>OZ251446.1:0-2450000 GCA_965242495.1 Alphaproteobacteria bacterium | reverse complement strand
GGCGGGCGCAGGGCGAGTGTACGGACTGCGGAGCCCCGTCGCAGGGCGCGGCGCGGTGCGAACCGTGCGCCCGCAGGTCGTACGAGCGCTCCGATCACTTCCGCGGCCTGCCGCCGTTTCCGCCGAGCTACACGGTCATCGAGATCGCGACGGGCGAGGACCACGGGACGTTCGAGAGCCTGGCGGAGGTGGCGGCGTGCCTGGCGTTCGCGCGGCTCTCGCCGGACGAGGTGGAGATCGTGCCGGACGTCCCGGCCATAGCGGCCTCGTGGTGATCGGCGTTCGACGGAGCCGCTCGGACACGGGCGGGCCGGCGAACGACAGCGGCGCGTTCACCGCAGCGAAGAACCGCAGGCGCTGCTCACGTCACGGGAGAGCGGTCCGTATGCCGGGGCTGGCCCCAACCCCGCCACGGGCGCGCGGTAGGTTCCACAGGGCGCCACGCGGGTTGCCCGCCTTGCCCGGCGCAGCCGGAAAGGCCGCGGCCCTGACCTCAGGGGCCGGTCCGGCGGAGGCGCCCGCCGCGGCCCGGTCGGCGCGGTTCCCGGAACCAAAAAGACCGGGAAGGGGAAGCCTGGAAAAGGATGAGCGCTCCGGGGGCGGGAGGGAGACTCCCACCCGGCGGCGCTCCCGACCCCTCCATCACGGGAGCTTCCCATGTTCGACGACCTCTTCGAGACGCCGACCGCCGCCGTCGCCGGCTTCGCCGACGGCAACGACGACTTCCCGCCTCCCTTCGCCAGCGACCGGCTGCTGGCCGAGATCGGACTTTCGGTCCGCGCCATCCGCGAACTCCGGGGCTTCCCTCCCGGCCCCGGCGCGGACGGCTGACGAGAGGGAAGGGGAAGGTTCGAGAAGGCGAACGGGAAGGGGATCGAGAGAGACCCGGCCCGTTCGTCAACCCAACGTCGGCAACCAGGACCACAAGGAGATCGTCATGTCCTTCGGATTGAACCGCGCGCAGGTGATCGGCCGCCTCGGCGGCGACGCCGCCGTCAACCACCTCGCCAACGGCGGCAGGGTCGCCAACCTGTCCATCGCCACCGACGAGGGCTACATCGACAAGGCCACCGGCGAGCGCCGCGACCGCACCGAGTGGCACAAGGTCGTGACCTTCCAGGACGGCCTGATCACGATGCTGGAGAAGCACGCCCGGAAGGGCCGGCTGGTCTACGTCGAGGGCAAGCTCCAGACGCGCAAGTGGCGCAAGGAGGGCGAGGACACGGACCGCTTCTCGACCGAGATCATGCTGGTTCCGGGCGGGCGCGTGCAGTTCCTCGACAAGCCCAACGGCGCCCCCGCCCCGGCGGCCGGCGGCGAGGCGCAGCCGCCCGCGGCCGGCAACGGGGCCGTCCAGGCGACGGACGGGATCGACGACGAGATCCCGTTCTAGCGGGCTTCCTCTCCTCCCTCCCACTCGGGCCGGCGCCTCGCGCGCCGGCCCTTTTTTTGTCCGCCGGTCGGAGTCCGCAGCCTCGAACGGCGGCCCGGCCGGCGGGACGGCCGCATCCGCACTCTGCGCATCGACCCCATCGCCGCGCGCCGGCGGGAGACGAGAGGCGGAGTGAAGCGGCGCGTCGAGCGCGGCGAGTCCGCATTGGAGAACGCCATGAGCATTTTCGAGCAGGGGGCGGCGATCGTCCCCGACTTCATCACCGAAGCCGAGGAGCGCCGCATCCTCCGGCGCATCGGCGAGGCGCCCTGGTCCACCGATCCCGGACGCAGGGTGCAGCAGTACGGGTTCCGCTACGACTACCGGAACCACGATCCGAACCGGCGCGCTCCCGCGGCGGAGTTCCCGCGCTGGGCCGAGGTCATGGCCCGACGCCTCCTGCCCCTGTTCGACGCCGCGCCGCCCGAACAGTGCATCGTGAACGAGTATCGCCCCGGACAGGGGATCGGGATGCACGCCGACCACGCGGCGTTCGGCCCGGTGATCGCGTCGCTCTCGCTCGGCGACGCATGGCGGATGCAGTTCCGGCGCCGCAGCGTCCGTCCCTATCGCCGCGACGGCCTGCCCTCCGACGAGTTCATCATGCTTCCCCGCCGCTCCGCGCTGGTCCTGCGCGGCGCCGCGCGCCGGGACTGGATGCACGGCATCGACCGCGCGGCCAATGCCCGGCGGCGGAACACGCGCGTCTCCGCGACCTTCCGGACGCTCGCCGGATAGCCCGCTCCACGGGTCCCGGATGGGCGGCGGCGCTTGCGCTTCGCGCATCGCCCGCCCGCCGCGCGCCGGCGAGAGGCGGAGAGCGCAGGCCGGGACGGCGCGTCCCGCACCGTCCGGAGGGAGCCGCCATGAACGCCACCGACGTCGCCGCCGCCCTCGCCCGGCGCGCCGAGCAGGTCTGCCGGCGCTACCTCTCCAACGGCCGCAGGCAGGGCCGGTACTGGACCGCCGGCGACGCCCGCGGCGCCAAGGGCCGATCCCTCTTCGTCCGCCTTGCCCCGCCCGGCGCTCCCGGCAAGTGGACCGACGCCGCCACCGGCGAGCATGGCGACCTCCTCGACCTCATCCGTCTCGCCATCGGCGCCGCTTCCCTCAAGCCCGCACTCGACGAAGCCCGCGCCTTCCTCGCCATGCCGGCGGTCCCCGCCGGCGGCGAGGCCGGCGCATACGATCGCGTCGCGGCGGCCCGCCGCCTCTGGCGCGCGTGCCGCGCCATCGACGGAACCCATGCCGAAGCCTATCTCCGGGCCCGCGCCATCCACCGCTGCCGCTTCCCCACCCTCCGCTTCCATCCCGCCCTCAACTACCGCGACCGACACGGCTTCCGCCGCCTCCCGGCTCTCGTCGCCGCCGTCGCCGGCGACGACGGCGCCATCGGCGGCATCCACCGCACCTGGCTCGACCCGGACGCCCCCGCCAAGGCCGCAGTCGCAAGCCCGCGCAAGGCGCTGGGCCGCGTCCATGGCCGCGCCGTCCGCTTCGGCAGCCTCGACCGCAGAACCCTGCTCGTCGGCGAGGGCGTCGAGACCGTGCTGTCCCTGGTCGCCGCAGTCCCCGCCATCCCCGCCGCCGCCGCCCTCTCGGCCGGAAGCCTCGGCGCGTTCGCCCCGCCTTCCGGCCTCGCCCGCCTCGTCATCGCCCGCGACAACGACGCCGAGGGCGCACGCGCCGCTCAGCGCCTCCGGCGGCGCTGCGGCGGACTGGGCATCCCCACCGCCGTCGTCGTTCCCGAACGCGGCGACTTCAACGACGACCTGATCGCCTTCGGCCCGCAAGCGCTCGCCGCCAGGGTCGCGCCCCTGTTCCACGCACCGGCTCGCGACCGCGCCGCGAACAAGGGCGGCGCGGTCGCTTGCGGGCAGGCGCGTTGAAGGAGAGCGGAGAGGGGAGCGGGGGCAAGGCGGTCGCCACGGGGCGGAGAGAGCCGGCCCCCGCCACGTCGCGCAAGCGATCCGGATTCGCCAACCACGGGAGACCACGACATGGATCACGTCACCTTCAAGCGGATCGCCCCCGGCGAATCGCGCATCCATCTCGACGGCGACTACGTCGGGGACGTCTATCGCCAGCCCGACGGCCTCGAGCCGGGCGCGCATTACTACGTCGTCCATCTCCACGAGGACCGGCGCGGCCCCGTCCGCGTCCATGACCGCGCCCGCGTCCGCGAGGTCGCCGAACGTCTCGTCCGCACCCACCCGTTGTGGTGACCGCGACGATGCCGACGGGCGCGCGCCCCCGTTCCGCGATCCGAGGCGGGCGGGACCGGCGCCGGAGGGAGAGAGAAGCGAGGGAGAGGGCGATCGCCGGGAGGCCGGGAGAAGAGAACCCGGACTCCACGGCGCGTCGTCACACGCCTACGGGAGAGAACCCCATGACCCCGATCTACGCCGGCATCGGACCCCGCGCCGCGCCCCGGGCCGTCCTCGAACACATGACCACCATGGCCGCATGGCTCGCCCGACGGGGCTGGTATCTCCGCACCGGCGGCGCCCACGGGGCCGACAACGCCTTCGCGGGCGGCGCGCCCCGGACCCGGCGCGTCCTGTTCCTGCCCTGGCCCGGATACAACGGCTGGAACGGGGACGATTGCATGTGCCTGCCGTCCGATCGGTTGGACGCGCTCGCCCCCATCGCCGCCGCCCTCCATCCCGCATGGGACCGATGCTCGCCCGCCGTGCGCAAGCTCCACGCCCGCAACGCCGCGATCCTGCTCGGTCCCGACATCGGCCGCCCCGTTCCCGTCCGCGCCGTCGTCTGCTGGACCGAAGGCGGATGCGTCCGGGGCGGGACCGGAATGGCCATCCGCATCGCGCAGGAGCACGGCATCCCGGTGCTCGACATGGCGGTCCTCGAACCCCGCGCCGTCTGCGAACGCCTGGAGGCCCTCCGCGCCGGTCCCGCCCGAACCCCGGACTCCGCGCCGGGGGCGAGGCCGTAAGGAGACCGTGCGGGTGGAGACAACACAGCCTCCCGTCGTGACGTCCAATCGTGACACACGTGCTCCCTCCGCCAACCCGCTTTGCGGGTCCTTCGCTTCGCTACGGCAACGACTCGCAATGCCACGCCGCGCAAGCGCGGCTAGCGCCGGCGGGGCGCGCGACCGTGGCTCCGCACTCGCTTCGCTCGCTTGTGCGCCCGCACCACTCGCGCGCCCCGCCGGCGCAGGCATTCCGGTCGTTGTGGCTCCGGTCCGCGCGCGCATCCCAATTGGACATCACGACGGGACACCAACGCCCCGAATGATGCAACACCAACTCAGGAGATCGTCATGAACGCCTTCCACATCATCGACACCGCCGACACCGCCATGGCCGACGCCTTCGCCAGGGCCGGCCTCGACGGCGACGCCTTCGACATCGACGACGGCCGCGAACCCGGACACGCCGCTTCCCTCACCGCCGCCGTCTGCGAACACGCCAGGCTCCACGGCGCGACCCCCGGCCCCGACGAATCCGACAACCGGCCCGTCTGGGACCAGGACGAGGCCATCGCCGGTGTCGAGCAGGCCTTCCACGTCCTCACCCGCGCCGCCGCGCCCGACGGAACCCAACTCGCCGACGAGCGCGAGAGCCTCCTCTGGGGCTTCGTCAACACCTTCCACGCACAGGTCCAGCGCCTCGACCGCGCCGTCGACCGGCTCGCCCCCGAGATGCGAGACCTCGGACGCGCCCAGGACGGAACCGAGGTCAAGGCCTGGCAGCTCGAACGCATCACCGAGCGCGCCCACGACCTCGGCGACCGGCGCGACGCCTTCGAGAAGCTCCGCGACTTCGCCGCCGACGCCTACCGGGCCGAGACCGGCGAACAGTGGCGGCCCCGACACGGCTCCCACGCCAGCCGCACCGGCAAGCTCACCTCCGCCGCCATCGACGCACGCGACTTCATCCGCGCCCGCAAGGACCGCGAGACCCGCGCCCACCTCCCCGACGGAACCCTCGTCGCCGTCGCAGGCGGCAGGGAGGCCGAGGACGCCGGCGCCATCTGGACCACCCTCGATCGCGTCAAGGCCCGGCACGACGACATGGTCCTCGTCCACGGCGGCGGCCCCGGAGCCGAGAAGATCGCCGCCTCCTGGGCCGAGCGCAACGGCGTCCACCAGATCGTCTGCAAGCCCGACTGGGACAGGCACGGACGCGCCGCCCCCTTCCGCCGCAACGACGACCTCCTCAACCTCCTGCCCAAGGGCGTCGTCGCCTTCCCCGGTTCCGGCATCACCGAGAACCTCGTCGACAAGGCCCGCCAGCTCGGCATCCCCGTCCACCGCGTCGCCGCCTGAGCGACACCCACACCACACAGGGCCGGTCCCGCGCCAGGGATCGGCCCTTCTTCCTCGCCTCGCCACCGGAGGCCATGCCGGTGGCGAGGCCGCAAGGAGACCGTGCGGGTGGAGACAACACAGCCTCCCGTCGTGACGTCCAATCGTGACACACGTGCTCCCGGCGCCAACCCGCTCTGCGGGTCCTCCGCTCCGCTACGGCAACGACTCGCAATGCCACGCCGCGCAAGCGCGGCTAGCGCCGGCGGGGCGCGCGACCGAGGCTCCGCACTCGCTCCGCTCGCTTGTGCGCCCGCACCACTCGCGCGCCCCGCCGGCGCAGGCATTCCGGTCGTTGTGGCTCCGGTCCGCGCGCGTGTCCCAACCGGACACCACGACGGGACGCAACGCCCCGGCGAAGGCGACAGCCAAGGAAGGAGAGCGAGATGCGCATCTGGAACAAGCGGACCGACCGAAACATCCCCAAGACCGCCGTCTACGTCGGACGGCCCACCCCATGGGGCAACCCCTTCGTCATCGGACGCGACGGCGACCGCAAGACCGTCATCGCCAAGTACCGCCGATGGCTCTGGAAGCGGATGCAGGAGGGACGCATCGACCGCGACCGCCTCGCCGCCCTCGCAGGCAAGGACCTCGTCTGCCATTGCGCCCCCCAGCCTTGCCACGCCCAGGTCCTCGCACGCGCCGCCAAGTGGGAGCGCGGACAGCGGAACGGACGGCGGAACGCCCGGCGCGCCGCCGCCGAGACGGCGCGGCGGCAACGCCCGCTGTAGGCCCGCCCCGAGAGCCGGTCCCGGTCACGGGATCGGCTCTCTCGCCCCGCCACTGCCGACCGCGCCGACCGCCGGCAACGCCCGCGCCCGTCGGCTCCGCCGACGCCGCGACCGACCGGCGCATCGGTGCCACCCCGCTCCCCTCGCCGGCCCGGGCCCCAATCCCCTTTCATCCCCTCCTGTGGTACGATCACGGCATGGAAGCCGTGTCCACCCTCACACCCCACGCACCAGAGGTGCCTTCGCAACCGGGCGCGCGCTTGTCATGCCGTTTCCCGCGCAAACGACGACAGAGGCCGTCCGGATGTTGTTGGACTAAGCGGATGCTGATTAGCATCCGTTTGATTATCCTAGATTCTCTGCGTTTCGTATGCTAATTAGCATACGAAAGAAAATAGCTTTTCCAGTATGTATGCCGATTGACATTCGCTCCCGAATGTGCAAAGACCGCCGGATCGGATCGTTTGTCGGCATGGGATCCGTCGATTTCTACACGAAATCTGGTAGGTAGGAGAGAAAACATGAGCGAGGATAGCCGGAATCTGACTGATACCGATGCGGAATCCGAAGAAAAGCGAAGAGATGTGCGTACGCCCAAGACGGTCCGGTTTTCCGATCCCGAGTGGCAACTAGTCGAAAACGCCGCGATCAAGCGTGGAGTCCCGGTGGCTGAATATGTCCGTACCGTTACACTAGACGCCGCCGAGGGAAAGTTTGCCTCCAACGATGCTGTTCTGACACCCGGGCATGTCGCATTGCTTGAGCGCACTTACAGATCCGTCTACATTCTTTCGACACTCAAGCGCGACGAAATGATACACGAAGGACGTGGTAATGAGATGGACACGCTGGTCAAAGTGGCAAGGAAGTCACAGATATCACTGCTTAGCAATGCGTCCGAGTGAATATAAGTCGACACGGACTACGCTATCACTGCCTCATGTTTTTGGGACAATTATGATATTAAAAATCGAGAAATGCCAGTTTTCAAGAGGATTTTTCTCAGCAAAGTATGGATGTGCAGTAGGCGATATCCTTATGGTCGTGGGGTATTTGAATGCGGCACGGAGGTTGTGCCAAACCGATGAGGTCGAGAGCGTTCCTGCACCATCGGATGGGTGTTACGAAGAGAACCTGCAATCGTGGGCACATGGCATGACGGCCGGGGAGAGCACTCAGATCACCTTTTCGGCGCGCAGACGCGCGTCCGCCGTTGCGGCTTTCCTCAAGGACCTGAGTGCCCCGACGACTTGTACGGGTTCGGCGACCTGCATCCTACGCTAGGCAACGAGTTGAGAGGACGGCGCTCGGCGTGATTGAAACAACCCCGTTCCAGACCAAGGCCCGCACCGTCGACCATCTCGGTCGCGAGCAGATTGCGGACTGCCCCACCGCCGTTTCCGAGTTATGGAAGAATGCCTACGACGCCTATGCGAGCAGAGTCGAGCTCAACATATATGATGGCGACGAACCTGTAGCGGCAATCGTCGACAACGGTCACGGGATGAACCGAGAGGATATCGCGACGCGATGGCTGGTCATGGGATCCGAAGAAAAGGCCAGCGGACAAATGACCCCGGTGTCGGACCGAAACGGTCTGAGGGTTCGCGAACGGCACGGCCAAAAGGGAATCGGCCGGCTTTCCTGCGCCAATCTCGGGCCTGTCTTCCTCCTCGTTTCCAAACGGACAAGTCATCCGTTCGTAGCCGCAGCCGTGGATTGGCGGCTGTTCGAAAATCTCTTTCTGAATCTTTCCGATATCCGTATCCCGGTTGCAGAATTCACCGATCTCGAACAACTCTTCGATCAGGTTCCTATTCTCTTCGAGCGTCTTTCGGAAAATGTGACTGGTGGCGACGAGGAAACTCGTAGGCAACGTATTCTTTCAGCCTGGAACGCATCCGACCGGCTTTACCGCAATGCGAAGACGGATGACGTGAGACCGTCGATCTCCTCCGAGGCCATTCTGTCCGCTCTCTCCAATGTTTCCTTCGAGGCGCGCCATTTTCAGAGTTGGCCTGTCTGGACCGACGATTCGAATCATGGGACAGCACTGCTTGTTTCGCATTTGAACTACGACCTCGCCGTTTATGTGGACAGGAAGGAGGAACCTGCTGCCAAGGGAGCTCGCAAACGTTTTTTCGAAACACTTTCCAGCTTCGTCGATCCATTCATGGATCGGTCCGACCCTGCATTCTCGAGGAAAGATCCTCAATTCTCCTATGCCGTTCAGGTCTGGCGTGGAGACCGTTCCGAACTCATCGTCAGCGACAGTAAAAATTTCAATCTGTCTATGGTCGACGGCATGGAACACCTCATTGAGGGATCGGTAGATGGGAATGGTATCTTCGAGGGGCGCGTCAGAGCTTTTGGCGAGTGGGTGCAGGATACCTGTACGATCGATCCGCCCAAGGATCTCGAACTTCCGAGGAGTCGTAGCGGGAGGCTAGGTCCCTTCAGCCTCTATATCGCAACTATGGAATTCAGGTCGGACAACTCGACCCATCCCCGAGAAATATTCACGCAGCTCACCGAACTTGCCAGGAGGTATGCAGGTTTTATGATATTTCGAGACGGGTTGCGGGTTCTTCCCTACGGGCGAACTGATAACGACTTCTTCGAGATCGAGTCCCGACGCAGCATGAACGTCGGCAGGGAATTTTGGAACCACCGCCAGATGTTCGGTCGGATCTCGATAAGCCGCATCGACAATCCGAACCTAAAAGACAAGGCAGGAAGGGAAGGACTGATCGACAATCGCGCTGCCAAGACATTCAAAGGCCTAGTCGAAAATATCCTCATGGAATCGGCGCGGCGGTACTTCGGCACCGCGTCCGAATTGCGTCAGGAATTGCTTCCAAAAATTGCCGATGACAATGCACGACGGCGAGCCGACGAGGCTAGACAGCGGTTGCGTAAACGACATCGTCAGGAATTCCGTATCAAACTTCGGCAGTACTCGCGGCATCTGCCCGATCTCGTCGACGGTATCGAACAGGAAGCCGGGGCGTTGGAAATCGAGACGGCGATTCAAATTTCCAATGCACGTGAATGGTTACAGGATCGTCGAGAACGCCTTTCGGAATTCCGACTTCCTGCAATCCCCAAGGACTCGATCACGCTTGAGAAGCCGTATGCGGACTATCGCGCTACGATGCGCTCAGCGGAAGCGATCCTCCGGGAGGTAGATGATCGGATAGGGAAGTGTGTCGATAGGATCGAGCTCGCCAACCCGAGGCATCTTCTGGAAGAACAATCTACGAAACACGGAGAACGCATCCGTCGCAGCATCCGCAAATGGAGAAGTGCTATCGAAACGCTTCAGCGAGCTGAAGCCGCCAGAATCCGGGAAATCGCGAAGCAGCGGGAGAAGGAGTATCATTCGGAAGTAATCCCTCTCCTCCATCGCTTTGATACGGGCGAATTCGATCTTCCCGAAACATGGAAACAAATCGATAAACTCAAGCACGATATGGAGCAGGATAATGAGGAATTGTTTTCATCCTATGCGGCGGCACTCGAAAGCCTAAAGGAAAGCATCGATCTTGAACACCTTGCCGTATTCGGGATGGAGGAACTTGCAGACCTTCGGGGGGATCTCGAACGACTGAACAGCCTCGCTCAACTTGGTATAGCTGTGGAAATCCTCGATCACGAACTTCAAGCTTATGATGACCTGATCGGATCAGGTCTCGAACGCCTGCCGGAGGAAATCCGTTCGAGTACCGCCGCGAAGGACATCGAGCTTGGTTACGAAGGACTTACAGATCAGCTGAGGTTTCTGTCGCCTTTGCGACTTGCAGGACGAAAGGTACAGGAGTGGATCTCCGGCAAAGAAATCGCCGATTATGTGGAGAAGTTCTTCAGATTTCTATTTGCCGGTAGCAGGATATCTTTCTCGGCCACGGACGACTTCCAACGACTTCGGGTGTTCGACCAGCGATCACGTCTGTATGCGGTGTTCATTAATTTGGTGAACAACAGCATCTACTGGCTGACCATGAGCGATCAAGACAACCGACGGATCGTCCTCAATGTCGTGCAATCTTATGCGGTCGTGTCCGACAACGGGCCGGGCGTGGACCCGGAGGATATAGATAGCCTGTTCACACTGTTCTTCACCAGAAAGCTTCGTGGCGGGCGAGGGGTCGGTTTATATCTGGCGCGTGCCAATCTCGCAGCCGGAGGTCATCGGATCAGGTACGAGACCTCGGACATGCCGCTCCCCGGTGCTAATTTCGTAGTCGAGTTCAAAGGAGCTGAGTTCGATGACCGATAGAAATTACGGCGATTTCATCGAAGAGGCATTCCTCAAACCTGTCCGCTCGGTATTGATTGTGGACGATGACTATCCGACATTCGAGGAGATACTCAAACTCAAGCAGGAGGAAATCGACGGCAAAGAAACGAACAGCGATAAAGAATGGCGTAAGGACCCGGACAAGGTTCTCCGCCTCATCTCGAATATCCGAGAACGAAAGCCATCATCTTTGATCGACATTTATGATGGAACGAATCCTGACCCGGAGGAGGAAACGATAGTCGCTAGGCGACTGCATCAGTCGGATCTTCTGATTCTCGATTATGAACTGGAGAAGACCAAAAGCGAAGATGGGACCCGTGCAGTCCAAGTCCTGCGTGCACTGACGCGAAAAGAGCATTTCAATCTGGTCGTTCTGTACACGCATTGCGATCTTGGTAAAGTGTTTGATGTCATAAGGTTGGGATTGTTGGGTCCGTGCTCCAATCTTCTTCCGCTCGAGAAAGAGGAAAGCGCGAAAGAATTGATAGGTGAAAAGGGAGACGAGATTGAGAGGTTCGAAGAACAGCTGTCCGATAGTATCGACACTGAGCAGTATTTCCACTTCCGGTGCTACAGTAGGAAGGCCCTTCGAGCCATGGTCAAGGGGCAAGCACCATATACGAAATTTGGGCAAGTGTGCGAGCGGGCTGAGTTGAAGCAAGAAGAGCGACGCCTCATCGCGAAATACACCCTCCAGAACTTTGAACGTAACCATCAAGATGAACTGAATGGTACTACGCCTCCTGGGTTGCGATGGTCGACCGATCTGCAGGTCAAGTGGATCGAGACCGAATCTATGTTTATCTCGTTCTCAAACAAGGCCGAGACCGACGATCTCATTTCCGAACTCAGGAAAGGGCTCGAGGCTTGGAATCCCAATCCTTCGAGGCTTTTTCTGACGAAGCTGCGGGCGGTAATGGACGAACAAGCTATCGCCGGCCAAGATCGGAACCTCCACCAGCGCGAAGCTCTAGCCTACTGGTACGCTCAGTTATTAAAAGCGAAGCAGCCGGAACTGCGCTGGCTGGTAGCCTTGAGTGTCGCCCGCCACTCCGAGGGAATGATGCGGACGATTCTTCCGAAAATTGAAAATTTTGCTAAACGTCTGATCGACAGAGACCGAGACGAACCGAGCGAAGACAAGTGCAAGCTCCGTTTTGACGTGGATTTGGCAGATCCGAAAATCCAGCAGAGCGCGAGATTGGCACACAACGCGTTCGTTTGCGGCAAACAGCGGGAGGGATGGCATCTGACGACTGGGCACGTATTCAAAATAGAGGATGGAGAAGACCAGTACTGGTTATGCGTCTCTCCTGCCTGCGACATGGTGGCTTCGCAACTCTCCCAGCGGAGAAAGGAAGACTTCGCCGGTTACCTTCCCTTCATCGCCGTCAGGATGTGGATGAGACAGAAGCCCGGGTTGCCTTCGGACCTGAATCGTTACGTGTTTCTGAATTTTGACGGCAGCGTAAAGACTTTTTGTTTCAGCGATCCGGCCGGAGCGGACTCGGCACCAGACTGGCACACGTTATACGCAAAAGATGGCGGAAAATTCGATGATGATGACTGTTTTCGGTTCACTTTAGCCAAGACGGAAATAAAAGAATCGATTCCGCAAGTCAAAACTAGGAATGCGCAAGTGGTTGCCCAGTTACGTTACGAGTATGCACTCAACTTTGTGCAGCGTCTGGGAGGTTCCCTCACCAGGATAGGATTGGGTTTTGTCGGCGAGCAGGAAGTGAACGAATGACGAGGCGACACAAATCAAGGTTTTCGGCGATCGATCTATTTTGCGGCTGTGGCGGGCTAAGCATCGGCCTGAAGCGGGCTGGCTTCAAGGTCGTTGCGGCCATCGACAACGATAGCTTGGCGACCTCGACATATGAAATGAACCATAAGCGACCGCTGCTCTTGGAGGAAGACGTCCGATCTGTTGACGCCGATGCATTGATGGAGCGGTTGATGATGCACAAGGGTGATCTGGATCTAATAGCGGGATGCCCGCCATGCCAAGGCTTTTCTTCACTCCGAACACTGAACGGCAGTCGCAGTATCCAGGAACCGAAGAATGATCTCGTCTTTGAGTTTGCACGCTTCGTACGTGTCTTCCAACCGAAGGCTATCATGATGGAGAACGTGCCCGCACTTCTCGGCGACGACCGGTTGATCAGAATAACCGAGGAATTCGAGAGCCTTGGATACAAATGCGAAGGCAAGATATTTGATGCGGTGGAATTCGGCGTAGCTCAGCGGCGACGGCGGATGATTTTCATGGGGTTGAAAAAGGACCGTCCGTCCTTCGCTTCATCGGTGCGCGGACGGCGCTCCGTCGCTGCGGGTCTCGAACCGGTAAAGTCAGCTAGGTCATTATCGAAAGACCCTGCGCACAATTACACGGTTCGGAGATCCGGGCGCGTAGATTCGCTAATAAAACGAATCCCGAAGGATGGCGGCAGCAGGACCGATCTCTCGGAGGAAGAGCAGCTCAGATGTCACCGGGGATTCGATGGATTCAAGGATATTTACGGACGCATGTCGTGGAGAAAACCGGCACCGACGATCACCGGCGGTTGCATCAATCCCTCGAAGGGGCGGTTCCTGCATCCTGATGAGAATCGTGCGATCACGCTGCGCGAAGCCGCGTGCCTGCAGGGCTTTCCGATCAACTACAAGTTCAACCTGACGCGAGGCCGGTATCCGACGGCGCAGCTAATCGGCAACGCTTTCCCTCCAAAATTCGCGGAACACCACGCCCGTTTCCTCTACCGGCACCTTACGACATTCTGGTCGCCCGATCACTGACCGGCCGCGGCGAGTAGGATTATGCGAGTTCGAGAAAACTTTTGATCCGTTGAGCCAGAAACTCGGGATCCTTCGTTTCGCATTCCCATATGACGAGCACCGTCCACCCGGCCTGCTCAAGGGCTGCAATGTTCCTGCGGTCGCGCCGAAGATTTCCGTCGAGCTTTTCGTTCCAGAATGCCTTTTTGGAGGCCGGCCGCCGCCCTCGCGGGCAGTCGTGCTGGTGCCAGAAGCACCCGTGAACGAAGATGACTTTCGTCCGCCCGGGGAAAGTCAGGTCGGGTGTGCCTGGTAGATCGCGTCGATGCAGGCGATAACGATATCCCATTTTATGGACAAGACGGCGCACCCGAAATTCCGGTTCGGTGTTCTTGCTCCGGACGCGCCTCATGAGCCAGCTTCGGTGTTCGGTTGACAGCCGATCGGTCATCGATCTCGGCAGCGGGTACTCGACCCATCCGGGGGCAAGATCTCGGAGGTCTCGGGCATGAGATTGCGCTGCTTCCTCCATCGGGACGTTCTTGTGTGTTCAGCACGCCGAGCAGAGATGCAGGCTGAGAACCGCCAGCGCCGGGGCCTTGGCGGCGGCGGGCGCCGTTCCGGACACATGTCGAAGCTGCGCGTGATTTCGGTGCAACCCATCACCGGATTCCATGTTGCGTCGGTTCGGTGACATCGACCAGCCCGCCGTTTCGCCGCGGGCTGCCGCGAGCCATGTCCCGTCCGCTTCATGAAGGACGTTCCGTATCTCGCACCCCATTCACGCCCAGCTTTGCACTCGCAACTCCCGGAACCCTTCAAAATCCCGGATGTTCGACGTGATCAGGGTCAGGTCGTTGACATACGCGATTGCCGCAATCTGCCCGTCGACGAACGGCGGCGTCCTGCCGTCGGCACCCAGCCGCACACGTTCCAGCGCATGCCAGTCCGCTGCTTCCTTGTCGTAGTCGAGCACCGGAAAGCTCGCCAGAACGACGGTTTCGATATAGCGTTCGATCGCTTCCCGACGTCGCGACGGCGGAAGCCGGGCGCAGCCGAAACGGAGCTCGTGCCACACCGGGGCGGGAATCGCCGCCTCGCCGTCATGCTCGCGCAGCCTCCGCACGACGCTACCGGCCGGGTTCGGGCGCAGCGGTTCCGAGACCGTATTGGTATCGAGCAAGTATCGCACGGCTCACAACCGGACCCGGCGTCCCGGCGTCGTGTCCCGTACGCTCGCGAACAGTTCGTCGGGGTCGAGGGCGAGTTCCGAGAGATCGACGGTCTCCACGAAATCCCCGTAGGCCTCGACGAACCCACGCCGGCCCGCGGCAAGCCGCTCAAACGCCCGGCGGCCGACCAGCACCGCCACCGGGTCGCCACGCCGGGTTAATTCCACCGTCTTGCCGTGTTCCGCTTCGCGGATCAGTTTCGGCAGATTGCGGCGCGCTTCCGCGATCGAATGTTTCTCGGTCATCTCTCCACCTGTCATGCTCATGACCGTGTACATTATATCAAACCCGCCCGGCGGCAAACCCCCGGAACACCCACCTGGGTCACACTCGTCGGCACCCGTCCTCGACGTCCCGAGAATCCGTCACAACCCCAGGTCGTGATCGATCCGTTTCGGTTCCAATGTTTCTTCCGACGTGCGCTCCTCGGTCTCGCCGTGACCCGTCTCGCGGCCGCATCCGATCCCGCGATTCGCCATCCGTCCCGCCTCTGGGGCCGTCGCCCCCACCGTCTCTCCGACTCCCTCCAGGGCCGAGACCCGCTCCCCGGTCACGGCTTCCAGCCGCTCGCGCAGCGCGTTTCGGTCGTCCGTCACCAGTTCGGCCCGGTCACGAGCACGGCTGATCTCGACGTAGAAGCTCTTCTGCGTGGTCAGATGCGGGTGATTGGCCTCCATCGCGGCGATCACGTTGTCGACGGTGCGTCCCTGGAACGCATGCACGGTGGACGCCCAGGCGTGATCCAGGTGGCGGAGCTGCGGGTCGCCGCGCCCGAGCTCGATCCGCCGTCCGTCCTCAAGCCGGAACGCGACGCGATCCTTCCCGACCGACACCACTTCGGCCGTGCGGCTGTTCACGAGCCCGAGACGCGCGTCGTTCCGGGTCCAGCGGATGCGGTCGCCGGCCCGGAGCTCGACGTCCTCGGCTCGGTAGACTTCCGCCCCACCGCGCCCGGCGACGAGATTCGGTTTCCAGGGAACGGTCTCGCCGCCCTTGCCTTCCAGCATCACCGTCCGGCTTGCATGATCGACGGCCACGACGCGGCGCTCCTCGCCCTTCTCGACCCCGAGCCGCTTGTAGGCGCGGTGGAATACCACCACGTCGTCGGGCGCGTAGTTGGCGGCGAGCGACTTCTCCGCCCCGGTGTAGCCGCAGGAGACCAGCCGCTCGCCCTCAAAGGCGGGACCTCGGATCGCGCCCTCGCGGGCGAGCCGTTCGCGGACGTGGCCGTTGATCTCCCGGCGCAGTTCGTGGCTCGGCGCCATCACCCCGGTGTTCTCGCGCCGCTCGGGCGAGAGCCTGAGCCAGCGCGCGGCAACGGCGCCGGCGATGTTGTCCGCCTTCACCTCAGCGACGTTGCCGCCGAGCTTCTCGAAGGCCTTCCTCACATCGCCCGCGAGGCTGGCCTCGACGGCGGCCTTCAGGTCCGGATCACGCTGGCGGAGGATCTCGTCCATCGCCGCCGTCTTCATGCCGGCTTGCTGCAACTGTGCGAACGGCTTGCCGGCATCGACGGCATCGAGCTGCTTCTCGTCGCCGACCAGGACGACGCGCGGAACGCGGAGCTCCTTGGCGATCCGGAGCAGGTCGCGGGCCTGGACGGTGGAGGCGAGCGAACCCTCGTCCACCACCAGCATGGTCTTCGAGAACGCGCGCCGTATGTCCCGCGCGCCTCTGGCCGTGAGGCGTCCCTCGGCGATCCCGGCGTTGCGCGCGAGGAACCGCTGCAAGGTCTCGCTCTCGATGCCGGCCTCTGCGGAGAGCGTCTTCACTGCCGATGCGGAGGGCGCAAGTCCGATCATGCGGTAGCCGTTCTTCTCCGCGAGCGCGCGGGCGCGATTGAGCATAGCGGTCTTGCCGGTTCCGGCATAGCCCTGAACGCCGACCGTCCGGTCCTTCGAGGACAGGATCAGCTTCACGGCCTGCTTCTGCCCTTCGGTGAGCGGCCCCTTGTGAATCCGCGCCTGGACCATCCAGCTTCGCATCGCCGCCCGGCCCCTGCCTTGGCCGGCGCGCATCAGGGCGATGGTCTCGCGCTCGTCGGCAAGCGCCTTGTCCGTGGTCATGCCGTCGCCGCTCGCCAGTCCCTGCGCGTGGTGGAGCCTGCCTTCCCGTTCGAGGACGTCCACGGCCCGTTCGGCGCCTTCGATCGACACGGCTCCGGGCCTCCAGGCGAGCGCGGCGGCGATCAGGTCGCCGCGCGCGAACACCGCCTCGCGTTCGGAGACATGCGCCACCGCCCATTGGACCGCTTGAGACGCCGGATCGCCGGCTTGGAGGCCGTTCTCTCCGTGCGCGGCGGCTCCGGCTTCCGGCGAGGCACCACCGTCCGTACCGATTCCAGGCGACCTTCCTTGTTCTTCGACAGTCGCGTCCCGACCCGATCGTTCGCGGGCGGCGGCGTTCACCGCGTCCGCCGAGAACCCGAGTTCGTCCGCTTGCCGTTGCCAGCTTTCGCGGAGAGCTTCCTTGTCGACATCGCGCTTGTGGGAGCGGGTCATCAGCGCCGCGCGCTCGGCGAGGCGCGGGTCGGCGCCGGGGATCCCGAGACCGTGCTTCTCCATCGCCGCCTCGATCTCGGCGCGCCGGGTCGAGAACGCCTCGACGACCTTGCGCGGTACGCCCGCGATCTCGAACCGCCCGTCGGCGTGGGCCTTCTCGATGCGGTAGCCGAGCCGCGCGAGTTCCCGCGCCAGTTCCGCGCGGTACGCCATGCCGGCGAGCTTCTGGCGGCGGTAGAGCGACTCGTTGGCCATGGTGCGCCACCTGCCGTCCCCGCCCAGGACCATGTTGGCGAGCACGGCATGGGTGTGGAGTTGCGGGTCGAGGTTGCGTGAAGTGTCGTGCCGGAAGGCGGCGGCGACGATCTTCTGGCCGCCGGCGCGGACCATGCGACCGGTTTCCGGGTCCTTCATCCGGGTCTCGACGACGTCCCGTTCGAGCCAGGCGAGAGTGCGCTTCACCGCTTCGTCGTGCGCCGCGACGATGCGTTCGTCACCGCCGATCAGCGCCGCGAGCGAGACGGACTTGGGCGCGGAGAAGGTGAGATCGCGTCCGGGACGATGATGGACATGGCCTTCCTTGTCCCTGCGCCCCAGGCGGCGGCCCGTTCCGTCCGGGACTTTGCCCGCCAGCACGTCCTTGAACGTGTCCGCGTCAACGGGGCCTTCGAGACCGAGCGCCTCGGCGCCCTTGCCGATCCAGGCGCTGCCTTCCTTGTGCGCGGGATCGTCCCTGGCGTAGTAGCCGTCGCGTTCGTAGTAGGTGACGCCCTGCGACGGCGCGGAGACGGCGCCGATCGAGACGACCATCAGATCCAGTCCAGCGGAAAGCGCCTGCCCGCATCACCATCCTTCCCATCCACCCGGTCCGGTCGGACTGCGCCATCGCACGGGTCGGAAGAGGCCGGCGCGGGTGTCTCGCACCTGTCGTTCCCGGGCCGTGACGGTCCCGTGTCCACACGCAACGGCGAGGCGGAGCCCTCGCCCGCGTCGGTGTCGTCGGCGTGTCCCGCGGCTGCCGTCTGGGCGCATGTCGACGCCGTTTCATCCGCGTCCATCATGTCGGGGGGCGACTCGTCCAGCCTGCTCCCCATGAACGGAAACGGCGGCTGAACATCAGGCGGGGCAGCGGCAACGTCCGGGGCTTCGGTCAACCATGCGGACACGACGGACGTCCCGTTCTCCGCGCTGTCGCCCGCCTCCATCGGACCGGATTCCCACAGGTCGACCGCGGCCCCCGCCTCGGGCGCCTGTTCGATGACCTCGTTCGTCTCGCCCGGCCGTTCCGCCCAACCGTCTTCCGGCATTTCGCCCCGTCCGGCGCCGGTTTCTCCTTCCACTCTCGGCACGAACCGCTCGGCGACCTTGGGTCGTTTCACATACCGCAGCCTGATGCGGGCGACGGGCCATGCGCCGGGGAACTTGAGGTATCCGGCGAGGCTGTCGAGGCGGGCGATCTCGGCCGGCAGCACCAGCGGGCGGAGCGCCCGCCGTGCGCCCAGGGTCACCCCGCCGCGCGGGGTCTCGGCGCCGTAGTTGACGCTCTCCGCCATCTCCTCGACCTCGGCCCGCCCCAGGCTCTCCGCCGACCATTCCGCGGTGTCGCGGTCGGGGGCGGCGAGCACCACGCGGGCGCCGCAAAGGCCCGAGACGGTCTCCGCCCCGTCGCGCCCGTAGAGGTCGCGAAGGGCCGAGAACACCTGAACCCCGAGCACGAAGCAGCCGCCGAACTGACGGCTCTCGGCGAGGCCCGGCCGCAGGCTCGGGACCTGGTGCAGGGTCGGCAACTCGTCGAGGACGATCCAGATGCGGCGTCCGTCGTCGCGGGGCAGCGACAGCAGCGCGTTGACGGCGATCTCGAGCCAGGTGGAGATCAACCCGCGCAGGCTGGCGTGCTGGTCGCCGCGCGAGGTCAGGAACAGAAACCCGCTTCCGCCGTCGTCCTCGATCCAGTCGCGGATGGAGAACGGCGGTCCTTCGTCGGGGAGCAGTTCGAGTGCGCCGATGCTGGCGGTGAGCATGGCGCGGACGGAAAGCGCGGTCTTGGGGTTGGCGGGATCGACGATGGACTGCGCCACGGTGCCCTCCATGGCTCCGGCGAGCGTGTCGAGGCTGGTCTTGAGCAGGTGTTCGACGAGGACCCGGTTGCGGGTCTCGCCCCGTCTCCAGAATACGGCGGCGCCGTGGGAGAAGAGCTGGCGTGCGGCGGTGATCCAGAAGGGGTCTGCGGCGTCCTTCTGGCGGGGGATGAGGGCTGCGGCCATGGTGTCGAAGTCGCGTGCGTTGCGGGCTTCGAGGAAGGGCGACCATCGTGGGGCGCGCGCGTCGAGGGGGTTGAGGAGGACGTCGCGTTCGGGGTCGAAGAAGGTCTCTACGTAGCTTCCCATCTTGTCGTAGAGGACGCAGCGCTCGCCTCGGGCGCGTATCTGTTCCACCAGATCGGCGATGAGGACGGTCTTGCCGGAGCCCGTGGTGCCGGAGACGATGGTGTGGCGGGTCTCGGCGCGATCGGGCCATGGGATGCCGGCGATGCGGCAGGGCCGGTCGGCGGGACGTCCGAAGCGCCGCCGGAGCCGGGTGCGCAGGGGCGCGACGCGGCGCCGGAGTTGCCTTGCCGAGACCAGTTCTCCGCCGCGCAGGCGCCGCCCGCGCTTGAGCCTGCCGCCGGCGTAGTGGAGTCCGGCAAGGGCGACGGCCACCACTCCCAAGGCGACGCCGAATCCAAGCAGGGCGGCGTCGAGGAGGTCGCCGATCATGCGTTCGCGCAACGCGAGCAGCGGTGGGTGTCCGGCGATGGCGCCGAAGGTCACGGTCTCGGTTCGACCGTCCGCATGCCGTATCTCCTTGGGCCGGCGGGGGTTCAGGCCGGCGTCGATGAGGGTCTCGGAGAGCGTGAGCATGCCGACGGCGTACCACTGGTGGGCGGTGGTGGTGTGCGCGGCCTTCCAGGCGGCGGCGCCTGCGGCGCCGACGAGGGCGGCGGCGAGGGCCATGCCGAGGAGCCGCCTCCAGGTGCGCAGGCCCCGGGCGGCGGCGCGGACGCCGCGCCCGGTATCGCCGCCTGCCCCGGTCACGGCGCGACCGCTTCAACGGCGCCGGCCTCGGGACCTTGCACTCCGTCCGTCACCGTTCTCTCGAACCGGGCCGTATCGTCCACGCCGCCGGACCCGCCGGAAGCGTCGCGCAAGGCCTGCGTATCGTCGATCATGGAAATGAACATAGATAGAACATACGACCTCTGCAACACGGTCGAGAAGCGGAGTTCCAGCGGAGTTGCGACAAACCCGCGCGGGCTTGCGATGGCGTGCGCCCGGGTATGGGAAAAAGTTTCCGGCGCCGGCCCGCCCGGAGAAGCATTGAGGTCCGGCGCTGGGTTCTCCCGAAACGCGCCGCCGCCTTGCGGTCGGCTCCCAGTGGTCATACAAGTAGTCAGGGATATCGGCGCCGGGGGAGAAACATGAGCAAGACGTGGCAGGTTCAGGAGGCGAAGGCCCGGTTCAGCGCGTTTCTCGAAGCGAGCGTTAGGGAAGGGCCGCAGATCGTGACCAAGCGCGGTGTGGAGGCGGCGGTGCTGCTGCCGATCGAACAGTGGCGGAGGCTGCGGAAACTGGCGCAACCCGATCTGAAGGCGCTGCTGCTCGCGCCGGGAGCCCGGACGGAAACGCTCGCGCCGCCGCGCGCGCGGCATGGCCATCGCCCGGCATCGGCTTTCGAGTAGGCCGGTGTATCTGCTGGACACCAATATCGTCTCGGAACTCCGCCGTCCCAGGCCGCACAAGGGGGTGCTGAACTGGATCGGAGGGGTTTCCGCGGACCGGCTGTTTCTGTCCTCGGTCACGGTCGGCGAGATCCAGGCCGGCATCGAGATTGCGCGCGAGCGGGACGTGGCGAAGGCGGAAGAACTCACATCCTGGCTCGACCGTGTCGTCGCCGGCTATGGCGTCCTGCCGATGGACGCGGCGGCCTTCCGGGAATGGGCGCGTCTCAAGCATGGCAAGTCCGATACGTTGATTGAGGACGCCATGATCGCGGCCACGGCGAGAGTGCACCGATTGACGGTGGCGACCCGAAACGTCCGCGACTTCCGGGAATTCGGCGTGGCGCTGTTCGATCCGTTCGACGGCGGATGAACGGAGCCGAACGGGGGAGCGCATGACGAAGGCCTCGCCGATCCTCTTGCGAGCGGTGCGCCGGTTGCGAATGCGTGTCGCGTCGCGCCGATGGCCCATCGCGATCCCGCGTCGCGGAGACCGGACACGACAGCCGTCCGCATACAGCCCCGTCGGGGCGGCGAACGGGATGGCCGGACCGCGCCGGGCGGCGTGATCCGGCAGGCGGGATTTTCGCGTTGCTGACCGAAGCCGACACCTGCCGGAAGTTCGTCGTTCCCAAGCTCCGGGCGGCGGGCTGGGACACGCCTCCGCACGTCATCAACGAGCAGCGGACCTTCACGGACGGACGGATCGTCTTCGTTGGGCGAAAGGCCCGGCGGGGACGGCAGAAGCGGGCGGATTACCTGCTCCGATACCGTCCGGATTTCCCGATCGCGGTCGTCGAGGCGAAAGCGAAGTACAAGCAGGCCGGCGAGGGCCTCCAGCAAGCCAGGGACTACGCGGAGATCCTGGGGCTGAAGTTCGCCTACGCGACCAACGGCGCCGAGATCGTCGAGGTCGACTACACCACCGGCGTCGAGCGCGAGGTCGCCGGCTTCCCCGCGCCCGACGACCTCTGGCGGCGCTTGCGGGCCGCCGAGGGCATCGCGGACGACGAGGTCGCCGAGAAGCTCCTCGCGCCCATCTGGCCCGACCGGACCAAGCCGCTTCGCTACTATCAGGAGATCGCGGTCAATCGCGCGACGCAAGCCGTCCTCCAGGGGCGGGATCGGATTCTGCTCACGCTCTGCACCGGCGCGGGCAAGACGGCCGTGGCCTTTCAGATCTGCTGGAAGCTCTGGTCCGTCCGCTGGAACGGCAAGGGCGGCAACCGCCGCCCGAGAATGTTGTTCCTGGCCGACCGGAACGTCCTGGTGGACGATCCCATGGCCAGGGACTTCGACCCGTTCGGGGACGCGCGGCAGAAGATATCCGGGGGCCGGGCGGTCAAGAGCCGCGAGATGTATTTCGCCATCTACCAGGCCATCGCCGGCGACGAGAACCGCCCCGGCCTGTACCGCGAGTATCCGAGGGACTTCTTCGATCTGATCGTCGTGGACGAGTGCCACCGCGGCAGCGCCCGCGACGACGGCAACTGGCGGGAAATCCTGGAGTGGTTCGAGCCGGCCTGCCAGATCGGCATGACCGCGACGCCGAGACGGGAGGACAACGTCGACACCTACGATTACTTCGGCGACCCGATCTATCAGTACAGCCTGGCCCAAGGCATCGCGGACGGCTTTCTCGCCCCGTATCGGGTCCACCGCGTGATCACCGATTACGACGCCGCCGGCTGGCGGCCGGACAAGGGCGAACTGGACCGGTACGGCCGGGAAATCCCGGATGCGGAGTATCACACCTCCGAATTCGAGCGCGTGGTCGCGTTGAAGGCTCGGACCGGAGCGATCGCGAGGCATCTGACGCGTTTCCTGAAGGAGACGGACCGGTACGCGAAGACCATCGTCTTCTGCGTGGACCAGGAGCACGCCCTCGAGATGCGCCAAGCTCTCGCGACGCTGAATCCGGACGCGATGAAGGATCATCCCGATTACGTCTGCCGGGTGACCGCGGACGAGGGCGACGTCGGAAGCGCCCATCGCGCCAAGTTCCAGGACGTGGAGACCAGAACCCCGGCGATCCTGACGACGTCCCAGCTCCTGACCACGGGGGTGGACGCTCCGACCTGCAAGAACGTCGTGCTGGCCCGGGTCGTCGGCTCCATGCCGGAGTTCAAGCAGATCATCGGGCGCGGCACGCGCCTGCGCCCCGATTACGGCAAGCTCGCCTTCAACATCGTCGACTATACCGGTACGGCGACGGAGAAGTTCGCCGACCCCGATTTCGACGGCCAACCGGCCGGCGGGCGGGAGGAGGCGATCGACGCCGAGGGTGAGATCGTCGAAGAGACCGAAACGGAGGATACCGCCCCCGAGCAACCGGACGCGCCGGACCTTCCGATCGACGATGCCGATGCGGCGGACAAGCCCGACGCGCCGCCACGCAAGTTCTATGTCGATGACGGCGAGGTCGAGATCGTCCGGCATCTGGTCTACGAGCTGGATACCGACGGCAAGAAGCTCACCTGCCGCCAGCTGACCGATTACGCCGGGGACCGGGTGCGCACGCTCTATCCGAACGCTTCCGAGCTCCGGCGGGACTGGCTCGACCCGGAGCGGCGCGCGGAGATCATCGAGCGGCTGGCGGACAACGGCGTCGACCCGGATACACTGGCGGAATCGATCGGTAAACCCGAGGCCGACCCGTTCGACCTGTTGTGCCATCTCGCCTACAACGCTCCGCTCCGAAGCCGGCGGGAGCGGGCCGAGCGCCTGAAACGCGAAGAGAGCGACTTCTTCGAGCGCTTCGAACCCGAGGCCCGGCAGGTGCTCGACGCGCTCGTCGAGAAGTACGCCGAGCACGGCAGCACCCAGTTCAAGCTGCCCGACGTGCTGGAAGTGCCGCCGTTGAGCGAGTGGGGCAACGTGGTCGAAATCGCATCCCGCTTCGGCGGCAGCCGGCGGCTTCGCGGCGCCGTCGGGAAGCTTCAACGCCTGCTCTACGGCGCGTGAGGCGAGGAGAACCGGAGTTGGCGAAAACCGCCCGCGAGAAGGCTGCGGTCAAGCCGCCGACCACCGCCCAGCGGCTCGACCGCATCGTCAAGTCCGCGCGCAAGATCATGCGCAAGGACAAGGGGCTCAACGGCGACCTCGACCGGCTGCCGATGCTGACCTGGATCATGTTCCTCAAGTTCCTGGACGACATGGAGCGGATCGAGGAAGAGCGCGCCGACCTTGCCGGCCGCGCGTTCCGGCCGGTCATCGAGCCGCCCTACCGCTGGCGCGACTGGGCGGCGCCGGCGGACGGCCTCACCGGAACCGATCTCCTGACGTTCCTGACCGCCGAGGAAACCGTCCTGCCGGACGGGCTGTCCGGCCCGGGGCTGTTCCCCCGGTTGCGGAGCCTGCGCGGCGACGACGGCCGGCGCGCCCGCCGCGATGTCGTCGCCACCGTCTTTCAGGGCCTCTCCAACCGCATGGAGAACGGTTATCTCCTGCGCGACGTCATCGCGCTGATCGACCGCATCCACTTCGATTCCTCCGAGGAGATCCACGTCCTCGGCCGTCTTTATGAGACCCTGCTGCGGGAGATGCGGGACGCCGCGGGCGATTCCGGCGAGTTCTACACGCCTCGCCCGGTGGTGCGGTTGATGGTCGAGGCCATGGCGCCCCGGCTCGGCGAGACGGTCCTCGATCCCGCCTGCGGCACTGGCGGTTTCCTCGTGGAGGCGTTCGAGCATCTGGAAGGACAGGCCGACACCGTCGAGAAGCGGGAAATCCTTCAGCGCCGGAGTCTCCGGGGCGGCGAAGCCAAATCACTCCCGTTCCTGCTCGCGCAGATGAACCTGCTGCTGCACGGGTTCGAAGCGCCACGCATCGATCCGGGGAACTCCCTGCGCTTCCGGCGCGGCGAAATAGGCGAGGACCAGCGCGTCAACGTCATCCTCACCAATCCGCCGTTCGGCGGCGAGGAGGAAGCCGGCATCCTCAACAACTTCCCGGAGGACCGCCGCACGGCCGAGACGGCGCTCCTGTTCCTGCAACTCATCATGCGCCGGCTCAAGCGTGGCGGGCGGGGCCGCGCCGCCGTCGTAGCGCCGAACGGCGCGCTGTTCGGCGACGGCATCTCGGCGCGCGTCAAGGCCGATCTGCTGGCCCGGTTCAATCTGCACACCGTCGTGCGCCTGCCGGAAGGCGTGTTCGCGCCCTACACCGACATTCCCACCAACCTGATCTTCTTCGACACGTCCGGCCCCACGGAAACGATCTGGTACTACGAGCAGCCCCGGCCCGAGGGACGCAGGAAGTACTCCAAGACCGCGCCGCTGACATACGAAGAGTTCGCGGACTGTCTCGCCTGGTGGAGGAACCGGGAGGAGAACGAACGCGCCTGGAAGGTGGATGCGCGGCCCCTCGTCCAGCGCGACGAACGGGGCCGGGTGACCGGCTGCAACCTGGACATCAAGAACCCCCATGCGGGAGAGGCCGTGGAGCACCGAGAGCCGGCCGAGATCATGGATGGCATCATCGAGAAAGAACGCCGCATCCTCGCCATCATGGAAGAGGTCAAGCATGAGTTGGCAAGGGAAACCTAATGCGGCGGCCAAAGATCAGTCTGCGCGAGGTAGCAAGCCGCGTCCAGAGACCCGAGACGTCGCAACCAGGGAAATTGTACCGACAGATCGGAGTCCGGTTATGGGGACAAGGCGCATATCAACGCGAGACCATAGATGGTTCGGAGACAAAATACTCGATCCTTTACCGAACCCATAAAGACGACATCATTGCCAACAAAATTTGGGCGAGAAACGGTGCCGTCGCTGTTGTAACCGATGATCTTGACGGCTCGTTTGGGTCTTCGGAATTCCCTACATACGAAGTCGATAAATCTGTTCTGCTGCCCGCATGGTTTGCTTGGTTTACCAAGACGTCAGGTCTATGGGCGCAATGCGAAAACGTGTCGAGAGGGACGAGTGGCCAGAATCGTCTTCGGCCAGAACGTTTTCTCGATGTGCAAGTTCCTCTTCCCCCCCTAGAGGAACAAAGGCGCATCGTGGCCAAGCTGGACAAGGTTGCGACACTGATCTGCGAACGGCAACGCAATATCGAAGTGGCCGCGCGCGAGTCACGGGCGCTGTTGCTCAAGGCGTTCGCGCGCGTCATCGCGGGTGCGCCCTACTACCCCATGGCCGAGGTCGCCCCGCTCGTCCGCCGCCCGGTCGACGTGCAGCCGGACCGAAGCTATCCCGAACTCGGAGTTCGGTCGTTCGGACGAGGCGCGTTTCACAAACCGGCGCTGGAGGGAGTGGAATTCGGTTCGAAAAAACTCTTTCGGATTCGGAACGGAGATCTGCTTTTCAACGTCGTCTTTGCATGGGAAGGGGCGGTCGCGGTCGCGCGGGAGGCGGACAACGGCCGCGTGGGCTCGCATCGCTTTCTCACCTGCGTTCCCGATCCGGGCGTGGCCACCAACGAGTTCCTGCGCTTCTACTTTCTCACACCAGAGGGGCTTCAGAAGCTTGGAGAGGCTTCGCCGGGGGGCGCGGGGCGCAACCGAACGCTCGGTTTGAAAAAGCTGGCCGTCATCGAGGTTCCGGTTCCGCCTCTCGATCGGCAGCGATGGTTCGACCGGTTGCAGCGTCAGGTCCACGAGGTCGAGGCAATACACAAGCGCACGAGCCAGGATGCGGACGCGCTCGTTTCTTCCCTTCTCCATCGGGAGTTCGGTATTGAAGCAGGCTCTACATAGCCTCCCCTTCGCGTGCTTGGCCAGTGCAATCGATTCGGTCAATCGACTCGGCGTTGCAGGCCACGATGGAATTCCTGAACTGCGAGCACGGCGTCCGCGGCGAAAGCCGAGGGATCGAGGTCGGGATGATCGATCCGCATCTGCCGGACATAGGCTTGCGGCCTCTGGGCGTCCGGAGTCTCGAAGTTGGCTTGCAGATCGCGCAACGCCGTCGCGACCGCGCCCGCGCCGATCTCGCCAGCGAAACGGTCTCGCGCCAGTTCGGCCGCGGCCGCGGGTCCGCCGGCGTCGTTGTGCAGAAGCACGAAGGCGATGTCGTACCAGTCCTTGGCTTGGCGTCGGGAATGCGCCGCCGCGGCCTTGGCCAGAAGAAACCCGGCCAGACCCGAGACGTTCACCTCGGCGCTACGGTCGATACCCTCGATCCGGGCGCTCAGTTCGCGCAGCTCCACGTCGCGGGCCGCGAAGCCGGTGCCGCGGAGATTCAAGGCCCCCAGATTTTCGCACGCGGCGAACACGACCGTCGCCTCCGCCGGTTTGCTGCGGAGATCGGCCAGCAGCTCGAACTTGACGACCGCCGCATCGGAGGTTTTGCCCGCGACCCAACGCCAGGACCGTCCGTCTTCGGGGACGAACCCGGCATCGCGGAGCGCCCTCTCGAGCCGAACCGCATTCACGGCCCCGCAGGCGATTTCGAGATCGACCTGTACGTCCACGTCGGTCGTCCCGGCGTGCTGGAACTCACTTCCGGCGCAAAGCAGTTCCGGGACCAGCCCTCCGAGCACGACGAATTCCGGCCGTTGCCCGTAGTGGAGGACAATGCGCAACAACGCCGTCTCCGCCGCCGTCCGCGCCGCCCGGGAACGGGGAGGCGGTTCACTGGCCACGGCCGCGGACAACCTCTCGGAGATGCTCGGCGGCCTCCTCGCCGCGCACGCCCACGGCGCGCAAGTCCGCATACACGCGTGGCCACGGAGCGATGCGCAGGCCGCCTCGCGTCGCGGCGAGCCGTCTGGCCGTCACCGTGGGAAACGGACGCAGGGTGAGCCGTCCGCCATGGATCGGTCGCAGGCCGACCCGCGCAGCCGCAGATTCGATCCCGGCGACCGTCGCCCTGTCGACATAGACCACGCCGGTCGTAACCGTCGCGAGATAGGGAGCGAGCATCGACGCGGCCACGGCGCCCGTGGACGCCCACGCGATGCCCGCGTCATCCCACCGACGGCCGATCTCGCACAGCTCCGCCGCAAAGTCGCGCCACGTCACGCCGACCGCGAGGGCGGTCGCCGGCATCGCCGCCGCAGCCGTGTACTCGTCCAGCAACCGGTCTGGATCGTGAACCCGACGCGCGGCGTTGCGCCCGCGGCGCGCCGCGGCGCTCAAGAGATCGAGCCCGGCGAGGGCGCGGAGCGCATTGGCGGCGCTTCCAGAAGAAAGCCCGGTGGCTTCCTGCATGGCGCCGACAGTGGCTCGCCCGCCGCAGAGCAACGCTTCGGCGACGGCGAGGACCGAGGGCGTCCAGCGGAACGGCTTCGGCGGAGCCTCGACGGGCCGCCCGCTCCGAGAGACGATCAGCGTCCCGCGCGCGACCTCCGCGGCGCCGGTTTCGTCCACCCAACCGATACCCGCGGCCGAAAGCGCCTCGCGCGCGCCGGGCGACATGCGCCGCGCCGCCGCGACGTCCGGGCGGCGCGTCCGATCGGCGATCAACTCCCGCGCCTGCCGCAGTCCGCCCTCGCCAAGCCAGGCGACCCGGAGGCGCTTTCCGGCGACCTCGAGATCGACGGAATGGCCGTCTCGGCGGCCGCGCCGGATCTGGACCGAAGGCGGCAGCACGGCCGCGACCGCGGCCTCGGAACGATGGGCGACGTCGCTCATGGTCACGTCTTCCGCCGAAAGCGCGTTCTCTCGATGACAGAGGATATATCACACTCATACTGAGATATAGGATTTTTATGAAGTTTTTCGCCAATCATCGGATGCCACCCAAGGTCTTGGCGACTTCCGGTGAGCATGGTGTTTTGAGATCACTCTCCCGCCTCCAGACCGCGTTCGATGCCGTCGCCGATGCGGGCAGCGGAAGCCTTGACGGTATCACGGGCGAGGTGAGCGTGGCAGGCGGTGGTCTGGACCTGGGTATGGTCGCAGCTTTCCGATCATGGACAGGCCCTCGCTGAGCGCCAAGGCGCGGGAGGCAAAGCGGTGACGGAGGTCCCGGCTGGCTCGGGGCCGCGTTGTACCAGGGCCGAAGGTTGTGCGCCGACCCTTCCGCTTCGAGGAACGCGGCCATGTCCTCCCACCGTGCCCTCAGTGTGAATCGCCTGCACATGGCCGGCAGCGTACCGGCCCGCCTCCGGCCAAGCCTGGGGCGCGCTGCCAACGACTGCGAACAAAATACGGGTATCAAGCCTCCGGGTCTGCCGAAGCCGTTGACACCGGGCGCCGGCGTCCCGACCATCCGGCCACGCTTGAATTCTCCAGACCCGAGGACGGCCCGAATGACGGAGGCGCCGAGCATGGCCCAAAAGCGCGTATTCATCAGCTTCGACTTCGACCACGACAACAGCCTTCGCGGCGATCTGGTCGCCCAATCGAAACGCCCCGATTCGCCGTTCTCGATCGTCGATTGCTCGGTCAGGGCGCCTTACGATGAGAAGTGGAGGCGGAAAGTCCGAAGCATCATCCGCAACGCCGACCTTACCATCGTCATCTGCGGAGCCCATACCGACACGGCCAAGGGGGTGGCCGCCGAGATCACCATCACCCGGGAGGTAGGCAAGCCCTACTTTCTGTTGCGGGGTCATGCCAACTGCACCAAGCCGGCGATGGCGCGGGCGTCGGATGAGATTCACGCCTGGAATTGGCCGAACCTTCAAAAACTGATTTACGCACGGGGATAACGTATGGTCGACCGGCCCGGCGAGGGTGTCGTTCGGTGTTCGAGGGACGCCTACGGCGAGACCTTCACCGCCGACCTCCTCGAACAGTACAAGCTCTATGTACAGTCGGCCGAGCATGTGAGCGCCCGCCGCCTCGCCTCGAGCCGGTTGTTCCTCGCCCTCAACGCCGGACTCGCCGCCCTGTACGGCATCCGGCCCGAGGGATTCGGCCAGAGCTGGTGGGCGGTGGCCGTTCCGCTCCTGGGTATCGCGGTCTCCTTGCTCTGGTCCCGGATCATCCGGTCGTACAAGGAGCTGAATCGCGTGAAATTCGAGCTAATTCACGAGATCGAACGGCACTTTCCGGCGGCGCCGTACACGTGCGAATGGCGGCTGGTGGAGCAGGGCCGGGGCCGGTCGTATCGCGCCGTGACCCACACCGAGCGATGGCTCCCGTGGACGTTCCTTGCTCTGCACATCGTCTTGGGGATCGCACTGGCCGTCGAAGCAGGGGCGGATCTACCGGCACTCTCAGGACGATAGTCGCGGGCCCGGGGGAGATCCGGCGGTCCGCCGGAACATCCCGATGCAACCCGCACCCGGCTCCCCCCCTTCGGCGCCGGCCACGCGGACGGTGCGTCCGGCGCTCCTGCCGCCGGGGCTCCGGTTGTGACGTGATGTCGAGGTGCTCGCCCCAAGGCTCGCGCAGGTGCTCGGGGGCGCCTGTCCCCAATTGCACCACAGCGCAGGGAACGGCAGTGGTATGGCAGGGTAGCGATGGCGCGGGCGACGCCGATACGGTTTGCGGTGATGGAATCGAACCTCCGCCGCGCGGCCCGATGCGCGAAGCTTCCTATGCGCCTCACGGAATGAGAAATGCGGGTCAGGACTGGCGGAGTTCGAGCTCGAGGCGCATCCCAACGGCCGCTGCGGCGCGCTTCAGCGTATGCAGGGTCACACCTTCGTTTTCCGGATCGAGAAGACGATCGAGCTGCGACCGGCTGGTTTCCATACGCGCGGCCATGCGCGCCTTGGAGAGGCTCTGCGCTTCCATCGCCCGCGCCAGCTTGTAAGCGAGAACCGACTTGACCGCGTAGTTTTTCGCATCCTCGTAGAGGCCGTCTTCTCGGAGCAGGGATTCGAGCGTCGATCCAGCGCGCGGGTTCTTCTCAGACATGACGGTCATACTCCTTCATCCGACGCTGGGCGAGCATGAGTTCTTTCCGGGGCGTCGCCTGGGTTTTCTTGATGAAACCGTGGAGAAGCACCATGTCCTGTCTCGAAACGGCGAAGAACACCCTGGCGATCCGCTTGCCTGTCAAATTGCTGCGCACCTCATGAAGCCCGGGATAGTTCGTGAGCCGTGCGCACAGCGGCGGACCGCATGGCCAGCCGAATTCCACTCCCATGATATCACGGCCGATCAATCTGCGGTCCTCCCGAGGCAGCCCCGCGAGCCACTCGCGGACCGGCTCCCGGCCGCTGGCCAACCGGTAGAACCGGGCAACGATGGTCTTCTCGGGCATTGTCACCGAACATATGTACCATGTTTGGTACAATCAATACCATCTACGAGATTTCCTTCGATGCTGTCGCCGATGCGTGCGGCGGAAGCCTTGACGGTATCGCGGGCGAGATGGGCGTAGCGCGCCGTGGTCTGAACCTGGGTGTGGCCGAGCAGCTTCCCGATCATGGGTAGCCCCTCGCCAAGCGCCAAGGCGCGGGAGGCGAAGCTGTGACGGAGATCGTGGATGCGCACGTCGTCGAGGCCCGCGCGCGCCCGGATGCGCCGCCAGGGATGTTGCAGGTCGGTGAGGTGGGCGCCCGGCTTCCTTCCGGCGATCGCCCAGGGATTGTCCGGGTCGCGAGGCAAAGCCGCCAACAGCTTCACGGCCGACGGCGCCAGCGGGACCGCGCGCCCGCCGGTCTTGGCGTCGGGAAGCCGCAACTCGCCGGCGTCGAAATCGACATGCTCCCAGCGCAGCTTCTGGACCTCCGAGAGACGGCAGCCGGTGAGCATCAGGAGACGGATTGCCGCCACCGCCGAGCGGGTCTCCGAGCCGTCCGCCGCTATCTCGTCGAGGACCCGCCCGAGCCGGCTGAACTCTTCCGCGTTCAGGAACCGCTCGCGCTTGTCCTCTTTGTAGCGCTTGACGTGCAGGCAGGGGTTCGAGCCGTCCGGCCGCAGGCCCCACAGCTCGGCCAGATTGAACATCTTCGACAGCACGCCGAGTGTCCGATTGGCTTGGTAGGGCGTGGAACGCATGTCGTGATGTAGCGCCGCGATGTCGCTCCTCTGTATCTGCGCCACCTTGCGGGAGCCGATCCGGGGATTGATGAAGAGCGCCACCGAGCGCCGATACTCGTAGGCCGTGCTCGGCTTGCAGTGAGCCGGCACATACTCTTCCAGAAACCGCTTGCCGAGCGCCTTCATGGTCGCCGCCTTGCGGCCGTCGTCGCGAACGGCAGCCGGATCACCACCGCCCTTGGCCTCGGCGATGAGCGCCATGGCGCGCCGCCGAGCGATCTCCGGCGCCACAGCTCCGTGCCGGCCGAGCGTCATCCTCCGCAACCGCCCGTTGGCGCGGAACTGGGCGATGTAGTACTTGCGCCCCGAAGCACGGACGCGCAGCCCGAAGCCGGGGAGGTCGGCATCCCAATAGAAGGTGTCCGCGCCTCCGGCCTCAAGCCGGTCGACGGTTCGCTTGGTGATCTTGATCTGGGCCGGCATGACAGGTCCCTGGTGCGTCTCGAACGGAACCACCATAGCAGATTGGGAATCACATGGGAATCACCAGGATTACAAATCATGCGCGGGCCGGCGCACCGTTGGCGCGGAAGAGAGCGCTTGCAACTATCTATACCACGTTGTAATATAGGATATTTTCGTATAGAAGCGCCCGCTGGCGCAAACGAGGCGGTGATTGACCGCCCGATCCATAGGCAAACTCATAACCTGAAGGTCGCAGGTTCGAATCCTGCCCCCGCAACCACTCCAACCCCTTGAAAATATAGATGTTTTCAAGGGGTTTCGATTCTTGTTTCTCAGTCATGTGCTTGAAGCCGTAAGCATACCGTAAGCAGATTTGAGTCAATTCCGGCGCGCGTCAGCGCAGTCTCGGCATCCATATCCCATACAGCCAGTACTGGGCCATTTGGCGTTGCCGACAGCGCCGTTCTCCTTCCCTTGCTTCCGCAATCCCGCCCAGAGTCCGCCATGCCCGACCCCGACGCCATCTCCGCCGACTGGATCCGCCCGAGTGGGTGAAGTGGGCGGACGGACCAGCTCCTGGCTACCGAAGCAGCCAGCCGCCCGTGACCCAGCGGCGGCGCAAGCGCTCAAGGATCGCACGCTGACGAAGCTCTGCAACGCGCGCCCGAAGTGGTCGGGAGATGCCCATGCCGCACTGGACGAGGCAGCGGCAACAGCCTATAACTGGCTCGAAAACATACCCGAAGAAGATATGCGCTGAACCGGCTACTGACCCTGAATTCGGCGTATCCTGAACAGAGCGATGGATAGAGGACGGAGCAAGGAATTGAACCGACGAAAACGAAAGACGTCGGGAACCGAAGGGCAGCGAGATCCGGGTCGGGGAAGGGCTGAAGCAGATCGGGGCGGCAGCGATCGAGTATGTGGGCAACGATGCGGGAGGAGGTCCGCCGGACTACACGATCGAGTACGGAGAAGAGCGCATTGCCGTCGAGGTCCGGCTCCTGGACGATGGGACAGGCTGGCCTGCGGAGAAGAAGCGAGCTTTCGAGAGGGAGCTGAAGAGGCTCATCGAAAAGGCTATGGCCGAGAGAAACGCTCCGAAGTGGCGCGCGCGGGTTGAGTACGACCCGAACGAGCCCGGACCGCCGAAACGCGGAGACAAGACTTGGCGGTAGAAAGCCCAGAAAGCGCTGGCCAGCAAGAAGCGGATGGAGGAGGTGCAACTGGCGCCACCAGAAAAGAGGCGCGGAAGGGGAATCGTCCTGAACTCTGTTCAGAGCGAACAAACAGGGAGCTTCAACCGGCTGGAAAAGGACATAGGACACATGCTCGAAAGGACATTGACGGAACGCGTGACGGCATGTGTCAAGGAGAAGACCGAGAAGGTGGCGAAAGGGTCGCGGACGCACCAGTACGAGACATGGTGGCTGGTGCTGGACGACGAAGCGCTCATCGCGCCGAAAAGGGTGATGGGCACTGAGGCGCAAGCCCAGATCGAAGAGGGCGTGCGAACATGCGCCGGCAGAAGTCAATGGAGCAAGATCGTCGTCATGAGCCGGTTCCAGACAGAGGAAGGACCCGGGAAGAAGCCAATATGGTTCTGGCCGGTCTGGGAAGAGCCAGGGCATGCGCGGTTGCCCGGGTCACCGGCATAGAAGCGTCAGAGCGAGGAGGAAGGATGCACGTCTACACCTGCAAGCCCAGCAAGCTGTTTGCCGGACCCATCCGCTACAGCGTTCCGCCCTACCAGCGGGGATACGTATGGGACGAGGGCCAGCAATGGGAGCCCCTTTGGAGCGACGTGACGGCCCTGGCGGAAAGCGAGCTCGAAGCTCCGCACTTCATGGGCGCGCTCGTGCTCATGCAGTCTCCCAGCCAAGTCGGGGATCTGGATACGCGCACGGTCGTGGACGGTCAGCAACGGCTGACCACGCTGCAAGTGCTCCTCGACGCCGTACGGCGGGAAATGGAGTCGCGGGGGCTGCACAAGGAAGCAGGCAAGGTGAAGCTCCTGGTCCAGAACCCTGAGGAGTCACTCGACGAACCGGAGCACGTCTTCAAGCTGTGGCCGACACTCGATGACCAAGCGGCCTTCGGCGAGATCATGGAAGGCAGCGAAGGCGCTGCCGAGAGCGGGCATCGTTTGAGCGCCACCCATCGCTACTTCCGCAAGGAGGCGGGCAAGTGGCTCGACGCCGAGCCGGAACGGATGGCGGATCGCGCACAAGCCCTGGAGAAGCACCTGAAGGGCAGCCTCGAGTTCGCGGTGGTCGACCTGTCGCAGAACGACAACCAGTTCGCCATCTTCGAGACGCTCAACGCGCGGGGGACGCCGCTGCTGCAGACCGATCTGGCGAAGAACTTCATGGTCGACCAGATCCGGCAGAAGACCGGGCAGACGCCCACCGCAGAGGAGGTCCATGCACTCTGGCCCCTACAGGGGGAGTGGTGGAAAGAACAGGTCCGCCAAGGCCGACGACACGAGCCGCGCTCGGAGCTCTTCCTCTATTATTGGCTCATCTCGGTCACCCGGCAGGAAGTCAAGGCAGGGACCGTGTTCGACACCTTCCGGCGCGTGCTGCGGGACGTGTTTGGCGGAGATCCGCGCCACTTGGCCGAGCGGCTGCGCAGCGACGCAGCGCACTACCGCCAGCTCATGGACGAGGAGTCCAACCCGGCCCCGTGCGACAGCGTGCTGTACCGCTACCGCTGCCTGGGGACGGGAGCACTGATGCCGCTGCTGCTCTCGCTGACGATGGAGGAGATCGGCGACAAGCACGGGCCGGGCGGGGTCATCGAGACCTTGGTGATGCGCCGGGCGCTGGCCCGATACGCGAGCAACGGGCTGAACCAGCTCGGACGCACATTACTGCAGGCAAGCCATGGAAGGCGGGGCGACGCCGCGAAGGAGGCGTTGATCACGTGCATGGCCGAGCAGACCGCAGCCAGCCGCCGGTGGCCGACCTTCGACGAGATCCGCGACGGGGTGCGGACGCGACCCGTCTACTCGAGAGCCGACACGTCGTTCGCGCGCATGGCGCTCGAAGCCTTCGAGCTGCGCCTGCGGTCGAGCTACGCGGAAAGATTCAAGGGCGGGGAAGAGCTGACCATCGAGCATGTGCTGCCGCAAGAGTGGGCGGAGCACTGGCCGCTGGCGCCCGGCGATACCGAGCGGGCCGATCGCCGCAACGCGCTGATGCACACGCTGGGGAACTTGACCCTGACGACGGACAGGTTGAACGCCGCCATGTCGAACCAGGTCTGGAACGAAAAGCGCAGGCGCCTGGACGGGCACAGCACGCTGGCGCTGAACGACGAGCTGCTGCGCGAGGCCGGCCAAGTGTGGAACGTCGAGGCCATCGAGGCGCGGGCGGAGCGCATGGCCGAATGGGCGGAGTCCCTTTGGCCGGTATCGCCCGGGAAGAGCAGGTAGCGAAGCCGGCTCCAAAGTGGAATGGCGCGTCAAGCCGCTTCGCGGCTCCTTCGCCGCGCTTCGGCCCTTCGGGTGATTCGCCGCTCCCAGTGGTTCCGAGGACAACCATGGCCGTAAGCAGGCTTCCGGCCATGGCAAGACCGACCGACTGGCCCGATGGGCCATGTTTCACATGTGTCTGAACCAAGTCAGCGCGACCCCCCACCCGCCCCCCCTGCAAGGGGGAGGGAGAAGAGGGGGGACGGAGGGGCCGTTGACGTTCCTCCCCCCTGTCAGGGGGGAGGTCGGGAGGGGGGTGGACCGCGGCCGCGGCGCCGCGCTCCCGTCGCTGAAATAAGGGTTTTCCTCCCGTCGTCGATCGACAAGGGATCTCTGTATAATCGTCGGGTCGTGCGGCGTATCATGTGGGAGGAGTGGCGATGTGGCGCTCGTTCTCGATGCATTCGGAGGCCCCATCCGACGTCCGAATCCGCAATCGAACCCGTCGGCTCCGGAAAGGCTCCTGAACTCCGACTTCACGCAGGGGATCTCCAACAAGCGTAACGGGATACGGTGCGCCTTGTGACGCCCCTGCATGACGGGCGGACATCGTTGAAGTCCCCCCTCCCCCCGCGTCCAGCGATGGCGGGGCGATGAGGGCGGTCGCGGGGGTTTTGCCGGCGGCGCTGGCGATGCTTGCCGCGGCGCCGGCGCACTCCACCGACGCGGGAATCGAGTCGATCTCGATCACGTCGAGTCCGGGCGCGGACAAGACCTATGGCAAGAACGGGGCGTTCGGGACCAACGACACGATCACCGTGAGGGTGGATTTCACCAACCGGCTGGGCACGGTGATCACCGGGAACCTGCATCTGGACATCCGCATCGGGGCCAACACGCGCCGCGCGAGCAACCCGACCTTCAACGGCGCGGACTCCAACCTCTGGGACAAGCTCGATTTCAGCTATGCGGTGCAGGAGAGCGACTGGGACGGCGACGGCATCTCCTTCCCGGCGAACCCGATGGGCGGCGGCAAGACCGGCAGCTTGCGCTTCCACACCTCCGGGCTCGGCGGCGGCGACAACCGGGTGAACCGGGATTTCGGGGCGATCCCGAACGATCCCGGCCACAAGGTGCGCGGGCGGCAGACCACGCCGACCTTCGGTTCGACGGCCAGCCCCGCCTATAGCTGGGTCAGGAGCAACGCGGTCTCGCAGCAGCTGCCGGCGGCGACGCAGGGCGACGGCGGCGTGACCTATAGCGTCAAGGAGGCGCTGCCGGACGGGCTGGCCTTCGCCGCGGCGACGCGGACGCTTTCCGGCGCGCCCACCACGGCGCAGGCCGCGGCGAACTACACGCTGGTGGCGACGGACGGCGACGGCGACAAGGCGGAGCTGCGCTTCTCCATCGAGATTCAGGGCCTCAGCTTCTCCATCTCCTCGCCGAGCGTGACGGAAGGGGCGGCGGGCGAGACTGCGGCCCTGGACTACGAGGTGAGCCTGAACCGTGCGCCGGGGCGGCAGGTGACGGTGGACTACGCGGCGGCGGCGGACCCGGGCACGGCGTCGTCGGGGACCGACTACACGGCGTTCGCCGGCGACACGCTGACCTTCGCCGCGGCGGAGACGAGCAAGACCGTCACGGTGACGGCGACGGGCGACGCGCTGGACGAGCCGAACGAGACGATCCGCATCGCGCTGAGCAACCCCTCCGGGGCGACGCTGGGGAGCGCGTCCACCGGCGTGGGTACGATCACGGACGACGACCCGACGCCGGTGCTGTCGCTGGCGCTGTCGGAGCCGGACGGGGGGCGTGCGGGCGCGATCGCCGAGAGCGGGGCGGGCAATGCGGCCACGGTGACGGCGCGCCTGAGAGGCGGGACCTCGGGCGAGGCGATCACGGTGACGGTGGCGGCGACGTCGGTCTATGCGGCCCTCGCCGCCGATGGCGGCTTCGCGTTGAGCGCGGACCGGACGCTGACCATCGCGGCCAACGCCACGGCGAGCGCGGGGGTGGTGACGATCACGGCGGTGGACGACGCCATCGACTCGACGGACAAGAGCGCGACGGTGAGCGGGCGGGTGGCCGGGGGGCACGGGCTGGTGTTGGCGCCGTCGAGCCTGACGCTGTCCATTACCGACGACGACGCGCAGCCGACGTCGGCCCTGGTCCTGACCCCGGCCTCGATCTCGGAGACGGGCGGCGTGGCGACGGTGACGGCGACGCTCTCCAACCCCTCGGCGGCGGCGGTGACGCTGACGACGGCGGCGGCGCCGGGGACGGGCGCGGCGGTGGGCGATTACACGCTGTCGAGCGCGAACACGCTCACCGTCGCGGCGGGGGCGACGGTGAGTTCGGGGCAGGTGACGGTGACGGCGAACCCCAACGCCGTGGATTCGGCGGACAAGGGCGTGACGGTCTCGGCGACGGCGTCGGGCAGCCCCGGAGCGGCGGACCCGCCGGACGCGACGCTCGCCATCCGCGACGACGACGGCGCGCCCACGGTGTCGCTGGTGCTGTCGTCGTCGTCGGTCTCGGAGAACGGCGGGGCGGCGACGGTGACGGCGGCGCTGTCGGGAACCTCCAGCCAGGCGGTGACGGTGACGGTGTCGGCGGCGGCGGTGTCTTCGTCCGGCGCGGCGGTGGGCGATTACACGTTGACGGGAACGACCCTGACCATCGCGGCCAACGCCACGGCGAGCGCGGGGACGGTGACGATCACGGCGAACGACAACGCGGTGGATTCGCCGGACAAGCGGGTGACGGTCACGGGCGCGGCGACGGGCGGCAACGGCGTCGCGGACCCGGCGAGCCTGACGCTCACCCTGGCCGACGACGAGGCGACGCCCACGGCGCGGCTGGCGCTGTCGCGGGCGTCGATCGCGGAGGCGGGCGGGGTTTCGTCGGTGACGGCGACGCTTTCGGGGGCGTCGAGCGCAGCGGTGACGGTCACGGTGTCCGCGGCGCCGGGGACGAACGCGGCGGCGGACGACTACACGCTGTCGAGCGCGAACACGCTGACCATCGCGGCGGGGAATACGGCGAGCGCGGGCGCGGTGACGGTGACGGCGGAGCCGGACACGGCGGATTCGGCGGACAAGCGGGTGACGGTCTCCGGGCAGGCGGCGGGCGGCAACGGCATCGCGGACCCGGCGGCGGCGACGCTGACCATCCTGGACGACGACGCGCTGCCGACGGTGACGCTGGCGCTTTCGTCCGCGACCATCGTCGAGAGCGGGGCGGGCAACGTCGCGACGGTGACCGCGGCCCTCTCCCACCCCTCGGGGGAGGCGGTGGAGGTCGCGGTGTCGGTGTCGCCGACGCCGCCGGCGGCGGCAAGCGACTTCGGCCTGAGCGCGAACAGGACGCTGACCATCGCGGCGGGGGATATGGCGAGCGTGGGGGTGGTGGAGATCACGGCGGTCGACAACGGGGCGGATGCGCCGGACAAGACGGCGACGATCTCCGGCGCGGCCGCGGGCGGGCGCGGGGTCGCGGACCCGAGGAGCCTCACGCTCACCGTCGCGGACGACGACGACGCGCCGGGGGTGACGCTTGCGGTGTCGCCCGCGTCGATTTCCGAGAACGGCGGCGAGGCCACGGTGACCGCGACGCTGAGCCCGGCCTCGAACGCGGCGACGACGATCACGGTGACGGCGGTTTCCGGGTTCTACACGGTGGGTTCGGACGCCGCCATCGTCATCGCCGCGGGGCAGACGGCGAACGCGGCGGACACGGCGTTGATCACGGCGGTGGACAACGACGTCTACGAAGGCGGCGGCGGGCGCGCGACGACGGTGACGGCCGGCATGGCCAACGACCGGGGCGCGAGCGCGGTGACCGGGGCGACGCTGACGCTGACCGACGACGAGACGCAGCCGACGCTTACCCTGGTTCTGTCGCCGGCGTCGGTTTCGGAGACGGGCGGGGTGTCGACGGTGACGGCGCGGCTGTCGGGGGCGTCGAGCGCGCCGGCCACGGTGACGGTGACGGCGACCGCGGGGACGAACGCGGTTCCGGGCGACTTCACGCAGACGGGAACGAAGCTGACCATCGCGGCGGGGGCCACGACGAGCGCGGGCGCGGTGACGGTGACGGGGCGGGGCGACGACACGGATTCGCCGGACAAGTCGGTGACGGTCGCGGGCGTGGTCGTGGGCGGCAACGGATTGACGGGTCTGGCGGACACGACGCTGACGCTGGAGGACGACGACGCGCCGCCGATGGTGACGCTCCGGTTGTCGCGGGCGTCGCTCGACGAGGGCGGGGCGGACAGCGCGGCGGTGACCGCGGCGCTCTCGCATCCGTCGAGCGAAGCGGTGATCGTCACGGTGTCGGCGAGCCCGGTGGCGCCGGCGGTCGCGGGCGACTTCGGCCTGAGCGCGACCAGGACCCTGACCTTCGCGGCGGGGCAGACCGCGAGCGCGGGCGTGGTGACGATCACGGCCGGCGACAACGACGTAGACGGGCCGGACGGGAGGGTGCGGGTCTCGGGCGCGACCACGGGCGGGCGCGGCGCGGCGGACCCGGCCGCCGCGACCCTCACCATCGTCGACGACGAGGCGACGCCGACGGTGACGCTGGCGCTGTCTCCGGCGTCGATCTCGGAAGGCGGCGGGGTGGCGACGGTGACGGCGACGCTGTCGGGCAAGTCCGGCGCGGCGGCGACGGTCACGGTGGCGGCGGCGCCGGGGACGGGCGCGGCGGCGGCCGACTACGCGCTGAGCGCGAACAAGGCGCTGACCATCGCGGCGGGCGCGACCGCGAGCGCGGGCGTGGTGACGATCACCGCGGTGAACAATGACGTGGCGGCGAACAAGACCGTGACGGTGACGGGCGCGGCGGCGGGCGGCCATGGGGTGGCGGACCCGGCGAGCGTGACGCTGACGATTACCGACAACGAGAGCGGAACGCCGACGGGGAACGACAGGCGTTGGGGACAGGGGCACAATTATGACGTCACCACGGCGTCGCTGCTGGGCAAGACCGCCCCGCAAACGATCGCCGTTACCGCGCCGCCTGCGGAGGACGCGTCGCGGCGACAGGTCTGGGCGTGCGCTTACAGGACGGTCAGTCAGAGAAGTCCCGGCCCCGCGCCGACCGAGGGCGCCACTTGCCGCCTCGCCGCCGGCGGCGGCTGGTCCAGGACGATCCGTCTTACGCAGGCGATGATCGACAATGACGGCGTGGTCGTCCTCGTCACGGATACGATCCGCGGCGGGCAAGGCGGCAACCAGACCAATTTCTTCTACGCCGAGTGGGTTCCCATCGTCGCCTTGCCCAAGGCGACCCTTTCCCTGTCTTCGGCGGCGATCTGGGAGAACGCCGGGGTGTCCACGGTGACCGCGACGCTGGACAAGGCGGCGGTGTCGGCGGCGACCCTCACGGTGTCGGTGTCGCCGGCGCCTCCGGCCCTGGCGGGCGATGCCGCCCTGTCGGCGTCGGCGGCGCTGACCTTCGCGGCGGGGGCGACGGCCAGCGCCGGCGCGGTGACGATCACGGGGGTGGACAACGCGGTCGATGCGCCGGACCGGCGGGTGACGGTTCGGGCGTCGGCAAGCGACGACGTGCGGGCGCCGCCCGCCGCGACGCTGACGCTACGCGACGACGACGACCCGCCGACGCCCGTGCTGACGGCGTCGCCGGCCTCGATTTCGGAGTCGGGCGGGGTCGCGACGGTGACCGCGGCGCTGAGCCATCCGTCGAGCGCGGCGACCACCGTCACGGTCTCGGCCGCGGCGGGGGCGCATGCGGCGGCGGCGGACTTCACGCAGACGGGGGCGACGCTGACGATCCCGGCGGGGCGGACGGAGAGCACGGGCGTGGTGACCGTCACGGCCGTGGGCAACGCGGCGGACTCGCCGGACAAGCGGGTGGAGGTCTCGGGCACGGCGGGGAACCGCCGGGGCGTATCCGCGGTGACCGAGGCGACGTTCGCCATTACCGACGACGACACGACGCCCACCGCGGCGCTGGCGGTCATGCCGGCGTCCATCGCGGAGACGGGCGGCGTGGCGACGGTGACCGCGACGCTCTCGCATCGGTCGAGCGAGCCGGTGACGATCACGGTGTCGGCGTCGCCGGGTTCGGGGACGGACTTCACGCTGAGCGCGGCGAACACGCTGACCATCGCGGCGGGGGCGACGGCCAGCGCGGGCGCGGTGACGATTACGGCGAACGACGACGACGCGGACTCGCCGGACAAGCGGGTGGAGGTCTCCGGCGCGGCGTCGGGCGGGCTGGGGGTGGCGGATCCGGCCCCCGTGACGCTGGCGATCCGCGACGACGACGGGGCGCCGCAGGCGTCGCTGGCGCTGTCGTCGTCGTCGATCTCGGAGAACGGCGGGACGGCGACGCTGACCGTGGCGCTGAGCTCGGCGGCGGCGGCGGACGTGCGGGTTCTGATAACGGTCACGCCGAACGCCAACGTGGCGGGCTACCGCGCCGTGGGGGTGGGGGGCCAAACGGGCACCGGGCTGACCATCGCGGCGGGGCGGACGGCCAGCACGGAGGCGGTGGTGTTCACGGGGCTGGACGACGACGTGGATGCGCCGAACAGGGAGTTGCGCATCGAGGGCCGGGTGCCGTCCGGGTCGGGCGTGCCGGCGCATGGCGCGAAGGATGCGTTCCTGGTCCTGGTGGACGACGAGCCGACGCCGTCGGTGTCCCTGGCGCTGTCGTCGTCGTCGATCTCGGAGACGGGCGGGGAGGCGACGGTGACCGCGACGCTCTCCGGGGAATCGAGCGAGGCGGTGACGGTGACGGTCTCCGCGGTTCCGGGGGCCGGCGCGGCGGCGCGGGACTTCACGCTGTCGGCGGCGCGGACGCTGACCATCGCGGCGGGGAGCACCGCCAGCGTCGGCCTGGCGACGGTGACCGCGGTGGGCAACGCGGCGGTGACGCCGGACAAGCGGGTGCAGGTTCGGGGCGCGGTCGCGGGCGGCAACGGGGCGGCGAAGCCGAACCCGGTGACGCTGATCCTGGAGGACGACGACGCCCGTCCGACGGCCTCGCTGGTGCTGTCGTCGTCGTCGATCTCGGAGACGGGCGGGAAGGCGACGGTGACCGCGGCGCTCTCCTATCCGGCCCGGGAGGCGGTGACGATCACGGTCTCGGCAACCGAGGTGGCCCCGGCGACGAGCGGCGACTTCACGTTGTCGAGCCCGGCGACGCTGACCATCGCGGCGGGGAACACGACGAGCGCCGGCTTGGTGACGGTGACGGCGGTGGGCAACGACGACGACGCGGCGGACAAGAAGGTGACGGTCTCCGGCGCGGCGGCGGGCGGCGGGGTGGCGGACCCGGCGGACGCGGCGCTGACCCTCCTCGACGACGACGGCCCGCCGACGCTCGCGCTGGTGCTGTCGCCGGCGTCGGTCCCGGAGGCCGGCGGGGTGTCGACGGTGACCGCGGCGCTCTCCGGCGCCGCGAGCGCGGCGGTGACGGTGACGGTGACCGCGGCGCCGGGGACCGGGGCGGCGGCGCGGGACTTCACCCTGTCGAGCCCGGCGACGCTGACCGTCGCGGCGGGTTCGACGGCGAGCGCGGGCGTGGTGACGGTGACCGCGAACGACAACGCCGCGGACTCGCCGGGCGGGACGGTGACGGTGTCGGGCGCGGCGTCGGGCGGCGGGGCGGCGGACCCGGCGGACGCGGCGCTGGCGCTCCTCGACGACGACGACCCGCCGGGGGTCGCGTTGTCGGCGTCGCCGGCGTCGATTTCGGAGGCCGGCGGGGTGACGACGGTGAGCGCGGCGCTCTCGCACCCGTCGAGCGCGGTGACCACGGTGACGGTGGCGTCGCTGTCGGGCGCCTACGCGGTGGATCCGTCCACGGCGCAGATCGTCATCCAGGCCGGGCGAACGGAGAACCCCGCGGACACCGCGACGCTCACCGCGGTGGACGACGCCATCGACGAGCCGGACCGGCAGGTGACGGTAGCGGGCGCGGCGGCCAACGACCAGGGCGCCGGGGGCGTGACCGGGGCGGTGCTGGCGATCACCGACGACGAGGAGACGCCGACGGTGACGCTCACGCTGGCGCCGGCGTCGGTGGCGGAGAACGGCGGGGTGTCGACGGTGAGCGCGACGCTCTCCGGCGCGTCGAGCGAGGCGGTGACGGTGACCGTGACGCCGGTGGCCGGGGCCTACGCGCAGGGCGCGGACGCGGTCATCGTCATCGCGGCCGGTTCGACCGCGACCACGGACAAGGCCACGGTCGAGGCGGTGGACAACGCGGATTACGAGGGCGCGGCGGGGCGGAGCGTGACGGTGACCGGCGCGGCGTCGAGCGGCCTGGGCGCGAACCCCGTGACCGGGGCGGCGCTGACGCTGACGGACGACGACGACCCGCCGGCGGTGACGCTGGCGGTGAACCCGGCATCGGTTGCGGAGGCCGGCGGGGCGGCGACGGTGTCGGCGACCCTCGCCCATGCCTCGGTCGAAGCGGTGACGGTGACGGTGACGCCGGTGGCGGGGGCCTACACGACGGGTTCGGACGCGGAGATCGTGATCGCGGCCGGGCAGACCGCCGGCGGCGACGACACGGCGACGGTGGCGGCGGTGGACAACGACGTCCATGAGGGCGGCGCGGGCCGTTCCGTCACGGTGACCGGCCGGGCGGCCAGCGGGCCGGGGGCCGGCGCCGTCACCGGGGCGGCGCTGATGCTCACCGACGACGACGCGCTGCCGACGCTGACCCTGGCGCTCGAGCCGGCGTCGATTTCGGAGTCGGGCGGGGCAGCGACGGTGACGGCGGCGCTGTCCCATCCCTCCGGCGCGGCGGTGACGGTGACGGTGGCGGCGGCGCCGGGGACGGGGGCGGCGGCGGCGGACTTCGACCTTTCCGCGGCGAAGACGCTGACCATCGCGGCCGGCAGCACCACCAGCGCCGGGGCGGTGACGGTGACGGCGAACGGCAACGACGTCGACTCGCCGGACAAGGCGGTGACGGTCTCCGGCGCGGCGGTGGGAGGCAACGGGGTGGCGGCGCCGTCGGACGTGACGCTGACCCTCACCGACGACGAGATCCTGCCGACCGTGACCCTGGCGTTGTCGTCCTCGTCGATCGGGGAAAACGGCGGGGTGGCGTCGGTGACGGCGGCGCTTTCGGGCGCCTCCAGCGAAGCGGTGACGGTGACGGTGGCGGCAGCGCCGGGGAGCTATGCGGCGGCGCGGGACTTCACGCTGAGCGCGGCCAGGACGCTGACCGTCGCGGCCGGCGGCACCGCCAGCGCCGGGGCGGTGACCGTGACGGCGAACAACAACGGCCTCGATTCGCCCAACAAGCAGGTGACGATCTCCGGCGCGGTGACGGGCGGCAACGGCGCGGCGGATGCGGCCGACGCGACGCTGACCATCAACGACGACGACCGCACGCCGACGGTCACCCTCTTCAGCCCGACCGATGCCGGCTGGGAAGGGCATAGCGGGGCGGCGCGGAGGCCCGGCGGGTTCACCTACACCCAGGCGGGGCAGTTGAATTTCGTTTTGCAAATGGATGGCGCGAGCGAGCTGCCGATCACGTTCACCCTGGGGGCCTCCGGGGCTGCGACCGCGGGGCTGGACTACACCTCCCTCGTCGGGCGGGTGGTGACCGTCCCGCCGGGCCGCACGTCCCTCAGCTTCCACGTGACGGTGCTGGACGACGACATCGACGAGAGCCTCTACGAGTCGGTGAACCTGAGGCTCGCCAACCCGGTCAACGCCAACGTGAGGGACTGGACTGCGAACACCCAAATCCGCGACGACGACGACGCGGCGGGGCTGACGGTGGTGGAGAGCCAGGGCTCGACCCGGACCGGCGAGGCGGGAACCACGGACTCCTTCACGGTGGCGCTTTCCAGCGAGCCGACCGCGGCGGTGACGGTGGCGGCGTCGATCCCGTCCGGATCGTCGGGCGAGGGCGAGCTGTCGGTGGACGGCGGCGGAACCTGGGGCAGTTCGGGAACGCTGAGCTTCAGCGCGACCAACTGGAGCGTGGCCCAGGAGGTGCGGGTGCGGGGCGTGGACGACGACGCGGACGACGGCGACGCCAGCTACGCCGTCACGCTGAACCCGGACAGCGCGGCCGACGCCAACTATCGCGGCCTGGGGAACGTCACGGTGAGCGTGACCAACCTCGACGACGACGCGGCGGGGCTGACGGTGGTGGAGAGCCAGGGTTCGACCCGGACCTCGGAGAGGGAGACCACGGACAGCTTCACGGTGGCGCTCTCCAGCGCGCCGACCGCGGCGGTGACGGTGGCGGTGGAGAGCGGGAACGCGAGCGAGGGGCTGGTGTCCGTCGCCGGGGGTTCGACCGCGGCGACGGCGGCGCTGACGTTCGACGCGACCACCTGGAGCACGGCGCAGACGGTGACGGTTCACGGCCAGAACGACGGGCCTGCCAACCCGGTGGACGGCGATGTGAGCTATGTCATCACGCTGGACCCGGACAGCGCGGCGGCCACCGCCACGCCGCCCGGCGACGCCGGCTATCGCGACCTGGCGAGCAGCGAGGTGCGGGCGGCCAATCTCGACGACGACGGCGCGCGGGTGTCGCTGCATCTGTCGTCGGCGCGCATCGCCGAGGATGGCGGCCAGGCCGGGGCGGCGACGGTGACGGCGCGGCTGCCCTTGCCGCTGCCCACGGCGATGACGGTGACGGTGACGGCGGCCCCGGTGGCCCCGGCGGTGGCGGGCGACTTCACGCTGAGCGCGGCGACGACGCTGACCCTCAAGATGGGGCAGACGGCCAGCGAGGGGGTGGTGACGGTGGCGGCGGTGAACGACCAGGTGGATGGGCCGGACAAGCAGGTGACGATCTCGGCGAGCGCGGCCAGCGACGCGAACACCCAGGCGGTGCTGCCGCTGACCCTGACCATCGCCGACGACGACGCGACGCCGGAGGTGACGCTGACGGTGGCGCCGGCGTCGATCTCGGAGGTGGGCGGGGTGGCGTCGGTGTCGGCGACCCTGTCGCGCGCCTCGAGCGCGGCGACCACGGTGACGGTGACGCCGAAGCCGGGGGCCTGGACGGTGGGTCCGGACGCGACCATCGCCATCGCGGCCGGCGCCACGGCCGCCGCCTCGGACATGGCGAGGCTGGTGGCGGTGGACAATCTGCGCGACGACGACGCCCGCCAGGAGACGGTGACGGCGACGGTGGCGAACGACCACAGCTCTCCCGCCGGCGCCGGCGGCGTGACGGGGGCGACGCTGACGCTGACCGACAACGACAACCAGCCGGACCTGGCGCTGACCGATGCGGCGTCGGTTTCCGAGGGCGACGCCGGCGACGCCATGCCGGGAACGCTGACCTTTACCGCCAGGCTGGGCGTGGTCAGCGGCAAGCAGGTGACGGTGGACTACGCCGACGCCGGCGCGGGCACGGCGACCTCGGGGACCGACTACACGGCCCTTGCGAGCGGGACGCTGACCTTCGCGCCGGGAGACCGCAGCAAGGATGTCGTCGTGACGGTCACCGGGGATGCGGGGCACGAGGCGGACGAGACCGTAATCCTGACCTTGAGCAACGCGACCAACGCGACGCTGAGCGGGGCGACCGGCACGGGGTTGATCGTCGATGACGATACCCGCCCGACGCTGGCCATCGGGGCGGCGCGCGTGACGGAGGGAGACGCCGGCCAGGCGACGCTGTCGTTCCCGGTGACGCTGAGCATAGCCAGCGGCCAGACGGTGACGGTGAGTTACGCGGAGGGGAGCGGCGGCACGGCGACGGCGGGGGTGGATTACACGGCGCTGGCGCCCGGCGCGCTGACCTTCGCGCCCGGCGAGACGGCCGGGACCATCGCCGTGACGGTGGCCGGCGACGCGCTGGACGAAGTGGACGAGACGGTGGTGGTGACGCTCTCCGACGCGGTGAACGCGGCCCTGGGCACGGCGACGGCGACCGGCGCCATCGCCGACGACGACCCCTCGCCGACGCTGTCGATCTCCTCGCCCAGCGTGACGGAGGGCGATACCGGCCAGGCGGCGCTGTCCTTCGCGGTGACCCTGGACGCGGTGAGCGGCAGGCGGGTGACGGTGGCCTGGGCGGATGCGGGCGCGGGCACGGCGACCTCCGGGACGGACTATGCGGCCCTTGCGGGCGGAACGCTGACCTTCGCGCCGGGGCAGACGCGCAAGACCATCGCCGCGGCGGTGGAAGGCGACACGCTGGACGAAGCGCACGAGACGCTGCGCCTGACGCTCTCCAACCCCTCCGGCGCGACGCTGGGGAGCGCGTCCACCGGCATCGGCGCCATCAGGGACGACGATCCGACGCCGTCGCTCGCCATCGATTCGCCGGAGGTGGGCGAGGGCGGGACGCTGACCTTCACGGTGACGCTGAGCGCGGCGAGCGGGCGCCAGGTGACGGCGGCCTACGCGGAGGGGACGGGCGGCACGGCGACGGCGGGGGCGGACTACACGGCGCTGGCCCCGGGGACGCTGACCTTCGCGGCGGGGGAGACGGCCAAGACCATCGGGGTGGCGGCGTGGAGCGACACGCGGAGCGAGGCGGACGAGACGGTGGTGGTGGTCCTGAGCGGGCCGGTGAACGCGACGCTGGGGATGGCCACGGGGACGGGGACGATCGCCGACGATTCGCAACCCTCGTTCGCGGTCTCGCAGGTCGCGCGGACCCTGGGGATCAACCGGACGTTCCCGACCTTCAGCCTGCCGGCGGCGACGGGGGGCAATGGAGCGCTGACCTACGCCATGGCGACCTTGCCGGCGGGGCTGAGGTACACGGCGCCGGGGGCGCAGGATACGCATGGCGGGCGGATCACGGGGCGGCCGACGCAGACCCGCGGGGCGACGGTCTATCGGTTGACGGCGACCGACCGGGACGGCGACGTGGCGACGCTGAACGTCTCCATCGCGGTGTCCGTCAACCCGGGCGTCGAGGAGCTGCGCATCACCAACGACCGGGGCGCGGCGCTGGCGAATTTCCGCACCGGCGACTTCATCCTGTTCGCGTTCTATTTCGATGCCGCCATCGCCACGCCCAGCGCCGGCATCGGCCTGAAGTTCAAGATCGGCGACAACGACCGCGAGGCGGAGGCGGCCACGTTCTACGACACCAACCCGGGCGAGCTCACCTTCCAATATCAGGTGCAGGCGTCGGACTGGGACGGCGACGGCATCACCATTCCGCGCCATCCGTTCCGGCTGTTCTTCGACGCCAACGCAGGCGTCACCGGCTATATCGTGGCCGATGGAGGGCCTTACCACAACACGCCGGCGATCCTGGACCTCGACGTGCGCGCGCCGATTTCGTTCACGAACCGCCCTCCGCGCATCAACGACCGGGCGCCGTCCTTCGGCTCGGCGACGGTGGCGGCCAAAAGTTTCGTGAAGGGGAGCCGGGTGTGGGCCGACGACCCGGCGCTGCCGGCGGCGAGCTTCCCCACGCCGGGGGCGGGGGAGACGGCGACGGACGTCAACTCGTCCCTGACCTACAGCCTGACGCCGGCCCTGCCGGCGGGGCTGGCCTTCGACGCCGCCGCGCGCCGCATCACGGGCGCGCCCACGGCCGCCGCCGCTGCCGCCACATACCGGCTGACCGCCACCGACGTGGACGGCGACCGGGCGACGCTGACGTTCTCGCTGACGGTGGAGGAGGACGCCCGGCCGGCGTTCGCGGCCGACGCCCCGGCGGGATACGCGTGGACGGAGGACGCGGCGGTCTCGGAGCTGCTGCCGGCGGCGTCGGGCGGCAACCCGCCCCTGTCCTACGCGCTGTCCGGGCCGGGTTCGGCGGCGACGCTGAGCCTGCCCCCGGGGCTGGAATTCGACCTCGACGGGACGGGAACGTGCGGGGCGGCGCGCACGGTATGCGGGACGCCGACCGCGGCGGCGGGGGCGGCGGCCTGGACGTTGACCGCGACCGACCGCGACGGCGACCCGGGCAGCCTGGCCTTCACCATGACCATCGCGCCGCGGGCGCCGGACCGGGTGACGGGGGTGACGACGACCCCGGCGGTGGACGCGCTGCGGGTGGACTGGACGGCGGCGGCGAAGGCGGACGGCTACAAGGTGCAGTGGAGGTCCGGTTCGGAAAGCTACGACCCGGCGACGCGGCAGGCGGCGGTGACCGGCGGGGCGACGACCGCCTACACGATCACCGGCCTGGCCGCGGGCGCGGACACCGTGGTGCGGGTGATCTCGACCCGGACCGGGGCGCCGGACGGGCCGGCGTCGCTGGAGGCCGCGGGCCGGCCGACGGACGTGTCCCTGGCGCTGTCGCGGACCACCATCGAGGAGGACGCGGGCGCGGCGGCGGACGCGCGCGCGGCCGCGGTGACGGCGCGTTTGGCGGCGGCGTTGAGCGAGGCGACGACGGTCACCGTGTCCGCGCGGGCGGGAACCAACGCGGCGGCGGACGACTTCACCCAGACGGGAACCACGCTGACCATCGCGGCGGGGGCGACGGCCAGCACCGGGACGGTGACCATCGCGGCGGTGGACGACGAGGTGGACTCGATCGTCGATAGCTCGGTGGCCGGCAAGCAGGTGACGGTGTCGGGCGTCTCCAGCGGCAACGGCAACCCGGCGGCCCTGACGCTGACGGTGACGGAAGACGACGCGGCCGGGCTCGCGCTGGCGCCGGCGCTTCCGGCGGACGCGAACGACCCGTGGTTCACGCTGGCGGAGGGCGGGACCGCGACGTTCACGGTGGCGCTGGCCAGCGAGCCGACGGCGAACGCGACGGTGGAGGTCTCCAGCGGCGACGATAGCGAAGGGCTGCTGTCCTCGGGCGGGAGCGCGCCGGCGGCGGCGACCACGCTGACCTTCACGCCCGGCAACTGGATGACGGCGCAGACGGTGACCCTGACCGGCGCGACGGACGGCGCGGTGGACGGCGCCGTCGATTACCGGCTGACGCTGGACCCGGACGGCGCGTCCAGCGACGCCTACGACAAACTCGCCTCGACCGTCGCGAAGGCGCGGACGACGGACGTGGACGCGGCCGGGCTGGTGGTGTCGCAGGGCGCGGTGACGGTGGCGGAGGACGAGACGGAGACCTTCACGCTGGCGCTGGCGAGCAAGCCGGCGGCGGACGTGACGGTGACGATCGCGAGCGGCAACCCCGCGGAGTTGCGGGTCGGCAAGATCCGGGGCGGTTGGGCGGACGCGCAGACGCTGACCTTCACGCCCGGCAACTGGATGACGGCGCAGACGGTGGGGGTGCTGGCGCGGGACGACCGGGTGGACGAGGACGACGAGCAGACCGCCTTCACGCTGGATGCGGCCAGCACGGGCGACGCCGATTACGACGGCCTGGCCGATGTGATCGTGACGGTGACGACGACCGACGACGACCCCTCGCCGTCGGTCGCCATCGGCCAGGCGCGGGTGAGCGAGGGCGGGGCGGCGCTGTCATTCCCGGTGACGCTGGCCTTCATACCGGGGTTGATGGGGGTGACGGCGAGCGAGCGGGAGGCGACGGTGGATTACGCCGATGCCGGCGCGGGCACGGCGACCTCCGGCGCGGACTACACGGCGCTGGCCGCCGGCGCGCTGACCTTCGCGGCGGGGGAGACGAGCAAGACCATCGACGTGGCGGTGACCGACGACGCGCTGGACGAGGCGAGCGAGACGGTGGTGGTGGAGCTGACCGGCGCGGCCGGTCTCACGCTTTCCAGCACGGCGGCGACGGCGACGGGGACCATCGACGACGACGACCCGGCGCCGGTGGTCTCCATCGCCGGGGCGAGCGCGAGCGAGGGAGACGATCCGGCGGCGCTGTCGTTCGCGGTGACGCTGGACGCGGCGAGCGGCCGGCAAACGACGGTGGACTACGCGGAAGGGACGGGCGGTACGGCCACGGCGGGGACGGACTACACGGCGCTGGCCGCCGGCGCGCTGACCTTCGCGGCGGGAGCGACCGCCGGAACCATCGACGTGGCGGTGACGCAGGACGTGGCGGACGAGCCGGACGAGACGGTGGTGGTGGCGCTGACCGGAGCGGCAGCCCTCACGCTGTCGAGCACGGCGGCGACGGCGACGGGAACCATCGCCGACGACGACGACCCGCCGACGCTGTCGATCTCGTCGCCCGGCGTGGCGGAGGACGTGGGGACGCTCTCCTTCACGGTGACGCCCGACGTGGTGAGCGGGAAGCAGGTGACGGTGGGCTACGCCGACGCGGGGACGGGCACGGCCGCCTCGGGCGTGGACTACACGGCCATCGCCGCCGGCACGCTGACCCTGGCGCCGGGGGCCGCCAGCGGGAGCATCGAGGTGGCGGTGACGGACGATGCGCTGAACGAGGCGGACGAGACCATCGTCGTGAGCCTGAGCGGGGCGGTGGATGCGAGCGTCGCGCCGGGGACCGCCAGCGGCGCGGCCACCATCGCCGACAACGACGCCATCACGGCGCAGCTGGCGGTTTCGCCCGCGTCGATCTCGGAGGATGGCGGGGTGACGACGGTGACGGCGACGATGACCCCGCGCTCGACCGACGCGGTGACGATCACGGTGGCGCCGGATGCGGACTTCACGCTGGCCGGCGCGACGCTGACGATTGCGGCCGGGGCGACCGCCAGCACGGGGGTGGTGACGGCGACGGCGAACGACAACGCCGCGGATGCGCCCGACAACAGCGTGACGGTGACGGGGCAGGCTTCGGGCGGCAACGGGGCGGTGACGGTGGCGGGCGCCACCCTGACCGTCACCGACGACGATGGCGCGCCCCAGGCGGTGCTGACGGCGACGCCCTCCACCATCGACGAGGCGGGCGGGGTGGCGACGGTGACCGCCAGCCTCTCTCATCCCTCGAGCGCGGCGACCACGGTGACCGTGATCGTGAACTTGGGGAAGGACACCCATAACGACGACTACACCCTGACCGGCGCGAAGCTGACCATCGCGGCCGGGGCGACCGCCAGCACCGGGCGGGTGACGCTGACGGCGGTGGAGAACACCGACACGGAGGACAAGCTCGTGGTGCTGACGGGCGCGGCGGCGAACGACCAGGGGGTCACGATCATAAGCAATGATCAGGATGCGGATGCCCCGACCGTGAGGATCCGCGACAACGACGGCCCGGCGGTGGCGACGCTGATGCTGTCTGCGACGTCGATCGCCGAGGCCGGCGGGCGGGCGACGGTGACGGCCAGCCTGTCGAAGGCGGTGACGACGGCGGTGACGGTCCATGTGACCGTGGCGAACTCGGTGTCGCCCGAGGACAAGGACGGTTTCAAGCTCAGCACGAACTCCTCGCTGACCATCGCGGCGGGCGCAACCGCCAGCACGGGGTCGGTGTGGGTGGCGGGGGTGGCCGACAACGTAGATGCGGCCGACCGGGTTCTGTCGGTCTCCGGCGCGGTCGCCGCCAGCAGCGGCGTGGAGAACCCGCTGAGTGTGACGCTCACCATCGTGGACGACGACGCCACGCCGGAGGTGACGCTGGCGGTGGCGCCGGGTTCGGTTTCGGAGGCGGGCGGGGCGGCGACGGTGACCGCGACCCTGTCGCATCCATCGGGGGCGGCGACGACGGTGACGGTGACGCCGGTGGCGGGGGGCTATGCGGTGGGCGACGCCACCATCGTCATCGCGGCCGGCGGGACCAGCAACAAGGACGATGAGGCGACGGTGACGGCGACCGACGACGACGTCCACCAGGGCAGCGCCGGGCGGAGCGTGACGGTGACGGCGTCGGTGGCGAACGCCGTGGGCGCGGACGACGAGGTGACCGGGGCGTCGTTGACGCTGAACGACGACGATGCGGCGCCGCAGGCGACGCTGGCGCTGACGCCGACGACGGTTTCGGAGGCGGGCGGGGCGGCGACGGTGACCGCGGCCCTGTCGCGCCCGTCAACGCTGGCGGCGACGCTGACGGTGGCGGCGGCAGCCGGGACGAACGCGCAGGCGCGGGATTTCACGCTGTCGGCGGCCAGGACGCTGACCTTCGCGGCGGGGCGGACCGCCAGCGCCGGGCGGGTGACGGTGACGGCGGTGGACGACGACCAGGACGGGCCGGCGAAGCAGGTGACGCTGACGGCGACCGCGGCCGGCCCTGCGGGGATGCCGGATGCGCCCGCCGTGACGCTGAGTCTGGCCGACGACGATGCGGCGCCGACCGCGAGGCTGGTGCTGTCGAGAAGCTCGATTTCGGAGGCGGGCGGGGTGGCGACGGTGACGGCGGCGCTGTCGCATCCGTCGTCGTCGGCGACCACGGTGACGGTGCAGGCGGCGGCGGGGACGAATGCGGCGCCGGGCGATTTCACCCTGTCTGCGGCCAGGACGCTGACGATTGTGGCGGGAGGGACCGCCAGCGCCGGGCAGGTGACGGTGGCGGCCAACGACAACGACGTCCATGGGGCGGCGAAAGAGGTGACGGTTTCGGGCAGCATGACGAACGACCACAGCTTCCCCGGGGGCACGGGCGCGGTGGCCGCCGCGACGCTGACCATCGCCGACGACGAGGCGGCGCCGACGGTGACGCTGGCGCTGCAACCGGCAACCATTGCGGAAGCGGGCGGTGTGGCGACGGTGACGGCGACCCTTTCCGGCGCCTCGCCGGCCGCGACCACCATCACGCTGACGCCCCTGGCGGGGGCCTATGGCGTGGGTTCGGACGCGGTCATCGTCATCGCGGCCGGGGCGACGGCCAACGCCTCCGACACGGCGACGGTGACGGCGGTGGACAACGACGCCCATGAGGGCGGCGCGGGCCGGAACGTGACGGTGACCGCGTCGGTCGCCAACGACGTGGCGGCGGGGAACGTCGCCGGGGCGGCGTTGACGCTCACCGACGACGACTCCCTGCCGACGGTTGCGTTGGCGGTGTCGCCGCTGTCCATCGCGGAGTCGGGCGGCCAGGCGACGGTGACGGCCAGCCTCTCCCATCCCTCGGGCGAGGCGGTGACGGTGACGGTGACGTCGGCGCCGGGCGCGGGCGCGGCCTCCGGCGATTTCACGCAGACCGGCGCGACGCTGACCATCGCGGCCGGAGCGACGGCGAGCAGCGGCGCGGTGACGATCACGGCCAACGACAACGGCAGGGACGAGCCGGACGGGAACGTGTCGGTCGCCGTGACGGTGTCGGGAGCCGCGGCGGGCGGCAACGGCGTGGCGGACCCGGCGGACGTGGAGCTGGCCATCGTGGACGACGACGGGGCGCCGCAGGTGGCGCTGGCGTTGTCGTCGGCGTCGGTGACGGAGGGCGGCGGCGCGGCCACGGTGACGGCCAGCCTGAGCCCGGCCGCGTCCGCGGCGGTGACGGTGCGGGTGACGGTGGCGGCGGTTCCGCCGGCGGCCGCCGCGGACCTCTCCCTGAGCGCATCCACCAGCCTGGTGTTCGCGGCCGGGGCGACGGCCAGCGCGGGGGTGGTGACGGTCGCGGCGGCCGACGACGCCCTGGACGAGGCGGACGAGGCGGCGACGGTGTCGGGAGCCGCGTCGGGCGGCGGGGCGCTGGATCCGCCCGCCCTGACGCTCGCGGTCCTGGACGACGACGATCCGCCGACGGTCGCCATCGCCGCGGCGAGCGTGGCCGAAGGAGCGGCGGGCGCGACGGCGACGCTGTCCCTGCCGGTGACGTTGGACGCGGCCAGCGGCAAGCGGGTGACGGTGGAGTACGCGGAGGACACGGGCGGCACGGCCACGGCGGGGACGGACTACACGGCGCTGGCCTCGGGGAGCCTGACCTTCGCCGCGGGAGAGACGAGCCGGACCGTGGACGTGACGGTGACCGGCGACGCCGCGGACGAGCCGGACGAGACGGTGAAGGTGATCCTGAGCGCGCCGGTCAACGCGACGCTGGGGACCGCGGCGGCGACGGGGACCATCACCGATGACGAGGCGAAGCCGACGGCGACGCTGGCGCTGTCGTCGGCGTCGATTACGGAGAACGGCGGGGTGTCGACGGTGACCGCGGCGCTGTCGCACCCGTCGAGCGAAGCGGTGACCCTCACGGTGTCCGCGGCGCCGGTGGCGGCGTCGGGCGCGGCGGCGGCGGACTTCGACCTGAGCGCGGCGAACACGCTGACCATCGCGGCGGGTTCGACGGCGAGCGCCGGCGCGGTGACGGTGGCGGCGGTGGACAACCCCGCGGACGCGCCCGACAGGCGGGTGCGGGTGTCGGCGCGGGCCGCGGGCGGCCTCGGGGTGGCGGCGCCGCCGACGCGATCCTGACCCTGGCCGACGACGAGGCCCTGCCGACCCTGACGCTGGTGCTGTCGCCGTCGTCGGTTTCGGAGAACGGCGGGGTGTCGACGGTGACCGCGGCGCTGTCGCACCCGTCGAGCGAGGCGGTGACGGTGACGGTGGCGACGACGCCGGTGGCGCCGGCGGGGACGTGGGACTTCACGCAGTCGGGGACGACGCTGACCATCGCGGCGGGTTCGACGGCGAGCGCCGGCGCGGTGACCATCACGGGCCGGGACGACGCCGCGGACGCGGCGGACGCGGAAGTGTCGGTGGCGGGGACGGCGGCGGGCGGCAACGGGGTGGCGGACCCGCGGCCCGCGACCCTGACCCTCGAGGACGACGACAGGCCGGCCGCGACCCTGGTCCTCACGCCGTCGTCGATTCCGGAAGGCGGGTTCTCGACGGTGACCGCGAGGCTGTCGGGCGCGGCGAGGGCGGCGGTGACGATCACGGTGGCGACGGCGCCGGGGGCGAACACGGCTTCGCGCGACTTCACCACGTCGGACGAGCGGACGCTGACCATCGCGGCGGGGACGGCGGCGAGCGCCGGCGTGGTGACCATCGTGGGGCGCGCCGACTCGCGGGATTCGCCGGACAAGACGGTGACGGTGACCGGGACCGGGGCGAGCGCGGGAGGCGCGGTGGACGTGACCGGGGCGGCGCTGACCGTCACCGACGACGACCCCACCCCGACCGCGACGCTGATCTTCACGCGGAGCGGCCAGCAGTCGCCGATCACGTCGATTTCGGAGAACGGCGGCGTGGCCACGGTGTCGGCGCGGTTGAGCGGCGGCAGCTCGGGCGAGGCGATCACGATCACGGTGTCCGCGACGGCGGGGACCAACGCTGCCGCGGGCGATTTCACGCTGTCGAGCGCGAAGACCCTGACCATCGCGGCGGGAGATACGGCGAGCGCGGGCGCGGTGACGCTGAGCGCGGTGAACGACGAGACGGACTCGCCGGACAAGACGGTGACGGTCTCCGGCGCGGTCTCGGGCGGCTGGGGGCTGGTGGCGGACCCGGCGTCCGCGGACCTCGACGTCCAGGACGACGACCCCACGCCGTCGGCGGGGCTGATCCTGTCGCCGTTCTCGATTTCGGAGAACGGCGAGGTCTCGACGGTGACCGCGAAGCTGTCGAGACCGTCGACCGAGGCGGCGATCCTCACGGTGTCCGCGTCGCCGGGAGCGAACGCGGTCGCCGGCGACTTCGCGTTGAGCGCGGCGAAGACCCTGACCGTCGCGGCGGGGGAGACGACGAGCGCCGGCGTGGTGACGGTGAGGGCGGTGGACAACGACGTTCATGCGCCCGCGGTCAAGCGGGTGACGCTCTCGGCCACGGTCGCGGGCGGGCGCGGGGCGACGCTGTCGTCGTCCAGCGATCTGCAGATCCGGGAGGACGACGCGATACCGACGGTGACCCTGTTGCTGTCGCCGCCGTCGATCCTGGAGAACGCGGGGGTTTCGTCGGTGACCGCGGCGCTCTCGCGCCCGTCGAGCGAAGCGGTGACGGTGACGGTGACGGCGGCGCCGGCGGCGGGGACGGAAACGGTCGCCGGCGACTTCACGCGGAGCGCGGCCAATACGCTGACCATCGCGGCGGGAGATACGGCGAGCGTCGGGGACGTGACCGTGACCGCGGTGGACAACGCCGCCGACACGGTGAGCCGGCAGGTCACGGTGTCGGGAACGGCGTCGGGAGGAAACGGCGTTCTGGCGAACCCGGCGGACGTGGAGCTGGCCATCGTGGACGACGACGGCGGGTCGGTGGTGGCGTTGTCGCTGTCGCCGTCGTCGATTTCGGAGACCGGCGGGGTGGCGACGGTGACCGCGGTGTTGAGCCCGGTGATGAACGACCCGGTGACGGTGACGGTGACGACGGCGCCGGGGACGGGCGCGGACGCGGGCGACTTCGCGCTCGGCGCGGCGACGACCCTGACCTTCGCGTCGGCGACGGGGACGAGCGCCGGCGTGGTCGTCGTCTCGGCGGTGGGCGACGCCGTGGACGAGCCGGACCAGGCGGTGACCGTCTCGGGAACCGCGGCGAGCCGCGGCGACGTATCGGACCCGCGCCCCGTGACCCTCACCGTCGTGGACGACGACAACCCGCCGGTGGTGTCGATCTCCTCGCCGAGCGTGACCGAGGGGGCCGCGGGCGCCACGGCCACGCTCTCCTTCGAGGTGACGCTGGACGCAGCCAGCGGCCGGCAGGTGGTGGCGAACTGGACGGAGCGGACGGACCTGGGCGGCACGGCGACGGCGGGGACGGACTACGTCGCGCCGGCGGGCGGGCGGCTGACCTTCGCGCCGGGGGAGACGAGCAAGACCGTCCCGGTGACGGTGACGGGCGACGGCGTCCACGAGCCCGACGAGACGGTGAAGCTGGGCGTTACGCCGTTGTCCACCCTGCGCCTGACCCTGGGAACGGCGGCGGTGGGGACCGGGACCATCGTCGACGACGAGACGCTGCCGACGGCGGCGCTGAAGCTCGCGCCGGCGTCGATTTCGGAGAACGGCGGGGTCTCGACGGTGACCGCGACGCTCTCCGGCAAGTCGAGCGCGGCGGTGACCCTGACGGTCGCGGCGGCGCCGGGGACGGGCGCGGCGGGCGGCGACTTCGCGCTGAGCGCGGCCGATACGCTGACCATCGCGGCCGGGACCACGGCGAGCGTCGGCGCGGTGACCGTCACCGCGGCGGACGACGACGCGGATTCGCCGGACAAGTCGGTGACCGTCTCGGCGACCGCGGCGGGCGGCAACGGGGTGGCGGCGCCGGCGGAGGCGACCCTGACCCTGACCGACGACGAGGCGGCGCCGACGGTGACGCTGGCGCTGTCGCGGACGAGCATCGAGGAGGACCCGAACGCGGCGGCGAGCGAGCGGCGGGCCGCGGTGACGGCGACGCTCTCCGGCAAGTCGAGCGCGGCGGTGACGATCACCGTGTCGGCGGCGGCGGACGCCAACGCCGCGGCCGACGACTTCGCCCTGTCGAGCGCGGCGACGCTGACCTTCGCGGCGGGTTCGACGACGAGCGCCGGCGCGGTGACCGTCGCCGCGGCGGACGACGACGTCGACTCGGTGGTCGATACGTCCGTGGCGGGCAAGCGGGTGGCGGTGTCCGGGACCGCGGCGGGCGGCGGGATCGCGGATCCGGCGGGCGTCCTGCATCTGCTGATCGTCGAGGACGACGACGCCGGGCTGACGGTGGACCCGGCGTTTCCCACCGATCCGGCCCGGCCCTGGTTCGTGGTGGACGAGGGCGACGACGCGGCCTTCACGGTGCGGCTGGACAGCGAACCGACGGAGGACGTGACCGTGGCGGTCGCCAGCACCGACGCGGCCCAGGGCTCGGTGTCGCCGGAGTCGCTGACCTTCACCGCGGCGAACTGGAGCACGGCGCAGACCGTGACCCTGACCGGGGTGGAAGACCACGTGGTGGACGGCGACGGCGATTACCGGGTGACGCTGGACCCGGACGCGGCGGGCGACGGGACGGACGCCTATGACGGGGTGGCGACGATCGGCGCGCCGGTGAAGACGACGAACGCCGACGTGGCGGGGATCGTGGCGTCGGCGAGCGCGGTGACGGTGACGGAGGGCGGGGCCGGCGCGGCCTTCACGGTGAAGTTGGCCAGCAAGCCGAAAGCGGACGTGACGGTGACCGCGACGAGCGCGGACGCCGGCGACGCGCAGGTCGCCACCGGCGCCGGGGCGGCCTTGCGCTTCGCAGGCGCGCAGACCCTGACCTTCACCGCCGGCGACTGGAGCACGGCGCAGACGGTGACCGTGCGGGCGGTGGACGACGCCGTGGACGAGGCCGACGGCGAGCCGGTCGCGATCACCCTGGACCCGGCGAGTACGGGCGACGGCCTGTACGACGGCCTGGCGGACGCGACCGTGACCGCGACGGTGATCGACGACGACGCCGCGCCGACGGCGGCCCTGGCCCTGTCGGCCGCGTCGATTTCCGAATCGGGCGGGGTGGCGACGGTGACCGCGACGCTCTCCGGTCCGTCGAGCGCCGCGGTGATCCTCACCGTGTCCGCGGCGGCGGTGTCGTCGTCGGACGCGGAGGACGCCGACTTCGCGCTGAGCGCGGCGACGACCCTGACCATCGCGGCGGGTTCGACCGCGAGCGCGGGCGCGGTGACCGTCACGGCGGTGGACAACGACGCGCACGCGCCGGACGAGGACCGGAAGGTGGCGGTCTCCGCCGCGGTCGCGGGCGGGCGCGGCGTGGTGGCGGCGCCCGCGGACGCGACCCTGACCCTGACCGACGACGAGACGCTGCCGGAGGCGGCGCTGGCGCTGTCGATGAACCCGATCTCCGAGAACGGCGGCATCGCGACGGTGACCGCGACCCTGTCCGGCAAGTCCGACGAGGCGGTGACGATCACGGTGGCGGCCGCGGCGGGGACCAACGCGGACGCGGACGACTTCGCGCTGAGCGCGGCGAGGACCCTGACCATCGCGGCGGGGACGACCGCGAGCGCGGGAACGGTGACGATCGTGGCGACCGACGACGCGACGGCGGGGCCGGGCAAGCAGGTGACCGTCTCGGGAACGGCCGCGGGCGGCAACGGGGTGGAGGCCCCGAACGACGTGACCCTCACCCTCACGGACGACGACGGCGTGCCCCAGGTGGTGCTGGCGCTCTCGCCCGCCGCCATCGACGAGAGCGGCGCCGGCAACGTCGCGACGGTGACCGCGACGTTGAGCGAGGCGGCGCGCGCGGCGGTGACCGTCACGGTGTCCGCGGCGGCGGTGGCCGCCTCGGGCGCGGAGGACGCCGACTTCGCGCTGAGTCCGGCCCGGACCCTGGTCGTCGCGGCGGGTTCGACGGTGAGCGCGGGGACGGTGACGATCGCCGCGGCGGACAACGACGTGGACGCGCCGGACAAGCGGGTGAAGGTGTCGGGAACCGCGGCGAGCGACCGGACCATCGCGCAGCCCGTGGACGTGACCCTGACCATCGCCGACGACGACCCGACGCCGGCGGCGACCCTGGCGCTCGAACCGTCGTCGATTTCGGAGGCGGGCGGGGTGTCGACGGTGACCGCGACGTTGAGCGGGGCGTCGAGCGCGGCCACGACGATCACGGTGTCCGCGGCGGCGGTGGCCGCCTCGGGCGCGGTGGCCGACGACTTCATGCTGAGTTCGGCGACGACCCTGACCATCGCGGCGGGGGATACGGCGAGCGCCGGCGTGGTCACGGTGACGGCGAAGGACAACGACGTGGATTCGCCGGACAAGCGGGTGAAGGTGTCGGGGGCGGCGTCCAATTCCCACGGGGTCGCCGCGCCCTCCGAAGAGACGCTGGCCGTCACCGACGACGACGACCCGCCGACGGTGACGCTGGCGCTGTCGAGGACGGTCATCGAGGAGGACTCGAATGCGGCGGCGGACCAGCGGAGCGCGACGGTGACGGCGGCCCTGAACCATCCCTCGCACGCGGCGGTGACCGTCACCGTGTCCGCGGCGGCGGGCGCCAACGCCGCCGCGGACGACTTCGCGCTGAGCGTCAACAGGACGCTGGTGGTGGCGGCGGGGCGGACCGCCAGCGTCGGCGCGGTGACGATCACGGCGGTGGACGACGCCATCGACTCGACGGTCGCCGACAACACCGCGCGCAAGCGGGTGATCGTGTCGGGCGCGTCCAGCGGGGCCGCGGACCCCGCCGTCGGAGTGGCGCACCCGGCGGATGCGGCCCTGGCCATCGTCGAGGACGACGACGCCGGCCTGACGCTCGACCCGGCGCTTCCGGCGAACGCGAGCGACCCGTGGCTCACCGTCGCCGAGGGCGGGACCGCGGCCTTCACGGTGAAGCTGGCGACCGAGCCGACGGGGAACGTGACGGTCAAGGCCGCGAGCGGCGATACCGACGAGGGGACGCTGTCCTCGGGCGCCGGGACGCCGGCGGCCTCGACGACCCTGACGTTCACCGCCTCGAACTGGAACGCGGCGCAGACGGTGACGCTGACCGGCGTGATCGACGACACGGTGGACGGCGACGTGGACTACGACCTGACCCTGGACCCGGACGGCGAATCCGCGGACGCCTACCGCAACGCCGCTACGGTCGCCGCGAAGGCGCGGACCACGAACGTGGACGCGGCGGGGCTCGCGCTGTCGAGGACCGCGGTGACGGTGGCCGAGGGCGGGGCCGGCGAGTCGTTCACGGTGGCGTTGGCGAAGCGTCCGCTGGCGGACGTGACGGTGACGGTGAAGACGGAGAAGAACGAAGACGCCGGCCAAGTGGAGGTCGCCGCGGGAGGCGGATCGAGCTTCGCGGCGTCGCAGACCCTGACCTTCACCAACGGCGACTGGAGCGCGGCGCAGACGGTGACCGTGAAGGCGGTGGACGACGCGGTGGACGAGCCGGACGGCGACGTCCCCTTGGCGCTGGTGACGGAGAGCGCGGGCGCGCCGCCTTATGAAGCGCTCGCCCCCGTGACCGTGACGGCCAGGGTGAACGACGACGACGCGACCCCCACGGCGACGCTGGCGCTCTCGCCGTCGGCGATTTCGGAGGACGGCGGGGTTTCGACGGTGACCGCGACGCTGTCGGGCGCGGCGAGCGATCCGGTGACCGTCACGGTTTCGGCGGCGCCGGGCGCGGGGACGGACTTCACGCTGAGCGCGGCGAAGACGCTCACCATCGCGGCGGGTTCGACGGCGAGCGCGGGAGACGTGACGATTACCGCGGCGAACAGGGATACGACGGCGACCGCGAACCGAAGCGTGACGGTTTCCGGGGCCGCGGCGGGCGACAACCGGGTGCCGAACCCGTCGGACGTGACGCTGACGATCTTCGATGACGACGGGGATCCGAAAGTGTCGCTGGTGTCGTCGTCTTCGTCGATTTCGGAGTCGGGCGGGGTGGCGACGGTGACGGCGGTGCTGAACCGCGCCGTCCCTGGCGCGGCGGTGACGGTCACGGTGTCCGCGGCGGCGGGGACCGGCGCGGCGGACGGCGACTTCAGCCTGTCGAACCCGGCGACGCTGACCATCGCGGCGGGGGCCACGGCGAGCACGGGCGCGGTGACGGTGACGGCCGTGGACAACGACGTCGACTCGCCGAACAAGCAGGTCGAGGTTTCGGGCCAGGCGGCCAGCTCGGCGACGGTCTCCGGCCCCGACGCCGTGACCCTCGCGCTGGCCGACGACGACCCGACGCCGGCGGCGACGCTGGCGTTGTCGCCGGCGTCGATCTCGGAGTCGGGCGGGGTGGCGACGGTGACCGCGACGCTGTCCGGCGTGTCGAGCGAAGCGGTGACGTTGACGGTGGCGGCCGCGCCGGGGGCGGGCGCGGCCGGGACGGACTTCGCGTTGAGCGCGGCGAAGACGCTCACCATCGCGGCGGGTTCGACGGCCAGCGCCGGCGCGGTGACGGTGACCGCGAACGGCAACGGCGTGGATTCGCCGGACAAGTCGGTGACGGTCTCCGCGACCGCCGCGGGCGGCAACGGGGTGGCGGACCCGCGCGGCGCGACCCTGACGCTGGCCGACGACGACCCGACGCCGACGGTGACGCTGGCGCTGTCGGACTCGTCGATTGCGGAGAACGGCGGCGTATCCACGGTGACCGCGACGCTGTCGGGCGAGTCGAGCGCGGCGGTGACGGTGACGGTTTCGGCGGCGCCGGCCGGCGTCGTGACGCCGAGCCCCAACCGGGCGCTGGTCATCGCCGCCGGAGCCACGGCCAGCACGGGTCTGGTGACGATGACGGCGGTGGACAACGGGGCGGTGGCGCCGGCCAGGGAGGTGACGGTTTCGGGCGCGTCCGCGGGCGGCAACGGAGTGGCGGACCCGGCGGACGTGACGCTGACCGTCACCGACGACGACACCCCGCGGGTGACGCTGGCGCTGTCGTCGTCGTCGATTTCGGAGGGCGGCGTTTCGACGGTGACCGCGACGCTCGACAAGACCTCCACCGCGGCGGTGACGGTCACGGTGTCCGCGTCCGCGGGGGCGGACACGGACGGCGCGGACTTCACCCTGAGCGCTGCGAACACGCTCACCGTCGCGGCGGGTTCGACGGCCAGCGCTGGCGCGGTGACGGTGACCGCGGCGCAGGACGCCCTGGACGAGGCGGCCGGGGCGGTGACGGTGACGGGCCGGGTGGACAGCAGCGTGCGGGAGATCTCCGACCCGGCCGCCGTGACGCTGGCGATCGCCGATGACGACGCGCCGCCGGCCCTGTCGATCTCCTCGCCCACGGTGACGGAGGGAAGCGCGGGCGAGAGCGCCACGACGGCGCTTTCGTTCCAGGTCACGCTGTCGGCGGCCAGCGGGCGGGAGGTGAAGGTGAACTTCGCCGACGTGGTGACCGGGTCCGGGGCCGGCACGGCGTCGGCGGGGAACGACTATACGACCCTGTCGTCGGGGGCGCTGATGCTGAGCATCGCGCGGGGCGCGACCGCGGCGACCACGGGAATGCTGACCTTCGCGGCCGGGGAGACCGCCAAGCCCCTGGACGCGGCGGTGGTCGCCGACAAGATCAACGAGCCGGACGAGACCGTGAAGCTGACCCTCTCCGGCGCGGTGAACGCGACCCTGGCGACCGCGACCGGGACCGGGACCATCACCGACGACGACGACCCGCCGACGCTGGGCTTCCAGCACACGGCGCTGCGCGAGACCGAGGGCGATACGCGCTCCCAGCAGCCCGCCAGTGCCTGCGCGGTGATAAGCCAGTCGACCGGCTATGGCCCCATCGGCGCGAAGGTCTCGACCAGCGACGGCACGGCGAGCGCGGGGACGGACTACAACGCCATCGTGTCGCAGGATATCGGCTTCCCCCACGCCCCGGGCGGCCTGGCCCGCAGCACCGAGCGTCAATGCTTCTCGGTCTCGTGGAGAGGGGATGAGGTGGACGAGCACGACGAGACCTTCGTCGTCACCCTGCACAACCTGACCGGCCGCGCGACTCTGACGCCGAACCGGACCGCCACCACGCTCACCATCGTCGACGACGACCCCGCGCCGACCCTGTCGCTGGCGCTGTCGGACCCGATCTCGGGCCAGCCGAACACCATCAAGGAACTGGCCGCGGCGCCCTCCGCCGAGCGCATGGCCACGGTGACCGCCAGCCTCAGCGCCGCATCGGGGGCGGCGGTGACGGTGACGGTTCAGGCGGCGCCGGGAACCAACGCGGCGGCGGACGATTTCACCCTTTCCGCCAACACGAAGCTGACCATTGCGGCCGGCGCCACCGCCAGCACCGGCGTGGTGACGATCACGGCGGTGGACGACGACGTCGACTCCATCGTGGACAGCGCCGTCGCCGGCAAGAAGGTGACGCTTTCGGCCAGCGTGACCGGGACGGCGAGCCAGATGGCGGCGGCGACGGATTCCCAAGGGAACCCGACCGCGGTGGCGGAGCTGCTGATCTGGGAGGACGACCGCGCCGCCCTGGTGACCGACCCGGCCTTCCCGCGCTGCCGCCGGGCGCCCTGCCCGGTGTGGCTCAGCGTGGACGAGGGGGCGGGCGAGACCTTCACCGTGAAGCTGAACAGCGAGCCGACCACGAACGTCACGGTGGCGGTGAAGAGCAGCGATTCGGGCGAAGGGCTGGTGTCTTCGGGCGCCGGCGCGGCGGCGGCCTCGACCCGGCTGACCTTCACGCCGGCGAACTGGGAGACGGCGCAGACGGTGACGTTGCACGGCGTGGCCGACGACGTGGTGGACGGCGACGGCGACTACACCATCCGCCTGTTTCCGGACACCCCGGACGAGGCGACCGACGCCTATCACGTCATCGGCGGGGCGAGCGTGCGGCCGCAGACCGTGCGGACGACCAACGTGGACGCGGCGGGGCTCGTGCTGTCGAAGACGGCGGTGACGGTGACCGAGGGCGGGGCCGGCGAGGCGTTCACGGTGAGGCTGACCAGCAAGCCGGCGGGGGCCGTGACCGTGACCGCCGCCAGCGGCGCCGCCGACGAGGCGCGGCTGAGCGTGGGCGTGGGCCCCACGGACGGCTCGAAGGACCTGGTCTTCACCCCGGACGACTGGCGCCAGCCGCGGCAGTTGACCGTGATGGCGGTGGACGACACGGTGGACGAGGCCGACGGCGAAGAGGTCGTCATCACCCTGGACCCGAAGAGCGCGGACGATGCCGATTACGGCGCCGCCGGCCTCGCGAACGGGACCGTGACCGCGACCGTGAACGACAACGACGACGCGCCGACGGTGACGCTGGCGGCGTCGCCGTCGTCGATTTCGGAGAACGGCGGCGAGGCCACGGTGACCGCGACCCTTTCCGGCGTATCGGCCGAGCCGACCACGGTGACGGTGACCGGAGTCTCCGGCTTCTACGCCGCGGGTTCGGACGCGACCATCGTGATCCCGGCGGGGCAGACGGCGAACGCCGCCGATACCGCCACGGTGGATGCGGTGGACGACGACGTCCACCAGGGCGCGGCCGGGCGTTCGACGACGGTGACCGCGACGGTCGGGAACGGCGTGGGCGCGGGCGCGGTGACCGGGGCGGCGCTGGCCCTGACCGACGACGAGGCGGCGCCGGGGGCGACGCTCTCCCTGTCGGACGCCTCGATTTCCGAGAACGGCGGGACGTCGGCGGTGAGCGCGACGCTCTCCCGCGCGTCGGCTGCGGCGACGACGGTGACGGTGACCGCGGTGGCGGGGGCCTACACGGTGGGTTCGGACGCGACCATCGTCATCGCCGCCGGAGACACGACGGCCGCCTCGGACACGGCGACGATCGCTGCGGTGGACAACGCGACGGACGAGGCGAACCGGACGGCGACGGTGACCGGTACGCTCGCCAATGACCGGGGCGCGGGCGCGGTGACCGGGGCGGAGCTGACGCTGGAGGACGACGACGCCGCGCCGACGCCGATCATGTCGATATCGCCACCGTCGTCGCCGATTTCCGAGAACGGCGGGACGGCCACGGTGAGCCTGACCCTCTCGCACCCGTCCAGCGCGGCGACCACGTTGACGGTGGCGGCGTCCGCGGGGGTCTACACGGTGGCTTCGGGGGCGGGAGCCTCCATCGTCATCGCCGCCGGCGAGACGGCGAACGCCTCGGACACGGCGGTGATTACCGCGGTGGACAACGATGTGGACGCGGACACCCGGACGGCATCGCTGCGCGCCACGCTGGTGAACGATCAGGGCCTGTCGCTCACGAGTCTGAGCGTGGGGATCGAATTCTCCGACGACGACACCGCGGGGGTCTCGGTGGCGCCGGCGACGTCGACGTCGTCGCGGCTGCAAACGACGGAGGCGGGCGGTCGGGCGACCTTCACGGTGACGCTGGACACCGAGCCGACGGGCGACGTGGTGCTCGATATTGCGAGCTCGGACACGGCGGAAGGCGTGGTGTCGCCGTCGTCGCTGACCTTCACGGCGACGACCTGGAGCACCGCGCAGACGGTGACCCTGACCGGGGTGAATGACAGCCCCGGTGTGGCCGACGGCAGCCAGGACTACGCGGTCACCCTGACGGTGAACCAGACCGGCACCGCGGACGCCAACTACGATGCGCTTTCGGCCGTCACCGTATACGCCGCCAACCGCGACGACGATTTGGGCCTGGACGTGGGCGCGGTGACCGGCCAGGCGACCGAGGCGGGCGGGACGGCTACCTTCACGGTGGCGCTGCTCACCCAACCGTCGGCCGCGGTGACGGTGACGGTGACGAGCCGGGATACCGGCGAGGGGCTGGTGTCCGCGGGTGGCGGTGCGCCGGCGTCCTCGACGACGCTGACCTTCACGGCGGGGAGCTCGGGGACCTGGAACGTCGACCAGACGGTGACGGTGACCGGCCAGGACGACGACGTCCACGACGGCGCGGTGGCCTGGACGGTGCGCCTCGACCCGGCGAGCGGCGACTCCGACTACAACGGACTCGCGAACGAGGACGTGTCGGTGACCACCACCGACGACGAGAATCCGCCGGACGTGACGCTGTCGCTGTCGCCGTCGTCGATCTCCGAGAACGGCGGCGAGGCCACGGTGACCGCGACCCTCTCCGGCGTATCGGCCGAGCCGACCACGGTGACGGTGACCGGAGTCTCCGGCTTCTACGCCGCGGGTTCGGACGCGACCATCGTGATCGCGGCGGGGCAGACGGCGAACGCCGCCGATACCGCCACGGTGGATGCGGTGGACGACGACGTCCACCAGGGCGCGGCCGGGCGTTCGACGACGGTGACCGCGACCGTCGGGAACGGCGTGGGCGCGGGCGCGGTGACCGGGGCGGCGCTGGCCCTGACCGACGACGAGGCGGCGCCGGGGGCGACGCTCTCCCTGTCGGACGCCTCGATTTCCGAGAACGGCGGGACGTCGGCGGTGAGCGCGGCGCTCTCCCGCGCGTCGGCCGCGGCGACGACGGTGACCGTGACCGCGGTGGCGGGGGCCTACACGGTGGGTTCGGACGCCACCATCGTCATCGCCGCCGGGGACACGACGGCCGCCTCGGACACGGCGACGATCGCTGCGGTGGACAACGCGACGGACGAGGCGAACCGGACGGCGACGGTGACGGGCGTGCTCGCCAATGACCGGGGCGCGGGCGCGGTGACCGGGGCGGAGCTGACGCTGGAGGACGACGACGCGGCGCCGACGGCGACGCTGTCGGTGGCGGCGCCCTCGATTTCGGAGGACGGCGGGACGACCGCGGTGAGCGCGACGCTGAACCGCCCGTCGAGCGCGGCGACGACGGTGACGGTGACCGCGGTGGCGGGGGCCTACACGGTGGCTTCGGGGGCGGGGGCCGCCATCGTCATCGCCGCGGGGCAGACCGCGAACGCCTTGGACACGGCGACGATCAACGCGGTGGACAACGACGTGGACGCGGTGGACAACATGGTGACGGTGGCGGGCGCAGCCACGAACGACCAGGCTGCGGCCGATACGGAGACGGTGTCCGTGACCGGGGCGTCGCTGACCATCACCGACGACGACGCGGCGGGGTTCGCGGTGTCGCCCGCGACGTCGAGCACGTCGCGGCTGCGAACCACGGAGTCGGGCGACCGGGCGACGTTCACGGTGGCGCTGGAGAGCGAGCCGACCGGGAACGTGGTGCTCGACGTCGCGAGCTCGGACACGGCCCAGGGCGCGGTGTCGCTGTCGTCGCTGGTCTTCACGGCGCTGAACTGGAGCGCCGCGCAGACGGTGACCCTGAGCGGCGTGGACGACAGCCCCGGCGCGGCCGACGGCAGCCAGACCTACGAGGTCACCCTGACGGTGAACCAGACGAGCACCGCGGACGCCAATTACGACGCGCTCTCCGCGGTCACGGTCTACGCGGTCAACGCCGACGACGAGTTCGGGCTGGACGTGGGGACGGTGACCGGCCAGGCGACGGAGGCGGGCGGCCAGGCGACCTTCCCGGTGAAGTTGCTGACCCAGCCGACCGAGGCGGTGACGGTGTCCGTCTCCAGTCTGGACTCCGGCGAGGGCAGGGCGTCGCCGTCGTCGCTCACCTTCGGGACGACGAACTGGAGCGTGAACCAGACGGTGACGGTGACCGGTCTGAACGACGACGTGGACGACGGCGTCGTCACCTGGAACGTGCGGCTGGACCCGGCCAGCGGCGACGCCGACTACAACGCGCTCGCGAACGTGGACGTGTCGGTGACCACCACCGACGACGACGGCCCGCCGGCGGTGACGCTGTCGCTGTCGCCTTCGAGCATCGACGAGAGCGGGACGGCCAATACGGCCGCGGTGCGGGCGACGCTGTCGCGCGCGTCGGGCGCGGCGACGACGGTGACGGTGACGGCGGTCTCGGGCTTCTACACGGTGGGTTCGGACGCGACCGTGGTGATTGCCGCCGGGAATACGGCGGCCGCCTCCGACACGGCGGCCATCGCGGCGGTGGACAACGACGTCGACGAGCCCGACCGGACGCCGACGGTGACGGCGACGGTGGCGAACGACCGGGCCGCCGCCGATTCCACGACCATGGCCGTGACCGGCGCGGCGCTGACGATCAGGGACGACGACGCGGCGCCGAACGCCACGCTGTCGCTGAACCCGGCGACCGTCGCCGAGAACGGCGGGACGTCGGCGGTGTCGGCGACGCTCTCGCGGGCGTCGAGCGCGGCGACGACGGTGACGGTGACGGCGGTCTCGGGCTTCTACACGGTGGGTTCGGACGCGACCATCGTGATTGCCGCCGGGGCCACGGCGGCGGCTTCGGACACGGCGACGATCGCGGCGGTGGACAACGACGTCGACGAGCCCGACCGGACGGCGACGGTGACCGCGGCGCTGGGCAACGGCCAGGGCGTGGGGAGCGTGACCGGGGCCACGTTGACCTTGACCGACGACGAGACGCTGCCGACGGCGACGCTGGTTCTGAACCCGGCGTCGATTTCGGAGGCCGGCGGGGTTTCGACGGTGACCGCGCGGCTGTCGGGCAAGTCGAGCGCGGCGGTGACGTTGACGGTGTCGGCGGCGGCGGGAACCGGCGCGGTTTCGGGGGATTTCTCGCAGACGGGAACGACGCTCACCATCGCGGCCGGCGCCACCGCCAGCGCCGGGCGGGTGACGGTGACGGCCAACGACAACATGGCGGCGACGGGCAGCAAGCAGGTCACGGTCTCGGCGACGGCTGCGGGCGGCAACGGGGTGGCGAACCCGGCCAATGCCGCGCTTACGCTGACCGACGACGATGCGCCGCAGGTGACGCTGGCGCTGTCGTCGTCGTCGATCGGGGAGAACGGCGGCGCGGCTACGGTGACGGCGACGCTGGACCGGATTTCCGCCGTGGCGGTGACGGTGACGGCGGCGGCGGCGCCGGTCTCGCCGGCGGTGGCGACGGACTTCACGCTGAGTTCGGCCAACACGCTGACCTTCGCGGCCAACGCCACGACGAGTTCGGGCGTGGTGACGATCACCGCGGCGAACAACGACACGGACGCGCCGAACAAGTCGGTGACGGTTTCCGGCGCGTCCTCCGACAGCCTCGGCCTCGCCAACAATCCGTCGCCGGTGACGCTGACGATTACGGACGACGACGCGGCGCCGGGGGCGACGCTCTCCCTGTCGGACGCCTCGATTGCCGAGAACGGCGGGACGTCGGTGGTGTCGGCGGCGCTGTCGCACCCCTCCAGCGCGGCGACGACGGTGACGGTGACGGCGGTTTCGGGGTCCTTCACGGTTCCTTCGGGGGCGGCGGGCTATGTCGTGATCGCGGCCGGCGACACGACGGCGGCCTCCGACACGGTGACGATCACCGCGGTGAACAACGACGTGGACGAGCCGAACCGGATGGCGACGGTGGCCGCGGCGGTGACGAACGACCAGGGCGCCGGTAGCGTCACCGCCGTGACGCTGACCCTGGAGGACGACGACGCGACGCCGACCGCGGCGCTGTCGGTGAACCCGGGCTCGATCCCGGAGAACGGCGGGACCGCGGCGGTGTCGGCGACGCTGTCGGGCAGGTCGAGCCAGCCGACCACGGTGACGGTGACGGCGCAGGCGAACGTCTACACGGTGGCCCCGGGGGCGGGCGGGACCATCGTCATCGCCGCGGGCGCCACCACCACCACGGACACGGCGACCGTCACCGCCGTGGACAACGACGTGGACGCAGCGGACAACGCGGCGACGGTGACGGGAACGGCCGCCAACGGCCACGGCGTGACGGCGGCGGCGACCGGGGCGTCGTTGACCATCACCGACGACGACGCGGCGGGGATCGTGATGGATCCGGCGACGACCACGGCCTCGCGGGTGCGGACGTCGGAGGACGGCAGTCAGGCCACGGTCGATGTGACGCTGGCCAGCGAGCCGACGGGGGACGTGAGGATAAACGTGGCGAGTTTGAACGCCGGCGAGGGCGCGGCGTCGCCGTCGTCGCTGACCTTCACCTCGACCAACTGGAACACGGCGCAGACGGTGACGCTGACCGGGGTGGACGACAGCCCCGGCGCGCCCGACGGCAGCCAGAACTACACGGTCACGCTGACGGTGGACACGGCCAACACCGCGGACGCCAACTACGACGCGCTTTCCGCCGCCACCATCTACGCCGTCAACGCGGACGACGAGTTGGGCCTGGACGTGGGCGCGGTGATGGGCCAGGCGACGGAGGCGGGCGGCGCGGCGACCTTCACCGTGAGGCTGGTGACGGATCCCGCCCTGGCCGCGGCGTCTTCGCAGTCGGTGACGGTGACGGTCTCCAGCCGGGATACCGGCGAGGGCGCCGTGTCGCCGTCGTCGCTGACCTTCACCGCGGGGAGCTCGGGAAACTGGAACGTCAACCAGACGGTGACGGCGACGGGGGTGGACGACGACGTGGACGACGGCGCGGTGACCTGGGACGTGCGGCTGGACACGTCGAGCGCCGGCAACTCCGACTACGACGGCGTTCCGGACGTGGACGTGTCGGTGACCACGACCGACGACGACGACGCGCCGGACGTGACGCTGGCGCTGTCGCCGGCGTCGATCTCCGAGAACGGCGGGACGGCCACGGTGAGGGCGACGCTGAACCGCGCGTCGGACGAGGCGACGACGGTGACGGTGACGGCGGTCTCGGGCTTCTACACGCCGGGCTCGGACGCGACCATCGTGATCGCCGCCGGCGACACCACCAGCGCGGACACGGCGACGATTACCGCGGTGGACGACGCCATCCACCAGGGCGCGGCCGGGCGGACGACGACGGTGACGGCGACGGTGGCGAACGATCGGGCCGCCGCCGATTCCACGACCATGGACGTGACCGGGGCGGCGCTGACGCTGAACGACGACGACGCGGCGCCGAACGTCACGCTGTCGCTGTCGGACGCCTCGATTGCCGAGAACGGCGGGACGTCGGTGGTGTCGGCGACCCTCTCGCGGGCGTCGAGCGCGGCGACGACGGTGACGGTGACGGCGGTTTCGGGGGCCTTCACGGTTCCTTCGGGGGCGGCCGGAGCCATCGTGATCGCGGCCGGCGACACGACGGCGGCCAGCGACACGGTGACCATTACCGCGGTGAACAACGACGTCGACGAGCCGGACCGGCCGGCGACGGTGACCGCGACGGCGGCGAACGACCGGGGCGCGGGGAGCGTGACCGGGGCGGCGCTGACGCTGGAGGACGACGACGATGCGCCGACGGCGGCGCTGTCGCTGGCGTCGTCGTCGATTTCGGAGGATGGCGGGACGACGGCGGTGAGCGCGACCCTCTCGCACCGGTCGAGCGCGGCGACGACGGTGACGGTGACGGCGCAGGCCAACGCCTACACGGTGGCGTCGGGGGCCGGGGCGACCATCGTCATCGCCGCGGGCGCCACGACGAGTTCGGACACGGCGACGATCATGGCCGTCGACAACGACGTGGACGCGGCGGACAACGAGGTGACGGTGACGGCGACGGCCGCGAACGACCAGGCCAGCGCCGAATCGCAAACCGTGACCGTGACCGGGGTCACGCTGAGGCTGACCGACGACGACGCGGCGGGGATCGTGGTGGCGCCCGCCACGTCTTCGACGAACCGGCTGCGGACGACGGAGGCGGGCGTTCAGGGCGGTCAGGCGACCTTCACGGTGAAGCTCGCGAGCGAGCCGACGGGGAACGTGGCGCTGGACGTGGCGAGCTCGGATACCGGCGAAGCTACGGTGTCGTCGTCGTCGCTGACCTTCACCGCGTCGACCTGGAACACCGCGCAGACGGTGACGCTGACCGGCGTGGACGATTCCCCTACTCCCTCCGATCCCAATCCCGCCGCCGGCAGCCGGCCCTACACGGTGACGCTGACGGTGAACCAGGGGAGCACCGCGGACGACAACTACGACGGCCTCCCGGCGGTCACGGTCCATGCGGTCAACGCCGACGACGAATACGGCCTGGCGCTCGCCCCGACGAACGGAGTCACGGGGCGGGTCACGGAGGGCGGCGGGACGGCGACCTTCACGGTGGCGCTCCAGACGCGGCCTTCGGCGGCGGTGACGGTGACGATGACGAGCCGGGATGAGGACGGGAATCCGGATGCGAGCGAGGGCGCGGCGTCGCCGTCGTCGCTGGTGTTCGACGCGGGGAACTGGAGCCGGGCCCAGAGGGTGAGGGTGACCGGCGTGGACGACGACGTGGACGACGGCGACGTGGTCTGGAAGCTGCGGCTGGATACGTCGAGCGGCGGCGACGCCAACTACAACGCGCTGGCGAACGTGGACGTGGCGGTGACGACGATCGACGACGACGCCGCGCCCACCGTGACGCTGGCGCTGGAACCCGCTTCGGTTTCGGAGAAGGGCGGGGTGTCGACGGTGACGGCGCGGCTCTCGCACTTCTCGATCGAGCCGACGACGGTGACGGTGGCGGCTTCGGCGGCGGGCGACTACACGCTGAGCGCGGACACGATGCTGACCATCGCGGCCGGGCGGATCGCGAGCGAGGGGACGGTGACGGTGACGGCGGTGGACGACGACGTCGACAACGCCGAGAACCGCTCGGCGGTGGTGACGGGGACGGCGAGGAACGCCATGGGCGTGGGCGCGGTGACGGGCGCGACGCTGACCATCGAGGACGACGACGTGGCCGGATTCGCGTTCGCGCGGGAGGAGGACCGCGGTTTCGGACGCTCGAGGATGCTCGACGTGACGGAGGGCGGTTCGACGACCTACGCCGTGGCCTTGGCCAGCGAGCCGACCGGGCCGGTGACCGTGCGTATCGAGAGCGGGAACGTCGACGTCACGCCGGACCCGTCATCTCTGACGTTCACGGCGGCGAACTGGAATACGGCGCAGGCGGTGACGGTGACGGCGGCGGAGGACGAGGACGAGCTCGCCGACACGGGGTCGTTGACGCACGCGGGATCGGGCGGCGGATATGCCGGCGTTACGGGCGCGGTCTCGACCCTGGTGTCCGGCGACGTCAGGATCAGGGTGGAAGAGGGGACGAATCCTTACCGGATCGAGGGTCGGCTGGTGACGGTGACGGCCGAGGCCGGCGCGCCGTCCGGGATCGAGGTGGACCTGGAGGGGGCGGCGTCGGGGCCGCCCTTGACGCTGACCTTCGGGCCTCCCGCCGACGACGTGCCGATGGAGAGCGACCGTCACAGCCTGGGGTCGGAGGCGTCGTGGCGGACGGTGGTGGACATCGAGGCGGAAGGCGCGGTTCCGGACTCGGGGATCGGGGTCTGCCTGCCGGTGACCCCCGGTCTGCGGGACGCGGCGCAGGGCCGGCCGTTGCTGCTGCTGCATTACGACGGCGAGACCTGGACGGCGTTTGCGGATTCGAGCGAGTCGGGAGGGAGGGTGTGCGCCTCCGGCGTCGCGTCGTTCTCGCCGTTCGCGGCGGGGTACGCGGACACGAAGCCGGCGTTCCCGGCCGACTTCGCCATGACGGCGCTGGTGTTCACGGTGGACGAGGCGATCGATCCCCCCGTGCCGTTGCCGGCGGCGACGGGCGGCGACGGGACGTTGCGCTATGAGCTGTCGCCGGCGCTGCCGCCCGGCATCGAGCGGGACGACGATCGCCGGCTGTTCGGGACGCCGACGGAGGCGTCCGAGCGCCGGCCCTACACCTGGACCGCGGCGGACATGGATGGCTCGAGCCAGCAGGCGACGCTGACCTTCACGATCGAGGTGAAGCCGGCTCTGGAGGAGGCGCGCGCGCGTCTTGCCGCGGTCAACCGATCGATCCTGCCGGAGTTGTCGCGCGCGACGTGGGGGAGCGCGGTGGAAGCGGTGGCGGGCCGCCTGGAGTCGCCGGCGCCGGGCGCCGGGCTGGCGGACGCGGCGGCGGCGGCGCTGAAGGCGCAGGAGGGAGCGCAGGACGACGGGGAGGGGGTGTCGTGGCGCGATCTGGTGACGGGCCGGACGTTTGCGGTCGGGCTGGGCGCGGGCGGCGGTGGTGAAGGCGCGGGCGGCGGTTTCGGGTTCCGGGACGCGGTGATGTGGGGCGCGGGAAGCCGGCGGTCGCTGTCGCTGGAAAAGGCGGCGCTGGGCTGGTCGGGCGACCTGTTCTCGGCCCATATGGGCGTCGATGCGCCGCTGGGGGAGAGCCTTCGGGGCGGTCTTGCGGCGTCGTGGTTCGAGAGCGCGATCGAATACACGGACCGGAGCGGGGAGGCGGCGGTGTCGGGCGTTCACGAGAGCCGGATGGCGGCGGTGCATCCCTATCTGGGGTGGACGGGCCCGGACGGCTCGCGCCTGTGGGGGACGCTGGGCTACGGCGCGGGCGAGATCGAGATCACGGACGCGGAGGTTCTGGATCGGTTCGGGGTCCAGAAGGGAGACAGCGCGTTCATGGGCGCGGCGGCGGGCGGTTCGGTTCCGGTGCTGTCTGCGGGCGGCGTGACGCTGGCGCTGAAGGGATCGGGGGAGGCGACGCGGTACTCGGTGGACGACAACGGATCGGCGCTCGCGGCGGTGGCGGTGGCGACGCATCGCCTGCGGCTCACGGCGGAGGGGAGCCGGGCGTATGCGCTGCCCGGCGGCGGGACGCTCACGCCGTCGCTGGAGGCCGGCGGGCGCTGGGACGGCGGCGACGGGGAGACGGGCGCGGGCGTGGAATTGGGCGGCGGCCTCGAATGGACGCTGCCGTCGCGGGGCCTGGCGGTGGAAGCGCGGGGGCGGACGCTGGCGGCGCACGCGGGCGACGTGGAGGAATGGGGCGCGTCGGGCGCGGCGCGCCTGTCGCCGGGTCCGGGCGGTCGCGGCCTGTCGTTCGAGCTGTCGCCGTCCTGGGGCGCCGCCGGCAGCGGCCTGTCGCGCCTGTGGGAGGAAGGCGTCGCCGGGCGCGGGTCATCTTCCTCGGACGACGGCGGCGATGACGCGGGCGCGGCGCGTCTGGAGACGGAGTTGGGGTACGGGATCGGGTTCTGGAGCGGGGCCGGGGTGGCGACGCCCTATGCCGGGTTCGGATACGAGGAGAACGGCGGGCGGCGCTACCGTCTGGGAACGCGCTTCGAATTGGGGCCGCGCCTCGCCGTGGGCCTCGAAGCCGAACGCAAGGAGGGCGCGATCCATCCCGAACACGGCGTCAAGCTCGACCTCCGGATCAGGTGGTAGGGCCCCGCCGGCCGCATCCCCCTCCCAACCTCTCCCCTGTCCAGGGGAAAGGAGCGTCAACGGCTCCTTCGTCCCCTTCGTTCTCCTTCCCCCTTGCAGGGGGAGGGTAAGGATGCCCGGCGGCGGCGGCGCGCTTGATCCCGGCGACCACCGGAAAGCCGAACGGGTTGAAGTCGAGGCCGACGCGGTATTCGCCCTTGGTCTCGGGTTCGGTCGTTTCATCCCCCTTCAAATCGTGGTTGACGCGGCTTCGGCGATGCGATAAACGGGGATCATACCCCGTGGCGTTGGCCCACATCCTCCGTGGCTCAAGCCATGTCTTCGGCGCGTCGATCGGGCCGTTCCCCTATGATCGACGCGCGGATACCGCAGCTGGGACGGCGGCTGTAGGTACGGGGTCACTCTTCCCCCCGCTCGTATATCCGCAGCCCCTTCCGCAGGTTCGCCTGCGGCGCCCGGCTCGGATAGAAGGTCGGGCCGGCCCAGATCCCGTTGTCGAGGTCGGCGACCAGGTTGAGCGCGCGGCTGCCCCTAAGTTCGATCGCCCGCACATAGCGCCGGCGCGTCGCCGCGCCGGACGCGGGGCCCCGTCGCCACGCGCGTCGGAACCGGGGCGATGGGGCCCGGGTCGGCGGGGCGGCTGCCGCCCGGGGCCGCCGGGTCGCGCCATGCCCCGTGCCGCTCGCGGGCCGGCAGATCTTGTCCCCGGCCCGCGCCGGAACGCGACCTATGCGGCGCGCCGATACGGCGCCGGCGGCTTCGATCGATCGCCCGGCATCCCGCCGTCCCGGTTACGAAAATGTGAACGCCGGGCGAAAAAAGTTTCGACGTCTCCGCGCATTTCGTGCATATAGTAATCAATCGGCGGCCGGCGTCGGCGCGGCCGGCGGGCGCGGGATCGGCGAGATGGCGATGGTATCGATTCCGATGCGATGGGACGGCCCCCGTTCCGGGGGTGGAGCGCGCGGTCGCGGCGCGGTCGGCGGCGTGTCCGGCGGCGCGGAATCCCCGCCATTCCCGAAGCGGATTCGCGGTCCGGCATGATCCTCCGCCTCGCCCGTCCGGTCCTGCTTCTGGCGACGCTGTGCGCGCCGCTGGCCGCCGCGGCGCAGACCGGCGCGCCCGAGGTGAGAGGGGTCTCCATCACGTCCCGCCCCAGCATGGCGTCGGCGACGGAGTACCGGCCCTATGACGGGAACGACCACATCGACGTGCAGGTCACCTTCAGCCGGGCGGTCACGGTCACCGGCGCGCCGCGGCTGGCGCTGACCATCGGCTCCCGCACCCGCCATGCCGCCTTCCGGTCGGCGTCGGGCGCCAACGTCTTCTTCCGATACGAGGTCATGGGGGGCGACCGGGACACGGACGGCGTATCCATCGCCGCGGACGCGCTGACGCTGAACGGCGGCCGCATCGAGGCGGGGGGCGCGGCCGCCGCCCTCGACCTCGGCGGGCACGCGCTCGGCGCCCAGTCCAACCACCGGGTGGACGGCGAAGGGCCGACCTTCGACGGCGTGGCGCAGCCCGCCTACGCCTTCACGCGCGGCGCGCGCGGCAGCTTCACGCTGCCGGCGGCCGCGGACGCAAATCCGTTCACGACCTACGCGCTGGCGGCGACGCCGGCTTTGCCCGGCGGCCTCTCCTTCGATCCGAGGACCCGCACCCTCTCCGGCGCGCCGGCGGTGGGGATGGCGAAGACGACCTACATGCTCAACGCCGTCGTCTCGGCCATAGGCGACGACGAGCGCGCGGACTCGCTGCCGTTCACCATCGCGGTCGCCGGGGCCGCGCCGGCGGTGAGCGGGGTATCCATCGCTTCCTCCCCGGCCGGCGGGACCAGCTACGCGACGGGCGAGAACATCGACGTGGACGTCACGTTCAACTACCCGGTGGCGGTGACGGGCGCGCCCAGGCTGGCGCTCGCCATCGGCGCGACGACCCGGCAGGCGGCCTACCGGACGCATAGCGGCTCGACGGTGAGCTTCCGCTACCCGGTGACCGCGGCGGACGTGGACCGCGACGGCATCGGCATCGCCGCGGGGGCGCTGACGCTGAACGGCGGCGGCATACAGGCGTCGAACGTCGCCGCCGCCCTCGATCTCGGCAGCCACGCCATCGCCGCCGCCGCCGGCCACCAGGTGAACGATCCCCAGCCCTCCTTCGGAACGGCGGTGGCGAACCAGCATTGGACCGCGGGAACGGCCGCGAGCCTGCAACTGCCCCAGGCGACCGGCGGCGACGCCACGGTGAGCTACGCGCTGACCGGGCCGGGCGCGGCGACGACGCTGAGCCTGCCCCAGGGCCTGGTCTGGGACGCCGCCACGCGCACGATCTCGGGGACGCCCGGCGCCGCCGCCGCCGCGGCTTCCTACAGCTGGACGGCGACCGACGGCGACGGCGACGCGGCGCGGCTTTCGTTCGACGTCACGGTGGCCGCGGCCAACGCGCCGAAGCCGATAGGACTGGCGTTCTTCACGAACCCCGTCGACGGCGACTACACCGAGGGCGAGCGAATCACGGCGTTCATCCAGTTCAACAAGCTCGTCACGGTGACCGGCTCGCCGCAGCTGGCGATCGACATCGGCGACAACGTCCGCCAGGTCCCCTGTCATTCGTCGTGCAGGGAAGGCAACGTCAACGTAATCTCGTTCCAGTACACCGTGACGTCGTCCGACTTCGACGGCGACGGCATAAGCATCCGCGCGGGGGCGCTGTCGCTGAACGGCGGGACCATCATAGGGGCCGACGCCGACGCCGTGCCGGCCTCGCTCGCCATCGCCGCCTACGCCAAGATCGACGCCGCCGGGCATACGGTGCGCGATACGCAGCCCATGTTCTCGGCGGCCGCCGGGGCCGCGGCCCGGACGCTGGCCAAGGACGCGGCGACGGTCACCAACCTGCCCCTGGCGAAGGAGGGCGACGGCGCGCTCACCTACAGCATCTCGCCGGCCCTGCCCGCCGGCCTGGCGTTGGCGAGCGCGCGCCCCACCATCACCGGGACGCCCACCGCCGCGGGCGCGACCACGCATACGCTGACCGCCACCGACGTCGACGGCGACCGGGCCACGCTCGGCCCGTTCACGATCACGGTGGTGGACGGCGCGCCGGCGATCTCCGACGTGACCATCGCCTCCAAGCCCTACGCCAACGGCGCCTACGGCCTGAAGGAGCTGATCCAGGTCACGCTCAAGTTCGACCAGGGCGTCGTCGGGCGCAATCTCTCCCGCTCCAAGCTGGCCCTGGACGTCGGCGGGACGACCCGCCTGGCGCGCTACAACGGTTTTCACCGCAACGGCGGCTGGCTCTACGAATACGTCGTGCAGGCGGCGGACGTCGACACCGACGGCATCGGCGTCGGCACGGATGCGCTGGCCCTGAACGGCGCCGCCTTGACCCACCACGAGACCGGCGTGGCCGCGTCGACGGTGCTGGGGACGCACGCCATCGACAACGCTACGGCGCACAAGGTGGACGGCTCGGTGGCCACGGCCTTGGCCGTGGAGTCGGTGGACGTCATCAGCACGCCGGCCGGCAGCGACGGCTACGACGTGGGCGAGAAGATCAGGACCAAGGTCACCTTCTCCCGGCCGGTCACGGTCACCGGCAGGCCGCGCCTGGCGCTCGCCATCGGCGGCGATACGCGCCAGGTGACCGGCCCCTCCCTCCCCTCCTCGTGGGTAATCGACGAGCTCGTGTTCGCCTACACGGTCACCGCCAACGACCGGGATGCCGACGGCATCTCCATCGGCGCCTCGGCGCTGACCCTCAACGGGGCCACCATCCGCGACGCCGACGGGACGAACGCGGCGCTTGGTCTGGGCGCGCACGCCATCGCCAACGCCTCGGCGCACAAGGTGTACACGCCGGCGCGGATCACCGGGATGACCATCAGCTCCAGCCCCGGCGCGAACGGCACATACGACGTGGGCGAGACGATCAACGTGGATCTGTCCTGGTCGCAGAGGGTCGTCCATAGCGGGAACGGGGGGTGGCCCCGCCTCGCCCTCGCCATCGGAGCGAACACGCGGCAAGTGCCGTGGAACCAATCGGCCTACGGCATCGCCCCGTATCGCTATTCCTACACGGTGACGACCAGCGATTGGGACGGCGACGGCGTCAGCATCGGCGCGGACGCCCTTACCCTGCCGGCCGGCTCCCACCTGAAGGGCAACGGCAACGTTCCCGCGGTCCTCTCGCTCGGGACCCACGCCATCGCCGACGACTCCGGCCACACGGTGCGGGACGGCAAGCCGGCTTTCGGAACCGTGGCGGCGCGGCCCTATCTGCTGAACGTGGCGGTGAGCGACGCGCTGCCGGAAGCGACCGGCGGCGACGCGCCGGTCACCTACGCGCTCACCGGGCCGGGGACGGCGGCGACGCTGTCGCTCCCCGCCGGCCTGTCCTGGGAAGCCGACACGCGCACGCTCTCCGGCGCGCCCCAGAGCGAAACGGCGGCGGCCTCCTATACGCTCACCGCCACCGACGTCGACGGCGATACGGCGACCGCGACCTTCGCCCTGTCGGTGGTGACCGACCCGGTGGCGACGGGGGTCGCCATCACCTCCAGCCCGGCGTCGGGCGGCACCTACGCCGCCGGCGAGACGATCACCGCCGACGTGACCTTCGATCAAGTGTTGACGGTGACCGGCGCGCCGCAGCTGGCCCTCGCCATCGGCGCCACCACGCGGCAGGCGACGGGGAGCCACACCGCCGGCGAGAGCAAGATCTCGTTCAGCTACACGGTGGGGACCGCCGACCGGGACGCGGACGGCATCGCCATCGCCGCCGGCGCCCTCGCCCTGAACGGCGCCGCCGTCCGCAACGCCAAGGGCGAGGACGCGCGGCTCGATCTCGGCGCCAACGCTCTGGCCGCGCAGACCGGCCACAAGGTCTCCGCCCCGCCGAAGATCACCGGGGTGGAGCTCCATTCGAATCGGCTGCGGTGCTGCTGGGGCGTCCAGCCGGACGGTTGGGCGGACGCCCGGCAGACCGACCACAACCGGTACCCCCCGGCCCTGGTGTATGTCGAGGTGACGTTCGATCAGCCGGTGGCCGTCACCGGCGCGCCGCACGTCGCGCTCGGCATCGGCTCCGCCACCCGCCAGGCCGCCTACGATTCGTTCCTCAGCAGGATCCTGGCGAACCGCGCGCACCAGCCCGGGAACGTGAACGTCGCCGGGTTCTACTACGAGCTCCAGCCCGGCGACCACGACGGCGACGGCGTCTCGGTGGCCGCCAACGCGCTGACCCTGGGCGGCGGCGAGATCCGCGACGCCGAGGGCGAGGACGCCGTGATCGGCCTCGGCTCCCACGCCATCGCCAACGACTCGACCCTGCGCGTGGCGGACGCGGCGCCCTCCTTCCCGGCGTCGGGGGCGGAGGCGCGGCGCTACCTCCTGAACCTGCGGGCGAGCGACCGGCTGCCGGCCGCGACCGGCGGCGACGGGACCGTGACCTACACCCTCACCGGGCCGGGCGCCGCCGCGACGCTGAGCCTGCCGGCCGGGCTTGCCTGGAACGCCGCCACGCAGACGATCTCCGGCACGCCCACCGCCGCCGCCGCCGCGGCCTCCTACACCTTCACCGCCACCGACGCCGACGGCGACGCGGCGACGCTCACCTTCGACCTGTCGGTGGTGACCGACCCGGTGGTGACGGACGTCGCCATCACCTCCAGCCCGGCGTCGGGAGACGCCTACGCCGCCGGCGAGACGATCACGGTCGACGTGACCTTCGACCAGACGGTCGCCGTGGAGGGGACGCCGAACCTGGCGCTCACCATCGGCAGCGAGGCCCGAACGGCGGTCGGGAGCCACGTTACGGGGCAGAGCAAGATCACGTTCAGCTACACGGCGGCGGCGAACGACCGGGACGCCAACGGCATCTCCATCGCCGCCGCCGCGCTGACGTTGAACGGCGGGACCATCCGCAACGCCAAGAACGAGGACGCGCGGCTCGGCCTCGGCGCCCACGCCGTGGTCGGCGCCGCCGGCCACAAGGTGTCGGCGCCGCCCCGGGTGGTGGAGGTGAAGCTCGACACCACGGAGTTGGCGTGCTGCTGGACCAATCAGCCATCCGGCTGGGCGGACCCGCGGCAGACCGCGACCAACCGCTTCGCCCCGGCCGTCGTGATCGCGACGGTGGCCTTCGATCAGGCGGTCGTCTTCGGCGGCGGCGGCGCGCCGAGCCTCGCCCTCGCCATCGGCGCCCGGACCCGGCAGGCGGCCTATGACGGCTACATAAGCCGGGCGATGGCGCGGAGGGCCGGCCGGGACGCCTCCCAGGTGCTCGGGTTCCAGTACACGCTCCAGCCCTCGGACTTCGACGGCGACGGCGTCTCCATCGCCGCCGGCGCGCTGACCCTGCCCTCCGGCATGACCTTGCGCGACCGGGAGGGCGAGTCCGCCCTGCTCGGCCTCGGCAGCCACGCCATCGCCAACGACGCGAACTACCGGGTGCGCGACACCGCGCCCTCCTTCGGGACGGCCACGATCCAGCCGCAGCACTGGCTGGCCAGGACCGCGGGCTCGCTCACCCTGCCGGCGGCGACCGGGGACGGCGCCGTCTCCTACGCGCTGACGCCGGCGCAGCGGCCGTCCTGGCTGGCGTTGGACGGCGCGACCCGCGTGCTGTCCGGTACGCCCCCGGGGTCGGTGGAGCGGACGAGCTGGACCTGGACGGCGACCGACGGCGACGGCGATTCGACGGCGCTCACCTTCCCCCTCACCGTGGCGTCGGCCCGGGCGCCGCGGGTCTCGGACGTGAAGTTCCTCTCCACCCCGGCGGCGCACTCGATGTACCCGCCGGGCGCGATGATCAAGGTCGGGGTCAAGTTCGGCAAAGGGGTGACCGTGACGGGAGTCCCGACCCTCGCCCTCGACGTCGGCGGCGTGACGCGGCAGGCAAACTATTCCGGAACCCAGAACGGCTATCTGGTGTTCTCCTACGACGTGCTGCAGGAGGACTACGACGCCGACGGCGTGAGCATCGGCTCGGGCGCGCTCGCCCATCCCGCCGCCGGCGGCGGCGGCATCTTCGACGCGGCCGACGGCGCGACCCGGGCCGCGCTCGGCCTGGGCTCCCACGCCATCGCCAACGCCAACGGCCACCAGGTGGGCAGCCCGCCGCGCGTCACCGGCGTGAGCGTCCACTCCACGCCGCAGCAGGCCGGTACCTACGCCCGGGGCGCTACGATCACCGTCCAGGTCGACTTCGACCAGACGGTAACCGTGACCGGCGCGCCGCGGCTCGCCCTCGCCATCGGCGACCGGACCCGCCAGGCCGCCGCCGCCGCGGGCGCCGGCAACGCCTACGTCCGCTTTTCCTACACGGTGGCGGCGGCGGACGTGGACGCCGACGGGCTCGGCGTCGCCGCCGGGGCGCTGACCTTGAACGGCGCGACCATCCGCGACGCCGACGGCCAGGACGCGGCGCTCGGTCTGGGCAGCCACGCGCAGGCGGCCTTCGCCAACGCCAAGGTGGACGGAAGCATGACCGGCCTATGGCCGGTCTTCGGCGCCGCGGCCGGCCCCGACCTGGCCCTGACGGTGGGGACGACGGCGCGCCACGCGCTGCCGATCGCGACCGGCGGCGATGGGTCGCTGCGCTACGCCGTGTCGCCGGCGCTGCCGGCGGGGCTGGGCGTGAACGCCTCCTCGGGCCTGCTTTCCGGAATGCCCGGAATGGAGAGCCCGCGCACCGCCTACACGCTGACCGCGACCGATTCGCACGGCGACGCCGCGACGTTGGCGTTCCATCTCAAGGTCGCGGGCGCCCGCCCGGTGGCGAGCGGGGTCGCGGTCGCCTCCACGCCGCTCTCGGGGGACACCTACGGGGCCAGCGAGGAGATCCGGGTTGACGTGACCTTCGAGCGCACGGGCGCGGGCGCGATGATGGTGCGCGGCGCGCCGCGGCTCGCGCTCGCCATCGGCGGGAGAACGCGCCAGGCGACCTTCCTCTCCGTGTCCGACGCGACGCTCCGCTTCCGCTACACCGTGCAGGCGGAAGACCGGGATACGGACGGCGTCTCCGTCGCCGCCGACGCGCTGGACCTGAACGGCGGGCTGATCCGCGACGCCGCGGGGAACAACGCGATCCTGAAGCTGGGGAGCCACGCGCTGGGCGCCCAGGCGTCGCACAAGGTGGACGGCAGCGCCGGGCGCGCCCCGGCCGTGACCGGGGTCCGGGTGATCTCGACGCCCGCGAGCGGCGCGACCTACACCTGGGGCGAGACCATCGAGGTGGAGCTGCGCTTCGATCAGGCGGTGGGCGTCTCGGGAACGCCCAACCTGGCGCTCACCCTGGGCGCGGCGACCGCGCAGGCGGCCTGGAGCCGCGCCGGAACCAGTCCGACGACGCAGATCTTCCGCCGCGTGGTGGCGGCGGCGGACGTCGACCCCGACGGCCTTTCCATCGCCGCCGGCGCGCTGACCCTGAACGGCGGGACGATCCGCAACGTCGCCGGTGCGAACGCGGGCCTCGGCCTCGGCGGCCACGCGCTCGGCAACCAGTCGTCGCACAAGGTGAACGGCGCCGACAACCCGTTGCCGGTGGTGACGGGGGTCTCCATCCGGTCGTTCCAGAGCGACCGCGTGTATGACCACGGCGAGACCATCGAGGCGCGGGTCACGTTCAACAAGGACGTCACGGTGCAGACGAGCGCGGGGATCGGCTCCAGTCAAATCGACACCAGGCCCAGGCTGGCCATCGCCATCGGCGCCACCACGCGCCAGGCGTTGTATCACGCATCGAGCGGCCGCAGCCTGGACTTCCGCTACACGGTGCAGGATCCCGACTACGACGACGATGGCGTTTCCATCGCCGCCGACGCGCTGGATTCCCACGGCGGGATCACCCATGCCGGCCACGGCCGCATCTCCCAACCGGTCAACAACCCCAGCCTCGGCGGTCACGCGCTCGGCGCCCAGACGTCGCACAAGGTGGACGGACGCGCCGCCACGGTGACCGGCGTCACCATCAACACGACCCCGGCGTACAGCTCCGGCTATAGCGCGGGCGAGAAGATCAGGGTGCAGGTGACCTTCAGCGACCTCGTCAACAATCTGTCGGACGGGTCTACTCGCCTGGCGCTGACCATCGGCGACAACACGCGCCGGGCCCCGCCACGCACGCGCTACGCCACGCTCAACACCAGGATCGGGGCCCAGCACGCCCGCAGCCTCTATTACGAATACACGGTCCAGAGCACGGACCGGGACCCGGACGGCATCTCCATCGCGGAGGGCGCGCTGACCGGCTCCTCCCTGAAGCGGCGGGAAGGCAACCCGGTGAACCTCGCCCTGGGCAGCCACGCGCTGGGCGCCCAGGCCGCGCACAAGGTGACCGGCGCCGCCAGGAAGCCGCGCGTGGACCGGGTCAGCGTGATCTTCGTCCCGCGGAGCAACCAGACGTTCACACTTGGGGAAGAGATACAGGTAAGGGTCCGGTTCGACCTCCCGATCGTCGTGCGCGGCGGGTCTCCGCAGCTGGCGCTCGCCATCGGCGCCGCCACGCACCGGCTGAACGGCAAGCCGTTGGGCAGCCCCTCCCGGGAGTTGCAGTTCAGTCACACGGTGGGGCCGTCCGACCGGGACGCCAACGGCATCTCCATCGCCGCCGGCGCCTTGACGCTCCCCGACGGCGTCACCCTGCTCGGCAACGTGGTGGGGGGGGCGAAGGCGGTGCTGGACCTGGGCAGCCACGCGCTGACGAACGACGCGCGGTTCAAGGTGGACGGCAGCCTCAACCCGGCGGCGACGGGTGAAGTGAAGCTCTCGGGATCGGCCCGCCACGACACCTTCCTCACCGGCGAGCGGTTCAAGATCCAAGTCGGATACGGCAAGACGGTGACGGTGACGGGCACGCCGACCATCGCGCTGCAGGTCGGCAGCGTCACGCGCCGCGTGCCGATGACCAACAACCTTGGCAGGCCTCTGACTTCCTTGAGAAGCACGCATCTGAACTTCTATTACACGGTGCAGCACGGTGACCGGGACCCGGACGGCGTCAGCATCGCGGCCGACGCGCTGCGCCTGGAAGGCGCCAGCATCACGGGGCCGGGCGGCAAGGCGGCGCAGCTCCGCTTCACCAACAGCATCGTGAACGACGACATGTTCAGGGTCGGCGGCGCCGCGCAGCCGACGCCGACCTTCGGCGCGGCGGTGGTGCCGGCGCGGGTCTGGACGGTGGGCGCGCCGGTCGACTTCACCCTGCCGCCGGCGACCGACGGCGACGGGACGCTCACCTACGCGCTGACCGGGCCGGGCACGTCCGCGGCCACGCTGAGCCTGCCGCGCGGGCTCGCCTACTCCGCCTCTTCGACCGGCGCCTTCGGCGGCGGCAGGATCAGCGGTACGCCCGCGGTCGACAAGAACCCGGCCAGCTACCGATTGACCGCCACGGACGCCGACGGCGACGCGGCGACGCTCGACTTCACCATCCAGGTCGTGCCCGACCTGACGCCGCGCTTCGAGGCGACGGTCGACGACCAGGAGTGGATCGAGGACGACGCGATCGACGCCTTGGACCTGCCGGCGGCGGTCAGCGGCAACGAGCCGTTGACCTACGCCCTCTCGCCGGCGCTGCCCGGCGGGGTGTCGCGGTCGGACCGCCGGGTGAGCGGCGCGCCGGACGCGGCCGCGGCGCGGACGCAATACACCTGGACGGCGACGGACGCCGACGGCGACGAAGCCTCCCTCGCCTTCCACGTCACGGTGGCCGAGGACACCGCGCCGAGCTTCGGCGACGCGACCATCGACGACCTGTCCTGGCGCCAGGGCTCCCTCGTCGCCGAGGTCACCCTGCCGGAGGCGACCGGCGGCAACGGCCCGTTGACCTACGCGCTCAGGCAGGAAGGACTGCCCGCCGGCGTCGAGCTCGACGGGCGCGTGCTGCGAGGCACGCCGACCGCGGTCTGGGAGTCGGTCGAATACACGTGGCGGGCCACGGACCAGGACGGCGACCGGGCGGAGCTCGCCTTCGATCTGGAGGTGTATGCGGACCTGCTGCCGAGCTTCGGCGATGCGATCCTCGACGACCGGACGTGGACCGAGCGCGAGGCGATCGCCGCCTTCACCCTGCCCGCCGCCGCCGGCGGCGACGGCGACCTGACCTATACGCTGACGCCGGCCCTGCCCGCGGGCCTGAGCCGCGATGCGGCGACGCGCGAGGTCTCGGGCGCGCCGAGCGCGACGCTGGCCGCGACCGTCTACACCTGGACGGCGACGGACGCCGACGGCGACCGGGCGGAGCTGACCTTCACCGCCGCGGTGGACGGCATCCCCACCTTCGGCGACCTGACCATCGCCGAAAAGGAGTGGATCAAGGACGTGGCGATCGCGGCCTTCACCCTGCCGGAGGTGACGGGCGGCGACGGCCGGGTGACCTACGCGCTGTCCGCGGCCGCGCCGCATACGGGCCTGCCGGACGGCGTGGTCCGCGACGCGGCGACGCGCGAGGTATCGGGCGCGCCGACCGCGACCCGGGCGCGGGCCGAATACACTTGGACGGCGACGGACGCGGACGGCGACGAGGCGTCGTTGAGCTTCTTCGCGGCCGTGGTCGAGCCGCCGGTGGTGACGCTGGTCCTCTCGGCCTCGACCATCGACGAGCACGACGGGACGAACCCCGGCTCCGCGGCGGTGACTGCGGTGCTGGACAAGGCGTCGGACGCGGGCACGACGGTGACGGTGACGGCTACGGCGGGGACGAACGCCGCGGACGGCGACTTCGCGCTGAGCGCCGCGGCGACGCTGACCATCGCGGCCGGGGAGACGACCAGTTCCGGGACGGTGACGATCGCCGCGGTGGACAACGCGCTGGACGAAGACGACAAGACCGTCACCGTGTCCGGGAGCGCGGACAACGACGTCCTGGTGACCGGCCCGGCCGATCTCACGCTGACCATCGCCGACGACGACGATCAGCCGGCGCTCTCGATTTCGTCGCCGAGCGTGGCGGAGGGGGCGTCGGGTTCGACGGCGACGTTGACCTTCGCGGTGGCGTTGAACGCGGCGAGCGGCAAGGAAGTCACGGTCGCCTACACCGAAGGGACGGGCGGAACGGCGACGGCGGGGACGGACTATACGGCCCTTGCCGCCGGCGCGCTGACCTTCGCCGCAGGGGAGACGAGCAAGACGGTCCCGGTGACGGTGACGGGCGACGCCGTGGACGAGCCGGACGAAACGGTGGTCGTGACGCTGAGCGCCCCGTCGAACGCGACGATCGCGGACGGGGCGGCGAGCGGGACGGGGACGATCACGGACGACGACGATGCGCCGGCGGTGACGCTGACGCTGGCGGATTCCTCGATCGCGGAGAACGGCGGCGCGACCACGGCGACCGCGGCGTTGAGCCATCCGTCGAGCGCGGCGACGACGGTGACGGTGACGGCGGTCGCGGGCTTCTACACGGCGGGTTCGGACGCGACGATCGTGATCGCGGCGGGGGAGACGGCGAACGCTTCCGACGCGGCGACGATCAACGCGGTGGACGACGCCGTGGACAACGTGGGCGACCGGAGCGTCACGGTAACCGCCGCGGCGGCCAACGACCGGGCCGCCGCCGATTCGCAGACCATGGCCGTGACCGGCGCGAGCCTCACGCTGACCGACGACGAAGACACGCCGACCGTCACGCTGTCGCTGTCGGAGCCGGACCCGTCGAAACCCGACATGATCGACGAGAGCGGGGCGGGCAACGCCAGCGCGGTGACGGCGGCGCTGGACCGTGCGTCGAGTGAGGCGGTGACGCTGACGGTGTCGACGGCGGCGGGAACGAACGCGGCGGATGGCGACTTCACGCTGTCGAACCCGGCGACGCTGACCATCGCGGCCGGGGATACGGCCAGCGCGGGCGTGGTGACGGTGACGGCGAACGACGACGCGACGGACGGGCCGGACAAGTCGGTGACGGTCACGGCCGCGGTATCGGGCGACAGCGGCGTGTCGGACCCGGCCGCCGCGACGCTGACCATCGCCGACGACGACGATGCGCCCGCGGTGACGCTGGCGTTGGCGGACTCGTCGATTTCGGAGAACGGCGGCGCGACCACGGCGACCGCGGCGTTGAGCCATCCGTCCAGCGCGGCGACCACGGTGACGGTAACGGGTGTGTCGGGCGCCTACACGGCGGGTTCGGACGCGGTGATCGTGATCGCGGCGGGGGAGACGGCGAACGCTTCCGACGCGGCGACGATCAACGCGGTGGACGACGCCATCGACAACGTGGGCGACCGGAGCGTCACGGTGACCGCCGCGGCGGTCAACGACCAGGCCGCCGCCGAGTCGCAGACCATGGTCGTGACCGGCGCGAGTCTCACGCTGACCGACGACGAAGACACGCCGACCGTCACGCTGTCGTTGTCGGAGCCGGACCCGTCGAAACCCGACACGATCGACGAGGGTGGGGCGGACAACGCCAGCGCGGTGACGGCGGTGCTGAACCGGGCGTCGAGCGAGGCGGTGACGCTGACGGTGTCGGCGTCTGCGGGAACGAACGCGGCGGACGGCGACTTCACGCTGTCGAACCCGGCGACGCTGACCATCGCGGCCGGGGATACGGCGAGCGCGGGCGTGGTGACCGTGACGGCGAACGACGACGCGACGGACGGGCCGGACAAGTCGGTGACGGTCACGGCCGCGGTATCGGGCGACAGCGGGATCGCGGACCCGGCCGCCGCGACGCTGACCATCGTCGACGACGATGACGCGCCGGGGGTGACCTTGGCGTTGGCGGACTCGTCGATTTCGGAGAACGGCGGCGCGACCACGGCGACCGCGGCGTTGAGCCATCCGTCGAGCGCGGCGACGACCGTGACGGTGACGGCGGTCGCGGGCTTCTACACGGCCGGTTCGGACGCGGTGATCGTGATTGCGGCGGGGGAGACGGCGAACGCTTCGGACACGGCGACGATCAACGCGGTGGACGACGCCATCGACAACGTGGGCGACCGGAGCGTCACGGTGACCGCCGCGGCGTCCAACGACCAGGCCGCCGCCGAGTCGCAGACCGTGGCCGTGGCCGGGGCGAGCCTCACGCTGACCGACGACGAAGACACGCCGACCGTCACGCTGTCGCTGTCGGAGCCGGACCCGTCGAAACCCGACACGATCGACGAGAGCGGGGCGGACAACGCCAGCGCGGTGACGGCGGCGCTGGACCGTGCGTCGAGCGAGGCGGTGACGCTGACGGTGTCGGCGTCTGCGGGAACGAACGCGGCGGATGGCGACTTCACGCTGTCGAGCGCGAAGACGCTGACGATAGCGGCGAGATCGACGGTGAGTACCGGCGCGGTGACGGTGACGGCGGTCGACGACGCGACGGACGGGCCGGACAAGTCGGTGACGGTCACGGCCGCGGTATCGGGCGACAGCGGGGTGTCGGACCCGGCCGCCGTGACGCTGACCATCGCCGACGACGACGAGGCGCCGGCGCTCTCGATCTCGTCGCCGAGCGTAGCGGAGGGGGCGCCGGGATCGACGGCGACGTTGGCCTTCGAGGTAGCGTTGAGCGCGGCGAGCGGCAAGGAGGTCACGGTCGCCTACGCCGAAGGGACGGGCGGAACGGCGACGGCGGGGACGGACTATACGGCCCTTGCCGCCGGCGCGCTGACCTTCGCCGCAGGGGAGACGAGCAAGACGATCCCGGTGACGGTGACGGGCGACGACGTCCACGAGCCGGACGAGACGGTGGTGGTGACGCTGAGCGCCCCGTCGAACGCGACGCTCGCGGACGGGGCGGCGACCGGGACGGGGACGATCACGGACGACGAGGCGCTGCCGACGGTGACGCTGGCGCTGTCGGCGCCGTCGATCTCGGAGAGCGGCGGCGTGGCGACGGTGACCGCGACGCTTTCGGGCGCCTCCAGCGAAGCGGTGACGTTGACGGTGGGCGCGGCGGCCGGGACGGGGGCGGTTGGAGCGGATTTCGCACTCTCCGCCGAGAAGACGCTGACCATCGCGGCGGGCGCCACCACCGGCAGCGGCGAGGTGACGATTACGGCGAACGGCGACGACGTGGACGCGCCGGACAAGCAGGTGACGGTCTCCGCCGCCGCGGCGGGCGGCAACGGCGTGGCGGCGCCATCGTCGCTGACCCTGACGCTGACCGACGACGAGAGCCTGCCGACGGTGACCCTGTCGCTGTCGCCATCGTCGATTTCGGAGACGGGCGGGGTGGCGTCGGTGACCGCGGCGCTTTCGGGCGCCTCCAGCGAAGCGGCGACGGTGACGGTGGATGCGGCGGCCGGGACGGGGGCGGTTGGAGCGGACTTCACGCTCTCCGCCGGGAAGACGCTGACCATCGCGGCCGGCGCCACCGCCAGCAGCGGCGCGGTGACGATTACGGCGAACGGCGACGACGTGGACGCGCCGGACAAGCAGGTGACGGTTTCCGGAGCGGCGACGGGCGGCAACGGCGTGGCGGCGCCGGACGCCGTGACGCTCGCCATCGCCGATGACGACGCGGCGCCGGGCGTGACGCTGGCGGTGGCGGATACGGCCATCGCCGAGGATGGCGGCGCGACGACGGTGAGCGCCGCCCTTTCGCATCCGTCGAGCGCCGCTACCACGATCGCCGTGACGGCGCTTGAAGGCGCCTACACGGTGGATTCGGCGGACGCGGTCATCGTCATCGCCGCGGGGAGCACGGCGAACGCCGCGGACACGGCGACGATCAACGCCGTGAACGACGACGTGGACAACCTGGGCGACCGGGACGTCACGGTGACGGGAACGGCGTCCAACGACCAGGGCGCGGGCGCCGTGACCGGAGCGAGCCTCACGCTGACCGACGACGAGGCGACGCCGACGGCGACGCTGAAGCTGTCGTCTTCGTCGATCTCGGAGAACGGCGGGGTAGCGACGGTGAGCGCGACGCTGAACCGTGCGTCGAGCGCGGCGGTGACGCTGACGGCATCGGCCAACGGCGCCGGCTTCACGCTGTCGAACCCGGCGACGCTGACCATCGCGGCGGGATCGACGTCGAGCGCGGGCGTGGTGACGGTGACGGCGGTCGCCGACGCGACGGACTCGCCGGACAAGTCGGTGACGGTCTCCGCCGCGGTGAGCGGCGACAGCGGGGTGTCGGATCCGGCCGCCGTGACGCTGACCATCACGGACGACGACGCTGCGCCGGATGTGACGCTGGCGCTGGCGTCCTCTTCGATCCCGGAGGATGGCGGCGCGACGACGGTGAGCGCGACGCTCTCGCGCCCGTCGAGCGCGGCGACGACGGTGACGGTGACGGGTGTGACGGGTTTCTACACGGCGGGTTCGGACGCGACGATCGTGATTGCGGCGGGTGAGACGGCGGACGCTTCGGACACGGCGACGATCAACGCGGTGAACGACGACGTGGACAACGTGGGCGACCGCACGGTGACGGTGACGGGCGCGGCGTCCAACGGCCAGGGCGCGGGCGATGTGACCGGGGCGAGCCTCACGCTGACGGACGACGAGGCGACGCCGACGGCGACGTTGAAGCTGTCGTCTTCGTCGATTTCGGAGACTGGCGGGGTGTCGTCGGTGACCGCGGCGCTTTCCGGCAAGTCGAGCGCGGCGGTGACGCTGACGGTGTCGGCGGCGGCGGGAACGGGCGCGGTTTCGGGCGACTTCACGCTGTCGAGCGCGAAGACGCTGACGATAGCGGCGGGATCGACGGCGAGCGCGGGCGCGGTGACGGTGACGGCGAACGGCAATGACGTGGACGCGCCGGACAAGCAGGTGACGGTGTCCGCCGCGGCGTCGGGCGGCGGCGTGGAGAACCCGTCCGCCGTGACGCTCGCCATCGCCGACGACGAGACGCTTCCGACGGTTTCGCTGGTCCTGTCGTCGTCGTCGATTTCGGAGAACGGCGGCGTTGCGACGGTGACGGCGCGGCTTTCCGGCAAGTCGAGCGCGGCGGTGACGGTGACGGTGGATGCGGCGCCGGGAACCGGCGCGGTCGGCGCCGATTTCGCTCTGAGCGCGGCGAGGACGCTGACGATAGCGGCGGGATCGACGGCGAGCGCCGGGACGGTGACGGTGACGGCGAACGGGAACGACGTGGACGCGCCGGACAAGCAGGTGACGGTTTCGGGAACGGCGACGGGCGGCAATGGGGTTGCGGCGCCGGCGAACGTGACGTTGACCATCGAGGACGACGAGGCGACGCCGACGGTGAGGTTGGCGCTGTCGTCGGCGTCGATCTCGGAGAGTGGCGGGGTGGCGTCGGTAACCGCGGCCCTTTCGGCCGTTTCCAGCGAAGCGGTGACGGTGACGGTGGATGCGGCGGCGGGAACCGGCGCGGTCGGGGCGGACTTTGCTCTGAGCGCGGCGAAGACGCTGACGATAGCGGCGGGGGATACGACGAGCGCCGGGGCGGTGACGGTGACGGCGAACGGGAACGACGTGGATTCGCCGAACAAGCAGGTGACGGTCTCTGGCGTGGTGGCGGGCGGCAACGGGGTGGCGGCGCCGGCGAACGTGACGCTGACGCTGACGGACGACGAGACGACGCCGACGGCGACGCTGAAGCTGTCGTCTTCGTCGATCCTGGAGAGCGGCGGTGCGGCGACAGTGACCGCGGCGCTTTCCGGCAAGTCGAGTGCGGCGGTGACGCTGACGGTATCGGCGAGCGGTGACGGCTTCACGCTTTCGAGCGCGAAGACGCTGACCATCGGGGCGGGGTCGACGTCGAGCGCGGGCGTGGTGACGGTGACGGCGGTGGCCGATGCGACGGACTCGCCGGACAAGTCGGTGTCGGTGTCGGCCACGGCGTCCGGCGGCGGGGTGGCGAACCCGTCCGCCGTGACCTTGACCATCGCGGACGACGACGCGGCGCCGGGTGTGACGCTGGCGGTGGCGTCGTCGTCGGTCCCGGAGAACGGCGGTGCGACGTCGGTGAGCGCCGCCCTTTCGCACCCGTCGAGCGCCGCTACCACGATCACCGTGACGGCGCTTGAAGGCGCCTACACCGTGGATTCGGCGGACGCGACGATCGTGATTGCGGCGGGGAGCACGGCGAACGCTACGGACACGGCGACGATTACCGCGGTGGACGACGCCATCGACAACGTCGGCGACCGCACGGTGACGGTGACGGGTACGGCGTCCAACGGCCAGGCCGCCGCCGAGTCGGAGACCGTGGCCGTGACCGGGGCGAGCCTCACGCTGACGGACGACGAGGCGACGCCGACGGCGACGTTGTCGTTGTCGTCTTCGTCGATTTCGGAGAGCGGCGGGGTTTCGACGGTGAGCGCGAGCCTGAACCGTGCGTCGAGCGCGGCGGTGACGCTGACGGTATCGGCCAACGGCGACGGCTTCACGCTGTCGAGCGCGAAGACGCTGACCATCGCGTCGGGATCGACGGCGAGCGCAGGCGCGGTGACGGTGACGGCGGTCGCCGATGCGACGGACTCGCCGGACAAGCAGGTGACGGTCTCCGCCGCGGCGTCCGGCGGCGGGGTGGCGAACCCGGCGAGCAAGACGCTGACCATCACGGACGACGACGCGGCGCCGGGTGTGACGCTGGCGTTGGCGGCTTCGTCGATTCCGGAGGACGGCGGTGCGACGACGGTGTCGGCGACGCTCTCGCACCCGTCGAGCGCGGCGACGACGGTGACGGTGGCGGGGGTCGCGGGCTTCTACACGGCGGGATCGGACGCGATGATCGTGATCGCGGCGGGGAGCACGGCGAACGCCACGGATACGGCGACCATCGCGGCGGTGAACGACGCCATCGACAACGTGGGCAACCGCACGGTGATGGTGACGGGAACGGCGTCCAACGGCCAAGCCGCCGCCGAGTCGGAGACCATGACCGTGACCGGCGTGAGCCTCACGCTGACCGACGACGAGGGCGCGCCGACGGCGACGTTGGCGCTGTCGCCTTCGTCGATCTCGGAGAGCGGCGGGGTGTCGACGGTGAGTGCGACGCTCTCCGGCAGGTCGAGCGCGGCGGTGACGCTGACGGTATCGGCTCCGGGCGACGGCTTCACGCTGTCGAACCCGGCGACGCTGACCATCGCGGCGGGATCGACGGCGAGCGCGGGCGTGGTGACGGTGACGGCGGTCGCCGATGCGACGGACTCGCCGGACAAGCAGGTGTCGGTCTCCGCCGCGGCGTCCGGCGGCGGCGTGGCGAACCCGTCCGCCGTGACCCTGACCATCACCGATGATGACGCTGCGCCAAGTGTGACTTTGGCGTTGTCTTCGTCGTCGATCCCGGAGAACGGCGGTGCGACGTCGGTGAGCGCCGCCCTTTCGCATCCGTCGAGCGCGGCGACGACGGTGACGGTGACCGCAGTCCCCGGCTTCTACACGGCGGGATCGGACGCGACGATCGTGATTGCGGCGGGCGCCACGGCGAACGCCTCGGATACGGCAACCATCGCGGCGGTGGACGACGCCATCGACAACGTGGGCAATCGCACGGTGACGGTGACGGGAACGGCGTCCAACGGCCAGGCCGTCGCCGAGTCGGAGACCGTGGCCGTGACCGGGGCGAGCCTCACGTTGACCGACGACGAGGCGACGCCGACGGCGACGCTGGCGCTGTCGTCTTCGTCGATCTCGGAGAGCGGCGGGGTGGCGACGGTGACGGCGGGGCTGAACCGTGCGTCGAGCGAAGCGGTGACGTTGACGGTGTCGGCTGCGGGCGCCGGGTTCACGCTGTCGAGCGCGAGGACGCTGACGATAGCGGCGGGATCGACGGCCAGCGCGGGCGCGGTGACGGTGACGGCGAACGACGACGCGATGGACGGGCCGGACAAGTCGGTGACGGTCTCGGCCGCGGTGAGCGGCGACAGCGGGGTGGCGAACCCGTCCGCCGTGACGCTGACCATCGCGGACGACGACGCGGCGCCTTCGCTCTCGATTTCGTCGCCGAGCGTAGCGGAAGGGGCGGCGGGTTCGACGGCGACGTTGACCTTCGAAGTGACGTTGAGCGCGAAGAGCGGCAAGCAGGTCACGGTGAACTACGCGGAGGGGACGGGCGGCGCGGCGACGGCGGGGGCGGACTACACGGCGCTTGCCGCCGGCGCGCTGACCTTCGCGGCGGAGGAGACGAGCAAGACGATCGCGGTGACGGTGACGGGCGACGCGACGGACGAGCCGGACGAGACGGTGAAGGTCGTGCTGAGCGGTCCGGTGAACGCGACGCTCGCGGACGGCGCCGCGGCCGGGACGGGGACGATCAGGGACGACGACGCCGCGCCATCGGTGACGCTGGCGTTGTCGTCGTCGTCGATCTCGGAGGATGGGGGCGTGTCGACGGTGACGGCGCGGCTCTCGCATCGGTCGAGCCAGCCGACGACGGTGACGGTGACGGCGTCGGCGGGAGCGCACACGGCGGCGTCGGACTTCACGCAGACGGGCGCGACGCTGACGGTGTCGGCGGGTGCGACGGCCAGCGCGGGGGTGGTGACGGTCGCAGCGGTGAACGACGCGGAGGACGCGGCCAACGACAAGACGGTGACGGTGTCGGCGACGGCGGGCAATGGTCAGGGGATTGCGGGGAACCCGTCGTCGGTGACGCTGACCATCGAGGACGACGACGTGGACCTGAAGCCGACGTTCGGGGATGCGGCGGTGGCGAACCAGAGCTGGCCGGTATCCACGGAGATTGCGCGGTTTACGCTGCCGGCGGCGACGGGCGGCGACGGGACGCTGACCTACGCGCTGTCGCCGGCCTTGCCGTCGGGGTTGTCGCGGAGCGGCTTCTTCGTGACGGGGACGACGCCGTCTGCGTCGGTGGCGTTGGCGGACTACACGTGGACGGCGCGGGACGAGGACGGCGACGAGGCGTCGCTGACCTTCGCCATCGAGGTGGTGGAAAGCGGGATCATGAACCCGGGCGCGGCGCCCTCGCTGTCGCTGTCGTCGCCGCGGGTGGCGGAGGGCGCGTCGGGTTCGACGGCGACGCTGGGTTTCGTGGTGACGCTGAGCGCGGAGAGCACGGAGGAGGTGACGGTAGGGTACGCGGACGCGGGGACGGGGACGGCGTCGTCCGGTGCGGACTACACGGCGCTGTCGTCGGGAACGCTGACCCTGGCGCCCGGGGTGACGAGTGCGACCGTCTCGGTGACGGTGACGGGCGATGGTGTGGACGAGCCGGACGAGACGGTGGAGTTGGCGTTGAGCGGTCCGGTGAACGCGCAGGTTCCGGTGGCCGGTCGGACGGGAACGGGAACGATCGAGGACGACGACGCGGCGCCGGATGTGACGCTGGCGTTGGCGGATACGGCCATCGCCGAGGACGGCGGCGCGACGTCGGTGTCGGCGACGCTCTCGCACCGGTCGAGCGCGGCGACGACGGTGACGGTGGCGGCGGTCGCGGGCTTCTACACCGTGGGTTCGGACGCGACGATCGTGATTGCGGCGGGGAGCACGGCGAACGCCGCGGACACGGCGACGATCAACGCCGTGAACGACGACGTGGACAACGTGGGCGACCGGAGCGTCACGGTGACCGCCACGGCGTCCAACGGCCAGGCCGCCGCCGATTCGCAGACCATGGCCGTGACCGGCGCGAGCCTCACGCTGACCGACGACGAAGACACGCCGACCGTCACGCTGTCGCTGTCGGAGCCGGACCCGTCGAAACCCGACACGATCGACGAGAGCGGGGCGGACAACGCCAGCACGGTGACGGCGGCGCTGGATCGGGCATCCAGCGAGGCGGTGACGCTGACGGTGTCGGCGTCTGCGTCTGCGGGAACGAACGCGGCGGATGGCGACTTCACGCTGTCGAGCGCGAAGACGCTGACGATAGCGGCGAGATCGACGGCCAGTGCGGGCGCGGTGACGGTGACGGCGGTCGACGACGCGACGGACGGGCCGGACAAGTCGGTGACGGTCACGGCCACGGCGTCGGGCGGCGGGGTGTCGAACCCGGCCGCCGTGACCCTGACCATCACCGACGACGACGCGGCGCCTTCGGTGACGTTGGCGTTGTCGCCTTCGGCGATCGGCGAGAGCGGGACGACGACGCGGGCGGTGGTGACGGCGACGCTTTCCCATCCGTCGAGCGCGGCGACGGAGGTGACGGTGTCGGCGGCGCCGGGGACGAACGCGGTGGCGGACAACTACACGCTGAGCGCGGGCAGGACGCTGACGATAGCGGCGGGGGATACGACGAGCACGGGGACGGTGACGATCGCCGCGGTGGACGACGCGACGGATTCGCCGGACAAGTCGGTGACGGTTTCGGGGACGGCCGCCAACGGCCAGGGGGTGGCGGGGAACCCGGAGGCGGTGACGCTGACGATCCGGGACGACGACGGGAAGCCGACGGTATCGCTGGCGCTGTCGAGCGTGTCGATCTCGGAGACGGGCGGCGCGGCGACGGTGACGGCGACGCTGAACCGTGCGTCGAGCGCAGTGACGACGGTGACGGTGTCGGCGGCGCCGGTGTCTTCGACTGGCGCGGTTGCGGCGGACTACACGCTGTCGAACGACAGGACGCTGACGATAGCGGCGGGGGACACGGCGAGTACGGGCGCGGTGACGGTGACCGCGGTGAACGACGCGACGGATTCGCCGGACAAGCAGGTGAAGGTTTCGGGTGCGGCGGTCAACGCGCAGGGGGTGACGAACCCGCTTGCGGTGACGCTGACCATTACCGACGACGACGCGGCGCCGGATGTGACCCTGGCGTTGTCGCCGTCGTCGATTTCGGAGAACGGCGGCGCGACGACGGTGAGCGCGACGCTGAGCCACGCCTCCAGCGAGGCGACGACGGTGACGGTGACGGGGGCGCCGGGCTTCTATACGGCGGGCTCGGACGCGACGATCGTGATCGCGGCGGGGGAGACGGCGAACGTCGCGGACACGGCGACGGCGGCGGCGGTGGACAACACGAAGGACGAGCCGGACCGCAGGGTGACGGTGACGGGAACGGTCGGCAACGGCCAGGGCGCGGGGAGCGTTGCCGGGGCTACGCTGACGCTGCAAGACGACGACGCGGCGCCTTCGGTGGCTCTGGCGTTGGCGGGTTCCTCGATTTCGGAGAACGGCGGCGCGACCACGGTCACCGCGGCGTTGAGCCATCCGTCGAGCGCGGCGACGACGGTGACGGTGACGGCGGTCGCGGGCGCCTACACGCTGGGTTCGGACGCGGCCATCGTCATCGCCGCGGGGGATACGGCGAACGCTTCGGACGGCGTGACCATTGCCGCGGTGGACGACGACGTGGACAACGTGGGCGACCGGGACGTCACGGTGACGGGAACGGCGTCCAACGGCCAGGCCGCCGCCGATTCGCAGACCATGGCCGTGACCGGGGCGAGCCTCACGCTGACCGACGACGAAGACACGCCGACCGTCGCGCTGGCGCTGTCGGAGCCGGATCCGTCGAAGCCGGACGCGATTTCGGAGAGCGGGGCGAACAACGCCAGCACGGTGACGGCCAGCCTGAGCGGGAAGTCGAGCGAGGCGGTGACGCTCACGGTGTCGGCGTCTGCGGGAGCGAACGCGGCGGACGGCGATTTCACGCTGTCGAGCGCAAAGACGCTGACGATTGCGGCGGGCGCCACGGCCAGCGCGGGCGTCGTGACCGTGACGGCGAACGACGACGCGACGGACTCGCCGAACAAGTCGGTGAACGTTTCGGCCGCGGTATCGGGCGGTAGCGGGATCGCGGACCCGGCCGCTGCGACGCTGACCATCGTGGACGACGAGTCGTTGCCGACGGCGACGCTGGTTCTGTCGTCGCCGTCGATTTCGGAGAGCGGCGGGGTGTCGTCTGTGACCGCGGCGCTGTCGGGCGCGTCGAGCGAGGCGGTGACGGTGACGGTGGATGCGGCGGCGGGAACCGGCGCAGCGGCGGCCGACTTTGATCTCTCCGCGGCGAATACTCTGACCATCGCGGCGGGGGACACGACGAGCGCCGGGGCGGTGACGGTGACGGCGAACGGGAACGACGTGGACTCGCCGAACAAGCAGGTGACGGTTTCGGGAAGGGCGACAGGCGGCAACGGGGTGGAGGCGCCGGCGAATGTGACGCTGACGCTGACCGACGACGAGTCGTTGCCGACGGTGAAGCTGGTTCTGTCGCCGGCGTCGATTTCGGAGACGGGCGGGGTGTCGTCTGTGACCGCGGCGCTGTCGGGCGCGTCGAGCGAGGCGGTGACGGTGACGGTGGATGCGGCGGCCGGAACCGGCGCGGTCGGGGCGGACTTCGCTCTCAGCGCGGCGAAGACGCTGACGATTGCGGCCGGAGACACCGCCAGCGCCGGGACGGTGACGGTGACGGCGAACGGGAACGACGTGGACTCGCCGGACAAGCAGGTGACGGTCTCTGGCGTGGCGGCGGGCGGCAACGGTGTGGCGGCGCCGACGAATGTGTCGCTGACGCTGACCGACGACGAGGCGACGCCGACGGCGACGTTGGCGCTGTCGTCTTCGTCGATTTCGGAGACCGGCGGTGCGGCGACGGTGACCGCGGCGCTTTCCGGCAAGTCGAGCGCGGCGGTGACGCTGACGGTGGCGGCTGCCGGCGCCGGCTTCACGCTGTCGAGCGCGAGGACGCTGACGATAGCGTCGGGATCGACGGCGAGCGCGGGCGCGGTGACGGTGACGGCGGTGACCGATACGACGGACTCGCCGGACAAATCGGTGCCGGTATCGGCCACGGTGAGCGGCGACAGCGGGGTGTCGGATCCGTCCACCGTGACCCTGACCATCACCGATGATGACGCGGCGCCGGGTGTGAAGCTGGCGTTGTCGTCTTCGTCGATCCCGGAGAACGGGGGTGCGACCACGGTGAGCGCGACGCTCTCGCATCCGTCGAGCGCGGCGACGACGGTGACGGTGACGGGCGCGTCGGGCTTCTACACGGCGGGATCGGACGCGACCATCGTGATTGCGGCGGGGAGCACGGCGAGCGCCGCGGATACGGCGGCGATTGCCGCGGTGGACGACGACGTCCACCAGGGGAGCGGCGGGCGTTCGACGACGGTGACGGCGACGGTCGCCAACGACCAGGGGATCGGGAGCGTAACCGGGGCGGCGCTGACGCTGACGGACGACGAGGCGTTGCCGACGACGACGCTGGCGCTGTCGCCGGCGTCGATTTCGGAGACGGGCGGGGTGTCGACGGTGACGGCGAAGCTGTCGGGCAAGTCGAGCGAATCGGTGACGTTGACGGTGGCGGCCAACGGCGCCGGGTTCACGCTGTCGAGCGCGAGGACGCTGACCATCGCGGCGGGATCGACGGCGAGCGCGGGCGCGGTGACGGTGACGGCGGTGACCGATACGACGGACTCGCCGGACAAGCAGGTGTCGGTGTCGGCCACGGCGTTGGGCGGCGGGGTGGCGAACCCGTCCGCCGTGACGCTGACCATTGCGGACGACGACGCTGCGCCTTCGGTGACGCTGGCGTTGTCGTCGTCGTCGATCTCGGAGAACGGGGGCGTATCGACGGTGACGGCGCGGCTCTCGCATCGGTCGAGCCAGCCGACGACGGTGACGGTGACGGCGTCGGCGGGTTTGCACACGGCGTCGTCGGACTTCCGCTTGAGCACGAACAGGACGCTGACGGTGGCGGCGGGCGCGACGGCGAGCGCGGGCGTGGTGACGGTGTCGGCGGTGAACGACGCGGAGGACGCGGCCAACGACAAGACGGTGACGGTGTCGGCGACGGCGGGCAATGGTCAGGGGATTGCGGGGAACCCGTCGCCGGTGACGCTGACCATCGAGGACGACGATGTGGACCTGAAGCCGACGTTCGGCGACCAGCAGATTGCGAGCCGTTTGTGGCCGGTTTCGACCGTGATCCCGCGCCTCACGCTGCCGCGGGCGACGGGTGGCGACGGGACGCTGACCTACGCGCTGTCGCCGGCCCTGCCGTCGTGGTTGTCGCGGAACGGCTTCTTCGTGACGGGGACGACGCCGGACGCTCCGACGAATCAGAAGGAATACGTCTGGACGGCCACGGACGAAGACGGCGACGCGGCGACGCTCCCGTTCCTCGTCGCGGTGATCGCCTCGGGCGACCCGCCGCGGCTGGTGAACCCGCCGGGGATCGTGGTGAACACGGGCAACCTGCCGTCGCTGTCGATTTCGTCGCCGCGGGTGGCGGAGGTGGCATCGGGTTCGACGGCGATGCTGAGCTACAAGGTGACGCTGAGCGCGGAGAGCACGGCGGAGGTGACGGTAGGGTACGCGGACGCGGGGACGGGTACGGCGACGTCGGGTGCGGACTACGTGGCTCTCGCGACGGGAACGCTGACGTTTGCGGCGGGAGAGACGAGCAAGACGGTAGACGTGACGGTGACGGGCGATGATGTGGACGAGCCGGACGAGACGGTGGAGTTGGCGCTGAGCGGTCCGGTGAATGCGCAGGTTCCGGTGGCCGGTCGGACGGGAACGGGAACGATCGAGGACGACGACGCGGCGCCGGATGTGACGCTGGCGTTGGCGGCTTCGTCGATTGCGGAGAACGGCGGCGCGACGTCGGTGTCGGCGACGCTCTCGCACCGGTCGAGCGCGGCGACGACGGTGACGGTGACGGGTGTGTCGGGTTTCTACACGGCGGGTTCGGACGCGACCATCGTGATCGCCGCGGGGAGCACGGCGACCGCCACGGACACGGCGACGATCAACGCGGTGGACGACGCCATCGACAACGTGGGTAACCGCACGGTGACGGTGACCGCCACGGCGTCCAACGGCCAGGCCGCCGCCGATTCGCAGACCATGGCCGTGACCGGGGCGAGCCTCACGCTGACCGACGACGAAGCGACGCCGACGGCGACGCTGAAGCTGTCGTCTTCGTCGATCTCGGAGAGCGGTGGGGTGACGACGGTGACGGCGGCGCTGGACCGGGCATCGAGCGAGGCGGTGACGCTGACGGTGACGGCGGCGGCGGGAACGAACGCGGTTTCCGGCGACTTCACGCTGTCGAACCCGGCGACGCTGATCATCGCGGCGGGATCGACGGCCAGCGCCGGCGCGGTGACGGTGACGGCGGTCGACGACGCGACGGACGGGCTGGACAAGTCGGTGACGGTCACGGCCGCGGCGTCGGGCGACAGCGGGATCGCGGACCCGGCCGCCGTGACGCTGACCATCGCCGACGACGACGATGCGCCGACGCTCTCGATCTCGTCGCCGAGCGCGGCGGAGGGGGCGGCGGGATCGACGGCGACGTTGACCTTCGAGGTCACGCTGAGCGCGAAGAGCGGCAAGGAGGTCACGGTCGCCTACGCCGAGGGGACGGGCGGAACGGCGACCGCGGGGACGGACTATACGGCGCTGGCCTCGGGGACGCTGACCTTCGCGACGGAGGAGACGAGCAGGACGATCGCGGTGACGGTGACGGGCGACGTCGCGGACGAGCCGGACGAGACGGTGGTGGTGACGCTGAGCGCCCCGTCGAACGCGACGATCGCGGACGGGGCGGCGAGCGGGACGGGGACGATCACGGACGATGACGACGCGCCGGCGGTGACGCTGACGCTGGCGGATTCCTCGATTGCGGAGAACGGCGGCGCGACCACGGCGACCGCGGCGCTGAGCCATCCGTCGAGCGCGGCGACGACCGTGACGGTGGCGGCGGTCGCGGGCGCCTACACGCTGGGTTCGGACGCGGCCATCGTGATTGCGGCGGGTGAGACGGCGAACGCTTCGGATGGCGTGACCATTGCCGCGGTGGACGACGCCATCGACAACGTGGGCGACCGGAGCGTCACGGTGACGGGAACGGCGTCCAACGACCAAGCCGCCGCCGAATCGCAGACCGTGGCCGTGGCCGGCGCGAGCCTCACGCTGACCGACGATGAAGCGACGCCGACGGCGACGCTGAAGCTGTCGTCTTCGTCGATCTCGGAGAGCGGCGGGGTGACGACGGTGACGGCGGCGCTGGACCGTGCGTCGAGCGAGGCGGTGACGCTGACGGTGACGGCGGCGGCGGGAACGAACGCGGTTTCCGGCGACTTCACGCAGACGGGCGCGACGCTGACCATCGCGGCGGGTTCGACGGCAAGCGCGGGCGTGGTGACGGTGACGGCGGTCGCCGACACGACGGACTCGCCGGACAAGTCGGTGAAGGTTTCGGCCACGGCGGCGGGCGGTGGGGTGGCGAACCCGACCGCCGCGACGCTGACCATCACCGATGATGACGCTGCGCCGAGGGTGACCTTGGCGTTGGCGGATACGGCCATCGCGGAGAACGGCGGCGCGACGACGGCGAGCGCTACCCTTTCGCACGCATCGAGCGCTGCTACCACGATCACCGTGACGGCGCTTGAAGGCGCCTACACCGTGGATTCGACGGACGCGACGATCGTGATTGCGGCGGGGGATACGGCGAACGCTTCGGATACGGCGACGATCAACGCGGTGGACGACGCCATCGACAACGTGGGCAATCGCACGGTGACGGTGACGGGAACGGCGTCCAACGGCCAGGCCGCCGCCGAGTCGGAGACCGTGGCCGTGACCGGGGCGAGCCTCACGCTGACCGACGACGAGGCGACGCCGACGGCGACGCTGAAGCTGTCGTCTTCGTCGATCGTGGAGAGCGGCGGTGTGACGACGGTGACGGCGGAGCTGAACCGTGCGTCGAGCGAAGCGGTGACGTTGACGGTGTCGGCGACGGGCGCCGGGTTCACGCTGTCGAGCGCGAGGACGCTGACGATAGCGGCGGGATCGACGGCCAGCGCCGGCGCGGTGACGGTGACGGCGAACGACGACGCGACGGACGGGCCGGACAAGTCGGTGACGGTATCGGCCACGGCGTCGGGCGGCGGGGTGGCGAACCCGTCCGCCGTGACGCTGACCATCGCGGACGACGACGACCCGCCGGTGCTCTCGATTTCGTCGCCGAGCGTAGCGGAAGGGGCGGCGGGATCGACGGCGACGTTGACCTTCGAAGTGACGTTGAGCGCGAAGAGCGGCAAGCAGGTGACGGTGAACTACGCGGAGGGGACGGGCGGCGCGGCGACGTCGGGGACGGACTACACGGCGCTTGCCGCCGGCGCGCTGACCTTCGCGGCGGAGGAGACGAGCAAGACGATCTCGGTGACGGTGACGGGCGACGCGACGGACGAGCCGGACGAGACGGTGAAGGTCGTGCTGAGCGGCCCGGTGAACGCGACGTTGGACGCCGCGACCGGGACGGGGACGATCAGGGACGACGATGCTGCGCCATCGGTGACGCTGGCGTTGTCGTCGTCGTCGATCTCGGAGGCCGGAGGCGTGTCGACGGTGACGGCGCGGCTCTCGCATCGGTCGAGCCAGCCGACGACGGTGACGGTGACGGCGTCGGCGGGAGCGCACACGGCGGCGTCGGACTTCAGCTTGAGCACGAACAGGACGCTGACGGTGGCGGCGGGCGCGACGGCGAGCGCGGGCGTGGTGACGGTGTCGGCGGTGAACGACGCGGAGGACGCGGCCAACGACAAGACGGTGACGGTATCGGCGACGGCGGGCAATGGTCAGGGGATTGCGGGGAACCCGTCGTCGGTGACGCTGACCATCGAGGACGACGACGTGGACCTGAAGCCGACGTTCGGCGACCAGCAGATTGCGAGCCGTCTGTGGCCGGTCTCGACCGTGATCCCGCGCCTCACGCTGCCGCGGGCGACGGGTGGCGACGGGACGCTGACCTACGCGCTGTCGCCGGCCCTGCCGTCGTGGTTGTCGCGGAACGGCTTCTTCGTGACGGGGACGACGCCGGACGCTCCGACGAATCAGAAGGAATACGTCTGGACGGCCACGGACGAAGACGGCGACGCGGCGACGCTCCCGTTCCTCGTCGCGGTGATCGCCTCGGGCGACCCGCCGCGGCTGGTGAACCCGCCGGGGATCGTGGTGAACACGGGCAACCTGCCGTCGCTGTCGATTTCGTCGCCGCGGGTAGCGGAGGGGGCATCGGGTTCGACGGCGACGCTGAGCTACACGGTGACGCTGAGCGCGGAGAGCACGGCGGAGGTGACGGTAGGGTACGCGGACGCGGGGACGGGTACGGCGTCGTCCGGTGCGGACTACGTGGCTCTCGCGACGGGAACGCTGACGTTTGCGGCGGGGGAGACGAGCAAGACGGTCTCGGTGACGGTGACGGGCGATGGTGTGGACGAGCCGGACGGAACGGTGAAGTTGGCGCTGAGCGGTCCGGTGAACGCGCGGGTTCCGGTGGCCGGTCGGACGGGAACGGGAACGATCGAGGACGACGACGCTGCGCCGACGGTGACGCTGGCGTTGGCGTCCTCTTCGATCCCGGAGAACGGCGGCGCGACGTCGGTGAGCGCGACGCTCTCGCACCCGTCGAGCGCGGCGACGACGGTGACGGTGACGGCGGTCGCGGGCTTCTACACCGTGGGTTCGGACGCGACGATCGTGATCGCCGCGGGGAATACGGCGAACGCTGCGGACACGGCGGCGATTGCCGCGGTGAACGACGACGTTCACCAGGGGAGCGGCGGGCGTTCGACGACGGTGACGGCGACGGTCGACAACGGCCAGGGGGCCGGGCGCGTGACCGGGGCGGCGCTGGCGCTGACCGACGACGAGGCGTTGCCGACGGTGAAGCTGGTCCTGTCGCCGCCGGCGATTTCGGAGACGGGCGGGGTGTCGTCGGTGACCGCGGCGCTTTCGGGCGCCTCCAGTGAAGCGGTGACGGTGACGGTGGATGCTGCTGCGGGAACCGGCGCGTCGGCGGCCGACTTCGATCTCTCCGCGGCGAAGACGCTGACGATAGCGGCGGGGGATACGACGAGCGCCGGGGCGGTGACGGTGACGGCGAACGGGAACGACGTGGACTCGCCGGACAAGCAGGTGACGGTCTCTGGCGTGGTGGCGGGCGGCAACGGGGTGGCGGCGCTGGCGAACGTGACGCTGACGCTGACGGACGACGAGACGTTGCCGACGGTGACGCTGGCGCTGTCGCCGCCGGCGATTTCGGAGACGGGCGGGGTGTCGTCGGTGACGGCGGCGCTTTCGGGCGCCTCCAGCGAAGCGGTGACGGTGACGGTGGATGCGGCGGCGGGCGCCGGCGCGGTCGGGGCGGACTTCGCCCTCAGCGCGGCGAAGACGCTGACGATTGCGGCCGGAGACACCACCAGCGTCGGCGCGGTGACGGTGACGGCGAACGGGAACGACGTGGACTCGCCGGACAAGCAGGTGACGGTCTCTGGCGTGGTGGCGGGCGGCAACGGGGTGGCGGCGCCGGCGAACGTGACGCTGACGCTGACGGACGACGAGACGACGCCGACGGCGACGCTGAAGCTGTCGTCTTCGTCGATCCTGGAGAGCGGCGGTGCGGCGACGGTGACCGCGGCGCTTTCCGGCAAGTCGAGTGCGGCGGTGACGCTGACGGTATCGGCGAGCGGTGACGGCTTCACGCTTTCGAGCGCGAAGACGCTGACCATCGGGGCGGGGTCGACGTCGAGCGCGGGCGTGGTGACGGTGACGGCGGTCGCCGACGCAAAGGACGAGCCGGACAAGTCGGTGACGATCTCGGCCACGGTATCTGGCGATAGCGGCGTGGCGAACCCGTCCGCCGTGACGCTGACCATTACGGACGACGACGAAGCGCCTTCGGTGAAGCTGGCGTTGGCGGCCTCGTCGATCTCGGAGAACGGCGGCGCTACGTCGGTGAGCGCGACGCTCTCGCACGCATCGAGTGAAGCGACGACGGTGACGGTGACGGAGGTATCGGGCGCCTACACGGTGGGTTCGGACGCGACGATCGTGATTGCGGCGGGGAGCACGGCGAACGCTACGGACACGGCGACGATTACGGCGGTGGACGACGCCATCGACAACGTCGGCGACCGCACGGTGACGGTGACGGGTACGGCGTCCAACGGCCAGGCCGCCGCCGAGTCGGAGACCGTGGCCGTGACCGGCGCGAGCCTCACGCTGACGGACGACGAAGGCGCGCCGACGGCGACGTTGTCGTTGTCGTCTTCGTCGATTTCGGAGAGCGGCGGGGTTTCGACGGTGAGCGCGAGCCTGAACCGTGTGTCGAGCGTGGCGGTGACGCTGACGGTATCGGCCAACGGCGCCGGGTTCACGCTGTCGAACCCGGCGACGCTGACCATCGGGGCGGGATCGACGGCGAGCGCAGGCGCGGTGACGGTGACGGCGGTCGCCGATGCGACGGACTCGCCGGACAAGCAGGTGGCGGTGTCGGCCACGGCGTCCGGCGGCGGGGTGGCGAACCCGGCGAGCAAGACGCTGACCATCATGGACGACGACGCGGCGCCGGGTGTGAAGCTGGCGTTGGCGGCTTCGTCGATTCCGGAGAACGGCGGTACGATGACGGTGTCGGCGACGCTCTCGCACCCATCGAGTGCGGCGACGACGGTGACCGTGGCGGCGGTCGCGGGCTTCTACACGGCGGGACCGGACGCGACCATCGTGATTGCGGCGGGGAGCACGGCGAACGCTTCGGATACGGCGACGATTACCGCGGTGAACGACGACGTTCACCAGGGGAGCGGCGGGCGTTCGACGACGGTGACGGCGACGGTTGTCAACGACCAGGGGATCGGGCGCGTGACCGGGGCGGGGCTGACGCTGACCGACGACGAGTCGTTGCCGACGGCGACGCTGGCGCTGTCGTCTTCGCCGATTTCGGAGACGGGCGGGGTGTCGTCGGTGACGGCGACGCTCTCCGGCAAGTCGAGCGCGGCGGTGACGCTGACGGTGTCGGCGTCGCCGGGAACGGGCGCGGTTTCGGGCGACTTCGCGCTGTCGAGCGCGAAGACGCTGACGGTCGCGGCGGGGGATACGACGAGCGCGGGCGCGGTGACGGTGACGGCGAACGGCAACGACGTGGACGCGCCGGACAAGCAGGTGACGGTGTCGGCCGCGGCGTCGGGCGGCGGCGTGGCGAACCCGTCCGCCGTGACGCTCGCCATCGCCGACGACGAGACGCTTCCGACGGTTTCGCTGGTCCTGTCGTCGTCGTCGATTTCGGAGAACGGCGGCGTTGCGACGGTGACGGCGCGGCTTTCCGGCAAGTCGAGCGCGGCGGTGACGGTGACGGTGGGGGCGTCGCCGGGATCGGGCGACTTCACGCAGACGGGGACGACGCTGACCATCGCGGCGGAGTCCACGACCAGCACGGGCGCGGTGACGGTGAGGGGCGCCGACGACGGCGTGGCGGAGGGGAGCGAGCGGATCACGGTTTCGGGAACGGCGGCGGGCGGCAACGGCGTGGCCGATCCGTCGTCGCTGACGCTGACGCTGATCGACGACGATGCGCCGCAGACGACGCTGGTTTTGTCTTCCCCGTCGATTGCGGAGGCGGGCGGCGTGGCGACGGTGACGGCGACGCTGGACCGGACGTCGACCGTGGCGGTGACGATCACGGTGGGGGCGTCGCCGGGATCGGGGACGGACTTTATGCTGAGCGCGGCGAACACGTTGACCTTCGCGGCGAACGCCACGACGAGCGCGGGCGTGGTGACGGTGACGGGGGTGGACGACGATACCGACGCGCCGAACAAGGCGGTGACCGTTTCGGGCGCGGCGTCCGACAGTCTGGGTCTTGCGAACGACCCGCCCGGCGTGACCCTGACCATTACGGACGACGACGCGGCGCCGCGTGTGACGCTGGCGTTGTCGTCGTCGTCGATTTCGGAGAACGGCGGGGTGTCGACGGTGACGGCGACGTTGGACCGTCCTTCGAGCCAGCCGACGACGGTCACGGTGTCGGCGTCGCCGGGATCGGGGACGGATTTCACGCTGTCGGGAACGACGCTGACCGTCGCGGCGGGCGCAACGGCGAGCGCGGGCGCGGTGACGATCACGGCGGCGGACAACGACGCCGACGCGCCGGACAAGCAGGTGACGGTTTCGGGAACGTCGGCGAACGGCCACGGCAAGACGGACCCGGCGGACGTGACGCTGACGATCACGGATGACGACGGAAGCGTATCGCCGCCGTCCGCGCTGACGGCCGACGCGGGAGAGGACAAGACCGTGGACGAAGGGGCCGCGGTGACGCTGAGCGGCCGCGTGCGCGGTTGGGACCCGGCGGACGGGGCGCCGGCCTGGGCCTGGGCGCAGACGGGCGGGACGCCGGCGGTGGCGCTGACGGGCGCGGCGACGGCCAGCCCGTCGTTCACGGCGCCGCAGGTATCGGGCGTGACGGTCCTGACGTTCCGGCTGACGGTGACGGCGGGCGGCGCGAGCGTGAGCGACACGGTGGACGTCACGGTGACGGACCGCTCCGGCGCGGCGGCCTCGGACGCGGCGCCGGATTCGGCCCCGGATTCGGTCCCGACCTTCGGCGACGCCGCGGTTGCCGACCGGTCCTGGGTCGTGAACGCGGCGATCGCTTCCTTCGTTCTGCCGGAAGCGACGGGCGGCGACGGAGCGTTGACCTATAGCCTCTCGCCGGCGCTGCCCGCCGGGGTGACGCGGGACGCGGCGACGCGGGAAGTCGCCGGCGCGCCGACATCGACGCTGGCTCGGACGATCTACACCTGGACGGCCGCCGACGCCGACGGCGACGAGGCGTCGCTGACCTTCGCCGTCTCGGTGGACGAAGACCTGACGCCGGTCTTCGAGCCGGACGTCTTCCCGGCGCAGACCTACATGGAAGGGCTGGCGATCGCCCCGCTCGCCCTGCCGGCGGCGACGGGCGGCAACGGACCCCTCGCCTACCGCCTGGCCCCGGCCTTGCCGGAGGGTCTGACGTTCGACCCGTCGACCCGCATCGTCTCGGGGACGCCGGCGGCGGTGACGCCGACGGTCGGCTACACCCTGACCGCTGCCGACGCCGATGGCGACGAGGCGTCGTTGACCTTCTCCGTCGAGGTCTGGCCGCGGATCGTGCTCTCGATCGAGGATACGGGCGTGGAGGAAGGCGGGGAGATGGTGTTCCTGGTGACGCTGTCGCCGCCGCCGCCGCGCGCCATGACGATTCGGTTCGCGGTGACGCCGGGCTCGGCGACGCCCGATGAAGACTACGAGACCGCATCGGTGCGGCCGGTCCCCGGAGGCAGGGTCGCGCATCGGTCGAGGGCTTACGAGGACGCGACCGGCCGGCGCTTCACGCTCGCCGCGGGCCAGGCCTCGGCGCGGATATCGGTGCGAACGGTAGACGACGACGTGGACGAGCAGGACGAGACGCTCACCCTGAACGTATCGTCGGTGCTGGCGCCGTCGTCGCGGGCGGCGGCGACGGGCGTGATCGTCGACGACGATTACCGCGTTCGGACGCGGGCGTTCGAGGCGGTGCTGGCGTCGTTCGGGCGCACGGTGGCGGGGGAGGCCGTGAACGTGCTGGGCGAGCGGTTCTCCGAGGCGGAGTCGGAGGACCGGGTGACCCTGGGCGGGCGGGCGCTGTCGCTCGGCGGCGGCGCGCCGTTCCCGGGGTCGGCCGAAGAGCCGCTCTTCGACGCCCATGTCGGCGCGTCCGGGCGCGCGGACGCCGACGGCGAGGGTCCGGCGTCGCTGCGGGAGCTGGCGGCGCAGAGTTCGTTCGTGCTGTCCGTGGGACCGGCGGACGCCGCGCCCGCCGCGCCGGGGACCTGGACGTTCTGGGGACAGGCGGGCGCGGCCAGCTTCTCCGGCCGTCCGGCGTCCGATCTGGAGACGGACGGAGAGGTGTTCACCGGCTTCGTCGGGGCCGACGCCCGCTTGCGCCCGGACATCCTGACGGGGGTGGCGGTGGCGCGCAGCCGGGGAGACATGGGCTACCGCCTGGCGGACGAACGGGCCGACGTGGAGGCCGCGCTGACGAGCGTGTTCCCCTACGCGCATTGGAAGCCGTCCGACGGGTTGGGCGTCTGGGCGATGGCGGGCGCGGGTTGGGGCGAGGCGACGCTGAAGGACGAGGACGGCTCGGCGCGCACGGAGATCGGGATGCGGATGGCGGCGCTGGGGTGGCGCAAGGAGCTGGGCGGCGGCGGCGGCGACGACGGCGACGTATCGTGGGCGCTGAAGGGGGACGGTCTGGCGATCGAGATGCAGTCGGACGAGGCGCCGGGTCTGCACGCGACCGAACCGGCGATGCAGCGCCTGCGGCTGCTGATGGAGGGCGCTGCGGAATGGCCGGTGGGTGCGCAGGCGCGGCTGCGGCCGCGGCTGGAGTTCGGGGGGCGCTGGGACGGCGGCCGTTTCGGCAAGGGCTACGGCGCGGAGGCGGGCGGCGGCGTGGCCTACGCCGACGCGCGGCTCGGGCTGGAGGCGGAGGCGCGCGGGCGCTACCTGCTGGCGCACCAGTCGGCGGGGTTCGAGGAGTCGGGGGCGGGCCTCGCGGTGCGGTTCGATCCGGGAGGCGACGGCGTGGGGCCGTGGTTCGAACTGTCGCCGCAATGGGGCGCGGCGGAGAGCGGCGCGGAGTCGCTGTGGGGAAGCCTGCCGGAGGATGGCGCGTCCGCGTCCGCGAGCCGTCTGGGCCTGGCGGCGGGCTGGCGTTTCGACGAAGCGCTCGGCGCGAGCGTCACGTTCGACCGGGAGGCGGCGGGCGCCGCCCGCGGCTACGGCCTGGGCGTCGGCTGGACGCCGCGCGGGGAGCCGGGCGGCGCGCCCGACGTCTCGGTCGAGGCCGAGGCGAGCCGTCGCGAGAACGAAACCGCCGCGACGGAACACCGCATCGGACTCCAGCTTCGCCTGAACTGGTAGCGTCGCCGCGCCCCCGGCCCGAGCCGCCGAAATTTTCCGCTTGACATGGAGAAGTCCTTGTGTTACGATTCACCATAGTCGGCGGATGCGACCGGAGCCCCGCGGCGACCCGCCGGCGGGGTTTTCCGTCGCCTGGATCGGACGTTCCGGAGTCCCGGCCTCCTGCAATCGAAGATTGCATTCGTCGTGACGCAGCGGATGCCGTTCCCGCGCCGGCGCCGCGCCGGGCCGGATCCGGGCGGGAAGGGTTGAGACGGACGGAGCCGCGCGCCGCCAAGCGAAATCCGACGGCGAATCCTTCCTGCTTTCCGCCTGCTTTCGCCCTGCTTCTGACCGGTTTCGGTCCTGTTTTTTCCTTGGTTTTTCCGCATAACTCATTGATGTACAACGAAACTACGAATTTTTCCGTCGGATGGACGGCCTTCGCCCGTATCCCCGCCGCCGCCCGGCCCCCGGGCGGTATGGCCGGGCGCGCCGGTTCGGCGCGCATCCCGCGGCGGGATTCGTCGCAATCGAAGATTGTATCGACCCGCAAGGTCACGACGCCGCTGCGCGCCGACCGGACGGCTCGCCCGTCGGCGACGGCCGGCGCGCCGGCGGTTGACGCTTCCGGGCGGGCTTCGCATGTTGGCGGGATGAACGGGCCGTCGCGCGAGCTGTCCGACGACGAGCGACTGGACTGGCTGCGCCTGATCCGCAGCGAGTCGATCGGCCCGCGCATGTTCTTTCGGCTGCTCGACCGCTTCGGCAGCGCGGCGGCGGCGCTCGATGCGGCGCCGGCGCTGGCGCGGCGCGGCGGCCGCCGGACGGGGATCCGCATGGCCGGTCGCGACGAGGCGATCAGGGAGATCGAATCTCTGGGTCGGATCGGCGCGCGGTTGATCGCGCGGGGCGAGGCCGGCTACCCGGCGGCGCTGGACGCGATCCCCGACCCGCCGCCGCTGATCTCGGTGCTGGGCGACGCCGGTCTGTTCGTCCGCCCCGCGCTCGCGGTCGTCGGCGCGCGGAACGCCTCCGCCGCCGGGCGGCGCTTCGCCAGGGGGTTCGCGGCCGAACTCGGCCGGGCGGGGCTCGCCGTCGTCTCCGGGCTCGCCCGCGGCATCGACGCCGCGGCCCATGAAGGCGCCCTGGAGACCGGCACCGCGGCCGTCCTCGCGGGCGGGGTCGACGTCGTCTACCCGCGCGAGAACGCCAGGCTTTACGACGAGCTGGCCGGGCGCGGCGCGCTGCTGTCGGAACGGCCGCCCGGAACCGTTCCCACGGCGCGCTGCTTCCCGCCGCGCAACCGGATCGTCTCGGGCCTGTCGCTGGGCGTGGTGGTGGTCGAGGCGGCGGTCCGATCGGGCTCTCTGATCACCGCGCGCACCGCCCTCGACCAGGGCCGCGAGGTGTTCGCCGTGCCGGGATCGCCGCTGGACCCGCGCGCGAGGGGCGCCAACGACCTGATCCGCAACGGGGCGGCGCTGACCGAAACGCCGGCCGACGTGCTGGAGGCGATCGCCGGGCCGTTCCGCGCGGCATGGCCCGAATCCGAACCCCCGGCGCGGGACGAGGCGCTCGCGGATCCCTCGCAGCCCTCGGACGGCGAGGTCGAGAGCGGTCGCGACCGCGTCGCCGGGTCGATCGGCGCCGCCCCGGTGACGGTTGACGAACTCGTTCGCGAGTGCCAATTGTCCGCCGCGGTCGTCGCCGCGGTGCTGCTCGAACTCGAACTCGCCGGGCGGATCGAGCGGCATCCGGGGCAGCGGGTGTCGCGCATCGCCGAGGCCGTATCGGAGCGGACGTAAGCATGAGCGTCGTCGTCGTCGAGTCGCCGGCCAAGGCCAGGACGATCAGCGCGTATCTGGGCGGCGCCTATACCGTGTTGCCGAGCTACGGCCATGTGCGGGATCTGCCGCCCAAGGACGGCTCGGTCGACCCCGACGACGACTTCGCCATGATCTGGCAGGTCGATCCGAAGGCGGGCAAGCATCTCGACGCGATCGCCAGGGCGCTGCGCAAGTCCGACAAGCTCTACCTCGCCACCGACCCCGACCGCGAGGGCGAGGCGATCTCCTGGCACGTCTGCGAGGTCCTCGGCGAACGCAAGGCGCTGGGCGGGGTGGACGTGAACCGCATCGTCTTCCACGAGGTCACCAGGGACGCGGTCCTCGACGCCCTGCGGCGGCCGCGTCAGCTCGACCTCGAGCTGGTCGAAGCCTATCTGGCCCGGCGCGCCCTCGATTACCTGGTCGGCTTCACCCTGTCCCCCGTTCTCTGGCGCAAGCTGCCGGGCTCGCGGTCGGCCGGCCGCGTGCAGTCGGTCGCGCTTCGGCTGGTATGCGAGCGGGAAGTCGAGATCGAACGGTTCCGGCCGCGCGAATACTGGTCGGTCGATGCGTCCTTCGCTACCGCGCGCGGGGCGGCGCTCACCGCCCGGCTGACTCATTTGGACGGCCGGAAGCTGGATCGGTTCGCCCTCGGCGGAGAAGCCGCGGCGCGCGCCGCGGTCGAGGAGATCCGGCGGCGGAGCTACCGCGTCGCCTCGGTCGAACGCAAGACCGTCAACCGTCATCCGCAGCCGCCCTTCACCACCTCGACGCTGCAACAGGAGGCGTCGCGCAAGCTCGGCTTCGGCGCCACCCGCACGATGCGCGTGGCCCAGCGCCTCTACGAGGGGGTCGCGCTGGGCGGCGGGACGGTGGGCCTGATCACCTATATGCGGACCGACAGCGTGAACGTCTCCCCCCAGGCGCTGGCGGCGACCCGCGGCCTGATCGAGGACGCCTACGGGCGGGATTACGTCCCCGAGCGGCCGCACGTCTACCGGACCAGGGCCAGGAACGCCCAGGAGGCGCATGAGGCGATCCGACCGACCGACGTGCGGCGGATGCCGGCGGAGATGGCCCGCCATCTCGATTCCGACCAGCGCCGGCTCTACGAGCTGATCTGGAAGCGCGCCGTCGCGAGCGCCATGCGGAGCGCGGTCCTCGAACAGGTCTCGGTCGATGCGGCGTCGCCGGACCGGGCGGTCGTGCTGCGCGCCGCCGGATCCGTCGTCGTCTTCGACGGCTTCCTCAAGCTCTACCAGGAAGGCCGCGACGACGCCGAGGACGAGGACGGCGAGCGCCGTCTGCCGCCGGTCGCGGAGGGCGAGGCGCTGACGCTGGGCGAGGTCGAGCCCGAGCAGCATTTCACCAAGCCGCCGCCGCGCTACAGCGAGGCCAGCCTCGTCAAGCGGCTCGAGGAGTTGGGGATCGGCCGGCCCTCGACCTACGCCTCGATCCTCGCCGTGCTGCAAGATCGCGATTATGTCCGCCTCGAGTCGCGGCGCTTCGTGCCGGAGGATCGCGGCCGCCTGGTCACCGCGTTCCTCACCGCCTTCTTCGAGCGCTACGTCGAATACGACTTCACCGCCGAACTCGAGGATCGGCTGGACGACGTCTCCAACGGCGCGCTCGATTGGCGGTCGATGCTGCGGGAGTTCTGGTCGGCCTTTTCGCGCGCGGTGGGCGACACCAGCCGCCTGCGGATAACGGACGTGCTGGAGGCGCTCGACGCGGCGCTGGGGCCGCATTTCTTCCCCGCGCGGGACGGCGCCGACCCGCGCGCCTGTCCGAACTGCGCCGGCGGGCGGCTGGGGATCAAGCTGGGCCGCCGCCACGGGGCCTTCATCGGCTGCTCCAACTATCCCGACTGCGCTTATACCAGGGCGCTGGCGGTCGGTGACGGCGCCGAAGCGGAGGCCGCGCCGGGGCCGCGCGAGCTAGGCGTCGACCCGGGCACGGGCGAGACGGTCTCGCTGCGCAAGGGGCCGTTCGGCTTCTACGTCCAGCGCGGCGAAACCGCCCCGGCCGGGAAGCGGAAGGCCAAGCCCAAGCGGGCGTCGCTGCTCAAGTCGATGGACCCGGCGGCGGTGACGCTCGACGAGGCGCTGGGCCTCCTGTCGCTGCCCCGCGAGGTCGGCCGGCACCCTGCCGACGGCGACGTCGTCCTGGCCGGCCTCGGGCGGTTCGGCCCCTATCTCAAACATGGGGCGGGCTATACCTCGCTCGGACCGGACGAGGACGTGCTCTCGATCGGCCTCAACCGCGCGGTCGCGCTGATCGACGAGGCGCCGCCCAAGCAGCGAGGCGCCGCGCAGCTGCTGCGGGTGATCGGGCGGCACCCCGAAGGCGGGAGCCCGGTGGAACTGCGCCAGGGACGCTATGGCCCCTACGTCAAGCATGAGCGGACGAACGCATCCCTGCCCAAGGGGACGGACGCCGACGCGGTGACGCTCGACGTCGCGCTCGAACTCATCGCCGCCCGGGCGACCCGCGGCCGGGGCAGGGCCGGGGCTCCCCGGAAGCCCGCCGCCCGGAAGCCCGCCGCCGGGTCGCGCGGCAAGGCCGCCCGCCGGCCCGCGGCCGGCGGCTAGGGGCGGATCATCCGGCGACGGCGCTCGCGGACGGACGACGAACGGGCGACCGGGCCGCGTCGCGGCGGCGGCGGCGACCCCGCCCGGCCGCTGCCGCCGGTCGCCGTCGTCGAGATCGCCGGTTCCGACCCCGACGGCGACCTGCTCGCCCGTCCGACGGGCTGGCCGGAAGGCGCGCCGCCGCCCGTCATCCGCTTGGCGACCGCGCGCGGCGATCTCGCAGTCGGCGACCGGGCGCTGGCGCGGCTCCGCCGGCTCGACGACGGCGCCTACGAAGCGCGGCCGATGCGCCGGCTTACCGCAGAGTCGAACGAGTTTCTCGGCATCGTCCGGATCGACGACGGCCGGGCGTCGGTGCAGTCCGCGGATCGCCGCCGGCGCGGCGAATTCGCCGTCGATGGCGGCGATGCGGGCGGGGCGACGGCGGGCGAACTGGTCCGCGCCCGGACGTCGCCGGGACGGCGCGGCGGCCGGCTCCGGGCCCGCGTCGTCGAGCGGCTGGGCGCGCCCGGCGCGCCGAGTGCGATCGCCGTCGCCGAGCATCGTCTTCCGTCCGCCTTTCCGCCCGACGCCCTGGCCGCGGCCCGTGGCGAGGGCGAGGCGCCCGGCGCCGGGCGCGCGGACTTGCGCGAGCTTCCCCTGGTGACGATCGACGACGCCGATGCGCGCGATTTCGACGACGCCGTCTGGGCCGAACCGGACGACTCCGTCCCCGGCGGCTGGCATATCGTCGTCGCCGTCGCCGACGTCGCCTGGTACGTGCGGCCGGACGACCCGCTCGACCGCGCTGCGTTCGAGCGCGGGAACTCGGTCTATTTTCCCGACCGCGCGCTGCCGATGCTGCCGGAGGCCCTGTCCGAGGGGTGGTGCTCGCTCAAGCCCGGCGAAGACCGGCCCTGTATCGCCGTCCATCTCTGGATCGACCGCGACGGGGCCGCGCGGCGCCACGCCTTCGTCCGCGGCCTGATGCGCTCGGCGGCGCGGCTCACCTACGACCGGGTCCAGCGGGTCGCCGACGGCGACGGGTCGGCAGTCGGATCGGGGCTCGCGCGATCCGTCGTGGCGCCGCTATACGGCGCCTTCGAGGCGCTGCGCCGCGACCGCGCCGGACGCGCCCCGCTCGAACTCGACCTGCCGGAACGGCGCGCCGTCGCCGACGGCGAGGCGGTCCCGCGGCTCGAGCTTCGCCGGTCCCTGGAGAGCCACCGGCTGATCGAGGCGTTCATGATCGCCGCCAATGTCGCCGCCGCCGGGGAGCTGGAGAAGCGCGGGCGGGCCTGCCTCTATCGGGTTCACGACCGTCCCGCCGCCGACAGGCTGGACGAGCTGCGCGAACTCGTCTCCGACTTCGGGCTGCATCTCGCTCGCGGCCGGGAGCCGCAGCCGCAGGATTTCAACCGCATCCTCCAGCGGTCGCGCGGCCAACCCTTCGCGCCCGCGATCGAAGAAGCGGTCCTCCGCGCGCAGGCGCAGGCGGTCTACAGCCCGGTCAATATCGGGCATTTCGGCCTGGCGCTCGGGCGTTACGCGCATTTCACCTCGCCGATCCGACGCTATGCCGATCTCGTCGTCCATCGGGCGTTGATCTCCGCCCTCGCGCTGGGCGAGGGCGGCCTGTCGGCGGGGGCGGAGGCCGGGTTCGCGGCCGTCGCCGGCCACGTCTCGATGACCGAACGACGCGCGGCGGCGGCCGAACGGGAAACGCTCGACCGGGTGACGGCCGCCGCCCTCGCCGGACGAGCCGGCGACGTCTTCGCCGCGCGGGTGGCCGGCGCCGCGCGGGCCGGGTTGTTCGTGGCCCTCGACCGGATCGGCGCGCAGGGGTTCGTGCCCGCGTCCATGATCGACGACGGGCCGGTCCGGCGGCGACCGCGGCATCGGTCGCGGTCTTCCGGCCCTCGCGTCGCCTTGCGCGGCGGCTGGCGTCTCGGCGACCCGATCGAGGTCCGTCTGCTGGAGGCCAACCCGGTCTCCGGCGGGCTGCTGTTCGCTCCCGCGGGTTGACTCTGGGCCAGGGGGCGATATCCTTCCGGCGACCGATGAACCGGATTGGATTGGACGCGGCGGCATGGCGAAACCGACGACGACACTCGTCAAGCTGGTGAGCTCGGCGGATACCGGCTACTTCTACGTGGCCAAGAAGAACACGCGGACGCAGACCGACAAGCTCGAATTCCGCAAATACGACCCCGTCGCCCGGAAGCACGTGGTCTTCAAGGAATCGAAGATCAAATAGCCCGCCCGGCGCGGCGGATCGACAGTTCCGCCAGCCTTCTGTCGGGAACCGGGGCGGGCGCGCCCATCATCGGGTCCTGCGCCTGCTGGTTGAGCGGGAACAGCGTGATCTCGCGGATGTTGGGTTCGTCCGCGAGCAGCATCACGATCCGGTCGATTCCCGGCGCCGACCCGCCATGCGGCGGCGCGCCGAACCGCAGCGCATTCAACATGCCGCCGAACCGGTTTTCGACCTCTTCCCTGTCGTAGCCCGCGATCTCGAACGCCTTGAACATGATGTCCGGCCGGTGGTTGCGGATCGCGCCGCTCGACAGTTCGACGCCGTTGCAGACGATGTCGTACTGGTAGGCCTTGATCGACAGCGGCGGCCGGGTCTCCAGCGCCTCCAGCCCGCCCTGCGGCATCGAGAACGGGTTGTGGCTGAACTCGATGGCCCCGGTCGCTTCGTCCCGTTCGTACATCGGGTAATCGACGATCCAGCAGAAGGCGAAGCCGTCCTCCGGCGTCAGCCCGAGCTCGTCGCCGATCCGGTTGCGCGCCGCGCCGGCGAAGGCGGCCGCGCGCTTGGGCTCGGCGCAGACGAAGAACACCGCATCGCCGTCGCCCGCTCCGGCGAGCTCGCGCAGCCGTTTCTGGCGCGCCGCATCGAGAAATCGGGCGATCGGCCCCGTCCCGCCGCCGTTCTCGAACACGACGTAGCCCAGGCCGCCCGCGCCCTCGCCGCGCGCCCAGTCGTTGAGCTTGTCGAAGAAGCTGCGCGGTTTGGCCGCGGCGCCCGGGGCCCCGATCGCGCGGACGATCGCGCCCCCGGCGATGGCGCCGGCGAACAGCTTGAATCCGGTGTCTCGCCAGATCTCCGTGGCGTCGGCGATCTCCAGCGGATTGCGCAAGTCCGGCTTGTCGCTGCCATAGCGCAGCATCGCGTCGTCATAGGCGATGCGCGGGAAGGGCGGAGGCGTCACGCGGCGGCCGTTCGAGAACTCCTCGAACACGCCGTGGAGCACCGGTTCGATCGCCGCGAACACGTCCTCCTGGGTCACGAAGGACATCTCGAAATCGAGTTGATAGAACTCCCCCGGCGACCGGTCGGCGCGCGCGTCCTCGTCGCGGAAGCAGGGCGCGATCTGGAAATAGCGATCGAAGCCCGCGATCATGATCAGCTGCTTGAATTGCTGCGGCGCCTGGGGGAGGGCGTAGAAGCAGCCGGGATGGAGCCGGCTGGGGACCAGGAAGTCGCGCGCGCCCTCGGGCGACGACGAGGTGAGGATCGGCGTCTGGAACTCCGTGAACCCCGCCGCGGTCATGCGCCGGCGGATGCTGTCGATGACCGCCCCGCGCAGCAGGACGTTGCGGTGCATCTTGTCCCGTCGCAGATCGAGGAAACGGTATTTGAGCCGAATTTCCTCGCCGTAATCGCGGTCGCTGTTGACTTCGAGCGGCAGCGGATCGGCATGGGCGATCACGTCGAAGGCTTCGATCGCCACCTCGATCTCGCCCGTGGGCAGGTCGGGATTCCGGGTCTCCTCGGCGCGTTGCAGCACGGTCCCGGTGACGGTGACGACCGTCTCGAGGCGCACCGCTTCGACCGCCGGGAAGACGTCGCCGCCCGCCTCGATCACGCATTGGGTCAGGCCGAAATGGTCGCGGAGGTCGAGGAACAGGAGGTTGCCGTGATCCCGTCGGCGATGGACCCAGCCGGACAGGCGAACCGCGCCGCCGGCGTCGCCGCGCCGAAGTTCGCCGCAGTTGTGGGTGCGATAGGCATGCATCGGCCGGCCCATCCTGTCGGATTGTGGAGAGACGATCCGCCGGAGCGTGAGCCGCCGCGCGGCGGGACGCAACAGCGCATGAAGGCGCCGGCTTGTCAAGAATCGCGGCCGTCCCTACCCTGGTCCGCGCCGCGCGTCTTCCTCCGCCCGATCGCCGACAGGGGCGCTCCATGCGTTTGATCGCCGACACCGCCGCGCTCGCCGCCTTCTGCCGGCGCGAGGCCGGGTCCGACTTCCTGGCCGTCGATACCGAGTTCCTGCGGGACAAGACCTACTGGCCGGTATTGTGCCTGGTGCAGATCGCGGGCGCCGGCGAGGCCGTCGCCGTCGACGCCCTGGCCCCGGAGATCGACCTGACGCCGTTGCTCGATCTGATGGCGGACGCGCCCGCCCGTAAGGTATTCCACGCCGCGCGGCAGGACATGGAGATATTCCACCATCTGGGAGGCCGGCTGCCGTCGCCGATCTTCGACACCCAGGTCGCGGCCATGGTGTGCGGCTTCGGCGATTCGGTCGGCTACGACAAGCTGGTGGCCCGGCTCGCCGGCAAGCGGATCGACAAGTCGCTGCGCTTCACCGACTGGTCGCGCCGGCCGCTGAGCGGGAAGATGCTCGACTACGCGATGTCGGACGTGATCCATCTCCGCGTCGTCTACGAGAAGCTCGCCGAGGAGCTCGACCGCAGCGGCCGCGAAACCTGGCTCGCGGCGGAGATGGCGGTGCTGACCGATCCCGCGACCTATCGCCAGGAGCCGGGCGAAGCGTGGCGCCGGATCAGGACCCGGATGCGCAACCCGCGCCATCTCGCGATCCTCCGCGCGCTGGCGGCTTGGCGCGAGGAGGAGGCGCAGACCCGGAATCTGCCGCGCAACCGGATCGTCCGCGACGAGACGATTGCCGAGATCGCCGCCCATGAACCCGTGACGCCGGACGAGCTGTTCAAGCTGCGCGGCCTGTCGCATCAGCGCATGGGCGGCCGGACGGCGGAACGGGTCCTCGAGATCGTGCGTGCGGCGCGCGCTTCGCCCGAGCGGGATTGGCCGCGGGCGGAGCCGGCCGATGCGGGCGTCGGCCGGCCGGGGCCCGCCGTCGAGCTGTTGAAGGTGCTGCTCAAGCTCAAATGCGAGGAGCACCGGGTGGCGCAGAAGCTGGTCGCCTCGGCCGACGACGTCGAGGCGATCGCCCGCGACGACGATGCCGACGTGCCGGCTCTGCATGGCTGGCGCCGCGAGCTGTACGGCGCGGACGCGCTGGCTCTGAAGCGGGGCGAGCTGGCCCTGACCGCGGACGGGCGCAAGGTGCGGGTCCTGCGGCGGGACGAATAGGAACGCGGACCGGAAGGTCTTTCGGCGAAGGCCGGCCTCCGGGAACGGACGGACGGCCCGGCCGCCATGCGCCGTCTCGACGCCCGTTACGTCTCGTCGACCGATTCCACTCCTTTCGCCCCGACCTTCGCCAGCACTTGCCGCAGCAGCGGCGCCGAGACCGCGCGGCGGTCGGCCAGGGCCGCGGCGTCGGCCGCGGCGACGATGCGGCGGGCGGCGTCGAACGATCGCTCCATGCGGGCGGTCAGATAGGACAGGCTCCCGGCGCCGACCGGAAGCTGCCGGTCGGCGAACAGCTTGACCAGGACCGCGGCCAGCAACGGCTCGTCGGGCGGACCTATCGCGACGGTGGGCGAAGCCGCGAGCCGCGAGGTCAGATCCGGGAGCCGGCCGCGCCAGCGGGCGGGCGGGGCGCGCGCCGTCACCAGCAGATGCCCCCCGGCCCCGGCCAGCCGGTCGTGCGTATGCAGGAGAGCCGCGTCGTCGGCCGGCTCGTCGGCGCCGTCCAGGATCCAGGCGCGCCGTGAGTCCGAACCGGCATCGGCCGCGCCGCGCCCGGGCAGCGGCGCGGCGCCGCTGCGGGCTCGCCACACCGTCGCCAGATGCGTCTTGCCGCTGCCCGGCGGACCGTGGACGACCAGCGCCGTCGCCGGCCAGTCGGGCCAGCGATCGATCCACGCCACCGCTGCGGCGTTGCTCCCGGCGACGAGAAAATCCTCGCGGCCGAAGGCGGGGCGGTGTCCGAGGTCGAGCGGCAGCTGCCGGGAAGCGCTCAAGGCGAGTCCGGCTCGTTCCGGCGTTCGGAATAGGCCGAACTCGCCAGATAGCTCGCCAGGGCGAACCGGGCCAGCACGCCGAGCGCCGCGGCGACCGGCACCGCGAGCATCACGCCGAGAAACCCGAACGACGCCCCCCCGGCGAGCAGCGCGAAGATCATCCACACCGGATGCAATCCAACCCGGTCGCCGACCAGCTTCGGGGTAACGAAGTTGCCCTCGATCACCTGGCCGGCGACGAAGATGCCGGCGACTACCGCGACCGGCGTCCATTGGTCGAACTGGGCGAAGGCGAGGCCCACGCTCACCACCAGCCCGACCGCCATGCCGAAGAAGGGGACGAACGAGATCAGCCCGGTCCCGAGCCCGACGATCAGGCCGAACTCGAGGCCGGCCAAGCTGAGGGCGACGCCGTAGAACGCGCCCAGCATCAGGCACACCAGCGCCTGGCCGCGGACGAATCCGGCCAGTTTTTGGTCGATCGACTGCGCCAGCTCGCGCACCGTGTCGGCGCTTGCGCGCGGCAGCCAGCGGTCGAGCGCGCCGACCAGCCGGTCCCAGTCGCGCAACAGATAGAAGGCGACGATCGGCGTGATCACCAGCAGCGACAGCAGGTTGACCAGCGCCAGCCCGCTGCTCCACAGCCCGGCCAGGATCTGCCCGAACCAGGTCGCGGCGCCTCCGGCGAGCCCTCCCAGAGCGCCGCGTAGCCTGGCGAGATCGTCCGCCGACATGCTCGCCGCGGCCAGCGGCAACAGATCCTCCAGGATTTCCCGCAACAGCTCGACATAGCGCGGCAGGCGCGTCGCCAGATCGAACAGCTGCGATTGCAGCAGCGGGATCAGCAGCAACCCGAACGCGACGACGGCGATCAGGAAGGCGGCGGTGATGGCGGTCGCGGCCAGCGTGCGCGACAGACCCCACTTCTCCAGCCGGTCGGCCGCCGGGTCGAGGAAATAGGCGACGGCCATGCCGACTACGAACGGCAGCAGAATGCCGCGCAGCAGATAGAGGACCGCGAGGAACGCCGCGAGACCCAGGCACCAGAATATGAGCCGGGCCTCCCGGCTCATCGCGCGTCCTCCATGCTGGTCATCTGTCGGCCCCACGCCATCAGATACCATATGCCCGACGACACCGTGGTCGCGACGACGAGATAGCTCATCGACTCCACCAGCCGGCGCGCTTCCAGCTCGAAACCCGCCTCCGCCAGGACCAGCGTCGCGAACAGGATCTGCGCCGCGGTGTTCAGCTTGCTGACGAAGATCGGCTTTATCTGCGCCTGATGGCGGAACAGGAACTGGAGCAGCGCGCCGCCGACGATCAGGACGTCGCGGAACACGACCAGGATCACGACGAAATCGGCGATCTTCCCCTGGAATCCCAACGTCAGGTAGACGGCGGCGAGAAGCGCCTTGTCCGCCAGCGGATCGAGATAGGCGCCGAGGCGCGAGACCTGCCCCATACGTTTGGCGATGTAGCCGTCGGCGGCGTCCGACGCGCCGGCGGCGACGAACAGCCAGAACGCCCAGTCATAGGCCGCGTGCAGCATGAGATAGATCGCGCCCGGCGCGGCGAGAAGCCGGGCGAGCGAGATCATGTTGGGGATGCTCATCGCGACCCGTTCCCCGCCAGGCGAAGCGCCCAGCCGGAACCCGTCCGCGACAGCACGATGTCGTTCTGGCCGAGCGCCGTCTGCAGCTGCCGCGCGTCGCCGAAATAGCCCAGACGGACCGTCGCCTGACGACGGGTCAGCGCGACCAGCTCGCTGGCCCACAGCAGAGCGACGCGGGAGAGCTTCCGATCCAGCGCCGCCCAGTCCGCGAGCCCAGCCAGCGGCGCCTTGGCGACGACGCTCGCCCGGCGGTCGAAACGAAGCAGGTTCCGCGCCTTCCAGTCTTCCTCGATCCGGCGCATCGTCGCGGCCGCGGCGGCGGCGAGCAACGCGGATTCGTCCCGACCGGCGGCGGCGAAGCGCTGCGTTTGCGCGCCCGCGCCCTCGTCCGCGCCGAAGCGGGTCGTGATCACCCGCAGGGCGGGCGCGCCTCCGTCGCGGCCTCGCTGCGCCCGGATCACGATTACGCCGGCGGCGCCGTAGCGGCCGGTGATCGCTTGCAGCCGGTCTTCCTGCCCGTCCACCGCCTGGGTCGCGCTCACGTCGTTGATGTCGGCGAGGCCGCCAGCGGGGAGGACGAGCGGCACCAGCCCGTCGGAAGCCGGCAGGGCGTTCCATGAGTCCCGCCAGGGGTTGGGTTCGTCCCACAGCAGATCCGCCCCGGCGACGCGATAGACCGGCAGCACCAGCCGGGGCTTGCTCGGCGTTTCGGCGAAGCCGATCTTCGCGGCCCTGAAGCGGTTGCGCACCCCCCGCCGGTCGAAGCGGAAACGGAGCGTCGCGAGGTAGCGGACGGGCGAGGTCTTCTCGTCCTCGATCTCGAAGTCGCGCACCAACGCCACCAGCTCGCCGGCGCCGATTTCGCGCGCCGCTTCCTGCTGCGCCAGCGGAACCAGCCGCGCGACCAGACGGCGATAGGCGGCCCGATGCCCGGCGGCGAGTGCGAGCCCGCGCGCCGCCACCGCGGTGTCCGCGGTCGCGTCCACCGCGACCCCGGCGATGGTGAAGACGTCCGCCGGGGCGGCCGCGCGCGGCGATGCGGCCGAGCCTACGAAGGCCGCCGCCGCCATCGCAGCCAAGCCGGTCAGCTTGGCGATGCGCCCGAGCTCGGTCATGTCCAGGTCCAGACACATGTGAGACGGCGCCCATCGCGCCAGTCGATATCCGGTCGTTCCATGGCCGGAAGCCTGCTTACGGCCATGGATGCCCTCGGAGCCTCCGGGATCGGCGGGTCACCCGAAGGGCCGGAGCGTAGCGAAGGAGCCGCGAAGCGGCTTGACGCGCCGATCCCGGAGGCCCACCCGGTGTCTCATATGTAGTGAACCAGGACAGGTCATTGAAATCCGCCGTCAATGGTCTATTCTCGGCGCGACGGGCCGGAACTCCAGGATCCGGACGCGGGTCGGCAATCTAGCATCTTCCCTGCCGCGGGGCAGTCATTAACGGCATCACCTACAGATCGGCGGGTGTGGATATCGATGCCGGAGCGGCGTTCGTCCGCGCGATTGAGCCGCACGCGGCCGCGACCCGCCGGCCCGGCGCGACCGGCGGCCTCGGCGGCTTCGCCGCGCTGTTCGATCCGGCCGCGGCCGGCTTCGTCGATCCCGTCCTGGTGGCTGCCGCCGATGGCGTCGGCACCAAGCTGATGGTCGCGAACGCGGCCGGGATGCGCGACTCAATCGGCGTCGATCTGGTCGCGATGTGCGTCAACGACGTCGTTGTCCAGGGCGCCGAACCGCTATTCTTCCTCGACTACTTCGCCACCGGGCGTCTCGACGCCGCGCTCGCCGCCGAGGTCGTCGCCGGCATCGCCCAAGGTTGCCGCGCCGCCGGCTGCGCCCTGATCGGCGGCGAGACCGCCGAACTGCCGGGCCTCTATCGGGACCGCGACTACGATCTCGCCGGATTCGCGGTCGGGGCGGCCGAGCGGGGCCAGCTGCTCACCGGCGAGACCATCGCCGAGGGCGACGTCGTTCTGGGGCTGGCCTCGAACGGCCTCCACGCCAACGGCTTCTCGCTGGTGCGCCGGGTGGTCGAGCGATGCGGCCTCGGCTATCGCGATCCGGCGCCCTTCGCCGACGCTGCTCTCGGCGCGGCGCTGCTGGCGCCCAGCCGCATCTATGTGCGGGCGGCCCTGGCGGCGCATCGCGCCGGCCGCATCGGCGGTCTCGCCCACGTCACCGGCGGCGGCATCGTCGACAACCTGGCGCGGACACTGCCCGCAGGGCTCGCGGCCGAGCTCGACGCCCGCGCCTGGCCGCTGCCCGACGTGTTCGCTTGGCTGATGGAGGCCGCAGGCGCGGCCCCGGCCGAGATGAGCCGGACCTTCAACTGCGGCCTCGGCATGATCGCCGTCGCGCGGCCCGCCGATGCGGTCGAGGCCGAACGGATATTCGCCGCCGCCGGCGAGACGACGTTCCGCATCGGCGTAATCGCCGCGCGCACCCCCGGGCTGCCGCCGGTGACGATCGATGGGACCGAATCGGCGTGGCCCCGCTGAGGGTCGCGGTTCTGATATCGGGCCGGGGAACCAACCTGCAGGCGCTGATCGACGCCTGCGCCGCCCCCGATTTCCCGGCCGAGATCGTCCGCGTCGTTTCCGACACGGGCGCCGCGGCGGGGCTCGCCCGCGCCCGGCGCGCGAAGATCGAGGCCGTGGCGTTGGACCGCCGGAGCTATCCGGACCGCGAGCGTTTCGAGGTCGAGCTCGACCGGCAATTACGGGACGCGCGCGCGGAGCTGGTCTGTCTGGCGGGTTTCATGCGCCTGTTGACGGCCGGGTTCGTGCGCCGCTGGACGGATCGGCTGATCAACGTCCATCCGTCGCTGTTGCCCGCCTATCGCGGGCTCGACACCCACGCCCGCGCCCTGGCCGATGGCGTCCGCGTCACCGGATGCACGGTCCATTTCGTGCGTCCCGAGATGGACCGGGGGCCCATCGTCGTACAGGCGGCGGTGCCGGTGCATGCCGACGACGACGCCGGGCGGCTGGCGGCGCGGGTGCTTGGGGCCGAGCATCTCTGCTACCCGCTCGCCGTTCGGCTGATCGCCGAAGGCCGGGTCGCCGTCCGCGACGGGCGCGTTCGGATCGACGGCGCGCCGTGGGGCGACGGCGTGCTGATGAACCCGCCCGGCGGCGGCTGAACGGTTGAACGCCCGGCGCTTCCCGCTCGCGCGAGGGCGCGTTATATCTGGCGCCTCGTTCAACGATGGACGCGATGCGTCGGAGAGGAGGCCGTCAGGATGGCTTACGACATCGACCGGGAAAACCAGCGGCATCAAGCCGGTTGGGAGGGGTTCGTCCGTTTCACCATGGCGTCCGCCGTCGGCGTCGTCCTGACGCTCGGCCTGATGGCGTTGTTCCTGCTGTAAGCGCTCAGCCGACGATGTCCAGCGCCGAGAAGAAGAACGGGATCTCGGCGCGCGCGGTCTCGATCGAGTCGGAGCCGTGCACCGAGTTCGCCTCGATCGATTCGCCGAACGTCTTGCGGATGCTTCCCTCCGCGGCGTTGGCGGGGTTGGTGGTGCCCATGACCTCGCGGTTCCGCGCTACCGCATCCTCACCCTCCAGCACCTGGACGACCACCGGACCCGAGGCCATGAACTCGCACAGATCGTCGTAGAACGCGCGCTCGGCGTGGACGGCGTAGAACCGCTCCGCCTGGGCGCGCGTCAGACGCAGGCGGCGCTGCGCGACGATCCGCAGACCCGCCGCCTCCAGCCGTTCGTTGATCCGCCCGGTCAGGTTTCGCCGCGTCGCGTCGGGTTTGATGATCGACAGCGTGCGCTCGACCGCCATCGCCCACTCCGCTCTGAGTCCGAGATGCGCGGCCTTATATCGCCATGTCCGCGCCGCGGCAACCGCGGCCTGCCGTCACTCGCGCTTGCGCCAGCCGCCCTGCTCGGTCTGCTGCCAATAGGTCAGGCGATGCCCCGCCTCGCGACAGGCGCGCCAGCGGTCGCGCGCGCCGCCGACGGCCGCCGCGTCCCTGCCGTCGAACATGTCCAGGCAGCGCGCGAAGGCGCCGATATTCGCCGACGCCGCGCCGTCCGTGAGCACCAGCACAGTCGCCCCGTTGGGGTTTGCGTCCTCGATCGTGAGCCATATCGGCTGTTCCTCGGGCGCGCCGTCCTTCGCCGTGCCGTGCGGCAGGAACGACCCCGGATCGTAGGTCCACAGGGCCGCGTCCAGGGCTTCGACGCGCTCGTCCGAACCCGCCATCACGACCGCGCGGGCGCCGCTCGCCCGGACCTTCTCGAGCAGCCTCGGCAGGGCGCGCTCCAGCGGGCTCCGCGTCAGATGGTAGAACCCGATATCGGTCATGCGGTCTCGTAATGGTCGCGCACCAGGCGGTCCAGCAGGCGGACGCCGAACGCGGTGCCGCCCTTGGGCGTGGTCGGGCTGTCCTTCTTCGACCAGGCGACGCCGGCGATGTCGAGATGCGCCCAGGGACAGCCCTCCCGCACGAACCGTTTGAGGAACTGGGCGGCGGTGATGCTGGCGCCCTCGCGCCCGGCGACGTTCTTCATGTCGGCGATGTCGGAGTCGATCTGCTTGTCGTAGGCGTCGCCCAGGGGCATCCGCCAGACCGGCTCGTCCACGGCGCGGCCGGCCGCGATCAGCCGCTCCGCCAGCTCGTCGTCGTCGGCGAACAGGCCGGCGTTGACGTGCCCGAGCGAGACGATGATCGCGCCGGTCAGCGTCGCCAGGTCGATGATGGCGCGCGGCTTGAACTCCTCCTGGCAGTACCACATCGCGTCGCCCAGGACGAGCCGGCCCTCGGCATCGGTGTTGATGACCTCGACCGTCTGGCCGGACATGGTGGTGACGACGTCGCCCGGACGCTGCGCCGTGCCCGACGGCATGTTCTCGACCAGACCGACGACGCCGACGGCGTTGACCTTCGCCTTCCGTCCGGCGAGCGCCTTCATCAGACCGATGACCACGCCGGCCCCGCCCATGTCCCACTTCATGTCTTCCATGTTCGCCGACGGCTTGATCGAGATGCCGCCGGTGTCGAAGGTCACGCCCTTGCCGACGAAGGCGATCGGCGCCTTGTCGCGGGCGCGCGGCGCCCCGTTCCAGCGCATGACGACCAGACGCGGCTCGTTGGCGCTGCCCTGGGCTACGCCGAGCAGCGCGCCCATGCCCAGCTTCCGCATCTGCGTCCGATCTAGGGTCCGCACCCGGATCCCCATCTCGGCCAGAGGCTTCACCCGGTCGGCGAGACTCGCGGGATAGATCACGTTGGCCGGCTCGGACACCAGGTCGCGGGTGAGAAAGACGCCGTCGGCGACCTTCCGCAACGGCGCGAACGCCCGCCTGGCGCCGGCGCTGTCGGACGATGCGACGGTCAGCGACTCGAGACTGGGCTTGTCCTCCGCCTTCTGCCGGGTGCGATACTTGTCGAACCGATAGCTGCGCAGCAGGCCGCCATAACCCAGATTGGCGGCGATCCCGGCGGGGGCGAGCGGCGCTCCGTCGATGTCGTCTACCGCCACGATGGCGTCCTTGTCGCCCGATTTGGACAGCCGGGCGACGACGGCGCCGCCCAGCGCCTGCGCGGCGCGTTCGTCGAACGAGTTCGGATCGCCCAGCCCGACCAGCAGCACGCGGCTCGCCTCGAGCCCGGCCGGGGCCACGATCTCGAGCGCTTCGTTGCGCTTGCCGTCGAAGCGGCTGGCCTCGATCGCGCGGCCGACCGCGCCTCCGGTGGCGGCGTCCAGGCGCTGCGCGGTCTCGCCGAGCTTGCCGCCCGCCGACACGCCGGCGACCAGCGCGCGGCCGCGGCGCGGCGACGGGGTCGCCGCGAACACGATCTTCATTCTCTTCCTCCCGCCTGCCGACGACATGCGCACTCTAGCCCGCATTTCTCCCCCAGACCATGCCCAGGGTGAGAAATGCGGGTATAGTGGGCCGCGTGAACCGGATGGATCGATACATCCTCCGCCAGCTCTTCTGGTGGACCGCCGCCGCCGCCCTCTGCCTCACCTGCATCGTCTGGCTGACGCAATCGCTTCGCTTCGTCGAGATGATCGTCAACCAGGGTCTGTCTACGGCCATGTTCCTGTATCTGACGATGCTGCTGCTGCCGACGCATGTCGCGCTGATCCTGCCGATCGCCCTGTTGATCGCGGTGCTGATCACCTATCAGCGGATGATGTCGGACAGCGAGCTGGTGATCATGCGCGCGGCCGGACGGAGCGAGATCGCGCTCGCGCGGCCGGCTCTCGTACTGGCCGGGGCGGTCACGGCGCTGGGCTATGCGCTGAGCCTCTACGCCATCCCCGCGTCGTTCCGCGAATTCAAGGACCTCCAATCGACCCTGCGGAATTCCTATGCCGCGGTGCTGCTGCAGGAAGGCGTCTTCAACACGGTCGTAGACGGCATCACCGTCCACGTCCGCAGCCGCACGCCGGACGGGGAACTCCAGGGCATCATGGTGCACGACGCCCGCGTCCGCGACCGGCCGGTGACGATGATGGCCGAACGGGGCGTCATGCGCGCCGGCGACGACGGGCCGCATTTGATCCTGTGGAACGGCAGCCGCCAGGAGGTCGACGAGGAACGACGGCTGTCCCTCCTCTATTTCGACCGCTATCGCTTCGAGCTGCGGGACCGCATCCGCCCCGATTCCGTCCGCCAGCGCAAGCCGCGCGAACGCGGCCTGCGCGAACTGTTCGCTGCCTCCGGCGAGTCCGATGCCGGGCTTCGCGCCGCGTTGCGGATGGAGGGGCATTACCGGCTCGCCTCGCCGCTCATGGCTCTGGCTCTCGTCGTCGTCGCGCTGACCTGCCTGTTGGCCGGCGAGGCCGACCGGCGCGGCCACGTCAAGCGGGTGGCCGGGGCGGTGGTCTGCGCGGCGGCGATACAGGCGGCGGTCCTCGGGTCCAAGAGCCTCGGCGAACGGGCGCCGGACGCGGCGGCGCTGATCTATCTCGCCTCGCTGGTCCCGGTCGCGCTTTGCGGCTACGTGCTGTGGGGGACCGCCGGGGGGCGGCGTCCCGTCCGGACGGGCGCGCATGTCCGGGACGGCGAGCCGGCATGATCGTCTCGCGCACGCTGGCCGTCTATCTCGTCCGGCAAAGCCTGTTCTGGCTGGGCTGCGTCCTGCTGGCGCTGACGGCGGTGATCTTCCTGTTCGATTCGCTGGAACTGCTTCGGCGGAGCGCCGATCGCGACGCCGTGACGATTGAGATTCTGCTCGGCATGGCCGTCATGCGGCTGCCGAACCTGGTGGCGAAAGTCCTCCCCTACGCTGTCCTCATCGGCGCCATCGTCGCGTTCTGGCGGCTCAACCGGCATTTCGAGCTGGTGGCCGCGCGGTCGTCCGGCGTTTCGGCTTGGCAGATCCTGCTGCCGGCGTTCGGCCTCGCCGCGGCGGTGGGGGTTTTCAAGGTCGCCGTCTTCAACCCCGTCGCCGCGGCGATGCAGCTACGCTATGAGCGGCTCGAAGCGGCCTATCTGGCGGACAGGCCGAGCCTCGTCGCGCTGTCTGATGCAGGGCTCTGGCTGCGACAGAACACCGACGGCGGGCATTTCATCCTCCACGCGCGGGAGGTCTCGTCGCCCGACCTGACGCTCCGCCGCGTGACCGTATTCCTGCTGCGGGGGGCCGACCGGTTCGTCCGCCGCATCGACGCCCCGGCGGCGCGCCTCCATCCCGGTTTCTGGGTGCTGGACGACGCCCGGATCACCGGTCCGCGCGAGCGGCCGCGGACCGTCGAGCATTACGGCATCCCGACCGATCTGACCCTTGACAACGTCCTCGACAGCTTCGCCCCGGCCGATACCGTATCGTTCTGGGCCCTGCCCGCGTTCATCGACGTTCTCGCCAGGGCGGGGCTCCCGGCGGGCCGGCATTTGCTGGCTTGGCATACGCAGCTGGCGACTCCGTTCCTGCTCTGCGCGATGGTTCTGCTGGCCGCCGCTTTCGCGTTGCGCCCCGCCCGCGCCCGCGGCGCGGCGATCCTGATCGCCGCCGGCGTCGCCGCCGGCTTCCTGATCCATTTCTCGTCCGATATCGTCTCGGCCCTCGCCGTCTCGGAACGGCTGCCGGTCGTCGTCGCCGCCTGGACGCCTGCCGCGATCTGCGGCCTCGTCGGATCCGCGCTGGTGTTCCACCTGGAAGACGGGTAGCGGATGCGGCTTGGTCTCCTCGCCGTCTGGCTGGTCTGCGCGCTGGCGCATGTCGTGGCCCCCGCCCCCGCCTCCGCCCAGACGCCCGCCGCGCAGCCCGTGCTGCTGGAGGCCGATGCGGTTCGCTACGACCGGGAGCGAGGCGAGATCGTCGCCGAAGGCGAGGTCGAGATCGCGCAGGGTGGTCGCGTCCTCCTCGCCGACCGGGTGGTCTACGACGAGCGGGCGGATGTCGTCACCGCGACCGGACGGGTCAGCCTGCTCGAGCCCGGCGGCGATGTCCTGTTCGCGGATGCCGCCCGGTTGACCGGAGACCTGAAGAACGGCGCCGTCGAGAAGCTCCGCATCCGGCTGGACGACGACGCCAGGATCGCCGCGGTCGGCGGACGCCGGATCGCCGGCGAGGCGACCGAGATGCGGAACGCCGTCTATTCGCGCTGTCGGCCCTGCAAGGAATCGCCGCGGCGTCCGCTGCCATGGCGGGTCAAGGCCCGGAAGGCGGTCCACGACCGCGCCCGGCGACAGGTCGAATACACCGACGCCGTGTTGGAGATGTTCGGCGTTCCCGTGCTCTACACGCCCTTCCTCGGCCACCCCGACCCGTCCGTCGAACGGCGGTCGGGACTTCTGCCGCCGCATTTCGGCAACGATTCCGAGCTCGGCTTTCTCACCCATCTTCCGATTTACTACAGCGTGTCCCCGACCGAGGACGCGACGTTCGAGCCGATCGTCACGACCGAGGAGGGCGTGGTCCTCACCGGCGAATACCGCAACCGCTTCGTCGGCGGGCGGCTCCAGGGGACGGGAAGCGCCACGCGCGGGACCGTCGAGGACGGATCGCGCGATTTCCGCGGGCATGTCGATGCCGAGGTCCGATACGACGTCGACGACCGCTGGCGGACCGGCGCCGATTTGTCTTTGACGAGCGACGACACCTATCTCAAACGCTACGGTTTCGATGCCGAACGCACGCTGACCAGTCGCCTGTTCGCCGAGGGCTTCTGGAAACGAAGCTATGCCGCGGCGAACCTGTATTATTTCCAGGGACTCCGCGCCGCGGACGAGGCCGGCCGCATCCCGATCGTCCACCCCGAGCTGGACTATCACGTCACCGGCGAACCCGACGCCTGGGGCGGCCGGTTCCGCCTCGACGGAAACCTCCGCCTTCTGACCCGCACGGAGGGGACCGACAGCCACCGGCTGTCGCTCACGGCCGGCTGGCGACGCCCTCACACCACCCGTTCCGGGCATGCCTACGCTCTTTTCGCCACTCTGCAGGCGGACGGCTACGCGGTCGAGGACGTCCGGATGCCGGACCCCGCAGCCGGCTCCTTCTCCGGCTTGACCGGGCGCGTCCTGCCGCAGATCGGGCTGGGCTGGAGGTATCCGCTGGCGCGCCGCGGCGGGACCCTGACTCAGCTCGTCGAGCCCGTCGCCGGCATCGTCCTGGCCCCCGAGATCGACAACCCGGACAGGATCCCCAACGAGGACAGCCTGGACGCCGAGTTCGACGACACCAACGTCTTCGACGTCAACCGCTTCTCCGGCCTGGACCGGGTGGAGAGCGGGATGCGCGGCTATTACGGCGTCAAGACCGCCATCGCCGGCGCGCGAGGCGCGAACCGGGCGTCGGTCTTCCTCGGCCAGAGCTACCGGGCCGGGGATGGCGGCGACGTTCCCGCCGGCGTCGGTCTGGAAGGCCGGTTTTCGGATTTCGTCGGCCGCGTCGATGCGTCGTTCGGGAATGTGCTGGATGCGCTCTACCGCTTCCGCATCGACAACGACGGATTCGACCCGCGCCGCCACGAGGTCGGCGTCGCTGCCGGGCCGCCGAAGATTCGACTGCGGTCGACCTATACCTCCGTCGCCCCGACCGGCCAGGCGGGCGACCCGGGCGAACGCGAGGAGATCCTGGTCGGAGTCGCGTCGCAGCCGGCCGAACACTGGCGCGTCGGCGGATCGATGCGCTATGACTTCACCGACGGCGGCGGGGTGCTCGGCTACGGCGTCCACGCCGCCTATGAGGATGAGTGTTTCAGCATCGTGCTGCGCTACAGTCGATCCTTCACCCGCGACCGGGACCTCGAGCCCACCGACAGGATATCGGTCCGTCTCGTGTTGAAGACCCTGGGCGCGATCGATGTCGGCGCCGCTTCGACGGGGGGGATGGTCCTGTGACGCCGCCCCGGCGCGTCTGCCCGGCGGCGACGCGGCGTCCCGGCAGGTTCCGATGGTCGCTCCTGCTGCCGGCCGCGTTGCTGGCCATCGCCGCATCGCCGCCCGCTTTCAGCCAGCAGCAGCGCATCGCCGCGATCGTCAACAATGAGGTGATCTCGGTCTACGACCTCGACGCCAGGCTTCGCATGGTCATGATTCTCGGCCGAATCGCCGACGACCCGGACGCGCGCCGGCGGCTGGTTCCCGAGGTCCTGCGGACGCTGATCGATGAGCGGCTCCAGCTGCAGGAGGCCGGACGCCGGAACGTATCGGCCGGCCCGCGCGACATCGCCGGCGCGGTCGCGGCGATCGAGAAGAGCAACGATCTGCCGGCGGGCCGGTTCGAGGCGTTCCTCCAGGCCCGGGGCATCGACAGGCGGACGGCGATGGACCAGATCAGGGCCGGGATCGTCTGGTCGAAGCTGATCCGGCGCAGGTTCGGGGCCGCCGTCTCCATCGGCGACGAGGAGATCGACGAGCTTCTCGCCGAGATCGAATCCAGCCGGGGCCGGACCGAGTTCCGACTGGCGGAGATTTTTCTGACGGTCGATTCGCCGGCCAGGGAAGCCGCCGTCCGGCAAACCGCGGCCCGGCTCGTCGGACAGATTCGGACGGGCGCGCGGTTCGACGTCCTTGCTCGCCAGTTCTCGCAGAGCGCCACCGCCGCGGTGGGCGGCGATCTGGGCTGGCTTCCCGCCGACGATCTCGGCGAACGCCTGGCCGATCTCTTGTCCGTCCGCGACGCCGGGGCCGTCGTCGGGCCGGTCCGCACGGATTCCGGCTACCGAATCCTGCTGTTGCGCGACCGGCGGCGGATCGGGGTCGCCGATCCGGGCCGGATCCAGCTCGGCTTGCGGCGGATTCTCCTACCGCTGCCCGCGGGCGCGGGCGAGGCCGGGGCCAAGGCATTGGTCGATCGGGCGGGGACGCTCGCCGATTCGATATCCGGTTGCGACGGCCTCGGCGGTCTGGTCGACGGGGCGGGCGGCGGGCGCCTGTCGAGCCTCGAGACGTTCGCGCTGTCCGAACTCGCGCCCGGCGTCCGCGCCGCGGTCGAGGATCTGGAGGCGGGCCGCGCCAGCCGTCCGCTGCGGACGCCCGACGGCGTGCTGATCCTCGTGGCGTGCGAGCGGCGCGAACCGGACATACGCCTCCCCGGCAGGGAGGAGATCGGCAACCGGTTGATGGAACGACGGCTGAACCTGCTGGCCCGCCGCTATCTGCGGGATCTGCGCAACGCTGCGGTCGTCGATATCCGGGTATGAGCGGGCGAGACGACGCCCTTCCGCTGGCGCTTACGATGGGCGAGCCCGCCGGGATCGGCGGCGAGATCGCGCTGCTGGCGTGGCTGCGCCGCGCCGGCGGCGCGCCCGCGTTCTTCGTCCTCGACGATCCCGACCGCCTGTCCCGGCTGGCTCGGCGCATCGGCGCCGATGTCGCGATCCGGGCGATCGAGGCGCCGGAGGATGCGCTCGATGCGTTCGACGCCGCGCTGCCGGTCCTGCCGGTTCCGCTGCCCGCCGAGGCGGTCCCGGGCGCTCCGCATCCGAGGACGGCCCCGGCTGTCCTCGAAGCGATCGCGAAGGCCGTCGCCCTGGTGGAGGGCGGGCGCGCCGCCGCCCTGGTGACCAACCCGGTCAACAAGGCGGTCCTCTACGAGGCGGGATTCCGCTATCCCGGACATACCGAGTATCTGGGCGCGCTCGCCGGGACCGACGCGCGGCCGGTCATGCTGCTGGCCTCCGCCGCGCTCCGCGTGGTCCCGGTGACCGTCCATCTGGCGCTGGCGGACGCGATCGCGGCCCTCGACGCCGACGGGATCGTCCATTGCGCGCGGCTTACGGTCGCGTCCTTGCGGGCCGATTTCGCCTGCGCCGCGCCCGTGGTCGCCGTCGCCGGGCTGAACCCGCATGCGGGGGAAGACGGACATCTCGGCCGGGAAGAGGCCCGCGTCATCGCGCCCGCGGTCGAGCGCCTCCGCCGCGAGGGCCTGCCCGTGGTCGGTCCGCTGCCCGCGGACACGCTGTTTCACGCCGCCGCGCGCGAACGCTACGACGCCGTGATCTGCATGTATCACGACCAGGCCCTGATCCCGCTCAAGACCCTCGACTTCGGCGGCGGCGTGAACGTGACGCTGGGCCTGCCCTTCGTCCGCACGTCGCCCGACCACGGCACCGCTCTGGACATCGCCGGTGCCGGGCGCGCCGACCCCGCGAGCCTGATGGCGGCCTTGCGCCTGGCCGGCGAGATGGCCCGCAACCGTGCGCGCTTCCGGACCGCCGCCTGAGTCGCTCCCGCCGCTGCGCGAGGTCGTCGCGCGGCACGGTCTTGCGCCGCGGCGGTCGCTCGGACAGAACTTCCTCCTCGACCTCAACCTGACCCGGCGCATCGCGCGCGCCGCCGGACCGATGCGGGATGCGGTCGTCGTCGAGGTCGGGCCCGGGCCGGGCGGCCTGACGCGGGCGCTGCTGGAGACCGAGGCGCGCCATGTGATCGCGGTCGAGCGCGACCCGCGCTGTGTCGACGCGCTGCAGGAACTCCGGCTGGCGCACCCCGGCCGCTTGACCTTGCTGGCCGCCGACGCCCGCAATGTCGATGCGGCGGCCCTCGCCCGGGCCCATGCCGGAACCCAAGGTCGCGTGGCGCCGAAGATCGTCGCCAACCTGCCGTTCAACGCCGCCACGCCGCTGCTGATCCGGTGGCTTGGCCAAGTCGGCGACTTCGTCGACCTGACGCTGATGTTTCAGAAGGAGGTCGCCCGACGGCTGGCCGCGCCGAGCCGTTCGCCCGCCTATGGCCGCCTGTCCGTGATCGTCCAATGGCTGTGCCGTGTCGAGCGGCTGTTCGACGTCTCGCCGCGCGCCTTCGCGCCGCCGCCGAAGGTCACCTCGACGCTGGTCCGGCTCACGCCCCGCGCCGAGCCGGCTGCGCCGGCCCGCATGGCCGATCTCGAACGGGTGACCGCGGCCGCGTTCGGGCAGCGGCGCAAGATGCTGCGATCTTCGCTCAAGACGGTGGCGCCGGATCCACGGCGGCTGCTCGAGTCGTGCGGCATCGACGCGACGGCGCGCGCGGAAGAACTCGACGTGGCCGCTTTCTGCGCCCTCGCCCGGGCGCTCGGGAGCCTGCCTCCGTAGCCGCTTGCGCCGCCGGGCCGGAACGCGCAACATTCCACACGGGACACCGAGGAACGCCGGAGGCCGCCATGTGGTTCGCACCGAAGCACAAGCTCGCGATACCGTCGCCCGACCAGGCCCTGCCCGGCCGGCAGGAGCCGATCGCCGTATCGGCGACGCATTTCGTCACCGGCCGCCCGATCGCGCCGCCCTTCCCGGACCATCTGGAGATGGCGATGTTCGGCATGGGGTGCTTCTGGGGCGCCGAACGCTGCTTCTGGCAGGTTGCGGGCGTTCATGCCACGGCCGTGGGCTATGCCGGCGGCGCCACGCCCAACCCCCGATACGAGGAAGTCTGCAGCGGCATGACCGGGCATAACGAGGTCGTGCGGGTAGTGTTCGACCCGGGCGAAATCGGCTATGCGGAGCTGTTGCGGACGTTCTGGCAGAGCCACGACCCGACCCAGGGGATGCGCCAGGGGAACGACGTCGGCACGCAATACCGCTCCGGCATCTATGTCTACGACGCAACGCAGCGGGATCTCGCCGAGGCGTCCCGGACAACTTTCCAGACCGCGTTGTCGGATGCCGGCTACGGCGCCATCACCACCGAAATCCTCGACGCGCCTCCCTTCTATTACGCCGAAGACTATCACCAGCAATACTTGGCCAAGGCGCCGGGCGGCTATTGCGGCCTGGGCGGCACGCGGGTTCGCTATCCGGATGCGGGCCCCGGGAACGTCGCGAACGTCCCGGCCGTCCCCGCGCCCGGTTCTATTCCCCGGTGATGGCCATCAGGTCGATCTCGATCAGGAAGGCCGGGTCGGACAGCCGGGTGACGCCGACCAGGGTGGATGGCGGCGGCTTCTCCGGGTCGCCGAAGACCGGCGTCGCCGGGTCGCGCGTGACTTCCAGATATTCGTCGACGTCCAGTACGAAGATCCGCTTGTAGACGACGTCGTCCCAATCCGCCCCGGCGGCCTGGAGCTGGATCTCCAGATTCTCCATCACTTTGCGATATTGGCCGCGCAGGTCGCCCGGGGCGACGCAGACGTAGTTCTCGTCGGACGGCGTCTGTCCGGCGACGAGGACGATCTTCATCGGTCCCTTGGCGGTGACGACCCGCGTGAAGGCGGGGTGCTTGTAGACGCCCGGCGGGTCGAATCGTTGCTTCTCCATCGGGTCCGCGCTCCCTCGATTGTCTGGACGGTCCGGTCGCGCCGCGGGCGCTAACCTTCCTCGATCACGTCCTCCAGCCTGATCCGCTCCCACAGCTCCGCCGGCGGGACGATCCGCTCGGCGAAGGGGAGGTTCGCGGGGCGCGTCGCGTCGATCACCATCTTGCTCTGCATCGGCCCCGGTTGGGCGCGCACCTCGCCATAGGCCGACGGGTCGAGATGGGCGCCCATCGCGTTGGGGACGACCGCGAGGTCCCGATCCGCCTGGAAACAGGTCGCGATCGCCCACAGCACCTGCGCCTCGTCATAGATGTCGATGTCGTCGTCCACGACGACGGCGATCTTGAGGTTGGGCAGCGCGCCGATGGCGGCGAGACCCGCCGACTTGCCCTCGCCCGGCACCCGCTTCCTGATCTTGACGTAGGCCGACAGCGTGCAGCAGCCGGACGGCGGCAGATATACCCCGGTGACCGATGGCACCAGGTTCTTCACGCCGTCATAGAGCGAACTCTCATGCGGCAGGACCCCCGACAGGTTGTGCTCGCGATGCGACGGATCGAGGTCGTGATAGACCGCGTCCGCGCGCATGGTGACGCCGGTGATCCGCATCAACCCCACCGGGTCCTTGGCCGGCCCGTAATAGCCGGTGTATTCGGAGAACGGGCCGTCCGACGTCTCGATCCCGGGATCGAGAATCCCTTCGATGGCGATCTCGGCGCAGGCCGGGACCGGAATGTCGACGGTCTCCCCGGCGACGACCTCCAGCGGCTCGTCCATGAGCGCGCCCATGATCTCGTACTCGTCGGCGTCGATCGAGCCGTGCGCGAGCGCGCCCAGCACCGCCGCCGGGTGATGGCCGATGAACAACACCGCCTCCATCGGCTTGTTCATTTCCTTGTGCTTGCGATAGATGTAGCCGGCGTGATGCGCCGGGTTGAACATGCAGGCGATTTCGTTCCGGCCCTTGACCTCGTGGCGGTAAATGCCGGCGTTGAGCACGCCGGTGTCGGGATCGCGGACGACCAGGCAGCCGACGGAGATGTATTTGCCCGAATTCTTCACCGCGTGCTTGACGATCGGCAGGTCGCCGAGATCGACCTCCTGGGCCCCGAGGACGACCTGCTTGACCGGCGCCTCCTCGCGGGAGACGGCCCGGACCGGGCGCGGCGCGCCCACCCGCTCGCGAAACCGCTCCAGGATGGCGCTCTTCGGCTCGCCCGGGTCGATCCCCAGCGCCAGCCCCAGCAGTTCGTAGCTGCCGAACAGGTTGGTCACCAACGGCAGGTCCGAGCCCTTCACGTCGTCGAACCGGATCACCGGATAGCGGTTCTCCGCCGCGAGCTTCTGCTGGATCACGCAGGGCTCGTGGACCGTGTCGATCGGTTTCGACACGGTGACGAAATAGTCGGGTCCCAACTGGCGCATCTCGGCGAGGAACGTCCTGAGGTCCTTGTTCATCCCGCCCTCCCGTCGCGACGCGCGCCCGCTCTGTGAGCCGGCCGAACATGCGCTTGATGCGGTAAATGGTGGTCGGACATGACGCTCCCCCTATATCTGGGAAGCTTGAATCATATCCCGCACCCCTATACAACCCCTGCTGTTACAACCCCCGTTATAGGTCCTGAGCCTAGGCTCAGGACTCATATCCAGAAGATGAGGATAGCGGCGATGCAGATGGCGCTCAAGAAGGTGTGAGCGCATCGGTCGTATCGCGTTGCGATGCGTCGCCAGTCCTTGAGCCGGCCGAACAAGCGCTCGATGCGGTTGCGCCGCTTGTAGAGTTCGGCATCGAAGGCGACGGGCGTCTTGCGGTTGGAGCGGCCCGGAATGCACGCCTCGATGCGCCGCTCGGCCAGGGCTTGGCGGAAGCGGTCGCTGTCGTAGCCCTTGTCGGCGATCAGAGTATCGGTGTCCGGGAGGTCGTCGAGCATGGCGTCGGCTCCCCGGTAGTCGCTGACCTGTCCTGCGGTCAGCCGCAGAACCAAGGGCTTGCCGTCACCATCGCAGACGGCGTGCAGCTTGGAGTTCAGACCGCCTCTGGTTCGCCCGATGCAGCGGTGAAGAACCCCCTTTTGAGCAGGCTGGCTGCGGTGCGGTGGGCCTTCAGATGGGTGGTGTCGATCATCACCATGCCCGTAGCCCGGCTCTCTGCCGCCAGGGCCTCGAAGATGCGGTTGAAGACGCCAGCTTCGCTCCACCGCACGAAGCGATTGTAGAGGGTCTTGTGCGGGCCGTACTCGGTCGGGGCGTCGCGCCATCTCAGCCCGTTGCGGATGACGTGGACGATGCCGGAAATGACGCGCCGGTCGTCGACCCGGGGGACGCCCCGGACCTTGTTGGGCAACAGCGGCTTGAGGCGGGCGAATTGGGCGTCGGATAGCCAGAAATGGTGGTCGGACATGATGCTCCCCCTATATCTGGTAGGGTTGAATCACATCCCGCATCCCCATACAACCCACGTTATAGGTCCTGAGCCTAGATGAGGACGGCGCGCGCGAGTTTGTGAAGAAGTCCGGCGCATCCGCCTCGAGCCGATGGCCTCCTTCGGACCGTCATCGCAGTCCCCCTCGTCATTCCCGCGAAAGCGGGAATCCATTCCTGGATACGCAGAGCGAATTTTTCGCTTGACATTTTGGATCGTCTGTGTTAGAGTTCCTCCACAATCGACAATACGAACGCGACCGAAGCCCTGCGGCCCGCCCCGCAGGGTTCTTCGTCGCCCGGAAGGGAGTTTCCCATGAGCTGCTTCCCTGCAACCATAGATCGTGTGAGCGACGTCGCATATGCCGCCCCGCCCCACCGGCCCGGAACCGGGAAAGGCAAGGCGGCCCGGATGCCTCGGCCCGCCGGCAAGTGGTTTCGGAGCGCGAATCGCCCCTGGTTTTCGCCTGGTTTGGCCCCGGTTTCGGCCGGTTTTCGCCCTGCTTTTTCCCTGCTTTTTCGTCGTAACCCATTGGAATACAACGATACTGCGATTTTTCGTCGACGCCGCGGCCTCGGGCGCGCCCACGGCCCCGCCCGGCCGCCGGCCGGCATGGTCCGGAATCCGAGGCGAACTTCCTGCAATCCGAGATTGTATTGCGTGGCTCCGAAAAACCGGCCTGGGGCGACGGTCCGAGGAAGGCCATCGGCTCGCGGCGGATACGCCGACGATTCGTCCGTATCCGCCTCGAGCCGATGGTCTTCCTGGGGCCAGTGTCACGGCCCCCTCGTCTCCACGGAGGCAGGAAACGGGATACGAATATGGATTCCCGCTTTCGCGGGAATGACGGAGGGGGGGGGGGGAGGCGGATACGCCAACAATTCGTCATTCCCGCGAAAGCGGGAATCCATGGCGGGAAGGGACGAGTCCTTGGGCGTATCCGCCTCGGCCGCCGGCCTCCCTCGGGCCGTCGTCACGGGCCCCCTTGTCTGAACCGACGCCTACGCGGACATGGCGGGGTTTCTTCACAAACTCGAAAGCGGGAATCCATTTCGGACGAAGCCTTCTCGCCGTGGATGAATTTTGCGGATAAGCAGGAACTGGAGCGCCGTCGGCGTCCCGCGCCCGTTGTCGCGCCCCGGCGGAACGGTTAACATCGGGCGCGGCCGGGAGGAGACGCCATGAGCGAACGCGGGATCGGGGCGCGCATCCTCCGTAACGAGGACGACCGGTTCCTCCACGGGCGCGGCCAGTACGTCGGCGACGTGACGCTGCCCCGCACGTGGAGCGCGGCGTTCCTGCGGAGTCCCGCGGCCCATGCCCGCATCCGCTCGATCCGCGCGCCGGAGGAGCTGCGGGACCGGGTCTTTACCGCCGCCGACCTGACCGGCGTCAACCCGATCCGCGCCGTCGCGTCGCTGACCGGGTTCAAGGCCTCCGACCAGCCGATCCTCGCCGCCGGCAAGGTCCGTTACGTGGGCGAGCCGGTCGCCGTCGCGGTCGCCGCCAGCCGCGCCGAAGCCGAGGACCTGATCGAAGCGATCGAGCTCGATCTCGAGGAGCTCGCGCCCGCGGTCGAATCCCTCGAGGCGCGCGAGCCCGGCGCGCCCCGCGTCCACGACCACTGGCCCGACAACGTCGTCCACCAGGGGGTGAACGTCGCCGGCGACATCGAGGCCGCGGCCAAGCAGGCGGCCCATGCCGTGACCCGGCGGTTCCGCATCTCGCGCCAGGCGCACATGCCGATGGAGGCGCGCGCGACGCTGGCCCATTTCGACGACCGGCTGGACGAGCTGGTGGTCTACAACTCCAACCAGATGCCGCACGTCATCGGCGTCGGCCTGGCCCAGGCGCTCGGTCTCGACCAGCGCCGCGTGCGCGTGATCGCGCCCGACGTGGGCGGCGGGTTCGGCCTCAAAATCTACGTCGAGCCCGAATGCGTCGCCGTCGCCTGGCTGTGTATGCGGCTTCGGCGTCCGATCCGCTGGATCGAGGACAATCTCGAGCATCTGACCGCCGACGCCAACTGCCGCGAGCATCGCTACCGCATCACCGCCCATGTCGACGAGCGCGGCAAGATACTGGGCATCGACTGCGACATCACCGTGGACGCGGGGGCCTATTCGGTCTGGCCCTGGACGTCGGCCGTCGAGGCGGCGCAGGCCGCCGGCATCTTGACCGCGGCCTACGACATCCGGCACTTGCGGGCCACGCTGTACACGGTGGCCACCAACAAGCCGCCCATCGTCGTCTATCGCGGCGTCGCCCGGCCGGGCGTCTGCTTCGCCGAGGAGCTGCTGATCGACGCGGTGGCCCGCGCCGTCGGCCGCGAGCCCTCCGACGTGCGGATCGACAACATGGTCCGCCCGGAGCAGATGCCCTATACGACGATCACCAACAAGCTCTACGACAGCGGCGACTATCCCGAAAGCGTGCGCAAGGCGACGGCCCTGATCGACCTCGACGCGGTGCGCGCGCGCCAGCGGACGCCCGAGCCCGACGGTCGGCTGATCGGCGTCGGCTTCAGCTGCTACACCGAGCAAACCGCGCACGGCACGTCGGTGCTGTCCAAATGGGGCGTCGAGCTGGTCCCCGGCTACGAGATGGCGACGGCCCGGCTCACGCCGGACGGCGACCTGGTGCTCGAAGTCGCCGTCCATTCGCACGGGCAAGGCTTGCAGACGACGCTGGCCCAGATCGCCAACGAGATCCTCGGCGTCGACCCGGCTCGCGTGTCGGTGCGCTACGGCGATACCGCGGTCTCGCCCTACGGGACCGGGACCTACGCCTCGCGCAGCATCGTCATGGCGGGCGGCGCGGTCGCGACCTCCTGCCGGGTTCTCCGCGACCGCATCGCCGCGATCGGCGCGCATCTGCTGCAATGCGACGTGGCGGAGGTCGCGGTGGGCGGCGCCCGGGTCGCCGGGCCGGGCGGCGACGTGGGGTTCGAGGCGGTGGGCAGGGCATGGTATGCGCATCCCGAGGAGCTCCCGCCCGAGGTCGACCGCGACGGGCTGACCGTGACCCGGGGCTATCGGCCGGAGCCCGACTCGGGCGCGTTTTCCTATGCGACGCACGCCGCCGTGGTGGCGGTCGATCCCGAGACCGGCGTCGTCGAGCTGCTCGACTACGGCGTCGTCGAGGATTGCGGCCGGCGGGTCAACCCGATGATCGTGGATGGCCAGGTTCTGGGCGGCACCGTCCAGGGCATCGGCACCGCGCTCTACGAGGAAGCCGCGTTCGACGCCAACGGCCAACCGCTCAACGCGACGCTCGCCGACTACACGATTCCCAGCGCCACCGAGGTGCCCGACATCAAGCTCGCGCACATGACCAGCCCGTCGCCCTGGACCGAGTTCGGCATCAAAGGGATGGGCGAGGGCGGCGCGATCGCCCCGCCGGCGGCGATCGCCAATGCGGTCAACGATGCGCTGCGCCCGCTCGGGGCCGAGATCGCCGAGACGCCGATCTCGCCCCGGCGGCTCGTCGCGGCGATCGAGGCGGCCGCCGAATGAAGCCTCCCGCCTTCGACTACCGGCGGCCCGACGGCTTGGCGGACGCGCTGGCGCTGCTGGCCGACGTCGGCGACGACGCCAAGCTGCTGGCGGGCGGCCAGTCGCTCGGGCCGATGCTCAACCTGCGTCTCGCCCGGCCGGGGCTGCTGATCGACGTGTCGCGTCTGGCCGAGCTCACGCGCGTCCGGGAGGACGACGAGGGGCTCACGCTCGGCGCCGCGGTGACCCACAGCGCCGTCGAGGACGGCGAGGTCCCGGACGTGGCCGGCGGGCTGTTGTCTGCGGTGGCGGGCCGCATCTCCTACCGCGCGGTTCGCAACCAGGGCACGGTAGGCGGCAGTCTGGCCCATGCCGACCCCGCCGGCGATTGGGCGCCGGTGATGATGGCGCTCGGCGCCAGGGCGGCGATCGAGGGGTCGGGCGGCGCGCGCGAGCTGCCGGTCGCCGATCTGATCGAGGACGTGCTCACCACCAGTCTCGCGCCCGACGAGATCCTGGTGAGCCTCCGTATCCCGCGGTTGTCGCCGGACGCCCGCTGGGGCCAGGTCAAGCTCTGCCGCAAACCGGGCAAATTCGCCGACGCCATCGCCGTCGTGGTCGCCGACGAGGCGCGGGGGGTGCGCCGCGTCGCCATCGCCGGCCCGAGCGCGCCGCCGCGGCTGCTGGCCGGCGCCGCGGCTGCGGTCGCCGGGATCGAGGCCTGGACCGATGGCGCCGAAGCGGAGCTTCGCGAGGCGGTCGCCGCCGAGATCGACGCGCTTCCTGGCGTCGACCGGTTCCAGCGGCGGCTTCACGCGGCGAGCGTCGTTCGCGCCGCCCGTCAGGCGATCGCGTCATGACCGCGATTGCGCTCACCCTCAACGGCGAACGTCTGGCCGCCGAGGTCGAACCCCGCATGTCGCTCGCCGATTTCGTCCGCGACCGCCAGGGGCTGACCGGGACGCATCTGACCTGCGAACAGGGCGTCTGCGGCGCCTGCACGCTGATGCTCGACGGCCGGCCGGCGCGTTCCTGCATCACCTTCGCCGTCGCCTGCGACGGCAGGGAGGTGCGCACCATCGAGGGGTTCGACGACGACGAGGCGATGGCGCTCCTGCGGCGCTGCTTCTCCGAGGCGCACGGGCTGCAATGCGGCTACTGCACCCCGGGCATGCTGATTACCGCCCGCGACGTTCTCACCCGCCTGCCCGATGCGGACCGCGATCGGATCCGGCTCGAGCTCAGCGGCAATCTCTGCCGCTGCACCGGTTATCTCGGCATCGTCGGCGCGATCGAGACGGCGCTGCGCCGCCGGCGGGCGGATTCGCCGCCGGCGGAATCGAAATGAGGACGACGGCGAGGCCGCGATGAAATTCTCCTTCGTCCTGTTCGGGCTCGCGCAGCTCCTCAAGCATACCGCGCGCCGGCATCCCGCCTTCCGGGCGCGGCTCGCCGAGAAGAACCTCATCGCCCAGATCAAGACCGCGGACGACTCGGAAGGACGCCATTTCACGTTCCGGGACGGGCGGATCTCTTCGCGGCGCGGCGTCCATCCCCGGCCCGACATAGCGCTCGTCTTCAAGAACGCCCGGCTGGGCGCGCGGCTGCTGACGCCGCCGATCGACTATCAGCAGCAGATCGACGCGCAGAAGGGGTTCAACCTGACCGTCGAGGGGCCGGACGACCTCAATTACTGGTTCGCCCAGACCATCATGCAGACCCGGACCGTCGGCTGGTCCTACGGCGCCGATGGCGGCGACGGGGCGACCCGCTACACCAGCATGACCAATGGCGGGCCGATCTTCGTCTACGTCAAGGACGGCAAGATCCTGCGCATCACGCCGATCGTCTTCGACGACGACGACGCCCGCCCCTGGTCGATCGAGGCGCGCGGCAAGACCTTCACCCCGCCGCGCCGGACGTCGCTCGCTTCGCACGGGATGAACTGGAAGTCGATGGTCTATTCCCCCGATCGGCTGCTCCATCCGATGAAGCGGGTCGATTTCGACCCGGACGGCGAACGCAACACGCATAACCGGGGCGTGTCGGGCTACGAGCGCATCGGCTGGGACGAGGCGCTCGACGTCGTGGCCGGCGAGATCAAGCGGGTGAAGCGCGAGCACGGGCCGGGCGCGGTCGCCTCCAGCCACGGCTCGCACCATACCTGGGGCAATATCGGCTATTACCTCAGCGCCAACTTCCGCTTCATGAACCTGATCGGCCATACCGAGGTCCACCACAACCCGGACAGTTGGGAGGGCTGGTATTGGGGGGCGATCCATCATTGGGGCTATTCGCTGCGGGTCGGCCAGTCCGAGACGTACGGCACCGTGGAGGATTGCCTCCGCAACTGCGACATGATCGTCCACTGGTCGGCCAACCCCGAGGCCACCAGCGGCGCCTACGGGGCCTATGAGGGCACCATCCGCCGCCAGTGGCTCAAGCAGCTGCCGGTCACCCACGTCCATATCGACCCCTATTTCAACGACACCGCGCAGTTCCTGGGCGGCAAGTGGATCGCTCCGCGCCCGACCACGGACCCGGCTCTGGCGCTGGCGATCGCCTATGTCTGGATCGCCGAAGACCGCTACGACAAGGAATACGTCGCGACCTGCACGCACGGCTTCGACAAGTGGAAGGCGTACCTGCTGGGCGCCGAGGACGGCGCGCCCAAGACGCCCGAATGGCAAGAGCCCGAGACCGGCGTTCCGGCCCAGGACGTGCGCGCCCTCGCCCGCGAATGGGCTTCGAAGCGCACCTATCTCGGGCCCGGCAGCTGGGGCAACGGCCATGGCGGGGCTTGCCGCAACGCCACCGGCATCCAGTGGGCCCGCGTCATGGTGTGCCTGATCGCGATGCAGGGGCTGGGCAAGCCCGGCGTCAACATGGGCAATCTGCAATGGGGGACGCCGGTCGACTTCAACTTCTTCTTTCCCGGCTACGCCGACGGCGGCATGTCGGGCGACCTGGAGCACACCTCGATGGCGGTGGCGCTCTACCAGCGCATGCCCCAGCTTCCGACCATGAACACCCCGACCCAGAAGATCCCGCGGCTCAAGCTGCCCGACGCCGTGCTCGACGGGCATGCGGAAGGCTATGCCTGGGACGGCAAGTCGATCGAGGCCCAGTTCAACAAGATCGTCTACCCCAAGCCGGGCCATGCCCGCATCGCCATGCTGTACAAGTATGGCGGGTCGATCTTCGGCACCATGAGCGACACCAACCGTCACGTGCAGATGTATCGTTCGCCCAAGCTCGAATTCGTCGTCAATCAGTCGATCTGGCGCGAGGGCGAGACCGCGTTCGCCGACGTGATTCTGCCCGCCTGCACCAACCTCGAGCGCACCGACGTCAGCGAATGGGCGGGGCTCGGCGGTTACGCCCATCACGGCCAGCAGCAGCTCAATCACCGGGTGATCGTGTTCCAGCACAAATGCATCGAACCGCTGGGCGAATCGCGGTCCGACTACGACATCTTCAACGCGCTCGCGGGCCGGCTCGGGCTGGGGCTGCTGTTCTCCGAGGGGATGAGCGACCTCGACTGGGTCAAGCGCCAGTTCGACGCCTCGGACCTGCCGTCGGTCATCAAGTGGAAGGACTTCCTCCGCAAGGGCTATTACGTCGTCCCGGCGGAGAAGACCGAGCTGCGCGCGCCGGTCTCGTTCCGCTGGTTCGCCGAAGGCCGCAGGAAGGACGTGCCCGAGCCGATGCCCCTGCCGTCGGACTATGGCGAACGCTTCGGCGAGGGGCTCCAGACGCAATCGGGCAAGATCGAGTTCGAGTGCCAGAGCCTGTTGCGCTTCGACCCCGACGATCCCGAACGACCGCCGATCGTCAAATACAGCCCCGCCTTCGAAGGGCCGCGCGCCGGCGACCTGTTCGCGCGGTTCCCGCTACAGATGATCACGCCGCACCCGCGCTTCAGCTTTCACACCCAGGGCGACGGCAAGGACAGCTTCCTCAACGACATTCGCGACCATCGCGTCCGCATCGACGGGCATTATTACTGGGTCATCCGCATCAACGGTCAGGACGCGGCGGCGCGCGACATCCGCACCGACGATCTGGTGAAGGTCTACAACCATCGGGGCGCGGTCGTCTGCGCCGCGCTGGTGTCCGAACGCCTGCCGCCGGGCGTCGTCCATGGCTACGAATCGAGCGCGGTCTACCAGCCGATGGCCGAGCCCGGCCGGTCGGTGGACCGCGGCGGCTGCCTCAACCAGCTCACCCCGCGGCGGACCCAGATCCGCCAGTCCCACGCCATGGCCTCGAGCGCCGCGCTGGTCGAGATCGAGCGCTGGGACGGCGGGACCGCGCTGGAGGCGGCCGGATCGTCCGACGGCGCGCAGGCCGTCGCGGCGGCGGAATAGCGCGGGGCGGGGGTCTCGGATGGCGAAGTGGAATCTGGTCGTCGACGTCGCCGAGTGCACCAACTGCAACATGTGCGTGCTGGCCTGCCAGGACGAATATGTCGGCAATACCTGGCCGGGCTACGCCGCCGAGATGCCCAAGCACGGCCATCGTTGGATCGACATCCGGCGCAAGGAGCGCGGCCAGGCGCCGATGGTCGACGTGGCCTACCTGCCGACGCTGTGCAACCATTGCGACGATGCGCCCTGCATCGCCGCCGCCCGAAACGGCGCGGTCCGCAAGCGCGACGACGGCATCGTCGTCATCGATCCCGAAGCGGCGAAGGGGCAGAAGCAGCTGGTCGATGCCTGCCCCTACGGCGCGATCTGGTGGAACGAGGACCTGCAGCTGCCGCAGCACTGGAACTTCGACGCCCATCTGATCGATCGCGGCTGGACCGAGACTCGCGGCGCCCAGGTCTGCGCGCCGCGGGCGATGCGCGCCGTCCGCGCCGACGACGCCGAGATGCAGCGCATGGTCGAGGCCGAGGGGCTGGAGGTCCTGCATCCGGAATACGGCGCCAAGCCGCGCGTCTACTACAAGAATCTGTATCGCTACGCCAAGGCCTTCATCGGCGGGTCGGTGGCCGCCCGGACCGGCGGCGTGATCGATTGCGTCGCCGGCGCCGCCGTCACCCTGTCCAAGGACGCGCAGGTCGTGGACCAAGCCGTGACCGACTGTTACGGCGACTTCAAGTTCGACCGGCTCGACGAGGGCAGCGGGACCTACCGGATCGGGATCGTCGCCCCCGGCCGCGACCGCAAGGAGGTCGAGGCCGAGCTGGGGGTGAGTGTGAGCCTCGGGGTCATCGAGCTGTGACCCGGCGCGCCGCCACCGTCGGACAATCCTCTGTTCGCAAAGATTTACCTTCTTACGTATCCGCCTCGAGCCGACGGCCTTCCTCGGCTCGAGGCGGATGCGCCAACAATTCGTCATTCCCGCGAAAGCGGGAATCCATGTCGAACAAAGCCTTCTCACCGGAGATAGCCGGGCGCCGCCCCGGCGCGACCGCCCTGGATTCCCGCTTTCGCGGGAATGACGAGGGGGGCTGTGACGACGGTTCGAGGGAAGCCATTGGCTCGAGGCGGATACGCCAAGGGTTTCTTCACACGCTCGAAAGCGGGAATCCAGGAACCTTGACGAGGTCGATCAAAGCGGTCGCGCGCCGAGGGCGCGCCCCGGGCTATGTTGCGCGACCCCGCCCGCCAAGTGGCGACGCCTGAAGGAGGAGATCGCGCCATGAACACGGACTTCGCGACGACGCCGGGTGTGGTGCTCGACGACCAGGTCATCGAGCCCAGAGGGTTCCATGCGGGCGAGGTGCGGCAGGGCGAGGTGTACCGGATCGTCGATCTGGAGGGGAGCCAAGTCGCCGATTTCGTCTGCTTCAACCTGGCGCGGCCCGAAGAGAAGCTGTCGCCGCAGAATACGGTGGTGCTCAACGGTCGGATCTACCCCGGCGTGGGATACACGCTGTTCTCCGACGAGGCGGGGAAGCTCATGACCATCACCGCCGATACCTGCGGCGCGCACGACATGATCGCCGGCGCCTGCTCCCGGTTCACCAACGCCTATCGCTACCGCGTCGAGGATACGCCCAACTGCCGCGACAACTTCGCCAGGGCGCTCGAACCCTGGGGCATCGGCTGGAAGCAGATCCCCTACAACATGAACGTCTTCATGAACTGCCCGGTCACGCCCGAGGGCGGCTTCTCGATCGAGCTGCCGACCTCGCGCGCGGGCGACTATATCGACTTCACCGCCGACATGGACGTCCTGGTCGCCCTATCCAACTGCCCCCAGGAACGCAACAAATGCAACGCCTTCAACCCGACCCCGATGCGGGTGATCCGCTACCGGCCGGGCTGAGCCGCGAGTCCCGCCCGTTCAGCGGAGCTTCTTGACGCGCGCCGCGAACGTCTCGTGGAAGAGTTGCAGCTTCTCGTAGAGCCAGTCGTGCTGCTCCGGCCAACTTTCTCGATCCCGAGGGTCGCAATCCTCCCGTCGGAGGGCTACCACGCATTCTACTTTGTCCGGTCGCTCTTCCCACGAGAATCGCTCACCGGCTTCCCGTTCGATTTCGTCCTTTTCGCTGGCGAGCTCGTTGTACCGTCTCTTGGCGTTGGATCCGAGGATGACCAGTCCGACGTCGATCCGGCCTTTGCTCGGGATAGCAGCCGCATACAAGGAAAAACCGGCCTTGCCGAGCGGAAAATTTCGTTCATTGCTCGGTGCCGGATTCGCTGGTTTGACCGTTCCGCCGCGTTCCTCCATGACTTTTCTGAATTCCCGCCAGTATTCGAATAGGAGTACCTGTCTCTCTGTGAGGTTTCCCGATGATCGGCGCCGCGTCTTCTGTCTGGTCCAACTATTCGGCTTCGACACGACGTTGAACTTCGGTGCGATTGGCGATTCGCCGATGCGCCAAAGTTCGATCTCGATTCCGAAGAATCTGACTTCGTCCGAAATTCTCTCGTTTAACCAATCGAGGGCGGCCCGGTGTTCGTCGGTGAATTCGTGCGAGATCCAGACGAGGGTGACGGCATTGAGGCCCGCAGCGTAGGTCAGCAGCTGCCCGAGATGCCGGTGGTCCGTGCGCTCGAGCTGGTTTTCGATCAACACCCACTGACCGTTGGCGGTGTCCTTGCACAGGATGTCGGCTCGATACGGCCCGACCGCCTGCTCCTGCGCGTCGACCTCGAGGTCGATCCCGATGGCGTCGCCCAACAGAACGATGTTGTCCTCCCTTGCGAGCCACGGCGTGAAGTCGCCGGCTTCGTTCTCCCAGAGTTCACGGAGCTCGACACGCTCCATGCGTCCAATCTCTTTCTCGGAGGCCATCGTTCGTTTTTCCGGAATGCGGCGGCGCGGGGAAGGACGATATACTCCGCCGCGCGTTGCGCCAACCGCGAGGTTCATGGCGGATGCGGTTCGCGGGCAAGGTGGTCTGGATTACCGGGGCGTCGTCGGGCGTCGGCGAGGCGCTCGCGCATGCGTTCCACGGCGAGGGCGCGCATCTGATCCTGTCGGCCCGGCGCGAGGGCGCGCTCGCCCGCGTCGCCGCGGACCGCCATGGCCGGGGCGACGGCGAGACGATGGCGCTGCCGCTCGATCTCGCCCGGCCCGACTCGCTCGCCGAAGCGGCCGGGCGCGCCCTCGACCGCTTCGGCCATATCGACGTCCTGGTGAACAATGCCGGCCTCGCCCATCGCGGCCTCGTCGCCGACACCGTGATGCCGGTCTATCGCGAACTGTTCGAGACCAACGTCTTCGGCCCGCTTGCGCTCACCAAGCTGGTGCTGCCGTCGATGATGGCCCGCGCCTCGGGCCGCATCGTCGTGGTCTCCAGCGTCGCCGGCCGCTATTCGTCGCCGATGCGGTCGGGCTACAACGCCGCCAAGCGGGCGTTGCACGGACTCTACGATTCGCTCCGCGCCGAGCTTTGGCCGCACGGCGTCGGAGTCACCCTGATCGTGCTCGGGGCCGTCCGCACCCGGATCACCGTCAACGCCAGGCGCGGCGACGGGCGGGCCTATGGCAAGATGGATCCGTTCATCGCCGACGGCATGGCCCCGCCCGACGCGGCGCGGCGCATCCTGGCCGCCATCGCCCGCGGCAAGGACGAGGCGATGATCGCCCGGCCAAGCCATCGCTGGCTGGTCTACCGGAAGCATTTCCTGCCCCGCCACGCCGCTCGCGCCGTCCGCCTGCGCCGCGCCCCCGAGACTTGACGGCCGGCGGAGTTTGACGGCGTATGGCGCTTCCATCGACCGGGAGAGACGACGTGACTCAGCCGCTATGGCGGCCGTCGCCCGACCGCGCCGCCGCGGCGCAGCTGACCCGCTTCATTGCCGAGGTCGAGCGGCGATGGGGGTTCGCCGCGGCGGATTTCGCCGCCCTCCACCGCTGGTCGGTCGCGCATAAGGAGGAGTTCTGGCGGACGCTGTGGACGTTCGGCGGGGTCGTCGCCGCGACCAGGGGCGAGACCGTCCTCGCCGACGGCGAGCGCATGCCCGGCGCGCGATGGTTCCCCGAGGCGCGGCTGAACTTCGCCGAGAACCTGCTGCGCCGGCGCGACGACGCCCCGGCGGCGATCTTCCGCGGCGAGGATCGGGTGCGCCGGATCGTCTCGCGCCGCGAGCTCCACGATCTGGTCTCGCGTCTCGTCCAGGCCCTTCGCGCCGAAGGCGTCGGACCCGGCGACCGCGTGGCGGGGTATCTCCCCAACCTGCCCGAGGCGGTCGCGGCGATGCTCGCCGCGTCCAGCATCGGCGCGATCTGGTCGTCCTGTTCGCCCGATTTCGGGGCCGCCGGGGTGCTCGACCGGTTCGGCCAGATCGAACCTCGCTTGCTGTTCGTCGCCGACGGGTATTTCTACAACGGGCGGTGGATCGATCTCGCCGACCGGATCGCCCGGGTCGCGGCCGAACTCCCCTGCGCCCGGCGCATCGTCGTCCTTCCCTATGCCGGCCTCGATGCCGGCGGCGATGCGGCGCCGGACCACGTCCCCGGGACGGTCCCGCTCGCCGATTTCATCGCCCCCTTCGCCGCCGGCGAGATCGCCTTCGCGCGGCTGCCCTTCGACCACCCGCTCTATGTCCTCTATTCGTCCGGCACCACCGGCCCGCCCAAATGCATCGTCCACGGCCAGGGGGGCACGCTGCTCCAGCATCTCAAGGAGCACCTGCTGCATACCGACGTGAGGCCCGGCGACCGGCTGTTCTACTTCACGACCCTTGGCTGGATGATGTGGAACTGGCTCGTCTCGGGGCTCGCCTGCGGGGCGACCCTCCTCCTCTATGACGGCGCGCCGTTCCATCCCGACGCCGCCGCGGTCTTCGACTTCGCCGCCGCCGCGCGGATGACCCATTTCGGGACCTCGGCCAAATACATCGACGCGGTGCGCAAGTCCGGGCTGGAGCCGGCGGCCAGCCACGACCTTTCGGCGCTGCGCGCGATGCTGTCCACCGGCTCGCCCCTGGCTGCCGAAAGCTTCGATTTCGTCTACCGCAAGATCAAAGCCGACCTCTGCCTGTCGTCGATCTCGGGCGGCACCGACATCGTGTCCTGCTTCGTCCTGGGCGACCCGACGGGTCCGGTGCGACGGGGCGAGATCCAAGCGCTCGGACTCGGCATGGACGTCCGCGTCTTCGACGACGCCGGCAACGCGCTGCGGGGCGAGAAGGGCGAGCTGGTCTGCGCCGGGCCGTTCCCCTCGATGCCGATCGGGTTCTGGAACGACGCCGACGGGGCGAAATACCGCGCCGCCTATTTCGAGCGCTTCCCCGGCGTGTGGCGCCACGGCGATTACGCCGAGATCACCGAGCATGGCGGCGCGATCATCTACGGGCGTTCGGACGCGGTGCTCAACCCGGGCGGGGTGCGGATCGGCACTGCCGAGATCTACCGCCAGGTCGAGCAGATGGACGAGGTCGAGGAAGGGCTCGCCATCGGCCAGGACCGGGACGGCGACGTCCGCATCGTGCTGTTCGTGCGCCTGCGCGCAGGCGCCGAACTCGACGACGCGCTGGCCCGACGCATCCAGGACCGCATCCGTCGCAACTGTTCCCCGCGCCACGCGCCGGCGCGAATCCTGCAGGTACCCGACATCCCGCGCACCCGGTCGGGCAAGATCGTCGAACTCGCCGTGCGCGACGTCGTCCACGGCCGCGCCGTCGGCAACGTCGAGGCGCTGGCCAACCCGGAGGCGCTCGCCTTCTTCCGCGACCGGGCGGAGTTGCGCGACTGATTGCGCCGAACCGCCGGCGCCGACACGGAGGACCCGACATATGCCGAAGGACTACAAAGCCTACGCCGCCCAGGTCGATGCCCGCGCCGCCGGGCTGTTCCAGGCTGCGCCCGGCCCGATGCGCGCCTTCCGCGGGCTGGCCGAGGAGGCCGCCAAGCCCGGCGCGCTCGACGCCAAGATCAAGGAGTTGATGTCGCTCGCCGTCGCCATCGCCGCGCGCTGCGAGGGCTGCATCGCCTATCACGCGCGCGCCGCCGCGCGCCAGGGCGCCAGCCGCGAGGAGGTCGCCGAGACCGTCGCGGTCGCGGTCCAGATGGGCGGCGGTCCGTCGGTGGTCTATGGCGGCGAGGCGTTGGAGGCGTTCGACCAGCTGGCCGGCTGACGCGGCGGAGGCGGGCGGATGCCGGGCGACGAGACCGGGATCGAGCGGCTCGGGCGATGGATCGAGAACTGCCGGCGCGCGGTCGTGTTCACCGGGGCCGGGATCAGCACCGAATCCGGTATCCCCGATTTCCGCAGCCCCGACGGCGTCTGGTCGCGCACCACGCCGATCTATTTCGACGAATTCCTGCGCTCCGAGGAGGCGCGGCGCGAGGCGTGGCGACGGAAATTCGTCATTGACCGCGACATTGACGGCGCCGAGCCCAACCGCGGCCATCGCGCGGTGGCGAAATGGGTGCGCAGCGGTAAGGTCTCGAGCGTAATCACGCAGAACGTCGACGGGTTGCACCAGGCCTCCGGCGTGCCGAACGACCGGGTGATCGAACTCCACGGCAACGGTACCTACGCAAGCTGCCTGACCTGCGGGATCCGCCACGAGCTCGCCCCGATCAAGCGGCGCTTCCTCGGCGACGGGACCCTCCCGGTCTGCGAGGCTTGCGGCGGTCTGGTCAAGGGAGCCACGATCTCGTTCGGCCAGCCGATGCCGGAGGGCGAGATGCGCCGCGCGCGAGCGGAAACGCTGGGCTGCGACCTCTTCCTCGCCGTGGGGTCCTCGCTGGTGGTCTATCCGGCCGCCGGGTTTCCGTCGCTGGCCAGGGAGAACGGCGCAAAGCTGGCGATCGTCAACCGCGATCCGACCGATCTCGACCCGCTCGCCGACCTGGTGCTCAACCTCGAGATCGGCCCGACCCTGGGCGAGGTCGCCAACGTCAACTGATCCCGCCCGGTCGGGGGTCGCGGTCGCCATCGCGGAGAAACATCCGACCGACGCCGTTGAGGGCGCTATGGATGCGGGCGAAGCGGCGGCGGAAGCCGCCCCAGCCGCGCATTCCCCGCCCTTGCGCCGCCGCGAGGGCGCGATGCAGCGCGCCGAGCGGCCGCTCGCCGTCGATGCGGGCGAGAATCGGCGCGGCGCTCGGCGGCAGGCGTATGCGCAGTTCGAACCCGTCGGCGTCGATGCGAAGCGCCTTGCCGGCGGCGAACGCCTGCGCCGCCTGCGCGGCGTCGAGCCCCTGCAGGATCGGGATCATGGCGGGCGTATCGGGGCGGGCGACGGTCTCGCGCCGGTCCTCCGCCCGAACCGCATAGAAGACGTGCACGCGCATGTTGCCGCATAGCCGTTCGGCGAAGGCGCAGCGTTCCAGGGGCGTGAGCGCGCGCAGCCGCCGCAGGATCGCGGCATCCTCCAGATAGGACGCCGGGTCGTAGCGCGCCGGATCGACGAAGGCGACCGGCCGCAGCCCCGCCCGGGCCAGGAGGTCCGCGACCTCCATCACTCCATACGCCCGGTCGCGGCCGTGGAGGAGGAGATCGCAGATCCCCGCATCGCCCAGGGCGGCGTGGTCGGACAGGAACGGATTCCGCCGCAGCCAGTTGGTCGGCGGCAGCCGGGCGAGAAGCCGGCGGGCTATCGCGACCTTCGCCGCCGGCGTTTCCTCCGCGCATAGCGTGCGCAGCATCGCCTGCGCCGGGTAGACCCCGGTGCGCCCCAACGGCGCGTACACCATCAGTCCCATGCCGCCGTCGGGCGCCAGCATGTCGCGGAGCGTCCGCAACCCGGCCGCCGGGTCCTCCAGGTGGTGGAGCACGCCGCAACAGTCGATGTAGTCGAACCGGCCGAGGCCGAGGTCCGGCGCCGCAGCGATGTCGCCCCGGCGAAAGGTCGCGTTGGCGAGGCCGCGCGCCCGGATGCGCCCTTCGGCGATCGCGGTCGCCGCTTCCGACGCGTCGAGATGGACGACCTCCCCGGCGGCTCCGACGTCGGCGAGCTCCTGGGCCAGCATCACCGTCGCGTCGCCGGTGCCGCCGCCGGCGACGAGAGCGCGGAACGGACGGGCGAAATCGCGCCGGCCGGCGAACAGGTAGTGGTCGACCTCGACCAGACGGCCGGGCGATCCGGTAATCAGCCGGCGGGTTTCGTCCGCCGGATCGCGCGGCGGGTAGGGGTAGGCTTCGTATTGCGCGCGGATGGCTTCGTCCATCGGTCAGCCCGCCGTCCCCCGCGGGGTTGCGCAACCGGGTGCGGCTTGCCAGATTGGCCCGGCCATGCGGGGATATTTCGGCATCGGGATCGAAGGCGCGAGCAAGCCGATGAACGTGGGCAATCTGATCCGGTCCGCCCATGCGTTCGGGGCGAGTTTCGTCTTCACCGTCGATGCCGCTTGGTCGGTCCGCGACGCCGCCTCCGATACGTCCGACGCCGCCGCGCAGCTGCCTTTCTACCGGTTCGACGCCATCGAGTCGATGCGCCTGCCGGACGATTGCGCCCTCGTCGGCGTGGAGCTTCGCGACGACGCCGCCGATCTGCCGAGCTTCCGCCATCCGCGCCGGGCCGCCTATGTGCTCGGCATGGAGCGCGGCGGGTTGTCCGCGCGCATGATCGCCTGCTGCGACCGTCTGGTTCGGATCCCGACCGGCTTCTCGCTCAACCTCGCCGCGGCCGGTGCGATTTTGATGTACGACCGGCTGATCTCGACGCGCCGTTTCGGCGAACGGCCGGTGGGTTCGTCTAGTCCGGCGCCGCCGTTGCCGGCGCACGAATTCGGCGCTCCGGTCGTGCGGCGCCCGCGGACCCGGCGCGCTTTGTCCTGCGCCGGCCTGCTTCTCGCCGCCCTCGCCTGCGGCCTCGCGGCGGGGCCGGCGGCGGCCGGGCAGCTCGGCCGCTTCCAGGACTGGTCCGCCCATACGCTGGCCGAAGGCAAGAGCAAGACCTGCTACATGCATGGCGAGCCGCGCAAGAAACAGGGGAAGTACAAGAGGCGCGGCGAGGTCTACGCCCAGATCGCCCATCGCCCGGCGGAGCGGCGCCGGCACGAGGTCAGCTTCACCGCCGGCTACGTCTTCAAGAAGGGGAGCCAGGTCGACGTCCGCATCGACGGCAAGCGGTTCAGGCTGTTCACCGATCGCGATACCGCCTGGGCGCATGACGCCAAGGCCGACCGGGCGATGGTGCGGGCGATGAAGAAGGGCCGGACGATGGTGGTGCGCGGCACGTCGAGCCGGGGGACGCTGACCACCGATACCTATTCGCTGGCGGGCTTTACCCGCGCCCATGCCGCGATCGGCAAGGCTTGCGGCGTGAAATAGCGCGCCATGGCCGGAACGGCGCTGGTGGTCGGGGCCACGTCGGATATCGGCTCGGCGATCGCGCGTCGGCTGGCTGGCGACGGCTATGCGTTGCAGCTGGCGGGCCGCGACCCGGCCGAACTCGAACGGGTCGCGAGCGACGTCGGCCTCCGCGCCGCCGCCGCGGTCGCCTCGCATCGCTGCGACGTGCTTGGCGACGTCGGCGGCGCGGCGCTGCTCGACGAACTCGACCCCCTGCCCGACGTCGCGGTCTGCGTCGTCGGACTGCTTGGCGACCAGGCGGAGAGCGAGCGCGACGTCATCGCGGCGGAGCGGGTGATGCGGACCAACTATATCGGTCCCGCGCTGCTGATGGGCGCGCTCGCCGAACGGTTCCAGCGCCGCGGCGGCGGTGTGCTGGTCGGCATCAGCTCGGTGGCCGGCGAGCGCGGGCGCGCCGCGAACTACGTCTACGGCTCCGCCAAGTCCGGGTTTACGGCGTTCCTGTCCGGCCTCCGTAACCGGCTCGCCGCTTCCGGGGTCCATGTCGTGACCGTCAAGCCGGGTTTCGTGCGCACGCGCATGACGGATGGGATGGCGCTCCCGCGCCGGCTCACCGCCGCACCCGAGGAGGTCGCCGCCGCGGTCGCCGACGCCATCCGCCGCCGCCGCGACGTGATCTATGTGCGCCCCATCTGGCGCCTCGTCATGTTCGCCCTCCGCGCCCTCCCCGAACGGGTCTTCAAGCGGACGAAAGTTTAGCCCGCCCAACCGGTGGAGCCGGGAGGAGGCTACCCATTCGCGCAACCGCTTCGTCTATTGCATCTTTCCGGTTACCGATTTTTCGTCGGCGGGAATGAACGGCGACATACGGGGACATACGGGACCGTATCGCGCTTGCGCCCCGCCCCGGCCAATCCTCGCCGCATGATCGTCGCCGCGTTCGACACGCTCGCCTATGCGCGCCGGCTCAAGGAAGTCGGCGTTGACGAAGTCCAGGCCGAAGCGCCCGCCGGAGCCGTTCGCGACGCCATCACCGAAGGCGGGGCCGCCAAAGCCGAATGGGCTGGCCCAAGCCATCCGGCGAGACGCCCGGCCTAACGGGTTCGCCCGGACTCCGCCCCGAGGCGTGCGCCCCGAACCCCCGCCTTGCATACACGCGGTCGCGGCGGCGGCCCGGTCCGGTTCAGGCGGGGTCGCACTGCGACGAGCCGGGAAACTCCTCCCCGACCGTGGAAACCGCCCCTTACCTATACTGGCGGTTGCGGTTTCACGGTCGGAGCGTAGCCGGGGAGCCGCGAAGCGGCTTGACGCGCCGCTCCCGGAGGCCCGCCCAGTGTCTCATATGTCCAGTGTCTCATATGTAGTGAACCCGGACGCTTGCCCGGGAAGGGGAACTGGTGGAGCCAGGGGGAGTCGAACCCCCGACCTCTTGAATGCCATTCAAGCGCTCTCCCAGCTGAGCTATGGCCCCAGTGTCCGCCGTCCGTCAGCCTAACGGGGGCATCGTCTACGGCGCAACCCGAATCGAGCGCGCTTCGACTTCAACGGTCCGCCGCCGCCGCGTCGCCGCCGTCGATCGCCTCGAACACGTCCGCGTCGTCCTCGTCCTCGTCGAACCGGGGGGCGCGCCCGATCACGTCGTCCTCGTCGCCGGCCTCCTCCGGCGCGCCGATGCCGACGTCGATCTCGGTCGGCGAGGCGACGTCCTTGCGCTCCGGCGCGGGCGCGGCGGGGCGCGGTCGGCGGGGTTTCGCCGCCGTCTGCGGATCGAACTCGGTCCCGCATCTGGGGCAGACGATCGGATTGCGCTTCAGGTCGTAGAAACGGGCGCCGCAGGCTGGGTTCAGGCAGCTGCGCTTCGATCCCCATTCCTCCTTGGCCACGATCCCCTCTCTCTGCGAATTGCGGCGGCAAGCCTTTGCCACGAACCTCGATGGCTGTCAAAAGCAAAATCCGACCCGATCGACGTCCGATTCATGCCCCCGTTCCCAGGGCCGATGCGCGGCGCGGACGGGTGTATCGCCGCCCGCCGGAGCCGTCAGCGCCCGAGGCCCGGCAGCCAGGTGGCGATCGGCGGAAAGACGATGATCAACGCCGCGACGAGGATCGCGCAAGCCATGAACGGGAGGGCGGCGACGCAGATCTCGCTGAAGCGGGTCCCCGGCGGCGCCACGCCCTGCATGACGAACAGCAGCAGCCCGAAGGGGGGCGTCGTGAAGCTGATCTCCATCGCGAGCAGCATGATTACGCCGAACCAGATCGGTTTCATGTCGCTGGCCAACCCGAAATCGATCCCCTCGACGATCGGGAAGAAGATGGGCACGGTGAGCAGCATCATCGCCAGCTGGTCCATGAACATGCCGAGGACCAGCAGTATCCCGAACATGATCAACAGCATGGCGTAGCCGGACAGGCCGAAGCCGATCACCCATTCGATCAGCTGGACGCTGGCTTGCGAGGCGGCGAGCACGTTGCTGAACAACGACGAGCCGAACAGGATCAGGAGAGCGATGACCGTGACCCGGCACGATCCCCAGAGTGATTTCCACAACGCGGCGCTGAAATCGCGCCAGAAGCCCCGCGCCTCCGCGAACGCGCGCCGTCCGGCCTCGGCGTCGCCGCCGAAGACAGTCGCGGCGGCGCCGCGCAGGAGCGGGACGACGAACAGATACGCCGTCGCCAGGACGATCACTCCGACCGACCCGTAAGCCGCCGACTCGGACGGCGTGGCCACGCCGGACATGATCAGCAGGATCACCATCGCGATGATCGAGACCATGGGGACGACGTCGACCAGGAACATCCGCGCCCTGGCGCCCCACGGCACGTATCCCGGGTCGTAGGCCGGCGCGGCCTCGGGATCGAGCGTGGCGCGGACGAAGATCAGCGCCGCGTAGAGGGCCGCCAGGATCAGCCCCGGCAGGATGCCGGCGATCAGCAACCGGCCGATGTCGATCTCGGCGAGGGTGCCCAACAACACCGCGAGCGCCGACGGCGGGATCAGCATCGCGAGCCCGCCGGTCCCCAGGATGGGCCCGATCGACATGCTCTTCTTGTAGCCGCGGCGGGTCATCTCCGGGACCATCAGCGTGCCGAGCAGCGCCGTGCTCCCCATCGACGATCCCGAGAGCGTGGCGAAGGCGGTCCCGCCGGCGACAGTGACGTAGGACAGCCGCGCCGGCACGCGGCCCATCAGCTTCTCGACGGCGTTGAACATCCGGTTGGCCAGCCCGGTGTGGAAGAACAACTCCCCCATCAGGACGAACATCGGGATCGGGACGATAGCGAAATTCGCCATGTTGGCGAACGCGTTGTCGGTGAGCTGGAAGACGCTCGCCTCGAGGTTGCGGTCGAAGTCGCCGAACCGCCCGAACAGGAAGAACGCGGCTACGGTGTTGACCAGGACGAAGGCGATGCCGACCGGAAAACCGATGAACATCAGCGCCAGGATCGAGCCCAGCAGCGCCGCGAGGATCCAGTACCATTCCATCTAGCGCGGCCTCGGCATCGCGCGGCGGGGGTCAGCCGCGGCGCGGCGCGGCGGCCCGATACTCTTCGATCTCCGCCCGTTCGCTGGCGATGCCGGCGACGCCGCCATGCATGGGTCGGCGCGCGAAGACGTAGCGCAGGAACTCGACGCCCATCAGCAGGAAGCCCGCGGGAAAGGCGATCGTGGAGACCCAGCGCGGGACGTCGACCTGGGACCGCAGCTCGTCATAGGTGACGTTGACGTAGTCCTCATAGGCCAGATGGCCGCTATACCAAGCCCAGATCAGGCAGACGGCGGCGCAAACCCCCGCGACCAGACGCGACAGAACCGCCCGCCAGCGCGGCGACAGCGCCGCGGTCAGCATCTCGATATAGACGTGGCCGCGATGGCGTATCAGCCAGGGCGAACCGAGAAACAGCGTATAGATGAACCCGTACTCGATGAGCATGAAGGCGTAGGGGCTGTAGGACCAGCCGGCGGTGCGGAAAATCGTCAGATAGACGATCAAGGCGAGGATCGCGCCGATATAGAGCGCCGCCGCCGCCATCAGCAGCCACAGGACGCCGCTCCAGACGCGGTCGATCGTCCGCAGCATGGCGGTTCGCGAAGGGCGGCCCGTGCGCCCGCTTCCCCTCGGCGCGCGCCCGGCCCGCCGCCGCCGCTACTCCTGGAAGAGGCTGCGCAGCTTCTGCAGGTGCGCGGTGTCGCGTCCCTTCTTCTCGAGGCGGGCGACCATGCGGTCATAGGCCGAATCGATTGCGATCTCGAGATATTTGGCGGCGTTGGGGGCGGTGTGGAACTTCATGCCGTTCTTCTGCAGGAGCGCCTTCTCTTCGCGCGCCATCCGTTGCATCACCGCGTGCGCTTCGACCTCTTCGGCGACCATCGCGTTCTGAATCAGCGTCCGCGCCGCGGCGGGCAGCTTGTTCCACTTGTCGAGGTTGGCGATCCAACCGACATCGGTCTGATAGAACTCGGGCTCGACGGCGTGCCTCACGAACTTGTCCCATTTCAACGCCGGGAGCCCGATGGTCGCCCAGGCGCTGGCGTCGACGACGCCCTTCTCCAACGCCGCATAGACGTCGGTTGCGGGGAGCGAATGGGTGGAGGCGTTGAGGGCGCGGAAGAAAGCGCCGTAGATCGGATTGTCGCGCAATTTGACGCCCTTGAGATCGAGCAGGCCGTCGGCGGTCCATTTCGGCGCGTCCTTCATATAGATGCGGAAATGCGCGCCGGACGTCGTCCAGCCGAGATATTTCAGGTTGAAATGCTCCCCGTGAAGTTCGTCGATCATCGCCGTTCCGCCGTTGGCGCGGACCTTGGCGGCGGTTGAGTTCGAGGTCGAGATGACCTCGTTCTCCGGGATCGAACGCGCATAGAAGGCCGACGGGATACAGGAAAGGTCGACCCGTCCGCTCTTTACCGCCGGGGGCTGCTGAAACATCTTGATCGAGTTGAACGGGAGCACGTCGATCTTGACGAGCCCCTTGCCCTTCTCGCTGATCTCGGCGGCGAGTCGCTTGCACATCTTGGTGTAGATGAGCTGGTCCGGGAACGGATAGACCAGGGACAAGGTCGTTTCGGCGCGCGCCTGTCCGGGCGCGCCCACGCCGGCGGCAAGGACGATACCCGCCGCGGCGACGGCCGCGGCCGCCATGTTGACGGACATGTTCGTGATCCCCCCTGTGAATCCCCCGATCGCCGCCGGGCGGACGCCCAACGGCTCCGCCCCGGCGGCGGAGCGCATACTGTTCTCCCTCCGCCGCGAAAGCAAACGGAAATACGCCCCGGAACCTCGCCTCCCTCCGGGCGGCGCCGTCGCGCGGACCATGGACAGGGGGTGAGATGCGGGCCAGGATCGGTCGCGGCGAAGATCATCGGGAAACGGAGGCGGCGTGGCGGCGTTGACCTCGCGACCGGCCGGACGGGCGGCGGGCGACGTCCGGGTTCCCGGCGACAAGTCGATCTCGCATCGCGCGCTGATGGTCGCCGCGATGACGGTGGGCGACTGCTTCGTCTCCGGGCTGCTCGAAGGCGACGACGTGATGCGGACCGCCGCCGCCCTCGCCGCCCTCGGCGTCGGCGTCGGCCGCGAGCCCGACGGACGCTGGCGCGTCCGGGGCGTCGGCGTCGGCGGGCTGGCGGAGCCGACGGAGGTCCTCGATCTCGGGAATTCCGGCACCGGGGCGCGCCTCCTCATGGGGCTGCTGGCGACGCACCCGTTCGACAGCTTCCTGACCGGCGACCGCTCGTTGCGGCGCCGGCCGATGGCGCGTATCCTCGAACCGGTCCGGCGCATGGGCGCCGACGCGGTCGCGCGTTCGGGGGATCGCCTGCCGCTGGCGGTCCTGGGCGCGGCCGATCCGGCGCCGATCGTCTACCGGCCGCCGGTCGCCTCCGCCCAGGTGAAATCGGCGGTGCTGCTCGCCGGCCTCAACGCGCCCGGCGCCACCACTGTCGTCGAGCCGCAGCCGACGCGCGACCATACCGAGCGCATGCTCCGCCATGTCGGGGCCGGACTCCGCATCGGCCGCGACGCGGACGGGGCGCGGACCGTCGCCGTCGCCGGCTATCCCGAGCTCGCGGCGCGCGACCTCGAAGTGCCGGGCGACCTCTCCTCCGCCGCCTTCCCCGGCGTCGCGGCGCTGCTGCTGCCGGGCTCCGAGGTCACGCTGCGCCGGGTAGGCCTCAACCCGCTGCGCGCCGGGCTGATCGAGACGCTCCGCGAGATGGCGGCCGACGTCTCGATCGCCGACAGGGGCGAGGCCGCGGGCGAACCGGTGGCGGATCTGACCTTCCGCGCCGGCGATCGGGTGCAGTTGCGCGCCGTCGACGTGCCCGCCGCGCGCGCGCCATCGATGGTCGACGAATACCCGATCCTCGCCGTCGCCGCCGCCTGCGCCGAGGGGACGACGCGCATGCGCGGGCTCGCCGAACTCCGGGTCAAGGAGAGCGACCGTCTGGCCGCCATCGTAGCGGGGCTTCGCGCCTGCGGCGTCGCCGCCGCGATCGAGGGCGACACGCTGATCGTGCAGGGAGACGGCCGGCCGCCCAAGGGCGGGGCGGGCGTGGCGACGGCGTTCGATCATCGGATCGCGATGTCCTTCCTGGTGCTCGGCATGGCCGCGGCGGAACCGGTCACGGTGGACGACGACGGCGCCATCGGCACCAGCTTCCCGGGTTTCGTCGCGCTGATGAACGGCCTGGGCGCCGACATCGCCGCGGACGGGGACGACGCGCGGTGAGCAGGGGCGCGGCGCGTCCGGTGGTGATCGCGGTCGATGGGCCGGCCGCCAGCGGCAAGGGCACGCTGGCGCGCCGCCTCGCCGCTCGTTTCGGCTACGCCCATCTCGACACCGGGCTGCTCTACCGGGCGGCGGCGCTTCGCCTCCTGCAAGCGGGCGCGGACGCGACGGACGAAGACGCCGCCGCGGACGCGGCCGGACGGGTCGCCGCGGCCGATCTGGCGAATGCGGCGTTGCGCGACGACCGCGTCGCCAATGCCGCCGGGGTCGTCGCGGCCAACCCCCGCGTCCGCGCCGCTCTACGCGCCTTTCAGCGCCGCTTCGCCGAGCGGCCGCCGGGCGGCGCCGCCGGGGCGGTCATCGACGGTCGCGACATCGGCACCGTCATCTGTCCCGACGCCGACCGTAAGCTGTTCGTCGATGCCGCCGTCGGCGTGCGCGCCGCCCGCCGGCATAAGGAGTTGCAGGCGCGCGGGACGCCGCGTATATATGCGTGCGTTCTGCGGGACATGGGCGAGCGTGACGCCCGCGATCGGACTCGCGCCGCGGCGCCTCTGGTCCCGGCCGGGGATGCGTTGGTGCTTGATACGACGAATCTCGACGCGGACGCGGTCTTCGATCTGGCCGTCGCCTTCATCGCATCGCAGGACGCGCCGCGGGCGGAATGACGCCCGTGGCGACGGGAGCAACGTCGGCGAGGGAGGCCGGATGTCCACCGAACCCATGATCGAAGAAGCATCGATGATCGAAGGAGCGCAGGGCCGGCCGGCGAACGAGGATTTCGCCGCCTTGCTGGAGGAGAGCCTCGCCGGCCGCTTGGCGGAGGGGTCCGTCGTCAAGGGGACGATCATCGAGATCGACAGCGACGCCGTCCTGATCGACGTGGGCCTCAAGTCGGAAGGCCGCGTCGCCCTCAAGGAGTTCACCGCCCACGGACGGCAGACCGAGGTCAAGGTCGGAGATCGCGTGGACGTCTATCTCGAGCGGATGGAGAACAAGAACGGTGAGGCCGTGCTCAGCCGCGAGCGCGCGCGCCGCGAAGAGGCCTGGACCCAGCTCGAAAAGGCGTTCCGCGGCAGCGATCGCGTCTCCGGGACGATTTTCGGCCGGGTCAAGGGCGGCTTCACCGTCGATCTGTCCGGCGCCGTCGCCTTCCTGCCCGGCAGCCAGGTGGACGTCCGCCCGGTGCGCGACGTGGGCCCGCTGATGGGCACGCCGCAGCCGTTCCAGATTCTCAAGATGGACCGCCGGCGCGGCAATATCGTGGTCTCGCGCCGCGCCGTGCTCGAGGAATCGCGCGCCGAGGCCCGCAACGAGCTGCTCGCCAACCTCAAGGAGCGCCAGGTCCTCGATGGGGTGGTCAAGAACCTCACCGACTACGGCGCCTTCGTGGATCTCGGCGGCGTCGATGGCCTCCTGCACGTGACCGACATCGCTTGGCGGCGGATCAACCATCCCAGCGAAGTGCTCAATATCGGCCAGAACGTCAGGGTGCAGGTCATCCGCTACAACCCCGAGACCCAGCGCATTTCGCTCGGCATGAAGCAGCTGGACGCCGATCCCTGGGAAGGCGTCGAGCTCAAATACCCGAACGGCGCGAAGTTCACCGGCCGGGTCAGCAACATCACCGACTACGGCGCTTTCGTCGAGCTCGAGCCGGGCGTCGAAGGGCTGGTCCACGTCTCCGAGATGAGCTGGACCAAGAAGAACGTGCATCCCGGCAAGATCATATCGACCAGCCAGCAGGTCGAGGTGATGGTCCTCGAGGTCGATCCCAACAAGCGGCGCGTCAGCCTCGGCCTCAAGCAGTGCTACGAGAACCCGTGGGAGCAGTTCCGGGAGCGCTACCCCGTCGGCAGCGCCATCGAGGGCGACGTGAAGAACATCACCGAGTTCGGGCTGTTCGTCGGCCTCGACGGCGAGATCGACGGCATGGTCCATCTTTCCGACCTCGACTGGAATTCGCCGGGCGACGAGGCGATCAAGGCCTATCGCAAGGGCGACGTGGTCAAGGCCAGGGTGCTCGACATCGATCCCGAGAAGGAGCGCATCTCGCTCGGCATCAAGCAGTTCGACGGCGATCCGGCGCAGCCCGTCCTCGACGAGGTGAAGAAGGGCGACTCCGTGACCTGCACGGTCGCGAGCGTGCTCGACAACGGCATCGAGGTCACGGTGTCGGGCAGCCTGCCCGGGTTCATCCGCCGCTCCGAACTGGCGCGCGACCGCGGTGAACAGCGGCCCGACCGGTTCGCTCCCGGCGACCGCGTCGACGCCAAGGTGACCAATATCGATCGCAAGGACCGGCGCATCGTCCTGTCGATCAAGGCGCACGAGGTGGCGGAAGAACAGCAGGTGATGGCCGATTACGGTTCGTCCGACGCCGGGGCGAGCCTGGGCGACATCCTCGGCGCGGCGATCAGCCGCGCGACCCGCGAGCGCGAGGCCGGCGAGGACGCGAAGGAGAAAGACGGCGAGGCCGCCGGAGAGTCCGGCGGCGGCGCCGAAACGGCCTGACCGCCCGGTCCGGCGTCGCCCCTGCGGCCCGGTCGCCGGAGAGGCGGCCGCAACGGTCGTGATCTCACGCGCCGTCCTGCGCCGCTGGCCGGAAGCCGCCGGCCCGCGGCCGCTCCGAACCCTGCTCGCGCTGCTCCGGTCGGGCGCCCCGGCCGGCGCGGGCGCCTTCGTCGGCGAGTTCGGCGCCTTCAGACGCCGACGGCCAACCAAACGCCGCCGTCTCATATGTCCCCGAGTAGAGACACATTGTTGACGCGCCTCTCCGCTCCGGTCAAAGTCGCACTCGCAGACATCGACGGGTCCCGCTGAGTCGGGTCGCCCGCTGAATAGAACAGCCCGACACTTGGCGCGGGGTAGCTCCCCGAGCCTGGGCGAACAGGTGGGGACTGTCTCACTACCCGTGTGATGTCTGCAACGGCCCGGCGCTTGCCGGCGCCGACGCAACCGACACGGAGAACGACCATGACGACCACGCAGCGCTTCGCCCCGGCCGTCGGGGCGCTTGCCTTCCTTTCGCTCGCCGCGTGCGGCGGTGGCGGCGGTGGCGGCGCGGGCGTCGTCCCCATATCCGATGCGACCGGGGCGCGCGCTTTGACCGGTTCGCAAGCCCCCGTCGAGACCCCGGTGGACCAAGCCGCACGCGCGCCCGGAATACTGGCCCGCGCCGACTCGCTCATCATCTCGACCTTCGCATTGGCGACGACCGACCCGAACCTTCCGACGCTCCAGTTTCGGACGAGCTGCGCCGGGACGCGGTGCCGGTTGAGAGAATCGACGACCGGGTTTTCCGACTCGATCAGTCTGAGTGACCTTCAGTTCACGCCGGGCAGCTCGCGAGCCGTCCTCACCAAGAACGGGATTACCGTCGTGGAAGGCCGGGCGGAAGATGGAGAGTCGGAGGGCTACGGCGCCTGGATGGACCACGCGGTGTTCCAGATGCAAAGCGCAAGGTGGACCACGGCTGAAGGCATCGTCGTCGACGCCCGGCACGGGAAAGCCGGCGGCGACTTGACCGGTGTCCGGCCCGACGTGACGGCCACGTGGCGCGGGCTCATGGTCGGGACCCCGCGCGACGGCGCGCTGCGTGGAAACGTCCTGCAAGGCGACGCCGCCCTGACCTACACGCTCTCCGGAGCCGGCGGCGCGCTCGATGCGGCTTTCACGGACATCAAGAATCTCGACAGCGGCGTGGCGCACGCGACGCCGACCATGCGCTTCGAGGACGTGCCGGTCGCCGCCGACGGTACGTATCGGGCCGGCCTGACCGGCAACCGCATCCAGGGCGGATTCTACGGGCCGAACCACGCGGAGGCGGCGGGGATCGTCGAGCAGAGCGGCATCGTCGGCGCGTTCGGCGCGAAGCGGCGGTAGCGGGTCCGTCGCGGAGCCGGGCGAGCGATCGTTCGCGGACCGTCCAGTTTGCAACGCCAATCGAACCCCGCCGTCTTATGTGTCCCGAACCGGCGCAGGCCATGGCCGATGCGGGAAATGCGGGCTAGAGTCGTCCCGCCCCGCGGACGGACCGGGCCGGAGGCTCTCATGGCCGAGACCTATGATCGCGCCGCCGAAGACCTCGGCAACATCGTGGCGCTCGAACACGTCAACGTGCAGGTGCCCGATCAGCGGCTCGCGACCCTGTTCTACATCACCGGGCTGGGGCTGACGCGGGACCCCTACCTGAACACGGGCGTCACCAACATGTGGGTCAATATCGGCCGCAACCAGTTCCACCTCCCGACCGGCGCGCCCCAGCTGCTGCGCGGCCGTGTCGGGCTGGTGCTGCCCGACTTCGACGCGCTCGCCGAACGGCTGGAAACGGTGCGCGAGCCGCTGGCCGGGACCCGCTTCGACGTCCAGGCGCATAACGACCACGTCGACGCCGTCTCGCCCTGGGGCAACCGCGTCCGCTGCTACCCGCCCGGCGAGCGGTTCGGACCGGTGACGCTCGGTATGCCGGTGGTCGAGCTCGACGTCGCCGTCGGTGCCGCCCAGGGCATCGCCCGTTTCTACCGCGAGGTCTTCGACGTGCGCGCCGTCCTCGACGAAGACGGGGACGCGCCCGCGGCGCGCGTTCCCGTCGGCTTCCGCCAGGAGCTCGTGTTCCGCGAGACCGCCCGCCCGGCGGCCGACTACGACGGCCATCACGTCCAGGTCTACGTCGCCGATTTCTCCGGCCCGCACGCCGCCCTCGACCGGCGCGGGCTGATCACCGAGGAGAGCAACCGCCACCAGTACCGCTTCACCGACATCTTGGACCCTTCGACCGGCGCGACGTTGTTCCGCCTCGAGCACGAGGTGCGGTCGATGACCCATCCGCTATACGCCCGGCCGCTGGTCAACCGGAACCCCGCGCACTCTCCGATGGCCTTCGCTCCCGGCCACGAGGATCGATCCTGGTCCGCGCCCTGGTCAGCGTGAATCGCCCGAGCGCGCCAGACGCTGGACGGCGAAGCTCGACAGCAGGACTGAAGCGGCGAACAGCACGATGCCCGGGTGCACGTCGGTCGAGGACAGCAGCGTCCCTTCGAGGACGATGATCGTCAGCGCGACGACGAACACGTCCAGCATCGACCATTTGGAGAGCGTCGAAAGGGCGCGGAGCAGCCGCTGGAGGCCGGGGCGTCCGGTGCCCGCATAGAACCAGGCGACCGCCGCGACCAGCGTCTTCGTCACCGGGACGGCGATCGAGAACAGCAGGACGATGACGAACAGGGCGACCTTGCCCTGCTCCAGCAGCGTGAACACGAGGCCGGCCAGGGAATAGGTCGTCTCGAACAGCATCAGGCTGGTGAGGGAGAGCGCCGGTATCGCGAGGCCCGCCGCCAGCAGGGGAATCGAGAGCCCGAGCAGCAGCCCCGCGACGGGGTCGCGGCGGCGGCGCGGCGGGATGTCGGACGGCGGGCGCATCGGCTGCGCCAGTATCGCGACCCTCCCTACCCCTGGCAACGGACGCGGCTGCGTCGATTTTTCTTGATAAGAACGAATTTTTGTGATATAGTCCTCCGCATGTTCGAGTCGTGCTGCCGGACCCGGCGGCGCTCCGCCGGGCCGCGGGGCTCGGGCGTTGCGCCGGAAGCTGGCGGCCGGCATGCGGAAGAGAGGAAGATTCGACACCATGATCGTTCGTTGACGGAAGCGGGAAATTTCGCGGTTTTCGGGTGGATTCGGCCCGGTTTCGCTGTATTTCGCTTTGCTTTTCCTTGCTTTTTCGTTGTATGTGAGATAAGGTGAGGCATGGCAATGAAGAACAAGTATGCGAAGCGTTCGAGGATTTCCGAGGCCAGGAGCCGCGAGGTCGTCCGCATGGCCGACAAGTTCGTCATCCAGCTCGAGGAGCGGCTCGCCGACCGCGACGTGGCGATCAAGCTGAGCGCGGTCCCGCGCGCATGGTTAGCCGAGAAAGGTTACAACCCGACCTACGGTGCCTGTCCGCCGGCGTGGCCCATCCAGGAAGCGATCAAGAAGCCGCTCGCCGACGAGCTCCTCTTCGGCAGGCTCGCGAAGGGTGGGCGCATCCGGGTCGGCCTCGAGGAGGGCAAGCCGTCGGTCGGCTATCCGGTGGAGCCTCCGCCCGCCCAACGAGGCGGCAGCAAACGGTGCGACCGCAACGCTCCCGGAAAACGCCTCCGCGTCCCCGAATACGCGACATAATCAGCTGAGGAGAATGGAGGCCATGCCGAATATCGGAAAGCTGATCGAAGGAGCGATGAAAAGGGGGGCATACACTCAGTCGCAACTTGCCAGGGAACTCGGCGTGGTACCGGCGACTGTAAACAATTGGATTCGCGGGGATACCCTCCCTGAGGCACGCATAGCGGAGTTAGAGAGGGTGCTTGGCCCTCTTCTCCCGCAGCAAAACGCTCAATGGCTGCGTGAAGAGAGAGATAGAGCGAATCTGACCCAGAAAGAGTTGGCACATAAAGCCAATGTGTCAGTCTTAACCATAAGCAATATAGAGAGAGGAGAAACCAACCCCCAGAAGGGAACTATTGCTAAATTGGAGCGGGCTCTGGGAAAATCTGCTCCAGACGACAGGGAGGGTGATCACACGGAGGGAGTGGTAGATGCTCCGGACGACGCGGACGACGACCACGCGGAGAGAGTGCTAGATATGGAGGATTTTCTTCCTCATGATAAAGAGGATAGAAGAAGGCTTCTTGAGGGTGTAAGGGGTGTTTATGTGCTTATGGATCGAAACGGGAATGCCGTGTATATAGGAAAATCGGATCGGAATATAAGGCAAAGAATTGACGACCATTCAAGCAGAAAGTGGTATAACGAACATACGATAACATTTGCGAAGTATATCAAGGTTGATGACGTTGGAACATGTGATAGGATTGAATCTATACTGATTCAATTGCTGCGTCCCCAAATTAACAAGCAACACAATTAATCGACGAGATGCCGTCTTCGCCGTCACGATCAGGTGGATGGCTGCGAACCACGCCGTCAGCGGCAGCTTCGTCAAGTGGAAGATCGCGCCTACCGTCAGCGAGGTCTGCTTCTTGCAGTGATTGCATTGGTACACCGGCCGGCGCGTCGGAAAGCGGTGTCCACGATGATCGCAGCCCGGACAGACGAAGCCGGCGCCCCAACGCAGCCGGGCCAGTGCGCTCCGACACTGCTCTTCGGTCCCGAACGACTCACGGAACGCCGCGTCGCTCAAACCCGCACCCGAGCGGCAACCTTGAACCCCATCGCCGTGACCTCCTTCATGACAAACACAAGAGAAACATAGCGCCCCACCGGTGGACTCTCGAGTGTAAGCAAGAAAATTAATCGACGAATCGGCGAATCGGACAATTGAGGAGCAGCATGTATCTCGACGACTATCGGACGGACGCGAGGCGGGTCTACGACGTGCTCGCCGGCGGCGGCGTCGGCGTCGTTCCGACCGATGTGGGCTATGTCGTCCTCGGCATTGCGGGCGATGCGGTCCGGCGCATCTTCCGCGCCAAGCGCCGCAAGCCCGGGAAGCTCAACGCCATGATCGGCTGCAAGGCCCTGCACATGGCCCTGCACGACCTCGACGACGACCGGCGCGCGGTGATCTCCGCCGTCACCGAGGCCTACGGCCTGCCGCTGGGGACGGTTGCGCCGGCGCGTCTTGACCACCCCCTGCTCGCCGGTCTCGCCCCCGACGTGCTTGCGCAGACGACGCATGAGGGCACCATCGCGATGCTGCTCGGCGCGGGGCCGCTGATCGACGAGCTGGCGCGGATCGGCTTCGACCAAGGCGTCCCGATCGTCGGCTCGTCGGCGAACCTCTCGCTGCGCGGGGTCAAGTTCCGCGCCGCCGACATCGAGCCCGAGATCGTCGAGGCCGCCGACGTCGTCATCGACTACGGGCTGATGCGCTGGGTCGCCTACGGCAAGTCCTCGACGATGATCGATTTTCGCCGCTGCCGCGTCGTCCGCCGCGGCTCCTGCTTCGATCTGATCGCCGAGGTCTGCCGGCGGCATTTCGGCATCGAGCTGGAGGAGGAAGCATGAAGATCGAACTGCGCGCCATCGGCGCCGTGCGCGGCGGGCGGGCCGAGGTCGTCAACGACGATTGGGGCGACGTCGAGGCGACGATCGAGCTGGATCCGGATCGATTTTCGACGGACGCGCTGGCGAGCCTGGAATCGTTCTCGCATATCGTCGTGGTCTACCACTTCCACCGGGTCGATCCGGCGACGGTGGAGAGCGGCGCGCGCCACCCGCGCAACAATCGGGACTGGCCGCGAGTCGGCATCTTCGCGCAGCGCGGCAAGAACCGTCCCAACCTGCTGGGCGTCACCACCTGCGGCTTGGTCGGAGTCGAGGGGCTCTCGGTCCGGGTTCGGGGGTTGGATGCGGTCGACGGCACGCCGGTGATCGACATCAAGCCCTACATGACCGGGTTCGATCCGCGCGGACCGATCCGCGAGCCCGACTGGTCCAAGGCCTTGATGGCCGGCTATTGGTGACCGGGCCATGCTGTTCATCCACAACGACGTGGTCGAGCGGGTGCTCGACATGGCGGCCTGCATCGAGGCGATGGAGGCCGCCTTCCGCCAGCTCCCGAGCGGCGGCGCCATCCATCGGCCACGGCTCGACATGTACGTCCCCTGCGAGCGCGAGGACGGCTATTTCCGCTGGGGCGCGATGGAGGGCGCCAATGACGGCATTTTCGCCATCCGCATGAAGTCGGACATCGTGTCCTGGCCGCGCGACGAGGCCGGCAATTGGCGCGAGAACAAATACTGCGTCCGGCCGGGCACGTTCTGCGGCCTGATTCTGCTGTTCAGCACGCGGAACGGCGAGCCGCTCGCGATCCTCAACGACGGCGTGCTGCAACATGCCCGGGTCGGGGCGGGCGCCGGTCTCGGCGCCAAATATCTGGCGCGCCCGGACGCCCGGACCGTCGGCATGCTGGGCTCCGGCGGCATGGCGCGCAGCTTCCTGGAGGCGTTCTGCGTCGTCCGCGACATCCGCCGCGTCAAGGTCTACAGCCCGACCCGCGCCAACCGCGAGGCCTATGCCGCGGAGATGCGCGCCAAGCTCGGCATCGAGGCGACGCCGGTCGACTCGCCCGGCGAGGCTGCGGCCGGGGCCGATATCCTGTCCACCTGCACCGACAGCATGACGCCCACCATCGAACCCGGCTGGCTGGAGCCCGGCATGCACGTCGCCATGTTGGGGCCGATGGAGATCGGCGATGACACCGCCGCCCGCTTCGACGTGAGGTTCCGCCAAGGCGTCGGCGGGCTCCGGCTGCCCGAGACCGACCGCGTCCGCTCCGAGATCGGCGGCAGCCCCTGCGCCTATGTCGCCGGCACCGAGGAGGAGATGAAACGGCTGCCGCCCCGGACGACCTCCGGCGGCGGCTTCGGCGGCGACGACCCCGATTATTGCGATCTCGTCGAAGGGCGGGCGCCGGGCCGCGAGAACGACGCCCAGATCACCTACTACCACAATTTGGGCAACCAGGGGCTCCAGTTCTCTTCCGTCGGCGGCCTCGTCTACCGCAAGGCGAAGGAGGCGGGCCTCGGCCGCGAACTGCCGACCGAATGGTTCCTGCAGGACGTCCGGGACTGACCCGCATCTTTCGCACCGGCCGGCCCATCTCGCGCGGGCCATGGCGGGTACGGGAAATACCGGCCGCGGCTCGCCGCCGGATCCCGGCCGCTATCGCAACATCGCCGCCACGTTGCCGCCGTCCACGGTCATCACCGCGCCCGTGGTCTTCTCGGCCCGGGCCAGATCGACGAAGGCCCGCGCCACGTCCGCCGCCGTCACCTCGCGGCCGAGCAGGTTGCCGGCCATGTAGTCGTCCACGCTCACTCCCCGCGCCTTGGCGCGTTCGGCGATCAGCGCATCGTCCAGCAGCTCGGTGCGCACCCGGTCGGCGTTGACCGCGTTGGCGCGGATGCCGTCCGGCCCGTGCTCCAGGGCGTATTGCCGCATCAGGAACAGGGTCGCGGCTTTGGCCAGCCCGTAGGGACCGAAGTCGCGCCCCGGGTTTACCGCCTGCTTCGAGACGTTGAACAACAGCACGCCGCCGGTCCCCTGCGTCCGCATGACGGCGACCGCGGCCTGCGCCGCCCGCTGATGGCCGTAGAAGTTGAGTTCGAAGCTCTCGCGCAGCACCGATTCCGCCACCTCGCCGATCGGCCCCCGCCAAGCCGCCCCGGCGTTCGACAGCAGGATGTCGACGCCGCCGAACGTCTCGCACAGCCGGGCGAAGGCGGCGGTCACCTGCCCGGGGCGGGTCACGTCGCAGGCGATCGCCGCCCCGTCCAGCTCGGCCGCCGCGCGGCGCGCGCCGTCGGCGTCGCGGTCGAGAATGGCGATTTCCGCCCCGGCGTCGCGAAAGGCTGCGGCGGCGGCCCGGCCGATGCCCGACGCGCCGCCGGTGATCGCCGCGACCTGGCCCGCCAGCGGCTTCGCCGCCGCCTTGCCGAGCTTCGCCTGCTCCAGCGACCAGTACTCGATGTCGAAGACGTCGGCCTCGGGGATGCTCTCGAACCGGCCGATCGCCCGCGCGTCGGCGACCACCCGCGCGCTCGTCTCGGCGAGGTCGGCGGCGATGCGCGCCGCCCGCCGCGACGGACCGAGTCCGAACAACCCCAGACCGGGCAGCAGGACGACGCGCGGCATCGCATCGAGCATGCGTCTGCGGCCGGGCCGGCGCGCGTCGTTGCGCTCGAAATAGGCGCGATAGTCGGCGGCGAAGGCGGCGACGGCTTGCTTCGCCGCCGCAGCGAACTCGTCGAGCGCGCCCGCCCGCGGCGTCGGCAGGATCAGCGGCTTGGGCTTGGTGCGGATCACGTGGTCCGGCGTCACCGGCCCGGCGAGCGCGTCGCGGGCGATATGGGTCGCGTCGAGACAGGCCAACAGCTCGGGCGACGAGCGGAACTCCAGGATCGCCCGCGCGGGCCGTTCTCCGCCGCCCGCCGCCAAGCCGCGCAGGATCGGCGCCACTGCGGCTGCGGGCGCGGCGTCCGCCGGGCGCGCCGCGTTGCGGGCCGGGCGCCCGCGGCCGCGCGCCAGCCGGCTTTCGGCGAGCGTCACCAGCCCGATCATCCGTTCGTAGGACTCGCGGGCGGTCTCGCCGAAGGTGAAGATGCCGTGCTTCAGCAGGATCAGCCCCTCGACGCCGGGCCGAGCGGCATGGGCCTCGGCGCAGGCGCAAGCCAGCGCGAACCCCGGCATGACGTAGGGCACGACCGCCGCGCGCGATCCGAAGACGTCGGCGCAGATCGCCTCGCCGTCGGGTTGGTCGGTGAGTGCGAGTATCGCGTCGGCGTGGGTGTGATCGACGAACTTGTGGGGCAGGAAGGCGTGCAGCAGCGTCTCGACCGACGGGTCGGGCGCCGCCGGGTCGAGGAGGCTGGCGCGATGCGCGGCGACCATCTCCTCGTCCGACAGCGCGTCGAGGGCGCGGAGCCGTCGCAGCGGGTCGAGGCGGAGCGCGGGCAGGCCGCCGGGCTCGATCCCGGCCATGTCCCAACCCGACCCCTTGACGCGGAGTACGTCGACCCTGTCGCCCGCCGTGTCCCTGGCCGCGCCCTTGACCGATGTGTTGCCGCCGCCATGGAGGACCAGCCGCGGGTCGCCGCCCAGAAGCCGCGTCGTATAGATGCGGAGCCCGAGGTCCTGCGCGCCGTAGCGCGCGACCGCGGCTTCCGCGTCCCGGTCGGACCAACGGCTCTTCACGCCGCCGCCTCCGTCAGGCCGCGGCCGCCAACCGCTCGGGGTAGAGGCCGGCGAGACCGGCCGTCGAAGCCGGGCACAGACCGCGTTCGGTAATCAGCCCGGTGACGAGCCGGGCCGGCGTCACGTCGAAGCCGTAATTGGCGGCCTGCGAGTCCTTCGGCGTGAGGCGCACCGATACGATCCCGCCGTCGGCGTCGCGGCCGGCGGCGTGGGTCACCTCGCCGGCGTCGCGCCGTTCGATCGGGATTCCGGCCCCGTCGGCGAGCGTCCAGTCGATCGACGGGCCGGGAACGGCGACATGGAACGGGACGCCGTTGTCCCACGCGGCGAGCGCTTTGAGATAGGTGCCGATCTTGTTGGCGACGTCGCCGTTGGCTGCGGTCCGGTCGGTGCCCGTCAGGCAGAGATCGACTTCGCCCCGTTGCATCAGATGCCCGCCGGCGTTGTCCACGATCACCGTATGCGGCACGCCTTGCTGCGCCAGCTCCCATGCGGTCAGCGATGCGCCCTGGTTGCGCGGCCGAGTCTCGCTGACCCAGACATGGACCGGGATGCCGGCGTCGTGGGCGAGATAGACCGGCGCCGTCGCGGTGCCCCAATCGACCGTGGCGAGCCATCCGGCGTTGCAATGGGTGAGGATGCGGACCGGTCGGCGCTCCGCCTCCCAGACCGCGCGAATCAGCGGCAGCCCGTGCTCGCCGATTCTCCGGTTGATCGCCGCGTCGTCGTCGCAGATGCGGGCCGCGCGGCGCCAAGCCGCGTCCCGGCGGCGGGGCGGCGGCAGGCGCCGCAACCGCTCCGCCATGTCATCGAGCGCCCAGCGCAGGTTGACCGCGGTCGGCCGCGTCGCCAGCAGCGCAGCGCAGGCGTCGTCGAGGGCCGCGTCGGAGGCGTCCGCGCGCATCGCGAGGCACAGGCCGTAGGCGGCCGTCGCCCCGATCAGCGGCGCGCCGCGCACCTGCATGTCGCGGATGGCGGCGACGGCATCGTCGAGGGTCGCGAGTCGGACGAGCGAGAATTCGTGCGGCAGCCGGGTCTGGTCGATGATCTCGACCGTCCCGCCGTCGTCCGCTGGCCGGATCGAGCGGCGGGGTCGGCCGTGGACCTTCACCGGCCCGACACCCGGCCGGCGACGGCGTCCAGGCGCCGCGCCAGTTCCGGATCGCGCGCGTCCGGCGGCGTGATCACCGCCTGCTCCAGCGCGCGGTGACAGCCGGATGCGCAGGGCTGCGCGCGCGCGCCGAGCTTCGGCGCCGCCCGGCCGATCAGGTCGCGCGCCCGCCCCGCATTGTCCCGCAATACCGCAAGCGCCGCGTCCACCGTCACGTCGTCATGGCGCGGGTGCCAGCAGTCGTAATCGGTGACCATGGCGACCGTCGCGTAGCACATCTCCGCCTCGCGGGCGAGCTTGGCCTCGGGCATGTTGGTCATGCCGATCACGCTGCATCCCCAGCTGCGGTAGAGTTCGGATTCGGCGCGGCTGGAGAATTGCGGACCCTCCATCGCAAGATAGGCGCCGCCGCGCACGACCTCCAGGCCGAGCTCGAGCGCAGCGTCGTACAGCGCCGCCCCCAGCCGGCCGCACACCGGATCGGCCATCGAGACGTGAGCCACGAAGCCGGGCCCGAAGAAGCTCTTGATGCGCGCGAACGTCCGGTCGATGAACTGGTCGACGATGACGAACGCGCCGGGTCGCAGCTCCTCGCGCAGGCTGCCGACGGCGCTCAGCGACAGGATCTCGCTCACCCCGGCCCGCTTGAGCGCGTCGATGTTGGCGCGGGAGTCGATCGCGCCGGGCGGCAGCCGGTGGCCGCGACCGTGGCGGGGAAGGAACACCATCGGCTGGCCGTCGAGCGCGCCGAACAGGAGGGCGTCGGAGGGTTCGCCGAAGGGCGAAGCGACCCGCTCCCATCGCGTATCCGTGAGCCCGTCGATGTCGTAGATGCCGCTGCCGCCGATGATCCCGATCACCGGCGGCGGGCCGGACTCGAGCGCCGCCGTCATCTCCGGCCGGGCCTTCCGGCGCGCCGGGCGCGGATCAGTGCGCGTCCCGCCACAGCCTGCGCTTGATCGCGTACAGCATGCCGGTAAGCACGATCAGGAACAGCACGACCTTGACGCCCATGCGCTTGCGCTCCTCCAGCTCGGGCTCGGCCGCCCAGGCCAGGAAGGTCGTCACGTCCTTCGCCATCTGCGCGACCGTCGCCTTGGCGCCGTCGGCGTATTCGACCAGATCGTCTTCGAGCGGCGGCGGCATGGCGATCTGATGACCGGGGAAGTAGAGGTTGTAGCTCATGCCCTCCGGCATCGACACGCCCTCGGGCGCCTCGTCGCGATAGCCGGTCAGCATCGCGTAGAGATAATCCGCCCCGCCGGCGCGGGCCTTGACGATCAGCGACAGATCGGGCGGCAGCGCGCCGTTGTTGGCGGCGCGGGCGGCGTTGTCGTTGGCGAAGGGCGATTTGAACCGATCGCCCGGCCGCCCCGGACGGTCGAACATCTCGCCGTCGCCGTCGGGTCCGTCGGTCACCTCGACGGCGGCGGCGACCTCCTTGACCTGCGCTTCCGAAAAGCCGATCGCGCCCAGATTACGGTAGTTGAGGAGCCGCAGCGAATGGCAGACCGCGCACACCTCGTTGTAGACCTGGAAGCCGCGTTGCAGCGCGCCGCGGTCGAAGGTGCCGAAGATGCCGCCGAAAGACCAGTGCTGCGCCGCCGGGGTCGGCGCTTCGCTCGCGGCGCGGGCGGGCGCGGCCAGTGCGAGGGCTGCGGCGACCGCAACGGGAGAGATCAGGGCCGGGGCGAGGCGGCGACGCATCACGTCTTCTCCATCGGCGCGGTGTCCGGCGTCCCGCCGCCGTCGGCCAGGACCGGCCGGCTGATGCTCTCGGGCAGCGGCCGCGGCGTCTCGATCAGGGCGATGACCGGCACGACCGCCAGGAAGTGGAGGAAGTAATAGGCGGTCGCGATCTGGCCGATGACCACGAAATGGCCTTCCGGCGGGTTGGCGCCGACCCAGCCGAGGACGATGCAATCCGCCGCCAGGACCCAGAAAAACTGCTTGTAGATCGGGCGGAAGCGGGCGCTGCGCACCGGCGACCGGTCGAGCCACGGCATCAGGAACAGGATCAGGATCGAGCCGAACATCAGGATGACGCCGATCAGCTTCGCCGACAGGAACCAGACGTCGAAGGTGATCGACCGCAGGATGGCGTAGTAGGGCAGGAAGTACCATTCCGGCACGATGTGCGGCGGCGTCTGGAGCGGGTCGGCCTCGATGTAGTTCTCGGGTTCGCCCAGGGCGTTGGGGGCGAAGAATACGAACAGGGCGAAGATCGTCAGGAACACCGCCGTCCCGTACATGTCCTTGACGGTGTAGTAGGGGTGGAAGGGGATCTTGTCCTGTGGGCCGGCGGCGTCGATCCCGACCGGGTTGTTCGAGCCGTGCTGATGGAGGGCGATCAGATGCAGCCCGACCACGCCGACCAGGACGAAGGGCAGCAGATAGTGCAGGCTGTAGAAGCGGTTGAGCGTCGGGTTGTCCACCGTGAAGCCGCCCCACAGCCAGGTGACGATGGTCTCGCCCACCAGCGGGACGGCGGAGAACAGGTTGGTGATGACGGTCGCGGCCCAGAAGCTCATCTGGCCCCAGGGCAAGACGTAGCCCATGAACGCGGTCGCCATCATCACCAGCAGGATGACGACGCCCAATATCCAGAGCAGTTCGCGCGGCGCCTTGTAGGAGCCGTAATACAGCCCGCGGAACAAATGGATATAGACGATGGCGAAGAACGCCGATGCGCCGTTCATGTGGATGTAGCGGATCAGCCAGCCATAGTTCACGTCGCGCATGATGCGCTCGACGCTGAGAAACGCGTGATCGACATGCGGCGTATAGTGCATGGCGAGCACGATGCCGGTGACGATCATGATCACCAGCACGATGCCGGCCAGCGAGCCGAAATTCCACCAGTAGCTCAGGTTGCGCGGCGTCGGATAGTCGTACAGCTCCTTCTGCGCGAAGGTGAACATCGGCAGTCGGTGGTCGATCCAGCGGACGATCCTGTGCCGCATCCAGGCCGGGGTCATGGCGGCGCCTCCTAGCCGATGCGGACGAGGTTGTCGTCGAGGAACTCGTAGACCGGCACCGCCAGGTTGCGCGGCGCCGGCCCCTTGCGGATGCGGCCCGACGTGTCGTAGTGCGAGCCGTGGCAGGGGCAGAACCAGCCGCCGAAGTCGCCGCGCCGCTCGCCGCCGCGCTGCCCCTTGGGAATGCATCCGAGATGGGTGCAGATGCCGACCACGATCAGCCACTCGGGCTTGACCGTGCGCGAATCGTCGGCCTGCGGGTCGGGGAGGTCCTCGAGCTTCGCGTCCCGCGCCGCGGCGATCTCGGCCTGGGTGCGGCGGCGGATGAACACCGGCTTGCCGCGCCAGGTCACGGTGATGCTCTGCCCTTCCTCGATCGGCCCCAGGTCGACCTCGGTGGTCGCGGCGGCGAGGGTGTCGGCGGCCGGGTTCATCTGATGGACCAGCGGCCAGCAGGCGAGGGCTGCGCCGACGCCGCCGAACGCGCCGGTCGCCAGGTAGAGGAAGTCGCGCCGGGTCTCGCCTTCGCCGGTTTGCGCCGTCATGGACTCCGAATCGGACATGCCTACCTCTGTGGACCCGCCGTTCCGCGCCGTTCGGCGACGGGTATAATCGAAACGGTCGAAGAATCAAGGGACCGGCCGCCGGTGCGCCCGATGCCGGCGGAGGTCGGCGAAGGATGACCGACGAGAGCCGGAAAGAGCGCGCCGCGGCTTGGTTCGCCGAGCTGCGCGATCGCTTCTGCGCCGCCTTCGAGGCGCTCGAGGACGAGGGCGACGCGCCCGCCGATGGGGCGCCGCCGGGCAGGTTCGAGCGCAGGTCCTGGCGGCGCGCCGCCGGGACCGATGGAGCCGACGGCGGCGGCGGCGTCACGTCGATCCTGCGCGGGCGGGTGTTCGAGAAGGTCGGCGTCAACGTCTCGACCGTCCATGGCGAATTCTCTCCCGCCTTCCGCGCCCGCATACCGGGGGCCGCCCACGACCCGCGCTTTTGGGCCAGCGGCATCTCGTTGGTGGCCCATATGCGCTCGCCGCTGGTGCCGGCCGTGCATCTCAACACGCGCTTCCTCACGACCACGCGGCAGTGGTTCGGCGGCGGGGCCGATCTCACGCCGACCTTTCCGTTCGCCGCCGATACGCGCGACTTCCATGCCGGGCTGAAGGCGGCCTGCGATGCGCGCGACCGATCCTGCTACGCGACCTTCCGCAAGGCCTGCGACGAGTATTTCCATCTGCCGCACCGGGCCGAGCCGCGCGGCGTCGGCGGTATCTTCTTCGACGACCTCGACGACGGCGACTGGGAGCGCGACTTCGCCTTCGTCCGGGGCGTGGGGCGCGCCGTGCTCCAGGTCTTCCCGCGCCTCGTGCGGCGGCGGATGCGCCGACCCTGGTCCGACGATCAGCGCCGGGCGCAGCTGGTCAAGCGCGGCCGCTACGTCGAATTCAACCTGCTCTTCGACCGCGGCACGCGGTTCGGGATCGAGACCGGCGGCGATCCGGACGCGATCCTGATGTCGCTCCCGCCGGCGGCGGCCTGGCCATGAGCGCAGGGCGGGTCAGATCGCGCCGTCCGCGCGCGCGGCCTCGATGTCGCCGTCGCTCCACCCCAACAGCTCCTTGAGGACCGTCCCGGTGTGTTCGCCGAGGCCGGGCGAGGGGGCGACCTCGACCGGCGAATCCGACAGTTTGATCGGACAGCCGACGGTGACGAAGCTGCCGCGCTCGGGATGCTCGACCTCGACGACGGCGTCGCGCGCGCGCAAGGACTCGTCTTTCATCAGTTCGCGCATGTCCATCACCGGACCGCACGGGATGTCGAACGCATTCAACGCCTCCATGACCTCGAACTTGCGCCTGGTCATGGTCCATTCCTCGACGATGCCGAAGCAGCGGTCGAGCTTGGGCAGCCGCGCCGCCGGCGTCGCCCATTCGGGATCCTCGATCAGCTCCTCGCGGCCGCACAGCTTCATCAGCGACGCCCAACCCTGCGGCTGGATGATGACGTAGATATAGTCGTTCGGTCCCCCCGGCGCGCAGCGGACCGCCCAGCCGGGCTGGCCGCCGCCCGAGGCGTTGGCCGAGCGCGGCGTGGCGTCGCCGAAGACGCCGTTGGGATATTGCGGGTATTCGGTCAGCGGGCCGTGGTCGAGGCGCTGCTGGTCGCGCAGCTTGACCCGGCACAGGTTGAGCACCGCGTCTTGCATCGCGACCTCGACGCGCTGGCCGCGTCCGGTCGTCTGGCGCTGGATCAACGCCGCCAGGATGCCGGCGACGCAGTGGATGCCGGTGCCGGAATCGCCGATCTGCGCTCCCGTCACCAGCGGCGGGCCGTCGTCGAATCCGGTGGTGCTGGCGGCCCCGCCCATGCATTGGGCGACGTTCTCGTAGGCCTTGCAGTCCTCGAACGGGCCGGCGCCGAACCCCTTGACCGAGGCGTAGACGATGCGCGGGTTGATTTCGTGGATGGTCTTCCACGGAAAGCCCATGCGGGTGAGCGCGCCGGGGCCGAAATTCTCCACCAGCACATCGCACAGCTCGATCAGGCGAGTGAGGATGCGCTTGCCCGTCCCGGTCTTGGTGTTGAGGGTGACGCTGCGCTTGTTGCAGTTGAGCATGGTGAAATAGAGGCTGTCGACGTTCGGCAGGTCGCACAGCTGCTGGCGGGTGACGTCGCCGCGCCCCGGCAACTCGACCTTGATCACGTCGGCGCCGAGCCAGGCGAGTATCTGCGTCGCCGAAGGCCCGGCCTGGACGTGCGACATGTCGAGAATCCGGATGCCGTCGAGAGCCTTGTTCATGTTCGTCTCCCCGGCCGGCTATTTGTACATGGTCTGGGCCTTGGTGCCCGGGGCGTAGGAGTCCGGATCGACCCAGACGTTGACCAAAGCCGGCTTGCCCGACTTCACCGCTTCGCGCGCGCGCTCCAGGGCCGGGCGGAGCTGCTGCGGTTCGCGCACCTCTTCGCCGTGCCCGCCCAGCATCTCGGCGAAGCGGTCGAAATCCACGTCGCCCAGCTTGTTGCCGACGTTGCCGCGCTGCGCGCCGTATTTGGAGATCTGGCCGAACCGGATCTGGTTCATCGCCGAGTTGTTGCCGACCACGCCGAGGAAGGGGAGGTTGAACCGCAGGCAGGTTTCGAAGTCCCAGCCGGTGAGCGAGAACGCGCCGTCGCCGAAATAGCAGAACACCTCCTTGTCGGGGTGGACGCGCTTGGCCGCCATGGCGAAGGGAACGCCGACGCCGAGCGTGCCCAGCGGCCCCGGGTCCATCCAGTGGCCGGGCTGACGCGGCTGCACCGCCTGCGCCGATACCGTCACTACGTCGCCGCCGTCGCCGATATAGATCGTGTCCTCGGTCAGGAACTCGTTGATCTCCCAGGCGACGCGATAGGGGCTGATCGGGATCGACTCGGACAGGAAATCGGGCATCAGCTTCTCGGTCGCCTTGCGCTCGGCGGCGCGGAGCTCCTCCAGCCAGGCCTCGCGCCGCTTGGCGCCGTTGTCGGCGCGGCCGGTGGCGGCGTCCGCCGCCGCCGCCAGGATGGCGCCCACGTCGCCCACCAGACCGAGCGATACGTCGCGATTCTTGCCCACCGTGCGGTAGTCCATGTCGATCTGGACCACCGTCGCCGCCTGGTTGAGGCGTCGGCCGTAGCCCATGCGGAAGTCGAACGGCGTTCCCACGATCACGATCGCGTCGGCCTTGTCGAAGGCGTAGCGCCGGGTGCGGTGGAAATGATGCGGATCGCCGGGCGGCAGCGTTCCCCGTCCGGCCCCGTTCATATAGGCCGGCAGGTTGAGCGCGCGCAGGAAGGCGGCGGCCTCGTCCGCGGCGCGGCAGGTCCAGACCTGGCTGCCGAGCAGGATGCACGGGCGTTCGGAGGCGACGAGGATGTCGGCGAGCCGTTCGATGTCCCGCGCGTCGGCGAGGCTGCGGGTCGAGGCGCGGTAGCGCCCGGGATCGGGGATACGGGCGTCGTCGAGCTCCACCGCGGCGTCCAGGACGTCGCGGGGGATCTCGAGAAAGCTCGGTCCCGGCGCCCCGTTCATGCATTCGCGGAACGCCATCGACACCATGTCGGCGACCCGCGCGGTATGCGGAACGGTGGCCGCGAACTTGGTGATCGGTTGCAGGATGTCGACATGCGGCAGGTCCTGCAGCGAGCCCATCTTGTGCTGGCTGAGCGCTCCCTGGCCGCCGATCAGCAGCATCGGGCTCTCGGCCCGGAAGGCGTTGGCGACGCCGGTCACGGCATCGGTCGTCCCTGGGCCGGCGGTCACGACGGCGCAGCCCGGCCGGCCGGTCATGCGGGCGTAGCCGTCGGCGGCATGCGCGGCCACCTGCTCGTGGCGCACGTCGACGATGTCGATGCCTTCGTCCAGGCAGCCGTCATAGATGTCGATGATATGGCCCCCGCACAGGGTCCAGATGACGTCGACCCCCTCGTTCTTGAGCGCCTTGGCGACCAGATGTCCGCCTGAGATCCGTTCCTTCCCGCTCGCGTCGGTCTTCGCTGCGGCGTCCGCCATGAAGCTCTCCTCGGGATCCTGTCGGGGTGTCGGGATGCGCGTCGGCCGGGCGCGTCAGCCGCGCCCGGCTTCGCGTCGCAGGGCGTCGTCGATCGCGCTGCGCGCGTGCAGGGCGCCGGCGTCGGCGTCCACGTCGACGAAGCGGAACTCGGCCGGCGCGGTCTCCAGCGAAGCCTGCTGCGCCTCCGCCAAACGCCGGGTCCGGTCGAAGATTCCGGCGGCGGTCTCGTGGATCTCGCCGGTCAGCGCGTCGTCGCCGGTCCCGAAGTTGCGCGAGAACGACCAGAACAGCCAGCAGCTCGCCTCGGTCTCCGGCGTAACCGCGTTGAGGCTCCAGAGCCTTGCCCCTTGGCTCCGGCCGCCCTCGAAGGCGCCGGTTCCGGTCGCCGCGACGCCCATGTCCAGGCATATGTTGGCCGGCGGGGCGAAGCGGGCGATCTGCCAACGGTCGCAGTTTTCCGCCCGTCCGATCGCCGCCTTCCAGAAAGGCGGCGGCGCGCGGTCGATCTCCCGGCGCGAGATCGACACTTCGCAGCCCTCGCGTCTCGCCTCGGCCGCGGCGCCGGCGTCCATATGGAGCGGCGTCTCGTGCGGCGGGTCGAGCAGGCTGTCGATCAGCAGCCGGTAGTCGCAGCCGAGCCGCAGGCTCGCCCCCGCGGCGCTCCAGCCCTCGGCGTCGTTCCAGCGCATCTCGCCGGGGATGCGTGACGGGTCGGCGCGGTCGGGCTCGCCCATCCAGATCCAGACGAACCGGTGCCGTTCGACCACGGGGTAGCTGCGGATGGCGGCCCCCGGCGGGATCGTGGTCTGGCCGGGAACGGCGACGCAGGCGCCGGCGTCGTCGAATACCAGCCCGTGATAGCCGCACTGGACCCTGTCGCCGATCAGCTTGCCCATCGACAGGGGCAGATTCCGGTGGCAGCAGCGGTCCTCGAGGGCTACCGGCGCGCCGTCCTCCTTGCGGAACAGGATGACGGGCTCGCCCAGGATCGTGCGCGCCGCGATCTCGCGGCCGATCTCCCGCTCCCAGCCGCAGGCGTACCAGTAGTCGCGCAGGAACTCGCCCATCCCATCTCCCTCGGCGATGCGCGATTGTGCGCCGGCCGGCCGGGCCATTGCAAGCGCGCGCGCCGTCCCGCCGGTCAATGCAGCCCGGACGGGTCGGCGGCCGCCGAGTCCGGGACGTCGTCCGGGATGTCGTCCAGGGCGCGGGCGAAATCGTGGATGCGCCGGATCATTGCGTGCAGCCCGTTGGCGCGGCTGCCGCTCAGATGCGAGCCCAGTTCGAGCGCCTCGAAGAAATCCGGCGTGGTCGAAACGATCTCGCGCGCCGACCGGCCGGAATAGAGACGAAGCAGCAGCGCGATCAGTCCGCGCACGATCATCGCGTCGCTGTCGGCGTCGAAATGGATGAGCGCGCCTTCCCGGCGCGCATGGAGCCAGACTCTCGACTGACACCCTGGCACCAGGTGGCCGTCCGTCCGCATCGACTCGGACAGGCCGGGGAGCTTGCGGCCGAGATCGACGATGTATTCGTAGCGCGCCACCCAGTCGCCGAGAAACGAGAACTCGTCCCGGATGTCGCGCTTCGTCTGTTCCACGGAGACCGTCGCTGTCATCGACTCCCCGGCCGTCCTCCGGCTGCGTTGCGAGGATCGATATAGGCGGACGGCGGCGCGCGATCAACGATCTCGGCGGAAACCGGTCCGGAGAGCCCTGCGCCGGTGCGCATGCTCATAGGGAGAATCGCCGCCGATGGGGCGTGTCCTGGTCCAGACACATGTGAGACGGTGCCCATCGCGCCAGTCGGTATCCGGTCGTTCCATGGCCGGAAGCCTGCTTACGGCCATGGATGCCCTCGGAGCCTCCGGGATCGGCGCGTCGCCCGAAGGGCCGGAGCATAGCGAAGGAGCCGCGAAGCGGCTTGACGCGCCGCTCCCAGAGGCTCACCCGGTGTCTCAATATGTAGTGAACCCGGACACGCGGTTGCCGTTTTCGACGATGGCGCTTACGGTGCGTCGGATATTCGTCGCCGCAGCCCTTCCCCACGTTTCGTCCGTCATGGCCAGCGTCTCCGTCGTGATCCGCGCTCTGAACGAGGCCGCTCACCTGCCCGCGCTGTTCGACGGCGTCGCGCGCCAGACCCGGCGACCCGAGGAGATCGTCCTCGTCGATTCGGGGTCGAGCGACGATTCGGCGGCGATCGGCGAACGGGCCGGCGCGCGGGTGGTGTCGATCGCGCCTTCGGCATTCACGTTCGGACGGGCGTTGAACGTCGGCTGCGACGCGGCGTCGGGCGATCTGCTGGTGTTCGCGAGCGCCCACGCCTACCCGGCCGACGAGCACTGGCTGGAGCGTCTGACGGCGCCGCTGGAGACGCATGACGACGTGGCTCTCGTCTATGGGCGCCAGACCGGCGACGAGCGCAGCGCCTTCTCCGAACTCGAGATCATGCGGCGGTGGTTTCCGCCCGAATCGGAGCCGGATCAGGATCATCCGTTCTGCAACAATGCCAATTGCGCGGTGCGGGCGTCGTTGCGGGCGACCCACCCCTATGACGAGGAGCTGACCGGGCTCGAAGATATGGCCTGGGCCTTTCAGATCCAGCAGGACGGTTATCGGATCTGGTACGAAGCCGGCGCGACCGTCGTTCACACGCATGAGGAGCGGTTCGCCCAGATCGCGAACCGGTATCGGCGGGAGGCGATCGCCTATAAGCGGATATTCGGCTATCACGGGATGTACGCTCCCGAAGCGATCGGCCTCTTCGCGGCCAATACGGCGCGCGATTATCTCGCGGCCTTGGCGCATGGGCGCCTGCGGGCGAATCTTTGGGCGATCCCGCATTTCCGTTTCGCGCAGTTCTGGGGCACGTGGCGGGGTTTTCGCCAGGTAGCCGAGCCTTCCCAGGTGCTGAAGCGCCGTTTCTATTATCCGCGCGGGTTCGCTTGGCGCGCCGGGAACACCCGGCTCCGGACGGGGAAACGCCCGTGAACGTCGTCGCCTTCGTTCCGATGCGCCACGTCAGCGAGCGCGTACCCGGCAAGAACTACCGTCCGTTCGACAGCCGGCCGTTGTTTCACCACATCCTCCGGACGCTCCTCGAATGTCCCGAGGTCACGGGCGTCGTCGTCGATACCGATAGCCCGACCGTAGCCGGGCAGTGCGCGGCGCATTTCCCGCCGGTGCGCGTGATCGACCGCCCCCGGCGCCTGCTCGGCGGCGATGTCGCGATGACCGAGATCCTGCGCCACGATGCCGGCGTCGTCGACAGCGCGTGGTATCTCCAGACCCATTCCACCAGCCCGCTGTTGCGTCCCGAAACCGTATCGAAGGGGTTGCGGACCCTCGAAGAGAATCTCGACCGCCACGACTCGTTGATGTCGGTGACCCGCTGGCAGACCAGGCTCTACGACGCCGCCGGGCGGCCGGTCAATCACGACCCCGGCGCGCTGCTGCGCACCCAGGACCTGCCGCCGCTCTTCGAGGAGAATTCCGCGATGTACGTGTTCAGCCGCGAGCAGGTTGCGGCGGGGCGCAGGTTCGGCGACCGCCCCCTGCTGTACGAGATCGATCCGCTGGAGGCGACCGACATCGACACCGAGGCCGATTTCACGCTGGCCGAGACGCTCCATCGACTCCGACGGAAGGGCGAGCGGTGAAGGTCGCCGTCACCTGCCTGCAACTCGTCCGGGATCTGGAAGACGTGCGGGCCGCGATGGAAGAAGCCGGGTTCGAGATCCGGGTTCCCCGGGTCGGCGGCCAGCATCTCGAAGGAGACGAACTGGTCGAGGCCTTGGAGGGATGCGTCGGCGTCGTCGCCGGCGACGATCGCTTCTCCGCGTCGGTGCTGGCCCGCCTGCCCGGGCTTCGGGCGATCTCGAAATGGGGCGTGGGCGTGGATGGGATCGACCGCGAGGCGGCGGCTGCGCAGGGCATCGCGGTCAGCAACACGCCGGGCGCGTTCGACGATGAGGTCGCCGACGTGGCGATGGCCTACACGATCATGCTGCTGCGCCGCCTGTGCGCGATCCATGACGGGGTGACGCGCGGCGAATGGCCGAAGCCGCCCGGGCGTTCGGCCGGGGGACGGCGGATGGGGATCGTCGGGCTGGGCGGCATCGGACGAGCCCTTGTGCGCCGCGCCTTGGCCGCGGGCATGGATGTCGTGGGAGCCGACCCGGCGCCGGGGAGCTGCGCCGCCGCCGCCGCCGTCGGCGCGGCGATCGTGTCCCTCGACGAGCTGGTGTCGACGAGCGACGTGATATCGCTGCATTGCCCGCTCACCCCCGAGACCCGCGGTCTGTTCGACGCCGATCGTCTTGCCGCCGTGAAGCCGGGCGCGTTCCTGGTGAACACCGGCCGCGGCGGCTTGGTCGACACCGCGGCGCTGGCCGAGGCGCTGCGTTCCGGCCGTCTGGCGGGCGCCGCGCTCGACGTGCTCGAGGAGGAGCCGCCGGGCCGGTCGAACCCGATACGCGGCGCCGACAACGTGATTCTGGGGTCGCACAACGCCTCCAACACGATCGAGGCCTCGATGCGCACGCATCGCCGGGCGATCGCCAACCTCGCCCGATCCCTCGGCCGGACCGTCCGTTTCGCGTGAGACGGGTCGTCGTCACCGGCGCGTGCGGCGGGATCGGCCGGGCCGCGGCGGCCGCCTTCGCCCGGCGGGGTTGGCGGGTGATCGGCGTCGACAACCAGGAGCCGGAGCCGGACCTCGCCGTCGACCGCTTCGAGCCGGCGGATCTGGGCGCCGACGGCGAAGTCGCCGCCCTGTTTGCCCGTCTGTCCGACGAAGGGTCCCTGTCGGGGCTGGTGAACAATGCCGCCGTTGGCCTCGACAGATCGCTGCTCGACACCACCGACGCCGACTGGGAACGGCTGATGAGGGTGAACCTCCGCAGCGCCTTTCAATGCATCCGCGAGGCGCACCCGCTGCTGGCGGCGGCCCGGGGCGCGGTGGTCAACGTCGGCTCGGCGCACGCCATCGCGACGTCGGCCAATACCGCCGCCTACGCCGTAACCAAGGGCGCGCTCTCCGCCCTCACGCGGTCGGCGGCGCTCGAACTCGCCGCCGACGGAATCAGATGCAACGCCGTCCTTCCCGGCGCGGTCGATACGCGAATGCTGCGGCAGGGCTTGTCCAGGCGATCGCATCCCGGCGGCGCCGAAGGCAATCTCCGCGAGCTGATCGACCGCACGCCCTTGGGCTTCGTCGCTTCGCCGGAGCAGATCGCTCCCACGATCTGTTTTCTGGCCGACGGCGAGCAGACGCCGTACACGACCGGCCAGGCGGTCGTGGCCGATGGCGGCGCCACCCTTCGGCTCGCCACCGAGTGACGACGTGCGCGGCGGGGCCGCCCGCCGATGATCGCTCGATCGTCGCTTTTCCCCTCAGCCCGCGCACAGAAGCCGCGTCAAGCGGCGCAGGTCGTCCAGCTCCTCCAGCCGGGCTATGGTCTCCGTCAGCGCCGTCGTCTTGTCGTCCGGCCAGCGGGCGGCGGCGGCGCAGTCGCGGAACTTGTCGCGGATCTCGGCGGGCGACATCGGCCGTTCCGTGCCGCCCTTGCCGAAATCGGCGCGACCGGAGAGGGTGCGCCCGTCGGTCAGCGCGAGATCGATCAGCGTGGTGACGTTGGTGTAGCCGGGCTCGGCCGCCTCGTAGGGCGCGTATTCGATCTTCTCCATCGCCGCCCGGACGTCGGGGCGGACTACGACCTCGTCGGCGAAGGCGGCGAGACCCGCGCGCCGCTCCAGGAGGATCATCGCCAGGGCGAACGGCATCGAGAACTTGGCCTCGAGCGCGGTCCGGGGGCGGTCGTGGACCAGCGTGTCGGCGACCCGCCGGTTGGTGGCGACCCGGATATGCGCTACCCGGTCCGCCCGCACGTCGTCTTCTTCGATCAGATCGAGCAGCAGGGTCATCGCCGGATGGGTCAGCGCGCCGTTCGGGTAGGGCTTGATCCACATGCCGGGATCGTCGAACGCCCAGGGCGCGCCGAGCCGGCCGGCCACGACGCCGGAGTCGAAGCCGTCGCCCGCGGCGCGGAGAAAACCGAACCGGCCGTCGAGGGCGTCGGGCGCCGCGGTCAGGCCGAGAGCGGCGAGCTCGGCCGCCGCGACGCCGCACTCCGCCGCATGTCCGCTGTGCAGCGGCTCCGTCAGCGCGCCGAAATTCGCCCGCACTCCGCCGGCGCGGCTCGCCGCGACGCCCAGCGCATGGCGTATCCGCGCCGCGTCCAACCCCAGCATCCGGCCCGCCGCGGCCGCGGCGCCGAACGTGTTGAGCGTCGCCGTCGGGTGATAGCCGGCCTCGAAATGCCGGGCGCCGATTGCGTGGTTCAGCTTGCAGGCGATCTCGACCCCGACCAGACAGGCTTCCAGCAGCGACCGGCCGGGCTGTCCCGCCGCCTCGCCCGCGGCGAGCGCCGCCGCCAGCACCGGGCCGGTGGCGTGGATTCCGCCGTTGCGGTCGGGCGAGGCCTGCGGGTTGGTATCGTCGAAATTGTCGGCATGGATGGCGGCGGCGTTGGCGAGGGCGGCGAAACGCGGCGCGGTGCGCAGGTCGCCGCCGAACACGGAGGCGGCGGCGCGGCAGCCGAGCCCGGCGACGTGCGCCCGCACGATCTCGGAGGCGCGGGCGCGGGCGCCGCACAGAGCGAGGCCCGCGGCGTCGAGGATGTGGGCCTTGACGCGCTCGACGACCTCGGCCGGCGCGTCGCCATGGCGCGCGCCCGCGGCGAAGTCGGCGATTTCCCCGGCGATCTCTTCGGCGATGTCCCCGCCCATCCCGCGGCTTCCGGTCCCCCCGGCCGCCTCGTTTATCGCCCGGCGGCGGCGACGGCGCAACGCGGCTCCGCGGATTTGCTATAACCGCGGCGCCATGACCGCGCTCCGGCGATGAACACCTCCGACGTCATCGTGAAATTCCTGTCCGCGGCCGGGGTCGGCCATCTGTTCGGCTATCCCGGCGACCCCAACGTCGAGCTGCTGGAAGCGGCGCGGCGGGAAGGTCTCGCCTTCGTGCTCGCCACGCGCGAGGGCACGGCGGGGCTGATGGCCGAGGCCTACGGACAGATCACCGGCCGCCCCGGCGTCTGCGTCTCGACCCTGGGGCCCGGCTCGTCGAACCTGGTCAACGCCGTGGCGAGCGCGTATCTCGACCGGGCGCCGATGATCGCCCTCTCCGGCCAGATCGAGAGCGCTCGGCTGCACGGCTTCACCCATCAGGTGCTCGACCACGGCCGGCTGTTCGCGCCGGTCAGCAAGTGGACGGCGGAGATCCGGCCCGACGCGGTCGCCGGCGTGATGCGGCGGGCGCTCCGGGTCGCGGTCGCCGAACGTCCCGGTCCGGTCCACCTCACCACCCCGGCCGACGTAGTGGGCGCGGAGGCCTGCGACGCCGAGATCCGGCCGCCGCCGACGGTGGCGATCGAGCAGCCGGTCCGCTTCGCCGTCGCCGGCGGGGAAGCGCCCGACCCGGCGCGGCTGCTCGACCGCGCGTCGCGGCCCGTCGCGGTGGCGGGCATGTCGGCGGTTCGGGCGCGGGCGGGCCCGGCCCTGGTCCGTCTCGCCGAGCGGGCGGGCTGTCCCATCGTGGTCTCGCCGATGGCCAAGGGGGTCGTCCCCGAGGACCATCCCTACTTCGCCGGCGTGATCGACATGGCCTGCGGCGACTGCGTCCGGGACTTCCTCGACCGGGCCGACCTCGTCCTCGCCGTCGGGTTCGATCCGGTGGAGCTGATCAAGCCATGGCGGCCGGCGGCCCCGGTGATCCATATCGATTCCACCCCCAACACCGATCAGGTCTACGGCGCCGACATGGAGCTGGTCGGGCCGATCGCCGCATGGCTGGACGGGCTGACGGATGCGCTCGACGGCGCGGAGAAATGGCCCGAAGCCGAGGTCGCGCGCCATCGCGACGCGCTCGCCGGCCGCTATTACGCCGGCCGGGTGGCGGGCGCGCTCAACCCGACCGACGTGGTCGACGTCGCCCGCGCCGCACTGCCGCGCGAGACCTGCGCCACCGCCGACGTGGGCTCGCACAAGCTGCTGGTCGGGCAGGGCTGGACGACCTTCGAACCGGGCGGCCTGCTGATGAGCAACGGCCTCTCGTCGATGGGCTATGCGCTGCCCGCGGGCATGACGTCGCAGCTCCTCCGGCCGGGTCGCCCGACGGTCGCGTTCATCGGCGATGGCGGCCTCGCGATGGTGCAGGGCGAATTGCGCCGGGCCGCGAGCCTCGGACTCGATCTCACGGTGATCGTCTTCTGCGACGACGGCCTGAACCGGATCGAGATCAAGCAGATGGCGCGTCAATATCCGAGCTGGGGAACCAGGTTCGAGGCGACGGACATCGTCCGGCTCGCCGAGTCGATGGGCTGCGAGGGCATCGAGGCGGACAGCCGGGCGGGGCTGGAGGCGGCGCTCCTGGGCGAGCGTCAGGCCGGCGTTCCGCGCGTCGTCGGGGCGCGGATCGACCCGGCGCAGTACGCCGCGCAGTTCTGATCCGTCGCCGACGACGCCCGGACTCGACGCGCGCGCCGGACCTCGCCACGATCGCCGCCGCACGCGGCCCAACGGAGGATCGAGACATGGCGGGAGGCGACCGGATCGACGTCCACCATCACGTGCTGCCGCAATTCTTCCGTGATCCGCAGCGCGCCATCGGCCGCACCGGAACCGCCTATGGAAAGTTTCCCGACTGGTCGCCGGCGCAGTCGCTCGGGTTGATGGATGAACTCGGGATCGCGACGGCGATCCTGTCCTTCTCCGCGCCCGGCATCTATTACGGCGATGCGGCGCAGACGCGCGATCTCGCGCGCCGCTGCAACGAATATCTCGCCGACCTGGCGGCGCGGCATCCGGGGCGGTTCGGGGGCTTCGCCTGCCTGCCGCTCCCCGACGTGGACGCCGCGCTGGCCGAGATCGAGCACGCGCTGGACCGGCTCGCCCTCGACGGCGTCGTCCATCTCACGGCGGTGGACGACCGCTATGTCGGCCATCCCGACTATCGCCCGGTCTATGAGGAGCTCGACCGGCGCGGCGCGGCGGCGTTCATCCACCCGACGATTCCGCCGCGGAGCGTCCAGGCCGGTTGGACGATCCCGAGCGCGATCCTCGAATACCCGCTGGAGACGACCAAGGCGGTCGCCAACCTGCTGTTCGAGGGGGTGCTCGCGGATCTTCCCGGCATCCGCTTCATCCTGTCGCACGCTGGCGGCGCGATCCCGTTCCTCGCCCACCGGATCGCGATCTTCGACCGCCTCACCTCGTTCGTCGAGAAATACCCGGAGGGCGCCCTGGCCTATCTCCGGCGGCTGTATTACGACACGGCGCTGTCGGGGGACGCGGCGATGCTGGCCGCCCTCCGGCGGCTGGCGGACCCGGATCGGATCCTGTTCGGCACCGACAACCCCTATGTGCCCGGCGACGTGATCGCCGCCGAAGCCGCGGCGACCGACGCCTTCGCCGGCTTCGACGGGCCCGCCCGCGCTGCGATGGAGCGCGGCAACGCCGAGCGCCTGTTCCCGCGCTTCGCCGCCGGTCGGAACGGGTGACGCGGGCGACTCGGACGACGCGCCGCCGGTGCGGAGATTGTTTCGATCGCCGGCCCAGGGCCGGAACGCGCGGCCCGGACGACTCAGATGGCGCGGCCGCCGAGCTTCTCCCGCAACGCCCGGATGTGAGTCTCGGCGCCCGGCAGATGCGGATGCGCCGCGAGTGCGCGTTCGAACGCATCGAGGGCCGCTCGTTCGTCGCCCTGTGCGAGCCGCACCAGGCCGAGGCCCGAGAGCGCGCCGAAATGCCGCGGCTCCAGGGCCAGCGTCCGCTCAATGTCGGCGGCGGAGGCGTCGTAGCCGCCGAGCAGATAATAGGCCGTAGCCCGCTTGTTCCAGCCTTCGGCGAAGTCCGGCGCAGCCCGGACGACGGCGTCGAAAGCCTCCAGCGCAGCCAGATAGTCGCGCCGCGCCAGAGCCTCGAGCCCGCGCCCCATGACGCCATCGACGGCGGCGTCGCCCGAGGCGTGCCACAACCGCCAGATCGCCTGTTCGATGCGGTCCGCCTCGGCCCCGTCGCGCGCCGCCTTGAGACGGGCGAACAGCCCGTCCAGCCGGGGATCGGTCTGCGACGCGGCCCCCGGCAGGGCTACGGTCAGCGTCGCCGCGGTCGCGAGCCAGGCGACGAGCCGCTTCATCTCGCTTTGGCCGCGCCGGCGAGCGTATCGGGCCGGGGGCCGCCGGTCGCCCAGTCGAGCAGTTCCACCACATGGACGACCGGGACCGCCGTCGCCTGCCCGAGCTGCATCATGCAGCCCACGTTGCCGGTCGCGACCGCGTCCGGCGACAGGGCTTCGAGCGCGGCCGCCTTGCGCGCCCGCAATCGCCCGGCGATGTCGGGCTGGAGGATGTTGTAGGCCCCGGCCGAGCCGCAGCAGAGATGCGCCTCGGCGGGTTCGCAGACGTCGTAGCCGGCCGCGGTCAGCAGGCGTTTGGGCGCGGCGTCCACCCCCTGGCCGTGGCGCAGCGAGCAGGCGGCTTGGTAGGCGACGCGAAGGCCCGGCGCATCGCCGCCCGCCGTCAGGCCGGAGCCGTCGAGAAGCTCGCTCACGTCGCGCGCCATCCCGGCGATCTGCGCCGCCCGCTCCGCCCATTGCGGATCGCGCCGCAGCAGGAAGCCGTAATCCTTGACCATGGTTCCGCAGCCGGCGGCGGTGGCGACGACGGCGTCGAGCCCGCCCGCCGCGATCTCGCCCGACCAGGCGGCGACGTTGCGCCGCGCCGCGTCGAGGGCGGGCTCGTCCTGCCCCAGATGGTGGGTCAGCGCGCCGCAGCAACCCGAGCCCTTCGCCACCAGCACGTCGTACCCGCGCCGGTTGAGCAGGCGGGTCGCGGCGTCGTCGATGCCGGGCGCGAGCGTCTGCTGGACGCAGCCGGCGAGCAGTGCGACGCGCCCGCGGCGCGCGCCCTCGGCGCGAGAGACGCCGCGCCGCGGACCGGCGCGGGCGGGCCGATGCGGGCGGGCGGGCGCGAGGGCCAGCATCGCCCGCAACCGGCGGCCTAGCAGCCCGCGCACGGGCCGCGCCAGCCGCGCCGCCCGGAGCGCCAGCCGGAAGCGGCCGGGGCGCGGCAGCACGCGGGCGAGCAGCCATCGCAGCCAGCGGTCGGCGAGCGGTCGGCGGAAGGTCCGCTCGATGTCGCGCCGGGCGCGGTCGACGAGATGCATGTAATGCACGCCGGACGGGCAGGTGGTCATGCAGGACAGGCAGGACAGGCAGCGGTCGATGTGGGTGACTACCTTGGCCGACGGTGCCCGGCCGGTCTCCAGCATGTCCTTGATCAGATAGATCCGCCCGCGCGGCCCGTCGAGCTCGTCTCCGGTCAGCAGATAGGTCGGACAAGTCGCGTTGCAGAAGCCGCAATGGACGCAGGATCGCAGGATCGAATCGGCGTCCCGAATCTCGGGGTCGGCGAGTTGGGCCAGGGTGAAGCCGGTCTGCATCGGGCGCGTCCCGCGTTATAGCCCGTCATACATGCGGCCGGGGTTGAGGATGCGGCCCGGATCGAAGGAATCCTTGATCCGCGCCGTCAGCCCCGCGAGACCCGGCGGCTGCGGCTGGAAGACGGGCAGGCGCGCGCGCCGATCCGCGTTCGCCCGCACCAGGAGGGCGTGCCCGCCATGGGGCGCGATGGCCGCCCGCAGCGTTTCGCCGCCCGAATCCTCGTCGGCGGCGGCGATCCAGATCAGCCCGCCGCCCCAGTCGTAATAGGCGTCGATCTCCGTCCGGCGGCGCAGCGCGGCGACGATCTTCGCCCCTGCAGCGGGCGGCGCGGAGAGGCGCCAGACGACGCGCCCGTCGTCGTCGGCCAGCGGAGCGGCGTCGGCCACCTCGCGCCAGAAGGTTGCGGAGTTGCGGCCGTGCAGCTCCTCCAACGGCCCCTCCTCCGACAGCGCGGCGCGCAGCGCGGCGAAACGCGGCGCGACGGAGGCGGCGCTTCCCTCGATGCGAAGCGCCGTGACCGGCGCCCCGGCTTCGCGGACGTAGCCCACGGCCGACGAGGCCGCCAGGGCGCGCGGCAGATGCGCCGCCGCGGAAACGTCGCCGGGGCCGTTGAGCGCCCCGGTCATCGCGGCGACGGCCGGCGCGTCGTCGAGGCCGAACAGCAGCAGCGTGCGGGTCTTCTCGGGCGCCGGCAGCGCCTTGAAGGTGAGTTCGGTCATCACCGCGAGGGTGCCGAACGACCCGGCCAGCAGCTTGCACATGTCGTAGCCGGTGACGTTCTTCACTACGCGGCCGCCCGATTTGAACAGTTCGCCGCGGCCGCTTACGGCGCGAATGCCGAGCAGATGGTCGCGGGCCGCGCCCGCCCGGATGCGCCCCGGCCCCGACAGGTTGCAGGCCATGACGCCGCCGATGGTCGAACGCCCGGGCGCGCCGCCGAGCAGCTTGGCGTAATCCGGCGGTTCGAAGGCCAGGCGCTGCCCGTGCTGGCCGAGCCGCGCCTCGATCTGCGCCAGCGGCGTCCCCGCCAGGGCGGTCATGACCAGCTCGTCGGGTTCGTAGAGCGGGATGCCGGCGAGGCGGCCGAGTCGGAGCGGCCGCGCGCCCGGCATGGGGCGGCCGAGCGAACGCTTCGATCCGGCGCCGACGACCTCCAGCGGCGTCGCCGCGGCCAGCGCGCCGGCCACCGCATCGCGCACCCCGTCTTCGTTCGCCGGCGCGGCGCTCATGCGGCGGGTCGCGCCGACTCAGAAGCGCGGCAGGTCCGGGAAGCGCGTCTGCCCGCCATGGACGTGGACGCGGCCCAATTCGGCGCAGCGGTGAAGCGTCGGGAACATCTTGCCCGGGTTCAGCAGCTGCCGGGGATCGAAGGCGCATTTGACCCGTTGCTGCTGCTTGAGGTCGTCCTCGTCGAACATCGTTTCCATCAGGTCGCGCTTTTCCACCCCGACCCCGTGCTCGCCGGTGAGCACGCCGCCGACCTCGACGCAGAGCCGGAGGATTTCGGCGCCGAACGCCTCGGCCTTCTCCAACTCGCCCGGCCGGTTGGCGTCGTACATGATCAGCGGATGCAGGTTGCCGTCGCCGGCGTGGAACACGTTGGCGACGCGAAGCCCGTAGCGCGACGACATCTCGGCCATCCGCGTCAGCACCTCGGGCAGGCGGCGGCGGGGAATCGTGCCGTCCATGCAGAAATAGTCGGGCGAGAGCCGCCCGACCGCGGGGAAGGCGGCCTTGCGTCCGGCCCAGAACCGCAGCCGCTCGTCTTCGTCGCCGCTGGCGCGGATCGAGGTCGCGCCGTGGCTGGCGGCGATTTCGCGCAGTCGGTCGCCGAGCGACTCCACGTCGGCGACCCCGCCATCGACCTCGACGATGAGCAGCGCCTCGGCCTCGCGCGGATAGCCGGCGGCGACGAAGTCCTCGGCCGCGTTGATCGCGGGCTTGTCCATCATCTCCATGCCGCCCGGGATGATGCCGTCGGCGATGACGGCGGCGACGCAGTCGCCCGCGGCCGCGGTCGAGGGAAAGCCGATCAGCAGCGCCCTGGCCGCGGCGGGCTTCCGCAGGATGCGCACGGTGACCTCGGTAATCACCGCCAGAAGCCCCTCCGAGCCGGTCACCAGGCCCAGCAGGTCGTAGCCCGCGCCGTCGAGATGCCTGCCGCCGAGGCGCAGCAGCTGGCCGTCGGTCAGCGCCAGCTCCAGCCCGAGCAGGTTGTTGGTCGTCAGCCCGTATTTGAGGCAGTGCACGCCGCCCGAATTCTCGGCGACGTTGCCGCCGATGGTGCAGGCGATCTGACTCGACGGGTCGGGCGCGTAGTGGAAACCGTATCGTTCGACCGCCTGGGTGATCGCGAGGTTGGTCACGCCGGGCTGCGCCACGACGCAGCGGTTGTCGAGGTCCACTTCGAGGATGCGGTTGAACTTGCCGAGCCCCAGCAGGATGCCGTCGCCCAGCGGCAGCGCGCCGCCGGAGAGCGACGTCCCGGCGCCGCGCGGGACGATCTTGATCCGCCCCTCATGGCAGTAGCGCATCACCCGCGCCACCTGCTCCGTCGTCTCGGGCAGCACCGTCGCCAGGGGCCGCTGGCGATAGGCGGTCAGCGCGTCGCATTCATAGGCGCGGAGCTCGTCCGGGTCGTCGATCACGCCCTCGCCGGGGACGATCGCCCGCAGATCCGCGACGATCTCGCGGCGCCGCGACAGGACGCCCGCATCCGGGGCGGGCATGCGCATGGGCCTGCGCCCGGCGCCCCGACCGTCAGCCCTGGCGCGCCTTGTAGCGCGGGTTCTTCTTGTTGATGACGTAGACGCGGCCGCGGCGCTTCACGATCCGGCAATACCGGTCGCGCCGCTTGGCGGTCTTCAGCGAGTTAAGGACTTTCATGCCACCGCTCCACCCCCGGCCGACGACGGACCATAGCCCGCCCGCCCGCCCGAGTCAAACGGATGTCCTGGTTCACTACATATGAGACGGCGGGTGGGCCTCTGGGAGCGGCGCGTCAAGCCGCTTCGCGGCTCCTTCGCTACGCTCTGGCCCTTCGGGCGACGCGCCGCTCCCGGAGGCTCCGAGGGCATCCATGGCCGTAAGCAGGCTTCCGACCATAGAAAGACCGGATATCGACTGGCGCGATGGGCACCGTCTCACATGTGTCTGGACCAGGACAGTGCCGGGTTGGCGCCGTTCCAGCCCCACCAGCGTTATCTGCTGATTGACGAGTACGCGCTGAAGGTTGAAGATTTACCGGTTGGCAATGTGGTGTCGGCGCAGATCGAGCTGGAGCAGGGCTCGGTGTCGTCGATGGTGCCGGTTCTGTCCGATCTGGGGCGGCTGCTGGCCGGGCCGGAGCATGAGAGCCTACGGCGGGCGTTTGCGGAGTGGACGCGCCAGATGGTCGTGCGCAGCCAGCTTGCGTCCGCGACCCCCCGGTTGGTGGACGCATTGCAGGCGTTGGAGGAGACGGGAGATCTGAGAGCCATGGGAGCGCTGCTCGCGGAACGGATTGACGAGTACCTTGAGAAGGAGGCCGAGAGGCGCAGCCTGGAGCGCGGCATGGCGCAGGGCCTGGAGCGGGAGCGAGCGCTGTTGTCGCGTCTGGCGGCCCGGAAGTTCGGCTCGGAGACTGCGGCGCGCTTGGCGACGTTGCTGGACGCCGTCGCCGACCCGGAGCGGCTGGAAGACATCGGCGAACAGATGATCGACTGCGCCACCGGCGGAGAATTGTTGGCCCGTGTGGAAAGTTCCATCGGTCCGACTTGAAGTCGTAATCCGGCCGATAAAGCTGGCTCGCCTCTACGCCGGGCGGGGCGGGGCTCGACGGGTCTCCTCGCGCGCGCGAGCGGGGAATCGAGATCCAGAGAAGGCGCGCCGGCTTCCCCCGCACAGGCGGGGATGTGCCCCCGCCATGCGCCGGATCGTCGCGCCCGCGCCGTAGGGGCCCGCGGCCTCCGGCATCTCCAGCAGCGCGGCGTCGGCGTCTGCCCCGCGGCGGCCCGGAAGAAGCGCCCGGGCAGGGTGGCCGAGGCCGCGCCGTCCACGTGTAGTCGCCGAAGATCGCGATCTTCTCCCTGGCCTCCGCCGCCCTACAAGACCCGAGGCAGGCGGTCTACACTGCCGGGAGCCAAGGAGGGACGAATGGCCGCACGTCCGGGGAAGCTTCTGGTCAAGGGCGGGCTCGTCTACGACCATGATGGCGACGTCCACAAGCCGCCGGTCGCCGACGTCCTGGTCGAAGGCGCCGACATCGCCGCGGTGGGTCCCGACCTGCCGGCGGAGCGGACCGAAGGCGCGGCGGTGCTCGACGCCGCCGGCCATCTGGTCCTGCCCGGGCTGATCAACGGGCATTACCATTCGCACGACACCCTGTGCCGGGGCCTGTTCGAGGAGATGCCGCTCGAATTGTGGCTGCTCTACGCCCTCCCCATGGGCGGCAACCGCAGCAAGGAGGAAGTGCGGCTCCGCACGCTGGTCGGCGCGCTGGAGTCGATGCGCTGCGGCATCACCACCGTCCAGGACATGCTGGGGCTGATCCCGCTGACCGAGGAGTATGTCGACGTCGTGCTTTCGGCCTATGAGGAGATCGGCGAGCGCGTCGTGTTCGCGCCCATGGTCGCCGACGTCCCGCCCGTCGGCATGGTCCACAATCGCGACCTGTTGCCGCCCGAGGTCCGGACGATGCTGGGCGACGCCGCGCTCGGCGTCCGCGAGCAGCTCGACTTCCTGGAGAGCCAGTTCAAGCGCCGCCCGTCCGGCGGCGTACTGCATTGGGCGATGGGCCCCTTCGCCCCGCAGCGCTGCACCCCCGAGATGCTCGCCGGCTGCGGCGATCTGGCCGCCCGTTACGATCTCGGCGTCTATATCCACGTCTACGAGACCCGCCCCCAGGCGGCGATGGCGCGCGAGGCGTATGGCGGCTCCTTCATCGACTATCTGGCGACGGCGGGGATTCTCGATCGCCGGCTCAACATCGCGCACAGCGTCTGGATCACGCGCCGGGAGATGGACCGGATGGCGGCGGCGGACGCCGGGGTGGTGCTCAACCACAACAGCAACATGAAGCTCAAGAGCGGCATCGCCCCGGTCCTCGACTTGCAGGACGCGGGCGTCCGCATCGCCCTTGGCTGCGACAACTGTTCGGGCAGCGACGTCCAGAACATGTTCCAGGCGATGAAGCTGTTCTGCCTGCTATGCGCGGTCAGCGACCCCGAGCCCGGCCCGCCGCGCGCCGCGCATGCGCTGCGGCTGGCTACCCTGGGCGGGGCGCGCTCGGCGATGCTGGACGACCGGCTGGGCGCGATCCGGCCGGGCCGCAAGGCGGACCTCGTGCTGCTCGACATGCGCGATACCGCCTGGCTGCCCTACAACAGCGCGGCGCGTCAGCTGGTCTATACCGAAACCGGGCGGAGCATCGCGCATGTCGTCATCGACGGCCGGGTCGTGATCCGCGACCGCGCGGTGCAGACCATCGACGAGGAGGCGCTGCGGCGCGAGGTAAGCGGGCTGATGCGCCACGTCATCGCCGATTACGACGAAGTGGTGAAGACCCGCCAGGCGGCGACGACCTATATCGTCGACGCCAACCGGCGCGCCTGGGGCGCCGATGTCGGCCTGGAGCGCTTCATCGCCCGGACGCTCGGCGAGGCGTGAGCGGCCGATGCGGTTCCACGCCGACCTCCATGTCCATTCCAGATATTCGCGAGCGACCAGCCCGCAGGCCGACCTGGAGCATCTCGCCTATTGGGCGCGCCGCAAGGGGATCGCGGTCACCGGAACCGGCGACTTCACCCATCCCGCTTGGCGGGCCGAGCTGGCGGAGAAGCTGGTCCCCGCCGAGCCCGGCCTGTTCCGCCTGCGGGACGACCTCGAGGCCGGGCTCGCGGCCGAACTGCCGCCGGCCTGCCGCGGGCGGGCGCGCTTTCTGCTCTCGGTCGAGATCTCGACGATCTACAAGAAGGATGGCGCCGTTCGCAAGATCCACCATCTGATCTACGTCCCCGACTTCGAGACCGCGGACCGCATCGCCGCGCGTCTCGCGCGCATCGGCAACGTCGCCGCCGACGGGCGGCCGATCCTGGGGCTCGATTCGCGCGACCTGCTGGAGATCGTGCTCGAATCGAGCGCCGACGCCTATCTCGCGCCGGCGCATGTCTGGACGCCCTGGTTCGCCGTCCTGGGTTCGCGTTCGGGCTTCGATTCGGTCGCCGACTGCTATGGCGACCTCGCCGACCACGTCTTCGCCATCGAGACCGGGCTGTCCTCGGATCCGGCGATGAACCGGCGGGTCTCGGCCCTCGATCGCTACCGGCTGCTGTCGAGCTCCGACGCCCATTCGCCGCCCAAGCTCGGCCGCGAGGCGACGACGTTCGACGCCGATCTCGATTATTTCGCCATACGTCGCGCGCTGAAGACCGGCGACGGCTACGCCGGCACGGTCGAGTTCTTCCCCGAGGAGGGCAAATACCATCTCGACGGCCACCGCAAATGCGAGGTCCGGCTGTCGCCGGAGGAGACCCGGGCGCATGACGGCCGCTGCCCGGTCTGCGGCCAGCCGGTGACGGTGGGGGTGCTGAACCGGGTCGAGGCGCTCGCCGACCGCGCCGGGGCCGATCTCGCCGCGTCGCCGGACGACGGCGCCGTTTCCAGCCTGGTGCCGCTGCCGGAACTGCTGTCCGAGATCGCGGGCGTGGGCCCGGCCAGCCGCGCCGTCGCCCGCCGCTACGGGCGGCTGACCGGCGCGCTGGGCGCGGAGCTCCCGATCCTGGAGACGATCCCGTTGGAGGACGTCGCGCGCGCCGACTCCCCCCTCCTCGCCGAAAGCATCGCCCGCCTCCGCGCCGGCCGGGTCATCCGCGACCCGGGCTATGACGGCGAATACGGCGCCATCCGCATGTTCGAGCGCGGCGAACTGCCCAAACCCGGAAAGCGCTCCTGACGACGAACGGAATCACACGGGCTCCGCCCGGGACGACAGGTCGGCCTTGACGTATCGCCGGAAGCTCGCGGCGTCGGTGAAGCAACGGTAGCCTGCGCCGCCGGCGCGGGCGATGACTCCCGCCTGTTCGCCCGTCTCCGCATCGGCGAAATCATACGCCAGGATGCCGCCCCGCCTCCTTCCTCGTCATTCCCGCTTTCGAGCGTGTGAAGAAATCCCGACATGTCCGCGTGGGCGTCGGTTCAGCCGACCAAGCGCGCGAAATCCCCGAGCTTGCGGAGCCTGTCCCCGCGAAAGCGGGAATCCAGGGCGGGAAAGGACGGGTCTTTGGGCGTATACGCCTCGACCGACGGCTTCCCCCGAGCCGTCGTCACAGGCCCCTCGTCCCCACGGAAGCAGGAATCGGGATACGAATATGGATTCCCGCTTTCGCGGGAATGACGAGGGGGGGACCCCGGGACACTGGCCCCGGGAAGGCCATCGGCTCGAGGCGGATACGCCCCCCCTCCGTCATTCCCGCGAAAGCGGGAATCCATAGGCGGCTCCCCGCGTAACGTGACGGGGGGCCGGAAACCTGCATGAGGGTCCTCCTGCAAGCCGTCCGTTCCGAACCAACGGCTCCGGAGGCCCCCAACCCTCCTTCAACCGCCCCGTCTCACATGTGTCCGAACCAGGACAATTCCCGCGAAAGCGGGAATCCAGGGCGGGAAAGGACGGGTCTTTGGGCGTATCCGCCTCGAGCCGATGGCTTCCCTCGGGCCGTCGTCACAGGCCCCTCGTCCCCACGGAAGCAGGAATCGGGATACGAATATGGATTCCCGCTTTCGCGGGAATGACGAGGGGGGGGACCCCGGGACACTGGCCCCGGGAAGGCCATCGGCTCGAGGCGGATACGCCAAGGGTTTCTTCACACGCTCGCTTGCGTGCGCCATGGATGCGTAGCGCTTAGAGCGCGCGCTGTCATCTACACGTTATCGCCGCGATGCGCCTTGCGGTGTCGGTGAAGTGTTGGATCTCTTCGGGAGTCAGCGGGCGGCGCAGGATGGGGTGTTCGCGGTAGGAGAGCCATTTCTTGAGGGCCTGGTAGCCGCCGAGTTTGTAGCGCCAGACATTGGCGGGGACGTTGCGCCAGAAGGCGTTGGCGTTCAGGTGGATGTCGAAGGTGGTTTCGCCCAGGGCGGGGAGGGCGGCGGCGAGGGCCTTGCGTTCCTCCGGGGCGTAGGGGCGTTCGACGGCGCGGCCCTGGCCGGGCATGACGGCGCCGGCGGTGCCGAGATGGCCCCAACCGGCGGCGAGGGCGAAGTCGGCGCCCGTCATGTTGCGGCCGCTCGTCGTGGCGGGGACGGCGATGGCGGCGGCTTCCGGGCGCAGCGGGCCTTGCGTGACGCCGGGGACGGGGGTTTCGGGATCGAGCAGGGCGGCGAGTTCGCGGCCGCGTTCGGCGGAGCGGGCGAGGGTCGCCGCCGCGTTGGGGTCCGCGGCGCCATCGGGCCAGCCGGGGAGGGGGATGCGGGGCCATTCCATGCGCAACGCCCCGGCGTTGGCCTTGCGATAGGCGGGGTCGTGGAGGGTGGCGAGGACGTGGTGGAAGAGGTCTTCGACGCCCAGGCCGAGGCGGTCGAGGTAGCGCGCGGCGGTGGCGGTGAGGTTAGGACGGCGGGCGTCGCGCTCGTTGTCGTCGCGGAGCCAAGCTGGAAAGAAATGGATACCCCACAACCCGTGTTTCCAGTTGCCAAGATCATGAATCCAAGTGCCATGCGTGAAATCGGCTCGAATCTCTCGCTTGCAAGTCCCAAGCCATAAGTTCCCCTCGAACACATGGGGTTTGTAGTCAGGCCGCTTTTCGTCGAGCAGCTTGGTGTCCCCCTCCCAATACAGCCAGCGGTTGTCGAACGGGCGGTAGGCATGGCGGACGAAGCCATCCTCGTCCGGCCCGCCGCGGGCGAGCAGCGTCTCGCGCACCTTATGGGGGTTGAAACGCGCCGTCGTCTTCATGGCGGTCGAATAGCGTCTTGCGATCTCCTCATGGCTCAAGGCCGGGTCGAAGTAGTCGCCGATGCGCGCCTTCAGCCGGTCGAGGTCGATATCGATCAAAAAGCCATCGCGACTGGTCATGACGCCAGGAAACGACACCGGCAGCAGTTGCGGCAGGGCTGGCCAGTGGAGCCATGCCTCGCTGGCCACCGTCGGCACGAAGGGCAGGCCCAGGGGCAGCGGCGGCACCATGGGGTCGTAAAGCTGTGCGGGCGCCGCCTCCGCCGTTGCCAGCAACTCCGCGCGCTTGCCCCGCCCCCACAGATGCCGGAACCCGATGCGCCCGGCCGGCGCGTGTTCCGCCCTCCGCACCAGCGTCGCCACCGCCGTCCCAACCTGGATGCCCACCGGGTCGCCTTCCGTCGAGAACACGCTCGGGTCCGGCGTCCCGTCCGGCGCAACCTTCCCCGTCTTGTACTTGTCCCCGTTCAGGCAATCCACGCGGATTGCGTCGAACGCCTCCAGGTAGCGTTCCCGCATCCCCGTGAACGACAGGCCGTCCAGCCACGAGTAGTTCGAGATGAAACACACGACGCCCCGGCCCGTCTTCTCGGCGATGCGCCGCTCCGCCATGCGGAAAAAGCGTACATAGAGATCGTTCAACCCCTGCCCCTCCGGGCGCCGCACCCGCTTCGTCGAACGGTACGCCTCCGAAAGCGCCCGTTCCTCCTCCACTGCCATGCCAGCGAAGCCGTTGTAGGGCGGGTTGCCGATGATCACGAGGATCGGCGCATCGCGCTTCACACGCTCCGCACGGTCGCGCTCCTCCTCCAGTTCTGGGAACGGCAACGGCTTCGTGACGCGCGGCTCCCAACCGGTGAGCGCGTTGGTCAGGAACACCCCGGCCCGCTCCGTTCCGTCCTCGGCCAGCGGCGCGTCCAGCTCCCGCAGCGCCAGGCCCACTTGCAGATGCGCCACCACGAACGGCGCAGGCATCAGCTCGAACCCGAACACCCGCGACAGCGCCGCCTGCTTCACACGCGCACCTGCCAGCGCGCCGAGACCTTGGCCTTCCAGGTTGGACGCGATACGGCGCAAGACTTCCGCCAAGTACGCCCCCGTGCCGCAGCACGGGTCGAGGACGTAGACGTTCTCCGCCGCCAAGCCCTCCGCGATGCCCAGATCGTCCCGCAACGCACGGTCCACACGCACCACCATGTAGCGCACCACCTCCGAAGGCGTGTACCAGACGCCCAACTGCTTGCGGAGGTCGGGATCGAACGCCTCCAGGAACGGTTCGTAGAAGTAGGGCACCGCCGCGCCCTCGTCGAAGCGCGAGAAGAATGCCGCCCGGTCCACCCGGTCGAGTGCAGCGGCGGTCCAGTCCAGCACCTCCACGAGGCCCAGCGATTGCAGGTCGCCGGGATCGGAAAGCTGTTGGAACAGTCTGCGAAGGATCGGCGCGCGCAAGTGCCAGACCGCTTCATGCCAGTTGAACGGCCCCGTCGGCGGCGGCGTCCGCCGTGCCCACAGCACCCAGGCGGAGAACACCCCGTAGAACAGCGTCTGCACCAGCGTCGAACGGAAGAACCGCGCCCCTTGCTCCCCCTCGAAGCGAACGCCCAACGCTTCTTCCAGCGCCGAACGCACCGCCGCCAGCGCCGGCGCTTCCCCCGCCGCCTCGACGCGCGCCAGCCCGTCGCGAGCATGGGACGCCAGAAGCCACGCCAAGTCCCGCGGCTCCGCCAGCGCCGCCCGGTGCGACAGCGCGCGGGCCAGATACTCGGCCAACCCCGCGCCCACCGCGCGGGCGAAGGCGCGCGGCGTCTCCAGCTTGCGGCGGAAGTCTTCGGCGCTCTCCGCCAGCCGCAGGCTCTCCAGCCTCAAAGGACGCCCCGCCGCGTCCTCCCCCACGAGCACGAAATCGCGCGTGTTCGTCGCCAATGCCAGCCGGTAGCGGCCCCAATAGCGGCTTACCTGATCGGAAGCCGCGGTGAGCCACGCATCGTCATCGACCGCCTTCACTTCGACCACGCCGCGTTCCGGCGCCTGCCCCTCGCGCGGCTGGCCCCGTTGAACCTGTCGGGCCGTATAGAGGCCGAAATCGGGATGCCCCGCGCCCTGGTCGGCGAGCTCCTGGACGCAGAACACCTTCTGCTGGAGCGTTGCGCCCACTGCGTTGAGCAGGTTCGCGAGCGGCCCGTAGCTCGACCGCTCCCCGGTCGCCCCGCCCGAAGCCCGCATCCGCCGCAACTCGGCGAAGTACGCCTCCACCGCCGCCGCGAGCTTCGCGTTGGTTCCGACCATCATCCCGTTGTCGTCAAGCCCATCCCATCATGCAAGCGCCGTCCGCGATGGCGCTTGCATGGTCATATGCGATCCGTTCCCGGTCGCCAACCCGAACGCGGTTGCGCCATTCATCGTGCTTCCCATACCGACGTTCGGAAGCCGCGCGACGGTTCGGGAGCCGTTTCCCCACATGCGCAGCGGACGCCGCCGCTCGGACATCGAGAAAGCCTTTCCATACAATAGCTTGAATTGCGCCCGTGATCCCTTGGAACCTCCGAGCAACCCGGGAGAAGAATCGCCCTCGTAGACAACTTTTCGCTTGACATGGGGAAGCGTTTGTGTTACAGTTCCCACAATCGACGGATTCGACCGGAGCCCTGCGGCGACCCGCCAGCAGGGTTTTTCATCGCCTGGATCGGAGATTCCCGCGCCCCGATTCTCCACAATCGAAGATTGTGTATGCAAGAGAGAATTCAATGTCGGCCAGGCCCCGGCTCCGTGCCGGGTCGAAGCGAAGCGGGAAGGCGGACGGCGGACGCCGCGGCGCGCCGCCAGGCGAAATCGGACGCCGAATCGTCCTTGCTTTTCGCCTGCTTTCGCCCCGCTTTTGACTGGGTTTCGCCTTGCTTTTTCCCTGGTTTTTCCGAGTAACCTATTGATTTACAACGAAACTGTGAATTTTTCCGCCGGTGAGGCGACCTTCCCTCCTTCCACACCGCCGCCCGTCCCCCGGCCGGCGCGGGGAGATGCGCCCGTCCCGGGTAGATTCCGCAGCCGGGCGTTTCGCAATCTAAAATTGTATTCTATCGAAAATTCGATGGGAAAGACGGGGTCATCGGAGCGCCCGTAATAATGTTTGCGCATATAACAATATCTTTATATAATGGTCATGCGCGCGGCGACCGCGCGCGTTCGGAGGACACGGGTGTTGCAGACTCTGTTGTCGGCGCTTCGCGCCGCCGGCGAACCGACGCGGCTCCGGCTGCTGGCGGTCTGCGCCCATGGCGAGGTGACGGTGGGCGAGCTCGCCCGCATCGTCGGGCAGAGCCAGCCGCGCGTCTCGCGGCATCTCAAGCTGTTGTGCGACGCGGGTCTGCTCGACCGCTTCCGCGAGGGGAGCTGGGCGTTCTACCGCATCGCCGGACCGCACCGGCCCGGGGCGAACCCGTGCGCGCAGCAGATCCTCGCCATGATCCCCGTCGACGACCCGCAGATTTCGCGCGACCGCGAGCGGCTCGAAGCGATCAAGCGCGTGCGCGCCGACGAGGCCGCGGCCTATTTCCGCGCCAACGCCGCGCGCTGGGATCGCGTCCGCGCGCTGCATGTCGACACGCAGGAGGTCGAGCGCGCGCTCGTCGACGCCCTCCGGCCCGATCCCGGCGCGCGCTTTCTCGATATCGGCGCCGGGACCGGGCGCATCCTGCAACTGTTCGGCGGCTCGGTGGGCCAGGGCACCGGCATCGACCTGTCGCTCGACATGCTGCGCGTCGCGCGCGCCAATCTGGAATCGGCGGGGCTCGCGAACTGCCAGGTCCGGCACGCGGACATGTACCGGCTGCCGTTCGACGACGGGTCGTTCGACGCCGCGGCGATGCACATGGTCCTGCACTACGCCGACCGGCCCGCCGCGGCGGTCGCGGAAGCCGGGCGCGTGCTGCGTCCCGGCGGGAGGCTCGCGGTCGCCGATTTCGCCGCGCACGACGTCGAGCGGCTGCGCGCCGAACACGCCCATCGACGGCTGGGCTTCTCCGACGACGAGATGGCGGCCTGGTTCGACGCCGCCGGGCTGTGCGCCGGGGCGGGGCGGCGCTTGGCGGGCGAGCCCCTGACGGTGGTCGTCTGGACGGCGGCGAAGCCCGCGGCGGCGGGCGAACGCGGCGCCGCCCGGCCGGCCGATGCGTGGACGGCCCGCGCGGGCGGCGCCGCATGATCCTCCCGCAGCCTGGCCTCGAACCGCCGGCGTTGCCCCTGGCGCCCGGGCGCGGCCTCGACGTCTCGTTCGAGTTCTTTCCGCCGAAGACGAAACCGATGGCGGAGTCGCTGTGGGCGGCGATCAAGCGGCTCGAGCCGCTCGGCCCCCGCTTCGTGTCGGTGACCTATGGCGCCGGCGGCGCGACGCGCGACCGGACCCACGACACGGTGGCGCGCATCGTCCGCGAGACCGGGATGACCGCGGCGGCGCATCTGACCTGCGTGGCCGCGACGCAAGGCGAGGTCGACGAGGTCGCCCGGCGCTACTGGGCGGCGGGGATACGCCATATCGTGGCGCTCCGCGGCGACCCGCCGGAGGGCGAGGCGCGCTACTCCGCCCATCCCGGCGGCTACCCCTTCGCCGCCGATCTGGTGGCCGGACTCAAGCGGGTCGCCGACTTCGAGATCAGCGTCGCCGCCTATCCCGAGACCCATCCCGAGGCGCCGGACGCGGACGCCGACCTCGACAATCTGAAGCGCAAGGTGGATGCCGGGGCGGCGCGGGCGATCACCCAGTATTTCTTCGACGTCGACGTGTTCTTCCGTTTCCTCGACCGGGCCCGCGCCGCGGGCGTCGGCATCCCGATCGTGCCCGGCGTCCTGCCGGTGACCAACTTCGCCCAGGTGGCGCGATTCAGCGCCGCCTGCGGCGCGCAGGTCCCGCCCCGCATCGCCGACCTGTTCGACGGGCTCGACCGGGATCCGGAGACCCGCAAGCTGGTCGCCGCCACCGTCGCCGCCGAACAGTGCCGGCGGTTGCGCTCCCATGGGGTGCGCGAGTTCCACTTCTATACGCTCAACCGCGCCGACCTGACCTTCGCGATCTGCCACATCCTGGGGCTCCGTCCCGCCGGCGGCGCGGCCCGCGGCGAGACGCGACGGGAGCCGGCGGCATGACGATGCTGGCCGAACCGGGGCTGCGGCCGGCCGACGACCGGGCCGGGCGCCGGGCGCGGCTCGCGCGCGACCTCGAATCGCGCATCCTGGTGCTCGACGGCGCCATGGGGACGATGATCCAGCGCCGCGGCCTCGCCGAGCGCGACTATCGCGGCGCGCGCTTCGCCGACCATCCCGCGCCGCAGAAGGGCAACAACGACCTGTTGTGCCTGACCCAGCCGGCGCTGATCCGCGACATCCACGCGGCCTATCTCGACGCCGGCGCGGACATTCTGGAGACCAACACGTTCAATTCGACCGCCATCGCGATGCGCGACTATCTGATGGAGGACGTCGTCCGCGAGCTCAACCTGGCCGGCGCGCGGCTGGCCCGCGAGGCGGCGGCGGACCGGACCGCCGCGGCCCCCGACAAGCCGCGCTACGTCGCCGGCGTGCTGGGCCCCACCAACCGGACGGCCTCGATCTCCCCCGACGTGGAGCGCCCGGGATACCGCAACGTGACCTTCGACGATCTGGTCGCCGCCTATCGGGTCGCGGCCGCGGGGCTGATCGAGGGCGGGGCGGACCTGCTGCTGGTCGAGACCGTGTTCGACACGCTCAACTGCAAGGCGGCGCTGTTCGCCGTCCAGTCCTGTTTCGACGATTGCGGTTTCGCGCTGCCGATCATGATCTCGGGCACGGTCACCGACGCCAGCGGGCGCACGCTGTCGGGCCAGACGATCGAGGCGTTCTGGAACTCGGTGTCGCATGCGAGGCCGCTGATCGTCGGGTTGAACTGCGCCTTCGGCGCCAGCGAGCTGCGGCCCTATGTCGAGGAGCTGGGGCGGGTCGCGGACGCCTTCGTCGCCTGCCATCCCAATGCCGGGCTCCCCAACGCCTTCGGCGGCTACGACCAGACCCCGGAGGAGATGAGCCGGACCCTCGCCGAGTTCGCCGGAAGCGGCTTGGTGAACGTGGTCGGGGGGTGCTGCGGGACGATGCCCGAGCATATCCGCGCCCTGGCCGCAGCGGTGGCGCCGCTGGCCCCGCGCGCAATCGCGACGCCGCCCGCGCGCTGTCGGCTGAGCGGCCTCGAGCCGCTCGAGATCGGCCCCGGGTCGCTGTTCGTCAATGTCGGCGAACGCGCCAACGTCACCGGGTCGGCCCGGTTCGCCAAGCTGATCCGGGCGGGCGATTTCGACGCCGCCCTCGAAGTGGCGCGCGATCAGGTGCGCAACGGCGCGCAGATCGTCGACGTCAACATGGACGAGGGGATGCTCGATTCGGAGGCCGCGATGGCGGACTTCCTCGATCTGCTGGCCGCGGAGCCGGACATTTCGCGGGTCCCGGTCATGATCGATTCGTCCCGATGGTCGGTGATCGAATGCGGCCTCAAGCGGGTGCAGGGCAAGCCCGTGGTCAACTCGATCAGCCTCAAGGAAGGCGAGGAGTCGTTCGTCCGTCAGGCCGCCCTGGCCCGGCGCTACGGCGCGGCCGTGGTGGTGATGGCGTTCGACGAGACCGGCCAGGCCGACAGCGTCGCGCGCAAGCTGGAGGTCTGCGCCCGATCCTACGACATCCTGGTCCGCGAGGTCGGCTTTCCGCCGCAGGACATCATCTTCGACCCCAACGTCTTCGCCGTCGCCACCGGGATCGAGGAGCATCGCCGCTACGGCCTGGATTTCATCGAGGCGGCGCGGCGGATCAAACGCGAACTGCCGCATGCGCTGGTCAGCGGCGGCGTGAGCAACGTCTCCTTCGCCTTCCGCGGCAACGCGCCGGTGCGCGAGGCGATCCATTCGGTCTTCCTCTATCACGCGGTTCGCGCCGGGATGGACATGGGGATCGTCAACGCGGGCCAGCTCGCCGTCTACGAGGACATTCCGCGGGAGCTGCGGGAACGGGTCGAGGACGTGGTCCTCGACCGGCGCCCGGACGCGACGGAGCGCCTGCTCGAGATCGCCGACTCGGTCGAGGGTCGGGCCGCGGCCGGGCGCGAGGACCTGTCCTGGCGCGCGCGCCCGGTCGAGGCGCGGCTCGCGCACGCGCTGGTCAACGGCGTCAACGATTACGTCCTGGACGACGTGGAGGAGGCCCGGCTGCGGGCGGCGCGGCCGCTCGACGTGATCGAAGGACCGCTGATGGACGGCATGAACGTCGTCGGCGACCTGTTCGGCGCCGGCAAGATGTTCCTGCCGCAGGTCGTCAAGAGCGCCCGCGTCATGAAGCAGGCCGTGGCCCAGCTGGTGCCCTTCATCGAGGCGGAGAAGGTCGGGGGCGCGGCGCCGCGGACCAAGGGGAAGATCCTCCTCGCGACCGTCAAGGGCGACGTTCACGACATCGGCAAGAACATCGTCGGCGTCGTGCTCCAGTGCAACAATTACGATGTCGTCGATCTCGGGGTGATGGTGCCGGCGCGGACGCTGCTCGAGGCCGCGCGCCGCGAGCGGGCGGACGCGATCGGGCTGAGCGGCCTGATCACCCCGTCGCTCGACGAGATGATCCACGTCGCCGGCGAAATGGCGCGCGAGGGGTTCCGCGTTCCGCTCCTGATCGGCGGCGCCACGACGTCGAAGCTCCACACCGCGGTCCGGATCGCGCCCCGCTACCCGGGACCCACGGTCCATGTGGTCGATGCGTCCCGCGCGGTGGGCGTCGCCGCGAGCCTCCTCAGCCCGGAGCGCGCGGCGGACTACGCCGCCGGCGTCCGGGCGGAGCATGAGCGGATTCGGATCCGTCACGCCGCCGGTCGGGGCGGCGGCGACCGGGCGCCGCTCGCCCAGGCCCGCGCCAACCGGCTGGCCCTCGCCTGGGATGCGCCGCCGGTCGCGGCGCCGCGCTTTCTCGGCGTCCGCGCCTTCCGCCGCTACCCGCTGGCGGAGCTCCGCGAGCGGATCGACTGGACGCCCTTCTTCCGCGCCTGGGACCTCGCCGGCGTCTGGCCGCGCATCCTCGACGATCCGGTCGTCGGCGAGGCCGCGCGCGGCCTGTTCGCCGACGCGCAGGACATGCTCGACCGCATCGTCGCCGAGGACTGGCTCGAGGCGGCGGCGGCGGTCGGGTTCTTCCCGGCCAATTCGGTCGGTCATGACGACATCGAGATCTATGCCGACGACGCGCGCCGGACGGTGCGCGCGCGCGTGCCTACCCTCCGCCAGCAGATGCCCCGCGGCGACGGCCGCGCCAACCTCGCGCTCGCCGACTTCGTCGCCCCGCGTGAGACCGGCGTCGCCGATTACGTCGGCGCGTTCGCGGTCACCGCCGGGTTCGGCGTCGACGAACGGGCGGCGTCGTTCGAACGCGCGCAGGACGATTACGGCGCGATCCTGCTCAAGGCGCTGGCCGACCGGCTCGCGGAAGCCTTCGCCGAACGCATGCACGAGCGCGTGCGTCGCGAGTTCTGGGGTTACGCCCCGGAGGAGGCGTTGGACAACCAGGCCCTGATCGAGGAGCGCTACCGCGGCATCCGCCCGGCGCCGGGCTATCCGGCCTGCCCCGACCATTCCGGCAAGGCGACCCTGTTCGAACTGCTCGATGCGACCCGCGCGATCGGGATCCGGCTGACGGAGAGCTACGCGATGATCCCGGCGGCGTCGGTGTCGGGCTACTATTTCGCCCATCCCGAAGCGCGCTATTTCGGTACCGGCCGCATCGGTCGCGACCAGCTCGAGGATTACGCGCGGCGCTGCGGCATCGACCCGGCGACCGCCGAGACCCGGCTCGCCTCGATCCTGCGCGAGGCGCCGCCGCGCAACCCGTGATGCCGACGACGAGGATCGAAGGCCGTAAGGGCGGCGCGAAACGGTCGGGAAAGCGCGGAGCCGGCGGTCCCGCCGTTCAGCGGGACGATTTCCCGGCAAGCCGGACGAACAGCTGGTCGGTTCCCGCCGGGAAGCGCTCCCAGCCGTCGATCGGGCCGTAGCCGCGGCTTCGCAGCCAGGCCCCGAGCGCTCCGGAACTGTCGCCGCGCCGCGCCCGATAGTCGTCCTCGACCTCGAGGAAGAGGGCGGGGCCGAAGCGATCCAGCGTCGCTTCCGCCCCGATCGGCGCGCGCAATTCCGAACCCTCGACGTCGAGCTTGATCGGATCGACGCGGGGCGGCGCAGCGTCGCGCACGATGTCGTCCAGCCGGCGGAGGCGGACGGTCTCCGCCATCGTCCGCCTCGGCTGCTCTGTCGCGCTTGCGGCCGGATCGCGGGAGGACCCGGCTCGCGCCGGATCCGCGACGACGGAGGCGCCGGGATGGATGCGGGCGCATCGCCGCTCGTCCCCGCCGCAGAACGGGTCGAGGACTGCTACGCTTGGGACTCCCAGGGCGGTTTTCGTCCGGTCGCCTTCGAGGGCGGCCGCTGGCGGCGCGTCATGCGTCGGGCCCTCGATTGATGGTCGGAAGCGGAAGCTCGTCCTCGATCCGAACGTCCATATCCGGGACGATCGTCTGGGGCTTGAAGATGACCCGGTAGTGGGCGACCGACACGTCCTTGGCCTCCACTTGCTCGACGATGTACGACACGTTGTCGGAGAGGCCGAGGAAATGCTTCTTGTATTGGTCGGCGCCCGTCCGGCAGGTCACTTCCAATTGCCTGTCCCTCCCGTCGGCCCGGATGCTGCATCGCCCTTCGATGACCAGCATATAGGCGCCCGTGACGCCGTTGTAGAACACGATGCGCCGCTGGATCTCGAACATATCGGCGGCCTTCGACAGGTTCCTGGACGCAACGCTCGCATCGTCGCACCCCGCCAACGCCGAGGCTGCCGCGAGCGCCGCAAGGAAGGAAAGGGTCTTCTTCACGATCACGTCTCCTTACTTGGGGTCCGGGCGGCTGCGGGCGCGACGAGGCTGCGCATTCCCGCCCGCTGCTACCTGCTACCCGCCGACCGTGTCCTCGACGAGGATGTCGAGCAGGGTGGGGCGGCGGCTCGCGATCGCCTCTTCCAGGGCGGGGCCGACCGCTTCCGGGGCGGCGATGCGCCGGGACGTCACCCCGAGCGCGCCGGCGAGCGAGGCGAAGTCGATCTCGGGTCGGGCGAGATCCATGCCGACGAAACGGTCGTTGGCGTGGAAGGCGACCAGCCGCTGTTTGAGGATGCGGTAGCCCCGGTTGTTGACGATCGCATAGGTGATCGGCAGGTCGAGATGCGCCGCCGTCCACAGCGCCTGGATCGAATACATCGCGCTGCCGTCGCCCACGATCGCCACCACGGGCCGGTCGGGATGGGCGAGCTGGATGCCGACCGCCGCGCCCATCGCCCAGCCGATGCCGCCGGAGGCGAGGCCGTGGAACCCGTAGCGGTCGCGATAGGGCAGGAAATCGAGCAGCCGCGCCGCGCTGGTGAGCCCTTCGTTGACCAGCACGGCGTCGGCGGGCAGGGAATCCGCAATCCGCATCATCAGCCAGTCGCAGGCGATCGGGTCGGCGGCGGCCCTGGCCTCGGCCTCGGCGCGCAGGGCGGCGCGGCGCGCCGACCAGTTGCGGTCGGCGAGCGCCGCCAGCCGGCGGCGGGCCGTCGCCGCGCGGTCCGCGCCGCCCTTGGCCTCCAGCAGCGGGCGCAGCGCCGCCAGCGTCGCGCGGACGTCGCTGCGGATCGCCAGCTCGGCCGGGTAGTTCTTGCCCATCTCCCGGTCGCGGAGGCCGATCTGGACGACCGCGGCCCCGGGCGGCATCGGGTCGGTTTCGCTCCAGACCGACATGCGCAGCACGTCGGCGCCGAGGAAGACCAACAGGTCGTGGGGCGCGAGCGCGGCGCGAACCTCGGCCTGCACGCGGGGCAGCGCGCCCATATAGGCGGGATGCTCGGACGGAAAATCGGCGCCGGCCTGGACGGTCTGCTGATAGACCGGCGCGCCGAGGAGCTCGGCGAACCGGGCGGCCTCGGCATGGGCGTCCGACCGCACCAGCTCGTCGCCGGCGACGATCGCCGGGTTGGCCGCGGCGAGCAGCCGCGCGGCGAGCGCCTCCAGGGCCGATTCGGCCGGCCGCGACGCGGCGTCGACGCGCGTGCGCGCGCCGAGCTCGAGCCCCGTCTCGCGATTCAGCACGTCGCCCGGCAACGACAGGAAGACGGGACCGGTCGGCGGCGTCGTCGCGATCGTGGCCGCGCGGCGCAGCGTGCGCGGCAGGTCCTCGAGCCGGGCGATCTCGCTCGCCCACTTGACCAGCGGCTGGGCGATCGGCGTCAGCGGCTCGTACAGCAGCGGCTCGGTGAGCCCGTGGCCCTGCTCCTGCTGGCCGGCGGTGAGGATCATCGGCGAGCCGGTGAACTTGGCGTTGTAGAGCGCGCCCATCGCGTTGCCGAGCCCGGGCGCCACGTGGACGTTGCACGCCGTCAGCCGGCCCGAGGCGCGGGCGAAGCCGTCGGCCATCGCGACGACGATCGATTCCTGCAAGCCGAGGACGTAGGTGAGGTCGTCCTGGCGCGCGAGCGCGTCCATGATCGGCAGTTCGGTGGTGCCGGGGTTGCCGAACAGGTGGGTGACGCCCTCGTCCTTGAGCAGCGACAGGAAGGCCGCGCTGCCGGTCAGTCTGTTCATGCCGTCTCTCCGCCGACCCGACGGCCATAGCTACAGGGCGGCGCGGGGCCGGGCAATCCGTCCTATGCGGGCCGCGGCGCGGGGTCGGGCCGCAGAGCGAACCGGAGGCCGATCGCGATGGCGGCGGCGAGGAAGGGCAGGGCGGCGAGGTTGACCCACTGCCAGCCGACGTAATGCAGCAGCGTTCCCGAGGACAACGAAGCGATGGCGACCGCGCCGAAGATGAGGAAGTTGTTGGCGCCCTGGGTCTTGCCCCGTTCCGCCGGCGTGTGGACTTCGGCCAACAGCGTCGTGCCGCCGACGAAGGTGAAGTTCCAGCCCACCCCGAGCAGGAACAACGACAGCCAGAATTGCCCGAGCCCCTCGCCCGACAGCGCGATGCCGACGCACGCCGTCTGTAGCAGCAGACCGGCCAGAATGATCCGCATCACGCCGAACCGCGCGATCAGCGAGCCGGTGACGAAGCCGGGCGCGAACATCCCGACGCTGTGCCATTCGATCACCAGGGCGGTCTCGTCGAAGCTCAGCGAAGCGTGCGACATGGCCAGCGGCGTCGCCGTCATCAGCAGCGCCATCACCGAATGCCCGACCATCGCGGTCGCGGTGGCGACGACGAAGGTCCGCTGGCGCATGATGACCGGTAGCGGTCGGCCCGGCGCGCGCGCCTGCGCGGGCGTGAGGCGTGGGATGTCCACCAGCAGCACGATCGCCCCGGTCAACAGCGTGGCGGCGCACAGATAGCCGTAGGCGCCGAGGAACTCGGCCGAGGTCACCAGGTCCTTGCCCAGCTTCGCGGCCTCCGGCCCGACGAAGGCGGCGACTACGCCGCCGGCCAGCACCAGCGAGACCGCCTTGCCGCGGAACTCCTTGCGCGCCACGTCGGTGGCGGCGAAACGGTAGAGCTGGGCGAAGCCGGCGAAGCTCCCGAACAGCAGGGTTCCGAGGCAGAACAGCCAGAAGTCGGCGGCGTAGATGCCGTAGCCGCTCACCAGCCCGCCGAGGGCGCCGATCAGCGCGCCCGTCAGGAAGCCGAGCCGGCGCCCGACGCGGTGCATGAACAGCGAGGCGGGAACGGTCGCGAGCGCGGTGCCGACGATGACCAGCGAGGCGGGCAGCGTCGCCAGCGCCCGCTCGTCGGCGAGCACGTAGCCGATCAGCGGGCTGGTGACGACGAGCAGCGCGCGGCCGGAGCCGAACAGCATCTGGCAGGTCGCCAGCACCAGCACGTTCTTCCAGTCGCGGGCCTCGGGCGACAGGGCGCGGCGGGGCATGGGCGGTCAGGCCAGCAGCTCGACCAGCGACCGCGCCACGATCTCGGTCGCCTTGCGGAGATCGTCCAGGTCGAGTCGTTCGTCGGCCTCGTGGACGTTGCAGTCGCCGATGCGTCGGGGCCCCGCGCCGTACATCACCGTCGGGACGCCGGCGCTCGAATAGTGGCGGGCATCGGTGAACAGCGGGACGCCGCGCGCGGGGATCTCCTCGCCCAGCACGGCCCGCGCCTGCCCGGCGACGACCGCGGCCAGCCGGTCGGTCCCCTCGACGCGGACCAGCGGCTCGGCGAGCAGCAGCCGCTCGATGCGGCAATCGATGCCGGGATGGGGCGCGGCCGCATCCCGGATCAGTTCGACGAGCTCGCGCTCGACCGCGGCCGGGTCCTCCTCGGGGATGACGCGGCGGTCGAGCCGCAGCGCGACGCGGCCCGGCACGACGTTGGCGCTGGCGCCGCCCTCGATGCGGCCGACCACCAGGGTGGGCGCGCCGATTCCCGGGATCGACGACGTCGTCCCGCCATACCCCTCGCGGTGAGCGTACAGCGCGCCCAACACCGACGTCGCCGCGGCCAGCGCGTCGCGGCCGTTTTCGGGCATCGCCGCATGAGCGGACCGTCCGGCAAGGGTTACCTCCAGCTGCAGGCAGCCGTTATGCGCCGCGCCGACGAAATAGGTGAAGCCGGCGCAGATCGCGTAGTCGGGCCGGGAGACGCCGCGCCGCAACAGCCGTCCGGGGCCGAGGAAGCCGCTCACCTCCTCGTCGTAGGTGAGATGCAGCTCGACCGTCCCTCGCAGCGCCGCCTTGCTCGCCCGCAGGGCCAGCAGCGCGAAGACGTAGGCCGCGACGTCGCCCTTCGAGACCGCGACGCCGCGGCCCAGCATGACGCCGTCGCGGATCTCGGCCCCGTAGGGATCGGCGCTCCACCCGTCGCCCGGCGGCACGGCGTCGGCATGGGCGTTGAGGGCGATGACGGGTCCCGCTCCGAAGCGTTCGCGGACCACCAGATTGGTGACGCTGACCATGCCGCGGGCGCGGCAGGCCTCCGCCGGCGCCGGGTGCTTCTCGACCCGGAGCCCGAGCCCCGCCAGCAGGGCCGCGGTATGCTCGGCATGGGGAGCGCAGTCGCCCGGCGGATTGTCCGCCGGGACCCGGACCAGCTCGGCGAGGAAGGCCGTCTGATCCCCTCGCCGCGCGTCGAGAAAGCGCCGGATCTCCGCCCCGGTCGCGGCTGCGATCGTCATCCGCGGCCCACATAGCGGTGGAGCCCCACCTCTTCGCCCCAACTCTTGCGCCAGGCGTCGAGCAGATGGGGGTAGAGGGTCCGCAGCCGACGCTTCACCCGGGCCACGTCGTCGCGCAGCCCGTGCATGACGACCTCCACCGAGGCGCGGAGCTCCTCCTCGTCGATCGTGGTCAGCCGGCGGTCCTCCAGCACTACCCGGCCGTCGATCAGCACCATGTCGATGCTGGCGCCCGATTCGGCGAACACGAGTTGGCGCGCCGCGCTGTTGAGCGGCACCAGCGGCAGGCCGGCGAGATCGAGCAGCGTCAGGTCCGCCTTCATACCGGGCCGGATCGCGCCGACCGTCCCGGCGAGCCCGGTCGCCGCCGCGCCTCCCAGCGTCGCGCAGCGGATCGCATCGGCCGCGCTCGGCGGGCCGGGCTCGGGATCGGAGACCGCGGCGAGTCCGGCGAACAGCTTCATCGCCTGGAACATGTTCTGCGCGTCGCCGCAGCTCGAATTGTCGCAGCCCAGGGCGACGTTGACCCCGGCGGCGAGATATTCGCGGATCGGCGCGACTCCGCTCTTGGTCTTGAGGTTGCCGACCGGGCAGGCGGCGACGCTGGCCCCGGCCTCGGCGATGCGGGCGATCTCGTCGGGCAGCATCCACACGGCGTGGGCGAGGCAGAGGCGCGGGCCCAGGAGTCCGACCGCATCGAGATAGCGCAGCTGCGAGCCGCCATGCTCGGGCATGTACCGCCGGCCGGCCAGGGCCATCGGGCGCGACTCGTAGATGTGGGTATAGACCGGAAGGTCGTGCGCGCGCGACTCGGCGGCCAGTCGTTCGAGCAGCCCCGGTGAGCAGAATTCGGGGCTGGTCGGCGCGAGCCCCCAGCCGATGCGCGCATTCCCGCCGCGCGCGCGGCGATATTCGGCCATCGCCGCATCGACCGGGTCGACGCCTGCGAACGGCTCGACCGAGGCGCCCAGATAGCGGTGATGTTCGGGCGGCGTCGTCTCGGCCCAGAAGGGCACCCGCTCGATCCCCGGGATGTCGCCGACCTGCAGCGCGAAGACGACGCGGATGCCGATCTCGGCATAGGCGGCCAGCGCCGTATCCACGTGGTCGGGGTCGGGCGGAAAGACCGTCAGCATGTCCTGCACGGTGGTCATGCCGCCATGGATGCACTCGGCGGCGCCCAACAGGGTCCGCGCGCGGACCTCCTCCGTCGAGCGCTTGGGATAGGCGGGGGGCAGCGCGCCCAACACCCAGACTTCGAGCGGCTCGGTCTCGAAGCAACCCTTGAGCAGCACGTCGTGCGAGTGGTAATGCGCGTTGACGAAACCGGGAACGACCAGCCGGTCGCGCGCATCGACGACGCGGCCGGCGTCGCGCGCCCCCGGCGCCGCGGCGAGCCCCGGCCCCACCCGCGCGATCCGCGCGCCCTCGATCAGGATGTCGGCGCGCGCCGGAAGATGCGGGTCGCCGTCATGGTCGTAGACCAGCCCGCCTTCGATCAGGATCGTCTCCGCTCCCGAGGCCATCGGACCGCCTCCCTACCCTGCCGTCCCCGCTGCGCGGACGATCGCGGCCGAGGTCTTGTCCAGGTTGCGGGGCGCGGGCGGCGGCATCTCCTGCGGCGCCGGTCGGCCCCAGCCCGGCGCGCCCGTGAGTTCGCCGTCGCGGGCCACCACGCGGCCGCGCAGGAGGGTATAGACCGGGACGCCCCGCACCGCGCGGCCATGCCAGGGCGAGATACGGCTTTTGGAATGGAGGCGCGTCTGGTCGAGCACGGCCTCGCGGTCGAGATCGACGATCGCCATGTCGGCGTCGGAGCCGACCTGGAGCGCGCCCTTGCGCGGGTAGAGGCCCCAGGCCTTGGCCGGGTTGGCCGATGACCAGCGGACGTAGTCGTTGATCGTCATGCGCCGGTTGCCGACCTCGGTCAGCATCAGCGGCAATGCGGTCTCGATGCCGGGGAAACCGCACTCGCAGCGCCAGATGTCGGGGTCGGTCTTTTCCGCCGGCAGATGCGGCGCGTGGTCGGTGGCGAGCATGTCGATCGCGCCGTCGCGAAGCCCCGCCCATAGCGCCTCTCCATGGCCGGGCTCGCGGATCGGCGGGTTGACCCGCATCACGCCGCCGGCGCGGGCCATGTCCTCGGTGGTGAGCAGCAGGTATTGCGGGCAGGTCTCGACCGTCACGTCGACGCCGCGCTCCTTGGCCTGGCGCACCGCGGGCAGCGCGTCGCGGGAAGATTTATGCGCGATGTGGAGGCGCGCCCCGGTCCATTCGGCGAACAGGATCGCGCGGCTCACCGCCTCGACGGCGCAGATTTCGGGCCGGGAGGCGAGATGCGCCAGCGGATCGGTCCGCCCCGCGGCCCGCAGCTGCGCCTCGCGCCGGGCCATGATCGAGGCGTTCTCGGCATGGACGACGCAGCGCTTGCCGAGCCCGGCGAGGATCTCGAACCCTTCGAGCATCGCTCCGTCGCTGGGCGCCGGCAGGTCGCCGAAGGTGTTGCCCATGAAGCATTTGAACCCGGCGGCGCCGGCCGCGGCCAGCGCCTCCAACTGGTCGATATTGTCCTCGTCGAGGAGGCCGTAGATGCCGTAATCGACGTGCGCGCCGCTGGCGGCGATCTCCTGCTTGCGGCGCAGCGCGTCCACGGTCGCGGTCGGCGGACGGGTGTTGGGCATCTCGAACACCGTGGTGGCGCCGCCGCAGGCCGCCGCCGCGGTGCCCGACCGCCAATCCTCCTTGTGCTCGAAGCCGGGCTCGCGGAAATGGACGTGGCTGTCGACGAGCCCGGGCAGGATGTGGCGGCCGCGCGCGTCGATGGTCTCGCGCGCCGCCGGCATCGCGTCCTGCTGCGCGATCGCGACCACCGCGCCGCCGTCTACGGCCAGGCTGGCCTCGACGGTGCTCTCGGGCGACACGATCCATCCGCCCTTGACCACCAGATCGACAGGTCGGCTGGGCATCGTCGAACCTCCGTCGCCGAGTGCGCCCCGGGCGCGCTCCGGGGGAATGTGCGGACGGTCGGCGGCGGCGTCAACGGCGTCTGCCCGGGACGCCCGGCGGGCGGCGGTTCGATTCGGGCTTCACATCGGCGGCGCGGCGCCCTATATTGCGATTCGCCGGGACACCGGCTATGGCGATAAACGGCTTGTGCAATAAGCGATGCGGACCCGGGGGCAGTACCCGGCGCCTCCACCAGACCCGAGCGCCGCACGCGGCGCATCGCGGGGGCGAACCAGGATCGACGCGCGTGTAAAGACCGGCTTTTCGCCCGGCATGGTACCGCCGTTATCGGGCCGACGTTACAGATGCCAATGACAACGACGAGTTGGCTCTCGCTGCCTAGCTAGGCAAGCGCGGTTCGGGGGGCGCCGGGCAACAGAAGCCCCCCACTTCAAGCGGCCTTTCCCGCCACGCCCGACGGACCCGTGACCGAGACGACGCTGAATTATCCCGAGATGATGGAGCGCGCGCTGCGCGGCGTGCTCCGCGAGGTGCTGGCGCAGGTGGCCGAGCGCGGGTTTCCCGGCGAACATCACCTCTATGTCACCTTTCGCACCGACGCGGCCGGGGTGGCGATCCCCGCCCGGCTGCGGGCGCGCTATCCCGAAGAAATGACGGTGGTCCTGCAACACCGGTTCCGAGGCTTGGAGGTCGATGAACGCGCCTTCGGGGTGACGCTGAGCTTCGACGGCAAGTCCGAACGACTGCTGATCCCGTTCGACGCGGTGGCGGGGTTCGTCGATCCGTCGGTCGGATTCGGCTTCCAGCGCAAGGAGCCGAAGGAGGAGACGACCGTCGCGGCGAGCGAAGCGGGCGAGGGCGGCGGCGAAGCCCGGAACGCTCCGCCGGCGGGCGGAGCCGCGGGCGAGGTGGTGGCGCTCGACAGCTTCCGCAAGAAATAGCGCCCGGCCGCGCGGGCGTCCTGCGGCCCGAGACGCGGCGAGGAGGAGAGGCCGATGCCCGACGCCGGCTATCGCGAAATGTTTCCGTTGGGGCGGGACGATACGCCCTACCGCAAGCTGTCGGCGGACCATGTCGGGCGCGGGTCGTTCAACGGGACGGAAATGCTCACGGTCGCGCCCGAGGGGCTGAGCCTGCTCGCCGCCGAGGCCTTCGCCGACATCGCCCATTACCTGCGGCCCGGCCATCTGCGCCAGCTCCGCGACATCCTCGACGACCCGGAGGCCTCGGACAACGACCGCTTCGTGGCTCTCGATCTGTTGAAGAACGCCAACGTCGCCGCCGCCGGCGTCCTGCCCATGTGCCAGGACACCGGCACCGCGATCGTCATGGCGAAGAAGGGCGACGGCGTCTGGACCGGCGGCGGCGACGAGGCGGCGCTGTCGGAAGGCGTCCGGCGCGCCTATCTGACGCGCAACCTGCGCTACTCCCACATGGCGCCGTTGTCGATGTACCAGGAGGTCAACACCGGCGACAATCTCCCGGCGCAGATCGAGATCTACGCCGCCGGCGGCGCGGCCTATGAGTTTCTGTTCGTCGCCAAGGGCGGCGGGTCGGCCAACAAGTCGTTCCTCTACCAGCAGACGCCCGCGGTGTTGAACCCGGAGAAGATGCTCGCCTTCCTGGACGAGAAGATACGCACCCTGGGGACCGCGGCCTGCCCGCCCTATCATTTGGCGATCGTCGTCGGCGGCACTTCGGCCGAGCTGACGATCAAGACGGTCAAGCTCGCGAGCTGCCGCTACCTCGACACCCTCCCCGTCCATGGCGACGACAGAGGGCAGGCGTTCCGCGACCTCGACATGGAGCGGGAAGTGCTCGAACTGACGCGGCGGATGGGCATCGGGGCGCAGTTCGGCGGCAAGTATTTCTGCCATGACGTGCGGGTGATCCGCCTGCCCCGGCACGGCGCGTCGCTGCCGATCGGGTTGGGCGTGTCCTGCGCCGCCGACCGGCAGGCCCTCGGCAAGATCACGAACGAGGGGATCTTCCTCGAACGGTTCGAGACCAACCCGGCGGCCTATCTTCCCGAGGTCGAGCCGGTGGACCTCCATGCCGGCGTCGTCCGCATCGACCTCGACCGGCCGATGGCGGAGATCCGCCGCGCTCTGAGCCGCCACCCGATCCGCACGCGCCTGTCGCTGACCGGGCCGATGATCGTAGCCCGCGACGCCGCCCACGCCCGCCTTCAGGCGCGGCTCGACGCCGGCGACGGCTTGCCGTCCTACGTCAAGGACCACATGATCTATTACGCCGGGCCGGCCAAGACGCCGGCGGGCCACGCGACGGGTTCCTTCGGCCCGACCACCGCCGGACGCATGGATTCCTACGTCGCCGCCTTCCAGGCCGCGGGCGGCAGCCACGTCATGCTCGCCAAGGGCAACCGGTCGGCCCAGGTGCGCGACGCCTGCCGGAAGTTCGGCGGGTTCTATCTCGGATCGGTCGGCGGCCCCGGCGCGCGGCTCGCCCAAGACTGCATCCGCAAGGTCGAATGCATCGAATACGAAGACCTGGGCATGGAGGCCGTGTGGCGCATCGAGGTCGAGGACTTCCCCGCCTTCATCGTCGTCGATGACAAGGGCAACGACTTCTTCCAGGACCTCTGACGCCGCCGCGGTCCTGCCCGATCTGCTCGCGCCCGGCCTCACGACCGTCTTCTGCGGCAGCGCCGCGGGCGCGGTCTCGGCGCGCCTCGGCGCGCCCTATGCCGGGCCCGGCAACAAATTCTGGCCCATGCTCGCCGCCGCCGGGCTCACGCCGGGGCTTCTGGCCCCCGCCGACTACCGCCGGTTGCTGGACTACGGAATCGGCCTGACCGATCTCAACAAGACCGAGTCCGGGGCCGACAGCGACCTTACGCCCGGCGGCGACGACTGCGCGGCCCTCGCGCGCAAGATCGAGGCGTATCGGCCGCGCCTTCTGGCCTTCACCGCCAAACGGCCCGCCGGCGTGTTCCTGCGCCGCGTCTTCGGTCGGCGGGCGGTGGCGTACGGCCCGCAGCCGGACCGGCTGGGCGGCGCCGCGATTTTCGTCCTCCCGTCGCCCTCGGGTCTCGCCCGGCGATGGTGGGACGACTCATGGTGGCGGCGCCTCGCCGCGCTGCACCGGGCCGCGGCCGCGCAAGGGCCGTCATGCGCGGCGCCCGACGTCCCGCCGAGGTAGTGAGGCGGCGTATCCCCACGGTTCGGCGCCGGCGCTCGTCCTCGTAAGGCGATCGCCGTCTCGAAAGGCTTGCGCGGGCGATGGCGCTTGCGCATATGTTAGGCGAAATTTCGTGCGAAGAGGGAATCCGCCGCATGGCCGAGGAGAAGCTCAGTTTCCAGGCGGAGGTCTCGCGACTCCTCCAGATCGTCGCCAACTCGCTGTACAGCGACAAGCAGATATTTCTGCGGGAGCTGATCTCGAACGCCTCGGACGCCTGCGACCGGCTGCGCTACGAGAGCATCACCCGGCCCGAACTCGCCTCCGACGACCCCGATTTCCGGATCCGCATATCGGTCGACAAGAAGTCTCGTATCGTCGAGGTCGCCGATAACGGGATCGGCATGAACCGCGAGGCGCTGATCCAGGACCTGGGCACCATCGCGCGCTCGGGCACCGGCGCCTATCTCGAGCGGCTCAGCGGCGACGACAGGAAGGATCTAGCCTTGATCGGCCAGTTCGGCGTCGGCTTCTATTCCGCCTTCATGGTCGCCGATCGGGTGGAGGTGACGAGCCGCCGCGCCGGCGAGGAGCAGGGCTGGCGCTGGAGTTCGGACGGGAGCGGCGAATTCGCCATCGCCGAGGCCGACAAGCCGACGCGCGGCGCCAGCGTCAGGTTGACGCTCCGCAAGGGCGAGGATTCGTTCCTCGACCCGGACGTCCTGGAGCGCATCGTCCGAACTTATTCCGATCATATCGCGCTGCCGATCCTGCTTGCCCGCGACGGCGAGGATGAGACCGTCAACAAGGCGTCGGCGCTATGGACGCGCCCCCGGAAGGAGATTTCCGACGACGACTACAAGGAATTTTACCGTCACGTCGGGCGCGCCTTCGACGACCCGTGGACCACGCTGCACTGGCGCGCCGAGGGGAAGCTCGAATACACGACCCTGCTGTTCGTCCCCACGACCCGGCCGTGGGACCTGTTCCACGCCGAACGCCGCCACCGGGTGAAACTCTACGTCAAGCGCGTGTTCATCACCGACGACTGCGAGGGGCTGGTCCCCCACTGGATGCGCTTCGTGCGCGGGATCGTCGATTCGGAAGACCTCCCGCTCAACGTCTCGCGCGAGATGCTTCAGAACAACCCGATGGTGGCCCGCATGCGCCGGGCCATCGTCAAGCGGCTGCTGACCGAGCTGGGCCGGAAGGCGGACAAGGACGCGGCGGCCTTCGCCGCGTTCTGGGACAATTTCGGCGCGCTGATCAAGGAAGGCGTCTACGAGGACGCCGACAACCGCGACGCGCTGCTGCGCATCGCCCGCTTCCGCTCCACCGCCGGGGAGGACCTCGTCTCCCTGTCGGATTACGTCGGGCGCATGAAGGAGGGCCAGGAGGCGATCTACTACATCACCGGCGAAGCGGTCGAAGCGCTGCGCAAGAGCCCGCAGCTCGAAGGCTTCGCTGCGCGCGGCGTCGAGGTCCTGTTGCTGGCCGACCCGGTGGACGAGTTCTGGATCCCCGCGGTCGGCGAGTTCGACGGCAAGCCGTTCAAATCGGCGACCCGCGGCGGCAGCGACCTCGCCGCCATCCCGGCGGCGGAGGACGAGGCCGGCGAGGAGGCGGGCGACTCGAAGCCGGCCGATCAGGGTCGGATCGACAGCTTGATCGCCATGTTCAAGCTGACGCTCCAGGACGAAATCAAGGACGTCCGCGCGTCGGACCGGCTGACCGACAGCGCCGCCTGTCTGGTGGCCGACGAGGGCGACCTCGACATCCATCTCGAGCGGCTGCTGAAGCAGCACAACCAGCTCGAAGCCGCGTCCAAGCGCATCCTGGAGATCAACCCCGGCCATTCTCTGATCCGCGCCCTCGCCGATCAGGTGGGCCGGGACGGCGCCAGCGACCGGCTCGGCGACGCGGCGCGGCTGGTGCTCGATCAGGCGCGCATCGTCGAAGGAGAACCGCTGCCGGACCCGGGCGCCTTCGCCCGCCGGCTGTCGGATGCGCTCGCCCGGGGTCTCGCCGCCTGACGCGGGAGGCGCGCCGTGGGGCCCGTGACCGACGTCGTGCTGCCCGTCGCGCTGGCCTTCATCATGTTCGCCCTCGGCCTCGGCCTGACCGTGGGCGACTTCGCGCGCGTCGCAAAGCAGTGGCGGGATTTCGCGATCGGCGCCCTGTCGCAGGTCGTGCTGTTGCCGCTGGTGGCGTTCGCCCTCGTCAGCCTGTGGCCGCTGCCGCCGGAACTCGCGCTCGGCGTCATGATCGTCGCCGCGGCCCCGGGCGGCGTCACCTCCAACATCCTGACCGCGTTCGGGCGCGGCGACGTCGCGTTGTCGATCTCGCTGACGGCGACGATCAGCCTGCTCAGCGTCGTGACCCTCCCGCTCGTGGTGGCGTTTTCCGCCGCCTGGCTGCTGGGCGACGAAGCGGTCGCCGGCGTATCGGTCGCCGGCGCGGCGGTCGGCGTGTTCGTCATCGTCACCGTCCCGGTCCTGCTGGGCCTCGCGACGCGCCGTTTCGCCGCGCGCTTCGCCGCTCGGTTCGAACCGCAGGCGCGCCGCATCTCGGCGCTGCTGTTCGTGTTGGTGCTGGCCGGCGCGATCTATCAGGAGCGCGACGACGTGGTCGACTATTTCGCCCGCGCCGGCTTGGTCACCCTGGCGCTCAACCTGGCGATGATGGCGCTCGCCTTCCTGCTGGCCGCGGCCTTCGCCTCCGGCCCGCGCCAGCGCATCGCGATCGCGATCGAATGCGGCCTGCAGAACGGGACGTTGGCGATCGCGGTGGCGACCCTGTTGTTCGGCGGCGGCGCGGCGGTGGTGCCCGCGGCGACCTACAGCCTGATCATGTTCGCGACCGCGCTGCTCTTCGTCGCGATGCTGCGCCGCACCGCACCGGCGCCGTGACTCAGCTCCCGCCTCTCGGCAGGGCGATCGCCGCGGCGCCCAGTATCTCGCCGCCGCGGCCGGCCTGGACGATGACGGCGCAACCGTCGCGGCCTTCGGCGCCCGTCAGCGGCAGACTCAGGGCGACCCGCTCGCCGCGCCACGCGCCGACGCTCTTGAACGTCCGCACCACGTTCGAGTTGGTCAGGGTAACGCCGGTATTCTCCCCGGCGCCGATCGACGTGGTGCGCCGGCGGTCGTAGAACGCCATCCACAGGATCGCCGGCGGGCCGTCATAGCCCGGCGCTTCCGGGATGCGGACGTCCACCGCGTCGCCGCCTCGATGCGCGAGCTCGACCGCGAGCGCCGTCCGGCCGCGCGCCGCTTCGAGCAGCTGTTCGACCCGGTCGCGGTCGGAGCCGACGGTCTCGGCCCGGCCGTCGACGACCATCTGCGGCGTGTAGACGTAGCGCCGGCCGAGCGTTTGCTTGTAGTCGCGCTGGCGCGCCGTGGCCTCGGCGCTGGAGAACGGATCCCGCCAGCCGATATAGTTCCAGTAGTCGACGTGGAAGGACAGGGCGATCACCTCGTCGCGCGTCGCCAGCTCGCCGAGATAGGCGTCGGCCGGCGGGCAGCTCGAACATCCCTGGGAGGTGAACAGTTCGACGACGGTCTTCGCCCCCGCCGGGGACGCGGCCGCGCCCGCCGCGAGGGAAACGGCCAGCAGGATCGTCCGGCATCTCGCGTTCATGCAGGCGAGGATAGGATCGGGCCGGATCGTCGGCCAATCAATTAATGTTGAAGACCCGCGTCCCCGAGCATGTTCCGCAACACGTAATGCAGGATGCCGCCATGGCGGTAGTACTCGACCTCGTCCAGCGTGTCGATGCGGCAGTCGAGCGCGATGTCGCGCCGCGTCCCGTCGGCCCGCGCGATGGCGCAGACGAGGGTCATGCGCGGGCGCAGCCCGTCCGCGATCCCGGCGATGTCGATCCGCTCCGAGCCGTCGAGGCCGAGCGAAGCGATGTCGTCCCCCGCCTTGAACTGGAGCGGCAGCACGCCCATGCCGACCAGGTTCGAGCGGTGGATGCGCTCGAAGCTCTCGGCGATGACCGCCCTCACTCCCAACAGCCGGGTTCCCTTGGCCGCCCAGTCGCGGGACGATCCGGTGCCGTATTCCTTGCCGGCGATCACCACCAGCGGCACGCCCTCCTCCCGGTAGCGGACCGCGGCGTCGTAGATCGTCATCCGTTCGCCGTCGGGCATGTGGCGGGTGAACCCGCCCTCGACGCCGGGCAGCATCCGGTTGCGGATGCGGATGTTGGCGAAGGTTCCGCGCATCATGACTTCGTGGTTGCCGCGCCTCGACCCGTAGGAGTTGAAGTCGGCGGGCCGCACCTGGCGTTCGAGCAGATAGCCGCCGGCGGGGCTTTCTCTGGCGATGCTGCCGGCGGGGGAGATGTGATCGGTGGTCACCGAGTCGCCGAGCAAAGCGAGGGGCCGCGCTCCGGCGATGTCTTCGACCGGCGCCGGCATGGGCGACATGTCCTCGAAGAGCGGCGGGTATTTGACGTAGGTGCTCGACTCCCGCCAGTCGTAGGTCTCGCTCGACGCGCCCGCGATCTCGCTCCATTCGGCCGGGCCTTCGAGCGCGCCGCCATAGCGGCGGCGGAACATGTCGGGCGTGACGCAGCTCCGCAGCGTCTCGGCGATCTCCGCGTTCGACGGCCACACGTCCTTAAGATAGACCGGCGCGCCCTCCGCGTCCTCGCCCAGGGGCTCCGCCGCGAGGTCGCGCCGGAGCGAGCCCGCGATCGCATAGGCCACCACCAGCGGCGGCGAGGCGAGGTAATTCGCCCGCACCTGCGGATGCACCCGGCCCTCGAAGTTGCGGTTGCCCGACAGCACCGCGCCGACCACCAGGTCGTTGTCGTCGATGGCGTCGGCGACCGGCTCGGGCAGCGGCCCCGAATTGCCGATGCATGTGGTGCAGCCGTAGCCGACGAGATGAAAGCCGAGGGCGTCGAGATCCTCCTGCAGGCCGGCGGCTTCGAGATAGTCGCTGACCACCTGGCTGCCGGGGGCGAGCGAGGTCTTGACCCAGGGCTTGACCCGCAGCCCGCGTCGGCGCGCCTTGCGGGCGACGAGCCCGGCGGCGACCATGACCGCCGGGTTGGAGGTGTTGGTGCAGCTGGTGATCGCGGCGATTACCACGTCGCCCTCGGACAGCCGGTAGTCGGCGTCGGCGACCGCGGCGGTGCGTCCGCCGCCGCGGTCGTCGCCGCCGCCGAGACCGGGCAGGGCCTCGGCGAAGGCGGACGCCGCCTTGGACAGCACGACCTTGTCCTGCGGCCGTCGGGGCCCGGCCAGCGACGGCTCGACCGCGCCGAGATCGAGCGCCAGCGTTTCGGTGAAGACCGGAGCCGGCGCGCCGTCGTCGCGCCACATGCCCTGCGCGCGCGCATAGGCTTCGACCAGCGCAACCCGATGGGGGTCCCGCCCGGTGAAGGCGAGATAGTCGCAGGTCTCGCGGTCGATCGGGAAGAAGCCGCAGGTGGCGCCGTATTCAGGCGCCATGTTGGCGATCGTCGCCCGGTCGGCGAGGGTCAGCGCATCGAGCCCCGAACCGTAGAACTCGACGAACTTGCCGACCACCCCGCGGGCGCGGAGCATCTCGGTCGCCGTCAGCACGATGTCGGTCGCCGTCGCTCCCTCGCGCGGTCGTCCAGTCAGCTCGAAGCCGACCACCTCGGGCAGCAGCATCGAGATGGGTTGGCCCAGCATCGCCGCCTCGGCCTCGATGCCGCCGACGCCCCAGCCGAGCACCGCGAGCGCGTTGACCATGGTCGTGTGGCTGTCGGTGCCGACCAGCGTATCGGGGTAAGCGAGCGCCTCGCCCCCTGCGCCGTCGACCCACACCGTCTCGGCGAGATATTCGAGGTTGACCTGGTGGCAGATGCCGGTGCCGGGCGGGACGACGCCGAGGTTGCGGAAGGCGTCCGCGCCCCAGCGCAGGAATTCGTAGCGTTCTCGGTTGCGCTCGAATTCACGCGCGACGTTGGCGCGGAAGGCGTCCGCCGAACCGGAGACGTCGACCATCACGGAATGGTCGATCACGAGATCGACCTTGGACAGCGGGTTGATCTTCTGCGGGTCGCCGCCCATCGTCCGCATCGCCTCGCGCATCGCCGCCAGATCGACGATCGCGGGGACGCCGGTGAAATCCTGCATCAACACGCGCGCCGGCAGGAACGAGATCTCATGGGTCGAGCGGCCCGACCCGAGCCACGCCGCGACGGCCCGCGCATCGTCCGGCGTCACCGACCGGCCGTCCTGCCGGCGCAGCAGATTCTCGAGCAGCACCTTCAGCGAGAAGGGCAGCCGCGACAGATCCCCGAGCCCGGCCTCGGCCGCCGGGAGGCTGAAATAGGCGTAGCGCCTGCCGTCGACCTCCAGCGACCGGCGCACGTTCGAAAGGTCGTGATCGGGCACCGGATGCTCCTCGGCCTGGAGATCGGCGGACCGGCTCCGCAAGATGCGCGCGACATTAGCCCGCGTTTCTCATCCTGTCCACGGTCCGCGTCCCCTGTCCACGGTCCGCGTCGTACTCGGAGCGCAAGCGCGCAGCCGATCCCCCGCGGGGCGCGGCGCGGGCGCGAAATATCGCAATATCGCCGCATTCCAGGCCTTCCGCCGCCACAATCCGTCGCCGTCTTGCAGAGGCAAGCCCCCAGGACGCTCCTCCCGGGCGTCCACCCCTGGCCGCTGGCGCAAGCCCGCGGCTCTCTTTCGTCGCATTTGTCGCACGGGCGGCAGGCGCTATGGCGCCCGTGCGAACTCGCGTAGGCTCGCCCGCGCCATGAGCCGGTTCACGGGCCAGAGGCTGACCTGCATCCGCGGCGAGCGCGAGGTGTTCGCCGGGCTCGACTTCGAGCTGGGCGCGGGTGGAGCGTTGCTGGTGACGGGACCCAACGGCAGCGGCAAGTCCAGCCTGCTGCGCCTCATGGCCGGACTCGGTCGGCCCGCGGCCGGGATCGTCGCCTGGGACGGCGCCTCGATCGCAGGCGACAGGGACGCGCATGCCGCCCGGCTCCACTATGTCGGCCATCTCGACGCGGTGAAGCCGGCCCTCAGCGTAGCCGAGAACCTCGCCGTCTGGGTTCGCTTCAAAGGCGGCGCCGACGGCGCCGGCGGCGTAGACCAGGCGCTCGACGTCGCGGGTCTGGCCGGGCTCCGCGACCTGCCCGGACGCCTGCTGTCGGCCGGGCAACGCCGGCGCCTCGCGCTGGCGCGGACGGTGGCGACGCCGGCCTCGTTATGGCTGCTCGACGAGCCCGCCACCGCCCTCGACCGGAAATCCGTAACCGCCTTCGAAGACATGGTGGCGCGGCATCGGGACGGCGGCGGCTTGGCCGTCGTCGCAACCAACGTGGAGCTCGCCGTCGCCGGGGCGCGGACGATCGATTTATCCGACGGTCCGGCGGCCCGGTGAGCGGTTTCGTCCCGGCCGTGGGCCGCGAATTGCGGCTCGCCCTGCGCCAGCCCGGCGAGGCGGCGACGGCGCTCGCCTTCTTCGTGCTCGCGACCGCGCTGTTCCCTCTGGGCGTCGGACCGGATGCCGACGTTCTCGGCCGCATCGCCGTCGGCGTCGTCTGGGTGGTTGCGCTGCTCGCCGCGCTGCTGCCGTTGGAGCGGATGTTCCGGTCCGATCATGACGACGGCAGCCTGGAGCTGCTGGCTCTGATGCCGGCGCCGCTCGAACTGCTGGTTCTGGCGAAGGCCGCGGCGCACTGGCTGACGACGGCCCTGCCGCTGATCGCGATCGCGCCGATCCTGGGGGCGATGCTTGGCCTGCCCGGCCCCGGGCCGGCGGCGCTGTGCGGGGCGTTGGCGCTGGGGACGGCGACGGTGAGCCTCGTCGGCGCGGTCGGGGCGGCGCTCACGCTGGGTGCGCGGCGCGGCGGCGTGCTCCTGCCGCTCCTGGTGCTGCCGCTGCTGATCCCCGTGCTGATCTTCGGCGCCGGCGCGGTGGACGCGGCGGTCTCGGGCTTCGCTTTGCGCCAGCATATTCTGCTGCTCGGCGGCTTGTCGCTGGCGGCCGCCGCGCTCTGTCCGTGGGCCGCGGCCGCGGCGCTGCGCCAAGCCATGGAATGAGAAGGAGAGGGGCGTCCGTACGGCGTCTTCGAACCGGCGTGAGGGGGAAAACTGCGCCCCGACGGCGACGAACCGGCCCTTGATGACGGCGTGGACGGCGGGATCGACGCATCGAAGCCCGATCCAGGAGCCCAAACCCCGATCGGACTCGCTCTTTCCAAAAAAACCTGGAATAAACCCATGCAGGGGACGAAGATGCCGTTCGCAGGAGATACCCCCCGGTTCATCGAGTTGGATCCCGAAACGGGACTCTTTCCGGGGATCCCGGGAGGGAGACGAGGAGTCCCGCCGGATGGCGCCGGGGAGGAGCCGCCGCCGGGGAGTTCCTCGCCGCCGTCGGAAGGAACGCCCAAGCCCTTCGAGGGGAGGGTCGGACGGACGAAATCGGAAAGACGTGACGACGGCCCCGTCTACGCTTCACGAGTATCGAGGCTGCTTGTCGGGTCAATCTGCCGGCGACGCTCTGGGAAGCCGCCATGTTGCGCCGACCGTGGAGAAACCGGAGCGACCGCGCCGTGAGCAGCCTTCACCGTTTCGCCAATCCCGGTCGGTTCCGGCGGTCGAGCGCGGCCCTCCTGCCCTGGTGCGCGGGCGCCGCCGCGGCCGCGCTCGGCGTCGGACTCTATTTCGCCCTGTTCTCCTCGCCCCCCGACTACCAGCAGGGCCAGTCGGTGCGCATCATGTACGTCCATGTCCCGGCGGCGTGGATGGCGCTGATGGTCTATGCGGCGATGGCCGCGGCGAGCGCGGCGGGGTTGATCCGGCGGCATCCGCTGGCGCATGTCGCGGCGAGGGCGGCGGCGCCGGTCGGGGCCGCCTTCACCTTCGTCTGCCTGGCTACCGGCGCGCTCTGGGGCAAACCCATGTGGGGCGCGTGGTGGGTATGGGATGCGCGGCTGACTTCGGTCCTGATCCTGTTCTTCCTCTATCTCGGCTATATCGCCCTGGCCAACGCCTTCGACGACCCGGTGCGAGGCGAGCGGGCGGCGGCCCTCCTGGCCCTGGTCGGCTTCGTCAACGTGCCGATCGTCAAATTCTCGGTCGATTGGTGGAGCACGCTCCACCAGCCGGCGAGCGTCGCCAGGATCGGCCCGCCGGCGATCGACGCCTCGATGCTCGCGCCGCTGCTGCTGATGGCGGCGGGGTTCGCGCTGTTCTTCGTCAGCATCCTGCTGGTGCGGGTGAGGAGCGAGCTTCTCGCCCGCCGGCTGCGGGCGCTGCGGCTCGCCCGCGCGCGAGCGGCGCCGGGCGCCTAGCCGGGACGGGCAAGGTCGGAACAAGGCCGGAGGATGGAAGCGATCGCGGCATTTCTCGATATGGGCGGCTATGCCGGCTATGTCTGGCCCGCCTATGCGGTCGCCGCGGCCGTACTCGCCGCGCTTGCGGTCTTGTCCGTCCGGCGGCTCCGGCGCAACCAGCGCGACGTCGCGGTTCTGGAAGCGGACCGTCCGCGCCGACGACGCCCGCGATGCGCCGACGAGGGCGCCAGCGAGGGCGACGGTGAGGCCTGACCTGCATCTCACACCCGCGAAGCGATGTTCCGTGGCCGGGGGCGATTCCGGACGGAGAAAATTTCCTCTTGACACGGGGGAGGAATTGCGTTATACTCCCCCCCGAGCTGACAGACGCGACCGGAGCCCCGCAGCGCCCCGCCGGCGGGGTTTTTCGTCGCCCGAACCGGAGATGTCCATGGGCCGGCTCCCTGCAATCGAAGATTGTTTCCAGGATAGCGCATCGGATGCGGGCGCGGCCTCCTCTCCGCGTCGGACCGAATGGAAGCCGGATGGGACGGGGTGGGCGCCGCGGCCCGTCGGCAGGTGGTTTCAAGGCGCGAATTCATCCTGCTTTTCACCTGCTTTCGCCCTGCTTTTGGCCGCCTTTCGCCGTGCTTTTTCCCTGTTATTTCTTCATAACATGTTGATATACAACGGAATTGTTATTTTTTCGCCGACGGGACGCCCTTCGGGGCTCCCGCATAGCCGCCCGGCCCTCTGGCCGGCAGGGCGATCCGCGCCGGTCCGGCGCGGATTCCACGGCGGATTTTCTGCAATCGAAGATTGCATAAATTTACCTCGAAGAAGCGTCGGCCGCGGGCGTATCGGGGTTTCGCCGGTTGCTCCGCGCCGGCGCGCCGGCGCGACGCAGGCCGTGGACAGGGTGAGAGATGCGGGCTAAGCGGCGTCGGCTCTACGCCGTCGTCGCCGGCATGACCGCGCTCGCCGGGGCGGCCGCGTTGATCCTGAGCGCGTTGGAGGACAACATCGTCTTTTTCCACAGCCCGACCGAGGTCGCGACCGGGGACGCGCCCCTCGACCGGCGGTTCCGCATCGGCGGCATCGTGGTCGAGGACAGCGTGATCCGGCGCGCCGACGGGCTCGCCATCGAGTTCCGGGTGACCGATCTCGCTCATACGCTGCCGGTCGCCTATCGCGGCGTCCTGCCCGACCTGTTCCGCGAGGGGCAAGGCGTCGTCGCCGAGGGCGAGCTGGACGCCGGCGGCGTCTTCCGGGCGCGAAGGTTGCTGGCCAAGCATGACGAGACCTATATGCCGCCGGAAGTCGCCGAAGCGCTCAAGCGGTCGGGTCGCTGGAAAGGTCCGGCGGGGCGATGATCCCCGAGATCGGACAGTTCGCCCTGGTCCTGGCGCTGGCGCTCGCCGCGGTCCAGGCGACGCTGCCGCTGATCGGGGCGGCGCGCGGCGACCCCGCCTGGATGGCGCTCGCCCGGCCGGCGGCGTGCGGCCAGTTCGTGTTCGTCGCAACCGCGTTCCTGTGCCTGATGCAGGCCTATGTGGTCTCGGATTTCTCGGTCGCCAACGTCGCCCGGAACTCGCACACCCTCAAGCCGCTGCTCTACAAGGTGAGCGGCGTATGGGGCAACCACGAGGGCTCGATGCTGTTATGGGTGCTCATCCTCGCCCTATTCGGCCTTACGGTGGCGGCGTTCGGGCGCAATCTGCCGCCGGCGCTCAAGGCGCGCGTGTTGGCGGTGCAGGGCGCGGTCGGGCTCGGGTTCCTCGCCTTCGTCCTGTTCACCTCCAACCCCTTCCTCCGACTCCACCCGCCCCCGGCCGAGGGCCAGGGGCTCAACCCGCTGCTTCAGGACCCCGGCCTCGCCTTCCACCCGCCCTTCCTCTATCTCGGCTATGTCGGCTTTTCGACCGCCTTCGCCTTCGCCGTCGCGGCGTTGATCGAGGGCCGCGTCGACCCGGCCTGGGCGCGCTGGGTGCGGCCGTGGACGCTGGCGGCCTGGTGCGCGCTGACGATCGGCATCGCGCTCGGAAGCTGGTGGGCCTATTACGAGCTGGGTTGGGGCGGCTGGTGGTTCTGGGATCCGGTGGAGAACGCCTCCCTCATGCCTTGGCTGGCGGGCGCCGCGCTGTTGCATTCGGCGGTCGTGGTCGAGCGCCGCAGCGCGCTGAAGAGCTGGACCGTCCTGCTCGCGATCCTCACCTTCGGGCTGGCGCTGCTGGGCGCTTTTCTGGTGCGTTCGGGCGTGCTTACCTCGGTCCATGCCTTCGCCGCCGACCCGGCGCGGGGCGTGTTCATCCTGGGGCTGATGGCGGTCGTCGTCGGGGGGGCGTTGGCGCTCTACATGCTGCGCGCGCCCGCGCTCAAGGGCGGTGCGCCGTTCGCGCCGGTCTCGCGCGAGGGCGCGCTGCTGCTCAACAACCTGCTGCTGGCGACGGCGACCGCGACGGTATTCGTCGGCACCCTCTACCCGCTGCTTCTCGATGCGCTCGGCGGCGGCAGGATATCGGTCGGCCCGCCCTTCTTCGAGGCGACCTTCGTTCCGGTCATGGTCCCGCTTCTGGCCGCATGCGCCGTCGGCGCGATGATGACCTGGAAACGGGGCGATCTGGCGAGCGTGCTCGCGCGGCTTCGGGTCGCGGCCGCCATCGCCGCCGCGGTGGCGCTCGTCTCCTGGTACGTCGCCGCCGGCAACCAGGTCTTCGCCGCCGTCGGGCTCGGGCTGGCGGCGTGGCTGGTCGCAGGATCGCTCGCCGGACTCGCCGAGACGCTCGGCCTGTTCCGCATTCCGCCGCGCGATACGCTCCGCCGCGCCGCCCGCCTGCCGCGCTCGGCCTGGGGCGCCGCGGCCGCGCATGCGGGCCTCGGCATACTCGTCGCCGGAGTCACCGCGTCGTCGGCCTGGCAGACCGAACGGATCCAGCTCATGCGCCCGGGCGACGAGGTGAAGCTCGCCGGCTACACGGTCGTCTTCGACGGCGCCGAACGGGTCAGCGGACCCAACTATACGGCGATGCGCGGGCAGTTCGCCGTGCGCGGGGATTCCGGCGTCGTCGCGCGGCTGCGACCCGAGAAGCGATTCTACCCGGCGGAACGCTCCGAGACCACCGAGGCCGGCATCCACACGACCTGGCTCGCCGACATCTATGCGGTTCTCGGCGAACCCGACGGCGACGGCGCCTTCGCCACCCGCCTCTACCACAACCCGCTGGTCCCCTGGATCTGGATCGGCGCGGCGGCCATGGCGTTCGGCGGGCTGATCTCGCTCACCGACCGGCGGCTCCGGGTCGGCGCGCCGCGCCGGAGGGTTCGCCCGGCCCCCGCCGGCCCGGTCGCGCGCCCGGCGGAGTAGCGCCGCGCCATGCGCTTGGGGTTCGTCCTGCCGGTCGTCCTGTTCGCCGGGTTGGCCGCTGCGTTCGCGATCTATCTCCACCAGATCGGATCGGGCGGCAAAGACGCGAGGCGCATCCCCTCGGCCCTGATCGACAAGCCTGCGCCCGGCTTCGCGCTGCCGCCGATCGAGGGGCGCGGGGTCGGCCTGTCTTCCGCCGACCTCGCGGGCAAGGTCGGCTTGGTCAACGTCTTCGCGTCGTGGTGCGCCCCCTGCCGGGTCGAACATCCGGTGCTGATGCGGCTCGCCGCCGAGGGCGTGCCGATCTACGGCATCAATTACAAGGATCGGCCCGAGGACGCGCTGGCCTTCCTGGACGAGCTGGGCGATCCGTACCGGGCGATCGGTGCCGACAGCCGGGGGCGCGTCTCGATCGACTGGGGCGTCTACGGCTATCCCGAGACCTTCGTCGTCGATCGCGAGGGAATCGTCCGCTACAAGCACGTCGGCCCGATGACGCCGCACGATCTCGACCGCCGTATCCGACCGCTGCTGCGGACGCTGACGCGATGACGACGAAGCGGACCTTTGCGGTGCTGGCGCTGCTGATCGCGCTCGGCGCGAACGCGCCGCCGGGCGCCGCGATCGAGCCCGGCGAGGCTCTCGGCGACCCCGCGCTCGAGGCGCGCGCGCGCGGTATCGGCAAGATGCTGCGCTGCTTGGTGTGCCCGAATCAGTCGATCGACGACTCGGATGCGGAGCTGGCCCGCGACCTCCGGGCCGTCGTCCGCGAGCGTCTGACCGCGGGCGACAGCGACGACCGGGTCATCGCGTTCGTCGCCGCGCGCTACGGCGATTTCGTCCTGCTCGAGCCGCCGTTCAAGCCGGCGACGTATCTGCTCTGGCTGGGGCCGGCGCTGGCGCTGGGCGCCGGCGCCGCGGCGATGTTCCTGTTCCTGCGGCGGCGGCCGGGGGCCGCCGGGACGCCGGCGCTGACCGACGAGGAGGAACGCCGCCTCGCCCGCTTGGCCGGCGAGGACGCCGGGTCGTGACCCTCTGGATCGTCTTCGCCGGCATGACGGCGTTCGCCCTGGCGCTGCTGTTGCGGCCGCTGGTCCGCCGGCCGCCGGCCGCTCCGCCGCGGGAAGCCTTCGCGTTGGAGATCTACCGGGATCAGCTCGCCGAACTCGAGCGCGACTGCGCGCAGGGGCGGATCGACGCCGAACAGGCGCGGGCGGCGCGGGCGGAGATCGGCCGGCGCATGCTTGCTCTGGACGGCGGCGAGGCCGCCCCGGCGGCCGGTCCGCGCCCGGCGCCGCGGAGCGCGGTCGCGATCGGCATCGCCGTGCCGCTATGCGCGTTCCTGCTCTACGCCGATGTCGGCGCGCCGCGACTGCCCGACCGGCCGGACGGCTTCGCCGCCGGAGCGGAGGACGCGGGCGCAGCGCGGCGCGAGCTGGCGCGGCTGGCGCGCGACATGTCGCCCGAGGAGCGCGAGGCGATGATCCGCGCCATGGTCGACGGCTTGGCGCAACGGCTCCGGGACCAGCCGGACGACGTCGATGGCTGGCTGCGGCTGGCGCGATCCTATCATGTGCTCGGTGAGCCGGAGAAATCCCGCGACGCCTATGCCGAGGCCGCGCGGCGGCGGCCGGACGACGCCGATCTGCTGGTCGGCTACGCGGCGAGCGTCATGCGCGCCGAAGCGCCCGGGGTCGCGCCGCCGCCGGCGTTTCGAGCGGTCATGTCCCGCATCCTGCACATCGACCCGGACCACCGCGACGGCCTCTGGCTCGCCGGATTGGCGGCCCGGCAGGGAGGCGACGACGACGGCGCGCGCGCCTATTGGACGAGACTCCGCGCGCTGCTCGAACCGGGCTCGCCGGCGCATCGCGCGCTGACCGCGCGGATCGAGACTCTGGGCGGGGCTCGGTGACTTGGCGGGCGCTTGCCGGCGAACCCCGGATCGCCTACCGTGGGTCCGGGTTCCGTCGGCGTCGGCGACCGGGGCGAAGGACGAATGGCGATGACGGTCAACGGCTTCAAGGTGTTCGACGGCGACGGCCATGTGCTCGAGGACGACGACGAGCTGGTCGAGTATTACGAGGGCGAGCACGCGAACAAGAAGCGGATGACGGCGATGGGGATCTTCCCCAGCCTCGACGGCTGGTCGCGGAGCCCGATGATCGCCAGGGAAGACGCCAACCGGAAATACTGGCGCACCGACGCCGGGGTGTGGGCGGAGTGTCTGGCCGATATCGGCGCCGAGGGCAGCGTGCTCTATCCCACCGCGGCCCTCGCCCACGGGTTGATGCGCGATGTTCCCTTCGCCGTAGCCACCGCGACCGCCTACAACAACTGGCTCGAAGACCGATACACGCGCCAGGACGACCGCCTCTACGGCGCCGGGGTCGCCGCGGTGCAGGACCCCGTCGCCGCGGCGGCCGAACTTCGGCGCTGCGCCCGCGATCGCAAGCGTTTCGTCGCGATGGCGCTCCCCACCGTGACCAGGACCGGCAAGACTTTGGGCGATGCGTTCTTCTGGCCGATCTACGAAGCGGCCGAGGAATGCGACATGACCCTCGCGCTGCACGGCGCGCCGAGCGAAGGCTTCGGCTTCGATCACTTCACGCAATACGTCGCGTCCCACACGCTCGAACACCCGGTGCCGATCTTCGTCAACCTGACCGAGATGATGTTCGCCGGCGTGTTCGATGCGTTTCCCAAGCTGCGTTTCGCGTTCCTCGAAGGGGGCTGCGCCTGGATTCCGTTCATGATGGACCGCATGGATTACGAGTTCGATTCGATCCACGGCGTCGCGGCGCGCAAGCGGCTGCGCAAGCGGCCTTCGGACTATTTCCGCGAGGGCGAGCATATCTGGGCGGCGATGGAGCTCGGCGAATCGTCGCTGCCGCACGTCATCGACATGGTGGGGTCGGAACGCATCGTCTACGCCTCCGACTATCCGCACGAGCCGTCCTACGAAGACCTGACCGCGGAACTGCCGGCGTTCCTGTCGCGCGACGACATCGACGACGAGGCCAAGGCCAACATCGTCTACCGCAACGCTCGGCGGCTTTACCGCATCGGTTGACCCAGGCGCCGGAGGCCGCAGCGGGATGGGCAAGATCGACATCGGCGGCGCGGAGCGGCCGACGAGGGCGCGCGTCGGCGGAACCGACCGGGACCGCGCGATGCGCTTCCGCGCGCGCTTTCCGCCGGCGGCGAAGCGGAGCCTCTACATCCGCAACGAAATCCTGCTGCCCAACCGCGCGCCGCCGGTCAACCCGGACCGCACCGAGGTGGCGGATCCGGAGCGGGCGACGGCGGAAATCAAGGCTCTGGCGCGGGAGATGGGCGCCGACGCGGTGGGCGTCGCCGAATACGACCGCCGCTTCGCTTTCACCCAGGCGGGCGAACCCACCCATACGTTCGTCGTCGTGTTCGCCATCGCGATGTCCTACGACGACATGGCCGATATCGGCCCCCGCTCGCAGGACGAGGTGCATCGGGTCTATCACCGGCTGGACGACATCGGCGTCCGGCTCGCCCACCAGCTCGCGGCCTACGGCTACGGCGCCGCGATGCAGCCCAACGAGGGGGATGTGCCGCTGCCCGCTTTGGCCTATCTGGCCGGGCTGGGCGAGCTTGGCAAGCATGGTTCGTTGATCTCGCCCGAGCTCGGATCGTCGTTCCGCCTAGGCGGGGTTACCACGGAGATGCCGCTGAAGCCCGACGGCCCGCAGGATTACGGCATCGACGAGGTGTGCGCGAACTGCGGCGTATGCGCGCGATTCTGCCCGGGCGACGCCATCAAGCCGAACAAGCGGACGGTCAACGGGATCGAACGCTGGCACGTCGATACGCCGGCATGCGAGCCCTATTTCCACAAGCTTTACGGCTGCAAGATCTGTCTGATGGTGTGCCCGCTGAACAGCCGCGGCCGGTTCGGAGCGGACTTCAAGCGAGCTTCGAAGATCCTCGTGGACGCCAGGGACGCCGCGGGTATGCTGCATCTGATCGAGGAGCGGACCGACATGCATTACGAAGATTTCGATTCCGGCGAGGTCGATCCGCCGGACAGGTCGGCTTCGACCGACGGGTGACGGGTTACCTTCGCCGCGATTGCGCTCTACGATGGCGGCAGACTGAGCATACGCCGACGAACCGAGGGAAGATACGATGACGAACAACGGTGGAAAGTTGCGGAACGTGAAAGTCTCGATGATGAACGCCATCCACGACCTGCCCTTGCTGGTCGCCAGGGACGAGGGCTTCTTCGCGGATGTCGGGCTCGATGTGGAGATCATCAGGACGCCGGGCACCGCCCAGCGCGACGCCGACCATCAGGCGCTTCAGCAGGACATCTTCTCCCGCACCATGGAGTCGATCTACGACAAGGGCGACTGCGACCAGTTCCGCATGTGCGAATGGGGGGTCATGAAGCGCGCTGTCGAGGCCAACGCAGGCGCTGGCTTGCGCCCGGCGATGATCGTTGCGCTGGGGTCGGCGATGTCCGCCTTCGCGATCGTCGCCAACCCCGCGGCCGGCATCTACGAGCCAGAGCAGCTCAAGAACCGCCCGATCGCGGTCAGCCCCTATAACGGCTCGCACTTCACCACTCTGAAGATGCTGGAAGGCTTCCTCGGACGGGACGAGATCAAGACCGCCTTCGCCGGCACCATGCGGGAGCGACTGGAGGCGCTGCGCGACGGCGAGGTCGACGCCGTGAGCCTCATGGAGCCCTGGATCAGCGTCGCCGAGAAGTGGGGCATGCGCATCCTGATCGAGTCGCACTCGACCCGGAGCGAGGCGGCGGGCGACGAGCTGGACGGCCCGACTCTCGCCAGGATGTTCGAGGCCGAGGCCAAGGCGGCCGAGGCGATCCAGGCCGATCCCGCGCGCTACGCCCGCTATCTGATCGAGGAGGCCGACGGTCTCCTGGAGGAAAAGGATCTCCGGCTGTCACGCATCCTCAACGCCCCGCCCGTTCCCTATACCAGGGAACGGTTCGAGGACAATTACAGATGGACCGTGGGCTGGGACCTGGTTCCTGAGGGCGCAACCTACGAGAACACGGTGGACAATCGCGCCTGGCAGCAGTAGGGAAATATGCAGGCGGCGCTCAGACTGCCGGAAAACCGGGAGCCGGGCGCGGTCTCGTTCACGAGCCGCTTGCAGCGCTTACCGCGTGTCGGTAGGCGTCGATGATACGAGGCGCGACCACGCTGTCATGATATGTCGTGCGGTAACGTTCGAGCGCCGCCCGCGCCCTGTCGATGCGCCGCTCCGGCTCCGCCGCGGCAGTCTGCATTGCCGTCGCAAGCGAATCGACGTCGGCGATATCGGCGAAATAAGCTGTGTCGGGATCGAGTACTTCCATCGGACCCTCGGTGCGCGTGGCGATGATCGGCACGCCCATCGACATTGCCTCGAGCACCACGATACCGAACGGCTCAAAGTGGGACGGCAGTACGAACACGTCGGCATGGGCGAGGAATTCGCCGACATTCTCGATCCATCCGGGAAGCTCGACCCGGTCCGCTACCTCGAGTTCCCGGCAGAGAGCTCCGATGCGCGTTCGCTCGGGACCATCGCCGCCGAGCAACAGCCGGACGTCGAGGCCCCGACGGCGTATCCTCGCGAAAGCCTCCAATAAATCCTGGAAACCTTTTTCTTCCACCATCCGCCCATAGCTCAGGAATCGTACCGGTCCCCGGGAGGGTCGGCGAACTTCTTCAACCGGAGAAAAGGAAGAAAAATTGGGAATCAAGGATATTTTCTCCGCCGGTATACCATTGTTTCGTAGGAAAATTTCCTGGAAGTTTGTGGTCGGAATGAAAAAATCGACATTGCGATAGCGCTTGAATTTTATGTAGTTGTGCATATTCACCACGAGCGGCGGTCCTCCCTCGCCGGTGATTCTTCCTCCAACCCACGCTCCCCGGGACAAGTGGCCATGCACGACGTCGGGGGAGAAGCCATCCACAAGCCGCCCGATCCTGCGTATCCCAGGCAGGTCCCATGAGCCGAGTAAGTTAACGCGCCGCAGCTCCAACCCCGCCTCATGTCCAAGCTCTCCGCCACATATCGACTGCCGGTGACAAATCGCTTGCACCTCGTGGCCAGTGCGCACCAGATACCGAACCAGGTCGACGAAATATCTCTCCGCCCCGCCGAAACCCTTATTGAGCATGATTTGGGTCGCTCTCATGGGCGCTTCCCGGTCAAGCGGCGTTTCATGACGAGGCGACCAGTCCGCATGTCGCCGACGTTCCAACCGGTGGCGGGAACCTCGGGAAGGGTTTGGCTGGGGGACCTGGATTCGAACCAGGGCTGCTCGGTCCAGAGCCGAGAGTTCTGCCGCTAAACTATCCCCCACCGGGCGCCGCCGCAGCGTGGAGCCGCGGATCGTTTAGCACAGGGCGGGGAGCGTTGATAGCCCGTTTTCCCATTTCGTATGACAATCGCCCTTCGTCCTCGCCCGTTTCCGACGCGGACGGACCGATCGACTCCGCCCGGCGAACTCCTCCACGCGGATTGGCGACCCGCCGCCGGCGGCGCCGGCGGATGGAGCCGTTCCCGCGATCCCGGGCCGCGAAAGCGCGGCCGTCGGAGGCCGTCGGACCGTGCCGCCCCGGCTCCGGCGGAGGGCGCGCTTCCCATGCGCCGGGTTCGCGACGCCGGATCTCCTGCGTGTTTCGCCGCTGCCGGAATGCCGTTACCATGGCGCCAGCATCGGGCTTCGGGGTACGCAAACTGTCACCCGCCGGCATTCCGATCCCAAACGACGAGCGGCCGCGGCCGCTGTCCTGCGATCGCCGCGGCAGGTCGGGCGCGTTCGCGGCGCTTGATCTCGGAACCAACAACTGCCGCCTTCTGATCGCCGAGCCCGCGCGCGGCGGGTTCCGGGTCGTCGACGGCTTCTCGCGGATCGTCCGGCTGGGCCAGGGGGTGAACGAATCCGGCGTCCTGTCGGAGACGGCCATGGCCCGCACGATGGAGGCGCTGTCCGTCTGCGCCGCCAAGATCCGGCGGCGGCGGACGACCGGGACCCGCTGCGTCGCCACCGAGGCGGCGCGCCGGGCGAGAAACGGCAGACAGTTTCTCGCCCGCGCGAAGGCCGCGACCGGTCTCGACCTCGAGATCATCAGCTCGCGCGAGGAAGCGGAGCTGACGCTCGCCGGATGCCTGCCTCTGCTGGACGAACGCATTCCCAATGCGCTCGTCTTCGACGTCGGCGGAGGCAGCGCCGAGTTCGTCTGGCTCCGGCTCGCTCCGGGGGCGCCGGCGCGCCTGCTGGACTGGATGTCGCTTCCCTGCGGCGTCGTGACGATTACCGAACGGCACGGAAGCCTCGATTTCCCGGCCGCGGCCTACGACGCCCTCACTGGCGAAATCGAGGCGATGCTGCGGCCGTTCGAGGAAAGGCACGGAATCCGGACGGCCCTCGCCGAAGGCGCGGCGCAGATGCTGGGGACAGCCGGCGCCGTCACCACCATCGCCGGCGTCAATATGGGGCTCCGCCGCTACGATCGCGCCCGGGTCGACGGCTCCTGGCTCGACCTGGAGGCGGTGCATCGGGTGTGCCGCAACATGGCGCTTTCGACCTATGCCGATCGGGCCGCCCACCCGGCGATCGGCCGTGACCGCGCCGACTTGGTGGCCGCGGGATGCGCGGTGCTCGAGGCGGTCTGCCGCACTTGGCCCGCGCGACGGCTTCGGGTCGCGGATCGCGGCGTCCGCGAAGGCATCTTGCTGGAACTGATCGCGGAGGCGGCCGGGGAACGCTCCGCCGCGGTCGAATGACCGACATGCGGCGCGCATCCACGAAGTCGCCTGGCGAACGACGGCGCAGGAAGGCGTCGCGGTCCGCGAAGCGCCGGCCCTCCTCCGCACGCTGGCTCAGCCGCCAGCGCAGCGATCCGTATGTCGCGCAGGCCGCCCGGCGCGGCTACCGTTCGCGCGCCGCCTGGAAGCTGGTCGAGATCGACGACCGGTTCGGCATCCTCGCCCCCGGGCGGCGCGTCGTGGATCTCGGCGCCGCGCCCGGCGGTTGGGCGCAGGTCGCCGCCGAGCGGGTCGCGGCGAAAGCAGGCGAGGCGGACGGGATGGTCGTGGCCGTCGATCCGAACGGTATGGAGCCGATTGCCGGGGTCCGGTTCGCGGCCCTCGACATCCGCGATCCGTCGAGCCGGGGCCGCATCGCCGCCCTGCTGGACGGCCCGGCCGACGCGGTGTTGAGCGACATGGCGGCGCCGGCGACCGGGCGCCGCGCCGTCGACCACCTGCGGAGCGTGGCGCTTTGCGAAGCGGCGCATACGTTTGCCCGCGGCGTGCTCGCATCAGGCGGCGCGCTCCTGCTCAAGCTGCTGGATGGAACCGGGTCCCGCGCTCTTCGGGCCGAACTCGACGGCGATTTCTCGACGGTCAAGACGGTCAAGCCGCGAGCCAGCCGCGCGCAGTCGGCGGAACTCTATCTGCTGGCGACCGGATTTCGCGGGCGCGCCGGGTGCGCGAGGTCGGAGCCGTCCGGCGCCCGGCGGCGAGATCGGGCTTGACCCGGATCCGGCCGGCCGCGCCCGTCGACGCCGACGCCATCGCGCGGGTGTATGTCGAGAGCTGGCGTAGCACCTATGCAGGGCTGCTGCCGGCATCGGTGCTGCTGAGACGAGACGCCGTCGCACGGCAGAGCCGCTGGTGGCGCGACGCGATCGGACGCGGGCCGGCCGACCAGGCCGTGCGCGTCGCCGAGCATCCGGCCGCCGGCGTGGTCGGCGTCGCCGGCGGCGGAGCGGCGCGCTGCGGCGCGCTCGGCTATCGCGGCGAGGTCTACACGCTGTACCTCCTCGACGACCATCAGGGAAAGGGGCTCGGCAAGCGGCTGTTCGTCGATCTGTGCGAGAGCCTGTCGCGGCGTCACGGCCGATCGGTCATGGTCTGGGTGCTGGACGGAAACCCGGCGCGGTTCTTCTACCGGTCGCTCGGCGGCCGGTTCGTCGCGCGGCGCGCGGGCCGGATGGGCGGCGCGCGAATCGAAGAACTCGCATACGGCTGGGACGACGTTCGGGAGTTGACGGCCCTTGGGCGATCGAGCGAAGCCCGCTAGCCGGCATCGTCGGATCGGCCGGTGACCGACCGGGTTCTGATTCTGGACTTCGGGTCGCAGGTGACCCGGCTCATCGCGCGCCGCGTTCGCGAGAACGGCGTCTACTGCGAGATCCGCCCCTGCGCCGCATCGTCGGACGAGATGCGGACGTTCGCCCCGGCGGCCGTGATCCTCTCGGGCGGCCCCGCCTCGGCGACCGGAGCGACGGCGCCCAGGGCGCCGGACGCGGTCTTCGATCTCGGCGTCCCCGTGCTGGGGATATGTTACGGGCAGCAGACCATGTGCGCCCAGCTGGGCGGCGAGGTCGAGACGTCCGATCGACGCGAATTCGGCCGGGCGAGCCTCCATGTAACCGACGGATGCCTGCTGTTCGAGGAGCTGTGGCGGCCGGGCGATCATGCGCAGGTCTGGATGAGTCATGGCGACCGCGTCGCCCGCCTGCCGCGCGGGTTCCGGACCGTCGGCGTCAGCGAGGGCGCGCCCTTCGCCGCGGTCGCCGACGACGAGCGGCGGTTTTACGGCGTTCAGTTCCATCCCGAGGTCGCGCATACGCCGGCGGGATCGGCCCTGCTGCGCAACTTCACCCATCGCGTCGCCGGCTGCCGCGGCGACTGGACCATGGCTGCGTTCCGCGACCGGTCGATCGCGCGGCTCCGGGCGCAGGTTGGCGGGGGGCGCGTCGTCTGCGGTCTGTCGGGGGGCGTGGACAGCGCCGTCGCGGCGATGCTGCTGCACGAAGCGTTCCGCGACCGGTTGACCTGCGTGTTCGTCGATACCGGCCTGCTGCGCGACGGAGAAGCGGCGGAGGTGCTGGAGACCTTCCGCGGCGCCCGCAACGTCCCCCTGATCCATCGCGACGCCGGGGATATGTTCCTGCGCGCGCTGGCCGGCGTCACGGATCCTGAGGAGAAGCGGCGCATCGTCGGCCGCATTTTCGTCGACCTGTTCGAGCGAGAGGCGCACGGAATCGGCGGCGTGGACTTCCTCGCCCAGGGCACGCTCTATCCCGACGTGATCGAGTCGGTCTCCTCCTCCGGAGGGGCCGGCGTCACGATCAAATCGCATCACAATGTCGGCGGGTTGCCGGAGCGCATGAACCTCGCCCTCGTCGAGCCGCTGCGCGAACTGTTCAAGGACGAGGTCCGGGAGCTCGGCCGCGAGCTCGGTCTGCCCGAGGCGATCGTCGGGCGCCACCCCTTCCCCGGTCCGGGTCTCGCGATCCGCATCCCGGGCGAGGTCACCGCCGAGGCGGTCGCGATCCTGCGCCGGGCCGACGCCATCTTCATCGAGGAGCTCCGGCGCGCCGGCCTGTACGACGAAATCTGGCAGGCCTTCGCCGTGCTGCTGCCCGTCCGCAGCGTCGGCGTGATGGGCGACGCCCGATCCTACGAGCGGGTCTGCGCCCTTCGCGCCGTCACCTCGACCGACGGTATGACCGCCGACGCCTACCCGTTCGACCACGGCTTCGTCGCCGCCGTGGCGACGCGCATCGTCAACGAGGTGTCGGGCATAAACCGCGTCGTCTACGACGTGACGACCAAGCCGCCCGGCACGATCGAGTGGGAATAGAACGACCCCGCGATGTCCTGGTCCAGACACATGTGAGACACGGCCCATCGCGCCAGTCGATATCCGGTCGTTCCATGGCCGGAAGCCTGCTTACGGCCATGGATGCCCTCAGAGCCTCCGGGATCGGCGGGTCACCCGAAGGGCCGGAGCGTAGCGAAGGAGCCGCGAAGCGGCTTGACGCGCCGATCCCGGAGGCCCACCCGGTGTCTCATATGTAGTGAACCAGGACACGCGATATATCGACCCCGCGGGCGGTGCTACAATCGGCCGACAGTTGAGGGAGCACCGGTCATGATCGTTCAAAGCGCCCCGGATGGCGAGCCGCATCTGGTCATCACCATGGCCGAGCACACGGCGTTCGCCGGCCAGCTCGCCCGCAGCTTCGGCAACGATGCGTTCGAGCCGGTCGAGCCGCGCGACGTCGTGCTCTACATCATCGACAACCACGACGCGGGTTGGGCCGAGCTCGACCGGCGGGCGCCGATCGATCCGAACACCGGCCTCCCGTACAACCTGGTCCAGACCCCGTTCAGCGAAATCGTCAAGACCAGCGCCGCGTCGCCCGATTTCAACGGCCGCCGTCACGCCTATTGCGGGCTGCTGTCCAGCATGCACAGCTGGGGCCTCTACAACGGCCGCTACGGGATGTCGGACCATGTGCTGCTCGACACGCTGGCGGAGGCGAACCGCGCCGCCGCGGACGGCATGCTGGAAGGCGAGCTCGCGCGCCAGGAGCGGCTCAAGGCCGAGCTCGCGGCGGATCCGGAAACCGCCGCCTGGGTCGACGAAGCCCATCTGTTCCAGAACTACAAGCAGCTCCAGTTTTTCGACACGATGGCGCTCTATTTCAACTGCGCCCACGAAGGCGCCCGTAAGGAGACGGTGTTCGAACACGTTCCGCGCAACGCGCGCGAGGATGCGGACGTCACCGTCCGGCCGATCGAGGAGGGCGTCTACGGCCTGTCCCCCTATCCCTTCGCCGAGGATGGGTTCGAGCCGTCCTTCACCGGTCGCTACCTGAGCCCGGCGGAAGGAAACGACGGCGCCCTCGACGCGATCGGCGGGAGCCGGCAGACCGTGCGGCTCGTCGCGGGCTGATCGCGGCCAGAACGCCGACGATGAACGACGCCACGGAGCGGAGGAAGCGCGAGCATATCGACATCGTGCTCAACGCGGACGTGGCGGCGAAGGGCGTCACCGCCGGGTTCGAGCGGTTCTTCTTCGAGCACGTCGCGCTGCCCGAACTGGACCTCGACGAGATCGATCTGTCGACGGAACTGTTCGGGCGGCGACTCGAAGCGCCCTACCTGCTGAGCAGCATGACGGGCGGCGCCGCGGCTGCGCGCCGCATCAACCGGCGCCTCGCCGAGACGGCGCAGCGGCTCGGCATCGCCATGGGCGTCGGCTCGCAGCGCGCCGCACTGGAGCGCGCCGAACTCGGCGACACCTATCGGGTTCGCGACTTGGCCCCGGATGTCCTCCTGTTCGCCAATCTGGGCGCGGTCCAGCTCAACTACGGTTATGGCCTGGACGAGGCGCGCCGGGCGGTCGAGATGATCGAGGCCGACGCGCTGTTCCTGCATTTGAACCCGCTGCAGGAGGCCGTCCAGGTCAACGGGGACCGCGACTGGCGGGGGATCCTGGGCAAGATCGAGACGCTGGCGCGCGGTCTGGAGACGCCGGTCGCGGTCAAGGAAGTCGGCAACGGGATCGACGCGGGAACGGCGCGCCGGCTCGCCGATTGCGGCGTTGCGGCGATCGACGTCGCCGGGGCCGGCGGCACGAGCTGGAGCGAGGTCGAGGCGAACCGTCAACCCGACCCGATCTCCCGCGGCGTAGCGCACGGCTTCGCCGGCTGGGGCCTGCCGACGGCGCTCGCACTCGCCGATGTCGCCGGGGCGGTCCCCGATCTCCCGATCTTCGCCAGCGGCGGGCTGCGAAGCGGCGTGGACGCGGCCAAGGCGATCCGGCTCGGGGCGGCGCTCGCCGGCGCGGCGGCGCCGGTGCTGAAGAGCGTAACCGATGCCGATTCGGCCGTCGCCGACCGGATGACCCGGATGATCGAAGAGCTCAGGATCGCCGCGTTCTGCACCGGATCGAAGGATCTGGCGGGCTTGCGGGCGGCGCGGCTCCGCCGCAGCGACGATTGGCGGTTGGTGTGAGCCCGCTGCGCCGCCTCCCATGACGCCTGCGGGAGTCGCGCCGCCGCCGGTTCGCGCCGCGGGCGCGCCGCCGGCGCGTCCCAGGGATGCGGCGACGTTGATCGTCTGTCGCCGCGGGCGTGCGACGTTCGAACTATTGATGGGAAAGCGGCACGGCGGGCATCGATTCTTCCCCCAGCGCTACGTCTTCCCGGGCGGGCGGGTGGACGCGGCCGACGGCCGGATCCGGCCGGCGACGCCGCTCCGCGCCGATGTGGCCGCGCAACTCCAGCGCAAGCTGAAGCCGGCCAGGGCGCGCGCGATGGCGGTCGCCGCGGTCCGCGAGACCTTCGAGGAAACCGGTCTGATCGTCGGCGCGCCGAATCCGGCGCCGGATCGCGCCGCGCCTCGCGGCTGGCAATCCTTCTTCGCGACCGGTTTCGCGCCGTCGCTTCGCGACCTCCGCTACGTAGCCCGCGCGGTGACGCCGCCGAGGCGCCCGATTCGATTCAACGCCCGCTTCTTCATGATCGACGCACGCCGCGTAGCGGGCGATATCGAGGGAAGCGGCGAGCTTCTGGACCTGCGCTGGTTCTCGATCCCGCGCGCGCTCGATCTCGAACTCGCAAACATCACCCGGCGGGTCCTGGCGCATCTGGGCGAGCTGCTCGCCGATCCGCCGCCGCCATCCGCGAGTCGGCCGATTCCCTACTTCAAGCAGGTCGGCGACGGGCATGTTCGCATCGACGAGTGAGCGCAGCCCCGGTGTCGCCAGGCGGAATCCAAAGATTCCGCTTGGCTACACGCAACACGCACGTGAAGGCTTCTTCGCGTGTATTTGCTCTACCTGGACGGTTCCGGGCGTCTGATTTAGGTCGAGGATCTGTTGGCGTGGTCCGTTTGACGGCGTTACGAGCATCTCGACACGCGCTATTTCGACCGGATCGTCGGTCGCTTCGACGAGGAGGATGGGCTGCTGCACGGCTGGTGCATCGCAAGCACCCGGCGCAGCCCCGCCATTGCTTGGCATGTCCGTTCCGCTCGCTCCGGGGAAACTGAGCAACGCGACGGAAGCCGGCGGCCGGTCGGTTATCCCGGCCCGACGGCGGCTCCCGCCCTGGCCCAGTCCGACGGGATCGCGCGCCATCTGTCGGGCCGGGTGGCTCTCACGACCGGCGAGGGGTGACAGGACGAGAAGAAAACCAAGCCGGTGTCTTCCAGATGCGGGCGGGCGCGAGACGCCTTCGCGCCGACGAAGACGACCGCGCGCAGCCTCGGCAACAGCCCCGCCAGTCTTCTCGTTTCCTCCGCGCCTTCGCGGAGCTCGGCGGGCGTCACCTCCGTCGTTCCGTTCCACCACGGGATCACGTTCCAGGTGACGGTCAGCTTCCGGGGAATTCCCGCCTCCCGCATGAACAGGAAGGTGTTTTCCGCCGTGGGGTCGTCGTTGTCCCAGCTGATGAAGCCCGAGCCCTTTCGCGAACCCCTTCGCGCGCCGTCGGCGGCCGTCATCGGCCCCGGCTTCTCGAAGAGGAACAGGAGGCGGGCGTCGACGCCGCCGTCGAGAGGGTCGAAGTCCGGGACCTCGACGCCCGGCCGCTTCCGCAGTCCGGCGGCGTATTCGTTCAGCGGTCGTATGTGCGGGGCGTCCAGCAATCTTCGACGCAGCGAGCGCGCGCCGGGATCGCGCAACGCCCGCGGCGCGGCGGCCGGTTCGGGCTCCTCCAGGTCGTCCATCGCGTCCATCCCGCTTCTTATCCTGCTTGTTCGCAAGCCTCATCCGGTGACGGGGCGCCGCAGGGTCGATTCACACCCCTTGTCCCCTGCAAGGGGAGCCGGGAAGGGGGTGGATCGCGGTCCCGCAACGCCGCGCAATCCTCACTTCCCCACCGGGATGAGAAATGCAGGTCGGCTCAGGACGACACCAGCCGCGGCTGACGCTCCAGTATGTCGAGGGCGGCGGCGAGGCTCTTGCCCCGCTTCAGCCGGAACCGTCCCCGATAGACCGCATAGTCGCCGTTCCGGTGCGTCCCCGGCGCGTATTTGACCACGGTGAACAAAGGCCGGTCGATCGCGTTGCGGAAGATGGAGAACGCCGCCCGACCGTTTCCGTGGTCGATCGCATAGTCCTTCCATTCGCCGCCGATGACCCGGCGCGTATACAGGGACAACAGCTCGTCGAGCTCGCGGCGGTCGAAGCAGACCTCCTCCCCCTCGCTCCGCCCTCGAATGAGCTCGATAACCTCCGACATCGACCGGCCGACGCCGCCTCCCTGCATCCGCCGCGATACTGCCCGTTTTCGCCGCCCGCGTCCAGCGGCGCCGCAGCGATGACAGCCGCTCTCCATTACCCCTGCCCCCCGACCTCCCGGAAGCCAACCCGGAGAGCCATATGCCGTCGCTCATACGCATAGGGAGTATTGCCAGTGACGCCGCGCTCAAATTGCGCCGGCCGCGGCGGAACGATATGTTGGCCGGCGTGTATCCTGCAGCGAGTGCGGTCGTGGGCGACATTTTCCGCGAGATCGACGAGGAGCTCCGCCAGGAACGGCTGGAGAAACTCTGGCGGCGCCATGGCAAGCACGTTATCGCCGCCGGGGTCGCGGTCGTGCTCGCCGTCGCCGGCGTCACCGGCTGGGATCAGTACCGGTCGAGTCAGCGCCACGCCGACGGGGCGCGTTTCGCCGCCGCCAAGGCGCTGCTCGCCGACGGCAAGACCGCCGATGCGGCGGCGCTGTTCGCCGCGCTGGGACGGGAGTCCGGCGCCGGCTACGGCGCGCTCGCCCGATTCCACGCCGCGGCGCTGGAAGCCGAGCAGGGCCGCGCCGCGGATGCAGCCCGCGCCTATGAGGCCATCGCCGCCGCCAGCGGCGTGGATCGGTCACTGCGCGACCTTGCGACCGTCTTGTCCGCCCTGCACGGCATCGACGCCGGCGTGGACGGGGCCGCCCTGGCCGCGCGACTCCTGCCGCTGGCGGCGGACGGCCATTCCTGGCGTCATACCGCGCGCGAACTGTTGGGGCTGCTCGCCGAACGGTCCGGCGATCTGGCCAAGGCCCGCGACTATTATCGTCGTATCGTCGACGACGTTGACGCGCCGCCGGGCGTCCGGACGCGGGCGACCCGGATATTGGCGATACTCGGTGGCTGACGGATAGGGAGCTCGTGATGTCGAGAGCGTGGCGCTTCGTGTTCGCCGTCCCGCTGCTCGCGGGGTGCGGCGACTGGCTGGGAGCCCCCGAGGAACCGCCCTTGCCGGGGGAGCGCGTCGCCATCCTGAACCTGGAGCAGCGGGTGCAACCGGACCCGCGCATCGCCGGCCTCGACGTCCGCTTGCCGGATCCGATCCGCAACCCGGACTGGCCGCAGGCGGGCGGGACGGCCGGCAACGCCAGGCACCATCTGGCCGCGGACGACGCGCTGGAGCCGTTCTGGCGGACCGATATCGGTGCGGGGTCCAGCGACCAGGCCCAGCTCCTCGCCCAACCCGTGATCGCCGGCGGGCGCGTCTACACCCTCGACGTCGACGCCGAGGCGCGCGCGTTCGATGCGCAGGACGGCGCGCTCCTGTGGAGAGCCGAACTGAAGCCCGGGAACGAAGACGGCGGCACGCTCGGCGGCGGGCTCGCCCTCGACGGCGGGCGTCTCTATGTGACGACCGGATTCGCCCGCGTGTTCGCCCTCGACGCCGCGACCGGCGAGGCGATCTGGGAACGGGCCGTGCCCGGGCCGGTGCGCGCCGGTCCGACGGTCCGGGACGACCGCGTTTTCGTCGTGACCATCGCCAACGAGCTTCACGCTCTGCGGACGAGCGACGGCGATACGGTCTGGACTCATGCCGGCATCGCCGAGGTCGCCGGGCTGATCGGCGGGGCCGAGCCCGCGGTCGACGGCGACGTCGTGGTGGTGCCGTTCTCGTCGGGCGAGCTCGTCGCGCTCCGCACCCAGAACGGCCGCGTCCTGTGGTCGGAATCGCTGACTGCGCTCGAACGGACCGATCCGGTCTCCTCGCTCGCGCATATCCGCGGCCGGCCGGTGATCGACGACGGGCGCGTCTTCGTCGTCGGCCATGGCGGGCGCATGACCGCGATCGACCTGCGCACCGGCGCGCGCGTCTGGGAGCAGCCGATCGGCGGCACGCAGGCTCCCTGGGTCGCCGGGCGCTTCGTCTACGTCGTCTCGACCAGCGCCGAGCTGATTTGCGTGTCGAGCCGTGACGGCGGCGTGCGCTGGGTCCGCGAGCTGCCGCGTTACGAAGACCCCGAGGACCGGGAGGACGCCATCCGCTGGGCGGGTCCGGTGCTTGCCGGGGGCCGGCTGCTGGTGGCCGGCACGCAGGGCGAGCTGCTGGCGGTATCGCCCCATTCGGGGGAGATTCTCGGGCGGATGGACATCGCGTCCCCGATCACCATCTCGCCCGCCGTCGCCGACCGGACCGTCTATCTGCTGACCGAAGACGCGGAGCTGATCGCGTTCCGTTGAGGGCGCGAGACGCCGGACGAGGCCGGGGCGAACCCGGCCCGTCGCGCCCGTGGGCTCGTATGCGATGACGCTGACCGTCGCGATCCTGGGTCGTCCGAATGTCGGCAAGTCGACGATGTTCAACCGCCTGACCGGCCGCCGGACGGCGCTCGTGGATCCCGCCCCCGGCGTCACCCGCGATCGCCGGGAAGGCCAGGCGCGGCTCGGCGGCATGACGCTGCGGCTCGTCGACACGGCGGGGCTGGACGTCGTCGGCGCCGACGCGCTCGAGGCGCGCATGCGCGCCCAGACCGAGCGCGCGCTGCGGGGCGCGGACGTGGCCCTGCTGCTGGTCGATGCGCGCGCCGGCATCACCCCGATGGACCGGCATTTCGCCGACTGGCTGCGAACCTCGCCCACGCCGATCGTCCTGGTCGCGAACAAATGCGACGGCCGGGCCGCCCGGGCGGGCGTTCTCGAAGCCTACGCGCTCGGGCTGGGGGACCCGGTGGCGACCTCCGCCGAGCATGGCGACGGTATTGCCGACCTGACCGGGATCCTGGCGGCGTTCGAGACCGGAGAAGCGCGGGACGTCGAGGCGGAAGACGATCGGTCTTCCCTGCAGCTGGCCGTCGTCGGGCGGCCCAATGTCGGCAAGTCGACGCTGGTCAACCGTTTGCTCGGCGACGAACGCGTGCTCACCGGGCCCGAACCCGGCGTCACCCGCGATTCGATCGCGATCGACTGGAGCTGGCGCGACCGCCGGATCCGACTCGTGGATACGGCCGGCCTCCGCCGCCGCGCGCGGGTAGTCGAGGCGCTCGAGAAGATGTCGGTCGCCGATGCGCGGCGATCCATCCGCTTCGCCCACGTCGTCGTTCTGCTGCTCGACGGCGAGCAGAGCGCCGAGCGGCAGGATTTGAGCATCGGTCGCGACGTCGTGGACGAAGGGCGGGCGCTGGTGATCGGCGTGAACAAGTGGGACCTCGTCGGGGATCGTCGCCGGACGCTCCGCGAATTGCGCGACCGGCTCGCGCGATCCCTTCCCCAGGCGCGCGGTATCCCCGTCGTCGCCCTTTCCGCGTTGACCGGGGCGGGGACGGATCGCCTGCTCGGCGAGGCGCTCCGCATCCACGAGGTCTGGACTCGCCGAATCGCGACCGGTCCTCTCAACCGATGGCTCGCGGAGGCGGTCGGGCGGCATCCGCCGCCGGTGGTCCGGGGCCGCCGTCTCAAGCTGCGCTACATTACCCAGACCAAGGCCAGACCGCCGACCTTCGCGCTGTTCACGACGCGCCCCTCGGCCCTCTCCGCCTCCTACTCGAGATATCTGGTCAACGGTATCCGCGACGGGTTCGACCTCGACGGGGTGCCGATCCGCCTGGTTCCGCGCAAGGGACGCAACCCCTATATCGCCGATTCGGCGTAGCCAAGGGCCGCGTCACGCCGGCTCGATGCCGACCACCTCCCCATGGCGGACGCAGGCCGGCTCGGCGAGGGCCAGGAAGGCGGCGGCCGCGGCGTCGGGCGGCTTCACGCCGACGGGGTCTTCGCCCGGATAGGCCCCGGCGCGCATCCGCGTCCAAGTCGGGCCGGGATTGATCAGGTTGATCCGCATGCGCGTCCTGGCGGTCTCGCCGGCCCAGCTCAGGACCATCGTCTCCAGGGCCGCCTTGCTCGCGGCGTAAGCGCCCCAGTAAGGCCGCGCCGCGCGCGCTGCGCCGGAAGTGACGAAGATCGCCCGTCCCGCGTCCGACGACCGGAGCGGCTGGTCGAACACACGGATCAGGCGCCAGTTGGCGGTGAGATTGGTCGCGATCGCGCGGTCCCATTCGTCCGGTGCGATCTGGTGCATCGGCGCGAGGGCGCCCAATAGCGCGGCGTTGCCGACGAGGATGTCGAGCCGGCCGAACCGCTCGGCCACCGCCGCGCCCAACCGGTCGATGTCCTCGGGCCGCGAGAGGTCGAGCGTCACCAGCGTCGCCGCCGCGTCTTCGCCGTAAGCCGCCCGGATTTCGTCGTCGACCTCCTCCAGACCGCCTTGCGTGCGGGCGACCAGGATCAGTCGCGCGCCCTCGCCGGCGAAGCGCCGGGCCACCGCCGCGCCGATGCCCCGCGAGGCGCCGGTAATCAGGGCGACACGGCCCGCGAGCCGGGGTGTGCGCGACATTCAGGCCAGTTGGGTCAAGGCCGGCAATCCGGCTCCGGAGCCGCACGCCTCGCGATCGGCGATCGGGATCGGATAGTCGCCCGAGAAGCAGGCGTCGCAGAACCGCCGCCCGGGCTCGTCGGGTCCGTCCCCGACCATGGCGCGGTAGAGGCCGGCGCGCGACAGATAGACCAGGGAGTCGACCCCCAGCAGCGGCGCCATGGCGTCGGCGTCGTGGCGGGCGGCGAGTAGCTCGCTGCGCCGGGGCGTGTCCACGCCGTAGAAGCAGGAATGCGTGATCGGCGGACTCGCGATCCGCATATGCACCTGCCGCGCGCCGGCGTTGCGCACCATCTCGACGATCTTGGTCGACGTCGTGCCGCGCACGATGCTGTCGTCGACCAGGACGACCCGCTTGTCTTTGATCACGTCCCGGTTGGCGTTGTGCTTGAGCTTGACGCCCAGGTGACGGATGCGGTCGCTCGGTTCGATGAACGTCCGCCCGACATAGTGGTTGCGGATGATGCCGAGCTCGTAGGGCAGGCCGGCGGCCCGTGCGTAGCCGAGCGCCGCCGGCACGCCGGAGTCGGGCACCGGGATGACCAGATCCGCCTCGACCGGCGCCTCGCGCGCCAGCTCCGCGCCGATGCGCCGGCGCGCCTCGTAGACGTTCGCGCCTTCGACGATGCTATCCGGCCGGGCGAAGTAGATGTACTCGAAAACGCAGAACCGCGGCGGGCGGGGCGCGAACGGCGTCTCGCAGCGGAGACCGGACCCGTCGATGACGACCATCTCGCCGGGGGCCACGTCGCGCACGAACTCGGCGCCGATGATGTCGAGGGCGCAGGTCTCGGACGCGACGATGAACGACCGGTCGAGCCGGCCCAGCACCAGCGGGCGGACGCCATAGGGATCGCGCACCCCGATGAGCGCGCTGTCGGTCATGGCGACCAGCGAATAGGCGCCTTCGATCCGTTCCAGCGCGTCGATCATCCGATCGACCACGCCGCGCCGCCGGCTGGTCGCGATCAAATGCACAATCACCTCGGTATCCGTCGTCGACTGGAACAGACAGCCGCGCTGCACCAGCTCACGCCGGATCCGCCTGGCGTTGGTCAGATTCCCGTTATGCGCGATCGCGAAGCCGCCCGATTCGAAGTCGGCGAACAGGGGCTGGACGTTGCGTAGCGCCGCCTCGCCCGCGGTGGCGTAGCGGTTGTGGCCGATCGCCGCGGCGCCGGGCAGGCGGGCGATCACGTCCTCGTCGCCGAAATTGTCGCCGACCTGCCCCATCGCCCGATGGCCGTGGAACTGGCGGCCGTCGAAGGAGACGATGCCCGCCGCCTCCTGGCCGCGATGCTGCAGCGCGTGCAGCCCGAGGGCCGTCAGCGCGGCGGCGTCGGGATGGCCGCGCAGGCCGAAGACGCCGCATTCCTCGCGCGGCTTGTCGGAGTCGGGGTATCGAAGGCCGGTGTTCGGCACGTCGCCGCCCTATTGCCGAGTCTCGATGAGGCGGTTCATCTCGCGCCGCTGGCGCGGGTTGTAGCCCGATTTCTCCGGCGGCGCCGCCGACTCGGTCACCGGGGCCATGAGCTTCCGCGCCGCGTCTTCGGCCTTCTCCGCCGCGGCGGCGGGTTCGATTCGGTCCGTTACCCGCCATTCCGGCGGCAGCAGCGCCAGCAGGCGTCTGGCGCCGAGCTCGACCAGGGGGGTCGATTTCGCCGCCCGCACCCATGCCGGCCGCCCTTCCGGCCCGGGCGGCCATTGCATGACCCGTTCGAGGACGACGAAACCGGCGCATACGGCGACGACGCCCAGACTCAGCCCCGCGATCAACCCGAGCGTCCGGTCGAGGGTGCCCAGCCCGGCCCCCCGGACCCGGCTCGCGATCGCATGCGCCAGCAGCGTCAGCAGGATCAGGCTGACCACGAACAGGGCGGCGGCGGCGGCGAGGTCGGCGAACAGAGGCGTCTCGATCCACCGCGCCGCGATCGGTCGGACATGGGAGAACCCGTACAGCGTCGCGAGGATCGCCCCGGCCCATCCGCCCAGACCGAGGACGACGCGGAGGACTCCGAGCCAGAGCGAGATTAGCCCGGCGAGAACCACCGCGGCGATGACGACCAAGTCGGCGACGGCCACGTCAGGACTCCGCGTCCGGCGGCGCATCGCCGTCGACGGAATCGCCGCGCCAGTCGAACAGGGCGAGAAGGTCGCTCAGCCGCTCGATCTCGCACAGCTCGATCCCGGCGGCGGACGGGCCGTCGCCGGGACGGCGCGGCGCGATCGCCCGCTTGAACCCGAGCTTGGCGGCTTCCTTCAAGCGCAGCGCGCTCCGGCCGATGCCTCTCACCTCGGCCGACAATCCGATCTCGCCGAACACGACCGTGTTCTCCGGCGCCGGGCGATTCGCGGCCGCCGATACGAGCGCCCCGGCGACGGCGAGATCTGCGGCCGGCTCGGTGATCCGCAGACCGCCGGCGACGTTGAGATAGACGTCGCGTCCGGCCAGTGCGACGCCGCAGCGCGCATCCAGGATCGCCAGAATCATCGACAGCCGCGCCGAATCCCATCCGACCACCGCCCGGCGCGGCGTCGCCAGCGGCGACGGGGCGACCAGGGCCTGTATCTCGACCAGCAGCGGGCGGGTGCCTTCGATACCGGCGAAGACGACCGACCCGCTGACGCATTCGCGCCGCCCGGCCAGGAACAGCGCCGAAGGGTTGTGGACCTCCCGCAGGCCTCCGTCGGTCATCTCGAACACGCCGATCTCCTCGCTGGGGCCGAACCGGTTCTTGGTCGTCCGCAGCATGCGGTACTGATGCCCGCGGTCGCCTTCGAAATAGAGGACGGTATCGACCATGTGCTCCAGCGCGCGCGGACCCGCGATCGTCCCTTCCTTGGTGACGTGCCCGACCAGCACCACCGTAAAGCCCCGGCGCTTCGCGAGGCGGATCAGCTCGGAGGCGCTGGCGCGCAGCTGGGCCACAGTCCCCAGCGCCGAATCGAGCGAATCGACGTGCATCGTCTGGATCGAATCGATGACGACGATTCCAGGGCCGTCGCCCGTGTCCAGGCTGGTCACGATGTCGCGGACCGAGGTGACCGATGCAAGCCGGACCGAAGCCGAGCCGAGGCCCAGCCGCGCTGCGCGGAGCCGCACTTGGTCGACCGCCTCCTCACCCGAAATATACACGCAGGACACCTCGGCGGCCATGGCCGCTACGATCTGGAGCAGCAGGGTGGACTTGCCGATTCCGGGGTCGCCGCCGATCAGGACCGCGGAGCCCGGAACCAGGCCGCCGCCCACTGCGCGGTCGAATTCGCCGATGCCCGTCAGGCGGCGCGGCGGCGCCCGCCCCGCCCCGGACAGGTCGGCGAAGGAGATGCGGTTGCCTTTGCCCCCGCCCAAGCCGCCCGGCGCCGCGCCGGTCGCAGCTTCGTCTTCGGCGATCGTGTTCCAGCCGCCGCAGGCGTCGCAGCGTCCGCTCCACTTGGGGTACGCGGCGCCGCAGGCCGCGCAGGCGTAGCGCGCGGGCGCGCGGGCCACTAGACGGCGCTTCCTTCGCCGCGGCTGCGGGGGAGTTCGCTCACGCGCGCCGGATCTCCATTTCGATCGGGCCGTCGGCTCTCCCATGGATGAATTGATCGACGAACGGGTTGCCGCTGTCGTCGATTTCGTCGACCGCGCCCGACCAGACGATCCTGCCGTCATGCAGCATGGCGACGCGGTCGGCGATCTTGCGGGCGCTTGCCATGTCGTGCGTGATCGAGAGCGCCGTCGCCCCGAGTTCGCGCACGCAGTCGACGATCAGACGGTTGATTACGTCGCTCATGATCGGGTCAAGACCGGTCGTCGGCTCGTCGAAAAACAGTATCTCCGGCTCGGCCGCGATGGCGCGCGCGAGCCCGACGCGCTTCTGCATGCCGCCCGACAACTCCGCCGGCCACAACTCGCCGACCGCGGGGGCGAGGCCGACCTGCGCCAGCTTGTCGAGGGCCGCCTTCTTGGCCGCGGCCCGCGCCATGCTTTGCCCGGCGATCAGGCCGAACGCCACGTTTTCCCAGACGGGGAGGCTGTCGAACAGCGCCCCGCCCTGGAACAGCATGCCGAACTTGGCCATGACCGCCGCACGGTCCCTGGCGCGCATGGCCGAGAGCTCCCGCCCGTCGATCCGTATGCTGCCGCGGTCCGGCCGCACGAGGCCGATCATGCATTTGATCAGCACCGACTTGCCGGCTCCGGAGCCGCCGATCACGACCAGCGATTCGCCTTTGCGCAGGTCGAGGTCGAGACCGTCGAGCACGACCTTCCGGTCGAACGACCGATGCAGCCGGCGGACTTCGATCTTGTTGGCCTCCGGAGTCATACGCCGCCCGCGAAGAACGCCTCGGTGATCAGATAGTTGAGCGCCAGGATCAGGACCGACGCCGACACGACGGCGTTGGTGGTTGCCGCTCCGACCCCGCGCGCGCCGCCTCGCGAGTGATAGCCGTGATAGCAGCCCATCAGCGAGATGACGAAGCCGAACACGCCGGCCTTGACCAAGCCGGAGACGACGTCGACCGTCTCGAGGATGTCCCAGGTGTTCTGTAGATAAGCGGCAGGATCGAACCCCAGCTTGCGGATGCCGATCAGATAGCCCCCGAACACCCCGATCACGTCGGCGACGAGCACGCAGAACGGCAACGTCAGCAAGCCGGCGACGAGCCGGGGCGCCACGAGATACTTGAACGGATCGGCGGACAGCGTCGTCAGGGCGTCGATCTGCTCGGTAACGCGCATGGTGCCGATTTCGGCAGCCATCGCCGCGCCGATCCGGCCCGATACCATCAGCCCGGCCAGCACCGGCGCGAGCTCCCGCGTGATCGACAGCACGACGACGCCGGCGATGGCGCTCTCGGCGTTGAATCGCGAGAACCCGGTATAGCTCTGCAACGCCAACACCATGCCGGTGAAGAACGCAGTCAACCCGACGACCGGCAGCGAGTAGTAGCCGATCTCGACCATCTGGCGCGCGATCAGCCGCGCGTGGATGGGCGGCCGGACGCAATGGGCCAGCCCCGCGCCGGCGAAGATGCCGAGGCGTCCGGCGGCGGCGAGGAAGGAGAGGAATCCGCGCCCGACCGCGGCGACGAACTGCATCGGTCAGGCCTCGCCTCCGACGTAACTCCGGTTGGCGCGGGCGCCGAGCCGGGTGAGGATCTCATAGCCGATCGTCCCCGATGCGGCGGCCACGTCGTCCACGCCGGCATGAGCGCCGATGAGTTCGACGTAATCGCCCGGACGCGCCCGCCGGGCCGGAACATGGGTCACGTCGAACGTCATCAGATCCATGGATACGCGCCCGACGACGGGCGCTTCGACGCCGCCGACGAAAGCGCGGCCGCAATCGCTCAGCGCGCGCGGCAGCCCGTCGGCATAGCCGCAAGCCACCGTCGCCAGCCGCCGCCCGCGGCCCACCCGGCGGGTGGCGCCGTACCCGACGGTCGTTTCGCTGTCGACGTCGCGGGTGCGGAGGATCCGGGCCCGCAGCCCGACCACCGGGGACAGCAGGTTGGGTCGCCCGCGCACTGTCGCGATGCCGTATAGCGCCGCTCCCGGCCGCGCCAGATCGAAGTGGAAGGCGGGGCCCAGGAAGACGCCGGCGGAGTTGGCGAGCGACGCGCCGGCCGCGGGCAGCCGCGCGCGGGCGGCGTCGAAGTCGGCGCGTTGCCGGGCGTTGAGCGGGTGCGCCGGCTCGTCGGCGCAGGCGAGATGGCTCATGACGTACTCGATGCGCAGGCCTTCGAAGCGCCCCGGATCGCTCGATAGCGCCTCGAGCTCGGCCCCGGTCAGCCCGAGCCGGCTCATGCCGGTATCCAGCTCAACGACGGCGGGGCGGCCGCCCTGCCGGCGCGCATACGCCGCCCAGGCATCGACCTGCCAGGGCGCGTTGAGGACGGGCACGAGGCCAGCGCCGTCATACGTCGCCTCCGCCCCCGCGACCAGACCGTTGAAGACGTAGATCGCGGGTTCCGGCGCAAGGCCGGCGAGGTCGGCCAGCGCGTCGCGCAGCGCGGCCCCCTCCTCGGGGCTCGAGATGAAGAAATGCCGGCAGCCGGCGCGGGCGAGCGTCCGCGCCACCGGGCCCATTCCGAGACCGTAAGCGTCCGCCTTGACCACCGCGGCGCAGGCGGCGCCGTCCAGCCGACCGCGGACGGCGCGGTAATTGGCGGCGATCGCGTCGAGATCGACGGCGAGAACCGTGCGCGGCCGGACGCCGGAGGTCAGAACGGCGCGTCTCCGTCTTCGTCCGCGGCCGGGACGTGACCGTCTTCCAGGTTGTCGAATTTGGTGACCTCCTGGTGAAACCGGAGTTCGACCTTGCCGGTGGGGCCGTGGCGCTGCTTGGCGACGATGAGCTCGGCCATGTTCTCGACCTTGCCCAGATTCTCCCGCCATTTCGCGTGACGGTCCTGATACCGGTCTTCGTTCTCGTCCGCGCGCCGCGTCGGCTCGGCCCGCTCCAGGTAATACTCCTCCCGGAAGATGAACATCACCGCGTCGGCATCCTGCTCGATCGTGCCGGATTCTCGCAGATCCGCCAGCTGCGGCCGTTTGTCCTCGCGCTGCTCCACCGCCCTGGACAGTTGCGACAGGGCCAGCACCGGGACGTCCAGCTCCTTGGCGAGGGTCTTGAGGCCGCGGGTGATCTCCGAGATTTCCTGCACCCGGTTTTCGTTACGGGCGCTGCGGCTGCCCTGGAGCAGCTGGAGATAGTCGACGACGACGAGGTCGAGCCCGTGCTGGCGCTTGAGCCGCCGCGCGCGGGTCCGCAGCGCCGACACCGTGAGGGCCGGCGTATCGTCGATGAAGAACGGCGCCCGTTGGAGGTTCTGGCTCGCCGCAACCAGCCGGGAAAATTCGGCGTCGTTGAGCTCGCCCTTGCGGATCTTGTCGGAGAGCAGCTGAGCTTCCTCGGCGAGGATACGGCTTGCGAGCTGCTCGGCCGACATTTCGAGCGAAAAGAACCCGACGACGCCGCCGTCGGCCGCGCCGCCTCCCTCGGCCGCCCGGCGATACGCCTTGACGACGTTGAACGCGACGTTGGTCGCGAGCGCCGTCTTGCCCATCGATGGGCGGCCGGCGAGCACCACCAGATCCGATTTATGCAGCCCGCCCAGCAGCAGGTCGAGACCGTGGAATCCGGTGGCGAGGCCCGCAAGCCGTCCCTCGCGCCGGAACGCGGCCTGCGCCATGGCGATGGCGCCGGTCAGCGCGTCGGTGAACGCTCGCAGGCCGCCATCGTATTCGCCCGTGGTCGCGATGTCGTAGAGCCGCTGTTCGGCCTCTTCGATGTGCTGGATCGCCGAGTGTTCGAGGTCGGCCCCGTAAGCGTCGTTCACCACGTCGGTGCCGAGGTCGATGAGCTCGCGCCGCAGATGGAGATCGTGGATCAGGCGACCATAGTCGGCCGCGTTGATGACGGTGATGGCGTCCGCTGCGAGCCGCGTCAGATAGGCCGCCCCGCCGATGTCGCCATAGGTGCGGTCGTCGTCGAAGAAATGCTTGAGCGTGGTCGGGTCGGCGTGTTGCCCGCGCTGGATCAGCGTGGCGCAGGCCTCGTAGATCCGGCCATGCAGCGGTTCGGCGAAATGTTCGGCGCGCAGGAAGTCCGCCACCTGCTCGAAGGCGCGGTTGTTGATGAGGATCGCGCCCAGCAACCCCATCTCGGCTTCGAAGTTGCGCGGCGGCGCGCGATAGGCGACCGCGTCGTTGTCGTTGTCGACGATCGACAGTGGCTCGGCCAAGCGCCCGACCTCCAGGATGGGAGCTCCCGACCCTACCCGAATCGGCTGGCGACAGGCGAGGGCCAGGAACGGGCCGCATGGCGACGCATACCCGATCCGGCGCATCACGGTTCCGGTTCTTGCCCGGCGCCCGCCCGCGGAAATCAGGCAGTACTGTTGACATGTTTTACCCGAGTTCTTCGCGGATCATCGTTCAATCCGGGCCCAGCGCATTTTTCGAGGCAAGACGGCAGATCTGCCCATGGCGCAACCCGGTGCGGAATCGGGGTCGCGAGGCGCTCGTCGGGAGGGCGAAACCGATGCGGATGCGAGGCGGCCCCCGGAACGGTCCTGTTTTCGATCCGCCTCGGAGATCTGCGAGGCGGCGACGCGCCGGTCAGGCGGCGATCCCGGTCCCGGCCGCCCCGTCGTCCGCCTGCGCCCGCTCCCAATCGACGATGTAGTCGCGCACCAGCGGCGCGGCGTCCTGGCGGCGCGCGAACTGCATCTGGAACACCATCTGGTTCCAGTATCGGAAGGCCAGTTCGCAACCCTTGAGATAGAACTCCCACATGCGGCAGAACCGCTCGTCGTAGAGCGTCGCGACCCGCTCCCGGTTGGCCTGGAAGCGCGCGTGCCAGTGGGCGATGGTTCGCGCGTAGTGAAGCCGGAGCACCTCGATGTCGGTCACGTAGAGCCTCTCCCGCTCGATCGCGGCCAGGGTCTCCGACATCGCCGGCGTGTAGCCGCCGGGGAAGATGTATTTGCGCAGCCAGGCATTGGTGTTGCCCGGCGGCTCCATCCTCCCGATCGAATGCAGCAGCGCCACCCCGTCCTCGGTCAGGAGCTCGCGCGTCTTGGCGAAGAACTCGCGGAAATGGGCGGCTCCGACATGCTCGAACATACCCACCGACACGATGCGGTCGTACCGCCCGCTATGCAGCCGATAGTCCTCCAGCAGAAACGTGACCCGATCCGACAGTCCTTTCTCCTCGGCGCGGCGCCGGGCGACCCGGCACTGCTCCTCGGAGAGGGTGACGCCGGTCACCTCGATGTCGGCGATTTCGGCGAGATAGAGGGCGAGCCCGCCCCAGCCGGAGCCGATGTCGAGAACTCGCTGCCCCGGCCGCAGCAGCAGCTTGGCGGCGATGTGCCGTTTCTTGCCTTCCTGCGCCGACTCCAGCTCCTGGTCCGGACCGGTGAAATAGGCGCAGGAATACTGCCGATCCTTGTCGAGAAACAGGTCGTACAGGCGGTCGGACAAGTCGTAATGATGGGCCACGTTGTCCTGCGCGCGTCCCACCGGGTTGTGCTGTTGCAACCAGCGGAGCTTCAGACCGAGCCATTGCGACGCCTTGAAGGCCGGGTTGCTCTCGCCGGCGGCGACGTTCATACAGCAGAATTCGAGGAAGCCGCCGAGCCCGCCCCGTTCGATCGTTAGCGTCCCGTCCATATAGGCTTCGCCGACATGGAGCCATGGGTTGCGCACCAGCTTGCCGTGAAGCGCGCGGTCGTGCAGCCGGACGGCGATCTCGGGGCCGTCCTCCGCCCCCTGGAACACATGGACGCGGCCGCGGGCGTCGGTCAGGGTCATCCGTCCCGCGGTGACGATGTTGCGCAATGCCCAGGTCAGCAGCATGCCGGGGGCCTCGCTGTCGTTCGATGCCGGGTGCGGCCAGAATAGCCCCGAACGATGCGCCGATCCAACGGCTCCGGCGGCGTTCGTTCCTCCGGCGTCCGCCAGCGTTTTCCACCCGATTCGCCGCGGTCCCTACCGGCGACGCCGGGAAGGCGGACCATCGGGGCCCTTGCGTGAACCGCGTACCGTCGCCGGGGACGCGCCGCCGGATTGAGGCGCGCCCGCAAACGAGACCGCGGCCCTTCGTCAATAGGAGCGGGGCAAGCCGAGCACGCGCTCGGCGAGATAGTTCAGGATCATCTCGCGGCTGACCGGCGTCAGCCGGTTGATCAGGATTTCACGCAGATACCGCTCGACGTGGTAGTCCGCGGCGTAGCCCATCCCGCCATGGGCCATCAGGGCTCGCTCGCAGGCGGCGAACCCGGCCTCGCCGGCCAGGAGCTTGGCGGCGTTGGCCTCGACCCCGCAGGGTGCGCCGCTGTCATAGAGGCTCGCCGCCTTGAAGACCATGAGATCGGCCGCTTCGAGCTCGGCCCAACTCGCGGCCAGTGGGTGTTGGATGGCTTGATTCCGGCCGATCGGCCGGCCGAACACTACCCGCCCGGCGGCATAGTCCGCGGCGCGGCGCAGCGCCAGCCGGCCGATGCCGACGGCTTCGGCGCCGATCAGGATGCGCTCCGGGTTGAAGCCGTGCAGGATGTAGGAAAATCCCTTGCCCTCTTCGCCCACCAAGCGTTCGTCCGGAATCGGAAGCCCGTCGATGAAGACGCTGTTCGAGTCCACCGCCTTCCGCCCCATCTTCTCGATCTCCCGCACCTCCACATAGCGGCGATCGAGATCGGCATAGAACAGCGACAGGCCGTCGGTCGGCTTGGCGTCGCGCTCCGCTGGCGCAGTGCGGGCGAGAATCAACATTTTGTCGGCGGTCTGCGCGGTGGATGTCCAGACCTTGCGGCCGGAAACCACCCAGCCGTCCTGCGATCGGATGGCGCGCGTCTGGATACGCGCCGTGTCCAGCCCTGCATCCGGCTCGGTCACCGCGAAACAGACCCGGTTTCGGCCCGAGATCAGCCCCGGCAGCACCGCGCGCTTGAGGGCGTCGGAGCCGAAACGGATGATCGGGTTGGGCGCGAAAATCGCCATGTGCACGGCCGATGCGCCGCTCATCGCCGCGCCCGACCCGGCGATCGTCTGCATCACGATCGCGGCTTCGGTGAGCCCGAGCCCGGCCCCGCCGAACTCTCCCGGCATCGCCACGCCCAGCCATCCACCGTCGGCGACGTCGGCGACGAACTCCTCCGGCATCCCGCCGTCGCGGTCCCGTTGGAGCCAGTAGTCGGCGTCGTAATTCGCGCATAGCCGCGCCACGCCGTCGCGGATCGCCTGCTGTTCCGGGGTAAAGGTGAAATCCATCGCAACCCTCGCTGTCGCGGCCGCCGCTATGACGGCGAACGGATATTCGCAATGGATGCCAGTTAATTCACAGGGAACGCTGTCGTTGTTATCGCAAGTAACGCCGGCATTTATCTGAAAAACATGGATGTTTTATGAAATACTTGGTGGCGGCCTATGTTTCGAACGCTTGATCCCCAGACTTATCCACAACTCTCCGGTCCCCTGCTGGCCCGAAGCTTCAGATACGCGGGCCGCCCGGCATGCGCGTAAACCGCACCGGCATCACCCGTCGCTCGACGGTTCCGCCGTCCGGAGTCTTTCTGACGACGACCAGATCCTGACGGAGGTCCGACCTTCCGACCGGGACGACCAGCCGCCCGCCTGTCCTGAGCTGCCGGACCAGTGCGCGCGGGACGAAATCCATCGCTTGGCGGACGATGATCGCGTCGAAATCGCCTTGCGCGCCGCGCCAGCCATAGTAGGGATCCCCGACCCTGACATCCACGTCGCCGTAGCCCGACCGCGACAATCGCGACAGGGCGGCGGCGGCGACCTCGGGCTGCATCTCGACGCAGCGGACGCCGCCGGCGAGCCGGCGGAGAATGGCGGCGTGATAGCCGCCGCCGATCCCGATCAGGAGCACCCTGTCGCCGAGACCGACCTGGGCCAGTTCGGTCATGAGGGCCACGATATAGGGCTGCGATACCGTCTGGCCGTACCCGACTGGAAGCGGCCGGTCGAGATAGGCATAGGGAGCCAGCTCCGCCGGCACGAATGAATGCCGGGGCACGCGGCGCATCGCCTCCAGAATCGCCGGGTCGAGCCGCGACTTGCCGGTCCGCCCGAGGTCCAGCCGGACCATCCCGGCGATCGCGTCCACCATGCCGGCCCGCCGGTCCGCGAACTCGTCCGCCGCTGCGGGCGGGCCGCGTACGGCCAAGGCGTGCATGAAGAGCAGGATCCCGGCGGCGATGCGCGCTCGCGTCTTCATCGACGCCTCCCATGAATCGGCGCGTTGCGAGTATAACCGTCCGCAGACTGCCCGTCGCCGCGGTGATTGTCTGGGGAGAACACGGTCATGATCGTCGTGTTCGGTTCGATCAACGTGGATTTCGCCGCCTTCGTGCCGGCCTTGCCGCGCGCGGGCGAGACGGTCCTCTCCACTCACGAGCGAATCTTCCCCGGCGGCAAGGGCGCCAACCAGGCTCTGGCGGCGGCGCGCGCAGGCGCCCGCGTGGCGCTGTACGGGTCGGTCGGGTCCGATCCGTTCGCCGACATTGCCCTTGCCGCCTTGCGCGCCGACGGGGTTGACCTCGGCGGCGTCGCCCGGCGCAATGGGGCGACCGGATTGGCCATGATCTGCATCGCCCGTTCGGGGCAGAACCGGATCGTGGTCGCCAGCGGGGTCAACCGCGAATCGCAGGCTGATCAGCTGCCCGACCATGTCCTTGGTCCCGGCAACCTGCTGCTGTTGCAACAGGCGGTTTCGGCCGACCCCAATCGCGAACTGGTCCGGCGGGCGCGCCGGGCCGGCGCCGCTGTTCTGTTGAATGCTGCGCCGGCCCGCGGCATCCCACGCGACACGATGGCGGCCCTCGACATACTGGTGACGAACGAGCCAGAAGCGGAGATCCTCGCCGCCTTGCTCGGCGCGCCGCGGGGCGATCTCCGGGACGTCGCGCGCGCTTTGGCGCGGGCGTTTGATCTCACGGCCGTCGTCACGCTCGGGCCGGACGGCGCGATCGCAGCCACGCCGACGGCGAGCTGGGCGGTTACGGCGCTGCCGGTCGATGCTGTCGACGCCACCGGTGTGGGCGACGCCTTCACCGGCATCTTCGCTGCGGCGCTCGAGTCGGGCGCCGACCTGCCGCATGCCCTGCGGCGGGCAGCGGTGGGGGCAGGGCTCGCTTGCACCGTACCGGGCGCTCAGCCGGGTTTGCCCCGCGACGCCGACATCGAGCGCCGTCTCGAAGACCTGCCGCCCGCGGCCCGCATCTGAGCGGAATACGACGATCACGCCCAGCGTTAGAAATGCGGGCTGGCCTCGCCGTCCCGACCGTTGTACAATCACGGCTCCTTGGGGTATCGGAAGCTCGCACGGGCTACCCCACGCGATCTGCACAACATATCGGAGGTAACGATCATGCGGTTCGTCGGATATTTGGCGGCGACCGCGCTGCCGCTACTGGTTGCCGCGGGATGCACGATGGACGACAAGATCAACGAGGCGATGACGACCGCGAACGCGGCGAGCGCTGCGGCCGAGCGCGCATCCTCCGTTGCGGACGGCGCGGCGGCGCAGGCGGAACAGGCGGCCAAGGCGGCGGAGCGAGCCGCGAGCGCAGCCGAGCGCGCCGCGGCCGAGGCGAAGGACGCGGCCGACAAGGCCGATCGCATCTTCCAGAAGAACCTGCGCAAATAGCCCGGGGATCCGGCGCCGTCAGCCTTACGACGGCGCCGGATCCCGCGGCCCGAGGATCACGCGCGGAACGCCGCGCCGTTCGCGAACGGCGCGGCTGACCGCGGGCCAGTCGACCTCCGCTGCGCGCCCCCTCGCCATGCCGGCGACGAGATGGACGAGATCGGGCAGGTTTTCGGCGTCGAACCGGCCCGTCGCCTCGATCTGATCCGCCTGCGTCTGGCTCGGATGCGCCTCGAGCAAGAGCCGCTGCCCCACCCAGGCGATCTTCAGCGGTCGATCGACGACGGTGACTGGCGTGCCCAGCGCGACCTCGGCGAACAGTCGCGCGATGTCCTCCGGGTATAGCCGGACGCAACCGTGGCTCACCCGGCGCCCGACGCCCATCGGCCTGTTGGTGCCGTGTATCAGATAGCTCGGCCAGTCCAGATCGAGAGCGTATTTCCCCAACGGATTTTCGGGTCCGGGCGGCACGACCGCGGGAAGTTCAGGCTGTTCCCGGCGTATGGAGGCCGGCACGCGCCAAGTGGGGTCGACGCGCTTGCGGATCACCTTGGTTCGTCCCGTCGGGGTCAGCCAGCCTGCGGCGCCGATTCCGATCGGGACCGACTCCACGGTGCGCCCGTTGGGTTTGAAGACATAGAGCCGCTGGTCCGCCAAGTTGAGCAGCAACCCCTCGCCGGGCGCCGCGGGAACGACATGGGCCGCGGGCACGACGATTACGGTGCCTGCGCCTGGAATCCAGGGATCGACGCCGGGATTGGCGGCGGCCAGCTCGGTGAATCCGAGATTGAACGTCCGGGCGAGGTCGAGCAGCGTATCTTCGTGGCGGACGGCATGGTGCCGGATCCGTCCGATGAGACCCGGATAGCCCGCCCGCTCCGCTGCCGCCGGCCGAACCGGCGGCAGCGCCGCGCCGAGCGATGCGGCGGCGAGTCCGCGCAGCACGCTCCGGCGGCCGGCGGCCGGCGCGTCCGCTTCCTTCCGTCCGGCGGTCATCGCGTCACGTTCATCGCCCGTTCGACAACTCGCGGGCAACCTAACAGAACGCCGCGCGTCCGCAAACCGAACTGCGCCGCGGCAGGCGGTTCGACAAGTTCCGGCATTGCGATATAGTGCGGCCTGCGATGTCCGTCTTGCGAGGGAACCGGGTATGGACCGATTGATCGTCGGGATCACCGGAGCGACCGGCACGATCTACGGGGTGCGCCTGATGGAAATTCTGCGGGCCGACACGCGGATCGAGATTCATCTGGTCATGAGCCGCTCGTCGAAGATGACCCTGAAGATGGAGCACGACATCGGTCTCGACTATATCCACGGCCTCGCCCACGAGGTGCACGAAGCGGGCAATGTCGGCGCCGCGATCTCGTCGGGCTCGTTCCGCTCGCTGGGCATGATCGTCGCCCCCTGTTCGATCAAGACGATGTCCAACATCGCCATGGGCAACACCGGCGACCTGATCAGCCGCGCCGCCGACGTGGTCCTCAAGGAACGGCGCCGGCTGTTGGTCGCGATCCGCGAGACGCCGCTGCATTCGGGACACCTCGAAAACTTGGTGAAGCTGTCCAATCTCGGGGCGGTGATCTTTCCGCCCGTGCCCGCCTTCTACAACCGCCCGGTCACGCTGCAGGACGTCGTCGACCAGAGTTGCATGCGGATGCTCGATCAGTTCGACATCGTGGTCGACACGGCGGCGCGCTGGGGCGAGGAGGGCGGCGTGCCCGCCGTGGGTCAGAGTATCGCAGGCGGCAGGAACGCCTGAGGCGCTTAGGCGAACGTCGCCCCGACCTCGCCCAGCCCATCGACGGAGATTACGGCCGCGCCGCCCTTGATCCATTGCACCGCTGGGACAGACCCGGTGAGCACCAGCTGGCCGGCAGCCAGGGTGCGGCCCTGCGCCGCAAGTTTGTTGGCGAGCCAGGCCAGCGCTTCGAACGGGTGCCCCATGACGTGGGCGCCGACCGCCGCGGCGGCCTCCGCGCCGCCGATGTTCGTGCGGCATCCGGCGGCGGCGAGGTCGATCCCGCGCCAGTCGCGGCGCGCAGGGCCCAGGACGCAGGCGGCGTGGAAAAAGTCGTCGGCGATCAGCAGGGGAACGTCGGATGGGCGATATGCGCCGTAGCGGTCGTCGACGATCTCCATCGCGGCCATGCATTCGGCGACGGCTCCGGCCACGTCCTCGCGGCCATACGGCGCGCCGCCGGGGGCGAGATCCGCGCCCATTCGCACCGCGATCTCACATTCGATGCCGAGACGCCGGAACCGGCTCGCCGGGAAGTGCTGCCCGTCCGCATGGCAATTCGCGGCCAGGATGCCGCCATAGGCCGGCGTGTTGATTCCCAGCAATTTCTGCATGACCGGCGTGGTGCAGCCGATCTTGAAGCCCAGCCGGCGGCCCTGCCCGGCATCGTGGAGCCATTCGTGCAGGGCCGCCTGGATCGCGTAGCCGTCCGCCTCCGAACGGGGGCGACAATCCTCGGGGATGGCGTCCGCCGCGCGGCCGGCGAACCGCGCCGCGCCGATGAACGCGGCCGCTTTCGCCGCCATTGCTTGGTCGATCATGCCGGGGGTCGCCTCCGTAACGGTGGCCGCCGGGTCGATAGCGGGCGCGGCCGGCAGCGTCAACCGCCCGCGCCGGCGGTTGACATTGGCGGCCTCTGTGGCGTACCCACGCTGGAGCCGACCGATGCCCAGGTGGCGGAATTGGTAGACGCGCAGGTTTCAGGTACCTGTGGCCGCAAGGCCGTGGAAGTTCGAGTCTTCTCCTGGGCACCACGCCGTGCGCCGCCCGCGGCCGGCCGATCGCGTTTGCGTTAGCCGTGGCCGTCACCCTGCACGAAGGCGACTTGCCGCCGGACGCAGTGAGGGGCGAGACGATCGCCGTCGATACCGAGACCATGGGGCTCCGGCCCGGACGCGATCGGCTGTGCCTCGTCCAGCTGTCGAGCGGCGACGGCGACGCGCATCTGGTCCGCTTCGCGCGCGGCCGCTACGATGCGCCGAACCTGAAGGCGTTGCTCGCCGACCAGTCCGTCACCAAGCTGTTCCACTTCGCCCGATTCGACCTCGCGGCCCTCGCCTGCTATCTCGACGTGGACTGTGCGCCGGTCTATTGCACCAAGATCGCATCGAAGCTCGCGCGCAGCTTCACTGATCGGCACGGGCTCGAGGATCTGTGCGGCGAGCTTCTCGGGATCGAGCTCGTCAAGGCGCAGCAGTCCTCGGATTGGGGCGCGGACGAGCTGACGCCGGCGCAGCTCGCCTACGCCGCCGCCGACGTGCTCCACCTGCATGCGCTGCGGCAGCGGCTCGACGCGATGTTGATCCGGGAGGGCCGCGCCGGATACGCCGAGGCCTGTTTCCGCTTCCTGCCGACGCGCGCCGCCCTGGATATCGGCGGCTGGTCGGATATGGACGTGTTCGCCCATTGAGCGCCGGCGGCGAGGCGCGTCGGTCGATTCGGTGAGACAAGGTAACTAATGCCGCCGGGGAGCGCCATGGATGCGTCTGTAGCGATGATCGCACGGAAACCCGGTCGGGACGGGGATGACCTCGAGGTCGCGCGCCGGGTCCTCGAGGTCGAAATCGACGGCTTGCGGGCGCTCGCCGGGGCGCTCGACGACCGCTTCGCGCAGGCGGTCGAATTGCTCGCCGGACTCGCTGGATCGGGCCGCGTCGTGGTGACGGGCATGGGCAAGAGCGGCCATGTCGGCCGCAAGATCGCCGCGACTCTCGCATCGACCGGGACGCCCGCCCAATACGTCCATCCGGCGGAGGCGAGTCATGGCGATCTCGGGATGATTACCGGCGCGGACGTCGTGTTGGCGCTTTCCAGCTCGGGCGAGACGCACGAGCTGTCCGACATCGTGGCCTATACCCGCCGTCGCCGCATCCCCTTGATCGCGGTTACGCTGCGGCCCGGCAGCTCGCTCGACCGCGCAGCGGACGTGAGCCTGATCGTTCCGGCGAGCGCCGAAGCTTGCCCGATGAATCTCGCGCCCACCACGTCGACGACGACGATGATGGCGCTGGGCGACGCGATCGCGGCGGCGCTGCTCGAGCGGTTCGGCTTCTCGCCCGAGCAGTTCAACCTCCTCCACCCGGGCGGCCAGCTGGGGCGCGGCTTCGTCAAGGCCGCCGACATCATGCATACCGGGACGGCGATGCCGTTGTTGCCGGCGGACGCGCCGATGGCGGAGGCGCTGATCGAGATGACGCGCAAATCCTTCGGCTGCGTCGGGCTGCTGGGGCGGGACGGGCGTCTCGAAGGCATCGTCACCGACGGCGACCTGCGCCGCCATATGGACGCGCGGTTGCTGGAGCGGACCGCGCGCGACGTCATGACTCCCGGACCCGAGGCGATCGGGCCGGACGTGCTCGCCGCCCGCGCGCTCGGCCTGATGAACGAGCGCGAGATCACCAGCCTGTTCGTCACCGAAGATCGGCTTCCGGTCGGCATCCTCCATATCCACGACTGTCTGCGGGCGGGGATTTCATGAGCGTGGCGCAGCCGTCGCCGGGCGCGGTCGAGACCGGCCCCGGGCATAGCCCCCCGTCCGCCCGTCCGCCGCCGGGCGCGATACGCCCCGGACGCGGCTACTCGCGCTTCGTCGTCCTGATGAGGCTGCTGTTGCCGCTGACTGCGGCGGCGCTCGCGGTCATGGTCGTCGTCTGGCCCCAGTTCCGCGACCGGCCGGAGCGGTTCCGCCTGGACGCCGCCGGCCCCGGCGTCGGCGAGGCGCGCGGCCAGCTTCTCACCAACGCGCGTTATACCGGCCTCGACAGCCGCAACCGGCCCTATACGATCACCGCCCTGTCCGCCCGCCAGCGGCCGGACGACGCGGCCGCCTTCGACCTCGAACGGCCGATGGCCGACGTGACGACCGACGAAGGCGCTTGGCTGGCGCTATGGGCGCCGACGGGCGTTTACGACCGGAAGGCGCGCGTGCTCACGCTCCGCGGCGGCGTCAGCCTGCTCCACGACGATGGCTACGAGCTGCACACCGAGACCGCCAGGATCGACTTCGCCGCCGGCGGCGCGCGCGGCGACCGGCCGGTCGAAGGCCGTGGTCCGACCGGGCGGCTGAAGGCGGCGGGGTTCCGCTTCCATCGGCGGACCGAGCGCATCCTGTTCACCGGAAATGCGCGACTGCTGCTCTATCCCGCCGCGCGGGGCCGGGGCGGATGACGGCGCCGGTCGCGCCGCGCCGCTCCGCGCTCGCTCGCCGCGGCGTCCTCGCCGCCGCGTTCGCCGCCGCGCTGGCCGGATGGTCGCCCGACGCCCGGCCGCAGGGCATCGGGCTGCCGGGCGGGGACGACGCCAAGCCGGTCGAGATCGAGGCCGAGAACGGCATCGAGTGGAACCGGAAGGCGAAGATCTATGTCGCGCGCGGCAACGCGCGGGCGCGCCAGGGCGAGGTCTCGGTGTTCGCCGACGTCATGACGGCGCATTACCGCGACTCGCAGGACGGCCGGGCCGACATCTGGCGCATCGACGCCGAGGGCTCCGTCCGGCTGGTGTCGCCGGACCAGGCCGCCTATGGCGACAAGGCCGTGTATCGCGTGGACCAGGGCGTTCTCGTCCTTACCGGCAGGCCATGGCTTGATGCCGGCGCCATCCGGGTCAGCGCCCGCGACCGCCTCGAATACCTGCAGAAACGCAATCTGCTGGTAGCGCGGGGCGATGCCGTCGCCACCCGCGGCGAAGACCGGCTGCGCGCCGACGTCTTGAGCGCCCGGCTGGCGGCGGGACCGGACGGCAAGACCCAGGTCCAGCGGATAGAGGCGCTCGGCAACGTGCAGATATCGTCGCCCGACGGGATCGCCCAGGCCGGGGAAGGCGTCTACGAGCCGGATACCCGGACCGCCGTCCTGTCCGGGGGGGTGAAGATCACTCGCGGCGGCAACCAGCTCAACGGCGAGCGCGCCGAGATCGATCTCGAAACCGGCGTGAGTAAGCTGTTCGGCCGTTCGCGCGAACCGGTGCGGGGCCTCGTTGTCCCGCGCGCCGCGCGCCGCCCGGCGGCCGGGGACGTCGGAGGAGCGCCGCGCCCATGACCGGTCCGCGGGAACGGGCGCTCCCTGCGGCGCCGCGTCTCGTCAGCGCCAACGACGGCTTGGTCGCGCGCGGTCTCGGAAAGCGGTTCCGCAAGAAGCCGATCATCCGCGACGTCTCGCTCGCCTTGCAGCGGGGCGAGGTCGTCGGCTTGCTCGGCCCCAACGGTGCCGGCAAGACGACCTGCTTCCACATCGTCACCGGCCTGATCGCCCCCGACTACGGCGCCATTTCGCTCGACGGGCACGACGTCACCGGCCTGCCCATGTATCGCCGCGCCCGGCTGGGCATCGGCTATCTGCCGCAAGAGGCGTCGATTTTTCGCGGCTTGACGGTGGAGAACAACATCCGCGTGGTGCTTGAAGTCGCCGAGCCGGCGCGCGACAGGCGCGAGGCGCGGCTCGAGAAATTGCTGGCGGAGTTCTCGATCAGCCATCTGCGGCGGGCGCCGGCCCTGGTGCTGTCCGGCGGCGAACGGCGCCGCGTCGAGATCGCCCGGGCGTTGGCCTACGATCCGAAATTCATCCTGCTGGACGAGCCCCTGGCCGGTATCGACCCGATCGCGCTCGACGAAATCCGGGCGCTGGTGGCCCATCTCAAGGATCGCGGCATCGGCGTGCTGATCACCGACCACAACGTGCGCGACACGCTGGACATCGTCGACCGCGCCTACATCCTCCATGACGGCGCGATCCTGATGGAAGGGCTCCCGTCCGAGATCGTGGCCCACGAGGACGTTCGGCGCGTTTATCTCGGTGAGCGGTTCAGCCTGTAGCCGATGGCGAAATGCGCTCCCGCAGGACGGTTGACACGCCATCGGTGCGGGCCTATCCCCTGGCCGCGGATCGTTCGTCCGCCGCGAGACGGCGGCGGACGAACGCCCCGCCCGCCCGACTCCGGAAACCGCCGCTCATGCAAGTCTCGGTGACAGGCAAACAGGTCGAAATCGGCGATTCGCTGCGCGATCACGTGCGCCGCCGTCTGACCGAGACGGTCGCCAAGTATTTCGACCATGCGATCGACGCCGGCGTGGTGCTGTCGCGCGAGGCGCACCGGCTGCGCGCCGACATCTCAGTCCATGTGGGGCGCGGCATCCTGGTGCAGGGCCATGGACAGGCGGACAACGGCTATGCCGCGTTCGACGCCGCGTCGGAGCGGGTCGCCAAGCGGTTGCGTCGCTACAAGCGGCGGCTGCGTGACCACCACCGGAAGATCGCGCCGGTCGACGGGACGCCGGCGCAGCAATACATCCTGGCCGCGGCGGATACGGCGGACGACGAGGCGGAGCCCGAGACCGACCGGCCGGTGGTCATCGCCGAGATGTCCACCGAGATCGAGAACCTGACAGTCGGCGAAGCCGTCATGCGCCTGGATCTGGCCGACCAGACGGCGCTGGTCTTCCGCAACTCCGCCCATGGCGGCCTCAACGTCGTCTACCGGCGCGCCGATGGCAACCTGGGCTGGATCGACCCCGAAGGGATGCCGGCCGGGAACGGATCGGCGTAGGAACCGGATCATGGACATCTGCGACCTGTTGACGCGCGAACGCGTCGTCTGCGCCTTGAAAACCCCCAGCAAGAAGCAGGCGCTGCAGGAGATCGCGCAGCGCGCGGCGGCGTTCACCGGCCTGAACGAACGGACGATCTTCGATGTTCTGCTCGAACGCGAGCGGCTCGGGACTACCGGCGTCGGGCGAGGAATCGCCATTCCTCACGGCAAGCTCCGGGATCTCGACCGGCTATACGGGTTGTTCTTGCGGCTGGACGAGCCGGTCGATTTCGACGCCATCGACGATCAGCCGGTGGACCTGATCTTTCTCCTGCTGGCGCCGGAGACCGCGGGGGCCGACCATCTGAAGGCGCTCGCCCGCATCTCGCGGTTGCTCCGCGACGCATCGGTCTGCACCAGGCTGCGCACCGCATCCGACGGCGACAGCTTGTTTCGCCTGCTGATCGCGGAGACTGCTCCGCACGCCGCTTGACGGGCCGCCGGCGGCCCGGTCAGCCGGCCGCGTCCGGCGGATCGTCGGCCGCCCGGATCTCGATCGAGCGACTCTCGTTGCCGCTCTCGGGCCGCACCAGGTTGATATGCAGCAGCCCGTTGCGCAGCTCCGCGCCGACGACGTCGATCCCGTCGGCGAGGACGAACGTGCGCTGAAACTGGCGCGCGGCGATGCCCCGATGGAGATACATACGGCGGGCGTCGTCGCTCTGCTTGCCGCGGATGGTGAGCTGCGTGCGCTCCACGGCGATCGCGAGCTCCTCGCGACCGAAGCCGGCGACAGCCAGCGTGATCAGATAGGCGTTTTCCGCCGTCTGCTCGACGTTGTAGGGCGGGTAGCCGTCGGCCGGCGTTTTGGACGCGCGGTCGAGGGCGCGCTCCAACCGGTCGAAACCGAGCAGGAACGGATTGTCGAACAGCGAAACCCGGGTCACGATGCCTCTCCTCCGATAAGCAGGCGCCGGCGCTCCCCGACGCTGCGGACCCGCGAGCGGCATCCGCGCAGGACGGCCGGGGCGGCGCCGTCGCCCCGGATATGGGGCGACGGCGGGCGGTTGACAAGATACGTTCCGGACGCCGCGGGACTCATTCGCATCGACGCCGTGCGGTGACCGCGAACAGCGGATCGGATACGCCGGGTTCCGGCGAAAGGTCCGCGAGCTCGGGTTCGTCGAAGCCGCCGGCCAGGGCGAAATAATGGGCGACCAGCCGCGCATGGCCGGCGTCGCCCAGCGCGCGCCAGATCGCTATCGCCTTGGTCGGAAACATCCGGTTGGAGAACGACACCATGCAGGGCGCGCCCGGCCGCAGCACGCGGGCGATGTCGGCGAACACTTCCAGCGGCCGCGTCAGATATTGCACCGAGACCGCGATCAGGCACGCATCGAAGCGCGCCCGGTCGAACGGCAGGACCGGGCGCGCGTTGAGGTCGTGGACGAGATGGTCGGTCAGCCGGGGATTGGCCTCGAGCTCGGCCCGGTTCATACCGAGGCCGGTGACCGACGCACAGACCAGCTCGTCCGGAAGGTGCGAGACGCAGCTCGACATCAGATCGAGGATCGCCGCCCCCGCCGGCAAGCTGCGCCGATATCGGGCGGCGAGCGCCGCGCAGGCCGGCTCGTCGAGATGCTTGACCAGCCGGGGCGCGCGGTAGAACAGGCCGTCGTCGGCCTCGTCGATACGCGCGAAATGCGCCGCGCCGAGCGCCGGGATGTCTTCAGGGGCGATCGGACCGTCCTCCCGACCCGCTTGCCGCCGGCCCCGCCGAGGGATCGCCTCGGGACAATTCCAGCACCGCCCGCAGTCCCGGATCGTTGCCTTCCAGGACTACCCTGCCGTCATGCAGTCGCGCCACCGCGGCGACGAGGCTGAGCCCCAGCCCGCTGCCCGGCGTCGTCCGGCTCGAGTCCAAGCGATAGAAGCGCTCCAACGCGCGGGCGCGCGCCGCCTCCGGAATACCGGGTCCGCGGTCCTCGACGGCGATGCGCACGCCGTCCGCGTTTGCGTCGGACCGGACGACCACCCGTCCGCCGGCGGGCGAGAACTTGATCGCGTTGTCGACCAGATTGGCGACCGCCTGGAACAACAGGTCACGGTCGCCCCGCAGGCCGTCGCCGGACGCTGTCTCGACGGACAGTTCGACGCCCCGCCGCTCCGCGACCGGCTCGTAGAGTTCGGCCACGTCGCCGACGATGCGGGCGGCGTCGACCGCGGCGAAGGATCGTCTGGGCGCGCCGGCCTCGGCCTGGGCGATGCTGAGTAGCGCGTTGAAGGTCTTCAGCAGGTCGTCCGCCTCGGCGATGGTCCGCTCGATCGCCTGGCGATACGCCTCCGCGCCGCCCCGGTTCATGAGGGCGACTTCGAGCCGGCTGCGCAGCCGCGCCAGCGGGCTCCGCAGATCGTGCGCGATGTCGTCGCTGACCTGCTTCATGCCGGCCAACAGCCGTTCGATCTCGTCGAGCATCGCGTTGAGGTTGCCGGCCAGCCGGTCGAACTCGTCGCCGGCGCCGCGCAAAGGGATCCGCCGGCCCAGCGCGCCGGCCATGATCTCGCGGCTGGTCGCGTTGATCGCATCGATCCGCCGCAGCATCGAACGGCTGACCAGGACGCCGCCGGCGACGGCGAGCGCGACGGTGACGACGACGCCCCAGATCAAGGACGAACGGATCAGGCGGGCGATCTCCAGCCGCTCGCGGATGTCGCGCCCGACCAGCAGGCGGAGCCCGCCCCGGAGATCGAACATCCTGGCCCGGCCGAGATCGACCTCGCCCCCATCCCGGCCGGCGTATTCGAGCGAAAAGGTCAACCATCCGTCGGGGCCGGGCCGCTCCTCGGGCCAACGCGACAGATTGCCGGCCAGCGGCGCGAGGTCGGGTCCGGTCAGGAGATACAGGCCGCGCGTAGCTCTCGCCCGGCTCGCCCGGCGGTCGAGCGCCCGGATCAGGCCGATCGTTCCGAACTGTTCGTACTGCTCGGCCAAGCCGCGGATCTCGGCATCGACCGCGGCGTCGGTCTGGCGCGACATGAAACCGGCGGTCGACCAGTAGATGAAACCCAGCAGCAGCAGCACCGGGGCGCCGAACGACCCGAGATAGAGCAGGGCCAGACGAAAGGTGGACGAGCCGACCAGCTTAATCGGGGGCACGCAGGGCGTATCCGGCGCCGCGCACGGTCTGTAGCAAGGGCGGCGCGAAGTCGCGGTCGATCTTGCGTCGCAGACGGCTGATATGGACGTCGATGACGTTGGTCTGCGGATCGAAATGATAGTCCCAGACGTGCTCGAGCAGCATCGTCCGGGTGACCACCTGGCCGGCATGGCGCAGCAGGAACTCCAGCAGCTTGAACTCGCGCGGCTGGAGCTCGATCGCGCGGCCCGCCCGCGCCACCTTGCGGGCGAGCAGGTCCATCTCCAGATCCAGCAGCCGCAGCGTCGCGCCGCCGCCGCCGTCGCCGCGTCGGCGCAGCAGCGCTTCGATGCGGGCGAGCAGTTCGGAGAAGGCGAACGGCTTGACCAGATAGTCGTCGCCGCCGCCGCGCAGGCCCCGCACCCGGTCGCCGACGCTCCCCATGGCGGTCAGGAACAGCGCCGGGGTGTCCTTGCCCGCGCCCCGCAGCGCGCCGACCAGCGACAGCCCGTCCAGCTCCGGCAGCATCCGATCGACGACCGCGATGTCGTAGACTTCCGATAACGCGAGCATGAGTCCGTCCGGCCCGTTCGTCGCGATGTCGACGACGAAACCGGATTCCTCCAGCCCCTTGGCGACGTAGCCCGCCGTCTCCGCGTCGTCCTCGATGACCAGCGCCCGCATCGTCGGCCGTTGCCAGACCTTGTCGCCGCCGCACTATGTCGGCCGGGCCGCGCCCGGCGTCAAGCCGGATCGGGAGCGGGCGTCGCGCCCGCTCCCGACCGCCGCTTCCGGCTTCGGGTCCGATCAGGCGTCGGCCAGCCGGACCGCGACGAAGCGGCCCGCGCCGTCGCGCCAGACGAACAGCGTCGCCGCCTTGCGGCCCTGTCGGCGCAGCTCCTCCATGGTCGCCGCAGCCTCGCCCACGCCGTCGACCGGGCGGAGCGAGACGCTCGCGATCACGTCGCCCCTGCGCAGCCCCTGCGCGAAAGCGTCGCTTCCGGACGTTACCCCGGCCACCATCACGCCGCTCACCTCGTTGGCGATCCCGTGGCGCGCGCGCAGCGCCTGGGTCAGCTCGACGACCGTGATCCCGGTCCCGGCCAAGCGCCCGGGCCCGATGTCTCGCGGCGCGTCCGTGTCGGCGCGCGCGAGACGTTCCGGCATTCTGCCGGCCGTCACCCGCACCCGGCGGGTCTCGCCGCCGCGCAGGATTTCGACGTCGATCTCCTCGCCGGCCGCGGTGGCGCCGACGCGGCGCGGCAGATCCTTGAACCGCTTGATCTCCTCGCCGCCCCAGGCGACGATGACGTCGCCCGCTCGCAACCCCGCCTCGGCGGCGGGACCGCCCGGGACCACCGAGGCGACCAGCGCGCCCTTCGACTCCGCCAACCCCAGCCCCTCGGCGATCGTCGGCGTCACCCGCTGGATCGACACGCCGAGCCAACCCCGTTCGATACGCCCCTTGTCGCGGAGTTCGGCGATCACCGGCCCGGCGACGTTCGACGGGATCGCGAAACCGATGCCGACGCTGCCGCCGGTAGGCGAGAAGATCGCGGTGTTGACGCCGATGACCTTGCCGTCGGCGTCGAAGGCCGGGCCGCCGGAATTGCCCCGGTTGATGGGCGCGTCGATCTGGAGGAAGTCCACCAACGCGCCGCCCGGCAGGTCACGGCCGCGGGCGGAGACGATCCCGGCGGTGATCGTGCCGCCGAGCCCGAACGGATTGCCGACGGCCATGACCCAGTCGCCCGCCCGGATGCGGGACGAATCGCCGAACGAAACCGCGGGCAACGCCCGGTCCGCATCGATCTTCAGCAGCGCCAGGTCGGTGCGGGGATCGGCGCCGACCAGCTTGGCCCGGTGGGATTCGCCGTCATGCAGCGTCACGCGCACGTCGTCGGCGCCGGCGACCACGTGGTGGTTGGTCACGACGTAGCCCGCCGGGTCGACGAGGAAGCCCGAACCGAGGGCGCGGCCGCCGCCCGACGGCGGCTCTCGCTCCGGCGAGCGGAACCCCGGCGTCTCGCGTCGGAACCGCTCGAAGAATTCACCGAACGGCGTGTCTTCCGGCGACGGAAACCGGGATGCGCGGTCGCGCCGCCCCGATGCCGCCGCCTTCCGCTCGGCGGAGATGTTGACGACTGCGGGCGCGACCTTCTCCGCGAGATCGGCGAAGCTCGCCGGCGACGGTCTCGCCTGCGCCAAGGCGGACGCCGCGACCGCGGCCGCGGCGATGGCGATGGCGATGCAGGGTATCGCCACCCGGTGAACGGCGCGGCGACGCAAACTGGAGATCGCAATCATATCGACTTTCCTCCGATGATCGGCCGAACCCGGCGCGGCGCCGGGCTCTTCACGACCGAACATGGGGGCCTGCGCCTTACCGTTCCCTGTCGGCGGCATTAAGGATCGTTAACCTGCGCGACGGCGCGGCGGTGTTATTCGTCGATGCGGACGAACTCGTCGACGATCTGCTTGAAATAGGGGATTGGCCGGTCGCGCGCCGGCGGCGGATCGACGATCAGCCCCGCGGCGTGCGCGAGCACGCGCCGGGTGATGTTTGCGAGCTCCAGGTCGAGCGCCCGCCAGACGCCGAACCAGCGCAGGTCGAGCAGCTCGCCGCTCCCCGCGAGCTCGCCCGCGACGTGCCGGCCGTCGATCATGAAGAAGCGCGCATCGAAGCGGATCGGGTGAAACGGCGGCGTGACGGCGCGGGCGACGTAGTCGAGCCGGCCGAGCGCGGGCGCCGACCCGGTGGCGAAGAAGGGCCGCCAGCCGGGCGGAACGGGCGCGCCCGGGGCCGGATCGGGCGCCCCCAGGATCAGCCCGGTCTCCTCGAAGGTTTCGCGGATCGCGGCGACCGCGGTGGCGCGGGCGCGCGACGCGGTCTGCTTGCGCTCGAGCTGCGCCGCGACGTGGGCGCGCAGCGGCGACGCCAGCCGCACCCGGCCGTCGGCCCGATCGACCCCGCCGCCGGGAAAGACGTAGCGTTGCGGGAAGAACTTATGCTGGCGATGTCGCTCCCCCATCAGCACCTCGATCGCGCCCCGGCCGCGGCGATAGACGATCAGCGCTGCGGCTTCGCGAGGACGCGTCGGCGGCGCGCCAAGCGGCCGCGCGAAGGGCCGAAAGGGAGCGTTGGGCGTCAAGGGAGGCGACGTCCGGCGATTCTTGGTCGGCCGGCAGGCTACAGGATCGGGTCGGAAGCGGCCATGCGCCGCGCGGTCGACCGAACCCCGTCGCCTCATACGCCTTGAACCACGACGCGGAATTGACGGATCGGCGTCCGTCTGGCACCTTCACCGAACCGGGGCGAGGGGCCGACGGCGCGGACCGTACAGCGCCCCGTGCGAGGTTGCGTTGGCGCATGGCGGAAGGGAGGTTCGGCCATGACGAAGTCGGAACTCGTGCAGCGGTTGGCGGAGCGGAATCCGCATCTCTTCCAACGCGACGTGCAACGAATCGTCTCCAAGATATTCGACGAGATTTCGGCGGCCTTGGCCCGCGGCGACCGGGTCGAGCTTCGCGGCTTCGGGGTATTCTCGGTCAAGGGGCGGGAGGCGCGCACAGGGCGCAATCCGCGCACCGGCGAGTCGGTCGACGTAGCCGAGAAATTCGTTCCGCTCTTCAAGGCCGGCAAGGAGCTGCGCGAGCGCCTGAACGCCGATCCATGAGGCGGCCGGTTACGCCGATGACTCCGCATCGTCGATGACTCCCGGCCGTGACCCGTCTCGACAAGTTGTTGTTCGTTCCGGTCGCCGCCGCGGCGGCGGCGTTCGCGGTCGCCAATCGGACGCCCACCACCCTGTCCCTCTGGCCCCTTCCTTTCGAGATCGAGCTGCCGCTCTATGTCGCGGTCCTCGGCGCGCTCGCCCTGGGCGGCGTCCTCGGGGCCGCGGCGTCTTGGTTGTCCGCCGGCAAGTTCCGCCGCCGCGCCCGGATCGAGGCGAGGAAGGCGAGGTCGCTGGAGCGCGAACTGCGCGATGCCGATGGGCGCAGTCCCGCGCCGTCCGAAAGCGCCGTCGCTCCGCCGTCGCGCCCTCCGCCATGAAGGCTGAACCAGCGCCGCCAGCCCGGGGCGCAGCATGGAGCTGATCTCCAACGCCGAGGTCGAGCGCGTCCTCGACTATCCCAGCCTGATCGAGCGCCTGCGCGCGGCGATGCGCCAACCCGGCGCAGCCCCGCTCCGGCATCGCCACCGGATCGGTGACGGCGTATTGCTCGTCAAGCCTGCCTGGCGGCCAGGGGGGCCGATCGCAGTCAAGATCGTCAACGTCTTCCCGCGCAACGCGGCGTGCGGACTCCCCTCCGTTCTGGGCGCGGTCCTCCTGTTCGACGGCGCCACCGGAGCGCCGCTCGCCGCCATCGACGGCCAGGCGCTGACGGTTCGTCGGACCGCCGCCGCCTCGGCCCTCGCCGCGGACTACCTCGCCCGGACCGACGCGGCGCGGCTGGTCGTCGTCGGCGCCGGCGCGCTCGCCCCTGCCTTGGCTCGCGCCCATGCCTCGGTGCGGCCGATCCGCGACGTCGCCGTCTGGGGCCGGTCTCCCGGCAAGGCGGCGGCGCTCGCCCGCGGTCTGACCGGCGAAGGTCTGGCGGCGCGGCCGGTCCGGGATCTCTCCGACGCCGTGCGGCGCGCCGACGTCGTGTCCTGCGCTACGCGCGCCAAGGATCCGCTGATCGAAGGCCGCTGGCTCGAACCGGGCGTCCATCTCGATCTGGTCGGCGGTTTCGCTCCCGACATGCGGGAAGCCGACGAAGACGCCATCCGCCGCGCGCGTCTCTATGTCGATACGCGCGAAGGCGCGTTTGCGGAGGCGGGCGAGCTGGTCCAGGCCTTCGCAAGCCGCGCGATCGAGCCCGGCGACGTCGCTGGCGAACTGTCGGAATTATGCGCCGGCGCGGTTGCGGGCCGCGTCGACGATCGCGAAATTACCCTGTTCAAGTCGGTCGGCGCCGCCCTCGAAGACCTCGCCGCGGCGGAACTCGCCTACGAACGCGCCCGGCCGCGCGCCGCGCGCGAGCCCGGTTGACGGCGGGCATGGACAAAGGCAAGGCGCGCATCCTCTGCGCCATCGACACGGCCGATCTCGACGCCGCCAGCGCGCTTGCCGGCCTCCTGGCGGGCGAGATCGGAGGCGTCAAGCTGGGGAAGGAATTCTTCACCGCGCACGGCCCGCACGGGGTTCGCCGCGTCGCCGCGGCCGGCCTCGAAGTCTTCCTCGATCTGAAGTTCCACGACATCCCCAACACCGTCGCCGGCGGCGTGCGCGCGGCCGCGGGGCTCGGATGCAGATTCCTCACCGTCCACGCCTCGGGCGGGGCCGCCATGCTGCGCGCCGCGGTCGATGCCGCCCGCGACCACGGCGCGGGGCGTCCGCTTATCCTCGCCGTCACCGTGCTCACCAGCCTCGACGAGAACGACCTCGCCGCGGTCGGGCAGCGCGGCCCGATCGCCGATCAGGCGGTGCGGCTCGCCGCCTTGGCTGCCGCCTGCGGCGTCGACGGCTTGGTCTGCGCACCGCCCGAGATCGGCCGGTTGCGCGCCCGCATCGGCTCCGACCGCAAGATCGTAGCCGCCGGGATCCGGCCGGGCTGGGCCGAGACCGACGACCAGAAGCGGCCCGCCGCCCCCGCCGCAGCGCGCGCCGCCGGGGCGGATTACCTCGTCGTCGGGCGCCCCATCACGCGCGCCGCGGATCCGGTCGCTGCGGCGCGCCGGATCGCCGGAGAAATCGGTCCCGGGTGAACGCGCCGACAAAGGTCCTCGTCGTCGACGAGAAATACCCGTCGCCGAAATCGGCCGCGCGAAGGGTACACGGTATTCGTCGCCGGACCTATGCTGTCCGCGATGGAAGCGCCAGGGCCGCGACGTGAGCTGGTTGACCAACATACCGCCGAAGATCCGCGCGCTCGTCAGCAAGTCCGACGTGCCCGACGATCTGTGGCGTCAATGCTCGGCCTGCGAGCAGATGATCTTCCACCGCGAACTCGAGGCCGCCTGCAACGTATGCCCGTTCTGCGCCCACCACATGCGCCTGCCGGCCAGGAAGCGCCTCGAGATCACCTTCGACGAGGGAAGCTGGCGGTCGCTCGACTTGCCGCCCGCCGCGCCGGACCCGCTTCGCTTCCGCGACCGTAAGCGCTATACGGAGCGACTCCGCGACTCCCGCGTCGCGACCGGGAACGACGATGCCGTCGTCGCCGCCGAAGGCAGGATCGGCGGCATCGACAGCGTCGTGGCCGCTTTCGATTTCGAGTTCATGGGCGGCTCGATGGGGGTGTCGGTCGGCGAGGGGATATTGGTCGCCGCGCGCCGCGCCGCCGGCGGGGGCCTGCCGTTGATCGTGTTCTCGTCCTCGGGCGGGGCGCGTATGCAGGAGGGTATCCTGTCGCTGATGCAGATGCCGCGCACGACCATCGCCATCGCCGAGGTCAAGGAGGCGGGCCAACCCTATATCGCCGTGCTGACCGACCCGACGACCGGCGGCGTCTCCGCCTCCTTCGCCATGCTGGGGGACATCGCCATCGCCGAGCCCGGCGCGGTGATCGGTTTCGCCGGCGCGCGGGTGATCGAGGAAACGATCCGCGAGCGGCTGCCCGACGGGTTTCAGCGCGCCGAATATCTGCTCGAACACGGCATGATCGATCTGGTGGTCGAACGGCGCCGGATGCGCGATACGCTGATCCGCCTCCTCGATCTGCTCGTCCGTCCGAGGCCGTCCGCCGCGGGCGATCGGAGAGTGCGTGCCGACGCCGCGCAGTGAGGCGGCGTTCGACCGTCTCCGGCGCCTCCATCCCAGGCTCATCGACCTGTCCCTCGGGCGCATCGAGCGGCTGCTCGATCGGCTCGACCGTCCCCAGGCGCGGCTGCCGCCGGCGATCCACGTCGCCGGAACCAACGGCAAAGGGTCGGTGGTCGCGTTTCTCGCCGCGATGTGCAAGGCGGCCGGGCTTTCGGTCCATGCCTACACGTCGCCGCATCTGGTCCGCTTCCACGAGCGCATCGTCGTCGCCGGCGCGCCGATCGGCGAATACGCGCTGTCGGACGCGCTGGATGCGTGCGAACGCGCCAACGACGGCGCGCCGATCACCTTCTTCGAGGTTACGACGGCGGCGGCGTTCCTGGCCTTCGCCGATACGCCGGGCGACGTGGTCCTGATCGAGACCGGCCTCGGCGGACGGTTCGACGCAACCAACGTGATCCGGCGGCCGGCCGCCTGCGTCATCACCCCGATCTCGATCGATCATGTGCAGTTCCTGGGCGCCACGCTGGCGGCGATCGCGTTTGAAAAGGCCGGCATCCTCAAGCCGGGCGTCCCCTGCGTCGTGGGGCCGCAGCCGGCCGAGGCCGCGGCGGTCATCGCCGACAGGGCTGCCGCGGTCGGCGCGCCGCTCTTCCGTTGCCCGGACGACTGGCGCCTGGATGGGATGACCTATCGCGACGAGGCCGGGGCGCTGACGCTGCCGGAGCCTGGTCTCGCCGGCCGCCACCAGGTGGAGAACGCCGCCGCCGCCGTCGCCTGCCTCCGTCGGCTCGCCTCCCTCGGAGTGGACGGCGCGGCCATCGCCGAGGGAGTTCGCGGCGTTCGCTGGCCGGCGCGCCTCCAGCGCCTGACGGCGGGCCCGCTGGCGGCGCGGCTGCCGCCGGGCTGGGAACTGTGGCTCGATGGAGGTCACAACCCGGCCGCCGGGCGGGTCCTGGCCGACATGGCTTGCGGCTGGCGGGATGCGCCGCTCCATCTCGTTCTGGGGATGCTCGACAATCGCGACCCGGTGGAGTTCGTGGCCCCGCTGGCCCCGCGCCTCGCCAGCCTTTCGGCGGTCGCGATCCCGCGCGAGCCGGGTTCGTTCGCCGCCGCTACCCTGGTCGACAGGCTCGCCGCCGCCGGTCACGCCGCCCGGCCGCACGGCGCCGTCGGCCAGGCGGTCGACGCCATTCTGGGATCCGCCGGCGCTCCCGGGCGGATCCTCGTCTGCGGTTCGCTCTATCTCGCCGGCGCGATTCTGGCGGAGAACCGCCAGCCGTAATTTCTCGGGATCGACCCCAACGACGAGATTCCGGCCCTTGCCGGCGGGGACGGCCCCGACGGCGCTGATGGCCCGCCGCCCGCTGCGCCGTTGGCGCCATCTCGTACTCGTATGTCCTGGACCGGGACGGCGTCTCGACACCCTCACCGCCTTGCGGCATCCTCCGCCCCCGGCGAGCGCGGTGGGGGCGGGTATGGCGAGCACGGTCGAGACGCGGCCTGCCGGCGGCGGCGATGACGGCCGCCTTTATCTGGTCGACGGGTCCGGCTACATCTTCCGCGCCTTTCACGCTCTGCCGCCGATGACCCGGCCCGACGGGACGCCGGTGAACGCGGTTTACGGCTTCGTCAACATGTTGAGCAAGCTGCTGGAGGATACCTGCGCGCGACGGCTGGCGGTGATCTTCGACACGTCGCGAGTCACCTTCCGCAACGACATCTACGCCGACTACAAGGCGAACCGGCCCGACCCGCCGGACGAGCTGGCGCCGCAATTCGATCTGATCCGAGAGGCGACGCGGGCCTACGCCGTCCCTTGCATTGAGATGGATGGCTACGAGGCTGACGATCTGATCGCGACCTACGCCCGGCTCGCGCGCGAACGGGGCCGCGACGTGACCATCGTCTCCTCCGACAAGGATCTGATGCAGCTCGTCGGCGGCCGGGTGCGGATGATGGACCCGATGAAGAACCGGGTCATCGGCCCCGATCAGGTGGTCGAACGCTTCGGCGTCGGCTCCGACAAGGTGATCGACGTCCAGGCCTTGGCCGGCGATTCCACCGACAACGTGCCCGGCGTTCCCGGCATCGGGGTCAAGACCGCGGCCCAGCTGATCGGCGCGTTCGGCGATCTCGACACGCTGCTCGCCCGCGCCGGCGAGATCACCCAGACCAAGCGCCGCGAAACCCTGATCGAAAACGCCCATCTCGCCCGCCTGTCGCGCGAACTCGTGACGCTTCGCGACGACGTCCCGGTCCGGGACGCGGTGGACGATCTCGTCGTCGGGGCGCCCGAGCCCGAAGGGTTGCTGAGATTCCTCGAACGGCAGGGGTTCAAGTCGATGATCGCGCGTCTCCGCGCCGGATGGGCGGGCGGGGCCGAAGCCGAAACGCCGTCCGCGGCCGGCGTTTCGACCGCCGTGTTGGTGCGGACCGAAGCCGAGCTTGCGGCGTGGATCGGAGCGGCGCGCGCCGCCGGACGCATCGCCGTCCGGGTGGAGACCTGCGCGCCGGGACCGGCTGACGGGGCGCTGATCGGCATTGCGCTGTCTGTGGATGGCGGGCGCGGCTGCTACGTGCCGCTCGCCCACCGGACGCCGGGCGCGGACGAGCTGGCGTTCGATGGCGCGCAAGACGCGCTCGCTGTCGGGCAGCTCCCGATGGAGACGGCGTTGGCCCGGCTGCGGCCGCTGCTGGAAGACCCCGGCGTGCTCAAGATCGGGCATGACGCGAAGAACGACATGACGGCCTTCGCCGGTTTCGGCATCGAGCCGGCGCCGGTCGATGACGTCATGATCCTCTCCTATGTGCTGGAGGGCGGCGCGCATGGCCATGGGCTGGGCGAGCTCGCCCGGCGGCATCTCGACCGCGACAAGACCAGGCGCGACGACGTGACCGGCGCCGGCCGCAACCGCGTCGACTTCGCCCGCGCTCCCCTCGACAAGGCCTGCGCCTACGCCGCCGAGGCCGCGATCCTGATCGAGCGCCTGCACCGAGCGCTGAAGCCCCGCTTGGTGCGGGAACGGGTGACCGCGGTCTACGAATCGATGGAGCGCGCCTTGATTCCGGTGCTGTTGCGCATGGAGCGCGCCGGGATCAAGGTCGACCGTCGAGTGCTCGCCGACCTGTCGCGCGAGTTCGACCGCCGCAGCGCGGCCCTCGCCGACGAGATATACGGTCTTGCCGGGCGCTCGTTCAACATCGGTTCGCCGAAGCAGCTGGGCGAGGTCCTGTTTGGCGAGATGGGGCTGGACGGCGGCCGTAAAACCAAGACCGGCGCTTACGGGACCGGCGCCGACGTATTGGAGGGGCTGGCCGCCCAGGGTCACGATCTTCCGATCCGTGTGCTCGATTGGCGTCAGCTCACCAAGCTCAAGGGCACCTACACCGACGCGCTGGCCGCGGCGATCGACGCCCGGACCGGCCGCGTGCATACCTCCTACGCCCAGGCGGTGGCCTCGACCGGCCGGTTGAGCTCGAACGATCCCAATCTGCAGAACATTCCGGTGCGCACCGAGGACGGCCGCAAGATACGCCGCGCCTTCGTCGCCGAGGACGGCTGGCGGTTGATGTCGGCCGATTATTCGCAGATCGAACTACGGTTGCTGGCCCATGTCGCCGGCATCGACGCGCTGAAGGAAGCGTTCCGCAACGGCGCGGACATCCACGCCATCACCGCGAGCGAGGTGTTCGGTCTCCCGGTCGAGGGCATGGAGGCGGCCGTCCGCAACCGGGCCAAGGCGATCAATTTCGGCATCATCTACGGGATCAGCCCGTTCGGCCTCGGCCGCCAGCTCGGTATCCCGCAAGGCGAGGCGCGCGCCTATATCGACTCCTATTTCGCGCATTATCCTGGCATCCGCGACTACATGGAGAACGCCAAGGCCTTCGCCCGGGCGCACGGATTCGTCACTACCCTCTTCGGGCGCAAATGCCATGTCCCCGGCATCAACGACAAGAACCCCGCCAAGCGGAGCTTCTCCGAGCGCGCGGCGATCAACGCGCCGCTCCAGGGCGCCGCCGCCGACATCGTCAAGCGGGCGATGATCCGGGCGCCGGCCGCGCTCGCCCGCGCGGGGCTCAAGGCGCGCATGCTGCTGCAGGTCCATGACGAGCTGCTGCTGGAAGTGCCCGAGGCCGAGTGCGACGCCGCGGGCGCGGTCATCCGCAAGGTCATGGCGGCCGCGGCCGCTCTCAGCGTTCCCCTGGTCGTCGATATCGGCCACGGCCGCGATTGGGCCGAGGCGCATTGACGGTTGGAAGCAGGATGAACGGCGAAACTGGCGGTTCCCGGCTTTCGGCGCTGCTTGCCCGTCGACGATCGGCCGTTTCGGATCCAGCGGCTTGACGGCGGAAGAGATCGCGCGCGCCATCCGCTCGGCTGTCGCGTCGATCATCGTCTCGCCCGTCGCCGGACGGCCGGGGCGGTTCGCCGGGGTAACGGAGGGGATTGCGTTGAGGGACCGCCGTGACGCTGACGACCGGCGCGCGGAACGCGGGGAACGTCGCCGCAACGGCGCTCACGCGATCGGCTCCCGATAGAAAAGCCGCTTGCCCGCCACGCCGCCGACGAGGGCGGTAGCTCGAACCACGCCTCCGACGCTGCATCGTTGTAGAGAGTCGGAATCTTTGGAGTCGGAGTCGATTCGATGGAGTCGGGATTCGCAACTAGGGGGAGTCACGGCATCGGCGTGTTCGAGCGCCCGCGTCGCGGCGCGGGAAAACGGCTGGCCGTGGCCGCCGCGGGACGGCCAGCCCGGCGGCCGCCAGGCGATCCGCCGCAAGATTTGGGGGTTGTATCGAAAGGTTGACGTCGGTCATGCCGCCTTCGGCATGACGGGGACGCGCCCGTCGAAGTAGTCCTCCACGGTGTAGATTTGCACCGTCGGCGCGTCCATGAACCGGCCGGCGCTGACGGCGGCGTCGCGCATGCGCGGCGTCACCCGTTCCTTGAAGCACGTGAACACGCCCATGTCGGCGCCGGCCTGCTGGCGGGCGCCGTTGAAGGCTTGCACGTCGCCCGGGCCGGTTGCGCCGCCCTTCACCTGGCTCACGATGTCCACGAACGTCCCCTTGCGGATGGCGAAGCGGCCGCGGCCGTCGATGCCCTTGTCCCCGCGTTGCTTGCGGTTGGCCTCCATGCCGTCCACCAGCGACGCGGCCCAGCGCTCGAACCGGAACTTGTCGAGGCTGGCGAGCGTCTTGGCGTCGTCCGGGGTCTTGGGCATTCCGATGAACGCCACGTCGTCCCACAGGTGCTCGAAATGGCCGCGCAAGCGCCGTTCGATGATCTTGCAGGCGTTCACGCATACGTCGATCCCGATCCACTTGCGCCGCAACGCCTGGGCGGCGTGAATGGTGGCGCCGCAGCCGCAGAAGGGGTCGAGCACCACGTCGCCTTCGTTGGAGGACGCCTTGATGATTCGATCCAGAAGGGCGATGGGCTTCTGCGTCGGGTAACCCAAGCGTTCCTTTGCGCTTTGCGCCAGTTGAAGCCCCTTCTCTGTCCACAGGTTCCCGATGGCAGACCCTGGGCTTTCATCCAAATAGATGCGGCGGCGCCCGCCCTCGGTTTCGTAGCCCTTGCCCCGGCGCGCCATTCTGTAGCGCCGACCAGCATCATCGGTGTGGCGGTATTCGCGCGCGGCCTCGGGCGATAGCGGCTCAAAAACCGGATAGAATCGAGCGTTCCTTGATGCGCCATAAAACAGAAGAACGTCGTATTGAGTCGTGAACCGGTATGTCGCGTTGTTCTTGCGACCGCCGTACTTGCGCCAGACAACCTCGTTCTTGAAGTTCTTCGCGCCGAAGATGCCGTCCATCATCACCTTGAGATAGTGGCTCATGGTCGGGTCGCAGTGCAGGTAGATTGAGCCGGTGCGCTTCAGCACGCGACGGCATTCGACTAAGCGATTGGCCATGTAGGCGAGATAGGCGAGCTCTGGCCCCTCGCCCAGGATGCGTCGCAGGCCCTCCATGACGGGGGCGGCGTCCGGGCGACCGGCGACCTCGTGGTAGTCGTCCACCGCCTCATGCCAGCGCCAGGTGTCGTTGAAGGCCACCCATTGGGCGCCGCCGATGAAGGCGTTGTAGAGGCGCTTCGAGTTGAAGGGCGGATCGAGGTAGATCAGGTCGACGGTGTCGTCGGCGACGTCCTCGCGGAGCACGTCGAGACAGTCACCGAAGTACAGGCGGTTCTTCATGGCCGCGCTTCCGGGCGCGGCGCGGGCTTAATTCTGGCGGGCTGGCGGGCTGGCGGGCTGGCGGGCTGGCGGGCTGGCGGGCTGGCGGGCTGGCGGGCTGGCGGGCTGGCGGGCTGGCGGGCTGGCGGGCTGGCGGGCTGGCGGGCTGGCGGGCTGGCGGGCTGGCGGGCTGGCGGGCTGGCGGGCTGGCGGGCTGGCGGGCTGGCGGGCTGGCCCTTCTTCAGCTTACCCGATTCCGCGGCCTTCGGCATGTTCTTGCGCTTGCCGCCCATGTAGGTTTCGTCGACCTTGACCGGCCCCGCTCGTCGCCTTCCATCGCCCACGCTTCCGGCTTGCCGATGCAGCATGAACCACGCCGTCGCCAAGGTCGCGTGGCGCCCGTCCGGCCATACCAGCGCCTCAACCATACGCGGGCGGCTTCTGGTCTCGGCGGCGGGCGTTTCAGCCTCCTTCAAGTCGCGGTTGCGCGGCGTTTGACGGCGCTTCAAACGGCTTTTGAGGCGGCGGCGAAATTCAGCCGCCGCCTCGACCGTCAGCACAACGATCGCAGGCTATTTCGGCGCCTCGCCGGTGGCAAGCTCCTCGGGGGAGACCTCCTCGCCGCGCCGCCAGCGGTCCCACGCCTTTTCGCGGCGCTCGAACCGGCGCTGGACGTCCGGAGGCACCGGGGTTCCATCGCCGTAATACATGTTGCCGTCGTCGCCGGTGTAGGTGCTGTTGCGGGCGCTCATCCGCTCGCCGATTCCGGGCATTCGTCCCTCCTTCGCCGCTCAGGTCAGCAGTTCGCCCCGTTCGTCGTACAGCTCTTCGTCGGGCTCGCCTTCGGGGAGTCCGAGGCCGTCGAATATCGGCGGGAGGGGCGGCCGCTCGTGGAGGTAGGGCTGGCAGATGTCGAAAATCAATGCGAGCAGCTCGGCGGGATCGTGGGCGGGATCGCGGAGGCGCCGGACGTAGCCGACGCCAACGGTGACCGGCTTCGGCGCCGCGAAGACGCGCCGAAGATACGGGATGTCAGAGTGATCGCCCTCGACCGTACCGGCTTCGTCGTCCCAGACGATCCGGCGCGGGCCGGAAAAATCCGGCAACGTGATCGTGTGCACCGCCACATCAGGGATCGTAGTGGAACAGCGCGCCGAGGGCAAGGTCGAGCATCTCGGGATCGTTCCGCACCAGCTTGACCAGCACGTCCTCGCCGTGGATCGGATGCAGCAGCATCTGATAGGCCATCGTGATGACCTCTCGCGGGGCGCCGGAGACGGGCGGATCGGCGCCCCGGCCGGGGCGGGCGCCGTATTCTTTGCCCTGATACCAGCGCACGTATTTGTCCCGCCGCCCGAATTCCTTGCGGTCTTTCGGGTTCCAATCCGCGCAGGTCACCATCGGCTCGCCGGCGGTGCGGCGGCGGTGGACGGCGACGAACAGGCCGGCGCGGGCATCGTTCATCGCCGTCCGTCCGGACCGCGGAAGGCCGGTCGGTCGCGGCGCCAGATGACGGGAAACACCTCGTCGTCGTCCGGGTAGGCGCCGTTCTCCAGGTCGGGCCATTCGGGCAGGGGCATGACGTGCGGGCGGCGGTCCCAGGTCACGTCCTCGCCCAGATAGCGGATCGAGATCGCCATCCTGCGGGTGTTCGGCGAGGCGTTTCCCCCGGCGCCGTGGACGGTGAGCGGGTGATGGCAGATGCAGTCGCCGGGCGCCATGTCCCAGGACAGGAATTCGAGTGCGGGATCGTCGCGGCGCTCGCCGAAATCCGGGCATGGCTCCAACGCTGGATCGGTGAACGCCGCATCCTCGTCCGGCGTCACCGGGCAGTAGAACTTGCCCCAGCGGTGCGAGCCGGCGATGTATTCGAGCCCGCTGGTCTCGCAGGTCACCGGGGTCAGCGCCAGCCAGACCGAGGCCAGATGCTCGCCCTGGAACGGCCAGAAGGGCAGGTCGTGATGCCATTGCGTGGGCGCCGTGGCGCCCGGGTCCTTGACGAACAGCTGGTCGTACCAGAACCGAACCTCGTCTACGCCCATCAGGGCGGCGGATATTTCCGCCGCCGGCGAGTCGTTGCGGAAGGCGAGAAACTCCGGGTCGAAGACGCTCATGAAGGTGTTGATCGTGAACGCCGCGTCCTCGCCCGGGGTCCGGGCGATCCGCCGGCGGTTGGCGCCGCGCTCGCTCGTCAGATAGCGGGTCGTCGCCGCCCGCATCCTCGCGACCCAATCCTCGTCGAACATCCCCCGCAGGCAGACGACGCCCTGTTCGCGATACGAATCGATGTCGGCCTGGGAGATTGGCCGTCCCGGTCGTTTGTTCATATGGCGCCTCGTTCTCCCGGGCTCGAGAATCGCAGCCGGAGGGCGATGGTAGCGGCGATGCGGATGGCGCTCAAGAAGCTGTCCTGGTTCACTACATATGAGACACCGGGTGGGCCTCCGGGATCGGCGCGTCAAGCCGCTTCGCGGCTCCTTCGCTACGCTCCGGCCCTTCGGGCGACGCGCCGCTCCCGGAGGCTCCGAGGGCATCCATGGCCGTAAGCAGGCTTCCGGCCATGGAACGACCGGATATCGACTGGCGCGATGGGCGCCGTCTCACATGTGTCTGGACCAGGACAGAAGCCGTGGGCGCGAAGATCGTGGATGGCCGCGACCGGGGCGAAGCGCCTGACGGTCCGAAATGTCCGGAATGATGCTTGCTTTGGATGCCATGGCTCTCCATAATTGAAATTGAGAATCAATCGCAATTGATGACGAGCGGAGAAGAATTCCATGTGCGAGGCCTGTAAGAGCGCCGTCCGGCGCGCCTATGGCGAATTGCGTGAGCGGGGCGCATCGCGGTTCGATGCGCTGGAGGCGGCGACGCGGGTATACGGTTTCCACCACCCGGGAACGGAATTGGCCGCGGCGCGGCTGCGGGTCGCCGAGTTCGTTGGCGAGCCCGGCGGATAGCTGCGTTCCGTGTCCCTCCCGACTCGGATTTTCGGTTGACTCGATCCCGGACGCCTCTCATTTTGTTGAGATTGCGAATCATTCGCATATCATAGGAGACACGAAGGAGGGGATGGTGATCGATCGACAACGCGAACGGCGGCGCTTCCAGCCTGCGTCTCTGCCTGAACTGGACCCTGCGGAACGCTTGATCGTTCTGGCCTTTCGCCGCTGGGCGCAGGCCATCGAGGACAATACCGGTCATCATGCTTGCTTGGTCTGGAACGAGTTCGCCAAGCGTTTCGGAAGTCGCGACGGCAGGGTCGCGATGTCCGATTTCCTGTCCATCGTCGGAACGCTCCAGGACCATGCCAAGCGCGTGGTCCGCTATCGCCGCGACTGTTGTCCCTTTCTTGCGACCGACGAGGTTTGGCTGCTCCGCCTCGTGGCGGCTTGCCAACACCACGCGCCGGGCCGTTCGCGCCGTCTCGCGGAATCGGCGGTTCGACCCGGTGGAGTCGCCCGGCTGCTCGACGCCTCGGAGCGCCTCGCCCGTACGATGCAGGCGCATGCGCTGCTGTTGCCGTCGCGCGATGAACGACACGCATCGGACGAAACCGCGCCCGCGGGCGTAACCGTCCACTAACCCGCATCTTTCGCACGCGCCGCCGTCTTCGGCCCTGTCCTTGCGGACGCCTCGCCCGAACGCGACGCGGGCCGGGCCGGGCCGGACGAACTGAAGGACGACGACGTCGCGCGCGACGTCGCCGGCGCGCCGGCGGCGGCCGGGGCGTTCCCGAACGGGATCAGCCCGCCGCGCGCGCGTAGGCGACGCCGGCTTCGTCGAGAAGCGCCAGGATGGATTCCGCGTGGACGCCTACGCCCACGTTGAGGAACTGGTGCTCCACCGGTCCCTTCGGTTGCCCCGGGGCGCGCGGGCGGAAGCCGAGCGGCAGGTGTCGCGTATGCGACTGGATCGCCCAGACCGCGCCGTCGGCGTCGAACACTGGTCCGCCGCTCTGTCCCTGGAGGCCCGGCGACGAGGTCTCGATATACTTTCCCGGCGCGGCGTTCCTGTCGGCGGGGTCCGCCCCAGGCGGCGGCGCCGACAGGAACCGCGTCAGCATCCCTTCGATCGGGAAAAACGGAATCGGGAGCGTCTCCGGCGGCAGAACGAACGCGCCGCGCGTCTCGTCCCAGGCGGGCGTGATCTCATGGAACGAAAAGCCGAGCCGGCACAGGCTGCGGCCCGGCGCATAGTCCGCGTCGGGCGCCTTGAACGCGGGATAATGCGCGACGCCCGCCGGGTCGAACGGCTCCAGCCGTCCCAGCGCCAGATCGGAGGCTGGCGTCACGCGCGCGTCCCTCAGCGCCGCGCCGTCCGCCCCCCACCAGGCCGAGCAGTCGCGCGCCGAGTCCGGCGGGGGGAGGTCGATATGGCGCAGCTTGCGCTTGCGCGCCTTGTCGAAGGAGGTCGTCGCCCGCTCCAGGTCGCGCACTTCCGCGCGGTAGGCGCGGTAGCCGCCCGCCTCGTCCTCGAGGCGGCGGAGCAGGGCGAGGACATGCGCCGCGGTAAGCACCCAGCCGTCGCGGTTGACGACCGTGCAGGCGGCCACGACGCCGCGGCAATCCCCGCCCGCCGTGCGGGTCGAAATCACCACCGGCCGCGTGAAGGCGCTCGCGAGGCGGAAGGCGTGAGCGAACATCGCGGCTTTTATAGAGGCCCGCGCCGCGATGGAGAAAGCCCAGCCTCGCGCTTCTCGCCGGCAACGCCGTCTTCGGCCCTTTTCCTTGCGGATCGCGCCGACCGGGCGCGACGCAGGCCGCGCCCGGAGCGAGAAATGCGGGCTACGCCGCGGCGCGGATGGCCGCGGCCTTCACGTCGTCGTCGACCGCGGGTTCGAACTGCTCGAAATTCTTTTCGAACCGGCGAGCAAGGTTGCGCGCGGTCTGGTCGTAGCCGCTCTTGTCCGACCATGTGTTGCGCGGGCGCAGCACCTCGTCGGGAATGTCGGGGCAGCTCGACGGCACCAGCATGCCGAAATTGGGGTCGGGCGCGCTGGCGACGGCGGCGAGCTTGCCCTCCAGGGCCGCGCGCAGCATCGCTCGCGTATGCGCGATCTTCATCCGCTCGCCGACGCCGTAGCCGCCGCCGCTCCAGCCGGTGTTGACCAGCCAGCAGGTGGCGCCGTGGCGCGCGATCCGTTCTCCCAACAGCTTCGCGTAGACCGTCGGGGGCCGCGGCAGGAACGGCGCCCCGAAGCAGGTCGAGAAGGTGGCCTCGGGCTCGCTGCCGAGACCGCGCTCGGTGCCGGCGACCCGCGCCGTATAGCCCGACAGAAAGTGGTACATCGCCTGTTCGGCGCTCAACCGGCTGATCGGCGGCAACACGCCGAACGCATCCGCCGTCAGCATGACGATGTTGTCGGGGTGGCCGCCCATGCCGTCCTCGCTCACATTGGCAAGGAACGAAAGCGGATAGGACGCGCGGGTGTTCTCGGTCAGCGACTCGTCGTCGAAATCGGGCAGCCGCGAGCCGTCCCGCAGCACCACGTTCTCCAGCACGGTGCCGAACCGGAAGCAGGCGGCGTGAATTTCCGGCTCGGCCGCCGCCGACAGCTGGATCGCCTTGGCGTAGCAGCCGCCCTCGAAGTTGAAGACGCCGTTGTCGCTCCAGCCATGCTCGTCGTCGCCGATCAGCGTCCGGGTGGCGTCGGCGGACAGGGTGGTCTTGCCGGTCCCCGACAGGCCGAAGAAGATCGCGGTATCGCCGCCCGCGCCGATATTGGCCGAACAATGCATCGGCAGCACGCCGCGCGCCGGCAGCAGGTAGTTGAGCACCGAGAAGATCGTCTTCTTGATCTCGCCCGTGTAGTGCGAGCCGCCCACCAGCACCAGCCGCTTGGAGAAGTCGAGCAGCACGAAGACCTCGCTCCCGGTGCCGTCGATCTCGGGGACCGCCCGCATGCCCGGCGCGTGCAGGACGGTGAATTCGGGCTCGAAGTCGCGCCGCGCATCGTCGGACGGCGCGATGAACATGTTGCGCGCGAACAGACTGTGCCACGCCTGTTGGGTGACGATGCGCACACGCAGCCGATACGCGGGCTCCGCCCCGGCGAAGACGTCCTGGACGAACGCTTCGCGACCCTGGAAGTAGGCCAGCATGCGCTTGCGGACGATGTCGAAATGCTCCGGCGAGATTTTCTGGTTGACCGGTCCCCACCAGATGTCGCCCGACGTCGACGTCTCGTCGACGATGAACTTGTCCTTGGGCGAACGGCCGGTGTATTCGCCGGTCTCGGTCACCAGCGCGCCGCCGGCGGCCAGCACGCCCTCGCCGCGTCGCAGCGCGTGTTCGTAGAGCGTCGGAATCGCACAGTTCCAATGCGCGGCCTTTAGGTTCGCGAGGCCGTGATTGCCCAACCCGAACTCGCTGATGACCGTTCCCGTCTGTTTCACGTCTTCCTCCATCCCGGGCGGATGCCCGGCCTGCCTGTTCCCGGCGCGCCGGCAGGCAACATAGACGCGCCGGCGTCGCTGTTGCAACCGCCCGCCCGGTCAGCGCGCCCGGCTCCGCGCCGCCTGGAACAGCCGCGCCAGCGCCGCCTTCGCCGCCGCCGCGTCCGCCGCCGGACGGTCGAAGTCGAGCCGCGCCACGTCGCCGCCCCGCCGCAGATCGCAACCCTCGGGATCGACGCCGGTCATCGACCAGCCGGGGCCGGAGAAGCCCGGCGGCGCGGCGGCGCACCGCGCCATGTCCTCCGCATGATCGCGGTTCACGCGCTCGACGATGGCGGCCTCCGCATCGCCGAACTCCGCCGCGGCGCCGGCGTCGGGCAGGATCTCGGCCGCATCGAGATGGCGGACGACGCCGAACCCCGCCACCGGATGGGCGCTTGGCGCGCTCATGCGGAACAGGTTGAAATCGGCGAACGAGGCGTAACGTCCGGCATCCGGATGACGGCGGACGAATCGGGCGGCCGATACGCCGTCGGCGCAGACTTCGAGTCGGCCGATCACCGTGACCCGCGCGCCCGCCGGCGGGCGGTCGAGTCCGGCGGCGCCGTCGAACAGCAGCGACGCTCGGGATTCATGAACCAGATTCTTGCAATGCTCGGCGAGGTCCGACAGCAACGGCAGCGGCGCCGCGCGGTGATCGCAGGCCGCGAGAACGAACGACGCGAAGGGCCAACCGTCGCCGGCCCGCGCCGTCGCCAGAACCGCCCGGTCGTTCGCGCGGATCGGCCGCCGCGCCGTTCTGGCCCATGAGGCGCGCTCCGGGTCCATGAGCGGACGAGCCTCGCCGCGGCCTCGTCCGCGGTCAACGGCGCGCCCCGCCCATTTTCCGCCGCAATTGGCGGGGATATCCTTGCGGCCTGCCGTCGGGAGGGTGCGAGATTGAAACGGACGATCGCCCTGGTCGATGACGACCGCAACATCCTCACGTCGCTGACGATGACGTTGGAGGCTGAAGGGTACGAGGTGCGCAGCTACACCGAGGGCGTCGCCGCCTTGCAGGGGCTGACCAGCCGCCCCGCCGACCTCGCAATCCTCGACGTCAAGATGCCGCGCATGGACGGCATGGAGCTCCTGTCGCGGCTCCGCAAGCGGGTCGACTTGCCGGTCATCTTCCTGACTTCGAAGGACGAGGAGGTCGACGAGTTGCTCGGCCTGCGCATGGGCGCGGACGACTATATCCGCAAACCCTTCTCCCAGCGGCTGCTGTTGGCGCGTATCCGCACGCTGCTGCGCCGCCTCGACAGGGGGGCGGGAGCCGGCGACGGCGGCGCTGACCCGCCCATCCTGCGTGGCGAGCTGATGCTGGATCCGGCGCGCCACCTGTGCGCGTGGCGGGGTCGGACGGTGCATCTCACGGTTACCGAATTCCTCATCGTGAAGGCGCTGGCGCTGCGGCCCGGACATGTGAAGAACCGCGACCAGCTGATGGACGCCGCCTATGGCGAGCACATCTATGTCGACGACCGGACCATCGACAGCCACATCAAGCGGCTGCGCAAGAAGTTCCGGTCCGCCGACGAGTCCTTCCGGCAAATCGAAACCCTGTACGGAATCGGCTACCGCTATCGCGACGAGTAGCCGCCCTTGCGACGCGACGAGCAGGAGTTGCGTGAACCGTTCGCCGCCGCGGCGAGGCGACGCGCGCGCCGGCGGCTCGTCTCGCCGCTGACGCGGCGCATCCTCACGGTCAACCTGCTGGCTCTCGGCGTTCCCGTCGCCGGCCTCCTCTATCTCGGTCAGTACGAAGACGGTCTCGTCGAGGCCGAGCTGGCCTCGCTGACCACGCAGGGGGAGATTTTCGCCGGCGCCCTCGGTCAGAGCGCGGTGCGCGCGGGCGACGGCGGAACCCAGTCGCTGCGCGGACAGGTAGCTCGGCCGATGCTGCGCCGGCTGGTGCGGCCGACGCGCGCCCGCGCCCGGCTGTTCACCGCCGGAGGCGGCCTGCTCGCCGACAGCCGCGACCTCCTCGGGCCGCGCGGCGCGATGCGGGTCGAGGAGCTGCCCCCGCCCGGGAGCGACGGCTTGGCGCGCCGGCTGATTCTCGGCGGCTACGAGGCGGTCGTCGCGCAGCTGCCGGCGCGACGCGCGCTGCCTCGCTATCGCGAATTCCCCGACCGGCGCGCAGGCGGGCATCCCGAAGCCGTCCGGGCGCTTTCGGGCGAACCCGCCCGGTCGATGCGGCTCGCTCCCGATGGCGGGAAGATACTGATCGCCGCGGCGCCGGTGCAGCGCTTCAAGAAGGTGGTCGGCGCCCTGATGCTCACCCGCGGCGCCGATGACATCGAACATGCGGTGCGCGAAGTCCGACTGGCGATCCTGTGGGTATTCGCGGTGGCGCTCGGCGTGACGATCCTGCTGTCGTTCTATCTGGCCGGGACCGTGGCCCGTCCGGTCCGGCGCCTCGCCGCCGCCGCCGAGCGGGTGCGCGGGGGGATGCGGAACGAGGCCGCCATTCCCGACTTCACGCGGCGCCGCGACGAGATCGGCGATCTCTCCGGCGCGCTCCGCGACATGACGGCTGCGCTGTGGCGGCGGATGATCGCGGTCGAGAGCTTCGCAGCCGACGTGGCGCATGAGATCAAGAACCCGCTTACTTCACTGCGGAGCGCCGTCGAGACGGCGAGCCGGATCGGCGACCCCGAGCAGCAGCGAAAGCTCATGGCGGTCATCGAGGACGACGTCCGCCGGCTCGACCGGCTGATCACCGACATATCGGGCGCGTCGCGTCTCGACGCCGAGCTCGCCCGCGCCAGCATGGAGCGCATCGACCTTCGGCTGCTGCTGGAGACGCTCGTCGAGGTCCACCGCGCGGCCGCTGCGCCCGGCCGGTCGGGCGTAGCGCTGATCCTCGAGGCCGTCGGCGATGCGCCGCTCGTGGTGGAGGGCGTCGAAGGGCGGCTGGTTCAGGTATTCCAGAACCTGATCGGCAACGCGGTTTCGTTCAGCCCGCCCGGTGGCGGGGTTCGTTTGGCGATACGGCGCGCGGGCGGCGCCGTTGAGATCGACGTTGACGACGACGGTCCCGGTCTTCCCGGCGACAAGCTGGACACTGTCTTCGAGCGGTTCTATAGCGAACGCCCGGAAACCGAGAAGTTCGGCGCCCATTCGGGGCTGGGGCTGAGCATCTCGCGGCAGATCGTCGAGGCGCATGGCGGCGTGATTGCCGCCGCGAACCGGCATGCCGACGACGGCGGGATCGACGGCGCGCGCTTCACGGTGAGGCTTCCTGCGGCATAGTGCGATGACGACGCTCGTTCACGGCGCCTGCATCGACTTCGCCGGCATCGGCGTTCTCCTGTGCGGCCCGTCGGGCGGCGGCAAGTCCGACCTGGCGCTCCGCATGATCGAGGACGGCGCCCGGCTGGTGGCGGACGATCAGGTCGAGCTCACGGCGGCGCGCGGCGCGCTCCGCGCCGCGGCGCCGGCGGCTCTGCGCGGCCGCCTCGAAGTGCGCGGCGTCGGCATCGTCGAGGTCGCCTGGATCGAGTCGACGACGCTCCGCCTCGCGGTCGATCTGGTCGGTTCGGGTCTGCCCGACCGCCTTCCCGAGCCGTCCCGCCGCGACTATCTCGGCATTGGCTTGCCCTGCATGGCCCTCTCGCCCTTCGAGCCGTCGGCGCCGGCGAAACTCCGGCTCGCGGTGGACGGGATAAAGCGGCGCGCCGCCGGGGCGGCCCGGGCGGAGGAGGCGCCGGCGCCGGGAGAGGAGGCCTCGGCGGCGCCCGGCGTCGTCGTCCGCCAGCGCGTCCTCCTGGTCACCGGCATGTCCGGGGCTGGCAAGACCGCGGCGCTCAAAGCGCTCGAGGATATCGGCTTCGAGGCGGTCGACAACTTGCCGCTGTCGTTGTTGGCGAGCTTGGTCCGCCCGCCTGCCGGTTCCGCCCGCGCCCTCTCGATCGGAGTCGATATCCGCACCCGCGACTTCGAAGTCGCGCCTTTCCTGCGCCGGGTCGAGGAGCTGGCGGACGACCGGGCGGCCCAGGTCCGGCTTCTGTTCCTCGACTGTCGCGACGACGTGCTCCAGCGCCGCTTCAGCGAGACTCGCCGCCGCCATCCGCTGGCTGGCGACCGGCCGCCGCCCGACGGCATCGCCCGCGAGCGCCGCTTGGTAACGCCGTTGCGCGATCGCGCGGATGTCGTTATCGATACGTCGAACCTGCGGCTGGGCGACCTCAAGCGCATCCTGCAGGGTCACTTCGCGCCCGACGCCTCGGCCCGCCTCACGGTGTTCGTGACGTCGTTCTCCTACCGGCGGGGGTTGCCCCCGGAGGCGGATATCGTGCTCGACGTCCGGTTTCTCGCCAACCCGCACTACCGGCCGGCGCTGCGCGCGCTTACCGGCCGCGACGAAGCGGTCGCCGCGTTCGTCGCCGCCGACGAAGGGTTCGCCGGGTTCTTCGAACACGTCGCCAGGATGCTTGAACACGCCTTGCCGCGCTACGCGCGGGAGGGCAAGAGCTACCTCACGATCGCCGCGGGCTGCACCGGCGGGCGGCACCGGTCGGTGTTCGTCGCCGAACGTCTCGCCGCTTGGCTCCGCGCGCGGGGCGAGCGGGTCGGCGTCGCCCATCGCGACCTGCCCCTCGACGCGCGCTCGGCCTGACCGGAACCCTTTCGTGATCGGCCTCGTCCTCGTCACCCATGGCCGCCTGGCGGACGAGCTCGTCACCGCCCTGGTTCATGTCGTCGGCCCCCAGGAGGCGGTCGCGACGGTCTGCATCGGCCCGAACGACGACATGGAGCGGCGGCGGCGGGACATCCTCGCCGGCATCGCCGAGGTCGACCGAGGCGGCGGCGTCGTCCTGCTGACCGACATGTTCGGCGGCACCCCGTCCAACCTCGCGATCTCGGTGATGGACGAGGCCCGGGTCGAGGTGATCGCCGGGGTGAACCTGCCGATGCTGGTGAAGCTGGCGAGCGTTCGCGCGAGCGACGGCTTGGCCGAAGCGGTAGACAAGGCGCAGGAGGCGGGACGCAAATACATCAGCGTCGCGTCCAGCCTGCTGGGCGCCAAGCCGGCGTGAGCGCTCCCGCCGGACAGGTTCGCCGATCCGTCGCCGTGGTCAACCATCGCGGGCTCCACGCCCGCGCCGCCGCGCGTCTCGCCAAGGTCGCCGGGCGGTTCGACGCCGACGTCACCGTCGGAACCGGGACTCAGCAGGTCTCGGCGCTGTCGATCATGGGGTTGCTCATGCTCGCCGCGGCCAAGGGGACCACCCTCGACGTCGCCGCCGCGGGGGCCGACGCCGGCGCCGCCGTGGCGGCGCTCGTCCGGCTGGTCGAAAACGGCTTCGAGGAGGAAGACTTTCCGGGGTATTGACCGCGTCGCGAAGGCATGGCGGATGGGGTGGGATTCGAACCCACGAGGCGCTCGCGCGCCTGCCGGTTTTCAAGACCGGCGCCTTCGACCGCTCGGCCACCCATCCGGGGGCCGGAATTGTAGCCGGTTCCGGTCCCGTCCGTCACCGGGCGGGCGCCCGGCCGGCTTCGTCCACACGGAGGAGGTATCGCAATGACCGGGCGAAACGTTGCGATCGTCACCGCCGGCGGCAGGGGAATCGGCGCCGGTATCGCGCGGGCGCTCGCCGCGCGCGGCTATGCGCTGGTGCTGATGTCGCCGGGCGGCTCGGCGGAAGCTCTGGCGACCGAACTGTCCGGCCTCGGCGTCAACGGATCCGTCGCCGAGCCCGCCGATCTCCGGCGCGCCGTCGATACGGCGATGGAGGCGTACGGACGCATCGACGCGGTCGCCAACAATGCCGGCTTCCCGCCCAAGGGGCCGCTGCTCGAGATCGAGGACGAGGCCTGGATCGCCGGGCTCGACATGGTGCTGTTGAGCGTGGTGCGCATGGCCCGGCTGGTTACGCCGATTATGATCGCCCAGGGCGGCGGCGCGATCGTCAACGTCTCGACCTACGCCGCCCTGGAGCCCAGCCCGAACTACCCCGTCTCCGCGACCTTCCGCGCCGGTCTCGCGGCGTTCGCCAAGCTCTATGCCGACGAATACGCCCCCCGCGGCGTCCGCATGAACAACGTTCTGCCGGGATACATCGACACGCACGGGGCCGATCCCGCGATCGCCGCCGGCATCCCGGCCCGGCGCTACGGCTCCGCCGACGAGGTGGGCCGCACCGCCGCCTTCCTGCTGTCGGACGATGCCGGCTACATCACCGGGCAGAACGTCCGCATCGACGGCGGCCTCACCCGATCCTATTGACGGCGCGGGGGGCCGCCGATCACATGTCGGCCGCGCCCCGTCGGTCGCCGGCGTCACGTGATGCGGCAAGGTCGCCGGATGGACCGCGGCGTCGCCCGCCGGCGGCTTGATCGCCTGTTCGCCGCCGCCCTGGCTCGCCGGATCGCTGAGGAGCGGCGTCGGGGCCAGGTCGGCCCGGATCGCCGACTGCCGCCCCATCGGCGGGGTATCGACATGCGGTCCGTAGGCCATACCGGGCTCGTAGCGCGAGAAGACCGGCGGCGAGATGCGCTTGGGCAGGGCGAAATCCTGGAACGTCCGGTCGCCCCACGGCGCGGCGCCGACGATCCGGTCGATCTCGGTCGGGTTGTCGTCGGGGCGCCGGTATTCGAGGTTGTGCTTCACGGCGCGCGCCATGCCGCCGGCCGAAATTTTCCCCGACCGTCCCCTTGCATTCGTCGCGGCAATGACTAGATTGACGTTGTTAGCACTCGCCGAGTTCGAGTGCTAACGGATATCTTCGTTCCACATCGAGAGACTGGCGGAGGGAGAGGGTATGACGCTACGCCCCCTACATGATCGCGTGTTGATCCGGCCGATCGAGCAAGACGAGCGCACGATCGGCGGCATCATCATCCCGGACACGGCCAAGGAGAAGCCCCAGGAGGGCGAGATTCTGGCCGCCGGACAGGGCGCCCGCGACGACAACGGCAATCTGCGTCCGCTCGACGTCAAGGTCGGCGACGTGGTGCTGTACGGCAAATGGTCGGGCACCGAAGTCAAGGTCGATGGCGAGGATCTCGTCATCATGAAGGAATCGGACATCATGGGCGTCCTCGAGGGCGCCAAGCGCGGCAAGAAGGCCGCCTGATCCCAAAGGAAACGAGTACATGGCTGCGAAGGACATCAAATTCTCCGCCGACGCCCGCGATCGGATGATCCGGGGCGTCGACATGCTCGCCGATGCGGTCAAGGTGACGCTGGGTCCCAAGGGGCGCAACGTCATCCTCGACAAGTCGTTCGGCTCGCCGCGCGTCTCCAAGGACGGCGTGACCGTCGCCAAGGAGATCGAGCTCAAGGACAAGTTCGAGAATATGGGCGCCCAGATGGTGCGCGAGGTCGCCTCCAAGACCAGCGACCTCGCCGGCGACGGCACCACCACGGCGACGGTGCTGACCCAGGCGATCGTCCGCGAGGGCGCCAAGGCCGTCGCCGCCGGGATGAACCCGATGGACCTCAAGCGGGGCGTCGATCTGGCGGTCGACTCGGTCGTGGGCGAACTCAGGAAACGCTCGCGCAAGATCACCTCCAACGAGGAGATCGCCCAGGTCGGCACCATCTCGGCCAATGGCGACCGCGAGATCGGCGATTACGTCTCCCGCGCGATGGAGACCGTGGGCAAGGAAGGCGTGATCACCGCCGAGGAGGCGAAGAGCCTCTCCACCGAACTCGACGTCGTCGAGGGCATGCAGTTCGATCGCGGGTATCTGAGCCCCTACTTCATCACCAACGCCGAGAAGATGGAGGTCGAGCTCGAGGACGCCTGCATCCTGCTGCACGAAAAGAAGCTGTCGAACCTCCAGGGCCTCCTGCCGGTGCTGGAGAAGGTCGTCCAGTCCGCCAAGCCCCTCCTGATCGTCGCCGAGGACATCGAAGGCGAGGCGCTGGCGACGCTGGTGGTCAACAAGCTGCGCGGCGGGCTCAAGGTCGCCGCGGTCAAGGCGCCGGGCTTCGGCGACCGTCGCAAGGCGATGCTCGAAGACATCGCCATCCTGACCTCGGGCCAGGTCATCAGCGAGGACCTCGGCATCAAGCTCGAGAACGTCACCGTCGACATGCTGGGGCGGGCCAAGAAGATCGTCATCAACAAGGACGACACCACGGTGGTCGGCGGCGGCGGCAAAAAGAGCGACATCCAGGGGCGCTGCAACCAGATCCGGGCGCAGATCGACGAGACCAGCTCGGACTACGACCGCGAGAAGCTCCAGGAGCGTCTGGCCAAGCTCGCCGGCGGCGTCGCCGTCATCCATGTCGGCGGCGCGACCGAGGTCGAGGTGAAGGAGCGCAAGGACCGGGTCGAAGACGCCATGCATGCGACCCGCGCCGCGGTCGAGGAGGGGATCGTCGCCGGCGGCGGCGTGGCGCTGCTCTATGCGACCAGGATCCTGGAGCGCCTCAAGCCCGCCAACGACGACCAGCGCATGGGCGTGGACATCGTGCGCCGCGCGTTGCAGCGCCCGACCCGCCAGATCGCCGAGAACGCCGGCGTCGACGGCGCCGTCGTGGTCGGCAAGCTGCTCGAACAGAAGGACCAGCACTGGGGCTTCAACGCCCAGTCCGAGCAGTATTGCGACATGGTCAAGGCCGGGGTGATCGACCCGACCAAGGTGGTTCGGGTCGCCCTGCAGGACGCGGCTTCGGTCGCGGGCCTGCTCATCACCACCGAGGCGATGGTCGCGGAGAAGCCGGAGAAGAAGGAGCCGATGATGCCGCCGGGCGCCGGCGGCGGCATGGGCGACATGGACTTCTGACCGGAGCGGGTCCCCGCTCCGCTCGCGAAGGGGCGCCCCGGGGCGCCCCTTCTCTTTGCCCGGCCCGGCCCGGCGCGCATCCTGCGCGTCGTAGAGCGTTCGGCGCGGCTGGCCGCCGCGGTCGCGGGATACGGGGTTGACGCGCGCGCCGCTATGTCCCACGCAGGATCACACTTGTGACATATACGGGGTTGACGCGCGGGCGGTCGCGTCGCCGGCGCGGGCCGACGAATACCGATGGCCAGTCATCCGCGTTGTGGATGGCGATACGCTCAAAGTGGATGCGCGGGCGGATATGCCGGCATCCTTGGCGCGTCTATCCGTCCGTATTCGTGGCGTCGATACGCCAGAAACGCATCGTCCGAAATGCGATGCCGAACGGCGCGCGGGCCGGCCCGCAACCGCGTTCGTTCAAGCCGCCGTTGCGCAAGCGCGCGCAATCGCCATACGCAATCCGAAATGGGGCCGGTATGGCGGCCGCGTGGTCGCGGACATAGACATTGACGGGCGCCCGCTTGCGGCGTTGCTGATTGCGAACGGGCTTGGCCGTCCATACGATGGCGGCCGGCGGGCCGGTTGGTACGAGTGACCAAGCCTCGATTGTCCCTTGCGCCCGCGCGAAAGCGCGTCGGAACTCAACGCTGGCGCGCCGGGCCGGTTTGATCGCCCCGCAAAGCGCCTCGGGATCAAGCCATCGGGAAACTGGTGGTTGGGCGGCCGGGCCGGGCGGGTTTGATCGCCCCGCAAGTGGGGGCGGATGAAAGGATCGGAAGCCGGGTGCTTCGGCGCGAATAGGTTTGATCGCCCCGCAAAGTGGGGGCGGACGATAGGGACACTTCACTTGGTCAACGGCCCGGCCCGGCCCGGCCCGTTCATGGTCGCCGGCCCGTGTTTGTCTTGTTTGTTTCCCACAAGAGACAAACACGGGCGCGATGCAAACAGGCCATCGCGGATGCGGGCCGGCCGCGCAAGCCCTTGATGCGCCCGCGCCTAGTGCGCTATTCGCTATGTAGCGAGTAGGAGTTGACGATGAAGCATATCGGGATGAAAGGCTGGGCCGGGCGCGCCGCCGATCCGGTCGCGGAAGCGGCCGATCTTGTTGCGCGCGCCAACGAGCGGCTGGCCGCGGCGCGCCAAATCGAAGGCCAGTCAATCAGTCGCGACCAGTTGGCGCATGACGCGCGCCGCTTGATCCGGCGCGCCGATACCGAACTCAAGCGCGTCGTTCGCCTTCGGATCGAATGAATGTCGCGGATGCCGGCGCGCCGTCGCGGTCATGGTTGCAATGGACATTGGGAGGTTTGCATGAGGAAGCCGTTGCGGATGCCGACATTCGCTTTGGCCATGGTCGCATTGATGCTGGCGACATGGGCGGCCCCCGGCGCGCGCGCCGAAAGCGGCTGGACGCCGCTTCATTGGGCGGCGATGAAGAACCCCAAACCAGAAGCGATTGCGGCGTTGATCGAAGCCGGCGCGGATATCGCCGCGCGCACCAAAGCCGGTTGGACGCCGCTTCATTTGGCGGCGGGGAAAAACCCCAACCCTGCGGTGATTGCGGCGTTGCTCAAAGGCGGCGCGGATATCGAGGCGCGCAACAACGCCGGCGCAACGCCGCTCCATACGGCGGCGTTGCAGAACCCCTATCTTGCGGTGAGTGCGGCGTTGATCGAAGCCGGCGCGGATATCGCCGCGCGCACCAAAGCCGGCATGACGCCGCTTCATTTGGCGGCGTTGAAGAACCTCAACCCTGCGGTGAGTGCGGCGTTGATCGAAGCCGGCGCGGATATCGCCGCGCGCACCAAAGCCGGCATGACGCCGCTTCATCATGCAGCCGAAGGGAAACCCCGCCGTCGCCGCGGCGAGCCTGCGGTGATTGCGGCGTTGCTCAAAGGCGGCGCGGATATCGGGGCGCGCGACAACGACGGTTGGACGCCGCTTCATCGGGCGGCCGCTTTGTTGAAGAACCCCGACCTTGCGGTGATTGCGGCGTTGCTCAAAGGCGGCGCGAATATCGACGCGCGCGACGAAGCCGGCGGAACGCCGCTTCATGCGGCGGCGCAGCTGAACCCCGACCCTGCGGTGATTGCGGCGTTGATCGAAGCCGGCGCGGATATCGCCGCGCGCGACAACGCCCGTTGGACGCCGCTTCATCGGGCGGCGAGGAAGAACCCCGACCTTGCGGTGATTGCGGCGTTGCTCAAAGGCGGCGCGGATATCGCCGCGCGCGCCGAAGCCGGCGGAACGCCGCTTCATGCGGCGGCGTTGGAGAACCCCAACCCTGCGGTGATTGCGGCGTTGATCGAAGCCGGCGCGGATATCGCCGAGCGCATCGAAGGCGGCATGACGCCGCTTCATGCGGCGGCGTTGAAGAACCCCAACCCTGCGGTGATTGCGGCGTTGATCGAAGCCGGCGCGGATATCGCCGCGCGCGACGAAGCCGGCTTTATTCCCTTTGATTATGCGAAGATGAACGAGGCGTTGCAGGGAACCAAGGTCTACTGGCGGTTGAACGAAGCCCGGTTCAAGTAAGACTGCATCGCCGTTGCGGTCGCGGATCGAAGCGGGCCGGTCGCGGTCGCGGGCTGACGGAAACAACCCTTGATGCGCCCGGATCGAATGATGAAGATGATATATCCCCCGCCCCTAGGGCCGGGGTGCCGTTGAAGCTGGCGCCAGGAGTACGAATGCCAGTGGCTCGACGAGGCCTGTATCCCCCGCCCTAGGGCCGGGGTGACGTTGAAGCTAGGCGCGGTAGAGCGTGCGCAAATTTCCAGAATTGATTGTACCCCCCGCCCTAGGGCCGGGGTGACATTGAAGGCGGATCGAAGCGACCGGCCCGGCGCTGGCGAGCTTATCGCCCCGCAAGTGGGGGCGGACGAAGCCCGGCCCGGCGCGCATCCTGGCGCATCGTAGAGCGTTCGGCGCGGCGGGCCATCGCGGTCGCGGTCGACGTCGCAGTCGTGGATCGAACGGGCGGGCCGTCGCCGGCGCTTATCGCGTTTTCATCGCGCCGCCGGGTTCGCCCGCGCCGTCTGGATCGCCCGCCAGACCCGGTGCGGCGTCGTCGGCGGGTCGATATGGGTCACGCCGTCCGCAGCGAGCGCGTCCAGGATCGCATGGACCACGACCGGGACCGCCGCCACCGTTCCCGATTCGCCCGCGCCCTTGACCCCCAGCGGGTTGGTCGGGCAGGGCAGTTCGATGTGGTCGAGGGCGAAGGACGGCATGTCGCCGGCGCGCGGCATGCAGTAGTCCAGGAACGTTCCCGACCGGATCTGGCCGGTCTCGGCGTCGAACGCCAGCTCCTCGCACAGCGCTTGGCCGATGCCCTGGGCGATGCCGCCGTGAATCTGCCCGGCGAACAGCAGCGGGTTGACGATCACGCCCGAATCGTCGACGCCGGTATAGCGTAGGATCTCGGCCCGGCCGGTCTCGGGATCCACCTCGACCTCGCAGATATGGCAACCGTTGGGGAAGTTGCCGGCGCTCGCGGGCGTGTAGGTCCCCGCGGCCTCGAGTCCGATGCCGAACTCGGGCGGCCACCCCACCGGCATGAACGACGCCTTGGCGACGTCCGTGATGCCGATGGCCTTGTCGGTGCCGGCGACGGTGAAGGTCCCGGCCGCGAACTCGACGTCCTCCTCCGCAGCCTCGAGCAGATGCGCCGCCATCCGCCTGGCCTTGGCGACGACTTGGTCGGCGGCCGCCTTCAGCGCCGAGCCGCCGATGGTCATCGACCGCGAGCCGTAGGTGCCGCGCCCATAGGCGACGGCGTCGGTGTCGCCCTGGACCAGACGCACGCTCTCGAAGGGCACGCCCAGCCACTCCGCCGCCATCTGGGCGTAGACGGTCTCGTGGCCTTGACCGTGGCTGTGGGTCCCGGCGCCGACCGTAACGCCGCCGCTCTCGTCGAAATGGAGCGTCATCCGGTCGTTGAACGGCGCGGCGAGCTCGATGAAATAGGTGACGCCCAGGCCGCGCCGCAGCCCGCGCGCCGCGCTGTCCGCGCGTCGGCGGGCGAAACCGTCCCGGTCCGCGAGCGCCGCCGCCATGCCGGTCGCCTTGTCGAAGGCGCCCGAATCGTAGATCGTCTCCAGCTTGGTCTCGAACGGCATCGAGCGTTCGGGAATGAAGTTCCGCCGCCGCAGCTCCACCGGGTCGAGGCCGAGCTCGCGCGCCGCGGCGTCGACCATCCGCTCGACCACATAGATCGATTCCGGTCGCCCCGCCCCGCGATACGGCCCCAGGAAGGTCGTATGGGTGAACACCGCGTTGACGCGGATATAGGCCGCGGCGAAGTCGTACACGCCGACATACATCTTCGAGCCGAGCCCGACCGGCACCGGGGCCGTGTCGCTGAGATAGGCGCCCACCGCATGGTCGGTCTCGACCCGTAGCCCGGTCACCCGGTGGTCGGCGTCGAGGGCGATCTCGGCGTCGCTCACCGCGTCCCGCGCCTGGGCGTCGGCCAGCAGGCTTTCGGTGCGATCGGCCGTCCATTTGACCGGCCGGCGCAGCCGCCGGGCGGCGAGGAAGCACAGCGCGTCCTCGGGGAACAGGTTGCTCTTCATCCCGAAACCGCCGCCCACGTCGGGGCTGACGACGCGGAAATTCTTTTCCGGCCTGTCGAACACCTTGCCGAAGAGGGCGCGCATGGCGTGGGGCGTCTGGCTCTCGGTATGGATCGTCGCGTGGTCCGTCGCCGGCGCGTACTCGATCAGCGTCGAGCGCGGCTCCATGGCGTTGCAGGCGAGCCGGTTGTTGACCAGCTTGCGCCGCGTCACATGCGCGGCCCGGGCGAAGGCGGCGTCCGTCGCCGCCTTGTCGCCCCGCTCGATGGTGAACCAGACGTTGCGCTCGGCATCGTCCCAGACCCGGGGGGCGTCGGCTGCGGTCGCGCGCCCGGTCTCGACCACGGCCGGCAGCGGCGTGTAGTCGACCTCGATCGATTCGACCGCATCCCTGGCTCGGTCCGGCGTCTCGGCGACGACGTAAGCCACCGGATCGCCGACGTGGCGCACCCGATCCCGCGCCAGGATGGGGTGCAGCGGCATGCAGGACGGCGGCGGCGCGCCGAACGCCATCGGCGGATGGAAGCTCGGAATGCCGGCGATTCCCTCGGCCTCGATGTCGGCCCCGGTGAGAACCAGCAGCACGCCCGGCGCCGTCCGCGCCGCCTCCGCGCGGACGGCGTCCACCCGGGCATGGGCGTGGGGAGACCGCAGCACGTGGCCGTATGCTTGGCCGGGCAGCGAGAGATCGTCGACATACCTCCCCTCGCCCCGCAACAGGCGCGGATCCTCGCTGCGCGGCACCGGTTGCCCCACTCCGAACCTGACCATGGCGATCCTCCCTCCCGTCGTCGCGCCGCACTATGCCGGAGCGAAGCCCGCAACGGAACGGGATGGAAAAACCGACGTTGCGACGCTCGAAGTTGACTCGGGCGGGCGGGGCCGGTATTTTTGCAAATGCTACTCATTCGCAAAAGCAATCGGGAAGGAGGCCAACCATGCGACGGACCTTCACGTATCGGACGGCGAGGGTCGCGGGACTCTGCCTCGCGGGCGTCCTGGCCGGACTGCCGGCCATCGCCGCCGAGATCAACGTCTATTCCTATCGCAAGGAGCATCTGATCAAGCCCCAGCTCGACGCGTTCGCCGGCGAGACGGGCATTCGCTACAACCTGGTCACGGGATCGGCGGATGCGCTCGCCCAACGGCTCAAGAGCGAGGGCATGAACAGCCCCGCCGACGTCCTGTTCACCGTCGATGCCGGGCGGCTGGTGCGGGCGAAGTCGATGGGGCTGCTGCAACCGATCCGTTCGCCGGTTCTCGAACAGGCCGTGCCGGCCCGTTTCCGGGACCCGGAGGGCTACTGGTTCGGCCTCGGCCTCCGCGCGCGGACCGTCTTCTACGCCGTGGACCGGGTCGATCCGGCCAAGCTCTCGACCTACGAAGGGCTGGCCGATCCCGGATGGCGCGGCCGGCTGCTGGCGCGCTCTTCCAGCAACATCTACAACCAGTCGCTCCTCGCCGCGTTGATCCACCATCTCGGCGCGGCCAAGGCCGAGGACTGGGCGCGCGGCGTGGTCGCCAACATGGCGCGCCGGCCCCAGGGCGGCGATACCGACCAGATCCGGGGCGTCGCCGCCGGGGCCGGCGACATCGCGATCGCCAACCACTACTACTATGCGCGCCTCCTCGCCTCGAAGAAGGAGCGCGACCGCGAGGTCGTCGCCAAGGTGAAGCCGGTCTGGCTCGCCCTCGACGGCGGTGGCGTCCATGTCAACGTCAGCGGGGCCGGCGTCACCCGGAGTTCGAAGAACCCGGCCGAAGCGCGCAAGCTGCTCGAATTCCTGGCCGGCGACCGGGCGCAGCGGATCTACGCCGAGGTCGTCCACGAAATCCCGGTCAAGCCGGGCGTCGAGGTCTCGCCGATCGTCCGGTCGATGGGATCGTTCGCCATCGACCGTATCCCGCTGAAGATCCTCGGCGACAACAACGCCGAGGCGGTGCGCATCTTCGACCGCGCCGGCTGGCGTTGAGCGGCCGCGGCCCGCCCTGGCGCCTCGACGCGCCAAGGCGGGCCGCTTGGCCTCCCGACCGCCGCGGCGGAAGGTCGCGATGCGGCCCGGCGCATCGTCCTGCGGCTTCCGCCCGCCATCCCCCGCCCCCAACCGCCCTGAAATCTCACAATATCTCGCTATATCTCAAATAGTCTCATTTCGGCCCTGGAATCCAAAGATTCCGCTCGGCTACACCGGGTTCTTCACCCCAGCTCGGGGCCCGCGGGCGCGAACATGCGCTCCTTGCGGTCGAACGGGGCCGCGCGCCCCAGCAGCATGCGCGTATACGGCCGCTGAAAGGCGAACCCGGCGCTCTCGAGCCAGGCGGCGAACGGCGTCTGGTAGTCCATCGCGTCGATCACCGCCCGTCCCTCGAGCCCGGCCAGCGCCCGCCTCGCGACCGCGACCGCGACCGCAGCCTCCTCTGCGACGACCGGCCCGATCTGGGTCGCCTCGCGCCCCTCGCGCGCCATCGCGTAGCCGACGAGCCCCGATCCGCTCCGCGCCACGAATGCGCGGTCGGGCCGGCGCGCCAGGAGATCGGCCAGCAGGGCGGCGCGGTCGCCGCCGAAGGCCCCGGCGTCATAGGCGGCGACCCGGGCGAGATCGTCCGCGGTCATCGGCGCGATGCGCAGGCGGGGATCGCCTGCGCCATCGGGCGCCGCCACCCGTTCGGCCCATAGCCGCCGCAAGCCGTATACGTCCTGGAAGCCCAGCCGGAGATACACCTCCCGGCCCGCCGGCGTCGCGTCGAGGCCGGCGACGACGCCCTGCGCCTGCAACCCGTCGATCACGCGGCGCGTCAACGCCGTGGCCAGCCCGCGGCGGCGGTAGTCCGACCGCACCAGAACCATGCACACCCAGGCGAAGCCGCCATAGGGCAGCGACATCGCGCTCGCGATCAGCGCCCCGTCCCGATCGGCGCAGCCGAAGCCCGCGCCGTTGGCGAGCATATACGCCCAGTCGGCCCGGTTCTGGTTCCAGCCGACCGCCGCCGACAGCGCCGCTCCGCGCTCCGCATCCCGGCGCCCGAGCGCCCGCAGCCGGAGCCCGTCAAAAGGATCCGTCGCGGCTGTCATAGGCCGTCGGCTTGCCGTAATTCGGCATGTCGCGCGCCACCCAGTCGGCCACCCAATCGACCATCTTGTGGAGCGGGACCCCGGGATAGCCGAACAGCCGGGCGCATTCGCCGGCATTGGCGAGCCACGCCTCCGGCGACTCGACGCCCAGGATCTCGGGCCGCCGGCCCAGGCGTTCGCCGAAGGACTGCGCCAGCGACCGGATGGCGATCGTCTCGGGGCCGGTGACGTTGAGCGGCGAGGTCGGGTCGGTGCAACGACCGAGGCAGCGCAGCACGCAGCTGTTGGCGTCGCCCTGCCAGATGACGTTGACATGGCCGGCGGTGACGTCGATCGGCTCGCCGCGGCGCACCTTGTCGGCCACGTCCCACAGCACGCCGTAGCGCATGTCGATGGCGTAGTTGAGCCGGATCAGCCGTCCCGGCGTGCCGTGAAGGGCGGAGAAATAGCCGAACATGCGCTCGCGGCCCAGGCAGGACTGCGCGTATTCGCCGACGGGCGCCGGCGGCGTCGCCTCGACCGCCCCGCCGCCCGCCGCCTCCACGAACGGGTAGACGTTGCCGGTCGAGAGGGCCACCAGCCGGCTTTCCCGAAAGGTTTCGGCGACGCCCGCCGGCGCATGGACGTTCATCGCCCAGGTGAGGCCGAGGTCGCCTTGGGCGCCGAATTTCCGCCCGGCCAGGAACACCACGTTCGGGAGGAGCGGCAGCCGGCTCACCGCGGCGCGGTCGAGCAGGTCGCAGGCGAGCGTCTCCACGCCCTGGGCTTCGAGGCGTTCGCGCAATCCGGGTTGGGAAAAGCGCGCCACGCCGACGATTCGCTTCCCCGGCGCGGCGCGCTTGGCCAGCCGGGCGAGCGTCGGCCCCATCTTGCCGCCGACGCCCAGGATCAGGATGTCGCCCTCGACCGCAGCCAGATCGGCGATCAGCTCCGATCCCGGCCGGGTCATGAACTCCTCGAGCGCGTCGACGTCGGCGAAGCGTTCGGGAAGCCGGCCGTCGTCCCGGACGGTCACGCTGCGCCCCGCTATCGGCGCGCGAACGCCTGCGCCACGGCGCGGCGGACCGCGGCGGCGTGGATACGGCGGTCGATCGAGTCGAGATCGGGTCTCGCCTCGCCGACCGCGGCGAGCGCCTCGGCCGGGTCCGGCCCACCGTCGGCGAACCCGTCGAGACGCGCCGACAGACCCGCCAGCAGGAGCGGCGGTCGGTCGCCGCCGCCGAGGGCCACCCGCCGGATCCCGCGGCCGGGGTCGAACACTGCGGCGCCGATCGAATCCGCCAGGTCGCCAGCCTTGCCGACCACCTTGTAATAGCCCCAGCGCGCCGCCGCCGAGAGTTCGGGCGCCTCCACCCCGGTCAGTATCTCGGCCGGCTCCAGGGTCGTCGCGAACGGGCCAGCGAACAGCTCGTCGATCGGGATACGGCGCTCCCCGGACGCGCCCCGGACCTCGACTTCCGCGCCCAGGGCGAACATCGCCGTCGGCCAGTCGCCGCCCGGATCGACATGCGCCAGGCTGCCGCCGACCGTGCCGCGGTTGCGGACCGCGCGATAGGCGATGCCGGCCGCGACCCGGCGCAGCATGCCGCCGGTCGGATCCGGAGCCGCGCCATCCTCGATCATGGCGTGGGTGGTCATCGCGCCGATGACGACCCCGCCGTCGCGCCGCTCGCAGTTCCGCAGCGCGGCGATCGCGCCGAGATCCACCAGGAGCGACGGCCGGGCGAGCCGCAGATTCATCATCGGCGCCAGCGACTGGCCGCCGGCCAACACCCGCCCTCCATCGCCCGCGCCGGCGAGCAACTCGACCGCCGCCGCCAGCTCGTTTGGCCTCTCGTAATCGAACGCCGCTGGTTTCATCGTCGGCTACTCACCCTCCTGCGCCCCGGGGTGAGGAGGATAGCGCCCCGACCGCGCCTCCGCACCCCGGGGGGAGCCGCGGGGCGCCAGCTCGCCGCAGGTCGATCGGGATTCCCCGTCGGACCGCCGCGCCGCCGTCTATCCGGTCTGCGCGCGTTCGATGGCGGCCAGCACGCGACGACGGGTCATCGGCGCCTCGCGGAGCTCTGCGCCGAGGGGGCGCAGCGCGTCGTTGACCGCGTTGGCGATCGTCGCCGGGGGCGAGATCGCGCCGCTTTCGCCCACCCCCTTGATGCCGTATTCGGTGAAGGGCGAGGGCGTCTCCATATGCTCCACCCGGATCGGCGGCAGTTCGAACGGGCCCGGCATCTTGTAGTCGAGGAAGGTGGTGGCCAGCGGTTGCCCGCTGTCCGAATAGGGCATCTCCTCGTAGAGGGCGGTGCCGATGCCCTGCACCGACCCGCCGATGATCTGGCCGGCGACGATCATCGGGTTGACCATGCGCCCGCAATCCTCGACCGCGACGTAGTCCAGCAGTTCGACCGCGCCCAGCTCGGGATCGACCGCGACCACCGCCGCGGTGGTCGCATAGGCGAACGCGCCGCTGTCGGGCTCGGGGCGATAGCCGGTCGTGACCTCGACGCCGCCGCGGTCCACGTCGGCCGGGAGCTCTTCCGGATGGAGGTACCAGACCCGGCCGATCTCGGCGAAATCGACCGCCCCCGCCGGCCCGACGACCTCGCCGCCCCGGACCTCGACCTGGCCGGGGTCGGCCTGCAACAGATGCGCTCCGATGCGGGCGAGCCGCCCGGCCAGCGCCCGGCAGGCGCGCGCCACCGCGCCGCCCGACATGACCATGCAGCGCGAGGCGATGGTCCCGATCGAATAGGGGGTGAGCGCGGTGTCGCCGTGGACCAGGCTCACCGCCGCCGGGTCGATGCCCAGCACCTCGTTGGCGACCTGCGCCATGGTGGTCTCCATCCCCTGGCCGTGGCTCTGCGCCCCGATGCGGAGTTCGAGCCCGCCGTCCGGGGTGAGCCGCGCCGTCGCCTGCTCGAACCCCGGCACCATCGGCAGCCCCCAGGTCTCGAACACCGACGTGCCGTGCGCCGTCTGCTCGACGAAGGTCGAGAAGCCGACGCCGATCAGCCGTCCATCCGGCTCGCCGCGCCGCTGGCGTTCGCGGACGCCGGCGAGGCCGATCCGGTCGGCGGCCCGGCGCAGGCTCTCCGGATAGTCGCCGCTGTCGTAATGCTTGCCGGTGACGTTGACATAGGGGAGGGCGGCGGCCGGGATCAGGTTCTCCATACGCACGTCGAACGCCTCGCGCCCGACCGCGCGCGCCAGCGCATCGAGGGCCAGGTCCATGGCGAAGGACGCGCCCGTCCGGGCGACGCTGCGATAGGGGCAGATCGGCGGCTTGTTGGTCGCCACCGTAAAGGTCTTCATGCGGTAGCAGTCGATGCGATAGGGACCGGGCAGGATGCCGCCGGCCATCGCGCCCTCGACGGTAGACGTGTTCGGCCAGACCGAATAGGCCCCGGCGTCGATGGTGACTACGGCGTCGAGGGCCAGGATCCGCCCCCGTTCGTCGGCATGGAGGGTCAGATCGTAATGATGCTCGCGCGCATTCGCCCCGGCCGACAGATGCTCGTAGCGGTCCTCGGTCCAGCGCACCGGCCGGCCGAGCCGCATCGCCAGCCAGCAGACCGCGATCTCCTCGGGGTGGAGCGGGTTCTTGTAGCCGAATCCGCCGCCCACGTCGGGCGGGATCACGCGCACCTGCCGCTCGGCGAGGCCGAGCGCCTCGGCGAGCCCGGAGCGGATCATATGCGGGGCCTGGGTCGCCGTATGGCAGATCAGCTGGTCCTGCCGCCGGTCCCAACGGGCGAGGACCGCCTTGCCCTCCATCGGCGCCATGGCTTGGCGCGCGGTGCGGAATTCGCGCCGCACCGTCACCGCGGCCCGGGCCGCCGCCGCGTCCGCCTCGTCGTCGCGCGCGGTCTCGAAGGCGATGTTGTCGGCCCACCCGTCATGGACCAGCGGCGCTCCGGCCGCGCGCCCGACGAGCATGTCGGCGACCGCGGGCAGTTCGGCGATGTCGAGCGCGACCCGCTCGGCGAGGTCCTCGGCCTCGGCCCGGGTGTCGCCCACGCACACGGCGACGCATTCGCCGGCGAAGCGCACCTTGTCGGTCGCCAGGGCGTACCAGTCCGAGGCCTTGAACGCGGGCGATGTCGAGACCGCGCGGATCGGCCGCACCCCCACCAGGTCGGGCGCGGCGAAGACCCGGTCCTCCGCGCCCGCCGGCTTGTCCACGGCGCGGATGCGGCCATGGGCGACGGGGCTCCGGACGAAGGCGGCCTCGAGCATCCGGTCGAGCCGGATGTCGCCTACGAACTCGCCCTGCCCGCGCAGATACCGGTCGTCTTCCTTGCGCCGCAACGACGCGCCGATCCCCTTGCCGCCCATCGGCGCCTCCTGCCGCGAAAGGCCGCGAGCCTACCGCGTCGGGCGCGCCCGCGCACCCTGCAAGAGCGCCGCCGCCCCGTCAGCCGGCGGGGCGGTCGTCGAAGCCGAACAGGCGGGCCGGGTTGTCCACCAGGATCGCCCGGCGCAGCGCCTCGTCCGGGACCATGAGTTCCAGCAGGTCGACCAGATCGCCGTCGTCGGGTTGCCGCCCCGGCCGGTAGCGCTGCGAGTGCGGCCAGTCCGTGCCCCACAGCGTGCGCTCGGGGGCGAGGTCGAGAATGGCGCGGGCGAACGGGATCGCGTCGTGATAGGGCGCTCCCGTCGCGCTCAAGCGCTCGGCGCAGCTGATCTTGACCCACACATGCGCCTCGCGCAGCAGTTCGAGCAGCACGCGGAACGGCTGCTGCCCGACGCCCTCGGCGAAGCTCACCCGCCCGAAATGGTCGATGACGACCGGGATTTCGATCGCCCGCAACCAGTCGGCATGCGCCGCCAGATCGGGCGGCATCGCATGGAAGGTGACCGACCATCCGAACGGGCGGATGCGCGCGATCACCCGCGCGAACATCGCCGGATCGACGCCGCCGCCGTCGGCCGCGATCATGTTGAACCGGACGCCCCGGAACCCGGCCGCGTGCAGCCGCTCGATCTCGGCCTCGTCGACGCTGTCGTCGAGCCGCGCGACGCCCCGGAAGCGCCCGCCCGCCCGCGCGATCGCGTCCAGCGACGCAGCGTTGTCGAGCCCGTGCGCGTTGGGCTGGACGACCACGCCGCGCCCGATGCCCAACACCTCCATCAGGTTGAAGTAATGCTCCACCGGCGCCGCCGGCGGCGTGTAGACCCGCGTCTCCGCATAAGGAAACCGGGACGGCGGCCCGAAGACGTGGAAATGCGCGTCGCAGCTGTCCGGCGGCAGCGCCAGGCGCGGCCGGCGCGGGTTGGGATGCGGCGGGTAGATGATCGGGCGGTCGTCGCGCAACGCCGGCGCCTCCGCTGGCCGTGCGCCATCCTACCCCGCATTTCTTACCCCGACCACCGCGGCGCGGTCCAACCCCCTGCGGTTGACCCGCGGACGCCGGTTTGGCTCAATCGCCGCCATGGGGCTTCATCGCGGCGACATTCCGGCCGGCATCCTCGAGATACTCCGTCGCGGCGCCGTCATCCCGGCGCATCCGCTGGCGCTCGACGCCGGCCGCCGGCTCGACGCGCGGCGCCAGCGCGCGCTGTCCCGCTACTATCTCGACGCCGGCGCCGGCGGGCTCGCGGTCGGCGTCCATACGACGCAGTTCGCCATCCGCGAGGCGGGCCTCTACGGCCCGGTGCTCGAACTCGCCGCGGCGACGATCGACGACTGGGCGGACCGGCCGGTGGTCCGCATCGCCGGGCTGATCGGCCCCACCGCACAGGCGGTCGGCGAGGCCAGGACCGCGGTCTCGCTCGGCTATCACGCCGGGCTGCTGAGTCTCGCCGCCATGCGCGGAGCCGCCGAGGACCGGATCGTCGACCACTGCCGGCGCGTCGCCGACGAGATCCCGCTGATCGGCTTCTACCTCCAGCCCGCGGTCGGCGGCGTCGCGCTGCCCGCCTCCTTCTGGCGCCGCTTCGCCGCGATCGACAACGTGGTCGCGATCAAAGCCGCGCCGTTCGATCGCTACCGCACGCTGGACGTGCTGCGGGGCGTCGTCGAGGCGCGCGCCGAGGACCGGATCGCCGTCTATACCGGCAACGACGACCATATCGTGCTCGACCTGCTGGCGCCTTTCGACCTCGCCCGCGACGACGGCGGCCATGTCCGCATCCGCATGCGAGGCGGCCTGCTGGGCCATTGGAGCGTATGGACCCGGGCCGCGGTGGGGCTTCTGGACCGCATCCATCGCGCGGTCGCTTCCGGCGTCGCGGACGAGGATCTGCTCGCCCTCGACTCGCGCGTCACCGCGTGCAACCACGCCCTGTTCGACGCCGCCAACGGCTTCCGCGGCTGCATCGCCGGCTGCCACGAGGCGCTCCGCCGCCAGGGGCTCCTGGCGGGGATCTGGTGCCTCGACCCGGCGGAAGGGTTGAGCCCGGGCCAGGCGGCGGAGATCGACCGCGTCCGGGCCGCCTGGCCCGAACTCGCCGACGACGCCTTCGTCGGCGAGAATCTGGCGCGCTGGCTCGGCTGACCCGCCTCAGAAGCCCACCCGGTCGCCGCCCTTGAGGTCGAGCCGGGCGCGCGCCTCGGCCGGGCTCGCGACTTCGAGCGACAGTTCTTCGACGATGCGCCGGATCTTGGCGACCTGCTCGGCGTTGCTCGCGGCGAGCCTTCCTTTGCCGGCGAACAGGCTGTCCTCGAGGCCCACCCGCACGTTGCCGCCCATCATCGCGCCCATCGTGCACAGGCTCATCTGGTGCCGGCCGGCGCCCAGGATCGACCATTCGTAGTCGTCGCCGAACAGCCGGTCGGCGGTCTGCTTCATGAACAGCAGATTTTCCTTGTCCGGGCCGATGCCGCCCAGGATGCCGAAGATGGTCTGCACCAGCATCGGCGGCTTGACCAGGCCGCGGTCGAGAAAATGCGCGAGGTTGTACAGATGCCCCACGTCGTAGCACTCGAACTCGAAGCGCGTGCCGTGCGCCTCGCCGAGCTCCCGCAGGATGCGCTCGATGTCGCGGAAGGTGTTGCGGAAGATGAAGTCGTCGGTCCCGCGCAGATACGGCTCTTCCCAGTCGTGCTTCCAGTCGGAGAACCGGTCGGCGGCGGGGAAGATGCCGAAATTCATCGAGCCCATGTTGAGCGAGGCGACCTCGGGCCTGGCGACCAGAGCCGCGGCCAGGCGTTCCTCGACCGTCATGCCCAGGCCGCCGCCGGTCGTCACGTTGATCACCGCGTCGGTGTTCTGCTTGATGCGCGGCAGGAACTGCATGAACACGCCGGGATCGGGCGTCGGCCGCCCGTCCTCGGGGTCGCGCGCATGGAGGTGGAGGATCGATGCGCCGGCCTCCGCCGCCCCGATCGCCTGGGCGGCGATCTCGTCCGGCGTCAGCGGCAGGTGCGGCGACATGGTGGGCGTGTGGATCGCCCCGGTGACCGCGCAGGTGATGATGACCTTGCCGTTCCGCGCCATGATCGCCTCCGCCGCCGCCTTGCGTGCTGCGCATCGTAGCCGCCGCGGGGGCCGCGCGCCACCGCCGGGAAGATCGCGAATTGACCGCATCGGCGGGGCGCAATATCGTCGGCCGGTATACGGGCTGCGCCCGCCCTGCCGGATCCGCCATGCCGCTCCGCATCGCCATCGACACCGGCGGCACGTTCACCGACGTGATCGCGCTCGATGAGTCCACGGGCGACCAGTTCGCCATCAAGACCCCCAGCACGCCGGCCGATCCCAGCCTCGGGCTGCTCGACGGGATCGACGAGGCGTTGCGCGTCGCCGGCGGCGCGCGCGCCGACGTCAGCCAGATCCTGCACGGCACCACGACGGCCACCAACGCCGTGCTCGAACACAAGTTCGAGGGGCTGGGGCTGCTGGTCACCGCCGGCTTCCGCCACATGATCGAGATCGCCCGCCAGTCGGTCCCCGACGGCTACGGAAACTCGTTCTTCTGGGTCAAGCCGCGCCGGCTGGTGCCGCTGCATCTGGTCCGCGAGGTCGCCGGCCGGATGCGCCATGACGGCGCCGAGCACGAGGCGCTCGACCCCGACGGCGCCGCCCTGGCGGTGGACGAGCTGGTGGCGCTGGGCGTCCGCCGGCTCGCGGTCTGCCTGCTGCACGCCTACGCCAACCCGGCCCACGAACGGGCGGTCGGCGCCATCGTCGCGGCGCGGCATCCCGACGTCCACGTGTCGCTGTCCTCGGTCGTGCTGCCCGAATACCGCGAGTACGAGCGCGCCATGACCACCTTGATCGACGTCATGGTGAAGCCCTATTGCAAGACCTATCTCGCTCATGCCGAAACCCGCATCGCCGAGGGCTCGGGCGACGTTCCGTTCCTGATCATGCAGTCCAACGGCGGCATCGTCACCAGCCGCACCGCGGGCGAGAAGCCCGTCACCATGCTGGTCTCGGGCCCCGCCGGCGGCGTCCTCGGCGCCACCCACATGGCCCGTCTGTCGGCCCGCGACGACATCCTCACCCTCGACGTGGGCGGCACCTCCACCGACGTGTCGCTGGTCCGCGGCCTCACGCCGCAGCTCACCAGCGCCGCGCTGATCGAGAACTACCCCGTCAAATGCCCGATGCTCGACATCGAGACCGTCGGCACCGGCGGCGGCTCGCTCGCCTGGATCGACGATTACGGGGCGCTCAAGGTGGGACCCGAGAGCGCCGGCGCCGACCCCGGCCCGATCTGCTATCGCCGCGGCGGCGACAGGCCGACGGTGACCGACGCCGCGCTGGTGCTGGGCCGTCTGCCGGATGCGCTGATCGGCGGCGGGCTGATGCTCGATGCCGACGCCGCGCGGGACGCCTATGACCGGCTGGGGCGCGCCCTGTCCCTCCCCACCGAGGAGGCCGCCGCCGGCGTGCTCGAGATCGCCGCCGCCAATCAGGTCCACGGCATCCGCCGCGTCACCACCACGCGCGGGCTCGATCCCGGCGACTACGCCATGGTCGCGTTCGGCGGCGCCGGCGGGCTGTTCGCCGCCGAGGTCGCCGATTTCCTCGGCATCGCCGCCGCCCTCGTCCCGCCCAACCCGGGCAACCTGTCCGCCTTCGGCCTCCACGTCTCCGACGTGAAGCGCGACTACGTGCGCACCTGCGTCCGCCAGCAGTCGACCCACGACGCCGACGAGATCGAGGCGCTATGGCGGGCGCTCGAAGACGAAGGCCGCGCCGAGATCATGGCCGAAGGCGTCGCCGCCGACGCCATCGACCTCGCGCGCAGCGCCGACGTCCGCTATGTCGGCGAGGGGCACGAAGTGCCGGTGCCGATCCCGGCCGGCGCCGATGCCGTCCGGACCATGTGGTCCGCCTTCCACGGCGTGCACGAACGGACGTTCGGCTTCCACTACGAGGGACGCCAGGACGTGGAGCTGGTGAGCCTGCGGGTCCAGGCGACCGGCCGCGTCCACCGTCCCGCCATCCGCCCCATCGACGCCGCCCCCGGCGCCGGCCGCGACGCCGCCGGGCCGGTCGCCCGGCGGCCGGTCTACTGGCGCGCCTCGGGCTGGGTCGACTGCGCGGTCTGGCGGCGCGAGTCGCTGTCGGCGGGGGCCGTCGTCGCCGGCCCCGCGATCGTCGAGGAGTACGGCTCGACCACCGTCGCGCCCGCGGGCTGGCGCGCAACCGTCGACCGCTACGGCAGCCTGGTCCTGGAGAAGCCGAGATGAGCGCGACCAACGCCGAGAACCGGACCCTCGGGCCGATCGAGCTCGAGATCATCACCGGCACCATCCGGTCGGCCGAACTCGAGATCGAGGCCGCGGTCGAGCGCACCTCCCGGTCGCCGATGATCCGCGACCAGCACGACTATCGCGTGGCTCTGTTCGACGCCAGGGGGCGCAAGCTCACCGGCCGATCCTATTCGGCTCTGGTCGAGCCGGTGTTCGAGTATTTCGGCGCCGACGACGTCCATCCCGGCGACGTCTTCTTCTGGAACGACCCCTACAACTCGTCCGGCGGGATCGGCCACATCCCCGACCTGTGCAGCACGCTGCCGATCTTCCACCGCGACCGGCTGATCGGCTTCAGCCAGGTCTTCGGCCATCATGACGACGTGGGCGGGGCGGTGCCCGGCAGCCTGCCCGTCCATGCCGAGGACATGTGGACCGAAGGGCTGGTGATCCCGCCGATCAAGCTCTACGAGCGCGGCCGGATGAACGAGGCCGCCTTCCGCATCGTCGAGCGCAACTCGCGGCTGTCCGAGCATCTGCGCGGCGATCTCGACGCCGAGATCGGCGCCGCTTTGTTGGGCTCCAACCGGGTGGTGGCGCTCGCCGAACGCTACGGCCCCGACATGCTCGAGGCCGCGTTCGATGCGATGATCGCCAACTGCGCCGAGACCATCCGCCGCGAGCTGCTGCCGCGCATCCAGGACGGCGTCTACGCCTGGGAGGACTATATCGAGAACGACGGCGTGGACGCGCCCCGCCTCCATCCGCTGCGCGTCACCATGACCAAGACGGCCGACAAGATCGTCCTCGACTTCACCGGCACCGGTCCCGAGGCCAGGGGGCCGATCAACTGGCCGATCGACTATTCCGACGGCAAGTTCGTCCGCAAATGGATGGGGCCGGTGCTGCGCTCGCTCGCGCGCTCGCCCGAACGCGCCGCCGAGATCGACATGAACGAGGGCGTCCTCGACGTGATCGACGTGAAGTTCCCCGACAAGGGCACGCTGGTCACGCCGACCTTCGGCAAGGCGACCGGGATGCGCTTCTTCATCCTGCTGCGCTCGCTCGGGGTGTTCGCCGCCCTGCTCTCCAAGGCGACCGGCGGGCGCATGCCGGCCGACCACGAGACCATCCGTATCTGGGGTCTGCATGGCGGCAAGTCGGGCGGCGACTTCTTCCTGTTCCGCGAGGTGCTGGGCGGCGGCGGGCCGGGGCGGCCCTGGGCCGACGGCTCCGACGTGGTGCATATCGTGCCCAATTCGCGCAACCTGCCGGCGGAGTTCTCCGAAACCCGCTACCCGGTGATGGTCGAGAAGCTGGGCCTCGCCCGGGACTCGGGCGGGGCCGGCCTGCGGCGCGGCGGGTTCGGCTACGACAAGCGCATCCGGGCGCTCCGGCCCTGCCGCCTGCTGTCCAACGCCGATCGCGCCCTGGTCAACACCTACGGCGTCAACGGCGGCGGACCGGGTTCGACCTACGCGATCTCGGTCGAGGACGCCGACGGCGGCGTTCGCGAGCTGCCGGGCATGGTCGACAACGTCGAAGTGGCCGCCGGCTCGGTCGTGCGCATCCGCACCACCGGCGGCGGCGGTTGGGGCGACCCGCTGATGCGCGAACCCGAACTCGTCGCCCGCGACGTGGCCTGCGGGCTGGTCTCCGACGCCGCGGCGCGGGACGATTACGGCGTCTCCGTGCTGCGCGACGGTCCGCGGGTGAGCGTCGACGCCGACGCCACCCGGTCGTTGCGCGCCGCGCGCCAGGCCCGGCGCGGCGCGCTGCCCATGTTCGACCGCGGCGGCTACGTAGCCCGGGCCCGCGCCCGCGGCGCGCTCGATGCGCCGGACGGCTGGCGCGACCCGGACGAAGGCTGGTGGGCGGAGACCCTGGCCGAGGCCGCCGAATGAAACCCGCTCTGTTCGACTACATGGCCCCCGGGACGGTGGACGAGGCGGTCGCGTCCCTGGCGGCCGACGAGGGCGCGCGGCCGCTCGCCGGCGGGCAGAGCCTGATCCCGACGATGAATTTCCGCCTGTCCGAGCCGAGCCGCCTCGTCGATCTCCGGCGCATCGAGGCGCTGCGCGGGATATCGGTCGCGGATGGCGAGATCCGCATCGGCGCGATGACCCGGCATCGCGAGCTCGAACTCCACCGGGAGGCGAACGCGGCCATGCCGCTGATCGGCGAGGTGATGGCCAACGTGGCCCATATCGCGATCCGCAACCGCGGCACCGTCGGCGGCAGCATCGCCCACGCCGATTCGGCGGCCGAACTGCCTTGCCTGCTGGTCGCCGCCGGCGGGACGGTGGGCGCGACCGGCCCGGCCGGGGCGCGCGAACTGCATGCGGACGACCTGTTCGAGTTCCACATGACCACCGCGCTCGACCAGGCCGAGCTGCTCACCCATGTCCGCCTGCCCGCGCCCGCGCCCGCCACCGGCTGGGCGTTCGAGGAGTTCGCCCGCCGCCGGGGCGATTACGCCCTGGCGGGGGTCTGCGCCCTGATTTCCCTCGACCGCGACGGGGTCTGCGCCCAGGCGCGATTCGCCGGCTGCGGCATCGCCGCCCGCCCGGTCCGGTTGACCGCGGCCGAGGACGCCCTGCGCGGACGCCCGCCCGACCCGCCCGCTCTGGCCGCGGCGGGCGAGGCGGCGAAGGCCTACGTCACCCTTCCCGGCGACATCCACGCGACCGAGGCCTATCGCAGGGACCTGCTCGCCGCGCTGCTGCGCCGGGCGGCGGCGCGGGCGGCCGGGCGCGCCACCGGGAAGGAGGAGCGCTGACCATGGCGCGGAAGCCACTCGAGGATCCGATCCCCGCCGTCTCCTCGGACCCCAGGGTCGAGGTGACGGTCGCCGTCAACGGCCAGACCGTCACCCGGCAGGTGAGCCCCCGGATGCTGCTGAGCGACTTCCTCCGCCACGAGCTCGGGCTCACCGGCACCCATGTCGGCTGCGAGCACGGCGTCTGCGGCTGCTGCACGATCCTCATCGACGGCCGCGCCGGGCGGTCCTGCCTCGCCTTCGCCGTCCAGGCCGACGGCGCCGATCTGCGCACGATCGAGGGCGTCGCCGGCCCGGACGGCGCGCTCCATCCGGTGCAGCAGGCCCTCATGGAATGCCACGGCCTGCAATGCGGCTATTGCACGCCGGGCTTCGTGATGTCGATCCTGAGCTATCTTGAGGAGACGCCCGATCCCGACCTGTCCGACCGCGCGATCCGCGAGGCGCTGGCCGGGAATCTGTGCCGCTGCACCGGCTACAAGAACATCGTCCAGGCGTTTCGCCGCGCCGCCGCGCTGCTCGGCGCCGGCGCACGCTGAAGGAGGCTGACCCGTGTCGACACGCCAGTTCGGCGAGCCGGTCCAACGCAACGCGGACCCGAAGCTGCTCCGGGGCGAGGGGCGGTTCATCGACGACATCTCGCTGCCCGGCGCGCTGCACGCGGCCTTCGTCCGCAGCGCCCACGCCCGCGCCCGCATCCGTTCGATCGATACCGGGGCGGCCAGGGCCCTGCCCGACGTGGTCGCGGTCTACACCGCCGACGACATCGGCGCGCTCGACGTCGAGCTGCCGATGCTGATCCCGCATCCCTGCATCGCGGGCGGCGGCAAGACGCAGCGCCCGCTCGCCCGCGACGACGTGTTCTATGTCGGCCAGTGCATCGCCATGGTCGTGGCCGTCGATCGCTACGCCGCCGAGGACGCCTGCGCCCTGGTCGAGGTCGATTACGAGCCGCTGCCGGTCGAGCTCGACCTGGAGAAGGCGATAAGCCCCGGCGCGCCGCCGGTGCATGACGACCTCCCCGACAACGTCGCCGCCCATTTCGTCCAGGAGTGCGGCGACGCCGATGCGGCCTTCGCCGCGGCCGATCACGTCACGACGATCCGCGCTACCCTCGAGCGCTCGACCGCGGCGCCGATGGAATGCCGCGCCATCGCCGCGCGCTGGGATGCGGTGTCGGGCGAGCTCACGGTGTGGGATTCGACCCAGGCGACGATCTCGGTGCGCGGCGGGCTGGCCTCCCTGTTCGGCATCGACGAAGACGACATCCGCGTCGTGGCGCCCAATGTCGGCGGCGGCTTCGGCCAGAAGATCATGATGTTTCACCCCGACGAGATCATCGTGCCCTTCGCCGCGATGCAGCTCGACCGGCCGGTGAAATATATCGAGGACCGGGTCGAGAACTTCATCGGCGCGTCGCAGGAACGCGCCCAGATCCACGACATCTCGCTAGCGGCGCGCAGCGACGGCGTGGTCCTGGGTCTCAAGGATTCCTTCCTTCACGACACCGGGGCCTTCATCCCCTACGGCATCGCGGTAGCCCAGGTCGCCTCGACCTCGATCGCCGGGCCTTACCGCATCCCCGACGTCCGGGTCGAATTCACCGCCGTTTACACCCCCTGCGTCCAGGTCACGCCTTATCGCGGTTGCGGCCGGCCGCAGGCCTGCTTCGCCATCGAGCGGGCCATGGACCGGCTCGCCGACGAGCTCGGGATCGACCGGCTCGAGATCCGGCGGCGCAACTTCATCGCCCCCGACGAGTTTCCCTATGAGCGCAAGGGGTTGCTGTTCGCCGACGGGCTCGCGGTCAACTACGACTCGGGCGACTACGGCAAGGCGCTCGGGATGATCGCCGAACGGGTGGACCTCCGGGCCTTCCGCGCCGAGCAGGCCGAGGCGCGCGCCGCCGGACGCTATCTCGGCTTCGGGCTCGGCGTCTATGTCGAGGGGACCGGGCTCGGCCCCTATGAGGGCGGCCGCGTCAAGGTCCATCCGATCACCGGCAAGGTCTACGCCAATACCGGGTTGACCAGCCAGGGCCAGGGGCACGAGACCGTCTTCGCCCAGATCGTCGCCGACCAGCTGGGATGCGACGTGAAGGACGTGATCTTCGTCGAAGGCGACACCCAGGCCTATCAATGGGGGGTCGCGACCTTCGCCAGCCGCGCCGCGGTGGTCAGCGGCAACGCCGTCCACAAGGCGGCGGTCCAGGCGCGCGGCCAGATCGTCGAGGCCGCGGCCAACATGCTGGAGACCGACCCCGCCTCGATCGAGCTGCGCGACGGGGCGGCCTGGATCGCCGGCGGCAACCGCTCGGTCTCGCTGGCCGAGATCGCGACCGCATCCAACCCGCTGCGCTACGCCTTCAACGAGGCCTCCCGCACCGCGACCCAGTTCGCCCCCGCCTCCCGCCACGACGGTCCGCCGCTGGCCGACGGGGCGCATCCCGGCATCGAGGCCACGGCCTATTTCAGCCCGTCGCACGCGACCTGGGCCTACGGCGTCCATGCCGCGGTGATCGAGTTCGACCCCGAGCTCGGCTCGATGGACATCCGGCGTTACCTCTGCGTCCACGACTGCGGCAACATGATCAACCCGATGATCGTCGAGGGCCAGGTCATGGGCGGCATCGGCCAGGGGATCGGCGGCGCCTTCTTCGAGCGCTGCGCGTTCGACGACAACGGCGCGCCGCTCGCCGCCAACTTCATGGACTTCCTGATGCCCTACGCGACCGAACTGCCCGACGCCGAGATCCTGCATCTGGAGACCCCGTCGCCGCTCAACCCGCTCGGGGTCAAGGGCGTCGGCGAGGCGGGCACGATCCCGGTGTCCCAGGTCGTCGCGTCGGCGATGGAAGACGCCTTCGCCCATGTCGGCATCGCGCCGGTCCGCCGCTCCCCCATGTCGCCGGCGATGCTGCACGGGCTGCTGGCCGAGGCGCGCGGGGGTTGAGCGATGGAGGTCCGCCTCGCCCACATGACCCAGGACGAGGTCGCCCGGGCGATCGCGGCGAAGAAGCCGGTCGTCCTGCCCACCGGAGCCACCGAGTCGCACGGCCCGCACATGCCCTGCGACACCGACACCCATCAGGCCGACTACATGGCCGTCCGGCTCGCCGAACGGATCGATGCGGTCGTGGCCCCGGCCATCCCCTACGCCGTGTCGAAGACGTTCGAGCGCTTTCCCGGCACGGTCTCGCTGTCGATTCCGACCTACCAGCAGCTGGTCTACGAGGTCGGGACGGCGCTCATCCGGCAGGGATTCGCCGATCTGCTGCTCCTCAACGGCAACCGCCCGAACGGGACTTCCAACGACGCCGTCGCCCGGCGGCTGATCGACGACCTGGACGCAGAGTACGACTTCCAGGTGACCGCGGTGAGCTATTGGGAGCCGGGCGCCGCCGCGGTCCATGCGCTGCGCAACTCCGAAGTCGGCGGGATGGGCCATGGCGGCGAATACGAGACCTCCTTCCAGCTCGCGACCCGCCCCGAGCTGGTGAAGATGGACCGCATCCACGGGCTCCGCACGCCGCTGGTCGGCTGGGATCTGGTCGCCCCGGTCGAACCCGCGCGCAGCTACCGCCGCCGCCCCGACCCGGCGGACGGCCACCCCTCGATCTTCGGCGATCCCCACGCCGCGAGCCCCGCCCAGGGCCGCGCCATCCTCGCCGCCGCGATCGACGCCCTGGTCGAGACCGTCCGCAACCTCCGCCCCGCCTATGCGGAGCGGGGCTGATCGGGGTTTCGCGATCGCGGGACGTCCGGGCGGAGCCGTTCGCGGCGACCGCCGGCCGATGCGCCGATGTCGCGGCGACGACCGCCGGGTTGAAGGGCGATGACGCAAGCCCTTCCTGAACCGGGCGGGATCGCGTTCGTCCGCCAGCGCCGCTATCTCGTCGAGGAGGTCTCGGCGCCGCCGGCGGAAGGCCAGGCGACGCTCGCCCGCCTGTCCTGCCTCGACGACGACGCCCAGGGCGAGCCGCTGTCGGTGCTGTGGGAGCACGAGCTCGATGCGCGCGTGATCGAGGACGACGGCTGGTCCGCGGTCGCCGAGAAGGGCTTCGACGATCCCGCGCTGTTCGCGGCCTACCTCCGCACCCTGTCATGGAACTGCGTGACGGCGACCGACCCGGACCTCTTCCAGGCGCCGTTCCGCGCCGGCATCCGCATCGACGCCTACCAGCTCGATCCGCTGCGCAAGGCGCTGCGACTGCCGCGCGTGAACCTGTTCATCGCCGACGACGTCGGCCTCGGCAAGACCATCGAGGCCGGGTTGATCGCGCGCGAACTGCTGTTGCGCCGCCGCATCGATCGCATCGTCGTCGCCTGTCCGCCCTCCATGCTCGAGCAGTGGCGCGACGAGATGGCGGCGCGCTTCGGCCTCGCCTTCATGATCCTCGATCGCGCTTACCTCACGCGCATGCGTCGGGAACGCGGGTTTTCGGTCAACCCCTGGACCACCCATTCGCGCTTTCTGGTCTCCCATCGCCTGCTCGTCGACGAGGCCTACGCTTCGGGATTGCGCGACTGGCTCGGCGCGTTCGCCCCGCAATCGCTGCTGATTCTCGACGAGGCGCACAACGCCGCGCCGTCGAGCGGCGCCCGCTACGCCATCGATTCCCAGATCACGCGGGCCGTCCGCGACGTCGCGCCGCGTTTCGAGCATCGCCTGTTCCTGTCGGCGACGCCGCATAACGGTCATTCCAACAGCTTCTCCGCATTGCTCGAAATCCTCGATCCGCAGCGCTTCTGCCGCGGCGTGCCCGTGCGCAAGGGACAGCTCGACGAGATCATGGTGCGTCGCCTCAAATCCGACGTCCGAACGCTCGAAGGCGGGTTTCCCCACCGCGCCGTGGTCCAGATCGACATCGACGGGCTGCCGCCCGACGCGCCCGAACTGGTGCTGGCTGCGAAGCTCGACGTCTATCGCCGCGAGCGGGAGCGGCGGCTGGTGGACGAGCCGCGGTCCCGGCAAACCGCCGGGGCGCTGGTCATCGGCGGGTTGCAGAAGCGCCTGCTGTCCTCGATCGAGGCGTTTGCGAGGACGCTGGCGGTGCACCGGAAGAGCGTCGAGGACGCGCTGGAGAAGGAGCGGGAAGCCGGGGAGGCGCCGGCCGCGCCGATCGCCGGTCTCGAACGGATGACCGCTTCCCCCGACCCCGACGCCGCGATCCCCGAAGCGGCCGACGATGGCGGCGCTATCGACGGCGAAGACCCCGCGCCGGACGACGCCGGGCGGCCCGACCCGGCCGAACGCGAACTCGACGACCTGATGGCGAGGGCGACGGCGGCATCGAGCGGCGCGGATCGGGCGGGCGCACGGGCGGCGCTCGCGCGCGAGCTCGCTTTGGTCGACGAGATGCGCGAAATCGCCGAGGCGAGCCGCCACGTCGCCGACCCGCGCATCGGCAAGATCCTCGAGTGGATCGGGGACGACATGTGTCCCGGCCTGGCCGCGCGCGGCGGGCCGCCGCCGGTCTGGAGCGACCGTCGCGTCATCGTCTTCACCGAATACGAAGATACCCGCCGCTACGTCGAACGCCGCCTGCATGAGGCGATCGCGCACACCGATCGGGCGTCCGAACGGATCGCCGCTTTCACCGGCATGACGTCGCGGCGGAGGCGGGAGGAGCTCCAGCACGCCTTCAACACCGAGCCCCGCGACCATCCGCTGCGCATCCTCGTCGCGACGGACGCCGCGCGGGAGGGGCTCAATCTTCAGCGCCATTGCCGCGACCTGTTCCACTTCGATCTGCCGTGGAACCCGAGCCGCCTCGATCAGCGCAACGGTCGGATCGACCGCAAGCTGCAACCGGCGGACGAGGTGGTTTGCCGCTATTTCGTCTACGCCCAACGGCCCGAGGATCGGGTTCTCGAAGCGCTGGTGAGGAAGGCCGACCGCATCCGGGAGGAACTCGGCAGCGTCGCCAAGGTCCTCGAAGGCCGGGTGGCCGCGAACATCGGGAAGGAGGGCCTGCGCCGCGACGGGCTCGACGAGCTCGCGGCCTTCATCGACGATCTGTCGGCCGACGACCGGCGGGAGACCGCGAACGACGAGCTCGAGGACGCGCGTCTCCGGCAAGACGAGCTGCAAGGCGAACTCCACGGCCTCCGGACCCGGCTGGAGCGGTCGCGGCGGCGCATCGGCATCGACCCGCGGCAATTCCGCCGGACGCTGTCGATGAGCCTGCGCCTCGCCGGCGCGCCCGCGATCGCGGAGATCGAACCGGACCGCGAGCGGGAAACGGACGTCCCGCGGAGCTTCGCCTTTCCCGCCGCGGACGCCGCGCTTGCGCGCGATCCGGGCTGGACCGCGGCGCTGGATGCGTTGCGCGAGCGCCGGCGGCGCGGCGAGAACGTCGGCGAATGGCGCCGCCGCGCGGCCGTCCGGCCCGTCGCGTTCGAGGATACCGGCCGGCTTGGCGAGAAGGCCGTGCACCTCCATCTCGAGCATCGCGTGGCGCAGCGGCTGCTCGGCCGCTTCGCCGCCCAGGGGCTGATCCATCACGACCTGTCGAAGGCCTGCCTGACGGTCGCGGCCGACGCCATCCCCCGCGTCGTCCTGCTCGGTCGGCTCGCCGTCTACGGGCCGCGCGCAGCGCGCCTGCACGAGGAGATCGTGCCCGTCGCGGCGCGTTGGATCGAGCCCGAACGCCGGACGGGCGCGCTCGCCCCCTATGGCCAGGCGGGCGAACGGACGACGCTGGCGTCGTTGCAGGCGGCCCTCGACGAGGCGGGACGGCATGGCGTCGCCGAACCGGTGCGAACGCGCCTCGCGGCGTCCGCCCGGGCCGACGTCGCGGACCTCCTGCCGCATCTGGAGAACCGCGCCGCCGCGTTGGTCGAAGACGCCAAGGCGCGACTCGCCGTCCGCGCGGAGGCCGAAAGCCGGAGCATGACGGAACTGCTGATGCGCCAGCGCGAGCGGATCGAGGCCGCGGCCGATCGTGACGACTTGCAGATGACGTTGGATTTCGATCCGGCCGAGCGACGCCAGCGCGAAGCGGATCGCCGCGCCTGGAAGCGCCGGCTCGACGAGATCGAGACCGAGCTCGAGACCGAGCCGCGGCGCATCGCCGACGCCTATGCCGTCCACGCGGTTCGCGTCGACCCGCTCGGCCTCGTCTATCTCTGGCCGCACACGGGATAGGCCGTGGCCGACCGGGAACGCCGCAACTTGATCTTCGCCCATCAGGAATGGCTCGGCTTCGTCCAGCCGGTCGGCCTGGTCGTCGCGCCCGCGGTCATGGTGGACGCCCAGGTCGCGCCGGACCGCAACGTCTCGGGCCGCCAACGCGATCTGCGCGATCTGCTCGAAGAGCAGGGAAGCGAAGCCGCGGCCCGCTGGCGCGCGCCCGATCTGCGCAGGCTCTTCCTCGACTGGCTCGGCTGGGAGGAGGGCGACCTCGCGGACGCGGCTGCGCATCGCGACGCGCTCGAAATATCCCTGCCGGAGTTGCAGGTCGTGCTGGCGCCGACCTGGGCGGTCCCCGCACAGGACGATGCCGGCGCCGAATGGACGATGCTGATCCGCATCGAGCCGGAAGGCGCCGATCTCGACGCGCCGCCCCACGACGCGGACGGGTGGAGCGCGACCCGGCACGCCCGATTCGAGCGCCTGCTGCGCGAGACCGGCATCCCGATCGGTCTGCTCTCGACCGACGAGCGCATCCGCCTGATCCACGCGCCGAAAGGCGAGACGTCCGGACACGTCACCTTCGCCTTCTCCGAGATGGCGCAGCCGGCGGGCCGGCCGATCCTCGCCGCCTTCGACATGCTGCTGGGCGCGGATGCCCTCTTCGGCGGCGCGGCGGAAGCCCGGCTGCCGGCGCTGCTGGCCAGGAGCCGCGAGGCGCAGGCGGAGGTCTCCCCCCGGCTCGCGCGGCAGGTGCTGGCGGCGCTCTACGAGCTGTTGCGCGGCTTCGTCGCGGCGGATGCGCGCGCCGGCCGCGGCGCGCTGGCGGACCTGGCGCGTCGACGGCCCGACCATCTTTACGGGGGGCTGATCACGGCCCTGATGCGCATGGTCTTCGTCCTTTACGCCGAAGATCGCGGCCTGACGCCCGATCACCCCGTCTATCAGCAGCACTATTCCCTGGGCGGCCTGTTCGCCCGGCTGCGCGCCGACGAGGCCGCCTGGCCCGACACCATGGACCAGCGCTTCGGCGCCTGGGCGCAGCTGCTGTCGCTGTTCCGGCTGATCCACGGCGGCGGCGGCCATGCCGGGCTGTCCTTCGTCGCGCGCAAGGGCGGGCTGTTCGATCCCGACCGCTTCCCGTTTCTCGAAGGACGCCCCGAAGAACGCGGGTCGGACGGCGAAGGCGAACTCCCGATGCTGCCGGACGCGACCGCCTTGAGCGTGCTGCGAAGCCTGATGACGCTCGACGGCGAGCGGCTGTCCTACCGCACCCTTGACGTCGAGCAGATCGGCTCGGTCTACGAGGCGGTCATGGGCTTCCGCGTCGAGGCGACGACCGGCCGGTCCATCGCCCTGCGCTCGCCGAAACGAACCGGCGCCGCGGTGATCGTCGACCTCGACCGCCTGTTGATGTTGGACGGCGGCAAGCGCGCCAGGGCGCTCCAAGACCAGGCGGACCAACGGCTGACCGGTCATGCCGCGACCGCGCTCCGCGAGGCCGATGAGCCGGCCGCCATCGTCGCCGCGCTCGACCGCAAGGTGGACCGCGACGCGACTCCCGACGTCCTGCCAGCGGGAACGCCCGTTCTCCAGCCGACCGACGAGCGCCGCCGCTCGGGCAGCCACTACACGCCGCGTTCGTTGACCGAGCCCATCGTCGCGGAGGCCCTGCGCCCGATCTTCGCGCGCCTGAGCAAGCGCGCCAAGCCGGAAGATATCCTCGATCTCAAGGTCCTCGACCCGGCCATGGGTTCCGGCGCCTTCCTGGTCGAGGCCTGCCGCCAGCTGGCGGCGAAGCTGGTCGAGGCGTGGAGCGTCCACGGCGCCCGCCCCGACATTCCGCCCGACGAGGACGAATTGCTGCACGCCCGGCGGCTGGTCGCGCAGCGCTGCCTCTACGGCGTCGACAGGAACCCCATGGCGGTCGATCTCGCCCGGCTGTCGCTCTGGCTCGCCACCCTCGCCCGCGACCACGAGTTCACCTTCGTCGATCACGCGCTGCGTCACGGCGACTTCCTCGTCGGGCTGACCCGGGACGGGATCGCGGCGGTGAACTGGGCCGGCGGCGAGACGCATCACATGGCGCTGCTGCTCGCCCGCGACCGCACGGCCAAGGCGGAGGCGGAGCGCGCGCGCATCCGCTTCGCCGCCGAAGGGCTGGGCGACGCGGCCCTGCGCCCGCTGCTGGAGCGCGCCGACCGGCATCTCGACGACGTGCGCCTGGTCGGCGATGCGGCGGTCGCCGCCTTCTTCGCCGCCGACGGGCCGAAGGCGCGCGAGGCCGAACGCGCCAGGGTGCTGGAGGCGCTGGAGTTCGGCGGAACCGGTTGGCAGGAGAAGCTCGCGCCGGGAGTCGCGGCCCTGCGCCGCGGCGACGGGCCGATCCACCCGTTCCATTTCGAGATCGAGTTCCCGGAGGTCTTCGACCGGGAGAATCCGGGCTTCGACGCCGTCGTCGGCAACCCGCCCTTCGCCGGCAAGAACACCGTCGCCGCCGCCAACGCCGCCTTCTACCCCGACTGGCTCAAGACGATGCACGCGGAAAGCCACGGCAACGCCGATTTGGCGGCGCATTTCTTCCGCCGCGCCTTCGGCCTGCTGCGCGACGGCGGTGCGCTCGGCCTCATCGCCACCAACACCATCGCCCAGGGCGACACGCGGTCGACCGGCCTGCGCTGGATCTGCAAGAACGGCGGCGTCATCTATTCGGCCCGCCGCCGCTACAAATGGCCCGGCGAAGCCGCGGTCGTCGTCAGCGTGCTCCACGTCGCCAAGGGGAAGCACGAAGGGCCGAAGACGCTCGACGGCCGGGAGGTCGGAACCATCTCCGCCTTCCTGTTCCACCGGGGCGGCCACGACGACCCGGCGCGGCTCGAGGCCAACACGGGCAAGAGCTTCGTCGGCAGCTACGTCCTCGGCATGGGCTTCACCTTCGACGATACGGACAACAAGGGCGTTGATACGGACAACAAGGGCGTTGCCCCACCGCTCGCCGAAATGCGCCGGCTGATCGAGGCGGACCCGCGCAATGAGGAGGCGATCTTCCCCTATATCGGCGGCGAGGAGGTGAACTCGAGCCCAACCCACGCGCATCTCCGCTGTGTCATCAATTTTCGGGACTGGCCGCTGCGGCGGGAGGATCTGGGCGCATACTGGAAGGATGCCGACGAAGATGCGCGCCGGGAGTGGCGGCGCTCCGGGATCGTGCCGCTGGATTACCCCGATCCGGTGGCGGCGGACTGGCCGGATCTGCTCGCCATCGTCGAGGAGAAGGTGAAGCCGGAGCGCGCTCATCTCACGAACAACGCCATCGGGCGGAAACGCGCCAAGTTCTGGTGGCAATACGGTTCGCTCGCCAAGGAGTTGTACGCCGCCATCGAAGGACTGGACCGGGTGTTGGTGGTTTCGCGCGTCGGTCAGCAGGCCGCATTCACGTTCCTGCCGAAAGGAATGGTCTACGCGGAATCGATGATCGTCTTTCCATTCGAAACCCATGCCGCCTTCTGCGCCCTGCAATCCCGCCCGCACGAAATCCAGGCGCGCTTCTTCGGTTCGTCGCTGAAGGACGACCTTCGCTACACGCCCTCCGATTGCTTCGAGACCTTCCCCTTCCCCGATGGCTGGGAAACCCATCCCGCCCTCGAAGCCGCCGGCGCGGCGTATCACGACTTCCGCGCCGAGCTGATGGTCGAGAACGACGAGGGACTCACCAAGACCTACAACCGCTTCCACGACCCCGAGGAGCGCGACCAGCGTATCCATCGCCTGCGCGAACTCCACGCCGCCATGGACCGCGCCGTGCTCGACGCCTATGGCTGGCGCGACGTCCCCACCGACTGCCAATTCCTCCTCGACCACGAAATCGACGAAGAGGAAGAGAGCAGCCGGCGCAGGAAACCCTGGCGCCACCGCTGGCCCGACACGACGCGCGACGACGTCCTCGCCCGCCTCCTCGCACTCAACGCCGACCGCGCCGCCGAGGAACGCCTCGCCGGCGCAAAGACCCGACGAAAGCCCCCGACCTGACCGGGCCTCCGGGGTAGGAAAGGCGCACGGCGCCCTCTCGACCCTCTTCAGATCGTCATTCCCGCGAAAGCGGGAATCCATGGCAGGAAAGGACGGGTCCTTGGCGCATCCGCCTCGAGCCGATGGCCTCCCTCGGCCGTCATCGCGGCCTCCCTCGTCGTTCCCGCGAAAGCGGGAATCCATATCGGACGAAGCCTCCTCACCGGGGATGAATTTCATGGATAAGCAGATTTTTCGTTGACATCGGCTACCCCGCCCCGCAGATGTTGCGCACTTGCTCCCCTCGGGATCTGCCTGCTCGGGACTCCCCCGAAACGGCCCCCGAGGGGTTATTCGTTCATGAGGCCGTCATGGCCGATGAGCCCGCCGTCAAGCGGCGGCCGAGGAGCGCCTCGCTGGCGCGGCCGCCGGCGTTCGGCGATAATGCGCCGATGCTCCCCGAAGCCGATTTCACCGACGCCCACCGGCGTCACTGGGAGGACGCCGAACTGCTGCTCGCGCACGACCGCTGGGCCAACGCCGACCACCTCTACGGCCTCAGCGCCGAGTGCGGCCTGAAGGCGGTGATGCTAAGCTTGGGCATGAACGTGGATGCCAGCGGGACGCCGAGCGAACGGAGGCACAAGGAGCACATGCCTAGGCTCTGGCCGGTTTTCGAAGACTTCGCCCGAGAGCACGGCGGGGGAACATATCTGGCCTCGCTTTCGGACGGTGAATCGTTCGCCGATTGGTCGATCGACGACCGTTACGCAAACCATCGTCATTTCCAGCGCGCGAACGTCACGCCGCATCAAGACGCAGCTCGCCAAGTTGCCGACGTCGTCCAGCGCGTGGAACTGGAGCGTATGACGTGAGCAGCGAATTCGTCCCCTTCGACGACATGCGCCGGCGCGCTGTGGAAGCGCTGAAAGGAGCGGACCTCCCGGATGTCCCCGTCTATCTGATCCGCAACCTGTTCGGCAAGGTCCGCATATCGGCGCCCGAGAAGGTCGAGGACGACGAGGCTTGCCGGGAAGCCCTGCGCCGCCTCGCCGGGAAGCTGAGCGCCGCGCTCGGAACGCGCGGCCATCCCCCGGACAAAGGCGTCCTGTTCGTGAGCGACGCCCTGTTGGAAACGCTCCGCGATACCGCGCAACGGATCGACGGCTTCGACAAGGTGTTCTGGGAAGACCGTCTGGTCATCGGCAACGACTGGTGGACGGTCGGAGACCCGCGCCCGGAAGAGGCCCCGCAGCGCTGGACCCTGTACTCGGTCAAGGGCGGCGTCGGGCGTAGCACCACCGCCGCGGTTCTCGCATGGCATCTGGCGCGCAAGGGCGAACGGGTCCTTGTCGTCGATCTCGACCTCGAATCGCCCGGCCTCTCCTCGGCGATGCTCGATCCCGCCGCCCGACCCGAATTCGGCGTCGCCGACTGGTTCGTGGAAGATCTGGTCGGCCAAGGCGACCGCGTGATCGAGGACATGACCGCCACGCCGGCCTGGGCGCAGGATCTGCGAGGCGCCGTGGCCGTCGCGCCCGCCCACGGCCGCGATCCCGGCGAATACCTGGCCAAACTGGGCCGCGTTTACATGGACGGCAAAGGCGATCCCTGGACGGCGCGCCTCGAACGGATGCTGGCGGGCCTGGAAGCCCGTTTCGAGCCAACGGTCGTCCTCATCGAAAGCCGCAGCGGGCTGCACGACGTCGCCGCCGCGACGGTCACCGACATCGCCGCCGAAGTCCTGCTGTTCGCCACTGATTCGGAAAGCAACTGGACCGATTACGACATCCTCTTCGGCCACTGGCGGGACAGGAGCTTGGCGGAGAAAATCCGCGAGCGCCTCTGGATGGTGTCGGCGCTCACCCCCCCGGACGACGATATCCTGTATCTGCGGCGATTCCGCGAACGGGCATGGAGACTGTTCTCCGATCGCCTGTACGACGACGATGCGGAAGCGCACGGCGCTTCCGACGGTCCGTTCTCGTTCGATCTGGGCGACGACGGCGCGCCGCACGACGCGCTCACGGTATACTGGAACCGCGGCTTCGCCGCGGGCGCGTCGCTCCGCAATCCGGAGGAAGCGGCCGTGATGCTGGCCTATGACGTTTTCCTGAAGCGCTTCGACCGTTTGAACCGGTCGCCGGGCGGTGAAGAAGAACGATGACTGGAATCGACGCGGAAAAGGCGCGCGCGGCCTTCATCCAACTGCCGGACGATACGAGCTACGGCGAAATCCCGGCGCCCAAGGCGGTGCATCTGCCCCGTTCGCATCTGAAGGCGATGGACTTGAACGTCTCGTTGGTGACCGGTGCGAGAGGCGCCGGCAAGACCTTCTGGTGGGGCGCGCTCCAGCGGTCCGGGGTGCGCCGGCTCATCGACCTTTCGTCGGTGCGCTCCGCGCCGAAGGAAGACACGCGGGTGGTGACGGGTTTCGGAGCCAGGTCGTCGGACGACTATCCGGGTACCGGCGAGCTGTCGCGGCTGATGAGGGAACACGAGCCGAGAGTCGTATGGCGAACGGTGGCGGCCCGGCATGTGGCGGACGAAGCCCATCGGCTCCGGCGCATGGAATCCTGGAAGGAGCGCGTTGCGTGGGTGGATGCGGAGCCGGGGGCCGTGGACCGCCTGTTCCACGAGCGCGACGTGGAGTGCGACCGGGAGAACCGGCATTTCCTGATCCTCTTCGACGCGCTGGACAGCAGCGCCTATGACTGGAAGGAAATGTACTTGGCCATTCGGGGCCTGCTCCAAATCGCGGTCGAAATGCGTTCGTCCCGGCGGCTGCGAGTAAAGATGTTCCTGCGCCCGGATCAGCTCGACAAGAACCGGATCGGCGATTTTCCGGACGCGTCGAAAGCCCTGTCTTCGCGGATCGAGCTGGGGTGGCCGCCCCACGAGCTCTACGGCCTCCTCTGGCATTGCTTGGCGAATGGCGATCACGGGGAGCTCTTTCGAACCTTCTTCGGCGGGTGCTGGGAATCGGTCGGTTCGGACACGGATGAATCCTTCCCGGTGCCGCGCGAACTGGTGGACGAAGACAAACAGCGCGACACGTTTCACGAACTGTCCTGCCCGTTCATGGGCAGGAATCACCGGCGGGGTTTCCCGTACACGTGGATACCGAACCACTTGGGAGACAGCGAGGCGCGGGTCAGCCCCCGCCCGTTTCTTCGGGCGCTGCGAAAGGCGGCGGAAGACACCGAGGAACGGTTTCCGGATCACCGGTACCCGCTGCATTACGACAGCATCAAGAGCGGCGTCCAGGAAGCGTCGACGATTAGGGTGGACGAGATTCGCGAAGACCATCCGTGGATCCACCAAGCCTTGGAGCCGCTCAAGGGGATGAGCGTTCCGAGCGCATTCGATGAGATCCGGAAGCGCTGGCGCGACGAGGGCGTTCTCGACACCCTGGAGAAGAAAATTGAGAAAGGGGAGATCAAACTGCCCCCCCAGCGCATGGAAGACGGCCCTCGGGGCATTCGCGAGGATCTGGAAGCGGCGGGCGTCTTTCAGCGTCTGCTCGACGACCGCGTCAACATCCCCGACATTTTCAGGGTCGGATACGGCATAGGCCGGAAGGGCGGAGTCAAGCCGGCCCGATGAGCGTTTCCGTATAGCGGGGAGGGCGTGCGGGCGGACGGCGCGAACCGGGGCCCGGCCCCACGCCCTCCCGCATGACCGCACCGCTTCCCGCCTCCGCCGCGCCGCCCGCCGACGGCGCCGCGGCCGCGGGAAGCCGACGCCGCCCGCCCGCGCCGCCCGTATGATAGGATGGCTGCGGCCGCCCCGTCGGGCCTGAACGCAACCGGGCGAACGAACCGTGTCCAACGGCAAGCTGCTGAAGCAACTCATCCGATCGGGCGCCGAGGGCGATCTGGACGCCTTTCGCGGCGTCGCCAAACAGGTCATCGTCGAGGAACGCCAGAAACAGCACCATCTGCTCGCCGACGACCTGGAGGCCATCCTCTACGGACACGTCCGCGCGCCGTCCTCGCCCGCGCTGCGCCGTCTCGCCGAGACCGTCCCCGAAGATCGGGAGCGCGGCATCCCGCTGCTCACGCTGTGCGAACCCGTCCGCGGTCTCGACGACGTCGTATTGTCTCCCGCAAACCTGTCCATGGTCGAAGGGATCCTCCGCGAACACAACCGCGAAGAGGTCCTCAAGGCGCACGGCCTCCGCCCCGGCGACCGCGTGCTCCTCTGCGGCCCGCCCGGCTGCGGCAAGACGTTGACCGCGGAGGCCATCGCTTCCGAGCTCGGCCGTCCGCTCGCCGTCGTCCGCACGGACAGCGTGGTCTCTTCTTTCCTCGGCGAGACGGCGGCGAACCTGCGCAAGGTGCTCGATTTCGCGGCGGCCTCGCCGATGGTCGTGCTCTTCGACGAGTTCGACGCGGTGGGGAAGGAGCGCGAAGATGCCTCCGAACACGGCGAATTGCGCCGGGTCGTGAACGCGGTCTTGCAGATGCTCGATTCCTATGACGGGCGCAGCCTGATCGTCGCCGCCACCAATCACGAGGGGATGCTCGACAGCGCCGTCTGGCGGCGCTTCGAGGAAGTGCTGTTCCTGAAGCCGCCGACCGCGGCCGAGCTCCGGCGGTTGCTCGCCGTGAAGCTGCGCGGCGTTCGCCGGGAGTTCGGGATCGGGGAGGTCGTGGGCCGGGGATGGTTCAAGGGCGCCGCCCACGCCGACGTGGAGCGGATCGTTCGACGGGCGGTGAAGGAAATGGTCCTCGAGGGCGAGGCTCCCCGGCTGCGCATCGAACATCTCGAATCCGCGCGAAGGCGCGAGGCGGCGCGGCGGCGGCGTTGAATGGCGGCGCCGGAGGATACGCGCCCGCATCTGGAATTGGCGCGGGAGGAGCCGATCACCGAACGGCGGCCCCGGCGCGGCTTCAGCCCTGGCGCGCCGCCGGACGATCCCCGGAGACATGGAGCGGTTCTGGGAGAACGCCTGCGAACGGCGCGGGAAGCAACGGCTTCCGACCTCGGCGGTTATGACGAGCGGCGTCTCATTAAGATCGAACTGTCGGAAAAGTTGCCGCCGGAGGACGTCGCGCGGGCTTCGGGCGGCCTCGAGTTCGTGAGCCAGGAAGACGGGAAGCTGGTCCTGGCCTTCGCCGACGAGGCGCAGCTCGACGGCTTCGAAGCGCGGCTCGCCAGCCTTGCGACGAGTGGGCATGTCACCCATCGCAACGTCGTCTACGCGCTCCGGGGTTTCGACCGCTGGACGCCCGAAGACCGGACCGGCTGGGCGCTGAAGCAGGACGGGTTCCCCGACGAAGGCTCCTTCGCGATCGACGTGGAATTGTGGCCGCTCGCCCGCGGCGGCGAGGCCGAACGGCAGCGGTCGGCGTTCGAGATTTGGGTGCGGGAGGGCGGCGGCGAAGTCCTCGACGCGGTGCGGCAACCCCATCTGACGCTCTATCGGATCCGCTGCGCCCGGCCGCTGGCCGAGGCTCTGCTTCGCCACCGGGATGCGCGCACCGTCGATTTGCCGCCGCGCATCGGCCTGGAGCGGGCGTTGGTCCAGACGGATATCCAGGAGTTGGAGGAAACGCCGAGCCCGCCCGAAGACGCGCCGGGGATCGTCGTTCTCGATTCCGGGCTCGCCGCCGGCCATCCGCTTCTGGCGCCCGCGGTCGGCGACTCGCAGAGCTTCCTGCCCGGCGCGCCCCCGACCGACGATCATGGCCACGGAACCTTCGTTTCCGGCGTCGCGCTCTACGACGACGTCGCCGAATGCCTCCGCAACCGTCGCTTCACGCCGGAATTGCGGCTCTTCAGCGGCCGTATCCTGGACGACCAGGCTCAGGGCATCCCGCCACTGATCGAAAACCAGGTCGAACGGGCGGTCCGCTACTTCGTCGAGACATATGGTTGCCGGGTCTTCAACCTTTCCTACGGCGATCTCAACAAGCCGTACCGGGGCCGGCATGTCGCCGGCTTGGCTGTAACGTTGGATGTGCTCAGCCGGGATCTCGGAGTGCTCTTCGTCGTTCCGACCGGGAACTACGACGGCGACCAGGACGGACCTCGCGACTGGCGCGCGGAATATCCCGGCTATTTGACGTGGGAGAGCGCCGCGCTGCTCGACCCGGCGCCGGCGCTGAACGCGCTCACGGTCGGCGGCCTCGCCCGCCACGAACGACACGCTCGCTGGCCGAACGATCCTGCTTACCAACCGGTCGCCAGAACCGGTCAACCTTCGCCGTTCACCCGTTGCGGACCGTCGGTGAACGGCGCCATCAAGCCGGATCTGGTGGATTACGGCGGCAACGTGATGGTCGATGTTCGCGCCGTTCGCCGGATGATGGGGCGACAAGGCATCGGCGAGTTGTCGACTGCGCGCGATTTCGCCGCGGGCCGTCCGTTCGCCGAAGATGCGGGCACGAGTTTCGCCGCGCCGCGAGTCGCGAACGCCGCGGCGAAAATCTTCGCGACCCTCCCGGATACGAGCGTCGATCTGTGCCGCGCGTTGCTGGTCGCCCATGCGCGGACGCCGCCAGCCTGCGCCGACCTGTTTTCCAACGACGCGGACGCGCTCCGCAACGTCGCGGGCTACGGGCTGGTGGACCGTTCGGCGCTGTATCGGTCGCTGGACGGCTGCGTGACGCTCTGGGCCGAGGGGCGGATCGAGAACCGCCGCCACCACTTCTACGAGGTTCCCATTCCCGACGAGTTCTGGTCGGCCGGCAGACGGGAACGGGAGCTGACCGTCGTCCTCGCGTTCCGCCCGCCGGTGCGGACCACGCGGATCGACTACCGCGCCGCTTCTCTCCGCTTCAAGCTGGTCCAGGCGGGTTCGCTCCAAGAGGTCGCGCGCTCTTTCAACGCCGCCATCGACAGGGACGTTGCCCCGAGTATCGCCGAACGCAGCGTTCGCCGCCGTTTCTCCGAAAGAGACAGATCGCGTGGTACGGTACAGGCATCCACTTGGACGTTCACGCAACCCTCGCCGGCGGTGCGCGCGAATTCCTGGTTCGTCGTGGTGACTCGCAACGATCCCGCCTGGGAAGAGAATCTCTCGTCGGAACGCGAGGCCTATGCCCTTGTTGCCGTCCTCGCCGACCGTCAGGCGCAGGAGCCGCGACTACATGCGAGGATCGAGACGCGGCTGCGCGAGCGGGCGCGGGTCAGGGCGACGCGCTGATGGGGCCGTCATGACCAGCTTCCCAGCCTCTTCGCCCCCCGACAGCGCCGCGGTCCGCCGCTCTCTGATCGACGCCCTACGCCTCGACCTGATCGGCCCCGGGCCCCAGGACGCGGCGCTGCAACGGGAGCGCCTGCCGCAGGCGCCGTCGCGCTGGTATCTGACCGGATTCCTGGCCCCGGCCGGCGCGTCGGACGCGCAGCGGGCGCAGGACGCGGAGGAAGAGCTCGATGCGCCGGCCGAGCCGATCCATGGCGGCGACGATTCGACCACGCCCGATCGCGGCAGCGGCAAGCGCGCCTTTCTGCCGTCGTCGGCGGGCTTGAGCATCCTCGTGGATGCGGAGACGGAACGCCTCGACGTCGCGCTGTCCTGGGGCGACTACGCGCCCGAGAGCGGCGAGGCCGGGGAAGGCGCCGCCGCCGGCGAGACGAAACCCGGCGGCGAGGAAGACGGCGACGGCGCGGCGTCCCGGCGGCGCTTCGCGCCCTGGGTCCGCCGCCCGCGCGCAACGACGGTCGCGATCGACCTTTCGACCGTGAGGATCGGAACGCCGGTCGCGCGCGAAGTGCCCGACAGCGGCGGCCTCGAACTCGTCTGCCTGGTCCGGGAGACCCGGATCGGGACTTCCGGCGGCGACCGCGCCGCCCGCGCCGTCTCGTTGTTCGTCGTCAACCGCCGGACGCCGGCCGAAGACGACGACCTGCAGGACGTCGCCTTCGCGTTCCAGGTCGAGATGCGCGTCGAGGCCGACCGGGCGCTCGTCCCGAGATACGACCCGCACGGGCTCGACAGCGACGATTGGGACGAGCGCCTCGCCGATCTGCATTACCGCGACGTTGCGGAATACGCCGTCGGCCACAACGTCTCCACCCGCGCGGAGGCGGCCGGCGGCGAATGCCGCCGCGTGCATACGGAGTGGATGCCGCAAGCCGCGGTCGAGCGGGTGGAGCCGTCCGAGATCGCCGACGTCGAGTTCGGTATGGAGGCGCTTGGCGCGCTGGCGGACGCCGCAGGCGCCAAACGGGCGCTGGCCCCGTTGGTGACCCGCTATCGCGGTTGGATCGACGGCCAGCGCGCGGGCGCCAACGCCTTTGCCGGCCGGCGCCGGGAGGTCGCCGACGAATTGGTCGCGCGCGCGGCCCGCGCCGCGGACCGCATCCAGGCCGGGATCGATCTGCTGGCCGACGCGCAGCTGCTGGACGCCTTCCGTATCGCCAACCGCGCCATGGCGGAGGCGGCGCGACGCCGCCGCGCACGGGAGGAAGGCCGAGACCCTGGGGCGGTGGACCCGCCGGCGTGGCGCCCCTTCCAGCTTGCCTACATCCTGACGAACCTGCGCGGCGTCGCCGAGCCCGCGCATGTCGAGCGCGAGCTCGTCGACCTGCTGTTCTTCCCGACCGGCGGCGGCAAGACCGAGGCCTATCTCGGACTCGCGGCGTTCACCCTGGCCCTGCGCCGGCTGCGCGATCCGGACCCGGTCCATCGCGGCCTTTCGGTGCTGATGCGCTATACGCTGCGGCTCTTGACGCTCGACCAGCTCGGCCGCGCCGCGGCGCTGATCTGCGCGCTCGAACTCGAGCGCGAGAAGGCGCCCGAGCGACTCGGGAAGTGGCCGTTCGAGATCGCGCTCTGGGTGGGTCGCGCCGCGACGCCGAACTACATGGGCCGGAAGGGCGACCGGAGCGACGACACGGCGCGCGCCAAGACCCTGCGGTTCGCGCGCGATACCTCGCGCGACCCGCCCTTGCCGCTGGATCAGTGCCCCTGGTGCGGCGCGAAATTCAACAAGCATTCGTTCCGGCTGCATCCGGACTCGAATCGACCGACGAACCTGCTGGTGAAATGCGCCAACCGGCGCTGCGACTTCGCCGGAAGCAAGCGCTATCTGCCGATCGTCGCGGTGGACGAGCCGATCTACGACCGTCTGCCGGCGTTCATGATCGCGACCGCCGACAAGTTCGCGGCCCTGCCCTGGAGCGGCGAAACGGCGCGGTTCTTCCGCGGCGGCGACCCGTCCGATCCGCGTCCGCCCGATCTCGTCATCCAGGACGAATTGCACCTGATCTCGGGACCGCTCGGCACCATGGCGGGACTTTACGAAACGGCGATCGACCGCCTGTGCCGGCGCCGCGTCGGTGAGAAGGAGGCGCGCCCGAAGATCGTCGCCTCGACCGCGACCGTCCGCCTTGCGAGCAAGCAGATCCGCGCCCTGTTCGACCGTCCGTCGGTGGAGGTGTTTCCTCCGCCCGGGATCGATCGGAAAGATTCGTTCTTCGCCCGGCAAGTGCCGGAAGGCGAGGCCGATGCGCGCCTCTATCTCGGCATCGCCGCGCAGGGGCGCGGGCCGAAGGTCGTCTTTCTGAGGAGCGCGATCGCGCTGATGGCCGCAGCCCAGGCCGCCTGGGAGTCCGGCGCCGCGGGCGCGGGCGCCAACCCCGCCGATCCCTATATGACCGTCGTCGCCTATTTCAACGCTCTACGCGAACTCGGCAGCGCGCGGCGCATCGTCGAGGACGAGATCGGATCGCGGTTGTTGACCTATTCCAACCGCAAGCGGCTCGACGAGACGGCGGGGCCGTTCGCCGACCGGCGGATCGCGTTCGAGCCGGTCGAGCTGACCTCGCGCGTCGGTACCGCGAACGTAGCCGAAGCCAAGCGCCGCCTCGCCCTCGGCTTCGACGACAAGGACCATGTGGACGTCGCATTGGCCACGAACATGATCTCCGTCGGGCTCGACATCATGCGGCTCGGCCTGATGGTCGTCTCGGGCCAGCCGAAGACGACGGCCGAATACATCCAGGCCACCAGCCGGGTCGGACGCGATCCTTCCCGGCCCGGCCTCGTCGTGACGCTGCTCAACCTCCACAAGCCGCGCGACCGCTCGCATTACGAGCGGTTTCCCGCCTTTCACGCCTCCTTCTATCGCGGCGTCGAGGCGACCAGCGTCACGCCGTTCTCGCCGCGCGCCATGGACCGCGGATTGCCCGCTGTCGCCGTCGCCCTGGCGCGTCTCGGTATCGCGGAGTTGACTCCCATGCGGGCGGCGCGAGAGGTCGAACGCCATGGGAGCGAAACGAAAGCCCTCGCCGAAGCCGTCGGCGACCGCGCGCAAAGCCATGCGGAGGGGCTGTCGGCCGGTTTCGGCGACGACGTCAAGGACCGCGTCCGGAGTCTGATCGACGACTGGGCGGCCCTCGCCCACGAGGCCGGGCGGGGCGGCGTGTCGTTCGGCTATGCGCGCGACCGGGACGGCGGGGTTTCGACCCCGCTGCTGCGCGAGATGATCGACCCCGACCGGGACACGCTGAACGACGCCCAGCTCCGGTTCCGCGCCCCGCGCTCGCTGCGCGACGTGGAGCCGGGCGTGCTGCTCGGGATCAAGACTCCCGAGGGCAAGGATATTTCGTAAGGCGTCCGATGACCGACGACGTCCTTCGCCAGAGCCAGTTGATCACGACCTACGGACCGGGGGCGATGATCGATCTCCCCGATTACTCGGTCATCGTTTCGGGTTTGCAGGACTGGTCGCCTCTGCGCCGCGAGAAGGTCGACGAACCCCGCCTCGTCGCCAAGCTGCGGCGGCTGTTGGATCTGCCGTCGCTCGATCTCTACACGCCGCCGCGCCACGAGGAGAAGGCCCAACGGGCGGCCCCGGTCGGCGCGCGCATCTTCCCGACCTGGTTCATCGTCAAGGACACGATACCGTCGCCCCGGAATCCGCAATGGCGCCGCCGCCGGCTGGTGCAGTGGGCGCATCTCGACCGGCGGCGCTTTCGTGACGAAGACGGCGAACGGAAGCCGGTCGTCCCGGTGCGTTTCGTCTGCGGCTGCCGTCGCGGCCATATCGACGATCTGAACTGGCGGGCGTTCGTCCATCAAAGCGGCGGGACGTGCGAGCGCCCGCTATGGCTCGAGGAGCGCGGGACCGGCGGCGATATCGTCGATACGTTCGGCGTGTGCGATTGCGGCGAGGAACGGGCGCTCTACGCGGCGTCGAACCCCGGCGCCGGCGCGCTCGGCCGCTGCGACGGCAAACGGCCGTGGATCGGGCAATATGCGAAGGAGGGTTGCGGCGAGCCGTATCGGCTGCTGGTGCGCACGGCGAGCAACGCCTACTTCCCGCAGACGATGAGCGTCATTTCCCTGCCGGAGTTCGATTCCGGGCTGGCGGCGAAGGTCTCGCAGCAATACGAGCGCCTGAAAACGCTGAAGGACGTCGTCGGCGCACTGGAGAATTTTCGCAGGAGCCCGGAGCTCGACGCCGCCTTCTCGGACGTCGCGGACGAGGCGGTGATCGCCGAGTACGAGCGGCAGGAGAGCGGCGGCGCGGGAGACGACGCGCCGGTCAAGACCGCGGAATTCAAGATTCTCGACAAGGGCGATCCCCGGATCGGCGAAGACGACCCGCGTTCCAGGTTCTACGCCGAGACGCCGGCCCGCGGCGCATGGGATCCCGACGGCGATCCTCGCCTCGCCGCGGTGGACAAGCTCGTGCTGGCGCACCGCTTGCGCGAAGTCGTCTCCCTGCTGGGTTTCACGCGATTCGAGGCGATCGGCCCGGACAAGGACGGCGAACTCGACCTCGACGTGGCGCGGGCGGCCCTGGCCGAGACGATCGCATGGCTTCCCGCGGTCGAGAATCGCGGCGAAGGCGTGTTCGTTTCCTTCCGCGCCGACTCGGTGGAGCGCTGGCTGGCGCGCCCGGGAGTCCGGCGACGCGGCAAGCGGATCGAGGCGGGCTGGAAAGCATGGGCCAAGGAGCGTCAGCGGCCGGAAGATGGCTTTCCCGGCCTGCCCTACGTGATGCTGCACTCGCTTTCCCACATGCTGATGACCTCGATCGCGCTCGATTGCGGCTATCCGGCGAGTTCGCTGCGCGAGCGCGTCTATGCGGGCGATGGCGGCTACGGGATATTGATCTACACGGGATCGTCCGATTCCGAGGGCACGCTGGGCGGGTTGATCGAGACGGGACGGCGCTTCGCCGGCCATCTCCGCCGCGCCCTCGATGACGGCCTGCTGTGCTCCAACGACCCCGTATGCGCCGAGCACGCGCCCGATTCCGCGTTGGAGGGACGCCCGTTGCAGGGCGCTGCGTGCCATGGCTGCCTCCTGATTGCGGAGACGAGCTGCGAACAGCGCAACGACTTCCTCGACCGCGCCCTCGTCGTTCCGACGGTCGGCGCCCGGGATGCCGCGTTCTTCGATCTTCCGACGCATGGTCCATGATGGATTTCGCCGCCCTGGCCGCGCTCGACGGAAACGATCTGACCAGGCTCGCGGAACTCCTGGAGGCCGGCCTGCTGAAACCGCCATTGGGCGCGCTGACGTTGCGCGGCCATGTCGCCGGCGCTCATGCGGAGGCGCTTTCGGAATGCCTCGAAGACCTTTCCCGTCGGGGTATGCCGCCGGACCACGTCGCAGCGGCGCTCCGCGCCTTCGCCGCGGGTCGGCGGGCCGGCGGCGTCTCCGCTCCGATCGAGGTCGTCGTCAGCGGGCCGGACGCGGCGGCGACCGCGCGCGACACCGGCGTGGTGGTGCGCCAGCTGTTCGACAGGGCGCGCAAGCGGGCGCTGGCCGTCGGTTTCGCGGTCCACCAGGGGAAGTCCGTGTTCCGGGCCTTGGCGCGGCGCCTCGACGCCGACGAATCGCTCGAAGCCGTCCTCTGCATCGACGTTCGCCGCCATCGCGGCGATACCTCGCTCGACAGCCAGGTGGTTCGCCGTTTCGCCGGCGATTTCGTCGATAACGAGTGGCCCGGGACCCGCCTGCCCCGTGTTTACTACGATCCCCGATCCCTGGCTCCCGCCGGCCGGACGGCCAGCGCGCTGCACGCCAAATGCGTCGTCGTGGACGGCCGCGAAGCGCTCGTGACCTCCGCCAACTTCACCGAGGCGGCGCAGACCCGCAACGTCGAGCTCGGCCTTCTGGTCGCCGTCCCGGCCGTGGCGGTTCGGATCGAGGAGCATTTCCGGTCCCTGATCCGGGACGGGCGTCTCGAACGCCTGCCGCTGCCGGCGTTCGACGGATCGGCCGGCGGGGCGTAGTTCGTTGGGATCTCGTTGGCGTTCCGGGGCGATGGCGGCCCTCCCTCCGTCATTCCCGCTTTCGAGCGTGTGAAGAAATCCCGAGATGTCCGCGTGGGCGTCGGTTCAGCCGACCAAGCGCGCGAAACCCCCGAGCGCGCGGAGCCTGCCCCCGCGAAAGAGTGTGTGAAGAAATCCCGAGATGTCCGCGTGGGCGTCGGTTCAGCCGACCGAGCGCGCGGAATCCCCGGGCGCGTGGAGCCTGCCCCCGCGAAAGCGGGGGAATGACGAGGGAGGCCGTGACGACGGCCCGAGGGAGGCCGTCGCGGCCCCCCCTTCCGTCATTCCCGCGAAAGCGGGAATCCATATTCGTATCCCGCTTCCGCATCCGTGGGGGCGAGGGGTCTGCGACGACGGCTCGAGGCGGATGGGCCAAGGACCCGCCCTTTCCCGCCATGGATGAATTTCACGGATAAGCAGGAAATTTTTTCTGGTCGACGCGATTTTTCTGTTGACAAGGAAGAATTTTTATGTTAGCATACGCCAATACTTGAAGAATGCGACTGGAGCTCCCCGCAGCGACCCGCCCGCGGGGTTTTTCGTCGCCCGGATCGGAGATTTCCATGTCCCGGCGTTCCGCAATCGAAGGTTGTATCGGTGATGGCGCATCCCGGCCCAGCGCCGTGCCCGACCCGCGCCGGGCCGGATCGAGTCGGGGCCGCTCGAGCCGAGCGCCGACGCGCCCCGGCAGGCGGTTTCGGAGGCCGAATCTCCCTTGCTTTTTGCCTGCTTTCGCCCTGCTTTTGGCCCGTTTCTGCCCTGCTTTTTCGCTGTTGTTTCAGCATAACCCATTGAAATACAAAGAAACCGAAATTTTTTCGCGCGCGGGGCGCCGTTCGCCTTTCCCGCACTACCGACCGGCTGGCGAGACGCCCCGGCCCGGGGGCGGATTCCACAGCCGGATTTCTCACAATCGGAGATTGCATTGTTTCGCTGCGTCATGTCGCCGTCGGCGGGCGTTCCGGGGGGGCGCCGGTTTCGTTTGACACCCTCGCGCCGGTTTCCTAGCATCGACGGGCGCGAAACGGATACGCCGCGCCCGGCGGGCGCGGGCGAAGGGAGACGGGGATGAGGCTCACGACGGTTCTGGCCGGCGCCCTTGCGGCGGCGGTCGCGTTCGGGCTCGGGGCGACCGGAGCGGCGCAGGCGGAATTCAAGCTCAAGGGCGATCCGAAGGTCGCGTTCGTCTACTTCAACGTCAAGAACGACGGCGGCTGGACCCAGGCCATCGACGAGGCCCGGATCCGGGTCGAGAAACGACTCGGCTGGAAGATTCCCTACGCCGAGAAGGTGCCGGAGAAGGCGTCCGCCATCCGCCCCGTCGTCGAGCGCTTCATCCGGCGCGGCTTCAACATCATCAACGGCTCCGCCTTCGGCTACTCCGACACCTTCAAGGAGCTGGCCAAGGAGTATCCCGAGGTCGCCTTCGTCAACCCGGCCGGAACCACCAACGGGGTCAACCTCCAGTCCTATTACGGCCGCACCTATGAGAGCCAGTATCTGTGCGGCATGGTCGCCGGCGCGATGACCAAGACCGACAAGCTGGGCTTCGTCGCCGCCCACCCGCTGGGCCTGGTGACCTGGACCGTCAACGCCTACGCCCTCGGCGCGCAGGCGGTGAATCCCAAGGCCACCGTCAACGTGGTCTATACCGGCTCCTGGTACGATCCCGTCAAGGAGCGCGCCACCGCCCTGGCGCTGATCGAGCGCGGCATCGACGTGATCGGTCAGCACGTCGATACGCCGGCGGCGCAGATCGCCGCGCAGGAGAAGGGGGTCTGGGGCACCGGCCATCATCGCGACATGCGCGAGTTCGCGCCCAAGGCGACGCTGTGCTCCTCGGTCTGGGTGTGGGACCGCTTCCTGATCCCGCTCTACGAGACGATCGCCGGCGGCTCGTGGAAGACCAAGCCCTACGGCGAATTCGTGGGTCTCAAGCATGGCGGAACCGACATCGCCTGCTGCGGCGACGCCGTGCCCAAGGAGGTCGTCGCCAAGGTCATGGCCGCCCGGCAGAAGATCATCGACGGCTGGCACGTCTATACCGGCCCGATCCAGGACAACGCCGGCAACACCGTCGTTCCCGCCGGCGAGACGCCCAGCGACGCCGACCTGTGGGGCATGAAGTACTTGGTCAAGGGCGTCGTCGGTCAACTCTGAGCCGCGCCCCCGCCCGCCCCGCCCGCCCTTGCCGCGCGCCCGGCAGGGCGCGCCGGGCCGCCCGCGCGCCGGAGCGCCGTCGATGACGGCGGCGCTCGACATGAGCGGGATCGTCAAGGATTTCGATCGCGCCAGGGCGCTCGACCGGGCCGACCTCCGGGCCGGCTACGGCGAGGTCCATGCGCTGCTGGGCGAGAACGGCGCCGGAAAGTCCTCGCTGATGAACGTCGCCTGCGGCCTCTACCGCCCCGACCGGGGCCGGGTGGCGCTCGACGGCCGGGCGGTCGATATCCAGGGGCCGGCGCATGCGCGCGCCCTCGGCGTCGGCATGGTCCATCAGCATTTCAAGCTGGTGCGCCCCTTCACCGTCGCCGAGAACGTGATGCTCGCCAACCCGGGCCCCGGCCGCTGGTCCAGCGAGGCCGACCGGATCGTCGCGGCGATCGAGCGCCACTGCGCCGAGCTGGGCTTCGCCCTCGACGCCCGCGCCCGGGTGGATTCGATCTCGGTCGCCGAGCAGCAGCGGGTCGAGGTCGTCAAGGTGTTGGTCGGCGGCGCGCGGATCGTGATCCTGGACGAGCCGACCGCGGTGCTGACCGACGAAGAGGCCGACCGCCTGCTCGGGCTGATGCGCGACCTCGCCCGGCGCGGCGCGGCGGTGGTGCTGATTACCCACAAGCTGCGCGAGGTGCAGGCCTTCGCCGACCGGGTGACGATCATGCGCGGCGGCCGCACGGTCGCGGCCGATACGCCGGATGCGCTGAGTCGGGCGCGGATGACCGAGCTGATGGTGGGCTCGGCCCTGCGCAGCGATGCCGCCAAGCGCCCGGCCGCCGGCAGCGTCCGCCTGTCGATCGAAGATCTCGAGGCCGCCGGCGCCGCTGGCCCGCGCGCGCTGTCGGGCGTCGGCCTCGCCGTGCGCGGCGGCGAGATCTACGGCGTCGCCGGCGTCGGCGGCAACGGCCAGACCGAGCTCGCCGAACTGCTGATCGGCGTCCGCAAGGCGCAAGCGGGCCGCATCGCCCTCGACGGAAACGACGTGACCTTCGCCCATCCCGGCCGCCGCCGGCGCGCCGGGATGGGCGGCATCCCCGCCGACCGCTATCTGCTGGGGCTCGCCGCCGATCTGACCGTGAGCGAGAACCACGCGCTGTCCGGTCTCGACGCCGGCAAGTACGGCGGCTGGTGGATCTCCGAGGCGGCGATGGACGGCGACGCCGCGCGGGCGATCGAACGCTTCGAGATCCAGGGCGCCGCGCCGCGTACGCGCGCCCGCCTGCTGTCGGGCGGCAACGCGCAGAAGCTGGTGCTGGCGCGCGAACTGTCCGCCGGGGCCGAGGTGCTGATCGCCCATTCGCCGACCCGCGGGCTCGACGTGCGGGCCTGCGCCGCGATCCACGATCATCTGCGGCGCGCGCGCGACGCCGGCGCCGCGGTGCTGCTCATCAGCGAGGACCTCGACGAGGTGCTCGACCTGTCCGACCGGGTGGGCGTCCTCAACCGCGGCCGGATCGTCGGCGAGTTCGACCGTCCCGCCGACCGCCAGGCGGTCGGCCGGCTGATGGTGGATCATGCCTGAGCCCGCCGCCGTCCCGCCGCCGGCGCCGCCGGCGCGCCGCCGTCTCGGCCGGTTGAGCCTCGAAGTCCGCCAGTCGATCGGCCGCCTTCGGCATGGCTGCTTCATCGCCCTGTCGTTGGCGGTCGGGCTCGGCGTCTCGGTGGCGATCCTGGTGTCCGCCGGCGTCGAGCCGGCCAACGTCTTCGAGGAGTTCGTGCTGCTCACCTTCTTCGACCGGCTGGGGTTGTCGAGCGTCCTGATCGAATGCAGCCCGCTGATCCTGGTCGGTCTCTCGGCCGCGGTCGCGTTCCGGGTCAATTTCTGGAACATCGGCATCGAGGGCCAGTTCTTCTGGGGCGCGATCGGGGCCGCGGTCGTCGCCATCTTCGACGTCGGCCCGCCGCCGGCGCGTATCGCGCTCATGCTGCTGCTGTCGCTGATCGGCGGCCTGTTGTGGATCGCGCCGCCGGCCCTGCTCAAGATCCGGCTGGGCGTGAACGAGGTCATCTCGACGCTGCTGCTGAACTACGTCGCCTATCTGTTCGTGCTCAACCAGGTCTACGGCCCCTGGCAGGACGAGAAGGAGCGCTTCCCGCACTCCGAGGCGTTCGACGCGGCGGAGCGGCTGCCGGGGCTGGGGTGGGAGAAAGTCCATGTCGGGCTGCTCTTCAGCCTCGCCGCCGCGGCCCTCGTCTGGTGGCTGATGCAGAAGAGCCGCTTCGGCGTCTATATGCGCTTCGTCGGGGCCAACCCGCGCATGGCCCTCGCCGCCGGCATCCCGGTGGCGCTCACCCTGTTCGCCGCCGCCGCTCTGTCGGGCGCGCTGTCCGGGGCCGCCGGTTTCGTGATGGCGGCCGCCCAGGAGCACCGGCTCACCGGCGCCATGGCCGCCGGCTACGGCTTCTCCGGCATCATGATCGCCTTCCTGGCGCGCAACAATCCGGGCGCCGTGCTCATCGTCGCCTTCCTGATCGGCGGCCTCTACGCCGCCGGCCAGAGCGTCAAGGTCTTCTACAGCCTGCCGCAGGCGCTGGTCTCGCTGATCCAGGCGATCGTCGTCATGTGCGTCGCCGCCTCGGACTTCTTCGTCCGCTACCGCGTCCGCTGGGCGCGCTGAGGGAAGGGATCGCGATGGAGTTCGTCGCCAACTGGCTCGCCTTCACGCCGGTCTTCGCCACGCCGCTGGTGCTTGCGACGCTGGGCCTGATCGTCAACGAGCGGGCCGGAGTCATCAACCTGGGCGCCGAGGGGTTGATGCTGTGCGGCGCGCTCGCCGGCGTCGCCGCCTATGTCGAATTCGGCCACAGCGCGCCGGTCGGCATGCTGGCCTCGGGCGTCGCCGGCTGGCTGGTCGCGATCCTGTTCGCCCTGCTGGTCGTGGCGCTGCGCGCCGACCAGGTGGTCACCGGCATCACCATCGTCTTCTTCGGCGTCGGGCTGACCGGGCTGGTCGGCGTGCAGTGGAACGACAAGGCGATCCGCGGCCTGGAAAAGCTCGATCTCGGCGCGCTGTCCGACCTCCCCTTCCTGGGCAAGGTGTTCTTCGCCCAGGATGCGATGGTCTATCTCACCGTCGCGATCGCCGCCGGCGTGTGGTGGTTTTTGTTCCGCTCCCGGACCGGGCTCAACCTCCGCGCCGTGGGCGAGAACCCGCAGGCCGCCGACGCCGCCGGCGTCAAGGTCGATCTCTATCGCTTCTGCGCGGTGGCCGCGGGCGGCGTGCTGTGCGGCATGGCCGGAGGCTATCTGGCCCTCGCCGCGGCCAAGATCTGGGTCAACGAGATGACCCATGGCCGCGGCTGGATCGCCATCGCCCTGGTGATCTTCGCCCGCTGGATGCCGGGCCGGGCGGTGCTGGGCGCGCTGCTGTTCGGCGGCATCGAGGCGTTGATCCCGCGCATCTTCGCCGCCGGCTGGCCGGTGCCGCAATACTTCCTGCAGATGACGCCGTTCCTGGCGACGCTGGGCGTGCTCGTCTACGCCGGGCTCCGCCGCACCCGCTCCGACGCGCCCGGCGCGCTCGGCCTGCCTTATGTCCGCGAAGACCGGCGCTGAGCGCCTCAACCGGACCGCGCCTCCCGGTAGTGCCCGCGGGCCTTGCGCAGGAACTCCACCGCGGTCAGCGCGAAGCCGGCCGTGATCACGAACATCAGATACCCCTTGGGGATCGGATAGACGCCGGGCGTCTGCACGTTCCGCAGGATATGGCCCCAGGCCGAGATCCCGGTGTAATAGGCCCCGAACGCCAGCGTCGCCCCGACCAGACAGGAGCCCCAGCAGTCGAGGACGGCCTGCGTGCGCCGGCCCAGCCCCTGGACCAGCACGTCGATGCGGATATGCCCTTCGACTTGGCGGACCAACCAGGCCATGCCGAGAAAAGGCGTGAACAGGAGGAAGTACTCGCAGACCTCGATCACCCAGCCGATCGGCGCGCCGAAGAAGAAGCGGAGCAGGACGTCCACCACTACGAACAGCATCGCCGCCACGATCATGATTCCGACCACGACCGCCAGCAGCGCCAGAAGCCGGTCGTAGGTTCGGGCGATCCGCTGCATGTCCGCTGCGGGGATCGAAGGGTCCGCCGGCCGCGCGCCCGCGGCGGATATGGCGCGCGGCCGGCCGGGCCGGTTCCGCCCGGCGGCTACTGCGCCAGGCTCTTCAGCTTGGCCCCGTATTCCGGACTCTTCTTCATCACGTCCGCCCAGTGCGACTCATAGGCCGCGTCCTTCCACTTCCGGGTCTCGTCCGGGCTGAGATGGAGGAACTCCAGCCCTTCCTTCTTGAGCGCCGCGTCCTCCTTCTCGTTCATGTCGGTCATGAACTTCTCGACCGCCCGCTCGATGTCGGCCTCGATGCCGGCGATCGCTTCCCGCACGTCGGCCGGCAGGCCGTTCCAGGTCTTCAGGTTGATCAGGATCGCGGTGTCGTTGGAATAGAACGGGATGTCGATCACGTATTTGGTGACCTCGTGGAAGCCGTAGTCGCGGATGCCGAGGAAGGTCCAGCAATAGCCGTCGACCACGCCGCGTTCGAGCGCGGTATAGACCTCGCCCGCCTTCATCAGGATCGGCGTTCCCTTGAGCGCCGTCACCAGCGGCACGTAAGTCGGCGACACGCGCAGCTTCAGGCCGGAGAGGTCGGCGTTCATGATCTTCTTGTTGGAATAGCAGCGGAACCCGTTGCCTTTCGTCCCGCCGACGTTGGAGTGATAGTAGACGCCGTGCTTCTTGTGGACCTCCCGCATCAGCGCGGTATAGCCGTCCTTCCGCAGTTCGGTCGCGAACTTGGTGGCGCCGAGCCCGGCGGCGGCTTCCGGCACCGTCGCCTTGTAGTAGGCGCCGGCGGTCATCAGCACGTCGACGACGCCGTCGCGAACCGCCTCGAACTGCTCGAACGGCGGCACCACCTCGGAGCCGCCGAGCAGGCTCACGATGACCCGCCCCTTGAGCTTGGCGTTGACGGTCTTCTGGAATTCGAGGAAGCCGCGGCTGCCCACGAAGTCGGCGGGCCAAGGGATCAGGCCCTTGAGCACGATCGGATCGGCCGCCTTGACCGGGGCCGGCCGACCGGCGAGCCCGATCGCGGCGGCGATCACGATTGCGGCGGTGAATCTGCAACATCCGGCGAACGACATTCGACTTCTCCCTTGTTGGCGCGTCGGTCTCGACGCGAAGGCTATCACGCCGCGGATGCGCCGCGCAAACGCGGCCCGCTCATCTTCGGTAGAACAGCTCTTGCAACCAGCTCGTCGTCTCCGGAACCAGGAGGACGACGACCAACGCGATCAGGTCGCAGATCAGGAACGGCAGCCCGGCCAGATAGATCGCCTTCAGCTTGGTCTCGGGCGGGGCCACCCCCTTCATCACGAACAGCAGCATCCCGAAGGGCGGGGTCGTGAGCGCCATCTCCAGGTTGATCAGCATCAGGACGCCGAACCAGATCGGGTCGTAGCCCAGCAGCTTCACGATCGGGATGTAGAGCGGCAGCGTGATCAGCATGATCGACACCTGCTCCATGAAGGTCCCGAGCATCAGGACGATCAGCTGCATGCAGACGATCAGCAGCAGCGGGTGGATATCGAGGCCGCCGACCGCCTGGAGCAGCCCGCGGGTGGCGCCCGAGAAGGCCATGATCTGGCTGAACCCGATGGCGCCGATGAGAATCGCGAACATCATCACCGTGATGCGCACCGTCCCGGTGACCGACTTGATGACGACGTCGCGGGTGAGCCCGCCATAGGCGAGGGCCACGACGAACGATCCCATGCAGCCCATCGCCGCGGCCTCGGTCGGCGTGGCGACGCCGATCACGATCACCCCGGTGACCAGGAACACGATCACGCCCAGCGGCAGCAGATAGAGCGCGACCCCCTTGAGGCGTTCGCGCAGCGGAACCCGCTCCACGTCGTAGGACGGCGTGAGCTGCGGCTGGAGCCGGCAGCGGATGACGATGTAGGCGACGTAGAGGAGGGCCATGATGAGGCCCGGGATCAGCGCCGCAACGAGCAGCCGGCCCACGGACAGCTTGCCGATGGCGGCGAGGATCACGGCGAGCGAACTCGGCGGCACGATCATCGCCAGCCCGCCGCTGGCGATGATCGGCCCGATCGACATCGGCGCCTTGTAGCCGCGCCGCTGCATGTCGGGCAGCAGCATGGTTCCGAGCAAGGCGGTGTTGGCCATCGTCGATCCGCTCAGGCTCGAGAACACCGTCCCCGACGCCACCGTCAGGATGCTCAGCCGCCCGGGCAGGCGGCCCAGCAGCTGGTCGAGCGCGTCGATCGCCCGGAACGCGACCTTCGAGTGCCACAGGATCTCGCCCATCAGGATGAACAGCGGGATCGGCAGCAGCGTGAAGCTGGTGACCGAGGCGTACATGCTGGCGGTGAAGGTGTTGAAGGCGGCGCCCCCGCCCTGGAGGACCAGCACGCCCAGCATGTTGACGATCACGAAGGCGAAGGCGACGGGAATGCCCTTGAGGAGCAGGAACATCGCGCCGCCGAAGATGACCAGCAGCGGAATCCACCAATCGATCAGCAATCGACGCCTCCGCCGCGCGGCCCGCTCCGTCGACGGACTCTAGCGCGCATTTCTCGCCCTGGCCATGGCCTGCGAAACGCCTGGATGCGCGGCGTCACGCCCCGCCTCGGATCTCGTCCAGCACCGGCAGCAGGTATTCCCGGAAGCGGGCCGGATTCTCGCTCATCGGGAAATGGCCGAGCCCGGCCATGATCGTCGCCTTCGCCCCGGGCAGGGCGGCCGCGGTCCGGCGCGTGTCCTCGGGCGTGCAGGAGAAGTCGTACTCGCCGGTCAGCAAGTAGAGCGGGCAGGCCGTCGCGTCGACCGACGGCAGCAGCGTCCGGTAGTCGGAGTCCTCGCGGTAGAAGAACAGGTCGCCCTTGAACACGCCCGGTCCGCTCTGGAGATAGCCCCACAGCGTCTCCCAGCGATAGCGGTCCGGCGCCTGCGGGGCGATCAGCCCCGAGATCATCGCCGCGCAGACCTCGCCGCCATGCACGTCCGGCCGGTGCAGCCACTCGGCGTCGTACCACGGCGTCTGGCGGGCGGCGCATTCGACGCCGATCAGCGCCCGGAAGCGGGCGGCGTGGCGCGCCGCCAGAGCCAGCACGACGCGCCCGCCCATCGAGCAGCCCATCACCACCGGCCGGTCGAGTTCGAGCGCGTCGATCACCGCCAGGATCGCGCCGGTGTAGCCGTCGGCGGTGAGCCGGTATTCTTCGTTCTCGTAACCGGGCGGCGGGAAGGACTTGCCGTGCCGGGGCAGGTCGAAGGCGATGACCCGGAAATGGTCGGTGATCGCCGGATCGGTCATGACGTGGCGGTATTGGCGCCCGTCCGCGCCCGCGGTGTGCAGGCAGAGCAGCGGGATGCCGTCTCCCGCCTCCTCGAAATAGATGCGGCACGGCCGGCCGTCGAGCGCGAGCGTCGCGTAGCGCCCGGCGATGGGCTCGAACTCAACCGGCATCGCCCGGCCTTCCCGCGGCGCGGCGCGGCGCGGCCAGCACCTCCTTGACGTAGCGGAGATTGGCCATCAGCGGTTGCAGATCGCCGTCGATCCGCGCGGCGCCGAAGCGGGTCATCGCCAGCAGGTCGTGGTAGCCGGGCGGGGGCGTCGGGCGCCAGAACCGCTCCCAGGCCTCCGCTCCCGCCCGGATGGCGAAGCGCCAGGAGCGCATCGGCGGCGGGCGACGCGCGACCCCGACGATCCTCCCTTCCCGCACCGTGACCAGCACCGGCGCGCGGCCCGCGCCGACCAGGAAGTCCGCGGACAGGAACCGCCCGCGGCCGACCAGCGCGCCGTCGCCGTTCACCAGCCCGGGCAGCCCCGCCAGCACCTGCGCGGCCTCGTCGTCGGTCATCCGCCGCCTCCTTTCCGCGACCCGTCCGCCGCGGTCAGATCGGCTTGCCGCCGTCCACCATCAGGTCGGTCCCGGTGATGAACGACGCCTCGTCCGAGGCGAGCCAGAGGATCGGCGCCGCGATCTCGTCCGGCGTCGCCCAGCGCTGCATCAGGCAATCCGTCTTGCCGTTGCGCAGCTCGTCCTCGCCAATCCCCTGGGCGCGGTAGCGCGCGACGTGGTAGGGCGTCAGCGCGCCGCCGGGGCAGACGGCGTTGACCCGGACGCCGCGGCCGGCCTCTTCATGGGCCAGCGTCCGGGTGAAGGCGCACACCGCCGCCTTGGTCGCGTCGTACTGCCCCATGCCGGCGCGCCCCACCACGGCGTGGACCGAGGACACGTTGACGATGCTCGCTCCCGCGGCGGCGCGCAGCGCCGGCAGGGCCGCCTTGCAGCAGTTGGCGACGCCCAGCAGGTTGACGTCCAGGATGCGCCGCCACGAGTCCGCTTCGCACTCGGCGAGCGGGGTGAACTCCCGGACGCCGGCGCAGTTCACCAGGGTGGTGAGGCCGTCGAACGCCGCGGTCGCCGCCTCGACCGCGCGGCGCGCCTGGCTCTCGTCGGCCACGTCGACGGCGATCGGCAGCGGCTCCGCCCCGGCGCCCTCGCCGGCGATTTCCGCCGCCGCCTTTTCGACCGCGCCGCGGTCGAGATCGCAGATCGCCACCCGCGCCCCCTCGGCGCGGAACAGCGCCGCCGTCGCCCCGCCGATGCCGCCGGCCCCGCCGGTGACGACCGCGGTCTTGCCTTCCAGCCGGCCGGCCACGCCGCCGCGCCCCGCGAGTTGGCCCCGCTAATAGGTCGTCGGCTCGTCCGCCGCCGCGCGCCGGTCGTCGAGGTCGAACCGGTCGCGATAGATCGGCCGGCCGCCGGTGTTCGGCCCCGGATACTGGCAGAACAGGATGGTGACGCCGTTCTCGGTGCGCATTTCGCGCTCCACGTGCGGGTCGGGGTGGTAGACGAACGTGCCCGCGCCGTAAGTCTCGCCCGCCACCGCGCATTCGCCTTCGAGGATGTACCAGACCTGCGCGAATTCATGCGCGTGGTCGGGGAAATGCCCGCCGGGGTCGAACTTGGTGACGCCGCAGATCGGCTCGGTCGGGTCCTCGTCGCGCGGGTGGAAGGCGATCTTTCCCCATTCGCCCGGCCAGCGGATCGGCCGCCATTCGAGATCGTCGATATGGACGGCGCGGTGCGGCGCCCGCTCCTCGATGAAATCCTTCACCGTCTTGTCCGGTGCCGTTCCGTCCATGGCGCGTCCTCCGATCCTTCGTCTGCCGCCCGTCGCCGGCGCGTCACGCTAGCACATCGCCGCCGGCGATTGCATGCTGCCCCGCGGCCTCGGGTCGGAAGGAGAACGGGATGGAGCTGGGATTGCAGGGGCGGGAGGCGCTGGTCACCGGCGCCTCGCAGGGGATCGGGGCGGCGGTCGCCCGCGCCCTCGCCGGCGAGGGCTGCCACCTCCACGTCGCCGCGCGCTCGCGCGACCGGCTGGAGGCGCTGGCGGGCGAACTCCGCGACCGCCACGGCGTGCGCGTCCGGGTAGCCGCGGGAGACCTCTCGACCGCGGCCGGGATCGAGGCGCTGGCGCGCCGCGCCGACGGGGTCGATATCGTCGTCAACAACGCCGGCGCGGTCCCCGCCGGCCGGCTCGACGAGATCGACGGCCCTCGCTGGCGGCGCGCGTGGGACCTGAAGCTCTTCGGCTATATCGACCTCTGCCGCGCCTTCTATGCGAGGATGCGCGCGCGCGGCGGCGGCGTCATCGTCAACGTCGTCGGAGCCAGCGGCGAACGGCCCAAGTCCAACTACATCTGCGGCGCCACGGCGAACGCCGCCCTGATCGCCTTCACCCAGGCGCTCGGCGGCGACAGCATGGAGCACGGCGTCCGCGTCGTCGGCGTCAATCCCGGGCCGGTGGAGACCGGGCGGCTGGAGGCGCTCGCCCGCGCGTCGGCCGCCGACCGTCTGGGCGACGCCGGGCGCTGGCGCGAACTGTTTGCGCGTCTGCCCGAGGGGCGCGCCGCCTCGGTCGAGGAGGTCGCCGACGCCGTCCTGTTCGTCGCGTCGGCGCGGTCGTCCTACGTCTCGGGCGCCGTGCTCACCGTGGACGGCGGCTATTGCAACCGCGGCTCGCTGATGTGAGGCCGTGGACAGGGTGGGGCGCGCGGGCTAGCATCGCCCGCATGGACGGTTCACGCACGCAACCGGCGCTCGACTTCGCGTGGCCGGGCGCGGACGTGTCCCGCGTCCCCTACCGGGTCTATACCGATCCCGACATCCATGCGCGCGAACAGCGGCGCATCTTCCAGGGCCCGACCTGGAGCTTCCTGTGCCTGGAGGCGGAGATCCCCGAGCCCGGCGACTACAAGACCGCCTGGATCGGCGATGCGCCGATCGTCGTCGTCCGCGACCGCGACGGCGGCGTCAACGCGATGGTCAACCGCTGCGCCCATAAGGGGGCGCTGGTCTGCTACAAGCCGCGCGGCAACGCCAGGGAACTGATGTGCGTCTACCACAACTGGACCTACGATCTTCGCGGCAGGCTGACCGGCGTCGCCTTCCGTCGCGGGGTCGCCGGCCAGGGCGGTATGCCGGACGATTTCGACGAAGGCGAGCACGGCCTCCAGCGGCTGCGCGTGGACCGCTATCGCGGCCTCGTCTTCGGCAGCTTCAGCTCCGACGTAGCGCCCTTCCTCGCCTATATCGGCCCCGAGATGCAGTCCTGCATCGATCGCGTCGTCGTCGGGCGGCTGAAGGTGCTCGGCTACCACAGCCAGTATCTGCCCAACAACTGGAAGCTCTACGTCGAGAACACGCGGGACTCGTATCACGCGAGCCTTCTGCACGTGTTCTTCAACACCTTCGGCGTCATCCGCCACACCATGGGCGGCGGGATACGAATCAGCGACAGCGGCTGGCACCATCACAGCTATACCGAACGCCGCCCGCTGCCCGACGATCAGCCCGAACTGCGCGCCCTCAAGGAGGAGTACAGCCTCCGCGACCCGTCGCTGCTGGCGCATGAGCTGGAGCTGGGCGACCAGGTCACCAACTCCATCCAGAGCATCTTTCCGACCTGCGTGATCCAGCAGATCCTGAACGCGCTGGCGATCCGCCAGCTGGTGCCGCGCGGCGTCGAGGGCTGCGAACTGATGTGGACCGTCCTCGGCTTCGAGGACGACGACGAGCCGATGACCGAGCTCCGTCTCAAGGTCAACAATCTGGTCGGGCCTGCGGGCTATGTCTCGATGGAGGATGGCTGCGTCGGCGGCTTCATCCAGCAGGCGGCCAGGGCCGACCCGGAGGCGCGGACCCTGATGCGCATGGGCGGCCGGGCGGTGGAGCCCAGCGACGGCTCCCGCGTCACCGAGGCGTCGGTGCGCGGGTTCTGGACCGGCTGGCGGGCGTGCATGGGCGTATGACCGCGCACGGGGCGACCGCGGCGGCGGACCTCGCGGGAGATGCGGCGCTCCGACTCCGCATCGAGGATCTCCAGACCGAATACGCGCATTGCATCGACGACGACCGGCTCGAGGACTGGCCGGGCTTCTTTACCGATGACGGCCGCTATCGGATCGTCACGCGGGAGAATTTCGAGTTGGGCATGGCCGTCGGCCTCATGTATTGCGACGGCAAGGGCATGCTCGAGGATCGGATCGCGGCGCTCCGGGTCGCCAACATCTACGAACCTCACAGCTATCGCCACGTGGTCGGCGCCGCCCGCCTGCTGGGCGAGGAGGCCGGCGCGCACCGGGTCGCGGCCAGCTTCGCCGTGATCCGCACCATGGCCTCGGGCGAGATGTCGGTGTTCGGCTGCGGCAGGTATGTCGACCGCATCGTCGAGGCCGGCGGCGGGCTGCGCTTCGCCGAGCGCATCGTCGTTCTCGACTCCCGCCGCGTGGATACGTTACTGGTCGTGCCGATCTGACGCTGGGCCGGCGAGACCGGGCGGAGAGGAGGCGGAACGCCATGCGATACGAGGCTCCGGACACGCTGGAGGCGGCGACGGCGCTGCTGGGCGGCGCGGACGGCGAGGCGCGGGTGCTGGCGGGAGGCACCGACCTCCTGGTGCAGATGCGCGCCGACCTCGTCGAACCCGCTCTGTTGGTCGACGTGAAGAAGATCGCCGAGCTGCGGCGCATCGCCGACGACGACGGCGGCTTCCGGCTCGGCGCCGCGGTCACCGGGATGGAGGTGATGGAGCATGACGGGTTCGGCCGAGCATGGCCGGGCGTCGCCGAGGCGGTCAAGCTGATCGGCTCGATCCAGGTGCGCGGGCGGGCCACGCTGGGCGGCAATCTGTGCAACGCCTCGCCCGCGGCCGACAGCGTGCCGGCGCTGATCGCCGCCGGCGCGACCGCGGCGATCGCCGGCCCCGAAGGCCGGCGCGAAATCCCGGTCGAGCGGGTGGCGACGGGGCCGGGCGCCACTTCGCTGGCCAGGGACGAGATCGTGGTCGCGTTCGGCTTCCCGCCGCGGCCGCCCCGTTCGGCCGATGCCTATCTGCGTTTCACCCCGCGCACCGAGATGGACATCGCGGTGGTCGGCGCCGCGGTCGATCTGACGCTGGACGAGGCGGGCGTCTGCACCCGCGCCCGGGTGGTGCTGGGGGCGGTTGCGGAGCGGGCGCTGCCGGCGCCCGAGGCCGGCGACGCGCTGGTCGGATCGAGCCTCGACGAGGCGGCCCTGGAGCGGCTGGCCGCGGCGGCCGGGGCGGCGGCGCGGCCGATCGACGACAAGCGCGGGACCAGGGAGTATCGGATCAAGGTCGCGGGCGTGCTGGCGCAGCGCGCCGCCCGGCGCGCGGCCGAACGAGCGAGGCGACGCTGATGGCGAGACATCACGTGACCGCGACCGTCAACGGGGACGAGGTCGATTTTCTGTGCGAGGCGGACCAGACGCTGCTCTCGGTGCTGCGCGACGAACTGTCGATGACCGGCGCCAAGGAGGGATGCGGCGCCGGCGACTGCGGCGCCTGCTCGATCACGATGGACGGCCGGCTGACGTGCTCCTGTCTGGTGCTGGGAGTCGAGGCCGAGGGGGCGTCGATCGAGACCATCGAGGGCATGGCCGACGGCGAGGAGCTGCACCCGTTGCAGCGCAAGTTCCTGGAGCACGCGGCGTTGCAATGCGGCATCTGCACGCCGGGCCTGCTGATCGCGGCGCGCGCGCTGCTGGCGGTCAATCCCGACCCGACGGAGATCGAGGTCCGCTACGGGCTCGCCGGCAACCTTTGCCGTTGCACCGGATACCACAAGATCGTCGAGGCGGTGATCGACGCCGCCGCCGAAATGAGGGGATGCTGACCATGGCGACGATGCTCGAATACGAGGACAAGGACCTCAAGGTCGTCGGCACCCGGCCGATTCGGCCCGACGGAGTCGACAAGGTGACCGGGCGCGCCCGCTACGGGGCCGACATCGATCTGCCCGGCCAGCTGATCGGCAAGGTGCTGCGAAGCCCTCACGCGCATGCGCGCATCCGCTCGATCGACGTCTCCCGCGCCAAGGCGCTGCCCGGCGTCAAGGCCGTCGTCACCCGCGACGACTTCGCCGACATGCCGGTCGAGTATGCCGCCGCCGGCGAGCTCGTCGTCAACTTCCGCGACGTGACCCGGAACATGATGGCGCGCGAGAAGGCGCTGTATGACGGCCATCCCGTGGCCGCGGTCGCCGCGACCAGCGAACCGGTCGCGCGCAAGGCGCTCAAGCTGATCGACGTCGACTACGAACCGTTGCCTTGCGTCATCGACGCGGTCGCCGCGATGAAGCCGGACGCGCCGCTGCTGCACGAAGACCAATACACCGCCGGCGTCGATCCGCGGCCCGACCGGCCGTCGAACCTCGCCAAGCAGGTCCGCTTCGCGGTCGGCGACGTGGAGGCCGGCTTCGCCGCGGCGGACCTCGTGATCGAGCGCGAGTTCGACACCAAGCCCGTGCATCAGGGCTACATCGAGCCCCAGGCCTCGGTCGCCAGCTGCAGCGAGGACGACCAGGTCGAGCTGTGGACCGCGACCCAGGGGCATTTCGTCATCCGCGCCCATTGCGCCAAGCTGCTCGGCATCGACGTGTCCAAGATCCGCGTCATCCCCACCGAGCTCGGCGGCGGGTTCGGCGGCAAGAACAACGTCTATCTGGAGCCGCTGGCGATCGCGCTGTCGCGGAAGTCGAACCGGCCGGTCAAGATGGTGATGAGCCGCGAAGAAGTGTTCCGGTCCACCGGCCCTACCTCGGGGGCGAACGTCAGGGTCAAGATGGGCTGCACCCGGGACGGGCGCATCACCGCGGCCCAGGCGGTGCTCAACTTCCAGGCCGGCGCGTTCGCCGGCTCGTCGGTGCCGATGGCGTCGATGTGCGCGTTCACGCGCTACGATCTGGAGAACGTCTCCGTCGTCGGCAACGACGTGACCGTCAACCGGCCCAAGGTCGCGGCCTATCGGGCGCCGGGGGCGCCGATCGCCGTCTTCGGGGTCGAGAGCGTCATCGACGAACTCGCCAAGGAGCTCGGCATCGACCCCATCGAGCTGCGGCTCGCCAACGCCGCGCGCCAGGGAACCAAGGCCTATTACGGCCCGGTGCTGGGGCCGATCGGCTATGTCGAGACGCTGGAGAGAGCCAAAGCGCATCCGCACATGGCCGCCCCGCTGGGGCCGGACCAGGGCCGCGGCGTCGCCACCGGATTCTGGTTCAACATCGGCAACGAGACCTCGACCACCCTCAACGTCAACGAGGACGGGACGATAACTCTTTTGCTCGGCACCATCGACGTCGCCGGGGGCTCGCGCGCGGCGATGGCGATGATGGTGGCCGAGGAGCTCGGCATCGACGTCGACAAGGTGCGGCCGGTCATCGGCGACACGTCGGCGCTGGGCTACAACTTCGTCACCGCGGGCAGCCGCGGCACCTTCGCAAGCGGCATGGCCGCGGTCATCGCCGCCCGCCAGGCGATCGACAAGCTGCGCGAGCGCGCGGCCCGCATCTGGGAGGTCCCGGCCGACGGCGTGCTGTGGGAAGACGGCCATGCCCGGCCCGCGAGCTCCAATGTCGGCGAGTTCGAGCCGATGTCGTTGGCGGACATCGCCAAGGTCGCCGGCAAGACCGGCGGCGCCGTCGCCGGCCACGCCGAGATCAACGCGCAGGGCGCGGGACCGGGTTTCGGTACCCATATCGTCGACGTCGAGGTCGACCGGCGGACCGGGCTGGTCAAGGTGCTGCGCTATACGGTGATCCAGGACGTGGGCAAGGCGATCCATCCCGCCTATGTCGAGGGCCAGTTCCAGGGCGGAGCGGTCCAGGGCATCGGCTGGGCGTTGAACGAGGAATACGTCTACGGCGAGGACGGCGTGCTGCAGAACCCGGGCTTCCTCGATTACCGGGTGCCGGTGGCCTCCGACGTGCCGTTCATCGACACCGAGATCGTGGAGGTGCCCAACCCCAACCACCCCTACGGCGTGCGCGGTCTGGGCGAGGTGCCGATCATCCCGCCGCTGGCCGCGATCTCGAACGCGATCGAGGACGCCATCGGCGTCCGGTTGCGCGAGCAGCCGATGTCGCCGCCCAAGGTGCTGCGCGCGATCGACCGGGCGGCGAACGGCGCCGCCGCGGCCTGAGCCGGCCGGAACGGCGCGACGCGGCGCTCAGGCCGCCCGGCCGTCGGCCGGGATCACGTCGTTGCGCGAAGGAATCGCGACCGTGCGCGCCGCCGGGTCGCGCGTGACCCCCGGCGGGTCTTCGCCGCGCTCCATCGCGTCGAGGGCGTCGCGCAGCTTGCGCCGAAACAGCGCCACCCCCCGGTCCGAAGTCGCGAGATGCTCCAGGGCGTGGATCGCGATCGGCCGCTGGCTGGTCTGCGCCTCCCAGTCGTCGGGCGCGCGCTGGGTCTCCTCGTAGTCGCGCAGGATCGGCGCGTCGGGCGGCTGGAAGATCTTGCGCGAGGGGGCGACGATCTCGACGTGGAATCCGATCGTGCTCCTGTCGTCCACGGGCACCCACCAGCCGACCATGCGGGCGCGTTCGTTCTCGCGCTCGGGATCGTTGCCGGTGACCTCCGGCGGCGGCACCGACCGGGCCGTCGGCACGAAGATGGTCGAAGTGCGGATCATCCGGTTGCCGTTGTCGAGCGTCGCCGTGCGGACATAGGAGACGTGCCGGTCCGAATGCTCGTAGTCGAAGCTCGGCTTGATGCGGAAGGAGTCGGAGAACTCGAACAGGCCGGGGTTCCAGCCATGCAGTATGTAGGTGTGGACCGGGTCGGCGGCGTTCTCTTGCAGCTGCAGCCAGTTGCACTGCGCGATCTCGCCGCGGCTGTAATTGCGATAGGCGAGGAACTCTGCGTCGTCGCGCTCCAGCACGTCGTAATGCGGCAACAGCGGCTTCCTGTCGGGCGGCCCCATATAGGCGAAGACGAGCCCGCGATACTCCTCCACCGGATACCAGGGCTGGCGCAGTTTCTCCTTGTAGTCGCTGTCCGCCGGCTCGCCCGGCTGGTCGAGGCAGCGCCCCTCGGCGTCGTAGAGCCAGCCGTGATAGCAGCAGCGGAGCCCCGCCGGCTCGATGCGGCCGTATTCGAGCGAGGTCCCGCGATGGATGCAATGCGCGCCCAACAGCCCCGCCCGCCCGGCGCCGTCGCGGAAGGCGACCAGCTCCTCGCCCAGGATGCGCATGCGCTTGGGCAGGTCGGCGAGTTCGGACGACAGGCACACCGGATGCCAGTAGCGGCGCATCAACTCCCCCATCGGGGCGCCGAAGCCGACATGGGTGAGCCGGGCGTCCTCCGGCGGCGTGATGGCGTTGCGCCCGTAGCCCGATCCATCCGCGTCCGTCATCGTCCATCCTCCCTGTCCGCCCGTGCTTCCCGCGGTTGCATACGGCCGGCGCGTTCGTCGAAATAATAGCGTGCGGCTGCGCTCAGCGCCGCGAACCGGTCGGGATCCGCCGTCGCGCCGAACTCGCGGTAGCAGGCGAACACGTTGAGCACGATGCGTTCCCGATCGATCCAGTCGGCATACGGGCCGAGCTCGATGTCGCGGCCGGCTTCCTCATACCCCATCCCGGCGTCGTAGCGCTGTCGCGTCTCGGCCTCGACGAAGCGGAGATAGTCCCGCAATCCCCGGATGCCCTCCTTGTCGGTTATCGGGCCGTGGCCGGGGACGACCGTCTCCACACGCCGTCGGCCAAGGTCAGACGGCCGAAGCCGGTCCGGATCGGCGCGTCTTGCTCGTCGGCCAGGACGAGGAAGACGCAGCTTCGCAGCAACGGGTATCGCCAGCTGATCCAGAGCCGCCGGCCGCCGGGCTCCCCGTCGGGCATCCGTTTCAGATGGGGGCCCCAGCAGCCGGCCGACCGTCGCCATGACCTCCTCGACGCTGTCGAGGCCTACGCTGCCGACCAGATGGGCATGACTCACTTCGACGCCTGTCGCCATCGCCCCTGCTCCCTCCGATTCCGCGAGTGAGCGCGGCATGGTATCCGACGTCCGACCGGGACGTCGATTGTGGAGAGTCGGAATCTTTGGAGTCCGAGTCGAATGGATGGAGTCGGATTCGCAACTATGGGGAGTCAAGGCGCCGCGGCTTTGACGGCGCGCGGCCTTTCAAACGGCGGTTGACGGGGCATCAAACGGCGGCGGGCCGTCACAGCCGCTCGCCCCGTTCGTCGTATAGCTCTTCGCTGGGCTCGCCTTCGGGCAGTTCGAGGCCGTCGAATATCGGCGGAAGGTCCAGGTCGGCCGGAAGGCGGGAGGTCGCGCAGAAAATCAGCACGAGCATGTCGGCGGGGTCGTGACCGGGATCGCGAACGCTCGTGATCCAGCCCGGAAGGCCGACGATGACGGGCTTCGGCTTCGCCAGGATTCGCTGGAAGTATTCGACGTCGGGGTGGTCGCCGTCGACGGCGCCGGCCTCGTCGTCCCAGACGATGCTGCGCGGCGAATTTTCGGGGTCGAACCGGACCGGCAGTGAGATCGTGTGCTTCGCCATCCTAGGGATCGTAGTGGAACAGCGCGCCCAGGGCAAGATCGACCATCTCGGGATCGTGACGGATCAAGTCGCGCAGCTTCTCCTTGTCGAACACCGGATACAGCAGCATCTGATAGGCCATCGTGATGACCTCGCGCGGGGCGCCGTCAACGGGCGGATCGGCGCCCCGGCCGGGCCGGGCGCCGTATTCTTTGCCCTGATACCAGTGCACGTATTTGTCCCGCCGCCCGACCTCCGTCCAGTCTGGCGGATCCCGTTCGAGCACCGGGACCACCGGCTCGCCGCGGGTGCGGCGGCGGTGGACGGCGGCGAACAGGCCGTCGAGGTCGGGGGCCACGCGCTGCGCATGTTGCTGGGGCTCGCCTCGGAAGACATCTCGCCGGCCACCCCAAGATCGGCGCCTCGTTCGAGGGGTTCGCCGTCGAACGGCGCCTCGCCGCATTCGAGACCGGCAACGTCTTCTTCCGGGCGACGCATGGCGGGGCGGAGCTCGATCTACTCGTCCTCCGCGGCGGCAGGCGCCACGGATTCGAGTGCAAGCTCACGGACGCGCCGGGCGCCACGCGCTCGATGCGGACAGCCATCGACGATCTCGGGATCGAACGTCTCTGGGTCGTATATCCGGGGCGGGAGGCCTATCCCCTGGACGACAGGATATCCGCCCTCCCGGTCGCGGACGTCTTCGAGCTCGCGGCGTAGCTCGGGCCCCCGCGCCCCCCCTGGCCGGGAATAGCCCGCCCCGCCTGCGATCGACGCCGGATGGGGTCCGCCTCCTCCGGCGACGCCGCGCCCCGATGCGCCCCGCGGCGTGAGAAATGCGGGAATCGGGAAAATTGCCGCTTGACGGCGGGCTCGGCGCCCGCTATATACTGCCCTTACTTGGGGAAGCCGGCGGCAGGAGGATGTCCTGGACGCGGCTTCCGGTCGTTTGGGGCAAGCGGCGTATGGCATGGTGCCGATGCCGCCGCGGGGCCGCGGCTTGCGGCGGTCCCGCGGCGGCATGCGTATGCCGGCGGCGATGCGAGCGGAGGATTTCACGGCGTGCCGACGATCAACCAGTTGATCCGCAAACCGCGGTCGCCGCAGGTTGCGCGCAACAAGGTGCCGGCGCTGCAAGGCAGCCCGCAGAAGCGGGGGGTGTGCACGCGCGTCTACACCACGACTCCGAAGAAGCCCAACTCGGCTCTCCGCAAGGTGGCGCGGGTGCGCCTGACCAACGGGTTCGAGGTCATCAGCTACATCCCGGGCGAGGGGCACAACCTGCAGGAGCACTCGGTGGTGCTCATCCGCGGCGGCCGGGTCAAGGATCTGCCCGGCGTGCGCTACCACGTGATTCGCGGAACGCTGGACACCCAGGGCGTCGCCGACCGGCGCCAGCGGCGCTCCAAATACGGCGCCAAGCGCCCCAAATAGGACCGCGCCATGCCCCGCCGCCGCGCCGCCGAGAAGCGAGACATCGTGCCCGATCCCAAATACGGCGATCGGGTGCTGGCCAAGTTCACCAACTGCATGATGTTCGAAGGCAAGAAATCGGTCGCCGAGCGGATCGTCTACGGCGCGCTCGATACGATATCGCAGCGCGGCGGCCGCGACCCGCTGGCGGTCTTTCACGAGGCGCTCGAGAACGTGAAGCCCATGGTCGAGGTCCGCTCCCGGCGTGTCGGCGGCGCGACCTATCAGGTCCCGGTCGAAGTGTCGCCCAACCGGCGGCAGGCGCTGGCGATCCGCTGGATCGTCGACATCGCGCGCAAGCGGTCGGAGAACACGATGGCCGGGCGGCTGTCCAACGAGCTGCAGGATGCGGCCAACAACCGCGGCGCCGCGGTCAAGAAGCGCGAAGACACCCATCGCATGGCGGAAGCGAACAAGGCGTTTTCGCACTACCGCTGGTAACCCGACGGACCGATTGAGAGTTCGCGTAATGCCGCGCAGCACGCCCATCGAGCGCTATCGCAATATCGGCATCATGGCCCACATCGATGCCGGCAAGACGACGACGACCGAGCGCATCCTCTACTATACCGGCCGATCCTACAAACTCGGCGAGGTGCATGAAGGCACCGCGACGATGGACTGGATGGCGCAGGAGCGCGAGCGCGGCATCACCATCACCTCCGCCGCGACTACCTGCTTCTGGCGCGATTGCCGGATCAACATCATCGATACCCCGGGGCATGTCGATTTCACCATCGAGGTCGAGCGCAGCCTGCGCGTCCTCGACGGCGCGGTCGCGGTGTTCGACGGCGTTGCCGGCGTCGAGCCGCAGTCCGAGACCGTCTGGCGCCAAGCCGACAAATACGAGGTGCCGCGCATCTGTTTCGTCAACAAGCTCGACCGGGTGGGCGCGGACTATCATCGTTGCATCGAGATGATCGAGGACCGGCTGGGCGCCGTCCCGGCGGTTCTGCAACTGCCGATCGGGATCGAGGCCGACTTCGCCGGCGTCGTCGATCTGGTGTCGATGCGCGCGATCCTGTGGCGGGACGATGCGCGCGGCGCGGACTACGAAACCGGCGCCGTCCCGGCCGAGCTCCTGGACCGGGCCGAGGCTTGGCGCGAGAGGCTGATCGAGCGCGCGGTCGAATTCGACGACGCGGCGATGGAGGCCTATCTGGACGGTCGGCATCCCGACGCCGAAACGCTCAAGGCCTGTCTCCGCCGGGGGACGGTCGCCGGGGCGATCGTCCCCGTCCTGTGCGGCGCGGCGTTCAAGAACAAGGGCGTGCAGCCGCTGCTAGACGCGGTGATCGATTATCTGCCGTCGCCGGCCGAGGCCAGGGCGATCCGCGGCGTCGCGATCGGCGGCGACGAGGAGATCGTCCGCCACAACAGCGACGACGAGCCGTTCGCCGCCCTCGCGTTCAAGATCATGAACGATCCGTTCGTCGGCGCGCTCTCCTTCGTCCGCATCTACTCCGGCGTGCTGCGCGGCGGCGATACCGTTCTCAACTCGGTCAAGGGGAAGCGCCAGCGCGTCGGGCGGATGCTCCTGATGCACGCCAATGCGCGCGAGGACGTGAAGCTCGCCCGCGCCGGCGACATCGTGGCCCTCGCCGGCCTCAGGCAGACCACCACCGGCGATACCCTCGCTTCGCCCGAGGCGCCGGTCGTGCTGGAGCGGATCGAATTCCCCGAACCGGTCATCGAGGTCGCGGTCGAACCCAGGACCAAGGCCGACCAGGACAAGATGTCGACCGCCCTCGACCGCCTTGCCGACGAGGACCCGTCCTTCCGCGTCGCCGTCGACCCGGAGAGCGGGCAGACCGTCGTCAAGGGTATGGGCGAACTGCATCTCGAAGTGCTGGTCGATCGCATGCGGCGCGAATTCAAGGTCGATGCGAACGTCGGCGCGCCGCAAGTCGCCTATCGCGAGACCATCACCAAGGGCGTCGAGACCGATTTCATCCACAAGAAACAGACCGGCGGGGCGGGCCAGTACGCCCGCGTCAAGATCAGGTTCGAGCCGTTGCCGGTCGGCTCGGGCTTCGCGTTCGAGAACGTCGTGGTCGGGGGGGCGGTGCCCAGGGATTTCGTGTCCGGCGTCGAGAAGGGCCTCGCCGGGGCGTGCGATGCGGGGGTGCTTGCGGGCTTTCCGGTCATCGATCTCAAGGCGACCCTGTTCGACGGCGACAGCCACGAGGTCGATTCGTCGGCGCTCGCCTTCGAGATCGCCGCGCGCGGCGCCTTCCGTGACGGCGTGGCGAGAGCCGGACCCAGGCTGCTGGAGCCGGTGATGCGGATCGAGGTGGTCACGCCCGAGGAATATATGGGCGACATCATCGGCGATCTCAACGGCAGGCGCGGCCAAGTGCGGTCGATGGATACGCGCGGCAACGCCCGGGTCATCGACGCGATGGTCCCGCTGGCCAACATGTTCGGCTACGTCAACAATCTGCGGTCGATGAGCCAGGGCCGATCGCAGTTCACCATGCATTTCGACCATTACGAGAAGGTGCCCGATCGCGTCGCCGACGAAATGCGCGCGAAGATGGCGTGACCGGCGCGTTTGTGCGAACCGCGGCGACGGGTATGAGGAGGGGGGATGTCGAAGGCGAGGTTTGAGCGACGGAAGCCGCATTGCAATGTTGGCACGATCGGGCATGTGGATCACGGCAAGACGACGCTGACGGCGGCGATTACGAAGATTCTGTCGGCGACGGGCGGGGCGGAGTACACGTCCTACGACCAGATCGACAAGGCTCCGGAGGAGAAGGCGCGCGGGATCACGATTGCAACGGCGCATGTGGAGTACGAGACGTCGCATCGCCACTACGCGCATGTGGACTGTCCTGGTCATGCGGACTACGTGAAGAACATGATCACGGGCGCGGCGCAGATGGACGGGGCGGTGTTGGTGGTTTCGGCGGCGGATGGACCGATGCCGCAGACGCGGGAGCACATATTGCTGGCGCGCCAGGTTGGGGTTCCGGCGATCGTGGTGTACATGAACAAGGTGGATCAGGTTGACGACGAGGAGTTGCTGGACCTGGTTGAGTTGGAGGTTCGGGAGTTGCTGTCGTCCTACGAGTTTCCGGGCGACGACGTGCCGGTGGTTCGGGGCTCGGCGCTGGCGGCGTTGGAGGAGGGGGACGAGGCGACGGGTCGCGGGTCGGTGCTGTCGCTGATGGAGGCGGTGGATTCGTATGTTCCGCAGCCGGATCGTCCGAAGGACCTGTCGTTTTTGATGCCGATCGAGGACGTGTTTTCGATTTCGGGCCGCGGGACGGTGGTGACGGGTCGGATCGAGCGGGGCGTCGTGAAGGTTGGGGACGACGTTGAGGTGGTGGGCATCCGGGACACGTCGAAGACGGTGGTGACGGGGGTTGAGATGTTCCGGAAGCTGCTGGATTCGGGGGAGGCGGGGGACAACGTGGGCTGTCTGCTGCGGGGCGTGGGGCGCGACGGGGTGGAGCGAGGTCAGGTGCTGTCGAAGCCGGGATCGATCACGCCGCACACGAAGTTCCGCTGCGAGGCGTATGTGCTGACGAAGGAGGAGGGGGGTCGTCATACGCCGTTTTTCACGAATTATCGCCCGCAGTTCTACTTCCGGACGACGGACGTGACGGGACAGGTTGCGCTGCCGGCGGGGACGGAGATGGTGATGCCGGGGGACAACGTGTCGATGGAGGTGGAGTTGATCGCGCCGATCGCGATGGACGAGGGGCTGCGGTTCGCGATCCGCGAGGGCGGGCGAACCGTCGGCGCCGGCGTCGTCGCCTCCATCCTCGAATAGAACCGCAAGCGGACCGCGGAGATCGACGCCATGGACAACCAGAATATTCGCATCAGGCTCAAGGCGTTCGATCACCGGGTGCTGGATCTGTCGACGAGCGAGATCGTCAACACCGCCAAGCGGACCGGCGCCCAGGTGCGCGGCCCGATACCGCTGCCGACGAAGATCGAGAAATACACCGTGCTGCGCTCGCCGCACATCGACAAGAAATCGCGCGAGCAGTTCGAGATCCGGACCCACAAGCGGCTGCTCGACATCGTCGACCCGACGCCGCAGACGGTGGACGCGCTGATGAAGCTCGACCTCGCCGCCGGCGTCGACGTCGAGATCAAGCTGTAGGGCGGACCCGATGCGCACCGGACTCATCGCCCGCAAGATGGGCATGACTCGCCTGTTCAACGACCGCGGCGAGCATGTGCCGGTGACCGTGCTCCGCCTCGACGGCTGCCACGTGATCGCGGTCAAGACCGAGAAGAAGCACGGCTACAACGCCCTCCAGCTCGGCGTGGAGCGGGCCAAGGCGAAGAACGTCTCCAAGCCGATGCGCGGCCATTTCGCCAAGGCCAGGGTCGAACCCCGGCGCAAGCTGGCGGAGTTCCGGGTCAGTGCGGACGCGCTGCTCGAGGTCGGCGTCGAGATCGCCGCCGACCATTTCCTGTCCGGGCAGGCCGTCGACGTGACCGGCGCCAGCATCGGCAAGGGGTTCGCCGGGTCGATGAAGCGGCACAACTTCCGCGGCCTCCGCGCGAGTCACGGCGTCTCGGTCAGCCACCGCGCGCACGGCTCGACCGGCAACAGCCAGGATCCCGGCCGGGTGTGGAAGGGCAAGAAGATGGCGGGCCAGATGGGCAACGTCCGGGTGACGAACCAGAATCTCGAAGTCGTCGCCACCGATGCCGACCGGGGGCTGATCATGGTCGGCGGCGCCGTGCCCGGCCCCAAGGGCGGCTTCGTCCTGGTCTCGGACGCCAAGAAGCGGCCGCCGCCCGACGGGTTGCCCTTTCCCGCCGCGCTTCGCCGACCCGCCGCGCCGACGCCGGACGAGCCCGCGACGCCGGGCGAAGCCGGGGATGCGGAGCCGTCGTCATGAAGTGCGACGTGGTGACGATCGACAACGGGACGGCCGGCTCGATCGAGCTCGCCGACGAGGTGTTCGGCGCGCCGGTCCGCCCCGACATCCTCGCGCGCATGGTCGACTGGCAGCGCGCCAAGCGACGGTCGGGCAACCACAAGACCAAGGTCGTTAGCGAAATACGGGGATCCACGCGGAAGCCCCACAAGCAGAAGGGGACCGGCCGCGCGCGGCAGGGGACCGTCCGGTCGCCGCAATTCCGGGGCGGCGCGGTCATCTTCGGCCCGCGCGTCCGCGACCACGCCCACGGCCTGCCCAAGAAGGTCCGCAAGCTCGCCCTGCGCTGCGCGCTGTCGAGCAAACAGGCCGAGGGCAGGTTGTCCATCCTCGACGAGGCCAAGCTGGAGGCGGCCCGGACGCGGGAGCTCGCCGGCCGCCTGGACGCGCTCGGCTGGCGCTCCGTGCTGATCATCGACGGCCCGGAGGTCGATCCCGGCTTCGGTCGCGCCGCGGCGAACCTGCCCCATGTGGACGTCCTGCCGCAACAGGGCGCCAACGTCTACGACATCCTGCGGCGCGACCGGCTGGTGCTGACCCGGGCGGCGGTCAAGCATCTCGAAGAGCGGCTCGCATGACCGCCCGCCGCCCCGGCAAGGCGCCCGGCAAGACGACGGTCTCGCTCCTGCGGGCGTGCGACCTGATCCGCGCGCCGGTGGTCACCGAGAAATCCACCCTCGGGCAGGAGCACAACCAAGTGACGTTCCGGGTGCCGCTCGGGGCCAGTAAGCCCGAGATCAAGGCCGCGGTCGAGCGCTTGTTCGACGTCGAGGTCCAGGCGGTCAACACCATTCGCCAGCGCGGCAAGGTCAAGCGTTTCCAGGGCCGGGTCGGCAAGCGTCCCGACTACAAGAAGGCGATCGTTCGCCTCGCCGAAGGCCACTCGATCGACGTGACGACGGGGATCTAGGCGATGGCGCTGAAGCACTTCAAGCCGGTCACGCCGTCGCAGCGCGGGCTGATCCTGGTCGATCGCGCCGAACTGTGGAAGGGCAAGCCGGTCAAGTCGCTTACCGAAGGGCTCGGCGGCAAGGGCGGGCGCAACAATTCCGGGCGGATCACGGCCAGGCGTCGCGGCGGCGGGCATAAGCGCCGCTATCGGATCGTGGACTTCAAGCGGCGCAAATTCGACGTGCCGGCGACGGTCGAGCGCTTCGAATACGACCCCAACCGGTCGGCCTTCATCGCCCTGATCGAGTATCGCGACGGCGAGCGGGCCTACATCCTGGCCCCGCAGCGACTGAAGCCCGGCGAGCGGGTGATCGCCGCGGAGCGGGCCGACATCAAGCCCGGCAACGCCATGCCGATCGACAACATCCCGGTGGGGACGATCGTCCACAACGTCGAGATGCGGCCCGGCAAGGGCGGGCAGATCGCCCGCGCCGCCGGCGCCTACGTCCAGCTGATCGGCAAGGATGCGGGATACGCCCAGCTCCGGCTCGGGTCGGGCGAGACGCGCATGGTGCCGCTGCGCTGCATGGCGACGATCGGCGCGGTGTCCAACCCCGACAACCAGAACACCAACATGGCCAAGGCGGGGCGCAACCGGTGGCGCGGCCGCCGGCCGTCGGTGCGCGGCGTCGCCATGAACCCGGTCGATCACCCGCATGGCGGCGGCGAGGGCCGCTCGTCCGGCGGTCGTCATCCGGTGACGCCGTGGGGCGCGCCGACCAAGGGCAAGCGCACGCGGCGCAAGAAGAAGAGCGACGACCTGATCGTGCGTCGCCGCCACAAGCGATAAGAGACGGAGGAGACCGCCGTGGCGCGCTCGGTTTGGAAAGGTCCGTTCGTCGATGGCTACCTGCTCAAGAAGGCCGACAGGGTGCGCGCCTCGGGCCGGAGCGAGGTGATCCGCACCTGGTCCCGGCGTTCGACCATCCTGCCCCAGTTCGTGGGCATGACCTTCGGCGTGCATAACGGCCACAGATTCCTGCCGGTGCTGGTCACGGAGAACATGGTGGGGCACAAATTCGGCGAATTCGCGCCCACCCGGACCTATCACGGCCACGCCGGGGACAAGAAGGCGAGGAGGGGCTGACCATGGGCAAGCCGCCAGCCCCGCCTCTGCTCGCCGACAACGAGGCCCGGGCGCATGTGCGCAGCATCCGCACCAGCCCCCGCAAGCTCAACCTCGTCGCGCGGACGATACGCGGCAAGGCGGCGGGGACCGCTCTCGTCGAACTGTCGTTCTCGCCGCGGCGCATCGCGCGCGAGGTCAAGAAGGTGCTCGAAGCCGCGGTCGCCAACGCCGAGAACAACCACCAGCTCGACGTCGACCGGCTCGTCGTCGCCGAGGCGACGGTCGGCCGCACGATGGTCATGAAGCGATTTCGCGCGCGGGCGCGCGGGCGGGTCGGCCGGTTGCAAAAGCCGTTCAGCAACCTGACCGTCATCGTCCGCGAACGGCCGGAGGAACGGGAATAATGGGGCAGAAGGTCAATCCGGTCGGGTTTCGCCTGGGCATCAACCGGACCTGGGATTCGCGCTGGTACGCCGATGCGCGCTACGGCGATCTGCTGCACGAAGACCTGCGGCTGCGCGGCTACCTGTTCGACCGGCTCGCCCAGGCGGGGGTCAGCCGGATCGTTATCGAGCGTCCCGCCAAGCGCGCCCGCGTCACCATCCACTCGGCCCGTCCCGGCGTCGTCATCGGCAAGAAGGGCGCCGACATCGAGCGGCTGCGCGGCGATCTCGCGCGCATGACCGAGAGCGACGTCCATCTCAACATCGTCGAGATCCGCAAGCCCGAGCTGGACGCGAGACTGGTGGCCGAGAACATCTCGCAGCAGCTCGAACGCCGCGTCGCCTTCCGCCGGGCGATGAAGCGCGCCGTGCAGTCGGCGATGCGGCTCGGCGCCCAAGGCATCCGCATCAATTGCGGCGGTCGGCTGGGCGGAGCCGAGATCGCGCGCATGGAGTGGTATCGCGAAGGCCGCGTGCCGTTGCACACGCTGCGCGCCGACGTCGATTACGGCATCGCCACCGCGCGCACGACCTATGGCATCTGCGGCGTCAAGGTATGGGTCTTCAAGGGTGAAATCCTGGCCCACGATCCGATGGCCCAGGACAAGCGGGCGCAGGAACAACAGGGCGGTCGGTGAGACAAGGTGAGACTCGGCCAGGACGGATCCCATGCTCAGCCCCAAACGCACCAAATACCGCAAGGCGCACAAGGGCCGCATCCACGGCAACGCCAAGGCCGGGACGGCGCTCAATTTCGGCGCTTACGGTCTCAAGGCGGCCTCGCCCGCGCGCGTGTCGTCGCGGCAGATCGAGGCGGCGCGGCGCACGATCACCCGTTACATGAAGCGCAGCGGCCGCATCTGGATCCGCATCTTCCCCGACGTTCCGGTCTCGACCAAGCCGGCCGAGGTGCGCCAGGGCAAGGGCAAGGGGACGCCGGAATACTGGGCCTGCCGGGTGAAACCGGGCCGCATCATGTTCGAGATCGACGGCGTCCCGGCGGACGTCGCTCGCGAGGCGCTGACGCTGGCGGCGGCGAAGCTGCCGATTCGGACGCGCTTCGTCGCGCGGCCGGGCGAGGGAGGGTGAAGCCGTGAAAGCCGCCGACCTCCGGCAGAAGACCGACGACCAGTTGTCGGAGCAGCTGGGCGATCTTAAGAAGGAGGCGTTCAACCTGCGCTTCCAGAAGGCCAGCGGTCAGCTGGAGGCGACCGGCCGGGTCCGCGCGGTGCGTCGCGACATCGCCCGCATCCACACCATTCTGGGCGAGCGCGGCCGCGCTGCGCCGAAGCCGGAGTGAGGCCATGCCGAGACGGGTCATGCACGGGGTCGTCGTCAGCGACAAGACCGACAAGACGGTCGTCGTCCGCGTCGAGCGCCGCGTCCGCCATCCGCTGTACAAGAAGTTCATCCGCCGGTCGGGCAAGTTCGCGGCGCACGACCCGGACAACCGGTTCAAGATCGGCGATAGGGTGCGCATCCGCGAATGTCGCCCGATCTCGAAATCGAAGTGCTGGGAGGTCGTCACCGATGCCGGTTGAGGACATACCGGCGCGGGGGAGCTGCCGGCCATGATCCAGGCCGAAAGCAAGCTCGAAGTCGCCGACAATTCGGGCGCGCGTCGGGTCCAGTGCATCCGCATCCTGGGCGGCTCGCGCCGCAGATGGGCGTCGGTCGGCGACGTGATCGTCGTGTCGGTCAAGGAGGCGGTGCCGCGCGGGCGCGTCAAGAAGGGCGACATTCACCGGGCCGTCGTGGTGCGCACGGCCAAGGAGATCCGCCGTCCGGACGGAACCGCCATCCGTTTCGACCGCAATGCGGCGGTGCTCATCAACCAGGCCGGCGAGCCGATCGGGACCCGGATCTTCGGCCCTGTCACCCGCGAATTGCGGGCGAAGCAGTATATGAAGATCGTCTCGCTGGCCCCGGAAGTGCTGTAGGGCGGGCGGATCATGGCGAAACGGACCCGCATCGGACATATCCGCAAGGGCGATAACGTCGTGGTCATTGCCGGCCGCGACAAGGGCAAGAAGGGAGACGTCCTGCGCGTCCTCCCGTCGGAGCGCCGCGTCGTCGTGCAGGGGGTGAACGTCGTCAAGCGCCATATGCGGCAATCGGCGACGCAGGCCGGCGGAATCGTGGAGAAGGAGCTGGCGATCGACGTGTCCAACGTCGCCCTGATCGACCCTGCGAGCGGCGAGGCGACGCGGGTGGGCCGCCGCCTGCTCGAGGATTCGCGCAAGGTCCGCTACGCCAAGCGGTCGGGCGAAGTCATCGATTGAGGGCCGAGATGAGCACGCGGTTGCAGGAACACTACGAACGGGTCGTCCGTCCCCAGATGCAGTCGCGCTTCGGCTACGGGAACCCGATGCAGGTGCCGCGGCTCCACAAGGTGGTGATCAACATGGGCGTCGGCGAGGCGGTCGCGGACTCGAAGAAGATCGAGGCGGCGGCCCGCGAGCTGGCGCTGATCGCCGGGCAGAAGCCGATCGTCATCGAAGCCAAGCGGTCGGTCGCGACGTTCAAGCTGCGCACGGGGATGCCAATCGGCGTCAAGGTGACGCTGCGCCGCGACAGGATGTACGAATTTCTCGATCGGCTGATCACCATCGCCCTGCCGCGGGTGCGGGATTTCCGCGGCCTGTCGCCCCGCAGCTTCGACGGACGGGGCAACTACGCGCTCGGGATCAAGGAGCAGATCGTCTTTCCCGAGATCGACTACGACCAGGTCGACGAGATGCGCGGCATGGACGTCGTCGTCGTCACCACCGCCCGAACCGACGACGAGGGGCGCGCGCTGCTGTCCGGGTTCGCGTTTCCGTTCGTCGCCTGACTGGGCGCGTCGCAGCGGAGGACCGAAGAATGGCGAAACGAAGCGCGGTCGAACGAAACCGCAAGCGCCGCCGGATGGCGAAGCGCTTCGCCGCGCGTCGGGCGGCGCTCAAGGACGTCGCCAATGACCGGTCGTTGCCGATGGAGGATCGGTTCGCCGCCCGGCTCAGGCTGGCGAAGCTGCCGCGCAACGCCTCGGACGTGCGCGTCCGCAACCGCTGCGAGATCACCGGACGTCCGCGCGGTTTCTACCGCAAATTCAGGATATCGCGGATTGCGCTTCGTGAACTGGCCTCCACCGGCCAGATTCCCGGCATGGTCAAGTCGAGCTGGTAGGAGAACGGCATGACGATGAGCGATCCCCTGGGCGACCTCCTGACCGGCATCCGCAACGGTCAGCGCGCGCGCAAGACCGCGGTGGTCGCGCCGGCTTCCCGGCTGCGCAGCAACGTACTCGACGTCCTCAAGCGCGAGGGCTACATCCGCGGATACAGCCGGTCCGAACTGCGGAAGGACGTGAGCCAGATCACGATCGAGCTCAAATATCACGACGGCGAGCCGGTCATCCGCGAGATCCGGCGGGTGTCCAAGCCGGGTCGGCGGGTCTACTCCAAGATCAAGGACCTGCCGCGGGTGTATAACGGGCTCGGCGTCTCCATCCTGTCGACGCCGCAGGGCGTGCTGTCCGATTCGGAGGCGCGCGCCGCCAATGTCGGCGGCGAAGTCCTGTGCATGGTGTTTTAGGCGGGCGCTGTCATGTCTCGCGTCGGACAATTGCCGGTGACCGTGCCTCCGGGCGTCGAAGTCCGGATCTCCGGTCAGCACGTCGCCGCCAAGGGCAAGCAGGGCGAGCTCGGCTTGACGCTGGTGGACGACGTCGGGCTGAAGCGCGAAGACGACAAGCTGATCGTGACGCCGCGTAACGAGAGCAAGCGCGCGCGCGCGATGTGGGGCACGTCGCGGAGCCTGCTCGACAATCTGGTCACCGGCGTCGACCGGGGGTTTACCGTCGAACTCGAGATCAACGGCACTGGCTATCGCGCCGTCGTCGACGACCGCGTCCTGGTGATGCAGCTCGGCTACAGCCACGAGGTCCGCTTCGCCATCCCCGACGGCATATCCATCCGCTGCGAGCGCCCGACCCAGATCGCCGTCTCCGGCGCCGATCGCCAGCGCGTCGGTCAGGTCGCCGCCGAGATACGGGCGTTCCGCAAGCCGGAGCCGTACAAGGGCAAGGGGATCAAGTACGCGCGCGAGATTCTGATTCGCAAAGAGGGCAAGAAGAAATAACCATGGCCGACACCAACCAGCTCGCGGAGCGCCGGCGCCGGCGGGTGCGGCGGCGGATCCGCCGGAAGTCCGATGATCGGCCGCGCCTGTCGGTCTTTCGATCGAGCAAGAACATCTACGTCCAGGTGATCGACGATGCGCGCGGGGTGACGCTCGCCGCCGCCTCCAGCCTGGACAGGGACCTGCGCGGCGCGCTGCGGAGCGGCGCCGACAAGGAAGCCGCGGCCGCGGTCGGCAGGCTTGTGGCCGAGCGGGCGGCGGCCAAGGGCGTCACCCGCGTCGTCTTCGACCGCGGCGCCTATCTGTATCACGGCCGCATCAAGGCGCTGGCCGACGCCGCCCGCGAAGGCGGGCTTTCCTTCTAGCGGGAGCAGACGATGGCGCGCGGCCCCAGAACCGACATGCGTGGCTCCCGGCGCGACGATTCGCGGCAGGAACAGGGCGATCTCATCGACAAGCTCGTCAGCATCAACCGCGTCGCCAAGGTGGTCAAGGGCGGCCGCCGCTTCGGCTTCGCCGCCCTGGTCGTGGTGGGCGACGGCAAGGGGCGCGTCGGTTTCGGCGGCGGCAAGGCGCGCGAGGTGCCGGAAGCCATCCGCAAGGCGACCGAGAAAGCCAAGCGGTCGATGATCCGCGTTCCCCTGCGCGAAGGCCGCACTCTGCACCACGATGCGCGCGGACGCTACGGGGCGGGCCGCATCGTGCTGCGCGCCGCCCCGGCGGGTACCGGGATCATCGCCGGCGGCCCGATGCGGGCGGTGTTCGAGACGCTGGGCGTCCACGACGTGGTCGCCAAGTCGGTGGGGAGCGCCAATCCGCACAACATGATCAAGGCGACCTTCGACGCCCTCGGCCGGCTCAACGCGCCCCGCAGCGTCGCCGCCCGGCGCGGCAAGAAGGTCGGCGACATCATCGGCCGTCGCGGCGGTGGTGGCGGCGGCGACGAGGCGAGGCCGTAGCGCCATGGCCGCCGCCGCGCATGGAACCCTCCGGGTGACCCAGACCGGCAGCCCGATCGGCCGCCGCAAGGATCAGCGGGCGACGCTGATCGGGCTGGGATTGAACAAGATGCGCCGCACGCGCGAGCTGGAGGATACGCCGGCGGTGCGGGGGATGATCCGGAAGGTCCGGCACCTCGTCGCGGTCGAGACCGTCGGGCGACCGACCCCGCCGCCTGTCGAGGAGCGTTGAGATGGAGCTGAATCGGATCTCTGACAGGCCGGGCGCGCGGCGTAACCGCAAGCGTATCGGCCGCGGCATCGGGTCGGGCAAGGGCAAGACCGCGGGGCGCGGGCACAAGGGACAGAAGTCCAGAAGCGGCGTATCCCTGCGCGGGTTCGAGGGCGGCCAGATGCCGTTGCATCGCCGGCTGCCCAAGCGGGGCTTCCGCAACCCGTTCCGCAAGCGCTACCGGGTGGTCAATCTCGGGCGGCTTCAGCAGGCGATCGACGCCGGAGCGCTTGATGCCGGCGAGACGATCACCGAAGCCCGCCTGTGCGCGGCCGGGTTGGTCAAGACCGTGGGCGACGGCGTGCGGCTGTTGGCCAAGGGCGAGCTCTCGGCCCGGGTCGACCTGCAGGTGACGGGCGCGTCCAGGGCTGCGGTCGCCGCAGTGGAGCGAGCCGGCGGCGCGGTCGCCCTCGCGCGGCCCGCGCGCGAGGAAGCGGCGGGAGGCTGACATGGCGTCCGCGGCCGAACAGCTCGCCGCTCACATAAACTTCGCCAACTTCGCCAAGGCGACCGAGCTCAAGAAGCGTATCTGGTTCACGCTCGGCGCGCTGGTCATCTACCGGCTCGGCACCTACATACCGCTGCCCGGCATCGACCCGGCCATCCTGAAGGACATCTTCCAGCAGCAGGCCGGCGGCATTCTGGGCATGTTCGACATGTTCGCCGGCGGCGCCTTCGGCCGCATGACGATCTTCGCCCTCAACATCATGCCCTACATCTCGGCGATGATCATCATGCAGCTGCTTACCGCGGTCTCGCCGCGGTTCGAGCAGCTCAAGAAGGAAGGCGAGGCCGGACGAAAGAAGATCAACCAGTACACCCGCTACGGGACGGTCCTGCTCGCCGCGGTGCAGGCCTACGGCATCTCGGTGGCCCTTGAAGGCATGACCGGTTCGCAGGGCTCGGCCGTGACCGATCCCGGTCTCTTTTTCCGCGCCACCACGGTCATCACCCTGGTCGGCGGCACGATCTTCCTGATGTGGCTAGGCGAGCAGATCACCGCCCGCGGCGTGGGCAACGGCATCTCGCTGATCATCTTCGCCGGCATCGTCGCCAACCTGCCCTCGGCCCTGGCCGGAACGCTGGAGCTGGGGCGGACCGGCGCCCTGTCCGCGGCCTTCATCGTCTTCCTGTTGATCCTCGCGGTCGCCGTCGTCACCTTCATCGTCTTCATCGAGCGCGCGCAGCGCCGGGTGGTGGTGCAGTACCCCAAGCGTCAAGTCGGCACCAAGATGTTCGGCGGCGAGAGTTCGCATATCCCGCTCAAGATCAATACCGCCGGCGTCATCCCGCCGATCTTCGCCAGCTCCCTCCTGCTGCTGCCGATCACCGTGGCCGGCTTCTCCGCCGGCCAGGGGCCCGAATGGATGGCCGGCGTGACCGCACTGCTCGGCCGCGGCCAGCCGCTCTATCTGATCGTGTATACGTCGCTGATCGTCTTCTTCGCCTTCTTCTATACCGCAATCGTCTTCAATCCGGCGGAAACCGCCGACAATCTGAAGAAATACGGCGGCTTCATCCCCGGCATCCGGCCCGGCAAGAACACGGCCGATTTCCTCGACTACATCCTGACCCGGCTGACGGTGGTCGGCGCGGCCTATCTGGCCGCGGTCAGCATCATGCCCGAGCTGCTGATCTCCGAATACGCCGTGCCGTTCTATTTCGGCGGCACCAGCCTTCTGATCGTCGTCACCGTCACCATGGACACCGTGGCCCAGGTGCAATCGCATCTGCTCGCGCACCAGTATGAGGGGCTGATCAAGAAGTCGAGGCTGCGAGGCCGGCGCGGATGAACTTGGTCTTCCTCGGGCCGCCTGGCGCCGGCAAGGGCACCCAGGCGCGCAGCGCGCAGCGCGGCCGCGGGCTCGTTCAGCTTTCGACCGGCGAAATGCTGCGCGGCGCGGTCGCGTCGGGAAGCGAAATCGGCCGCAAGGTCGGCGCGATCATGGATGCCGGCAAGCTGGTGTCCGACGACATCATGATCGAGATGATCGCCCAGCGAATCGTCGAACCCGATTGCCGGAACGGGTTCGTTCTCGACGGGTTTCCACGCACCGCCGCGCAGGCCCAGGCGCTTGATCGGATGCTGGCGAAGCTCGGCAAGCGGCTCGACGGCGTGATCGAACTCCGGGTGGACGACGAGGCGCTGGTCCGCCGAATCGCCGGGCGGTTCTCCTGCGCCGATTGCGGCGCCGGCTATCACGACGAGTTCCAGAGGACGAAGACCCCGGGCGTTTGCGACGCCTGTGGACACACCGCCTTCAACCGCCGCGAGGACGACAATGCGGGGACGGTGCGCGCCCGGCTCGCGGCTTATCATCGGCAGACTGCGCCGCTGCTTCCCTATTACCGTTGCCGCGGCGCGCTGCGGACGATCGACGGGATGGCGCCGATCGACGAAGTGCGCCGCCGGATCGAGGACGTTCTGGAGGAGGTCCGGGCGGTTGACTAGGCGACGTCGAATCCTATACTCGCATGGTTCGGCGCAGCGAACCGTTGTGACGATCCCAATTCCCCTGACGTGAGGATGCCGCGGCATGGCGCGACTGGTGGGCGTCAATCTGCCCAACAAACCGATAGCGATCGCCCTGACCTACATCTACGGCGTCGGCCGGTCGAGCGCGCGCCGGATTTGCGCCCGAGCTTCGGTGCCGGAGACGACGCGGGCCAACGATCTCGTCGACGACGAGCTGGGGCGGATCCGCGAGGTCATCGACCGCGACTACCGGATCGAGGGCGATCTGCGGCGCGAGATCGCGATGAACATCAAGCGGTTGATGGATCTCGGCTGCTATCGCGGGCTGCGGCATCGGCGGGGATTGCCAGTCCGGGGCCAGCGCACCCACACCAATGCGCGGACCCGCAAGGGTCGCGCCCGCCCGATCGCGGGCAAGAAGTAGCCCGCGTCCCGGAGGCAGGCAATGGCCAGGAGCACCACCACCCGCGTCCGCCGCCGCGAACGCAAGAACATCACCTCGGGCGTGGCGCATGTCAGCGCCAGTTTCAACAATACGATGATTACCATCACCGACGCCCAGGGCAACGCCATCGCTTGGTCGTCGGCGGGGTCGCAAGGCTTCCGCGGGTCGCGCAAATCGACCCCCTACGCCGCCCAGGTGGCGGCGGAGGATGCCGGGCGCAAGGCCATGGAGCACGGCGTGAAGACCCTGGCGGTCGAGGTGAGGGGTCCGGGCTCCGGCCGGGAGTCGGCGCTTCGCGCGTTACAGACGGTCGGTTTCACGATCACTTCGATTCGCGACGTGACGCCGATCCCCCATAACGGTTGCCGGCCGCGCAAGCGCAGACGGGTGTAGCCCCGGCTCCGAGCTCCGGCGGAATCGCACCGGAGCGTCCGCGGCCCCCGAGGCCGCGTCGCCTTTCGCGCCAAGGATCAGAGGTCATGAACGTAATCCGCAAGAACTGGCAGGAATTGATCAAACCCCACCGGCTCGACGTCGTGCCGGGGGCGGAGGTGACGCGCTTCGCGACTATCGTCGCCGAGCCGCTGGAACGCGGCTTCGGCATGACGTTGGGCAATGCGCTCCGGCGCATCCTTCTGTCGTCGCTGCAGGGCGCCGCGGTGACGGCGATCCAGATCGACGGCGTGCTGCACGAGTTCTCTTCCGTGCCGGGCGTCCGCGAGGACGTGACTGACATCGTGCTCAACATCAAGTCGCTGGCGCTTCGTATGCATGGCGAGGGCCCGCGGCGCATGATGCTCTCCGGAACCGGACCGGGCGAGATCGCCGCGGGGATGATCGAGACCGGACACGATATCGAGATCGTCGATCCCGAGGCGCTGATCTGCACGCTCGACCATGGCGCGAAGATCAGCATGGAGATGACCGTCAGCGGCGGCAAAGGCTATGTGCCGGCGGCCGAAAATCGGGACGAAGACGCGCCGATCGGCCTCATTCCCGTGGACGCCGTGTTCAGCCCGGTGCGCAAGGTCGCCTATCGGGTCGAGAATACGCGCGTCGGACAGCGCACCGACTACGACAAGCTGTCCCTCGACGTAGAGACCAACGGCGTGATCTCGCCCGAGGACGCGGTGGCTCTCGCCGCCCGTATCCTGCAGGACCAGCTCCAGCTGTTCATCAACTTCGAGGAGCCGCGCGCCGCCACCGAGGAGGACATCGGCGGCGAGCCCGCGCTCAACAAGAACCTGCTGCGCAAGGTGGACGAGCTCGAACTCTCGGTCCGGTCGGCGAACTGCCTCAAGAACGACAACATCATCTATATCGGCGACTTGGTGCAGAAGTCCGAGTCGGAGATGCTGCGAACGCCCAATTTCGGGCGGAAGTCGCTCAACGAGATCAAGGAAGTCCTGTCGCAGATGGGGCTGCAGCTGGGGATGGACGTCCCGAGCTGGCCGCCCGAGAACATCGAAGAAATGGTCAAGCGGCTCGACGAGCCGTTTTGAGCCGGAGGACCCGGGAGAGGGGCGATGCGTCACCGCCGCAGCGGCCGCAAGTTGAACCGCACCAGCGCGCACCGTCGGGCAATGTTCCGGAACATGGCCGCGGCGCTGATCAAGCACGAGCAGATCAAGACCACCCTGCCCAAGGCGAAGGAACTCAGACCGCTGGTCGATCGGTTGATCACGCTGGGCAAGCGCGGACCCGGCAATCTGCACGCCCGGCGGCAGGCGATTACCCGACTCGGCGGCGACGCCCGGCTCGCGGACAAGCTGTTCACCACCCTGGCGGAGCGCTACGCCCGGCGGCCGGGCGGCTATACCCGGCTGTTGCGGGCGGGGTTCCGCTACGGCGACGCGGCGCCGATGGCGGTAATCGAGCTGGTCGATCGCGATCCGGAGGCCAAGGGCCTGGATTCGGGACTCGTGCAAACCGATGACGAAGACCGGGAGGCGGACGCCGCGGCATCCTGATCCCCGCGATGCGCCGGCTTCCGCCCGGCGGGGTGCAGGTGTGGCGGCATCGTCCGACCCGGCTCCGATGAGCCTTTGGGCGGGGGGCGGGCGTTGGCTGTGCGGGGCGGCTTTGTTCGCCTGCGCGGCGGCGTTGCCGGCCTCCGCCGACGATGGGTCCGCCGCCCGGCGCCAGCTGCCGCAATCGCGCTCGCAGGCGGTGCTGTCCTTCGCGCCGCTGGTCGAGCGGGCGGCGCCGGCGGTGGTCAACATCTACGCCCGGCGCATGGTGCGCCGCCGGCCTGTCTCGCCTCTCTTCGACGACCCGTTCTTCCGCCGCTTCTTCGGCGAACGCTTCTCCTTCGGCGGTCCGCGCGAGCGGGAGCAGAACTCGCTGGGTTCAGGCGTCATCGTCGCCCCCGACGGGCTGGTCGTGACCAATCACCACGTCATCGAAAAGGCCGACCGCATCAAGGTCGTGCTGGCGGATCGGCGAGAATTCGATGCGCGCATCGTGAGCGCCGATGAACGCACCGATCTGGCGGTTCTCCGCCTCGCCGCGCAGGACGAGGATCTGCCCTATCTGAGATTGCGCGATTCCGACGATCTCCAGGTCGGCGATCTGGTGCTCGCGATCGGCAACCCGTTCGGCGTCGGGCAGACGGTGACCGGCGGGATCGTCTCGGCCCTGGCGCGGACGGCCGCGGGGGTCTCCGACTTCGGCTTCTTCATCCAGACCGACGCGGCGATCAATCCAGGCAATTCGGGCGGCGCGCTCGTGACCATGGACGGCCGTCTGGTGGGAATCAACACCGCCATCTATTCGCGGACCGGCGGCTCGATCGGCATCGGCTTCGCGATTCCCTCCAACATGGTGGCGACCGTCGTCGACGCCGCCGAGCGGGGCGGGCCGGTCGTCAGGCCGTGGATCGGCGCCATGGTCCAAGCCATGTCGTCCGATATCGCGCGCTCGCTCGATCTCGACCGGCCGACCGGCGTGATCGTCGCCGAGCTGCATCCCGCGGGCCCCGCGCGCGCGGCCGGCCTTCGCGCCGGCGACGTGATCCTGGCGGTCGACGGACGCCATGTCGCCGACCCGGCGGCGTTCGCCTTCCGCATCGCAACGCGCCGGACCGGCGGGCGAGCCGCCCTCCGCATCCGCCGCGACGGCGCGGTGCGCGACGTCGAGGTCGCACTGGTCGCGCCGCCGGAAACGCCGCCCCGCGACCTTACCCCCCTTTCCGGCCGCCACCCGCTCGACGGGGCCACCGTCGCCAACCTGTCGCCGGCTCTGGCGGCGGAGCTGTCGCTCGACGGTATGCCGCGCGGCGTGATCGTGACCGAGCTGCGGTCCGGCGGCGTGGCCGAACGGCTCGGCTTCCAGTCGGGCGACGTGATCCTCCGCGTGAACGAGCGCGAGGTGAAGCTGGTCCGCGACCTGCAAGACGCGCTGGCCCGGACCGTCGATCGCTGGCGCATCGCGTTCCGGCGCGACGGCAAGACCCTGTCCTTCGTGATCGGAGCTTGATCCGGTGACCGAAGCCGCCGGCCTGTTCGAGACTCAGGCGCCGCGGCCGCTGGCCGACCGGCTTCGTCCCCGGACGCTCGGCGACGTGCTGGGCCAGGATCACCTGATCGGCGCCGACGGCCCGATCGGGCGCATGGCGGCGTCCCGGCGCATGTCCTCAATGATCCTGTGGGGTCCGCCCGGCAGCGGCAAGACGACGATCGCGCGCCTGCTCGCCGGCGAGGCCGGGCTCCATTTCGAGCCGCTGTCGGCGGTGTTCTCGGGCGTGACCGACCTTCGCCGCGTCTTCGACGCCGCGCGCGCCCGCCGCGTCGCGGGCCGGGGGACGCTGCTGTTCGTGGACGAGATCCACCGCTTCAACCGGGCCCAGCAGGACGGCTTCCTGCCCTGCGTCGAAGACGGCACGGTGACTCTGGTCGGCGCCACGACCGAAAACCCGTCCTTCGAGCTCAACGGCGCGCTGTTGTCGCGTTGCCAGGTCTTCGTCCTCGCCCGGCTCGGCGACCGGGCGCTGGAAACCCTTCTCGCCCGCGCCGAGGCGCTATTCGGCCGCGCGCTGCCGCTCGATGCGAGCGCGCGGGCCACCCTCCGCGCCCTCGCCGACGGCGACGGACGATACGTGCTCAATCTCGGCGAAGAGCTGTTGGCGCGGCCCGAAGGTGAGACCCTCGACTCCGCCGCCCTGCTCCAGGCGGTGCAACGGCGCGCGCCGCTCTACGACAAGGCGCAGGAAGGCCATTACAACCTGATCAGCGCCTTGCACAAATCGTTGCGCAGTTCGGATGCCGACGCCGCGCTCTACTGGCTCGCGCGCATGTTGGCGGGAGGCGAGGATCCGCGCTATATCGCCCGCCGTATGGTCCGCTTCGCCGTCGAGGACGTGGGTCTCGCCGACCCCGACGCGCTGACGCAGGCGATCGCCGCATGGGAAGCCTATGAGCGCATCGGCTCGCCGGAGGGCGAGCTCGCAGTAGCCCAGGCGGCGGTCTATCTGGCGACGGCGCCCAAGTCCAACGCGGTCCATCGCGCCTTCGGGGCCGCCGGCCGGAGCGCCGCGGAGACCGGCTCGCTGATGCCGCCGATGCACATCCGCAACGCGCCGACGCGGCTGATGAAGAAGCTCGGCTACGGCGCGGGATACGTCTACGACCACGATACCGAGGAAGGTTTCTCCGGCCAGACCTGCTTCCCCGACGGCATGGAGCGGCCGACCTTCTACACGCCGTCCGGGCGCGGCTTCGAACGCGAGGTCGCCAAGCGGCTGGCCTATTGGGACAAGCTCCGCCGGCGGGCGGCGGGTGAGGTCGGGTGAGCGCCGCGCCATGGTGACGCGAACCGTCGTCGTGACCGATGACGAGGCCGGGGTCCGGCTCGACCGCTGGCTCCGGCGCCGTTGTCCGGGGGCGACGCAGGGCCGGCTCGAACGCCTGTTGCGCACCGGGCGGATCCGCGTGGACGGCGGCCGGGCCAGGGCGTCGATGCGGCTCGCCCCGGGGCAGCGGGTCCGCATCCCGCCGCTGGGCGACGCGTCGGCAGGGGCGGGACCGCCGCCGCAGGAACCCGTCGCCGACCAGGCGTTGCTGGCGCGCCTGCAGGCGTTGGTCATCCATCGCGACGCCGATGTGGTGGCTCTCAACAAGCCGCCAGGCCTCGCGGTGCAGGGCGGAACCGGGCTGCGCCGTCACGTCGATGCGCTGCTCGACGGGCTCGCCTTCGATGCCGGCGAGCGGCCGCGTCTGGTCCACCGGCTCGACAAGGACACGAGCGGCGTCCTGCTGCTCGGCCGGTCCGCGCGCGCCGCGGCGCATCTCGCCGCGTCCTTCCGCCGCGGCCACGCCTGCAAGACCTATTGGGCCATCGTCGCCGGCGTTCCGGAGCGGCCGCGCGGGCGCATCGATCTCGCCGTGGGCAAGCGGCGGGCGCCCGGGGTCGGCGAGCGCGTGACGCCCGATCCGACGGGCGGCAAGCGCGCCGTCACCGAATACGAGCTGCTGGAGCGCGCGGGCCGCCGGGCGGCGTGGCTCGCGCTGCGCCCGCTCACCGGACGGACGCATCAACTCCGGGTTCATTGCGCCGCGTTGGGGACGCCGATCCTGGGCGACCGGAAATATGGCGGCGGTCGGGCGGTCATCGACGGCGCGCCCGGCGCCGGACGTCTCAAGCTGCACGCTCGCGAAATCGCGATGCCGCACCCGTCGGGCGGGTCGCTGGAGGTCGCCGCGCGTCTGCCCGAAGCGGCGCGCGATACGTGGCGGTTCTTTGGGTTCCATGCCGAGTGACCACCCCCGCCTCGCCGCGTTCGATCTCGACGGCACGTTGATCGACAGCGCGTCGTCGATCACGGACGGCGTGCTCGCCTGCTGGGCGGCGTGCGGCTTCCCCGAGCCGGATCCGCGCCAGATCCGGCGGATCATCGGCTTGCCCTGGGAGGAAAGCGTCCGCGCTCTGCTGCCGGGCGCCGGCGAGGCGGAGTTCGAGCGCATCCGCGCCTATCACGAGGAGGTCCGTCGCGGGTTGCGGCCGCCGCCGGCACGGTCCGAGGCGGTCGTGGACGGCGCGCACGAGCTGCTGGGCGCGCTGGAGGAGGCCGGCTGGTTGTTGGCGATCGTCACCAACCGCGCCGGCGGCCGATTGCGCGAACTCCTGGACGAGCACGGCTTGTCCGGACGCTTCGCCGCGGTCAAGACCGCGGACATGGGTCCCGGAAAACCGAGCCCCTATCTGCTGGTCGAGGCGATGAACGAGGTCGACGCCGACCGCGGCTCGACCGTCATGATCGGCGATACGACGTTCGACGTCCTGGCGGCGGTCAACGCCGGCGCGGCCTCGGTGGGCGTGAGCTGGGGCGTCCACGGGCCCGAGGAGCTACGCGCCGCGGGCGCGCATTCGGTGATCGGGCATTTCCGCGAATTGCCGCCGCTGCTCGACCGCCTGGCCGGTCGGTGAGACGACGGTGAGACGGTTCTACGCCGAGGCGGCGGTCGCCCGGCGGGGCGGCGCCTGGCGGGTTACGCTCGACGGCGAGCCGGCGCGCAGCCCGGGCGGGCGAGCGCTCGTCGTCCCGACGCGCCGGCTCGCCGCGGCGGTCGCCGCGGAGTGGAGCGCGCAGCCCGACCCGATCGACCCGGCGTCGATGCGGCTCACCCGGCTCGCCAACGCGGCCATGGACCGCGTGGCGCCCCGGCCCGCCGAGGCGCTCGACGCGTTGGCGCGCTACGGCGCAACGGATCTGTTGTGCTTCCGCGCCGACCGGCCGCCCGACCTCGCCGCGCGCCAAGCCGCCGGCTGGCAACCGCTGGTGAACTGGGCGGCGCGGCGGTTCGGCGCTCGGCTCACGGTGACGACCGGCCTCCGCGCGCCGGCGCAGCCGCCCGCCGCACTCGCCGCGCTCCGCCACGCGGCGGCGGCGTTCGACGCCTTTTCGTTGACCGGCCTGCATGCCGCGACCGCGGCCTGCGGCTCCCTCGTCATCGGACTCGCGCTGGCGCATGGCCGGATTGGGGCGGACGATGCCTGGGCGCTGTCGCAGCTGGACGAACTCTACCAAGCCGAACGCTGGGGCGCGGATGCCGAGGCCGAGGAGCGCCGCCGCGCCTTGCGCGCCGACATCGCCGCGGCCGGCCGTTTCATTCAGTTGTGCCGGCGGCGCGCGCCGGGCCGCGCTCGTCGCTTCGGATCCCGAACAGAATCGCGTACAGCGCAGGCGCGACCACCAGCGTGAGCAGCGTCGCAAAGCTCAGGCCGAAGATCAGCACCACCGCCATCGAGCGAAAGAAGGCGTCGCCCAGCAGTGGAACGACGCCCAGCACCGTCGTCAGCGTTCCCATCGCCACCGGCCGCACCCGGCCCGCGGCGGAATCGAGCACCGCGTCAAAGCGCGGCTTGCCGGCGCCGATCTCGAAATCCATCTGATCGACCAGAACGATGGCGTTCTTGATCAGCAGCCCCGACAGCGACAACAGACCCAGGAGGGCCATGAACTCGAGCGCCGTATCGGTGACCAGAAGGCCCGGCGCGACGCCCACCAGAGCCAACGGCGCGACCAGCCAGATGACGAGTGGCTGGCGGAGCGCGTTGAACAGTACGATCACCACCAGCGCCATGGCGAGGAAACCGAAGGGGAGGGCGCTCGCCAGGTTCGCGTTGGCTTCGGCGCTGTCGCCGTGCTCGCCGCCCCAGTCCAGCCGGTAGCCCTCGGGCAGTTCGATGGCTTCGATTTTCGGGCGCAGCCGGGCGAACGTCTCCGACGCGAGTTCGCCTGGGGCCGGGTCGCATTGCGCGTTGATCGTCCAGATGCGATCGACGCGCTTGAGTCGGCCGTTGCGCCACACGGTGTCGATGCCGTCCACGACCTCGATCAGCGGCGTCACGCCGCCGGAAGCGCGGTTGGGAATCTGGATGCCCGCCATGCCCGCGGCCTCGCGACGCTCGCGCTCCGGCGCGCGGGCCAGGATGGGGATCAGCGTTTCGCCGTCGCGGAAGACGCCGATGCGGCGGCCGGAGAAGTTGGCGGCGAGCGCGCCGGCGAGCTCCTCGCGGGAGACGCCTTGCAGGCGGCCGCGGGCCTCGGCGTAGCGGGGTTCGATGACGGCCACTGGCTGGCGCCAGTCGTCCTTGATCGATATCGCTCCCCCGTCAGCGGCCATGATCGACTTGGCCTCGCTCGCGAGCCGGCGAAGCGTCGCCGGATCGGGGCCGGAGAACGTCGCCTCGATCTTCGAGCCGCCGCCCGGGCCCAGCCGGAACCGCCACACCTTGGCCTGCGCATCGGGGTAATGCGCGTCGATCATGCCCTGGATGCGCGGGATCAGCCCGGCGACGCGGGCGTGATCGTCCACCTTCACCAGCAACTGCCCGTAGGAAGAGTTCGCCGGCTCCGGCGCATAGACCAGCATGTAGCGCAAGCCGCCGGCGCCGATCAGGGTCTGCACGGCGCGGATCCCTTCGAGGGCCCCGACGCGGCGTTCCAGCGAGATCATGTCGGCGCGGGTGCGCCCGATGTCGGCGCCTTCGGCCAGCCAGTAATCGACGACGATCTGCGGCGTGGTGGAGGCGGGAAAGAACCCCGACTTGACGTGAGAGAAGCCCCCGACCGCAGCGGCGAACAGCCCCGCCGCGGCCGCCGCCGCGATCCAGCGTCCGGCCAGCACCCGCGCCATGAACCCCCTGTAGCCGCGCAGGAAGGCGCCTTCGCGGGCGCCGGACGGCAGGGCGCCGGGATTCGGGAACAGCAGGTCCGCCAGCAACGGCGCCGCGGTGACCGCGAACAGCCAGCTGAACAGAAGCGAGATCAGCACCACCCGGAACAGGTCGCCGGTGTATTCGGCGGCGCCGCCGGGCGCCAGGCCGATTGGCGCGAAGGCAAGGATGCCGACCGCGGTGCCGCCGAGCAGCGGCCATTTGGCGCGCGCCACCACCTCCTTCGCGACTTGGCGCTTGTCGCGGCCCTGCCGGACGCCCACCAGGATGCCTTCGACGACGACGATGGCGTTGTCCACCAGCATGCCCAAGGCGATGATGAGCGCGCCGAGAGAAATCCGGTGCATGGGGATGCCGGCGGCATGCATCGTCGCCAGCGTGGCGGCGACGGTAAGCAGCAGCACCGCGCCGATCGCCGCGGCCGAGCGCGGGCCCATGAACAGAAGAAGCGTGACCAGCACGATCACCAGCGCGGCGACGACGTTGAAGACGAAGCTCCGCACTGCGGCGTCGACCACCTTGCCCTGATGGTAGAACTCGTGCAGCTCGATGCCGAGCGGCCGGGCGGCTTCCGCGGCCGCGAGCTTGGCGTCGATCCCCGCGGCCATTCTGGCTACGTTCGCGCCGGTAACGTTGGCGACGCCGAGGGCGATCGCGGGCCGTCCGTCATGGCGGACAAGCATGCGCGGCGGTGCGACGTATTCCCGCGTCACCCTGGCGATGTCGCCGAGGCGGACCAGCGCGCCGGCGGACGCCGGCGACACGATGACGTTCTCGATGGCGGCGACGGAATCGATTTCGCCGGCCGGGAGAATCGCCACCCGCCGATCGCCGACGCGCACGTCGCCGGCGGACACGACCGAGTTCCGGCGCGCCAGATCGTCGTAGACACGATCCACCGAGACGCCGAACGCAGCGGCGCGCCCTCGCGATATTTCGATGTAGATCGCCTCGGTTCGCGCGCCGAGGATGGCGATCTTGCCCACGCCGTCCACCGCGAGCAGCTCGGTGCGCAGCGCCTTCGCGTATTCGTGGAGTTCGCGCGGCGAAAACCCCTCGCCGGTGATCAGGTAGTAGAGGCCGTAGACGTCGCCGAACCCGTCATTGACGACCGGCTCCGCCGCGCCCGGCGGCAATCGCGCGCGCGCGTCTCGGACGCGATTGCGGAGCTTGGCCCAGAACGCATCGAGAGCGGCGCGGCTCCGCGAGAACTCGTACTTCACTTCGACGTCGATGCGCGATACGCCGATGGCCGAGGTGGAAGCGATTTCCTCGACCTCCTGGAGTTCCTGAATCGCCGTCTCCAGGGCCTCGGTCACCTCGTCGGCTACTTGCTCGGCGGTAGCGCCGGGATACTGCGTCACCACGACGGCGGTGCGGATGAGAAACTCCGGGTCTTCCAGCCGCGCCATGTTGCGGTGGGCGTACCAGCCGGCGGCCAGCACGCCGGCGGCGGCGATGGCGCAGATCAGCCGGTTACGGATCGCGAGTTCGGCGAGGTTCACGGCGCCCGGCTCACGGCGCGTAGCGGCGGATGCGCATGCCTTCGTGGAGATAGGAGACGCCGGCGGCGACGACGGTCTCGCCGGCCGCAAGGCCGGCGATCACCGGGAGCGTCGGCCCGACGCCGCCGCCGAGCGTGACCTCGCGCTTCGATACCGTCATCGAACCGACGTCCACCACCCAGACGTAGCGCTTGTCCGCCTCGCTCAGCACCGCTTCGATGGGGACGGCGATGCCGGTCTCGCCGGGGAAGGCCGCGGTCGCGCGCAAGGTCCCGGTCATGCCCGGCAGCACGACCAGATCGGCAGGCGGCGTGAAAGCGAACTGCGCCCTGAAGGTCTGTCGCGCCGGGTCGGCCCGCGTCGCGATGGAGTGGAACGCCGCGGCGATCGGCGTGTCGGGCGCGGCGTCGAGCAGCAGCAGCGTTTCCATCGGCCGGAAGCGCTTCGATTCGGCCAGCAACGTCGCCGGCACCTGCGCCACCGCCCGTGCGGCGCCGGTCGATTGCAGCGTGACCACGGCCTCGCGCGCCGCGACGTTCTGGAACGCCTTGGTATGCACTACGGCGACGATACCGGCGAAGGGCGCGCGTAGCACGCTGTTGTCGTCGTACCGCTTTTTGGCGGCCTCCAGGGCCGCCTTGGTCACGTCGCGCCGGGCCTTGCGCTGCTCGTGGACCGCCCGCGAGATGGCACCTCGGGCGATCAGCTGTTCGGCGCGTCGGAATTCCGAGTTAGCCATCTCGTAACCGATCGCCGCCGCCGTCCGCTTGGCCAGCAGGTGGGTCTGGTAGAGCCGCGCGATCTCCGCGCCTTCGGCGATCCTGTCGCCCTCGCGCACCGCGATCGATCTCACCTGTCCGGCCAGCGGAAAGGCGAGGTCGGCCGATGCCGCCGCCTCGATGTCGGCCGGCAGGACGAAACTGCGCAAGGTCTCGGCGGCGGCGATCTCGATCAGCTTGGCCGGGCGCGCCGGCGCTTCGGCCGGCGCCTTCTCGGGTTCCTCGGAGCATCCGGCGGCGGCGAGGATCGCGGCCGCGACGCAGCACAGCCGCCATCGCCGCGGTCTCCGCCTCCCGGCCGTCGAATGATCGCCGACCATCGACACCGCCCTCGCTCCCGCCGCCGAAGCTTGCGCCGAGCCTATCAGGTCGCCGCCGGGCTTGTCCATCCGCGCTATGCGCGGCAGGCGGCGCCGAACGCTTCGTCGAACGATGCGCGGAGCGCCGCGTCGACGTCGTCCAGCGTCGCCGGAACCCCGAGATCCGCAAGCGAGGTCACGCCGCGCCCGCGCAGGCCGCAGGGCACGATCCCGGAGAAGTGATCGAGGTCCGGCGCCACGTTGAGCGCCACGCCGTGATAGCTCACCCAACGGCGGACGCGGATGCCGATCGCGGCGATCTTGTCCTCGCCATGGCCGCGATCGATCCAGATGCCGACCCGGTCCGCACGCCGTTCGCCGCGCACGCCGAAGCGCGCCAGGGCGGCGATCAGCCAAGCTTCGAGGCTGCGCACGAAGGCGCGCAGATCGCGCCCGCGCCGGTCGAGGTCAAGCATCGCATAAGCCACCCGCTGGCCCGGCCCGTGATAGGTGTATCGGCCGCCCCGCCCGGTCGCGAACACCGGGAACCGGTCGGGGGCGAGCAGCTCCTCGGGCCGGGCGGACGCGCCAGCGGTATAGAGCGGCGGATGCTCGACCAGCCAGACCAGTTCGGACGCCGCGCCGGCGCGGATCGCCGCTGCGCGGGCCTCCATCTCGGCGACGGCTTGCGGATAGGGCTGCAAACCTCGCCCGACGCGCCATTCGACTTGCGCGGCGGACGGCATTTTGCTATCTCCCACGGCAGACAGGCCGGCAACGGCGCGAAGACGGGCCATGCGGTCGTGGCGGAATTGGTAGACGCGCAGCGTTGAGGTCGCTGTGGGGGCAACCCCGTGGAAGTTCGAGTCTTCTCGACCGCACCAGTTCTTCGGCCCGCCGCGACCCGGCGGGTCCCCTCCTTGGGTTCCTGACCGGCCGGAGCGCTGCGCGGTCCCGCGCCGGTCGGCCTCGATCAGGAAGGGGCCGCCCATGCCTTCGCCCGGCAAGACTTGGTTACCGCGCCCGTGGTCGACGATGCCGGCCGCCTCGTCAGCGTCATCATGGTCGATGACGCCGTCGATGTCATCCGCGAGGAGGCGGAGGAAGACATCATGCATCTCGTCGGTTTGCGGGGCGGCGATCTCCACGACGCGGTAATCGACGCCGGCGCGGCGCCTGTCGTGACGCGCGAGCGGGGCCGATGACGCCGCGGCCGATCGTCATCGACTGCGATCCGGGCGTGGACGACGCGGTGGCGCTGTTATGCGCCTTCGCCTCGCCCGAGGAGCTGGAGGTCGCGGCGGTGACCACGGTCGCGGGCAACGCGCCGTTGGCGGCGACGGCCGCGAATGCGCGCCGCATCCGCAGCCTCGCCGGCCGCGACGAGGTCCCGGTGTTCGCCGGCTGCCCGCGCCCGCTGCTGCGCCCGCTACGGACCGCCGAGCACGTCCACGGCGAAACCGGCCTCGGCGGGGTCGAGCTGCCGCCCCCGGTCGCGCCGCTGGCCGACGGCCATGCGGTCGCGGCGCTGATCGACCTCGTCGACGCCCGCCCCGGCGAGCTCACGCTATGTCCCACCGGGCCGCTGACCAACGTCGCCGCGGCCCTCGCCATGCGGCCCGACATCGCCGGCAAGATCCGCGAGATCGTGCTGATGGGAGGCGCCGCCGGCGCCGGCAACGTCACCGCCTCGGCCGAGTTCAACATCCATGCCGACCCCCATGCCGCGGCGATCGTGTTCGCCGCCGGGGCGAAGCTCACCATGCTGGGCCTCGACGTGACGCAGCAGGCGTTGACGACGCCCGAACGCCTGGCCGCCATCGGCGCGATCGACCGCCCGGCGGCGCGCTGCGCCGCGCGGATGCTGGCGCATTACCATCGGGTCGACATCCCGCGCTACGGCGCGCCCGGCGCGCCGCTGCACGACGCCTGCGTCATCGGCTATCTGCTGCGCCCCGACCTGTTCGCCGGCCGCGCCGCCTTCGTCGCCGTCGAGACCGCGAGCGAGCTGACGATGGGACGGACCGTGGTGGATCTGTGGGGCGCGTCGGGCGCGCCGCCCAACGTCCATGTCGCCCAGTCGATCGACGCCGACGGCTTCTTCGCCCTGCTGACCGGGCGGCTGGCGCGGCTGTGAACGGGCCGCGGGCGCGGCCGGAGGCGACGGTCGCCGGCGATCGTCCGTCCTTGCCGCCCGCTCACCCCTTCAGCAGCGCCTGGAGTTTGACTCCCGGGTCGGCCAGACGGTCGGGGTCGATCGGCCTGTTCGCCTGCATCAGCCGGCGGGCGAAGCGGATGTCGCGGCCCTGGTCGATCGCCGCGGCGCCGTCGATGCGGCCATTGCGGAGATAGAACTGGACGAATCCGCCCGCCGCCGGGTCGCCCCGCGCCACGGTCCGATCCCAGTGCTCGGGCAGGCCGACGAGCTGGATGTTGGCGTCGTACTGGTCCGACCAGAACCACGGGATTTCGGCGTAGGCCTCGCCTCTGTCGAGCATGTTCCTGGCGGCGAAGATCGCCTGGTTCTGCGCGTTCTCCCACGACTCGAGACGCACCCGGCGGCCGAGAACCGGGTTCGGGTGGTTGGTGACGTCGCCGGCGGCGAAGACGTGGGCGTCCGACGTCCGCCCGAACTCGTCCACCAGAATGCCGTCGTCCACCGCCAACCCGGCCTCAGCCGCGAGCTCGACGTTGGGGACGACGCCGATGCCGATCACCGCCATCGCGGCGTCCACCGCGGTCCCGTCCGAGAGCACCGCGCGCTCGATCGCGCCCGCGCCTTCGAGCCGGGCCACGGTGGTCCCGAGCCGCACACGAACGCCATGGTCCTCGTGAATCGCCTGCACATGCGCCGCGAACTCCGCGGTCAGGGCGCGGCCGCAAACCCGGTCGAGCGCTTCGACGACCGTGACCTCGGCCCCCAGCTTGCGCGCCGCCGCGGCGACTTCGAGGCCGATCCACCCGCCGCCGACGACCACGACATTGGTCCCCGACGCCAGCCCTGCGCGGATGGCCTCGGTATCGGGGATCGCGCGCAGGTAATGGACGCCGACGAGATCGACGCCCGGTATCGGCAGCGTCCTCGGCCGGGCGCCGGTCGCGAGCAACAGCCGGTCGTAGCCGATCGCCTCGCCGTCCGCCAGCAGGATGCGCCGCTCCGAAGGCGCCAGCGCGGCGACGCGCGCGCCGGCCCGCCATTCGACCCGCCATTCGTCCCAGGCGTCGGGCGGCCACAGATACGTCGAGTCGGGCGGCCGATCGCCCAGCAGCACCTCCTTCGACAGCGGCGGGCGCTCGTGCGGCGGGTAGTCCTCGTCGCCGATCAGCAGGATGCGTCCGCCGAACCCCTCGTCGCGCAGCGTCTTCGCCGCCCAGCCGCCCGACTGGCCCGCGCCGACGATCGCGAACGTACGGCCCGACGTCATGCGCCGCGCGCGGGGCGGGTCAGCCGGCCGGGACGCCGACCAGGATGTCGTCGCCCTCGATCTTGACCGCGTAGGTCTTGAGGTCGTCGGTGACGGGCGGGGTGGTCGCCTTTCCGGTCTTGATCTCGAAACAGCCGCCGTGCAGCGGACATTCGATCAGCTCGCCTTCGATATAACCGTCGGCCAGCGACGCATAGGCATGGGTGCAGATGTCGTCGGTGGCGTAGAACTCGCCGTTCAGGTTGTAGACCGCGATCTCGCGCTTGCCGATCAGCACCTGCGCGGCCTCGCCCTCGTCGATGTCGGAGGTCTTGGCGACGGCGTGGAACTCGATGTCACTCATGAGCGAATCCGCTTTCTGTCGGTTCAGATCCCGTGCGGGCGGCCGCGGCCGGAACGCCTGGCGACCGGGGACGAAGTCTACACGGCGAGCCGTCCCGGTTCAAGACGTATGAGGCGCCGCGCGCCGCGGCGGGCGGTGTCCAGGTCCAGACAGATGTGAGACGGGGCGGTTGAAGGAAGGTTGGGGGTCTCCGAAGCTGTTGGTTTGGACAGACAGCTGGAAGGAGGACCCCCATGCAGGTTTTCGGCCTGCCCCGTCATGTTACACGGGGAGCCGCCCTGAAGCGTTGGCGTCGCGCCCGCGACAATGGCCTCAGCGCCGCCGATGCGGCCGCCGCCGTCGGCGTGTCGCGGGCCACCCTCTACCGCTGGCGGAAGCTTCACGACCAGGGCCGCCTGGCCCCGCGCTCGCGACGGCCCCGGCGCTCACGACGGCCCGAATGGTCGCCGCAACTGGCGGCGGCGGTGCATGAGATGCGCGCCGACTTCCCGATGTGGGGCAAGGCCAAGCTCACCATCCTGCTGCGCCGCCAGGGATACACCGCCAGCCAGAGCACCGTGGGCCGCATCCTCAAGAACCTCGTCCAACGAGGCGCCGTCACCCCCGTCCCCACCCTCCGACGCAAGGCCCCGCGACGCAGCCGCAAGCACAGCCGGCCGCACGCCAGACGCCTCCCCAAGGGGCGCAGACCCACAGCCCCAGGCGAGATCGTCCAACTCGACACCCTCTCCCTCTCCCCAGGACACGGACGACCCCCACTCAAGCAGTTCACCGCCTGCGATCCCGTCGCCAAGTGGACCTGCGCACAAGCCTGCCGGCGCGCAACCGCACACAACGCCAAACGCTTCCTCGACAAGCTCCAGGACGACATGCCCTTCCCCATCCAGGCCATCCAGGTCGATGGCGGCTCCGAGTTCAAGGCCAGCTTCGAGCACGAATGCCAGAAACGCGGCATCCAACTCTTCGAACTGCCCCCCAAATCGCCCGAACTCAACGGACACGTCGAGCGCAACAACGGCGCTTGGCGATACGAGTTCTACGCAACCTGGGACCTGCCCAACGACAACCTCGACGACATCAACCGATGGATCGACGCCTTCGCCGACGAGTTCAACACCTTCCGACCGCACAACGCTCTCGACGGACATACCCCCGCCGAGTACCTTCTCTCACTGACAGCACAGGAAACCCCGCCGTCTCATATGTAGTGAACCCGGACAGGCGGTTGACGCCGCCTTTGCCGAACCCGGATAATCCCGGCGGGGATGATCGGGAACGCCCTGCGCCGACGACGGAGGCCGACGATGTTCCTGCGCAACTGTTGGTACGTCGCCGCCCGGGCGGACGAGGTAGGGCGGCGCCCCCTGGCGCGGACCTTGCTCGGCGAGCCGGTGGTCCTGTTCCGCGCCGGGGACGGCGCGCCGGCGGCGCTCGAAGACCGTTGCTGCCATCGCCATCTGCCGTTGTCCGAAGGCGAGGTCGTAGGCGACCGGCTGCGCTGCGGCTATCACGGGCTGTTGTTCGATCGCGCCGGCCGTTGCGTCGAGATCCCCGGTCAGACCGCGATTCCGCCCGGCGCGCGGATCAAGCGCTATCCGCTGGTCGAGCGCTGGGGCTGGCTCTGGATCTGGATGGGCGATCCGGCGGACGCCGACGAAAGCGCGATCGAGGATTTCCACTGGCTCGACGATCCCGGCTGGCGCGCCAAGGGCGCCCATCTGCACGTCGCCTGCAACTATCTGCTGGTGGTGGACAACCTGCTCGACCTCAACCATCTGCCCTATGTCCATGAGAGCACGCTCGGCAACGCCGCGGTCGCCGAGCGGGCCGAGGTGAAGACCGAGCGCCGCGGCGCGGGCGTCCGGGTGACGCGCTGGATGATCGACGTGCCGCCGCCGCCGATGTACGTCGACGTGCGGGGCTTCGTCGGCAATATCGACCGCTGGCAGATCATAGATTTCTCGCCTCCCTGCTTCGTCAAACTCGATCTCGGCGCCGCGCCGGCCGGCGCGGGCGCAGTGCGCGACGGTCGCGCCGGCGCGATGACGCGCATGAGTCTCAACGCGATCACGCCGGAGACCGACTCCAGCGTCCATTACTTCTGGGCCGACGCGCACGGCTTCGCCCTCGACCGTCCCGAAGTCACCGAATCGCTGTTCCGCCAGGTGCGCACCGCCTTCGACGAGGACAAGGCCATCCTGGAAGCGCAGCAGCGCGCCTTCGACCGGTGGGGGAGCGCGCCCCGGGTGGACGTGAACGGCGACGCCGGCGGCATCGAGGCGCGCCGCATCGTGGATCGCCTGGTCGCCGCCGAGGCGGCCGGTCGCCGGGGCGAGGCGCGACGGCCGGCCTGACGGGGCGCGCCGCGCCGGCCGCGGTGCGGGGCGCGCTGTGGATGGCTCTCGCCGGTCTCTGTTACGTCCTCACCGGGACGGTTGTCCGCGAACTCACCGACCGCTTCCCGGTCTCCGAAGTCATCTTCGTCCGCAGCTTCGTAGCCCTCCTGTTGCTGGCGCCGTTGTTCCTCGGCGGCGGTTGGCGCGGGCTGCGGACGGAAAGGTTTCCGCTCCACGGATTGCGCACCGCCTTCGCCTATGTCGGCATGGCCTGCTGGTTCTACGGCGTGGGCCTGATTCCACTCGCCGAGTATTACGCCCTCCAGTTCACCATGCCGGTCTTCACCATCGCCGGGGCGGTGATCTTTCTCGGCGAACGCGCCGGCGCCCGCCATTGGCTGGCCGTCGCCGCCGGGTTCGCCGGGGCGCTCGTCATCCTGCGGCCAGGCCTCGCCGTCGTCGGGATCGGCGCGATCGCCGCACTCGGCGCCGCGGTCGCCTTCTCGGCGGTCAATTGCTGCGTCCGGGTCCTGACCCGGACCGACGGAGCCGCGGTGATCGTCGCCTACGGCAACCTGCTGCTGCTGCCCGCGTCGGCGGTCTTCGCCCCGTTCGGCTGGGTCGCGCCCGGCTGGGCCGAGCTCGGCTGGCTCGTCGCCGTGGGCGTCCTCGGGACCGCGGCGCAGCTCGCGATCACCCGCGCCGTCGCCGCCGCGGACGCGCGCGTCGTGCAGCCCTTCGACTTCCTGCGTCTCCCCTGCGCCGCCGCCCTGGGCTATGTCCTGTTCGACGAAGTCACGGACGTCTGGACCTGGACCGGGGCGCTCGTGATCTTCGTCGCCGGCTACGCGGCGCTCCGGCTGGAGCGCGGTCGGTCCGGCTGAAGGGCCGGCTTCGCCGCGTCCCCGACCCCATCCCCGGCCGCGGCGAGGACGGCGTCGATCATGTTCTGATAGCCGCCGCAGCGGCACACGTTGCCGAGCAACGCCAGCCGGATCTGCTCCCGGCTCGGCCGTCCGGCTCCGGACAGCAGCTCCTGCATGGTCATCAGCACCCCCGGCGTGCAGAAGCCGCACTGCGCGCCGGCATGGTCGATGAACGCCCGCTGCAACGGATGCAGGCCGGTCGTCGAAGACTGCCCGAGCCCCTCCACGGTCACGATCTCCATCCCGTCGGCCTGCGCCGCGAGCAGCAGGCAGGAGCGGATCGCCCTCCCGTCCGCCAGCACCGTGCAGGCCCCGCAATGGCCCGCATCGCAGCCGACATGGGTGCCGGTGAGCCCCAGCTCGTCGCGGACGAACTCGGCGAGCGACGACCGTTCGTCCACCCGGGCTTCGCAGGCCGCGCCGTTCACCGTGAGGCGGACGCCATGGGCCGGGCCGTCGCTCATGCCGGGGCTTCGTCCCGCGCCCGCGCCGCGGCCTCGGCCAACGCGCGCCGGGCGAGCACGGCGGCGACGTGCTTCCGGTAGTCGGCGGGCGCCGCCGCATCGCCGACCGGCTCGAGCCCGGCGCGGACCGCCTCCGCCGCTTCGTCGAGCAGCGCGTCGTCCACCGCCCTGCCTTCGAGCCGCCGTTCGAGGGCGGACAGGCGAACCGGCGTCGGGGCCACGCCGACGAAGGCGAGCGCGGCCCGGGCGACGGCCCCGCCGTCGAGCTCCAGGCGGGCGGCGACCCCGGCATGGACGGGCGAGCCCGGCGGCCGGGCCACCTCGAGATAGGACCAGCCGGCGCCGGGCGGGCGCGCCGGCAGAACCAGCTCGACCAGCAGCTCGTCGTCGGCGAGGGCGGTCTCGAACCAGTAGCGGAAGAAGTCCGCGGCCGCGATCTCGCGCCGCCCACCGGCCTTTCGCCGGGCGATGACGGCGCCTTCGAGGGCGAGCACGGCGCCGCCGATCTGGGCCGCCGGGTCGCCATGCGCCAGGTTGCCGCCGACGGTGCCGCGGTTCCGCACCTGCGGATAGGCGACCCAGGCGACGGCGTCGGCGAGCAGCGGCGCGGCCTTGCGGACGACCTCGGAGCGCTCCACGTCGCGCGTCCGCGTGAGCGCGCCGATGCGGAGCGTCTCGCCGTCGCACTCGATATAGGCGAGCTCCGACAGGCGGTTGATGTCGATCAGCGTCGCCGGGGCGGCCATACCGCTGCGCAGCATCGGCACCAGACTCTGGCCGCCGGCGAGCACCCGCGCCCCGCCCGGGTCGGCGGCCAGCAGCTCGAGCGCGCGGTCCAGCGTTTCGGCGCGCATATAGGCGTAGCGGCTGGTCTCGACGGCCATGGCCGCTCGTTAGCCGCCGCGGCCCCGGCCGTCAAGCGCCCGGCTGGCGCGTCGTCGTCTTATTCGTGATGAAATGCAATTTTGGATTGCAGCGGGCCGAGCCGCCGAACCCGCTTCGGGCCGGGATCGGGGTGGAGGCGCGGGGAGGTCAAACGTGGCTCCGCCGGGGAAAGAAATTTGAAAATCTTTATATTTCAAAGAGTTGATCCGAAAAAGCACGGCAAAAGCAGGCCGAAAACAGGCTAAAAGCAGGGCCGAAGCAGGCGGAAAGCAAGGATGGATCCGGCGCTCGAATTCGTCTGCCCGGATGCCGCATGACCCATCCATCGCGTCGCCTCAATGCGGCGGTCGAGGCAACGACATCGTCAAGAACGACACCGAAAATGCAACCTTCGATTGCGAAATGCCGGCCGATACCGATCTACCATGGCGACAGCGACCCCACCTGACGGATTTGCCGCGGGGGTCCGGATTCCATCCGCCGATTTTGATACATCGTAACACAAAAATTCCTCCGTGTCAACAGAAAAATTTTCCGGCGTCGACGCGGCCATTCCGCAGCGGCGGAAAATGCGCTACCCAGGGGCGTCCGTCAGGCCGAGCAGGGAGGGCGTCGTCGCATGCGCGCAGTCGTGATCCGGGAATTCCGCAACCGCGAAGCGGTCGCCGTGGAGGAGGTCGCCGACCCGGCGCCGGGGCCGGGCGAAATTCTGGTCGAGGTCGAGGCGTCGGGGATCAACTTCACCGACCTGCTGTCGCTCGACGGCGCCTATCAGAATCTGCCGCCGCTGCCGTTCACGCCGGGCAAGGACGCCGCCGGGACGATCGCCGCGACCGGTCCCGGCGTGGCCTCGGTCTCCCCCGGCGACCGGGTGATCGCGCACGTCAATCACGGCGCGCTCGCCGAGAAGGTCGCCGTACACCAGGGGCTCTGCTTTCCGCTTCCCAAATCGGTCGCGTTCGAGGACGCCGCGGCGATGGGGCTGGTTTATCAGACCGCCCATTTCGCGCTCACGGCGCGCGGCGGGCTGCAACCCGGCGAATCGGTGTTGGTCAACGGCGCGTCGGGCGGCGTCGGGACGGCCGCGGTCGAGCTCGCCAAGGCGCTCGGGGCGGGCAAAGTGCTGGCCGGCCTCACCACCCCGGCCAAGGCCGAGAGCGTGCTGGCGTTCGGCGCCGATGCGGTGGTGGATCTCAGCGCCGGGGACTTGCGCGATTCCCTGCGCGCCCAGGTGCTCGCCCATACCGGCGGGGAGGGGGTGGATCTCGTGCTCGATCTGGTCGGCGGGCAGGTGTTCGACGCCGCGCTGCGGGCGGTCGCCTGGCGCGGCCGCGCGGTCGTCGCCGGGTTCACGTCGGGGACGATTCCCTCGGTCAAGACCAACTACCTGCTGCTCAAGAACATCTCGGTCGTCGGCATGACCATCAACAGCTATCTCGACCGCAAGTCGCCCGAGCTCGAGGAGACGCAGCGGGCGATCTTCGACCTGCACCGGCAGGGGAAGATCCATTCGCACATCATGTCCCGCTTTCCGCTCGACCGCTTCATGGACGCCATCCGCCTGCTGGAGGAACGGAAGATCGTCGGCAAGGCGGTGCTTACGATGGATGCCGGTCGAAACGCGAATCGGCGATGAAACCGCTGCCGCTCGCGGGGCTCGCGGCCCTCGTTGCGCTCGCCGCCGGCGCTCCCTGCCTCTCCGGCGCGGCGCCGCCGGCCGCCTATGGCGACGCGATGCGCTGGTACGCCGACGCCGCCCAGTCGGGATCGCCCAGAGCCCAATTCTATCTCGGGCTGATGTATGAGAGCGGAATCAACCGCGATGTCGACGCGGCCGAGGCGGCGCGCTGGTTCCGCGCGGCCGCGACGCAGGGGCATGCGGCGGCGCAGTTCAAGATCGCCGGTTATTACAAGGCCGGAAGAGGGGTCGCCGCGGACCCTGCCGCGGCCCGGTTCTGGTACGAGAAAGCGGCGCGGCGCGGCATCGCCGAGGCGGCCTTCAACCTGGGCCTGTGCTACGACGCCGCCGCGGAGGGCGCGCGCGACGCCGGCGCCGCGGCGGGCTGGTACCGTCGGGCGGCGGAGGCGGGGCTGCCCGAGGCCCAGCACCGGCTGGGGCTGCTATACGCCAACGGCGACGGGGTGGCGCTGGACCTGGCGGAGGCCTGGGCGCTGCTCGCCCGCGCCGCGGCGCGGGGCGAAGAGGCGGCGCTGACGGCGCGAAACGAGATCGAGCGGGCGATGTCGGACTCCGAGCGTCGCCGCGCCGCGGCCAGGGTGGAAGAACTGACTGCGGACGGCGGATAGCGCGATGCGCATCGTCGATCTTCACTGCTACCCCGGCACCGAGCCCTGGATCGCCTGCCAGGCGCCTTACGTCGAGGCGCTCGGCAAGTACTGGAACCGGGCGTGGACGGCCAAGACCGAGGACGAGGTGGTCCGCGACTTCGCCGACGCCGGGGTCGAGGCCGTGCTGGTCGCGCTCGATCTCGAGACCGCGGCCGGGACGCCGCCCTGCGACAACGCCTACGTCGCCGGGATGCGCGACCGCCATCCCGGCCGCATCCGCCAGGCCTGGGGCGCGGTCGATCCGTTCAAGGGCGAGATCGCGATCCGCGAGGCCAAGCGGGCGGTGGAGGAGTTCGCCATGCTCGGCTTTCACTTCCACCCGATCATGGGGCGGTTCTCGGTGGACGACCGGCGCTTCTATCCGTTGTGGGAGACGATCTGCTCGCTCGGCGCGCCGGTGATGATCGACGTGGGCACCACCGGCATGGGCGCGGGCGCGCCGGGCGGCATGGGCGCGCGGGTGCGGCACGCGCATCCGCTGGCGATCGACGACCTGGCGGCCGATTTCCCGAACCTCGTCATCGTCGCCGCCCATCCCGGCTGGCCCTGGGTCGAGGAGATGACCGCGGTCGCCCTGCACAAGGGCAACGTCTTCTGGGAAATGTCGGGCTGGGCGCCTCGCTATCTGCCCGAGTCGCTCAAGCGCGACATTCGCGGCCGGCTGCGCGACAAGGTGATGTTCGGCAGCGACTATCCGAGCATCCCGTATGAACGCCTGTTCCGCGAATGGGACGAGCTGGGCTATGCCGAGGACGTGTTGACGCAGCTGTTCCACGCCAACGCCGAGCGCGTGCTCGGCCTGTGAGGTTTTCGCCCGCGTTTCTCGTTCTCGTTATGCGATCCGGATGCGGTCCCGGCGTCGCCCTGCGCGCCCCGGGCGGCGCGGCCTCCGGCGTCGCGGGTCAGGCGACCTCCGCTTCGACCAGCGGCATCGCCGCGAGCCAGCGCTCGATCTCGGCCGGGTCGTCCAGCAGCGTCGTCAGCTCGGCGCGCGCCTCGGCCTCGGTCTGCCGCACCGATTCGACCACGCTCATGCCCGGCGGCCCCAAACTGGTCGCGAGTTCGAGCCGGATGCCGTTGTTGTCGAAGAAATAGGCCGACCAGAAACGCCCGCCCAGCGGGACCGGTCCGACCACGCGGACGCCGCAGGACTTCACATGCTCCACCATCTCGTCGAACCGGTCGCGCGGCAAATGGAAGGCGAGATGCTGCATTCCGCCCAAATGGTCGCGGTTGGCGCGGGGCGCGTCGTTCGGATACTCGAAGAAGGCGAGCAGCTCGTCATTCCCCATGTCGAAGAAATAGTGGCGCAGATTGTCGTAGGGCGGCTGCCCGCGGTTCTGCTCGAACGGCACGCGCCGGACATGGACCAGCCGCATCCGCATGACTTCGGTGTAGAACGCCATCGTCGCCGGCATGTCGTCGGTGACCAAGGCGAGATGGTCGATGCCGCGGGTCGCCAGCCTCCGGTCCATCGGTCGCGCTCCTTCGCCCGGTCGCACTCTCGCATGTCGCGCGACCGGCCGCCAAGGAAAACCGCCGGGCTTGCGTTCCTTGCCGACGGGTGGTGGAATGACGCTCCACCGTCCCGTCGGCAACGGGGAGTGCGTCATGATCGACCTCGTCGACATTCGCTACGTCAGGCTCGGCGCTGCGGACCTCGACGCCGCCGTCGGCTTCGCCACCGACATGATGGGGCTCGAACTGGTCGGACGCGAGAACGGCCGCGCCTATCTGCGGGGCGACGACCGCGATCACAACATCTGTTACCTGGAGGGCGACCCGACCGACCACGCGGTAGGCTTCGAGATCGCCACCCGGCCCGAGCTCGAGGCCGCGATGGAGGCGCTTCGGGCCGCCGGCATCGAGGTCGAGCGTGGGCGCCCCGAGGCGTGCGCCGAACGCCGGGTGATGGACTTCTTCACCTTTCGCGATCCCAGCGGCAACGTCGTCGATATCGTGCTCCGGCCGTTCCATAGCGGCCGCCGCTACTTCCCCGGCCGCGACGCCGGCATCGACCAGTTCAGCCATATCGGCCTGCGCAGCAGCGACGCGCCGCGCGACGAGGAGTTCTGGTGCACGATGTTCAACTTCCGCCCCAACGATTGGGTGGGGGACGCCGGGTTGATCTCGTTCGACGACGTGCATCACCGCATCGCCCTGTTCCCGGCCAAGGAGCCCGGCGTGCAGCACGTCAACTTCCAGGTCGAGAGCCATGACGACGTGATGCGCTCCTGGTACTTCCTGCGCGAACGCCAGGTGCGGATCGTGTTCGGCCCCGGCCGCCATCCGCTGTCCGGGGCCAGATTCCTGTATTTCGAGGGGCCGGATCGGATGGTCTACGAATACTCCCACGGGGTGATGATGCTGGACGAGCATCCCGAACGCCGCGCGCGGCAATTCCCCTGGGATCATTGGTCGCTGTGCATGTGGGGCGCGCGCCCCGACATCCGGGAGTTCGACGGCTAGCGACGGCAACCGACGGCGGGGAGGCGAGGATGCGTATCGTGAACGTCAAGAAGCGGGGCGGTTCGGCCTTGGCGGTGCGCCGCGACGGCGCGTGGGTGGATCTGTCGGTCGCGGCGCCCGACCTGCCGGGCGACCTGCCGGGGCTGCTGGCCGCGAAGGGGGCGATGAACCGCGCTTGGCGCGCGGCGCGGCGGCCTTCCGAGGAAGCCAGGCTCAAGGGCCGGATGTCGTATCTGCCGCCGATCGCCAACCCGGGCAAGATCATCTGCGTCGGCCTGAACTATTCCGACCACGCGGCGGAGGCGGGGTTGAAGCCGCCGGCCGAGCCGATCCTGTTCGCGCGCTTCGCCACCTCGCTGGTCGGCCACCGGCAGCCGATGATCCGGCCCAAGGCGTCGCGCCAGTTCGACTATGAGGGCGAGCTGGTGGCGGTGATCGGCGCGCGCGCCCGCAACGTGGCCAAGCGCCAGGCGCTGGGCTGCGTCGCCGGCTATTCGATCTTCAACGAAGGCTCGCTCCGCGACTTCCAGCTGCGGGTGTCGCAATGGACGACGGGCAAGAATTTCGACGGCTCGGGCGGCTTCGGCCCCGAGTTCGTGAGCGCCGACGAGCTGCCCGCCGGGGCCAAGGGGCTGAAGCTCACGACGCGGCTGAACGGCAAGACCGTGCAGGACGGCAACACGTCGGACATGATCTTCGACGTGGCGACGCTGGTGAGCTTCGCGAGCAAGGCGATGACGCTGCTGCCGGGCGACATCATCGTGACCGGCACGCCGGCCGGCGTCGGCTTCACCCGCAAGCCGCCGCTGTTCATGAAGGCGGGCGACGTGTGCGAGGTCGAGATCGAGGGCATCGGCGCCCTGTCGAACCCGATCCGCGCCGAGCGTTAGCGGGCCGACCGCCGCATCGAGAGGAGGGCGAACCATGTCGATGAATGCCGGGCCGCTGCGCGAGCTCCCGATCAGGCAGATCACCTCCGGGACGCCGACCGAGGACGTGCTGGCCCATGCCGCGCGGCAGGCGCGCGACCGGGGGCTCGAGGACTATCTGGTCATCGACGTCGACGCCCATCATTTCGAGTCGACGTCCTGGGCCCAGGTCATCGACCGGGTCGAGGACCCGGTGCTGCGCGATCTGGGCAAGAGCTTCGAACGGCCCGACGGCAGCAATCCGGGCGGGCTGCTCAACACCCAGCCCGGGCTCAATTTTCAGGGCGTCGGCGGGCGTATCCCGCATACCGGCGGTATCCAGGGCGAGGCGATCGGCGAGACCGTGGGCGACCGGTCGGTTCATCGCGACATCGTCCTCGCCCGTCGGGCGATGGATGCGCTCGGGATCGACTATCAGGTCATGTTCCCGACGCCGATGTTGTCGCTCGGCCTGCACCCGAGGGAAGACATCGAGACCGCCCTCGGCCGCGCCTACAACAGCTGGCTTACCGAGGACGTCCTGCCCGGCGATCCGCGCGTGGTCTCGATGCTCTATTTGCCGTTCGGCAACGCCGACGCCGCGCTGCGGGTCGTCGAGGAGTTCGCCGACAGGCCGGGCGTGGTCGGGTTCACGATCACGTCGCTCCGCCACAAGCCGGTGCATCACAACGACTATATGAAGGTCTATGCGGCGATCGAGGAGCGCGGCATGCCGCTGGGCTTCCATGCGGGGCCCAGCTGGCACGACGAATGGACCCGCCAGCTCGACCGCTTCATCGGCGTGCATGCGTTGTCCTTCGTGCTGTGCAACATGGTGCATATGACCAACTGGGTGCTGCACGGCCTGCCTGAGCGCTTCCCCCGCCTGCCGGTGATCTGGATCGAGAGCGGCCTCGCCTGGCTGCCCTTCATGATGCAGCGCCTCGACAGCGAGTATTTCATGCGCTCGTCCGAGGCGCCGATGCTCAAGAAGCCGCCGAGCGAATACATCAAGGAGATGTACTTCTCCTGCCAGCCGATGGAGCGCCGCGATCTCAAGCTGCTGGAGGCGACGTTCGACGCGATCGACGCCAGGACGCAGCTGCTTTACGCCTCGGACTGGCCGCATTGGGACTTCGACGCGCCGAGCGTGATCTACGACCTGCCCTTCCTGGACGAGGAGGCCAAGCGCAACATTCTGGGGCGCAACGCCAACCGGCTGTTCAACCTCGCCGTCCCCGCGCAGCGCAGGGCGGCGGCCGAATAGCGCCCCCGGCGGCTCCGGCGGGCTATTCGTCGACGATGCCGTTGGTGAGCGCGCCCAAGCCCGAGATTTCGACCTCGACCACGTCGCCCGGACGCATGAAGACTTGGGGGTCGCGCCAGAACCCGACCCCGCCGGTGGTCCCGGTCGCGATCACGTCGCCGGGGGCGAGCTCGGTGAAGGTCGAGCAATAGGCGATCAGCCGCGGCACGTCGAACAGCAGGTCGTCGGTGGTGGCCCGCTGCATCTCCACGCCGTTGAGCCGGGTCGTCAGCGTGTGCGCCGCCGGGTCGCCCGCCTCGTCGGCGGTCACCATCCAGGGGCCGAAGGACCCCGAACGGTGGAAGTTCTTGCCCGGCGTGAACTGGCTGGTATGGCGCTGCCAGTCGCGCACCGAGCCGTCGTTGAAGCAGGCGTAGCCGGCGATGTAGGTGAGCGAGTCGACCTCGCGCACATGGCGCGCCCGGGTGCCGATGACGACCGCCATCTCGCCTTCGAAGTCGAACATTTCGGAGACTTTGGGCCGCACCAGCGGCTCGCCGGAGCCGACCTGGGAGTCGGGGAAGCGGACGAAGACCATCGGCTGCTTGGGGATGTCGCGCCCGCCCTCCTCGACGTGGCTGCGGTAGTTGAGCCCGATGCACAATATCTTTCCCGCGTCGGGGATCGTCGGCAGCAGCGTCACCGCGTCGAGGGCGTGGTCCGCGCTCCGCCCGCGCGCGGCGTCCTCGACCTCGAGCAGCGCGCCCGCTTCGAGGACCGTCTTCAGCGTCGGGTAGCGGGCGCCCAGGCGGGGGGCCATGTCGATCAGCCCGCCGCCTTCGACGACGCCGTAGGTCGGCGTTCCATCATGGCTGTAGCTCGCGATCTTCACCGATCGGTCTCCTCTTCGTTCGATGGCCGGCGCTTTATGGCGGGAATGGCCGCCTCTGGCGACAAAAAAAGCCGACCGTCGCGGCGCGCCGTGTTAGATTCGCCCCGAGGCCGCGCGAGTCGGCCGCGACATCCGGGGAGCCGTTCGATGACCGCCGCGCCCACGACCGATGCGCCAAAGATCGAGATGAGCCATATCGGCCTGTTCGTTCGCGACATCGCCGGGATGACCGAGTTCTATACCCGCGTCCTCGGGTTCAAGATCACCGACGGGGGCGCGCTGCGCGGGACCGATCTGGTCTTCCTGAGCCGCGATCCCAAGGACCATCATCAGATCGTCCTCGTCTCCGGGCGTCCCCCGGACGGCGGGACCTCGGTCAACCAGATATCGTTCCGCGTCGGCTCATTGGCGGAATTGCGCGCGTTTCACGACCGGCTGACCGCGCAGGGCGTAGGCTCTCTCGACCCGGTCGACCACGGCAACGCCTGGTCGATCTACTTCCGCGATCCGGAGGACAACCGGCTCGAGATCTTCATGGACACGCCCTACTACGTCCGCCAGCCGCAGCGCGAGGCGCTGGACCTCGCCAAGTCGGACCAGGATATCCACGCCGCCACCGAAGCGCGTTTCGGCGGCGACGAGTCCTTCAAGTCGTTCGACCAATGGCGCAGCGAGATCGCCCCGACATTGAATTAGGCGCGCGACGGGGCGTGGCCGGGCGAATCGCTCCTTTGCATCGATGCCTGCGCCGGCCCCGCCGCGTCTCCGTAACGGTTCAGGAGCCGATCGCCATGGTCACGACTGACGAGTCCACTCGCCCGGCTCCGCCGCCGGCGCGGCGCCTCGACCGCATCGCCGGGCTCGTCCCGTCGGCGCGCAAGGCGGTCCCGGGCATCGCCGCGGTCCTGGCGGCGGGGCTGGTTGCGCTGCCGCCGGCGGCCGGGGCGCTCGCCGCCGAAGACCTCGCGCCGACCGCGTTCACCGCGACCTATGGACGCTGGACGGTGCGCTGCGCCCAGGCGGCCGGTGACGGCGACGGCGCCGGCGAGAGCGTCCGGCGCTGCGCGATGGAGCAGCGATTTCTGTGGCGCGACGACCAGTCCGGCCAGGATCGGCTGCTGCTGACGGTGACGCTGGCGGCGGCGAAGGACGGCGGCATGGAGGCGACGGTGCTGACGCCGTTCGGGCTGCTGATGGAGCCGGGCTTGCGGCTGCGGGCGGATAGCGGGCGGGAGACGGTGCTGCCGTTCCGCACCTGTCTTCCCGCCGGCTGCGTCGCGCGCGGGACTCTCGATCCGAAGGCGGTGTGGAGCTTCCGGGCAGGCGCGGTGCTGCACGTGGAGGCCGACCCCGCCGGCGGCGGCGACCCGTTCCGGCTCGAGGGTTCGCTCGACGGCTTCAGCGCCGCCAGCGCCCGGCTGCGGGACGAAGTCTTCGAATAGACGCCCGCCCCCGGCGGCGCCATCCTCGCGGCCGCGACGAAACCGCCACGGGCGCCCCCGTCGGTTCGTCGGCAGGGGCTTGCGCCGCCGCCGGTGGTCGACGAAGATCGGCGGCAACTTCCGGAGGGTAGAACATGGCTCGACTCATGCCGCTGTCGTCCGACGCCCCGGCGGCGCTCTCCGTCAGGCGGCTCGGCCCCTTCGTCGGCGCGGAGATCACCGGCGTCGATCTCGCGGCGCCGCTGGACGACGGCGCGGTGGAGGCGATCAAGCAGGCCCATGCCGAACACGGCGTCGTCGTGTTCCCGGATCAGCATCTGACGACCGGGGAATTCGTCGCCTTCGGCCGCCGACTCGGCAAGCTCACCGTCCACCCCTTCTCGACCAACGACGCGAACACGCCGGAGCTGATCGTCTACGACAACAAGGAGGGCAACCCGCCGCCCCGGACCGATATCTGGCACACGGACGAGATGTTCCGGCCCTGCCCGCCCATGGGGACGCTGCTCTACTGCCGGATCGCCCCCGAGATCGGCGGCGACACGACCTTCGCCAATATGGGCGCGATCTACGAGGGACTCTCCGACCGGATGCAGCGTTTCCTCTCCGGGCTCGAAGCGGTGAACGACTTCACCACCTTCAAGCAGTTCTTCCCCCGGACCGAGGAGGGCATCCGGCAGCTTCGCCGTCACGAGGACCTGTACCCGCCGGTAGCCCATCCGGTCGTCCGCGTCCACCCGGTGACCGGCCGCAAGGCGATCTACGTCAGCCGCTCGTTCACCCTCCACATCAAGGGAATGGAGAAGAGCGAGAGCGACTGGCTGCTCGAATATCTCTACGGCAAGATGCATATCCAGGAATACCATTACCGCAACCGCTGGGAACCGGACATGCTGGTGTTCTGGGACAACCGGCTGGTCCAGCATTCGGCGGCGCACGACTACTACCCCCGGCGCCGGCTGATGGAGCGCGTCACGATCGAGGGAGACCGCCCGGTCGGCGACGCGCCGCCGCCGCCGTCCTCGGAGATCCGCCGCGACCTGATGCCGCCTCTGACCGAGTTCGAGGCGACCCGCGTCAAGCGGCAGAACGACCTGTAGCTCCGGCCCGCGGCGCGGGTGATTCGGGCAGCGTCGGAACGAATCCGGCACATTTTCGCTAACGTATTGATATTCAACAAAAAGAAAATGCTTGCCTGTTCGGAACATATCGTGTACAACGCGCCCCGTTGCATAGGATCCCAAGTTGTGGAATAACCCAGGAGGTTTCGATGTCCGATACCGCTCTCCGACTCGTCGACAAGGACGTCATGGACAAGGACAAGGCGCTCGACGCCGCGCTCGGGCAGATCGAGCGCGCTTTCGGCAAGGGCTCGATCATGAAGCTCGGCCAGGCCGGGCAGGCGGTCGACATCGAGTCGATCCCGACCGGATCGCTCGGCCTCGACATCGCCCTCGGCCTCGGCGGGCTGCCGCGCGGGCGCATCGTCGAGATCTACGGGCCGGAGAGTTCGGGCAAGACGACGCTGGCCCTGCATGCCGTGGCCGAGGCGCAGAGATCCGGCGGGACCTGCGCCTTCATCGACGCCGAACACGCGCTGGACCCGGTCTATGCGCGGAAGCTCGGCGTCGATGTGGGCGAGCTGCTGATCTCCCAACCCGACGCCGGCGAGCAGGCCCTGGAGATCGCCGACACGCTGGTGCGATCAGGCGCGATCGACGTGATCGTCATCGATTCGGTCGCCGCCCTGGTGCCGCGGGCCGAGCTCGAAGGCGAGATGGGCGACACCCATGTCGGGTTGCAGGCGCGGCTGATGAGCCAGGCCCTGCGCAAGCTGACCGGTTCGATCTCGCGGTCGCGCTGCCTGATCGTGTTCATCAACCAGATCCGCATGAAGATCGGGGTCATGTTCGGTAGCCCCGAGACCACGACCGGCGGCAACGCGCTGAAATTCTACGCCTCGGTCCGGCTCGACATCCGGCGCATCGGGGCGATCAAGGATCGTGACGAGGTGGTCGGCAGCCAGACCCGGGTCAAGGTGGTGAAGAACAAGCTCGCTCCGCCGTTCAAGGCCGTCGAATTCGACATCATGTACGGCGTCGGCATCTCGAAGATGGGCGAGCTGCTCGATCTCGGCGTGCGCGCCGGCATCGTCGAGAAATCCGGCGCGTGGTTCTCCTACGGCGACCAGCGCATCGGCCAGGGGCGGGAGAACGCCCGCCAGTTCCTCGCCGAGAATCCCGATATCGCCGTCGCGATCGAACGCGCGGTGCGCCAGAATGCCGGCCTCATCGCCGAAGCCGCGATGGCCGAAACCGCCCCCGCCCCCGTCCCCGCCGACGAGGATCGCCGCGCGCTCTGACCCCGGCCCCCCGCGCTGGACAGTTTCCGCCTCCGCGGGTAGAACGCGGCGGACCCCGGGCGGCTCCGCCGCCGCCCGCGCGGCGCGACGGAACCCCGGCGCGCAGTGGAAGTCATATCCTTGGCTATGAATAAGGATACCAAGGCGATGATGGTACCGTTGCGAGGATGATAGGCAAGAGGATGACCTATGCCGCCTTGATCGCTGACTGAACAACCAGGGAGAGGAGAGTTCGAGATGCGAAATGCGGTTCTGCCAGCCATCAAGGCCCGGCCCGAAGACGTGGCCAAATCCCTGTCCCCGCCACGACCGGCAAATGCCAACGTCCTAACAATGGCCCATCGCATGCGCAACGATGCGTGGCGAGGAAACCCCGTCATCCCGAATTGGGTGGACCCGAAAACCGTCGATCTGGACCGCTTCTTCACCCGCCCGGGCGTGGCCCGCGCCTGTCATGCGGCATTGCTGGAAGCAATGGTCGCGGACCATGCCGACGCAGCCCGCTACAAGTTCGTCGATCCGTCCGCGGGCGAAGGCGCGTTCTACGACCTGCTGCCGGACGATCGCCGGATCGGGATCGAGATCGTTCCCGGACGGGCGGAGTTCGAGTGTCGAGACTTCTTAGGGTGGCGGCCGGACCTGAACGGTTGCCGATACGCGGTCATTGGAAACCCGCCGTTCGGGTATCGCGCCTGGCTCGCACTGGCGTTCGTGAACCATGCGGCGACGTTCGCGGACTACGTCGGGTTTATTCTGCCGATGGCGTTCCAGAGCAACGGCAAGGGCAGCCCGAAGTTCCGCGTCGAAGGGGCCGAGCTGATCCAGACCATGGCGCTGCCCGCCGACGCCTTCCTGTCGGAAACCGGGCAGACCGCGAAAGTGAACGCGCTCTGGCAGGTGTGGCGGCGCGGCGTGAACAATCGTCCGCCGGCCAGAACCTGCAATGACTGGATCGATCTGTTCACCGTGGACGTTCGGAAGGAGCGGCTTTGCGGGCAGGAACGGCTTTCGGAAGCCGATTGGTTCCTGCAACGCACGTTCTACGGCGAACCGCCGACGCTCGTGAGAGACTTCGCCGAGGTCCGTTACGGATGCGGCTATGGGGTCGTCCTCAAGAAAGAAAAGCAACGCCTGACGGCAGCGTTGCTCCGCGCGGACTGGCGCGAACATTCGAATCTCGCGGCCCACAACTGCCGTCACATCGGGATGGAGCACATCCGCGATGCGTTGATCGAACAAGGGTTTGTCGATGGGACGTGACGCCGGGGACCTGCTCCGGGAGGTGCTGTCCGGATACGCCGACTCCGACAAGTGGGTCGGCCAGCCGTTCGAGCACATCAAGCGCTTGTCGAACACCAAGGTCGGGGATGTAGGTCAGGACTTCGTCGAACGACTGTGCGACGAGCTCGGGTTCACTTGCGAGTTCCCGCTGAACGCCGGGGGCAAGCGTTTACGCACCGAGGCATGGGACGTCCGAATCGAGGGCGCGACGTTCGAGTTGAAGACGGCAACCGAGGATGTCCACAACTCGTTCCAGTTCAATCATATCCGGTATCATCGGCCCTACGATGCCCTGTTATGCGTCGGGATCGCGCCCAGTGACATTCTCATGGACGCTTGGACGAAGGCCGCTGTTGTGACCGGGCAGGCTGGACATCTCGTGAGCATGGACAAGGGATCGTCGGCGACGCACAAGCTTACGAAGCGGCGGCCGCAACTGCGCTCGATAGATGACTTCGAGGACCGTCTGCTGGCCGTGCTCACAACGCCCGATGCATAAGTCGGACATGTAACGCGTCATGCAATCGACCAACGACATCCGCGCGGCATTCCTCGATTTCTTCGCCCGGCACGGCCACGAACCGCTGCCGTCCTCGCCGCTGGTGCCCCATAACGACCCGTCGCTGCTGTTCACCAACGCCGGCATGGTCCAGTTCAAGAACGTGTTCACCGGGCTCGAGCCCCGGTCCTGCGCCCGCGCCGCCACGTCGCAGAAATGCGTGCGCGCCGGCGGCAAGCACAACGACCTGGAGAATGTCGGCCATACCGCCCGGCATCACACCTTCTTCGAGATGCTGGGCAACTTCTCGTTCGGCGACTACTTCAAGGACACGGCGATCGAGCTGGCCTGGAGCCTCGTCACCGGCGAATTCGGCCTGTCCCCCGACCGCCTGTGGGTCACGGTGTTCCATGAGGACGACGACGCCTATGCGCTATGGCGGAAGATCGCGGGCCTCCCCGAAGAACGGATCGTCCGCATCGCCACCCAGGACAATTTCTGGTCGATGGGCGAGACCGGACCCTGCGGCCCCTGCTCCGAGATCTTCTTCGACCACGGCGCGGAGGTCGCCGGCGGGCCGCCCGGCAGCCCGGACCAGGACGGCGACCGCTATGTCGAGATCTGGAACCTGGTGTTCATGCAGTACGAGCAGCGTTCGGCGGAGGAGCGGGTCGCCCTGCCGCGCCCTTCGATCGACACCGGAATGGGGCTCGAACGGATCGCGGCCGTGCTCCAGGGCGTCCACGACAATTACGACACCGACGGGCTGCGGGCGCTCATCGAGGCCTCGGCGGAGGCCGCCGGCGCGCCGCCCGACGGGCCGCATGCGGTCTCGCACCGGGTGATCGCCGATCACCTGCGCGCGGCCGGCTTCCTGATCGCCGACGGCGTGCTGCCGTCCAATGACGGCCGCGGCTACGTGTTGCGCCGCATCATGCGCCGGGCGATGCGCCACGCCCATATGATGGGCTGCGCCGAGCCGCTGATCTGGCGGCTGGCGCCCGCCTTGATCGCGCAGATGGGGCAAGCCTATCCCGATCTGGTCCGCGCCGAGCCGCTGATCGCCGAGACGCTGCGGCTGGAGGAGACCCGTTTCAAGCGCACCCTCGGGCGCGGGCTCAAGCTGCTGGAGGACGAGACCGCGCGCCTCGGCCCCGGGGCGGTGCTGCCCGGCGAGGTCGCGTTCCGGCTCTACGACACCTATGGCTTCCCGCTCGACCTGACCCAGGACGTCCTGCGCGGGATGGGGCGCGCGGTGGACGCCGCGGGCTTCGACGCGGCGATGGCGCGCCAGCGCGCAGCGGCGCGCCGGAGTTGGGCCGGCTCCGGAGATGCGGTCGAAGACCGGCGGTGGTTCGACATCCGGGACCGCGCCGGCGCGACCGAATTCCTCGGCTACGCGACCACCGCGGCCGAGGGCCGGATCGTCGCAATGGTCGCGGACGGGACCGAAACGGAGAGCGCGGAGGCCGGGGCCGAACTCGCCGTCGTCGTCAACCAGACTCCGTTCTACGGCGAGTCGGGCGGCCAGCTGGGCGACAGCGGCGTCATGCTCGGCCCCGGCGGGGCCGAGATCGCGGTCGGCGATACGCAGAAGCGGGCGGGCGACCTGCACGTCCATTACGGCGCGCTGACCGGGGGCGCCGTCGCCTTGGGCGATGTGGTCGAGCTCCGCGTCGATGCCGCGCGCCGCGACCGGCTCCGCGCCCATCATTCCGCGACCCATCTGCTGCATGAAGCGCTGCGCCGTCGGCTCGGCGACCATGTGACCCAGAAGGGATCGCTGGTGACGCCCGACCGGCTGCGGTTCGACATCAGCCACCCGCGGCCGATCACGCCCGAGGAAACGCGCGCCGTCGAACGCGAGGTCAACGACCGAATCCGGCGCAACACCGAGGTGTCCACCCGGTCGATGTCGCCGGACGAGGCCGTCGCCGCCGGCGCTCTCGCCTTGTTCGGCGAGAAATACGGCGACGAGGCGCGGGTGGTCGCGATGGGCGGCGGCGGCGACCGCTATTCCGTGGAGCTGTGCGGCGGAACCCATGTCGCCCGGACCGGCGACATCGGCGCCTTCCGCATCGTCGGCGAGGCTGCGCTCGCCGCGGGCGTGCGGCGCCTCGAAGCGGTGGCCGGCGCCGCGGCCGACGACCATGCCGCCGGGCGCGAGGAACTGCTGCTGCGGACGGCGGCCGAGCTCAAGACCGCGCCCGGCGAAGTCCCGGCGCGCGTCGCCGCGCTTCTCGACGAGCGGAAACGCCTCGAACGCACCCTCGCCGAGCTGCGCCGCCGGCTCGCCGCCGGCGGCGAGACCGGCGCGGCCGGCGTCGAGGCCTGGAGGGAGGTCGCCGGCGTCCGCTACGCCGCGCGTCGCGTCGACGGAGCGCCGGCCCGGGAGCTTCGGCCGATGGCCGACGAACTCAAGGCGCAGCTGGGCTCGGGCGTCGTCGCCATCGTCGCCGTGGACGACCGCAAGGCGTCCCTCGTGGTCGGCGTCACCGGCGATCTGACCGGCCGGTTCGACGCGGTCGATCTCGTCCGCGTCGGCGCCGCCGCCCTTGGCGGCAAGGGCGGCGGCGGCCGCCCCGACATGGCCCAGGCGGGCGGTCCCGACGGCGCCGCCGCCGGAACCGCGCTGGCGAAGATCGAGGAGGCGCTCGCCGCCCGCGCCGTCGCTTGCTGACGCCGCCGGTCAGCGCATCGCGGCGCGGAGATTCTCGTCGAGCTTGTCGAGGAACTGCTGAGTCGTCAGCCAGCCTTGTCCGGGGCCGACCAGCAAGGCGAGATCCTTGGTCATGAAGCCCGCCTCGACGGTCGAGACGCACACCCGTTCGAGCGTCTCGGCGAACGCCGTCACGTCCGGGGTGTCGTCGAACTTGCCGCGGTAATAGAGCCCGCGCGTCCAGGCGAAGATCGAGGCGATCGGGTTGGTCGACGTCTCCTGGCCCTGCCGCCATTGTCGGTAATGGCGGGTCACGGTGCCGTGCGCCGCCTCGGCCTCGACCGCGTCGCCGTCCGGGGTCATCAGGACCGACGTCATCAGCCCCAGCGATCCGAAGCCCTGCGCCGCCGAGTCGGACTGCACGTCGCCGTCGTAATTCTTGCAGGCCCAGACGAACCCGCCGCGCCATTTCAGCGCCTGGGCCACCATGTCGTCGATCAGGCGATGCTCGTAGGTGATGCCGCGCTCCTGGAACCGGGCGGCGAATTCGGCGTCGAACACCTCCTGGAACAGGTCCTTGAACCGGCCGTCATAGCGCTTGAGGATCGTGTTCTTGGTCGACAGATAGGCGGGCCAGCCCCGGTCCAGGGCGTAGTTGAAGGTCGAGCGGGCGAAGCCCCGGATGCTCTCGTCCAGGTTGTACATCGCCATCGCGCAGCCCGAATCCTCGAACGTCATCACCTCGCGCTCGATCGGCTCGCCGCCGGCTTCGGGCTCGAACCGGATCGTCAGCCGGCCGGGACCCGGCACCAGGAAGTCGGTGGCGCGGTACTGGTCGCCATAAGCGTGCCGCCCGATCACGATCGGCATCTCCCAGCCCGGCACCAACCGGGGGACGTTCGAGATGACGATCGGTTCGCGGAAGATCGTGCCGCCGACGATGTTGCGGATCGTGCCGTTGGGCGAGCGGTACATCCGCTTGAGGCCGAACTCGGCGACGCGCGCCTCGTCCGGCGTGATGGTGGCGCATTTGACGGCGACGCCGTGCTCCCGCGTCGCGTTGGCGGCGTCGATCGTGATCCGGTCGTCGGTCGCGTCCCGCGCCTCGATGCCGAGATCGAAATATCGCAGATCGACGTCGAGATAGGGCAGGATCAGCTTGTCCTTGATGAAGCGCCAGATGATCCGGGTCATCTCGTCGCCATCCATCTCGACGATCGGGTTGGCGACTGCGATCTTGTTCATGCCGGGATTCCTCTCAACCAAGCGTCTCCCTTGCCGTGGCCGGGGCGGCGGCGACCATATTCACCGCGACCGGGCGGCGCAAGCCGGGCGCGGCGCGCGCGCGGGAGCGAGCGCCTCGATGAGCGCCTCCGGCGTCGCCGCGACCGTGAACAGGCCGGCGGTCGCCCCGGTCGCGAAGCCGGCGCGGACGACCGCATCCACCAGTTCGATCATCGGCCGCCAGTAGCCGGCGGCGTCCAGCAGCAGGATCGGCTTGTCGTGTATGCCCAGCTGCTTCGAGGTGATGACCTCGAACGCCTCGTCCAGCGTGCCGACGCCGCCGGGGAGTACGGCGAACGCATCGGCGAGTTCCAGCATCAGCCGCTTGCGGCTGTGCATGTCCTCGACCACATGGAGTTCGGTGACGCCTCGATGCGTCAGCTCGCGCTTCGCGAGATGCGCGGGCACGACCCCCACGACCTCGCCCCCGGCGGCGAGGGCGGCGTCCGCGGCGGCTCCCATCAACCCGATGCCGCCGCCGCCGAACACCATGCGGAGGCCGCGCCGGGCGAGCAGCGCGCCGAGCCGCGCCGCGGCGGCGCGATGGGCGCGGTCGAGGCCGGACGAAGCCCCGCAAAAGACGCACACGGATTCCACGGAAGCCATTCGCCGCCGCCCGAGGAGGGAAACGCGGGCAGGATACGGAACCCCGCGCGCCCTGGCGAGCGCGCCCGCCGCGGCGCGTCTTGACCGGCCATGCCGGAGGCGGGACTGTCGCCTGAACGGGGCGGGCCGAAGGCGATCCGACATGGGATGCTCGAACCGGGGCTGGCGCCGGGCTGCGGTCGCGCTCGCAGCCTGCGTCTGGGCCGCCTGCGCGCCGGCGTCCTCCGCCGAGACGGCGGCGGATCGGATCGCGCGCGGCCGGTATCTCGCCGCCGCCGGGGGCTGCTTCGCCTGCCATACCGACCGCGAGGGCGGCGCGCCCGCCTACGCCGGCGGGGCCGCCTTGCGGACGCCGTTCGGGACGTTCTACGCCCCCAACATCACGCCGGACCGCGCCCATGGCATCGGCGCCTGGAGCGAGGCCGATTTCGTTCGCGCCATGCGTGAGGGGATCGCGCCCGACGGCGCCCATTATTTCCCCGCCTTCCCCTACACCTCCTTCACCGGCGCCTCCGACGCCGATCTCCGGGCGCTCCGGGCGTATCTGTCGAGCCTGCCGCCGGCGGCGCGGCCGGACAGGCCGCACGAGCTCCGCTTCCCTTTCGGCTGGCGGTTCCTGCTGACCTTCTGGAAATGGCTGAATTTCCGTCCCGGGCCGCTCCCGGCCGATCCGTCGATGCCGCCGGTCCGGGCGCGCGGCGCCTATCTGGTCGAGGCCCTGGCGCATTGCGGCGAATGCCACACGCCGCGCGACGCGATCGGCGGGCTGGATCGGAGCGCATGGATGGCCGGAACGGCCGACGGGCCGGAGGGCGCTTTCGTTCCCAACATCACCCCGGACCGCGCCACCGGAATCGGGCGATGGACCGACGGCGAGATAGCGGATTATCTCGCGACCGGCCTGGATCCGGAGGGCGACGTCGCCGGCTCTCTGATGGCGGACGTGATCGAGCATGGCGCGAGCAAGCTGACGGAACCCGACCTCCGCGCCATCGCCGCCTATCTGAAGGCGCTGCCGCCGATCCGCAACCGGCTCCGCCGGCCGCGCCGACGACCCGGCGAATCGCCCGCGTTGGACAGGGTGAGAAATGCGGGCTAGTCTGAAACGACACCGCAGCGAGGCGTGATCGAGGTGAACCGTCCCTTCATCGTCGGCGCGGTCGGCGCTCTCCTCGTCGGCGTCGCGATCGTCATGACGTTCGTCCTGGAATTGTCGCCTTCCCGCGACGGCGGCCAATCGGGGGCGAGCGCGCCGGGCGCGGCGGCGACTCCGGCCGCCCCTGCGGACGCGCCCGCCGCCGCGGCGCCCCGGGTCCCGTCGCCGGCCGTCGCCGATGCGGCGCCGGACGACGCGCCCGTCCGCCCGAGCTTCGACCTTGTCCGTATCGACCCGGAGGGCGACGCCGTCATCGCCGGGCGCGCGTCTCCCCACGCCGAAGTGACGGTGGTGGACGGCGGGCGCGAGATCGGCAAGACCAAGGCCGACGCCCGCGGCGAATGGGTGCTGCTGCCGAAGGAATCGCTCTCCGCCGGGGTGCACGAGCTCGGCCTGACGGCGCGGGACGCCGGGACGTCCGGCGCGGCCGGCGCGTCGTCGGAGAAGAAGGTCGTCGTCGTCGTGCCGGAGCGCGGCAAGGACATCGCCGGCCGGAAGACGACCGGCGAGCGCGGCGCCCTGGCTCTGGTGGTGCCGCAGGACGAGTCGGGCGGCGTCAAGGTGATCCAGAAGCCGTCGACGCCCGCGCCCGGCCCGGGAACGGTCGCCGGCCCGGCGCCGTCCTCGACCCCGAAACGGGCCGCCGACCCGGCGACCGTCCGCGAACCCGCGGCGCGCGCGGCGACCGACGGCCTCGCCCTCGATGCGATCGACTACGACAATGCCGGCAAGCTGTCCCTGAGCGGCCGCGCGCCCCGTGGATCGCGCGTCCAGGTCTATATCGACGACCGCCCGTTGGGGCGCGCGGTCGCCGGCGCGGACGAGCATTGGCGGCTCGCCCCGTCGCACAGCGTTCCGCCCGGGCCTCATCGCGTGCGGGTCGACCGGATCGGCCCCGCGGGGCGGGTCGTCGCCCGGCTGGAGGCTCCCTTCTCCCGCGCCGAGCCGATGAGCGAACTGCCGGAGGGGACGGTCGTGTTCGTTCAGCCGGGCAACAGCCTGTGGCGGATCGCGCGCCGGACGTATGGCAGGGGCGTGCGCTATGCGGTGATCTACGAGGCCAACCGCGACCAGATCCGCAACCCCGACCTGATCTATCCCGGGCAGATCTTCACCCTGCCCAGGCTGGACAAGCCGGGCTGAGCGGGGCCGCGCGCGAGGGCGACGAGCGGGATGGGCGGCGCCTGTATTCCTTACGGGGCCTATTGGTCGACGCCGTTCGCGCGCTGGCAGGGCGCGCTGGCGCATCTGCACAGCCTCGCCTTCGCCGCGCATGTGGCCGGGCGCGAACTCGCCCGGCGGGAAATCCCGGTCGCCGACATCGACTATGGCGTGCTCGGCCTGACCGTGCCGCAGAAGCAGTCGTTTTTCGGCATGCCCTGGGTCGCGGCCATGATGGGGGCGGAGCACGTGCCCGGCCCGACGATCAACCACGCCTGCGCCACCGGCGCGCGCTGCCTTCAGGCGGCGAGCCAGGAGGTCGAAGGCGGCGGTTCCGCCCTGGCCCTCGTCGTGACCGCCGACCGCACGTCGAACAACCCGCACGTCTACTACCCGGCCCCGCACGGCGCCGGGGGCACCGGCGAGCATGAGAACGTCGTGCTGGACAATTTCTCCGCCGACCCCCATGCCCGTTGCGGGATGATCGACACCGCCGAGAACGTGGCCCGCAAATACCAGGTGACCACCGAGGAGCAGCACGAGGTGGCGCTCCGCCGCTATCGGCAGTACGACGACGCGCTCGCCGACGGGGCGGCCTTCCACAAGCGCTTCATGCCGCTGCCGTTCGACGTGCCCGATGCGCGCTTCCGCAAGACCGCATCGGTGCTCGAGGGCGACGAGGGGATCCACGACACCACCCGGGAAGGTCTCGACCGGCTGACGCCGGTGAAGGAGGGCGGCACCGTGACCTATGGCGGGCAGACCCATCCGGCCGACGGCAGCGCCGGCGTCCTGGTGACCACCCGCGAGCGCGCCCGCGACCTGTCGCGCGCGCCGGAGATCGGCGTCCGGCTCGCGGGTTTCGGCACTGCGCGCGTCGAGACCGCCCATATGCCCGAAGCCCCGGCGCCGGCGGCGCGGCGCGCGCTCGACGCCGCCGGCCTCTCGATCGAGCGCATCGACGCGGTCAAGACCCACAACCCGTTCGCGGTCAACGACGTGGTGTTCGCCCGCGAGACCGGGATCGACCCGATGTCGATGAACAATTACGGCTGCTCGCTGGTGTGGGGCCATCCCCAGGCCCCGACCGGTCTGCGTTCGATCGTCGAGCTGATCGAGGAGCTCCGCCTGCGCGGCGGCGGCCGGGGGCTGTTCAGCGGCTGCGCCGCCGGCGACAGCGCGATGGCCGTAGTGGTCGAGGTCGGCGACGCCTGACCGGCCGCGCCGGCCCGCGCGGCCGGACGACCGGCGTCAGACGATCTTGCAGCGCAGTTCGCCCACCCCTTCGACGTGACCGTGCAGCTCGTCGCCGCGCGCGGCGACGCCGGGCTCGGGCGGCGTGCCGGTCGAAATCACGTCGCCCGGCTCCAGCCGGTCGAGCCGGGACAGTTCGACCACGCATTGGGCCACGTCCCACACCAGGTCGGCGAGGTCGGCGCGCTGGCGCTCCTCGCCGTTGACCGTGAGCCAGATCGCGCCCGCGGCGGGATGGCCGATCTCGCGCGCCGGCCGCAGGGCGGTGCAGGGCGACCCGCCGACGAACGCCTTGCCGATGTCCTGCGGGCGGTTGCGCCGCCGCAGCTCGGCCAGCAGGTCGAGGCGCACCATGTCGAACATGACGCCGTAGCCGAATACGTGGTCGAGGGCGGATTCGCGCGGGATGTCCGCCCCGCCCTTGCCGATCGCGAAGATCATCTCGACCTCGTGGTTGAGCTCCGCGGTCGCCATCGGGTAGGGGATCTCGCCGCCGCCGGCGACCACCGAATCGACCGGCTTGAGCATGATCGGCCGCGCGCCCTGCGGATCGCCCATCCGCTGCCGATAATTGCCGCCGACCGTGTAGAAGCGGCGCACCGGAAACAGCGCGTCGCTGCCGGCGACTTCGAGCGTGATGCGGCGGGGGGTCTCGACGACGAAGGACATGCGATGCTCCCGGTTCGGTTGCAGGCCGCCATGGGCGCGGCGGCGGCCATCTAAACCACACCCGGACCGCGCGTTCAAACTGCGCCGCTTCGGCGGTTCGGCGGAATCTTCCCGGGCGCGGCCGGAGTCCGTTTCCGACCGGGCGCGGCGAATCCGGTGGCGTGCAACGGGACGGCCGGGTAGTGTCCCGGCCTTCGCGTCAAGTCGGGGGATGGCGAGATGTCCGACCGGAAGAAGCTCCTGATCCTGCCGGGCGACGGCATCGGGCCCGAGGTGATGCGCGAGGCGCGTCGGCTGATGGATTGGCTGGAGCGCCGCCGCGGCGTCGGCTTCGACGCGACGGAAGATCTCATCGGCGGGGCCTCGATCGACGCGCGCGGAACGCCGCTGGCGGACGAGACGATCGCCGCGGCCGGTGCCGCCGACGCGGTGCTGCTGGGCGCCGTGGGCGGGCCGGCCTGGGACCGCGTTGCCTTCGCGACCCGGCCGGAGGCCGGGTTGCTGCGGCTGCGCAAGGAGCTCGACCTGTTCGCCAACCTGCGCCCGGCGATCGTCTTCGCCGCCCTCGCCGAAGCCTCGACGCTGAAGCCCGGGATCGTCGCCGGGCTCGACATCCTGATCGTCCGCGAGCTCACCGGCGGCATCTATTTCGGCGAGCCGCGCGGCGTCGAAGAGCTGCCGGGCGGCGGACGACGGGGCCGCAACAGCCTAGTCTACGGCTCGCCCGAAGTGCATCGGATCGCGCGCGTCGCGTTCGATCTCGCGCGCAAGCGATCCGGCCGCCTGTGCTCGATCGACAAGGCCAACGTCCTCGAATGTACGCGGATGTGGCGCGAGGAGGTCACGGCGATCGGCGAGCGGGAGTTCCCCGACGTCGCGCTGTCCCACATGCTGGTGGACAACGCCGCCATGCAGCTGGTGCGCGACCCCAAGCAGTTCGACGTGATCGTCACCACCAACATGTTCGGCGACATCCTGTCCGACGTCGCGGCGATGCTCACCGGCTCGCTGGGCATGCTGCCTTCGGCCTCGCTCGGGGCGGCGGACGCGGCCGGCCGCCGGCGCGCGCTCTACGAACCGGTGCACGGCGCCGCCCCCGACATCGCCGGCCGGGACGAAGCCAACCCGCTGGCGACGCTGCTGAGCTTCGCGATGATGCTGCGCTACTCGTTCGACTTCGAGGACGAAGCCGCCCTGGTCGAGCGCGCCGTCGAACGGGTGCTCGACGGCGGCGCCCGCACCGGCGACATCATGCAGCCGGGAATGACCCGCCTGTCGACCTCGGCGATGGGCCGGGCCGTCGTCGATGCGCTCGACGATCTCGCCGCCTGAGCGGCGCGCCGTCCTCGCCGCCGCCGCCGCTGGCCCGCGCCCTTGCCGGGGGCGGGGGCGGGGCCTATGTTGCGCGCATCCCCGACGCTAACGATTTCCCGAGGCGATCGAATGGGCTACCGGGTTGCGGTCGTCGGCGCCACCGGCAATGTCGGCCGCGAAATACTGCAATGTCTGGCCGAGCGCCGCTTCCCGGCCGACGAGGTCGCGGCGCTCGCCTCCGACCGGTCCGCCGGGTCCGAGGTTTCCTTCGGCGAGGACGCGGCGCTCGAGGTCGGCCGGCTCGAGGACTTCGCGTTCGACGGGTTCGACATCGCGCTGTTCTCACCGGGGTCCGAGGCGTCGGCGGCGCATGCGCCGCGCGCCGCCGAAGCCGGCTGCGTCGTCATCGACAACACGTCGCAGTTTCGCATGGAGCCCGACGTGCCGCTGGTCGTGCCCGAGGTCAACGGCCATGCGATCGCCGACCGGCGCAAGCGCAACATCATCGCCAACCCCAACTGCTCGACCATCCAGATGGTGCTGGCGCTCAAGCCGCTGCACGATGCGGCGGAGATCGAGCGCGTCGTCGTCGCCACCTACCAGTCGGTGTCGGGCGCCGGGCGGGCGGCGATGGACGAGCTGTTCCGGCAGACCCGCGACGTCTACGTCAACCAGTCGACGGCGAGCGAATCGTTCACCAAGCAGATCGCGTTCAACGTCATCCCGCATATCGACCGCTTCCTGGACGACGGCGCGACCCGGGAAGAATGGAAGATGGCGGTCGAGACCAGGAAGATCCTCGACCCCGACATCCCGGTGAGCGCGACCTGCGTGCGGGTTCCGGTGTTCGTCGGCCACGCCGAGGCGATCAACGTCGAGCTCCGCAACCCGCTGTCGGACGACGAGGCCCGCGCGCTGCTGCGGGCGATGCCGGGGGTGGCGGTGGTCGACCATCGGGCGGACGAGGGCTACGTCACGCCGGTCGAATGCGCGGGCGACGATATGGTCTTCGTCAGCCGGATCCGCCGCGACCCCACCGTCCCGCACGGGCTGAACCTGTGGGTGGTGGCGGACAATCTGCGCAAGGGCGCGGCCCTGAACGCGGTCCAGATCGCGGAGGCGCTGGTCGCGGCCGAGGCGGAGAGCGCGGCCGCCTGACCGGCCGGCCGGCCGGCTTCCGGCGGGACCCGCCGGGCGCAGGCGTCAGCGAGTCCCGCCCGGCGCGCGCCGCGCGTGCGCCCGCCCGAGGAAGTCGATCACCAGCCGGTTGAACGTCTCGGCCATCTCGATGTTGGGGCAGTGACCGCAGGCTTCGAGCACGTGGAGTTCGCAATCGGGGATGCGCTCGGCGAGGCCCTGGGCGTAGCCGGGCTCGCGCAGTCGATCCTCGGCGCCGGCGACGACGAGCGTCGGGCAGGCCATGTTTTCATAGGCGTTGGCGTCGGGAATGCCGAACCCCGCATCGCGCGCTTCGGCGGCGGGCGACCTGAAGCGCGCCGCGGCGGCGCACTCCCACGCGCCCGGCATCAGCGCATACTCCTGGCGTCGCGCCACATAGGCCGGATCGTCGCCCCATTTCGGGTCGTGGAGCATCGCGTGCAGCAGCGCGCGCATCGCCTCGGGCGTCCCGTCATAGGCGAGCAGCGTCTTGCGCGCCTCGGTCATCGGGGTGAAGCCCCCGCCGCTGCACAGCACGACGGAGCGGATCGGCAGGATGGGCGGGCGTTCGCAGGCGATGCGGGCGAGATTGCTCCCGCCCATCGAGTTGCCGATGAAGTCGGCTTCGTCGATCGCCATCACCTCGACGAAGCGCCGCATATGGCGGCTGGCCCGCGCCCTGGCGTCGGCGAAGTCGAACAGCTTGTCGGTGCGCCCGAAGCCGAGCCAGTCGGGAGCGACGACGCGGAAGCGTTCCGCCAGGGCGGGGAGGTTGAACTGCCAGCTGATCTCGGCGCAGCCGCCGAACTCGCCCGAGTGCAGCAACACCACGGTCGGGCCTTCGCCCGCCTCGAGGTAATGCGTGCGGACGCCGTCGACGTCGACGTAGCGGCTCCGGATCCGGGTCATGACGCCTTGCGGTGGAACTCGACGCCGAACGGGTCGCGCGCATCGCCCAGATCGGGCGCCTCGGCGCGGGCGCTGATCGCCGCCGCCTCGTCGGGGTCGTGGGCCGCGGTGAGCTCCTTGAGCCGGGGATAGACCTCGTTCGTGAACAGCTTCATGCTGCGCGCCGTGTCCTCGAAGCTCAGGAACCCGGCCTGGCCCATCATCAGGAGATGGCCGAAGCCGCCGGAGAACTCGTAGAACCGCTTGATCTGCTCGTACACTTGGTCGGGCGTGCCGGCGAACACGTTGCCGCGCCGCATCTGGTCGTCGAGCCGGGCGGCGGTGAACGACTGGATGCCGCTGGTGCGACCGCCGCGGATGACCTGGGCGGCGAAGCGCGGCGGGAAATAGCCCGGCGGGTTGCGCCAGTGGAGCGGCACCTTGTTGGAGGTCATGTACCACAGCAGCTGCTCGGCGCCGCGCCGCGCCGCGTCCGCGTCGGCCCCGACATAGACCAGCGCGCAATAGGCGAGGCGGTCGAGCGGCGCATGGGCGTCGTGGAACTTCAGATAGTTCTCGCGATAGGCGTCGAAGATCGACCGGATGCCCGGATAGCCGGCGAGGAAGACCGCCCCGACATGCTTGTTCCGGGCCACCGGGGCGGTGCTCGGCCCGCTGCCGGTGGTGACCCAGACCGGCGGGTGCGGCTGCTGATAGGGGCGGGGCCAGATGTTGACCTGGCGGTGATGGAAAAAGCGCCCCTCCCAGTTGAACGGACCCTCGTGGTGGGTCCAGGCCTTCATGATCAGGTCGTGCGCCTCCCACAGCCGTTCCGAGCCGCGCAACGGCATGATGTTCGCCGCCGCGGCTTCGTAAGGCACGCTGCGGACGTATCCGACCTCCAGCCGGCCGCGCGACAGCACGTCGATCATCGCCATCTCCTCGGCGACGCGGAGCGGCTGGACGCGGTTGGGCAGCGGGTTGCCGAGGATCAGCAGCCGGGCGCGCCGGGTCTCGCGCGCGAGCACCGCGAGCATCAACGGCGCCGCCGGCACCATGCAGGTCGCGGTCTGGTGGTGCTCGTTGTTCATGATCTCGAGGCCCAGCTCGTCCGCCTGGCACCACAGGTCGAGATACTTGTGATAGAGGTCGGCGCCCTTCTCGGGGTCGAAATGCTTGTTCGGCAGATCGACGCGGATCGATTCGTAGCTGTCCGCATCGGGCAGGTACGGGTAGGCGTCTTCGGTGAAGAACCAGGCTTTCATGCGATCGGTCCCGTCAGGAAAGGAAGGACATGACGCGCTCGACGAACGCGTCGGGCCGTTCGGCCTGCGGCGCGTGGCCGGCCTCGGCGATGACCGTCATCTCCGCGCCCGGGATCATCGCCCGCAGCGCCTCGCCGTAGGCGGGCGTCACCAGACGGTCGCTCTCGCCCCAGATCAACAGCGTCGGCACGTCGATCCGGTGCAGCCGGTGGCGGAGCTTGGGGTTGTGCATGTAGGGCTCCCAGGTATAGAGCCCGAGCGCGATCCGGTTGCCGGCATGGATGGCGAGCTGCTCCTCGCTCAGGCCGTCGATGTCGGGGGCCTTCGACGGGTCGTGCCAGGCGAGGGCCGCCAGCTCCTCGGCGGGCATGCCGAAGACGTCGGCGATGTCGCGGGTCTCGCGGTCGCCCGGCTTGATGCCCACCGAGTCGACCAGCACCAGCCGGGACAGGCGTTCGGTGGTCATGACCGCGATCTCGCAAGCCGCCCAGCCGCCCATCGAGAACCCCATCATCGCCGCGCCGCGCATGTCCAGCGCGTCCATCAGGTCGAGATAGAGGAACTTGAGGTCGTGAATGCCGTCGAAATGGTCCGGGATCGGACTGCCGCCGAAGCCGGGATGGGTCGGCGCCACGATCTCGAACCGCTCGGCGAGCCGGTCGGCGAAGGGCAGGCCGGCGACCGGGCCGCCCCCGCCATGAAGCAGGAAGAGGGGCGGGCCGGCACCTTTGCGGACGACCTCCAGATCGACGCCCTGAAGCGTCATGCGGTCGCTGTTGCCATCGTCGTTCGCCATGTCTGCAGGCGAGCCTCCCCATCTCGAGGTCGAACCGTTCGCTTACCCGACCATACGGCAATCGCCGCGCCGGGCAAACCGCGCGCGGGCGGCGGCGTCAGCCGCGGTCGCCGAGATAGGCCTCCTGCAGAAGGCGCTTCTGGATCTTGCCGGCCGGCGTCTTGGGGATCGACTCGACCAGGCGGATCTCGCGCGGCAGCTTGAAGCGGGCGAGCCGGGCGGCGCAGCAGGCGCGCAGCTCGCCCTCGGCCACGGCGGCGCCGTCGGCGACGACGACGTAGGCGATCAGCACCTCGCCCCAGCGGTCGTCGGGCACGCCGAACACCGCGCACTCGCCGACCGCCGCATGCGCCTCCAGCGCCCGCTCGACCTCGCGCGGATACACGTTGACGCCGCCCGAGACGATCATGTCCTTGGCGCGTCCGGCCAGGGTGACGAACCCGTCGTCGTCCACCGTCGCCAGATCGCCGGTCCAGCCCCAACCGTCGCCGGTGCGGAAATAGGCGGCGGTCTCCGCCGCATCCTCGAAATAGCCGTCGAACAGGAATGCGCCGCGGGCCGCGATCTCGCCGGTCTCGCCCGGACCGACCGGCCGTCCGTCGGCGTCCACCACCGCGAGATCGACGCCCGTGGCCGCCCGCCCGATGCTGTCCCACTTGTCGCGCGGATGCCAGGGCCGCAGGAAGGCCAGCGGCCCGGTCTCCGACTGGCCGTAATGATCCGTGTAGGCCGCGTCCGGCAGCTTGTCCCGCAACGCCGCGATCAAGTCCGCCGAGGCGACCGCCCCGCCGGTGGCGATCTTGCGGAGGCTCGCCAGCCGGGTCGGATCGAACCGCCCGTCGTCGATCGCGTCGCGCGCCTGCACCGGCACCATCAGCGCCGCGGTCACGGCATGGCGGCGGACGAGATCGGCGAACCCGTCCGGGTCCCATTGCCGCTGGATCACCGCGGCGCAGCCGGCGAGCATGACGGCGGGGAACCAGACGAAGCCGCCGATCGCGTGATACATCGGCGTGACCACGCCGCAGACGTCGGCGCCGGTGACCTCATGCTCGATCAATGCCGTAAAGGCCGAGACGCAGCGGGCGCGATGGCCGACCAGCGCGCCCTTGGGAAGGCCCGTCGTGCCGCCGGTCATGGTCATCGCCAGCGGGTCGCGCTCGTCGAGGGCGACCGCCGGCGGTCCGTCGGCGGCGCGCTCCAGGAGCGCATCGAACGCGACGCCGCCCGCCGCCGGCGCCGCCCCGACGACGATCGGCCGTTCGAGCGCCCGCAGGCCGGGCGGCAGCGCCGCGACCTTGTCCAGCCCGCGGTCCTCGACGATCAGCGCGCCGGCGTCCGTCTTGTCGAGAATCTGCGCGATCTCCTCGGGTTGATAGGCCGGCGACAGGTTGACGAGGATGCAACCGCTTCGCGCGGCGCCGAACATCGCGATCGCGTATTCGGGCGCGTTCCGGCTCATGATGGCGACGCGGTCGCCCTTGGCCAGGCCGAGCCCGCCGAGCGCGTTGGCGAACCGGTTGGCCGCGGCGTCGAGCTCGCGGTAGCGGAGCGCCCGGTCGTCGCAGATCAGCGCCGTCTTGTTCGGATGGCGCCGGGCGGAAAGACGCAATATGTCGCCGAACAGCATGGCCGGCCATCCTATCAAGCGCGCGCGAACCGGCCAAATTTCGCTTTCGTCGCGCCGCCGATTGCCGTACCAATGAGAGCGTCCGGGAAGCGGGAGGCCTTGCATGACGATCACGGGGATCGACGCCGTGACCTATGGCGTCGCGGACATGGCGCGCGCGCGCCGGTTCTTCGACGACTGGGGCCTGAAGCGCGTCAAGACGGGCGCCTCGGAGTCGGTGCTGGAGACGCGGGACGGCGCCCAGGTGATCCTGCGGCCGCGCGCAGCCAAGGGCCTGCCCAAGGCGGTGCAGCGCGGCTCCACGGCGCGCGAGATCACCTGGGGGGTGAAGTCCCGGCGCGACCTCCACGCCCTGGAGCGGGAGCTCGCCAGAGACCGCGACGTGACCGTCGACAAGGATGGCGCGCTTCACGCCGTCGACCCGATGGGCTTCGGCTTCGCGCTCCGCGTCAGCCGGCGGCGCAAGACGGCGGACGCGCCGTTGCCGATGAACTCGCCGGCGGCCCCTGGCCGGGTGGATCGGCGCGCGGCGTATTACGACCGCGCCCGGCCGCGCCATATCGGCCATTGCGTGTTCAACGTGCCCGACCTCGCGGCGATGCAGGCCTTCTATACCGAACGGCTGGGGTTCTTCGTCTCCGACCATTATACGGGGCGGGGCGTGTTCCTGCGCTGCGCCGCGCGCGGCGGGCATCACAACCTGTTCTGCCTTCAGATCGACGGCAAGGCCAAGCTCAACCACGTCGCCTTCGCGGTGCGCGACATCCATGAGATGTTCGCCGGCGGCATCCATCAGGCGGCGAAGGGCTGGAAGACGGCGATCGGGCCGGGGCGCCATCACGTGTCGTCCTGCTATTTCTGGTATTTCCGCAACCCCGCGGGCGGCATGGCCGAGTATTTCTGCGACGAGGACTATCTGACCGAGGCGTGGGAGCCGGGCCATTGGGATCCGGCGCCCGAGACCTTCGCCGAATGGGTGCTGGCGTCGGGCCTGCCCCGGTCGAAGGCGCTGCCGCCGACCCGGCAACGCCGCGCCGCCAGGGCGAAGTAGCGGGCGGGACGGCTCCGGAAGCGCGACCATGACCGCCGACAGCGTTCCCCTCATCGACGTGGCGCCGTTTCTCGGCGGCGGCGAGGCCGACAGGCGCCGCGTCGCCCGGCGGATCGGCGACGCCTGCGCCGGTATCGGGTTTTTCGCCATCGCCGGTCATGGCGTGCCGGACGATTTGGTCGAGCGGCTTCGCGCCCTCTCGCACGACTTCTTCGCGCGGCCGCTGGAGGAGAAGCTCCGGGCCGAGCATCCGGCGCGGGGCACGCCGCGCGGCTACCGCCTGCTCGCCGGCGAGGCGCTGGGCCGGGCCGCGGCCCCGGGGGCGCAGCCCGACCTCAAGGAGTTCTACCATATCGGTCCCGACCGCTGGCCGGACGACGCCTATCACAGCGGCGCGCAGGGGCGGCGCTACTTCATCCCCAACGTCTGGCCGGACCGGCCGGAGGGCTTCCGCGCCGCGGCGCTCGCCTACTACCGGGCGATGGAGCGGCTGGAGCACGAGCTGCTGCGCATGTCGGCCCTGGCTCTCGACATGCCGGAGAGCTTCTTCGACGACAAGATCGACCGCCACGTCACCGCGATGCGGATCAACTACTACCCGCCCCAGGCCGAGCAGCCGCCCGAGGGGCAGCTCCGCGCCGGCGCGCATACCGACTATGGCGGCATGACGATCCTGATGGGCGAGGACGGCCCGGGCGGACTCCAGGTCCGCACCCGCGCCGGCGACTGGATCGACGTGGAGACCCGGCCCGACTTCTTCGTCGTCAATATCGGCGACCTGATGATGCAGTGGACCAACGACCGCTGGCTCTCGAACCTGCACCGGGTGGTCAACCCGCCGCCCGACCGGGCGGCGACCGCGCGCCGCATCTCGATCGGCTATTTCCACCAGCCCAACTACGACGCCATGATCGAGTGCATCCCGACCTGCGCCGGCCCCGGCAACCCGCCGCGCTACCCGCCGGTGCGGTCCGGCGACTATCGCGACCGGAAATACAGCGACACGCTGATCGCCGGGGCGGCGGGGTAACCGGCGTCCGCGTTGGCGCGGCCCCGCCGCGGCGTGTACAACGATGGCCGGGTCCATCCGGCGAGGAGGCGAGGCCATGGCCAGATCGGAGCGGCTGACCGTCGGCGGCGGCGAGATGGAGCTCTATGTCGACGAGCCGGCGGGCGCCGGGCCGCATCCGGCGGTCCTGGTCGCGCACCACCGCGGCGCGCTCGACGCCTTCACCCGGAAATTCGTCGAGGACTTGGCCCGGAGCGGCTACGTCGCCGCGGCGCCGCTGTTCTATCACCGCCGTCCCGCGGGCGAGGACAGCATGACCTCGCTCAGGAGCCTCGACGACGGCGAGATCGTCGCCGACATCGCCGCGACGGTCGATTATCTGCGAGGCCTCGACTCGGTGCGGGGCGATGCGATCGGCATCGCCGGCCATTGCATGGGCGGGCGGCTCGCCTATCTCGGCGCTGCGGCCAACCCGGCCTTCCGCGCCTGCGGCGTGTTCTACGGCGGCAACGTCATGGTCGCCTGGGGCGCCGGCCATCCGCCGCCGATCGAGCGCAGCGGAGAGATCGGCTGCCCGATCATCGGCTTCTTCGGCAACGACGACGAGAACCCGTCGCCGGACGACGTGGCGCGGATCGGGGCGGCGCTCGACCGGCACGGCGTACGGCGCGAGTTCCACGCCTATGACGGGGCCGGGCACGCCTTCCAGAACTTCCTCAACCCCGACGCCTATCGCCAGGAGCCGGCCGAGGACGCCTGGCGCAAGCTGCTGGCCTTCCTCGACCGCGAGCTCGGCCCGGTCGGGAGGACGCCATGACCGGATCGCCTGCGCCGACGACCGCCGAGGTGGTGCCGCTCGCCCGGCGCACGGCCCGCCCCGACCCGGCTCCGGGCGTCGCGCCGACCGCGCCCGTCCCCGCGGCCGCCGACGGCCCGAGCCTCCGCAGCTGGATGCGCGACCTCGAGATCGCGGGTCGGCTCCGCCACGTCCGCGCCGAGGTCGACTGGGACGAGGAGATCGGCGCGATCGCACGCGTCAACCTGGCCCTCGGCGGCCCGGCGCTGGTCTTCCACGCCATCAAGGATCATCGCGACACGCCCTGCGCCAAGCTCATGACCTGCGGCCTGGGCGCGCGCGACCAGGTGCTGTTGATGGCCGGGCTGCCGAAGGAGACGAGCGACCGGGCGCTGGTGCGGCATTTCCGCGACGTCTACCGCAACCCGATCGAGCCGCGCGTCGTCGGGACCGGGCCGGTCAAGCAGAACGTGCTGACCGGCGAGGCGATCGACCTGCGCTGCTTCCCGGCCCCCAAATGGCATCGGGCCGACGGCGGGCGCTTCCTCGACACCTATTGCGGGGTGGTGACCAAGGATCCCGAGACCGGCCGCGTCAATGTCGGCCTCTATCGCGGCCAGGTGCTGGGCCGCAACAAGATCGGCAAGCTGATGCTGCCGACCCAGGGCTGGGGCGGGCATTTCGCCAAGTTCAAGGGCAAGCAGGGCCATATGCCGGTCGCGGTGGTCCATGGCTGGCACGACGCGCTGCCGTTCTGCGCCGGCAGCCCGTTCCCGCGCTCGGTCTGCGAATGGGACATGATCGGCGCGATCCTGGGGCGGCCGGTGGAGCTGGTCGCCTGCGAGACGGTCGACCTCCAAGTCCCGGCGAGCGCCGAGATCGTGGTCGAGGGCTATATCGATCCCGACCCGGCCAGCTTTGAGCCCGAGGGGCCGTTCGCCGAATATCCCGGACATGCCGGCGGCTCGCCGTCGCCGAAGCCGGTGCTGGAGGCGACCTGTGTCACCCATCGCGACGATCCGATCCTGCGCGGCGCGCTGGAGGGCGCCCGGCCCGGCTTCCCGAGCGAGGATTCGACGCTCTGCGCCTACAGCTTCTCGGCCATCGCCTGGAACACGCTGGAGCAGTTCGGCATCGACGGCGTCACCGACGTGTGGATGCCGCCGGTGACCACCGGCACCAACATCGTGGTGCAGATCCGCAAGCGCTATCGCGGGCACGCCCAACAGATCGCCAACGCGCTGTGGGGCACCAGCTCGGGCCAGTGGTTCTACAAGAACGTGATGGTCGTCGAGGAGGATGTGGACCCGCACGATCCGGCGGCGCTCGACTGGGCGATGGCCTTCCGGGTCAATGCCGGCGAGGGACAGCTGCTGACCTTCGGGCCGACCTTCGGCTCGGTCCTCGACCCGTCGGTGCCGGCGGAGCATGCGAGCGTGCTCAAATACGGCACCGGCCGCTGGACGCGGGTGCTGATCGACGCCACCCGCAACTGGGAGTTCGAACCCAACCCGGACTGGGGCGGCCGCCGGATGCCGCCGATCAACCGGATCGACCCGGCCCTGGAGCGGCGGCTCCGGGACCGCTGGTCCGAATACGGCATCGGCATCCCCTATCTCGACGACGAGGCGCGCGAGGGGCTGACGATGGAGCGGCTGGGTGAGCGATTCCCCGAGGTCTGAAAGTCTAGTCGAAAAGGCGAACCTTGATCCGGCTGACCGCAAAGGTCCTTACGCGCCGCGCGACCCGCTCCGAGATTGATGAATGCAGCCGGTGAGGCCGGGCTATCAACTTGACGAATTCGGAATTTCATCTCCCTGTTGACATTCGCGCGGTCATGGTGACAAATGACTCTGAGGACAGAATCGTCCGCTCCGATGGGGTACGGTGCTCCGCGCTGTCGTGGCTTCAAGCTTAAGCCTGCCACGCCATGACAATTTGCGAGGTGAGATTATCATGGAGAGCACGTACAGTCTCATCCACACACACCAGATTGACTTCGACCGGGAGAACCCGAGGATCAAGGTCGCCCTTGAGAAATACGGCGACAAACTTGATGACCAACGCATTCGCTTCCCTCTACAGACCGCCACGGAAGGATCCGCCAGCGCTTCTTCCTATCGCTCTCTAAAGGACTCCATCAGAGCGGCTCGAGGTATCTCGGTGCCTATCGTCGTTTCACCCTCCAATGATCGATTCGTGTGCGTCGACGGCAACACCCGCCTAGCAATTTACTATGAGCTCCATGAGGAGAGCGCCTCCGGCAATTGGACCGCCATCAATTGCCTCGTGCTCAACGACCCAGACCAGCGGGACATCGAGACGATCCGGGTGACAGCCCACCTCGTCGGCGCACGCGACTGGCCCGCCTACGAGAAGGCGCGATACCTTCACTACCTGCGTAACGTCAAGTTCATGGACTATGACGACCTCATCGCCCGGTGTGGAGGAAACAAGAGGACGATCACCCAGCAAATCGAAGCCTATCACGACATGAACGAGTACTACCGCGACGTAAGCAGCGACGACGCTTTCAAGGTCGATCGATTCAGTGGCTTTGTCGAGCTACAGAAGGCGGAAGTCAAGGACTCCATCTACGGAGCGGGTTTCGATCTCCGCGACTTCGGCCGCTGGATACGCGACGGCCAGATATACCGACTGGCCGACGTTCGAAAACTTCCTCGCGTTCTTGCTGACGACGAGGCGAGAGATACCTTCGTCAACGGCGGCGTCCGATCAATCGAAGACGCTATCGCCGTTGCCGAGACCAACCGTCAAAAGGATAGCCATACCTCGTCGGTCGACACCACCGTTGCCGACGCCAGCATGATGGTGTTGGCCCCGGATACTGCCTTGAACATGATCAAGGCTATTCACCGCCGGCTGTCCAGCGAACCGGTGATCCCCAATACCGTCGATAAATTTTGAGATGGGGATTACATACATTGTTGGCCAAGGTGGCGCTCCGATTTCTCGTTGCGCATCCCGGAGAGAATGCAATTTGCGGCCGTAGACGCGATTGGCTATAGGGTCGGCTCGATCCAATACCGAGGAACCTTCCATGCTCGCCATTCGCGCCGTTCCGATATTCGATTTGGCAATGGTTGCGGCAGTGCTGGCGACATGGATGGACTCCGGCGCGCGATACGGGTGGCCAGTTTCCCTTCGATTATGCGCGATACAGCGAGGCGTTGCGGGAAACCGGCGTCTACTGGCGGTTGAACGAGGCCCGGTTCGAGTAAGGCCGGCTTCCACCCGGCGCGCCGACGGGCGCGGGCGCTTTACGTCGCGTTCTCGAACGGCCGCCGTCCGCCGTCCGCCTCGGTTTGCAGCCGTTCGAGGCAGGCGGCGCGGTCGGGCCGGAAATCGCGTTCGATCCACCGACCCCGGACACGCTCCAGGATCTCGCCGACGGCCAGGAGCACACGCCATGCGATCAAACCGGTTGCGCCTTTCCCAAGGCGTCCCCGCCGGGATGGCGGAGTGGCGCCGTCCCGGCGAGCGGGCGGCGAGGTCGGTCGGGCGCGTTGCGCTACAACCTTGTCCCGAAGGCAGGATCGGCATGGCCCGGTCAACATCGTGATCCGACAGCGGCCGATCGAGAGCATCGGGTTGGGCGGGTCGGATGGTCAGACCTTGATTGCGCTGCAATCGCCGAGGCAGCTTGGAACGGGTTGACGATGGAGAGAGGCGCCGCCATGGCAAGCATCACGATCCGCAATCTGGACGATAGGGTGAAAACCCGCTTGCGCATGCGGGCGGCCAAGCGTGGTTGTTCGGTGGAAGAGGAGGCGCGGATCATCCTGCGCGAAGCGGTCGATCGAGAATCCGAACCCGTGAACCTGGCCCGTTTCATTCACGAATGCTTCGCGCCCTTCGGCGGCGTGGAGCTCGAACTGCCGCCGCGCGAGCCGATGCGCGAGCCTCCCGATTTTGGTTGAGGTTCCGCCGTGTTCGTTCTCGATACCAATGTGGTGTCCGAATTGATGCGCCCGGCGCCGGCGCCCGCGCTCGCGTCGTGCATCGCGGACCGTGCGGCGTCGAGCCTGTTCCTGACGGCGGTCGGCGAGGCGGAGCTGCGCTTCGGTCTTGCGGTGATGCCGTCGGGCAGACGCCGTGAGGGTCTTGGCGCGGGCCTTGAACGGATGTTGCGAACGCGCTTCGCGAACCGGGTTCTGCCGTTCGACAGCGCCGCGGCGCGAGCCTATGCGGAGGTCGCCGCCGCCCGCCGCGCCGCCGGGCGCCCGATCTCGCAATCCGATGGCCAGATCGCGGCGATTGCACGGGCGCGCGGGATGGCGGTGGCGACGCGGAACGTCGGGGACTTCGAGAACATCGGAGTCGGCCCTGTCGATCCATGGGTGGGCGCGTGAGTGGGTGACTTGGTTCAAACAGGTGACTTGCTTCAAACACATGTGAGACGGGGAGCCCTTTTTCCATGGGCGTTCCGAGGCCATCGTCCGCCGTCCCTTATGACAGGGGAGCAGGCGCCATATGCCGATCATCGCTATGCCCGACGTCCGAGACGCGAGCGGCAAGTTTCCCTTCGATTATGCGCGATACGGCGAGGCGTAGCGGGGAACCGACGTCTACTGGCCCCTGTCCGGCGCGCCGACGGTCGCGGGCGCTTTACGTCGCGTTCTCGGACGGCCGCCGTCCGCCGTCCGCCTCGGTTTGCAGCCGTTCGAGGCAGGCGGCGCGGTCGGGCCGGAAATCGCGTTCGATCCACCAACCCCGGACGCGCTCCAGGATCTCGCCGACGGCGGGGCCCGCCGCCACGCCGACGGCCAGGGCGTCGGCCCCGCGCAGCGGGAATTCGACCGGCCGCCAGGAGCGGGCGAAGTCCCATAGCGTCGACCGGTCCGCCCCGTCCTCCGCCCAGTCGAGCAGCAGCAGATCGCCCGCCAACCCGGTGCCCAGCCGGTAGAGCTGCCGCCGGAAGGCCGGCGCGTTCAGGCCGGGCGCCAGCGCGCCTCGATGGGCGGCGAGATCGGCCAGGCGTTCACGGTCGGCGCGCGACATCCGCAGCCGGCGGGCGAGGCGCCGCATCCCGTCGGCGTCGAGATCGAGCGTAGCCGCCAGCCGGCGGAGCGCGGAGGGCGGCGCGCCGAGCGTCCGCTCCAACGCCGCCAACGCGCGCAGCCGGTCGATCCGCCTCGCCTCGGGCAGGACATGCGCGCGCACGCCATGCGCGTCCATCAGCGCCAGAGTCCCGGCCGGGTCGGGCGCCCGCAGCAGCCGAGACAGTTCGGCCCAGACGCGCTCGGCCGACAGCCCGCCCAGCCCGGGGGCGAGGGCCGCGCAGGCCGCCAGCGCCCCGGCGTCGGGCGGCGGCCCGCCATACCAGGCGTAGAAGCGGAAGAAGCGGAGAATCCGCAGGAAGTCTTCCTGGATGCGCGCGCGCGCATCGCCCACGAACCGGATCCGGCCCGCGCGCAGGTCCGCGAGCCCGCCCGTCGGGTCGTAGAGCGAGCCGTCCGGATCGCAATACATCGCGTTGATCGTGAAGTCCCGGCGCGCCGCATCGGCCGCCCAATCGTCGGTGAACGCGACCCGGGCGCGCCGCCCGTCGGTCTCCAGGTCGGTGCGCAAGGTGGTGACCTCGAACGGCTTGCCGGCGACGATCGCGGTGACCGTGCCGTGGTCGATGCCGGTCGGCGCCACCCGGATGCCGGCGCGTTCGAGCAGCGCCGTCGCTCGTTCGGGCGGTTCGGGCGTCGCGACGTCGATGTCCCGGACCTCGCGCCCGCAGGCCGCGTCGCGGACGCAGCCGCCGACGAAGCGGGCCGGCCGGCCGCCGCCGGCGAGGGCCGCCAGCAGCGCCGCCGCCGGGCGGGCGGTCATCCATGGCCGGGGATCGAGCGTCCCCACCTTGTCCCCCACCTTGTCCACGGTCAGTCTCGCGGCGCCGGCGGGCGGTGGCGGCCGGGCAGGACCTCGCCGTCGACGACGCGGGGCGGCTGATAGACCTCGCCCGGCGTTCCTCCGGTGAACAGCGCGATCGAGCCCAGGGTGACCGCGACCAGGGCTACGCCGGCGAGGCCGAGCCAGTGCCAGGGCGCCTCGCGCATGGGCTGCGGCGGATGCCGCGCAGAGCGGAAGAGACGCCGCCACAGTATCCAGCCGACGAACGGCAGCACCAGCGGCGCGACGTAGGTGAGCAGGATGCGGATCATCGGCGTTTCAGCACCTCGGCCAGGTTGACCAGCAGTCGCGCCGTCAGCCCCCAGATATGGAAGCCGTCATAGGGCAGGGCGTAGAACCGGCGCGCGGCCCCTCGCTGCACGCGCGTCTCGAACCGGTAGTTGGCCCGGTCGAGCACGACCGACAGCGGCACCTCGAACACGTCGGCGACCTCCGCCGGGTCCGGCGCCAGGCGAAGCGGCGGGTCGATCAGGCCGACGACCGGCGCCACCCGATAGCCGGTGCCGGTCTCGCGCACGCCGAGCCGGCCGACGACGCGGACATGGCGGCGCGCCAGCCCGATCTCCTCCTCGGTCTCGCGGAGCGCCGTGTCCTCGGGCGTCGCGTCGTCCGCCTCGGCGCGCCCGCCGGGGAACGAAACCTGCCCGGCATGCGCCTTGAGATGCGCGGTGCGCCGGGTCAGCAGCACCGTCATGCCGCCCGGCCGGTCGATCAGCGGGATCAGCACCGCCGCGGGGATGACGCGGGCCTCTCCGTCCGGGCGCAGCCCGTCCTCGAGCCAGGCGTAGCCGTCCGCCGCCGGATACGGCGCATGGCCCGCGCGCGCGAACGCGGCGGCGACGCGGCGGCCCTCAAGCCCCGTCGAGACGTCCGAGCGGGAAGAATCCACCACCGCTCCACACTCCGAAGTCCGGGCCGAAATCCGGGCCGCCGGCGCTTGGCCGCTCCTCGCCCAGCTCGACGAGGTCGTAGAACACGGCGCGCAGGATCCGCGCTTCGAGCCGGCCGCGCACCAGGACGTAGGGCGAGGGTTCGCCCGTTTCCGGCCGGACCGCGACCCGGATCGGGTGCGCCGGTCCCGCGGTCACGACGTCGTCGACATTGGTGCGGAACGAGATCCGCCGCGCTCGCCCGGCGCCCTCGACCTCCATCGCCACTGCGGTGAACGGCGCATCGTCCACCCGTATGCGGCATTTCTCGACCGGCGTCTCCAGCCAGTAGTCTCCGGCGTCGTCGCGGCGCAACACGCGCGCGAACAGCCGGATCAGCGGTTTGCGGCCGACCGGCGAGCCGTGATAGAACCACCCGCCGTCCCGGCCGATGCGCATGTCGATGTCGCCGCAGATCCGTGGAGCCCGGCCGCCGGCGCGGGGCGCGCCGGGGTCGAAGCTCCGCTCAATGTCGATCAGCGACGGCTCATCCATCGTCCGAGGCCAAGCTGTTCGAGGCGCCCGTGACCGATGCCGACACCCCGCCCGCCGCAGGTCCCCCGGCGCATTTCGCCGCGGAGATCGAAGCGCTCGGCCATCGCATGGCCATGGCCCGCGACCGCGTCGCGCGCATCATCTTCGGTCAACGCCATGTGATCGATCAGACTCTTATCACGCTGCTCGCCGGGGGTCACGCCTTGTTGATCGGCTTCCCCGGCCTCGGCAAGACGCGCCTCGTCGAGACGCTGGGGACCGTGCTCGGCCTCGACGACAAGCGCGTCCAGTTCACCCCCGATCTGATGCCGGCCGACATTCTCGGCTCCGAAGTGCTGGAGGAGAGCGAATCCGGCCGGCGCTCGTTCCGCTTCCTGCCGGGCCCCGTGTTCTGCCGGCTGCTGATGGCCGACGAGATCAACCGCGCCAGCCCGCGCACGCAGTCCGCCCTGTTGCAGGCGATGCAGGAGCGCCGGGTCTCGGTGGCGGGGCAGTATCATCCGCTGCCGGCGCCGTTCCACGTGCTGGCGACGCAGAACCCGTTGGAGCAGGAGGGCACCTACCCGCTGCCGGAGGCGCAGCTCGATCGCTTCCTGTTGCAGATCGACATCGGATACCCGGACGCCGACGCCGAGCGCGAGATGCTGATGGCGACCACCGGGGCGGAGAACGCCGCGCCCGAACAGGTCATGACCGGGGACGACCTGGCCTCGGCCCAGCGTCTGGTGCGCTCCGTCCCGGTGGGCGAGAGCGTGGTCGATGCGATCCTCGAACTGGTGCGCCAGGGCCGCCCCGATTCGACGTCCTCTCCCGAGATCCGCGACCAGGTGGCCTGGGGTCCCGGTCCGCGCGCGAGCCAGGCCCTGATGCTGGCGACCCGCGCGCGGGCGCTGCTGGACGGACGACTGTCGCCCTCGGTCGAAGACGTGACCGCCCTCGCGCCGCCGGTGCTGCGTCACCGGATGGCTCTGACCTTCGCCGCCCGCGCCGACGGCGTCACGATCGACGACGTCGTCGCGCGGCTGTGCGCGCCGTTCGCTTGAGACCGCCGCTCCGACGGGGAGCGAATCTCGGGGCCGCGGCGCTGCGGCGCGAAGCGGAGGCCGCGGCGGGCGCGTTGCCGCCGCTGCCGGTGGCGGCCGACCGGGTGGCCTCCACCGTGGCGCAAGGCGTACACGGCCGCCGCCGCGTAGGCCAGGGCGACACCTTCTGGCAGTTCCGCCGCTACCAGCCCGGCGACCCGGCGCAGGCCGTCGATTGGCGTCAGTCGGCGAAGTCCCGCTTCGCCTTCGTCCGCGAGACCGAGTGGGACGCGGCGCAAAGCGTCTGGCTGTGGGCCGACGCCTCGGCGTCGATGCGCTACCGGTCGAGCGACCGGCTGCCCGACAAGGCGGGGCGCGCGGCGTTGCTCGTCCTCGCTCTGGCTTCGCTGCTGGCGCGGGGCGGCGAGCGGATCGCCCTTCTGGGCGCCGGCGCGGCGCCGTCGTCGAGCCGCGCGGCGCTGGACCGCATGGCCGATCATCTCGCGACGAATCATCTCGCCGCCGCGCGGAACGGTCCCAGCCTGCCGGCGCCGCAACCACTGCCGCGCCATGGCCGGCTGGTCCTGATCGGCGACATGCTGTCGCCGCTCGACGAGATCGACCCGTTGGTCCGCGGCTACGCCGCGCGCGGGGTGCGCGGCCATGTCCTGCAGCTGCTCGATCCGGTCGAGGAAACGCTGCCCTTCCGCGGCCGCATCCGCTTCCGGGGGCTAGAGGACGAAGGCGCCGCCCTGGTCGGCCGCGTCGAGGCGGTGCGCGGCGAGTACGCTGCGCTGATGCGCGCCCACCGGCAGGGACTGGCCGACCTCGCGCGCGCCGTGGGATGGACGTTCGCCGCGCATCGCACCGACCGGTCGCCGCAATCCGCGCTGCTCGCCCTCCATCGCGCGCTCGCCGAAGGCTGACCGATGCCCGACCTCGCCTCCTTCGCCTTCGCTGCGCCGTGGATGCTGCTGGCCACGGCCGCGCTGCCGGCGATCTGGTGGCTGCTCCGGGTCACCCCGCCTTCGCCGCGGCTGCTCGACTTCCCGCCGGTGCGGCTGTTGCTCGCGCTGCGCCCGCAGGAGGAAACACCCGCCAAGACGCCGCTCTGGCTGCTGCTGATGCGCCTGGTTCTCGCCGCCCTGATCGTCCTCGCTCTCGCCCGGCCGACGCTCGATCCGACTGCCGCGCTGCACGGCAAGGGGCCGCTGATCCTGGTGATCGACGACGGCTGGGCCGCGGCCGGCGACTGGCCTGCCCGCGCGGCCGCGCTCGAACGTCTGATCGATCGGGCCGAACGCAACGAACGCGGCGTGCATCTGCTGGCCACGGCGACGTCGGAAACCGGCGAGCCGCCGGCCGCGACCGGGCTTCTGCGGGCGGCGGAGGCGCGGCGTATCGTCCGCGCGATGGCGCCGAAGCCGTGGCCGACCGACCGCCTTGCCGCCCTCGCCGCGCTGGACGAGGCGCGGATCGAGGGGTCGGGTCATGTCGCATGGCTGTCGGACGGGTTGGGCGGCGACGGCATGGCCGCGCTGGCCGAGCGGCTCCAGCGGCTGGGCGGCGTGGAGTTGCTGATCGCCCCGCCGGCGCGTCGGGCGCGTCTGCTGCTGGCTCCGCAGTCCGGGGCGGGGGGGCTGACGGCGCCGGTGCTGCGGCCCGATGCGCGCGGCCCGGCCGAGCTGTGGTTGCGCGCAAACGCGGCGGACGGGCGGCTGCTCGCGCGCGCCCCCGTCGCCTTCGCCGACGGGGAGGCGCGCGCCGTCGCCGTGCTGCCGCTGCCGGGCGCGCTCCGCAACGAGGCCGCGCGCATCGAAATCGAAGGCGAAGCGACCGCCGGCGCCGTTTTCCTGCTCGACGAACGCTGGCGGCGCCGGCCGGTGGGGTTGGTCGCCGGCGGCCCGGCGGACGCGGCGCAGCCGTTGTTGAGTTCGCTCCATTTCCTCGAACGCGCCCTGACGCCGTTCAGCGAGGTCCACCGCGGAACGCTGGCCGATCTGCTGAAGCGTGAACTCGCGGTCGTCGTCCTCGCCGACGTCGGCAGGCTCTCGGACGGCGAGACCGCCGGGCTCGAAGCATGGCTCGAGCGCGGCGGCGTGATGGTCCGCTTCGCTGGCCCCAGGCTTGCCCAGGGCGGCGACGACCTGATCCCGGTCCGCCTGCGCGGCGGCGAACGCGCGCTCGGCGGGGCGATGTCCTGGTCGCGTCCGGCGCGGCTGGCCCCGTTCGACGAGGCGAGCCCGTTCGCCGGACTCGCCGTTCCGGGCGACGTCCGCATTCGCCGCCAGGTGCTGGCCCAGCCGTCGCCCGATCTCGCCGCCAGGACCTGGGCGCGGCTCACCGACGGGACGCCGCTGGTGACGGCCGGGAAGCGCGGGCGCGGCTGGCTGGTCCTCGTTCACACGACGGCGAACACGGACTGGTCGAACCTTCCTTTGTCCGGCCTGTTCGTCCGCATGTTGCGGCGCATGGCCGAGCTCGGCCAGGGCGTCGCCGGCGCCGGCGCGGCCGCGACCCTGCCGCCGCTGACGACGCTGGATGCGTTCGGCCGTCTCGGTCCGCCGCCGCCGGCCGCGGCGGCCCTCCCGGCAAGAGCGTTCGCCGACGCCAGGGCGGGTCCGCGCAGCCCGCCCGGTTTCTACGGCCGGGAGACGGCGCGCCGCGCGCTCAACCTTTCGGCCGGAATCGGCGCGCTCGCGCCGATTCCGGCCCTCCCCGCCGGCGTCGGGCGCAGCGGCTATGCGCAACCGGCGGTCTTCGACTTCAAGCCGTGGCTGCTGCTCGCCGCGTTGACGCTGGCCCTCATCGACATGGCGGTCGGGTTCGCCTTGCGCGGGTTGCTCCCGGCCCGCCTGCCGCGCGCCGCCGGACTTGCGGTCCTGGTCTTCGGCGCGGCGGCGCTCGGCGCGACCGCGGCGGCGCAGACCCCGGGCGGGCCCGACGCGAAGGCCTTGCTGGCCACGCTGGAGACCCGCCTCGCCTACGTCGTTACCGGGGATCCGACGATCGACGGGATCAGCCGCGCCGGGCTGATCGGGCTTAGCCGCGTGCTGCGCCGGCGGACGTCGATCGAGCCGGGCGATCCCCTCGGCGTCGACGTCGAGACCGACGAGCTCGCCTTCTACCCGCTGCTGTACTGGGCGGTGGCGCCCCGGCAGCCGGCGTTGTCGAGCCAAGCGATCGAAAAACTGAACCTCTATCTGCGGAGCGGAGGAACGATCCTCTACGACACGCGCGACCGCGCCGCCACCGCGACCGCGCCGCGAGGCGCGACCGGTCGCCGGCTGCGCGGGCTGCTGCGCGGCCTCGACGTGCCGTCCTTGATCCCGGCGCCGCGGGACCACGTCCTCACCAAGGCGTTTTACCTGCTGTCGGCGTTTCCCGGACGATGGACCGGCGGCTCGGTATGGGTGGAGCGGCGCGACGGCCGCCACAACGACGGCGTCTCGTCGGTGGTCATCGGCGCCAACGACTGGGCCGGGGCCTGGGCGGTCGACGATACCGGCGCCGCGCTGTTCCCCGTCGCGCCGGGCGGCGAGCTGCAGCGCGAGATGGCCTATCGGTTCGGCGTCAACTGGGTGATGTACGCGCTGACCGGGAATTACAAGACCGATCAGGTCCATCTGCCGGCGATCATCGAACGACTGGGCCAATAGCCCATGGACCGGCTCGCGATCGACTTCGCGCCCTTGTTCCCTTGGTCCGTGCTGGTCCCGCTGGCCGCGGCCGCGCTGCTCTTCGCGGGGTTCGGCCTGGCCCGGCGCGCGCGCGGGACGGTTTGGCGGGCGGGCGGGCTCGCCGTGCTGTGGATCGGGCTGGCCAATCCGGTCCTGGTCGAGGAGGAGCGCGAGCGGTTGCCCGACGTGGCGGCGGTGGTGGTGGACGATTCGCCGAGCCAGCGCGTCGCCGGCCGGCGCGAGCGGACCGAAGCTGCGCTGGAGCATTTGCAGGCCGGCTTGGCGCGGCTGTCCGAACTCGAGGTGAAGGTCGTCCGCGCCGGCGCGGCGAGCGGTTCGGGCGCGGCCGGCCCGGTCGACGGCACGCGGCTGTTCGACGCCCTGGGCCAGGCCCTCGGCAAGACGCCGCGCCGCCGGATGGCGGCGACCATCCTGCTGACCGACGGCCAGGTGCACGACGCGCCCGGACCGGACGCCGCGCCGCCGGTCGCCGGTCCGCTGCACGTCCTGCTCACCGGCCGGCGCGGCGAGCGCGACCGCATGTTGACGGTTGAGCATGCGCCCCGCTTCGCGCTGGTCGGCAAGAGCGTCGCCCTGCGGATACGGGTATCCGATGAGGCCGCGCGCGGCGCCGTGGCGCGGGTCCGGATCGGCCAGGGCGACGGCGAGGACCGGGTCGTCCGGGTCCCGATCGGCCGGCCGCACGAGATCCCGATCGACATCGACCGCGCCGGGTCCAACATCGTCCGCATCGAGGTCGAGCCCGGCGCCGGCGAGCTCACCGCCGCCAACAACCGCGCCGTGCTGCGGATCAACGGCGTCCGCGAGCGGCTCCGGGTGCTGCTGGTCTCGGGCAAGCCGCATCCGGGCGAGCGCGTATGGCGCAACTTCCTCAAGGCCGACCCGTCGGTGGATCTGGTTCATTTCACCATCCTGCGGCCGCCCGAAAAGCAGGATGCGACGCCGGTGCGGGAGTTGTCGCTGATCGCCTTTCCGATCCGCGAACTGTTCGAGGTCAGGCTGTCGGAGTTCGATCTGATCATCTTCGACCGCTATCGCCGCCGCGGGGTGATCCCGTCGCTCTATCTCGACAACATCGTCCGCTACGTCCGCGAGGGGGGGGCGCTGCTCGAAGCCGCGGGACCGGGTTTCGCCTCGCCCTCCAGCCTGTTCCGGACGCCGCTCGGGGCGGTGTTGCCGGGCGAGCCCACCGGCCGGGTCTTCGAGCGGGGTCTGCGCGCGCGGCCGGCGTCCACCGGTTTGCGTCATCCGGTGACCGCCGACCTGCCCGGCGTCGAGGACGAGCCGCCGCGCTGGGGCCGCTGGTTCCGCCAGATCGAGGTCGCCGGCCGGCGCGGCATGGTGCTGATGAACGGCGCCGAGGCGCAGCCGCTCCTGATCCTCGACCGCGTGGGCGACGGCCGGGTGGCGCAGCTGTTGAGCGATCACGTCTGGCTGTGGGCGCGCGGCTTCGAGGGCGGCGGCCCCCATGCCGAACTGCTGCGGCGGTTGGCGCATTGGCTGATGAAGGAGCCGGATCTGGAGGAAAACGACCTCCGGTCGGAGGTCGAGGGGGGCCGGTTGTCGATCGTGCGGCGGAGCCTGGAGGCCGACCCGAGCCCGGTCCAGGTCACCGCCCCGTCGGGAGAGGTCCGCACGCTGCGGCTTGAAGAGGGATCCGGCGGCCGCTCGCGGGCCACGATCGCCGTGGAGCAGGCCGGCGTCTACCGGATCAGCGACGCGCGGCGGACGACGCTGGCCGCGGTCGGCGATCTCAACCCGCTGGAGTTCGCCGACATGCGCGCGACCGCGGACCGCCTGGCCCCCGCGGCGACGGCGACGGGCGGCGGCGTCCTGTGGGCGGCGGACGGCCTGCCGTCGCTGCGCCGCGTGCGCCCGGGGCGCGTCGCCGCGGGCGAGGGCTGGCTCGGCCTCGTCGCCAACCGCGTCCACCGCGTGGTCAGCCTGCGCGAGGCGCCGCTGCTGCCCGCGGTCGCGCTCCTGGTCCTCGCTCTGGGCGCGTTGATGCTGGCTTGGCGGCGCGAGGGCCGTTGACCCGGAATTCCCCGGGCGATACCGGGCCGTATGACGAGAAACGCGGGCTTGCGCCGGCCGCCCGGCCTTGGGAACATCCGGGCGCTCAACCGGCAACAGGGATGCAGCCGCCATGGACGTGCGCGCCGCCGTCGCCCGCGAGGCGGGCAAACCGCTCGCCATCGAAACCGTCGCCCTCGACGGACCCAGGCAAGGCGAGGTTCTGGTCGAGATCAAGGCGACCGGCGTCTGCCACACCGATGAGTTCACCCTGTCGGGGGCCGATCCCGAAGGGTTGTTCCCGGCGATTCTCGGTCACGAGGGGGCGGGAGTCGTGGTCGAGACCGGCGCCGGCGTCGCCTCGGTCGAGCCGGGCGACCATGTGATCCCGCTCTATATCCCCGAATGCCGCCAGTGCAAGGCCTGCCTGTCCGGTAAGACCAACCTCTGCACCGCGATCCGCGACACCCAGGGGCGTGGGTTGATGCCCGACGGCAGCAGCCGGTTCTCGAGCGGCGGCGAGACGCTGCACCACTATATGGGGACTTCGACCTTCGCCAACTACACGGTGTTGCCGGAGATCGCGGTCGCCAGGATCCGCCCGGACGCGCCGTTCGACAAGGTGTGCTACATCGGCTGCGGCGTGACCACGGGCATCGGCGCGGTGGTGAATACCGCCAAGGTCGAGGCCGGCGCCAACGTGGTGGTGTTCGGGCTGGGCGGCATCGGGCTCAACGTCATCCAGGGGGCGCGGCTGGTCGGGGCCGACAAGATCGTAGGCGTCGACCTCAACCCGGCCAAACGGGCGCGCGCCGAGGCGTTCGGCATGACCCACTTCGTCGACCCGTCGGAGATCGAGGGCGACCTCGTGCCCTATCTGGTGGACCTCACCGACGGCGGGGCGGACTACAGCTTCGAGTGCATCGGCAACGTGAACACCATGCGCCAGGCGCTCGAATGCTGCCATCGCGGCTGGGGCGTGAGCGTCGTCATCGGCGTCGCCGGCGCCGGGCAGGAGATCTCGACCCGTCCGTTCCAGCTGGTGACCGGGCGGGTGTGGAAGGGCACCGCGTTCGGCGGCGCCAAGGGCCGCAGCCAAGTCCCCAGGATCGTCGACTGGTATATGGACGGAAAGATCAACATCGACGACCTGATCACCCACACCATGCCGCTCGACCGCATCAACGATGCGTTCGACCTGATGCGCGACGGCGAATCGATCCGCAGCGTCGTCCTTTACTGACGCCGCGCCGACCCGTACCGACGCCGCGCCGACCCGGCCGCTTCAGCCGGCCGGGTCCATGCGCAGCAGCATACCTTCGGGGTGGTCGGTGAGCAGATACAGCTTGCCGTCGGGTCCCTGGCGCACGTCGCGGATGCGTTCGCCGAACCCGTCGAGCAGCCGCTCCTCGTGGACCACGCGGGAGCCCTCCAGCTCGAGCCGCACCAGCGTCCGTCCCGACAGCGCGCCGAGGAAGATGTCGCCGCGCCAGCGCGGAAAGGCCGCCCCGGTGTAGAAGGCGAGACCCGAAGGCGAGATCGACGGCGTCCAGTAGCGCCGGGGTTGGGTCATGCCGGGTTTGGACGTTCCCTCGCCGATCTCGAAGCCGGCATAGCTCCTGCCATGGGTGACGACCGGCCAGCCGTAATTGGCTCCGGCCGCGAGAAGGTTGAGCTCGTCGCCGCCGCGTGGGCCGTGCTCGACCGCCCAGACCCGCCCGGTCGCCGGGTTCACCGCCAGCCCCTGCGGGTTGCGATGGCCGTAGGAGAAGATTTCCGGCCGCGCGCCCCGGCGGCCGACGAAGGGGTTGTCGGGCGGGGCGGTTCCGTCGTCCCGGACGCGCAGCGCCTTGCCGGCGAGATCGCCGAGATCCTGCGCCCGGTCGGGGTCGCCGCGCTCGCCGGTGGTGACGTAGAGAAGACCGCCGTCGGCGAAGACCATCCTGGAGCCGAAATGCCGGCCGCCGCCGGATTTGGGCGTCACGGCCAGGATCGTCCGCAGCGCGGTGAGCCGTTCGCCGTCGAACCGGGCGCGCAGCACCTCGGTGCCGGCTCCGCCGCGGCCGCGGCCGGCGTAGGACAGGTATATCCGGCGGTTCTCCGCGAAGCGGGGGTGAAGGGCTACGTCGAGGAGGCCGCCCTGTCCCGCCGCGGCGACGCGCGGCGCGCCGGCGATCGGGGCGGGGTCGAGCGCGCCATCACGCAGGATCCGCAGCCGGCCCGGCCGCTCGGTGATCAGAATGTCGCCGCCGGGCAGGAAGGCCAGCCCCCAGGGATGTTCGAGGCCTTGGGCGACCGTCGTCAGGCGGAAGACATGCCGCTCGCTGGATACGGTCCGGGCGGCGGCCTCCGCGGCCGGCGCGGCCGCCAGGATCGAGAGGACCGCCAGCGCCCGAAGCGGCGCTCCCGTCCGCGCCGGCGGCTCGTTCAGGCGCGGAAGGCGGGCAGGATCTCTTCGATGCATCGCTGAAGCTGTTCCTTGGGGCGGGGCGCCACGAAGCGCAGGATGGGGATCGTGCAGCCGGCCTCGATATAGGCCGAGATCTTGTCGATCACCGCCTGCGGGGAGCCGTAGGCGAGCCATGTCTCGGCGCGCTCCCGCGTGATGTAGCCGGCGCCGTAATAGGAGGCGAGGAAGCTGGTCGCTTCCTCGAACGCCCGATCCCGGTCCTCGTTGATGTTGACCATCATGTGCAGCGAGCCTTCGAAACCGGCCGCGTCCCGGCCGAGTTCGTTGGCATGGCCGCGGATACGGCCGAGCCGCTCGCGGAAGGCGTCCACCGGCGTGCTGTCGGTCTGCCAGCCGTCGGCATGGGCGGCGACCCGCCGAAGGACGCGCTCGACCGTCGCCGCGTCGGCCCGTTCCGCCGGCGGGTTCACGGCGAGAAGGATCGGGACCGATGCCTGCGCCGGCTTGGGCTCCAGCTTGACGCCGGCGAAGCGGAAGTATTCGCCTTCATGCGTGACCGTCTCGTCGCTCCACAGCCGGCGGAGAACGGCGATTCCCTCGACCACCCGCCCGACCCGCTCGCGCGATTTCACGCCCATGACCTCGAGCTCGTGGGCGAATTGCGGGCCGTCCCGGTCGCCGCCGCCATTGCACACGGTGAGGATGGTCCGGCCCTGCGAGAGCACGTCGAGGCTGGCCCATTGCAGGGCGAACAGGATCGGATCGCGCAGCGGAAAGCTCGCCAGGCAGACCGTCCCCAGCTTGACCCGGCGGGTCCGCGTCGCCATCGCCGACAAGGTGACGATCGCTTCGACGCGAGGCTTGGACAGAATGTTGTCGCCCACCCAGACGCCGTGGAAACAGCCCGATCGCTCGGCGGTCTCGGCCATGTCGAGCAGATCGTCGAGCGTGCCCCAGTCGAACAATATGGCGCGGGTGGAGAGGCTGAGGCCGAATTTGGCCTTCATCGGGATTGGTGACGGCACGGCGTCGGCTCCACTTCTATTGCAGAAAGGCGAGGACGGTGCGGGCTACCACCCGCGCGACCCGGTCGAGATGGGAGAGCGGGACGAAATCGGCGTCGAGCAGCGACCCGCCGCCGCCCACGCCGTACATGACCGCCGGAATGCCAGCCGCGCACGGCCCGCCGGCGTCGAACGAGCCTTGGCCGTAGAAGGTTTCCGGGTCGGCGCCGTGTACGGCGCGATGCGCCTGGGCGAGCAGCCGGACTCCCCGCTCCTCGGGATCGACCAGCGCCGGCCACATATGCGGCCCCTGCTCGACGGTCGTCTCGAAGGGCGCCATGTCGCCGAGCGCCCGGCGGATCTCCGCCGTCGCCTCCGCCGGATCGTCCCCGGGCAGCAGCCGGCGATCGATACGAAGGCGCGCGATCTCGGGCAGGGTGTGAGGGGCGAGCGGCTCGAACGTCACCTGATAGGGCAGGACGCGCCGGCGCCCCAGCAGGGGATGCGATCCCGGCAACGCCATCGCCTTCAGCCGGCCGATCGCCTCATGGGCGCCGTCGATCGCGCTCAGGCCGCTGTCGGGCGCGCTCGAATGCGCCGCCTTGCCGCGCAGCGTGACGTTCACGTCCACCCGACCGCGATTGCCGAGCGAGATGCGCTCTCCGGTCCGGGTGAGCAGCAGGGCGAAGTCGGGCGCGGTCGGCAGCGCCCGGAGGATCGCCCGGGTGCAGGCGTGGCTGCTGCGGCCTTCGTTGTTGACGGCGACGTAAAGCGCGCCCGCGAGCGGCGCGCGCCGGTCCGCCAGCAGCTTGAGGACCGCCAGCGCGATCGCCTGGTGGGACTTGTTCTGGCCCACCCCCTGGCCGAATACGCAAGGCTCGTCATAGCCCCAGCGGGCGGCGTGGGCGATCCTCCCGGACAGCGGTTCGTCCATCCGGTTGTGATGCTGGACCGGCGTGTAGACCTGGATCAGAAGGGTCGCCGGCTTGGCGCCTTCGCCGATGCGCGCCACGATCTGGTTGCCCGGCGCGTCGATCAACTCCGGCGCGCCCGCGGCGGCGAACCTGGGGCGCAGCGCCTCCTGGACGTAGCGCACGAGCTTGGGATCGTCGGGCGCGATGAAGACCTCCCGCCCCGGCGGCACCTCGGCGGGCTCGCGCGCGAGCGCGACGAGCGTGTCGGTCAGATAGCGCGTGTCGAGCCGGTCGACGATGGACTCGATCTGCATGGGTTGAACCGAAGAACGCCGGTCGGGGACGCTGGCCCCGCGCGCGACTGTGCCGCCCGGCGGCCGGCGCGTCAACCGTGTGTCCGGGTTCACTACATACCGTCCTTACGGGAATATGGCTTTGATGAAAACGACCCTCGAACTCCCCGACGCCATGTTCCGGCAGGCCAAGGCGCTCGCCGCCGCTCGCGGCGTCACCCTGCGGCGTTTCTTCACCGAAGCGCTTGAGGAACAACTCCGACGCTACACAGGCGGGAACCAAGCCGGAAACGGGTGACCGCCCTGGATGGCCGGCTTCGGCGCGCTGTCCGAGCTCGCGGAGGAACACCGCCGCGTCCTCGGCGCGATCAAGGAAGAGTTCGAGAGGCTCGCTCCCGAAGACCTCGCGTGATCCTCGACACCAACGCCTTCATCATCAATGCAAAAGATGCGCGAGATCGAGGCCGTTTCGGGTCCGTCTGGCTGTCGGACGCAGGACGGTGCTTGTTCTATCCCGTCGCTTCAGCCGGACGGCTGATCGAGGACTGATCCTATGCAGCGCCCCGAACTTCCCGACGCCGAGACCGCGGGCGTGTCGCGCCACTCGGGCCAGAACCCTGCGCCGTGCCGGCGGCGCTTCCCTGCAAGGATTGGTACCCATGGGGTGATCGTCGGCCCCCCCCCCCCCCCCCGGCTCGCACCCGACCGACCTGCGACGGCCCTGAGGCGCATCCGCAAGCGTGCCGGCCTCGATAACGTGCGCATCCACGATCTGCGATGCTCATTTGCCTCCCGCGCCTTGGCGCTCGGCGAGGGCCTGACCATGATCGGCAAGCTGCTCGGCCACACCCAGGTCCAGACCACCGCCCGCATCACCGGAAGCATCGGTTAAAACCTTTGACAGCGCGGAAACCATCTGAATAGTGTCACCGATAACGGCATCGGGCCGTTGAAGGGTGAAATGACGTTCCGGGAGTGCGATGCAGAGATCCCCACGCCGGGGGTGAGCTAGCATCGCTGCAAACCCGTACAGGAGTATGAGATGCTTCCCACCCCACGCTCCTGGCTTGGCCGTGCCACTTCCCGACGCGGCGCAAGCCTCGCCGCCGCTAGCCCGGGGGCCGCCAGATTCTGGACCGGAGATGCTCGCAGCTTCACCTTTCCCCGTAGGCGACATCCGGCGCCGAACGTCTGCGGATGTAGCAACCGGATTATGTGGCCGGAGACAACTGGACAGCGCATTGGCGCTTTCGGTCGGTACCTCGACGGGCATTCTGATGACGATGCCCGCGCATCTTCCGGCTGGATTCCGGTCCAAATATCGTGACGACGTCCGCTATGCTGTCTTGCCAATAATCGGTTCCCACCCGCGATGAGCCTCCAAGATGTCCCGTACCGGGAAGACTATCGATCCGGACACGACAACATCGTTGAGGATTTTTTTCGACCATCGCTGCGCGAGGCGCGGGAGTATTGGCGAGCGGTTGGATATTTTTCTAGCTCGGCCTTCGAAGCCTTCGGCGCGCCGCTTGGGGAATTCGTCGAGAGCGAAGGCCGCATCCGGCTAATCACCTCGGTCGAGCTCTCCGAGGCCGACCTCAAGTCCATCGAGGCGGGCATGACGAGACGCGAGATCTGCGCCGAGCGTCTCGTGCGGATCATCGACGAGGAGTTCGCCGAGGGCGCAAGCGACGGTGCGTCCCGTCTCGTCCGGCTTCTCGAGCTCGGCCGGCTGGAGATCCGCATCGCAGTCCCGAAGACGGGTACCGGGATCTATCACGAGAAAATCGGCATTTTTCTGAATGGCAGCGACTACGTTGCCTTCACGGGATCATCAAACGAAAGCCGTAACGCGTTCGAGAACAACCGCGAGTGTATCGACGTGTACACATCTTGGGGAAGCGTATCGCGGGCCGAGAGAAAGCGGATGCATTTCGAGGCGCTGTGGAACCAGGAGGACGCTGGCGTCGACGTCTACAGCTTTCCCGACGCAGCGAAAAAGCAGCTGCTGCGTATCCGCACCAAGCACGATGAGGAACGATCCTCCCAGCAGGAGATGCCTGCCAAGTGGCGTCATCAAGCCGAGGCCGTGAAGACGTTTCTGGCTGCCGAGCGTGGTGTGCTCGACATGGCGACCGGAACGGGCAAGACGCGCGTCGCGATAGAGATCCTTCGGATGCTCTTCGAGCGGAACGAGATCGACAGCGCCATCGTGTCCACTGACGGCAACGATCTCCTCGATCAGTGGTTCGGACAGCTACAGGACGCCGCAAGAAACCTCCGAGAGCGCCCCGTCATCTCCCGGCACTACGGCGGCATGAAGCAGCTGGATAACTTCGCGCTCGAGATTGGGAGCCGGATTTTACTAGCGTCTCGTGACTCCTGCGCCCAGGCGCTGCGCCGCTTGAGCTCGGAGAAAGCCAGCCGCACGCTGCTTGTCCACGATGAAGTCCATGGGCTGGGAAGTCCAGGCAATCGGAAACGGCTTGCCGGGCTTTCAAAAGATATACGCTTCCGGCTGGGACTGAGCGCCACGCCGGAGCGAGCCTACGACCAGGAGGGCAACACCTTTATCGAGGATCATATCGGCCCCGTGATCATGACCTTCGGGCTGAATCAAGCCATTGAGCGGGAGATACTTTCTCCCTTCGACTACTTTCCCCTGCCGTACAAACTTACCGACGGAGATCGAGAGCGTATCGCGGATGTCTACAGGCGGCGCTCTGCGAAGGAGGCTGCGGGCGAGCCCATGACGGACGAGGAGTTTTGGATCGCAATCGCCCAAGTCTACAAAACGTCAGAGGCTAAACTTCCGGTCTTCAAAACGTTCATCGAAAAGCACCAGAATTTCCTGGAGCGTTGCATCGTCTTTGCTGGTGACAGAAGCTACGGCCGCTCGGTCATGGATATCGTCCAGAAATTCAGGCCCGACATCCATACCTACTTCTCTGGCGAGGACGCCAATACGCTGAGGCGGTTCGCCCGCGGAGACCTTGAGTGCCTCATTGCCTGCCACCGTCTGTCCGAAGGCATCGACATCCGCTCCCTCGGAACGGTGATCTTGTTCTCCTCGGATAAGGCGCGTTTGGAGACGATCCAGCGCTTGGGTCGCTGCCTGCGCATTGATCCCGGCAATCCCGAGAAAATCGCCAATATCGTCGATTTCATTCGCGAGAGCGGCGAAGACGACGATCCGAACGCCGACGAACTACGCGGGGATTGGCTCTCCAGATTGTCCAGAAAGCAATCCTTGGAGTGACGACAATGGCTCTGGATCCGAAGATCGAGAAGGCAATCCAGACGGCCGTCCAGGCGGTCGGTCAAGCCGAGTCTCTATCGAGAGGGCTGGTGGCTTGGTTCGACGCAGTCTCGTCCGGCAACGAAAGCCTCACCGACAGGGATTCGACAGACCGGCGTCTTGAACGGCTCTATGGCTACACGGCTCTTCCTCGGGACGAGGATGGTGCCGAGATTGACGAAGGGCTAGAGGAATCAGTTAGGAAAGTGCTGGATGACCCCGGTCTCGGCGCGGAGGGGGATGCTGGACGGAGCGATGCAGACCTTCCCAATGGTAGTCGGAGTGCTACCTGATGGCCACGACCCTTCGCATCCTCGGGTGGAAAGCTATAGGGCTGAGATGCCCGGATCACGAGATCGACTTCTGCGCTGGGCGTGACCGCCCGTTTTCCGTTTCTCTGATCCAGATGCCGAACGGCACGGGCAAGACGACCACACTCGAGCTGCTTAGAGCAGCCCTGTCCGGCTCTCTTGAGGGGTCTGCCGACGTTGGGGCGTTCCGCAAGCTGGGGGCTGAGAATAAGCGTGGGGAGTTCGTGCTTCACCTGGAGCAGGATGGCCGGCAACTGACACTGCTTCTTGAGTTCGACTTTGAAATAGGTCGCGTCGACTACAAAACCACATGGCGCGACGGTCAGGAGCCCGGTTTCAGGCCCCCGCAGCAACTCCGGCGGTTTCTGAACGAGAATTTTGTAAATTTTTTCATATTCGACGGTGAACTGGCCGACGACTTGCAGGATCCGAAAAAGACAAATGCCCGGAAGGCGATAGAAAGCCTGTTCCAGATCGACCTGCTCGACCGGATGAAACAGTCAGTCGAAGACTACTGGGATCGGCAAACCAAGAATGAAACTGCGAAGGGGAAGACCGGTCTTACTCGAAGCCTGAATCTTCTCCGGAAGTGGTCGGCGCGCCTTGATCGTCTGAAGCAAAGCAAAGTTACCTTTGAGCGTAAACTGTTGGAAGCGGAGACGCATATGAAGACGCTGGAGGCTCGATACGAGGAGGAAATCAGCAAGGAGAAATCTCAAGCTAAACAGATATTGATGGCGAGGACTCATGTCGAGAATCTTCGGAGTGGTATTACCGAGACAACGAAGGCGGTTTTGGACAACATGCGGGAACCACAAGCTCTGTCGGCTGTATTTGGGCAGACACTTCTGGATCTCAAATCGAGCCTCGACCGCGTAAAGCTTCCGGAGAGCGCCGCTCGGGAATGGTTTGAAGAGTTGGCGGACGAGGACGAGTGCGTCTGCGGGCGTCCAATAGATGAGGATGTTCGGGCCGTCATCCGGGAACGCGCCGAAAGTTATCTTGGTTCCGACGATGTCATTCTTCTCAATCGCATCAAGTCCGATATCTCGGAGGCTGCGGGCGGTTCCGCGGACGAGTCATCGGAGGAGCTGTCGGAGCGGCTCGGGGAGTTAGCCGAGCAGTCTAGACGGCTACAGGAAGCAGAGAACGAATTCGTCCTGCTACAGAAGGAGGCCGAGGAGAACGAGGCCATCAAAGCCGTGCGTGTGGAGATCGATTTCCTGAAGGAGCAGCAGGGAAATATCCGGGAGGAGCTGCGGAAATACGAGGACGAAAGCGAGAGGATCCCGCACGACAAGCTGAAATCCATGGATCCAGAAGGGGTGTCTTCGATCAGAGTCGCGGAGACCGCGAAAGCGATCTTCCAGAGGGAGGTCGAGCGGCGCGAGGAGATCCGCAAGCTCACGAGGCAGAGGGACATCCTCACCGGGATCCTGAAGGAAGCCTACGCCGCAGCGAAACGAGAGATCGCAGGAGAGATCCGAAACGAGACCAACGAGCGCATCGCTCGTTTGATGCCGAACAACGACATCCGCGTCGGCCGGATCGATGGAGCCTTGTTGCTGCGAGGCCAATCGAGCGGTAGCGGCGGCGAGAATCTGTCAGTGGGATACGCATTCCTGGCTACTCTGTTTGACCGCGCCGACGAACATCATCTTCCGTTCGTGGTCGACAGCCCAGTTATTCCGATCGACCGCGACATCCGCGCCCCGGTAGGCGACCTGTTGCCGAGGCTCGCCGGGCAGGTGATCGCGTTCATCATCTCGACGGAGCGCGACGTCTTCCTTCCCAGCCTAAAGGCGGCGAGCGGCGACGTGCAATATATGACGCTCTTCAAAAAGGGAAAAGATCGCCTCGACGGACGGGCGGCTTCGGTTTTGAGGGCCGTCGAGACCAAGGATGGCTTCTGCGTGCCTGGGGAAGACTTCTTCGTCGAGTTCCAAGGGGAGGACGAGGACAGCTAATGGACTTCTTCATTCGGAGAGCAGCCCGGGACTGGTTTCGAGACATTTGGAGCGAGTTCAGTGCACTTCCAAGGACGAAGGCGGCGCCAAACTTCGATGCTTTCTATTTTTGCTTCATCGCTGGTATCGCTGTAAATCGGAAGGAGGATTTGCCGGCCGACGAGACGGCGCAGCTCGTCCCTGATTTTCCGGAGGCCTACAAGAGCCGGGGCACACTCTTGGTTGCACTCTTCCTCAACCGGGAGGTCCAGAGCCAGGGCGTGCCGCTAACGGATCGGAAGAGAGTACACGACGACATATCGAAGCTCGTAAATCCCCACGCGCCGAATTATCTTAGTGACTACGGCGTCCGCGAATTCAACAAGTATTCCTTTGGGGGCTACGATGTCCTCCGAGAATGGTTCGACGGTGATCGTCCACGCTCGCTTGAGACATTCTTACGGAAGTTCAAGCTGAAGCTGGATGAGGCTCAGTCCATGCGAGACGTCTGACAGATATGCCAGCGAGGAGCAGTGCGTGGATTGGCCCAACTGCAGGCAGGAGGTTACCCATGAGTTCCAGCAGCTGGCAGCGACGGACATGGCCATGCATTAAGAAGAGCTCGCTATGTTCAAGATATCGAGGGGACCTCGACCAGATGCCGAGCTCCGGGACTGCGACGTGGGTCCGGAGATGGTCGTAGTTCCGGCCGGATCGTTCCCGATGGGATCGTCTCCCGACGAGGCGCGCCAAGTCAACGACAAGGGTTTAGTTCGCAGGATGATGATCCCAAAGCCGCTCGCGGTTGAAAAATACGAAGCGATGTTCGCAGGATGGAACATCCGCGGGGCTTCGGACGACAGCGGAGATTGCCGGCTGGGCGGCGAAGGCTGGGCGTGCGCGAGCATCCGCCGTCTAGCTTCCGGGTGGCTATGCGCCGATGGGCGGTGGTCGCAGCGGGCGGCGCGCGTCCGTTCAGCTGCGCCCCTGACCAGACGGAACGGCGGCGTGGAAATCTCCGGAGCGAACGCCGTCCCACCGCGGCATGGTCAACGAGCGCTGGCGACGCAGCCAGCGGTATCAGATGGCCAATGCCTTTCCGTGCTCGGCGCGTCTCGCCCGAAAGGCCGGAGCGAGAGGAGTGCTCCCTCGTTCTTGATCGCGCATCGGATTGACCGTAGATTGCTGGTTTGCCGACGATCCGCTTGTCTCGGAACGCAATCCGCCGCCCGGAGAGTGCGCCGAAACCGATGGTTCCTCCTGCAGGATCATGATGAGATATTGGAGAACCTGTGATGACGTCCGATTTCGACGCGGATAGGATCCGCAAGACTGCCGACGATTTGCTGGAGAAGGAGAGGAACTACAAGGAAGCGCTGCGGCTTCTTCTCGACTGGCATCGGGATAAGGAAGATCACAAGATCGCCTTGCCTGCCAAAATGGGTACTAGTAAGTCGTATCTGATTTCGGTATCCCTCGGCTGGATAGCCGCAAACGTCTACTATGCTCGCGACCTTCCGATATTCAAAAAGCATGTCCGTAAGGACTCCAATACAGTCAGCATAAACGATACGACCGTGGCCTATCTCCAGCAGAGAGAGCCAGATTACAGTCGGCAGCTGCCGATGGCAATGTATCTTGCAACCCGGGAACATCACAAGTTTCCGCCCTTACTCCTGGTGGCCTATCAGAACTGGGTGTACGACGAAGGTCACGACAATTGGGGTCCGGACGGGCGAGCCATCATGGGCTCCCTGAACGTCGAACGTCTGGACACAAAATCCTGCGTGGTTGATCTCGACAGTGTATCCACGAGCTACTTCGCGCTCGATGGACAGCACCGTCTCATGGCCATCAAAGGGCTGAAGGACTTGCTGGATAACGGCCGACTAAGCCCAAAAAAGAGGGATGGAATTCCGATATCCGGCAAGGACGTGACGCGGGAGGAGATTGAAGGCTACTATGAGGAGAGAGACCTCGATCCCAACCGGCTTCAGGATGCCATGGACGAAGTCATGGGCGTCGAGATCATCCCGGCGGTCCAAGATCGGGAGACTTTCAAAGAGGCGGTTTCCCGGCTTCGGAACGTTTTCGTCGATGTGAACGAGAACGCGAAGCGATTGGAGAAAGGAGAGCTCACGCTCTTGGAGGAGAATGACGGGTTCAGGATTGTGGCGCGCACGGTGATGACCAAGCACAGACTGTTCAAGGGCGAGTTGGGCTTATTGCTGAACGTTGATACCAAGAGAAATCAGCTCTCGGAAGGCTCGGAGAGCTACACGACGCTCAACGCGCTCGTGTCGATCACGGAGGGATACCTGGGGGTGAAGCCGGAATTCAAGGACTGGAAGGATACGGTTCTCGGCTTGAAAGGTAGCCGCGGCGTAGGCTTGCTCCGACCGAACGACGACGAGATCGAAAAGGGACTCTCGGCGATGGCAGTATATTTCGACGCACTCGCGGAACTGCCGTCCCACAGACACATGATCGCGTATTTTGATAGGGAAGACGAGCAGGAAAAAAAGTCCCCCTCCGGACTTCGGGGAGGAAACGAACAAAACGTCTTGTTTCGTCCTATCGCTCAGGTGGCACTGGCGCGGGCCGTGGCGCAGCTGAAAATCGAGCAGGATGCGGACCTGTCAGAAATGGTGGTCATCCTATCGAGGCATGAGGAACTTGGGGATCTCCACCTTACGCACAAGACGTCCCCTTGGTTCGGCATCCTGTGCGATCCGATCGAGGAGAAGGTTCGGCGACAGAAAAGATATGAAGACCTCTGCGTCGAGATGCTGGTCTACTTGCTGGGAGGCGGTTTCTTCGAGGATAACGAGCGGGAGGAGCGCCTGCGTGACAACTTCTTTGAATCTCGGAGAGGCATGGCGGATTCCGATGAACCGATGGCATGGAGTCTGTCCGGCCACCTAAAGACGAAGGACGAGTTCAGGCTTCCCGACCCGTGGCGGTAGACATACATCTCACTCCCGCGTCCGAATGTCCGTCGCCGGACGGGCTGCGCTTCGGGAGTATGGGTGACGTCGGGCGCGCCAGCAGAGAGTTTTCAAAAGATTTCAGGAGCGTCGAAGCACGGGAGGTGCTGGACTCCTACAGGCAGTATCGCCTCAACTGTATCCGAACGAGCCTGTCCCTCCTCAAGAAGGCCATCCTGCCAGAGCGGGTCCTGATCAGCGCACGCCTGAAGCGCCTCGAAAGCGTGTACAGGAAGATGCAAAGGAACCTGGACAAACCCCCGCCGTTGAATGGAATGGACGATGTCATAGGGTTTCGGATCGTTTGCGAGTCGTTCAACGATGCCATCGCGCTCGGCGAGCAGATTGAGAACAAGGTACCGGCCCGCACGAAAAACTATATCGAGGAGCCCCACGAGCTTGGGATCGGCTACAGGGCGATACACGGGATCGCAAGGTTTAGACAGCAACTGGGCACCAACCACGTCACCGCGCGCTTCGAGATCCAGATCAGGACTTGGTATCAGCATCTCTGGGCCTGCTGGTGCGAGAGCCTCGGAGAACAGGCCAAGGAGGGGTTTAGGAACACCGAGCGTACCGACCGGGAGAAAGTGGAAAGCCTGAAAGAGAGCCTGAACGACTACTCACGGAGAGTCGCTGTCTGGGAGGAGATGCATCGCGAGGAAAAGCAGGAGGAGCTGCCGCCGTTCACCAACCCCTACAATCTCGCCGTCGCCTGGGTAGCGCCGCCCGACGACTACGGTTTCTTCCCTTGCGGCACCGATGTCGATGCGGCTATGAGGCACCTACGCTATATGGACGGTCAGCGAGATCTCCGGCCTCTGCTGCTCGTCGGAGTCGCAGATAGCCCCCGTCTCAAGGACGTGCTGACGCAGACACACCCGAATTTCGTGGGCGGCATCCTCCATCCACGGTACTGGCTGCCAGACGGGGCGTAATCGCGCCCCGACGCTTCCGAGGGGCGGGCAACGGTCGGTTCATCAGGCGAGAGCCGCGATACGGCGTGACACCGTCGACCAGTCGACGTCTGGCGTCATGTGGCACCAGGAGACCCGGATGGCGCCCGCGACAGCTGTCTCCGGTAGCCCCATGGCGGCAAGAACGTGGCTCGGCTCGTAGCTTTGCGACGTGCAAGCCGAGCCGTTGGAGATCGCGATCAGATCCTTGAGCGCCACCATGAGCGCCTCCGCGTCCACGCCCTCCACGGAAAAGTTCAAGACGTGTGGCATGGTATGCTCCGGATCGCCGTTCAAGCGGATTCCGAGAGGGGCGAGCGCCTCCAGCGCGTCAGACCGAATCTCCATGCAGCGTTCGCGCCGGGTCGCGTGATCTCGACCGGCGATCTCCGCGGCAAGCCCCATGCCGGCGATGAGCGGGACTGGTAGCGTTCCGTGCCGCAGACCGCGCTCCTGGCCCCCGCCGAAGGAGATAGGCTTGAGCGGCGGTCGCCGGAAGCCGCGGCGGCGGATGATCAGGCATCCCACGCCTACGGGACCGTAGATCTTGTGGGAGCTCACGCTGATCATGTCGATACGCCCGTTCCGCAACGGCTCCAGATCCTTGCCGAACCCTTGGGCGGCGTCGACGTGGAAGTAAACCGGCTGGCCTCCGAGAAGGTTCGCGATCTCGTCCAGGGGCTGGAGGACGCCGGTTTCGTTGTTCGCGTGCATGATCGAAACTAGGGCGGTATCGGGACGAAGCACGCTAGCGACCGCATCCACTGACACCGTTCCCGATGCTTCGGGGCGGACGAGCGAGACCTCGAAGCCGCGCTTCTCAAGTTCCTCCAGCGGCTCCAGGACCGCCTTGTGCTCCATGGCCGTCGAGATGACGTGGCGGCGGCTCTCGTGGTCTGCATGGGCCGCGAGGCCGAGGAGCGCAATGTTGTTGCTTTCGGTCGCACCGCTCGTGAAGAGCACATCCTCTGGCTCGGCGCGGACGACGGACGCCACCTGCTCGCGCGCCCTCTGGACGACCTTCTTCGCTTGCAGCCCGTATTCGTGAGTCCTGCTACCGGCGTTGCCCGGCACCTCGCTCCACAATCGGTGCATCTCCTCGAGCACGGCGGGCTCGATCGGGGCCGTCGCATTGCAGTCGAGGTAGACCGGTCCGGCGGTCCTGATTTGTGCGGAAGTGGCGACCTGCTGCATGGGCTGCTCCAGTCTGGCCGTGCGGCCGGGCGAGCGTTTCGAACCGGCGTCGGACCCGGTTCCGATAGCACTTCGCCGCTCCGGCGACAAACGTATCGACCTGTGGACGGCGCGGCGACCGTCCGGACGCCTCTGCGGGCGGTTCAAATCATTGCTTGGTTGACGGATGTTTGTATTGTATGCTTTAGGTTTGCATAGAGATATACATACAATGGAGAAAAGCGCCATGTCCGCCGACTTCGAGTACGTCTTTCCTGCCATTCGGGGCATCCAGGCCCGAAGGGAGTACTACGCTTCCATGTGTCCCCTGCGGCTGATCCCGAAGCTGTTCATCTTCGATGGCGAAGAGATCACCCCCGAGCTCCGCGCCCAGCGCCACCTCAACAAGGCCCGAGTCCCGGAGATGTCCCGCTACGTGGTTGAGAACCCCGACGACTACGTCTTTTCCGCCTTGACCGCGTCCATCGACGGTGAGGTCGTCTTCGAACGGCTGGGTGGGGAGGATCGCGCCGCTCGGATCGGGCTTCTCCACGTGCCGATGGCCGCCCGCTTCGTCATCAACGACGGCCAGCACCGACGCGCCGCCATTGAGATGGCTCTGGCGCACCGGCCCGAGCTCGGCGAGGAGACCATTGCCGTCGTCTTCTTCCGCGACACAGGGTTGAAACGTTGCCAGCAGATGTTCGCCGACCTCAACCGCTACGCCATTCGTCCCTCGAAATCGCTTGGCCTCCTCTACGACCACCGCGATGAGACCGCCGAGCTTGCCAAGACGCTCGTCAAACGGTCGACGGTTTTCAGCGGCCTCGTGGAGCTCGAGAAGACCACCCTTTCCCGGCGTTCGAGGCGACTGTTCACCCTGAGCGCGATCTACAACGCCACTGGCGAGCTCTTGAAGGGCTTCGAGCTTGAGGAACCCAGGGAGGCGGCCGAGCTTGCGCTCGCCTTCTGGGAGGAGGTTGCCCGACACATCGAGGAATGGGATCATGTGCGGGCAGGACGCGCCACGGCGGGCGAGGTGAGGACCGACTACATCCACACGCATGGCGTCGTGCTGCAGGCGTTGGGCCGCGTCGGCAACGCCCTCGTTCGCTGGCATCCCCGGGACTGGCCAAGGAGGATCGGGAGGATCGCGGGAATCGACTGGAGACGCGACAATGCCGAGCTGTGGGAAGGCCGCGTCCTGTTGGCTGGCAGGGTCCGGAAGGCCCAGAACAACGTCACGCTGACGGCGAATGCCATAAAGGTCCGCCTCGGGCTGCCGCTGTCTCCGGACGAGCAGCGGGTCGAGGACGCCTTCGGAAGGGACCGCCATGATGGGATCTGAGCTCCACAGGGCAGTCTCCGCCTTCGAGCGGTTGGGCTTCAAGCAGACCGTCGCCCAGCTGCTGGAGGAGGTCGCCGTGCTCTACGAGAGCGACGGGATTCCGTGGGTGGTTGGCTATAGCGGCGGTAAGGACTCGACCGCTACGCTGCAGCTGGTGTGGTTGGCGCTGTCGGCGCTCCCGAAACACAGGCTGACCAAGCCCATCCATGTCATCAGCACAGACACCCTGGTCGAGAATCCCATCGTCGCACTGTGGGTGTCGAGATCGCTTGAGAGGATGGAAGCCGCCGCTGAAGAACAGGGACTTCCCTTCACGGCTCACCGCTTGACCCCTGATCCTGAAAACACCTTCTGGGTGAACCTCATCGGCCGCGGCTATCCGGCGCCGCGGCCGAAATTCCGCTGGTGCACGGAGCGTCTCAAGATCATGCCCTCGACCAGTTTCATAAGCTCCGTCGTCCAAAGCCACGGCGAAGCGATCCTCGTCCTCGGCTCGCGCAAGGCGGAGAGCCGGAAGCGGGCCCAGGTCATGGAAAAATTCGAGCGCCGACGCGTCCGCGAGAAGCTGAGCCCCAACGGCAGCCTTCCCAACTCCTTCGTCTACACACCGCTTGAAGCGTGGAGCAACGACGATGTGTGGCTGTTTCTGATGCAGGTCGATAATCCTTGGGGCTATCGGAACAAGGATCTGCTGACGATGTACCAGGGTGCGTCCGACGGCGGTGAGTGTCCATTGGTCGTCGACACGACGACGCCGAGTTGCGGCGACAGCCGCTTCGGATGCTGGGTTTGCACGCTCGTCGAGAAAGACAAGTCCATGCAGGCCATGATCCGAAACGACGAAGAGAAGGAGTGGATGCTGCCACTCCTCGAACTCCGCAACGAGCTCGATCCGCCCAAGACGAGTGACGGGGACCGGCCACTCCGCGACTTCCGGCGCATGAGTGGCGCGGTCCAGCTGTTCCGTGGGCGCCCCATCCCTGGCCCCTACAGGCAGGAGGTTCGGGCCGACTGGCTCCGCAAGGTCCTCCGCGCCCAGCACTATATCCGGGAGCATGGCCCTGCCGAGGTGCGCGACATCGAGCTCGTCAGCCGCATGGAGCTTGAGGAGATCCGTCGCATCTGGGTCGTGGAAAAACACGAGATTGAAGATGACCTGCCGCGCCTCTATGAGGAGGTGGTCGGCGAACCCTATCCAGGTCGACGGCTTGACGACAATCCGATCTTCGGTCGGCCCGAGATGGAGGTCCTCTCTGAAATCTGTGGCGGCGATGAGCACTGCTACCAGCTGGTGCGGGAGCTCCTGTCGGTCGAGAAGACGTACAAATCGATGCTGCGCAGGTCGGGACTCTTCGAGGCGATCGACCGGGCGTTCTGCAAGCACTTCTACGGGGGGGAAGAGGACGCCACGGAACAGGTGCTGTCCCGGCGTAGGGCGATCGACGAGGCGCACGAGCGGGCGTTCGGCCACAACGACCCAATGATCCAGGAGGCGCACGACCTGCCGGACGACGAGGAGGCAGCCGCACCGTGATCCTCGACGAGATCGTCCTCCACAACTTCGGACTCTACGCCGAGCGCCAAGCGGTCGCTCTGACGCCGCCCGGTGACGGCCGCTCCATCGTTTTGTTCGGTGGCCTCAACGGCCACGGCAAGACGACTCTGCTGGATGCTATGCAGCTCTGCCTGTATGGAGCGCACGCTAGAGTCTCGAACCGAGACGGGCTATCTTACCAAGACTACCTGTCCCGTAGCGTTCATCGAGGATCGGAGATGCGTGAGGCCGCCATTGAGCTCGCCTTCCGCCATACCGTGGATGGCGAGGAGGACCGGTTTCGTCTGCACCGCTCGTGGCGGCTCGGGGGCAACGGGTATCGCGAGCATTTCGAGGTGCTAAAGAACAAAAAGCGCGACGATGCCTTAGCTGAAAACTGGATCGCGCAGGTCGAGGACCTGATCCCGCCTAACATCGCCAACCTGTTCCTGTTCGACGGCGAGCAGGCCGAGGGCTATGCGGCGCAAGATAACTCTATGCAGCTGATCGGCACGGCGGTCCACAATCTGCTCGGTCTCGACGTCGTCGACCAGCTCGACAAGGATCTCGTGACCTACCAGCGCCGGAAGCGGAGTGAGGAAAAGAACGATCCCGGGCGCGGCGAGATTGAGGAGGCCGAGACGTCGCTCAAAAAGCTGCGCTCGCAGCTCTCGGATCTGAAACAAGAGCAGGCGGGGCTTAGAACCAACCGGATCGACCCGGCGCGGAAGGCGCTCCGGGCAGCCGAGGACGAATACCGAAAACTCGGCGGTGAGCTTTACGAAAAGCGCGTCGAGATCGAGCACAACTTGGTCGAGGCCGAGCGGACGCTCGGCGACAGCACTGCACAGCTGCGTGACTCGGCCGCCGGCGATCTGCCGCTGCTGGTGGTGAGTGGCCTCCTCGACGCGGTTCAGAAACGCGACCTCTCTGAGGAGGAGACGCGCCGGTCGCGGGAGGTTATCGCGATCCTCGGATCCCGCGACGAAGCACTGCTCGAACTCCTTCAGGAGTGCGGAATCGGCAGCGGCGAGATAGAGACCGTCACAGCCTATCTCCGTGCAGATCGCGAGACGCGTCGCGCGGCCGGCATGCACGACACAATCCTCGATCTGCCGCCCGACGCGCGGGCCGATCTCCGCAGGCTCCTCGACGGCGACTTAGCGGCAGCGGCGCGGACGTTGGGCGGCGCGCTCGATCGGTGGAGGGAGGACAGGGAGAGGATGGAACACTTCCGCACGATGTGCGCCAGCGTTCCGGCCGAGGACACGATCGCTGCGGTGGTGCGCCGGAGGGACGAGCTGATCGCTAACGTTGTCGCCCTTGAGGTAGAGGAGGCGGCGATGAAGAGTGAGACCGAGCGCCTCGTCCGAGAAATCGAGCGCGGGGCGCAAGCGCTGTCCCGCCTCCTCGAGGACGATATGGAGGAAGAGTGGCTGCGCGAAGACCGCCGCCGCATCCTACAGCACACGTCACGCGTCAGAACGACGTTGGGCGCGTTCCGGAAGGCCGTCATCAAGCGCCATGTGCGCAGGATTGAGCAGCTCGTTCTCGAGAGCTACCAGCAACTGCTCCGAAAGGCGTCGTTTGTTACCCGCCTCGCGATTCACCCCGAGTCTTTCGTGCTCACGCTCTACGGCCGCGACGGGCGCGAGCTGAGCTCCGAGCGCCTGTCCGCAGGCGAGCGCCAGCTCCTCGCGATCGCATTGCTGTGGGGCCTCGCGAAGACCTCAGGACGACCGCTGCCGACCGCTATCGACACGCCGCTCGGACGGCTCGACGCCAGCCACAGGACACATCTCGTCGAGCGATATTTTCCATTCGCGAGCCACCAAGTTCTGTTGTTCTCAACTGACGAGGAGATCGTCGGCGCACATCTCGAGAAGCTCAAGCCCTACGTTGGTCGCAGCTACCGTCTCGACTACGACGACTCCAGCGGTAGCACGCGGGTCACGGAGGGGTATTTCGAGAGGGTGGACGCGACATGACGACGATCGAGCACGTGAGAGTCTCGCGGCGGGCAAAAGACCAGCTGATCAAGCTGAAGCGGACGACGGGCATTCCACACTGGAATGTGCTGTGCCGCTGGGGCTTCTGCCTGTCGCTCGCGGAGGAGAGTGCTCCATCGGAGACGGATATTCCGCTCGACAGCAACGTTGAGATGACGTGGCGGGTCTTCGGCGGACACCGCGCCGACCTCTACATGGCGCTCCTGAAGGAGCGGCTTTGCCGAGACGGGCTTCCTCTCAATCCTGAAACCGTCTCTCGGCAGTTCCGTCTCCACCTGCACCGCGGGATATCGTATCTTGCAGATGGCAGCAAGCTCCGCGGGGTCGACGACCTTATCTCTTTAGCCGTCACTTCCGGAGAATGCTGACGAGACACCCGCCGATTCGTTTCTGTACCAACTCTGGGAACAGTTGAGGAGTAGGTGGGTTTCGCGACGACAACGTAAAGGGACTTGGCAGGATCGAAATCTATCTTCACGGGTCACAGCATTCGGCTTGACGGTCGTATCGGCTTCACGTTCCCGTACGATCCGTCTGCGTCACCGCCAAGTGGCCCACATCGGCGCACGCTGTCTCGTCGGCATGCCAGCGAACCGGCATCTCCTCTATGGCGGCCATCGAAGCGCTGGTCTGACCACGTTCGATCTGGACGAGTCGAGCACTGCGCCACAGTGCGCTGACGACTTCCGGCGCCATCAGATGCGGTGTTTACAGATCGTCACCGCCCACCAACAAGCGATCCGAGGCGTCCGAGCCTTCCTCCGCGACCAGCCATTTCACTGCCGCGCGGTCGTCGACCGCCGGACACGCTGGACCGCGCGATGCCCGCTGTCCCGATCCTCTCGGAACAGGACTACTGAAGGCGTTCTCGCTTGGCCTTCCATTCCGCGCCGCAGTCGCGCAGCCAGAGCCCGGAAGGTTTCGCGTTTCGCCGCCATGTCATTTGCGACTGCGCCTTGGAGAATATGGTGCCGCCTTCCAGGGGGTGGTCGTTCTCGGCGGCTCGTCGCTTGGGGCACCGGACCACGCCATCTTTCAGTTGCCGCATGTTGATCGTCGCCATCGCACTCTCTCCAACTGGTTAACATCGATTCGGCATCACGCAGTGGCAAGATAAGCACGCATCGCGATAGCTCCGTTCCACCATCCCTGTTGGGCCCGACCGATTGCTTCTCTCGACGTGAGCCTGTTTCTTACGCCTTGCGGCGTTGGTTGTTCACACCCGCCGCAGCTTGCTGCCCTCGGCGCGATGCCGTACTCGGCGTCGCGGGTTGGCCTGCGCGTCCGCCCGGCTTCGCGTCCAACGTCACGGACATGGGCGGCTCCGTCGCGCCTGTCCCGCTCCCGTTCGTCGCTCCGTTCAGGCAATTTGTGAACACCAGCGGCGACTTCCGGTTCTGCGACACTGGGTGGGCCTCTGGAAGCATCCATGGCCGTAAGCAGGCTTCCGGCCAGGAACGACCGGATATCGACTGGCGCGATGGGCACCGTCTCACATGTGTCTGGACCAGGACACCACCCGCCCTGGTCCGTCCGCGCGCGGCCGGGCTATGCTGGCCGTCGGGTCGGCGGCGTCCGCCGCGCGCGCAGGGCAGGGAAATCGGGACATGAACGGGACCGAGGCCCGACGACCGGGGCGAGCCGTCGCCGCGCCGCCGCTGGTCGTCGATGCCGACCGCGCGCTGACCGGCGGCGATCTGCTGCTCGAGGGCGTCGCCCGCATGGCCGTCGCCGCGCCGCGCGCCCTGCTCGCGTCGCTCTTCCGGCTGACCGACGGCCACGCTGCGTTGAAACGCAGGGTCGCGGAGGCGGCGCCGCTGCCGCCGGCGACGCTGGTGTTGAACCCGGCGGTGCTGGACGAGATCGACGCCGCCCGGGCGGCCGGGCGCGAGGTCTGGCTGGCGTCCGCCGCCGCCGAGCGCGCGGTAGCTCCCCTCGCCGAGACGGTGGGCGCGGCGGGCTGCCTCGCCATCGGCGGACATGCCGGTTCGGCGGGATCGGCCAGGGCGGCCGCGCTGGTGGAACGCTTCGGCGAGGACGGGTTCGATTACGTCGGCGGCGCGCGTCGCGACATGGCGGTCTGGAGACGGGCGCGGCGGGCGATCGGGGTCGGTCTCCCGCCGCGTCTCGCGCGCCGGCTACGGGCGCTCGACGGCGAGGCGCGCCTTCTGCCCGGGCTCGGCCGGCCGCGCGCCCCGTTGCAAGCGCTGCGCCCGCATCAGTGGGTCAAGAATCTGCTGGCGTTCGCGCCCCTCGCCGCGGCGCACGAGACCGGCCTCGAGTCCTGGCTCGCCGCGGTCGGGCTGTTCGCGGCCCTGTCGGCCTGCGCCTCGGGCGGCTATCTGCTGAACGATCTGCTCGACCTGCCGCACGACCGTCGGCATCCGGGCAAACGCCGCCGTCCACTGGCCGCGGGCGCGATGCCGCTGCCGCAGGCGGCAGGCCTCGCCGCGGCGCTCCCGGTGGGCGGGCTCGCCGCGGCCTTCCTGCTGTCGGCCGAAGCCGGACTATGCCTGCTGTTCTACCTGATTCTGACCGCGGCCTATTCGCTGTGGTTGAAGCGCAAGCTGTTCGCCGACGTCGTGGCGCTCGCCCTTCTGTATACGGTTCGCGTCGTCGCCGGAGCGGCGGCGGCCCCGGTGGCGCTGTCGCACTGGTTTCTCGCCTTCTCCATCTTCGTCTTTCTCGCTCTGGCCATCGTCAAGCGCCAGAAGGAGCTTCGATCGGCGCGCGAGTCGGATCGGTCCGCGGCCGGCGGCCGCGCCTATTTCGCCGGAGACCTCCCGGCGATGACGGCCCTCGGCGCCGCCGCCGGCTTCGCCGCCGCGGTGGTCCTCGCTCTGTACGTACAGAGTCCGGAGGTGAGCGGGCGCTACGACCAGCCGGAACTCCTCTGGGCGATCTGCCTGCTGCTGGTCTATTGGCTGGGGCGCATGACGCTGCTTGCCGATCGCGGGGCGCTCGACGACGACCCGCTGGTGTTCGCGATGCGCGACCGCGCGAGCCGGCTGACGGCCCTCGGCGTGCTCGTCGCGTTCGCGGCCGCGCTGTGACCGGCGCATGCTTGCCGGCCTCGCCCTGCGCTACGCCGCCTTCGCCGGGCTCGCCACTTGCGTCAACGTCGGCACGCAAGCCCTCTCCTTCGCGCTGTATGCCGGCCGTTACGAACTGTATGCGGCGATGGCGGCGGGGACCGCCACCGGCCTTCTCGCCAAATACGCCCTCGACCGGCGCTGGATCTTCCGCGCCCGCCCGGCCTCGCTGCGCCGCCGCTCGGCCGAGTTCGTCCGCTACGCTCTGACCGGCGTCCTGACCACCTGCGTGTTCTGGGCGACCGAGCTCGCGTTCGCGGCGCTGGGCGATGCGCATTGGCTGCGCTACGCCGGCGCCGTCCTCGGACTCGCCGTCGGATACGCGCTCAAATACCGTCTCGACCGGCGTTTCGTCTTCGGGGGCGGGCGATGACGGCGCTCTCCGGCTGGGGGCGGTATCCGGTGCTCGACTGCCAGGTGGAGACGCTGCGCCGCGGCGGCGACCTGCCCGATCTGTTGCGTCGCGGCGAAACGCTGATCGCGCGCGGCAACGGGCGATCCTATGGCGACGCCGCGCTGAACCCCGACCTCACCTTGTCCATGCTGGCGATGGACCGGTTGCAGGCGTTCGACCCCGAAACGGGCCTGTTGACCAGCGAGGCCGGCGTGCTGCTCGCGGACGTATTGGAGACATTCCTGCCGCGCGGCTGGTTCCCCGCGGTGGTGCCCGGCACCAAGTTCGTCACCGTCGGCGGCATGGTCGCCGCCGACGCGCATGGCAAGAACCATCATCGCGACGGCGCCTTCGGCGCGCACGTGGACTCGCTGACGCTCGCCGCCGCCGACGGCGAGGCGCGGCGTTGCAGCCGCACGGCGCAGGCGGCGCTGTTCCACGCCACCCTGGGCGGCATGGGGCTGACCGGCGTGATCCTGTCCGCGAGCTTCCGGCTCCGGCCGATCGAGACGGCGTATCTTCTGACCGAAACCGCGGCCCTCCGCGACCTCGACGAAACGATGGCCTGGTTCGAGGAATCCCGCGCTTGGCCCTACAGCGTCGCCTGGATCGACTGCCTGGCGCGGGGCGCGGCGCTCGGCCGGTCGCTGGCGACGCGCGGGCGGTTCATGCAGCGCGGCGAACTGCCGGCGCGGTTTGCGCGCGCGCCTTTGCGCCCGGCGTCCCGTAGCCGTCTGACGCTGCCGGCCGATGCGCCGTCGGCGCTGCTCAACCGGGCCTCGATCGGACTCTTCAACGCGGCGTATCACCGGATCGGACGGGCGCGCGGCGGGGCGCGTCCGGTCCATTTCGATCGGTTCTTCTTTCCCCTCGACGGGATCGGGGCATGGAACCGCCTCTACGGACGCAAGGGTTTCGTCCAGTATCAATGCGTGCTGCCCAAGGCGGAGAGTCCGTCCGGCGTCGCCGCGCTGCTGGACCGCGCCGGCCGGGACGGGCCGGGCTCGTTCCTCGGCGTGCTCAAGCTGCTGGGCCCCGCCGCCGGCGGGCCGATGTCGTTTCCCATGGAGGGCTATACGCTCGCCCTCGACCTGCCCATGCGCCGCGGCGCGCCGGCCCTGATCGGCGCGCTCGACGGGATCACCCATCGCCATGGCGGTCGCGTCTATCTCGCCAAGGACGCTTCGAGCGCGCCGGAACGGGTGCGCCAGGGCTATCCGGGACTCGCCGCCTTCGAGTCCGTCCGCGCCGAAGCGGCCGGGACTGCGCCCCGTTTCGCCTCCGCCCTTTCGCGCCGGCTCGGGCTGTGAACGGAGCCGGACGCCGGGGCGGGGTCGGCCGCCCGGGCGGCGGAGGCGGCTTGCGTCGCGCGCGTCTTCGCAGGCATAGTCGGGCCAGCGGCTCCGGTCCGCGCTCCATGCCTCCATCGCCGCCCCGACAAGATGAACCGTGACTCCTCGACAGCTCCCGGGCGCTCCCGGCCGTTGCGGCCGCCGTCCAGGACCGCGCTCGCGCTGCTGGATATCGCGGAAGGCGCGCGCGCCGTCGATCTCTGGCGCACCTTGGGTTGGCAGGACATCCGCCAACGCTACCGCCGCTCGAAGCTCGGGCCGTTCTGGCTCACCATCAGCATGGGCGTGCTGGTCGGCGCGCTGGGGGTGCTGTACGGCAGCCTGTTCAAGATCGAGATTGCGGAGTATCTCCCCTTCGTCGCGGTCGGCTTCATCGTCTGGGGGTTGATCTCCGGGCTGATCGACGATGGGGGCGCCGCGTTCATCGGCGCCGAGCGCATCGTCAAGCAGGTCGGGCTGCCGCTCTCCGTCCACGTCTATCGCGTGGTGTGGCGCAACCTTCTGATCCTCGCCCACAACGCCGTGATCTATGTGGCGGCGGCTCTCCTGTTCTCGGTGCAGCCGGGCTGGGTCGGGCTTCTGGCGCTGCCGGGTCTGGCGCTGCTATGCGTCAACGGCATGTGGGTCGGGCTGTTGCTCGGCATGCTGTCGGCCCGGTTTCGCGACGTGCCGCCGATCGTCGCCAGCGTCCTCCGCATCGCCTTCTTCCTCACGCCGATCATCTGGAAACCCGACCTGCTGCCCCAGCGCGCGCTGATCCTGGAGTTCAACCCGTTCTATCATATGGTGGAGGTGGTGCGGGCGCCGTTGCTGGGCCAGGCGCCGGGGATCGTCTCCTGGCTCGTGGTCCTCGGCGTCGCGTTCGTCGGCTGGTCGGGGGCGCTCGTCATGTATCGCCGCTACCGTCCGCGCATCGCCTATTGGATATGAGCGTCGGCGCCAGCCTCCGGCTCGATGCGGTGACGGTGGATTTCCCCGTATACGGCGCCGACGTCCGCTCGCTGAAGACCGATCTGTTGCGCCGGGCTACGGGCGGGCGGATCGGGCGCGACTCCGGCCGCCGCCTGTCGGTGCGCGCGCTCGAAGGGGTCAGCCTGGCGTTGGAGCATGGCGACCGGGTGGGGCTGGTCGGCGCCAACGGCGCGGGCAAGACGACGCTGCTGCGGGTGCTCGCCGGCGTCTACCAGCCGACGCGGGGACAGGTGCGGCGCCGGGGGCGCGTTGCGTCGCTGTTCGACATATCGCTCGGCATCGACCCCGAGGCGACCGGATACGAGAACATCGTGGTGCGCGGGATGCTGCTCGGCCTCTCTTCGGCGGAGATCCGGGAGCGCGCCGGCGAAATCGGGGCGTTCACCGAGCTCGGCGACTATCTGGCGATGCCGGTGCGCACCTATTCCTCCGGCATGAAGTTGCGGCTCGCCTTCGCGGTGTGCACCTGCATAGAACCCGAGATCCTGCTGATGGACGAATGGATCGGCGTCGGCGACGCCGCCTTCATCGCCAAGGCCGAGCGCCGGCTGGAGGAGTTCGTGGACCGCGCCGGCATCCTGGTGCTCGCCTCGCACAACCCCGCATTGCTGAAGCGCGTCTGCGTCACCGGCGTGCTGCTCGACGCCGGACGGGTCAAGGCGGTCGGGCCGATCGCCGAAGTGTTGCAGGGATACGCGCGGAAAGGCGGTTGAGCGCCGCTCACCGCGCCGCCAGCGCCCGCTCGTAGACGCGGAGCGTCTCCGCCTGGATACGCGCGTCCGCGAACTCGGCCTCGGCGCGCCGCCGTCCCGCCGCGCCGAGCGCCCTGCGGCCGGACGGATCGTCGGCGAGCGTCACGATCGCCTCGGCGAGCGCGGCCGCATCGCGGATCGGCACCAGCATTCCGTTCTCGCCATGGCGCACCGCCTCGCGACATCCCGGCATGTCGGTCGTGACGATCGGCCGGCCGCAGGCCGCGGCCTCCAGCAGCGCCGCCGGCAGCCCCTCCCGATACCACGACGGCAGCGCCGCGATATGCGAGCGCGCCCAGACCTCCGCGACGTCGTCGCGGTGTCCCCACCACTCGACGACGCCCGCGGCCGCCCAGGCGCGGCATCGCTCGGCCGGGACCGCGTCCGGGTTGCCCGGGTCCGGCGCGCCGACCAACGTGAACAGGATGTCCTTTCGCCGCTCCCGGATCGCGGCCGCCGCCCGGACGAACTCGCCCACCCCCTTGGCCCACAACAGGCGCGACACCATGGCTACGCGCACGGGGCCCGCCGGCTCCGGCCGCGGCGCGAACCGCCGCAGATCCACCCCCGCCCCGCGGACGACGGCGACGCGGCCCGGCCGGGCGCCCAGCGATTCCACGAGGGCCGCGTCGTCGGGATTCATGACGATCGTATGCGCCCGGCGCAGCGTCCAGCGCAGCGCCGGGCGCGACGCGCATCTGAAGAAGCGGGCGCGGGCGCCTCGGGCGGTGAACGCGGACCCCATGCCGGCGATCGTGTTGACGACCGCAGGCCCGTCCGCGAATGCAGCCGCCGTCGAGCCGAGCACCGCCGGTTGCCAGGCGACGTGATGCGCCAGGCGCGGGCGGAGGCCGCGATAGGCCGCGCGCAGCCGGCGCAACCCGCGCAGGCCGGTCGACGGCGACAGGCTTCCCCGGCCGAAATCCATGTCGACGAGATCGACGCCGAGCGCCCGGATGTCGTCTTCGCGGTCGCCGGCGCGGGTCACGACGGTCACCTCGAACCCCGCCGCCTGCGCCGCGGCGACCAGCCCCGCCCAGCACGACAGCAGCCACCAGCCCTCGGTCGCCACGAACGCGAGGCGACGGTTCACGGCCCGGATTCGGACGGCGGGTCGCGCGCCGGGTCGAGCGCGGCGACGTGGGCGCGAATCGCCGCCGCCGTCGCCGCGGCGCGGTCGTCCGTCCCGCGGGGCGCCGCCACGTCGCGCGCCGCGACCGGCGGGCCGAAGATCACCCGCACCGGGCGCAGCCGGGGCCAGCGCCGATGCCGGGGCAGGGCCTCGAACGTGCCGGCCACCCAGACCGGGCAGATCGGCGTCGCGCGGTCGCCGGCGAGCACGCCCACGCCGCGCGTGAACGGTTGCAGCCGGCCGTCCGGCGTCCGCCATGCCTCCGGAAACCACACCAGGTTGGCGCCGCTGGCCAGCGCCCGGTCGCCCAGGGCCAGACTCTCCGCCGGTTTGGCGTCGTCGATCGGGAAGATGCGCGCGGCGCGGGTGAACCAGCGGTGGAGCGGGGTCGAGGATACGCGGGTCGTCTCCGCACTCCACCAGGTGCGGCGCACTACGCGCCAGGGCATCGCCGCGGCGACCATGAAGGCGTCGAGATCGCTGGCGTGATTGACGACGAACAGCACCGGGTCTCGCCCGGACGGCGGAGCGCCTTCGGACCGCATGCGGAACAGCCCGCGGCATAGCAGGCGGACCACCAGATGGATCGCATAGCCCGCCGCCCGCGTCGCGCCGTGCGGCTCGCGCAGCGCCGTCGCAGGCGGGGCGGCCGCGGCGATCGCGGCGGACGGAGCGCGCGCCGCGTCCCGGACCAAACCGACGAGATCGCGGAGCGTGACCACCTCGCCCAGCGAATCGCCCGGCAGCGCGACGCCGGTCTCGGCTTCGATCTGCTGGACGATTTCCAGCCAGGCCAGCGAATCGACGCCGAGGTCGAGCTGCGGGCTGGTGTCGAGATCGACCCCGGCGTCGGCGAAACGGCGTTCGAGCAGCCCGACGACCGCGCGGGCCATGGGGTCGGCGAGCAGCGCCCGGTCGGCCTCGGGCGCGGCCCCGCCGCGGACCGGGCCTGCGCGCCCGGCCGCCTCGTAGAGGGCCGGCAGCGAGAAGCGCCGCAGCTTGCCCAATCGCGTCCGCGGCAGCGGTTCGCGCCACAGGCGGAACCCGGTCACCCGCTTGTAGGGCGCGAGGTCGATGCAGCTCTCCGCCGCCGCCACCCGCATGACGTCGTCGAGCCGGACGGTCCCGGTCGCCCGCAGCGCCGCCTCGTCGGGGACGATCAAGGCGTGCAGCGCGCCGTTCCGCTCCAGCACCGCGGCCTCGTCGATATAGGGGCTGGCGCACAGCGCCGTCTCCACCTCTTCGGGGCCGACGTTCTTGCCGCCCGAGAGGACCAGCACCTCCTTGCGCCGTCCGGTGACGATCAGGGAGCCGGCGCGGTCGAGCCGGCCCAGATCGCCCGACCGGAACCAGCCGTCGGCGGTGAACGCCTCGGCGGTCGCCTGCGGGTCGCCGAGATAACCGGCGAAGACGTGCGGCCCGCGGATTTCGATCTCGCCGACCCCGTCCGTTCCCGGCGACCGGATGCGGAGTTCGGCGCCCGGCGCCGGCAGGCCCTCGGTCCCGATGCGCCCGCGTCCGCGCCGGTTGAACGCGGTCACCGACGACGTCTCGACCAGGCCGTAGCCCGACAGCACCTCGAAGCCGAGCCCTTCCAGCACCCAGGCCGCGCGTGGATCCAGCCGCGCCCCGCCCGAGCCCAGCATCCGCAGCCGGGGAGCGAACCGCCGGCGCACCGGCGCCATCAACACCTTCCCCGCGCGCAGGCCGAACCGGCGCCGGACCGCGATGCAGGCGCGGAGCAGCGGGCGGAAGACCAGCCGGCCCATGACGCCGCCGCCCGCCAGCCGCGCTTCGATTCCGTCGGCCATGGCCTCGTAGATGCGAGGCACGCCGATCATCGCCGTCGCCCGCTCGCTGCGGAGCGCGTCGGCGATGTCGGGGCCGGTGACGCTGCGCGGCAGGATGACGGCGGAGCCGCAGACCAGCGGCAGCATCAGACCGACCAGGAAGGGGTAGGCGTGATGCAGGGGCAGCGGGAGGAGCACGCGGTCGCCGGGGCCGATGAAGCCGCCTTCGGCCAGGGCGTCGACGGTCGCCATGACGTTGCCGTGGGTCAGCGGCGCGCCCTTGGCCGCTCCGGTCGTGCCCGAGGTGTAGATCAGCGCCGCCGCGTCTTCGGGCCGGCAAGGGGAGAGTGCGGCCGGGGCGTCGGCCCGGCCCCAGCCCGGCGCCTCGGGAAGCCCCTGGTCCTCGAGCAGGTAGACGCCGTCGAGCCGCCGCTGCGCGACGGCCGGAACGCGCGGCAACAGATCGCGGGTCGCGAACAGGACCCGCGCCCCGCTGTCGGCCAGTTCGCGCTCGAGCTCGTCCGGGCTTCCCTGGTCGTCGAGCGGAACGGCCGTGACCCCCGCCGCGATCAGGGCGAGTCGCAGGACGACGAGGGGGACGCCGTTGGTCGCCAGCACCGCCGTCGGACTCCCGCGCCCGAGGCCGCGGGCGGCCAGCCAGCCGGCCCGGCGCCGCGTCTCGTCGTGCAGCCGTCGGTAGCTCCAGCTTTCGGCGCCGTCCCCGATGCGGGCGACGATGGCGGGCCGGCCGCCATGCCGTTCCAGGCCGTGGACCACCGACTGAAGCGTTCGGGCCATGCGGACTCCCCCGGCGGCGGAAGGTAGGCGCGGGTCGCCGCAGGCGCAACCGCGGCGCGCCGCAGACCATGGTCAGGGTGCGAAACGCGGGTTAGAGTGCGGGCGAACGGACCCTTCCGCGACGCCGCGCTCGGACATGGACGCGTTCCATCCGCTCGATCGAAAGATCGCCATCGACCAGCGGCTCGCGCGCATGGCGGCGCGCCCGCTGGCGCGGACGCCGGTGAGCCCGAACATGCTGTCCTTCGCCGGGATGGCGCTCGGCCTGTGCGCCGCCGGGCTGTTCGCCCAGGGCGAGCCGGCCCTCGACCGCTGGGCGGGCGCGCTGTTCGTCCTCGCCGTGTGGATGGATCATCTCGACGGCGAGCACGCGCGGGCGACGGGGAAGTCCACCCGGCTCGGCCATTACGTCGACCACGTCGCGGCGATGACGTCCTACGTCGCGATGTTCGTGGGCGTCGGGTTCGGCGCGCGCGGCGGCGCGCTGGGCGGCTGGGCGGCGGCCCTGGGGGTCGCCGCCGGGGTCGCGGTGATCGCCATCTTCAGCCTCCGCATGTGGATCGAAGCCCGTCGCGGCCCGGCCGCGGTGGCGATGACGGCGCGCGCCGGGTTCGAGATCGAGGACACGCTCTATCTCGTCGCCCCGATCGCCTGGATCGGCGCCCTGGAGCCGTTTCTGGTCGCCGCCGGAATCGGCGCGCCGCTGTTTCTGTCATGGGTCGTTCGCGACGCCGTGCGGACGGCGCGGACGGCGCGGACGGCGCACGGGCCGCCCGCCGCCCGGCGATCCGCCGGGTGATCCGTCCGCGGCGGCGGCGGCGAGGCCGCGCATGACGGCCGCCACCTTCCTGTTCCTGGGCGTCGGCGGCGCCCTGTTTCTCGGGCTGATCGCCTATGAGGGGATCGGCGACGTGTTCGGGGCCGCCGCCGCCGCCGGTTGGGGGGTGCTCGCGGTCGCCGCCTTCCACCTCGTCCCCATGATCGGCGACACCGAGGGCTGGCGACGGATCATGCCGGCGCGCCATCGGCTCTCCTTCGGGTCGGTGCTGTGGATCCGCTGGGTCGGCGAGTCGGCCAACAACCTGCTCCCCGGCGCGCCGGTGAGCGGCGATCTGGTGCGGGCCCGCCTGGCGATGCTCGACGGTATGCCGGGGCCGGTCGCCGGCGCCTCCGTGACCGGCGACCTCACGCTGGGCGCGTTGGCGCAGGTGGCGTTCTCGATCCTGGGCATTCTGGCGCTGGTCCGGCTGGGCGGGGCGGGGAGCGAAGGGCTGGTCGCCGGGGTCGTCGCCGGCCTGGTCGTCATGGGCGGGCTGATCGGCGTTTTCCTGGCGCTGCAGAACGTCGGCATGTTCCGCATTCTCGGCCGCGTGGCGGCGCTGGCCGCGCGCGGCCGCAGCTGGCTGGAACTGGTCGGCGGCGCGGCCGCCCTCGACCGCGAATTGGCGGCGATCTACGCCCGCAAGTTCGGACTCGCGCCGTCGATGGCCTGGCGGATGGCGTCATGGATCGCCGGTACCGGCGAAGTCTGGCTCGGCCTCCACTTCATCGGCCACCCGATCGGACTGGTCGAAGCGTTCATGATCGAAAGCCTGATCCAGGCGATCCGCGCCGCCGCCTTCGTGATCCCGGGCGGGCTCGGCGTCCAGGAGGGCGGCTTCGTGCTGCTGGGGTCGGTCGTCGGGCTGGGACCCGAGGTAAGCCTCGCTCTGGCCTTGGTGCGGCGCGCGCGCGAGCTGCTGCACGGCGTTCCGGGGCTGATCGCCTGGCAGCTGCGGGAGGGCGGCCGCCTGCTGCGGCGCGGGCGCGGCTGATGCGCGCGCCGGGCGCGTCGGGCGGCCCCCTCGGCGCGTTCGCCGCCGCCGCCGCGTGGTGGGTGGGCGTCGCCGCGCGCCGCGCCGTCGCCGTCCTGGCGGCCGCGGCGGGCCTGACGGCCGCCGCCGCGGTCTACACCTTCGACCGGTTGGCGATCGACACCGACACGCCGGCCCTGATCGCCGGCGACCTGCCGTTCAAGCGCGACGCCCGGGCGCATAACCGGGCGTTCCCGCAGGCCGAAGACTCGTTCGTCGTCCTGCTGACCGGCGATTCCCCCGACCGCGCCGACGCCGCGGCCGCCGCGCTCGCCCGGGCGCTGCGGCGGGACGCGCGTTTCCACACCGTCTACGCGCCCGAGATCGACCCCTTTTTCGTCCGCAACGGCCTCCTCTATCTCGACGCCGACGATCTCGCCGAGCTGGCGGACCGGCTGGCGGACGCGCAACCGTTGCTGGCGAGGCTCGCGCGCGAGCCCGGCCTCGCAGCTCTGTTCGACGTCCTGGGCCGCGCGCTCGCCGAAGCCGCGGACGGCGGCGATGCGCCCGCCGGCCTCGCCGACGTCGTCGCGCGCATCGCCGATGTCGCCGCCTCGGTCGCCGACGGGACCCCCCGGCCGCTGTCCTGGTCCGATCTGATACGGGGGAAGGCGTCGGACGCCGACGACCGGCGGCGGTTCATCGTCGTCCAGCCCGAGATCGACTATCGGAGCCTGCGTCCGGCGCGGCGCGCGATGGAGCTGGTGCGCGCGCATGCGCGGGCGCTGGGGCTGGATCCGGGCCGCGGGGTGACGGTCCGGCTCACCGGGAGCGCCGCCATCGCCACCGAGGAGCTGGAGAGCGTGGCGCGCGGGGCGCGCCTCGCCGGGGCGGTTTCGCTGCTCCTGGTCGGCGCGCTCCTGGTCGTGGGTCTCGGCTCGCTGCGGCTGGTGGCGGCGGTGCTCCTCACGCTGGTCGCGGGGCTGGTCTGGACCGCCGGATTGACGACCCTCGCCATCGGACATCTCAACCTGATCTCGGTCGCGTTCGCGGTCCTGTTCATCGGCCTCGGGGTGGATTTCGGCATCCATTTCGGCCTCCGCTACAAGGAGGAGGCCGCGCGCGGGCTGGGACCGCTGGAGGCGCTGCCCGGCGCCGCGGCGGGCGTCGCCGGGGCGCTGGGCCTCGCGGCGCTGGCCGCGGCGGCCGGATTCTACGCCGCCGTCCCGACCGACTTCGCCGGGCTTTCGGAACTCGGCCTGATCGCCGGCTCCGGCATGTTCGTCGCGCTGTTCGCCAACCTGACCCTGTTGCCGGCGTTGCTCGCTCTGCTTCCGGTCCGCGCGGCTCCCGCGGCCCCAGCCGGGCCCGTCCGCGCCGCGGCCGCCGCGTTGGTCCGCCGCCGCCGGCCGATCGCCGCCGCCGCCCTGGCCCTCGGCGTCGGCGCCGCGGCGCTGGCCCCGGCCGCGCGGTTCGACGTCGACCCGATCGCGTTGAAGGATCCGGCGACCGAGTCGGTGCGCGCCTTCCTCGAACTGACGCGCGACAGCCGCGCCCCGCCCTATACGATCTCGGCGATGCTGCCCGACCTGGATAGCGCGGCGCGCGCCGCGCGGCGTCTCGACCGGCTCGCCGAGGTCGACCGCACGGTCACCCTCGCCAAGCTGGCGCCCGACGACCAGGCCGGGAAGCTCGACGTCATCGACGGGATGGCCGTCTTCCTGGCCCCCATCCTGCACCGCCGGGAAGGCGCGACCGGCGCGCGCGCGCAGGACGGGCGCGGACGCCATGACAGCGCCGGCGCGATCCCGGCGCTGCGTCAACGTCTGGCGCTCGCCGCCGGCATGCGCACGGCGCCGGCGCTGCGGCAAGCGGCGCGTCGACTCGATGCCGAACTGGCCCGCATCGGCGACGACGAAGCGGCCCGGGCGCTGCTCGAACGGTCGCTGTTGCGGTTCCTGCCCGACCGGCTCGAACGGCTGCGGCTCGCCCTCGCCGCCGCGCCGGTGACCGTCGACGACCTGCCGGCCGACCTTCGCGCCCGCTATCTCGCCGCCGACGGATCGGCCCGGATACAGGTGTTCCCGTCCGAGAATCTGGCCGACGCCGCGGCGCTCCGCCGTTTCGTCGACGCAGTGCGCCGCGTCGTCCCGACGGCGACCGAAGCCCCGGTCGAGATCGTCGAATCGGGCAAGGTGGTCGCCGCGGCCGTGCGTCAGGCGGCGCTGACCGCCCTGGTTGCGGTGACCGCGATGCTGCTTCTGCTGCTGCGCAGCCTGCGCGAGACGCTGCTGGTCCTCGCCGCCGTCCTCCTCGCCGGGCTGCTTACGGTCGCGGCGTCGGTCGCGCTCGACATCCCGTTCAACTTCGCCAACGTGATCGTCCTGCCGTTGCTGATGGGGCTGGGCGTGGCCGGCGGCATCCACATCGTCCTGCGGGCGCGGCGCGACGCCTCGCTGTCGGAGACCAGCACGCCGCGCGCGGTGGTGCTGAGCGCCCTCACGACGATCGGCTCGTTCGGCAGCCTGTCGCTGTCGAGCCATCGCGGGACGGCGAGCATGGGCGAATTGCTGATGCTCGCCATCGCGTTTACGCTGCTCGCCACGATGGTCGTCCTGCCGGCGCTGATGGCCTTGCGGGCGCCGCGCCGGGACCCGGCGGCGTGACGACGCTGCTGACCGGCGCGTCGGGATTCGTCGGCGCCGCGGTCCTGCGGGCGCTGGTCGCCGCCGGCCGCCGCGTGCGCGTCCTGATGCGTCCGACCAGCGATCCGCGCAACCTCGCCGGCGTGGCGTGCGAGACCGCCATCGGCGACCTCGCCGATCCCGCCTCGCTCCGGGCCGCGGTCCGGGGCTGCGACGCGCTCTTCCACGTCGCCGCGGACTATCGCCTGTGGGTGCGCGACGCCGCGGCCATGTATCGCGGCAACGTCGACGGGACGCGCGATCTGCTGCGCGCCGCGGCCGAGGCGGGCGTCCGCCGCATCGTCTACACCAGCTCGGTGGCGACGATCGGCCATCGCCCCGACGGCGCGCCCGCCGACGAGACCGCCGTTGCGGCCCTGGACGACATGATCGGCCCCTACAAGCGCTCGAAATTCCTCGCCGAGGCGGAAGCGATGCGGCTCGCGCGCGAGGACGGCGTTCCGGTCGTCGCCGTCAACCCGGCCGCGCCCTTCGGCCCGCGCGACGTCAAGCCGACCCCGACCGGGCGGATGGTCGTCGAGTTCGGACGCGGCCGGATGCCCGCCTATATCGACACCGGACTCAACGTCGTCCATGTCGACGACGTAGCGGCCGGGCATCTGCTGGCGGCGGAGCGGGGCGCGGCCGGGGAGCGCTACGTCCTCGGCGGCGACGACATGCGGCTGCGCGAGATGATCGACGTGCTCGCCGCGCATCTGGGGCGCCGGCGGCCGCGCATCCGCCTGCCGCGGGCGCCGCTGACGCCGCTCGCCTGGGCCGCGCAGGCGGCCGCGCGCGTCACCGGCAGGGAGCCCGTCCTGACCGTCGATGCGCTGCGGATGGCGCGGCGGCCGATGTTCTACTCCAGCGCCAAGGCGCGCGCCGCGCTGGGCTATTCGCCCCGCCCCGGCGCGGACGCGCTGCGGGACGCCGCCGACTGGTACCGCGCCAACGGCTATTTCGACCGGCGCCCGGGGCGAAGGTGACAAGAGACGGCGAAACGCGGATACTGCCCGCCCGCCGAGCCGCGAGGACGCGCCATGAAGTGTCACTTCTTCCATCTGATGCCCTACGCGGATCTCGACCTCGATTTCGACAAGACCTACCGCTCGTCCTGGGTGGTGCTGCCCAACAGCTATTTCGATCCGGTCAAGGGGCATGCCCTCTACAACCGGTACCTGGACGAGCTGGAATACGCCGAGGAGCTGGGGTTCGACGGGCTGTGCGTGAACGAGCATCACCAGAACGCCTACGGGCTGATGCCGTCGCCGGTGGTTACCGCCTCCGCCCTGGCGCGGCGCACCGGGCGGGCCACGATCGCGATCCTGGGTTCCGGCTTCAATCTGCGCGAGCATCCGCTGACCGTCGCCGAAGAGCACGCGATGATCGACTGCATCACCGGCGGGCGGCTGATCAGCGGCATGGTGCGCGGCATCGGCTGCGAGTATTACAGCATGGGCGTCAACCCGGCCTTCTCGCATGAGCGCTACCACGAAGCGCATGAGCTGATCGTCCGCGCCTGGACCGAGCCCGGCCCGTTCGCCTTCGAGGGCAAGCATTACCATTTCGAATACGTCAACATGTGGCCGCGGCCCTACCAGCAGCCGCACCCGCCGATCTGGTGCCCGTCTTCGGGCTCGCTGGAGACCATCGCCTGGGCCTCTCACCCCGACCGCCGCTACGTCTATCTCCAGACCTTCACCTCCTTCGACTCCGTAGCCCGCGCCATGGACGCCTATCGCGCCTCGGCCGCCGGTCACGGCTACGTCGCCCGGTCCGACCGGCTCGGCTGGCTGGTCGCGATCTACGTCGCCGAGACCGACGAGGCGGCGATCGACGAGGCGCGGCCGCATGTCGAGGCGCTGTACAACAAGTTCCTCTGCTTCCCGCCGGAGATGCTGCTGCCGCCCGGCTACACCTCGCTGCAGTCGCTGAAGCATATGCGCGGCCGCCGGTCGAGCATCGCCGGCGAGAAGCGGATCGAGGACATGCTGGCGGAGGGGCTGATCATCGCCGGCAGCCCCGACACCGTGCGCCGCAAGCTCGCCGAATGCCACGACCGGGCGCGGATCGGCCATCTCCTGTGCCTGTTGCAGTTCGGCACCATGCCGGCGGCGTTGACGCGGAAGAACATGGAGCTGTTCGCCGGCGAGGTGATGCCGGCTCTGGCCGATCTCGGCGACGACGCGCCGGCGGAACCCGTCGCCGCCGAATGACCCGCCCGGACCGGCAAGGAGCCGCCGCATGAAGACCTATCTGTTCCACCTGATGCCCTATGCCGATCTCGATCTCGATTACGACAAGACCTACAAGTCCTGCTGGGTGGTGCTGCCCAACAGCTATTTCGACCCGGCCAAGGGGCATGCCCTCTACAACCGCTATCTCGACGAGCTCGAATACGGCGAGGAGCTCGGGTTCGACGGGCTGTGCGTGAACGAGCACCACCAGAACGCCTATGGGCTGATGCCCTCGCCGGTCGTCATGGCCGCGGCCCTGGCCCGGCGCACGTCTCGCGCCAGGATCGCGATCCTGGGCAGCGCGTTCGGGCTCCGCGAACACCCGCTGACGCTCGCCGAAGAGCACGCGATGATCGACTGCATCACCGGCGGGCGGCTGATCAGCGGCATGGTGCGCGGCATCGGCTGCGAGTATTACAGCTTCGGGGCCAACCCGGCCTTCTCGCACGAACGCTTCCACGAGGCGCACGAGCTGGTGATCCGCGCCTGGACCGAGACCGGCCCCTTCGCCTTCGAAGGCAGGCACTACCACTTCGAATACGTCAACACCTGGCCGCGGCCTTACCAGACGCCCCACCCGCCGATCTGGATCCCGTCCTTCGGCTCCACCGAGACGATCGAATGGTCGGCGCATCCCGATCGCAAATACGTCTATATGCAGACCTACAGCCCGTTCAAGGCGGTGAGCCGGTTCCTCAACGCCTACCGCCTGCAGGCCGAGAAATACGGCTATACCGCGACCGCCGACCAGCTCGGCTGGGCGGCGCCGGTCTACGTCGCCGAGACCGACGAGCAGGCGGTGCGCGAGGCCGGGCCGCATATCGAGACCTTCTTCAACAAGCTGCTGCGCTACCCGGTCGAGATGCTGATCCCGCCGGGATATCTGACGCTGCAATCGATCAAGAACGTGCAGAAGCACAAGGGATCGCTGCTGTCCTCGCAATCGGCGCAGGCGCTGATCGACCTCGATATCGCCGTGATCGGCAGCCCCGACACGGTGCGGAAGAAGATCGCCGGGTTCCACCGCGAGGCCAATCTCGGCTATCTGATCGCCATGATGCAGTTCGCCACCCTGCCCCCGGACCTGACGATCAAGAGCATGGAGCTGTTCGCCCGCGAGGTGATGCCGGCCCTCCGCGAACTCGACGACGCCGGCGTCCGGGAGCCGATGATCGCCGCCGAATAGCGCCGCCCCGGCCGGCGACGGGGTCGGCGGAACGCGGCGGGCGACGGCCATACGTAGGCTTCGCCGATCGCGCGCCCGCCGGATCTACGCCGTCTCCAACGAGATCACGAAGAAGATCGCTGTGCGGACGCCGTGACGGCGCAAGAACGGCCGACCGGGCGAGGAACGCGGGCTAATGCGCGCGTGGGCGCTTCATGAACGACTCGCGATCCGCGGTCTCCACGTCGACGCGGATGCGCGCGTCGTCGCGCATCAGCCCGAGCTCGACGACGACGCCGGCGGCGCCCGTACTCCACAATTCGCGATACATCCGGGCGATCGAGCCGATCTTCGTCCCGTTCACGCTGAGCACCACGTCGCCCGCCTCGACGCCGGCCCGGTCCGCCGGCCCGTCATCGGATACCGAGGTCACCAGCACCCGCCCCAGGGCCTCCACGCTGTACAGGCCGAGCCACGGGCGCGGCGGTCCGGGCGACCGGCCATGGGTTATCAGGTCGTCATGGACCGCCCGGAACAGGTCGATCGGCACGAACATGTTGCCGGGCTTCGACTCGGCGCCTTCCACCGCGTCCTGGACGAACAGCGAGCCGATGCCGACCAGCCTGCCGCCGCGGTCGATCAGCGCCGCCCCGCTCCAGTGCGGGTGCGGCGGCGTGGTGAAGATCGCCTCGTCCAGCATGTATTCCCAATAGCCGGCGAACTCGCGCTTGGATACCACCCGCCCGTTGATCGCCTGGCCGCGCCCGCCGCGCGCGGCGACGATCAGGGTGCTGTCCTCGGCGACGCCGGCGGAGCTGCCGAGCGCGATCGGCTTGACCCCCAGCGGCTGCGCCGCGCGCACCAGCCCGAATCCGGTCTTGTAGTCATAGGCCACCGCGTGGGCGGGCGCGACCCGGCCGTCCATGCGGCCCAGCATCACGGTTTCGCTCTCGGCGATCAGATAGCCGATCGTCAAAGCGAGGCCCGATTCGTCGATGACGACCGCGTTGCCCTCGCGTTCGGTTCCCAGATAGGACGAGCTGAAGGCGTCGTCCGGCGCCCGCGCCTGCAACGACATCACCGATTCGAGGGCCGAATCCAGATCGAAGCCCAGCGCCGCCGGATCGGGCCGGGTCGCCGCGGCGAGCGAGGGATCCAGCACGTGCGACAGGCCCACGGGTCGATGGCCGTTCGCTTCTTCGACGCCTGCCATGGTCCACCGCGCGGAAGGTAACCTACGCGCAACCTAACGCGCATGTCTTACCCTGTCCATGGCCCGCGTCGCCCGCCCACCGCTCGGCATGGGCGGCTGCGCCGGTCCGGCGCCGGTTTCCGCAGCCGGATCCATCGCAATCGAAGATTGCATTACGTTGCTGCGCCGGACGCCGCATGCGCCGCGATGACGGCGACGAACGTCGCCCCGTAGCGGTCGAGCTTGGCCTGGCCCACGCCCGAAATCTTCGCGAACCCCGCCAGGTCGCCGGGCTTCTCGATCGCCATCTCGATCAGGGCGGTATCGTGGAAGATCACGTAGGGCGGCACGCCCTGGGCGCGGGCGAGCTCCATCCGATGCGCCCGCAGCTTCTCGAACAGCGCCTCGTCGGCATTCCCCGCCGGCATCGTCCGCTTGCCCGGCTTGGCCGCCGCCTTGCGCCCGCCTCCCCGGCCCGCATCCCGGACCGCATCCCGGCGCAGCACCACCGGGCGGTCGCCCCGCAGCACCGCCCGCGCGTCGGCGCCCAGCCGGAGGCCGCCATGCCCCCCGGCGTCGGGGACCAGGTAGCCATGGGCCGCCAGCTGGCGGAAGATCGCGCGCCATTGCGGGCGCGGATGCTCGCCGCCGATGCCGTGGGTGGACAGCCGGTCGTGGCGGAGCCGCCGGATGCGCTCGCTGTCCGCGCCCAGCAGCACGTCGATGACGTGGCCGGCGCCGAAGCGCTGGCCGGTGCGGTAGACGCAGGAGAGGGCTTTCCGCGCCGCCTCGGTCGCGTCGAAGCTCTCGACCGGCTCCAGGCAGGTGTCGCAGTTGCCGCAGGGCGGGCAGTCGTCGCCGAAATGGGCCAGCAGCACCTGGCGCCGGCAGCGCGTCGTCTCGCAGTAGCCGAGCAGCGATTCGAGTTTGCGGCGCTCCACCGCCTTGCGGTTGTCCGGCGCGTCGCCGCGCTCGATCAGCTGGCGGTGGGTGATCACGTCCTGCATTCCGTAGACCATCCACGCATCGGCCGGCAGCCCGTCGCGTCCGGCGCGCCCGGTTTCCTGGTAATAGGCCTCCAGGCTGCGCGGCAGGTCGAGATGGGCCACGAACCGCACGTCCGGCTTGTCGATCCCCATGCCGAAGGCGATGGTGGCGACGACGACGATCCCGTCCTCGCGGACGAAGCGGCTCTGGTTCGCGTCGCGCGCCGACCGGTCCAGCCCGGCATGATAGGGCAGGGCCGGATGGCCGACGCCTTGCAGCCAGCGGGCGACCTCCTCGACCCGGGCGCGGGTCAGGCAGTAGACGATGCCGGCCTCGCCCGCATGCTCGTCCTCGATGAACCGGCGCAGCTGCCCGGCCGGCCCGTCCCGGGCGGCGACCCGGTAGCGGATGTTGGGCCGGTCGAAGCCGGAGACGAACAGGCGGGGGGATTTCAGCTCGAGCCGCTCCGCGATGTCGCACCGCGTCGGCTCGTCGGCGGTCGCGGTCAGCGCGATGCGGGGCGGCCCGGGATAGCGCTGGCCGAGCCGGGCGAGCTGAAGATATTCCGGCCGGAAGTCGTGCCCCCATTGCGAGACGCAATGCGCCTCGTCGATGGCGAACAGGGCGATGCGGCAGCGGTCGAGCAGCGCCAGACAGGCGTCGCTCAGCAGCCGTTCGGGCGAGACGTAGACGAGATCGAGACCGCCCTCGCGCATCGCCCGCTCGACCGCCGCCGCCTCGCCGGGCGAGAGCGTCGAGTTGAGCGCCGCCGCCCGCACTCCCAGCTGGCGCAACCCCTCCACTTGGTCCCGCATTAGCGCGATCAGCGGCGAGACGACGACGGCGAGCCCGTCCCGGCACAGCGCCGGAACCTGGTAGCACAGGGATTTCCCCGCGCCCGTGGGCATGACGACCACCGCATCGCCGCCGCGCAGAATCTCGGCGATCACCTCGCCTTGCCGGCCGCGGAACGAGTCGAAGCCGAACACGCGCCGCAGCGCTTCGGCCGGGTCGCCCGTCGCCGCGTCGCCCGTCGCCGCCGGGTCCCACGTCACGGCGCCGACCGGACGACGATCGCCGCCCCGAGGCCCAGCAACGCCAGCAGGAACACGCGCCGGAACCCCTCTTCGGGTATCCGCCGGCGGAGCAGCTGGCCCAACCCCATCCCGGCGACCGCCGGGACGGTCGCGATTGCGGACGCCATCGCATGGTCCGCGGTCAGGAAGCGCTGTCCGCCGAGCGAAAGGCCGAGCGCCACCGTGGACGCCAGGGCCAGCATGCCGATCGCCTGGATGAACGTGTCGCGGCGCATGCCGAGGGCCTGGAAATAGGGCACGCCCGGCAACACGAACGAGCCGGTCATCCCGGTGAGCAAGCCGTTCGTGGTTCCCAGCAGGGGGCTCGCCCATCCCTCCGCGCGCCGGGGAAAGGACAGTCTCGGGCGGCGCAGCCCGATCAGCGCGTAGACGACCGTAAGGACGCCCAGCATCGCCGACAACAGCCGCACGTCCGCTGCGCCCAGCACCAGCACGCCCACCCAGACCGCCGGCATCGCCGTCAGCAGGAACGGCCACAACCGCGCCGCCAGCGCCCGCGCGTCGCCGCCGGCGAAGGCCTGCCATGCATTGGTTGCGAAGGAAGGCGCGAGCAGCAGCGCCATCGCCGGCTGCAAGCCGACGGTCACCGTGAGCAACGCCAGCGAGACGGTCGGAAGCCCGAGCCCCACCAGCCCCTTGATCGCCCCGGCGATCAAAAAGGTCGATGCGACGAAGACGAGCATACCGGGTTCGAGCATGCGCCCATCCTACGACCGCCCCGCCGCGCGGCAGAAGCGGGAAATGACAGGTCCTTGACCCATCCGCCTCGAGCCGTCGTTACAGCTCCCCCTCGTCCCCCGTCATCGGGAATCCATGGTGGGAAAGGACGGGTCCTAGGGCGTATCCGTCCCGACCGACGGCCTCCCTTGGACCGTCGTCACAGCCCCCCTCGTCATTCCCGCGAAAGCGGGAATCCAGGACGGGAAAGGACAGGTCCTTGGCGTCCGCCTCGAGCCGATGGCTTCCTTCGCCCGTCATCGCAGCCCCCCTCCGTCATTCCCGCGAAAGAGCGTGTGAAGAAATCCCGAGACGTCCGCGTGGGCGTCGGTTCAGCCGACCAAGCGCGCGAAGTCTCCGAGCGCGCGGAGCCTGCCCCCGCGAAAGCGGGGGAATGACGAGGGAGGCCCGTGACAACGGCCCGAGGGAGGCCGTCGCGCCCCCCCCTCGTCATTCCCGCGAAAGCGGGAATCCATGGCGGGAAAGGACGGGTCTTTGGGCGTATCCGCCTCGACCGACGGCTTCCCGGGCCGTCGTCACAGGCCCCTCGTCCCGACGGAAACAGGAATCGAGATACGAATATGGATTCCCGCTTTCGAGCGTGTGAAGGAATCTTGGCGTTCGTTAGGGATAGGACCCTGCCGGTTCGGTGTGGCGGTCGTGCGGCGGCGGCGGGTTAGGGCGTTGGGTGGTGGGTTCGTCCGGCGCGGCGGCGGTCGTGCGCGGCGGCGGGTTTCAAGCCGCTCCCGGCATGGGTCGGGCAAGGGGCGGGGCGGCGGCAGGGCGGGTTGCGATGCTCATCCGGCCATACAGGCGAGCCGATGACCGCGCCACAGATTGTGCGCCAGAGCGTGCAGCAACGCCACCGCCCGCACCTTGGCAAGCCCGCGGACCACAAGGCGGCCCAATCCCCGTTGCTTGACGACGCCATTGACCCCCTCGACCCTCATGCGACGACGATAGATCGTTTGCCCCGCCTCGCTCGCCATGCGGGCGCGCCAAGCCTGCAACGCAACCGGTTCGCCGGCGCGTCCGCGTTCACGACGGCGCACGCTCTCGGCCTTCGCCGCCTGTTTCACCGGAGCCGGCGGCGTGTAAACCTCCACCCCCTTCCCACCCAACGCCAGCACGTCCTTGCGCGCGGCATAGCGCGTATCCGCCAGCAAGCGCGCCGGGCGCGCGCCATAGCGCCGCTCGATCTGCTCAACCATCGAACCCGCCAAACCCGCGTCGTTGCGACGATCCGTCTCCTGGACCCCCACAATGACGTGACTATCGGTGCTCACCGCCAATTGGAGATTGTACCCCGCCCCCACACCGCCGTCGGCAAACCGCATCCGGCGCGCCTGCGCATCCGTCGTCGAGACCTTCGGCCCCGGCTTCTTCTTCTCCGCCTTCTTGTGCGTCCGAGACCGCCCCGCCTTCTCCGCGCGCAACGCCGCAAGCTGTTTCCGCGCCGCCGCAACCTTCTCCGCAAGCTCGCGTTCGGCCCGCGCCCGCGCCGCGCGAAGACGCCGCGACCCGGCCGCCGGATCGCTCGCCAACTCCGACCTCAGCGCCGCAACCCGTTCCCGCGCCGCCGCCTCGTAGCCCGACAAACCCCGCTCGCCGCGAAACGAACCCGAACCCGCGCTCGCTCGAACCTTCGTCCCGTCAACCGCCACCTCCTCCAAACTCACCATCCCCGACGCCACAAGCGCCGCAACCTGCTCGCTCAATAGACCATCCAGCACAGCCCCATGCCCACCCCGGAAATCGCTCAGACCATGGTAGTTCACTCGCACACCTCCACACAGCCACCGATACGCCATGTCACTCTCGCACAGATGCGCAAGACGACGCGCCGAACCCACTCCCTCCAACGTCGCGTACAGCCACAACGCCAACAAAACCGCAGGGTCCGCCGCAGGCCGACCCGAACCATGCTCACGAGAACCGATCCGCGCATAAAACGCGCTCAGATCCATGCCCGACACGAAACCCCAAACCACACGCGCCCGATGATCCGGCGCAAGCGTCCCATCCAAATCCACCATCCGCCACTCCAACTGATGACGATCCGGGCGCATGCAGCGAGCACCTCCCACAACCGACATAACAACCCTCCCTCACAAACCAACGACCAACCCACAGAATCACGACCCATCCCAAACGCCAAGGGGTTCTTCACACGCTCGAAAGCGGGAATGACGAGAGAGGGGGCCGCGACGGCCTCCCTCGGGCCGTCGCTACAAGCCTCTCCCGTCATTCCCACGCGCCCGGGAATTTCGCGCGCTTGGTCGGCTGAACCGACGCCCACGCGGACGTCTCGGGATTTCTTCACACGCTCTTTCGCGGGAATGACGAGGGGGCCCCCCCCCGGGACACTGGCCCCGGGAAGGCCATCGGCTCGAGGCGGATACGCCAAGGGTTTCTTCACACACTCGAAAGCGGGAATCCATTTCGGACGACGCCTTCTCGCCAGAGACGACTTTCATGGATAAGCGGGATTCTCGATCTGATCGGGTGCTGCGGAACCTGACCATGCTCGCCATTCCGACATACGCCCTGGCGATGATTGCGGCGTTGATCGATGCCGGCGAGACCCCCTTCGATTATACGAAAGACAACAAGGCGTTGCGGGGAACCGACGTCTACTGGCGGTTGAACGAAGCCCGGTTCGAGTAAGGCCGGCTCCTGTCCAGCGCGGGCGGTTCGCGCATGTTTTCTCGAACGGCCTCCGAGCCGCCGACGGCCGCGCGCAACCGCGCCGGCCGGGCTATCGTCGCTCGGCGCCGGGGGATATGATGCGCGGATCGCCGGACGGTCCGGGCGACCGGCGCCGGCGCGAATCTCGGGTCCACCTTGCGCCGGAAACGATGACGATCCAGGAAGTTTCGCCGGCCGCGGTCCGGTCGTTGATCGTCGCCGGCTGGACCGGCCGCGACGCGGCCGCGGTCGAGAAGCACATCGCCGAGCTCGAGGAGATCGGCGTTCCCCGGCCCGGACTCGTTCCGTGCTTCTACCGCCTCGCCGCCTCGCTGCTGACGACGGGCGGGGCGATCGAGGTTCCGGGCGCCGATTCGAGCGGCGAGGTCGAGTTCGTCCTGATCGGGACGCCGGACGGCATGGTCGTCGGGGTCGGTTCGGACCACACCGACCGCAAGGTCGAGGCCTATTCCGTCACCGTGTCCAAACAGATCTGCGCCAAGCCGGTGGCGCCCGAGGCATGGCGCTACGCCGACGTCGCCGGCCATTGGGACGAGCTGCTGCTGCGCTCCTGGGCGGTCGAGGACGGCGACCGGCGCCTGTATCAGGAAGGGGCGGTCGCGGCCATGCGCCCGCCCGAAGACCTGATCGCCCGTTCGTTCAACGGCGCCGCCCGGCTTCCCGCCGGTACCGCGATGTTCGGCGGCACCCTCGCCGTGCAGGGCGGGGTCGCGGCGGCGGCGCGGTTCGAGTTCGAGATCGAGGATCCGGTGCTGCGCCGGCGTATCGCGCACGGCTACGACGTCCGCGCGCTGCCGGTCTCGGAATGACGTCGGAAAGGGAGAATCGCCGTGCCCGTCAACAAGGACCACCGGGAGTTCCACCCCATAGCGCTCGACGACGGTTTCGAACTCGTCCCGGGCTATCCGCCGGGGTTCAGCCACAAGATCCTGACCGGGTTCCTCGACGAGGAGAACAAGACCGGCGGCCGCACCCGCCTGCTGCGGATCGAAGCCGGCGCCTATTCGACCGAGCCGTTCGTGCACGACTATTGGGAGGAGGTATGGCAGGTCTCGGGCGATCTCACGGTCGGCAACGACGCCAACGGCGAGGGCGGGGAGCGCTTCGCCCCCAACACCTACGCCTGCCGCCCGCCCGGCGCCCTGCACGGCCCGTTCAAGTCGGAGGGCGGCTGCGTCCTGCTCGAAAGCCACTATTACGACGAGTCCGACGGGCCGTAGCCGGGGATCGCGGGTGAACGACCCGACGTCTTCCCGGGCCGGATCGGAGCCCCGCCGCCGGACGGCCCTCAACGGGGCCGGCTACACCAACGCGCAGACGGTCTCCGTGCTCGCGGGCGCGAGCGTGATGCTGACCATGAGCATGGGCATGCGGCAGAGCTTCGGCCTGTTCGTCACGCCGGTCACCCAGGACGTGGGCGTCACCGTCGCCGATTTCACCCTCGCCATCGCGGTGCAGAACATCGTCTGGGGGTTGAGCCAGCCCGCGATCGGCGCAGTCGCCGACCGCTTCGGCTGCCGGATGGTGACCGTCCTGGGCACGCTGCTGTTCGCCGCCGGCCTCGCCGTGACGATGCTCGCGACCGGCCCGCTGCTGTTGATCCTGGGCCTGGGCGTCATGATCGGGTTGGCCCTCGCCTGCACGGCGCTCAACCTCGCTTTGGCGGCGACCGCCCGCGCCGTCTCGGCGGCCCGGCGCAGCGTCGTGCTGGGTTCGGTCTCCGCCGCCGGCTCGATCGGCACCTTCGTCGCCGCGCCGCTGGCCCAGGTCCTGATCTCGGAGGCCGGCTGGCACATGGCGATGATCGGCTTCCTCGGCCTGTGCGCGGTGATGCTGCCCGCGGCCTTCTTCAGCGGCGCCGGCGACCGGCCGCGCTTCGGCGCGCCGGCGGGCCTGCACGGGCTGGAGCGGCATCTGTCGCTTCGCCAGGTGCTGGCCGAGGCGGCGCATCACCGCGGCTATATCGTCATGGCGGTGTCCTTCTTCGTCTGCGGCCTGCAGCTGGTGTTCCTGTCCACCCATCTTCCCGCCTATTTGGCGCTCTGCGGCCAACCGCCCGAGCTCGGCGCGCAGGCGCTGGCGGTCATCGGCGGCTTCAACGCCGCCGGCTGCTACCTGCTGGGCTGGCTCGGGCAGAGATTCCCCAAGCACGTCCTGCTGGGCGTCGTCTACATTCTGCGCTCGCTGACCATCGTGGTGTTTTTCCTGCTGCCGCCGTCGCCGGCGACGACGCTGGTCTTCGCCGCGGTGATGGGGCTGCTATGGCTCGGCGTGGCGCCGCTGGTCAACGGCCTCGTGGTGCAGATTTTCGGCTTGGGCCACGTCGCGACCCTCTCCGGGATCGCCTTCCTCAGCCATCAGGCCGGCTCCTTCGTCGGCGCCTGGGGCGGCGGGCTGCTGTTCGATGCGTTCGGCTCCTACGATCTCGCCTGGCAGCTGGGCGTCGCCATCGGCGTCGCCGCCGGCATCGCGCAGATCTTCATGGACGACCGGCCGACGCCGCGCATGGCCGCGGCCCCGGCATAGGGCCCGTTCAACCCCGCGTCGGAGACAATTCGCCGCGTTTCCGGATCCGAGGTTCGGAAATGTCGAAGAGGTTGGCGAACAGCCGCTGGAGCCAGGTCACGTTGGAGCGTTCGTCGTCGCCCAACCCCATGGCGCGCGCCAACTCGTCATGGCACATGGCGTCGAGCACACGCAAGGCGGGAGGCTCCTTCGCCTCGATGTCGAGACGCGCCGCCCGGAGTTCCTGCAACCGCCCGTCGTCGAGCGCGCCCTCGGCGCGGATCAGTTCCTTCTCCAGCGCAATGAATTCCCGCGCCAGACCGTTATGGTCCCGCGCCAACCGCGCCGGCGCGAATACGACCTCGAACGCGCCGAAAAACGCCGTCAGCGCCGCCGCCGCCATCGAAGCGTGCTCGTATTGCGCCAGCAGGAAAGCGACCGTCGCCGATCCGGCGACGGTCGTGAACAAAGCCCCCCATCTGTGCCACCTATCCAGGAAGCGCTGCCGCCGGAGATGATACCGGATCGACCGCCGCGTCCCGAACAGCAAGTCCCAATGCTCGCCGTCCAGGTCAGCCCTCTTTTTCTTTTGCTCGCTCATTGTCCTTGGGCCTCGGCGGTGGTTTTAGCGTGTCGGAGATGGTTAGCTTGGTTGGAACGTTTCCGTCCCCGCTGCGCGGCTGTGTAGTCATGCCTGACGTAAACATGGCTGCCTCCTTTCTCGCATGTTGAACGTTTCCGTTCCCTCTGCGCGGCTGCGCAGTTCCACCGTCCCTCGATTCTTCGACATGGCTGGCTTCTCTCCCGCATGGTCCAGCTCCCGTATCCTGGCGTCTCCCGTTTCCCGATGCAAGCGCGTCGAATCCGGCGCGTCGATCCCCCGGCCGTCACCCGGCGGCGCGCAGGGCCGCCATCTGGGAGTCGCCGAAACCGACCAGACATCGCCCGCCGAGATCGAATACGGGCCGTTTGATCAGGGCCGGATGGGCGCGCATCAGCGCCGCCGCGGCCGCCGCATCCGCGACGGCGCGCGCCGGCGCCGGCAATTGCCGCCAAGTGGCGCTGCGTCGGTTCAACAACGCCTCCCAGCCCAGCTCGTCGATCCAGGCGTCGAGCCGGGCCGGCTCCAGCCCGTCCGCGCGCAGATCGTGGAACCGGTGCGCGATTCCCTCCGCCGCGAGCCGGTCGAGCGCCTTGCGGCAGGCGGCGCAGTTCTTCAGGCCGTAGACGGCGACCTCGCCGGCGCCGCGGGCCGCCCCGGCCCGGATCGTCGCCTCCAGAAACGCCAGCGCGTGACCGGCGAAGGCTCGCATGTTGGCCTCGCGCCCGGCGAGCCCGGTGGCCAGCGTCGCCGTCCGCTCCGCCGGCCCGGCGACGGCGAGGCAGACATGGCCCGGCGGGTCGCCGTAGCGGTTGCCTTCGGGGCCGGCGGCGCCGCTTTCGCCGAGCCCCCAGCTGGCGCCCAGTCGTCGGCGCACCGCGCGGGCGGTCGCGAGGGCGTGCGCCTCGGTGGCCCCGCGCGCCGCCGCCTGCCCGGCCGGGAAGCCCAGCAGGCCGCGCCGCGCATCGCGCGTATAGATCACGCCGCCGCCCAGGAAATACGCCGACGCGCCCGGCAGCGACAGCAGCGCGGCCGAGATCAGCCCTCCGGCCGCCGACTCCGAGACCGCCACCGTCTGCTTGCGCTCGACCAGCAGCCCGGCGACGGCGCGAGCCGCATCCGCCGGCGACGGCGATTCCCCGGCCGGCCGCGGTTCAGCCATTCCGCGCCTTCGTCGTGCTGCTGAGCTTGGCGTGACGATGCTCCCACGCCTTGACCGGCGGATGCCTGGGCGGCTCGCCCGGCCTCCGGCAGGTCTCGATGCATTCGATCGGCGCGTCGTAGTTCGGCTGGACGAAGAAGGCGATCGACTGGCGGCGCGTGCCGGCTTTGGCGTCGGGCGGCGGATTGACCACGCGATGCAGGTTCGACAGCCAGCGGTCGTTGGTCCAGTGCATCGTGAGATCGCCGATATTGACCACGAAGGATCCCGGCGGCGGGGTCACGTCGATCCAGCGCCCGGCCCGGTCGAGCGTCTGGAGCCCGCCCGGCGCGTCGTCGATCAGCAGGAAGGTGTGGCTGCCGAAATCGGAATGCGCGCCGCAGCGCAGCTGTCCGGGGGCGGGCGGCGCGGTCTGCTCGGGATAGTCGATCCCGCGCAGGACGCTCGCATGCCGGTCGAACTTGTCGAGGAAGAAGTCTTCCTCCAGCGCCAGGGCGGTCGCGAAGATTCGGAGCGTCCGCCGGTTGAGCGCCTCCATGGCGCGATAATAGGTCTTGAGCGTGTCGGCGAAGCCGGCGAGCCCGTCGGGCCACAGGTTGGGTTCGTAGGCGTAGCCCGCCTCGGGCGCGGCGTAGTAGGGGTCGTCGCCCAGGTCGAACCGGCCGATGGCGAAGGTCTCGCGGAAATCGGGCGGCGTGGATTCGCCGTGCGACGCCGCGACGAACTCCATTCCATAGGCGATATAGCCGCGATTGACGTTCTGCGAGGCGTTGGCGCATCTCGCCTTCACCTCGACCGGCAGATCGAAGAAGGCGCGGTATTGCGCGGTGGTCTCCGCCATCAGCGCGCGCGGCACGCCGTGCCCGACGACGGTCAGGAACCCGATCTCCTCGACCGCCCGGGCGACGCTCCGGACGATTCCGGCCCGCGCCGCGCCGCCGTCGTCGAAGCCGCCGATGTCGATGACCGGGACTCGGGATCCGTTCACCGCGCTCTCCGCACGCCCAGGCCTCCGGCCGCGACGGCCGGGGCCGGAAACGCCCGCAGTAGATCAACGATCCCCGGGCGGCGCAAGCCGCCCCCCACCCGCCGTCGGTCGGAACCCGACCAGCTCGGCGCCTTCGTCCACGGCGTCGCCGACCCGGACGTGGACCGCCTCGATCACGCCGGCGGCGGGCGCGCGGATGGTGTGCTCGACCTTCATCGCTTCGATCACCACCAGCGCGGCGCCGGCCGCGACCTCCGCCCCCGGCCGCGCCGTCACGGCGACCACGACGCCGGGCATCGGCGCGGTCGGCGCTCCGGCGTCCGCGTCGGCGGCCTCCGCCTCGGCGTCGGCTACGGGGTCGCGCAGCGTCAGCCGCCCCCGCGCGGCGCCGGCGAAGACGGCGATCTCGTCGCCGTATCGGACCACGTTCGCCGTAATTCGCCGGCCGTCGATCTCGGCCGCCAGACGTCCGTCGGCCGGGGGCCGCAGCAGCCGCGCCGAAACGGCGCCGTCCGGGAGTTCAAGCCGGTCGCCCGCGACGGTCACCGTCGCCGCGCCGTCGCAATCGACGAAGGCGATCTCCTCGCGCGCGTCGCCGTTGAGCCGCCAGCCGCGCGCCGCCGACCAGGGCGAGTGCGGATCGCCCCGCTGCGCCGCCCGCGCGCGCGCCGCCGTCGCCCGCTCATGCGCCACCGCGAGCGCCGCCGCGGCGAGGACGTCCGGCGGCGCCCGCTCCGCCGGCGGCGTCAACGCCTCGGCCGCGCGGTCGACGAAGCCGGTATCGACCGCGCCATCGGCGAAGGACGGGTGGGCGGCGAGCCGGGCGAGGAACGCCAGGTTGGTGGCGATCCCGGCGATCTCGAACCCGTCCAGGGCCGTCCGCAGCCGCGTCAGCGCATCGGCCCGGTCGTCGCCGTGGACGATCAACTTAGCGATCATCGGGTCGTAATGCGGCGTTATCGCGTCGCCCTGCCGCACGCCGCGGTCGATGCGCACCCCGCCGGCCTCCGGAGGAAGACGCAGATGCGCCACCGTCCCCGCCGCCGGGGCGAAGCCCTGCGCCGGGTCTTCGGCGTAGATGCGCGCTTCGATCGCGTGTCCTTCGGCGCGGACGTCCGCCTGGGTCCAGGGCAGCGCCTCGCCGGCGGCGACGCGGATCTGCCATTCGACCAGATCGAGCCCGGTGACCGCCTCGGTGACCGGATGCTCGACCTGGAGCCGCGTGTTCATCTCCAGAAAGTGGAACCCGCCCGCCGGGTCGAGCAGGAACTCCACCGTGCCCGCCCCGACATAGCCGACGGCGCGCGCCGCGGCGACCGCCGCTTCGCCCAGCGCCGCCCGCGTCGCCGCCGCGAGGCCCGGCGCCGGCGCCTCCTCGACCACCTTCTGATAGCGCCGCTGCGCCGAGCAGTCGCGCTCCCCCAATTGGATCGCGTTGCCGTCGCGGTCGGCGAAAACCTGCACTTCGATATGCCGCGCGCGGTCGAGGCAGCGCTCCAGCAACAGCCGGTCGTCGCCGAACGAGGCCGCCGCCTCGCGCCGCGCCGCGCCGATGGCCGCGGCGAGCTCCTCCTCCCGCTCCACCCGTCTGAGGCCGCGGCCGCCGCCGCCGGCGCTCGGCTTGACCAGCAGCGGATAGCCGATCCGGGCGGCGGCCGCGCGCAAGGCCGCCTCGTTCCCTTCCTCGCCGTCATAGCCGGGGAGTACGGGGACGCCTGCGTCGCGCATCAGCCGCCTTGCGGCGCTCTTCGAGCCCATGGCGCGGATCGCCTCGGGCGGCGGGCCGACGAAGACGATGCCCGCGGCGGCGCAGGCTTCGGCGAAGTCGGCGTTCTCCGCCAGGAAACCGTAGCCCGGATGGATCGCCCGGGCGTCCGAAGCGCGCGCCGCGTCGAGAATCGCGTCGATGCGGAGATAACTCTCGCGCGCCGGCGCGGGTCCGATCGCCCGGGCCGCGGCCGCCGCCTCCACGTGCATCGCCCCGGCGTCGGCTTCGGAATAGACCGCCACGGTCCGGATGCCGAGCCGACGGCAGCTGGCGGCGACGCGGCAGGCGATCTCGCCGCGATTGGCGATCAGAACGCTCTCGAACGGGGGTGCGGACATGCGTTTCGCCATCGCCCTTCGCCTACATGCGCCCTTCGCCTACATGCGGAAGACGCCGAAGGCGGTGGCTTCGATCGGGGCGTTGAGGGCGGCGGAGATGCCCAGACCCAGCAGGTCGCGGGTCTGGCGAGGCTCGACGACGCCGTCGTCCCACAGCCGCGCGCTGGCGTAGAAGGGGTGGCCCTGGGTTTCGTATTGTGCGTGAATCGGCGCCTTGAAGGCTTCCTCCTCCGCCTCGCTCCAGGATTCGCCGCGCGCTTCGGCGGCGTCGCGGCGGATGCGGGCGAGTACGTTGGCCGCCTGCTCGCCGCCCATCACCGATATGCGGGCGTTGGGCCACATGAACAGGAGGCGCGGCCCGTAGGCGCGCCCGCACATGCCGTAATTGCCGGCTCCGAACGAGCCGCCGACGATGACGGTGAATTTGGGCGTCCGCGCGCAGGCCACCGCGGCCACCAGCTTGGCCCCGTCCTTGGCGATGCCGCCGGCTTCGTATTTGCGCCCGACCATGAAGCCGGTGACGTTCTGCAGGAACACCAGCGGGATGCGGCGCTGGCAGCATAGTTCGATGAAATGCGCGCCCTTGAGCGCCGACTCGGAGAACAAAATCCCGTTATTGGCGAGTATTCCGACGGGATAGCCCCAGATATGCGCGAAGCCGCAGACCAGGGTCGCGCCGTAGAGGGATTTGAACTCGTCGAATTCGCTCGCATCGACGATACGCGCGATCACCTCGCGCATGTCGAACGGCTTGCGGTGGTCGCCGGGAACGACGCCGTCGAGCTCGGCCGGGTCGTGCGCCGGATCCGCCGGCGGGCGGATGGCGAGGTCGATCCGCTTCGGGCGGTCGAGATTGGCGGCGATGCGGCGGACGATGGCGATCGCGTGCGCGTCGTTCTCGGCATAGTGGTCGGTGACGCCCGAGACGCGCGAATGCAGGTCGGCCCCGCCCAGCTCCTCGGCCGAGACCGCCTCGCCCGTCGCCGCCCTGACCAGCGGCGGGCCGCCCAGGAAGATCGTCCCCTGGCGGCGGACGATGACGGCCTCGTCCGACATCGCCGGCACGTAAGCCCCGCCCGCGGTGCAGGATCCCATCACCGCGGCGATCTGCGGGACGCCCTGCGCCGACAATATCGCCTGGTTGTAGAAGATGCGCCCGAAATGATCGCGGTCGGGGAACACCTCGTCCTGGCGCGGCAGGTTGGCCCCGCCCGAATCGACGAGATAGATGCAGGGCAGGCGGTTCTCGCGCGCGATTTCCTGGGCGCGGACGTGCTTCTTCACCGTCAGCGGAAAATAGGCGCCGCCCTTGACCGTGGCGTCGTTGGCGACGATCACGCATTCCCGGCCCGCGACCGGCCCGATGCCGGTGATGATCCCGGCCGACGGCGCGTCGTCGTCATAGACCCCATGGGCGGCGAGCTGCGACAGTTCGAGGAACGGCGCGCCGGGGTCCAGCAGCTTCGCCACCCGTTCGCGCGGCGGCATCTTGCCGCGCGCGACGTGGCGCCGGCGCGCCTCTTCGCCGCCCCCTTGCTCGATGCGGGCGACGGCGGCGCGCAGCGCCTCGACCGCGGCGGCCATCGCCCGCGCGTTCCCGGCGTACTCGTCCGAGCGCCGGTCGATGCGGGTGGTCAGGACGGGCACGGTCCGCCCGCCGCGGTCCGGTCGCGCGCGCCGTTGCGGCGCCGGAGAGTCAAGACGTCGGCGTCGACGGAACGCGCTCCGGGGGTTCCTCGCGTCGCGCCGCGCCCCTCTCCCGCCCCGTCATTGCGACGCCGCCGCGCGGACCGTGGCCGGGGTGAGAAATTCGGGCCGGCGTTTCGATCGCCCGGTCGTTTCGCTTCGCCATGCTTCTCTCCCCCCGGCCGGCGCGCCGGAGTATTGGTTCGTCGATCCTCCCGGACAAGCCGGGGGATCACGCCGATTCGCGGAACAGTTCGCGCCCGATCAGCATACGGCGGATTTCGCTGGTGCCGGCGCCGATCTCGTAGAGCTTCGCATCGCGCAGCAGCCGGCCCGGCGGGGTGTCGTTGACGTAGCCGGTCCCGCCCAACAGCTGGATCGCTTCGAGCGCCATCCGGGTCGCCCGTTCCGAGGCGTAGAGGATCGCCCCGGCGGCGTCCTTGCGCGTGGCCCCGCCCCGGTCGCAGGACCGGGCCACGGCGTAGACGTAGGCGCGGCTGGCGTTGAGCGCCGTATACATGTCGGCGAGCTTGCCCTGGACGAGCTGGAACTCCCCGATCGGCCGGCCGAACTGCTCGCGCTCCCGGACATAGGGCATGACCACGTCGAGGCAGGCCTGCATGATGCCGAGCGGGCCGCCGGCGAGCACGGCGCGTTCGTAGTCGAGGCCGCTCATCAGCACGGCGGCGCCGCCGCCGACCGCGCCGAGCACGTTGTCGGCCGGCACCTCGCACGACTCGAAGATCAGCTCGCAGGTGTTGGAGCCGCGCATGCCGAGCTTGTCGAGCTTCGGCGCGGTCGAGAAGCCGGCGAAGCCGCGCTCGACCAGGAAGGCCGTGATGCCGCCCGAACCCGCGCCCGGATCGGTCTTGGCGTAGACCACCAGCACGTCGGCGTCCGGCCCGTTGGTGATCCACATCTTGGAGCCGTCGAGTAGGAAGCGGTCGCCCCGCCGTTCCGCGCGGGTCCGCATCGAGACCACGTCCGAACCCGCGCCCGGTTCGCTCATCGCCAGCGCGCCGACATGCGCGCCCGAGATCAGCCGCGGCAGATAGCGCCGCTTCTGCGCCTCGCTGCCGCAGCGGCGGATCTGGTTGACGCAGAGGTTGGAATGCGCGCCATAGCTCAGCCCGACCGAGGCGGAGGCGCGGCTGATCTCCTCCAGCGCCACGACGTGCTCGAGATAGCCCATGCCGGCTCCGCCATGGTCTTCCTCGACGGTGATGCCCAACAGGCCGAGCGCGCCCATTTTGCGCCACAGATCGGCCGGGAAGTCGTTGTCGCGATCGATCGCCGCGGCGCGGGGCGCGATCTCGGCCGCGGCGAAGCCGGTCACCGAGTCGCGGAGCAGCTCCGCGGTTTCGCCCAGATCGAAATCGAGCGTCGGGCTGGCGTTGCGCAGCATCTGCGGGCTTCTCCGCGGATCGCAGCTGGGGGCGGCGGTGGGCGATGGTAGCGGATGCGGCGCGTCCGACCCAACCCTTCCGCCGCCGCGGCGTTTGACAGCCGCCGCGGCGGGCTACCAGGATGCGCGCCGGGGAGGACGACATGACCAGCCTCGAAGCGTTCCGGACCGCGGCCCGGACGGTCCACGACGCGATGCCGCCGACGCCGCAATATCCATGGCCGCTGCTGGCCGCGCGCGTCGGCGCCGAAGTCTGGGTCAAGCACGAGAACCACACGCCGATCGGCGCGTTCAAGCTGCGCGGCGGCCTCGTCTACATGGCCGCCCTCCGCCGGCGCGAACCCGGCGTCGCCGGGGTGATCGCCGCGACGCGCGGGAATCACGGGCAGAGCGTCGCCTTCGCCGCGGCGCGCGCCGGCCTCCCCGCGACGATCGTCGTTCCTCATGGCAACAGCGTCGAGAAGAACGCCGCGATGCGGGCCTTCGGCGCCGGGCTCGTCGAGCACGGGCGCGACTTCCAGGCGGCGCTGGAGCATGCGCGCGAGCTCGCGGCCGCGCGCGGCCTGCATCTGGCGCCGCCGTTCGATCCCGACATCGTCCTCGGCGCCGCCTCCTACAGCCTCGAATTCCTGACCGCGGCTCCCGCCCTCGATGCGGTCTACGTCCCGATCGGGCAGGGCTCGGGCATCTGCGGCATGATCGACGTCCGCGATGCGCTGGGGGCGGCGACGGAGGTGGTGGGCGTCTGCGCCGAGGACGCGCCCTGCTACGCGCTGTCCTTCGCGCGCGGCGAGCCGGTCGCGACCAACGCCGCGGATACGTTCGCCGACGGCCTCGCCTGCCGGGTTCCGGTGGCCGAGGCGGTGGACGTAATCAACCGGGGCGCGGCGCGCGTGGTCGTCGTGTCCGAGGACGAGATCGCGGAAGCGATGCGCGCCTATTACACCGATACGCACAACGTCGCCGAGGGCGCTGGCGCCGCCGCGCTGGCGGGTCTCCTGCAGGAGCGCGGCCGCATGGCCGGCAAGACGGTCGGGGTGGTGCTGTCGGGCGGCAACGTCGATCGCCAAGTCTACCGGTGCGTCCTGGCGGCCGCGTGAGGGCGCGCCCGGCGGCCGGTCACGCCGTCGTCGGCGCGTAGTTCTTGTAGTCCTCGCGGAGCCGGGTCTTGAGCAGCTTGCCGGTGGCGGTGTGGGGCAGTTCGTCCACGAACACCACGTCGTCCGGCGCCCACCACTTGGCGACCTTGCCGTCGAAATAGGCGAGCATCTCGTCGCGGGTCAGCGCGCTGCCCTCGCGGCGGACGACCAGCAGCAGCGGGCGTTCGTTCCATTTCGGATGGGCGATGCCGATCGATGCGGCCTCGACGACGTCCGGATGTCCGACGGCGACGTTCTCCAGCTCGATCGAGCTGATCCATTCGCCGCCCGACTTGATGACGTCCTTGCTGCGGTCGGTCACCCGCAGGAAACCGTCCCGGTCGATGGTCGCCACGTCGCCGGTATCCATCCAGCCCTCGGCGTCGTGGCTCGCCGACTCGCTTTCCTCGAAATAGGCGCTGCACACCCACGGCCCGCGCACCTTGAGCCGGCCGAACGCTGCGCCGTCTTGCGCGAGTTCCGCCTCGTCGTCGTCCACGATCTTCATCTCGATCCCGAACACCGCCCGCCCCTGGCTGACCTGCCGTTCGTAGCGCTCGGCGGGCGTCTCGCGGCGCATGCGGTATTTTGGGCCGTTGATGGCGCCGATCGGCGTCGTCTCGGTCATGCCCCAGGCGTGCAGCACCTCGACGCCGTGCTTCTCGCCGAACGCCTCGATCATCGAATGGGGCGTGGCCGAGCCGCCGATGACGACCCGTTGCAGCGGGTCGATCCGCTTGCCGGTCTCCTGCAGATGCTGCAACAGGCCCAGCCAGATCGTCGGCACGCCGGCCGAAAACGTCACCTCCTCGGTCTCGATCAGCGTTTGCAGGCTGGCTCCGTCGAGCCAGCGGCCGGGGAAGACGAGCTTGCTGCCGACCATCGGCGCGGTATAGGGCAGGCCCCAGGCGTTGACGTGGAACATCGGCACCGCGGGCATCACCGCGTCGCGCGCCGACAGCCCCATCGAATCGGGCAGGCCGCAGGCGTAGGTATGCAGCAGAATCGCGCGGTGGCTGTAGAGCACCCCCTTGGGGTTGCCGGTCGTGCCCGACGAATAGCAGAGCGACGCCGCCGACCGCTCGTCGAGGATCGGCCAGTCGTAATCGTCCGACTCGGCTTCCAGCAGCGTCTCGTAGCACAGCGCGGCGGGGAGCGTCGTCTCCGGCATGTCGGCCTCGTCGGCCAGGACGATCACCCCCTCCACCGACTCCAGCCGGTCGGCGACGCCTTCGAGCAAGGGGACGAAGCTCGTGTCGACGAGCAGGAGCCGGTCGCGCGCGTGGTTGACGATATAGGCGATCTGCGGCGGGAACAGCCGCGGGTTGATGGTGTGGCACACCGCGCCCGACCCGGAGATGCCGTAATAGGCCTCGAAATGGCGGTGGCCGTTCCACGCCAGGGTGGCGCAGCGGTCGCCCGGCTCGACCCCCAGCCGGCCGAGCGCCTTCGCCAGCCGGCGCGCGCGCGCATGGGCGTCGCGATAGGTGTAGCGGTGGACCGGCCCCTCGACCGTCCGCGAGACGATCTCGGTGTCGCCGTGGTTGCGGTCCGCGTGCCGGATCAGCGACGAGATCGACAGCGGCGCGTCCATCATCAGACCCCGCATCCGCCGCCTCCCGCCGCCGCCCGACAACCGGGATCAGAATATCGCCTGCCCGCGGGCGGCGCAACGCGGGCCGGCGACCGTAACCCACAGGCCCGGTCGCCGCTCGACCTCGCATTTTTCGCTTGACAAAGAGGATCGTTTATGCTACAGTGCCGCCAAATCGGAAATCGAACAGTGTGATCCGAGCCCCGCCGCACCCCGCCGCGGGGCTTGCGCGTCCTCCCGGCGGCCCCGCCGCAGCGAACGACATGCGCGGGACGCCGGCGGAGAGGGACGATTCGCCCCGTTCCGCGTCGCCGGCCGGGAGGAGATTCCCCGCTTTTCGCGGTGTTTTTCGCCTGCTTTCGCCCGGTTTTTGCGTGTTTCAGCCCTGCTTTTCGCCTGCTTTTTCGGCGTAAACTGTTGATATACAACGATATGTGGAAAAACGGAAGGATTTCGGCAATGCAAGGAGCCTCTTTTCACCCGTTTTCGCCGCCGGTTCGTCCCTCGCCGCGGGACCGTCGGCGGCGACGGCCTGCCGGCATGGGTAGCGCGGCGGACCGGACCGTGGATCGGCGTCGCGCCGACGCGCTGCGCGCCTATCGCCGCGACGTGGAGCGGACGCGCGTCACCGGGCAGGCGACCGAGCACAGCTATCGGCCGGCCCTCCAGGCGCTCGTCCAGACTCTGGGCGGGGCGGATGTCCGCGCCCTGAACGAGCCCGCGCACGTCGCCTGCGGCGCGCCCGACTTCATCGTCGACCGGCGCGGCGCGCCGGTCGGCTACGTCGAATGCAAGGACCTGGGCGTCGATCTGGACCGCATCGAGGCCGGCGAGCAGCTGGCGCGCTATCGCAGCGGTCTGCCCAACCTGATCCTGACCGACTACCTGGAGTTCCGCTGGTATGTCGCGGGTGAGCGGCGCGCCGACGCGCGTCTCGCGCGCCTCGACGGCGGGGGCGCGGCGGACGGAGAGGGGTTGGCGCCGGTCGCGGCATTGTTCGATGCGTTCTTCGCCGCCGATCCGATGTCGATCGGCAATCCGCGCGAGCTCGCCGAACGCATGGCGGCCAAGGCCCGGCTGCTGCGCGACGGCATCGAGCGCATCTTCGCCCGGGAGGATCGGCCGGGGCCGTTGCGTCAGCTGCTGCGCGCCTATCGCGAGGTGCTGATCGCCGATCTGTCGCCCCGACGGTTCGCCGACTTGCAGGCGCAGACTGCGGCCTATGGCCTGTTCGCGGCGCGCTGCCTGCACGATCCGCGGGATGGGCCGTTTACGCGCCGGTCCGCCGTCTTCGCCGACACGACGCCGTTTCTGCGCGACCTGTTCGGCCGCATCGCCGGCCCCGGCATCGACCCGCGCATCGCCTGGATCGTGGACGATCTCGCCTCGTTGCTGGATCGGGCCGACATGACTGCGATCCTCGAAGACTTCGGCGCCCGCGCCCGGCGCGAGGACCCGGTGGCGCATTTCTACGAGGATTTCCTGGCCGCCTACGATCCAGCGCTGCGTGAGCTGCGGGGCGTCTACTACACGCCCGCGCCCGTGGTCTCCTATATCGTGGCGAGCGTCGACCGCCTGCTTCGCCGCCGGTTCGGCCTGACCGACGGCCTCGCCGACGGCGCGACGATCGAGGTCGAGGCGGCGGAAGGCGGGACGGAGTCGGTCCCGCGCGTGCTGATCCTCGATCCGGCGGCGGGTACCGGCGCCTTCCTGCGCGAAGCGGTCGCCCGCATCCGTTCGACCATCGAAGAGAAAGGACTCGCCGGCGCCTGGCCCGACTACGTGCGGGATCGTCTGCTGCCGCGCCTGTTCGGCTTCGAGTTGCTGATGGCGCCCTATGCGATCTGCCACCTGAAGCTCGCGTTCGAGGTCGGCGGCGCGGACGCGGGGTTCGCGCCGCCGGCCGGCCGGCGCCTCGGGGTGTTCCTCACCAACACGCTGGAGGAGGCGCATGAAGGGACGGCCGGCGCGCTGTTCGCCCATGAGATCGCGCGCGAAGCCGCGGGCGCCGACGCGGTGAAGCGTGAGAAGCCGGTGATGGTGGTGCTCGGCAATCCGCCCTATTCCGGCCATTCCGCCAACCGGGGCGCATGGATCGTCGGATTGTTGCGAGGTCGGGACGGGACGGACGGGACCGGTAGTTATTTTCATGTGGATGGCGAACCGCTGGGCGAAAAGAACCCGAAATGGCTGAACGACGATTACGTCAAATTCATCCGTTTCGCGCAGTGGCGGATCGAGCGCACCGGCGAAGGCGTGCTCGGTTTCGTCACCAATCACAGCTGGCTGGACGGCCCGACTTTCCGCGGCATGCGCCGCAGCCTGATGGAGACCTTCGACGAGATCCGCTTGCTCGACCTGCACGGTAACGCGAAGAGAAAGGAAAGCGCCCCCGACGGCGGCAAGGACGAGAACGTGTTCGACATCCAGCAGGGAGTCGCCGTTGGCTTGTTCGTCAAGCGCGCCGACGCCGGCGGCGGCCCGGCGCGGGTGTTCCACGCCGATCTCTGGGGTGAGCGGGAAGCGGGGCCGGACGGCGGCAAATACGGTTGGCTCGCCGCCAACGACGTCGAAACCACGGCATGGTCGGAGCTCGCGCCCAAACCCCCGCTCTATCTGTTCGTTCCGCGCGACGAGGCGTTGGGCGAAGAGTATGAGAGGTATACGGCGCTCACCGGGATCTTCCCCGTCAATTCGGTGGGGATCGTCACTGCGCGCGACGAGCTGACGATCCAATGGACGGCGGAAGACGTCCGGCGGATCGCGGCCGATTTCGTTTCGCGCGACGCGGGGGACGCCAGGAAGGTTTTTTCGCTCGGCGGGGATTCCAACGATTGGAAGATCGCGGATGCGCAGCGGGACGTTCTTGACCATCCCGAGAGCGACCGGCATATCGCGCCCGTTCTCTACCGACCTTTCGATATACGTTTCACCTACTACACCGGACGCGCCGGCGGTTTCATCTGTCGTCCGCGTTCGAACGTCATGCGTCACATGCTGGCCGGACCGAATCTCGGGATCGTCTCCTGTCGTCAACAATCTCAGGCCGGCGTCGAATGGGGACATTGCGGCGTCACCCGTTCGATGATCGAGTCCTGCGCCATCTCGAACAAAACGCGGGAAATCAACTATCTCTTTCCTCTCTACATCTATCCCGACGGAGGGATGGAAGACGTTCGGGAAGAACGCGAACCGAATCTCGATCCGGGATTCGTCGAAGAGGCGCGCGCTGTCCTCGGTCTTGATTTCCTTCCCGAAGGCGCGGGCGATCTCGCGGCGTCGTTCGGACCGGAGGACCTGTTGCGCTACGTCTACGCCGTCCTCCACAGTCCGCAATACCGGCGTCGCTACGCCGGTTTCCTGAAATCCGATTTCCCGCGCGTCCCGATGACCGGCGACCGCGCGCTGTTCGCGGCCCTCGTTGCCCTCGGACGGCGCCTCGCCGCTCTGCACCTGATGGAAGCGGACGGCGAAGACGCGCCCGCCTTTCCGCGCGCGGGCCCGAACCGCGTCGAGAGAGTCCGTTACGCCCCGCCGGACGACGGTCCGCCGGGTCGGGTGTGGATCAACCGCGATCAGTATTTCGAGGGCGTCGCGCCCGAAACCTGGGCCTTCGCCGTCGGTGGGTACCGCCCGGCGGAGAAGTGGCTGCGAGATCGCAAGGGCCGCGTCCTCTCCTTCGACGACATCGCCCATTATCGCCGCGTCTGCGCCGCATTGGCGGATACGCCCCGGATCATGGCGCGTATCGACCGAACCATCGACGCAAGCGGCGGTTGGCCGCTGGCGTGACGGAAGCGCGCCGCCGGCCGGAGCGCGATGCCGCGGCGCGCCGTCGGTGGTAAGACTCGCCGCGCGGCGCAGGATGGAGGAGGTCCGGGTGCTCGACGACTCGAAGAACAGGCTGTTGACCCGGGTCGGGCCGGGAACGCCGATGGGCGGACTTCTGCGCCGTTACTGGCATCCGGTCGGAGCGGTGTCCGAATTCGACGACAAGCCCACCAAGCCGGTTCGGCTGATGGGCGAGGACCTGGTGCTCTACAGGGACCTGGGCGGGCGTTGGGGGTTGGTCGACCGGCATTGCGCGCATCGCCGCGCCGATCTCTCCTACGGCTTCGTCGAGGAGTGCGGGCTGCGCTGCAACTATCACGGCTGGCTGTACGACGAGACCGGCCAGTGTATCGCCCAGCCGTTCGAGGAGACGGTCGATCCCGAAGGCCGCTTCAAGCGCAAGGTGCGGATCAAGGCCTATCCGGTCGAGGCCAAGGCGGGGCTGCTCTGGGCCTATCTCGGTCCCGACCCGGCGCCGCTGGTGCCGACCTGGGAGCCCTTCACCTGGGAGAACGGCTTCGTCCAGATCGTGTTCGCCGAAATCCCCTGCAACTGGCTCCAGTGTCAGGAGAACTCGATCGACCCGGTGCATTTCGAATGGATGCATGCGAACTGGCGCGCCCGCCAGGGCGGCCGGCGGGAGCCTTACGCGCCGGCGCATCTGAAGATCGACTTCGACGAGTTCGACTACGGCTTCGTCTATCGGCGTATCCGCGAGGACACCGACGAGAGTGACCCGCTATGGACCATAGGCCGCGTCTGCCTGTGGCCGAACGCGCTGTTCACCGGCGACCATTTCGAATGGCGCGTGCCGGTGGACGACGAGACCACCCTCAGCGTCGGCTGGTTCTTCAACCGCGTGCCCCGCGACCGCGAGCCCTTCGTCCAGGAATCGATCCCCTCCTGGTACGGGCCGATCGCCGACCCCGAGACCGGCCGCTGGATATCCAGCCACGTGATGAACCAGGACTTCATCGCCTGGGTCGGCCAGGGCGCGGTCACCGACCGGACGAAGGAGCGCCTGGGCCACAGCGACCGCGGGATCGTCCTGATGCGGAAGCGCTTCCTGGACGACCTGGAGGCGGTCGCGGGCGGCGGCGAGCCCAAGGCGGTGATCCGCGACCCGGCGCGCAACGAGCGCATCGACCTGCCGGTGATCGCGCGCGAGGCGCTGACGCGCGGCCTTACCCGCGACCGGATCGAGAACCCCGATTCGCCCGCCGCCTTCTCGACCATCCGCTTCGTCTTCCAGGCCGGCCAGCCCGAAGCGGTGCGGCGCGCCTACCGCGAGGCCACGGGCATCGACGTCGGCCGGCAGGGTTACGGCGACCGCTGACGCGGTCGCCGATTGGCAAGCGCGGCGCGCGCCGTCATCCTGCGGCGCGAGTCCATCGACGGCGCGAGGGCGGGATGACCGACGCCAGCTTCCCCGGATTCGATACGCTGAGCCTCCATGCCGGCCAGCAACCGGACCCCGTGACCGGCGCCCGCGCGGTGCCGATCTACCAGACGACCTCCTACGTCTTCCGCGACGTCGACCACGCCGCCGCCCTGTTCAACCTGGAGCGCGCCGGCCACATCTACACGCGCATCTCCAACCCGACGACCGCGGTGCTCGAAGAGCGGCTCGCCGCGCTCGAAGGCGGGGTCGGCGCGGTCGCGACCGCGAGCGGCCAGGCGGCGCTCCATCTCTGCGTCGCCACTCTGATGGGCGCCGGCGGGCATATCGTCTCCGCCGCCTCCATCTATGGCGGCAGCCACAACCTGTTCGCCCATACCCTGCCCCGCTTCGGCATCGGGACGACCTTCGTCGATCCGCGCGACCCCGGCGCCTTCCGCGCCGCGATCCGCCCCGAGACCCGGATGCTGTTCGGCGAGACCCTGGGCAATCCCGGGCTCGAAATCATCGACCTGCCGGCGGTCGGGGCCATCGCCCGCGAGGCGCGCCTGCCGCTGGTCGTGGACAACACGTTCGCCACGCCTTACCTGTGCCGGCCGTTCGAGCTCGGCGCCCATATCGTGATCCATTCGCTGACCAAGTTCCTGGGCGGCCATGGACTCGCGATCGGCGGCGCGCTGGTCGACGGCGGGACGTTCGACTGGGAGGCGGCGGACGGCTTCCCGACCCTCACCGAACCCTATGCCGGTTATCACGGGCTCGACTTCGCGGAGGAATACGGCCCGTCGGCCTTCGTCATGCGCGCCCGCGCCGAAGGGCTCCGCGACTTCGGCGCCTGCCTCAGCCCGGCCAATGCGTTCTACATCCTCCAGGGCGTGGAGACGCTGCCGCTCCGCATGGCGCGTCACGTGGACAACGCGAGGCGGGTGGCGGCGTTCCTCGACGGCCACGACGCGGTGGAATGGGTGAGCCATCCCGAACTGCCGTCGCATCCCGATCACGCGCTCGGCAAGCGGTTGCTGCCCAAGGGCTGCGGCGCGGTCTTCAGCTTCGGCATCCGCGGCGGCCGCGAGGCGGGGCGGAGGTTCATCGAACGGCTTCGTCTGTTCTCGCATCTGGCCAATGTCGGCGACGCCAAATCCCTGGTGATCCACCCCGCCAGCACGACGCATCAGCAGATGGACGCCGCGGCGCTCCGGGCGGCCGGCGTCGGCGAGGAGCTCGTCCGCCTGTCGGTCGGGCTCGAAGAACCGGACGATCTGCTCGAAGATCTCGATCAGGCCCTGCGCGCGGCCGTCCGCGTCGCCGCCCCGCGCGCCGTCGGGTGACGCCCGATGGAATGGAAGGTCGGCCGCAGCCAGGTCTTCGCCGCGACCGGCGGCCGCCCGCCCGATCCGGCCCGGCCGTGGCTGCTGCTGGTTCACGGCGCCGCCAACGACCGCACGGTCTGGCAGCTGCCGGCGCGCTATTTCGCGCATCACGGCTACTCGGTGCTCGCCGTCGATCTGCCGGGGCACGGCCGGTCGGGCGGGGCGCCGCTCCGCAGCATCGAGGCGATGGCCGAATGGGTCCGCCGGCTGCTCGACTCGGTGGGCGCCGCCTCGGCGTCGCTGGCCGGACACAGCATGGGCGCGCTGATCGCGATGGCGGCGGCGGCGAAGATCCCGGACCGGATCGACGCGCTGGCGCTTCTCGGCGCCGCTCCCCGCATCCCCGTCCACCCCGACCTGCTCGCCGCGGCGGAGCGCGACGACCCTCTGGCGTTCGAGCTGATCGTCTCCTGGGGCCTGGCGCATCGCTCGCAGCTCGGCGGCCATCGCGCCCCCGGCGTCTGGATGACGGGCGGCGGGCTCCGCCTGCTCGAACGCGCGGCGCCCGGCGTGTTCGCCGCCGACCTCCGCGCCTGCGATGCGTTCGGCGGAGCCGAGGCGATGGCCGCGGCGATCGCCTGCCCGACGCTGTTCGTGCTCGGCGGGCGCGACCGGCTGACGCCGCCGAAGGCCGCCGATGCCTTGGCCGCGCGCTTCCGCGATGCGCGGACGGCGACGCTGGAAGGCTGCGGCCACATGATGCTGGCGGAGCGGCCGGACGAGACGCTCGACGCGCTCAGGACGATCTTCCGGTGAACGGCGCGGACGCGCTCGGCGGCGACGTGGCGCTGGTGACCGGCGCATCGAGCGGCCTCGGCCGCCATTTCGCCCTGACGCTGGCGCGCGCCGGCGCGCGGGTCGCGGTCGCCGCGCGCCGCCGGGACCGGCTCGACGCCCTGGCGCGCGAGATCTCCGCCCTCGGGGCCGGGGCGCTTCCCCTCGCCCTCGACGTGACCGGGAGCGGCGGCCCCGCGGCTGCGGTCGAGGCCGCCGAAGCCGGGCTGGGACCGCTCTCGATCCTGATCAACAACGCCGGGGCCGCGGACGACAGGCCGCTGTTGGCGACCTCCGACGCCGACTGGCGGGCGGTGGTGGGGACCAACCTCGACGGCGCGTGGTCGATGGCGCGCGAGGCGGCGCGGGCGATGACCGCGAGCGGGACGGGCGGGCGGATCGTCAACGTCGCGTCGATCCTGGGCATCACCGCGGCGGCCCGCGTTCATGCCTATGCCGCGTCCAAGGCGGGGTTGATCCAGCTTACCCGGACGCTCGCGGTCGAACTCGCCCGCGACCGCATCCGGGTCAACGCCATCGCCCCGGGTTACGTCGAGACCGAACTCACGCATGACCTGCTCAACGGTCCGGCGCGCGAGCGGCTGCGCAAGCGCATCCCGATGCGGCGCTTCGGCGCGTTCGAGGACCTCGACGGCGCTCTGCTGCTGCTGGCCTCGCCCGCCAACGGCTACATGACGGGCTGCGTGCTGGTCGTGGACGGCGGCATGAGCCTGAGCGCGGTTTGACCGACCGGAGGAGCCGGGGATGGACTTTTCGCTGCCGCCCGAGATCGAGGACTACCGCGTTCGGGTGCGCGACTTCGTGGCCGAGCACGTCCTGCCGCTGGAAGGCGACCCGGCGAACGCGGACGAGCACGAGAACATCCGCGAAGACGTGCTGGAGGGGGTGCGGGAGAAGGCGAAGTCCGCCGGGCTGTGGGCGTTGCAGATGCCGCGCGAGCGCGGCGGGCAAGGGCTTCCCGTCGTCGGGCTCGCCGCCTGCTACGAAGAGATGGGGCGGTCGATCTACGGCCCGGTCTGCTTCAACTGCGCCGCGCCCGACGACGGCAACATGATGCTGTTGAACCGCGTCGCCACCGAGGCGCAGAAGACGCGCTGGTTGCAGCCGACCGTGGACGGCCGCGCGCGGTCGTCCTTCGCCATGACCGAGCCGATGCCGGGCTCGGGCTCCGATCCCTCGGCGATGCGCACCACCGCGGTCCGACGCGGCGACCGTTGGGCCATCGAAGGGCGCAAATGGTTCGTCACCGGGGCCGAGGGCGCCCGGCATTTCATCCTGGTGGCGCGCAGCTCCGACGACGCCCGGCGCGGCCTGACGGCCTTCCTGTTCGACGCCGGCCAGCCCGGCTGGGAGATCGTCCGCCGCATCCCCGTCATGGGGCCCGAGGAGCATGGCGGGCATTGCGAGCTCCGGTTCGACGGGTTGGAGATCGACGACCGCGACCGGCTGATGGAGGTGGGCGACGGGCTCAAGGCGACCCAGATCCGCCTGGGCCCGGCGCGGCTCACCCACTGCATGCGCTGGACCGGCATGGCCAAGCGCGCGCTGGAGGAATGCTTCGCCTATGTCGGCGAGCGCGAGGCGTTCGGCGCCCGGCTCGCCGACCATGAGGGCGTGCAGTGGATGTTGGGAGAGGCGGCGATGCAGGTCGATATCGGCCGGCTGCTGACCATGCGGGCGGCGGTCCGGCTCGACGCCGGGGACTTCGCGCGCAAGGAGGTCTCGATCGCCAAGATCGTCGTGTCGGAAGCCCTGCACAAGGCGATCGACACGGCGATGCAGCTGCTGGGCGCGCGCGGCTACGCCAAGGACGCGCCGCTGGAATGGATGTACCGCTATGCGCGCCAGGCGCGGCTGGTGGACGGCGCCTCCGAGACCCACAAGATGGTGCTGTCGCGCTTCCTGCTGACCGAAGGCGTCGACTTCTGGCGCTGGGACTGACCATGCCGGGCGCCCCCGCCCGCTACCTCACGCCGCCGGCCGGGGCGGATCGAAGCTGAACACCGAGCGGAACGCCTCGACCACCTTCGCGCCGTGGTCGCGCTCGACCCGGTCGGCGATCGAGTGCGGGATCGAGACGTCGTCGCGGTTCTCGCCCTGGCCGGTGAGCACCGTGAGCTGGACCGCATCGGCGTCGCCGACGTTGCTGAAGCCGCGATAGACGCCGGGCGGGCAGGAGAAGGTGTCCCACTTGCCGAGCGTCGCCCGGTGCGCGACCGGCTCGCCGACGAAGTATTCGATCTTCCCTTCGAGCACCATGAAGGTCTCGAAGGTGGTGTTGTGCGAATGCAGGCACGGCCCCTGTCCGGGCGGCATGACGGAGATGAACATGGTGGCGCCGGCGGCGCCGAAGATCGGGGCGATGTTGCCGAACGGGTTCTTCGTGTCGTCGAGGATGACCGGCATGATCTTGCGGGCGTAGAAGACGTCCATCGCCTCCTGCCCGACCCAGCCGAGATCGTCCGACGTGGACATCGCCCGAAGGTCCCCGAAGCGGCCGATCCGCGAATCGAGCTCGTCCCTGGTCGGCGTCCGGATCTGGTTCGCCATCGCGCTGTCCTCCCTTCCTGTTCCAGGGCGCCAGCGTAGCACGGAACCGCGGCGGCGGTCGTGTTGACAGCGCCCGCGCCGGAAAAGATAGTCGATCCGGTCATGCGTCCGGTGGTTCCCCGTGCCCGATCCCGCGCGCTCCGGTAGCTCGGTCCGCGTCGCCGCCGATATCGGCGGCACCTTCACCGACATCGCCGCGTTCGACGAAGCCGACGGTCGGCTGCTGTTCGGCAAGAGCCTGTCCACGCCGGACGCGCCGGTCGAAGGGATCGAGGCGGGCGTCGCCAGGGCGGGGGCGGACTTCGCCGCCGCCGGCCTGTTCCTGCACGGCTCGACGGTGGCGATCAACACGCTGCTGGAGCGCAGCGGCGCCGCGACCGCGTTGGTCATCACCGAGGGGTTCCGCGACGTCTACGAGATCGGCCGCATCAACCGGCCTGATTCCTACAACCTGTTCTTCCAGAAGCACCGTCCGCTGATCGAACGCGCGCGCTGCTTCGAGGTCCGCGAGCGCATGCTGGCCGAAGGCGAGACGATGACGCCGCTCGACGAGGACCAGCTCCGCGCCCTCGCCCGGCGGATGGCGGAGGAGGGGATCGAGGCGGTCGCGATCCTGTTCCTGCACTGCTACCGGAACGCCGCCCACGAGCGGCGGGCCAAGGAGATCCTCGAGGAGGAGCTCCCCGGCCGGTTCGTCTCCGCCTCGCACGAATTGTCGCAGGAATATCGCGAGTTCGAGCGCTGCTCGACGGTCGCGGCCAACGCCTATATCGGACCCCGGGTGAGCGCCTGTCTGGGCGAGATCGACCGGTATCTCGAACGCGCCGGGTTCGACGGCTCGTTCCTGGTCGTGCAGTCGACCGGCGGGCTGTACGAAGCCGACCAGGCGCGGGCCGATTGCGTCCGCATGCTGGAGTCGGGTCCGGCGGCGGGCGTGATCGCCACCCGCGCCCTGTGCGGCGCGCTCGGGCTCGACAACGCCATCTCGTTCGACATGGGCGGCACGACCGCCAAGTCGGGCGTGATCCATCGCGGCCGGCCGCTCACCAAGGGCATGGCCCTGATCGGCGGTTACGAGCGGGCGCTCCCGGTGCAGATCGCGATGATGGACATTTTCGAGGTCGGCACCGGCGGCGGCTCGATCGCCCGGATCGACGATGCGGGGTCGCTGCGCGTGGGCCCCGAGAGCGCCGGCGCCCGGCCCGGCCCGGCCTGCTACGGCCGGGGCGGGGCCGCGCCGACGGTGACGGACGCCAACCTGCTGCTGGGCCGCCTCGCCGCCGACCGGTTCCTCGGCGGCGAGATGCGCCTCGACCCGGAAGCCGCCCGCATCGCCCTGGAGCGCAAGGTCGCCGCCCCGCTCGGCATGGATGCGACCGAGGCCGCGGACGGGATATTGCGCATCGCCGCGACCGCGATGTCCTACGCGGTCAAGGGGGTATCGACCGAGCGCGGGCTGGACGCGGGCGATTTCGTCCTCGTCGCCTATGGCGGGGCCGGCCCGTTGCACGCCTCCGCGGTGGCGCGCGAGATCGGCATGCGGCGCATCGTCGTCCCGCGCGCGCCGGGCTACTTCTCCGCCTTCGGCATGTTGTTCGCCGATCTGCGCTACGACTACGTGCGCACTTGGTTCACCCGGCTCGACGACGCCGGGTTCGACCGGCTCGAGGCGATCTACCGCGAGCTCGAGGCGCAAGGGTTCGAGGCGATCCGCAAGACCTCGGTCGATTCGGGCGAGCTCCGCGTCCAGCGCGCGGCCGACATGCGCTATGTCGGTCAGGAGCACGCGGTGACGGTCGAACTGTCGGCGGACTGTTTCGCCGACCGGGACCGCGAGGCGATCAAGCGCCGGTTCGACGAAGTCCACGAGCTGCGTTACGGCACCTCGGCCCCGGAGGAGCGGGCCGAGCTGGTCAGCCTGCGGACCACCGTGTCGGCGGAGATGCGAAAACCGGCTTTGGGCCGCATCGAGGCCGGCGGCGCGGCGCCGCCGGCCTCGGCGCTGGGCGGGACGCGGCCGGTCTATTTCCGCGCCCTCGGCGGGTTCGTCGACACGCCGGCCTATCGCCGGGACGCGCTGCTGGCCGGGAATCGGATCGACGGGCCGGCCCTGGTCGAGGAATACGCCTCCACCACCGTCGTCGAGCCCGACGACGAGCTTGCGGTGGACGACCACGGCAATCTGGTCGTCCGGGTCATGGGGCGGCGGAGGTGAGCGCGGCCCGGCGCGCGCCCGAGGTCGATCCCGTCGTCGTCGAGATCGTCCGCAACGGGGTCATGGCGGTGACCGAGGAGATGAAGACCAACCTCATGCGCACCGCCTACAACATGATCATCTACGAGGCGTTGGACTTCACGGTCGGGCTGTTCACGGCGCGCGGCGAGACGGTCTCGATCGGGCTGGGGCTGCCGATGTTCATCCGCGGCATGGCCGAGACGGTGAAGGCCAAGCTCGCCCGTTTCGGCGCCGACGGGATCGCGCCCGGCGACGTCCTGGTCACCAACGACGCCTACGTCACCGGCAGCCATCTCAACCACGTGACCTTCAGCCTCCCGATCTTCCATGACGGCGAGCTGGTCGCCTTCTCCTGCTGCATGGCGCATTGGCCCGACATCGGCGGCGCGCTCGACGGCATGACCACCGACATCTATTCGGAGGGGATCCAGCTGCCGATCCTCAAATACCGCAAGGCGGGCGTGGTCAACCGGGACCTCGAGGACATCCTGCGGATGAACGTGCGCCTGCCCGAGCGCGCCATGGGGGACCTGCGCGCCCAGCTCACGGCGATCCATACCGGCGAGCGGCGGTTTCTCGAACTGATCGACCGCTACGGCAAGGCCGAGGTCCTGGCCGGCGTCGAGGCGATCATGGATCGGGCCGAAGCCGCGGCGCGGGCGCGCACCCGGTCGATTCCGGACGGGGTCTACGAGGCGCAGTCGTTCATGGACGACGACGGCGTCGATCTGGGGAGCCGGATTCCGATCCATGTCCGCGTCGAGGTCGCGGGGGACGAGATGAAGGTCGATCTATCCGACGTCGCCCGCCAGGTGCGCGGCTTCTACAATTCCGGCGTCACCACCGGCCACGCCTGCGCGCAGGTCGCCTTCAAATGCCTGACCTCGCCGAGCGACTATCCGATCAACGACGGCTCGTTCCGCAACCTCGAGGTCGTGCTGCCGGCGGGGCGGGTGGTCAGCGCGGTCAAGCCCGCGCCCATGCGCTGGTGGATGACCTTTCCGATGACCATCGTCGATACCGTCTTCAAGGCGCTGGAGCCGGCGATCCCCGACCGGGTGATCGCCGGGCATCACGCCGATCTCATCATCGCGATGTTCAACGGCGTAGATCCGCGCAGCTCCGAGTTCTTCATCGCCTTCGTCGGTCCCAGCGGCGGCGGTTGGGGCGCCAAGCGGAGCGAGGACGGCGTGAGCGCCACGATCTGCCTGAACGACGGCGACACCCACAACAGCCCGGTCGAGCAGCTCGAGGCCAAATACCCGATCCTGTTCGAACGGCACGCGCTCCGCCCGGACTCCGGCGGCGCGGGCCGGCGCCGCGGCGGGCTCGGGCTCGAGAACGTCGTCCAGGCGCGGCACGACATCACGTTGAACACCCAGATCGACCGCGTCCACTGCGCGCCCTGGGGCCTCGCGGGCGGGCGGGACGGCGCGGGCAACGAGGTCGCCCTGCGCCGGGACGGCGTCTGGCGGGACGATCTGCCGAACGCCAAGCTGCTCACCGTCCGGCTGCGGGCGGGCGATGCATTCGCCCTGCGTTCGGGCGGCGGCGGCGGGTTTGGCCCGCCGCAGGAGCGGCCGGTGGACGACGTCGCGCGCGACCTGCGCCAGGGCTATGTGAGCCCCGAGGCGGCGGCGCGCGACTACGGGGTGGCGATCGATCCGGCGACGCGGCGCGTCGACCGAGCCGCGACCGGGCGCAGGCGCGCCGCGTCCGGCGCGGCGGAATGACGGGACGGGGAGGAGAGCGACCCATGGCGGAGGACGTGCGCGAGCCGACGGAGGACGAGCTGATCGACTTCATGGACTGGCTCATCGACCACAAGGACCCGGACGACGAGATCGACATGTCGAACCTGCTCGTGACCGGGGAGCCGCTGGCGAGCTTCTCCGAGGACCGGCTCGGCCCGCCGACCGGCGAGGAGCCGCTGACCGAAGCGACCGACGGCGCCGCCGCGCCGATATGCCGTTGGTGGGACGGCCGCATCTACGTCGTCGATCTCGGCGACGTCCGGCTGGTCTACGAACCGGATTGACCGGCGCGGCGGCGGCGCGGGACTTGCCCGCGGGCGGCGCAGGTCCCGGACCTGCCCGGCGGGGGGAATTTCTGTCGGGCGATCCGTTGCGATGGCCGCGGATACGGAGCTTCGTCGGTTACCGCCGACGGCGCAGACCGCTTGTTCGGACCCTGGCCCGGCTCCGGGAGAAGGCCGTTCTCGAGCCCGTCTTTGAGGCTACCAGCCTTGGTCAGTTCTGCGGCGCGCCGGGGTGGATTACGACGCCTTCGAGTCGCTCGACGTAGCGGAGGAAGCGGTATTTGTCCTCGATGCCGTCGGTCGGTTTGCGGTCCTTCCAGTCCCAGGGGTGCTTGCCGGCCTCGATCTTGGCGACCAGGAAGCCCATCTCGTCGTCGGTCAGCATGCGCTCGAACGCCCGGCGCAGCGGTTCGAGCTCGGTCTCGGTGGCGCAGTTGAGGCAGCCCGCGCCCGCGGCCATCCGGGCGAGGTCGGCGTTGCGCGAGGTCAGGGTCGGCGGCCCGCCGATATTCTCGTAGATGCCGTTGTCGAACACGAGCACGGTGAGGTTGGGCGGGCGCTGATCCCCGATCGTGCACAATACGCCGGTGTTCATCAGCATCGAGCCGTCGCTGTCGAAGGCGATCACGCGCCGGTGCGGCAGCGAGATCGCGATCCCCAGGGCGGTCGAGCACACCGAGCCCAGCACGCCGGTGAAGAAGGTGTTGTCCGCCGGCTTGTGGTTCCACCAGTCGTCCCAGGTCGCGCCGATCGAGGTGGTCAGCAGATCCTCGGCCGCGATCAGCGGCGCGATGGCGCGGAAGACGTCAATCCTTCGCATAGTCGGGAAGCTCCACGCAGTCGCCGCCGAACGCCAGCGCCACCGGCCAGTTGCTGCCGTCGGCGTGGCGGAAGGCGCGCTTGATCGCGGGTCCGATCTCGTCGAGGGCGCGAACGAAGCGGCAGGGAATGCGGAGCGCGTCCAGGAGCGGCTCCATCACCTGGGCGTGGTTGTGGCCCCACCAGTTCTGCTCGCCCCATTCGCCGCGATGGCTCATGACGATCACCATCGGCATGGCGTGCTGGAAGGCGAGCCGGGCGATCGGCTCGCAGGCCTGGCGGAGCCCCGAATTCTCCATGATCATCACCGCGCGGTTGCCGGCGAGATAGGCGCCGGCGCAGATGCCCGGCATGTCGGCCTCGTTGGACACCGGGACGTAGCGGATCGCGTTGTCCCGCTCGCACAACCGATAGACCGAGGCCAGCAGCGACTCGGGAAGGGCCGCAACGACGCCGACGCCGGCCTCCTTGAGCGCCTCGACGAAGCGGCGCGCATATTCGGGCGCGGCGTCCGGCGCGGCGTTCGTCATGCCGGCTCCCGGGGCGGCTCCCGAGGCGGCCCGGCCTCGACCGCCTCGCGGAAGGAGCGGGCGAATTCCGCGCCCAACGCCTTGGCTTTCTTCTTCATGATGCCGAGCCCGAACTTGCCGAGCCGGCCGAAGATCGAGACCTCCGAGGCGTAGCGCACCTCCGTCCCGCCGCCGTCGAGGGAGGTGAGATGCAGCGTGTTGCGCGCGGTCAGCGTGCTGGCCCGGCCGCCTTCCTCGCCCCGGGTCACGCTGGCGGCGAAGGACGGCGGGCGCTCCTCGGTCACTTCGACGGTCACCTCGAACGTCGTCTTGATCGGCCCGACGGCGACCTTGACCCGCGCCCTGTAGCTGTCGGGCCCGGTCGCCTCCACCGCCTCGCAGCCCGGCACGCAGGGGGCCACGACCTGGGGGGCGGTGATCATCCGCCACACGCGCTCGGCCGGCGCATCGACCGTGAACGAGTCCTCGATCTTCACCGCGCCGCCGCCTCAGCCTTCGTCGGCGCCGCTCTGGAGCTGGACGTAGTTCTCCAGCCCCATCCGTTCGATCAGGTCGAACTGCGTCTCCAGCCAGTCGACGTGCTTCTCCTCGCTGCGCAGAATCTCCCGCAGCAGGCGCTGGGTCACGTAGTCGCCGACGGCCTCGCAATGGGCGATCCCGGCGCGCAGCTCGGGAAGGGCCTCGTTCTCGAAGGCGAGGTCGTACTCCAGCATCTCCTTCACGTCCTTGCCGATCATGAGCTTGCCCAGATTCTGCATGTCGGGCCGGCCTTCGAGGAACAGGATACGCTCGATGAGCTCGTCGGCATGGCGCATCTCGTCGATGGACTGGTCGTGCTCCGACTTCGCGAGCCTGGTCACGCCCCAGTTGCGGAGCATGCGCGCGTGCAGGAAATACTGGCTCACCGCGGTGAGCTCGTTCTTCAGCACCGCGTTCAGCCGGTCGACGACGCCCGGTTCGCTCTTCATCCGCTTCCCCTCCCGTTCCGGGGCATTGTATTGATTTAGTCCGCATATCGCATCCGTCAAGCCGCCGCGGGCCGGGCCGGTGTGATAGATTGGCCGGAGGTCGTCCGGCGGAGGGCTGCGCCATGCTGACGATGGTTTCGGCGCTCGACCGCGCGCGCAGGCTCTACGGCGCGCGCACCGCCGTCGTGGATTTCGAGGGGCGGTTCACCTACGCCGCGTTCACCGACCGGGTCCGGCGCGCCGGCGCGGTCCTGCGGCGCTTCGGCGTCGGCGCCGGCGACCGCTACGGCATCCTCAGCCGCAACGGCTTCCGCCACGCCGAGATCATCCATGCCGGGTACTGGACGGGGGCGGCGCCGGTGCCGGTCAACATCCGTCTCGCGCCGCCCGAAATCCGTTTCATCCTGGAGGATGCCGGCTGTCGGCTGCTGTTCGTCGAGGAGGCGCTGGCGGGGCTGGCCGCGGCCGGCGAGCTCGCGCCCTGGCGCGACAGCACGATCCGCGTCGCGCCCGCCGCCGCTCCCTCTCCTGGATCCGGCCCCGACTACGAGGCGCTGCTCGCCGAGACTTCGCCGGCGGCGGCGCATGAGAGCGCCGAGGACGACGATGCGATCCTGCTGTACACCGGCGGGACCACCGGGCGCGGCAAGGGGGTGCGGCTCAGCCATCGCAACGTCTACGCCAACGGCATGCAGGTGGCGCCCGCCTTGCGGGCGCATCCCGACGACGTGTATCTCCACGCCGCGCCGATGTTCCACTCGGCGGATCTCCTGGGCACCGCCTTCACCCTGATGGGCGCCGCCCACGCCTTCCTGCCGCAATTCTCCGGCCGGGCGCTCTTGGAGGCGATCGCCGCGCACCGCGTGACCAAGGCGATGCTGGCGCCCACGATGGTCATCCTGATGCTCCAGGAGGAGGACATCGAAGCCTTCGACCTGTCGAGCCTCCGCCTGCTGTTCTACGGCTCGGCGCCGATGGCGGTGGAGTGGATACGGCGCGCCATGGAGCGCCTCCCCGGGGCCGAGCTGCAGCAGGGCTACGGTCTGACCGAGACGTCGCCGATCCTGACCACCCTCGACATGGAGGAGCACCGGGAGGCGCTCCGGACCGGGCGCTTCGAGCGCTTGCGGTCGGCGGGGCGCCCGGTGATCGGGCTCGATCTCCGGATCAAAGACGACGGCGGCGACGAAGTCGCGACCGGCGAGGCGGGCGAGATCACGGTGCGCGGCCCCAACGTCACTCTCGGCTATCTCAACCGGCCGGAAGAGAACCGACGCGCCTTCCGGGACGGCTGGTTCCGCACCGGCGATGTGGCGCGGGTCGACGGCGACGGCTACGTCTATCTGCTTGATCGCAAAAAGGACATGATCGTCACCGGCGGCGAGAACGTGTACTCGTCGGAGGTCGAGGCGGCGCTGTACCGGCATCCCGGCGTCCACGAGGCGGCGGTGATCGGCGTGCCGGACGATACCTATGGCGAGGCGCTGCTCGCGGTGATCGTGCCGGCGCCGGGGTTCGCGCTCACCGAGGCGGAGGTGGTCGAGCACTGCCGCGGCAAGATCGGCGGCTACAAGATCCCGCGCCGGACGGCCTTCGTGGACGAGCTGCCGAAGAGCGCCATGGGCAAGATCCTCAAGACGGAGCTCCGCCGCAGGTTCGGATCGGCATAGAGGGGTCGGACGACGATGAAGGACAGTCTGGTCGAAGGGCTGACGACGACGAGGCGCATCGCCATCGACGCGGAGCGCACGACCGGCCATATGGGGGACGAGCTGCGGGTCTACTCCACCCCGTCGATGGCCCTCGACATCGAGCGCACCTGCCGCGACTGGATGCAGGCGCATCTCGACGACGGCGAGGACACGGTGGGCGCGCGGATCGAAATCGACCATCTGGGCGCAACCCTCCTGGGCATGTGGGTGGAGGTGCGCGCCGCGGTCGCCGGCGTCGACGGCCGCCGCGTCACGCTCGAGATCGAGGTGCGGGACGAGCTCGACCGCGTGGGCGCGGCCAGGCACGTCCGCTTCGTCATCGACAAGGAGCGCCAGAAGCGGCGCCTCGAAGCCAAGGCCGCGCGGCTCCGCGAACCGGGCGGGCGGGGCGAACGAGACGCCCGGTGACGCCGCCGCCGGGCCGCCCTGCTATCCGAAGAACAGCCCCGGCAGCGCCAGCGATATCCCGGGCGCGCCGACCAGCAGAGCGAGCCTCGCGATGTCGGCGCACCAGAACGGCGTGACGCCCCGGAATATGACGCCGGTGGAGATCTCGGGGAGCATGCCGCGCAGGACGAAGACGTTGAGCCCGACCGGCGGGGTGATCAGGCTGATCTCGGTGACGACGACGGCGACGATGCCGAACCAGATCAGATCGTAGCCGAGCTCGGCGACCAGCGGGAAGAATACCGGGATCGTCAACAGCAGCATCGACAGGCTCTCGAACACGCAGCCCAACAGGACGTAGATCGCCAGGATGATGGCGATGACGACGATCGGCGCCACGTCGAAGCCGTTGGCGAACTCGATCAGCGCGGTCGGCAGCCCGGCGGTGTTGACGAAGTTGGCGAACAGCAGGGCGCCGAACAGGATCGTGAACAGCATCGCCGTCGTCCGCGCGCTGTCGGCGAGGACGGCGCCCAATATCCGCCAGGTGAGCGCCCGCCGGTAGAGGGCGAAGAGGAGCCCGCAGAAGGCGCCGATGCCGGCGGCTTCGGTCGGGGTGAAGGCGCCGGTGTAGATGCCGCCCATCACCAGGACGAACAGCAGGATGACGCCCCACACGCCGGCCAGGGCGCGGAGCCGGCCCGGCCAGCCGGTGCGCTCGGCGGGCGGCCCCAGCGACGGCGTGCGCCGGATGACCAGCTGCACCGCGCCCAGATAGAAGAGGATGCCGACCAGCCCCGGCAGCACGCCGGCGGCGAACAGCTTGCCGATGCTGGTCTCGGTGAGGATGCCGTAGATCACCAGGATGACGCTGGGCGGAATCAGGATCCCCAGCGTGCCGCCGGCGGCGATGGCCCCGGCGGCCAGGCTGTCGGCGTAGCCGTAGCGGCGCATCGACGGCATGGCGACCTTCGACATCGTGGCCGCGGTGGCGAGGCTGGAGCCGCAGATGGCGCTGAACCCGCCGCAGGCGACGATGGTGGCCATCGCCAGCCCGCCGCGCCGGTGGCCGAGGAAGGCGTGCGAGGCGTCGTAGAGTTCCTGCGAGAGTCCGGCGCGGTTGACGAAGTTCCCCATCAGGATGAACAGCGGCAGGACCGACAGTTCGTAGGTGAGCGCGGTCCCGAAGATGGTCTGCCCGACCAGGGCGAAGGAGGCCTGCCAGTTGACCAGCAGCGCGAACCCGGCGACGCCGACGATCGCCATGGCGAAGGCGATCGGCAGCCGCAGGAACACCAGCAGCAGCAGAACCGCGAAGCCGAGGAGGGATTCGGCCATGGCCGCGGCCGGTCAGGCCGACGGAGGAGCGGGCCGGCGCGCGCCCGGCCCACGCGCGTCGCGCCACGCATTGGCGATCAGCGTCAGCGTCGTCAGGCCGCTCATGACCGAGATGAGATAGACGATCGGCGCCACCGGGATCTCCAGTATTTCGGTCACGTCGCGATAGGCGCCCAGCTGCGCCGCCAGCGTCCAGGTCTGCCAGGCGATGACGCCGAGGACGAGGGCGCTCGCCAGGTTGACGACGACCGCGCGGGGCCGCGCCGCGCCGCGCGGCGTGATTCCGTCCAGGAGGTCGATCACCACGTGCTCTTCGCGGCGGCTGACCACCGGCAAGGCGGTGAAGATCAGCGCTCCCATCATGATCTCGGTGATCTCGAAGCCGCCCGGCAGCGGTGCTGCGAACGCCTCCCGGCCCAGCACGTCCACGAAGGTGACCAGCATGAGGAAGAACAGGATGACCGCGGCGCCCCCGCCGAGCAGGAGGTCGAGCCAGCGGTCCGGCCAACCCTGCGCGGCGGGGGCCGCGGGCGCTTCGACCGGCGACTCGGTCACGGCGTGCGCTCGCCCGTCATGCGGGGCGCCCCGCTCCCCGCCGGGGCGGCGGAGGGCGGGGCGCGTCCGGGTCGGTTCTTCGGCTTCGCTACATCTTCTTCAACTTGGCCACCTCGGCGCGGAGGTCGGCGAGGGCCGCGGCCGCATCGACGCCCTTGGCGTCGGCCTCCTCGATCCAGCCCCGTTCGATCGCCGCGAAGCGCGCCTTGAACGCCTTCGCCAGGGCCGGTTCGGCGACGCGGATGTCGTTGCCCGCGGCCTTGGCGGCGGCGAGGCCCTCGTCGTCGCCCTTGGCCCAGGCGCGGCCGATGACCTGGGTCAGGGCTTCGCCCGACGCCTTGTCGACCGCGGCCCGGTCTTCCCGCGACAGGCTGTTGTACTTGGCCGGGTTCATGGCGACGAAGAAGCTGCCGTAGTAGAGCCCGCCCGGCGCGATCAGGTTGAAGGGGACGACCTCCTTGAGGTTGAAGCTCTGCTTGGTCTCCATCGGCATGAAGATGCCGTCGGCGACGCCCTGCGAGAGGATTTCGTAGACCTTGGGCGCGGGCGCGAGGATGCCGACCACGCCGAGCGCCTTGCCGACCTGGCCGCCGACGCCGCCGCCGACGCGGATCTTGAGGCCCTTCAACTGGTCGAGCGAGGTGATTTTGGTCTTGGTCTGGATGATGCCCGGACCATGGCTGAACACGGCGAGCAGCTTGACGCCGGCATGTTCGTTCGCCTTGGCGAGATGCCGCTGGTGGATGCGCCAATAGGCCACGGTGGCCTCGTAGGCCGAGGCGTCGAGGCCCGGCAGTTCGACGATCTTGGTGAGGGTGAACCGGCCCGGGGTATAGCCGTGGAAGCTCCAGGTCACGTCGGCGACGCCGGACTTGGCGCGGTCGAACATGGTCTTCGGGTGGACCCGCGGCGGGAACGAGATCTTCGCCGTGAGACGGCCGCCGCTCGCCCGTTCGAGATTCTTGATCCAGGTCGGCAGCGCCACCGAGTTCTGCTGGTGTTTGGGCGAGACCCAGGAATCGATGCGGAGCGTCTCGGCGCCCGTCGCGGGGAACGCTCCTGCGGCGCAGATCGCCGCCGCCGCGCCGGCGAGAATTGCGTGTTTCATTGCTTGCCTCCTGCATGGCGTCGGGGACCGACCGCCGGTCGAGGAATACCGGCCCGCGCCCCGACGATCCGAACCTATCACCGATCGCGCGCGCGGCCAATCGAACTCCCGTCCCATGGGCGGTCCTCCTTCCGGACGCGGATGCGACGACGCTACGTCGACGATAGAATACAACTTCTAGTTGTAAAAAAAACTCGTCGCCGAATCGCGACCGAGCCGGTGCGAAACCGGCGCGACGGCCGAGGCCGGGCGGGCCGGCGCAGGGCGAGAAGCGCTCCGTCGGCGAAGAAATTTTGCAGTTTCGTTGTATTTCAATGGGTTACCTCGAAAAAACAGCGAAAAAGCAGGGCGAAAACCGGCCAAAACCAGGGCGAAAGCAGAGAAAAAGCAAGGGAGATTCGCCGCTCGGATTCGCTTGGCTGTGCGCGGCGCCGTCCGCTTCACGCCGCTTCGCACGGCCCCGGTCCGGCGCAAGACGGGCGCAAAGCCCGCGCCGAATTCGCCGCCGGAAACACAATCTCCGATTGCGGAGGGCCGGCCCGCGGGATTCCAGCCGTATCCGTCAACTTATACGGGAATATAACGCATAAACTCCCCCATGTCAAGCGGAAAGTTTCCTGCGCGGCGATTTTTCTTACGGCTTCGCGCTCGGCCGCTTTCGCGGGAATGACGGCCGGCCGCCGTGCGGGCCGGCTCGGGCCGCGCTTGCATGGTGGGCCGCGCTCGGCGACAACGGGGCGATGGCGGGAACGAACGCGAGGCTCGCGGCGGCGGTCGAGGCGTACTTCGCCGAGTTGCGGCGGGTGCGGGCCTCGGGCGGGGCGACCGGAGAGCGGTCGAGCTATGGGCCGCTCGCGGGCTTGCTCAACGCCGTGGGGGCTACGCTCAAGCCGAAGGTGTTCTGCGTCCAGGAGCTGGCCGACCAGGGCGCGGGTCATCCCGATTTCGGCCTCTATGCGGCGAGGCAGGTCCAGAAAGGCCAGCCGCGCGAGGGGCAGACGCCGGAACGCGGCGTCATCGAAGTGAAACCGGCCGACGACGACGCATGGCTGACCGCGGCTTCCGATCAGGTGAGCCGCTATTGGGGCCGCTATCGGCTGGTGCTGGTTACCAACTGCCGCGATTTCGTATTGGTGGGGGAGGATGCGGCGGGCCGCCCGGCGCGGCTGGAGAGCTTGCGTCTGGCCGAGAGCGCGGAGGCGTTTGCGCGTCGGCTGGAGAAGCCGCGCGCCTTCGCCCGCGATGTGGGCGCGGGGCTTGGCGAGTATCTGGCCCGCGCGCTGTCGCACCGGGCGGCGCTGGCGGAGCCGAAGGACCTGGCGTGGCTGCTCGCCTCCTATGCCCGCGACGGGCTGGCCCGCGTCGAGGCGGCGGGCGACGCGCCGGCGCTGGCGGCAATCCGCTCCGCTCTCGAAGAAGCGCTGGGTGCGCGGTTCGAGGGGGAGCGGGGGGCGCGGTTTTTCCGCTCGACTTTGGTGCAGACGCTGTTCTACGGCGTGTTCTCCGCTTGGGTGCTGTGGGCGCGGCGGACGCCGCCGCCGACCGGCCCGTTCAACTGGCATGACTCGGTCTGGCACTTGCGCGCGCCAGTGCTGCGGGCGCTGTTCCAGCAACTGTCCGACCCCGGTCGCCTGCAACCGCTCGGTCTGGTGGAGGTTCTGGACTGGACGTCCGCCGCGCTCGACCGCGTGGACCGGGCGGCGTTCTTCTCGCGCTTCGACGAGGGCGCGGCCGTTCCTTACTTCTACGAACCGTTCCTGGAGGCGTTCGATCCCGAACTCCGCAAGCAACTCGGGGTCTGGTACACGCCGGTGGAAGTGGTCCGCTACATGGTCGCCCGCGTGGACCACGCACTGAAGGACGATCTCGGCATATCGGAGGGCCTGGCGGCGGAGAACGTCTACGTGCTGGACCCGTGCTGCGGGACGGGAGCCTATCTGGCGGAAGTCTTGCGCCGCATCGCCGCCAATCTGGAGGGACAAGGGCTGGGCGCGCTGGCCGGCGCCAGGGTCAAACGAGCGGCGACGGAGCGCGTGTTCGGGTTCGAGATCATGCCGGCGCCGTTCGTGGTAGCGCATCTGCAAGTGGGGCTGGCGCTGCGGGAGCTGGACGCGCCGCTGGCCGACGACGGGAGCGAGCGCGCAGGGGTGTTCCTGACCAACGCGCTGACGGGGTGGGAGCCGCGCGTGACGAAGCCGTTGCCGTTCCCGGAACTGGAGGAGGAGCGCGACCGGGCGGAGCGGGTGAAGCGGGAGGCGCCGATCCTGGTGATCCTGGGTAATCCGCCCTACAACGGCTTCGCGGGCATGGCGATGGACGAGGAGCGCGAGCTGTCGGACGCCTACCGGACGGCGAAACGGGCGCGCAAACCCGAGGGGCAGGGGCTGAACGATCTCTACGTCCGCTTCTTCCGCATGGCGGAGCGGCGCATTGCCGAGAAGACGGGCCGCGGGGTGGCGTGCTTCATCTCGAACTACTCGTGGCTGGACGGGCTGTCGTTCACGGGAATGAGGGAACGGTTCCTGAAGGCGTTCGACGTGGTGCGCATCGACTGCCTGAACGGCGACAAGTACAGGACGGGCAAGGTCGCGCCGGACGGGACGCCGGACCCGAGTATCTTCTCGACCGAGGGCGACCCGGTCGGTATCCAGGTGGGGACGGCCATCGCGACGCTGGTGCGCAAACCCGATCATGCGCCGGCCGCCGGCATCGGCTTCCGGCATCTGTGGGGGCGGGGCAAGCGTGCGGACCTGCTGGCGACGGCGGAGGCGGCCCCGGGGACGCTCTACGAGGCCGTCGATCCGGTCTTGCCGCTCGGGTTGCCCTTCGCGCGCACGGCGGTTGGCGAGGGCTGGTTCGACTGGCCGTCCCTGCCCGACCTGTTCCCGGCGTCGTTCCCCGGGGTCACGACCAGCCGCAACGGCTTCCTCGTCGATACCGACCTCGACCGGCTGAAGGCTCGGATCGGCGACTACTTCGACCCGGCCTTGAACCACGAGGAGATCGCCCGGCGCTATCCGGTGGCCATGAGGGATACGGCGCGGTTCGACGCCCGCACGGTGCGGGAGGCGCTGCTCAAGCGCGGCGGGCCGGACGAGGCCGGGTTCATCCGCTTCGCCTATCGCCCATTCGATACGAGATGGCTCTATTGGGAGGCGGAAACGAAGCTGCTCGACGAGAAGCGCGCGGACTACAAGCCCCACGTGTTCGAGGGGAATCTTTGGTTGTCCGCAGCCCGGCATCTCCGCAGGGGGGCGGCGGAGCCGCAGGCGTACGTCACCACGCATATGAGTTCGTCGCATTTGATCGAACGCGGCGCCAATCTCTTTCCCGTATGGCTTCGCGACGACGACCTCGGCGGCAATGGCGACGGCGCGCGCCGGGCCAATCTGACGGAGGCCGCGCATTGCTACCTGAAGCGTCTGGGCCTTGGCGTCGAGGACCTGTTCCATCACGTCCTCGCCACCCTCCACGATCCCGTCTACCGCGAAGCCAACGCTGGCGCGCTGCGCATGGAGTGGCCGCGTATCCTGCTTCCCGCTTGGCCCGATGGCGCCGATCCCGACGCGGTGGCGGCTCTTGCCGCATCGGCGGCGCGCGGACGCGAGCTCGCCGCCCTGCTCGATCCCGAAACCTCCGTGCCCGGCGTGAGCCAAGCCCCGCTGCGCCCGGCGCTCGCCGCCATCGCCGTCCCCGCCACCATCGACGGCGGCAACATGGCCGGCGACGATTTCGCCCTTGCCGCCGGTTGGGGCCATCTCGGCGCGGGCGACGCCGTGATGCCCGGTCAGGGCCGGGCCGTCGAACGCGAATACGCCCCCGAGGAACGCGCAGCCCTGGGCGACGCCCTGCCTGCGTTCGGAAGGACCACCTTCGACGTCTACCTGAACGACTGCGCCTTCTGGCGCAACGTCCCCGCCGCGGTCTGGCGCTACAGGCTCGGCGGCTACCAGGTCCTCAAGAAATGGCTCTCCTACCGCGAGCGCGACCTGCTCGGACGCGCGCTCACCCCCGAAGAGGTCCAGCATTTCGCCGATACGGCGAGGCGGGTCGGGGCGCTATGGTTCGGTCGGGAAGAGCAACAGGCTTAACGCCTTTGCGACAGGCCAGGAAGAAACAGCGTAGAGGGCAGCGCAATTTGATCCGTGGACCTCAGTTGCCTCAGGGAACGCGAACGGATCTTTCCATCGTGGTCCAGTACGTCGAATTCCTTTTCCCGAAACAAAGTGAGAATCACCTCATCGAGATCCGAGAATCGAGCGGCCGTTTCATTCGCGAGCGCGTGCCGCACCGCGTCCACCGATACCGGCTGGTCCGACGCTAGCCCATCCAGTCGATCCGGCATCGATTCCAGAAGTCGTTTTCGCATCTCCTCGGCATCGAGCCCGCTGAAACCAAACAGCGGAAGTGTCTTGGCCTCCAATGCCTCCCAACCCAGCATCTCGAAATCGCCAGGGCCATAATGTTCGAAGGTGTTACGAATATCCCAATGGCGTTGGATCATGACGTCGCGCGCCGTGGGATGTCTCGACAGGTGGAGAAACCACAAAGCGCGCCGTGACTGCTTCGGTCGAATGAAGAACGGCGTGTCGTAAGCGGCGCCAGTATAGACGCGAATCTGATCGCGCAACGTTCTCTGAACGAGAGCTCTTCCTCCATCGCCATCACGATACTGGATCAAGTCATGTATCTGCGATTCGGTCAATTGAAGCGGTTCGACCGATTTGATCAGTTGTGGTGTTTCGGCAAGATGGTTGACAAGCGCATCTGCGGCGAACGTCAGTATGACTTCCGCCGCCGGCAATTCGCGAAAAATACGGGCAACGAGCGCGAGTTCTACTTGAGAAAATCCAGTCTGGTCGAGAAGAAAGATCGCGCGGCCGGCGCGAGGCTGTCGTTGCCGGATTTTCTTGAGGATGCCATCAACTTCTCCTTGGAACGATCCATTGCGGACGACGATTTCGCTGTCATCCACTCTGTGTCCGTATTCGCGTTCGGTCAGAACCTTTCGGAGGTGATCCGTATGAGCCGCCTCCACGTCGACGAAGTAGAATTTGCAATCGAAACGCAGAGGTTTGATCCGGTTCCGGTTCAGCCTATCTCTTGCGGCGTCCGACTCCTCCAGCATGGTCAAAGGCGTTCCGGACAAGATCTCATCGCCGTCCCGAAACGCGCCGCCCCCGGCAAAGCCATCGACGAGATCCAGTTTGAACTCCTCGCGATGGGGATTGACGTTCAGCCTGTCGAAATAGGCGCGAAGATAGCTGCGCAAAACATCCAGCTTCGCTTTGCTGTGCGCCTCGATCGGAGGCGGAGGATCGTCAGGACGCCATTTGAACTGCATGGTCTCCATCCTCGATCGGGTAAGCAGGCATGGCGTTGTGTTCGATATCTTTGAGCTTGCGTCCGCGCGATTTTGGCGTCGCACCACCCCATTGCTTGAAGAAAAAGTCAACGCCTTTTCTCTCGCAGATATCCCTGATTTCGAGAACCCAGCTCTCATCCATGGCGCGCGCGTTCGGGCCGCTCTCCCCGCCGACGATGACCCACGAGATCCCTTCCAGGTCGATATCCCCCATGGGTTCCAGAAGCGGCTCGAGCGACAGGAAACGGACGGCGGCGGGAGCCGCCTGAAGGTGCCGAATTCGGGCGCTTGCCGCGCGATCCTCGACCGACACGCCGCACCAGATATGGCCGGGAGTGGCGCCGCCGGCGTATCGGCGCCGCAGGTAATCCCTCATGAGCGAACTACGCTTCGTCAGAACCTGATAGACGTGCCGGTCCACCGTCTCCATCGTGTCGAACACCTTGTCGACGAACTCGCGATCGATGCCCTTGTGGAACAGGTCGCTCATCGAATTGACGAAAATCCTTCGCGGTCGCCTCCAGGAAAACGGTTGGGACAGACGTTCCGGGCGCGGCGTGAGATTGAACCCGTTCTCGAAGGGGTGGCCGGGCGCGCCGCGGAACCGTTCGGCCAGGCGCTCGGCGTAGCAATTGTCGCAACCCCGCGTGATCTTGGTGCAGCCCGTCACCGGGTTCCAGGTCGCGTCGGTCCACTCGATCGCCGATCTGTCGCTCATATGCACACCCCGTGAGGCGTCTCGTCTCGCGCATCCGGCCGCTGACGGCCGATGGCAGCCTACACCGGCAACCACGCTTCGGCAACGATGTTCGTGACTCGTTCCGACGCGCCGGCGAGGTGGGCGTGTCCGGCGATGATTCGACGCCGCGCCCGCGGGCCGGGAGGCTCCCGCGTCGATTCTTGCCCGTCCGGCGGCGGCGCGATACTGTCGCGGCCATGTCGTCCGCGCCCGTCGTCGCGCGCCAGCGCGCGCCCTACGCCAGCGACCCGGCGCGCAGCCGCGGGCGCGCCCATCCCGAACCGGAAAGCCGCACCCGGACGGCCTTTCAGCGCGACCGCGACCGGATCATCCACTCCGCCGCCTTCCGCCGCCTCAAGCACAAGACCCAGGTCTTCGTCTATCACGAGGGCGACCATTACCGCACCCGCCTGACCCACAGCCTGGAAGTGGCGCAGGTCGCCCGCTCCGCCGCCCGCGCCCTGGGCCTCGACGAAGACCTCGCCGAAGCCCTCGCCCTCGCCCACGATCTCGGCCACACCCCGTTCGGCCACGCCGGCGAGGAGGCGCTCAAATCCGTCATGGCGCCGTTCGGCGGCTTCGACCACAACGGGCAGACCTTCCGCATCCTGACCCGGCTGGAGGCGCGCTACGCGCAGTTCGACGGGCTCAACCTCACCTGGGAGACGCTGGAAGGCGTGGCCAAGCACAACGGCCCCGCCGGCGACCGGCCGATCCCGTGGGCGATCGCCGACTATGACCGGGTCGGCGAGCTGGCGCTCGACCGCTGGCCCGGCCCGGAGGCGCAGCTGGCCTCGCTCGCCGACGACATCGCCTATCACGCGCACGACGTCGACGACGGCCTCCGCGCCGGCCTGTTCGACGTGGGCGACCTCGCCGACCTGCCGCTGGCCGGCCCCGCGGTCCGCGACGTGTGCGCCCGCCATCCCGGCATCGAGACGCGGCGGCTGATCCACGAGACGGTCCGCCGCATCGTCGACGCCCTGGTCACCGACCTGCTGGCGGAGACCGGCCGGCGGCTGCGGGCGGCGGCGCCCGGCTCGGCCGACGAGCTGCGCGCGGCGGGCGCGCCGACGATCGGCTTCTCCGCCCCCGTGGAGGAGGACAACCGGCGGCTGAAGGGATTCCTGGGCGAACGCATGTACCGGCACTCCCGGGTCGACCGCATGACCGGCCGGGCGGCCGGGGTGGTCCGGGAGTTGTTCGCGCTGCTGCGCCGGGAGCCCGACCGCCTGCCGGAGGAATGGCGGGGCAGGCTCCGCGCGGCGACGGACGAGACCGCGCGCGCGCGGCTGGTGAGCGACTACATCGCCGGCATGACCGACCGCTTCGCGCTCGACGAGCATCGGCGGCTGCTGGGCGCGCCCTGCGGCGGCCGATGAACGTCTTCGCCTTCTTCCGCGACGCGATCGAGGAGGAGTTCCGGCGCTTCGCCTCCCAACGCGCGCCCGCGGGCGCCGACCCGCCGGCCCGCTTCACGGTCGAGCCGCCGCGCGATCCGGCGCATGGCGAGCTGGCGACCAACGCCGCCCTCGTCCTCGCCAAAACCGCGGGCGTGAAGCCCCGCCAACTGGCCGAAGAGCTGGCCGGGCGCCTCGCCGCCCGGCCGGAAGTGGCCGCCGCGGAGGCGGCGGGCCCCGGCTTCGTCAACCTCCGCCTGACGCCCGCCTTCTGGCGGGACCGTCTCGGCGACGTCCTGCGCGCCGGCGAGGGCTACGGCGACTCGACGATGGGCCGGGGGGTCCGCGTCAACGTCGAATACGTCTCCGCCAACCCGACCGGCCCGCTGCACGTCGGGCACGGGCGCGGGGCGGTGGTGGGCGACGCGCTGGCGTCGCTCCTCGCCAAGGCCGGCTTCGAGGTCACGCGGGAGTATTACGTCAACGACGCCGGGGTCCAGGTCGACCTGCTCGCGCGCTCGCTGCAGCTGCGCTACCGGGAAGCGCTGGGCGAGGAGATCGGCGCCATCCCGGAGGGCCATTACCCGGGCGAATACCTGATCGAGGCGGCGCGGACCCTGGCCGCGCGCGACGGCGACAAATGGCGCAAGGCGGCGGAGGCGGACTGGCTGCCGGCGCTCCGCGACTTCGCCGTCGAGGCGATGATGGCGTCGATCCAGGACGACCTCGCGTCCCTCGGCGTCCGCCACGACGTCTTCGCCTCCGAGCGCGCGCTGACCCGCGCCGGCGCGGTCGAACGGGCGGTGGAGGGGCTGGCGGCGCGCGGCCTCGTCTACGTCGGGACGCTGGAGGCCCCGCGCGGCAAGGCGCCCGAGGACTGGGAGGAGCGGCCGCAGACGCTGTTCCGCGCCGCCCGCTTCGGCGACGACGTCGACCGTCCGCTGAAGAAATCGGACGGCAGCTGGACCTATTTCGCCGCCGACATCGCCTATCACCACGACAAGTTCCGGCGCGGCTTTCCCGTCCTGATCGACGTGTGGGGGGCGGACCACAAGGGCTACGTCAAGCGCATGGCGGCCGCGGTCGAGGCGGCGACCGGGGGGGCGGCGACGCTCGACGTGCGGGTCTGCAACCTGGTCCATCTGCGGGAGGGCGGCGAGCCGGTGAAGATGTCCAAGCGGGCGGGCAGCTTCGTCGCGCTGCGCGACGTGGTGGACAAGGTGGGCCGCGATGCGGTGCGCTTCACGATGCTGACGCGGAGTCCCGAGGCGGCGCTCGAGTTCGACCTCGCCAGGGCGATCGAGCAATCCAGGGACAACCCGGTGTTCTACGTCCAATACGCCCATGCGCGGAGCCGCTCGGCGATGCGGAACGCGGCCGAACGGTTCCCTGAACTCGCGCTCGACGACGAGGCGCTCGCGGGCGCGGACGCCTCGCTGTTGGACGATATGGGCGAGTTGGCGCTGATCCGGCTGCTCGCGGGCTGGCCGCGGGTGGTGGAGACCGCGGCGCAGGCGCGCGAGCCGCACCGCATCGCCGCCTATCTCGCCGAGGTCGCGGCCTCCTTCCACGGCCAGTGGAGCCGGGGCAACCGCTGCGAGGGGCTCCGCTTCCTCGCCGACGACGAAGCGCTCACCCGCGCGCGCATGGCCCTGGCGCGGGCCGCGGCGATCGTCATCGCCTCGGGCCTGAAGACGATGGGCGTGCAGCCGGTCGAGGAGATGCGCTGATGGACGAACCCCGCCCCGCCGACGCCGCCGGGACGCCGCGGCCGCGCGCGCGCCTCCGGCGGACGCTCGCCGCGCTGACCGCGGTCGCCGCCCTGGCGGGATTCGCCGGCCTGGTGAAGTACGCCTACGACCGCGGACGGCAGGCCGGCGGCGGCGACCGGCCGCCGATCGTCAGGGCCGACCCGTCGCCGCACAAGATCAAGCCGGCGCAGCCGGGCGGCATGGACGTCCCCAACCGGGACAAGCAGGTCTATGGTCGGCTCGATCCGGACCGGGCGAAGCCGCGCACCGAGCGTCTGCTGCCGCCGCCGGAAACGCCGAAACCGCCCCGCCCGGCCGAAGCCGCGCCGGCTGCGCCGGTCTCGGCCGAGTCGAAGCCGGTCGCATCGACGTCGGCTGCGCCCGCGCCGGCCGCCGCGGCGCCCGCGCCGGCTGTGTCCGCGCCGGTCGCCTCGACCCCCACCGCCGCGACCCCCACCGCCGCGACCCCTGCCGCCACGACCCCCACCGCGCCGCCGCAGCCTCCGCCCGCGCCTCCGGCCCGGAAGCCGAGGGCCGCTCCCGCCGATGCGCCGCCGGCGGCGGCCGCGGCTTCCGCCCGCCCCGGGGGCTATCGCGTCCAGCTCGCCTCGGTGCGCGACCGGGCCGCCGCGATCCGAACCTGGACGCGGCTGCGCAAGACCCATGCCGACCTTCTCGGCCGGTTGAACCCCAGGATCCAACGCCGCGACCTGGGCAAGCAGAAGGGCGTCTTCTTCCGCGTCCAGGCCGGGCCGCTCGCCGACGCCGCGGCGGCGCGGCGGGTCTGCGGCGCGTTGAAACGGCGCGGGGCGGGGTGCGTCGTTGTCAGACCCTGATCCCGGCCCCGGCCCGCCGCTCGCCGCGATCTTCGCCTGCGCCGGACCCGCGCTCTCGGACGCCGAGCGCAGGTTCTTCGCCGACGCGCGGCCGCTCGGCTTCATCCTGTTCCGGCGCAGCTGCGAGAGTCCGGCGCAGCTCCGTCGCCTCGTCGCCGATCTCCGCGCCGCCGCCGGACGGCCCGACGCGCCGGTGCTGATCGACCAGGAGGGAGGCCGGGTCGCCCGGCTCGGCCCGCCGCACTGGAAGCCCAGGCCGCCGGCGCGGCGCTTCGGCGCGCTGGCCGGGCGCGATCTCGCCGCGGCGCGGGAGGCGACGACGGCCAACGCGCGGTTGATCGCCGCCGATCTCGCCGCTCTCGGCATCGACGTGGATTGCGCGCCGGTGCTCGACGTCCCGGCCGCGGGCGCCCACGACGTGATCGGCGACCGGGCCTACGGCGCCGATCCGGCGCTCGTCGCCGCGCTCGGCCGCGCCGCCTGCGACGGCTTCCTCGCCGGCGGCGTGCTGCCGGTGATCAAGCACGTCCCCGGCCACGGTCGGGCGCGCGCCGACAGCCACGTCGCGCTTCCCGTCGTCGATGCGCCGCGCGAACGGCTGCGGGGCGCCGACTTCCCGCCGTTCCGGGCCCTGGCCGACATGCCGTTGGCGATGACCGCGCACGTGGTCTACAGCGACGTCGACGCCGCCGCGCCGGCCTCGGCGTCGCCGCGCGTGATCGAGGAGGTGGTGCGCGGCGAGATCGGCTTCGACGGCGCGTTGATCTCCGACGACATCGGGATGGGGGCGCTCGACGGGCCGACCGGCCGGCGGGCGAAGGCGGTGCTGGCCGCCGGCTGCGACCTGGTTCTTCATTGCAGCGGCGACCTGGGCGAGATGGCCGAGGCCGCGGAGGCCGCGGGGCCGCTCGGCGGGGCCGCGCTGGCGCGGGTCGAGCGCGCCCTCGCCCGGCGACGCGCGCCGGTCCCGGTCGATGCCGCCGCGCTCGAAGCGCGGCTGGCGGAACTGTTGCCGCGGGCCGCGGCGTAAGGCGGGACGGCCGCGTGGATCTCGACCTGTACCGGCTCTCGACCTGGGCGCTTCCCGTCCTCGCCGCCATCACGCTGCACGAGGCGGCGCATGGCTTCGTCGCCTGGCGGCTGGGCGACGACACGGCGAAACGCCTCGGGCGGGTGACCTTCAACCCGCTCAAACACGTCGATCCCATCGGCACGGTCGTGGTTCCCGGGCTGCTGGTCGTAGCCTCGCCGATCGTCTTCGGCTGGGCGAAGCCGGTGCCGGTGAACTTCGCCCGGCTGGGCGATCCGCGCCGCGACATGGTGTGGGTGGCGGCGGCGGGGCCGGCGGTCAACCTCGCTCTGGCCGCCGCGTCGGCGGCGCTGATCTATGCGGCGCTCCTCCTTCCCGGCGCCGACTGGCTGACCCGGAACCTCGTCAACGCCGTGGTCGTCAACCTCGTGCTCGCGGTCTTCAACATGCTGCCGCTGCCGCCGCTCGACGGCGGGCGGGTCGCGGTCGGCCTGCTGCCGGGGCCGCTCGCCGCGCCGCTCGCGCGGCTGGAGCGATTCGGCCTTTTCCTTATACTCGGCGTTCTGTTCGTCCTTCCTTGGCTGGGGGCGGAGTTGGGTCTGGACCTGCATATTCTCCCCTGGCTGGTCGGCGGGCCGGTCGAGTTCCTGTTCCGGGCCATCGTCGGCGCGGTCGGCCTGTAGCGCGATGGCGGTCGAGGAGCCGTTCGAGGACCAGGCCCCGACCCGGCGGGCGGAGTCGGATTTCGTGCTCGATCTCGACGGGTTCGAGGGGCCGATCGACGTGCTCCTCGCCCTGGCGCGCCGGCAGAAGGTCGATCTGGCGCGGATTTCGATCCTCGAACTCGCCGAGCAGTATCTGCGCTTCATCGCCGCGGCGCGACGGCTCAGCCTGGAGATGGCGGCCGACTATCTGGTCATGGCGGCGTGGCTGGCCTATCTCAAGTCGCGATTGCTGCTGCCCGAGGACGAGGCCGAGGAGGATCGGCCGAGCGCGCCCGAACTCGCCGAAGCCCTGGCCCTCCAGCTGCGCCGGCTGGATGCGATGCGCCGGGCCGGGGCGCGCATCCTGGCGCGCCCGCAATTGGGGCGGGACGTGTTCGCGCGCGCAGAACCCGAAGGGTTCGAGGTCGTGCGCAGGCCGGTCTTCGAGGCGACGCTGTTCGAGCTGCTGAAGGCCTATGGCGACACGCGGCGCCGCGGCGAGACCGGCCGGCTGACGATCGAGCCGCCGGAACTCTACGGCGCGGCCGATGCGATCGCCCGCCTGCGCGGGATGATGGGCGGAATGACGGAGTGGCGGACGCTGATGAGCTACCTCCCGCCCGAACTCGCCGGCCGCGACGGGGCCGTCGGACGGTCGGCGGTCGCATCGACCTTCCTGGCGGCCCTGGAGCTGAGCCGGTCCGGCGCCCTGGAGCTGCGGCAGACGGCCCATATGGGGCCGATCTACGTGCGCCGCGGACCGGGCGCGCCGCGGATGCGGTAAGGCGGCGGTGCAACCGCATCTCCGCATCGCCGAGGCGATCCTGTTCGCCTCGCCCGAACCGGTCTCCGAACAGGCGCTCGCCGAACGCCTGCCCGAGGGCGCGGACGTCGCCGGAACGCTGGGCGAACTCACCCGACACTATGCCGAGCGCGGCGTCAACCTGACCCGGGTCGCCGGCGGATGGGCGTTCCGCACCGCCGAGGACCTGGCGCCCCATCTTCGCGCCGAGGTCAAGGTCGGCCGCCGGCTGTCGCGCGCCGCGGTCGAAAGCCTCGCCATCATCGCCTACCACCAGCCGGTCACCCGCAGCGAGATCGAGGAGATCCGGGGCGTCGCGGCCGGCCGGGGTTCGCTGGACATATTGTTGGAGGCCGGCTGGATCCGACCCGCCGGGCGCCGGCGGACGCCGGGCCGGCCGATGACTTGGGCGACGACGGCGGCGTTTCTGGAGCATTTCGGCCTCGACGGCCTCGACGATCTGCCGGGGCTGGACGAGCTCAAGGCGTCCGGACTGCTGGACGCCCGCCCGGCCGGGCCGGCCGCGCGCGGGAACGGCCCCGACGAGACCGCCTTGCCGCCCGCCGCCGAAGACGACTGAGAGTCGTCCCCGGCGAGAAGGCTTCGTCCGAAATGGATTCCCGCTGTCGAGCGTGTGAAGGAATCCGGCGTACCCGCCTCGAGCCGATGGCCTCCCTCGGACCGTCGTTACAGGCTTTTCGTCCCCACGGTATCGGGATACGAATATGGATTCCCGCTTTCGCGGGAATGACGAATTGTTGGCGCGGCCGTCAATACAAGCCCCGTCATTCCCCCGGTCGAGCCGGGGGTAGGCTCCATGAAAGAGCGTGTGACGAAACCCTTGGCGTACCCGCCTCGAGCCGATGGTCTCCCTCGGGCCGTCGTTACAGACCCTTCGTCCCCACGGTATCGGGATACGAATATGGATTCCCGCTTTCGCGGGAATGACGAATTGATGGCGCGGCCGTCAATACAAGCCCCGTCATTCCCCCGGTCGAGCCGGGGCAGGCTCCACGAAAGAGCGTGTGACGAAACCCCTGGCGTATCCGTCTCGACCGACGGCCTTCCTCGCCCGTCATCGCAGCCCCTCGTCATTCCCGCGAAAGAGTGTGTGAAGAAACCCCAAGACCTGTGGTCTATCCAGTCGATTCACCACATTTGACCCATATATGTTCCTCATATAGACCATTTATGTTTCTATCGACACGGCGAAAATTCCGAATTACGCGGATGTCTTGGGATTTCTTCACACACTCGAAAGCGGGAATCCAGGGCGGTCGCGCCGTGGCGGAACCCGATTTCTCAAACGGACTCTGACGACCTCCTCCCGTTCCGGCCGAGCCCCGATATCGACGTATCGCCCAATCGACGGCGGCGCGGTTGCAACTGATACGCAGTTTCAATACTCTGCCGCCCGCTACGCAACGAGGCGAATTGCGGGTTTGGCGCAGCTTCTCACCGGTTTCGATGCGGCGGCCGTATCCGCGCCCGGCCGGCGGCGTCATGCGGCGCTCGGCTGGCGCCTGCTCGCCCTGGCGGTCGCCGCCCTGATCGCCCTGCCGGTCCTGGTCGTCGCCGCGCATGTCTTCCTGCCGTCGAACGGCGTCTGGAGCCATCTGGCCGCCACCGTGTTGCCCCGCTACGTCGTCAACACGGTCTGCCTGATGCTGGGCGTCGGCGCGGGGACGCTGGTCATCGGCGTCGGCGCGGCCTGGCTGGTGACGATGTGCCGGTTTCCCGGACGGCGGGTGTTCGAATGGGCGCTGCTGCTGCCCTTCGCGGTGCCGACCTACGTGATCGCCTACACCTATACCGGCCTGTTCGAGTTCGCCGGCCCGGTCCAGACCTTCCTCCGCGAACTGTTCGGCTGGAGTCGGCAGGACTACTGGTTCCCCGAGATCCGCTCGCTCGGCGGCGCCGTCGCGGTCATGTCGCTGGTGCTGTTCCCCTACGTCTATCTGTTGTCGCGCGCCGCCTTCCTGCAACAGTCGGTCTGCGTGCTCGAAGTCAGCCGCACCCTGGGGCGCGGCCCCTGGCGGAGCTTCGCGACGGTCGCCGTTCCGCTCGCCCGGCCGGGCATCGTCGCCGGGCTGTCGCTCGCCCTGATGGAGACGCTGGGCGATTTCGGCGCGGTCGATTACTTCGCCGTCGATACCTTCACCACCGGCATCTACCGGACTTGGCTCGGCCTCGGCGAGGCGGCGGCGGCGGCGCAGCTGGCGGCGGTGCTGCTGCTGTTCGTGTTCGGCCTCGTGGCGATGGAGCGCTGGTCGCGCCGCGAGGCCAGATTCCACCACACGTCGACGCGCTACCGCGACCTGCCCCGGCATCATCTGGCCGGCCTCCGCGCGGCGGCGGCGTTCCTCGCCTGCTTCCTGGTGCTGTTCTTCGGCTTCCTCCTGCCCGGGGGAGCGCTCGCCGTCTGGTCGATCGAGACCGCCGGCGAGGTCGTGGACCGGCGCTTCGTCGGCTTCGCGCTCAACAGCTTCACCCTGGCGGCGCTGACCGCGGCGCTGGCGGTCGCCGCGGCGGTGCTGCTGGCCTACGGGAAACGGCTGGCGCCGGGGCGGTTCGCGGCCGTCGCCACGCGCATCGCCAGCATGGGGTATGCGGTCCCCGGCGCGGTGATCGCCGTCGGCGTCCTGCTGGTGTCGTCCGAGCTGGACCATGGGATCGACGCCTGGATGCGCGCCGCGCTGGGCGCCTCGACCGGGTTGATCTTCACCGGTACCGTCGCCGGGCTCGTGTTCGCCTATCTGGTGCGCTTCCTGGCGATCTCGTTCAACACGGTGGAGTCGAGCCTCGACAAGGTCACCCCGAACATGGACGGCGCGGCCCGCACGCTCGGGCATACCCCGCTCGACGCGCTCCGCCGCGTCCACGTCCCGCTGATCGGCGGCGGCATGCTGACCGCCGGCATGCTGGTCTTCGTCGACGTGATGAAGGAGCTTCCGGCGACGATCGTGATGCGGCCGTTCAACTTCGACACCCTCGCGGTCCGCGCCTATCAGCTCGCGTCGGACGAACAGTTGACGCAAGCCGCCAACGCATCGCTCGCCATCGTCCTGGTCGGCGTCGCGCCGGTGATCGCGCTCAGCCTCGCGATCGCGCGGTCGCGGCCGGGCGAGCGCGGCGAGGGAGCGGGATGACCGGCGGAACGCAGCCCGCCCGGCTGGCGATCGAGGCGGTATCCCATGTCTTCGGCCGCAGGCGGGTCCTCGACGACGTGAATCTCGCGGTGGAGCCGGCGGAGATCCTCTGCCTTCTCGGCCCGTCGGGATGCGGCAAGACGACGCTGCTCCGCATCGTCGCCGGCCTCGAGGAGATCCAACGAGGCCGCGTCCTGGTGGACGGTCGGGTGCTCGCCGACCCGTCGGCCAGCGCGCCCCCCGAGCGGCGCAACATCACCCTGCTGTTCCAGGACTTCGCCCTGTTCCCGCATCTCAGCGCGTTGGACAACGTGACCTTCGGCCTCCGCCACCTGCCGGCCGGGATGCGCCGCGCGAGCGCGCTCGAAGCTCTCGAACAGGTCGGGATGCTGGACCACGCGGACCGCTATCCGCACGTGCTCTCGACCGGCGAGCAGCAGCGCATCGCCCTCGCCCGCGCGCGGGCGCCGCAGCCGCGGGTGATGCTGCTCGACGAGCCGTTCTCCAGCCTCGACTCCCGGCGGCGCGGCCAGCTGCGCGACCTGGTCCTGCACGTCCTCAAGCAGACCGCGGCCTCGGCGCTGATCGTCACCCACGACGCCGAGGAAGCGATGTTCCTGGGCGATCGCATCGCGGTCATGCGCGGCGGCCGGATCGTCCAGCAGGGCCGGCCGGAGGAGCTCTACGACGCGCCCGCCGACGCCTTCGTCGCCGAGCTGTTGGGCGAGGCGAACCGCATCGAGGGCGTGGTCGCCGACGGCCACGTCGAGACGCCGCTCGGGCGCTTCCGTGCCGACGGTTTCGCCGCCGGCGCGCGGGTCGAGGTCCTGGTTCGCCCGGAGGCGATCGAGCTCGGCGCCAATGGCGGCGACGGCCGCCCGGCGCGCGTGATCACCGCGCGCATGCTCGGCCAGTCCAGTCTGGTCCATCTCGGCTTGCAAGGCGGCGACGGCGGCGAGATACATCTTCACGCGCGCATCGCCGCGCGCAGCCGACCGTCGGAGCGGACGCTGGTCGGCGTCCGCCTCGATCGGGAGCGGATCCTGATCTTCCGGGCCCGGGATCGGGAATAGGCGGCCGGGCCGGGGAAGGACGGGCGCCGCGGAAGACGGGGCCGGGGAGGACGATCGTGGCGAACAAGGATTTGCGGCGCTGGCTCGCCGACATCGACGCGGCCGGCGAATTGAAGCGCATCTCGGGCGCGGAGCCGGCCGAGGAGATCGGCGGCCTCGTCGATCTGTTCCAGCGCCGGATGGGGAACCCGGCGCTGTTGTTCGACGACGTGCCGGGATTCCCGAGGGGCTACCGGATCGCCGCGAACCTGCTGACCTCGACGCCGCGCGTCAACCTGGCGCTCGGCCTGCCGCCCGACGCCTCGGAGATGGAGCTGATCGGCTGGTGGCGGCGCTACATGAAGGAGGCGCGCGCCATCGCGCCGACGCCGGTCAACGGCGGCCCGCTGCTGGAGAACGTGAGCGAGGGCGAACAGGTCGACATCACCCGCATCCCGACGCCCAAATGGCACGAACACGACGGCGGGCGCTTCATCGGCACCGGCTGCATGGTGGTGATGCGGGACCCGGACAGCGACTGGATCAACTATGGCTGCTACCGCATCCAGTCGCACGGGCCGGGCGTCGCCTCGGTGATGATGTCGCCCGGCAAGCACGGGCTGATCCTGATGCGCAAGTATCACGAGCGGGGCGAACCCTGCCCGGTCGCCGTCGTGGTCGGCATGCACCCGGCGCTGTTCATGATCGCCGGGCTCGAGATTCCCTACGGCAAGAACGAGTACGACGCCGCCGGCGGGCTGATGGACGAGGCGATCGAGATCGTCAACATGCCGCGCACCGGCCTGCCCGTTCCGGCCAACGCCGAGATCGCCTTCGAGGGGCTGATCGAACCCGGCGATCTGGTCGACGAGGGGCCGCTCGGCGAATGGACCGGCTACTACGCCGGCGGCCGCAGGCCGCAGCCGGCGATCCGCATCCAGACGCTGATGCATCGCGACGACCCGGTGCTGCTGGGGGCGATCCCCGCGGTGCCGCCCAACGACAACACCTTCTATCTCGGCGCCTATCGTTCGGGCGCGGTGTGGAGCCAGCTCGAGGCCGCGGGCGCGCCGGAGGTCAAGGGCGTGTGGGCGCACGAGGCCGGCGGCAGCCGCATGTGGCTCACGGTCTCGATCCGGCAGATGTATGGCGGCCATTCCAAGCAGGCCGGGCTGATCGCCGCGCAATGCCACGCCGGGGCCTACAACAACCGCTGGGTGGTGGTGGTGGACGACGACATCGACCCGACGAACATGAACGACGTGATCTGGGCGATGTGCACCCGCGTCGATCCGCGCGAGGACGTGGAGACGCTGCGCGGCGGCTGGAGCTCGCATCTCGACCCGATGTGCTACGACGGCGATACCGACCGGCGCAACGCGCGGGTGATCGTCGACGCCTGCAAGCCGTGGTCGCGCCGCGACGGCTTTCCCGCGGTGGCGCGGTCGAGCCCCGAACTCGACGAACGCATCCGGGCGAAATGGGGGGCGGTGCTGCCCGACCGCCGCGCCGGCTGAGCCGCGGGCGCCGCGTCTTGCGCCCGGGAACGGCGGGCTGCTATATGGCCCGGCCGTTCCCCGGCGGACGCCGGACCGGTTCGGCCGCGGGGAGAAGCCCATGAACGCGCCGGACGATTACCAGGTCGCGGACGTCTCGCTCGCCGATTGGGGGCGCCGCGAGATCGCCATCGCCGAGACCGAGATGCCCGGGCTGACGGCGCTCCGCCGGGAACACGGCCAGGCTCGGCCGCTGGCCGGCGCGCGGATCGCCGGCTGCCTGCACATGACGATCCAGACCGCGGTGTTGATCGAGACGCTGACGGCCCTCGGGGCGGAGGTGCGCTGGAGTTCGTGCAACATCTTCTCGACCCAGGACCACGCCGCGGCGGCGATGGCGGCGGCGGGAATCCCGGTGTTCGCCTGGAAGGGCATGACCGAGGACGAGTTCTGGCGGGCGATCGACCGGACGATCTTCGGCCCCGGCGGCTGGCGCCCCAACCTGCTGCTCGACGACGGCGGCGACCTGACCAAGGTCATGCACGAGCGCCATGCGGGGCTGCTGGACGGCGTGCGCGGCCTGTCGGAGGAGACCACGACCGGCGTCCATCGGCTGTACGAGATGGAGAAGAGCGGGGAGCTCGGGGTCCCGGCGATCAACGTCAACGACTCGGTGACCAAGTCGAAATTCGACAACCTGTACGGTTGCCGCGAGAGCCTGGTCGACGGCATCAAGCGCGCCACCGACGTGATGGTGGCGGGCAAGGTCGCCGTCGTCTGCGGCTACGGCGACGTGGGCAAGGGTTCGGCCGCCTCGCTCCGCAGCCAGGGCGCCCGGGTCATGGTCACCGAGATCGACCCGATCTGCGCCCTCCAGGCCGCGATGGAAGGCTACGACGTGGTGACGATGGACGATGCGGCGGCGCGGGGCGACATCTTCGTGACCGCGACCGGCAACGTCGACGTCATCACCCTCGACCACATGCGGCGGATGCGCGACCGCGCCATCGTCTGCAACATCGGCCATTTCGACAGCGAGATTCAGATCGACGCGCTGCGCAACTACCGGTGGGAGAACGTGAAGCCGCAGGTGGACGAGGTCGAGTTTCCCGACGGCAAGCGCCTGATCGTCCTCGCCGAGGGTCGGCTGGTCAATCTCGGCTGCGCCACCGGGCATCCCAGCTTCGTCATGAGCGCCTCGTTCACCAACCAGGTCCTGGCCCAGATCGAGCTGTGGTCCAATCACGCCGGGTACGAGCGCAAGGTGTACGTGCTGCCGAAGCATCTGGACGAAAAGGTGGCGTCGCTGCATCTCGACAAGCTGGGCGCGCGGCTGACCGGCCTCACCGAACGGCAGGCGGACTATCTCGGCGTCGGGCGGTCGGGGCCGTTCAAGCCCGACTATTACCGCTATTGACCGCGGCCGCCTCGTCCCCCCATACGATGGCCGCGGACCGGTCCCGCCCGGCTCGCGCGACCCGCGCGCTGGCGGACCTCGCGGCCACGCAGGAGCTGGCGCGGCGGCTGGCGGCGTTGGCGAGGACCGGCGACGTCATCGGCCTCGGCGGCGGGTTGGGGGCCGGCAAGACCGCCTTCGCGCGCGCCTTCGTCAACGCCGTCGCCGCGGCGCATGGCGCGCCGCCCGAGGAGGTGCCGAGCCCCACCTTCACCCTGGCGCAGGTCTATCCGTTCGCCCGGCTGACGCTGTTCCATTTCGACCTCTACCGCATCGACCGCGCCGACGAGGCGTTCGAACTCGGGATCGAGGAGGCGTTCGCCGAAGGCGCGTCGTTGATCGAATGGCCCGAGCGGATGGCGCCGCTGCTGCCGCCCGACCGGCTCGAACTGGTCCTGCGGCCCGGCCCCTCGGCGACCGGCCGCATCGCTGTGCTCACGGGCCATGGCGGCTGGCGGTCGCGGCTCGCCGGGCTCGCCGCTCCGTGACCGACCGCCGGGCCGCCGTCGCCGCCTGGCTCGACCGCCTGGGGTGGGGCGGGGCGGGGCTGGAGACGCTGCCGTCGGACGCATCCTTCCGCCGCTACCACCGCGTCCGTCGGAACGGGCGGTCCGCGATCGTGATGGACGCCCCGCCGGGGCTCGAAGACGTCGCCGCCTTCCGCCGGCTGGCCGGGCATCTGCGCGGCCTGGGCTACAGCGCGCCCGCGGTGCTGGCGGCCGATGCGGCGCGCGGGCTGCTGCTGCTGGAGGACATGGGCGAGGACACCTACACGCGGTTGCTGGCGCAAGGCGAGGACGAAGCGGCGCTGTACCGGCTGGCGACCGACCTGCTGATCGACCTGCACGGCCGGCCCGCGGCCGCCGTCCTGCCGCGGGGCCTCCCGTCCTATGACGACGCCTCGTTCGGCCGCGAGGCGGACCTGCTGGTCGAATGGTATCTCCCCGCGGTCACGGGGGCGCCCGCCGACCCGGCCGCGGCGGCGGCCTTCCGGTCGTGCTGGCCCGGGCTGCTGCGGCGCGCGCGCGCGGTGCCCGAGACCCTGGTGCTGCGCGACTATCACGTGGACAACCTGATGCGGGTCGCCGGGCGTCCCGGCGTCGCCGCCTGCGGCCTGCTGGATTTCCAGGACGCGGCGGCGGGTCCCGTCACCTACGACCTGGCGTCGTTGCTGGAGGACGCCCGGCGGGACGTGCCGGCGCCGCTGGCGCGGGCGATGCGGGACCGCTATCTCGCCGCGTTCCCGGCCCTGGACGCGGCGGCGTTCGACCTGTCCTGCGCCATCCTCGCCGCGCAGCGCCACTGCAAGGTGATCGGCATCTTCACGCGGCTCTGCCGGCGCGACGGCAAGCCGGGCTATCTGCGGCACATCCCGCGGCTGTGGCGGCTGTTGGAGCGCGCCGCGGCGCGGCCCGGGCTGGAGGCGTTGGCCGACTGGCTGGCGGCCCACCTCCCGCCGGGCGCGCGCGTCGTTCCGCCATGCCGGCCGGCGCCCTGACGCCCGGCCGCGCGCCCGGCCGCGCGATGGTCCTCGCCGCCGGGCTCGGCCTGCGGCTGCGGCCGATCACCGACCGCCTGCCGAAGCCGCTGGTCGCGGTCGGCGGGCGCGCCATGCTCGACCGCGCGCTCGACAGGCTGGCCGCCTGCGGCGTCGCCGAGGCGGTGGTCAACAGCCATTATCTGGCGCACCGGATCGAGGCGCATCTCGCCGGTCGCGCCGCGCCGCCGCGCACGCGCGTCTCGCACGAGGCGACGCTGCTGGACACCGGCGGCGGGGTGGCGCGGGCGCTGCCGCTGCTCGGGCGCGGGCCCTTCTACGTCGTCAACGCCGACGTCGTCTGGCTCGACGGCCGACGGCCGGCGCTCGCGCGGCTCGCCGACGCCTGGCGCGACGACGCGATGGACGCGCTGCTGCTGGTCCACCCGACGGTGCTGGCGTTCGGCTATCGCGGGATGGGCGACTTCCATCTCGACCAGCTCGGCCGGGCGCGGCGGCGCGGCGCGCGCGAGGTGGCGCCCTTCGCCTTCACCGGCGTGCAGCTGCTGCACCCCCGCCTGCTGGCCGGCGCGCCGGACGGCGCGTTCTCGCTCAACGCGGTCTACGACCGGGCGGCGGCGGTCGGGCGGCTGTTCGGCCTGGTCCATGACGGCGCGTGGTTCCACGTCGGCGCGCCCGAGGCGCTTGCCGAGGCCGAGGCCGAGCTCGGCTCCGCGCCGGGCCGCGGCTAGCGCCGGGCCGCGCGAATGGCCGCACGCGGCAAGCTGTTCGCCATCCCGCCCGGGGCGCCGTTCCTCGACGCCCTGGCCGCCGGGTTGATCGCCCGCGGCGGGAGTCGGCCGGACGCCCTGTCGCCGGCGACGATCCTGTTGCCCACCCGGCGCGCCTGCCGGGCGCTCGCCGACTCGTTCCTGGCGCAGAGCGGCGGCGCGGCGCTGCTGCTGCCGTCCATCGACCCGATCGGCGACATCGACGCCGATGCGCTCGCGGCGGGCGCGGAGGAGGAGCCCCGCCTCGCCGACGCGCTCGACATTCCGCCGGCGGTTCCCGAGCTGCGCCGGCAATTGCTGCTGGCGCGGCTGATCGGGCGGACGGCCGGGGCCGGGGCGGGCCCGCCGACGCCGGCCCAGGCGGCGCAGCTCGCCTTCGAACTCGCGCGCCTCGTGGACCGGGTCCAGACCGAGCGGTTGAGCTTCGACCGGCTGGCCGGCCTCGCGCCCGATCGCTACGCGGCCCACTGGCAGCAGACGCTGGCGTTTCTCCGCATCGTCACCGAGCATTGGCCAAGGGTGCTCGCCGAACTCGGCTGCATCGACCCGGCCGACCGGCGGAACCGCCTGGTCGCGGCGCAGATCGCCCTGTGGCGCCGGCGACCGCCGGCGGGACCGGTGGTGGTGGCGGGCTCCACCGGGAGCGTGCCGGCGACCGCCGACCTGATCGAGGCGGTCGCCGGCCTGCCGGACGGTCTGATCGTGCTGCCGGGGCTCGACCGCTCGCTCGACGAGGCCGACTGCGCCGCGATCGGGCCGACCCACCCGCAGGCGGCGATGGCGCGGCTGCTGGCGCGGCTCGGGGCGCGCCCGGCCGAGGTCGCGATCTGGCCCGGGGCGGCGCCTTCCCCTCGCGCCGCCGCCCGCAGCGCGCTGCTCGGCGAGGCCATGCGCCCGCGCGCGGCCCCGCCGCGCCCCGCCCGCGCGCCGGACGCCGCGCTCGACGGGCTTCGCCGCATCGACTGCCCCGGACCGCAGGAGGAGGCGGGCGTGATCGCCCTCGCCCTCCGCCAATGTCTGGAGATCCCGGGCAAGACCGCGGCGCTGGTGACCGCGGACCGCGGCCTCGCGCGGCGGGTCGCCGCCGAGCTGCGGCGCTGGGAGGTGGAGATCGACGATTCCGGCGGACGCCGGCTGGCGGATACGCCGCCGGGCGTGTTCCTGCGCCTGATCGCCGCGCTCGTCGCCGAGAACGCCGCGCCCGCGGCCTTGCTCGCGGCGTTCAAGCATCCGCTGGCGGCCGGCGGCGGACCGCCGGCGCCGTTCCGCGCCCGCGTGCGCGAGCTCGAACGCGCGGCGCTGCGGGGGCCGCGCCCGGCGCCGGGTCTGGAGGGCCTCCGCTACGCGGTTTCGCTGAGCGGCGCCGCCGGGACGCTGGGCGACTGGCTGTCGGAATTGCAGGCCCGCATCGCGCCGTTCGAGTCGCTGATGGGGCGCGGCCGGCCGATCCCGGTCGCCGAGCTGCTGGCGGCGAACGTCGGTCTGGCGGAAACGCTCGCCGCGACCGACCGGCAGACCGGGCCGGACCGGTTGTGGAGCGGCGAGGCCGGCGAGGCCGCGGCCGGGTTCGTCGCCGATCTCGACGCCTGCGCCGCGGCGCTGGAGGCCATCGACGGCGCCGCCTGGCCCGCCCTGCTGGAGGCGCTGATGGGCGCCCGGGTGGTGCGCCCCCGCTACGGGCGGCATCCGCGCGTCAACGTCTGGGGACCGCTGGAGGCCCGCTTGCAGCATGCCGACCTGATCGTCCTCGGCGGCCTCAACGAAGGCAGCTGGCCGCCCGACGCCGGCGTCGACCCGTGGATGAGCCGCCCGATGCGGGAGGCGTTCGGCCTACCGCCGCCGGAGCGCCGCGTGGGCCTCGCGGCGCATGATTTCGCGCAGGCCTTCGCCGCCGACGAGGTGATGTTGACCCGCGCCGTCCGCGCCGGCGGCGCGCCCACCGTCGCCTCGCGCTGGCTGCTCCGCCTCGACAACGCGCTCGAGGCCGCGGGCCGCGGCGGCGCGCCGGCGGCGGAGGCCGCCGGATGGCTCGCCTGGCAATCCGGCCTCGACCGCCCCCCGCCGGGCCCGCCGCCCGCTCCGCCCAGGCCCGCCCCGCCGGTCGAAGCCAGGCCGCGCAAGCTGTCGGTCACCCAGATCGAAACGCTGATGCGCGATCCCTATGCGGTCTACGCCCGCCACGTGCTGCGCCTCGCCCCGCTGGACGCCCTCGACGCGGACCCGACCGCGGCCGATCGCGGCAACGTCGTCCATCGCGCTCTGGACGAGTTCCTCAAGGCCTGCCCCGACGAGCTGCCCGACGACGCGCTCGCCCGGCTGCTGGAGGCCGGCGAACGCGCCTTCGGCCACGACCTGTCGCGGCCCGGCGTCCGCGCCTTCTGGTGGCCGCGCTTCGAGCGCGTCGCCGCGTGGCTCCTCGATTACGAACGGTCGCGGCGGCCCGGCCTGGTCCGCTCGCATGGCGAGGTGCGGGGCCAGCTCGAAATCGCCGCCCCGGCCGGTCCGTTCACCCTCACCGCCCGGGCCGACCGCATCGACCGCCTCGCCGCGGGCGGGCTCGCGGTCATCGACTACAAGACGGGCCGGCCGCCGCCCATGCGCGAGATCGAGTCGGGCTTCGCGCCGCAGCTGCCGCTGGAGGCGGCGATCGCCGCGGCCGGCGGGTTCGCGGGCGTCCCGCCGGCGGAGGTGGCGGAGCTCGCCTTCTGGCGCCTGTCGGGCGGCGAGCCGCCGGGGGAGGTGGTCTCCGCCGGCAGGGACGTCGGCGCCCTGGCCGCGGCCGCCCTGGCCGGGGTGGCGGCGCTGATCGCGGCCTATGACGACCCCGGCGCGCCCTATCTGCCCCGACCCGACCCGGATCGGGCGCCGCGCTTCTCGCATTACGACCACCTCGCGCGGCTGGGCGAATGGGCCGGGCGCGGCGGCGGGCCGGCGTCGTGACCGCTGCGCCCGACGTCTATCTGGCGCAGCGCCGGGCGTCGGCGCCCGACGCCTCCGTCTGGGTCGCCGCATCGGCCGGGGCGGGCAAGACCAAGACGCTGGTCGACCGGGTACTGCGCCTGATGCTCGCCGGCGCGGCGCCGCAGCGCATCCTCTGCCTGACCTTCACCCGCGCCGCCGCGGGCGAGATGTCGAACCGCATCAACCAGGTGCTGGGCCGTTGGGCCGTAGCGCCCGACGCGATCCTCGCCGACGAGATCGAACGGCTCGGCGGGGCCGTCGCCGACGAGGCGACGCGCGCGGCCGCGCGGCGGCTGTTCGCCGAAGTCCTGGAGACGCCGGGCGGCCTGCGGATCATGACCATCCATGCGTTCTGCGAATCGCTGCTGGCGCGGTTTCCGCTCGAGGCCGGGATCGCGCCGCGCTTCGAGGTCATGGACGAGCGGACCGCCGACGAGGCGATGCGGGCGGCGCGCGACCGCATGCTGACGCTCGCGCCGTCGGGGGGCGATGCGCCGCTGGCCCGGGCGCTGGCCGACGTGACGGCCTGGGCCGACGAGGCCGAGTTCGGCGAGTTGATGATCGAACTCGCCGGCGAACGCGCCCGCCTGTGGCGGACGGTCGAGGGCGATCCGCAGGACGTCGACGGGCGCATCGGGGCGCTGCTGGGCGTCGGGGCGACGACCACAGAAGCGGAGGTCGTCGAGGCGGCCTGCGCCGACGGCGCGTTCGACGGCGACGACTTGCGCGCCGCCGCCGAGGCGCTGGCCGCGGGTTCGCCGGCGGACGCCGCACGCGGGGCCAAGGTGGCGGCGTGGCTCGCCGACCCGGCGATGCGGGCGGGGAGGTTCGACGACTATCGCGGCGTCTTCCTCACCCGGGAAGGCCAGCCGCGCAAGACGATCATCACCCGCAAGGCGGCGGCGGCGCGGCCCGGCGCGGACGGGATCCTCGCCGCGGAGGCCGAGCGTCTCCGCGCGGTCGCCGGGCGCCGCAACGCCGCGATCGTGGCGCAGGCGACGCGCGCTCTCGCCCGGCTCGGACGCCGTATGCTCCAGGCCTACGAGGCCCACAAGCTGGCGCATGGCCTGCTGGATTACGACGACCTGATCCTCCGCGTGCGCGGGCTGCTGGAGCGCGGCGGGGCGGCGGCCTGGGTGCTGTACAAGCTCGACGGCGGGATCGACCACATCCTGATCGACGAGGCGCAGGACACCAATCCGGACCAATGGGCGGTGGTCCGCGCCCTCGCCGACGAGTTCTTCTCGGGCGAAGGCGCCCGGCCCGACGACCGCACCGTGTTCGCCGTCGGCGACGCCAAGCAGTCGATCTACGGCTTCCAGCGCGCCGACCCGGAGGCGTTCGCGCGTATGCGGGACTATTTCGCCGACCGGGCCGCCCGCGCCGGCCGCCGCTGGGATTCGGTCGAGCTCGACCGGTCGTTTCGCTCGACCGGCCCCGTGCTCGCCGCGGTCGATGCGGCCTTCGCGACGCCGGCGGCGCGCGAAGGCCTCGGCGCTGCGGAGATCGCCCACACGCTGACGCGCGAGGGGCAGGCGGGGCTGGTCGAGCTGTGGCCGCCGGCGGTCCCGTTGGCGCGCGACGATCCCGCGCCCTGGACGCCGCCGACGCGGACGCGCGGCGCGGACGCGCCGGCGACCCGGCTCGCCCGGACGATCGCGCACGTCGTGCGCGACTGGCTCGATCGCGGCGAGGTGCTGGAGAGCCGGGGGCGCGCGGCGCAGCCGGGCGACGTGCTGGTGCTGGTCCGGCGCCGCACCGACTTCGTCCACGAGCTGGTCGGCGCGCTGAAGGCGCGCAACGTCCCCGTCGCCGGCGTGGATCGCATGGTGCTGCGCGAACAGCTCGCGATCATGGACCTGGTGGCCCTGGGCGACTTCCTGCTGCTGCCGGAGGACGACCTGACCCTGGCCGCGGTCCTCAAGGGACCGCTGATCGGGCTCGACGAGGAGGCGCTGTTCGATCTCGCCCATCGGCGCCGCGGCCCGCTATGGGCGGCGCTGCAGGGGCGCGCCGGCGACGATCCCCGCTATCGCGCCGCCGAACGGCTGCTGTCGGAGCTGCTGAGCGGCGTCGACTTCGCGCCGCCTTACGAGCTCTACGCCGATGTCCTGGGCCGGCGCGGCGGGCGGCGGGCGATCGTGGCCCGCCTCGGCGTCGAAGCGAACGACCCGCTCGACGAGTTCCTCGCCCTGGCGCTCGCCTACGAACGCGCCCACACCCCGTCGTTGCAGGGCTTTCTGTTCTGGTTCGCGCGGACGCGCGCCGAGACCAAGCGCGAGTTCGAGCAGGCCGGGCGCAACGAAGTGCGGGTCATGACCGTCCACGGCGCCAAGGGGCTCCAGTCGCCGATCGTCTTCCTGGCCGACACCATGCAGACGCCGACCCGGGGTTCCCGGCTGCTGTGGCCGGAACGCGAGGCCGCCGGCGGCCCGGTCTTCCTGTGGCCGCCCCGCCGCGGCGTCGAGGATCCGGTATGCGCGGCCCTCCGCGAGGAGGCCAACCGGCGCACGGCGCAGGAATATCGGCGGTTGCTCTACGTCGCCATGACCCGCGCCGAAGACCGGCTCTACGTCGTCGGCCACGAGACCCGCAACAAGCCGCCCGAGGATTGCTGGTACGAGACCATCCGCCGCGGGCTCGAAGGCGTCGCCGAGGCCGACGAGCACGAATTGTCGGCGCCGGGCGTCGTCGGCTGGCGCGGGACGCGGCTTCGCGTCGCAGGCCGGCAGACGGCGCCGGCGCCCGACAAGGCTTCGGGCGGCGCGCCCTCGGCGACGCCGCCGCCGCCGCTTCCGGGCTGGGCGCGCCGCCCGGCGCCGGAGGCCGCGGCCCGGCCGGGTCCGCTCAACCCGTCGCGCCTCGACGACGGCGCGCCGGGCGCGCGCTCGCCGATCGGAGCCGACGGCGGCGACGGCTACCGGCGCGGGGCGCTGCTGCACCGCCTGCTGCAATGGCTGCCGGAGGCGGCTCCGGCGCGGCGCGCCGCCGCCGCGCGTCGTTTCCTGGCTCTGCCGGTCCACGACCTCCCGCCGGCGTCGCAGGCCGAGCTGGCGGCCGAGGCCGTTGCGATCCTCGAAGCGCCCGATTTCGCCCCGTTGTTCGGGCCGGGGTCGCGGGCGGAGGTCCCGCTCATCGGCGCGGCGGGCGGCGTCGTGGTGTCCGGGCGCGTCGATCGTCTGGTCGTCGCCCGCGACCGGGTGCTGTGCGTCGATTACAAGGCCAACCGGACGCCGCCGGCGGCCGACGCCGACATACCGGTCGCCTATCTCCGTCAGATGGCCGCCTATCGCGCGGTCCTGCGGAAGGTCTACCCGGCGGCGCCCGTATCCTGCGGCCTGCTGTGGACGATCGGCCCCCGGCTGGCGATGCTCGACGACTCGACGCTCGACCGGCATGCGCCTTGACCGTTCCCCGCGCCCGCCCCTAGAGTCGCACGCCACCAGTCAAGGGAACCCCGCATGTCGACAAAACCGATTTCGGACGACTCGTTCGACGCCGACGTCCTCGCCGCCGACCGCCCCGTCCTGGTCGATTTCTGGGCGGAATGGTGCGGCCCCTGTAAACAGATCGGCCCCCATCTCGAAGAGATCGCCAGCGAGATGAACGGGCGGATCACGGTCGCCAAGCTCAATATCGACGACAACCCGATGACGCCGTCGAAATACGGCGTGCGCGGGATACCGACGCTGATGTTGTTCAAGGACGGCGAGGTCGCGGCGACCAAGGTGGGCGCTCTGCCCAAGGGCCAGCTGGTCGAGTGGATCCAGTCGACGATCTGACGCCCGCGGCGCGCACGACGCTTCAGCCCCCGAAGCGGGGCTCCGGCAGGCCGCGCACCCCCGCATCGAAGGCGAACAGCGAACCCGCGAGCGGCTGTTTCCGCAGCGCCTCGTCGGTGAGCGGAAACCGGGCGGTGGTGACGTAGAGCGTGCCGAGGTCGGGGCCGCCGAAGGCGCAGGCGGTCGGCCGCTGCGCCGGGACGCCGATCACCCGATCGACCCGCCCGTCGGGCGCGTAGCGGGCGACCCGCCAGGCGCCGACGCAGCAGATCCAGTAATGGCCTTCGGCGTCGACCGCGGCGCCGTCGGGGCGGCCCTCCGAAGCGTCGTTGCGCGCGAACACCCGGCGGTTGGCGATGTCGCCGCTGGCTGCGTCGAGCTCCCACGTCCAGATGACGTCCTGGCGGCTGTCCGAATGGTAGAGCGTCGCTCCGTCGGGGCTGAAGGCGAGGCCGTTGGGACAGGTCAGCCCGTCCACCATCGCCCGGCAGCTTCCGTCCGGGTCGTAGCGATAGAGCCGGTTGGCGGGCCGGTCCATGCTCTCGGCCATGCCGCCGACCCAGAACCGCCCCTGCCGATCGGCCCGCCCGTCGTTGAAGCGGACGCCGGGATCGTCGGGCGCCAGGTCGAACGCCCGCTCGACCGCGCCGGTCGCCAGATCGACGAAGGCGATCCCGGACTGCATGCCGGCGATGATGCGGCCGTCGGCGCAGAACGAGATGCAGCCGATGCGCTCCGGCATCGGCCAGCTGCGGCGGGCGCCGGTCGCGGGCGTCAGCCGCTCGATCGACGGCGCATAGATGTCGACCCAGTAGAGCGCCTGTTCGTCCTCGCGCCAGCGCGGCGATTCGCCGACGAGGAAGGGCTGTTCGACGACGCAGCGCGGCTCGGTCACGGGGCTTCGGCGAGCTCGCCCGCGATCAGCGCATCGATCCGGGCCTTCGCCGCCTCCTGCCGCGCGCCCGACGGCAGCCGGGCGCTGTCGATGACGATTTCGGCGACGCGCCGGCCGAAGCGTTCGACCAGCCCGGCGTCGTCGCCGGACCCGCGGGGCGCCCGCGACACCAGTTCGAGATTGTAGGTCGGGATCGGGCCGCCGTCGCCGCGCGCCGGCCGCGACGGCGTCTCTCCCCTGGCGACGGCGCGGATGCCCTCGCGGATCTGCCGGCGCGCCATGACGACGCCCTCGTCGGTGACGCCGCGGGTTTCGTTGGCGTGGACGGTGATCGGCCCCTGGGCGACCTGGGCCTCGAAATCGCCCGGGTTGCGCTGACCTTCCTCATGGCTCGGCGCCGCCGTCTGGCCGGGGAAATCGACCTTGCCCAGGCCGATCCCGTCGGGATCGCCGGTCCCGTGCGGGTCGATCACCGGGTTGAAGTGGCGGAGGCCGATGGCGTAGGCGTTGCCGTCGTCGATGGGGACGATCCAGCGGGTGAGCCAGGCGCACAGCGCGAACTTCTCCTCGGACGCGATCTCGGCCAGCCCGAACTGCGCCGCGTTGGGCAGGATCACGTCGGACGCCCGGACCCACAGATAGTCGCCCCAGCGCCGCGCGCCCACCGACAGCAGCCCGATCGGCGTCTCGAAGAAGGAGATCGCCGGCAGCGCCCGGTACTGCTCGCTGAACTGCAGCTCGTTGCCGCGCGCATGCAGAAAGCAGGTGTGGATGGGGTCGGCGCCGTTCTCGTGCGACTGCAGCCAGTTGCACGGGTTGTGGATCTTGTACGGCAGCAGGCGGTTGCCCTCCGGGTAGCGCCAGCTGTCGTAGATCGGAAAGGCGGGCGTCTCCTCGGGTGGCCCCATATAGGCGAAGACGAGGCCGGCATGTTCGCGGGTCGGATAGGCGCCGTGACGGAGCCGGTCCTTGATGCGGCTGCGGGGCGGCTCGCCCGGCGTCTCCAGGATCGTCCCGTCGACGTCGTAGAGCCAGCCGTGATAGCAGCAGCGGAGCCCCGCCGGCTCGATGCGGCCGTATTCGAGCGAGGTGTTGCGGTGGCTGCAACGCAGATGCAGCAGGCCGACCCGGCCGCCGCGGTCGCGGAACAGGACCAGCTCTTCGTCCAGGATGCGCAGCGCCAACGGGCGGTCGCCAAGTTCCGAGACGAGCGCCACCGGGTGCCAGAAACGCCGCAGATACTCCCCGCCGGGCGTCCCCCGGCCGACATGGGTGAGCTCCGCGTCCTCTTCGCGGCTGCGACGGCGGTGATAGCCGCCGAACTTCATCCGCCGCAGGTTCGCCGGGGTCATCCGCCGCCCTCCGTCGCCCGGACCGGCCGCCGCGCTTGCGGCGCGGCCCGTCTCTCGCGCCATCGCGCCGCCGCGTTCAAGGCGTCCGCTCCGCAGGCGTCCAAGCCAGCATAAGACCCCGCGGCTTGACCTCAAGCCCCGTCCGGCCGACGAATCGGGTCTTCTCACGAACGACGGCGAGGCGACTCCGATGACGGCGGCGATCTTCCACATGGCGGCCGGCGCGCCCGCCCCGGTCGCGCCCTTCAGCCATGCGGTCGAGGCGGACGGCTGGGTGTTCGTCACCGGCCAGATGCCCAACGACCCGGACGACGAGGCCGCGGCCCTGCCCGACGGCATCGAGGCGCAGACCCGGAACGTCATGGCCAATCTCGAGGCCGTGCTCGCCTCCCTCGGCCTCGGGTTCGGGCACGTCGTGCAGGCGCGCATCTACCTGACCCGCTTCCGGGAGGACTATGCGGCGATGAACGCGGTCTACGAAGGGTATTTCGCGCCCGGACGGCTGCCGGCCCGCACCTGCGTCGGCGTCGCCGACCTCGCCCTCGGCGCTCGCGTCGAGATCGACCTGCTGGCGAGGCGCGGCGACCCGTGACGGACGCGCCGCACGCTTTGGTCGTCGGCGGGTCGGTCGGCGGGCTGCTCGCGGCCCGGCTGCTGCGCTCGATCGGCTGGCGGGCGACGGTGTTCGAGCGCACGGTCGGCGATCTGGCCGGACGCGGGGCCGGGCTCGGGATATCGGCCGAGCTGCTCGACGTGATGCGGCGCGCGGGCGCGCGGTTCGACCCGTCGGCCGGGGCCGCCCACGCGGCCTATGTCTGGATGGCCGCCGACGGGCGGATACTCTTCCGCCACGACCGGGCGACGGTGGGCAGCGTCTGGGCGCGGGTCTACCGGCCGCTTCGCGACGGAATGCCGGCGGAGTCCTACCGCCAGGGCATGACGTTGCGGCGGGTCGAGCAGGGGCCGGGCTCGGTGCGCGCGATCTTCGCCGACGGGTCGCGCGCCGCGGGCGACCTGCTGGTCGCCGCCGACGGCGTGTTCTCGACCGTCCGCAAGCAGTTCGCGCCCGAGGTCGAGCCGCGCTACGCCGGCTACGTCGCCTGGCGCGGCATCGCCGAGGAGCGCCGCGTCGGCGGCGCGACCGCCGCCGCCATCGGCGGCAATCTGGTCTTCTGTTTCCCCGAGGGCGAGATGCTGCTCGCCATGCCGGCGCCGGGCGCGGACGAGGACGCGCGGCCCGGCCGCCGCCGCTTCTACGCCATCTGGTACCGGCCGGTCGCCGAGCGCAAGCTCGCCGACCTGTTCACCGACGCGGCGGGCGAGCGTCACGGCGTCTCGATCCCGCCGCCCTCGATCCGCCCCGAGCTGATCGCCGCGCTGCGCGCCCGCGCCCGGGAGGCGCTGCCGCCGCCGGTCGCCGGGATCGTGACCGCGGCGCCGCAACCGATGCTGCAGGCGGTCACCGATCTGGAGTCGCCGCGCATGACCTTCGGGCGGGTGGCGCTGTTGGGCGACGCCGCGTTCGTCGCCCGCCCCCACGTCGCCGGCGGGGTCTCCAAGGCGGCGCTCGACGCCGCCTGCCTCGCCGACTCGCTGGCCGCGGCCGGCGGCGACGTGGATGCGGCCCTGGCCCGCTACGATCGCGAGCAGCATGCGTTCGGCCGTCGTCTGGTCGCCCATTCCCGCTATCTCGGCGCCGGTCTCGAAGGGCGCGCCGAGCCGCCTCGCCGGCGCCGCGGCGACGAGCGGCGGCGGGACGAACGGCGCATCATCCGCGACTACGGCGCGCCCCATCTGCTGCGCGACGTGGACGCTGCGGGCTTCCCGTCGCATACCGGTTGACCGGCGCGCTTCAGCCCGGCGGGCGGTTGCGCTACCCTCGGCGGGCCAGGCGGGAGGACGACATGACACGGGCCGAAGCGGAGACCCCGCGCGTCGCGACGCCGTCGTTCGCGGACCTCGAGCGCGCGGTGGAGGAGGTCCTGCCGCTGGCGCAGGAGGACGCCGACGAAGCCGAGCGCTTGTATCATCTGACCGACCGGGTGGTGGACGAGTTCCGCCGCCGCGGTCTCTACATGATGATGACGCCCAAGGCGCTCGGCGGCGTCGAACTGCCCTTCGTCGAGGCGATGCGGCTGGTGGAGCGCGTGTCCTGGGCGGACGCCTCCACCGGCTGGTGCATGATGGTCGCGGGCGTGCAGACGGGATCGGCCGGAAGCTTCCTCCCCGACGAGGGCGCGCGCGACGTCTATCCGAACGGCGCCGACGTGACCATCGCCGGGCAGGGGGTCCCGCGCGGCTATGCGCGCCGGGTGGACGGCGGCTACGTCATCCGCGGCCGCTGGGGCTACGGCAGCACGATCTATCACGCCGAGTGGGGCCATTCGGGCTGCTTCCTGATGGACGGCGACGAGATGATGCGCAACGACGACGGGCTGCCGCAGATCGTCGTCGCCCACCATCCGCGCGAGTCGATCGAGCTCGCCGGCAACTGGGATTCGCTCGGCCTCCGGGGCACCGGCAGCTACGACTACACGCTGACGACGGAGGAGCTGTTCGTCCCTGACCGGCGTTGCTTCCGGTTCGACGACCCGACCCAGATGCGGGGCGGCGTCCAGTACGGTTCCGGGCTGATCGGGCTGACCACCTGGGGCCATACCAGCTGGGCGCTGGGCGTCGGGCGCCGCGCGCTCGACGAGCTGGCGGGGCACGGGCGCGAGCGCGCGGATGCGTTCGGCAGGCTCCAGGACAGCGCCAGCTTCCAGCAGTCCTTCGCCGGGGCGGAAGCCAGGTACCGGGCGGCGCGGGCCTTCGTCTACGCCGCATGGGACGATCTGTGCGAGAGCTTCGCCCGCGGCGAGCGCGGCGACAACCGGCAGATCGCGCTGATCCGGCTGGCGATGCGCCACGTCCACGACGTGATCTCCGAGGTCGCGACGATGGCGCATCGCGCGTCTCGCGGCGTCTCGCTGCGCCCGAGCCTGTTGCAGCGCTGCTATCGCGACATCCACTCGGGGACCCAGCACGTCCTGCTGGCCGACGAGATCGTCCAGGCCTGCGGCAAGGTGCTGATGGGCGCCGCCGGCGAGAACGCCGAATGGAACGTACTCGGCCTGCTGGAGCGCTGACGCCGGATCCGGCGCGGGGGCCCGGCGCCGTGGCCGACGAAAGACGCAAGCCGTCGGGCGCGGCCTTCCGGGAGATTTTCGCCGCGCATCTCGCCTGGGTCCTGTCGGAGGGTCGCGGCGGGAGTCGCGCCGATCTCGGCGCGGCCGACCTCGACGGGTTCAACCTGCACGGCCACTCGCTGCACGGGGCCCGCCTCGCCGGGGCGAGTCTCCGCGCCGCGGACCTGCGGCGGGCGGCGCTGCCCGACGCCGATCTCGGACGCGCCGATCTGGCCGGGAGCTTCCTGCACAACGCCAACCTCGCCGGCGCCGACCTTCGCGGCGCGAATCTCGAGAACGCCGAGCTCCAGGGCGCCGACCTGACGCGGGCCGATCTGACCGCGGCCAACGCGCGGGGCGCCGATTTCCGCGGCGCCAGGATGGAGCGCGCGCTGCTGCACGACGTCGACCTGAGCGGCTGCACCGGCCTGACCCGCGACCAGCTCGCGGCGGCGCGGCGGAACGACGGCACGGTTCTCCCGGGCGCTCCCGGGCGCGCCGCCGTGGCGGAACGGATGCGCCGATGAACGCCATCGCCGACGCGACGCGCTCCGGCCGCGGCGGCGTGCGGACGGTCGGAAACGGCCGGCGTATCCGCATCGCAGACGTCGAGGGCCGGCTCAGCAACCCGTGATGGGCGCCTCGAATTTGGAGCAGGCTCCGTCTCCCGACAGACGGTCCATGGCTTGGTCGACCTCGGCTATGGCCACTTCCGGGCCGATCACTCCAGGGACGAGTGCGCCGGGGGAGCCGTCGACGCTCCTCCCCCCTGACGCGACCCCCTCCCGACCTCCCCCTGGCAGGGGAGGTCGGGAGGGGGGGTGGACCGCGGTTCCGCGACGCCGCGCAATCATCAATCCTCCACCGGTATGAGAAATGCGGGATAGGGCTTGGCGTCGTCGCCCAGGTTCCCGGAGATAGTTGCGCGCATCCCCTTGGAGTGTCGATAGTTCCGGTGGCTGCTCTTGCCGCCGCGAAGAACGAATCCGGCCCGCTCCCGGTCTTTCGTCAACGCCGCGACTTTCCGCGGCATGGCTACGGCGCTCTCGAACGCCCGTGTCCGGGTGTCCCGATGTCGACCGCCGTTCCCATAGGATCAGTGTCTCGTCCGTGGGGTCTTGGCATTCTCCATACGAGCTCGCGACGCTCCTCCATACCGTTCGACGCCGCGGCGTCAGGCGGCTTTCCGCCGTTCTTCGATGGCGCGCGGCTCCCCGCCCTCCGCGCCGCCGCCGTCGACGCCGATGACGTGACTGCTCATCGCGTGTCCTTCATTCAATACGACATGGCGGAACCGCGGCGGTCCGCTTGCCCGGGCGGCCCGATCAGGCGGCCTCGAGCTTCAGGACTTCGGTTTCGACGTAGGCGCGGAAGTCTGCCGTCGCGGTGAAACATCGGAAGCCCGCCTTGCTTGCGAGCGACAACACCTCCGCCGACTCGTCCAACAGGATCGCGACAGGTTCCGTCAAGCCAGGCTGAAGGCCGTTCTCCCATACCAAGTCGAACACGGCCATCTGCGCGCCGGTGTCGGGATTGGCATAGTCGAACGCCATCTGTCCGCATGGGAGGTCATGCTCCATCACCCAGTCGTTCAAACCTTCCAGTTCAAGCTCCTCCGCTTCGCTGGTGATACCACCCACACGCGCGGACGCCTGAGCGGTTGGAATGACCGCTTCGTCGACAAACCATTGCGTATCACCGTGGAGGAGCTCTTCGAAGCGCTTGTTGGCCTCGGCGGCCAACAGATCTCTGCGTGCCTTGAGGAAATCCAAATAGCGTTCGACTTTCCACAGTTCAGGGTCTATCGGAACCCATTGGGAGGCCAGTACGCCGGGATTCTTCTCCTCAACTTCTGAAAAATAGTCTTCGGGAAGGCGATCACTTATGTTCAAGTTGGTTCCCTTGGTCAGAAAACAGAAATTCGCCAACGCATTTACCTCTGCCTTCTGACACCCACGGTCGTACAGCTTCGCTTTCGGGAAGATATGATGCATCTCCAGACGATTCATTTTTCCAAGCATACTTGCGTCGAGGGGCAAACCGGTGCCCCAGTCGCGGGCTTCACCCATTCGGGTCAGCATGTAGAGAACGGGATAGAATCGCGCCCCGGTGCTCCAGTTCTCGAAGTGGTCGGATTCAACATGCAAGCGACCCCGCCAGCTGCGAAGCTGCTCGATCAGGGCATCAAGCCCCCCTTTCTCGAGTGCCGCCAAGTCTTGATCAATGGCGGTTTCGGTCGAGCTGGAAAAGCGTCCCCACATGCCGGCCTGCGCGAACCAGAACAAAAGCTTGTCGCGCTCCCTGCCATCCGGTGCGCCGTTCTTGCGGTCCAGATAACGGACCATTACCGGCACCCCGAATCGGCCAAAGAATACCCGGTCATGATCGAGGCCGAGACGTCCGGAAATCAGGTTCAGAGCGTCATCGATGCATCTCGATGCACGCTCCAGACCGTCTTGAATATCGAGCGCGTCCCTACCGTCCCTGTTATGCAGGTGACTGAAATTCGCTTCGCCGGTGAGGATCGTGTTGACCGACCGCAACAGCCAGTCGAGGGTGAAGTCATATCCCGCATTGGCCCATTCCCTCAGCTTGGCCTTCATGGAATCTCGAGCATCCGGCCAATCCACGCAGATTTTGGCCAAAGCCAGATCACCCTTGGACAGCTTGGTTCCACCACTGTTGACTTGGTTGAAAATGTTGACCACAACGTCAAGAGTCTTGTCCGGCCCGGTTACTTCCTCGATGGGAAGTTCGATATCATTGATGCCAAGAAGTCTGCTCAGGCGACCGGCGAAGTCACCCACTTGGGCCACATGCTCCGGACTTGCGGACAGTTGGGCAATGAAATTACCCAATCCAACAATTCCCGCCCGCATCAACTCGGTTACGTCGATCCACAGAGGATCGTCTCGCATCTTGATCGGTTGATGGAAGGCGAAAGTCTCTGTGCCGAGGTGGAAGCGCAATCCGGTAAACGCTTGCGCGTTGCCGTCGAAGAATTGTGGCGACTCTCCCCGCACGACGCCGTAGAGGGACGTCATGCGTTGCTGTCCGTCCAACAACAGCTGGACGGTGCCGGCGGCGACCGGCCCATCTCCGCGATGGGTCGCGGTCTCGGCTTCTGTCACCCACATCAGGAGACCGCCTACGGGATGGCGGCGATACAGAGAGTCGAACAGGCTCCGCACCTGATCGCGGTTCCAGACATAACCTCGCTGAAATTCGGGCAGGGCGACATGCCCACTGTCGATATGGTTCAGTATCGTGGAGATTCTCATCTGGCTCCTCCGCTCACGAACTGTTCATGGCATAGAGCGTCGCGCGTTTGAGAGCCGAAGCCCATCGCCGCTCGCGCCGGATGGCGGTCTCTATCGGGTCACGCGGGCGGGCTCGGGGCGGCTGTCCAGACGCTTCAGCCGCAACGTCGGCAAGCGTTTCAGGCGCTGGTTCACGGGGTCCACCTCGATGCCGGCCGATTCCAGGGCCGTGACCCCGAGCAGGGGCTCGACGCCGTCATCGCCGATAACGATACGGCCCGCGGTCAAATCGCCCATGAACTCGATGTACGCGCGGGCGAAGTCCATCTTGACCTCGCGGCCGTCCGCCGTCTCGTATACGCGCTGGCCTTCCGGCTCGACCCCGATCGCCTCGATACAGGACCGCGGCACCAGCGAGTCCGTTGCGCCGGTGTCCACGAGGAACAGGCCGTCCCAGCTTCTCGACGGTTCGGCCGGGTTGCGGATGGTGACGGTAACGTGCGTGGCGCCCATGGCGTCGTCCTTGCGCAATCCTTCGAGCCCCGGCGCGGACCATTCCTTTGCGGGCCGGCCCGTCGGCGGCGACGGCGCCCGATTATGCGGCCAAGTCAACGTCGGGAGCAACCGCGCGCCATTGACAGGTGACTTGACCCGCATTTCTCATGGCTCAATTAGGCTCAGGACTCATATCCAGAAGATGAGGATAGCGGCGATTTGGATGGCGCTCAAGAAGGTGTCCGGGTTCAATACATATGAGACACCGGGTGGGCCTCTGGGAGCGGCGCGTCAAGCCGCTTCGCGGCTCCTTCGCTACGCTCCGGCCCTTCGGGTGACCCGCCGCTCCCAGAGGCTCCGAAGGCATCCATGGCCGTAAGCAGGCTTCCGGCCATGGAAAGACCGGATATCGACTGGCGCGATGGGCCGTGTCTCACATGTGTCTGGACCAGGACAGAAGGTGTGAGCGCATCGGTCGTATTTCGTGGCGGTGCCAGAAGCAGCCATGTACGAAGACCGACAGCCGATGACGCGGGAAGACCAGATCGGGACGACCGGGAAGATCCTTTCGATGCAGACGAAAGCGCATACCCATCGCGTGCGCAACACGGCGGACCGCATGCTCGGGTGCCGTGTCGGGTCCTTTGATGCTCGACATCATCTTGCTTCGTTTCTGGCTGTCGACGATGTCTGTCATGAGATGCAGTTCACATCCTGTCCCCTAACAGATGATCCATAAGAGAAGTGGTAAGGGCCGAAGCAGTCTCAGCTGCATAAAGGTGCAGGCGTTCGACATATGTCGCCCGGTTCAGCAAGTTGGCGATCTTCCGCTGCTCCTGGAGCGTTGGAAGGGGGATAGGTACGTTTTCAATAAACGATTTTGGAACACGTTGTTGGCCAGCCGTTCCCGTGAAATTTCTTTTCGCCGCCGCTCTGAATGAAGGGTGGCGGATAAAGTAGTAGATGTATTCTGCAAGAATTTTCTCCCTGGGCCGAAGAACGTAAAACTCCGTTGATCCTCGACCGATACCATTGGTCAAATTCCGCGCCAGGGCCGCCTTGCCGTTTTCCATGCACGGCGTGATTTTCGCAAAAAGAACGTCCCCGTCCTCGAATGCCGTGAAGCCTTTTGAAACCTCCGCCAGGGGCCGTTCTTCATGAACTGCGATCGCCCCCAACCGCTCATCCACTGCGGCCATCGGGACAAAACTCACGGCCATATCTTCGGCCATGCGACCTGTTCTCTTGGCGCGCGGGTTGACGTCGCATACTTCCCCGAGCGGAACTCGAACATACGCGCTCATCCGGCCGCCTTCCGTACCCATCTCACAAGTTCATCAACCTCTTCCGGTATCCTCGCACCGAAGGTACCGCGCTCGCGCAGAATCCTCCAACGGATCGCGAATACCTGGTGCAGGTCCTGCCCGCTCGCCGATAGCCCAAGAGGTTCTGTCCGGATTCGCGGTTTCGAGTATCCAGGCCACGGACTCGCCGGCCTCCATGCGGAACGCATCATCAACTTGGGCGCATGGATACGGCCTCTTCATACAGACCCAGGTCTCGGATCAGGGCAAGCGCCTTCTTAAGCCGATCGTCCGTTGCCTTAAGCGGCTTGCGCGCCTTCGTTTTGGCAATCGCTTGGTCTATGTCGTCATCGTTTCCGCGCAAGAAGACAATGGTTGCGGCAAGCTCCAGGACGATATCCGAAACCTTCTTCATCTTATTCAAGAGGTGGCGGGCTTTGACAGCAGGCAGCGCGCCAAGAAGAACCGGTGACTCGATGTTTCTGTCGTTCTTGAAAATCGCATACTTGATACCGTAGCGACCGGTGCGTTCCTCGATCTTGATCCGTTTCTCCGCTCGCGCGTCGACGCAACCATCGGCAAGATCGAACGAGTATGGCCCGTAGTGGTGATAGACGAACGACAGATCGAAATTCGCTCCGCAACGATGCAGAAGATAGGCCCCCTTCTGCAACCGCGTTCGTCCAACCAGTTCACCACCGTGCAGTGCGACCAGATTAACAACGATATCGTCAGGTTTCATGGTGTCATCTCCTTTAGAAGGTCCTTTAGAATTCTCCGAAGATCCTCCGCTTGATCCTGATCTCGCGCGTAGACGCGCTGGAAGCGTTCCGCCTCATCATGAAGCGTCTTGACGACAGGCGATATCTCGGCGATTTCCTTCGGTTCACCCAGTCTATTTCTCGTTTTCACCAGAACTTTATTGAGCGCCGATGAATCGTCGAAATCATACCATTTGTATGGCGTAACCGTCGGGGTGTCGAAGAGCAAATCTTCGTACCATTCAAGCGAGATATTTTTCAACTTTCTTCTGTATTGTAGATGCAGGTTTCCGCCCGGTTTGTCATGGATCCCGATATCCACGCATTTGTAGAGTTTGCGGTCTCGAAGGCCGGTTGCGAGCTCCGATATGCGTTGGTTCGACTCCTCCGAGAACGCAGTCAACGCGGCCCAGATCGTCGTATCGTCGAGATCGAGATAGGAACCGAGAGACGGAGCCTCATTAGACAGATAGTGCAGAATCGGTCCCCGGCGCTCCAGTTCTCCCTTTCTTATCCGGTCCACGGCAGTTTTCAGCAAGGCTTCGAGCATCTTCTCGGCAGCGCGGGTGGTCTTGTGCATGTAGACCATTCGGTAGAGCCGGAATCGAGCCTCGAGATACTCCTCGGCTACGGCCAAGCCTTTCGGACCGAGACAGAGACAAGGCACTTCGTGCGGCGTTTCTTCGCCGATGGTGACGAAGCCGACTTCCAGGCAGTCGAAAAGCCAATCTCGATCGATATGACCGAACTCGACCCCTGTCGCCATCCGGTCTCGCTGAATGTAATCGATTCGGTCGGCGTCGAACTGGCTGGAAACGATGGTGGCGTATATGTCCTTGGGCTCTTCCTCCATCAGCAGCTCGCCGATCTGCTCGGGCAACGTCTCGTCGGCCTCTTGCAATACCCGATTGATCTCCGTGTCGCCCCGAACGATCTCGGCGCTCCAGTCTTCGTGCCGTTTGTGCTGTCCCGCCGCCGTGCTGGCGGATTCGAACGCATGGCTGAACGGCCCGTGCCCGACGTCGTGCAGGAGAGCCGCAAGCAGCGCTACGCGTTCGCGATCCCGGTCCCGATCCCGTGCGCCCTGTTTACGCGCGATCACATCGGCCAGCCGACGGGCCGTGTGATAAACGCCGACGCTGTGGGCGAAACGGCTATGCGTCGCGCCCGGGAAGACCAGATCGGAGAATCCCAGCTGGCGAATGCGTCGCAGCCGCTGGAACTCCCGCGCATCGAGCAGGCGCCATGCGATACGGTCCGTCTCGTCTCGGTCGGGGTCTCCGCTCCCGCCGAATACGATCAGCCCATGGACCGGATCACGAATCCGCTCTGTCATCCCACGCATTGTATCCCGTCTGTTCTCGCGCCGTCCATAAGGATCACCGAATCGGAGAGAGGCGGCGATGCGACCGAGGCGCGTGAGGAACGTTCATCCCGCCGCCTCCCGCACGGCGGCGGCGAGTTCGTCGATCTCCTCCGCGATCTTTCGTTCGATGGCCTTCAGCTCCGCCAGAATCTCCAGCGGGTCGCGGTGCTCCTTCCGCACGCGGTTCTCGGGCCGGTACCGTCCCGCGCTCAGGTTGAAGTCGGCGCGACGGATCTCGTCCGCTTCCGCGAACCACCATTTTTCGATCCAGTCGGCGTCCGGGTCGCTGTCGTTCCAAGCCTCCCAACGCGCCGCGCGATCCTCGAAGGCCTCGATCAGGCCGGGAAGGTCGTCGTCCTCGATCGGCCGATCATGGTTGGCGTCGAGCTTGAAGCCGTCGTCGTCGGCGTGGAGGAACATCACGCGCTCGGTGGCGCCGCCCTTGCGAAACACCAGCAGCGAGGTCTTGACGCCGGCATAGGGGTTGAACACGCCGCCCGGCAGCGACAGCACCGCCTCGACGCGGTTGTTCTCCACCAGTTGGCGGCGCAATTCGCGATGCGCGCCGGTGGAGCCGAACAGCACGCCTTCGGGCGCCACGACGCCGCAGCGCCCGCCCTCCTTCAGGTGGTTCAGCATGAATTGCAGGAACAGCAGCTCGGTCTGTGCGGTGCGGCCGACCTTCACCTCCTCGACGATGCGATCCTTGTCGAGCCGGCCGGAGAAGGGCGGGTTGGCGAGGATCACGTCGAAGCCGTCCGCCGGCAGGCCGAGCCCGGCCTTGGCGGCGCGGTCGAGCGAGCGGGTAAGCGCGTCGCGACGCAGGATGCGGACCTTGTCCAGGCCGCGCAGCGTCAGGTTCATGGTAGCGAGGCGGACCATCCGCCGGTCCACGTCCATGCCGAAGAACGTCGCCTCGTGCAGTCGGGCGACGGCTTGCGCGCCCAGCCGGTCGCCGAGGCCGCGACGGATCGTCTTGCCGTCCACTTCGACCTCCTCGATCCCCGCCGGCGACGAATTGGCGAGCCGGATGTGGTCGTAGGCGCCGACCAGGAAGCCCGCCGTGCCGGCGGCCGGGTCGCAGACCGTCTCCCCCAGCCGCGGATCGACGAGTCGGGTCAGGGCGCGGATGGCGTGGCGCGGCGTGCGGAACTGGCCGAGCTCGCCCGCTTGTCCGATCTGGCGCAACACGTGCTCGAACAGGTCGCCTTTGGCGTCGGCGTCCACCCGTTCGAGCCGCAGGTCGTTCACCTGGCTCACGACCTGCGTGAGCACCGTCGGTTCGTCGATGACGAGGCGGGCGTCGGCCATGAAATCGGTGACGCCTCCGGCGGCGACCTCGGCATGGAAGGGGAAGACCTCCTCGCGGACCCAGGAGACCAGGGCCTCGCCGTTCAGCGCGTTGGCCCAGGCGGACCAGCGCAGCATGTCGCGCGGGACCGTTTCGGCGCCCGGTTCGCGCGCGTTGCGCGGATTGCGCAGGCGCCACACGCCCTCGAAGGCGCTCGCGCGAGGCGCCGCGCCCGGACGTCGCGCGGCGCGGACGCGGGCGGCGTCGGCGGCCTCGAACATGTAGAAGTAGAACAGGAAGCTCAACTGCTCGGCGTTCTGGGCCGGGTCGGGATAGCCGCCGCCGAAAAGGTAATCGCGGATGCGGTCGATGGCGCGGCGGAGACCGGGCGTCAAGGGCATGACCGGGTCTCTATCCGGCAGGCGGGCCGCCGCGGCCGAACACCGCCGCGTTCAGGCTCGCGAGCAGGCGTTCGAGCGCGTCGCGCCCGCCGAACACCCGCACGGCCCCCTCGTAGCCGCCGAGCCCCGCAAAGGGATGCGCATCGAAATCGTAATCCCGGAAGCCGTCCATCGCCGTCGCGTCGGCCTTGACGCGGCTGGCGATCAGCCCGGCCCAGCGGGCCTGCTCGGCGTTGTCGAACGGCCGGCCGCCGCGCCATGCCTCGAAGCGCAAGCCGACCTCGGCGGCGCGGGCCTCGTGCTCGGCCGTGCGCACGATGCGTCCGTCCTCGTCGAGCGTCAGCCAGTCCCGGCTCGCCGGGTCGATATGGTCGTCCACGTCGAGGGTCAGCAGCGCGCGCGGGGCGGCCAATGGTCGCCCCGGCGTTCTCATGGAGCCGCCGGGGGCCGGCCGGTCGTCGTCGCCATGGATATGGGTCACGCCGACGAAATCGAAGATGGTGAAGTCGGTCTTGCGGATATGCGGCGCCTTGCGCGCGCCGCGTCCGCGCATCTGCCGGTAGAGGATGGCGCTCTCCGTGAACCGCGCCATCACCAGGTTGACGACCTCCGGGCAGTCGAAGCCGGTATCGAGCATGTTCACGCTGACCAGTATCTGCGGAAATTCTTCCTCCTTGAAGCGTCTGACGACGGCGCCCGGATCCGGGGACGATCCGCCGCCGGCGTCGCTGACCACGAAATCGGCGTAGCGGACCGCGGGATGCGGCTTCAGGTCGGCGAACCGATCGTCGAGCATCGCCGCCAGCGTCTCGGCGTGGCGTCTGGTCACCGCGAAGACGATGGTCTTGCCCCGGCTCGGAAAGCGCCTGACGCCGTCCCGGCCGGCGAATCCGTTCTCCATCACGTCGCGGAACTCGCGCACGATGGCCCGGTTGCGCTCCGGGATCGTGAACTTGCGCTCCAGCGCCCGGGGATCGACGACGATGGAGTCGGACCGGTCGAACATCTCCTCGAACGCCGCCCGCGTCTCGTGGTTCATCGCGGTCCAGTCGAGCTCGCCGCGCCGCACCTCGAAGCCGGCCTCGGCGGCGGTCTTGACCGTCTCCGCCCGATAGATGCGATAGGGAGCCAGATGGCCTTCCTTGATCGCCTGATCGAGCGGATAACTGAACGTGGGCCTCGGAAGCCCGAAGAAGCGCAGCGTGTCGCGCACGAAACGCTCGTCCTCGGGATCGGACGACTCGGGGATTCCGGCGACGCAGGGAGTCGCGGTCAAGCCGAGCTGGATGCCGTCGAAATGTCGGAGCACGCCGCCCCACTTGCCGTAAATCGAGCGGTGGCATTCGTCCGTGATCACCGGGTCGAAATAGCCCGAGGAGAGCTTGTCGTACTCGGCGATCATGGTCTGCAAGGTCGCGATGGCGATGCGCTTGGCGCGGTCGAAGCCGCGGCCCGGCCGCAGAACGTGGCAAGGATAATCGCGCAGATGGTCGGTGAAGGCGTCCTCCGCCTGAGTCGCCAGCGCGATCCGGTCCACCAGGAAGAGGACGCGGGTGACGGCGCCGGCCTCGAACAGGCGTTTGACGAAGGCCGCGGCCATGCGCGTCTTGCCGGTCCCCGTCGCCATCTCGACCAGGAGCTGGCGACGCCCGCGCGAGACCTCGGCCGAAAGCGTCTCGATGCATTCGACCTGGTAGTCGCGGTCCACGATCCGCCGGTCGACCGGGACCGTGGACAAGTCGCGCCGGACCGACCCGACCGCGATCCGGCGCTCCAGGTCGTCCTGCGAATAGAAGGTCGCGACCCGGCGCGCATGGGCGTCTCGTTCGCGGTCGAGAAACCACACTTCCTCGCCGTTCGACAGGAACACGAACGGAACCTCCAGCAGCGTCGCATAGCGGACGCCCTGGTCCCGGGCGGCGGCCGGCTCGACGCTCGCGCGCTTGGCCTCGATCACCGCCATGGGCCGCCCGGCCCGGTCGCAGAGCGCGTAGTCGGCGCGCGAACCGCCCGGCAATGCGTGTTCGAACAGGACGCTCGCGCCGTCGGTCAGATTCCAGCCGGCATCCTCGAGCAGAGCGTCGATCTTGACGCGGGAAAACGCCCCGGTCGTCGCGGCCATGCGTTCGCTTGCGGGCAGGGCCGTGGCCCGCCCTGCGTCAGAACGGGATCTCGTCGTCGAGATCGTCGCCCGGCGGCGGCGGGCCGGCGGCGGGGGCCGGGCTTCGGCCTTCGCCGCCGCCGCCGAAATCGCCCGCCGCGTCGCCGCGCGAGTCGAGCATGGTGAGTACGCTGCGGAACCGGCCCAGCACGACCTCGGTCGTGTATTTCTCCGCGCCCTGCTGGTCGGTCCATTTCCGGGTCTGCAACTGCCCTTCGAGATAGACCTTCGATCCCTTGTGAAGGTATTTCTGGGCGGTCTCCCCCAGCCGTTCGTCGAAGATCACCACCCGGTGCCACTCGGTGCGCTCGCGCCGCTCGCCGCTGGCGCGGTCGCGCCATTGCTCGGACGTGGCCACCGACATGTTGACGATCGGCAATCCGTCCTGCGTGTGCCGCACCTCGGGGTCGCGGCCCAGATTGCCCACCAGAATCACCTTGTTGACGCTCCCCGCCATCCCTCGCTCTCCCCTTGGTGTCGGTCGGCGGCGATCATAGTGGAATTCGCCGCCCTGGCCAGCCGCGGCGGGCGTCCGGCGCCCGGGCTCGTTCATACAGCTCTTCCAGCGGCGGGATCGGAACCCGTTCGAGCTCCCCGGGTTCGAACTTCGTAAGGCCGCCCGCGTATGTGCGTCCGGCGGATGCGCATACCGTATCGCCGAGCCACGCCGAAAGCGCGTCGAGCACGGGCCCGGGCAGGGGAGCGCGCGGATAGATGCCGTGCGCTATGTTGAGATGTCGCGCGCCGCAGGCGTTCCGGACGAAGGCCGGCGGACGGCGCGCCATATAGGTGGCGAGGACGGGCGCCGGCTCTCTCAGCCCGACGGACCACCACGCGCGTCGGTTGCGCGCGACGTAGGACGTATCGGCGCCCATATCCCGGGCCCAGGCGAGAAAGCGCCGTATCCGGCCGCGCTCCTCGTCGTCGAACGTATCGAGGTCGGGCGGCAGGTCGATCACGCGGCGCAGCTCGTCGGCGCATAACGGATCGGGCGCGGCGTCGAACAACTCGCGAGCCCTGGTGACGGTGGGGATCAGGACGGAGTCGGGAAGCGCGCCGGGAAAGGTCCCGGCGATCCACACGGCGTTGCGGCCGGTCGCCTGGCCGCGATGGACGCGGCATATCTCGCCGAGCTCCCCGTAGCCGCGCGGCGCGCGCGCCACCGGGCGCAGAAACGGCGACCACCGGCGGGCCGCATCGAGACGGGACCGTGCGACCGTCCGCCCGGCGGAGAGAGAGCCGAGTCGGGAAAGCGCATCGACCGGACGAAACCGCATGCCTCGGCCGCGGCGGCCGACATGGAAGCAGGCGATGGCGCCCGTCGTCGCCGCGTCGGCGAACGGCATCGCGGTCGGAGCGATGACGTGCAGGGCCGCGCCGCCAAGGCCGTCGACGAGCAGCTTGCGCATCGCGTCGCCATAGTTCGCGTCGAGCCATTCCGCCGACGTGACGAACGTCCCGTAATCGCCCGGTTTCGCGAGCGCGCGCGTCTTGAGAAAGAAATGGACGTGCAGCCCCGCGAGCTTGCTGGCCTTCAAGCCGTGGGCGGCGGCGGTTTCCGCGAACCAGTCCTTCCATTCCGGCGCGATGCCGTGATGGCGGACATAGGGGGGATTGCCGAGAAAGAGGGTCGCGCCGTCGATCCCGGCAAGGCTGACGGCGCGATAGTCGCAGACGAGCACGGTCAGACGGCGGGTCAGCCCGAGCGCCGCGGCGTTCGCGCGCAGCATCGAAGCGGCCAGCGGATCGATCTCGACCGCGACCAGCGCCGCGTCCGGGAACGCCTTCGCCGCGGCGAGAAGGAATCGGCCGGACCCGGCGCCCGGGTCGACCACGCGCGCCGGAGCGGCCTGGTCGGCGGCCCAACCGACCATGGCGTCGACGATCGGGCGAGGGGTGTAGACGGCCCCGTGCGCGCGGCGGGTCTTCGGGGAGCGCAACCGGCGGAAAGCGTCGCCGAGAGGATCGTCGCCGCGCACGATGGCCAGCCGGGCTTGCTCGAGGTCCGCGGGGGACGGCGGAGGCTCCCCGGCCACGAGAGCGCGCTCGGCCTCGGTCGGGAACGCGCCCCGCCCGGCCAGGGCGGCGGCGAGGGCCGCCAGCTCGCGCTCCGAGCCCGGGTAGATCATCGCCTTTTCCCGCCCCGACACGTCCTGGTTCGGACGGATGCGAGACGCGGCCCATCGCGCTGGTCGACGTCCGGTCTTGACCATGGCCGGAAGCCTGCTTACGGCCATGGATCCCCTCGGAGCCTCCGGGAGCGGCGCCTCACCCGGCTGCGCGCGGGCGAATCCGGGGCGGCGTGAACGCGGGTCCTCGCCCGCGCGACGGAGCGGGAGGGCCGCGGCCCGCCGCGCCCCTGCGCGCGCGCCGCGTCAGGGCTTCCGCCACTCGCAGCTTCTCCGTGAGACCGTCCAGTCGTCCGGCAGGTAGCTGGTGGTGTAGCGGCAGCTCCCGGTCACGCCGGCGTATTTGCCGACGCCGCCTTCGATCTTCTGGCCGCCGCTGCCGCCGCCGCCGACCTGGACGTCGCCCGCGCGCCGCTTCGACGTCGCATACCACGTATCGCCGTCGGTATCGGTGAACGCGCAGGGCGCCTCGAGATCGAGGCCGGCTTTCGACTTCTTCGAGTAGACGACGCATTTCACGCGGTAGTTCGCGTCTTCCGCGAACGGACCGCCGCTGGTCTTGATGACGACGCCCGTGCCGTCGAGCGGGCCGCCCGTGATCGTCCGCCCCGCATACTCCACCGAAGCGTAGCCGTGGACGTAGCTGGTCAGTATCTCGAAGTCGCCGGTTTCGCCGGCGGCGAGCGGCGCGGCGCAGGCGACGCCCGCGGCGGCGGCCAAAGCCGCCGAAATTCTTCGCGAACGAGTTTTCATTCTCTTCTCCCCGGGTATCGCCATGCGCCGGGTCACGGTTTCCGCCATTCGCAGTCGGAGACCACGACGAGCCAGTCGTCCGGCAGATAGTCGGTGGCGTAGCGGCAGCTCCCGGTCGCGTCGGCGTATTTGCCGTCGCCGCCCACGATCCGCTGGACGCCCCGGCCGCCGCCGCCGACCTCGACGTCGCCCGCGCGCCTCTCCGCAATCACGTACCACGAATCGCCGTCCGCGTCGGTGAGCGCGCAGGGCGCTTCGAGATCGAGGCCATCGCCGGATTTCTTTGCGTAGACCAGGCACGTCATGCGGTAGTCCGCGCCTTCCGCGAACGGGCCGCCACTGGTCTCGACGACGGTGGCCGCCCCCTCCAGCGGACCGCCGGTGATCGTCCGTCCCGCATGCTCCAGCACGGTGTAGTCGTGGACGGCGCTGGTGAAGAGCTTGAAGTCGCCGCTTTCGCCGGCGGCGAGCGGCGCGGCGCAGGCCGCGCCCATGACGAAAGTGAGGACGGCGGCGGCGCGACCGGCGGGAACGTGCATCTGGACCTCCTGGATCGCGGACGCCGCTTCGTTCGGCCGAAGGCGGATGCGTCCGCAACGCCCGCAATGTGTTCTCCCGAACCGGCGGCGTCAAGGCATGGGAGGCGCGGGAGCGTCCCCGGCGGCCGCCGCCGCGCCGACGCAAGCGTCCGCTTGAGAAATCGGGTCCCGCCGGGGCGCGACCGCCCGGGATTCCCGCTTTCGCGGGAATGACGGGGTTTGTATCGACGGCCGCGCCAGGGATCCGTCATTCCCGCGAAAGAGCGTGTGAAGAAACCCTTGGCGCATCCGCCTCGAGCCGATGGCCTCCCTCGCCCGTCATCGCAGCCCCCTCCGTCATTCCAGCGAAAGCGGGAATCCAGGGCAGGAAAGGACGGGTCCTTGGGCGTATCCGCCTCGACCGACGGCCTCCCTCGGGCCGTCGTCACAGCCCCCCTCCGTCATTCCCGCTTTCGAGCGTGTGAAGAAACCCCGACATGTCCGCGTGGGCGTCGGTTCAGCCGACCAAGCGCGCGAAATCTCCGAGCGCGCGGAGCCTGTCCCCGCGAAAGCGGGGGAATGACGAGGGAGGCCCGTGACGACGGCCCGAGGGAGGCCGTCGCGCCCCCCCCCTCGTCATTCCCGCGAAAGCGGGAATCCAGGGCGGGAATGACGGATGGTTGGCGTATCCGCCTCGACCGACGGCTTCCCTCGGGCCGTCGTCACAGGCCCCTCGTCCCCACGGAAACAGGAATCGAAATACGAATATGGATTCCCGCTTTCGCGGGAATGACGAGGGGGGGGGGACCCCGGGACACTAGCCCCGGGAAGGCCATCGGCTCGAGGCGGATGCGCCGGGATTCCTTCACACGCGCGAAAGCGGGAATCCAGGGCGGTCGAAGCCTTTCTCAAACGGACTCCAAGGCCGTCGGCTGCGACGCCGGCGGCCGGTCACCAGGCGAAGGCCGCCACCGCGGCGACCGGCCGCCGCCCCTCGCGGGCGCATAGTTCGGCGACCGCCGCCTCGTCGGGCGCCGCGCCGGGCCGCCAGCCCAGCTCCTCGCCATGTATCCCGCCGACCACCAGCACCGCGTCCAGCCCGGCGCGTTCGGCGCCCGCGATATCGGTGCGCAGCGAATCGCCGACGGCGACGATCCGCCGCCGGTCGGCGACCGCCAGCCGCTCCAGGCAGTGGACGTAGATCGCCGGGTGCGGCTTGCCCAGATAGCGCACGTCGCCGCCCAGCGCCTCGTAGCGTTCCGCCAGCGCGCCGGCGCAGACGATGCGCCTCCCGCCGCGGATCACTTCGAGGTCGGGGTTGGCGCAGATCATCGGCAGCCGCGCCGCCGCGGCCCGGCGAAGCCGGCCTTCGTAGTCCTGCACCCGCTCCTCGTCGAACCACGGCCCGGTATTCAGGATGAAGTCCGCTTCCTCCGGGCGCTCCGCCCGCTCCAGGTCGAGCCCGTCGAGCAGCCCCTCGTCCCGCGCCGGGCCGATATGCAGGCATCGCCGCCCCAGCCGGGCGTACCACGGATCGTCGCGGCGCCGCAGCGCGCGCCACGCCGCCTCGCCGGACGAGACCACGCCGGCGCAATAGGCCTCGGGCACGCCCATGGCGATCATCGACCGGGTCACGACCGCGCCGCGCCGGGGCGCGTTGGACAGCAGGACGAACCGCTTTCCGGCGTCGTCGAGCGCGCGCAGCGCATCGACCGCGCCGGGATAGGGACGCACGCCGTCATGCAGCACCCCCCAGACGTCGAGCACGAAGCCGTCGTAGCGGGGGGCCAGCCGGGCGATGCCGGACAGGAGCGGGATGCGCGGGACCATGGACCGTTCGCGGGTTGCGGCCGGCGTCGATCGCGGCCGACGGCGCATCCCTGGCCGAAACGGGCCGCCGAATCAAGCCGTCCGCGCGACGCCGGCCCGACCCCCGGCCGCGCGCTGCCTGCCGCCGGCGGCGGGCGGGCGAAGGTCCCGGGCGGGCGCGGTCTCCGCCGGCCTCGGCCCGGCGTCGGCCCCGACCGCGGCGGCCACGGAGGCGAAGCCGTCGCCCCGCAGCCGGTCGGCGAGTTCGCGCTTGATCCGGCCGACCAGCGCCGGACCCTGGAAGATCAGCGCCGTGTAGAGCTGCACCAGCGAGGCGCCGGCGCGGACCTTCGCGTAGGCGTCGGCGCCGTCGGCCACGCCGCCGCAGCCGATCAGCGGCAGGCGCCCGCCGGTGAGGCGGAACATCGTCCGCAGGCATTCGGTCGAGCGGTCGAACAGCGGCCGCCCGCTGAGGCCGCCCGCCTCGCCGCGTCGGGCCGAATGCAGGCCGGCGGGGCGGGCGGTGGTCGTGTTGCCGACGATCATGCCGTCGACGCCGGTCGCCGTCGCCGCGGCGGCGATGTCGGCGCATTCGCCCCGGTCGAGGTCGGGCGCGATCTTGACCAGCAACGGACGCCGCATGCCGGACCTGCGCGCCGCCCGGTCGCGCGCCGCGACCGCGCGCCGCAGCAGGGTTTCGAGCGGCGCCCGGCGTTGCAGGTCGCGCAGCCCCGGCGTGTTGGGCGAGGACACGTTGACGACCAGGAAATCGGCGAGCGGGGCCACCGTCTCGATGCCGGTCTCGTAATCCGACGCGGCGTCCTCGGTGTCCTTGTTCTTGGCTAGGTTGACGCCGAGCGGGCCGCCGCCGCGCGCCCCGTCGCGCCGCGCCAGCCGGTCGGCGAAGGCGGCGAGGCCGCGGCTGTTGAAGCCCAGCCGGTTGATGACCGCCCGATCCTCGCCCAGCCGGAAGACGCGCGGCCGCGCGTTGCCCGCCTGCGGCCGCGGCGTCACCCCGCCGGCCTCGACGAAGCCGAAACCCAGCGCCAGCATGGCGTCCACGACCTCCGCATCCTTGTCGAACCCGGCGGCGAGCCCTACCGGATTGGCGAAGTCGAGCCCCAGAACCCGGATCGACAGGATCGGATCGCAGGCGTCGTCCGCGGCGGGGACGAGCCCCGCCTTGAGGGCGCGGAGCGTCGCCCGATGCGCGGCCTCCGGCGGCAGCGCGCGCAACAGCCGTTGCGCGAGGCGATACGGGCCGGCGGTTCGGGGACGGGGCGGCGGGTTCGGCATCGGGCGCCTCTCGACCGCTCCAGCCTACCCGAATCGGTTGGCCGGATCGGCCGCCCCGCCGCCGGGCGGCGGGACGGCCGGCGCCGGACACCGGGTGCCGGCCCGCCGGCTATTCGCAGCCCCGTGCGCACTTGGCGCCGAAGCTGCCGAAGGCGCCCGAGTACCTGAAGTCCGGCCGGCCGGGATGGTCCCGGGCGTCGGCGCCGGTCAGAGCGCCGGCATACCCGCGCGACGTCAGATACCACCAGCCCGCGGTCTCGAGGTCGGGGCCGCCCTTGTCGCCGTAGAAGTTTCCGCCGAACGCGCCGTCGTCCCAGAGATGGCTCGCGGCGCCGTCCACGGTGGCGTCGCCCTCGTAGCTGCCGTCGGCCGCGATCGTTCCGTTCGTCAACCGGACGCTGTCCGTCAGCGGCGCGTAGGGCCCCCACGCCCTGCCGGACGGCGTCTCGAAGTTGGCGATGCTGCCGGTGATCGTGTTGGCGCCGCCGATCGTCGCGTCGAGCGTGACGTCCCCCCGCACGCGGATCAGGCGTTCGACCTGGGACCTGTCGCTGTGGGGCTCCATGACCATGCCGGAGGCCCGGCCCGTGAACGTGGCCGTGATCGGAGCGTCGAGATCGGTCGTCCTCATCCCGGCGGCGTCGGCGAAGGCGTCGTAACCGAAATGGAACCCCTGCATACGGGCCGGCCTGACGTTCGAGGTGAGATAGTCGGTGAACGTGAGCAGGCCGTAGGCGGCGTATCGGAGATAGCGGTGGGAATCGTCGCCGGCGTCGTCCGCGTCCTCGCCCTTGTCCAGGCCCGCATAGTTCGAGAGCCACACCCGGTATTCGCCCCGGTATTCCCCGGCGCCGCGCTCGGGGTCGACGAAATGGTCCACCTTGGGCTTGGCCCAGCGGTGCATGGCCTCCGCGGCTTCGGGTCTGGGCTGGTCCGCGGACGATGGGATCTTCGACGTCCAGTGATAACCGGACTCGCCGTCCGGATCCGGAGAAGGCTTCCCGAAGTCGATCGTCAGGTCGCGCATGTTGCCGTCCCAGCAGGGGAAGGTCACTCCGGAGCAGTTGTCGGCCGCCCACCCGGTCAGCTTGTCGGCCTGGTCCTGCGTCAGCGTATCGCCGACCGAGGGCGGCGTCTCGCCGGCCCTGCGGAACATGGCGGCGTGGAAGTCCGTCGCCGTCGTGGCCGTCGTCGCGCCGCCGTCCCCCGGGATTCCGTCCGGGCCGTCGGCTTCGGTCCCGCGGATGTCCCACTGGAACTCGTTGAAGACGACGCCCGATCCCCCGACCTCGAGGATCAACCCCCCGTCCTCCGGCAGCCGGATCGAGCTGATCACCGCCCTCTTGGTGTGGTCGTTGGCGTTGCCCAGCGTGTTGCCGGGTCCCTGGATGATCGGATAGCGTCCGTCGTTGTCCGCGGCGGCGCCGGTCATTCCCCGCTGGCTTCCCTGGCGTATGTCGCCCCGGAAGGTGATCGCCCGCATGGGGAACTCCTCGTTCCCGGCGCGGGAGGTCAGCGTCCTGCCGGCGGCGTAGGGGACGGCGTCCGTCGCGATGTCGAGCGCGTCCGGATTCGCGACCCACGCGTCGCCGTCGGCGTTCGGGACGGTCCGGGCCGTCCGGGCGACCGTGATCGTCGCCCCGAGCTCCCTCGGGCCGCGGGCGCTCCGGAAGAGAGGCGGGTGGACGTGCTCGTCTCTCAGCGCGTCTCTCTCGGCCCGGGCGTCGGCCAGTTCCTCGCGCAGCAGCGGCACCAGGGAGATCTGGGCGGTGGTCAGCGCGCCCTGGGCCTGCGACAGCAAGGTTTCGACCGAGCCGGTGGGGTTGGCCTCCAGCGCCTCGGCTATTTTGGTCTGGGCGTCGTCCAGCGCCGCCTGCGCCCGGTCCAGCGTCGTGTGCATGCTGGCGAAGGAAACGGTCCCTCCCGACCCGAACGCCGCATTGGCCGCCCCCAAGGCCTCGACGACCGCCGACAGCGCCGTATCGACCACCGTCAGCGCCGTGCGGGCGCTCTCCGACAGCATATCCAGGTTCACCCGCGCCAAGTCTTCCCGGGCGCTGGCCACCGCCGCGCGGGCCGCCATGCGTTGCTCGCCGGTGGTGGCCAAACCCAGCGTCGCCTGGGCCGCCGCCAGCGATTCACGGAGGTCGGTCAGGGATTTGCGAAGTTCGTCCCGTGCGGCCTCGGCGGCGGCCCGCGCGGCCTCGGCGGCCGCCGTCTTCCGCTTCTCGGCCGCGAGAGCCGCCGGGTCGCCGATGCGCGCCGTCTTGGTGTCGGCGCAGGCCCCCAGCGCCAGGGCCATGCCGCAGAGCAACGCTACCGAAAGCTTGGAAATCGTCATCGGACGGGATCCTCCTGATGGGTGAAGAGGCCCCGTGAAGAGGCCCCGTGAAGAGGCCCCGTGAAGAGGCCCCGTGAAGAGGCCCCGTGAAGAGGCCCCGTGAAGAGGCCCCGTGAAGAGGCCCCGTGAAGAGGCCCCGTGAAGAGGCCCCGTGAAGAGGCCCCGTGAAGAGGCCCCGTGAAGAGGCCCCGTGAAGAGGCCCCGTGAAGAGGCCCCGTGAAGAGGCCCCGTGAAGAGGCCCCGTGAAGAGGCCCCGTGAAGAGGCCCCGTGAAGAGGCCCCGTGAAGAGGCCCCGTGAAGAGGCCCCGTGAAGAGGCCCCGTGAAGAGGCCCCGTGAAGAGGCCCCGTGAAGAGGCCCCGTGAAGAGGCCCCGTGAAGAGGCCCCGTGAAGAGGCCCCGTGGGAGTCGCGCTCTTACCACACGATGAACGACGCGGCAAGTCGCAGTCCGGGATCGCAACAAAGCGATGCCCGCGATGGCCTCCCTCGTCATTCCCCCGGTCGGGCCGGGGGCAGGCTCCGCGAAAGAGCGTGTGAAGAAACCCTTGCCGTATCCGCCTCGGGCCGATGGCCTTCCCGGGGCCAGTGTCCCGGCCTCCCCCCCCCCCCGTCATTCCCTCGGCTCGACCGGGGGAATGACGGGGGGGGGCTGTGACGCGGACACTCATATGCAGCGAACCAGGACAACACCTTGAACCGCGTCCCGTAACCCCTTACGATCCCGCGCGGATTCCGGGCCTCGGCGGGGCGGAGATGCGCGCATCGGACGACTCGGGAACGGGACCGGTCGGGCGCCGCGCGCTGCTGCGGACGGCCGGCGGGCTCGTTCTCCTCGCGGCGGGCGCGCGGGCTTCGTCCGCCGCCGCGCCGGTCAAGGCCGACCGCGTGGTGGTGCGCAAGGGCGAGCGGCGAATGCTGCTGATGCGGGGCGGGCGGGTGCTGCGCTACTACCGCGTCGCCCTCGGCCGCTACCCGGCGGGGCACAAGCTCGGCATCGGCGACGGGCGGACGCCGGAAGGGGTCTACACCCTCGAGTCCCGGCTCGCCGACAGCAAGTTCCACAAGGCGATCCGCATCTCCTACCCCAACCGGCGCGACGCCGAGCGCGCGCGCCGAGCCGGCCGGCCGGCCGGCGGCGACATCATGATCCACGGCCTGCCGGAAGACTGGACCGCCGACGAGCTCGGCCACCCCGAGCTCGATTGGACCCAGGGCTGCATCGCGGTGACCAACCGCGAGATGGACGAGATCTGGGCGCTGGTCGACGACGGAACGCCGATCGCCATCTTGCCGTAGCCCCGCCCGCCGGCTCTCTCTCCGCTATACCGGGCGCCAGGCCGCATCCTCGCCCGGCCCCCCGTCGCTCGCGACCCGCCCGGTCTCGGCCATGTGTTCGAGATGGGCCAGCACCGAACGCGCGGCCGCGCCGCGCATCCCGAGCGCGAGATGGTCGTACATCCGCGCCACCAGCTCGGGGATCGTGCGGGCGCCTGCTTCGAGGCGGCGCAGTATCTCGCTCTCCCGCGCCAGCCGGTGGTCGAGATAGGCGCGCAGGAACGGCCCCGGATCCGCGACCGGCGGCCCGTGCCCCGGCAGATAGAGCGCATCGCCGCCCTCGATGCAGCGGCGGAGGCTCCGCAGATAGTCCCCCATGTCGCCGTCGGGCGGCGAGACGATGGTGGTGTTCCAGCCCATGACGTGGTCGCCCGAGAACAGGGCGCCGCTCCCGGCCAGCCGGAAGCAGTGATGGTTGGACATATGCCCCGGCGTGAACACCGCTTCGAGACTCCACCCGTCGCCGGCGATGCGGTCGCCGTCGCGCAGCCCGATGTCGGGCGCGAAACCGGGCTCCGCCGCCTCGACCGGAGCCGCGCCGTCCGGCTGCGGCTTCGGTCTGGCGCCCGCGACCGGCGCGCCGGTCGCCTGTTTGAGGAGTTTCGCCGCCGGCGAATGGTCGAGATGGGTGTGCGTGACCAGGATGCGGCTCACCGTCTCGCCGGCGACCGCGCGCAGCAGCGCATCGACGTGCCCGGCGTCGGCGGGGCCGGGATCGATCACCGCGACTTCGCCCCGGCCGACGACGTAGCTGTTGGTGCCGTGGAAGGTGAACGCGCTCGGGTTGCGCGCGACGATGCGCCGGACGGACGGGGCGACCTCCTGCGGCGCTCCGTATTCGAAGGCCATGTCGCGCCGGAACGGAATGTCGGCGGCGCCCACGACCGGCCCTGGTCAGCCGACGACGATTCGGGGCGCCGCCCTGCCCTGCGGCGCGCCGGCGCCGACCTTGGCCCAGATCTTCTCGCCGATGGCGCGGTAGGCGAGGGCGTGCGCGCCGTCGGGCGCCGCGACGACGATCGGCCGTCCGGCGTCCGACGTCTCGCGGATCGCCATGTCGAGCGGGATCTCGCCCAGGAAGTCGACGCCCAGCTCGGCCGCGGTCTTGCGCGCTCCGCCATGGGCGAAGACGTCGGACCGTTCGCCGCAATGGGGGCACAGGAAATAGCTCATGTTCTCGACGATCCCGAGCACCGGCACGTCCACCTTGCGGAACATGTTGAGCCCCTTGCGCGCGTCGATCAGCGCCAGGTCCTGCGGCGTCGAGACGATTACCGCCCCCGCCAGCGGCACGCGCTGCGCCATGGTCAGCTGGGCGTCGCCGGTGCCGGGCGGCATGTCGACGACGAGCACGTCGAGCGCTCCCCAGCGGACGTCGCGCATCATCTGTTCGAGCGCGCCCATCACCATCGGCCCGCGCCAGATCATCGGCGTGTCCGGCGCCACCATGAAGCCGATCGACATCGCCTTGACGCCGTGGCTCTCCATCGGGATCAGCGCCTCGCCGTCGGGCGACACGGGCCGGCCGACGACGCCCAGCATGGTCGGCAGGGACGGGCCGTAGATGTCGGCGTCCAGTATCCCGACCCGGCGCCCGGCGGCGCGAAGGGCCAGGGCGAGGTTCGCCGCGGTGGTCGACTTGCCGACGCCGCCCTTGCCCGAGGCGACCGCGACGATCGCGCCCACCTCCGGCAGCAGCAGCTTGCCGTCCGCCTGGCCCTTGGTCTGGCCGCCCGCCGGCCCGCCGCCGCGGCCCGCCGGCCCCGGATCGGGCGCGCCCGCGCGCTCCGCGGTCAGCACCGCGGTCACCGACAGCACGCCCGGCAGCCCGGCCACCGCCTGCTCGGCCGCCCGGCGCAGCGGCTCCAGCCGGGGGCCGCGCCCGGCGTCCACCTCGATCGTGAACCCAACGTTGCCGTTCTTGACGACCACGCCCGACACCATGCCGAGCGAGACGATGTCGCCGCCCCGGTCGGGGTCCGCGACCCCGCCCAACGCCTCGCGTATCTGCTGCTCGCTCGGACCGGCCACGCCGTTCGCTCTCCGTCCGTCCGCCGATTCCGCGCGGCGCCGTTTGCGCGCCTCGCCAAGCTATCATATAAGACGGATGGAACTCGGCGCAATCGGCGGCGGCGGTCGGCGAGGCGCAACCTGACCGGAAGGTGACCCATCATGCCATGGAAGCAGCAAGGCGGCGGAGGCGGCGGCGGCCCGTGGGGCGGCGCCCAGGGTCCGTGGGGGCGCGGCGGCGGCGGCGGAAGCGGCGGCGGCGGGCCGCAATCGCCGGACTTCGAGGAGATCCTGCGCAAGGGACAGGACCGCATCCGGCGCATACTGCCCGGCGGCCTGGGCAGCGGCCGCGGCATCCTGGTGGTCGTCGTCGCCGTCGTCCTGTTGTGGCTGCTGAGCGGCTTCTACCGCGTGCAGCCGGACGAGCAGGGCGTCGTGCTTCAGTTCGGCAAATGGGTGCGGACCACGCCGCCCGGACTCCAATACCATCTGCCCGGACCGATCGAGAGCGTGCTCACGCCCAAGGTGACGCGCGTCAACCGGATCGAGATCGGGCTCCGCAGCGTCGGCGAAGGCATCCGCGAGACGCAGCTGCGCGACGTCGCCGAGGAAAGCCTGATGCTGACCGGCGACGAGAACATCGTCGATATCGACTTCACCGTCTTCTGGGTCATCAAGGACGCCGGCCGCTATTTGTTCAACATCCGCAACCCGGAGGCGACGGTCAAGCTCGCCTCCGAGAGCGCGATGCGCGAGGTCATCGGCCAGACCCCGATCCAGTCGGCCCTCACCGAGGGCCGCCAGCAGATCGAGAACGCGACCCATCAGGAGGTGCAGAAGCTGCTGGACGAATACGGCTCCGGCATCGAGATCCGACGGGTCCAGCTGCTGAAGGTGGACCCGCCGCAACAGGTGATCGACGCCTTCATCGACGTGCAGCGCGCCCGCGCCGACCTCGAACGGCTGCGCAACGAGGCCGAGGCCTACCGCAACGACATCCTGCCGCGCGCCCGCGGCGAGGCGGAGAAGATGGTCCAGGAGGCGAACGCCTTCAAAGAGCAGATCGTCAACAAGGCGGAGGGCGAGGCGCAGCGCTTCCTGGAGTATTACGAGTCCTACAAGGTCGCCAAGGATATCACCGTCCAGCGCCTCTATCTCGAGACCTTCGAAGAGGTGTTCCGCGACATGAACAAGGTCATCATCGATTCGAGCGCTTCCGGCGCGTCGGGCGTGGTCCCCTATCTGCCGCTGCCCGAGATACAGAAGCGCGTTCGCGAACAGGAAGCCGATGACGGGGAGACCGGGCAATGAGCCGGAACATGCTGATCGTCCTGGGGATCGTCGTCATCTTCCTGGGCATCGTGGTCAACAGCGCGCTGTTCACCGTCCATCAGACCAAGCAGGTCATTCTGCTCCAGTTCGGCGAGCCCAAGCGGGTGATCCAGGAGCCGGGCCTCAACGTCAAACTGCCTTTCGTGCAGAACGTGGTCGAGTACGAACGCCGGGTGCTGGAGATCGACCCGCCCAGCGAGCAGGTCATCCTGTCCGACCAGAAGCGCATCGACGTGGACGCCTATCTGCGCTACCGCATCGCCGACCCGCTGACCTTCTTCCAGCGCGTGCTGTCCGAGGCGGGCGCGCGCTCGCGGCTCAGCAGCGTGGTCAATTCGAGCCTTCGCCGCGTGCTCGGCAACGTCACCCTGCTCGAAGTGCTGTCCGAGGAGCGCGAGAGGATCATGGCCAACATCCAGGTCGACGTGAACGAGGCGGCCAAGCCGTTCGGAGTCGAAGTCGTCGACGTCCGCATCCGGCGCGCCGACCTGCCGGAACAGGCGGCGCAGGCGATCTATGCGCGCATGCGCTCCGAACGCGAGCGCGAGGCGCGCGAGGCGCGCGCCCAGGGGTTCGAGAAGGCGCAGCAGATCCGCGCCGCCGCCGACCGCGAGCGCACCGTGCTGATCGCCGAGGCGCAGAAGACGTCGGAGATCACGCGCGGCGAAGGCGAACGCGACGCGGTCCGCATCTATGCCGAAGCCTATGGCCGCGACCCCGAATTCTACGGCTTCTACCGCTCGATGCAGGCCTATCGCGAGGCGCTGCGCGCCGAGGACACGACGATGGTGCTGTCGCCCGACAGCGAGTTCTTCCGCTTCTTCGGCAAGATCGAGACCGACCTGCCCGGCGCCGCGAAGACGCCGTAAGACGGACCCCGGCGCCGGGCGGCCGAGCGTCCGTTTGAGAAACCGGGTCCCGCCGGGGGCAGGCTCCGCGAAAGCGCATGTGACGAAACCCTTGGCGTATCCGCCTCGAGCCGATGGCCTTCCGAGGCCATCGTCACGGCCCCCCCCTCGTCATTCCCGCGCAAGCGGGAATCCATATTCGTATCCCGATTCCTGTTTCCGTGGGGACGAGGAAAGCCGCCGGTCGAGGCGGATACGCCCAAAGACCCTTCCTTCGCGACGGCCTCTCCCGTCATTCCCCCGGTCGAGCCGGGGGCAGGCTCCGCGAAAGCGGGAATCCATGGCGGACGAAGCCTTCTCTCCGGCGGCGACGGAGAAATCCGGCCGGGAGGGGTCGATTTCCGCGGCGTCGATCCCATATTCCTTCCATGATCCCGCGCCGCCGCGCCGGGCCGTCCGGCGATCGCCGCGGGAACGAACGCAACGGGAGAGACGCGGTGACCGAGCGTCAGCAGCTTCGTTCCGACCCGACCGCGCCGCCGCGCCGCCGCGCCGGCTTCGTCGCGGCGCTGGCCGCCGCGGCCGTCCTGGCCGCGGGCGGCGGGGTCCTGGCCCGCCCGGCGCCCGACAGCTTCGCCGACCTCGCCGAGAAACTGCTGCCGTCGGTGGTCAACATCTCCACCACGCAGGCCCCGGCGCGGCGCGGCGGGGCCGCGCCGGACCGCCCGCAGCTGCCGCCGGGCTCGCCCTTCGAGGAGTTCTTCCGCGAATTCTTCGAACGCCAGCAGCGCGGCGCCCCTGCGCGCCGCACCACGTCGCTGGGGTCGGGTTTCGTGATCGACGCGAAGGGGCTGATCGTCACCAACAACCACGTCATCGCCGAGGCCGACGAGATTTCGGTGATCCTCGCCGACGAGACCCGGCTCGAGGCCGAGGTCGTCGGGCGCGACCCGAAGACCGATCTGGCGCTGCTGCGGGTCGAGGCCGGCCGGCCGCTGCCCGCCGTCCGGTTCGGCGATTCCGCGACCGCCCGCGTCGGCGACTGGGTGATCGCGATCGGCAATCCGTTCGGCCTCGGCGGCACGGTGACCGCCGGGATCGTGTCGGCGCGCCATCGCGACATCAATGTCGGCCCCTACGACGACTTCATCCAGACCGACGCCTCGATCAATCGGGGCAATTCGGGCGGGCCGATCTTCAACCTCGCGGGCGAGGTGGTCGGCGTCAACACGGCGATCTACTCGCCCTCGGGCAGCAGCGTCGGCATCGGTTTCGCGATCCCGTCCAACCTGGCGCGGCCGATCGTGGACCAGCTGTCCCGTTTCGGCCGCGCGCGGCGCGGCTGGCTCGGCGTCCGCATCCAGTCGGTCACCGACGAGCTCGCGCGCGGCCTCGGCCTCGACAAGGCCCGGGGCGCGCTGGTCGCCGGCGTGACCGAAGACAGCCCGGCCCGGGGCGGCGGCGTCCGGGTGGGCGACGTGATCCTGACCTTCGACGCAAAGCCCGTCGACGAGATGCGGCGCCTGCCGCGCCTCGTCGCCGAGACCGACGTCGGCAAGCGCGTGTCGATGGAGGTCTGGCGCGACGGCGCGACGATCGACGTCGAGGTCGAGGTCGGCGAGTTTCCCGACGACGAGCCGGCCGCCGCCGGCGCGCGCCCCGCGCCCGACCGCCCGGCGGACGACGGCGTCGAGATTCTCGGGCTGGCGCTGTCGCGCATCACGCCGGAACTGCGCGAGCGCTACGAGATCGGGTCCGGGGTGGACGGCGTCGTCGTGACCCGGATCGACGACGACAGCCCGGCGGCGGACGGGCGCCTGCGGCCCGGCGACGTCATCCGCAAGATCGGCCCGCGCCAGACGCGCGTGACCGCGCCGTCCGAGGTCAAGGCCCAGATCGACGCGGCCGGCGACGCCGGGACGACCACCGTCCTCCTCCTGGTCGAACGCGCCGGCAGCCAGCGCTTCGTCGCCGTCCCGATCGGCCAGGGCTGACCCGCATTCCCCCGCGCGCCGCGCCCTCCCGGGCGCGCTGCCGCGGATTGTAGACGTCGATTTGACAAATGTGACATTCTGATACATTTTCCGGAGTGTTATGGCGGAACGAAGGCGAAGCGGCGGGTCGCGCGAGTTGGAGCCGTGGCGACCGGCTGAGGCGACGCGCCGGATCAGGGAGAAGGTGCGAACGGGTGACATCGAGCTCTTCTATACGCAACATGCGAAGGAACGCATGTCCGAACGGGGGTTGCTTGTCAGCGACGTCATCCATGTCCTGAAGAATGGAACGGTCTATGAAGAGGCGGAATCGGCGACGAGGCGGCCTCTTCAAATACGGGATTGAGCGCTACACGCCAAACTCCGGCAGGCGTTCCGTCCGGATCATCGCGATACCGAGCCCGACGCGCCAAAGCATCAAGGTCGTCACGGTCATGTGGGTGGACGAGCGGTAATCGGCCGCCATGGGGGGAGCCATGCGCACGAACAGCTACCGATACATCGAGTGCGGCCTCGACAACGTGTTCATCGAGGGCGTGGACGTCGTGCAAGACGATCACGGCGAGACGGTCTACCGCATCGAGAACGTCCTGGGCCTGCACAGGACGATCGCGCATGCGATCATCGGTCGCCGGGGACAGGCCATGTCCGGACCGGAACTCCGTTTCCTCCGCAGCGAGATGGGACTCACGCAGGAGGAAATGGCGAAAATCCTCCGGCGCGAGCGCGTCACGGTCGGCCGCTGGGAGCGCGGCGAGACCGCCATCGACTCCAATGCGGAGACCGTCGCGAGACTCCTGGCCGCCGAGAGGCTGGGCGTCGGTCCCGACATGACCGTCGAGGAGATGTCGAGGGACGCCGAATGGCGCGCGCAGGCGACGGAGATACGCATCGACGGCAGCGACCCGAAGCGCTACCGGCCGATCGAGGAAGCGGCGTAGAGAGCCGCCGCCCGCTCTTCGCCGCGCCCGCGGATGCGCTGCGGAGCGCGGCGGTCGGTCCGTCGGTCGACGACGCGCGCATTCTCCGGCGTTCCGTCGATCCCCGGTACCCTCGACCATGCGGTCCGGGCGTCGCCCGCTGCGCCGCGCCCGGGGAATTTTTCGCTTGACATGGGAGACCGTATGCGCTATGATGCCCGCAATCGACGGACGCGACCGGAGCCCCGCGGCGGCCCGCCTGCGGGGTTTTTCGTCGCCCGAACCGGAGGCTCCCATGTTCCGATTCTCGGCAATCGAAGATTGTATTTGCGATGAAGTATCCGCTCGGCGCGCGACCGCCGCGCCGCGCCGATTCGCGCCCGGGCGGGGCGGCGCGGCAAGGGCGGCGGCACCCTTCGGCGGGCGGTTTCGGGGGGCGGATTCGCCCGGTTCTACCCTGGTTTCGCCCGGTTTCGGCCCTGCTTTTCGCCTGCTTTTTTCGGTGTAACCTATTGAAATACAACGAAAACATGATTTTTTCTCCGTCAAGGCGGCCCCCGGCGCCCCCGCGCCGCCGCCCGACCCCTGGCCGGCGCGACCCGGATTCCGCCCCGGACCTCCTGCAATCGAAGATTGTATTTCTTCGCTCCCAAAGATCGCCGATGGCGGCCGCCTCGCCGTCCCGGCGCCCGCGCCCGTGACGCGGCCGGTCGTCGTCGTCGCCGGTCCGACCGCGAGCGGCAAGTCCGCGCTCGCGGTCGATCTCGCCGAACGGTTCGACGGCTGCCCGATCAACGCCGATTCGATGCAGCTCTATCGCGAACTGGCGGTGCTCACGGCCCAGCCCGACGCGGCGGCGCGGGCGCGCGCGCCGCACCGGCTCTACGGCGTCGTCGCGATGGCCGACGGCTGTTCGGTCGGACGCTGGCGCGGGATGGCGGCGCGCGAAATCGAAACCTGCCACCGGGCGGGCCGGCTGCCGATCGTGGTCGGCGGAACCGGGCTCTACCTGCACGCGCTGACTCGCGGGCTGGCGCGCGTTCCGCCGACGCCCCGGGCGGTCCGGGCGCGGGTGCGCGAACGCCTGCGGACCGCCGGGGCCGGGGCCGTCCACGCCGAGCTCGCCCGCCGCGACCCCGAGATGGCGGCGCGGCTCGCGCCGCGCGACGGACAGCGCGTAGCCCGGGCGCTCGAAGTGCTGGAGTCCACCGGGCGTTCGCTCGCCGCCTGGCACCGCCGCCCGGCCGACGCGCCGCCCTGGCCGGTCGCGACGCTGCTGCTGTCGCCGCCGCGCGATGCGCTCTACGCCGCCTGCGATGCGCGGTTCGACCGCATGATGGAGGCCGGCGCGCTCGACGAGGCGGAATCGGTCGCCGCCCTCGGTCTGCCGCCCGACCTGCCGGCGATGAAGGCGGTGGGCCTGCCGCCGCTGCTCCGCCATCTCGCCGGCGACATCCCGCTCGACGAAGCCCGTCGCCTCGGCAAGCGGGACACGCGGCGCTACGCCAAGCGGCAGCTCACCTGGCAACGTCACCGGCTGACGCCGACGCGAACCTATGCTGAGCAACATTCGGAAAGGTCGAGCGCAAAAATCTTTCCTATAATTAGCGATTTTCTGTTGACCCACCGAGCGTGAGGGGTTAGCTTGACCGCCGCAGCATCGGGGAAAGGCTTGGCCCCGCCGGGTCGTCCGGGGGCCGGGGGAGCGGACCGGCCGTCGCGGGCCGGTTTGTCTTGTGCGATCCCCGGCGCCGCGCGCGGCGGACCGGGCGACGAGGACGGGACGATGACCAACCGGCGGATGACCGGATCGCAGATCATCATCAAGGCCCTCCTGGATCAGGGCGTCGAATGCGTGTTCGGCTATCCCGGCGGCGCGGTGCTGCCGATCTACGACGCGCTGTTCGAGCAGAACGAGCTTCGCCACGTCCTGGTCCGCGAGGAGGGCGGCGCGATCCACATGGCCGAGGGCTACGCCCGCTCCTCGGGCAAGGTCGGGGTCGTCCTGGTGACTTCGGGGCCGGGAGCCACCAACACGGTGACCGGCCTCACCGACGCGCTGATGGACAGCGTTCCGGTGGTCTGTCTGACCGGCCAGGTGCCCACGCATCTGATCGGCAACGACGCCTTCCAGGAAGCCGACACCACCGGGATCACGCGGCCCTGCACCAAGCACAACTATCTGGTCAAGAACATGGCCGACCTGGCGCCCGTCATGCACGAGGCGTTCTACGTCGCGCGGTCCGGCCGCCCCGGGCCGGTCGTGGTCGATCTGCCCAAGGACATCCTGATGGGAGAGGGCGCCTATCGCGGCCCCGCGCGGTCCCGGCACAAGAGCTACCGGCCGCGGCTGCGGGCCGAGGAGGCGCGCATCCGGCAGGCGGTGGAGCTGATGCTGAAGGCCCGGCGGCCGCTCTTCTATTGCGGCGGCGGCGTGATCAACGCCGGCCCCGAAGCGTCGGCGCGGCTCGCGCGTCTGATCCGTCTGACCGGTTTTCCGGTGACGCTGACGCTGATGGGGCTCGGCGCCTACCCCGCCTCCGACAGGCAGTTCCTCGGCATGGTGGGCATGCACGGAACCTACGAGTCCAACAACGCGATGCACGACTGCGACCTGATGATCAACGTCGGCGCCCGGTTCGACGATCGCGTCACCGGACGCCTCGCCGAATTCTCGCCGGGGTCCAGGAAGATCCACGTCGACATCGACCCGTCGTCGATCAACAAGAACGTCTCCGTCGACCTGCCGATCGTCGGCGATGCGGGCCATGTGCTCGACCAGCTGTTGCAGGCCTGGAAGGCGAGGGACGCCGCGCCCGACGCCGGGGCCCTCGCCGCCTGGTGGCGGCGGATCGACGGCTGGCGCGCGCGCGACTGCCTCCGCTACCAACGGTCGGACGGCGTCATCAAACCGCAATACGCCATCCAGCGGCTCTACGAAAAGACCCGCGACCGCGACGTCTACGTCACCACCGAAGTCGGCCAGCACCAGATGTGGGCGGCCCAGTTCTTCCGGTTCGAACGGCCCAACCGGTGGATGACCTCGGGCGGTCTCGGCACCATGGGGTACGGGTTGCCGGCGGCGATCGGCGCCCAGGTCGCCCATCCCGGCTCGCTGGTGATCGACATCGCCGGCGAATCCTCCTTTCTGATGAACATCCAGGAGTTGTCCACCGCGGTGCAGCACCGGTTGCCGGTCAAGGCTTACATCATCAACAACAAATGGATGGGGATGGTCCGCCAGTGGCAGGAATTGCTCCATGGCGGGCGCTACTCGGAAAGCTACACCGAAGCCCTGCCCGACTTCGTGAAGCTCGCCGAGGCCTATCACTGCGTCGGTCTGCGCGCGACCGACCCGCAGGAGGTCGACGGCGTCATCGACGAGATGATCGCGACCGACCGGCCGGTGATCGCCGACGTCGTGGTCGACGAAACGGAGAACTGCTTCCCCATGATCCCGTCGGGGGCGGCCCACAACGAAATGCTGCTGGGCCCCGGCGACGAGGCCGAGGCGCCGGTCCGCGAGGACGGCATGGTGCTGGTCTAGGTTCGGGCCGCCGGCGGCGGAGGTCGGAGTGGAGACGGTCGAACGCCATACCATCGCCGTGCTCGTCGACAACGAGGCCGGCGTGCTCGCCCGCGTGATCGGGCTGTTCTCGGGCCGCGGCTACAACATCGAGAGCCTCACCGTCGCCGAGGTCGATCCGGCCAACGCGCTGTCCCGGATCACCGTGGTCGCCGCGGGCACGCCGATGATCATCGAGCAGATCAAGGCGCAGCTCGAACGGCTGGTGCCGGTCCACCGGGTCGTGGACCTCACCACCGAGGGCGCCTGCGTCGAGCGCGAGCTGGCCCTGATCAAGGTCGCGGGCGCCGGCGAGAAGCGCGTCGAATCGCTCCGCATCGCCGATATTTTCCGCGCCCGCGCGATCGACAGCACCAACGAGTCGTTCGTGTTCGAGATTTCGGGATCGACCGGCAAGCTGGATGCGTTCATCGAGCTGATGCGCCCGCTGGGCCTGGTCGACGTCTCGCGCACCGGCATCGTCGCCATTGCGCGCGGCAAGCGCGGCCTGTAAGAGAGGATCGGCGCCCGGCGGGGGGCGCCAGGCGGTACAGAGGGACACATGCGCGTCTATTACGATCGGGATGCCGACGTCGGCCTGATCAAGGGCAAGAAGGTGGCGATCGTCGGCTACGGCAGCCAGGGCCACGCCCACGCCAACAATCTGCGCGACAGCGGCGTCGGGGACGTCGCGGTCGCCTTGCGCGCCGGGTCGGCGAGCGCGGCCAAGGCCGAAGGCGCCGGGCTGCGGGTCGTCACAGTGCCCGAAGCGGCGGAGTGGGCGGACGTGATCATGATGCTCACCCCGGACGAGCTCCAGGCCCGGCTCTACGAGGACGACATCCGCGATCGCCTCCGCGACGGGGCCGCCCTCGCCTTCGCGCACGGGCTCAACGTCCATTTCCGCCTGATCGAACCGCGGCCCGACCTCGACGTGTTCATGGTCGCCCCCAAGGGGCCGGGCCATACCGTGCGCTCGCTCTATCAGGGCGGCGGCGGCGTGCCCTGCCTGCTGGCCGTAGCCCAGGACGCCACCGGCAACGCCGCCGAGATCGGGCTCTCCTACGCCTCGGCGATCGGCGGCGGCCGCGCCGGCGTCATCGAGACCACCTTCCGGGAGGAGTGCGAGACCGATCTGTTCGGCGAGCAGTCGGTGTTGTGCGGCGGGCTGACCGCCTTGATCCTGGCCGGCTACGAGACCCTGGTCGAGGCCGGCTACGCGCCCGAGATGGCCTATTTCGAGTGTCTGCACGAGGTCAAGCTGATCGTCGATCTGATCTACGAAGGCGGCATCGCCAACATGCGCTACTCGATCTCCAACACTGCGGAGTACGGCGATCTGACGCGCGGCCCCCAGCTGATCGACGGCCGGGTCAAGGCGCGCATGAAGCGGATACTCGACGACATCCAGTCGGGCCGTTTCGCGCGCGAGTGGGTGCTGGAGAACTCGGCCGGCCAGACCAGCTTCAAGGCGCTCCGCAACCGCGCCGCCGAGCACCCGATCGAGGAGGTCGGCGAACGGCTGCGCGCGATGATGCCCTGGATCAAGGAGCAGGCCCTGGTCGACAGATCGAAGAACTGACTCCGCGCCCACCCGCCCGCCCCTTCCGGCCGCGGGAATCGGCGGCGGACGACGAACGAAGACCAACAAAAAAGCGTTGCGGTTTCGGGCGTAATTGGCGTACAGATAACGCGCAGCCTCGAATCGGGCGGGGCGAGTCGCCGCCCGGCGGCCCTCCGCGGGCGCCGGTCGCGCGTCTCCTCGCCCGGGTCGAGCCCGGATTTGCGGTCTGCGAAGATGACGGTAACGGCTGACGCCCGGTTCCTTTCGGCGCTACGCCCTCATCCCGGCGGGCGTGGACGCCGTCTCACTTCCGGCAATGCGGTCCTCCGACTTGGAGGCCCCTGAGCGGCGCCGCGCGCCGGACCGTTCAGGGGAGGCGACGACCCCCGGAGCCGACGAAGTGAGAGGAGTGCAGCCATGAGCGAGAGCGCCGATACCGACCGGGTCGCGATCTTCGACACCACCTTGCGCGACGGCGAGCAGTCTCCCGGCGCGTCGATGAATCTCGACGAGAAGCTGCGTATCGCGCTGCTGCTGGAGGAGCTCGGCGTCGACGTGATCGAGGCCGGCTTCCCGATCGCCTCCAACGGCGACTTCGAGGCGGTGAACGAGATCTCCAAGCTGGTGCGGGGCCCGGCGATCTGCGCCCTCGCCCGTTCGGGACGAGCGGACATCGACCGCGCCGCCGAGGCCCTGGCGCCCGCCCGCCGCAAACGCATCCATACCTTCATCGCCACCAGCCCGCTTCACATGACGTACAAGTTGCAGATGGAGCCCGAGGACGTCTATCGGGCGGTGATCGACAGCGTCACCCGGGCGCGGCGCTACACCGACGACGTCGATTGGTCGCCCGAGGACGGCTCGCGCTCGGACCACGACTTCCTGTGCCGCTGCGTCGAGGCGGCGATCCGGGCCGGCGCCAGCTGCATCAACATCCCCGATACGGTGGGCTACGCGCTCCCCGACGAGTATGGCGGGATGATCGCGATGCTGCGCGAACGGGTTCCGAACAGCGACCGCGCGGTCTTCTCGACCCATTGCCACAACGATCTGGGGCTCGCGGTCGCCAACTCGCTGGCCGGCGTCAAGGCGGGCGCGCGTCAGGTCGAATGCACGATCAACGGGCTCGGCGAGCGCGCCGGCAACGCGGCTCTGGAGGAGATCGTGATGGCGCTCAGGACGCGCCAGGATCTCATGCCCTTCTCGACCGGGATCGACACCAGGGTGATCGCCCGCATCTCGCGCCAGGTGTCGGCGATCACCGGCTTCAGCGTCCAGCCCAACAAGGCGATCGTCGGCGCCAACGCCTTCGCCCACGAGGCCGGGATTCACCAGGACGGCGTCCTCAAGCACGCCGGCACCTACGAGATCATGACTCCCGAATCGGTCGGGCTCGCCCAGTCCAAGCTCGTCATGGGCAAGCATTCCGGGCGCCACGCCTTCCGCGAGAAGCTCAAGGAGCTCGGCTACCATCTGGGCGAGAACGCAGTCGAGGATGCGTTCCGCCGGTTCAAGGACCTCGCCGACCGCAAGAAGGAAATCTACGACGAGGACCTGCTCGCCCTGGTCGACGACGAGGTGATCCGCGACTACGACCGCATCCGGTTCGTCTCGCTCAAGGTCGTGTGCGGCTCCGAAGGCCCGCAGACCTCGACGCTGGAACTCGCCATCGACGGCGAGCGGCGGATGGTCGAGGCGACCGGTTCCGGTCCGGTCGACGCCACCTTCAACGCCATCAGCGCGCTGTTCCCCCATGCCGCCCGGCTCCAGCTCTACCAGGTCCACGCCGTCACCCAGGGGACCGATGCGCAGGCCGAGGTGACGGTGCGGCTGGAGGAGAACGGCAAGATGGTCAACGGCCGCGGCGCCGACGTGGACACGCTGGTGGCGTCGGCGCGCGCCTATGTGAATGCGTTGAACAAGCTTCTGGTCAAACGCGAGAAATCGGCCCCGGCGGCGTTGTCGGCCTAGCCCCGGACGCCGACCGGCGCGCGAAGCCGCGCTGCGAGCGAGGAAACATGTTCTCCAGATTACTCGGCTTCCTGTCCGCCGACATGGCGATCGACCTGGGGACCGCCAACACGCTGGTCTACGTCAAGGGGCGCGGCATCGTGCTCGACGAACCCTCCGTGGTGGCGCTCGCCATCGTCAAGGGCCGCCGGCAGGTTCTCGCCGTCGGCGACGAGGCCAAGATGATGCTCGGCCGCACGCCGGGAAACATCGAGGCGATCCGCCCCCTGCGCGACGGCGTGATCGCCGACTTCGAGATCGCGGAGGAGATGATCAAGCATTTCATCCGCAAGGTGCACAACCGTCGCAGCTTCGCCAGCCCTCAGGTCATCGTCTGCGTCCCCTCGGGTTCGACCGCGGTCGAGCGGCGGGCGATCCAGGAATCGGCCGAAAGCGCGGGCGCCCGCCGGGTGTTCCTGATCGAGGAGCCGATGGCCGCGGCCATCGGGGCGGGTCTGCCGGTCACCGAGCCCACCGGCTCGATGGTCGTCGACATCGGCGGCGGCACGACGGAAGTCGCGGTCCTTTCGCTCGGCGGGATCGTCTATTCGCGCTCGGTGCGGGTCGGCGGCGACAAGATGGACGAGGCGGTGATCGCCTATATCCGCCGCAACCACAACCTGCTGGTCGGCGAGAGCAGCGCCGAGCAGATCAAGAAGCGGGTCGGCTCCGCCTGCCTGCCCGTGGACGGCGAAGGCGAGACGATCGAGATCAAGGGCCGCGACCTGATGACCGGGGTGCCCAAGGAGCTCGTGATCAGCGAGCGCCAGATCGCCGAGAGCCTCGCCGATCCGGTCAGCGCGATCATCGAATCGGTCAAGGTGGCGCTCGAACATACGGCGCCCGAACTCGCCGCCGACATCGTCGACAAGGGCATCGTGCTCACCGGCGGCGGGGCGCTTCTGGGGAACATCGAACTGGTGCTGCGCCATGCGACCGGGCTCCCGGCCACCCTGGCCAACGCGCCGCTGTCCTGCGTGGCTCTCGGCACGGGCCACTGTCTGGAAGAGATGCGGGTCCTCAGGAACGTGCTTACGACGACGTATTGATCCGCCGGCGATGACCCGCGCGCCGAGACCGTTCCAGCCCGCGGCCTCCGACCGCCATGGCGGAGAGGCGAATTGAGGCCCCTCGCCGGCTCCGCGACGAGGCTGGTGGCGCCCGTCCGGGGGCTGGCGCAACGCTTCGCCTTCCCGTTCCTGATCCTGGCCGCGTTCGGCCTGATGCTGTTCGGCAAGGCGGAGACCGTGATGGTCGAGCGCATCCGCGCCGACGCCGTGGACATCGTGAGCCCGATCCTCGCCGGCCTGTCGCGCCCCCTCGCAACGGTCGCCGACATGGCCGAGGCGGGCGGACGGCTGGTCGAACTCCACGCCGAGAACCGGCGTCTGCGCGCGCAGAATCGCCGGCTGCTGCGCTGGCAGCAGGCCGCGCGCTCCCTCGCCGCCGAGAACGAGAGTCTGCGGCGCCTTCTGGACTACGCGCCGGGGCCGGAGGCGCGGTCCGTCGCCGCGCGGGTGATCGCCAAGTCGGGCGGCGTGTTCGCGCGCACCGTCCTGGTCGATGCGGGCGAACGGCACGGCGTCGCCAAGGGCCAGACGGTGGTCGCCGACCGCGGTCTGGTCGGGCGGATCGTCTCGGCCGGCAGCCTGTCGGCGCGCGCCCTGCTGGTCACCGACCTCAATTCGCGCATCCCCGTGCTGGTCGAGCGGTCGCGGGCGCGCGCCATCCTGGCCGGCGACAACCGCCCCCGGCCGCGGCTCGAATTCGCCGACCCGGCCGGCGGGGTCGCCGCCGGGGACCGGATACTGACCTCGGGCCATGGCGATCTGTTTCCCGTCGGCGTCCCGATCGGCGTCGTGGTTGCGGAAGACGGCGCCGGGCTCCGCGTCCGGCCCTTCGTGCGGCTCCACCGGATCGAGCACGTCCGTATCCTCGAACGCCGGGCTCCCGGCCCGCCGCCGGCGCCGTGAACGCGCTTCACCGCCTCGACAGAACGGCCCGCAACCTGGCGCCGTTCGCCCTCGTCCTGGGGCTGGTCGTGATCGCGACCCTGCCCCTGCGGCTGCCCGGCTACGACGCGACGGCGCCCAACGTCGCCCTGATCGCGGTGTTCTACTGGGCGATCCATCGCCCCGACCTGTTGCCCGCGCCGGCCGCGTTCCTGATCGGCGTGTGGCAGGACCTGCTGGTCGGCGCGCCGCTCGGGATCAACGCGCTGCTGCTGCTGGTGGCGCATCGGGTGGTGTCGGCGCAGCGCCGGATACTCATCGGCAAGTCCTTCGCCGTGATGTGGTGGGCCTTCGCCGTGACCGCTTTCGCCGCGGCGCTCGGCCTGTGGCTGCTGACCATGGCGTTCCACGCCGCGGCGCTCGGACCCGAACCCGCGCTGATCCAGATCCTGTCGACGATCGCGGCCTACCCCTTCCTGACCTGGCCGTTCGCCTGGGTCCAGCACGCCGTCCGCGGGCCCGCCTAGATGCACCGCGACAAGGAGCGCCACCGGACCTTCGCGCGGCGGACGGCGATCCTCGCCGGCGGCAAGCTGGCGCTGTTCTCGTTGCTGGCCGGGCGGTTGTATCAGCTTCAGGTGCTGGACGGCGAACGCTACACGACGCTGGCCGAGGAGAACCGCGTCAACATGCGGCTGTTGGCGCCGCCGCGCGGCCGCATCCTCGACCGCCGCGGCGCGCCGCTCGCGGTCAATCGCAAGACCTACCGCGTGGTGCTGATCGCCGAGCGGGCGCGCGACGTCGAGGCGACGCTCGACCGGCTGTCGCGGCTGATCCGCGTCGCCGGGGCCGACCGCGCGCGGGTGCTGCGCGAGGTCCGTCGCCGCAGCCGCTTCGTGCCGATCACGGTGCGGGAGAATCTCGGCTGGCGGGAGATGGCGCGCATCGAAGCGCATGCGCCGGAACTGCCGGGCCTGTCGATCTCGGTCGGCCGCACCCGCCGCTATCCCCAGGGCGAGTCGGCCGCCCACGTGTCGGGATACGTCGCCGCCGCCGCCGAGGACGATCTGCGGGACGCCCCGCTGCTGCGCCTCCCCGACGTTCCGGTCGGCAAGACCGGCATCGAGAAGAGCTTCGACCTGCGCATGCGCGGCAAGGCCGGGACCAGCCAGGTCGAGGTCAACGCGGTCGGCCGCGTGGTCAGGGAATTGTCCCGCCGCGACAGCGAACCCGGCGGCGACGTCGTCCTCACCCTCGACGCGGCGTTGCAGGCGTTCGTCGCCGAGCGGCTGAGCCGGAAGCGCAGCGGCGCCGCGGTCCTGATGGACATCCCGACCGGCGACCTGCTGGCCCTCGCCTCGACGCCCGGCTTCGACCCCAACCGGTTCGCCAGCGGGTTGTCGGCCGGCGACTGGAATCGGGTCAGCGGCGACCCGCTCGCCCCCCTGACCAACAAGGCGATCTCGGGCCTGTACGCGCCGGGATCCACGTTCAAGCTGGTGGTGGCGCTGGCCGCCCTCCATGCCGGCGCGGCGGATCCGGACCGGACCGAGTTCTGCATCGGCCACGTCGAGCGCGGCGGCCATCGCTTCCATTGCTGGAAGCGGGGCGGCCACGGCCGGGTCGACATGGTCGCGGCGATCGAGCGGTCGTGCGACGTATATTTCTACGCCCTCGCCCGGAAGGTCGGCATCGCGCGCATCGCCGGGATGGCCGCCCGCCTGGGTCTCGGCCGCAAGCTCGGCGTCGTTCTGCCCGGCGAGCAGGGGGGGCTGATGCCGACCCCCGGCTGGAAGCTGGCGGCGCGAGGCGCGGCATGGCATACCGGCGACACCATGATCGTCGGCATCGGCCAGGGCGCCGTGCTGACGACGCCTCTGCAGCTGGCGGCGATGACCGCGCGGATCGCGAGCCGCGGTCGCGCGGTCACGCCGCGCATCGTGCGGCCGGAGGACGACGCCGGCGGCGCGCCCGCGTTCGGCGAGACCGGCGTCTCCGGCGCCGCCCTCGAGTTCGTGCTCCGCGCCATGGGCCGGGTGAGCAACGCCGCGAGCGGCACCGCCTATCACGCGCGCATCGACCGGGCGGGAATGGAGCTCGCCGGCAAGACCGGCACCTCGCAGGTGCGGCGCATTTCCGAATACGAGCGCTCGACCCGGGTGCTCAAGAACCGCGAACGGCCGTGGCGGCATCGCGACCACGCGCTGTTCGTCGGCCATGCGCCGCTGGATGCGCCGCGCTACGCGATCGCCGTCGTGATCGAGCATGGCGGCAGCTCCAAGGTCGCGGCCTTGATCGCGCGCGACGTCCTGCTGGAGACGCAGCAGCGCGCGCGGGGAGGGAACGCCTGAGAACCGTGCGGACGCCGGCGGCCGACGAGCCGACGCTGGGCCGCAAGCTGCTGCAACTCGACTGGCTGCTGGTGCTGCTGGTCTGCGCGATCGCGGCGATCGGCGCCGTGCTGCTCTACTCGGCCGCCAGCTCCTGGCACCCGTGGGCAAGCCGCCATCTGATGCGCTTCGCCGTCGCAATGGCGGCGATGCTGGCGTTGGCGCTCACCGACATACGGTTCTGGCTGCGCTGGGCGTATGCGCTCTACGGCCTGGCGTTCGCCGCGTTGCTGGCGGTCGAGGTCGCCGGTTCGACCGGCATGGGAGCGCAGCGCTGGATCGGCGTCGGCGACGTGACGATCCAGCCGTCCGAGATCATGAAGATCGCGATGGTGCTGGCCCTGGCGCGGTATCTCCACGGCATGGCGGGCCAGAAGCTGGGTCATCCGTTGTCCCTGCTGGCGCCGTTGGCGCTGGTGCTGGCGCCGGCCTTCCTGGTGTTGCGCCAGCCCGATCTCGGGACCGCGCTGATGCTGGCCGTCGCAGGCGCCGCGGTGGCCTTCGCCGCCGGCGTGCGCCTGTGGGCGTTCGGCGCCGTGGTCGCGGCCGGTCTGGCGGCGTTGCCGGTGATCTGGAGTCTGCTCGAAAGCTATCAGAAGCGGCGGGTCCTGACCTTCCTCGATCCCGAGCGGGACCCGCTGGGCGCGGGCTACCATCTGTTGCAGTCGAAGATCGCGCTCGGCTCGGGCGGCGTGCTCGGCAAAGGCTTCCTGATGGGGACGCAAAGCCATCTCAACTTCGTGCCCGAGAAGCAGACCGACTTCATCTTCACCATGCTCGCCGAGGAATTCGGCTTGGCGGGCGGGCTGACGCTGATCGCGCTCTACGTCCTGCTGATCGGCTACGGCGTCGCGATCGCGCTGCGCGCCCGCAGCCAGTTCGCCCGCCTGCTCGCGATCGGCGTCACGGCGACCATCTTCCTCTACGTGTTCGTCAACGTCGCCATGGTGATGGGCCTGCTGCCCGTGGTCGGCGTCCCGCTTCCCCTGATCTCCTATGGCGGAACCGCGATGCTGGCGGTCATGCTGGGCCTTGGCCTGATGCTGTCGGCCAGCATCCATCGCGATGTGCGCATCGGCCGCCGCGGCGGGGAGGAGACGATCTGATCGCGCGGATCGCGGGTTCGATGCGCGGCGGGAAGCGTTCGACAAACCCCGCCTCGTCTGCTATGTGCTGACCTCCGGCGGGCGATTAGCTCAGTTGGTAGAGCAGCTGACTCTTAATCAGCGGGTCCGGGGTTCGAGTCCCCGATCGCCCTCCAAATCGAATCGATCCTCGCGCGGGCCGGTTGGCGGATGGGGTGGGATTCGAACCCACGATACGGGGTCACCGTATACGCGCTCTCCAAGCGCGCGCCTTCAACCACTCGGCCACCCATCCGCGGAGGCGATCGCCCCGCTTCCAGTCTATTCGCCGCCGGGAATCTTGAGAAGCGGGTTTCGCCCGGGGGCGGGGCGGCGCATGTTCGCGCCGTGACCCCGGATCCGACCCCGTCCTCGTCCCGGGCGCTTGCATCGGCGCCCGCCCCGGCGCCCGCCCCGCCGCTGCGGGCCGCGTTCGACGGCCGGCGTCGGCCGTTGATCGGGCTGCTGATCCGGAACGCGGCGTTGGGTCTGATCACGCTCGGGATCTACCGGTTCTGGGGCAGGACCCGGGTGCGCGCCTATTTCTGGCGCCACGTCGCCGTCGGCGGCGAGCGGTTCGAATATACCGGCGCCGGGCGCGAACTGTTCGTCGGTTTCCTGATCGTCGCCGCCATCCTGTTGCCGCTGTCGGCCGCTTACGCCGTCGTCGAGTATCTGACCGTCGGCGACGGCGCCGCGGCGCTCGCCGTCGTCGAGGGGAGCTATTACGCCCTGGTCGCGTATCTGTTCCAGGTCGCGCTCTACCGGGCGCGGCGCTATCGGCTGTCGCGGACGCTTTGGCGCGGCGTCGAATTCGGCCTCACCGGATCGGCGCTCGCCTATGCGCTGGTCGCGTTCGGCCATCTGGCCCTGGTCGTCGCGACGCTGGGAGCCTCCTATCCCTGGCGCCGCGCCGCGCTGGCTTCGCGCCTGGTCAACGCCGCCCGTTTCGGCGACGCCCCGTTCCGCCTTGCGGCGCGCGGCCGCGATCTTCTCCCCCCGTATCTTCCCGCGCTGGCCGCGCTGTGGGCGACCGTGGGCCTCGCGGTCGGGTTCAACGGCGAGGTCTTCGCGGCGCCGGCGGACCGGCCCGGCGAAGGCCGCGGGATCTTCGATCGAATCGCATGGTGGCCGCTACTCGGGCTGGTCCCGGCCGGGCTCCTCTTCGTGCGCTACCGGGTTCGGGAATTCGTCTACTTCGCCGCCAATGCGGGGCTCGGCGACGGGATCTCGTTCGCATCGGGGTTGAGCGCGGCGTGGATCGCGCTCCTCCATCTCGCCTACGCCGCGGTCCTGGTCCTGTGGCTCGCCGCGCTCGGCGCCCTGGGATACGCCGCGCTGTTCGGCGGCCCGGCGGCGGCCATCGGGCTGGCGGTCCTGGCGCTGCTTCTGTTCCTCGCCCTCCCGATCGTCCGCATCGCGGGGTTGCAGGTCGAGATACTGCGCGCGCTGTGCCGGACGCTGACGGTGGACGATCCCGCCGCCATCGAGCGCATCGCGCGGGCGCCGCGCGCCCGGCCGCGCCGCGGCGAGGGTCTGGCGGATGCGTTCGACATCGGCGGCCCGTGAGCCATGGACGGGATCCGGGCGCGCTACAACGACGGCGAGACCGCGCGGACGAGGGACGTCGTCGTCCGCATCGAACGGGCGGGGCTGGACATCGCGGACGACGACGGAGCGCGGCTCGATCACTGGCCCGCGGAAGCGGTGCGTCTGGTGGAGGAGCCGTCCCGGCCGGGGCCGCTGCGGCTCGCGCGCGAGGACGGCCCCGCGCGGTTGACGATCGAGGACGCGGGCGCGCTGGCCGGCCTCGAGGCGCGGTGTCCCGGGTTGCGCGCCGCGCGGCGGACCCGTCGGCGCGGCGCGCTTCGGGTCGCCGCCTGGACCCTGGCGGCGGGCCTCTCCGTCGGCGCGCTGATCGAATACGTCATCCCGCTGTTCGCGTCGCGGTTCGCGGCCGCGGTCCCGATCGACGTGGAGGAGCGCATCGGGGAGAACCTCTCCGAACAGCTCGTCCGCCTCCTTTCCGCGGCCGCCGGCGCCCGGCCCGCCGCATGCGCGGCGCCCGACGGCGTCCGGGCGTTGCAACGGCTGGTCGACCGCCTGGTCGGGGGCGCCGGTCCCGGCGGGCGGGCGATCGGGATCAGGGTCCGCGTCGTCGATTCGCCGGTGGTCAACGCCTTCGCGCTGCCGGGCGGGCGCGTTCTGCTGCTCCGGGGCATGATCGATTTCGTCGACGACGCCGAACAGCTCGCGGGCGTCGTCGCGCATGAGATCGGCCACGTGGTCCATCGCCATCCGAGCGAGTTGATGTTCAAGGCCGCGACGGCGTCGGCCCTGATCGGTCTCGTCGTCGGCGACGTCGCCGGCGGGACCGTCGTCGCCGCGCTGGCGCAACGGATCGTCGCCGGCGGCTACGGACGCGAGGCGGAGCGCGAGGCGGACCGCTTCGCCCTCGGGCTGCTCGAACGGGCGGGGATCGATCCGGGCGGGTTGGGGCGCCTCTTCGCCAAGCTCGCCGCCAGGGAGGGCGAGTCCGCCGAGACGTTGCAGTTCCTGTCCACGCACCCGTCCACGCGGCGGCGCGCCCGGGAACTCGCCCGGGCAGGGCGTCCGGAGGCGAAGGCGCTCGACGACCGGCAATGGCGGAGTCTACGCAGGATCTGCGCGTAGCCGAGCGAAAGGGTCGGATTCCGGTCCCGAAACGGGACTATTCGGGATGAAGCGGGAACCGGGATGCGAATATGGATTCCCGCTTTCGCGGGAATGACGAGGGGGGGGGGTCGCGACGGCCTCCCTCGGGCCGTCGTCACGGGCCTCCCTCGTCATTCCCCCGCTTTCGCGGGGACAGGCTCCGCGCGCTCGGGGATTTCACACGCTCTTTCGCGGGAATGACGAAGCCCTTGGCGTATCCGCCTCGAGCCGAATTTGGCGGGGCGTCCGGCGACTCCGGCGACACTTGCGGCGGGTCTTGCGGTAAGATCGGGCGCGGCGGCGGCAACCCCGGGAGTCGGGCGACATGCGCTTCGGTCGGATCGTCGGTTGGCTTCTCGTCCTGTTGGCGCTCGCGGCCGCCGGGTACGAGACGTTCGGATGGTTGGACGGGAGCGGCTATCGCCTGCGCGCCCTGGGCGAACTCTGGTTCGAGCTCGATCCGGCCGGCCTCAACATCGCGCAGGCGGCGATCCAGCGCCACGTCTGGCCCTGGCTGTGGGACGGCGTCGCGCTCAAGCTGCTGCTGGTCCCGGCCTGGGCCTTCTTCGGCGCACCCGGCGTCCTGCTGGCCTGGGGCTGCCGCCGCCGCCGCCGCGCGGGCTAGAACTGCACCTGGACGCCCAGGCTCCCGCCGTATTCGCCCGTACCGCCTCCGCTCGTCCGCCAGCTCGCCGCGATCCGCGCCAGGACGTTCTCGCCCAACGCGAACGTCCCTCCCGCCTCCAGACGCAGCGCCGTCGCCCGCGCCTCCGTCCGCAGCGCCTCCCGGCCCACCCTCACCGTCGTCTCGTCCGAAAACCCCTGCTCCACGTCCACCGAGCCGAACAGGCGGCCCGAAGAACCCGCCGCCGCCTCCAACGTCGCCCCCAACCGGCCCGTCACCCCGCCCGCATCCTCCATCGGAACCCGGACCCGCCACGGACCGCCCGCCGGCTCCATGTCCGTGAACGCCGACAACTCGACCCGCGACCACGCAACGCCTGCGCGCGGCGTCACCGACGCCCCGCCCACGGGCAGCCGCCCGCCGACCTCCACGCCCAGCGCATACCCCGCGCCGTGGACGTTCTTCTTCGACATCTTGCCATGCGTGTGCGACTTGACGTCGACGTCGTAGGACGTCATCTGCGCCTGCGCCTCCGCATAGAACCCTCCGGCCAGCCAAGCGGCGGAGAGGCCCGCCCCCACGCCGTCCAACTCGATCTCGCCCACGCCCGCCATCTCCGCCTTGCCGCGCAGCCCGTGCATCGACGCCCCCAACCGGCCGTTCTCGCCGGCGAGGAGATCGACGCCCGCCCGCCCCACGCTCCGGCGATGGTCGTAGGCGAGCCTTCCGGTCGTCGTCGCCTTCTTCGCCCGCCATTCGCCCCGCGCCGCCGCCACTTGCGCCCAGCCGCCATGCGCGTCGCGCGCCGCCGACCTCCGCTCCGCCCAGGTCGGCAGGCGGTTCATCGCCAGCAGCACCGAAGGCAACGCCTCGTACAGGCGGCAGCGGCGGTCTCCGTCCTTCTCCACGTCCTCGCAGGAGAACGTCGGCGTCGGCGTTCTCGGACCGCCCGTCCCCGGATCGCCCGGACCGCCCGTTCCCGGATCGCCCGTCCCCGGATCGCTCGGACCGCCCGTTCCCGGACCGCCCGTTCCCGGATCGCCCGGACCGCCCGTCCCCGGATCGCCCGTTCCCGGATCGCTCGGACCGCCCGTTCCCGGATCGCCCGTTCCCGGATCGCCCGGATCGCCCGTTCCCGGCTCGCTCGGATCGCCCGTTCCCGGCTCGCTCGGATCGCCCGTTCCCGGCTCGCTCGGATCGCCCGTTCCCGGCTCGCCCGTCCCTGGACACTCACCGTCAGCGCCGCGGGGCTGACCACCGGAGCACAGCCGCGGGTCAAGCCCGCTGGTGTCCAACATGCCTGTCGCGGCGTCGACCGGCACCGTTAGGGAGTAACCGGTGAGCACGCCGTTCCGGCCCTCGCCGAAGCGGACCTCTGCGACGTTCTCGGGACGATAGGCGCCTTCCATCCGCTGATGCGCCTCAACGGCGTCCTCCCGGTACCTGGCCATGCCGGCGGTGACCAAGGTCACCGCGATGGCCTGATCGTCGCTGCCCCGGATGGCGCGGCGCGCGCCGTTGGCCCTGACACGCCCGTTCAGACCCACCGTGACGCTGCCGCCGCCGCTGAGATCCACCGCCGCATCGGCGCCTGCGCTGCCCCTGACCTCGCCATCGATCCGGATCACCGAACGGCCGGGGTCGTTGACCAGGATCGCGGGCCGCCCGGCGCCGGCAACCAATACGCCGGTCTCGCCCACGGTCAGCCTGCCGCCGCCGACCAAGTGAACGGCCGCATCCGTGCCGCCGGTCACCATGCCGTCCACGGTCACGCTCTGCTTCAGGATGTCGTCGTCGGTGTCGGCGGTCCCGTCCGCGCCCACGTCCAACCCGGCATTGGCGACCCAGACGCCGGCCCTGGCGCCGGTCACGGTCGCGCCCGCGGCGATGCTGACGCTGATGGCGCCGTTGTTGGCGTTGGGCGTCGCGTAATAGGCGCGGATGCCGTCGCCGCGCGAGACGATGGAGCCGCCGGTCATGTCGATGGCGATGTCGCCGACGTTGTAGCGGTTCAGCAGCGCCCGCACCGCGGTCTTGTAGGCGTTGGAGAACCCCGCGCCCGTGTCGTCCAGCGCGGCGGTCAGCCCGTCGCCGTCGCCGGTGGACAGCGCCGCCAGCACCGCCTTCTCCTTGTCCGAGAGGTTCTGCGCCAGCACGTTGCGCAGCAGGGTTCTGCGCGCGGCGTTGTCCACGCGCAGATAGGTCACGATCTGGGCGTCGGTCAGGTCGGCCGCGCTCGTGGTGGCGGTGGTGCCGATGGCGGTGAGGATCGACGGCGCAACCTCGAAATCCTCGCTCTCCAGCACCGCCCGGAACTGCTTGACGTAGGCGTTGTTGCTGGCGGTGGCGCCGGTCGGCACGGCCGCCTGCTGCGCCGCCGCGTTCGCGAACGCGCCCGGGTCGTCGCCTTCCGCCACCTCCACCGCCAAAGCGGACCAGGACATGACCTGGGCCTCGATGCCCGCCGGCCCGCCCCAGGCGCCGCCGCTGGCCTTGCCGGCCTCCGCATCCCGGGCATAGATGAACGCCACGGCCTCGCTCGGCGCAGTGTAGAGGTCGTCGCCCTCCCGGGCGGTTTGGGCCGTGGTCCCGGCCGCGAAACTGCCCGTCCAGGCGACGTCGATCAGGGGCTGGGCCGTCTCTGCCCGCGGCGCCACCGTCTGGGCGGTGGCGTGCTTGAGGATCGCGACGGCGACCCCCGAACGGCCCAGAATCCCACCGCCCTGGTCGATCTCCACCTGGCTGTCGTCCGCCGCCGCAGAACTCAGTATGGCAAAGACGCCGGCATTGCTGTAGGAGATGGCCGTGGCGCCGGCGGCGATGGTCACGCCGACGTCGCCATCGCCGCGCCCGGTGAGGCGGATGGCGGGCGAGCCCGAGTCGGGACCGGCCTGCACCGTCCCACCCGTCACGTCGATGTCGATGTCGCCAGCCAGATTATCGCCGCCGCGCACGAAAATGCCGCTCCGCGTCCCGGACAGCGCGAGGCCGCCGCTGTGGGTGATGGAAATGTCGCCGGCGCCCAGCCTCTCGACACGGATGGCATGATCGCCCGCCGTGATGTCGGCGGCGTTGTCGATGGCGACGGCGCCGGTATAGGCGGCCTGATCCTGGACATAGATGCCGTGAAATCTCCCCGTCCCGGCGGGCGTGATCGAACCGCCGGTGGTGGTGATGGAGACGTTGCCCGCCGTGGCCGAGGTTCCCGTCTTGCGGACGTGGATGCCGTGACTCGCCGACGACGTGATGGTGGGGCCGGTCTGGGTCGGGGCGCTCGCGGCCGTGCCTTGGATCGTGACGGCGCCCGCGCCCCGGCTCTCCATGTAGATGCCCTGCCCCGGCGTCGTGATCGCGCCGCCGGTCGCCGTAAGGGTCATGGCGGCGCCATTGTTGCCGGCTTCCATCCGGATGCCCTGCTGATTCGCGTTCGTCGCCGTAACGTTGCCGCTGCTGGTGACGATCAAGGGGCCCGCGCCGTCCGCCCGCACCCAGACGCCATGGTTCAACGCGTCGACGGCGCCGCTGTGCGTGACGGTCGTGGTTCCGGGGCCGTCATGCTTGACGTCGATGCCCTCATAGCTGGCGTAGACCGTGCCGGCGTTCGTGACCGTGACGGCGCCGCCGCTGCCGCTGCTTCGGACATAGATGCCGTGCTGGCGCATCCGGGCGGACGAGGATCCCATGGTCACTTGGCTCCCGACGTCCACTGTGGCCGTGCCGCTGCCGTCCTGAAGTATCCGGATGCCGCGGCTGGCGTTGCCGCTGCCGGTGTCGTCCACGATATTGATGGCGCCCGATGCGCCGGCATAGATGGCATAGTTGCCGGTCTGGGAGTTGTCGCTGGCGTCTATATCGATGCCCGGCCAGTGGGCTTCCCCCGTGATCACGGTCGCCGTCCCACCTGTGCCGGTGCCACCCGGGACGCGGATGGTGAGGCTGGCGTTGCTATCTACCACGCGGCGGATCGAGGTGGGGTACGTCGCGTTGGTGCAGGAGAAATCTTGGCTGGACGATACGGTTCCGCTATTCGCGCACCCCCACGCCGCCCCCGGCGCCAGCAGCAGCGCCGCCGCCGCGAACAGGGAGGCGGCCAAGGCGGCAAGGCGCCCGCCGCCGTCTACGTCCATCCGGGCCAGCGTCATCTTCGGCATCTCCCCCTGCGGCGACGTCCCGGGTTATCGCACGGCCGGAGTTTTCTGGCAACCCTCGTCCCGCAACGGGCCGCCGCGGGATGCGGTTGGAGTCCGTTGACGACGGCCCGAGGGAGGCCGTCGCGGCCCCCCCCCCCTCGTCATTCCCGCGAAAGCGGGAATCCAGGGCGGGAAAGGACGGGTCTTTGGGCGTATCCGCCTCGACCGACGGCTTCCCTCGGGCCGTCGTCACAGGCCCCTCGTCCCCACGGAAACAGGAATCGAGATACGAATATGGATTCCCGCTTTCGCGGGAATGACGGAAGGGGGCGCGTATCCGCCTCGAGCCGATGGCTTCCCTCGGACCGTCGTCACAGCCCCCTCCGTCATTCCCGCGAAAGCTGGAATCCAGGGCAGGAAAGGACGGGTCCTTGGGCGTACCTCGAGCCGTCGTTACAGGCCCTTCGTCCCCACGGAAGCAGGAATCGAGATACGAATATGGATTCCCGCTTTCGCGGGAATGACGGAAGGGGGGGCGTATCCGCCTCGAGCCGATGGCCTCCCTCGGACCGTCGTCACAGCCCCCTCCGTCATTCCCGCGAAAGCGGGAATCCATGGCGGGCGGGGCCTTCTCGCCTAGCGGTCCGCGATCCGCAGCGCTTCGATGAACGCCGAGTGCGGGATCTCCACGTCGCCGAACCGGCGCATGCGCTTCTTGCCCTCCTTCTGCTTCTCGAGGAGCTTGCGTTTGCGCGTCACGTCGCCGCCGTAACACTTGGCGGTGACGTCCTTGCGGAGGGCGCCGATCGTCTCGCGCGCCACGACCTTGCCGCCGAGGGCCGCTTGCAGCGGGACCTTGAACAGCTGCCGCGGCACCAGCTCCTTGAGCTTGAGGCAGATCGCCCGGCCGCGGCTCTCGGCGCGCGTGCGGTGGACGACCATCGACAGCGCATCGACGGGCTCGTTGTTGACCAGGATCGACAGCTTGACCAGATCGCCCGCCTCGTAGCCGGTCAACCGATAGTCGAAGCTCGCATAGCCGCGGCTCACGGACTTCAGCCGGTCGTGGAAGTCGAACACGATCTCGTTCAGCGGCAAGCGGTAGACCAGCATCGCGCGGTCGCCGGCGTAGGTCAGCTCGACCTGGACGCCGCGCCGCTCCTCGCACAGGCCGAGCACGCCGCCGAGACAGGCGTCGGGGACCAGGATGGCGGCGCGGATCCAGGGCTCGTCGATGCCGGCGATGCGGATCGGATCGGGCATGTCGGCCGGGTTGTGGAGCTCCCGGACCTCGCCGTCCGTCAGCCGCACGCGGTAGACGACCGAGGGCGCGGTGGTGACCAGATCGAGCCCGAACTCCCGGCGCAGGCGCTCCTGGACGATCTCGAGATGGAGGAGGCCGAGGAAGCCGCAGCGGAACCCGAAGCCGAGCGCGGCGGAGGTCTCGGCTTCGAAATGGAAGCTCGCGTCGTTGAGCCGGAGCTTGGCCAGACACTCGCGCAGATTGCCGAAATCGGCCGCGTCCACCGGGAACAGCCCGCAGAAGACGACCGGAACGCTGGGTTCGAAACCCGGCAGCGGCGCGCGCGCCGGGCGCCGCCGCTCGGTGAGCGTATCGCCGACCCGGGTCTCGGCGACGTGCTTGATGCTCGCGGTGACGACCCCGATCTCGCCCGGTCCCAGCAGGTCGACATCGGTCCGCTTGGGCGTGAAGACGCCGACCGTCTCCACCTGATGCGTCGCGCCCGACGCCATCATGGCGAGCTGCATGCCCTTGCGCAGCTCGCCGTCGCGGACGCGGACCAGGATCATCACGCCGAGATACGGATCGTACCAGGAATCCACCAGCAATGCCTTGAGCGGCGCCGCGCGATCGCCGCGCGGCGGCGGCAGGCGCGCGACCAGGGCTTCCAGGACCGCGCCCACGCCGGCCCCGGTCTTGGCCGAGATCTCGATCGCCTGCGCCGCATCCAGCCCGACGACGTCGGCGATCTGTTCGCGGACGCGGCCGGGCTCCGCCGCCGGCAGGTCGATCTTGTTGAGGACGGGGACGATCTCGTGATCCGCCTCGACCGCGAGATAGGCGTTGGCGAGCGTCTGCGCCTCGACGCCCTGGCTCGCATCGACCAGCAGCAGCGAACCCTCGCACGCGGCGAGCGACCGGCTGACCTCGTAGGTGAAGTCGACGTGGCCCGGCGTGTCCATCAGGTTGAGCTGATAGGTCGCGCCGTCCCCGGCGCGGTAGGCGAGCCGCGCCGTCTGCGCCTTGATCGTGATGCCGCGCTCCCGCTCGAGCTCCATCGTATCGAGCAGCCGGTCGCGGAACCGGCGCTCGTCGACGCCGCCGCAGAACTGAATCAACCGATCGGCGAGCGTCGATTTGCCGTGATCGATATGCGCGACGATCGCGAAGTTGCGGATATGCGCGAGATCGGTCATCGGACGACGCCCGCCGCCTCCCGGCCGCGGAGCGCTCCGCCGGTCGCCTTGCCGACGGCCGCCGCGATCCTGCCGCTCACGGCGTCGATTTCGCCGTCGGTGAGCGTGGCCCTGCGCGGTTGCAGGGTCACCGCGACGGCGACGGACTTCTCGCCGTCGGGAAGCCCGGCGCCGCGATAGACGTCGAACACCGATACGTCGACGATCAACTCGCGGTCGGCGCTCCGCGCCGCGCGGACCACCGCATCCGCCTGGACGTCGTCGGCGACCAGGAAGGCGAAATCGCGCGAGACGGGCTGGAGCGTCGGCAGGTCCAGCGCCTTGCCGCCCGAGGCGCGCCGTTCCCGGCGCAACGGGACGCGGTCGAGAAAGACCTCGAACGCCGCGACGGGCGCGCGGACGTCCAGCCGGCGGAGAAGGGCCGGATGGAGCTCGCCGAAATGGCCCAGCGCGTCGGCCCCCAGCCGCAGCGTCCCGGACCGGCCGGGATGGTAGCGCCCCGGCGCGCCCGCCGACGTTCGCAGGCCCGCCGCCGGCGCGCCCGCGGCGGCGAGCGCGGCGAGCGCGTCCGCTTTCGCGTCGAAGGCGTCGGCTTGGCGCGGCCGCGCGTCCCAATGCCGCGGGGCGGCGGCGCCGGCGCGCACGCCCGCGGCGGCCAGCGACTGGCCCTCGGGCGTCGCGTCCGCGAATTGCGGCCCGACCTCGAACAGCGCGGCGTCGCCGACGCCGCGGGCGTCGTTGCGCCCGGCGGCGTCGACCAGGTTGGGCAGCAGCGACGGACGCATCGCGTCGAGATCGGCGCTGATCGGGTTGCTCAGCCGCGCCATCCCGTCGCCGTCGGCATCGTCGCCATCGCCGTCGCCGAACGGGCGCGCGCGTTCTCCGGACAGGAACGAGAAGGTGATCGCCTCCACCAGCCCGCGCGCGGCGAGGGCGCGCCGCACGCGGCCCGTCCGGCGCTGCGCGGCGTCGAGCGCGGGCCGCGGGACGGATTCCGCGCGCGGCAGCGGGACCGCCGGGATGCGGTCGAAGCCCCGGATGCGCAGCACTTCCTCCACCAGGTCCGCTTCGCCGTCGACGTCCGGGCGCCAGGGCGGGACCGAGGCCGAGACGTCGTCGCCGTTCGCGACGGCGGCGAAGCCCAGCCGGTTCAACGTCGCCTCGGCCTCGTCGCGGGAGATCCGGGCCCCGCTCAGGGAGGCGATGCGGGAATGGCGGAGCGTGACGCGCCGCTCCCATCCGGGCGTCTCGCCGGCGCTGACCGGTTCGCTCGCCTCGCCGCCGCAGACGTCGAGGATCAGCCGCGCGGCGACCTCCGCCCCCCATTGCGCCGAGGTCGGATCGACGCCGCGTTCGAACCGGTAGCGCGCATCCGACGCGATGCCGAGCTTGCGCCCGGCGGCGGCGGTGCGGACCGGATCGAACAGGGCGACCTCGAGAAAGACGTTGGTCGTCGCCGCCGAGCAGCCCGACGGTTCGCCGCCCATGACGCCGCCGATGGCGAGGACGTCCCGGTCGTCGGCGATCACCGTCGTCTCGCGGTCGAGCTCGTAGGTCTTGCCGTCGAGGGCGGCGAGCCGCTCGCCGTCGCGCGCCAGCCGCATCACCGGATCGCCGGCGATCTTGTCGGCGTCGAAGACGTGGAGCGGCCGCGCCAGGTCGAGGGTGACGAAGTTGGTGACGTCGACCAGGGCGGAGATCGGCCTGAGGCCGACCGCGGTCAGCCGGTCCTGGAGCCATTTCGGGCTGGGTCCGTTGCGGACGTTGCGGAAGTAGCGGCCGACGACCAGCGGGCAGGCGTCGGCGGCGGCGGGCGCGAAGTCGCGCCGCCATCGGAGCGGGCTGGCGAAGCGGCCGGCGACGGGGGCTGCGTCCAGCGGGCGGAGCGCGCCGAGCCCGGCCGCGGCGAGGTCGCGGGCGACGCCGCGCACCGCGGCGCAGTCGGCCCGGTTGGGCGTGAGGGCGATCTCGATGACGGGGTCGCCCAGGCCCATCGCCTCGGCCGCCGGCCCGCCGATCTCGGCGGCCGCGGGCAGTTCGACGATCGAGTCGTGGTCGTCGGATACGCCGAGTTCGCGTTCCGAACACAGCATCCCGGCGCTTTCGACGCCGCGGATCGTGGTCCGCGCGAGCCGCGTCCCGGTTCCGGGGATCCAGGCGCCTTCGCCGGCGAACACGCCCTTCATGCCGGCGCGCGCATTGGGCGCCCCGCACACGACCTCATGGGTCTCCCCGCCCACGTCCACCCGGCACAGCCGCAGCCGGTCGGCGTTGGGGTGCGGGCGCGCTTCGGTCACGAGGCCCACGACGAAGGCCGCGAGCCCGCCGGCGCGATCCTCCACGGCCTCGACCTCCAGCCCGATCATGGGCAGCCGTTCGGCGATCTCCTCCAGCGAGGCCTCGGTGTCGAGATGCTCCCGCAGCCAGCCCAGCGTGAACTTCATCGCCCGAGCCCGGTCGCGACCGAGGGGACGTCGAGGGGCTGGAACCCGTAATGCCGGAGCCAGCGCAGGTCCGGGTCGTAGAAGGCCCGGAGGTCCGGGATGCCGTATTTCAGCATCGCGGCGCGCTCGACGCCCATGCCGAAGGCGAAGCCCTGATAGCGGTCGGAATCGACGCCGCAGTTCTCCAGCACCTTGGGATGGACCATGCCGCATCCCATGATCTCCAGCCAGTCGCCGCCGGCGCCGATGGTCAGGCCGCCGGCGTCGCGCCGGCAGCCGATGTCGACCTCGGCCGAGGGCTCGGTGAAGGGGAAGAAGCTGGGGCGGAAGCGGACCGGCAGGTCGTCGGCGTCGAAATAGCTGCGGCAGAACTCGACGATGCAGCCCTTGAGGTGGCCCATATGGGTCGTCTCGTCGACGACCAGCGCCTCGATCTGATGGAACATCGGCGAGTGCGTCGCGTCGTGGTCGGCGCGGTAGGCGCGCCCCGGCGCGACGATCCGGATCGGCGGCGCCGCGTTGCGCATGGTGCGCACCTGGACCGGCGAAGTATGGGTGCGCAGCAGCGGCCGCCGTCCGTCCGCCCGCGCCGCCAGATAGAAGGTGTCGTGATCCTGGCGCGCCGGATGCTCCGGCGGGACGTTGAGGGCGCTGAAATTGTGGAAGTCGTCCTCGATGTCGGGTCCCTCGGCGACGACGAAGCCCATCTCGCAGAAGATCGCCGTCATCTCGTCGATGGTCTGGCTGATCGGGTGGATGCGGCCCTCCGGCTGCGGCCGCGCCGGCAGGGTCACGTCGATCCGATCGGTCGCGAGACGGGCGTCGAGCTCGGCCCGTTCGAGCGCGCTCCTGCGCGCTTCGAGCGCGTCGGCGACGGCCGACTTCACGTCGTTGAGCGCGCGCCCGGCGGCCTTGCGCGCTTCGGGCGCCATCGCGCCCAGCGCCTTCATGCGCCCGGCGATCGCGCCCTTGCGGCCGAACGCGGCGACGCGGACCGCCTCCAGGGCTTCGACGCTGGCGGCGCCCGCGGCCCGGCCGAGATATTCGTCGCGGAGTCGGTCGAGGTCTTCCATCAGAGTCCGCCCGGGAAATCGGGTCCCGCCCTGGATTCCCGCTTTCGCGGGAATGACGAGGGGGGCCCGTGACGACGGCCCGACGAAGGCCGTCGGTCGAGGCGGACACGCCCAAGGACCCGTCCTTTCCCGCCCTGGATTCCCGCTTTCGCGGGAATGACGGAGGGGGCTGTGACGATGGTCCGGGGGAGGCCGGCGGCTCGGGGCGGATACGCCAACAATCCGTCATTCCCGCGAAGGCGGGAATCCATCTCGGACGAAGCCTTCTCGCCGGGGACGAGTCTCATGGACGAGCGCGATTCTCAAACCGACTCTCGGCCCGGCCGGCTCAGCGCGGACCGCGCCTGCTCGACGATCGACTCGAAGGCTTCGGGTTCGCGCACCGCGAGGTCCGCCAGCATCTTGCGGTCGATCTCGATGCCGGCGCGTTTGACCCCGTTCATGAACTGCGAATAGGTCAGGCCGCGCGCGCGGACGCCGGCGTTGATGCGCTGAATCCAGAGCGCGCGGAAGTTCCGCTTCCGCGTCCGGCGGTCCCGATAGGCGTATTGCAGCCCCTTCTCGACCCGCTGGATGGCGACCCGGAAGCTGGTGCGGTTGCGCTCCCGGTAGCCGCGGGCGCGGCCCAGGAGCTTCTTGTGACGGGCGTGCCGCGTGACGCCCCGCGTGACTCGCGCCATGGCGCCCCCCTCAGGCGTAAGGCAGGTAGGAGCGCACGATCCTGGCGTCGGCCCCGGCCATGATCCGCGTGCCGCGCGCCTTGCGCTTCATCTTCTGCGTCCGTTTGCGGAGGTTGTGGCGCTTGAAGCCGAAATTGCTCCGCATCTTGCCGCTGGCGGTCGAACGGAAGCGCTTCTTGGCGCCGCTCTTGGACTTCAACTTGGGCATTTCGCGCCTCCCGCGCCTGGGTTCGACGGAGCCGGGGCGTCCCGGCATGCCCATACGGCCGGACCGCTCGGCGACGGGCGGGTTGTAACGGCGCCGCCGCGCCGACGCAAGGGGGCGTCCCGGTTCGAGGCATGCGGGACGGCGGGCGGGACGGCGGGGCAGGAAGGCGCATCGAGTACAACCGCCGATTGCGACGGGTGCGGCCGCCGGATCCGCCCCGATCCGGCGCGCCGGACGGCGCGAGGGGATGGAACGTCGCCTCGTTGGCGGCGAAAATTCCGGATATCGTTGTATTTCAAGGGGTTGCTCCGAAAAAACAGGGAAAAAGCAGGGCGAAAAGGGGTCAAACGCAAGGCGAAAGCAGGCGAGAAGCAGGGAGGATTCGGCCTCCGAAACCGCCTGCCGGGGCGCTGCGCCGCCTCGATGCGGCCGACCGGGCCGGGGCGGCGGACGGGGCCGCGCCGGCGGGCGGCGCGGCGGCGGGTATGCAATCTTCGATTGCGGCGAGCCAGCTCATGCGGTGCTCCGGTTCGGGCGGCGAAAACCCCGCCAGCGATCCGCCGCGGGGCTCCGGTCGCATCCGTCGATTGTGGGGAGACGATAACACAGGAATTCCCATTTGTCAAGCGGAAAATTCGGTCGAACGAAAGATTCGCCCCGCCGTTGGCGTATCCGCCTCGAGCCGATGGCCTTCCTGGGGCCGTCGGCGCACCCCCCCCTCGTCATTCCCGCGAAAGCGGGAATCCAGGGCGGGCAAGGACGGGTCCTTGGGCGTCCGCCTCGAGCCGACGTCACGGGCCCTTCGGCCCCATGGAAGCAGGAATCGGGATACGAATATGGATTCCCGCTTTCGCGGGAATGACGGAAGGGGGGGCGTATCCACCTCGAGTCGATGGCCTTCCTGGGGCCGTCGGCGCACCCCTCCTCGTCATTCCCCCGCTTTCGCGGGGGGCAGGCTCCGCGCGCCCAGGGATTTCGCGCGCTTGTTCGGCTGAACCGACGCCCGCCCGGGGGGAATGACGGAGGCGGATGCGCCAACCATCCGTCATTCCCCCCGGGCGGGCGGGGCGGTTATCTCGGCGACACGACCATGACCATCTGGCGGCCTTCGAGCTTGGGGAATTGTTCGACCTTGGCCAGCTCGTCGAGGTCGTCGCGCACCCGGTCGAGCACCTTCAGCCCGAGATTCTGATGCGCCATCTCGCGGCCGCGAAACCGCAGCGTGACCTTGACCTTGTCGCCCTCGCCCAGGAACTTGCGCATCGAGCGCATCTTGACGTCGTAGTCGTGGTCGTCGATGCCCGGGCGCAGCTTGATCTCCTTGACGTCGATCGTCTTCTGCTTCTTGCGGGATTCGCTCTTCTTCTTCTGGTTCTCGTATTTGAGCTTGCCGTAGTCGAGGATCTTGCAGACCGGAGGCTCGGCGTTGGGCGCCACCTCGACCAGATCAAGGCCGCGGGCCTTGGCTCTTGCGAGCGCATCCGAGACCGCGAGGACGCCGACGACGCTGCCGTCGACGTCGATGAGTCGAACCGTTTCGGCGCTGATGCCGTCATTGACCCCGCGGTCGTCGCGCCTGGGGGGTTCGAATATCGGTGGTCTTGCTATGGAGTTCCCTCCCTGCCGGTTCCCGCGCGCGCCGCGGCCTACGCCGCGGGACTGCGCGATTCCGCCGCGAGTCTAGCGATCGCGTCGTCGAGCGCAAGGATTTCCTGCTTGCGGTCGCCAAGCCGGCGCAGCGCGACTTGGCGCGTTTCGCACTCGTTGCGGCCGACGACGAAGATCGCCGGGATCCTGGCGAGGCTGTGCTCGCGGATCTTGTAGCCGATCTTTTCGTTGCGCGTGTCGGCCGCGGCCCGCAGCCCCGCCGCCCGCAGCCCGGCCAGGACCTCGCGCGCATAGTCGTCCGCATCCGAGACGATCGTCGCCACCAGGACCTGGACCGGGGCGAGCCACAGCGGCAGCCGCCCGGCATGGTGTTCGAGCAGGATGCCGGCGAAGCGTTCGAGCGACCCGAACAGGGCGCGGTGCAGCATCACCGGGCGATGCTTCCGGCCGTCCTCGCCGACATAGCTCGCGTCGAGCCGTTCGGGGAGGTTGAGGTCGACCTGGAGCGTCCCGCATTGCCAGTCCCGGCCGATCGCGTCGCGGAGCACGAATTCCAGCTTGGGGCCGTAGAACGCGCCCTCGCCCGGGTTCACGTCGTAGGCGTAGCCCATGCCGTCGAGCGCGCCCCGGAGCGCGCCCTCCAGCTTGTCCCAGACCTCGTCGCCGCCGATGCGCTTTTCCGGCCGGTCGGAGAATTTGATCCGCACGTCCTCGAAGCCGAAATCCCGGTAGATGTCGAGGATCAGCCCGACCACCGTCCGGCACTCCTCCTCCATCTGGCGCTCGGTACAGAAGATATGCGCATCGTCCTGGGTGAAGGCGCGCACGCGCATCAGCCCGTGCAGGGCCCCCGACGGCTCGTAGCGATGCACCTTGCCGAACTCGGCGATGCGCTGCGGCAGGTCGCGATAGCTGACGACGCCCTGCTTGAAGACCTGGACTCCGCCGGGACAGTTCATCGGCTTGATCGCGTAGACGCGCCCGTCCCCGGTCTCGCTGACGTACATGTGCTCGCGGAACGTCTCCCAATGGCCGGACGCCCGCCACAGCGAGAGGTCCATCAACTCGGGCGTCGAGATCTCGACGTAGCCGGCGCGATCCTGGCGCCGGCGCATGTAGTCGATCAACGAACGGAACAGGGTCCAGCCGTTCGGATGCCAGAACACGGCGCCGGGGGCCTCCTCCTGGAAGTGGAACAGGTCCATCTCGCGCCCCAGCCGGCGATGGTCGCGCCGCTCGGCCTCTTCGAGCCGCGTCAGGTGGCTCGCGAGCTCCTTGCCGTCGCGCCACGCGGTCCCGTAGATGCGTTGCAGCATCTCGTTGCGCGAATCGCCCCGCCAATAGGCGCCGGCGACCTTCAGCAGCTTGAAGCCGTCGCCGACATGCCCGGTCGAGGGGAGGTGCGGCCCGCGGCACAGGTCGAGCCAGTCGCCCTGGCGGTAGACGGTCACCTCGTCCCCGGCCGGAAGCGCGCGGACGATCTCCGCCTTGTAGGTCTCGCCCGCGTCGAGGAAGAAGCGGATCGCCCGCTCCCGGTCCCAGACCTCGCGCCGGATCGGCAGGTCGCGGGCCACGATCTCGCGCATCCCGGCCTCGATCCGGTCGAGGTCGCCGGTGGAGAAGGGCTCCGCCCGGGCGAAGTCGTAATAGAACCCGTCCTCGATCGTGGGTCCGATGGTGACCTGGGTTCCGGGGAACAGCGCCTGGACGGCCTCGGCCATGACGTGGGCCGCGTCGTGCCGGATCAGCTCCAGGGCCTCCGCCGACCGGCGGGTCAGGATCTCGATCCCGGCGTCGCCCTCCAGCGGACGGCGGAGGTCGCGGACTTCGCCGTCGACCCGGACCGCGATCGCGGCCTTGGCGAGGCCCGGCCCGATGGCGGCGGCGACGTCCGCCCCGGTCGCCGGGCGGTCGAAGCTGCGCGTCCCGCCGTCGGGCAGGGTGACCGTGATCGTCGATGCCGCGTCGTCCCGCCGGGCGGCGGATGTGGTCTTCAACGTCCTGCCCCGGAAATCGATGCCGCCGGGGCTTTAGCGCAATCGCAAGGCGGCGACAAGGCTTCGCCCGAAATGGATTCCCCGCTTTCGCGGGGATGACGAGGGGGCTTGCGCCGACGCCCCGGGAAGGCCATCGGCTCGAGGCGGATACGCCAACCCTTCCATATCCGTATCCCGCTTCCGGCTTCCATGGGGACGAAGGGCCTGTGACGTCGGCTCGAGGCGGGACGGCAAGGACCCGTTCTTTGCGGGAATGACGGGGAGGGGGCGCCGACGGCTCCAGGAGGGCCATCGGCTCGAGGAGGATACGCCCCCCTCTCCGTCATTCCCGCGAAAGCGGGAATCCATATTCGTGTCCCGCTTCCTGCTTCCGTGGGGACGAAGGGCCTGTGTCGGCTCGAGGCGGACGCCAAGGACCCGTCCTTTCCGGCCCTGGATTCCCGCTTTCGCGGGAATGACGGAAGGGGGGGCGATCCCGCTTCCGGCTTCCATGGGGACGAAGGGCCTGTGACGTCGGCTCGAGGCGGGACGCCGAGGACCCGTTCTTGCCGGCCCTGGATTCCCGCTTTCGAGCGTGTGAAGAAACTCTTGGCGTTTGGGATGGGTCGTGATTCTGTGGGTTTGTTCGTTGGTTTGAGAGGGAGGGTTGTTATGTCGGTTGTGGGAGGTGCTCGCTGCATGCGCCCGGATCGTCATCAGTTGGAGTGGCGGATGGTGGATTTGGATGGGACGCTTGCGCCGGATCATCGAGCGCGAGTGGTTTGGGGTTTCGTGTCGGGCATGGATCTGAGCGCGTTATATGCGCGGATCGGTTCTCGTGAGCATGGTTCGGGTCGGCCTGCGGCGGACCCTGCGGTTTTGTTGGCGTTGTGGCTGTACGCGACGTTGGAGGGAGTGGGTTCGGCGCGTCGTCTTGCGCATCTGTGCGAGAGTGACATGGCGTATCGGTGGCTGTGTGGTGGTGTGCGAGTGAACTACCATGGTCTGAGCGATTTCCGGGGTGGGCATGGGGCTGTGCTGGATGGTCTTTTGAGCGAGCAGGTTGCGGCGCTTGTGGCGTCGGGGATGGTGAGTTTGGAGGAGGTGGCGGTTGACGGGACGAAGGTTCGAGCGAGCGCGGGTTCGGGTTCGTTTCGCGGCGAGCGGGGCTTGTCGGGCTACGAGGCGGCGGCGCGGGAACGGGTTGCGGCGCTGAGGTCGGAGTTGGCGAGCGATCCGGCGGCCGGGTCGCGGCGTCTTCGCGCGGCGCGGGCGCGGGCCGAACGCGAGCTTGCGGAGAAGGTTGCGGCGGCGCGGAAACAGCTTGCGGCGTTGCGCGCGGAGAAGGCGGGGCGGTCTCGGACGCACAAGAAGGCGGAGAAGAAGAAGCCGGGGCCGAAGGTCTCGACGACGGATGCGCAGGCGCGCCGGATGCGGTTTGCCGACGGCGGCGTGGGGGCGGGGTACAATCTCCAATTGGCGGTGAGCACCGATAGTCACGTCATTGTGGGGGTCCAGGAGACGGATCGTCGCAACGACGCGGGTTTGGCGGGTTCGATGGTTGAGCAGATCGAGCGGCGCTATGGCGCGCGCCCGGCGCGCTTGCTGGCGGATACGCGCTATGCCGCGCGCAAGGACATGCTGGCGTTGGGTGGGAAGGGGGTGGAGGTTTACACGCCGCCGGCTCCGGTGAAACAGGCGGCGAAGGCCGAGAGCGTGCGCCGTCGTGAACGCGGACGCGCCGGCGAACCGGTTGCGTTGCAGGCTTGGCGCGCCCGCATGGCGAGCGAGGCGGGGCAAACGATCTATCGTCGTCGCATGAGGGTCGAGGGGGTCAATGGCGTCGTCAAGCAACGGGGATTGGGCCGCCTTGTGGTCCGCGGGCTTGCCAAGGTGCGGGCGGTGGCGTTGCTGCACGCTCTGGCGCACAATCTGTGGCGCGGTCATCGGCTCGCCTGTATGGCCGGATGAGCATCGCAACCCGCCCTGCCGCCGCCCCGCCCCTTGCCCGACCCATGCCGGGAGCGGCTTGAAACCCGCCGCCGCGCACGACCGCCGCCGCGCCGGACGAACCCACCACGCAACGCCCTAACCCGCCGCCGCCGCACGACCGCCACACCGAACCGGCAGGGTCCTATCCCGAACGAACGCCAAGATTCCTTCACACGCTCGAAAGCGGGAATCCATGGCGGGAAGGGACGAGTCCTTGGGCGTATCCGCCTCGGCCGCCGGCCTCCCTCGGGCCGTCGTCACAGGCCCCCTTGTCTGAACCGACGCCCACGCGGACATGTCGGGATTTCTTCACATGCTCTTTCGCGGGAATGACGGAAGGGGGGGGCGATCCCGCTTCCTGCTTCCGTGGGGACGAAGGGCCTGTGTCGGCTCGAGGCGGACGCCAAGGACCCGTCCTTTCCGGCCCTGGATTCCCGCTTTCGCGGGAATGACGGAAGGGGGGGGCGATCCCGCTTCCGGCTTCCATGGGGACGAAGGGCCTGTGACGTCGGCTCGAGGCGGGACGCCGAGGACCCGTTCTTGCCCGCCCTGGATTCCCGCTTTCGCGGGAATGACGGAGGGGGGGGCGCCGATCCCGCTTCCGGCTTCCATGGGGACGAAGGGCCTGTGTCGGCTCGAGGCGGACGCCAAGGACCCGTCCTTTCCGGCCCTGGATTCCCGCTTTCGCGGGAATGACGGAGGGGGGGGGGCCGATCCCGCTTCCGGCTTCCATGGGGACGAAGGGCCTGTGACGTCGGCTCGAGGCGGGACGCCGAGGACCCGTCCTTTCCGGCCCTGGATTCCCGCTTTTCGCGGGAATGACGAGGGGGGGGGCCGCGACGGCCTCCCTCGGGGCGTCGTCACGGGCCTCCCTCGTCATTTCCCCGCTTTCGCGGGGGCAGGCTCCGTGCGCTCGGGGATTTCACACGCTCTTTCGGGGGAACGACGGATCCTTGGCGCGGCTAGCGCAATCGCAAGGCGGCGACGACCTCGGAGACCGGGAGGTCGGCCAGATCGTCGCGGCGCAGAACGGAGACCGCATCGCCCTGCGGCCGCGCCAGGGCCGGGTCCGAATGGGACGAGAACAGCGTCAGCGACGGACACCCGGCGGCGGCGATCAGATGCATCGGCCCGGTGTCGTTCCCCACCGCCCCGGCGGCGAAGCGGGCGAGCCCGGCGAGGTCTTCGAGCCCGGTCTCGCCGACCAGGCTCCGCGCGCCGGGGCAGGCGGCGCGAATCCGTTCGGCGAGCGGCCGTTCGGCGTCCGCCCCGACGATGGCGACGGCCCCGCGCGCGGACCAATGGCGGGCGAGCGCGGCGTAGCGCTCCGCCGGCCAGCGCTTCCGCGGATGCCCGGGCGACGATCCGGGGATCAGCAGCAGGCAGGGCGATTCCAGGCCGAACCGGGAGACGTCGGCGTCGATCCAGGACAGGTCCGCCGGCGGCGTGTCGGCGATCCCGGCGCGGCGCAGCTGGCCGCGCAGGCGCTCGACCGTATGCATCGCGCCCCGCCCGGGGTCGTCATGCGGGTGGGAGCAGCCGCGCGCGACGCCCGACCAGGGCGGGCGTCGTCCCGGGCCCATCAGCCGGTAGTACCAGCCGGTGCGTTGCGAGGTCTGGAGGTCGTAGACGAAGTCGAACCGGGCCGCCCGCAGCCGGCGGCGGAGCCGGGCGGCGGCGAGGAGGGCGAAGGGCGGCGCCCGGTCGTCGATCCAGACGTCGTCGAAATAGCCGCTCGCCGCGGCCAGGCGTTCGAACGGCGCGGTCGTCAGCAGCGCGATTCGCGCGGCCGCCCCGGGATGCGCCGCCCGGATCGCCGCGAACGCGCCCAGCGCCAGCACGAAATCGCCCAGCGCGCCATGCTTGATCACCAGGATGCGTCGGGTCACGGCGCGGCGGGCGGGCGCAGCAGCTCGCGGTAGACGTCGAGCGTCCGGGCGCACATGCGCTCGCGCGTGAAGTTGGCGCGGACGTGCGCCGCCGCGCGCCGGGCCATCGTCTCGCGCTGCGCCGCCGGCATCGCGAGCGCCCGGTCCAGGGCCGCGGCCATCGAGGCCGGGTCGCCGGGCGCCACCAGCCAGCCGGTGCGGCCGGGAAGCACGGTCTCGCGCGCCCCGCCATGGTCGGTGGCGACGATCGGCCGGCCCATCGCCTGGGCTTCGGCGGCGACGCGGCCGAACGCCTCGGCCTCGATCGAGGCCGACACCACCACGTCGGCCAGCATGTACGCCGCCGGCATGTCGTCGCAATGCCCGGTGATGCGGACGGACGATGCGATGCCGGCGCGCGACAGCTGGGCGAGCAGGTCGCGGCGATAGCGGCCCCGGTCCTTGCCGCCGCCGACCAGCAGGCAATGCGCGTCGGGCCGGCCGAGCCGGGCGAAGGCTTCGAGCAGCACGTGCTGCCCCTTCCACCGCGTCAGCCGGCCCGGCAGCATGACGACGGGCGCGCCGTCGGTCAGCCGCCATGCGCCGGCCAGCCGGCCGATCCGGTCCGGCGACACCGCGGCCGGGGCGAAGGCCTCCAGGTCGACCCCGCGCGGGACGATCCGCAGCCGTTCGGGGTCGAGGCCGTAGACCGCCCGCGCGTGGTCGCCGATGAACCGGGAGATCGCGATCACGCGCTCGCCGCGCGCCATGACCGAATTATACAGCCGCTTCGCCCGGTTGGACGCGCCGTAGAAGCCGTGGAAGGTGGTGACGAAGCGGGCCGGCGCCGGGCGCGTCGCCAAGAGAGGGCGCGTCGCCAGGAGGGCGCTCCATGCCGGCGCGCGGCTGCGGGCGTGGACGACGTCCACCCCGTGGCGGCCGAGGATGCGGCGGAGGCGCCGCGCGTTGGCCTGCATCGTCAGGGGGTTCTTGCTGTCCGCGGGCAGGGCCATGTGGCGGCCGCCGGCGCGCTCGACGTCGCGCGCCATCGGCCCGCCGGCCGACGCGACCAGGGCGACGCCGCCGGCTTCGACGATGGCGGCGGCTACGTCGACGGCGCCGCGTTCGACGCCGCCGGCCTCGAGGCGGGGGACGACCTGGAGCACGACCGCGGGGCGCGCTTCCGCGCCCGATGCGGAGACGATAAGGTTACGGGAGGCTGGAACCACCGGACGACTCGCATCCAGGCCATGAAGGACGAGACGGTCCTCGCGCCGGCGCGGATACTATCACGCCCCGACGGGGCGACAATCGCCTATCGCAAACGCGGCGGTCGCGCGCCGGGGGTGATCTTTCTCGGCGGCTTCCGCTCGGACATGACCGGGGCCAAGGCGACCGCCCTGGATGCGTTCTGCCGCGACGCGGGCGCGGGATTCGTGCGGTTCGACTATCTCGGCCACGGCGAGTCGTCGGGCGCGTTCGCGGACGGGACGATCGGACGCTGGGCGGAGGATGCGGTCGCGGCGCTGGACGAGTTGACGGAAGGGCCGCAGATCGTCGTCGGGTCGTCGATGGGCGGCTGGATCATGCTGCTGGCGGCGCTGCGCCGGCCGGCCCGCGTCGCCGGTCTGGTCGGCGTCGCCGCGGCGCCCGACTTCACCGAGGAGCTGATGTGGTCGCGCTTCGCCCCGGAGGTCCGCGAGGCGCTCCGCCGCGACGGCGTCCATCGCCCGCCTTCCGGGGAAGCGGAGGGCGAGGAGGGCGAGGAGGCGCCCCCGGTCACCTTGCGTCTGATCGAGGAGGCGCGCGCGCATCTGCTGCTCGACCGGCCGATCGCGATCCATTGCCCGGTCCGGCTCCTTCACGGCATGGGCGACGCGGACGTGCCGTGGACGTTCTCGACGCGGCTGGCGGAGCGGTTGCTGTCTGCGGACGTGCGCGTGTCCCTGATCAAGGACGGCGACCACCGGCTGTCGCGCGAGGGCGACCTGCGCCGGCTATGCGACGCCGTGGGCGCGCTCCGCGACGAGGCGAGCGCCCGCGCCGGGTGACGGCGCCTCGGTTCGGGCGCGCGGGGCGTGCGGCTCATCGGGCCGGCATCGCCGCCCGGCGCGTCCGCTCGCGGCGTTCTGGCTGGCATGGCGATCATTTGGGGCTCATATACGAACCTGTTTATCTATAAAATTCACCCACAGTGAGGAGGTTTCGTCCGAAATGGATTCCCGCTTTCGAGCGTGTGAAGAAATCCCGAGACGTCCGCGTGGGCGTCGGTTCAGCCGACCAAGCGCGCGAAATTCCCGGGCGCGTGGGAATGACGGGAGAGGCTTGTAGCGACGGCCCGAGGGAGGCCGTCGCGGCCCCCTCTCTCGTCATTCCCGCTTTCGAGCGTGTGAAGAACCCCTTGGCGTTTGGGATGGGTCGTGATTCTGTGGGTTGGTCGTTGGTTTGTGAGGGAGGGTTGTTATGTCGGTTGTGGGAGGTGCTCGCTGCATGCGCCCGGATCGTCATCAGTTGGAGTGGCGGATGGTGGATTTGGATGGGACGCTTGCGCCGGATCATCGGGCGCGTGTGGTTTGGGGTTTCGTGTCGGGCATGGATCTGAGCGCGTTTTATGCGCGGATCGGTTCTCGTGAGCATGGTTCGGGTCGGCCTGCGGCGGACCCTGCGGTTTTGTTGGCGTTGTGGCTGTACGCGACGTTGGAGGGAGTGGGTTCGGCGCGTCGTCTTGCGCATCTGTGCGAGAGTGACATGGCGTATCGGTGGCTGTGTGGAGGTGTGCGAGTGAACTACCATGGTCTGAGCGATTTCCGGGGTGGGCATGGGGCTGTGCTGGATGGTCTATTGAGCGAGCAGGTTGCGGCGCTTGTGGCGTCGGGGATGGTGAGTTTGGAGGAGGTGGCGGTTGACGGGACGAAGGTTCGAGCGAGCGCGGGTTCGGGTTCGTTTCGCGGCGAGCGGGGTTTGTCGGGCTACGAGGCGGCGGCGCGGGAACGGGTTGCGGCGCTGAGGTCGGAGTTGGCGAGCGATCCGGCGGCCGGGTCGCGGCGTCTTCGCGCGGCGCGGGCGCGGGCCGAACGCGAGCTTGCGGAGAAGGTTGCGGCGGCGCGGAAACAGCTTGCGGCGTTGCGCGCGGAGAAGGCGGGGCGGTCTCGGACGCACAAGAAGGCGGAGAAGAAGAAGCCGGGGCCGAAGGTCTCGACGACGGATGCGCAGGCGCGCCGGATGCGGTTTGCCGACGGCGGTGTGGGGGCGGGGTACAATCTCCAATTGGCGGTGAGCACCGATAGTCACGTCATTGTGGGGGTCCAGGAGACGGATCGTCGCAACGACGCGGGTTTGGCGGGTTCGATGGTTGAGCAGATCGAGCGGCGCTATGGCGCGCGCCCGGCGCGCTTGCTGGCGGATACGCGCTATGCCGCGCGCAAGGACGTGCTGGCGTTGGGTGGGAAGGGGGTGGAGGTTTACACGCCGCCGGCTCCGGTGAAACAGGCGGCGAAGGCCGAGAGCGTGCGCCGTCGTGAACGCGGACGCGCCGGCGAACCGGTTGCGTTGCAGGCTTGGCGCGCCCGCATGGCGAGCGAGGCGGGGCAAACGATCTATCGTCGTCGCATGAGGGTCGAGGGGGTCAATGGCGTCGTCAAGCAACGGGGATTGGGCCGCCTTGTGGTCCGCGGGCTTGCCAAGGTGCGGGCGGTGGCGTTGCTGCACGCTCTGGCGCACAATCTGTGGCGCGGTCATCGGCTCGCCTGTATGGCCGGATGAGCATCGCAACCCGCCCTGCCGCCGCCCCGCCCCTTGCCCGACCCATGCCGGGAGCGGCTTGAAACCCGCCGCCGCGCACGACCGCCGCCGCGCCGGACGAACCCACCACCCAACGCCCTAACCCGCCGCCGCCGCACGACCGCCACACCGAACCGGCAGGGTCCTATCCCTAACGAACGCCAAGATTCCTTCACACGCTCTTTCGCGGGAATGACGGAGGGGGGAAGGCCATCGGCTCGAGGGCGGGTACGCCGACGACTCGTCATTCCCCCGGTCGGGCCGGGGGCAGGCTCCGCGAAAGCGGGAATCCATGGCGGGAAAGGACGGGTCCTTGGCGTCCGCCTCGAGCCGACGGCACAGGCCCTTCGTCCCCACGGAAACAAGAATCGAGACACGAATATGGATTCCCGCTTTCGCGGGAATGACGAGGGGGGGGGGGCCGCGACGGTCTCCCTCGGGCCGTCGTCACAGGCCTCCCTCGTCATTCCCCCGCTTTCGCGGGGGCAGGCTCCACGCGCCCGGGGATTTCGCGCGCTCAGTCGGCTAAACCAACGCCCACGCGGACGTTTCGGGATTTTTTCACACGCTTTTTCGCGGGAATGACGGAAGAGGGGAAGGCCAACGGACTCCAAGCGGATTCCGAACTGGCGCCCGCCGGCCCGCCGTCCCATATTCGCCCGATGCCCGCGCCGGCCATCCGCGTATCCGACCTCACCAAGCGCTTCGACGACGTCCTCGCCGTGGACGGGGTCTCGTTCGACGTGGCCGCGGGCTCGATCGCGGCCCTGCTCGGCGGCAACGGCGCCGGCAAGACGACGACGATCTCAATCCTGCTCGGGCTGTTGCTGCCGAGCGCGGGCGAAGTGCGCGTGCTCGGCGTCGACATGCGGCGGGACCGATACGACGCGCTGCCGCGGATCAACTTCTCCTCGCCCTACGTCGATCTCCCCAAGCGGCTGACGGTGCGGGAGAATCTGACGGTATACGGCGAACTCTACGGCGTCGCCGGCCTGCGGCGGCGGATCGACGGCGTCGCCGGCGACCTGTCGATCGCCGAATTCCTGGACCGGCCCTACGGGCAGCTCTCGTCGGGCCAGCGGACGCGCGTGGCGCTGGCGAAGTCGCTGCTGAACCGGCCCGAACTGCTGCTGCTGGACGAGCCGACGGCGTCGCTCGACCCCGACACCGCGGACTGGGTGCGCGAATATCTCCGCCGCTATCAGGCGGAGCGGCAGGCCACGGTGTTCGTCGCCTCGCACAACATGACCGAGGTCGAACGGTTGTGCTCGGAGGTGATGATCATGAAGACCGGACGCATCGTCGACCGCGGCGCCCCCGGCGCGCTGATCGAGCGTTACGGCCGCCGGACGCTGGAGGAGGTGTTCCTCGACATCGCCAGGCGGCGCGGCCAGGCGGCGGACGCCGACGGGTCGTGACCGGCCGATGACCGGCCCATGACCGGCGTCGCTTTTTCCGGCCGCCGCGTGCTCGCGATGGTCCGCCGCTACGCCTATCTGCTGCGAGGATCCTGGCCGCGCATCGTCGAGCTCGCCTACTGGCCGACCATGCAGATGCTGATCTGGGGCCTGATGACCCAGTTCCTGTTCGCCCACAGCGCCTATTTCGTCCGCGCCGGCGGGGTGCTGATCGCCGCGGTGCTGCTCTGGGACATCCTGTTCCGCGGCAATATCGGGGTCTCGATCTCCTTCCTGGAGGAGATGTGGTCGCGCAACCTGGCGCAGCTGTTCGCGAGCCCGCTGCGCGCCCATGAATGGGCGGCGGCGCTGCTGCTCATCAGCTTCATCCGCACGCTGATCGGCGTCGTCCCCGCGGCCCTGCTCGCCATCCCACTCTATCGCTATTCGATCTTCGACATGGGGTTGCCGCTGGTCGCGTTCTTCGCCAACCTGCTGCTGTTCGGCGCCGCGGTCGGACTCGCCGTCTCGGCCCTGGTGCTGCGCTACGGGCTGGGGGCGGAGAGTCTCGCCTGGGTCGCGGTGTTCGCCGTGGCGCCGATCAGCGGGATCTACTACCCGATCGCCACTCTCCCCGGCTGGTTGCAGCCCGTCGCCTTCGCCCTGCCGTCGTCGCACGTGTTCGAGGGCATGCGCGCGGTCGTGGTGGACGGAGTCTTCCACGCCGATGCGCTGATCCATGCGGCGGCGCTCAACGCCGTCTATCTCGCCGCCGGACTCGGCGTCTTCCTCGGCGTGTTCCGCATCGCGCGGCGGCGAGGCCTGCTGATGCAGATGGGCGAATAGTCAGGTCGCGACCGCCTGGGCCTCGACCGCGGCGACGTCGAAGGCGGCGGCGATCAGCGCCCGCGTGTAAGGCTGGGCGGGGCGGTCGAAGATCGCCCGCGCCGGACCCTGTTCGACGACCTTGCCGCGGCGCATCACGATGACCTCATCGGCCAGGGCGCGGACCACCTGGAGGTCGTGGCTGATGAACAGATAGGCGAGCCTGTGGCGGTCCTGCAACAGGCGCAGCAGATCGACGATCTGCGCCTGGACCGACATGTCGAGGGCCGAGGTCGGCTCGTCCAGCACCACGAAGCGCGGCTTGAGCACGATCGCGCGGGCGATCGCGATCCGCTGGCGCTGCCCGCCCGAGAACTCGTGCGGATAGCGATCCTGCATGTCGGGATCGAGGCCGACTTCGCGGAGCGCCTCGCCGATCGCGCGGCGGCGTTCGTCGTAGCCGCCGGGGCCGCGATGGACGCGGAGCCCTTCCTCGACGATCTGGCCCACCGACATGCGGGGGCTGAGCGAGGAGAAGGGATCCTGGAACACGATCTGCATCTGGCTCCGCAGCGGCCGCAACGCCTTCCCGTCGAGGTCATGGATGTCCGCCCCGTCGAAGCGGATCGGCCCGTCGCTGCGCTCCAACCGCAGCAGCCCCATGGCGAGCGTCGTCTTGCCCGACCCGCTCTCGCCGACCACGCCGACGGTGCGCCCTTCGCGAACGGCGACGCTCACCCCGTCGACCGCCTTGACGTGCCCGACGACGCGGCGCATCAGCCCCCGTTTGATCGGGAACCAGACCTTGAGCCCGTCGGCGGCGACGATCTCGCGCCCGCCGGAGGCGGCCGGCGGCCCGATGCGGGGCCGGGCCGCCAGCAGATGCCGGGTATAGCGGTGGCGCGGGCGCTCGAACACCTCTTCGGTCGGACCCCGCTCGACGATCTCGCCCGCGGTCATCACGCAGACCCGATCCGCGACCTTGCGCACGATGCCGAGATCGTGGGTGATCAGCAGGATCGACATGTCGCGCGCGCGCTGGAGCTCCTTCAACAGCTGGAGGATCTGCGCCTGGACGGTCACGTCGAGGGCGGTGGTCGGCTCATCGGCGATCAGCAGGTCGGGGTCGTTGGCGAGGGCCATCGCGATCATCACCCGCTGGCGCTGGCCGCCCGACAGTTGATGCGGGTAGGCCTGGAGACGGTCCTTCGCCTCGGGCAGCCCGACCTGACCCAGGAGCTCGACGATGCGTCCCCGCGCCGACCGCCGGTCGAGCCCGCGATGGACCGACAATATCTCGCCCACCTGCTTTTCGATCGTGTGCAGCGGGTTGAGCGAGGTCATCGGCTCCTGGAAGATCATCGCGATCCGGTTGCCGCGGATGCGGCGCATCGCCGCCGCCGGCGCATCGAGCAGGGAATCGCCGCGGAACCGGACGTCGCCCGACGGATGATGCGCCGACGGGTAGGGCAGCAAGCGGACGATGGAGAGCGCGGTCACCGATTTGCCCGAGCCGCTTTCGCCCACCAGCGCCAGCGTCTCGCCCCGGCGAAGGTCGAAGGAGACGCCGCGCACCGCGTCGACCCGTTGCGCGCCGCGGCCGAACGACGCCGAGAGGCCGCGCACTTGCAGGAGGGCCGCGTCCGCGGTCATCGCCCGCCCGCCGCCCGGTCGCCGAACGTCTTGCGGGGATCGAAGGCGTCGCGCACCGCCTCGCCCACGAACACCAGCAGCGTCAGCATGACCGCGAGCGTCGCCGCGGAGGAGAGGCCCAGCCACGGCGCCTGAAGGTTGCTCTTGCCCTGTTGCAGCAGCTCGCCGAGCGAGGGCGAGCCCGGCGGCAGCCCCAGCCCGAGGAAGTCGAGCGCGGTCAGGCTGGTGATCGAGCCGGTCAGGATCAAGGGCAGGAAGGTGAGCGTCGCGACCATCGCGTTGGGCAGGACGTGACGCGCCATGATGCGGAAGTCGCTCACCCCCAGCGCGCGCGCCGCCTTGACGAACTCGAAGTTGCGGGCGCGGAAGAACTCCGCCCGCACCACGCCTTCGAGCGCGGTCCAGCCGAAGATCAGCAGGATGACGAGCAGCGTCCAGAAGCCGGGGACGACGATGCTCGACAGGATGATGAGGATGTAGAGCTGCGGCAGACCGCTCCAGATCTCGATGAAACGCTGGACCAACAGATCGGTCCAGCCGCCGAAATACCCTTCGACCGCGCCCACCGCCACGCCGATGAGCGAGCCGAAGACGGTGAGCAACAGTCCGAAAACGACCGAAATGCGGAAGCCGTAGATGATGCGGGCGAGCACGTCGCGGCCCTGGTCGTCGGTGCCCAGCAGATTGTCGGCCGATGGCGGGGCCGGGGCCGGGGCCGCCAGGTTCAGGTTCACCGTCTCGTAGCTGTAGGGAATCGGCGGCCAGAGCAGCCAACCGTCCTTGCCGGCGATCAACTCCTGGACGTCGGGCTCCCGGTACTCGGCCTCGGTCTCGAAATCCCCGCCGAAGGTCGTCTCCGGATAGGCGGCGAAGACCGGGAAGTAGTATTCGCCGCCATAGGAGACGACGAGCGGCCGGTCGTTGGCGATGAATTCGGCCGGCAGGGTGGCGGCGAACAGAGCGAGGAATATCCACAGCGACCAGAAGCCGCGGCGGTTGGCGCGGAAATTGTCCAGCCGGCGGCGCGTCAGCGGCGCGATGCGGACGCGGGCGAGCCCCGCCCTAGACATGGCGCCCCTCGAAATCGATGCGCGGGTCCACCACGGTGTACATGAAGTCGCGCACCAGGATCATGAACAGGCCCAGCAGGGTGAAGAAATAGACCGAGGCGAACATGATGTTGTAGTCGCGCCGGATCGCGGCCTCGAACCCCAGCAGCCCGAGCCCGTCGAGCGAGAAGATGATCTCGATCAGCAGCGCGCCGGTGAACAGAATGCCGACGAAGGCGCCGGGGAAGCCGGCGATGACGATCAGCATCGCGTTGCGGAAGACGTGGCCGTAGAGCACCCGCCGTTCGGTGAGCCCCTTGGCGCGCGCCGTCTGCACGTACAGCATGTTGATCTGGTCGAGAAAGGAGTTCTTGGTCAGCATCGTCAGCGAGAGGAAGCCGCCCAGCATCAGCGAGATCAGCGGCAGGACGAGATGCCAGAAATAGTCGAGGATCTTGCCGCCCAGGCCGAGCTCGTCCCAGTTCTCCGAAGTCAGGCCGCGCAGCGGGAACCAGTCGAGGAAGCTGCCGCCGGCGAACAGCACCACCAGCAGGATCGCCAGCACGAAGGACGGGATGGCGAAGCCCACGGTGAGGGCCGTCGTCGTCCACAGGTCGAAGCGGCCGCCGTCCCGCACCGACTTGCGGATGCCGAGCGGAATGGCGACCAGATAGAGCAGCAGCGTCGTCCACAGGCCGAGCGAGATCGAGACCGGCAATTTCTGGAGCACCAGCGATACGACGCGCTCGTCGCGGAAATAGCTGGTCCCGAAGTCGAAGCGAAGATAGTTGCCGAGCATCAGGACGAACCGCTCGTGGAGCGGCTTGTCGAAGCCGAACTGCCGTTCGAGCTGGGCGATGAATTCCGGGTCGAGCCCTTGCGCCCCGCGATAGCGACTCGTCGTCCGGGTTGCGGCGCCGGTCGCCCCGCCGCGCGGCGCGCCGCCGATCTCGCTGCCGCCGCCGCTGATGCGGCTGGTGGTTCCGGGCGCGGCGCCGGTGACCTCGGCGATGATCTGCTCGATGGGGCCGCCCGGCGCGAACTGGACGATGACGAAGTTGACGACCATGATCCCGAGCAGCGTCGGAATCATCAGCAACAGCCGCCGGACGATATAGGCGAGCATCCCCGCCCGTCGTCACTCCGCGCCGGCGGGCTTGGGCGGCGCAAGTCCCCGCGCCAGCATCGCCGCCTTGTCCGGGTCGTACCACCAAGTATCGACGACGCCGAGATCATAGCGGGGTTTGACGCGCGGCCGGCCGAACTTGTTCCAATAGGCGATGTGGTGGACGCCCTTGTACCATTGCGGCACCACGAAGTTGCTCCACATCAGCACCCGGTCGAGGGCGCGCACCGCGGTGACCAGCTGCGGACGCGACCGCGCGGCGACGACCTTTTCGATCAGCGCATCGACCGCCGGATCGCTGACGCCGCCGACGTTGAACGCGCCGGGCAGCCCGGCGGCGGCCGAGCCGAAATAGTTGATCTGCTCGATGCCGGGCGTCAGCGGCTGCACGTAGCGCCGCACGATCACGTCGAAATCGAAATGGTCGGTGCGGTGCTTGAAGTTGGCGAAGTCCACCAGCCGGATCGACGCCTCGACGCCGAGCCGTTCGAGGTTGCGGATATAGGGGTTGACGATGCGGTTGGTCGTCGCCTCGTAGAGCAGGAACTCGACCGTGAACGGCTCGCCGTCGGGGCCGGTCAGCCTGCCCTGCTCGACGCGGTGGCCGGCGGCGCGGAGCAGCCGCGCGGCCCGGCGCAGGTTGCGCCGGACGTTGCCGCCGCCATCGGTCACGGGCGACCGGTAAGCGGCCTCGAAGACGCCCGCCGGCACCTGGCCGCGCAACGGCTCCAGCAACGCCAGCTCGGCCGCGCTCGGGGCGTCGCGCGCGGCGAGGCGTGAATTCTCGAACATCGAGTTGGTGCGGTCGTAGAGGCCGTAGAACAGGTTCTTGTTGGTCCACTCGAAGTCGAAGGCGAGGTCCATGGCCTGGCGGACGCGCCGGTCGCGGAATTTGGCGCGCCGCAGGTTGAAGAAGAACGCCTGCACGCCCGACGGCGTCTCGTCGGCGAGCGTCTCGCGGACCACCAGCCCCTTGCGCACCGGCGGTTTGTCGTACTGGGTGGCCCAGTTGCGCGAGGTGAACTCCTCGCGGAAGTCGTATTCCTGCGAAAAGAAGGCTTGGAACGCCACGTCGCGGTCGCGGTAATAATCCACCCGGATGCGGTCGAAATTGTAGCGCCCCCGGTTCACCGGCAGGTCGCGCGCCCAATACTCGGCGACGCGGCGATAGACCACGCTGCGGCCGGGCTCGACGCGCTCCACCCGGTAGGGTCCGCTCGACAGCGGCGGAACGAAGGTCGTCCGGTCGAACGCGACCTTGTCGTAATAGCTCCGCGACAGGACGGGCAGCGCGGCCAGCCGGGTCGGCAGATCGCGATGCCGGCCGGGCGCGAAGACGAACACGACCCGGCGCGGCGACGCGGCTTCGGCGCGCGCCACCGCGCCGAGGTCGATGCGGTATTGCGGATGCCCGCGCTTCACCAGCGTTTCGAAGGTGAACACGACGTCGGCGGCGGTGACCGGGGAGCCGTCGTGGAAGCGCGCGCGCGGATCCAGGTCGAACGCGACCCAACCGCCGTCGTCCGCCAGTTCGACGCTTCGCGCCGCGAGCGCATACAGGGCGTCCGGCTCGTCCATCGCGCGGACCATCAGGGTGTCGAAGAGAAGGCCGTTGAGCTCCTCCTTGCCGCCCTTGAGGATGAAGGGGTTGAGCGTCTCGAACGTGTCCAACCCCCATAGCCGGAGCGTCCCGCCCTTGGGCGCGTCGGGTTCGACGTAGTCGAAATGCGCGAAGCCGGGGCCGTAGCGGAGATCGCCGAAGACCGACAGCCCGTGGCTTCCGGCGCCGCCCGCGGGCGCGGGACCGGCGGCCGCGGCGAGCAGGCAGGCGGCCGCGGCGAGCCCCGCCCGGCGGGAGCGCGGCCGCATCATCGGGCGGCGTCCTCCCGGCGTCGGTCGAGCGCCGCGTCCTTCGCCGGATCGACCCACCAGCTGGCGATGTCGGGTCCGTATTTCGGCGCCCGCCCGGTGCGGCCGAACCGGTCCCACCAGGCGATGCGATCGAAACGTATGTGCCATTGGGGCACCACGTAATGGCTCCACAGCAGCACCCGATCGAGGGCGCGGGTCGCGACCACCAGCCCCGCCCGGTCGGGCGCGGCGACGATCGCCTCGATCAGCGCATCGACCGCGGGGTTGCGGATGCCGACGACGTTGCGGCTGCCGGGCCGGTCGGCTGCGGCCGAACTCCAATAGTCGCGCTGTTCGTTGCCGGGCGATTCGGACTGGCCGAAGGACTGGACGATTACGTCGAAGTCGAAGTCGCGCACCCGGTTGACGTATTGGGCCTGATCGACGGTGCGGATCGTCCCCCGGACGCCCAACCGCCGGAGGTTCCGGATATAGGGCGAGACGACGCGCTCGAAGGCGGGGCTGGCGAGCAGGAATTCGACCTCCATCGGCCGGCCGGCCGCGGGGTCGATCAGCGCGCCGTCCTCGATCCGCCATCCGGCCCGGCGCAGCAGCCGCGCCGCCTTGCGCAGGTTGCCGCGCACGTTTCCCGACCCGTCGGTCGACGGCGGCTCGTAGACCGTCGAGAACACTTCCTCCGGCACCTGGCCCCGGAAGCGCTCCAGGAGTTCGCGCTCGGCGGCCGAGGGGAGCGCGCGGGCCGCCAGCGCCGAGTTGGAGAAGAAGCTCTTCGTGCGCGTGTACTGGCCGTGGAACAGGTTCTTGTTCGACCACTCGAAATCAAACGCGAAGGCCATCGCCCGCCGGACCGCGCGGTCGCGGAACTTCTCGCGGCGGAGGTTGAACGCGAAGGCCTGCATGCCGGTCGGCCGCGCATGCGGAATCTCGGCCTTGCGAACCAACCCGGAAGCGACCGCGGGAAAGCGATAGGCCGTCGCCCACTCCTTCGACGACGACTCCAGCCGTATGTCGTATTGCCGCGACTTGAAGGCTTCGAGGGCCACCGTCTGGTCGCGGTAATAGTCGAACCGCATGCGGTCGAAGTTGTAGCGCCCGCGGTTGATCGGGACGTCCGCGCCCCAGTAATCGGCGACGCGCTCGTATTCGACGAAGCGGCCGGGTTCGAAGCGCGACAGCCGGTAGGGGCCGCTGCCGAGCGGCGGCTCCAGGGTGGTCTTGCCGAAGTCCCGGCCGCGCCAGACATGCGCGGGCAGGATCGGGATCTGGCCGACGATCTGCGGCAGCTCGCGGTTGGGCGGGCCGGTGAAATGGAACTTGACCCGGCGCGGCCCGAGTTTCTCGGCCCGCTCGACGTCGGCGTAGTAGAAACGATAGATCGGCGCGCCTTCGGATTTGAGGACGTCGAAGCTGAACACCACGTCGTCGGCGGTGATCGGCGCGCCGTCATGGAAACGCGCTTCCGGCCGGAGCCGGTAGACCACGTAGGAGAGATCGTCCGGGACCTCGACATGGCTCGCGATCAGCCCGTACTCGGCAGAGATCTCGTCGGGCGGCGAATCCATCAGCCGTTCGAAGACGAAGCCCAGCCCCGCCGCCGGCTGGCCCTTGATCGTGAACGGGTTGAACGTGTCGAACGAGCCGATCACATAGCGCCGGACCGACCCGCCCTTGGGCGCATCGGGGTCGACATGGTCGAGATGGCGAAACTCGGGGCCGTATTTGAGCTCGTCGAGCAGCGTCAACCCGTGGCTGACCGAGAGCCCGGGCGCCCCCCGGGCCGGCGGCGCCGGCGCCAGAGCGAGGGAGGCGACCAGCACCGCCAAGGCGGGCGGCAGGGCCGATGCGCGCTCCAGGATGCGTCGCGAGAAGCCGGGCAAGGCGAACTCCGCTTCCGATGCCGCCCCGACTATATCCCAGCGGCGTCGGGCGGCAATTCCGATTCCGGCGGCGCGCCCTCCCCTCCCGGACGCCCGCGCAACGCCGCCGCCCCGTCGAGGATCGCGGCGACGATGGGGTTGTATCCGGTGCAACGGCAGAGATTGCCTTCCAGTTCGTCGCGCACCACCGCCTCGGTGAGCCCCTGCGGATGGCGCCGGATCATGTCGAGCGCGCTCATGATCATGCCCGGCGTGCAGAAACCGCATTGCAGCGCATGGCGCGCCTTGAAGGCCGCCTGGAGGGGGTTGAGCCCGCCGGCGGGCGACACCCCCTCGATGGTGACGACCGTCCGCCCGGTCGCCTGCACGGCGAACAGAGCGCAGGACTTGATGCCCACCCCGTCGAGATGGACCGCGCAGGCCCCGCACTGGCCGGTGTCGCAGCCGACATGCGTTCCGGTGAGGCGGAGCGTCCGGCGCAGGAACTCGACCAGCAGCATGCGCGGCTCGACCTCGGCGGTCACCGCCCGGCCGTTGACGGTGAGGGAGAGCTCAGTGCGCATGGCGCCGCAACCGTCCATGCCGACGAGCCCGGCGACGTGATGGGGAGATCTCAATGCGCATGGCGCCGCAACGCCCGCCACACCGAACAAGGCGTGACCGGCAGCTCGACATGGCGGACGCCCAACTCCCAGAGCGCATCCACCACCGCGTTGCCGATCGCCGCCGGCGGGCCGATGGCTCCGGTCTCGCTGCCGCCCTTGACCCCGAGCGGGTTCGACGGCGCGGGCGTCTCCAGATAGGCGGTCGTCACCGGCGGCACGTCGCCGGCGCGCGGCATGGCGTAATCCATGAAACTGCCGGAGAGCAGCTGGCCGCCGCCGTCCGGGTCGTAGACCACCCGCTCCATCATCGCCTGGCCGATGCCTTGGGCGAGCCCGCCGACCACCTGGCCTTCGACGATCAGCGGATTGATGATCCGGCCGGCGTCGTCGGCGGTGAAGTAGTCGCGGAGGCGAACCCTCCCGGTGCGCGGCTCGACCAGGACCGTCGCCAGATGCATCGCCTGCGGATCGTTGGTGTCGGGCGGCTCATGGAACGCGACGGCCTCGAGCCCCGGCTCGATCGAGCCGTCGGCGGGCAGAGCGGCGCCGTGATGGGCGATCGCGGCGATCTCGGCGAAGCTCACTCGTCGGTCCGTCCCCTCGACCGAGAAGATCGCGTCGGCGTAGACGAGGTCCTCGCGGGCGCATTCCAGGAGATGGGCGGCGACGCCGGCGGCCTTCTCGATCACCCGGTCCGCGGCCTTGAGGACCGCGCTGCCGCCGACCGAAGCGGAGCGCGAGCCCCAGGTTCCGTTGCCGAACGGGACGCTGGCGGTGTCGCCCTCGATCAGGGCGATGTCCTCGATCGGGACGCCGAGCCGGTCGGCGGCGATCTGGCAGAAGGTGGTGTCGTGCCCCTGGCCGTGGCTGTGGCTGCCGGCATAGACGGTAGCCTTGCCGTCGGAATGGACGCGCAGGAGGGCGCTCTCCCAGCCGCCGTGCCGGCCGCCCTTGGCGGCGAGGTTGCGGCTGGAGCCGGTGCCCGACTTGTCGAGGAAGCAGGCGAGACCGATGCCCATGCGGGCGCCGTCCGCGCGCGGGCGCCGCTGTTCGGCGCGGAGTCCGGCGTAGTCGGCATTGGCGAGCAGCTTGTCGAGCAGAGCCGGCGGGTCGCCCGAGTCGTAGGTCCGCCCGACCGGGGCCGCATAGGGGAACTGGTCCGCCCGGATCAGGTTGCGTCGGCGGATCTCGACCGCATCGACGCCCATCTCGCGGGCGCCGTTCTCGATCAGCCGCTCGTTGACGAAGGTCGCCTCGGGCCGGCCCGAGCCGCGATAGGCATCGACCGGCACGGTGTTGGCGTAGGCCCCCCGGATGCGGAAATACAGATTGGGCGTGCCGTAGAGGCCGGTGATGGTCTGCGGATAGGAGTTGCCCGGAATGCTGGGCGCGAAGTTCGAGAGATAGGCTCCGAGGCTCGCCACGGTCTCGACCCGGAGGGCCGCGATGCGCCCGTCGGCGTCGAACCCCATGCGGCCCAGCGTGTGATGATCGCGCGCCTGGGTATCCGACATCAGCGCCTCCGACCGGGTTCCGGTCCAGCGCGCCGGGCGGCCCAGCCGCATAGCCGCCCAGGCCACGGTCGACACTTCGACGGCGAACATGCCCTTGACGCCGAACCCGCCGCCCACATCGGGCGAAATCACGCGGATGCGGTGCTCCGGCATGCGGAGCGTGTAATTGGCCAGCCAGCGGCGCAGGTAGTGCGGCATCTGGCTGGTCGCCCACAAAGTGAGGCCGCCGGTCGCCGGATCGTAGTCGGCGAGATAGGCGCGCGGCTCCAGCGGGTTGCCGGCGACCCGGTTGCTGTCGAGGACGAGTTCGGTGACGTGGGCCGCGCCGGCGAGGGCCGCCTCGGTCGCGGCCAGGTCGCCGCGCACGACCTCGAACACCAGGTTGGAGCCGAGTTGCGGATGCAAGACCGGCGCGTCCGCATCAAGCGCGCGGGCGACGTCGGTCACCGCGGGCAGCGGCTCGATGTCGACGGCGACGATCTCGGCGGCGTCGGCGGCGGCGTGGGCGTCTTCGGCCACCACCGCGGCGATCACGTCGCCCACATGGCGCACCCGGTCGGCGGCGAAGGCGGGGCGGAGCGCCTCGTTCATCGGCCGCCCGTCGGAGAACGGCATCGGATGCTCGCAGACCAGCGCGCCCAACCCCGCGGCCCGCCAGTCGGCCGCGGTCAGCACGTCGAGCACGCCCGGGGACGCCGCCGCGGCCCCGGTCTCGATGCCGCGGATGCGGCCATGCGCATGGGCGCTGCGCACGAAGGCGACATGGGCGCAGCCGGGTATGTCGATGTCGTCGACGTAGCGTCCCCTGCCGGTGAGGAACTTGTCGTCCTCCCGGCGCGCGAGCGGCTGGCCGATGTACATCGTCGTCCTCCCCAAACCATAACGATGCCCCCCGCCGCCCTTGTCAAGGCGCGCGAAGGAGGCGGGCGTTCGCGACCTACCCACCAGATATATCCAAAAGTAAGATATATCAACGGATTGCTGGACGTGTTCGACGGCTCCCCCTCCCCTCGGGGGATGGCGCCCGGGACCAAACCACGCATCATATTGTGGTTTGTTGAATAAGGACGTCAGTTATTCAGTTTTCAGGAAAAACACTTGATTGGAAGCAAACCAGCGCATCATATTGTGGTTTGTTGAAATTGTGGTTTGTTGAATAAGGATGTCAATTATTCAGATTTCAGGAAAAACACTTGATAATGCTACCGGCATATCGTGCTTCTTCGAATAGGGACCAAAGTGCCATGAAACGCGGCGAGACCGGCCGCTACCAGATCTCGACTGCCAGGGGCGAGCCTGTCCGCGCCTTCGTCCCGGCCCCACTCCCGCCCGCGCCCGCGCTGGACCCGGCGGCGATACACGCCCCACTGGAGAAAGCGCTGCTGGCCCTTGGCGCACTCGACGGCGTCTCGACGCTGCTACCCGATCCGCATCTCTTTCTCTACACCTATATCCGCAAGGAAGCGGTGCTGTCCTCGCAGATCGAAGGCACCCAATCGTCCCTGTCCGACCTGCTGCTGTTCGAGCTCGACGAGAGACCCGGCGTGCCCGTGGGCGACGTGGTCGAGGTATCGAACTACGTGGCCGCGCTGGAACACGGCCTCGGCCGGCTGCGCAAGGGCTTCCCCCTGTCGAACCGTCTGATTCGCGAGATCCATGCCCGGCTGCTGGCGCGGGGCCGGGGCGCCAGCAAGACGCCGGGCGAGTTCCGACGCTCGCAGAACTGGATCGGCGGCAACCGGCCCGGCAACGCCGTCTTCGTGCCGCCGCCGCCCGACGCCGTAGCCGATTGCATGTCGGACCTGGAGCGATTTCTCCACGCACGGCCGGCCGGGCTTCCGATCCTGGTGCGGGCGGGTCTCGCCCATGTCCAGTTCGAGACCATCCATCCCTTTCTCGACGGCAACGGCCGGGTGGGCCGGCTGTTGATCGCCCTGCTGCTGCACCACGAGGGGGTGCTGCGCGAGCCGCTGCTCTATCTGAGCCTCTATTTCAAACGGCATCGGGCGGCCTATTACGCGCATCTCGACGGCGTGCGCCGGGAAGGCGATTGGGAGGGGTGGATTTCGTTCTTCCTCGACGGCGTGGCCGAGACCGCCGGGGGAGCCGTCGGGACGGCGCGGCGGCTGGCGTCGTTGTTCCGGGACGACGAAGCCCGGATCGGGCGGCGAGGCCGCAAGGCGGGCTCGGCGCTCCGCGTGTATGGCGTCGCGAAGGAACGGCCGATCGTCTCGCTTCCGGACGCGGCGCGGCGCGCGGGGCTCTCCTTTCCCGCCGCAACGTCCGGCATGGGCGTATTGGAGGAGCTCGGCGTGATGCGGGAACTGACCGGCAGGAAGCGTGGCCGCCTGTTCGGCTACGACCGGTATCTCGCCATCCTGAGCGAAGGAATCGAGACGCCGTGAGACGATCCCGGCGGTCCTTGGTGCCGGCCGTCGGGATGTCCAGGCCCAGACAGATGTGAGACGGGGAGCTTGATGGAAGGTTGGGGGTCTCCGAAGCCGTTGGTTTGGACAGACAGCTGGAAGGAGAACCCCCATGCAGGTTTTCGGCCTGCCCCGTCATGTTACACGGGGCGCTGCCCTGAAGCGTTGGCGTCGCGCCCGTGACGATGGTTTGACCGCCGCCGATGCGGCCGCCGCCGTCGGCGTGTCGCCGGCGCGAATCAACGAGATCGTCCGCGACCGCCGCGGCGTCACGGCCGAGAGCGCGCTGCGTCTGGCGCGGTATTTCAACACCGATGCCCGAAGCTGGATGAACCTTCAGGATCGCTACGAGCTCGAGATCGCGGCGCGGGACAAGGCCGCCGCCTTGCGCGCCATCCGTCCGCGCGAAGCGGCATGAGCCCAGTGCTCGATGCATCGCAGCACTGACGCCGCCGTCCCCGGTGACGGGCGGTGAAGTCGGCGTGGATGGCCGCGGACCATGTCATCAGCGGCAGCCTGGTCGAATGGAAGATCGTGTCTACGGTGAACGAGGCCCGCGTCTCGCAACGGTTGCGCCGACAGGTCGGCCGGCGCGTCGGGAAGCAGCGCCCGATAGCCGCCGGACAGATGGGCGACGCCATCCTGCCGCAGAATCCAGGCCAAGCAACCAAGCCCCGTAGCCGAGAAGCCATCTCGAACGTCGCCGCCACGACCTCCCGCTTCCGCAACTGCATGAAAACATAGCGGATCAACGCAGACTCTCCAGGGAAGACGGATTCCGACGTAACCCCCATTTTCTCCATGTCCTGGTCCAGACACATGTGAGACGGCGCCCATCGCGCCAGTCGGTATCCGGTCGTTCCATGGCCGGAAGCCTGCTTACGGCCATGGATGCCCTCGGAGCCTCCGGGAGCGGCGGGTCACCCGAAGGGCCGGAGCGTAGCGAAGGAGCCGCGAAGCGGCTTGACGCGCCGCTCCCGGAGGCCCACCCGGTGTCTCATATGTAGTGAACCCGGACAATCCATTGACTCGCCGGCGCGCCGCCGCTAGGGTTCTTTCTGCAATCATCGTCAAGGCAACCCGCTCCGTCGGGTCGCCCGCTGAATAGAACAGCCCTCGACCCGGCATGGGGTAGCTCCCCGCGCCCGGTGAATAGGCGGGGTCTCCACATAGCCTTGTGCGGTGATTGCAACGGCCCGGCATCCGCCGGCGCCGCGGCGACCATGTGGAGACGCACAGATGCACGGAACCGGAAGACACTTCCCGACCCTCATGGCCGCGCTCGGCCTCACTCTCACGCTGATCGCGTGCGGCGGCGGTGGCGGCGGGTCCGGAGCCGTCGCAACCGGCCGACCTGCGCCTACGCCTACGCCTGCGCCTCCGACATCCTCCAGCCCTGCACATCACCTCGGAACGGCGCGCTTCACGACGCACCAGCCCGACGTGCTGCAGCGGATCGGCGCGCATCACGCCTACGCCAGGGGTCTGACCGGCAAGGGCGTCAGGATCGGGATCGACGACAGCATCGTCGACTACACGCAGAGCAGGGAGTTCGGCGACAGGGTGAAGCTCCGCGACGCGGACGGCGCCAGCCTTGCCTACAGTCACCCCTTCGGCGATTCGTTGTTCAGCGACGTCGATTCGTGCCTGCAATGGAATCCCTCTTGCCGAGCCTGGAGGGCCAATAGCCAGGGAGACGACGAAGCTCCCAACAGGTGGGTGCGCCGGATCGTGGCCGAAGCCGGGTGGCCCACCGGGGACGACTCCGTGTTCGTGGTCGACGAGTAGACGAACGAAATCCCCTTGAACGGTTGCTTCGATGGTGGGAAGCGCCGACGCTCTACGGTTCACAAGGAGCGCACGGGACTGCGGTCGCCTCGGTCGCGGCCGGGACGAATCTCGGCGTCGCGCCGGAGGCGACGATCATCCCGATCGCGCAGAACCTTACGGACGATCAGAGGGCGAACGCTCTCGCAAGCAGCGTGTTGCGATCGGTGATCGTCTCGCTGTCGGACGCGGATCGCGCACGCTTCGACAACCAGGCGGCTGGCAACCGCCGCGATGAATACGCCAAGTTCGACATCATCAACCGATCCTACGGAAGAGCGATTTTCGATCCGAACGTTGTCTCCCGGGAGATCGAGTCCGCACTCCGGTGGTATCGGCGGTATTTGCCGAAAACCCTGGACGCCATCTTCCAGGCCGACAGACCCGACGCCGAAAAAACCATCCTCGTCTACGCCGCCGGCAACGAAAGACAGCCCTGGTCCGGCCTGGGAGCGGACCTGCCCTACTACATCCCGGCGTTGCGCGGACACTCGCTGGCCGTCGCCGCGACGGATCCGGAAACGGACGCAATCGCCGCCTATTCCAACCGATGCGGCCCGCTTCCGTCGGATTGGAATTCCGCGAGACATGGGCCGCATTACTGCCTCGCGGCGCCGGGCGCCGTGCGGGCTCTCATGCCCAACCCGGCTACCCCCGGAAACGGCGACGTCGACGACGGGGCGACCGGCGCCAGCTTCGCGGCGCCTCTCGTTTCGGGGGCGCTCGCCCTGCTGATGGAGCATTTCCGGGGGACGCGCGGCAACACGGAGGTCGTCAAGAGGATGCTCGATACGGCGGATCGCAGCGGGCGATACGCCGACCTGGAGACCTACGGCGCCGGGCATCTGGATATCGAAGCCGCGCTTTCGCCCGTCGGCGCGCTGTCCGCCGGGCAGTCGGCGCATGCGCTCGACGGCACCGCGCTCCAGCTGCCCGCCGCGTTCGGTTCGGTCGCGCGGCGCGCCGCCGGCATCGAACTCGCCGCGTTCGACGAGCAGAATTTTCCGTTCTGGATTCCTCTGTCGGCGCTCGTCTCCACGCGGCAGACCGGCCGTTCCCCGATTCCCCGGTTCGACGGGGACGAAAGGGCGACCGCGCCGGCGACCGGCCTGGACTCGCTCAGGTTGCATTGGTTACCGGTCGGGGACGCCGGGAGCCCCCGGTTGCCGGACGGGTACGAGTGGGTGGCGGGCCTTGGCGAAACGTCGGCGAGCATCGCGCGCCGGCCAAGGACCGGCGGATGGGGGTACGGCCTCGGGTTCGACGATGGCGAATACCTCGGGGCGCGCAGTTCCGGCGCGTTCGGGTCGGAGCTTCGCTCCGGCATGGCGTGGATCTCCCGCGCCTTCGGGCGGAAACTCGGGGACGGTTGGAGGCTGGACGGCGCGGCGACCCTGGCGGTAAGCCGGCCGCGCTACGAGAAGGGCGCGATCTTCCAGGCGTCGTCCTCCGTGCTGTCCGCGTTGTCGATGCGCCTTGGCGACGAAGACACCGGGTTCACGATCGAGCAGCCGTTGCGCGCCGAAACCGGCGCCGGAACGTTCCGCGTGGAGAACGGAAGGATGGAGAACGGGCGAAGGCTCTACGACGAATACCGCGTTCCGCTCCGCCCCGAGGCGCGGGCGTTGCGAATGACGCTTCGCCATGAACGGAAGGCGATGGGCGGACGCATCGCCGTCGAGGTCGGCGGCGCGATGAACGCCGGCCACATTCCCGGAGCGCATGAGACGAACGTCGGCTTCGCGTACCGGCTGACCTGGTGACCCCGGTGAACCGCTTCGGCGTCCTTGCGCTTGCGTGGCTAGCCGTGCTCGGCGCGGCTTGCGCGGCTCAAGAGGATCCGGTCGGGACCTCCGGCCCGCCGGGCCCGGGCGCTGCGGTCGTTCGGGAAGGCGTCGTCTATACCCCGGCGAGCGTCGGCCCGTATGGATGCGTGCTCTACCGCGTCCGGATTCCGGGCGGACAGGCGCCCGCCGCCATGACGTATCGCAGCGAGGAAGGACGGTTCGTCTATGGACGGCCCGAACGGTGCGTCAGGAAGGCAGGGGCGCCGTAGGAGACCGTCCATTCCTTTCTCGACGGCGTGGCCGAGACCGTCGGGGGAGCCGTCGGGACGGCGCGGCGCGCGGGACTCTCCTTGTCCCGCCGCGGCGTCCGGCATGGGCATATTGGAGGAACTCGGCGTGATGCGGGAACCGACCGGCAGAAAGCGCGGCCGCCTGTTCGGCTATGACCGTTATCTCGCCATCCCGAGCGAGGAGACCTGGACGCCGTGAGAGTATCCCGGCGGTCCTTGGTATTGGCCGCCGGGGATGGCAGACTCGCGCCGATGGCGCTGCGGCGCCGCCTCCGGCGTGGCGCGGGACGAAGGATGAGACGTTTCGAGTATCTGGCGGCCGCATCCGTCGCCGACGCGGTGGCGACGCTCGAGCGTCACGGCCCCGAGGCGAGCCCGTTCGCGGGCGGCACCGACCTGCTGGTCGAGATGCGAGAGGGACTCCGCCGCCCCCGCCTGCTCGTCGATCTCAAGACCGCGCCCGGCCTGCGGGAGCTGGCCTGCGACGCCGAGACGGGGCTGCGGATCGGCGCGTCGGTCACCGCCCGCGCCCTCGAGAAGTCGGACGCCGTCCAACGGCGCTATCGCGGGCTCTGGCAGGCGGTGCGCGAGCTGGGCTCGATCCAGGTCCGCAACCGGGCCACGCTCGCCGGCAACGTCTGCCGCGCGTCGCCGTCGGCCGACACCCTGCCGCCGCTGATCGCCGACCGCGCCAGGGTCACGATCGCCGGCCCGTCGGGCGAGCGGGACGTCCCGGTGGAGGAGTTCTGCGCCGGACCGGGAACGACCGTGCTGTCCGCCGGCGAGATCGTGATCCGGATCGTCGCCCCGCCGCCGACGGCGGGATGCGGCAAGGCTTACCTCAAGCACGGGCGGCGGCGAGCGATGGAGCTGGCGACGGTCGGCGTCGCCGTAGCTCTGGTCGAGCGCGGCGGCATCTGTCGCGAAGCGCGTATCGCGCTCGGCGCGGTGGCGCCGACGCCGATCCGGGCGCGCCGGGCGGAGGCGCTCCTTGAAGGCCGGGCGCTCGACGACCGCGCGATCGACGAGGCCGCCGCATGCGCGATGCGCGAGTCGAGCCCGATCGACGACGTCCGCGCTTCCGCCGAATATCGCCGCAAGATGGTTCGGGTGCTCGCCCGGCGGGCGATCCGCCTGGCGCGGGAAGCCGCGGCGTGACGCAGACGATCTCCTTCACCCTGAACCGGGAGCCCGTCGATCTGCTCGTCGAGCCCTATCGCTCCCTGCTCGACGTGCTGCGCAACGACGCCGGCCTCACCGGCGCGAAGAAGGGTTGCGACGTGGGCGATTGCGGCGCCTGCACGGTGCTCCTCGACGGGGCGCCGGTGAACGCCTGTCTGGTGCTCGGCGTCGAGGCCCGCGGCCGCGAGGTGGTCACGATCGAAGGCCTCGCGCCGGATCCCGGCCGGCTCGACCCACTGCAGGAGAGCTTCCTGCAACGCGGCGCCGCGCAGTGCGGCTTCTGCACCCCCGGCATTCTGATGATGGCCAGGGCGCTGCTCGACGAGACGCCCGATGCGGACGAGGACGACATCCGCTTCGCCCTCGCCGGCAACATCTGCCGCTGCACCGGCTACACGAAGATCGTGGAGGCCGTCCGCGCCGCGGCGGCGTCCGCGGGAGGCGGCGGATGAGCGGCGCGCCGTTGTCGATCGTAGGCGTCAGCGTGGCCCGCGCGGACGCGCGCGAGAAGATCACCGGCGAGGCGCGCTACGCCGGCGACGTGGCGCTGCGCGGCATGCTGTACGGCAAGATCAAACGGAGCGACCGGGCGCATGCCCGCATCGTGCGGGTCGATACGGCGCGGGCGCGCGCCCTGCCCGGCGTGAAGGCGGTCCTCACCGGCGACGACGTCCCCCGCATCCTCCATCACGGATCGCCGCATCCGCGCTCCGTATCGGTCACCCGCGACCAGTACGTGTTCGACCGCAAGGTCCGTTTCTGGGGCGAGGGCGTCGCCGCCGTCGCCGCGACGAGCGAGGAGATCGCCTGCGAGGCGCTCGAACTGATCGACGTGGCCTACGATGATCTCCCGCCGATCCTCGCCCTTGACGACGCGGACCGTCCCGACGCGCCGCCGATCCACGAGACCGGGCCGGGCGGGAATCTGGTCGCCGAGCCCGTCCTCGTCGAGCGCGGCGACGTGAAACGCGGCTTCGCCGAGGCCGACATCGTCGTCGAGGGCGTTTACGAGATGGGGCGGCCGACGCCCGCCTATATGGAGCCCAACATATGCGTCTGCCGCTGGGACGGCGGCGGCAAGCTCACCGCCTGGCTCTCGACTCAGACCGCCTTCATGGCGCGCGGCATCCTCGCCGAAGTGTTGGGGCTGCCGCTCAACAAGGTGCGCGTAATCGTCGATCACATGGGCGGCGGGTTCGGCGCCAAGCAGGACCTGTTCCAGCACGAGTTTCTGTGCGCCCTGCTGGCGCGGCGAACGGCCCGCCCCGTCCGCATCGAATACAGCCGCGCCGAGACCTTCACCGGCGGCCGCTCCCGGCATCCCGCCAGGATCTGGCTCAAGCAGGGTTTCCGGCGGGACGGCGCGATCACCGCCAGGGCGGCGAAGGTGACCTACAATTCCGGGGCGTATGGGTCGCATGGCCCCGGCGTCACCGTCGTCGGGACCTCGGCGCTCACGTCGCTCTATCGCTGCGACAATCATCGGCTGGAGGGGCGGTGCCTCTATACCAACGCGCCGATCGCCGGCGCCTATCGGGGCTACGGCGTGGTCCAGACCTATTATGCGCTGGACGTGCAGATGGACGAGGCGGCCGAGCGGCTCGGCATGGACCCGGCCGAGCTGAAGCGCAAGAACGCCGTCGGCGAGGGCGATATCGCGCCTTCCGGCCATCCGATCGTGGGGCGCGGCCTCGCCGATTGCATTGAGCGCGGCATGGCCGAGACCGGCTGGGCGGATCTCCGCCGCGCCCGCGCCGGGCGGGATCCGGGCGCCGTCGTCCGGCGCGGCTGGGGCATGGGCTGCGAGATGCACGGCTCCAGCGCCTATCCCGGCATCAAGGAACAGGGCAACGCCATCGTCAAGATGAACGAGGACGGCGCGGCGACGCTGCTGACCGGGACCGGAGGGCTGGGGACCGGCGCGCACACCGCCTTGGCGCAGATCGTCGCCGAGGAGATCGGCCTCCCCTTCGCCGCCGTGTCGGTCGTGCATGGCGATACCGACGTGGCGCCGTGGGACATCGGCGCGTTCGCGAGCCACACCACCTATATGGGTGGCCGGGCGGCGCAGATGGCGGCGGCGGAGGTCAAGCGGCAGCTCGTGGAGCGGGCCGCCGAGCGGTTGCAGGCCAAGCCCGGCGAGCTTGCGGTCGCCGGCGGATTCGTCTCGCTCCGGTCGCAGCCCGACCGGGGGATGACGGTGCGCGAGGCCATGGGTCCATCGCCCGGCGCGCCAGCGGCGCATTTCGTCGGCGTCGGCAGCTATACGCCGACCAAGTCCTACTCCTTCGCGGCGCATTTCGTGGAAGTCGCGGTCGATACCGAGACCGGCCTCGTCGACGTGCTCCAAGTCGTCCCCGTGCACGAGATCGGCCGCGTGGTGCATCCGATCGCGGCCGCCGGGCAGATCGAAGGCGGCATCCAGCAGGGCATCGGCCATACGCTGACGGAGGATTTCGTCGTCGACGCCGCGACCGGCCGGCCGCTGAATCCGGGTTTCGTCGACTACAAAATGCCGTTGTCGATGGACATGCCGCCGATCCGGACGATCCTCCTGGAGACCGCGCCCGATCCGGGCGGGCCGTGGGGCGCAAAGGGCGTGGGCGAGGACCCGATCATCGCCATCGGCCCGGCCATCGCCAACGCCGTCTACGACGCGATCGGCGTTCGCTTCCGCCACTACCCGATCACCCCCGAACAGGTCCTCCAGGCGCTGGAGGAGCGGGACGTCGCCGGGAGCGCGGCCGCATGATCGCGCCGCCGCCGATCGCTTCGCGCAGCGTGCCGGTGACCATCCTCACCGGCTTCCTGGGGGCAGGCAAGACGACGCTTCTCAATCGCATTCTCACCGAGAAGCACGGGCGCCGCATCGCCGTCATCGAGAACGAATTCGGGGAGATCGACGTCGATTCCGATCTGGTGCTGACCTCCGAGGAAGAGATCTTCCAGATGACCAACGGCTGCATCTGCTGCGTCGCCGACGTCCGCAACGATCTCGTCGAGCTGTTGCGCAAGCTGATGGTCCGGCGCGAGCGGTTCGACCACATCCTGGTCGAGACCAGCGGACTCGCCGACCCGACGCCGGTCGCGACCGCCTTCTTCGTCGACCCCGAAATCGCGCGGCAGGTGACGCTCGACGCCATCGTCGCGATGGTCGATGCGGCGCATATCGAAAACCATCTCGACGATCCCTGCCTCGCCGGGGCCGACAACCAGGCGGTCGATCAGCTCGTCGTCGCCGACCGCGTCGTCGTCAACAAGATCGACCTGGTGGACGAGGCCCGACTCCGGGCCGTCGAGGAGCGCATCCACGCACTCAACGAGACCGCCGACATCGTACGGTCGAGCTATGCGCGCATCGATCTCGACAACATCCTCGGCATCGGCGCGTTCACGCCGTCGCCGGCGCTATCGACCGACCCCGATTTCCTCGACGAGCACGCGCACCGGCATGCGCACGACCCCTCCGTCGATTCGGTGGCCCTGGTCCTGGACGAGCCGCTCGACCGCGCCCGCCTGGAAGCGGAGCTGGATCGGCTGCTCCGGGCCAGGGGCGACGACGTCTACCGCCTCAAGGGCATCCTGCGCATCGCCGGAGACGATCGGCGATACGTCTTGCAGGGCGTCCATCGGCTGATCGACATTCAGCCCGGCGTCCCCTGGGGGGGCGAGCGCCCATCGAGCAAGATCGTCTTCATCGGCCGGGGTCTCGATCGTCCGACGCTCGAGGCGCTCCTCGACGCCTGCCGGGCGCGGTCGCCCTGAACCGTCCGCCCGCCGTCGACACGCAACGCGAGAGGCCAAGGAATGATCATCGACACGCATCTTCACCCGACCAACATCGTCGACGAGGCGTGGCGCCATACCGGCGCTCCGTTCAACGGCGAGCGCATGCTCAAGATGATGGACGGCCCCTATACGATCAACGGCAAGCCCCGCCGCATCGACATGGGGCTGATCCAGCCCCCGCCCGGCAATACCGCGCATCGGGACGGGAAGGCGATGGGGCGCGAGGGCATCCGCGAGTACATGTCCTATATCGCCGAACTCTGCCAAGCCCATCCCGACCGGTTCATCGGCAACTTTACCTACAACCCCCGGTTCGGGCCGGAGAACGGCGCCGCCGAGCTGGAGTTCCACGTCAAGGAGTACGGCTTCAAGATGCTGAAGCTGCACGCCAACATGCACGCCTACCGTCCGGACCGCGCCCTCGACTGGCTGCGGCCGGCGATGCGCAAATGCGACGAGCTGGGCGTCATCGTGCTGATCCACACCGGCGACGGCCCCTACAGCATCCCGACGCAGTTCTATCCGATCATCCGCGAGTTCCCGAACGTGACCTTCATCCTGGCGCATTTCGGCGTGCAGACCGGCGGCGTCTATTGTTTCGAGGCGTTCTGGATGGCCATGGACGCGCCCAACTGCTACGTCGAATCGGGCTGGTGCCTGCAATCGCGCATCGTCGAGTTCGCCAAGGAGCTGCCTCGGCACAAGCTGGTGTTCGGCACCGATTCGCCGCCCAACGAGCCCGGCATGTGGCTGCGCCATCTGGAGGTGCTGTGCCACGAGCCGCCCCAGGGGATGAACCTGGACGAGGACACGCTGGAGGACTATCTCGGCAACAACGTGGCGCGACTCCTGGACATCAAGCCCACGCCGCCGCCGCGCACGATGGCGGAGGCGGAGGCGCGGCTGACCGACACCTACGCCGGCGGCGCGTAAGTCGGCGCGGGCGCGCGAGCGGCCCGGCCGATGAACAGCGACCGGCAGGACTTCCACCTGTTTCTGGAGCGCTACCGCTCCGACCATCCCGACGACGTGATGGTGGTGGACGACGAGCTGTCGCCGGACCAGGACGTGACCGCGGTGGCGTCCCTGCTGGCGGCGCGCCGGCGCGACCCGCTGCTGCTCTTCAACCGGGTGCGGGGGCTGGGCGTCCCGGTGGCGACCAACGTCTTCGGGTCGCGCCGGCGCATCGGGCGGCTGCTGGACGCGCCGCCGGAGCGGATCCACGAGGCCTATCAGGCCCGCGCCCGCGACGCCTGCGATCCGCGCGCGGTGGAGTCGGGACCGGTGACCGACCGCGTCGAGCAACGCTCGATCGACCTGACGGCCCTTCCCATGCTCCGGCATTTCGCGACCGACCGCGCGCCCTACGTCACCAACGGGCTGATCGTCGCCGAGGACAGGGCGTCGGGCCTCGGCAATCTGAGCTACCACCGGGCGATGCTTCATTCGCCGACCGGGCTGGCGACCAGCCTGCATTCGCGCGGCCATCTCTGGCGTCTGCTGGCGGCGGCGGCCGAACGGGGCGAGGCGTTGCCGGTGGCGATGGTGATCGGCTGCCACCCCCTGGTCATGCTCGCGGCGTCGGCGCGCCTGGGCTACGGGGCGGACGAGCGCCGCGTCGCCGGCGGGTTGCTCGGCGAGCCGCTCGAGGTCGTGCGCACGCCGCGCTACGGGATCGCGGTGCCGGCCGCCGCCGAATACGCGCTCGAAGGCGTGGTCGATCCGTCGGCCGAGGTCGAGGAGGGACCGTTCGGCGAGTTCACCGGCTATTCCTCCGACCGGTCGACCCGCAATCTGCTGCGGGTCGAGACGGTCATGTCCCGGCGCGACGCGATGCTGGTCGACGTGCTCGGCGGGAGCGCCGCCGAGCATCTCAACCTGAGCCGGGTGCCGCGCGAGTCGGAGATGGTCGAGAAGCTGAAGGAGCGTTTTCCCGGCGTGACCGCGGTCCACTATCCGAACTCCGGCGTGCATTTCCACGCCTATGTGGCGCTGCGCCAGCTGCGCCCGGGCGAAGCGCGCCAAGCGATGCTGGGCCTGCTGGGCTGGGACCCCTATCTCAAGACGGTGATCGCGGTGGACGAGGACATCGACGTGACCGACGACGGCGCGGTCCTGTGGGCGCTGGCGACGCATTTCCAGCCGCATCGCGACGTGCTGCTGGTGGACGGTCTCCCGGGCAGCGCGCTCGATCCCTCGTCCGCGGGCGACGGGACGACTTCGCGGATGGCGCTCGACGCGACGCGCAGCGAAGGGTTCGAGGGCGTCCGCGCCGCGGTGTCGGACGAGGCCGCCGCGCGCGCGGCCGGGATTCTGGCCCACATGCTGCGATAGGCGGGAGGAGGTGGACCGCATGGCGCTCGACAGAGACCGGCTCAAGACGCGGATCGACCAGGCGCTCGGCCGGCGACCCGCCGATACGGTGATCCGGGGGGCGCGGATTCTCGACCTGGCGACCGGCGAACTCCTCGCGGGCGACGTAGCCATCGGCGGCGGGTTGATCGTCGGCATCTGCGAGTCCTACGACGCCGCCCACGTCATCGACGGGCGCGGGGCCGTGGTCGTCCCCGGCTTCATTGACACCCATGTCCATGTCGAAAGCACCTGCGTCACGCCGGCCGAATTCGACCGCTGCGCGTTGCCGCGCGGCACCACGACCGCAGTCTGCGACCCGCACGAGATCGTCAACGTGCTGGGCGCCGCGGGCCTCGAATACTTCCTGGCGAGCGCCGGACGCACGGTGATGGACCTTCGCGTGCAGCTCTCGAGCTGCGTGCCCTCGACCGCGCTGGAAACCGCGGGCGCGCGCCTCGACGCCGCCGATCTGGTGAAGTATCGCCACCATCCGGCGGTGATCGGACTCGCCGAGTTCATGAGCTTCGGCGACGTGTTCGCCCACGCCGACGAGGCCCTCGACAAGCTGATCGCGTTCGAGGGCGCCCATATCGACGGTCATGCGCCGCTGCTGTCCGGCTACGAGCTCAACGCCTATGCCGCCTGCGGCATCCACAACTGCCACGAGAGCACGTCGCGCGGCGAGGCGCTGGAGAAACTGCGCAAGGGATTTCAGCTGCTGATCCGGGACGGCAGCGCCTGCAAGGACGCGGCCAAGCTGGCGCCGCTCCTAACCGAGCGGACCTCGCCCTTCGTCGCCTTCTGCACCGATGACCGCAACCCGATCGACATCGCCGAGGAAGGCCATATCGACCACCTGATCCGGACCGCACTCGCCGCGGGCGCGCCGCCCGCCGCGGTCTACCGTTCGGCCAGCTGGTCCGCCGCCCAGGGTTTCGGCCTCCGGGACCGCGGGCTCGTAGCGCCCGGCTATCGCGCGGACCTCGTGTTGGTGGACGATCTCCCGAGCTGCGCCGTCCGCAGCGTGATCAAGGACGGCGCGATGGTGACGCCGGACCGCTTCTCCGGCGCGGCGGTCGCGCCGGTCGGCTACGATTCGGTGAAGCTCGATCCGGTGGCGCCCGAACTGTTCCACGCGCCCGCTGCGGGGCCGACCGGCCCGGTCATCGGCGTGATTCCGGGAACCGTAGTGACCGAGCGCCTCACGCTGTCGTTGCCCTATGCGAGAGGATGCCGCGAACCCGACCCCGGCCAGGACGCGCTCAAGGTCTGCGTGCTCTCCCGTCACGGCAAGAACCGGAACGTCGGGCGCGGCTTCGTCAAGGGGTTCGCCTTCGAGTCCGGCGCACTGGCGTCGAGCGTCGGCCATGACAGTCACAACGTGATCGTCGTCGGCGCCGCGGACGCCGACATGGCGGTCGCGGTGAACCGGCTGATCGAGCTCCAGGGCGGCTTCGTCGCCGTGCGCGGGGGCGCGGTGATCGGCGAAATCGGATTCCCGATCGCCGGGCTGATGAGCGATCGCCCGTTCGAGACGGTGCGCGAGGAGCTGCGCGCGCTGCGCCGCGTCGTCGCCGGCATGGGCTGCCCGTTGGCCGAGCCCTTCCTGCAACTCGCCTTCCTGCCGCTGCCGGTAATCCCCCATCTCAAGATCACCGACCGCGGACTGGTCGACGTGGACCGGCTCGAACTGCTCGCCGCGTGACCGCCGTCGGTCACCGCGTCGCGTCGAGCAGCACGACCGCGAAGCGGCAGGCCCGGTCGCCGTTGTTGGCCCAGCCGTGCCAAGCGCCGCGCTGGACCAGGACGTCGCCCGCCCGCAGACGGACCGTCGAGTCGTCGAGCAGCATGTCCATCTCGCCCGACATCACGGCTACGTAGTCGATCGTGTCGGTCCGGTGCATCTCCACTTCCGCCCCCGGCTGGATCTCGATCACCCGGAAGACCGTCCCGCGCGCGGGCGGCGGGCGCCCGAGCGCGCGGGCGCCCATGTCCTCGTCCCCCGCCAGTCGGGCCGGGGTTGAATCCGTACTCCAGATCAACTGCGAGTCGTGGCCGCGCCGGCGCGAAGTCGGGTTCGCGGCCGGCGCGTCGATCATCGCCGCCGACCCGCCGGCCGCGCCCTGCTTCGTGACCACGCGGCGTATGTCGAAGGTCATCCTCGTCCTCCCGCTTCGCTCCGCCGGCCCGGCCCGTCGCCGCCGGCATCCTGCCCCGCTTTCGCGCGGCTTGACATGGGAAATCCCGGAAGGCTCAATCGGGCACGCCATCCGATTGGATGTCGATATGCGCACGGCCCTGTTCGTCGCGACCGCGCGAGGCGTCTATTCCGTCGAACCCGACGACGCGCCGCGTTCGCTCGGGCTCGACGACAAGGGCGGCGTGCGCTGGATACTTGCCGATCCCGACGACCCCGCCCGCGTCTGGGCGGCGACGGAGCGCGCCGGGGTCTGGCGGACCGACGACGCCGGGCGAAGCTGGTCGGAAAAGAACCGAGGCCTCGTCTACAAGCACGCGCTGTCGCTGGCCCGGCATCCGACGACCGGCGACCTCTATGTCGGGACCGAACCCGCCTGCATCTTCAGGTCGACCGATGATGGAGACAGTTGGACCGAACTGGAATCGCTCCGCCGGCTCCCGACGCGGAAGGACTGGACCTTCCCCGGGCCTCCCTATGTCGCCCATGTGCGCGGCATCGGCCTCAGCGCCGCGGACCCCGGCGTCGTCTTCGGCGCGATCGAGGAGGGCTGGCTCGTGCGCTCGACCGACGGGGGCGAAAGCTGGGTCAACGTCAAGGACGGCGCCGAATTCGATTCCCATACCGTCATCGTGCTGCCGGGCGACCCCGGCGTGGTCCTCTCGGCCTCCGGCAAGGGGCTCTATCGCAGCGCCGACGGGGGCGTCAGCTTCACCGACGCGAATGCCGGGATCGCTCACCCGTATCTGATCGGCGTCGCGGCGCATCCGGATCGGCCGGACAGGCTGTTCACCGCTGGCGCCGAGGCGCCGCCGCCGGGTTGGGGGCGGCCGGGCGGGCCAGGGGCCGGCTTCTACCGCAGCACGGACGAAGGGCTCGGTTGGCGACGGCTCACCGGCGGCCTATCCATGCGCATGGAGGCGGCGCCTCGCTCGATCGCGGTCCACCCCGACGCGCCCGATTCGGTCTTCGTCGGCATGAACGACGGCGAGGTCTGGGCGAGCCTGGACGGCGGCGAGGAGTTCGCGCGCATCGCCGCCGGCCTGCCGCCGGTTCTCGGCATCGCCCCGGTCAGCGCCGCCTGAGCCGCCGCGGCCCGCCCATGTCCGGACGGGACGGTCTCGACGGCATCGCCGTCTTCGTGCGCGTCGCTCAGAGCGCGAGCTTCACCGAGGCGGCGCGCCAGCTCGGCCTCTCGGCCTCGGGCGTCAGCCGGGCGATCGCCCGGCTCGAATCCCGGCTGGGCGCGCGCCTCGTCGACCGGACGACGCGGCGTCTCTCGCTGACCGCGGAGGGCGGCGTCTATTTCGAACGCTGCCGGCGCGCCCTCGCCGACCTCGAAGACGCCGAGGCCGGCTTGGCCGAAGCTGGCGGCGCGCCCCGCGGCCCCCTCCGCATCCAGGTCCCGCGCGGCTTCGGGCGCATGGTGATCGTTCCCGCGCTCGCGGAATTTCTCGCCCGCTACCCGGAGGTGAGCGTGGACGTCACCGTCAACGACGGCGCCATGGACCCGGCCGAGGAAGGCGTGGATGCCTCTTTCGTCCTCGGCGAGCCGGCGACCGGCAGCTTCGTAGCCCGCCGGCTCTGCGCCATCGGCTATGCGGTCTGCGCCGCGCCCGACTATCTGCGACGGTATGGCGCGCCGCGCACGCCCGCCGACCTCGCCGGGCATAAATGCCTCAACTACGTGCGCCCGAGATCCGGACGTCTGCGCGACTGGACGCTTCGCATCGGCGACAAGGACTTGCCCGTCCCCATCGTCTCCGTCTTCAACGCCAACGACATCCAGGCCGTCCATCAGGCGGCGGTGTCGGGCGCCGGCTTGGCTTATCTGATGGACTTTCTGATCGCTGGCGATGTCGATGTCGGCCGGTTGCAGATCGTGATGCCGGATCACGTCCTCCGCGGCGTGCCGGTCTTCGTCTGCTACCCGAAGAACCGACACCAGCCGCCGCGCCTCACCGCCTTCATCGGCCATCTCGGCGAGGCGCTCGGCGCCGAAGCCGACTGGTCGATCGAACGGCTGGTGCGTCGGACCGATGACTGAGACGCAAGGCTGTTTTCCCGATTCGTCGGTATGGCGCATCAATAGGCGGTGCTAGCCTTCTCTTCCGCGATGGCGGGGTCGCGGCGCGCGAGGGTTCCATGACGGCCGATTTCGTACAGCGGACCATGGCGTTGCCTTCGGGGCCGGTCGAGTATCGCGTCGCCGGATCGGGCCGCGACGTGGTCTATCTCCATTCCGCCGCCGGCGCGCGCATATCGGAGCCGGTCCGCCGACTCGCCCGCCGGTTCCGCGTCTGGGCGCCGACGATGCCCGGGTTCGACGGGACGGCGTATCACGACGGCGTCGATTCGATACCGGTTCTCGCCGATCTCGCGGCGCGCTTCGTCGAGGCGGGACCAGGGGAAACCTGCGACGTGGTCGGCAGTTCGCTCGGCGGATGGATCGGGGCGTGGCTCGCGCTGCGCCGCCCCGATCTGGTCGGACACCTCGTGCTGTCGGCCCCGGCCGGATTCCGGCCGGCGGGCGCGCCGCGGCTGAGCTTTGAACCCGAAGTCATGCGGGCGCAGCTCTACGCCCATCCCGAGCGCGTCCCGCCCGACGGCAAGACGCCCGAGATGCGCAGGGCCAGCCTTCGCGCCGTCGGCCATTACGACGCCGGCGGCTCGCACGACGCCGAACTGCAGGCCCGTATCGGCGGGATCGCCTGCCAGACCCTGATCCTCCAAGGCACGCTCGACGTCCGGGTTCCGGCGTCGGCGGTGCGGATGCTGAAGGCGCGGATTCCCCGGTCGCAACTCGTCTATGTCTACGACGCCGCTCACGGCCTGGAGATGGACGAGCCCGAGCGCGTCGGCGCGCTGTTCGAAGATTTCCTGGTTCGGGGCGAATCGTTCATCGTCAACCAGAAGCTGCCGGAAGCAACGGCGACGGGAAAAGGCGAATGAGATTCTCGCAGACCCACCACATGCCCTATACCGGCATCGACGAGCCGGGACTCGGCTGGCCGATCTCGAACAGCCGCTTCGAGCCGGACCGCGCGGTCAGTCTGTTCCGCACCTACATCCACGCCAAGGTCCATGCCGAGGCGTGCGGGTTCGACGCGATCGGCTGCAACGAGCACCATATGAGTCCGTTCGGCATGATGCCGAATCCGAACCTCATCGCCGCCGCGGTGACCGAGCGGACGACGACAGCCGAAATCCAGCTCAGCGGCAACATCGTCCCCCTCGTCAACCCGATCCGGATGGCCGAGGAATACGCGATGATCGACGTGATGAGCGGCGGCCGGCTGATGGCGGGCTTCATGCGCGGCATCCCGCACGAATACGTCGCCTACAACATCCCGCCCGACGAGTCGTGGAGCCGGATGCGCGAGGCCGTGCAGCTCATCCTGAAGGCTTGGCAGGAGCCCGAGCCCTTCGGTTGGGAAGGCGAACACTACCAGTTCCGCGCGGTCTCGATCTGGCCCAAGCCGATCCAGTCTCCGCACCCGCCGATCCTCATGTCGGGCGGCAGCCCGTCGTCGGCGCGCTTCGCCGCCGAACACCGGGCGGTGATGGGCATCCTGCGCGTGCTCGATTTCGGCCAAGCGCGCCAGCTGATCAACATATACCGGCAGAAGGCGCGGGACGACGGTTGGGAGCCCGGCCCGGACCGGTTCATGGTCGGCGTACCCACCGCCGTGGCCGAAACCTTCGACGAGGCGAAGCGCGAACTCCACGACGGCACGCAGTACTTCTTCGACATCCTCCAGGGTGGGATAAACCGGGCGCAGCAGCTGGTGATCAACCAGACCCGGTTCAATGCCGACGATACGCTGGTTCGTCCCGCCGACAAGGATCAGCGGATGAAGGCCACGCCGGTCGAGGAGCGCATTGAGAACGGCCAAGTGCTGTGCGGCACGCCGGACATGGTGGTGGACCAGATCGAGCGTATGTACGCGGCCCTCGGCCACGGCCACATGAACCTGATCGTCAAGGTGGGCAACATGCCGGACGAGTTCGTCCTCCGCAGCATGAAGCTCCTGGGCGATCACGTGTTCCCCGAAGTGAAGGGGCTGGGCCGGACCGAAGAGATCGCCGCCGAATAGGCCGCCTCGCCCCGGAGATCCGAGCCATGCCGCGCGTCACCGTCGTCAATCGAGGCAAGCAGCGCTCCTTCGAGGTCAAACCGGGCCGGACCGTGCTGACGGGCGCGCGCGAAGCCGGGCTTCCCTGGCGCAGCTATTGCGGCGGCGAGGCGCTCTGCGGGACCTGCTGTCTGCTGGTGGTCCGCGGCGCTCTCGGCGAACCCGAAGACGTCGAGCGCTATTTCATCGAAGGCTGGGGCTACCATCCCGCCTTCCGTCTCGCCTGTCAGGCGCGTGTGACCGGGCCCGTCTCGGTGGTATCCTGCGCCGACGAGGGATACGACAAGGACGAAGTGCTGGCCGCCTATGCGGCAGCCCGCGCAGAGGCCGGATAGCGATGCGGACGCGCATAGGGGAGCCCCGCCCATGACCGACGCCGCTTCCTCGACTCTCACGCCGGAGTCCTACGACCTGATGAAGGCGCTGGTCGGCAAGCGGGCCGCGTCGATGACGATGGACCTGACGACCGAGGAATCGAAGCTCCGCTACCGCAGCTTCTATCCCTGCGGCGACATGCTGATCGGCCTCCGCTATGCCGAGCCGCGGCCCGACGGCAAGGGGTTCAAGCCCGGCCGGTCGCTCAAGATCCTGGACGGCAGGATCGTCTCTGAACCGCGCCGGGACGTGCAGTTCACGCCGCCGCTGGTGCCGCATCACGCCGAGCATGTTTACGGCTTTTGGCATATCAACGACCAGCAGGAGATGGTCATGAACCTCAAGCTCGGCGACGACCGCCGGCTCACGGTTCTGATTGAGGGCTATCCCGAGCGCGGCCGCATCGACCGGTTCGCCTGGTTCTGCCTGGCCTGCCTGAACCCGCTCTACATGGTCGAGGTCGAGACCGCTCGGGTCGGGCTCGGCGGCTACTACGCCGTCCAGGAGGACGGGTTCGCGGCGTTCAACGGCGACGAGAGGCTCCGCCGCTGTTCGTCTTGCGGAGCGGTCCACCCTGTCGCCTATTCGATCTTTCCGTGGAACGATACGCCGGAAGAGCGCGCCGCAAGAGAGCTCTGGTAACGTGTTCGAGCGACATGCCCGGTCGATGGCCGCGAAGAACCGCATGGAGAGGAAAGGATGATGCCGATCACACGACGCCGTTTCGCCGGCGCGCTGGCCGCGGCGGGGACGATTCTCGCCCTGGCCGCGAGCGCCCACCGGCCGGCGCAGGCGGAACTGTCGCTGTCCGAGGTCAAGGTCGCGATGCCGTTAACGGTGCTGGTGCAGCGTGCGGCTCTCGAAGGCGCGGTCAAGGGCGGCGACTTCGAGAACGAGGGCCTCGCGGTCGAGATCGTGGGCTTTCGCTCCTGGACGGAGCCGGTGCAGTCGCTGGCGGCCGATGCGGCGCAATTCGCTCTCGGCGGCGGCAGCTTCATCCGCGCCGCGGTCGGCGGCAAGGCGCCGGTGCGGGCGATCGCGCTGGTCTCCAGCCGCTACCCCTATGCGCTCTGGGTGAAGAAGGGCAGCGGCATCCGGTCGCTCGCCGACGCGCGCGGCAAAACGATCCAGACCGTGCGCGCCGGCGAGACGCTGGACAACCTGTGGAAGCAGATGCTGGCGGCGGTCGGGATCGGGATCGCCGAGGTCAAGCGATTCGAATCCTTCAACGGCTTCGGCTCGCTGATGAGCGGCAATGCCGATATCGCCAACATATCGAGCAACTGGATCGGCAAGGCGCGCAAGGCCGGGCTGGTCCGCCTGCTGGACTACAACGACTGGCGCAAGCAGCAGGGGCTGCCCACCGACGAGGCGCAGAATCTCGGCTGGGGCACGTCGCTCAAAATGCTCCGGGATCATCCCGATACCGTGCGCGCTTTCCTGCGCGCGCTCGCCAAAGCCACCGTCCGCCTGCGCGAGGACCGCGCCTTCGCCGTTTCGGTGCTGACCGCCAAGCCCTACGCCCAGTCCGAAGCGACTGCGAACGAGGTCTACGAGATGCACCGCGGGGCCTGGATGCTGCGCCTCGACCCGTCGAAGGGCGACTTCTCCTTCGACGTGGCGATGTCCGAGATCGCCCTCCGCAAACCCAAGGGATCGATCGACGTCCGGCAGGCGAGCGCGCCGGAGCCGATCGCTGCGGTGCTGAAGGAGCTCGGCGTCTCCTTCTGACTGGCGCGGCGCGAAGCGGATGGCGGAGACCGGCCTTGAGCTGATCGGGGTCGGCAAGTCCTTCCCCACGGCGCAGGGCAGGCTCCAGGTGCTGGGCGGCGTGAGCTTCACCCAGCGTCGGGGCGAGGTGGTCTCGATCGTCGGCGCCAGCGGCTCGGGCAAGACGACGCTGCTGCGGATCGTAGCCGGACTCGATGCGCCCGACCGCGGCGTCGTCAGGCTCGACGGCGGACGGATCGACGGTCCCGGACCGGAACGCTCGCTGATCTTTCAGCAGTTCGGCCTGATGCCGTGGCTCAACGTGCTCGACAACGTCCTCTTCGGCATGGCGACCGGCGGCCTGTCCAGGACGGAGCGGCTCGACCGCGCGAGGGAGGTCATCGCCCGCGTCGGGCTCGAAGGCTTCGAGGAATTCCACCCCAAGGCGCTCTCCGGCGGCATGCAACAGCGGGTCGGGATCGCCCGCGCGCTCGCGGTGGGGCCGAGGCTGCTGCTGTGCGACGAGCCCTTCGCCTCGGTCGACGCCATGACGCGCCAGACGATGCAGACCGATCTCCTCAACATCGTCACGCAGCAGGGCGCGACCGTCCTGCTGGTCACCCACGACATCGAAGAGGCGCTCTTCCTCGGCGATCGGGTGGTGATGCTGTCGCCCCGCCCGGCGCGGGTGATCGAGGAGATCGAAGTCGCGATCGCCAAGCCGCGCGAACATTCGGTGCGCATGTCGGCCGCGTTCCAGCAACAGAGGGCGATGGTGTGGGAGCGTCTCCAGGCCGCGGCGTAGAGGTCGGATCCGCGGCGCCGGAGGCGATCGGGGAAGCCGCGCCGCCGCGCGCCTCGGCGATGCGGCCTCGCTCGATCTCGCTCCTCATCCTGGTCGCAATCCTGGCGGCCTGGGAGGCCGGCGGCCGGACCGGCGTCCTGGACACGTTCTTCTTCAGCACGCCGGGCGAGATCGCGGTCGAGGCCTGGGCGATGCTGGTCGACGGCGATCTGGCGTTTCATACGTCGCGGACCGGTTTCGCCTATGCGGTCGGCGTCGTCGCCGCGATGGCGGCAGGGGCGGCGTGCGGCCTCGCCATGGGCTGGTGGCGGCGGTTCGGCAGCGTGGTCGATCCCTATGTCGTCTTCTTCTCGGCGATGCCGCGCATCGCGCTGTTCCCGATCATCATCCTGATTTTCGGCATCGGCGACGTCTCGCGGACGATCATCGTCTTCCTCGGGGTCGTCTTCCCGGTACTGTTCAACGCCTATATCGGGGCCAAGCAGACGCCGCAGCTCCTGATCGACGTCGGCCGAGTGTTCGGCTATTCGCACAACCGGCTGTTCGCTGCGGTGGTCCTGCCGGCGGCTTTGCCCTATCTGATCGCGGGCTTCCGCATCGGCGTGACGCTCGGGATCATCATGATCGTCGTCGCCGAGTTCCTCGCCGCCTCGGCCGGTCTCGGCCAACAGATCGCGGTGACCGCGCAGAGCTACCAGATCGCCGAGATGTGGGCCTGGGTGCTTTATACGTCGCTATACGCGCTTCTGATCGTGCGCGGGATGGATCGTTTCGAGCGTTGGGCGATGCGTTGGGCGTAAGGCGGCGTTGCGGGGAGAGCGGAATGGACGAACGAATGATCGCGATCGACGTGCGACCGGCCGAGCTCGGCGACCGCAGCCCGCGCCAGGGCGTGCAGGACATCGTGCGGCCCCGCATCTACGGGCGGCTCGCCGACGGAGGGGGACACGGCAAGGGGACCGCCTATCTGGTGCTGCATCCGGCCGTCAACTTCATGCACCACTATCTGATCGAGCCGATGGCGGCGCGCGGCCGCACGATTCTCGGCCTCAACACGCGCTACGTGAACAACGACAGCATGCTCCTGGTCGAGCGCGTCATCCAGGACATCGGCGCGGGCGTGAAGTTCCTGCGCGAACGCGGCCACGAACGCATCGTCTACATCGGCAACTCGGGCGGCGGCTCGGTCGGTGCGCTGTACCAGGCGCAGGCGGAACGCCTGACCATCGAGACCACGCCGGACGGGCTCCCCATCGACATCCGCGTCGACGACCTGCCGCCGGTGGACGCACTCGCGCTCGTCTCCTGTCATATCGGCCGCGGACGGCATTTCGGCATGTCGCTCGACCCTTCGGTGCTGGACGAGCGCGACGCGATGCGCGCCGACCCGGACCTCGACATGTTCAACCCGGCCAACGGCCCGCCCTACGGCGCGGACTGGCTCACGCGCTACGCCGCGGCTCAAGCCGCGCGGCACCGGCGGATCACCGACTGGGCGCTGAGCCGCCTCCGCGAGATCGACGCAATGCCGGACGAGGCCGCGGTCACCGACGAGGCGTTTCTGATCCACCGCACCTACGCGCGGCCGCAGCTCCTGGACCCCACGATCGATCCCAACGACCGCCCGGCGGCGTCCTCGATCTGGGGCGGCGCCAAGGCGACGAATTATTCCGCCAGCGTCCTCGGCCGCTTCACCACGCTGCGCTCCTACCTCAGCCAGTGGAGTCTGCTCGGCCGCGCCGCGGATGGCCCGGCGCGCCTCGCCGAGACGTCAGTCCCGATCCTCAACATCCGTTTCTCGGCCGACGAAGGCACCTATCCCCGCCTGTCGCAGGAGTATTCGGACGCCGCCGCAGGACGCTGCAACGATTATACGCTGCGGGGAGCGCGACATTTCCCCTACAAACAGGACAACGGCCCGGCGCTGATCGCCGAACTCGCCGACGCCATCGTCGAATGGGGCGACCGGCGCTAGTGTTGCGCCTCGCCGACTGTCGTACACAACAGGCAAGCACGATTCATTGAAGTCACCTGATACCTATTCGGCCAGACGCCAAGACCAACGACGCAAGATCGTTTATGGGGCCTTAGCCTCGCCTGCGTCTCCCACCCCGACCGCGGCCCGCGGCGTCAGCCGCCGGCGGCCATGTCCGCCCGGACCTCGGCCGCCACCGATTCCCATCCATAGGGGATGAGATCGATCTCGTCATGCGCCCGGCCGCAGCCGCCGCAGCTGCGCCGACCGGCATCGGCGTTGAAACCCAGGCAGGCCCGCAGATAGCCTTCCTGCGGCAGTTCGGCGTCGGTGTCCCAGACTTCGCGCGCGATCTCCGCCCCGCAGCCCTCGCAATACCAGGCGACCGCCTCGAGGCCCGGACGCTCCGCCTTGTAGCGGAGCTGCACGCACTCACCCTCGGGCACGATCCGGTGCGGCGTGCCGGACGGCACATAGACGAAATCGCCCGGCGCCACGCTGTGGTAGCGGACCGGACCTTCGGGAAATTCGATCCGACCCGCGCCCGACATGTTGACCAGCACCGTGTCGTGCTCGCAAATCAGAAAGAACGGTTGTGGCCGGTCGTTGCGGCTGAGGCAGATCTGCGGGTCGACGCCCGCCGGCAGCATCGGGTATTCGTCGTAGGGGCCGCGCTTGGCGGCCTCGTCAAAGGCGGCGAATCTCGACTTCCGCGCCATGCCGCGCCCCCGCGTTCAGCCCGCGGCGTCCGAGGTCTCGCGCAAGCTGCGATGCGCCTCGCGAACGATGTCGGTCATGTCGCGGTAGCGGTGCCAGCCCCAGCGGTGCAGCGGGAAGGGCGCGTTGACGTTGCCGCAGTTCGGGCAGGTCCGATTCTTCTCGTCGGCGTTGTAGTTGCGCGCCGCCTGCGCGCTGCCGTAGATGGTGTGAAGATGCCCGATCGGACCGATCTCGGTCCGCTGCCCGCCGCGCCGGGGTGGGGTCGAATCGAACGTCTCTCGATAGACCTCCGTCGAGCAGTTCGCGCAGGTGAAGGCGATGGCCTCCCGCTGCGTCGCGCCGGTCGACTGGCGCTGGGTCACGGAGACGAGCGAGAAGCTCTCCGGGCTGTCGGGCTCGCTCAACAGGTTGCCGACGCCGTGGCTCCGCGCGCTGGCGCGCACGAGGCCGGCCTTGCCGCGGCCGGTCGCCGCGCCGGAGCCGAAGACGATCGCGACCTCATCGACCGTGTTCTCATGCTCGAAATAGCCGTAATCGCCGCCCGGTTCTCCGTAGAAGAGCGCGATCGTGGGCACCATCGCGCCTTCGTCCACATAGGGGAACATCGGCGTCAGCGTGCTCACCAGCGTCCGCGCGTATTCGTAGACGTTGCATTTGAGCGGTTGCTTGTCCGCCGCCGGCGGCGGCATCGACAAGGCGCGTCCTTCCGATTCGTTCACGGACTGCCTCCCTGCGTCGAGCGAATCACTACAGGGATTCGGACGAGGCGGCAATGCGGGGCATAGCCCGGGGGTCTCAACCGGCGAGGGCGGCGATCAGCGCCAGCGCCGCGGCGGCGCCGGCCCAGAGCGGCCATCTCGCCTTGCCGGGCGGCGCGGCCGCGGCGACCGGCGGCGGGCGCGCCGACTGTCCGCCCGCCGCGGCGCCGATCGGGCCGTCGATCTCGGCCAGCAGCTGCGGCAGCCTCTCCAGGCCGCGCATCAGGTCGAACGCCGCATCCCGGAAGCGCGCTTCGGGCGCCGCCCATTCCGCCATCCACTCCTCGATCAGCGGCCTGGCCAAGTCCCACATGTTCACGTCGGGCTGCAAATGGCGCCCGACTCCCTCGGCCACCAGCATGGTCTTCTGCAGCAGCAGCAGTTCCGGCCGGGTCTCCATGTCGAACCTCCGGGTGATCTCGAACAGCTGCGCCAGCAGGCGGGCCAGCGAAATCCGCTCCAGCGGCAGGCCGAGGATCGGCTCGGCGATCGAACGCGCAGCCTGCGCGAAGGCCTCGACCGATTGGTGGGGCGGGACGTAGCCGGCGCGGAAATGCGCCTCGGCGACGCGCCGGTAATCGGCGGTCAGGAACCCGAGCAGCATCTCCGCCAGATGCCGCCTCGTGCGCTTGTCGAGCCGGCCCATGATGCCGAAATCGACGGCATGGATCGCGCCGTCCCGGTCCACGAACAGGTTTCCCGGATGCAGGTCGGCGTGGAAGAACCCGTCGCGGAAGACGCTGACGAAGAACACCTTGGCCATGTTGGCGACGATGGCGCGCAGATCCAGCCCGGCGTCGATCAGCAGCCGGCGCTCGTCGATCGGGATGCCGGCGACCCAGGCGGTGGTCAGCACGCGCCGCCCGGTGCGGCTCCAATCGACCGCGGGCACCCGGAAGACGTCCTGGTCGGCGAGATTCTGGCGCAGCTCGTCCGCCGCCGCCGCCTCGAAGCGGAGGTCCATCTCGGCCTCCACGGTCCGGGTCAGCGTCCGCACCGCCTCGACCGGGCGCAGCCGCCGCAGCGCCGGGCGCGTCGCCTCCAACCTCTCCGCCAGCCACAGCAACAAGTCCAGGTCGCGGGCGAAGGCGCGCTCGATGCCGGGCCGCAATATCTTGACCGCCACCTCCCGGCCCTCGGCGGTAACCGCCCGGTGAACCTGGGCGATCGAGGCGGCGGCGACGGCTTCCGCATCGAACTCGCGGAACATCCGCTCCAGCGGACGCTCGAACTCCGCCTCGACCGCGGCGCGGGCGTCATCGCCGGCAAAGGGCGGCAGCCGATCCTGCAGGCGCGACAGGTCGTCGGCGGTCGCCTCCCCGATCAGGTCGGTGCGGACCGACAGCAACTGGCCCAACTTGACGAAGACGGGACCCAGCGTCTGGAACGCGAACGCCAGCCGTTCGCCCGGCCGCAGCCCGGCGGCCGGAGCGGCGCGGCCGATTCCGACGATGCGGATCAGCGCTCCGACCGCCCGGGGCGGCGCGAGGCCGCCCAGGGCGGCGAGCGCGCGATAACCCGCGAGCGCGCGCAATATCTGCCACAGGCGGACGGCGTTGCGCAGGCCGCGAAACATCGGATCTCAGATGCGCCAGCCCGAATGGAGGGCCACGATCCCGCCGGACAGGTCGCGCCAAGTCACGTTGTCGAAGCCGGCGTCGGCGAACTCGCCGGCGAGCGTCGCCTGAGCGGGAAACCGCCGGATGCTCTCGACGAGATAGCGATAGGCGTCGGGCTCGCCGGCCACCCGGCGGCCGAGCGCCGGCAGGACGTGATAGGAGTAGCGGTCGTAGAGTCCGGCCAGGAACGGCGTCACGACGCGGCCGAACTCCAGGCAAACGACCCGCCCGCCGGGCTTGAGCACCCGCCGCATCTCGGCCAGCGCCCGGTCGCGGCGGGTCACGTTGCGGAGACCGAAGGCGATCGAGCAGACGTCCATCGACCGGTCCGGCATCGGCAGCGCCTCGGCGTCGCCGCAGACATGGGAGACACGGGCCACGAGGCCGCGGTCGAGCGCCCGGTCGCGCCCCGAGGCGAGCATCGCCGCGCTCGAATCGCAGATCACCGCCCGCGCCCGCGGACCGGCGCGGTCCAGGAACCCCAGCGCCACGTCGCCCGTCCCGCCGGCCACGTCCAGCAGCGCCGCGCCCGGGCGCGGATCGATCCGGTCGAGCAGCGTCCGTTTCCACAGCCGGTGGAGCCCGCCGCTCATCAGGTCGTTCATCAGATCGTATCGCGGCGCTACGGCGTCGAAGATCCGGCGCACCCGTTCGCGATGCGCCTCGATCGTTACGCGCCGGAAGCCGAAATCGGTATCGGGACCATGGCCCGGATCGCGGTTCGACGCCTCGACCATGCCGGCGAGGATAGCGCCGGATCGGGGATCGCGCTACCTTGCCGCCGATGCCGGAACTGCCCGAGGTCGAGACGGTGCGGCGCGGCCTGTCGGCGGCGATGGAGGGCCGGTCGGTCCGCCGCGTCCGCGTGAACCGCGCCGATCTGCGCCGGCCGCTACCCGATCGGTTCGCCCGCCGCCTGTCGGGACGGACGGTGCGCCGCGTCGGACGGCGGGCCAAATACCTGCTGGTCGAACTCGACGACGGGACGGTGCTGCTCGTCCATCTCGGGATGTCGGGACGCATGTCGATCGCGCCCGGCGGCGCCGATCTTCCGGCCGCCCCGCACGAGCATGTGGTGTTCGAATTGAGCGACGCGACGCGGATCCGCTTCCAGGACCCCAGGCGGTTCGGCCTGATGGCGCTGATCGGGGCGGGAGAACTCGCCGCCCACCCGCTGCTCGCCCATCTCGGGCCGGAGCCGACCGAGGCCGGCTTCACCGGCCCGGCGCTCGCCGGGCGGCTGCGCGGCAAGCGGACCCCGATCAAGGCGGCTCTGCTGGATCAGCGCGTCGTCGCCGGTCTCGGCAACATCTACGCCTGCGAGAGCCTGTTCACGGCCGGGCTGTCGCCCCGGCGGTCGGCCGCGACCGTCGCCGGGCGGCGCGCCGCGGCGCTGGCCGCCGCCATCCGGCGCATCCTGGCCGAGGCGATCGCGGCCGGCGGATCGACGCTCCGCGACCACGCCGCGCCGGATGGCGGGATCGGCTATTTCCAGCACCGGTTCAAGGTCTACGGGCGCGAGGGCGCGCCCTGTCCGGGCTGCGACTGCGGCGGCGCGATCCGGCGCATCGTCCAGTCCGGCCGCTCGACCTTCTTCTGTCCGGCGCGCCAGCACTGAGCGCCTGCGCCTGGTATGCCGTTCCGCATCCGCCGCTGCGCCGCCGCCGCCGGGCTCGCCTGCGCGGTCTTCGCCTTCGCCGCCGCCGGGGCGGAGCGGTCGGAGGAGCGGTTCTTCGCCGGAATACCGGACCTTCCCGTCATGCCGGGCCTCTCCGCGGTCGAGGAGGAGGGGGTCGTCTTCGTCAAGCCCGAGGGGCGGATCGTCACCGTCGTCGCCGAGGGGAGCGTTGCGCGCCGCGCCGTGCTCGACTATTACGCTGCGACCTTGCCGCAGCTGGGCTGGACCGAGACCGGTCCCGGCCGGTTCCGGCGCGAGGGGGAGTCGCTGCGGCTCGAATTCGCCGGCCGGCCGGCCGGCCTCGCCGTCACCTTCGCCCTGTCGCCTCTATGATCGCCCGCACCAAGCCAGGGGAATGCGCGATGGCCTATCGGAATCTCGCCGTGGACCGCAGGGATCGGGTCGGGCTGATCACCCTCGACCGGCCCGAGGCGATGAACGCGCTGTCGTCGGACTTGATGGCCGAACTCGCCCGGGCGCTCGACGACCTGGAGGCCGACGCCGGGATCGGCGCCATCGTGCTGACCGGATCCGACAAAGCGTTCGCCGCCGGCGCCGACATCAAGGAGATGCAGACCAAGGACTGGCCGGCGACCTATGTCGAGGATTTCGTGACCGCGGGGTGGGAGCGCCTGGCGTCCTGCCGGAAGCCGGTCGTCGCCGCAGTCGCGGGCTACGCTCTCGGCGGCGGCTGCGAGATCGCGATGATGTGCGACTTCATCCTCGCCGCCGACACGGCGAAGTTCGGCCAGCCGGAGATCAACCTCGGCATCCCGCCCGGCGCGGGCGGAACGCAGCGCCTGACTCGTCTGGTCGGCAGGTCGAAAGCGATGGAGATGTGCCTGACCGGCCGCATGATGGACGCCGAGGAGGCCGAGCGCGCCGGTTTGGTCAGCCGCGTCGTCGCCGCCGCCGACCTGCTGGACGAGGCGCTCGAGACCGCGGCCCGCATCGCCGGGATGTCGCGCCCGACCGCGATGATGATCAAGGAGGCGGTGAACCGGGCTGATCGGGTTCCGCTCGACGAAGGCGTCCGCTTCGAACGCCGCCTGTTCCAGGCCGCGTTCGGCACCGGGGATCAGAAGGAGGGCATGGCCGCGTTCGTCGAGAAACGCCGGCCGAATTTCCGCGACGGGTAAGGCGCGCGGCGCCGGACAGCCTGTTGACGCGAACCGCCGACCCCGCTATGAAACGCCGCAGCGTGGCGTAAACTCGCCGCAGCACGGCTTTCAGCTACGGGACCGAACCCATGGCCAACACCGCGTCCGCCAAGAAGCGCGCCCGCCGCGACGAACGTCGCACCGAGATCAACCGCGCCCGGCGCGCTCGCGTCCGCACCTTCGTCAAAAAGGTCGAAGCGGCCATCGCCGGCGGCGACAAGACCGCGGCGAGCGCGGCGCTGAAGGCGGCCGAGCCCGAGCTGGCGCGGGGCGTCGCCAAAGGCGTGCTGCACGCCAACACCGCGTCCCGCAAAGTCTCCCGCCTGTCGGCCCGCATCAAAACGCTCGCCTGACGCCGCCGCCGGGCGCGTCCCTTCTCCCCCGCGCCCCCGCGCCCGTTTTTTTTCGCGTTCGCCATTCGTCCCCGTTGTGGGGCGGACGCCGCAGGGCTACACTCGACCGCGTTGGATGTCGTCGAAAGACGTCCCCAAGTAAAGAACAAGTGTTTTACTTCACCGTCGCGCGTAGTGGATGGTGGACGGGGCCGAAATAGAGTTCTCGTCTTCCCGGTCACGGTTCGGTCGTTGTATTCGCGGGGTGCTCGCGTATGCCGAAGGCGTGGACGAAAGAGGGGATTCCATGGCCGACACATCCGAGACGCCGCCCGCGGGAGCCGGTTACGCCGGAGACATCGATGCGAAGCGGGCCTGGGACATCCTGCAAAGCGATCCGGCCGCCGCCCTGATCGACGTCCGCACCCCCCCGGAGTGGGAGTTTTCGGGCGCGCCGGTTCTCGCCGGTCTCGGCAAGGAGCCGGTCTTCATCCCCTGGCAAGTCTATCCGGGGATGGAGTTGAACCCGGATTTCGTCGGCGCCGTAACCGCGGCGGGCGTGGACGCCGCCGCCCCGCTGCTGTTCCTCTGCCGTTCGGGCACGCGCTCGCGCGCCGCGGCCATCGCGATGACGGCCGTCGGCTACCGCGCTTGCTACAATGTCGGCGGCGGCTTCGAAGGCCCGCGCGACGCCGAGGGGCATCGCTCCACCGTAGACGGATGGAAGTTTTACGGTCTTCCCTGGATACAGGGCTGAACATGACCGGAAGCGCCGTCACCCCGCGGGTCGCTGCGCAGTGGGCGCGCATCCGCGGCGCGCTGCGCGCCGAAGTCGGCGAATCCGCCTACCGGAGCTGGCTCAAGCCGCTGACCCTCGTCGAGATCCGGGACGGGACCGTCCGCCTGCGCGCGCCCACGAAGTTCATGCGCGACTGGATCGCCGGGCACTACGCCGACCGCATCGGCGAGTTGTGGCGCGACGAAGACGCCGACCTGCGCGGGCTGGACATCCTGGTCGAGCCGCATACGCCCGCACGCCGGCCGTCGGCCGCCGCGGCCGCGGAGTCCGGCCCCGAAGAGTCCCGCGCCGGCCGCCGCCAGGCCGACGCCGAAGATGCGTTCGCCGGCGCCCTGGACCCGCGCTTCGTGTTCGAGAATTTCGTCGTCGGCAAGCCCAACGAGCTGGCCTACGCCGCCGCCCGGCGGGTCGCCGATTCGTCCACCGCGACCTACAATCCGCTCTTCCTCTATGGCGGCGTCGGGCTCGGCAAGACCCATCTGATGCACGCCATCGCCTGGTACATCCGCAAACGCCAGCCAAACCGTCGGGTGGTCTATCTGTCGGCCGAGAAGTTCATGTACCAGTTCATCCGGGCGCTCCGGTTCCAGGACACCATGGCGTTCAAGGAACGGTTCCGGTCGGTCGACGTGCTGATGATCGACGATGTCCAGTTCATCAACGGCAAGGAATCCACGCAGGAGGAGTTCTTCCATACCTTCAACACCCTGGTGGACAGCAACCGGCAGGTGATCGTCTCGGCGGACAAATCGCCGTCGGATCTGGAAGGTATGGAGGAGCGGCTTCGCTCCCGGCTCGGCTGGGGCCTGGTCGCCGACATCCATGCGACGACCTACGAGCTGCGGGTCGGCATCCTCCAGTCCAAGGCGGAGCAGCTGGGGGTGGAGATTCCGGCCAGGGTGACGGAGTTTCTGGCCCACAAGATCACCACCAGCGTGCGCGAACTGGAAGGGGCGCTCAACCGGATCGTGGCCCACGCCCAGCTCGTCGGCCGCGACATCACCCTGGAGACCTGCCAGGAAGTGCTGCAGGATCTGTTGCGGGCGCACGACCGCCGCGTCACGATCGAGGAGATCCAGAAGCGGGTCGCGGCGCATTTCAACGTCCGCGTCGCCGACATGCATTCGGCGCGCCGTTCCCGCGCCGTCGCCCGGCCGCGCCAGGTGGCGATGTTCCTGGCCAAGCAGCTCACCTCGCGGTCGCTGCCAGAGATCGGCCGCCAGTTCGGCGGCCGCGATCACACCACGGTCATCCACGCGGTGAAGAAGGTCGAGGAGCTGCGCCGGGCCGACGCCGATTTCGGGGAGGACGTCGATCTCCTCCGGCGCATGCTGGAGAGCTGACGGCGGGCGGCGCCGAATGTCGGCGACTGCTTCGCCCGCGCGTCGGCGAAAACGATGGAAGCGCCGCTCCCGTTCATGGGCGCGGATTTCGCCCGCGCGGATGCCGAAGCGACGCGAAGGATCGCCGCGCGCCCGGCGATTCCCGGGCCGGATCGCCGCCGAAGCCCCTTCGGACTCCGGGGGGCTGTGGTATACTCGACTCTCTCCCGCCGGTCGGCTCGCCGCCGACGGCACAACAGCGGCATCGTGAAGCCATGCAACTCGTCATCGAACGCAGCGCGCTGCTGAAGTCCCTCACCCACATCCAGGGCGTCGTCGAGCGTCGGACGACGATCCCGATCCTGTCGAACGTCATGCTGACCGCGCGCGACGGCGCGCTCGCTCTGACCGCCACCGACATGGACCTGGCGATCGTCGATTCGGTCCCGGCGGAAATATCCCAGGACGGCGCCACGACGGTTCCGGCGCACACCTTCCACGACATCGTGCGCAAGCTGCCGGAAGGCGCCCAGATCCAGATGGACAGCGGCGGCGAACAGAACCGGCTCACGGTCAAGTGCGGACGCTCGCGCCTGTCGCTGATGACGCTCCCGGCGGAGGACTTCCCGGCCATGGCCGAAGGCGACCTGCCCTGCCGGTTCGGCCTGCCGTCGGATGCGTTCCGGGGGCTGATCGATCGCACGCGCTTCGCCATGTCGACGGAAGAGACCCGCTACTATCTGAACGGGATCTACGTCCATCCCACCGAGGCCGACGGCGTCGGCCTGCTGCGCATCGTCGCCACCGATGGCCATCGGCTCGCTCGCGTCGAGATGCCGCTGCCCCAGGGGGCCGAGGGCATGCCCGGCGTGATCGTGCCGCGCAAGACCGTGGGCGAACTCCGCAAGCTGATCGAGGACGTGGACGGCGAGGCCGAGATCGAGGTCGCCGTGTCGGAGACCAAGATGCGGTTCGCGTTCGGCGGCGCGGTGCTGACGTCGAAGCTGATCGACGGGACCTTTCCCGACTACGAACGGGTCATCCCGCTGGGCAACGACAAAACCCTCCAGGTGGACGCGCGGGCGTTCGCCCACGCCGTCGATCTGGTATCGACGATCACCACCGATAAGGGGCGGGGGGTCAAGCTGACGCTGGATCGCGGCAGCCTGGTCCTCTCGGCGACCAGCCCCGAGGCGGGAAGCGCCAGCGAGGAGCTCGAGGTCGATTACGCCGACAACCCGATTGAGATCGGCTTCAACGCGCGCTATCTGCTCGACATCGCCGAGCAGATCGGCGCCGACGGCGCCCGCTTCAAGCTCGCCGACGGGGCGTCGCCGACGCTGGTCCAGGACACGGCCGACCCGGCCGCGATGTATGTCCTGATGCCGCTCCGCGTATAGGGACGGCTGCGCTGGGCGCGCCGCTGCCGATCGTGCCCGCCCCCGCGCGCGCGGGGCGGCTCGCCGTGCGCCGACTCGTCCTCACCGAGTTTCGCTGCTACCGGCATCTCCGGCTGGCGGCGGACGAGCGGCCGGTGGTGCTGACCGGCCCGAACGGAGCCGGCAAGACGAACCTTCTCGAAGCCCTGTCCTTCCTCGCCCCCGGCCGCGGGCTTCGGCGCGCCCGGCTGGCCGACGTGACCTACCGCGCCGCCGCGGCCGCGGGGGGCGACGGCGCGCGCCGCTGGGCCGCCGCGGCGACCTTGTCTGACGGCGACGAGTGGGTCGAGATCGGCACCGGCCTCGGCCCCGGCGGTCCCGAAACGGACCGTCGCACGGTCAAAATCGACGGCTGCGATTCCGCCAGCCAGTCCGAACTCGGCGAACGGGTCGATGCGGTCTGGCTCACGCCCGAGATGGAGCGGCTGTTCGCCGGGCCGGCGGCGGACCGGCGGCGCTTCCTCGACCGGCTGGTGAACGGCTTCGACCCCACCCATGCGCGCCGGCTCGCCGTCTACGAACGGCGCATGCGCCAGCGCACCCGGCTGCTGAATGGAACGGGCGCCGCGGACGGCGCCTGGATCGCGGCTCTGGAGCGGGGTATGGCGGAGGACGGCGTCGCCGTCGCGGCCGCCCGCCGCCGCTGCGCGGCGCGGCTCGACGCCGCCTGCGCCGGAGGAGTCGGTCCGTTTCCCGCGGCCTCGCTGTCGCTCGTCTGTGAGATCGACTCCTGGCTGGCGGCGGCTCCCGCGCTCGAAGCGGAGGAGCGCTTTCGCGCCGGCCTGGCGGCGCGGCGGCGGGCGGACGCCGAGGCCGGCCGCGCCACGCTCGGCATCCATCGCAGCGATCTGGCCTGCCGCGACGCGGCCACCGACGCGCCGGCCCGGCTGTGCTCCACCGGCGAGCAGAAGTCGCTGCTGGTCCGCATCGTGCTCGCCAACACCCGGCTTCAGGCGCTCGAACGCGGCCGGGCGCCGATATTGCTGCTCGACGAGATCGCGGCGCATCTGGATCCGGCGCGGCGGGCGGCGCTGTTCGAAGAGGTCGACGCACTGGGCGCCCAAGCCTGGATGACCGGGACCGACGAGGCCGCGTTCCGCCCGCTCGGCGGCCGCGCCCAGTTTTTCCGCGTCGCCGACGCCGCCGTGACGCCGGCCGGGTGATGCGGCGCCGCCGATGACCGCGCCCGCCGACCCGGCGCTCCCGGCGATCGAGGACGACGCCTACGGCGCCGACTCGATCAAGGTCTTGCGCGGGCTGGAGGCGGTGCGCAAGCGACCCGGCATGTATATCGGCGACACCGATGACGGCTCCGGGCTGCATCATATGGTGTACGAGGTCGTGGACAACGCGATCGACGAGGCGCTCGCCGGCTATTGCAGCACGATCGACGTGACGCTCAACGGCGACGGCTCGGTGACGATCGGCGACGACGGGCGCGGCATCCCGGTCGAGATCCACGAGGAGGAGGGGATCTCGGCCGCCGAAGTCATCATGACCCAGCTCCATGCCGGCGGCAAGTTCGATCGCAATTCCTACAAGGTATCGGGCGGGCTCCACGGCGTCGGCGTCTCGGTCGTCAACGCGCTCTCGGAATCGCTCCAGCTGCGCATCTGGCGCGGCGGCAAGGAGCACTGGGTCCGTTTCGCAGACGGCGTCGCCGCAGCGCCGCTCGCCGTCGTCGGCGAGGCGGGCGACCGCACCGGCAGCGAGGTGACGTTTCTGCCGTCGCGGCGGACGTTCTCGAAGACCGAATTCGACTTCGCCATGCTCGAACATCGGCTGCGCGAGCTGGCGTTTCTCAATTCCGGCGTAAAGCTCGTCCTGCGCGACGCCCGCGGGGTCGAGTCGCGGGAAGCGGAGATGCGGTACGACGGCGGGACGCAGGCGTTCGCGCGCTATCTCGATCGCGGCAAGACGCCGCTGTTCGACCCGCCGATCGCCATCGCCGGAGAGCGCGACGGGGTCTCGGTCGATGCCGCCCTGGAGTGGTCGGACAGCTACCACGAGACCACGCTGTGCTTCACCAACACCATTCCGCAGCGCGACGGAGGCACCCATCTGGCGGGGTTCCGCGCGGCGTTGACGCGCACCGTCAACGGCTACGCCGCGGCCGGCGGCATGACCCGGAAGGAGAAGGTCACCCTCACCGGCGACGACGCGCGGGAAGGCATGACCTGCGTGCTCTCGGTGAAGGTGCCGGATCCCAAATTCTCGTCGCAGACCAAGGACAAGCTGGTCTCGTCCGAAGTCCGCAACGTCGTCGAGGGCATCGTCGGCGAGAAACTCGGCGAATGGTTCGAGGAGCACCCGGCCGAGGCGCGCAAGATCGTCGCCAAGGTGGCCGAGGCCGCCGCCGCGCGCGAGGCCGCGCGGAAGGCGCGCGAGCTGACGCGCCGCAAGGGCGCGCTCGACATATCCACCCTGCCGGGCAAGCTCGCCGACTGCCAGGAACGCGACCCGGCGGCCGCGGAACTGTTCATCGTCGAGGGCGATTCCGCCGGCGGTTCCGCGAAGCAGGCGAGAAACCGCGCCAACCAGGCGATCCTGCCGCTGCGCGGCAAGATACTCAACGTCGAACGCGCCCGGTTCGACAAGATGCTGAGCTCGGCCGAGCTTGGCACGCTGATCGCCGCCCTCGGCGCCGGGATCGGCCATGAGGACTTCGAAATCGACAAGATCCGCTACCACAAGATCGTCATCATGACCGACGCCGATGTGGACGGCAGCCACATCCGCACCCTGCTGTTGACCTTCTTCTACCGGCAGATGCTCGACATCATCGAACGCGGCTATCTCTATATCGCTCAGCCGCCGCTGTTCCGCGCCAAGCGGGGCGGCGAGGAGGTCTATCTCAAGGACGAGGCGGCGCTCGACGACTTCCTGGTCGAGGCGGGCACCAAGGACTGCGTGCTCGAAGCGTCCGACGGGTTGCGGATCGGAGCGGAGGACCTCCGCGAGACCGTGCGCCGGGCGCTTCGCGCCCGCCGCCTGATGACGCCGCTGCTCAAGCGCCTGTCCAACCCCGACCTGATCGAGCAGGCCGCGATCCTCGGCGCGTTCAAGCCGGAGCTCCTCGCCTCGCCCGATCAGGCGCGGCTGGTCGTGGAAGCCGTCGCGCGCCGCCTCGACGGCCTCGCGCCGGAAGCCGAGCGGGGCTGGAGCGCGGAGATCGCCGAGGGCGGCGGCTTCTCGTTCCGGCGCACGCTGCGCGGCGTGACCGAGCATCACGTCATCGACGGCGCGCTGGTGCGAAGCGCGGATGCGCATCGGCTCGACGACATGGCGGCCGATCTCCAGGCGGTCTACCGGCGCCCGGTGGCGCTCGCGACCAAGGACAGGCGCCACCGCGTCACCGGTCCGATCGGCCTGATCGACGCCGTGCTCGAGCTGGGACGCAAGGGCGTCGCCATCCAGCGCTACAAGGGGCTCGGCGAGATGAACCCGGATCAGCTGTGGGAGACGACGCTCGATCCCGACGCGCGCTCGCTGCTCCAGGTCAAGATCGGCCATGCCGACGAGGCGGAAAACATGTTCTCGACCCTGATGGGCGACGTCGTCGAGCCGCGGCGGAAGTTCATCCAGACCAACGCCCTCAAGGTCGTGAACCTGGACGTCTGACGGGAGAATCCGGACATGCGCGCACCGGATCGCTCGCTACGCCGCGCCGTTTGGACGCTGCCGGCTCTGCTGCTGTTCGCCGCCGGCGGGCCCGCCGACGCCGGGGGCGCCGCCGCGCTCGATCGGGCGGGACCCTACGCCGGCGTCTTCGTCGGCGCCGGGCGGGCGGACAGCCGCATCGTCGACGCCGACGGCTTCTCGGACTGGGGCAATCCGGGCGCGGTCACCGATTACGGCGACGACGGGCCGTTCGGCGGCTTCCTGATCGGCCAGAGGTTCGAGATCGGCGGCGCGCCGTTCCGGATCGAGCTGGACGGCATGCTCGGCCGCCTGTCGGCGAAGACGAATGCGATCGACCCCAGCCCCGTCGTCCCTCCCCTCCCCCCCGGAGGCGCCGATGAGACGGTGGAGTCGAAGTTCCGATGGGTCGCGACGGCCCGCGGCGGGATCGAACATGCGGTGGGGCCGGCGACGGTCTTCGCCGCCGCCGGGCTTGCGGTCGCGCGGATCGACAATTCGTTGACCGATCTCGACCGCGGCCTCGATCGCAGCGTCCAGCCGCCGCGGCCCACGCCGTGGCGGTTGGACCCCGACGATTCCTTTCGCGACGGCTCGACGGAAATCGGCTGGGTGGTCGGGGTCGGCGTGGAAGCCTCCGTCGCCGACCGCTGGACGCTGCGACTCGAAGCCTCGTATATGGATTTCGGGCGGACCACCCATGCCGCGAACCGATCCGGCGACGGCAGCTGCTGCGGGCGCGGAACCCCCCGACGGCCCGTCTCCTACGACGTGGAGAACAAGCTCGGCGTCCTCCGTTTCGCGGTCGTCCGGCGGTTCGATTGGTAGCGGGTCCGCCGGGCGCGGGCCGCGTCAGTCCGCCATGTCCGCGATCCGGTCGAAGGTCTCGCCGAAAGCCGCGCACAGGATGGCGCCCCTGAGCTCGGGCGCGATCTTGCGATAGAAGCGCCGCGCGCCGCGGTTGCGTTTCAGCACCGACCAGAACAGCCAGCGCCCCCCCTGCGTCCGGCAGCGCCGGGCGATCGCGGCGACGAGAGCGCGACCGGCGCCCAGACGGCGCCGATCCTCGGCGACGTACAGATCGGCGAGATAGGCCCCGCGGGTCGCGCTGTCCGTGTCGTAGCCGGGGTAATAGACCGCGTATCCGACGACCCGGTCGTCGATCTCGGCGACCATCGCGGCGAAGGCCGGCCGCTCGCCGAAGCCGTCGCGCCGGAAGCGCGCGGCGGTGAGGCAGGAGGGGCGGCCGCCGTCGGCGACGCTGGATGCGCACGCCATGCGCGCGACCGCTTCGGCGTCGTCCGGTTGCGCCGGACGCACCCTGATCCTGGCCGAGGAGCTCGGTTGCGGGTCGATATCGCCTCTACATTCTTGGTCTCGGCACCCGATCCATACTAGATATAGGAGGATGGCGCGTCGAACCCGAAAATCCGCCCGGAGCGGCGGTCCGCCGCCGCGCCGACGACGGACCGGACGCCGCCTGCTCCGATGGTCGCTCGTCTGCGTTCTCTGGGCGCTGCTCGGCTTCGGCGGACTCCTAGCCTGGTACGCCTGGGATCTGCCCGATGTGGGCAGCCTCGATACCGGCGCGCGGCGTCCGTCGATGACCATTCTCGCCGCCGACGGCGCGCTGCTGGCCCAGCGCGGCGACCTTTACGGCGCGCCGGCGCGCTTCGCCGATCTGCCGCCGCATCTCGTCCAGGCGGTGGTCGCGATCGAGGACCGCCGTTTCTTCGACCATTCCGGTTTCGATCCGTGGGGCCTCGCGCGGGCGGCGTTCGCCAACCTGCGCGCGGGCTCCATCCGCCAGGGCGGCAGCACGATCACCCAACAGCTGGCGAAGAACCTGTTCCTCACCCACGCGCGCACCCTGCGCCGCAAGGTGCAGGAGCTGCTGGTCGCCCTCTGGCTCGAGGCGGAGTTCACCAAGCGGCAGATCTTCACCATCTACGCCAACCGCGTCTATCTCGGCGCCGGCGCCTACGGCGTCGCCGCGGCGGCGCAGCGTTATTTCGGCAAGCCGGTCGGGCGGCTCGACCTCCTGGAGGCGGCGGTGTTGGCCGGGCTGCTCAAGGCGCCGTCGCGCTATGCGCCCACGCGCGACCCGGAGGCCGCGAAGCGACGCGCCCGGCGCGTGCTGCGCGCCATGGTCGATGCCGGCTTTCTCACCGAGGAGGCGGCCCGGCGCGCCCTGCGGGGGAAGCTGCGCATAGTTCCCCGCACCGGCGTGTCGGGGCGCTACTTCGTCGATTGGGTGCTGGATCGCGCGGCGGACTATATCGGCCATGCCGACCGCGACCTGATCGTCGTCACCACGCTGGACGTGCGCCTGCAGCGCGCCGCCGAGCAGCGGCTGAGGGCGACTCTCGCCCGCTACGGCCCAGCGCGGCGCGCGTCCCAGGCGGCCCTGGTGGCGCTCGCCCCGGACGGCGCAGTGCGGGCGATGGTCGGCGGCCGGAGCTTCGCCGAGAGCCAGTTCAACCGCGTCACCCAGGCGCTCCGCCAACCCGGATCGGCGTTCAAGCTGTTCGTCTATCTGGCCGGGCTCGAAGCCGGGATCGGGCCGCGCGACCGGATCGTGGACGGTCCGGTCAGCGTCGGCGGCTGGCGGCCGCGCAACTACGACGGTCGGTTCCGCGGCCCCGTCGAGCTGCGCACCGCGTTCGCGCATTCGCTCAACAGCGTCGCGGTCCGCGTCGCCGAGCGCGCCGGGCGCGGCAACGTCGCCGCCGCGGCGCGCCGGCTGGGCATCACCAGCAAGCTCGCGGCCCATCCCAGCGCCGCGCTGGGCGCCGGCGAGGTGACGCTCCTGGAGCTGACCGCCGCCTACGCGGCGCTCGCCAACCGCGGTCGCGCAGCGTGGCCTCACGGCATCGTCGAGATCCGCGACAAGACCGGTCGCGCGCTCTACCGGCGAGCGGGACCGGGCGGCGGCCGGGTCGTCGACGCGCGGCACGTCGTTTCCCTCGACGAAATGCTGGCCGCGGTCATCACCGAGGGCACCGGACGCGCCGCGGCGCTTGGCTGGCCCGCCGCGGGAAAGACCGGGACCAGCCAGGATTTCCGCGACGCCTGGTTCGTCGGCTACACCGCCGATCTGGTCGCCGGCGTGTGGGTCGGCAACGACGACGGACGGCCGATGAAACGGGTGACCGGGGGCGGGCTGCCGGCGCGACTCTGGCGCGCCTTCATGCGCGATGCGCATCGCAGCCGCCCGGCGTCGTCGCTCGACCGCCCCGGCCCACGACCGCCCGCCGCCGGCGGCAACCAGGGGATCGGCGACTGACGGAGCGGCGGACGGGCCGGCGGTGGACGGCGCCGTTCCAATGCGTTCACTCGGGCCAAGCGACGATGCGGTCTTCGGGGTCCAGCTCCCGTCGCTCCGGCGTCGTGCGGCCGCGCACCGAGATTCCCGCCCGATGCACCGTCTCGGGATCGCCCGAGATCAGCGGATGCCACCAGGAGAGCTCCCGTCCTTCGGCGATCAGGCGATAGGCGCAGCTCGACGGCAGCCAGCGGGTGGTCCTCACCAGTTCCGGCGTCAGCGTCACACAGCCCGGCACCAGCCGGCCGCGTTCTTCGTAGCGGGTGCAGCGGCAACGCCCGTGATCGAGAAGCCGGCAGGCGATATCGGTATAGGAGACGTCGCCCGTCGCCGCGTCTTCCAACTTGATCAGGCAACAGCGCGCGCAGCCGTCGCACAGCGACTCCCACTCCTCCGCCGTCATCTCGTCGAGCGTCTTGCGCTGCCAGAACGGCTTCTCGCCCATCGCCGACGGCGCCGGTCAGGACAGGGCGTCGCGGAGCGCCGCGACGATGCGCTCCGCCGGCGCGCCGTGGCTGAAATGGGCGACGTAGCGGCCGTCCGGGCCGATCAGGTAGATGATCGAACTGTGGTCCATCAGATAGTCCGCGGCCGAGCCCGAATCCCGCGCCTTGGCGTAATATACGCGATAGGCCTTGGCGGCGCGCGCGATGGCGTCGTCCGATCCGGTGAGCCCCACCAGACGGGGGTGGAAGTTGGCGACGTAATCCTTGAGCCTCGCCGGGGTGTCCCGCGCCGGGTCCACGGTAACGAAGACCGGCCGGACTTTCGTCGCGTCGGCGCCGATCTCGTCGAGCGCGATGGCCATGTCGCTGAGCGCCGTCGGGCACACGTCCGGGCAATAGGTGTAGCCGAAATAGACCAGCATGTGCCGGCCGCGGAAATCGGCATCGGTCCGCGTCCGCCCGTCCTGGTCGATCAGCGTGAACGGGCCGCCGATCCTGGCGAACCCGGCCCCGCCGCCGCCCGCGCGCCAATGCTGCGCCGCCAGGAAGATGGCGACGGCGGCGGCCGAGATCGCGGCGAACGCCGCTATGCGGACGGCTCGCGGTGACATGCCGCCGAGTATGATCGAGGCGGCGCCGATTCGCCACCCCGGCAAGTCGGGCGCCTCGCCGGCCCGGCGCCCGCCGCTCGAACGATTGTCCCGGTCTTCGCGCGCGCCCGTCTTGACGGCCGCGCCCGCCGCTCCCATTATCCCCGTCCGTGGGGCCGTAGCTCAGTCGGGAGAGCGCGACGTTCGCAATGTCGAGGTCAGGGGTTCGACTCCCCTCGGCTCCACCAGCGTCCCGGCCCGCCCGGGCTCCGGACCTCTTCATCGGGGACGACGCAGCCATGCCGGCCGGAACGACGGGGCCGCACCGGCCCGTGCGTATGGCCCTGACGATGCTGGCCCTGTGCTTCGCCTGCTATGCCGGCGTGCGCGGCCTGCAGGAGACGTACCCGATCTTCCTGCTGCCGCTCGCCGGCGATTTCGGCTGGAGCCGGGGCGAGGCGTCGAGCGTCTACTCCTTCGCCTTCGCCGTCGTCGGCTTGTCGGGACCGTTGATCGGCTTCCTCTCCGACCGTTGGGGTCCGCTGCAGGTGATGTTGCTGGGGGTCATGCTCGCCTCCGCCGCGGCCCTGATCGCCTCGCGCGCGGAGGCGTTGTGGCAGTTTCATCTGACCGTCGGGATCGCAATGGGCATCGCCGCCGGCTGCGCCGGCTTCGTGCCCATGACGGCGCTGCTCAGCCGCTGGTTCCGCGCGCGTCTGAACACCGCGCTCGCGATCGCCCATTCGGCGAGCGGCGCCGGCATCCTGGTCCTCGGCCCCACGACCCAGACGCTGATCGACCTGCATGGATGGCGGTCGGCCTATCTGCTGCTGGGCCTGGGCGTCGCTGCGCTGCTGCCGCTGTTCCTCGTCTTCCGCTGGCGCGACGCGCTGGCCGGACGCCCCGGCATCGGCGCGCCGACGGGTCGCGCGCGCCGGCAAGCCGGCGGACCCGACCTGCGGGACGCCCTGGGGACGCCCGCCTTCTGGAGCATGGCCTTCACCTTCGCGTGCACCTCCATGGGGATGTTCCTGGTGTTTCTCCAGACGCCGGCCTATCTGGTCGAGGCCGGCTACGACTCCCGGACGGCGGCGGAGATCTACGGGCTGGTCGGGTTGGTCGTGCCCGCCGGCATGGTCGGCTTCGGCTGGCTGGGCGACCGTATCGGCCGGCCGCGGGCGGTCATCATCAGCTACGCCCTCACGATCGCCGGCATCGGCTGTCTGATGGCGGTCGCCCAGCTGCGGTCGCCGGTCCTGATCGGGCTGTTCGTGGTCCTGTTCGGCGGCACGTTCGGTTGCCGCGGGCCGGCGATGTCCACCATCGCCGCGACGATCTTCCGCGGCGCGCAGTTCGGCCGCATCTACGGCTTCATCACGGTCGGCATGGGGCTGGGCGGGGCCGCGGGCGCTTGGCTGGGCGGCTTCCTGTACGACGTGACCGGCGGCTACGCCACGGGCCTCACGCTGGCGATGGCGCTGCTCGCTCTGGGCGCCGCGCCCTTCGCGTTCGTTCGCGTGATCGCGCGCGCCTGACCCCCGACGGTCGCCGTCACGCCGCCCGGCTCGCCTCGATCTTCCGCATGTTGGCCCAGATGTCGTCGTACATCAGGTGCATCACGTCGATCATCGCCTGGACGGTCTCGATCACCAGCCGCAAATCGTCCTCGGTCCGGGCGAATTTATCGAGCAGGCGCGCCCCCACGTCCGAATGCTCGTCGTCGGCGGTGTCGTGCACGGTCCAATAGGCGACATCCTTGTCCGAAAGCCCGAACCGCGCCTTCAGCCGGCCGGCGATGCGACCGTAGGTGCCGGGGATCGGCGCCTCGCCGGCCAGCATGTGCGCGGACACGCCTTCGAGGAAGGACTTGCCGCAAATGCCGGAGAAATAGGCCATGAACGCCTGCACACCGCCGCAGAAGACGGTCGCATACATCTCCTCGCGTCCGATGCCGAGCGACGCGGCGTAGTCGAGATAGAGCCTGTGATGCGAGACGCCGCCGGCGAACAGGCGGCCGGTGGCTTCCTCATAGGCGACGGTCGCGATCTCCTCGCGCCATTCGGGATCGGGGCAAACGACGTAGAGTCGGCCGTGATAGTTGTGGTTGTGCAGCGGCAGGCAGCCATGCTGCTTGCAGAAATACCGGATCTGGTCGAGCGACAGGCTGTCGTCGAGCATCCCGGCCCACAGCGGATGACCGTAGATCGGCTTCTCCCGGTGGATGCCGTCGATCCGTTCGAACACGATCTCAGGGGTCAGCGCCATCGCCGCACCTCTCTGCCTCCCGCCCGACTATGGCGCGGGCATCGCGCCGAGTCCAGAAGGCGCGCGAAGGGCCGGCGGACCGGCGCAGCGCGGCCGCCCGGCGAGATCGAGCGATTCCGCCTCTTTCGGATCGGCGATATGACTCGGATACGTGACGCGGGGACGGAAGAATCCGATCAACGGGCTGGCTCGAACACCAGCTCCGGCGCGATCACTTCCCAGGAATCGCATTTCAGGCCGTCGCGGTATTCCGACGGCGATGCCTCCTGGCTCCATCCCGTGACGGCCAGGACCGAGGCGGATCGGCGCCGTGTCCCGGTCGGAGGCGCGAAGCTCCGGGCGAGACGCCCGACCACGATGCCCTCCGGGTTCAGCAGTTCCCAGCGCCCGGCGTTCACGCGCGTCCCCAGGGAGTCGCCGGGAGACAGCGCGGCGATGGCGCGATGCACCGGCTGGCGGGCGTCCCGTCGTCCGGCGAAACCGAGATCGACGTCTTTCAGGCCCGGCCGGACGAAGTGGCGCTCCAGCGCCTCGTCCGCGGGCGGAAGCTCGCTCGGCTCGCGACGCAGAACGCAGGGCTTGTCGAGCAGCGCGTCCTGCAACCGATGGGGTCCGTCGAACCGGGCGAGCGCGAGGGTCTCCCGGGCGCGCGTCATCGCCACGTAGTACAGCCTTCGGGCCTCGTCCGGGTCTTCGCCGCGCCCGATGCGGTCCCAGCCGCCGTCCAGCACGGCGACATGGTCGAACTCCAGACCCTTGGCGCGGTGCGCGGTCAGCAGCAGCAGTCCGCGCTGGCGTCGGCGGATGTCCTGGCCCCATTCCGCCAACCATTCGAGGAAATGGCCTGTAGGAGTTTCCGCGCCGCCGGTCTCCAGGGCGTGTTCGTCGACGGCCTGCCGGAGAAGCTCGTTCCAGAGGTTCGTCGGCCGCGAGTCCGCCCAGTCGCGGAGGGCCGCGCCGTCGACGACGCCGGCCTCCAGGCCGCGCAGCCACGCGATGAACGCGCGGGTCTCGCGCAGGCGCCAGAAGCCTGGAATTTCCTCATCCCCCAGCCACGCCGGGATGCCGCGCGTCTCGCAGAACGCGCGCACCGGAACCAGATAGGACCACTCACGCGCGATCACGGCGCACCGGGACCAGTCCCAATCCGGCGACAGGTCGGCGAGCCGCAACAGCTCGGCCATGACGGTTCGCGCCTGCCGGACCGGGTCGCGGCCCGCCGGCAGGATCTGCACCCGGCCTCGCGACCCCGGATCCAGTTTCTCCCACCTTCCTCCCCCCGGGTCCTTCGCCCGCGCCCGGTCGATGCGGATGGGACGCCCGGCTTTCATCCGTTCGCGCGCCGGCGCGATCATCGCGTTGGCGGCCTCGACGATGTGGGCGGTGGAACGGTAGTTGTCGGTGAGATAGATCGGCCTGGGTCCGTAATCCGCCTCGAAACGGCGGATGTACTCCACCGAGGCGCCGTTGAAGGCGTAGATGTTCTGGTCGTCGTCCCCGACCGCGAACAGGGTGAGTTTGCCCGCCTCGTCGTCGAGCGTCCGTCCGGCCAGCGCCGAGATCAACTCGTACTGGTCCTTGCCGATGTCCTGGTACTCGTCCACCAGGATCCAGCGGAATCCGGCCAGCAGCCGTCCTCGCCGCTCGTCCGCTTCCTCCGGCGAGAGGTCCTCGCCGCGCAGCGCCTTCGTCGCGCGGCGCATCACCTCCCGGAACACGTCGTCGTCGGGACGCTCCGCGCGGCCCGTGAAGCTGGCGCCGGCCAGCCGCATGGCCATCGCGTGGCAGGTGAGCACGGTCACGCCCCGCGCGTCGCCGCCGATGAGGTCCTGGAGACGACGGCGGATGTCGACCGCCGCGTGCCGGTTGTAGGCCAGGGCCAGGATGCCGCGGGGGTTCTCGCGCCTCGCGCGTATCAGGTAGGCGATGCGATGCACCAGCACCCGGGTCTTGCCGGAACCCGGGCCGGCGAGCGCCAGCACGTTGGTCTGGTCCCGGTCGTCCGCGACGATGCGTTGCTGGATAGGGTTGCCCAGGCTCTCGACGATCGTCCGCCAGGACTCGGGCGTAGTTTCACGGCCGATCTCCCGATCCCGGCCGGGCAGCCAGCGGCGGAGAAACTCTTCTTCCTTCAGAGTGAAGTAATCCATCGCTAGGCGCAGCGCCTCGTTCGCGTCGACGAGACCACGTTCGGCGAACTCCGCCACCACGTGGATCTGCAGAACACGTCTCTTGTAATGAAGGGCGAGGGGCTCGAAGTCCGCCTTGGCGAAACCGCGCCGTCCCCGCCGCTCCAGACGGATGGTCATGGCTTGACGAAACACCGAGAGACCCTTGTTGAGGCGGATGACGTCCTGCTCGTGCAACCACAGGAGGGCGCGGTTGAGGAGCTTGTCGGGATTCCTGACCCGGCCTTTCAGAGCCAGATCGGACTCGATCGCCCGGGTCAGCTTGCCAACCGTGGTTTCGGCCAGCAGGTCCGCGCCCCGGCTGCCGGGCGGCAGGCAGGCGAGGAGATGATCCAGCAGGCGCGCCGCTCCCTCGCGCCGCAGGCGGGCAGTCTCCTCCAGTGCTCGCCACTCGCGCCGGAGCGTTACCTGCACCGTCTCCGCGTCCCGCTTTCGCGCCGTCAGGCTGCCCGCAGCGCCGTCCTCCCCGCGACCGTCTCGGGCGATGCCGCGGACGATACGCCACAGCCGATCCGGCAACGTATCGGCCAAGCCCTCGTCCCGCAGGATCTGCGCGGCGATACGCAGATGCAACGACGACGTGTCCCCCTTGCCATGGTCCGGCGCCGCCTCGCGCATGTGGGCGATCAGGGCAGTCTCCAGCGCCGCCGCTCGCTCCAGGCGCTTGAGCGAGGCGCGCTCCACGCCCGCGTGGACGAACGCGGTCAGCGCCGTATCGTTGTCCGAGACGCCCAGCCTCTCGAGATCGTACAGCGCACCGCGCACGCCTTCGGGGCTCAGGCCTGATACGCCCATCAGTTCGTCGGTGCTCACGCCTTCGTCGACATCGGCTCCGATCAAGGACTCCACAATGCGCAGCAATTGCCCGATATACGCCTTCGCGACGGTTCTCCCTTCCAGCTTCGCGCGGGCCTCGTCGACCGAGCCGACCCGGAGCGACGACGGGAATACCTGGACCACGTTCTCCTCCCGGGTCAGCAGCCCCGTTTCCTCCAGCCAGGCGATGGCGGTTCTCACGCGGGTGTCGTCCGTGGCGGAGTCGCGTTCGAAAGCTTCGTCCTCGTCCTCGCCGAGTATCTCGCCGGCGGTCGCCACCACTTCGCCGTCCAGGCGCTTCCTGCGGTCCAGGTTGCGCAGCGCCCTGAGAACGCCATGGATCTCGGCTCTGGAGAGCCGCGAGCGGGCCGACATGCGGAACTGGCGCTCCACGTCGTCCGGCGCCGCGTACATCAGCACGCAACGCGCCGCCGCGCCGTCCCGTCCGGCGCGTCCTGCCTCCTGGAGGTAGTTCTCCAGGGAATCCGGGATGTCGGCGTGGACGACGAGACGCACGTCCGGCTTGTCGATACCCATGCCGAAGGCGTTGGTCGCGGCGATCGCGCGCAGCTCGCCGTCGATGAAGCGCCGCTGCACGTCTTTCTTGGTCTCCGGCGACAGGCCCGCGTGGAAATGCTCCGCCGCGACGTCCTTCAGTTGCAAGAACTCCCCGACTTCCTCGCTCCGCTGGCGCGTCGCGCAATAGACGATGGCGCCGCCCGGCGCGTCCGGCGGCAAATACGACGCCAGGACCTGGTGGACATGGGCGAGCTTCTCTCCGCCCGACGTGGGCGTCACCTCGAACGTCAGGTTGCGACGTTCGGCGCCGCCGTCGAAGACCTTCAGCTCGATGCCGAGCCTGTCGCGGAAATGCCGGACGATGTCCTCCGTCACGTCCGGCTTCGCGGTCGCCGTCAGGCACAGCACCGGCGGCGGTGGCCCGACGCCCGCCTTCTCCCGGATGAAGCGACCCAGATAGCGGTAATCGGGACGGAAATCGTGTCCCCATCTCGACAGGCAGTGCGCTTCGTCCACGACCCATCCGCCGATCTCGCGCTGGTCGAGCGCCCGGCGCAGGGAACGGGAGCGCAGCTGCTCCGGGGAGACGATGAGTATGCCCGCGTCGCCCAGCCGGACCCGGTCCAGCGCGTCGGACCGCTCCGGCATCGACAGCATCCCGTTGATCGTCACGCACGCGCCGATCCCCCGCGCCTCCAGCCCCGCCACCTGGTCCGCCATCAGCGCCACCAGGGGCGAGATCGCCACGGTCAGGGCGCCCGTCTTGTCGTACCGGGAGAGGGCGGGAATCTGATAGCAGAGGGACTTGCCCGTACCCGTCGGCAGGATCCCGAGCGCATGTTCTCCCGCCATCGCCGCCTCGACGATGGCCCGTTGCAGCGGGCGCCCGTCGTCGTCCGCCGGTTCCGGGCGGAAATCGGCGAAGCCGAACCAGCGGGCGAGCTCCTTGCGGACGTCGTGGCGTTCCCGGCACCAGCCGCAGCCGGGATCGTTGCAGGCGGTGTCCCTGAGCCGGCGCACCAGATGGCCGGCCTCCGGGAACTGGTGGCGCACCCAGGGCGGCATGACCGAATTGCCGCCCGCCACTGACAGCCACGCCAGCGCATAGGCCAGCGCCCAGCCGGAGGCCGCCGCGCCGTCCGCGGCCCGTCGCCCTTGAGCCGCGCAGGAGATGCCGGCCAGTCGTCCGTGGATCGCGGCCGCGGCCTCGGCGTCGGTGGGGCGGCGCGAGCCGCGAAGCTCGGAGAAGAGATCGTCGAGGGCGCGATCCCTGCCTTCCGGTTCCGGCGCGCCCAGCCAATGCCACGCCGTCAACAGTTCCGGCGCGGCTTCCCGCAACGCCTTTCGCTGGTCGCCGAAAACCTCCAGCGCGAGGCGGGCGTCGAGCTCCGGGTCATTCACCCGTCCGCGCTTGAGGGCGCCGTCCTGGTAGTGCTTGACGAGGCGGTGGTAGGGATTACGAGGAAAGGCGAGGGGGCTGAGGCGCAGCGTATCTACGGCCGGGAGCTGCAACAGCCGCAGGCCGGGCTTCGCGGCGGCGAGACAGGGCAGATCGAAGGCGATCAGGTTGTGGCCCAAAACGAAGGATGCCCCGTCGGCGAGGTCGTCCAGTCTCGCCAACGCCGCCGGCAAGTCGCCGCCGCGAAACACGATGCGCCGGTCCGTGTCCGTGCGCACCCCGGCGAAGGCCTGAATCCGGCCGTCCTCCTTGCCGACTTCGAGATCCAACGAGAGGCAGGAAGACAAAAACGTCATGCCTTCGTTGACGTCGACGTGATGGCTTCGTCCGGCGGTTGGCGGAGGATCTCGTGCAGCCGCGACGGCGTGATGGGGAGGCGCGCGATGGCGCCCGGACGCCCGATCGCCTGCTCGACCGCGGCCGCGATCGCGGCCCCGGCCGCGGCGATGCCGGCCTCGCCCGCACCCTTGACGCCGAGCGGGTTGAGCGGGCTCGGCGCAGTCTCGGAGACGACCGCCTCGATGTCCGGCACCTCCTCCACGGTCGGCAGCAGATAGTCCATCAGGCTGGTCGCAAGCGGCTGGCCGGCCTCGTCGTAGATGAACTCCTCCAGCAGCGCTCCTCCGATACCCTGCGCGGCCCCACCCGCGATCTGGCCCTCGACCAGCACCGGGTTGATCGCGCGGCCTACGTCGTAGGCCACGACGAAGCGCTCCAGTACGACGCCGGCCGTCTCGGGATCGACGCGGGCCACGACGAAATGGACGCCGTAGGGGTAGGTCATGTGGTCGGCGTCGAACGTCGCCTTCTCGACCAGCGCGCTCTCGCCGGCGGCGGCGCGCTCGCGAACCGCCGCGGCCATCGTCAACCCCCGGGCGAGCGGCGCGCCGCGCAGCCGGATCATCCCGTCGGCGGCCTCCAACGCCTCGGGCCGCGCCTGGAGCGTCGCCGCGGCCGCCTCCACCAGCCGTGCCTTGAGCGCGGTCGCCGCCAAGTGGACCGCGGAGCCGGTCATCACCGTCACGCGCGAGGCGAACGCGCCCATGCCGCGCTCGATCCGGTCGGTCTGGCCGTGGACCACCGTGATCCGGTCGAGCGGCGCGCCCAGGGCGTCGGCGCAGATCTGCGCCATCGCGGTCTCGACCCCCTGGCCGATCGAAGCGACGCCGGTGACCACCTCGACGTCGCCATTCCGGTCGATGGCGATGCGCACGTCGTCGAACGGCCCGAGGCCGCTCTTCTCGACGAAGACGCCGAAGCCGCAGCCCACCCGTTCGCCGGCGTCGCGGCGGGCGGCGAGCGAGTCGCGAAGCCGCGCATAGTCGATCCGCGCCAACAGACGGTCGAGCAGCGCGGCGTAATCGCCCGAATCGAACTCCACCTCCACCCCCAGCGCATCAAGCCGTCGGTCGAACGGCATGGCGGCGGCGGGAATGAGGTTGCGCCGACGCGCCTCGGCCGGGTCGAGGCCGAGCGCGTGCGCGATCGCGTCCATCAGCCGTTCGCGGACGAACGACGCCTCGTAGCGGCCCGGCGCACGGTAGGATCCGGCCGGCGTCTTGTTGGTCAGCCGGACATGGCCGGCCACCCGGTAATCGGGGACCAGATAGGGTCCGGGCAGGAAGGCGGTGGTGATGTCCGACACGCGGACGCCGTGAGTGCGGACATAGCCGCCCTGATCGGTCCAGAACTCGGCGTCGAGGCCGAGCACGACGCCGCGGCGGTCGATCCCGGCGCGGATGTGGTGCAGCTGGTCGCGCGACTGGTTGGCGGCCAACATGTGCTCCCTGCGGTCCTCGATCCACTTGACCGGACGCCCGAGGCGGAGCGCGGCGAGGCACACCAGCGGGTCTTCGGGGTAGACCTCGCCGCGCACGCCGAAGCCGCCGCCGACATGAGCCTCGTGAATGTGGAGCCGCTCCAGCGGCAGGCCGAGCATCCGGGCAAGCCGCCCGCGATTCATCAGCGGCACCTTGGCGGCGCCGTAGAGCCGCAGGCAGCCCGCCTCGTCTACGACTGCGAGCGCGCCCCTCGTCTCCAGCGGGACGGCGGAGTGCCGGCCGACCTCGAGGCGAAGTTCGATGATGCGGTCGGCTCGCGCCAGGGCCGCCTCCACGTCGCCATAGCCCTTGCGCAGCGTCGCGGCGTCGCCGGAGACGCCCGGCGCGAACTCGCCGGGCGGCCCGGCCGCGTCGCGGCAGGATTCGAGCTCCTCGATGTCGAGCGTTATCAGCTCGGCCGCATCCTCGGCGCGATACGGGTCGTCGGCGAAGACCGCGGCGATCGGATCGCCCACATAGCGGACGCGATCCCGGGCAAGCACGCGCTGGCGGAAGCGTTCGAGGCCGGGGATCTGCGTGTGCCGGAAATCGATCGGCGGCAGCGCCTCCACGTCGACGCCGGTCCATACCGCGGCGACCCCCGGCAGTGCGGCCGCGGCGGCGGTATCGACGCTCCGCAGCCGGCCATGGGCCACCGGCGAGCGCAGAATGCGCATATGGAGTTGGCCGTCGAACGAAAGGTCGGCCGCGAACCCGCCCCGGCCGGTGAGCAGCGGGCGGTCCTCGATCCGCCGCACCGGCCGGCCGATATGACTCACGGTCGCATCGCGTCTTGCGCCGCGCGGACCGCTTTGACGATGTTGACGTAACCCGTGCAGCGGCACAGGTTGGACGCCAGCACTTGGCGCAAGTCGTCCTCGCTGATGTCGGGATCGCGTTCGAGTACGCCGACCGCGAGCATCAGGAATCCCGGCGTGCAGAAGCCGCATTGCAGACCATGATGCTCCCAGAACGCCTCCTGGATCGGGTGCAGACGGTCGCCGTCGGCGAGTCCCTCGACGGTGCGGATCGCGCGTCCTCCGGCCTGCACCGCGAACATCAGGCAGGACCGCACCGGGTCGCCGTCGAGCAGCACGGTGCAGGCCCCGCACACGCCGTGCTCGCAGCCCAGATGCGTGCCGGTCAAGCCGCACGCGTCGCGCAGCGTATCCGCGAGCGTGCGCCGGGGCTCGACGCGGACCTCGTATCCGGTCCCGTTGACGGTAAAGGCGACGCGGGTCTGGCCGATCATGCGCTCATCGTAGGTTTCCCGGCCTTCGCTCGCCAGCGAAGATTGGGCGGAGGGCGGTTTCGCGGAAGACCATACGCCCCGCGTTCGGACGATCCGTCGATAACGATCGGAATCGACTGGATACCTACTGAAAGGGTCGGCCGTTTCGGTCCCGCCGCGGCGGCGGGAAGTGGACGGCTCCTTGAACGCCGGGGCGATCCCGGCCATGATTCGCTGCGACGATCGCGGACCGCGAAGGGCGAGACGAGCCGATGAGCCGAACGGCGAATCCCGGCGGGAACCGCGCCGAACGCTACCGCCGCGAGGGGTGGTGGAACGACGATACGCTGGTCAGCCTGCTCGACCGGCTTGCGGTCGAACGGGCCGGCCGGCCGGCGATCGTCGGGACCGGCGGCGCCCTGACCTACGACGCGCTCGCCCAACGGGTCGGCGAGATCGCCCGCGGGCTGTCCGCGCTCGGCGTCGGCAAGGGCCATGTGGTGTCGGTCCAGCTTCCCAACCTCCCCGAATTCCTGATCGCCTACCTCGCCGTGACCCAACTCGGCGCGGTCATGAACCCCATTCACATGGCCTACGGGCCTGGCGAGGCGCGCGGACTCATGCGCCATGCGGGCAGCCGGGCCGTGATCTGCCAAACCGCCGCGGGGGAGGCGCGGCCGGCGGCGTCGATGATCGCTCTGACGGACGAGCTGGCGACTCTCGAGCACGTCGTCGCGGTCGGCGCGGATGCGCCCGAAGGCGCAATCCCGTTCGACCGGCTCGGCGACATGGGCGCGGGCGCCGCGCTCCCGGCCGCGCCTGCCGCGGACGACCCGTTCCTGTTGCTGTTCACCTCGGGCACGTCGGCGAGTCCCAAGGCGGTGAAGGCGCCCTATCGGTGGTTCCTCTCGAACGCGCGAATCAATCGTGTCGAGAAACGGATGGACGCAGATTCGACCATGTTGTCGGCCGCGCCCTATACCCACCTGCTGGGGCTCTACGCCTTCCACCTCACCCTGTATGCGGGGTGCGCGAATCTGCTGCTGCCGGTCTTCTCGCCGACGGCCCTGGTCGAGACCATCGCCGCGGGCAGGCCGACCCACCTGTTCGTCGCCCCGGCGCATGTCGCGGCCTGCGACGCAGCCGGGCTGCTGGAAGCCGACAGGCTCGCCTCGATCCGCTTCGCCGTCGTCTCCGGCAGCATGGCCCCGCCGGATCTCTATCGGCGGCTCCAGAGCCGTCTGGAGAACGGCGTGGTCGGCCAGCTCTGGGGCATGACCGAGACACAGTGCGGCATGTTCACCCGGCCCGAAGAGTCGCGCGCGCGCGCGGCCCGATCCTGCGGCCGGCCGAGCCGGGGCAACGAGGCGCGCATCTGCGGCGACGACGGCGAGCCCCTGGCCGCCGGCGTCGAGGGCGAGCTCCAGCTGCGCGGCTGCTCGGTCTTCGACGGCTATGACGGCAACGACGCCGCGACCGCCGAATCCTTCACCGACGACGGCTGGTTCCGCACCGGCGACCTGGCCGTGTGCGACCGCGACGGGTTCGTCTCGATCACCGGACGCAACAAGGACATCATCAACCGCGGCGGCGTGAAGATGAACCCGGCCGACGTCGAGGCGGCGATCGACCGCCATCCGGACGTCGTCCAGTCGGCGATCGTGCCGATGCCCGATCCGGTGCTGGGCGAACGGGCGTGCTGCTTCGCCGTCGCGCGGCCCGGCGCTTCGCTCGAACTCGGCGCACTGACCGACTGGCTGGCCGAGCAGGGCATCGCCAAGGTCAAATGGCCGGAGCGGCTGGAGCTGGTCGAAGAAATGCCGCTCACGCCGACGCGCAAGGTCATCAAGAGCCGGCTCCGGCTCCCCGGCTGACCTGCGAACGAGGAGCCCGACATGCCAGGCTACCGCACGATCTCGGTCGAGCGCGACCGGCGCGGCATCGCCGCCGTCACGCTCGACCGCCCCGAGGCGCGCAACGCGATCGATGCGGCGATGATCGGCGAGATCACCGATGCGTTCGGCGCCTTCCGCGGCGACGGCGGGATACGCGGCGTGGTCGTCCGGGGGGCGGGCAAGGTCTTCTGCGCCGGCGCCGACCTGCACTGGATGCGCGACGTCGAAGGACACGACGCCGAACGGGTCGCCCGCGACTCGCGCCGGCTTCAGACCATGTACCGCGCGATCGTGGACTGCCCCAAACCGGTGGCGGCGCGGGTCCACGGGGCCGCCATGGCCGGCGGGCTCGGCATCGTCGCCTGCTGCGACGTCGCCGTCGCCCATGTCTCGACGCGGTTCTGCCTGTCGGAAGTCCGGCTCGGCCTGGCGCCGGGGGTCGTCGGGCCGTTCCTGCTGTCCAAGGTCGGGCCCGGCTGGCTCCGCTATCTGGCCATGAGCGCGGTCGCGATCGAGGCCCCGGCGGCGTTGCAAGCCGGCCTCGTCCACGAGATCGCCGGGGACGAGGACGATCTCGACCGCCGCGTCGCCGCCCATGCCGAGCTGATGCTCGCCGCCTCGCCCGACGCCTTGGCGGAGACCAAGCGACTGCTCGCCGGGCTGGGAGCGGCCCCGGCCGCCGGGTCGTTCGCGCATAGCCTGCAAGCCAACGTCCGGGCGCGAACCTCCGAAGCGGCGCGCGTCGGCATCGGCGCTTTTCTCGACCGCCGCCCGCCGCCCTGGGCGGCGCCGCAGGAACCGGGGTAGCCGGTCCCGTGCGCGGGCGTCACGGCCTGACGATGACCTTGCCGAAGGTCTCGCGGGCTTCGAGGGCGCGCATCGCCTCCCAGGCCTGATCCATCGGCGCCACCCGGTCGATGACCGGCTCGATCGATCGGTCGGCGACCTTGGCGACCAACCGGTCGAGATCGTCGCGGGTCCAGCCGTTGGCGCCGATAATGTGGGCTTCGCGCCGCCACAGATAGCGGAGATCGGTCTGCGGCTCGAAGCCCGCCGTGGCGCCGCAACAGACGATGCGGCCGTCCTGGCGGACCGTCCGCAGCGAGGCCCGCCAAGTGTCGCCGCCGGTGTAGTTGACGATCAGGTCGACCCCCTTCTTGCCGGAAATCTCCCAGGCGCGGCGCGAGAAATCCTCCTCCGCGTAGTTGACGAGGTGGTCGGCGCCGAGGGCGCGGAGCTTCTCCAGCTTGTCGGGGCTGCTGGCGCAGGCGATCACCTGCGCGCCCTCGGCCTTGGCGATCTGCACGCAGCAGGTCCCGACGCCGCCGGACGCGCCCAGGATCAGGCACAGCTCGCCCGCCCGGACGCGCGCGCGGGCCAGCATCATCCGGTGCGCCGTGCCGTAAGCGACGGGGAGCGCCGCGGCCTGCTCGAACGAGACCGCATCCGGCAACGGGATCATGTTGTCCGCGGCGAACGCGATGTATTCGCACAGCCCGCCGTCGGCGTGCTCGCCCAGGACGCCGCTTCGTTCGAGCATCGGATCGACGAGAACCCGGCGGCCGACCAGGGCGCGCGGTGCGCCCTCGCCCACGTCGCGCACGATGCCGGCAATGTCGCCGCCGGGGATGCGCGGCATCCGCACGGGCAACCCCGGCATGCCGCGGCGGACGAATATGTCGAGATAGTTGAGGCCGACCGCCTTGACCTCGACCAGCGCCTCGCCGGGTCCGGCGGCCGGCTCGGGCCAATCCTCGACCAGATCGTATTCGTCGATCCCGCCATGCGCTCGCAACACGAATGCCCGCACGCCGAGCCCCTCCCGCCGGATTGCGGACGGAAGCGCCGTTCCCGCCCGGAGGCAGTCTATGCGACAATGCCGCGCCGGGACAGGGGCGGCGGCGATTCGCCCGCCCGGTCGAACACGGCCCGGGCCGGGAGAAGCGCGGCGATGAAGGTCGCCATCCTCAACGAGAAGTACCACCCTTACGTCTCCGGCGGCGCCGAGAAATCGGTCAAGATCCTCGCCGACGCCCTGGCGGAACGCGGCGCGGAGCCGGAAATCGTCACGCTGAGCCCCGACTCCGCGAGACGGACGGACCGGGTGGACGGCGTCCGCGTGCATTATCTGGCGGCGCGGAACTTCTTCTGGCCGTTCGACGGCAAGGACCGCGGACGCTGGAAAATGTGGCTGTATCATGCGCGCGACGCGGTCAACCCGCGGATGGCGGGCGGCGTCGCGGGCGCGCTCGACGGGACGCGGCCGGACCTCGTCCACACCAACAACCTGAGCGGCCTCGGCCTCCAGGTCTGGCGGGCGGCGAAGGCCCGCTCCCTGCCGGTCGTACACACCTTGCGGGACCACTTCCTCATGTGCCCCTTTTCCGCGCGCTACCGAAACGGGCGGAACTGCGAAAAAACCTGTCGGGAGTGCGCCCCGTTCGCCCTGGGCGCCCGCCTGTTGTCGAGATCCGTGGATGCCGTCGTGGGCAACAGCCGCGACATCCTCGACCGCCATGTGCGCGCCGGCTACTTCGCGCCCGCCTCGCAACGGACGGTCGTCTACAATGCGCCCTGGATTCGCGTGGAGGGCGGCCCGGCCGAACCCGCCCGGCCCCGCCCCGGGAGGGAGGTGACCCTCGCCTTTCTCGGGCGCGTGGCGCCCGAAAAGGGCATCGAACAATTGCTCGAAGCGACGCGCCTTCTGCCGGCCGGCAAATGGGCGCTGCTGATCGCGGGGGACGGCAAGGACGACTACGTCTCGCGCTTGAAGAGTCGGTACGACGCGCCCGGCATCCACTGGCTGGGCTGGGTCGAGCCGCGCCGGATCTATGAGCAGGCCGACTGGGTGGTGGTCCCCTCGCTGTGGCGCGAGCCCTTGCCGCGGGTCATCCTGGAGGCGCATGCTTGCGGGGTTCCGGTCGTGGCCTCCGACTGCGGCGGCAACCCGGAAATCGTCCGGCACGGGGAGACCGGGCTGCTGTACCGGCCCGGCGAGAAGGGAGCGCTGGCGTCGACGCTCGCCCGCGTCGTGGCCGCCGCGCCGCCGGCGGCCACGCTTGCCGACGCCTGCCGCGCCGCCAGCGAACGGTTTCGCTCCGACCGTCTCGCGGACCGTTATCTCGACATCTACCGGACGGCTCTCGCCGACGCCCGCGGCGGCGTCGAGGACAAAGGCGGTTTGCGGTGAGCGCCGACGTCGAGAACGCGGGCAAGCTGTTCGCGGCCCATGTCGGGAGCGGCCGGGTCGCCATGGTCGATCTGTCGCGCCCCGATCGGCCGCGCGAGATCACCTACGACGCGCTGGACGCGGCCTGCGACGCGGTGGCCGGCGGTCTCCGTCAAGCGGGCCTGGGGCTCGGCGACCGGGCGGCGATCCTGTCGCACAACCGGGTGGAATACGCCGAGGCGATCTTCGGCGCGATGCGCGCGGGCGTTGCCCCGGTCCAGGTCAACGTCCGGCTGCCGCCCGATGCCGTCCGCCATATCCTCGAGGACGCCGGAGCGCGGCTCGCCTTCGTCGATTCCGAGCATCGCGAGCTGGTTCCCGACGGCGTGAGGCGGGTCGATTTCGACTGCGCCGGCCCAGACGCCTACGCCGCGTTCCAGCGCCCGGGGCCGTTCGAAGCGATCGTCCCCGCCGAAGACACCGTGGCACTTCAACCCTATACCTCCGGCTCGACGGGCGCGCCCAAGGGCGTGCTGCTCGGCCATCGGGGGATCTACTGGATGAGCCGGACCGCGGCGCGGCTCCGCCGGTTCGACCAACGCGTCGCCGCGCTGGTCTCCGCGCCGATGTTCCACAAGAACGCGATGGTATGGGCCAAGCTGCTGTTCGTCGCCGGCGGCCGGATGGTCCTGCTGCCGCGCTTCGACGTAGAGCGCTACATCGCCGCCATCGGTCGCTATCGCTGCACCTTGCTGACCGGCGTGCCGACGATGTTCGCGCTCATGCTGCGCCGGACCGACCTGCTCGCCGCGACCGATCTGTCGTCGGTCACCCATGTCGGCTTCGGCTCGGCCCCGGGATCCGATTCCTTCTTCGACCGGCTGGCCGAGACCTTCCCTGGCGTCGTGATCGAGAACGATTACGGCCTGACCGAAGGCGGGCCGATCATGTTCTGCGCCCACCCGGACGGCTCGCCGCGGCCCCGCAACTCGGTCGGCTGCGTCATGGCGGGCGCCGAAGTCCGGCTGGTCGGCGGGGCGAGCGCCGACGAAGGCGTGCTCCAGGTTCGCAATCCGGGCGTGATGCTGGGCTATCACAACCTACCGGCGGCCACCGCCGAACGACTCGATGGCGGCTGGCTCGATACCGGCGACGTGCTGCGCCGGGACGACCGGGACTATTACTATTTCGTCGGCCGCCAGGACGACATGTTCGTCACCTCCGGCGAGAACGTCTATCCGCTCGCCGTCGAGACGATGCTGGAGCGGATGGAGGGCGTCGAGCAGGCCGCGGTGGTCCCGGTCGCCGACGAGATCAAGGGCCAGCTGCCCCACGCCTTCGTCGTCGAACGCGACGGCGCGGGGCTGCGCGAGGCCGCGGTCAAGGCGTTCGCGCTCGCCAACGGCCCGGCCTATGCGCATCCGCGGCGGGTCCATTTCGTCGCCGAACTGCCGGTCACCGGCGCGCGGAAGCTCGACCGCAAGGCGTTGATCGCCCGCGCCGCCGAACTCGCGGACGGCGGGGAGGCCTCGTGACCGGAGGCGAAGCGGAGGCTCTCGTCCTCGACCATGCCGGGCTGGTCTCGCGCCGGCCGCAGGAGATCTTCGCCGCTTACGAACGGATGGGATTCCGCCTCACCCCGCTGTCGCGCCATGTCGGCGCGGCCCGACCCGGCGCGACGCCGGAGCCCTGGGGCACGGGGAACCGCTGCGCGATGTTCCGCCGCGGCTATCTCGAACTGCTCGGGATCTTCGAACCGAACCGGTATTGCGGTCCCTTCCCCGCCCTCGCCGACCGGTATGAAGGCCTGCACGTCATGGCCTTCGCCAGCCCCGACGTCGCCGCCTTGGAGCGGCGACTGCGGGCGCGGGGCGTCGGCGTCGAGGGAGTGCTGGCGCTGGAGCGGGCGGTCGACCTCCCCGACGGGCCGGGGACGGCGCGGTTCAGCCTGCTGCGGGTGAGCGCGGCGGAGGGGCGCGAGGGGCATCTGATCCTGATCCAGCATCACACGCCGGACAGCCTCTGGCAGCCGCGCTATCTCGACCATCCCAACGGCGCGCTGTCGCTGGACGAGCTGCTGCTATGCGTGCGCGACCCGGACGAGGCCGCCCAACGCTACGGGCGCATCCTCGGCGCCAAGGCGGCGCGGCGCGGCGCGGTCCGCCGGTTCGACCTGCCGGCGGGCCGGTTCGCGCTCATCGGCGCGGACGACCTCGCGGACGAGATTGCAGGCCTCCGCGCGCCGGCCCTGCCGTTCGTCGCCGCGGTCACGTTCGGCGTCCGCTCGATCGAGCAGGCGGCCGGCGCGCTGGACGACAACGGCGTCGACTTCGCGCGCGAGGCGAGCCGCATCTCGGTCCCGGCGGCGGCCGGCGGCGGCGCGGTCTGCGTCTTCGCGACCGCGGAGGCGACGCGGTGACGATCCGGACCTTCCGCGACATGCTCGACGAGTTCCGTCGGCGGGACCGGCTGATCGACGTGGCCGGCGCGGTGGACATCCGCTATCTGCCGGCCTTGGTCGCGCAGTCGGACAAGGCGCTGCTGTTCCGCGACGTGGCCGGCTACGACATGCCGGTGGCCTCGGGCCTCGTGAACGGACGCGAGAGTCTCGCTCTCGCCCTGGGTTGCGCCTATGACGAGATCGAAGGCCGGTTCGTGCGCGGCATGGCCGACCCGATCCCGCCCGAGACGCTGCCGACCGGCCCGGCGCGCGCCGTCTTCGCCGCCGGCGACGACGTCGATCTCTGCCGGCTGCCGGTACCGCTGTCGGCCTTGCAGGACGGCGGGCCCACGATCACCGCCGGGCTCACCATCGTCCGCGACCCCGAGGGCGGCCTCAACGCCGGCGTGTACCGCTATCAGATCAAGGAGCGGAACCTCACCGGCATCGACCTGGTGACGCCCAACAATTTGCGGGCGTTCGCCGAGGCGGCCTTGGCCGAGGGTCGCGCGATCCCGATGTCGATCAGCATCGGCACGCATCCGATCGAGAATATGTGCGCCACGATCTCGGCCCCGATCGGGACCAACGAGCTCGCCTTCGCCGGCGGGGTGCGCGGCGAGCCGGTGGCGCTGGCCCCGTGCGAAACCATCGACGCGCCCTGCATCGCCGACGCCGAGATCGTCCTGGAGGCCGAGCTGTTGCCGACCGGCTGGACGAAGCCGGAGGGCCGCTTCGGCGAGTTCACCCAGGTCATGGGCGACCTGCACTGGAACCCCCATGTCCGCGTCAAGGCGGTGTCGATGCGGACGGACCCGATCTATTACGCCCTGCACATGCCGTGGGAGGTGATCTGGCTGCTGCCGCCGATCCAGGAAGCTCAGTACCGCCGCGCGCTGCGGGAGGCGGGGATCGACGTAGTCGCCGTCAACGTCACCCCCGCCGCGTCCTGCTACTTCCACGTCGCGATCTCGATCCGCAAGCAGGCGGGCGACGGCAAGAACGCCATCCTGGCCGCGATGGCGGGAGCCGGCGGTCTGGTCAAGCAGGTGATCGTCGTCGATGACGACATCGACGTCTACGATCCGGCCCAGCTGGAATGGGCGGCGGCGACCCGCGTCCAGGCCGACCGCGACGTGGTCATCGTCCCCGGCGCGCGCGCGAAGCCGCTCGATCCCAGCATCCCGCCGACGCCCGGCCGGATACCGACCGCGGCCAAGATGGGGATCGACGCGACCATCGCCGATGACGTCCCGCGCGAACGGTTCCGGCGCATCGTCCATGCCCATATGGACGAGGTCTCGCTCGACAACTGCGTCGATCTCTCCCGGAACGCCGCGCCGGCGGGCGTCGCCGACCTGCCGGCCGCCATCCGCCAATCGATCGGCGCCGAACCGCTCTATTTCTCCGAGATCTCGGAGCGGTTCCGCGGCGAGCCGTTCCAGGCGGTGCTGCGCGCCGTCGTCGGACTCCAGGAGGAGGGCGTCCTCTGGCAGGATGCGGACGGACGGCTGTGCCTCGCCGATTCGCCCTTCGCCGCCCGGCCGCCGGGTCAGTAGGGCGTCCGGTCGCCCTTGTCGAGCCAGGCGCGGTAGCAGCGCAGCGCCTCTTCGCGGCAGGAATCGACGCGCTCGACCGGGAGGGCGCGCTCGGCCAGCGGTTTGCCCAGCTGGCGGTAGAACTCCTGGTCGTCGAAGCCGATCTCCTCGGCGTCCTCCGGCTCGCAGGCGTAGTAGAGCTTGGCGATGCGCGCCCAGTAGATCGCCGCCATGCACATCGGGCAGGGCATCCCGTTGACGTAGATCTCGCAATCCGACAGGTCGAACCGGTCGAGGGCCGCGCTGGCCGCGCGGATCGCCGTGACCTCGGCATGCGCGGTCGGGTCCCTGCTGGAGAGCACGCGGTTGTGCCCCTCGCCGACCACCTCGCCGGCGCAGACGACGACCGCGCCGAACGGCCCGCCATGTCCGCCCTTCATGCCGCGCCAGGCGGCCTCGATGGCGCGGCGCATATGGGCTTCCCTGGCCGTCGCGTCCGGCCCGTCCGGCGGCCGGCTCATCGGTCGATCTCCCGGCGGCGGCGTTCAGTCATACACCGTCTCGGCGTAATGCGACGGGTCGACCACGGCTTCGATCACCGTCGGGTGGTCGGCCTGCAGCGCTTCGGCCAGGGCGCGCTCCAGCTCGGCCGGGCTCGTCGCCCCGACCGCGGGCACGCCGAAATAATGCGCCGGCGGTTCGCGATACGCCTCGCGCTGGAGCTCGGTGCCGTAGACGCCGAAATTGCGTCGCAGCTGCTTGACCATGATCAGGCCGAGCCAGCGGTCGTCCAGCACCACCACCGGGAGGGCGAGACCCATTCGCTTGGCCGCGGCGAGCTCGCCGCAGGTCATCTGGAAGCATCCGTCGCCCAGGATGCACGCCGCCGGCAGGTCGGGCCGGGCGATCTTGGCCGCGATCGCCGCCGGCAGGCCGAACCCCATCGACGACCAGCCGTTGGTGATCAGGAAGCTGCGGGGAGAATGCGCGGTCCACTGGCTCGCGATCTGGTGCGTGTGCGCGCCCACGTCGAAGCTCAGCACCCCCTCGCGCGGCAGCGTCCGGCGCACCGCGTCGATCGCCTGATGCGGGCTGAACGCCGCGCCGGCGGGGCGCAACGCGCGCTGGAAGCTCGTCCGGTGCCGCGCGACCGCGCCCGCCGGCCATTCGTTGGCGATCGGCGCCAGCCCCGCCAGCCGTTCGAGCGAGGAGTCGAGATCGCCCGTCACCTCGTGCCGGAGGGCCACCGAATCGTCGACGTCGACCGGCTCGATGTCCACCTGCAACAGCGGCGTCGCGCCGATCCATTCCTCGTATTCCACCTCCACGGTGTCGTAGCCGAGGCCTACGATCAGGTCGGCCTCGCGCAGAAACGCGCGCTGCGCCTGCCGCCGGGCGCGCTCGATGCAGCCGACGGCGAGCGGGTGGTCCTCGTCGATCAACCCCTTGGCCATGGTGGTGGTGGCGAACGGCATGGCGTGGCGATCGACGAAGCGCGCGAGCGAATCCGTATCGGCCATGCGCATCGCCGAGGCGCCGATCACCGCGACCGGCCGCCGACTGCCGCGCAGGATCCGCTCCGCCCGCGCGATCGCGACGTCGGAGGCGGGGGCGAGCGGCGTGGGGCCGGGGATTTCGGGCGCCCGCTCGGTCGCCTCGGCGAGAGCCACGTCCTCCGGCAAGTCGAGATGGACCGGCCCTTGCGGCTCGCTCAGCGCGATCCGCAGCGCTTCCGCCAGCGTCGGCGCCACCTCGCCCGGCCGTAGCGCGAGGCTCGCCTTGGCGATCGGGGCGAACAGCGCGTGATGGTCGATCGACATCTGGATGCGCCGGCCGATCTGCCCGGCGCGCAGGTTGCAGGTGATCGCGAGCAGTGGCGACCGGTCGAGCCAGGCGTCGCCGACGCCGGTGGCCAGGTTGGTGGCGCCCGGCCCCAACGTCGCGATACACAGGCCCGGCCGCCCGGTGAGCCGCCCCATGACGTCGGCGGCGAACCCGGCCGATCCCTCGTGCGCGGTGAGCACGAACTCGATCCCGCCGGTGCGCATCGCCTCGATCAGCGGCAGCACGTTGCCGCTGGGAATGCCGAACCCATGGCCGACGCCGGCGGCCTTCAGCGTCCGGACGATGAGGTCGGCGTTGTTCATGCGGCCTTTCTCGTCCAGGCGGCGGGCGGCGGCGCTACAGCCGTTTGGCGAGCTCGCCCTTGACGATCTTGCGGGTCGGGGTCATCGGCATTGCGTCGATGACCTCCAGCCGTTCGGGCCAGCGCATCTTGGCGACGCCGTTGGCGGCGAGATGGGCCGTCACTTCCTCGAAAGCCAGGGACGCGCCGGGGACCAGGGTGACGAACAGGCAGCCCTTCTCCCCCAACAGCTCGTCGAACATCGGCACGATCGCCGCCTGGATCACCTTGTCATGCGCGGACAGCACGTTCTCCACATCGGTGGGGTTGATCTTGACGCTGCCGCGGTTGATGACGTCCTTGACGCGGCCGGTGATCACCCAGTTGCCGTCGCCGTCGATCGTCGCCAGATCGCCCGACCGGAACCAGCCGTCGGCGGTGAAGGAATCGCGGTCGGCTTGCGCGTTGCCGAGATAACCCGGCATCACGCTGTAGCCGCGCAGCTGCAATTCGCCTTCCGCCCCGGGCGGCGGCGCGTCGCCGTCGGGGCCGGCGATGCGGGCCTCGATCCCCTGGGTGGCGCGGCCGGTGGAGACGTGGCGGATCCCGGCGGGCAACGCCGGCGGGGTCGAGGCGGTAAGCACCACCTCGGTCATGCCGAACACCTGCCCCACCTTGCCGTTGGGCAGGCGCCGCTCCAGCTCGGCGGCGACTTCCGGCGGGCAGACCGAGCCGGCGACGATCACCAGCCGGATCGACGACAGGTCGCGACCGTCGAGCAGCCCGGCCTTGAGGGTGGTCGCGACGTGGGCCGGCGCGGTGTAGATCACCGTCGGGCGGACGGCCCCGATCCGCTCGACGAAGGCCTCCGGCGTGAACGCCGGGAGCAGCAGATGCGACGCCCCGACGGCAAGCCCGGAATCGACCCCGCACAGGCCGTAGACGTGGGTATAGGGCGGGGCGACCAGGATCGCATCGTCGGCCGCGATGTCGAGCGTCGGGGCGATGATGCGGCCGTTGGCCATCAGCGACTGGTGGTTGCGCAGCACCCCCTTGGGCGCGGCGGAGGTCCCCGAGGTGAAGCAGAGCAGCGCATGATCCGCCGGCGCCGGCGGATCGGGCGGGTCGCCGTCCGGGCCGTTCTCGATCATGTCGGTCATCGACAGGCACCCGGCGGGCGTCGGATCGCCGAGGACGATCACGTGCTCCAGCGTCGGCGCCCGCGGCCGGAGGCCCTGCATGACGGCGGGCGCGTCGTAGGCCGCGGCGGCGGCGCCGCAGATCATCGCCCGCATCCGGCCGTGATTCATCAGCGGCGCCATCTCGCCGGCGCGGTAGGGCATGTGCAGCGTGCCGAGGATGGCTCCGGTCATCGTCACGCCGAAATAGGCGATCAGGAACTCGGGATGGTTCGGCAGCTGGATGCCCACGACGTCGGACTTCTCGATGCCGATCGCGCGGAGCGCGTTGGCGAACCGCCGCGCCGCCCGCCAGGTCTCGGCCCAGGTGAGCGTCCGGCCGGGCGCGACGATCGCCGGCTCGTCGGGCTTCTCGCGCGCCCATCTGGCGACGTAGCGGGCGATGGTGTCGTCGTCCCGCCACCAGCCCGCCTCGCGGAAGCGCCGGACGTCTTCGGGCGCGTAGGGCGGCACGTCGTGCTGCGTCGCCATCTGCGATCACCCCTTCTTTGGCCGCGCCGGCCGGACGAGCGCCTTCGCGGTCAGCGCATGTTGACCCAGATGCTCTTGACCTGGGTCACCTCCTCCATCACCGCGAAGCCCATCTCGCGACCGTAGCCGCTCCGCTTGTAGCCGCCATAGGGCGACATCGACGACACGGCGCCCCAGCCGTTGAGCCAGACGATGCCGGTCTCGAGCGCCTGAGCGGCGCGCATCGCGCGGCCGATGTCGCGCGTCACCACCGACCCGGCGAGCCCGTAGGGCGTGTCGTTGGCGATCGCGATCGCCTCCTGGTCCTCGGCGAAGGTGAGGACCGAGAGCACCGGACCGAAAATCTCCTCGCGGGCGACGGGCATGGCGTTGTCCACGCCGTCGAAGATCGCGGGTTCGACGAAATGGCCCGCCGCCAGCGCGGCGTCGTCGGGCCGGCCGCCGCCATGCACCAGCTTCGCGTCCCGCTTGCCGAGCTCGATATAGCGCAGCACCTTGGCCAGCTGCTCGTCCGAGACCAGCGGCCCGATGGTGGTCTTGGGATCCATCTGGTCGCCGATCCTGACGCCGCGGGCGGCCTCGACGACCTTCTCCAGCACCGCGTCGTGCAACGATTCGTGCAGCAGCAGCCGCGAGCCGGCGGTGCAGTTCTGGCCCTGGTTGGTGAGGATCGCCATCGAGGCGATCTGCGCCGCCTGCTCGACCGGGGCGTCGTCGAAGACGATCACCGCGGTCTTGCCGCCGAGTTCGAGCCCGACCGGCTTGAGCGTCCGCGCCGCATTTTCGGCGATGCGCATGCCGGTCGTCGTCTCGCCGGTGAACATGATCTTGGCGACGCCCGGATGGCTCACCAGCGCCTCGCCCGCGGTTTCGCCGAAGCCGGGCGCGACGTTGACCACGCCGGGCGGGAACCCCGCTTCGGCGATCAGCCCGGCCAGATGCATGACCGACATGCAGGCCTGCTCGGCCGGCTTGATCACGACGCAGTTGCCGGCCGCCGCCGCCGGGGCGATCTTCCAGATCGCCTGCAACAGCGGATAGTTCCACGGGATGATGCCGCCGATCACGCCCACCGGCTCGCGCACGGCCATGTTGTAATACGGCCCCGGCACCGGGATCGTGTCGCCCTGCACCTTGGTCGCCATGCCGGCGAAATACTCCAGCGCGTCGATGGCGGTCACGGCGTCGATCTTGCGCGAATCGCGGATCGGCTTGCCGGCGTCGAGCGACTCGAGCTCGGCGAGCGTCTCGGCGTCCCGCTGGACCAGCTCGCCCAGCTTGATCAGCGCCTTGCCGCGCGCCGCCGCCGGACGGCGCTTCCAGGCGGGGAAGGCCGCCAGGGCCGCCTTGACGGCGCGGTCGACGTCTTCGGCGTCGGCCTCGGCGATGCGCGAGATCGTCCGGCCGTCCCCCGGATTCCGGGTCTCGAAGGTCTTCCCGCTCGCGGCGTCGACGAACTCGCCGCCGATGAACAGCCGGTAGTCGCGGATCTCGGACGCGGACGCTTGCGCCTGGGCCATGGAAATCGCTCCCGTTGCCTATTGACGGAGGACGCTCTTGCGATCGACTTCGTTGCGCAGGATCGCGAGTTCGTCGGCCGACGGCGGCTCGACGGTCTCGACCGGCCCGGCGGCCTCGACCTCGAAGCCGGTGTTCTCGCGCACCCGATCGACGTCGACGCCCGGGAACGTCGCGCGCAGCCGGGCGAGATCGGTCTCCGGGTCGAAGTCGAAGATGCAGAGCGGCGTCACGATCCATTTGGGTCCGTTGCCCAGGAACCCGACCTCGCGGCAGGTCCTGCGGCCGGGAAAGGAGACGTGGTCGACCCGGTCGACCAGCCGCCGCTTGTCGTGCGCGGTGCAGAACACGTAGTTGTCGCGCACCGAGTTCACCGTGTCGTTGATGCCGATCGTGCCCGGCCCGCGGAAGGTCCATTCGCCGCCTTCGCCCATGCCGATCATGTTGGTGTTGCCGTGCTTGTCGACCTGGATGCCGCCGACGAAGAACTTGTCGGCGAACCAGAAGTGGTTGGTGTCGCGGTAGGGGCTGCCTTCCTCGTAATACTTCTCCCGCCCGGGCGGGCAGTAGAACAGGAAGGTCTCCGAATGGTCGTGCACCGACTCGGCGTATTTCAGCAGCGTGTAGCTGGTGGAGGTCTTGGGCAGCTCGTCGATCTCCTGATCGGAGACGTTGCACAGGAAACAGGTGGCGCCCAGCTGCAGCTTCAGATTGGGCGCATGGGTCTTCTGCGCCAGCATGGTCGCGGCGAAGAAGATCTCGGTATGCGCCCCGGCCGTCACCCGGTCGCCGTCGGCGATCTCGCGCGAGAACAGCACGGCCATCATTTCCTTCCAGGTGTAGTCGCTCATCTCGGCCCTCCCGCTCACCAGGTGACGATGGGATGCTGGTACAGATCCAGGAGCCGCCTGAGCCCCGGCCCCCGCTCCAGATAGTCGACGTGATCGGCCGGGTCGAAGACGGTCCGCCTGAGATAGTCGTCCCAGCTCCCGGCGTCGCCCTTGCGGTTGGCGTCGCTCGCCCGGACGTAATCCCGGATGTGGTCCTCGTCCTCCCGGTAGAAGCCGTGCGCGGCGTAGGGATGCGCGCCGTAAGGCGCCTCGACGACGCAATCGGCGTAGGACACCGACGTCATGTGCGGGTTCTTGCGGATGAAGGCGTTGGGAACCACGCGCTCGGCGACGAGCATGATCCGGTCGGCGGCGCGCGCGAGCCAGCGGTCGCCGAACGGCGCGCCGAGATGCTGGCCGTTGCCGTAGGCGTCCGACCAGCCGACATGGACGATCGACCAGTCGGGCCGCAGGGCGGGAATCGCCAGATAGGTCTTCTCGCCGCCGATCGGGTCGGTGAACTCCACCATGTCGGGGTTGAGGGCGGGGATGCTGGAGCCGACCCCGCCGCGCCAGGCCATGAAGTCCTGCCCGGCCGCGCCGGCGAACAGCGCGGCGTAGAGGGTGTATTCGCTGCACTCCCAGATTTCGAGCGCGCCGGCCTCGGCGTATTTGCGGAAGTTGTGCCCGATCGGGCAATACATCTCGAGCCCGACATAGGGCGCGATCACCTTGCGGGCGCAGCCGGCCCCGATCAGCAGGTCGATGTCGAGCCCGGCGGTCGCCGAGCCGACCACGGTGAGGTCCTTCCTGCCCTGCCGGACGATCTCACGCACCGCGGCCATCGGGTGGTTGTCCGCCCCCATGCCGCCGATCGCGACGGTCATCCCGTCTTCGATCCCGGCGACCGCTTCCGCGATCGGCTTGACGACCTCTTTCCTCTGCGCTCCCGCCATGCTTGCGCGCACCCCCGTTGCGAACGACGACGGCGGGTTTTATTGGGATTGGGCGGCGGACGCAAGCGGCGGCGCGCGGTCGAGCGGACGGAAGACCAGCCCATCCGCACTTATCGGGATCGGGCGGCGGACGCAAGCGGCGGCGCGCGGTCGAGCGGACAGGAAACCAGCCCGTCCGCGAGCTTGGGCGCGAACCAGGTCGATTTGGGCGGCATGGCGGCGCCGGCGTCGGCGACCGCGAACAGGTCGGCGAGCGGCGCCGGGCGCAGCGAGAACGCGACCGCCGCCCGCCCCGAATCGACGCGCCGCTGCAACTCGCCGAGCCCGTCCGCCCCGGCGACGAAGTCCAGCCGCTCGTCGCGCCGGGGATCGGCGACGCCGAACACCGGAGCCAGCAGGCGGTCGCCGAGCAGGCCGGCGTCTGGCGCCGCCGCCGGCCGGTCCCGCGCGCGCAGCCGATACCACGCCCCGGCGAGATACATGCCGAACTCGCCCCGCTGCGCCGGCCGCACCGGCCGGGCCTCGGGCCGGACCGCGAACCGGGCGCCCGCCTCGGCGAGCACCGCCGCCGCGTCGCGGCCGCCGAGGTCGCGGACGGTGCGGTCATAGGCGTAGACGCGCATTTCGCGCGCCGGAAAGATCACCGCGAGGATCGCGTCCGCGCGCGCCGCGGCGGCGGCGGCGCAGCGGTGATGGCCGTCGGCGATGTAGAGCGCGTCCGGCGCCGCGAAGGCCCGGTCGATGCGGTCGATCTCGGCCGCCCCGGCGACCGCCCATACGGCGTGGCGAACGCCGTCCCCGGTCGTCGCCTCGGTCGCGGGCGCGGACCCGACGGCGGCGGCGATCGCGGCGTCCCGCTCGCGGTCGTCGCGATGGATCAGCATCACCGGGCTGGTCTGCGCGCCGACGGCCTCGATCTGGCGGGCGCGGTCGGCCTGCCGGTCGGGCCGGGTCGTCTCGTGCCGGCGGATGCGTCCAGCTTCGTAGGCCGCGACCGGGACGGCCGCGGCGAGCCCGGTCTGGGCATGGCCGTCCCGCTCCATCCGGTAGACGTAATAGCGGGGCGTCGGGTCGCGGCGCAGGACGCCCGCCGCGAACATGCGGCGCATCGTGTCGGCGGCGAGCCGGTAGAGGTCGTCCGGGGTCGGCCGCGCATCGGGGGCCAGCCCGACTTCGGGCCTCGACAGGCGCAGGAAGCTCCACGGCCGGCCGCGCGCCTGCGCCCGCGCCTCGGCCGCGGACAGGACGTCGTAGGGCGGGGCCGCGACCTCCGCGGCGCGCCCGGCGGCCGGACGGATGCCGGCGAACGGGCGGATCGACGCTTCTTCGCCGCGCCGGGCCTCGCCGCCTTGGCTCACGTCGCCATCACGTCGGATGCGGCGAGGTCTTCGCCCACGCGATGGAGCGGCCGCCCGGCGGTCGTGAGCGCCAGGACGACGACGATCTCGTCCGCGCGCGGCGCGTCCGCGACCGAGACCTCCATCGCGTCGAAATGGCTGAACCGCCAGGCGTCGTCCTTGAAATGGAGCGGGCAGTCGATGCGGGTTCCCGGCCCGCCGATCTTCTTGGCCGAGGGGATGATGGCGCGGGCCGGGCCGACGACCTCGCGCACCGGCTTGCCCAGGCGCGGATGCAGGACCGCGGCGGCGTGCTCGCGTTCGCCCCGCTCGCCGACGATGGCGGCCTTGCCGTAGCTGTGGACATCGGCGCCGCCGACGCCCAGGGCCGCGACGGCGCGTCCGGCCAGCAGCGCGCCGAGCACGGCCCCGGCCTCCTCCAGCAGGCCCAGCTCGCGCGAGAACCGCCCGGCATAGGGGTTCGCGACGACGGCGATCGCCGCCGCCTGCCGGACCGGCGGATCGACGGCCCGGCCGATCTCGCGGCGCGTCTCCTCGACCACGGTCACGAGCTTGCGGATGTCGGCGGCGCTCATCGGGCGGCTCCCTTGCGGCGTTCGCGGGCCATGGCCGGCGCGCCAGTATGCCATCGCCGCCGCGCCGCGCGCAGCCCCGCGGCCGCCGGCGGGGCGAGCGCCGCGGCGACGGCGGTCAGTCGCGCTCGACGCACATGGCGATGCCCATGCCGCCGCCGATGCAGAGCGTCGCCAGGCCCTTCTTCGCGTCCCGCCTCCGCATCTCGTAGAGGAGCGTCACCAGGATCCGCGCCCCCGACGCCCCGATCGGATGGCCGAGCGCGATCGCGCCGCCGTTGACGTTGAGCTTGGCGGCGTCCCAGCCGAGCTCCTTGCCGACGGCGCAGGCCTGCGCCGCGAACGCTTCGTTGGCCTCGATCAGGTCGAGGTCGTCGATCGACCAGCCGGCCTTTTCCAGGGCCGCCCGGCTGGCGGGGATCGGGCCGCTGCCCATGATCGCCGGATCGACCCCCGCCTGCGCCCAGGACCGGATGCGCGCCAGCGGCCGGACGCCGCGCGCCGCGGCCTCGGCGCCGGTCATCAGCACCAGGGCGGCGGCACCGTCGTTGATGCCGGAGGCGTTGCCCGCGGTGACGGTCCCCCCCCGGTCGAAGGCGGGGCGCAGCTTGGCCAGCGCCTCGACGGTGGTGCCGTGCTTGGGGTGCTCGTCGGACGCGATCGTGACCTCGCCCTTGCGCGTGGGGCAGGTCACGGGGACGATCTCGTCGGCGAAGCGGCCGGCCTTCTGCGCCGCCTCCGCCTTCTGCTGCGACGCCGCGGCGAAGGCGTCCTGCTCGGCGCGGGTGACCTGCCATTTCTCGGCCACGTTCTCGGCGGTGTTCCCCATGTGGTAGCCGTTGAACACGTCCCACAGGCCGTCCCGGATCATGCTGTCGACCATCTCCGCGTCGCCCATCCTGGTCCCGTTGCGCAGATGGACGCAGTGGGGCGCCTGGCTCATGCTCTCCTGCCCGCCGGCGACGACGATCGACGCATCGCCGGCGCGGATCGCCTGCGACCCCATGGCCACCGTCTTGAGGCCCGACCCGCACATGTGATTGACCGCGCAGGCGGGCGTCTCGACCGGCAGCCCGGCGCCGATCGACGCCTGGCGGGCCGGGTTCTGCCCGGCGGCGGCGGTCAGGATCTGGCCCATGAGGACCTCCGACGCCTCGCCGGCGGCGACGCCGGCCCGGCGCAGCGCCTCGGCGATGGCGACGGCTCCGAGATCGGCGGCTCGCAAGCCGCTCAACCCCCCGTTGAACGCGCCCACGGGCGTGCGCGCGGCGCCCGAGATCACCACCTCGCTCATCGGTCGCTTCCCGGGGCTATCTCATGCCCGGGCGCTCGAACGCCCGGTCGAGATGCCCCTTGCCCTCGAGGTCGCCCTTGCGGAACAGCCAGGCGTAGCCGCCGGGCGGATTGGTCAGGATCTCCCAGCAGTTGTCGTCGAGGTCCCAGAAGAAGAAGCTGTAGGTGCCGTGCTGGAGCTGGGGCTTGGTGATCTTGCGCAGCCCCCAGGTCGCGGCGTGCTCGACCACCAGCCGGTGGCACGCATCGACCTCGTCCTGGGTCTCCACGTCGAGCCCGTTATGGTTGAGCAGCGGCATCTCCTCGGTCCGCCGCTTCTGCTCGACCACGGCGATGGTGTTGTCGCCGCCCTTGCGGATCAGCAACGATATCGGGCTGGTGCGCACGACTTCGAGACCGAGAAACTCGGTGTAGAAGGCGCGGGTGCGTTCGAGATTCTTCGATTCCAGCGTGCCGTGGGACAGGAAGTTGAGCCTGAGCACGGGTTCGGCCGCGGTCTCGACATCCGGCGCCGACATGGTTCCTCCCCTCCGTCGTTGGCCGCCGCACCCTATCACCGCCCGGCCGATCGGGACAGAGGCGGGCGCCGGGCCGAATTGCCGCTTGGGCCGCGGCGGCGGCGCGCGTACACTCCGCCCCCGGCGCGCCGGCGAACGACGACGGGAGCACGACAATGCCTGCCTTGCCAACGCCTGCCCTGAAGGTGAGCGACATCGCCTACGGTCGGGTCCGGTCCCCCGACCTCGACCGGCAGGAGGCCTTCCTGACCGAGTTCGGCATGGTCCGCGCCGCCCGCACCGCGACCGCCCTCTACATGCGAGGCACCGACCCGGAGCACCACGTCCACGTGACCGAACTCGGCGATCCCGGGTTCATCGGCCTCGCCTTCTGCGTCGACGACGAGGAGGACCTCGACAGGGCCGCGAAGCTGGAAGGCGCCTCGGGCGTCGAGGAGGTGGACGAGCCCGGCGGCGGCAAGCGGGTGCGTCTGACCGAGCCGCACGGCTACCGGATCGAGATCGTCCATGGCATGGAGATGCTGGAGCCGCTGCCGGTGCGCCGGAACGTGGTCAATTACGGGCTCGACCGCGCGCGGCGGGTGGGCGAATTGACCCGCCTGCCCAAGGGCCCCTCGCAGGTGAAGCGCATCGGCCATGCGGTGACCATGTCGCCCGACCTCCCCCGCTCGGTCGCCTGGTATCGCGAGACGCTGGGCCTGCTCTGCTCCGACGACGTCTATGACGGGACCGAGGACAACGTCGTCGCCACGTTCAACCGCTGCGACCGCGGCGAGCGCTACGTCGACCACCACGTCTTCCTCAACCTCCGGGGCCCGCGCGCCGGGCTCAACCACATGGCGTTCGAGGTGCAGGACATCGACGACGTGGTGATGGGCCACGAGCATCTGGAATCGATCGGCGAATACGAACACTACTGGGGCGTCGGCCGCCACGTCCTGGGCAGCCAGGTGTTCGACTACTGGGCCGACCCGTGGGGCCGCGTCCACGAGCACTGGACGGACAGCGACCTCCTGAACGCCGCCAGCGAGCCGGGCCTGTTGTCGGTCGGGGAGGGGCTGACCTCGCAATGGGGCGACCCGGCGCCCCGGAAGTTCATCGACCACGCCGTCGCCTGAGGCCCGCCCGCCGGCGGGCCCCGGCGCGGCGCCGGGATCGTCAGGCGGCGATGCCGGGCGGCAGGACCTCGTCCTCGTCGAGCACGTGCCGGCGGTAGATCTCGGTGATCGAGGCCCAGCGCAGCCGCACCGCCTCCTCGCAGACGCGGAGCGCGCGTTGCCGCTCCTCCGGCGTGCGCAGATACTTCTCGCACAGCGCCATCTGGCGGGCGCTGTGTTCGAGGTCGGCCTCGGCGTGCTCGACGAAGAACCCGATCTCGGGAGAGGACTCGGTAAAGCCGTAATGCGCGACGAAGGACGGAATGGTGACCTCGGTGTTCAACGCCACCTGCTGGCCCTCCTGCGTCGACTGCATGGCGAGCGCCACGCCGACCGGCTCCTCGCGCAGGCAATGGACGTAGTGGAGCGACCGCGCCACCCAGGCGGGCGGCATCCGGGTGTTGCGCACCTCGTCCTCGCCGATTCCGGCCGCCCGGCAGAAGGCGAAGATCAGCTCGTTGTGGTTGTGCGGCTCGTGGTCCTCGCCCGGAATGGCGACCAGCCCCTCCTCCTCGGCGAGGTTCTCGATCAACGCAAGCCGGACGTCCTGGGGCGCCCGGTAATAGAGCAGGCCGAAGGAGGGCTGCGCCCGCTGGACGAACTGGAAATGGTTGGCCATGTAGACGCCGAGCGGACGCAGCGGAAGCGATCCGTCCAGCATCTTGCGGAAGAACGGATGCTTCTTGGTGTGCCAGTCCTCGCGCAGCCCGTCGATCTTCGCGCGGATCGAACCATCGATCCCGGTAGAGCCTTCCGGCGCCATGTCCGCCTCCGTCCTTGGGGCCCCGATGCTATCGCGCGGCGCCGGCGGCGGCAAGGCGACCGGACGCGGACGAGGGCCCGGGCGCCCAGCCTTGCGCCCCCCGGCCTGCGGCGGGAGGGCTGATTGGCCGCCGCCTCCGCCTGGCGGACCCCCGTCCTGGTGCTGGTCTGCGCCACGCTGATCCTGCTGGTCTCGCTGGGGATGCGCCAGACGCACGGGCTCATGCTGGCCCCGCTGAGCGACGATCTCGGCTGGGGCCGCGAGGTCTTCTCCTTCGCGGTCGCGTTGCAGGCCCTGGTCTGGGGGCTGGCGACGCCGGCGGTGGGCGTGATCGCCGACAGATGGGGGCCGGGGCGCGTGGTCGCGGGCGGCGGCGTCCTGTATTGCGCCGGCGTCTACCTGATGTCGCGGGCGGAGGAGCCGATCGACGCGACGCTCGGCGTCGGCTTCCTCGCCGGCGTCGGCATGGCCGCCACCATGTTCCCGGTGCTGCTGTCCGCGGTCGCGCGGGTGACGCCGGAGCGTAGGCGGAGCCTCTATCTCGGCATCGCCAGCGCCGGCGGATCCTCGGGCATGTTCGTCACCGTCCCGGCGGCGCATCTGTTCATCGACATGTGGGGCTGGGCCTCGGCGATGGCCGCGATCGCCGCGGTCACGGCCGTGATCGTGCCGCTGTCGGCGGCGGTGGCGATCGGGCCGCCCCGGCCCGAGGAATCGCCGTCCGGGCAATCGCTTCGCGCCGCGATCGGCGAAGCCTGCGGCCATCGCGGCTTCCTGTTGCTGACCGCGGCCTATTTCGTCTGCGGCTTCCAGACCATGTTCGTAAGCTCGCACTTGCCGGCCATGCTGCGGGATTTCGACGTATCGCCCGGCATGGGCGCGGCGGCGCTCACCCTGATCGGGCTGTTCAACGTGATCGGTTGTTTCGTGCTGGGCGGCGCGGCCGGCCGCTTCCGGGCGAAGTATCTCCTGTGCTGGGTCTATCTCCTGCGCTCGGCGGCGATGGCGGCGTTCTTCCTGCTGCCCGTCGCCGATGGCGTCGTCGTCGTCTTCGCCTGCGTCGCAGGCTTCGTCTGGCTGGCCACGGTGCCGCTCACCGCATCGGTGGTCGCCGGCATCTTCGGCCCGACCTACGTGGCGACGCTCTACGGCTTCACCTTCTTCAGCCACCAGATCGGCGCCTTTCTCGGCATCTGGCTGGGCGGCGTCCTCTACGATTCGACCGGCGGCTACGGGGCGGTGTGGTGGACCGCGGTGATCCTCGGCCTGATCGCCGCGTTGATGCACTATCCGATCGACGACCGGCCGACCGCCCGGCTCGCCGCCGGGAGGGTTGACGCATGAGCGCGCCGGTCCTGCGAACGCCCGCCTACGTCCTGGCCTGCGCCACGGTCATCGTCATGATCAGCTACGGCGTCCGCCAGAGCTTCGGGCTGTTCACCGACGTGATCGGCGCCGATCTGGGATGGGGCCGCGAGTCCTATTCGGTCGCCATCGCGGTCCAGAACCTGATGCTCGGCCTGTGCGCCCCCCTCATGGGCGCGCTGTCGGACCGCTACTGGGGTCCGACGCGGGTCCTGATGCTGGCCGGCCTGCTGTATGCGGCCGGCATCTTCCTGATGTCCCAGGCGACGACGCCGGGCGAGATGCTCGGCGGGGCCGGCGTCGTCGCGGGGATCGGGCTCGCCGGCGTCGGCCTGCCGCTGCTGCTGTCGATCGTCGGGCGGGTCGCGCCGGAGCAACGCCGGACCATGTGGCTCGCGATCGTCACCGCCGGCGCCACCGCGGGGCAGCTGGCGCTCGTGCCGGCGAGCCAGGTCCTGATCGACTCGCTGGGCTGGGTCGCGGCGCTCGTCGTTCTCGCCGCGGGCGCGGCGATGATCGCGCCGCTCGCCGCGAGTCTGGGCCGCAACGCCGCCGCCGCGGGCGACCAGGCCGGGCCGAGCCTGGCCCAGGCCCTTCGGGAAGCGCGCGGGCATGGCGGGTTCGTCCTGCTCGTCCTCGGCTTCTTCGTCTGCGGACTCCAGGTGCAGTTCGTCGCCACCCATCTGCCCGCCTACGTCAAGGACGCGGGCGGCGGCGGCTATCTCGCGGCGAGCGCGATCGCGGTCATCGGCCTGTTCAACATGGCCGGGACCTGGGGGGCCGGCTGGCTCGGCGACCGCTACCGCAAGAAATACCTGCTGAGCTACGTCTATCTCGCCCGGTCGCTGGTCGTGCTCGGCTTCATCCACCTGCCGGTCGGCGAGGTCTCGGTGCTGGCCTTCTCGGCCCTGATCGGCCTGTTGTGGCTCGGCACCGTGCCGTTGACGAGCGGCGTCGTCATCCAGATGTTCGGGACCCGTTATCTGGCGACGCTCTACGGCGTCGTCTATCTCGGCCACCAGCTCGGCAGCTTCGTCGGCGTCTGGCTGGGCGGGCGCATCTACGACGCGACCGGCGCCTACGACCTGTTCTGGTGGGTCGCCATCGTCATGGGGCTGCTCGCGGCGCTGCTGCACTGGCCGATCGACGATCGCCCGCTGGCGCGGCTCGCGACCCAGGACTGAACCCGCACGGGCTACGAAATGCGCACGCTTCATCACCTGTGGATCTCCCCGGCCTGCCGCAAGGTGCGCGTCGCGCTCGCCGAGAAGGAGCTCGAATTCAACCTGAAGGCCGAAAGCCCCTGGGCGCGCCGGCCGGAATTCCTGGCCATGAACCCCGCCGGCGAGGTTCCGGTGCTGGTGGAGGACGGCGGAGCGGCGCTGGCCGGCGCCGCCGCGATCTGCGAATATCTCGACGAGACCCGCCCGAATCCGCCGCTGCTGCCGGGCGGCCCGGTCGAACGGGCCGAGGTCCGCCGGCTGGTCGCCTGGTTCGACGGCAAGTTCGACCGCGAGGTCGGCGAGGCGCTGGTGGGCGAGAAGCTGATCAAGCGGTTCTCGCGCCGGGGCGAGCCGGATTCGCGGGCCATCCGCGCCGGCAAGGACAACATCCATACCCATCTCGAATACGTCGCCTGGCTCGCCGAGCGGCGCAGCTGGCTCGCCGGCGACGCCTTCTCCCTCGCCGACGTCGCCGCGAGCGCGCATCTTTCCGCGGTGGACTATCTGGGCGACGTCCCCTGGTCCGGGCATCCGCGGGCCAAGGAATGGTATGCCCGGGTCAAGTCGCGTCCGTCCTTCCGCGCCATCCTGGCCGACCGCATCCCGGGCTTCCCGCCCCCCGCGCATTACGCCGATCTGGACTTCTGAGCGCCCGTTCGAGAAACCGGGTCCCGCCGGAGCGCAACCGCAGAGTGTGTGCAGAAACCCTTGGCGTATCCGCCTCGAGCCGATGGCCTTCCTGGGGCCGTCGTCACGGCCCCTCCGTCATTCCCCCGGTCGGGGCCGGGGGCAGGCTCCGCGAAAGCGGGAATCCATAGAAGGCCCTCATGGATAAGCGCAATCCCGACGACCCCGCCGCGCCCGCGCCGCCTCCCGCCGCCGGCGACGCCGGGCGGGCGGGCGGGCTGTTCTGCCTCGGCCTCGGCTACACGGCGTTGCGTCTGGCCGGGAGCCTGCGCGCCGACGGCTGGTCGGTCGCCGGCGTCTGCCGGACCGCGGCGCGGCGGGACGAGCTGCGCCGAACCGGCGTCGCCGCGTTCCGCTTCGGCGCAGACCCCGGCGAGCGGCTGGCGCGCGCGACGGCGCTGCTGTGCTCGGTCCCGCCGGACGCCGACGGCGACCCGGCGCTGCGGCGATACCGCGACGAGATCGCGGCTTCGTCCCGGCTGCGCTGGGTGGGGTATCTCTCCAGCACCGGCGTCTACGGCGACCGCGGCGGGGCGTGGGTGGGCGAGGATTCCGCCGCGGCCCCGACCGGCCCGCGCGCCCGGCGGCGCCTCGACGCCGAATGCGCATGGCGGGCGCTGCTGGCGAGCGACGGCGTTCCCGTCCACGTCTTCCGGCTGGCCGGCATCTACGGCCCCGGCCGCAATGCGCTCGACCGGGTGCGGTCGGGAGAGGCGCGGCGGATCGTCAAGCCGGGCCACGTCTTCTCGCGCATCCACGTGGACGACGTCGTGGCCGTCCTGCGGGCTTCGATGCGCCGGCCGAACCCGGGCGCGGTCTACAACGTCTGCGACGACGAGCCGGCGCCCGGCGCCGACGTCACGGCCTTCGCCGCCGCGCTTCTCGGCGCGCCGCCGCCGCCCGGGATCCCGTTCGACCGGGCGCGGCTGTCGCCGCAGGCCCTCCGCTTCTACGCCGACGACCGGCGGGTGCGAAACGACCGGATCAAGCGGGAGCTCGGCGTGCGCCTCCGCTACCCCGATTACCGGACCGGGCTGCGGGCGCTGCTGGAGGAATGACCCCGGCGCCCCGCGGCGAGGCGCGCTCGCTTGCCGGGCGCGGAGCGTCGGGGCATCCTGACCGGGAACGGGATACGAACCGGGGCCGGGATCGTTGAACGGCGCGACCACATTCGGCGGCGGCATGACGCCGGGCGCGTTCATCGCCAAGTGGCGGGCGTCGGAGCTCAAGGAGCGTTCGGCCGCCCAGGAGCACTTCATCGACCTGTGCCGGCTGCTGGGCGAACCCACGCCGGCGGAGGCGGACCCCACCGGCGAGACCTATTGCTTCGAGCGCGGGGCCCGCAAGGACGGCGGCGGCGACGGCTGGGCCGACGTGTGGAAGCGCCATTGCTTCGCCTGGGAGTACAAGGGCAGGCGCGCCGACCTCGACGCCGCCTTCAACCAGCTGCGGCAATACGCCCTGGCCCTGGAGAACCCGCCGCTGCTGATCGTCTCCGACATGGCGCGGTTCCGCATCCGCACCAACTGGACCAACAGCGTAAGCGAGACGCATGAGTTCGGGCTGGACGACCTCGCCGACGCCGCGGTCCGCGACAAGCTCAAATGGGCGCTGTCGGACCCGGAGCGGTTGCGTCCGGGGGAGAGCCGGCAGGCGCTCACCGAGCGGGCGGCGGCGACCTTCGCGGCCTTGGCGCAATCGTTGCGGGGGCGCGGCCACGAACCGCAAGCGGTGGCGCATTTCGTCAACCGGCTGGTGTTCTGCATGTTCGCGGAGGATGTGGGGCTGCTCCCCGACGCCATGTTCACCCGGATGCTCGAACATGCCCGGCGCCGGCCCGAAGGCTTCGCCGCGTTGGCGAGCCGCCTGTTCGGGGCGATGTCGGAAGGCGGCGACGTGGGGTTCGAGACCGTGGCTCGGTTCAACGGCGGGCTGTTCGACGACGACGCGGCGTTGCCGTTGGAGAAGGCGGAGATCGAGGCGGCGCTCGCGGCGGCGGCGCTGGATTGGTCGGAGATCGACCCGTCGATCCTGGGCACGCTGTTCGAACGCGGCCTCGACCCGGACAAGCGCTCGCAGCTGGGGGTGCATTACACGGATCGCGACAAGATCATGCGGATCGTGGAGCCGGCGATCGTCCGCCCCTGGCTTGCGGAATGGGAGGTGGCGAAGGTCGGCATCGCCGCCTGTCTCGAACGGGCGGAGGAGCCGGGCCAGCAGCGGCGCGGACGGCGGCGGCGTGGCGAGGCCGAACGGCGCTTCCGCGCGTTTCTCGAACGGCTGCGGGGCTTCGTCGTGCTCGATCCGGCGTGCGGTTCAGGCAACTTCCTCTATCTGGCGCTTCACGCGCTGAAGGACCTGGAGCACCGGGTCCAGCTGGAGGCGGAGGCGCTGGGACTGCAACGGTCGTTCCCCGAGATCGGCCCGGCGAACGTCAAGGGGATCGAGATCAACGCCTACGCGGCGGAGCTAGCGCGCGTCTCGGTATGGATCGGCGAGATTCAATGGATGCGACGCAACGGGTTTGCCGAGCCTCGGGATCCGGTTCTGAAGCCGTTGGAGACGATCGAATGTCGCGACGCGATCCTGACGGTGGAGGGCGGGGAGCCGGACTGGCCGCAAGCGGATGTGGCGATCAGCAACCCGCCGTTCCTCGGCGGCAAGCTGTTGATCGGGAACCTCGGCGAGGATTACGTCAAATCCCTGCAAAGGCTTTACGGTTCCCGGATTCACGGTGAGGCGGATCTCGTCTGCCACTGGTTCGACAAAGCGGCGCGGCTGGTCGCCGATGGCCGGCTCGCCCGCGCCGGGCTGGTGGCGACGAACTCGATTCGGGGCGGACGCAACCGCGCCGTGCTCGACCGGATCGTCGAACGGGGCGTGATCTTCGATGCGTGGTCGGATGAACCCTGGGTGATCGACGGAGCGGCGGTGCGGGTGTCGCTGGTCTGCTTCGCGCGCAAGGACGCGAGCTTGCCAGCGCGCCTGAACGGTCGCGTCGCGCCGCGGATCGCCGCCGACCTGACAGCGGGCGCAGCGGACGTCACGAAGGCGAAGAAGGTTGCCCGGAACGTGGGTCACTCCTTCATGGGCGACATCAAGGGCGGTCCATTCGACATACCCGGAGACATCGCGCGGGAATGGCTGCGATTACCCGCCAATCCGAATGGACGGCCCAACGCCGACATCCTCAAGCCGTGGATGAACGGCATGGACGTGACTCGCCGTCCGGCGGGTAAATGGATCGTCGATTTCGGGCACGAGATGAACGAAGCCGACGCCGCGCTTTACGAGACGCCGTTCGCCCATGTCGCCGAGCATGTGCGGCCGATGCGTCAACGCGGCCGTCACAAAGCACGGGCGTGTTTCTGGTGGCGACATGTGTCGCCTGGCCCGGAGACATGGCGGACGCTTGTCGGCCTGTCGCGCTACATCGCGACGCCGGAGGTCGCCAAGCATCGGTTGTTCGTCTGGCTCGACGCGCGGATATGCCCTGACCATAAACTGATCGTCGTGGCGCGCGACGACGACACGACCTTCGGCATCCTGCACAGCCGGTTTCACGAGGCATGGTCACTCCGCCTCTGCACTTGGCACGGCAAAGGCAATACACCGCGCTACACCCACACCGCCATCTTCCAGACCTTTCCCTTCCCCGAAGGACTCTCCCCGGACGTCCCCGCCGCCGCTTACGCGAACGACCCTCGCGCCGCCGCCATCGCCGAGGCCGCCCGCCGTCTGGTCGAACTCCGCGACCGCTGGCTCAACCCGCCCGAATGGGTGGAATGGGCGGACGAACCCGTTCCGGGCTACCCCAAACGCCCCGTCCCCCGCGACGAGGCGGCGGCGAAGGAGCTCAAGACCCGCACCCTGACCGCCCTCTACAACGCCCGCCCCCAATGGCTCGCCGACGCCCACGCAGCCCTCGACGCCGCCGTCGCCGCGGCCTACGGCTGGCCCGCCGACATCGCGGACGACGACGCGCTCCGCGAACTGCTGGCGCGCAACGCGACGTCGGGATCGACGCCGGGCGCAGTTGCCGACGCGCGGAAGGCTCCTCGTGTGACGAAATCCCGAGACGTCCGCGTGGGCGTCCGTTCAGCCGACCAAGCGCGCGGGAATGACGAGGGAGACCTGTGACGACGGCCCGAGGGAAGCCGTCGCGGTCCCCCCCTTCGTCATTCCCGCGAAAGCGGGAATCCATGGCGGGAAAGGACGGGTCCTCGGGCGTATCCGCCTCGACCGACCGCTTCCCTCGGGCCGTCGTCACGGGCCCCTCGTCCCCACGGAAACAGGAATCGGGATACGAACATGGATTCCCGCTTTCGCGGGAATGACGAGGGGGGGCGTGACGATGGCCCCGGGAAGGCTATCGGCTCGAGGCGGATACGTCGGATTTCTTCACAAACTCTTTCGCGGGAATGACGGGGCTTGTATCAACGGCCGCGCCGGAGGTCCGTCATTCCCGCGAAAGCGGGAACCCATAGACGACTTTCATGGTTCTCAAACGGACTCTGAGGAGGAGACCTATCGTGACGCGCGACCCCATCCACCCGGGCGAAACGCTGCGCGAGGATCTCGAGGAACTCGGGATGAGCGCGGCCGAGCTGGCCCGGCGGATCGAAGTTCCGGTGAACCGCATCGCCGAAATCCTCAACGGCCGCCGCGCCGTCACCGGCGACACGGCGCTGCGCCTGGCGCGCTTCTTCGGGACGTCGGGCGAGTTCTGGCTCAACCTTCAGAAGCTCTACGAGCTGCGGCTCGCGGAGCGGAAGAACGGCGCGGAGATCGCCCGCCTGCCTTCGCTGGACGACGGCGACCGGCCGCGCGCTTCGAGTTGAAGCGCCGCGGCCATGGCCGCGGCCTCACCCGAAGGACGGCGGCTCGCGCCCGGGCTCGCGCGGCGGCAGCTCCAGGTCCACGCCGTTGTCCGGTCCGAAATATGCGCGGGCGATGCTCGCGAGATCCCGGGAGCCCGGCTTGCGCCCGACGGCGTCGCGCAGGATCAGCCGCGCCTCCTCTTCCATGGAGCGGCCGTTGTCCGCCGCCCGGACGCGCAACCGGGTCTTCACGTCGTCGTCGAGATTGCGGATCGTGATGCTCGCCGCGGCCATGCCCTCCATTCGCCCGCAAGCCCAATCTACGCAACGATCGCCATGCTATCCAGGCCGCGGGTTGCCGGCGCGGGGATTGGCGTGCGTGCAAAGCCATTCCGCCGCCCATATCGCCGGCGGCGCCGGCGGGAGCCGGCCAAGCCTCGGTAGACCGGATCGCGAAGCGGCGGATGCTTGATTTGTAAGCCGGCGAGGCTTACGTTTCCGGTCGGAAGGGAGATCGCGCAATGGCGGCCCGACAAGCCAGAACCGAACGTGTGCAGATGCGCATCGACCCCGCGGCGAAGAGCATGCTGGAGCGCGCCGCGGCATTGTCGAATACGACGGTATCGGCCTTCGTCGTGAGCCACGCGCTCGAGGCCGCCGGCCATCTGATCCGCGAACGCGAGCGGTTCGTCGTCAGCGATCGGGACTGGAGCCTGTTCTTCGACGCCCTCGTCGACCCGCCCGAACCGAACGCCGCGCTGCGCGGGGCGTTCGCGGCGCATGGGCGCTTGATCTCGAAGACGGATGGCGCGTGACGTTCTCGGTCGAGGCGCTGACGCGGCGTCACGACCGGTCGCGGTTCGACTGCGGCTCCGAGCCTCTCGATCGATACGTCCGCCGGCAGGCGTCCCAGGACGCCCGGCGCAGGGTGGCGCGGGTGTTCGTCGCCGTCCCGGAGGGTAGTTCGGAGGTGGCGGGGTTCTATACCCTCGGCGCAGCCAGCATCGAGCGGACGGCGTTGCCGCCCGAAGAAGCCCGGCGCCTGCCTCACTACCCGGTTCCCGCGGCGTTGATCGGACGGTTGGCCGTGGACCGGCGCTGGGGCGGCCGGGGCCTGGGATCGGCTCTCCTCGCGGACGCCTTTCGCCGGGTGGTTCGCGCCGGGGAGGCGCTCGCGGTCTACGCGGTCGTCGTCGATGCGAAGGATGCGCGAGCGCAAGCCTTCTACGAGCGTTTCGGATTCGTCCGTCTGCCGGACGACGGGCGGCGCTTGTTCCATCCCGTCGCTTCGGCCGAACGGCTGATCGGGAGCTGATCAAGGCGTCGCTCGCCTTTGACCATGAACAAGGCGCTTGCCGCCCGCAAAAGGCCCGGTAAATCCGAACTTGCGCAAACGCTCCACGAGCTCCCGATGCGAGACGGGAGACAGGGCCGCCGCTACGCCGCCCTTGCGTCGGTCTCCCCGATCTCGACGCCGCCTAGCCGCGGAAGGTCAAGCGATCGTCTCACGCTGACGAGTATCCAGCCTTCGACGACTTCCTTCAGCTCTCGTCGGCAGCTTTCCAGCGTCCGGCCGGACGCCCACACGCCCGGCAACTCCGGTACCTCCCCGTAGTAGGGGGTTTCCTCGTCTTCGATCAACTCGTAGCGAGCGCGTCGAAGCGCTTCATCGATGTATTCGGTCAGCATGGCGTCGCGGCCTCCGATGCGCCCGAACGGGACGCTCCATTCGGCCCTCGCGGTTCTCCCCGGTCCCGCGGGTCCGCTACGTGTCCGAGTTCAATACGCAGGATACGCAGCGCAGGCCGCCGGGAGCGGCGCGTCAAGCCGCTTCGCGGCTCCTTCGCTGCGCTCCGGCCCTTCCGGGCGACCCGTCGCTCCCAACGGCTCCGAGGGCGGCCATGGCCGTAAGCAGGCTTCCGGCCATGGCAAGACCGGACGTCGACCGGCGCAATGGGCTGCGTCTCGCATGTGTCCGAACCAGGACAGGTCTCGTTGGCGTTCCCGACCGGGACGTCATGGCGACTGCGGTCGTGAGGACGGCGCGCGTTCCGGGGCGCGCCCCCCGGCCCGCGACCGCTTCGATCGATCTCGTCAAAGCCTCTGGATTCCCGCTTTCGAGCGTGTGAAGAAATCCCGACATGTCCGCGTGGGCGTCGGTTCAGCCGACCAAGCGCGCGAAATCCCCGAGCGCGCGGAGCCTGTCCCGCGAAAGCGGGGGAATGACGAGGGAGGCCCGTGACGACGGCCCGAGGGAGGCCGTCGCGGCCCCCCCCCCTCGTCATTCCCGCGAAAGCGGGAATCCAGGGCGGGAAAGGACGGGTCTTTGGGCGTATCCGCCTCGACCGACGGCTTCCCTCGGGCCGACGTCACAGGCCCCTCGTCCCCACGGAAACAGGAATCGAAATACGAATATGGATTCCCGCTTTCGCGGGAATGACGGGGGGGGGGGGGGACCCCGGGACACCGGCCCCGGGAAGGCCATCGGCTCGAGGCGGATACGCCAAGGGTTTCTTCACACGCTCTTTCGCGGGAATGACGAATTGTCGGCCTGTCCCCCTCGAGCCGATGGCCTTCCTGGGGCGTCGGCGCAAGCCCCCTCGTCATTCCCGCGAAAAAGCGTGTGAAAAAATCCCGAAACGTCCGCGTGGGCGTTGGTTTAGCCGACTGAGCGCGCGAAATCCCCGGGCGCGTGGAGCCTGCCCCCGCGAAAGCGGGGGAATGACGAGGGAGGCCTGTGACGACGGCCCGAGGGAGACCGTCGCGGCCCCCCCCCCCCTCGTCATTCCCGCGAAAGCGGGAATCCATATTCGTGTCTCGATTCTTGTTTCCGTGGGGACGAAGGGCCTGTGCCGTCGGCTCGAGGCGGACGCCAAGGACCCGTCCTTTCCCGCCATGGATTCCCGCTTTCGCGGAGCCTGCCCCCGGCCCGACCGGGGGAATGACGAGTCGTCGGCGTACCCGCCCTCGAGCCGATGGCCTTCCCCCCTCCGTCATTCCCGCGAAAGAGCGTGTGAAGGAATCTTGGCGTTCGTTAGGGATAGGACCCTGCCGGTTCGGTGTGGCGGTCGTGCGGCGGCGGCGGGTTAGGGCGTTGGGTGGTGGGTTCGTCCGGCGCGGCGGCGGTCGTGCGCGGCGGCGGGTTTCAAGCCGCTCCCGGCATGGGTCGGGCAAGGGGCGGGGCGGCGGCAGGGCGGGTTGCGATGCTCATCCGGCCATACAGGCGAGCCGATGACCGCGCCACAGATTGTGCGCCAGAGCGTGCAGCAACGCCACCGCCCGCACCTTGGCAAGCCCGCGGACCACAAGGCGGCCCAATCCCCGTTGCTTGACGACGCCATTGACCCCCTCGACCCTCATGCGACGACGATAGATCGTTTGCCCCGCCTCGCTCGCCATGCGGGCGCGCCAAGCCTGCAACGCAACCGGTTCGCCGGCGCGTCCGCGTTCACGACGGCGCACGCTCTCGGCCTTCGCCGCCTGTTTCACCGGAGCCGGCGGCGTGTAAACCTCCACCCCCTTCCCACCCAACGCCAGCACGTCCTTGCGCGCGGCATAGCGCGTATCCGCCAGCAAGCGCGCCGGGCGCGCGCCATAGCGCCGCTCGATCTGCTCAACCATCGAACCCGCCAAACCCGCGTCGTTGCGACGATCCGTCTCCTGGACCCCCACAATGACGTGACTATCGGTGCTCACCGCCAATTGGAGATTGTACCCCGCCCCCACACCGCCGTCGGCAAACCGCATCCGGCGCGCCTGCGCATCCGTCGTCGAGACCTTCGGCCCCGGCTTCTTCTTCTCCGCCTTCTTGTGCGTCCGAGACCGCCCCGCCTTCTCCGCGCGCAACGCCGCAAGCTGTTTCCGCGCCGCCGCAACCTTCTCCGCAAGCTCGCGTTCGGCCCGCGCCCGCGCCGCGCGAAGACGCCGCGACCCGGCCGCCGGATCGCTCGCCAACTCCGACCTCAGCGCCGCAACCCGTTCCCGCGCCGCCGCCTCGTAGCCCGACAAACCCCGCTCGCCGCGAAACGAACCCGAACCCGCGCTCGCTCGAACCTTCGTCCCGTCAACCGCCACCTCCTCCAAACTCACCATCCCCGACGCCACAAGCGCCGCAACCTGCTCGCTCAATAGACCATCCAGCACAGCCCCATGCCCACCCCGGAAATCGCTCAGACCATGGTAGTTCACTCGCACACCTCCACACAGCCACCGATACGCCATGTCACTCTCGCACAGATGCGCAAGACGACGCGCCGAACCCACTCCCTCCAACGTCGCGTACAGCCACAACGCCAACAAAACCGCAGGGTCCGCCGCAGGCCGACCCGAACCATGCTCACGAGAACCGATCCGCGCATAAAACGCGCTCAGATCCATGCCCGACACGAAACCCCAAACCACACGCGCCCGATGATCCGGCGCAAGCGTCCCATCCAAATCCACCATCCGCCACTCCAACTGATGACGATCCGGGCGCATGCAGCGAGCACCTCCCACAACCGACATAACAACCCTCCCTCACAAACCAACGACCAACCCACAGAATCACGACCCATCCCAAACGCCAAGGGGTTCTTCACACGCTCGAAAGCGGGAATGACGAGAGAGGGGGCCGCGACGGCCTCCCTCGGGCCGTCGCTACAAGCCTCTCCCGTCATTCCCACGCGCCCGGGAATTTCGCGCGCTTGGTCGGCTGAACCGACGCCCACGCGGACGTCTCGGGATTTCTTCACACGCTCGAAAGCGGGAATCCATTTCGGACGAAGCCTTCTCGCCGGGGACGACTCCATGAATAAGCAGGATTCTCGAACGGACTCTTGGCGGCCGGCGTCAGCTTCGCCCGTCTTCGATCGGCGGGAGGTCCGGTTTCCAGGACCGGAGGGCGAGCGAGTTGGTCACGACGCTCACGCTCGAAAACGCCATCGCCGCCCCCGCCAGCGACGGGCTGAGCAACCCGAACGCCGCCAGCGGCAGGCCGGCGACGTTGTATACGAACGCCCAGAACAGGTTCTGCTTGATCTTGCGGAACGTCCGGCGGCTCGCCTCGACGGCCGCCCCCGCCAGCCGCGGGTCGGGGCGCATCAGGGTGACGGAGGCGGTCTCCATCGCCACGTCCGCGCCCCCGCCCAGCGCGATGCCGACGGTGGCCCCGGCGAGGGCCGGCGCGTCGTTCACCCCGTCGCCCACCATGCCGACCTTCGCCCCCCGCTCGATCAGCCCGGCGACGATCGCCGTCTTGTCTTCGGGTCGCGCTTCCCCGTGGACCCGGGCAATGCCCAGCTCGTCGGCGATGCGGCGGGCGACCGGCGCGGCGTCGCCGGTGACCAGCAGCGGTTCGACGCCCAGCCGCTCCAGCCGCTCGACCGCCGCCCGCGCTTCCGGCCGCAACCGGTCCCGCAGTTCGAAGCGGGCGAGCAGCGCGCCTTCGCCTTCGCCCGCCCGGGCGGGGCTCGCGCCGAGCCACACCTCCGCGCCGTCGCGCCGCCGCTCGCCCGCCGGCAGGCCGGGCGCCTCGCCCCGGAACAGCCGGTCGTTGCCCAGCAGGTAGCGGACCCCGTCCAGCTCGCCCTCGACGCCCCGCGACACCATGCTCCGGAAGCGCTCGACCGCGACCGGCTCCAACCCTCGCTTCGCCGCCTCCTCGACGAACGCCCGCGCGATCGGGTGCTCGCTGCCCTGTTGCAGCGACGCCGCCAGTCGCAGCGCCTCGTCCTCGTCGAGCCCGGACAGCGTCTCGATTCCGGCGATCGCCGGCCGGCCTTCGGTCAGGGTTCCGGTCTTGTCGAAGACCATGTGGGTCAGGCCGTGGGCCTGCTCCAGCGTGGCGGTGTCCTTGATCAGGATGCCGGCCCGCGCCGCGGCGCCGGAACCGGCCATGATCGCGGTGGGCGTCGCCAGCCCCAGGGCGCAGGGACAGGCGATCACCAGTACGGCGGCGGCGGTGAGGATGGCCTCCGCGACGCCGGCCCCGGCGATCAGCCAGCCGGCGAAGGTGACCGCGGCGAGCGCGATCACCGCCGGCGCGAAGACGCCGCTCACCCGGTCCACGAGCCGCTGCACGGCGGGTTTGTCGGCCTGTGCGTTCTCGATCAGACGGGCCATCCGGGCCGGCGTCGAGTCGTCGCCGACCGCGCGCGCCTCCACGTCGATGTATCCGTCCACGTCGATCGAACCGGCGATCACCGGGTCGCCCGGTCCTCTGGCGACCGGATCGCTTTCGCCGGTGACCAGGGATTCGTCGATGTCGGCCTCGCCGCGGACGATGACGCCGTCGGCGGCGATCCGGTCGCCGGGGCGGCATACGATCACGTCGCCCGGCGCCAGCGACCGGCTCGGGCGCTCCTCCGTCCCGCCGTCGGGCAGGCGAACGCGGGCGGTGTCGGGCCGCAGCGCCAGCAGCGCCCGGACCGCCGCCGCGGCGCCGCGCCGCGCCTGCGCCTCCAGATGCTTGCCCAGCATGACCAGGGTGACGATGACCGCCGACGCCTCGAAGTAGAGCTGGCCCGCGGCGTCGTCGCCCAGCGTGAACATCCGGTAGACGCTGTAGCCGAACGCCGCCATGGTCCCCAGCGACACCAGCGTGTCCATGTTGGCCCCGCCGCTGCGCAGCGCCCGGACGGCGCCGCGATGGAAGCGCAGCCCGAAGCCGAACTGCAACGGGATCGCCAGCGCCAGCTCCGCCCAGGGCGGCAGATGCGGGCTGCGGCCGTCGCCACCGGCGACGAACGCCATCGCCATCTGGACCACGAAGGGGGCGGTCAGCGCGCCCGCGGCCAGCAGCGCGCGCCGCTCGCGGATGGTCTGCCGCCGCGCTCGCCCGTCGCGCCCGCCCGCCTCCCGCCCGGCGACGAGCCGGTGTCCCGCGGCGCGCGCGCCCTCGGCCAGCGTCGCCTGCGGGACCATCGGCGAGACCGCGGTCACCTCGACGCATTCTCGCGCCGGATCGACCGTCGCGTCGAGCACGCCGGGGACCGCGCGCAGCGCCCGCTCGATCCGGCGGGCGTCGTTGTCGTTGGCCAGATCCTCGATCTGGAACACGCCGGTCTCGGTGCCCACCTCGAACCCGCAGCCGCGCACCGCGGCGATGACCGATCCGAGGTCGGCCGCCGTCGGGTCGATATGGACCGCCGCCCGTTCGAGGGCGAGGTTGACCGTCGCGTCCGCCACGCCCCGGGCGCCGTTCAGCGCCTTCTCCAGGCGCGCCGAGCAGGCGCTGCAGGTCATGCCCTCGATGGCGAGGTCGAGCCGCTGCGGGGCCGTCGTCGTCATACGCCTTCGATACGCCGATTCCCGCTATTGTCAAATCGTTCGGAAAGCGCCGCCCGGCCGCCGGGCCGCCCGGCTGCCGGTCGAAGCTGGTAGTCGTGGAGCGCCGATCCCTCGCCCGAGCCGCGGCCGTAATACTGCCAGGCGGGGAAATTGAAGTCGGCGGTCAGCGAGCGCGGCAGCAGGAGGGTCGCGCGCAGGAAGGCTTCCAGATCGGGAACGTCGTATAGATTCACCTCGCAGCCCCATTCCTCCAGGCGGTCCAGCAGAACCCGCCGGTCGTCCCCACGCCAGCCGATGGAGAAGCGGTTGACGCCCCAGCCGCGCAGCCGGGCGAGGATCCGCTGCGCCTCGTCGGGGGCCGCGGCGGCCAGCGGAGCCAGGAAGTCCACCGGGCATTGGACCACCGCGCCCGGATGGGCTGCGGCGATGGCGCGGAATCCCGCCTCGCCGAGCGTCTGGATGTTGCCGTTGAACCAGAGCCGGGCGTCGTCGAGGCCGTAGAGCGCGACGTGTTCGAGGACGCGCTCGACCATTTGGCCGCCCTCCTTGAGATCGAGCTTCAGCGACTTGCCGCGTCGGTCGACCTCGTCGATCAGCCGGCCCAGCCCCGGGCGGCGTTCGCCGCGGCGCCAGGGCGTGCGCTCGAACGAGTCGTGGCGCAGCGTCAGCCGGCCCAGGGGGTCGCGCCGGACGTCGCATTCGCCCCATTGCACCGGCGAGCCCAGGAACTGGCGGAGATTGCCGGGATCGTTGATGCCGTGCCAGACCAGCGTCACCCGGTCGGGGATGTCGCCTTCGGACATCAGGCCGGCCAGGCTGTAGGTCTCCCCGCGCACCGTGCGCGGCGTCCGGCGCGTCTTCGAGACGAAGATCGTGTCGGCGTGAAGGAACAGGATCTCGCCTTCGTCGTCGGCCTCCAGCATGCGCTCGATGTTGTCGGGCTCGTTGTCGACGACGGCGAAGACGCGATAGCCGCGTTCGCGGAACCGGCGGAGGGCCGCCGCCTTGTTGTCGGCGACGGCGCCGTTCCCAGCCTTCCGGGTTCATTTCGAGCAGACCGCCGTCGAAGGCGACGCGATATTCCCGCCCCAGCGCGTTGAGCGACCGCAGCGTGTCTTCGCGCAGCGCCTCCGGGCGGCCGGTATTCAGCCCGACATGCGTGCGCGGCTGGAGCATGAACCAGCGGATGACCTCCAACACGCCGCGATAGGGGCGGTGCGAGGCCAGAACCGCCTCCGACGACCAGCGGTGGTCGAGATACCAGTCGTGGATGCGGCGGCGTTCCGACTCCGGCATCGGAATCTCGGCGAGGAAGCGGTCGACGTGGTTCTCATGGACCCCGATGTCCGACGGGGCGATGTGCGCGAAATGGTCGGCGCCGTGGGCGCGGTCGTAGCCGATCAGCACGCGGTGGACCATGTGGCGCATGTCGAGGATCGTTCCGTCGATGTCGAAGACGATCATCAGATCGTCTTCGGGGTGACGGCGCCGTGCGGTCGCGAACTGCTCGGCGAGGGCCTGCATCCAGCTGGAGCCGGAGTCGAGATCTGCCGCCGCGGTCGCGGCCGGCGGTCCGAAGTCGAACTTCATGATCGTTGACGTGTTCCGGTTCGTCGCCATCGCGCCGGAACATACGCCGCCGTTGCGGCGGAACTGCGGCGGTTCGGTTAACGTTTCATGACAAGCGGGCGCAGCCGAGCGGGCGTAGGACGAGCGGCCGGGCGGTCAGCCCTCGCCGCCGTCGGCGCGGAGATAGGCGTCGGCCTTGGACCAGACGTGGCGACGGCCGCATTCCGGGCATTGCAGCGCCGTCTCGGCCAGATCGGTCGATTCGAAGGCGAACCAGTCGAGGTTGAGACCCGTATAGACCGGCCGGCCGGTCTCCGGGCAATCGATCAGGAGCTGCGGCATGGGCGTCCTCCGATCCTGTCCGCCGCCGGCGGTCCGCGCAGGATAGCGGACGGGGCCGCGACCGGTAATACGGATCGGGATTGAGGTTGCGGCCGATCCGGGGGCGAGGGCCTGCCCCCGCCGAACTGCGCCGGCTTGGGGTCGGGCGGCGCGGGTCCGGCCGTCGGACGCCTCCCGCCGCGTCACGGAATGGGGCTGCCGAATCCGCCGAATCGAAAGCCCCCGTCGTGAGACGGGGGCTTTCGCCGGTGGACGACCTTGGGACACCGAGCCCGCACGAGGGGTCGATTTGCTACGAATAGCGACCGCCTCTCGATTTGCTACGTGAGCTAAGGTAGCATCCCGTCCCGCGAATGCAAGGAAAAATCCGCTTGGCGCTCATATTCGGCTTCGACATCGGCACGACATCCATCGGGTTCGCCGTTATCGACCACGATCCGGAGGCGGCGACCGGGAAGATCGAGCGTCTGGGTGTGCGCATCTTTCCCGAGACCCGCGACCCGAAGGGCGGCGCGCCGCTCAATCAGGAGAGGCGGCAGGCGCGTCTGCGCCGGCGTCAGCTGCGCCGTCGCGGTAAGCGGCTCCGATCGCTCCAGGCTCTGTTGTCGGAGGCCGGCCTGCTGCCCGCACGCAACTCGCCCGAATGGCGGACGCTCATGACGAGCGATCCCTACGATCTGCGGGCGCGCGCGGTCGAGGGCGAGGCGCTGGAGCCGCACGAAGTCGGGCGGGCGCTCTACCATCTCGCCAAGCGGCGGCATTTCAAGGGCAGGGACCTGGAAGAAGACGCCTCTACGCCGGAGGAGCGGCAAGACGACGATGCCGACGAGAAGCAGGCGAAGGCCGGTCGGGATGTGACGCTGGCCGCGCTCAAGAGCGAAAACCTGCCTCTCGGCGCATGGCTGGCCAAGCGCGACCCACACAAGGAACGTCGCCGCGGCGTCCACGCGACCCGTGGAACGGTGGAGGCGGAGTTCGACCGGATTTGCGAGAAACAGAAGATGCTTGACGGCTCGGTCCTCAAGGACTCGATCCGCGAGACGATCTTTGCTCAGCGGCCCGTGTTCTGGCGGCTGAATACGCTCGGTGAGTGCCGCTTTTTTCCCGGTAAGCCGTTATGCCCCAGGGGCGCATGGCTCTCGCAGCAGCGGCGTATGCTGGAGAAGGTGAACAACCTCGAAATTGCTGGCGGGAATGCGCGTCCGCTCGACGAAGAGGAACGCCGCGCGATCCTCGAACGCCTGCAAACCCAGGCGTCGATGAGTTGGGCCGGGGTGCGCCGGGCTCTCGCTCCCTTGTCCAAGGCGAGAGGCGAACCGGGCGCGGAAAGGCGTCTGAAATTCAACCTGGAAGTCGGTGGAGACAAGCATCTTCTGGGAAATGCCGTCGAGGCGAGGCTGGCGGCCATCTTCGGCGACGACTGGTTGCGGCATCCCCGCAAGCAGGACATCCGGGACGCCGTTCACGAACGAATATGGAATGCGGATTATGAGCAGGTCGGTTCTCAGCGCGTGGTTATTCTATCGGAAACGAAGCGTAAGGAGAACCGCAGGCGGGTGAAGGGGAGATTCATCGAAGATTTCGGCGCGACCGAGGAGCGAGCGGCGGCGCTCGCGGACCTCAAATTGCCGACCGGTTGGGAGCCGTATTCGACCGAGGCGTTGCGAGCCATGCTGCCCCATCTGGAAGCGGGCGTGCGGTTCGGGGCGCTCGTGAACGGACTGGATTGGGAGGATTGGCGGAACGAGACCTTTCCCACCCGAGACCGCCCGACCGGCGAAATCTTGGATCGCCTGCCGAGTCCGGCGAATAAGGAAGAACGCCGGCGAATCGCCGGATTGCGCAACCCGACGGTAGTACGGGCGCAGAACGAATTGCGCAAGGTTGTCAACAATCTCATTGGCATGTTCGGCAAGCCGACCCTGATTTGCGTAGAAATGGCTCGCGAGGTCGGTAAATCGAAGCGTGAGCGCGAGGAGATGGCGAACGGGATTCGCAGGCAGGAGCGTCGCCGGGATGCCGCGCGCAAAGATCTGATCGAAAAAGGAATCGCCCAACCTTCGCGCGACGACATCGAGGCATGGATGCTCTGGGAAGAAAGTGGCAAGCGCTGCCCCTACACGGGTGATTGCATTTCTTTCGACGCCCTGTTTGGCTCTGGTGATTTTCAGGTGGAGCATATCTGGCCTCGATCGAGATCGCTGGACGACAGCTTTAGAAACAAGACTCTGTGCCGCCGTGACGAAAACCTCAGGAAGGGAGATAGAACGCCATACGAATATCTCCATGCGGACGTTGACCGATGGGCGGCGGTCAAGGAGCGTCTGGATGGGATGCAGGCGAGGAGTGGGCAAGTTGGGATGTCTCCGGGAAAGGTCAAGCGTTTCCTGGCGCAATCCATGCCGGACGATTTCGCTAACCGCCAACTGAACGACACCGGCTATGCCGCACGGGAAGCCATCGCGCTTCTAAAACGCTTGTGGCCGGATCTGGGACCGGAAGCGCCCGTGACCGTCCGGGCCGTCAGCGGGCGCGTCACGGCCCAGCTGCGCAAGTTCTGGGGTCTGAACAACGTTCTAGCCGATGACGGTGAAAAGACCCGCGCCGATCATCGCCATCATGCCATCGACGCGTTGACCGTCGCCTGCGCTGGCGCGCATCCCGGCATGACGCAGAAACTGTCTCGCTACTGGCAACAGGAGGAGGACAACGCCGAAAGGCCGCACTTGCCGCCGCCCTGGGGGTCGATCCGCGCCGACGCCGAGAAGGCCGTCGCCGGCGTCGTTGTGTCCCATCGCGTCCGGAAAAAAGTGTCCGGGGCGCTGCACAAGGAGACGATTTACGGAGTCACGGACGAGACGGAAGGCGACTACAGCTTCTTCGTTACCCGCAAGAGGGTCGAAACATTGAGCAGAAGCGAATTGGCGCAGATACGTGACGATCGGGTGCGTGAAGTCGTCTCGGAGTGGGTCGAGAAACATGGCGGCGATCCGAAGAAGGCGTTTGCATCCTACCCGAAACTCGGGTCGAGCGGCCCGGAAATCCGTAAGGTTCGCTTGTTGAAGAAGCAACAATTGAAACTGATGGCGAAGGTCTCTACCGGCTACGCCGATCTGGGCAACAACCATCATATCGCGATCTTTCGGCTGCCCGATGGAAGAGCTGTATTCGAGGTCGTCACCCTGTTCGAGGCGTCGCGGCGGCTGGCGCGACGAGAACCGGTGTTGCGGCGAAGCCGAGACGATGGAGCAATTTTCGTTATGTCGTTATCACAGGGAGATGCGATACAGTTCTCGAATTTCGGCAATGTAGTAAAGATTGTCGAGAGCGTTTGGGCTAACGGTCAGGTCGTGATGATTGACCATACTGACGCAACTGGCACTACCAAGTCTCAGCCAGGCGCAAATATGATCGTGACGAAAAGGGCTAGGAAACTCTCCGTCGATCCCACCGGACGAATACGCCCAGCCAACGATTGAACCGGCCGGACGATGATCCGCAAGACCGTGGAGTTCTCGACTCCGGGCACACGCCTTTCGGTCTCACATCGCCAGCTTGTCGTGGAGCGGCCCGATCAACCCATAGCGACCCGACCGATCGAGGATCTGGGCGTGGTCATCGTGGACGATGCGCGCGCGACCTACACGCAGGCGGTTTTCCTGGAGCTTCTCGACGCCGGCGCGACGGTGCTGGTGTCGGGCCGCGACCATCTGCCCGTGGGTATAATGCTGCCGATCGATGCTCATCACGCTCAGACCGAACGCCATCGCGCGCAGGTCGAAGCCAGCGAACCGATTCGAAAACGAGCTTGGCAAGCGCTCGTCCGCGCCAAGATCGATCAACAGGCGGCGGTGTTGACCCATTTCACGGGAGGTCATGGCGGTCTCGCGCCAATGGCCCGGCGCGTGCGCTCGGGCGATCCAGAGAATCTCGAAGCCCAAGCGGCGCAACGATACTGGCCGCGCCTGTTCGGCAAGACGTTTCGTCGCGACCGGGAGGCCGATGGCGTGAACGCGCTGCTGAACTATGGCTACGCCGTAGTGCGGGCGGCGACGGCGCGTGCGGTCGTCGCCTCGGGTCTGATCCCATCCCTCGGCGTCCACCACAGACACCGGGGCAATCCCTTCTGTCTGGCCGACGACCTGTTGGAGCCGTACCGGCCCTATGTCGATTGGCGGGTCAGGCTGCTGACCGACGCCGAGGACGGCTCCGTTCCGGACCTGTCTGAACGTCCGACGCGCGCCGCGCTGCTGTCGCTGTTCAACGAAACGATCCGCGTCGGCGGGCGTCGCGAGCCGCTGTTGCTGGCCTTGCACGCGAGCGCCGCGTCCCTCTGCCGCGCGTTGACCGGCGGCGACCGGACTCTGGCGCTTCCCGAGGGCTTGCCGCTGGAGCCGGATCTTCTCGACGCGGCGGAGGCTGACGGATGACCCGCCGGCGCGATATCCCACAGATTCCTTGGGGGTGGCGTTCGATGTGGGTCATTGCCATGTTCGATCTGCCCACCGATACGCCGAAGGCGCGCAAAGCCTACACCCGGTTTCGCAAGGGCCTGCTGGAGGACGGCTTCACGATGATGCAATACTCCGTCTATGTCCGGCACTGCGCGTCCATTGAGAATGCCAAGGTCCATGCCGCGCGAATGGGCAAGCAGGTGCCGGCCGCGGGGGAGGTGCGGTTCCTGACCATCACCGACCGGCAGTTCGGCCGGATCGAGATCTATGCCGGGAAGAGCCGCCACACGCCACCGCCTTCGCCCGCCCAGCTGGAGTTCTTTTGACCAGCAGGCGGACGAAAACGGTGTTTTTTCAATCCATTACCGCAGGTGCAGTGTAGCAAATCGAGAGACGGCCGCAATCCGCAGCCGCAGCGACCACTGGCAGGTGACGATGAAGAGTGTAGCAAATCGAGAGACGGCCGCAATCCGCAGCACTGTCCTCTATTTGGTGTTGCCCCGGCGAAGTGTAGCAAATCGAGAGACGGCCGCAATCCGCAGCGCCGTGAGCATACCACCCACGACCATCGGGAGTGTAGCAAATCGAGAGACGGCCGCAATCCGCAGCGGCCCAGTCGAAGGGTACGACGCGCATCCTAGTGTAGCAAATCGAGAGACGGCCGCAATCCGCAGCCTTGTTCCCGATGCGCGGCCCTTCGGCCTCAGTGTAGCAAATCGAGAGACGGCCGCAATCCGCAGCGGAAGCGGCCTCGATCCGTCGCGTCGTCAGAAGTGTAGCAAATCGAGAGACGGCCGCAATCCGCAGCCCAGTCCGTCACCGTTCGCGCAAGATTCCCAGTGTAGCAAATCGAGAGACGGCCGCAATCCGCAGCGAGCCGGCGATGTAATCCGAAACGACGAAAAGTGTAGCAAATCGAGAGACGGCCGCAATCCGCAGCCCGAAGGCGTTCCGGTTGTGAGGCGGCGGAAGTGTAGCAAATCGAGAGACGGCCGCAATCCGCAGCAAAGACGAGTTTTTCCAGCTGCTGGCCGAAGTGTAGCAAATCGAGAGACGGCCGCAATCCGCAGCGGGTAATAGCAGGGGCGAAGGAACTCCGGAAGTGTAGCAAATCGAGAGACGGCCGCAATCCGCAGCGAGATGGGGAGGGCTGCGGCCGCCCATCCCAGTGTAGCAAATCGAGAGACGGCCGCAATCCGCAGCGCAACTGCGGCGTCGCGGTCTCCAGCTCGAAGTGTAGCAAATCGAGAGACGGCCGCAATCCGCAGCGCGCGCTTCCGCTACGGGGTCGACGCGCGCAGTGTAGCAAATCGAGAGACGGCCGCAATCCGCAGCATGATACTCGCGTCAATTGCGGTATTCCGTTGAGGAAGTAATTGGATCGCGGCGGCGTCCCCCCCCCCCCCCCCCCCCCCCCCCCCCCCCCGCGTTCCGAACCCGCTCAGAACGCCGCCACCGCCCCGCAGCTTCGCGGATCGGTCGCGCCTTCGAGGAGGCCGGAGGGGCGGCGGACCACGGCGCCGGCATGGCCCATAACTTGGTCGAACGGCTCCACCGTGCTCACCTCGTGGCCCGCGCCGCGCAGGGCGTCGATGAGCGCGGCGGGGAAGCGGCTTTCCATCCGCAGGTCGGTGCGGGGTTCGCCCCAGGTGCGGCTCAGCACCCAGCGCGGCGCGGTGATCGCCGCCTGGAGCTCCTGGCCGAACCGGGCGTAGCGGGTGAACAGCGCCGCCTGGGTCTGCGGCTGCCCTTCGCCGCCCATCGCGCCGTAGACCATCAGCCGGCCGTCGTCGAGCCGGGCGAGGGCCGGGTTGTTGGTGTGGAACGGCAGGCGGCCGGGCCGGACGTGGTTCAGCCCGCCCGCATCGAGGGTGAAGCTGGAGCCCCGGTTCTGGCACTGGATGCCGGTATCGCGCAGCACCACGCCGGCGCCGAACTCCCAATAGATGCTGTGGATGAAGCTCACCGCCCGGCCCGCGTCGTCGATCGCGCCGAGCCAGACCGTGTCGCCCGGCGCGCCCGGCGCCGGCCAGGGCAGCGCGCGGGCGGGGTCGATCCGCCCGGCGATTTCGTCCAGCGCCGCCGGGTCCAGCAACGCCTGCGGATCGGCCGTCATATGGGCCGGGTCCGTCACCTCCGCATTGCGCAACAGGATCGCCTGCTTCGTCGCTTCGACCAGCCCGTGGACATGGGCGAATCCGTCGGCTTCGGCGCAGCCCAGCCGCTCGAACAGGCCGAGAATGGCGAGCGAGGCGAGCCCCTGCGACGGCGGCGTCACGTTGTAGACCGCGCCCGCGCCGAGCCGCAGCGACAGCGGCTCGGTCTCGACCGCGCGATGGCGCGCATAGTCCTCCGCCGTCACCGGACTCCCCGCCCGCGCGAGATCGGCGCCGATGCGGCGCGCGACCTCGCCGCGATAGAAGTCGTCGAGCCCGGCCGCGGCCAGACGCGCCAGCGTGTCGCCCAGCGCCGGCTGCTTGAAGCGCGCGCCCGGCGGGGGCGGGCTTCCGTCGGCCAGAAAGGTCTCCGCCCAACCCGGCGCGTCTTCGAGCTCCGCCCGCTTGTCGCGCGTGTTCGCGTACTGCCCGTCCGAGACCGGGAAGCCCGCTCGCGCGAAATGGATCGCCTCCTCCAACAGGCGAGGCAGGGCCATGCGTCCGCCCCATTCGGCGCTGATCGCGAGCGCGCTCCGCCATCCGGCGACCGTCCCGGCCACGGTGTTGGCGGCGAGCGGCCCGCGGGTCGGGATTTCCTCGAGTCCGCGGCCGCGATAGAGCGCCTCGTCGACCGCGGCGCCGGCGGCTCCGACCGCGTTGATCGCGCGCGGCCGGGCGCGGCCGGGTTCGGCGATCAGCCAGAAGCCGTCGCCGCCCAGCCCGTTCATATGGGGATAGACGACCGAGATCGTCGCCGCGGCCGCGACCATCGCCTCGATCGCGTTGCCGCCCTCGCGCAGGACCCGGAGCCCGGCCTCCGCCGCCAGATGATGCGACGAGGACAGCATCCCCCGGTCGGACCGGATCGATTGCAGCATGGTCCGCCTCCGGTCCGGTCAGGCGCGCTGATCCGCGGGAATCACGTCGCCTTCGATCAGCATCGGCTCGCCGTCGAGGAACAGCGAGCAGTTGCGCATCGGGATGTCGAGATGGCACAGCGTGTCGCGCTTGCCGCCGGCGTCGGTATTGGGTCCGGTCGAGAACATGAAGTTGCCGTAGAAGGCGCGCCCGTCGTTGCCGTTGGTCGCGTCCTTCATGATGCCGAGCGCGGTCCATTTGGCCTTGGGCTGGAGCCCCCAGCCGAGATGCGAGACGGCGTAGCCCTCCGCGTCGCCGAACTGGCGGAAATACTCGCGCAGATACTCGGCGTCGAACTCGCCCTCGATCTCGCGGACGTAGCCGTCGCGAATGGTGAGCCGGATGGGCGTGTTCACGTAGGTCTTGAACGGGAAGATGATGTCGCCCCGGTCGAGGACCACCGCGCCTTCGGCGCTCGCCTCGTTGGGCCAGGTCGCGACGAAGCCGGCGGGCCAGTGGTCCCAATGGCCGGGCTCGTCCGCATAGCCGTATTCGCGCAGGATCGGATACGCGCCGAGGCGGACGCGGAGGTCGGTGCCGGCGGCGGAGGTGACGCGCATCTCCTCCGCCCGCTCGATGCAGGCCGCGGCGGCGCAGACCCGCCGTTTGTCGTCCGGCGACGGCATCATGCGGGCCAGCGCCTCGGGCGGCTCGGTCACGTAGAGGATGCGCGCGCCCGCGGCCGTCACGGCCTCCTGCTCGCCGCGCCGCAGCAAGTGGAGTCCCAGCAGGTCGATCACCAGATCCGCCCGCTTCAGCGCCTCCATCGCCGGGCCGTTGTCGCGCAGCGGCCGGTCGCCCTCATAGGTCATCAGGCGGAGCGTCGGCGCGCCCAGCCGCTGCGCCGACGTCACCGCGGCCTCGACGTTGGCCGGGCGCGACGCCTCGCCGGTCAGGACGACGACGGCCTCGTCCGCGGTCAGCCGGCAGAGCGACAGCACCTCCGTCCAGATGGAAATCTGCTGCGCGCGGCTCATCGGCATGGGCGCCTCCCGGAACGTCGACCGCACGCTGTCACAGACGCCCGCGCCGCGCAATCTCCGCGACCAATGTTCTCAATTTGTGCTTGACTTTTGAGATCGTCTGTGTTATGATTCCCCAACATCGAAGGAATGCGACCGAAACCCCCGCCGCGGGGGCCGCCGCTTCGCGCGCGCCGCGTTCGACCGGAACGGAGGAGAGAACGAATTGATCTCACGATCGCCCACTCGCCGGAGCGGAATTCGCCCGTTTTTGACCGCATTTTCCCCCTGCTTTTCGCCTGCTTTCGCCCTGCTTTTGGCCGGTTTTCGCCCTGCTTTTTCCCTGGTTTTTCTTCATAAGCCGTTGAAATACAACGAAACTGGAAAATTTTCGCCGGGATTCGTCCAGGGAGGCGGCGTCCGTCCCTCCGTCGCGATGCTCCCCGGAGCGATCGCCTCGCCGCGCCGGCCGAACGGCTTGCCGCGGCCGAGGCCCGCCGATGGCGTCCCCGCCGGTCGCCGCGCCGGGGCGGAGGCGTAGATGTGCGGCATCGTCGGCCTGTTCCTCAAGACGCCCGCGCTGGAGCCGCGGCTCGGCGCGCTGGTGACGCCGATGCTGGCCGCCATGGGCGAGCGCGGCCCCGACAGCGCCGGGATCGCCCTCTATCGCGACCCCGCCCCGACGGGATCGATCAAGATCACCCTGCACCACCCGGACGAGGATTACGACTGGGGCGGGCTCGCGGCCGCGCTTGCGGCCGGCCTGGGCGTCGCCGCCGACGCCGCCCGGCGCGGAAATCACTGCGTGCTGACGACCGCGGCCGCGGAGGCCGGGGCGCGCGCCTGGCTCGCGGCGAACGCGCCCGGGACGCGCATCGTCGGGGTCGGGCAGGCGATCGAACTGTTCAAGGATCGGGGCCATCCCGCCGAGGTCGCCGAACGGTTCGGCCTCGCCGGCGCCGCGGGCACGCACGCGGTGGGCCACACCCGGATGGCCACCGAGAGCGCGGTCACCACCGAGCATGCGCATCCCTTCTCCACCGGCCTCGACCTGTGCCTGGTGCATAACGGGTCCCTGTCCAACCACAACCGGCTCCGCCGCCGGCTGGCGCGGCGCGGCGTTGCGTTCGAGACCGACAACGATACCGAGGTCGCCGCCGGCTACTTGACGTGGCGGTTGCGCGAAGGCGCGAGCCTCGCCGAGGCGTTGGAGGCCGGGCTCGCCGATCTCGACGGTTTCTACACCTTCGCGGTTGGGACGCGGGACGGGTTCGCCGTGCTGCGCGACGCCGTGGCCTGCAAGCCGGCGGTGCTCGCCGAGACCGATGAATGGGTGGCGATGGCGTCCGAATACCGCTCGCTCGCCCACCTGCCGGGCGCGCGCGGCGCGGCCATCTGGGAGCCCGCCCCGGCGACCGTCTACAGCTGGCGTCGCGAAACCGGCCATGATCGCCGCCATGATCACCATTGACCTCGCGACCACGCCCCTCCGCGACCTCAACGCGCGGCTTCAGGCGGTCGCGGCGGGGGCGAACGAGCGCCGCTTCCGGGTGGTCAATCCCGAAGGGGCGCATGCGGTCGCGGTCGGGCTGACCGCGCCGCTGACGGTCGAGATCGACGGCCATGTCGGTTATTACTGCGCCGGCATGAACCGGGAGGCCATGATCGAGATACGCGGCAATGCGGGCCCCGGGTTGGCCGAGAACATCATGTCCGGCGAAGTCCGGGTCGCTGGCAACGCCTCGCAGTCGGCCGGCGCGTCCGGCCGCGGCGGTCTCGTCGTCGTCGAAGGCGACGCCAGCGCGCGTTGCGGCATCTCGATGAAGGGGGTGGACATCGTGGTCGCCGGATCGGTCGGGCATATGAGCGGCTTCATGGCCCAGGCGGGGCGTCTGGTCGTGTGCGGCGACGCCGGGGCGTCGCTCGGCGATTCGATCTACGAGGCGGGGATCTACGTCGGCGGCGCGGTCGCGGATCTGGGTTCGGACTGTATCGAGAAGGAGATGACGCCCGCTCATCGCGACCGCCTGGCCAAATTGCTCGCGCGCGCGCGCGTATCGGCGGACCCCGGCCGGTTCCGCCGCTTCGGCTCCGCCCGCCGGCTGTACAACTTCCGTATCGACGATGCCTGAGAGTCCGTTTGAAAAATCGGATACGCCAACAATTCGTCATTCCCGCGAAAGCGGGAATCCATATTCGTATCCCGATTCCTGTTTTCGTGGGGACGAGGGGCCTGTGACGACGGCCCGAGGGAAGCCATCGGCTCGAGGCGGATACGCCAACCATCCGTCATTCCCGCGAAAGCGGGAATCCATATTCGTATCCCGATTCCTGCTTCCGTGGGGACGAAGGGCCTGTGACGTCGGCTCGAGGCGGATACGCCAAGGGTTTCTTCGCACGCTCGAAAGCGGAAATCCACATTCGTATCCCGATTCCCGCTCCCGTGGGGACACGGGGGCTGTGGCGACGGCCCGAGGAAGGCCATCGGCCCGAGGTGGATACGCCAACCATCCGTCATTCCCGCGAAAGCGGGAATCCATATTCGTATCCCGATTCCTGTTTCCGTGGGGACGAAGGGCCTGCGACGTCGGCTCGAGGCGGATACGCTCCCCCTTCCGTCATTCCCGCGAAAGCGGAAATCCACATTCGTATCCCGTTTCCCGCTCCCGTGGGGACACGGGGGCTGTGGCGACGGCCCGAGGAAGGCCATCGGCTCGAGGCGGATGCGCCAACCATCCGTCATTCCCGCGAAAGCGGGAATCCATATTCGTATCCCGTTTCCCGCTCCCATGGGGACGAAGGGCCTGTGACGTCGGCTCGAGGCGGATACGCTCCCCCTTCCGTCATTCCCGCGAAAGCGGGAATCCATATTCGTATCCCGTTTCCTGCTCCCGTGGGGACACGGGGGCTGTGACGACGGTCCGAGGGAAGCCATCGGCTCGAGGCGGATACGCCAACCATCCGTCATTCCCGCGAGAGCGGGAATCCATTTCGGACGAAGCCTTCTCGCCGGAGACGACTCTCGATGGATAAGCGGGATTCTCGAACGGGATCTGAGCCGGGGCCGGACCCGCGGACTCTCCGCCGGTCGGCGAGCTTTCCGCCGCGTGTCATCGCCGAGATCCAGCGCGCCGCGCGCGAGGGCGTCTACGAGATCCGGGGGTTCGGCGCCAAGCGCCCGCTGCCTTCGTTCGACGACCTGATCTTCCACGGCGCCTCGCTCTCGCGCTACCCGTTGGAGGGCTACCGCGAGGCTTGCCGCACCGACCTCGTCATCGGCGAGCGCTTCGCCGCCGAGCCGGTCGAGCTCGCCATCCCGGTGACCATCGCCGGGATGAGCTTCGGCGCTCTGGGGCGCAACGCCAAGGTCGCCCTCGGCCGCGCCGCCACCGAGATGGGGACGAGCACGACCACCGGCGACGGCGGCATGACCGACGAGGAGCGCGAGGCGTCGCGGACGCTGGTCTACCAGCTGCTGCCGTCGCGCTACGGCATGAACCCGGACGATCTGCGCCGCGCCGATGCGATCGAGGTGGTGGTCGGCCAGGGCGCCAAGCCCGGCGGCGGCGGCATGCTGCTGGGCGTCAAGATCGGCGAGCGCGTCGCCGACATGCGCACGCTGCCGGCCGGCATCGACCAGCGCAGCGCCTGCCGGCACCCGGACTGGACGGGTCCCGACGACCTGGCGATCAAGATCGTCGAGCTGCGCGAGATCACCGGCTGGCGGAAGCCGGTCTACGTCAAGGTCGGCGCGTCGCGAACCTATTTCGACACCATGCTCGCGATCAAGTCCGGGGCCGATGCGGTCGTGCTCGACGGCATGCAGGGAGGCACCGGCGCCACCCAGGACGTGTTCATCGAACATGCCGGCATCCCGCTGCTGCCCGCGGTCCGCCAGGCGGTCGAGGCGTTGCAGGAGATGGACATGCACCGCAAGGTGCGCCTCATCGTCTCCGGCGGCGTCCGCAGCGGGGCCGATCTGGCCAAGGCGCTGGCGCTGGGAGCGGACGCGGTCTCGATCGGCACCGGCGCGCTGATCGCCCTCAACTGCAACGCGCCGCTCCATCGCGAGGACTACCGCCGGCTGGGGACCGAGCCGGGCGCCTGCCACCATTGCCATACCGGCCGCTGCCCGGTCGGAATCGCCACGCAGGACGCCGATCTCGAGGCGCGGCTCGACGTCGACGGCGCGGCGCGGCGGGTGCGCAACTACCTGTCGGTGATGGTCCTCGAAGCGCAGACGCTGGCGCGCGCCTGCGGCAAGTCGCATCTGTTGAACCTGGAGCCGGAAGACCTCGCGGCGCTGACCGTCGAAGCCGCGGCGATGGCCGGGCTGCCGCTCGCCGGCACCGACTGGATCCCGGGGCGGCCGCGCCCGTCGGCATCGTGAACCGCAAGAAGGGGACGCAACCGTGAGCCAGGACCTCGTCAAGATCGCCGCCGAGCGGAAGATCCGATACTTCCTCGTCAGTTTCGTCGACCTGTTCGGCGTCCTGCGCGCCAAGCTGGCGCCGGCGCGCGCGATCGGCGACATGCAGAAAACCGGCGCCGGGTTCGCCGGATTCGCCGCCTGGCTCGACATGACGCCAGCCGACCCCGACATGTTCGCGATGCCCGACCCGGACAGCCTGATGCAGCTGCCGTGGCGGCCCGAGGTCGGCTGGCTCGCCGCCGACCTGTGGATGGATGGCCGCCCGGTCGAGGCCTCGCCGCGCGTCGCCCTGAAGCGCCAGATCGAACGCGCGGCGGCGGCGGGCTACCGCCTGAAGAGCGGGGTCGAGTGCGAGTTCTTCCTCTTGGATCCCGACGGCGCGGCGGTCGCCGATGCGCGCGACGCCCAGGAGAAGCCCTGCTACGACCAGACCGCCTTGATGCGGCGCTACGACGTCATCAGCGAGATCTGCGACGGTATGGACGCGCTGGGCTGGGGGCCGTACCAGAACGACCACGAGGACGCCAACGGCCAGTTCGAGATGAACTGGGACTACGACGATTGCCTCGTCACCGCCGACCGCCACGCCTTCTTCAAGTTCATGGTCAAGACCGTCGCCGAGGCGCACGGGCTGCGGGCGACCTTCATGCCCAAGCCGTTCGTCGGGCTGACCGGCAACGGGTGCCACGCCCACGTCTCGTTGTGGAACAAGACGGGGCGCAGGAATCTGTTTCTCGACGCCGGCGGCGAGCTCGGCCTGAGCCCGCTCGGATACCGCTTCCTGGCGGGCGTGCTGCATGCGGCGGAGCCGCTCGCCGCCATCTTCAACCCCACCGTCAACAGCTATAAACGGATCGACGCCCCGGTCACGCTGTCGGGCGCCGCCTGGTCGCCCAACGCGGTCAGCTATTCGGGCAACAACCGCACCCACATGATCCGCATCCCGGATCCCGGCCGGTTCGAACTCCGACTCATGGACGGAGCCGTCAACCCCTATCTCGCGCAGGCCGGCATCCTGATGGCGGGCCTCGACGGAATCGAGAAGGAGCGCGAGCCGGGCCGGCGCCTCGACGTCAACATGTACGAGGAAGGGCGCCGCCTCCGCCGCCTGCGCAGGCTCCCCGCCAACCTGCTGGACGCCGTGCGCCTGCTCGACAAAAGCCGCCTGGCGCGCGACGGGCTGGGCGACGAGCTGGTCTCGGCCTACGTCAAGCTCAAGCTCGACGAATGGCGGAGCTACGCCGGCGCGATTTCGCCGTGGGAGCGCGAGCACACGCTGGACGTCTGACCGGAGCGACGCCGATGAAACTCTATACCTATTTCCGCTCCTCCGCCGCCTACCGGCTGCGCATCGCGCTCAACCTCAAGGGCGTCGCCTACGAGTCGATCGGCGTGAGCCTGCCCGCCGGGGCGCATCGCGAAGCGGCCTTCGAGGCGGTCAACCCGCAGCGGCTGGTGCCCGCGGTCGCCGATGGCGATCGGGTCCTGGTCCAGTCGATGGCGACGATCGAATATCTGGACGAGACCTATCCGGGCGAGCCCCGGCTGATCCCCGACGACGCGGCGGCGCGCGCCTATGTCCGCGCGGTCGCGCAGACGATCGGTTGCGACATCCATCCGCTCAACAACCTGCGCGTGCTCAAATACCTCGAGGACGTCCTCGGCCAGGACGAGGCGGCGCGCCGGGCCTGGTACGCGCATTGGATCGCCGAGGGGTTCGCCGGGCTGGAAGGCTTGCTCGCGCGGAGCGGCCGGGCGGGCCGGTTCTGCTGCGGCGACCGGGTGACCATGGCCGACGTCTGCCTCGCGCCCCAGGTCGCCAACGCGGTGCGGTTCGATTGCCCGCTCGACGACTACCCGCTCATCCGGGCCATCGACGAGAACTGCGCCGCGCTGGAGCCGTTCGCCGCCGCCCATCCGGACCGGCAGCCCGACGGCCCCGGCGGTTAGTGCGAATCCAGGAACTCTTCGAGCGCGCGGTTGAACTGCGCCGGGTTCTCCAGGTTCGAGATGTGGCCGGCGCCGTCGATGACCACGCGCCGCGCGCCGGGAATCGCGCGCTGCGCTTCGGCGAGCGCCTCCGGCGGCGCTCCCTTGTCGGCGGCTCCGCCGATGAGCAGGGTGGGGATCGCGATGTCGCCCAGGCGCGCGCCGAACGCGAGCCGCTTGAGCGCTTCGCAGCAGCCCGCATGGCCGACCGGATCGGTAGCCCGGATCGTCCCGCGCACCTTGTCGAGGACCGGCGGGTTCGCCGCCCGCGTCTCGGCCGTAAACCAGCGTTCGATCGTCGGCTCCACCAGCCCTTTCATGCCCTTCTCGCGCGCCGTGTCGATGCGGTGCTGGAAATAGGCGGCGTAGTCGGGCGGGGCGTCGGGGCGGGCGTCGCACGCGACCAGGGTGGTCAGCCGGTCCGCATGGTCCTGCGCCAGGCCGTAGCCGATCATTCCGCCGATCGAGAGCCCGACCCAGTGGCTCCGCTCGACTCCGAGCGCGTCCCACAGGCCGAGCGCGTCGCCGATCAGCATGTCGAAGCCGTAGGGGCCGTCCGTCGCCTCGGACCCGCCATGGCCGCGCTGGTCGTAGCGCAGGATGCGGTAGCGGTCTTCGAGACGGGCCGCCTGCTCGTCCCACAGCGTGAGGTCGTTGGCGAGCGCGTGGGCGAAGGTCACCCACGGCGCGCCCGGCTTGCCGCCGATCTCGTAGTTGAACGCGATGCCGCCGAGCTGGATCTTCATGCTTCCGCTCCCGGGTTTCACAGGGACGCAGGGCGTTTCGCCGCCGCCGCTCCCGCAGGCATGGCCGCCCGCCGTCGCGACGGCGAGGGAGGATCGGGACGACCTGCGGCTTGGCGCAGTTCTGCGACGACCGTTGCGCCGCCGTCAAGGCCGGCGGCGGAGCCGCGCCGCGTAGAACCCGTCCAGCCCGCCCGCCGCCGCCAGATGGCAGGGCAGCGTCTGCAGGTCGCCCGCCGGCGTGACCGCCTCCGCGATGCCGCCGATCTCCTCCGGCGCCACCCGCTCGCGGACGAACGGCGCGCCGCCGCCGATGAAGGCGGCGATCCGTTCCGGCCCTTCCTCGGGTTGCAGCGAGCAGACGCTGTAGACCAGCAGGCCGCCCGGCGCCACCAGCCGGGCGGCGGCCTCGATCAGCCGCTCCTGCAGCCGTGCGAGCCGCGCCGCGTCCGCCGCGGTCTTGAGGTGCTGGATGTCGGGATGCCGCCGGATGGTGCCGGTGCCGGTGCAGGGCGCATCCAGCAGGACGGCGTCGAATCGCCGCTCCGGGCGCCATGACTCGACCTCCTCGCGGACCGTCGCGGCGGCGAGTCCCAGCCGCGCCAGATTGGCTTCGAGCATGGCCAACCGCTCGGCCGACCGGTCGAGCGCGGTGACCGCTGCGCCCGCGGCGGCGAGCTGCGCGGTCTTGCCGCCCGGGGCGGCGCACAGGTCGGCGACGCGCCGGCCCGAAGGCCCGCCCGCCAGGCCGCGCATCAGCAGCCGCGCCGGCATCGCCGCGGCGGCGTCCTGCACCCACCATTCGCCGGCGGCGAAGCCGGGTAGACCGTCGATCCGCCCGCCGGCGGCGCGGCGCAGCGTTCCCGTCGGCAGGCGTTCGGCCCCAAGCTTCGCCGCCCAGCCCGCAGGGTCGCGCCTCACGGTGATGTCGAGCGGAGCTTCGCGCAGATGGCTGACGGCGATGCGGCGACACCGCGCCTCGCCGAACGCCCGCCGCCACGCCCGCCACAGCCAGTCCGGCGTATCCAGCCGCGGCGCGTCCTGGCCGGCGGCCATCGCCGCGCCCTCCGCGGCGATGCGGCGCAGGACCGCGTTGACCAGCCCCTTGTAGCCCGCCTGCCCGGCGCCCCGCAGCAGGCCGACGCTGCGGTCGACCGCGGCATGCGCGGGCGCGCCGAGGAAGACGATCTGCGCCGCCCCGCTGCGCAATACGTCCTCGACCATCGCCGCGCGGCGCGGCAGCGGTCGGTCGAGGCATCTGGCCAACAGGTCGTCGATCTGGCCGAGCCGCCGGAGTGCGGTCGCCGCGATCGACCGGGCGAATGCGCGGTCCCGCGTCGCGAGCTCCGGAAACCCGGCATGGCCGGGCAGCGCATCGTCGAGCGCGCGCCGCCGGCGGAGGACCGCGTGCAGGGCGTCCGCGGCGATGGCGCGGGCGTCGGCGGGCATGGCGCCGCGTCGGCGGCCCGGCGGCGTCAGCGGTTGACGCGGTTCTCGACCAGATCCGCGACCACGCCGGGCTCGGCCAGCGTCGTCGTATCGCCGAGATCGTCATGCTCGTTGGCGGCGATCTTGCGCAGGATGCGCCGCATGATCTTGCCCGAACGGGTCTTGGGCAGGCCCGGCGCCCACTGGATGAGGTCGGGGCTCGCGATCGGCCCGATCTCCTTGCGCACCCACCGGACCAGCTCCCCCCGCAACGCTTCCGACGGCTCGGCGCCGATCCGCAGCGTGACGTAGGCGTAGATCCCCTGGCCCTTGATCTCGTGCGGGTAGCCCACCACCGCGGCTTCGGCGACCTGGGCGTGCGCCGCCAGCGCGCTCTCGACCTCCGCGGTGCCCATCCGATGGCCGGACACGTTGATCACGTCGTCCACCCGCCCGGTGATCCAGTAATACCCGTCCTCGTCCCGGCGGCAGCCGTCGCCGGTGAAATACCGGCCCGGGAACTGCGAAAAATAGGTCTCGACGAAGCGTTCGTGGTCGCGGAACACCGTCCGCATCTGCCCCGGCCAGGCGGCGTCGATGCACAGATTGCCGGCGCACGCGCCGTCGAGCGCGTTGCCGTCGTCGTCCACCACCACCGGCTCCACGCCAAAGAAGGGGCGCGTCGCCGAGCCCGGCTTCAGCGCCGTGGCCCCCGGCAGCGGCGAGATCAGGATGCCGCCGGTCTCGGTCTGCCACCAGGTGTCGACGATCGGGCAGCGTCGCTCGCCCACCACGTCGTAATACCAGAGCCACGCTTCGGGGTTGATCGGCTCGCCCACCGTGCCCAGCAGCCGCAGCGACTTTCGGCTCGCCGCCTTGACCGGCGCGTCGCCCTCCCGCATCAGCGCCCGGATCGCGGTCGGCGCGGTGTAGAAGATATTGACCTCGTGCTTGTCGCACACCTGCCAGAAGCGCGACGCGTCCGGATGGTTGGGCAGGCCCTCGAACATCACCGTGCAAGCGCCGTTGGCCAGCGGGCCGTAGACGATGTAGCTGTGCCCGGTGATCCAGCCGGCGTCGGCGGTGCACCAGTAGACGTCGCCGTCCTTGTAGTCGAACACGTATTGGTGGGTCATCGACGCGTAGACGAGATAGCCGCCGGTGGTGTGCAGCACGCCCTTGGGCCGGCCGGTCGAGCCCGAGGTGTAGAGGATGAACAGGGGGTCCTCGGCGGCCATCTCCGCGGCCGGGCAGTCCGCCGACGCCGACGCCATCGCCTCGTGATACCAGACGTCGCGCTCCTCGGACCAGGACAGCGGGCCCCCGGTGCGCCGCACCACGACGCATTTTCCGACGGTGGGGCAGCGTTCGAGCGCCGCGTCGGTATTGGCCTTGAGCGGGATCGTCCGGCCGCCGCGCACGCCCTCGTCCGCGGTCACGATCAGGGTGGACTCGCAGTCCTGGATGCGTCCGGCGAGCGACTCGGGGGAGAAGCCGCCGAAGACTACCGAGTGGATCGCCCCGATCCGGGCGCAGGCGAGCATCGCGACCGCGATTTCCGGGATCATCGGCAGGTAGATCGTGACCCGATCGCCTCGTTCGACGCCGAGCGAGGAGAGCACGTTGGCGAACTTGCACACTTCCCGGTGCAGCTCGGCATAGGTGATCGTCCGCGACGTCGCCGGATCGTCGCCTTCCCAGATGATCGCCGTCCGGTCGGCGCGGCTCGACAGATGCCGGTCGAGACAGTTGGCCGCCGCGTTCAGCGCGCCGTCGTGGAACCATCTGATATGGACGTCGTCCGGGTCGTAGGAAACGTCGCGCACCTTGCCGTAGGGTTTGATCCAGTGCAGGCGTTTGCCCTGCTCGCCCCAGAAACCCTCGGGATCCGCGATCGAGCGCGCGTACATCTCTTCGTATCCGGCCCGGTCGATCGCCGCCGCCTCGGCGACGGCGTCGGGCACGGGAAACAGCTCGTCGTCCGCCATGGCCCGTAACTCCTCCGAAGCGCGCTCGATGCCCGATTATGTTGGCAAACGCCCCACCGGACAAGCTGACGGCGGCGGATGTATCGAAGCCCTTCCCCGCCGCGGCGGCGACGGATATATTGTGGTCATGACGCCCGCACTGCTTCTCGATACGCACGAAGCGATCAACGAGTTGGCCAAGGCCGGCATGCCTGAATCCCAGGCGGCGGTTCTGGTGCGCCAGCAGGTCAAGCTGCTGGAGGGAGGGCTCGCCGCCAAGTCCGACATCGAAGACGTGAGGATCGATCTCGAGGCCGAACTCAAAGCCTTCAAGGCCGACGTCGAGGCTGAATTCAAAGCCGTCGGAGCCGAACTCAAGACCGTCAAGGCTGACCTCGACGCCGTCAAGACCGACGTCGAGACGCTGCGTCGCGAGACGGCGGAAAAGATCGACGCCGCCGTCGAGACGCTGCGCCGCGAGACGGCGGAAAGGATCGACGCCGCCGTCGAGACGCTACGGCAGGAGACCGCGGCCGCCATCAACGCGGCCAAGCTGGAGCTCGTCAGGTGGTTGATCGGGGCGATGATCGCCGGCGGCATCGGCATCGCCGGCGTAGTGGTCGCCGCGATCAAGATCGTCTGACGCCGCGTTCGGCCGGCTGGTCCGCGGCGAGCAGCAGCATCCCGTCCTCGACTTCGACCCGGACGGTCGCCAGCGCTCGTCCCATGCACGGGCCGGCGACGCAGCCCCCGTCGTCGATGCGGAAGCGCGCGCCATGGGTCGAGCATTGGATCAGCGTCCTGTCCGGGGTCAGGAAGGCGTCGGGCTTCCAGTCGAGCGGCGTTCCCCGATGCGGGCAGGCGTTGACGTAGCCGAACACCCGTCCGCCCCGGCGGATCACGAAGAAGGGCGCGCGGCCGGGAAGGCGAAACCCCTTGCCGCCGGGGTCGGGGAGGTCCGCCGCCGCGCACAGGGCGACGGCGGGGCCTACGGCGCTACGCCGGCCATCTTGCACAGGATCGTCCAATGTTCCGGCTCCACCGGCGCCACCGACAGGCGGGATTGGCGCAGCAGCTTCAGCGACTCCAGTTCGGGCGTCGCCCGTATCCGGGCCAGGGTCACCGGCGTCGCGACCGGCGCCAACGCCTTCACGTCGACCATGCCGAACCGGCCCGAGGGATCGGTGGGGTCGGGGTAATGCTCGCGCACCACTTCGACGACGCCCACGATCTCCCGGTCTCGCCCCGAATGGTAGAACATCGCGCGGTCGCCGTTGCGCATCGCCTTCATGTTGTTGTTGGCCTGATGGTTCCTGACGCCGTCCCATTCGGCGACGCCGGCCTTCGTCTGGTCGTCCCAGGACCAGCTCTCGGGTTCGGACTTCAACAGCCAATACGCCATGTTCGTCTCCCTCGATCGAATCGTCAGCCGCGTCGGAGCCGCGCCGTCACCAGCCCTCGGCGCGGAACGGCCGCGCGAGAACGCCCTCGATCGCCGCTTCCACCGACTCGCCCCGGTTGAGGATGGCGTCCACCGCGGCGCAGATCGGCATCTCGATGCCGTTGCGTCCTGCAAGACCGACCACCGCCGCGGCCGAATGGACGCCCTCGGTCACCGCGCGTCGGCCGGCGAGGAGGTCGCCGGGCGTCCCGCCGCGGCCCAGGGCGAGGCCGAGCGCGTAGTTGCGCGACTGCGCGCTGGAGCAGGTCAGCGTCAGGTCGCCGAGCCCCGACAGGCCCGTCATGGTCGACGCCCGGCCGCCCTTGGCGACGCAGAGGCGGGTCATCTCCGCCAGGCCGCGGGTGATCAGCGCCGCCCGCGCGTTCTCGCCAAGCCCCCGCCCCTCGGCGATCCCACAGGCGATGGCGACGACGTTCTTGACCGCGCCGCCGACCTCGGCGCCGACCACGTCCGGCGAACAATAGGGCCGGAAGCGGGCGCCGCCCAGCGCGTCGGCCAGCGATCGGGCGACCGCGGCGTCGGCGCAGGCGATCGTCACCGCGGCTGGCTGGCCGCGGGCGACTTCGATCGCGAAGGTGGGGCCCGAGAGGACCGCACAGGGGCATCGAGGCAGCGTCCGGGCAACGATCTCGCTCATCAGCGCGCCGGTCTCCCGCTCGATTCCCTTGGCGCACACCACGGCCGGGACCGCGCGCGCGACCGCCGGCGCCAGGCGTTCGGTCACTTCGCGCAGGAACTGCGCCGGCATGGCCAGCAGGATCGCATCCGCGGACGCCATGTCGGCTAAGCGCGACGTCGCCCGGACTCCGGAGTCGAGCTCGATGCCGGGCAGGCGTTCGGGATTGGCGCGGCGCCGGTCGATCGCCGCTGCGGTCTCCGGCGTGCGCGCCCAGATCACGACCTCGCGGCCCGCCCGCCGCGCCACCCGGCTCAGGGCGGCGCCCCACGCCCCGGCGCCGACGATGCCGATGCGATCCATCGCGACGGCCTACAGGCTGAGGTTGAGGGCCACCGAGATGCGGGCGGCCTTGCCGGCATAGGGGCGCACGCCGTGCGACAACCAGGCCGGGAACACGATCATCATCCCGGCCTTGGGGCGGATCAGCTCGGCGGCGCCGGCCGACTGGCCGCCGGGCAGGGCGAAGGCCAGCAACGGCGCGTACATTGCCGGGGCGACGCCGCGCGGATCCTGCATCTCGAACTCGCCGCCGAGGGAAGGGTCGGCGTCGATGCCGCCGTCGTCGACGTAATAGGTCGCCGACCAGAACGCGCCGGGATGGGTGTGGAACTCGTTGGCGTGTCCGGCGCGGTTGACGTTGGCCCAGGCGTTGTACTTCCACTCGACCGGGATCGGCTTGCCGCTGCGGTCGGAGGTGAGCTGGTCGGCGACCTCGATTGCGGCGGCGAGTACGGTCCGTCCCGCGGTGCCGCCCCACTGGTCGAAATCCCAACTCGATTGCCAGCCGCCCAGATTGCTGTGGCGCGCGCCCGGCGTCGCCGCGGCGCGGGCGAGGATGACGGCGCGCAACTCCGCGTTCAAGGCGTCGCCGCCGGGGAGTTCGAGCGTGGCGACCGGGGTCGAGAAGCAGCCGCGCACCGTGAAGTCGAACGCCGCCGTCGTCGGGCCCGGCCCGGTTGCGGTGTCGGCCATCGCCGTCGCGCCCGCCGGAATCGTCAGAGGCCGGCGCGCTCCTTGAGGAAATCGAGCACCGGCCGGTTGTATTCCGCGGGCGAGACGATGGGGACGAAATGGCCGCCCCGGTCCAGCACCACCTGCCGCGCGGCGGGAATCGTCCGCGCGACCTCGTCCGACAGATGGAGCGGCGTCACCGCGTCGTCGCGGGCGCAGATCACCAGGGTCGGGACGCCGATGCGGCCGAGCCCGGCGCGGCGGTCATACGCCATGATCGCATCGATGCGGCTCAGCATCACCTCGACCGGCGGGTCGTTCGCCGCCAGCCCCCGGGATTGTTCGGCCACCCGGTCGTCGTTCTCGGCGATCCACCACGGCGGCATCAACACCAGCATCGAAGCGCGGCTGTAGCTCTCCAACCCCAGATCCCGGAGGATTTCCCTGCGCATCTCGAAGCAGCGTCGGAAATACGCGTCCGGCCCGGCCCAGGTCGCGCTCAGGACGAGGCTTCGCAGCCGCTCCGGATGGTCCTGCGCAATCGTCTGGCCGATCGCCCCGCCGGTCGAATGGCCGACGTAATGGGCGCTGTCGAGGCCGAGACCGTCCATCAGCTTGATCGTGTCGCTCGCCATCTGGTCGACGGAGTACTCGATCAGCGAGTGCGTGCTCTGACCGGCCCCGCGATGGTCGTGGATGACGACGCGGAAATCGGCGGAGAACGCCTCGACCTGTTTCGACCAGAACGCGCCGCCGCCGCCGAGCCCCGGCACCAGCATGAGCGGCGGCCCGTCGCCCCGGCTCTCGTAATGGATCTCGGCGTCGCCGATATCGATCTTGGGCATATGGTCCTCCCCGGTTCGCGCTTCGCCTGCGTCATTCCGCCCTGGTGTCGTTCATGCCCAGGCGGCGCTCGATGGCGACCACGTCGTCGGGCCGCGGAAACGCTGGCGGGGCCGGCTCGCCCCGTCGGCGCGGCCGGCCGACCGTCTCGAAGAAGGTCTCGAGCCCCGCCGGGACGATGACCCAGATCATCACCAGCTCCTCGTCGCTTTCGTTGACGATCTCGTGTTTCACGTCGTAGCCCAGGAAGCAGGCGGTGCCGGGGACGATGTCGTGGTTCGCTCCGTCCACCCGCACCCGCCCCTTGCCGCGGAAGCAGATCTGCAGTTCGGCCTGCTCGGGATGCGAATGCTCGCGGACCCGCCCGCCGACCGCGATCGTCTGATAGCCCATCGAGACCCCGTCGAACGCGGTATTGGCGGGGAACAGCTTGGGGTCGGCGTGGCCGTTGGCCGGAACCGGCTGCCAGAAGGACGGTCCCTGATCCGGCTGCATGACGACGGCGCGGCCGCGGCAGGTCTGTTTCTCACCCATGGCTCCCTCCTTCACGGTCCTTCGCGGTCCTTCACGGTTGCCGCGAGCGGGCGCGGCCATATTACCCCCGCGCCGCGCCGGGAGAAACGGTCGGATCCAGCGGCCAGCGCGGCCGGGGCGCGAAATCGAACGGGTCGGCGAGGCCCAGCCGCAGCCGCTCGATCCCCGCCCACGCGATCATCGCGCCGTTGTCGGTGCACAGGCGTTGGGGCGGGGCGACGAAGCGCATCCCCTCGCGCGCCGCCAACGCCCGCAGCGGGCTGCGCAGGTTTCGGTTGGCGGCGACGCCGCCCGCGATCACGAACGCCGACCCGGCGCCGAACTCGCGCTGGAACGCGCGGATCGCATTGGCGCAGCGATCGGCCAGCACCTCGCTCACCGCAGCCTGGAACGACGCGCATACGTCCGCGGCGTCAGCCGCCGCCGGCGCGCCCGGAGGCAAGGCCTCGATCGCCTGGCGCACCGCGGTCTTGAGCCCGGAGAAGGAGAAATCGCAACCCGGACGTCCCTTGAGCGGGCGGGGAAAGGCGAACCGCGCCGCGTCGCCGGCGGACGCCGTTTCCTCGACCGCGGGTCCGCCGGGATAGCCCAGGCCCAGCATCCGGGCGGTTTTGTCGAAGGCTTCGCCCACCGCATCGTCGACCGTGGTTCCGAGTCGCCGGTAGCGGCCGACCCCCAGGACGGCCAGCAGCTGGCAATGGCCGCCCGACGCCAGCAGAAGCAGGTAGGGGAACTCGATGGCCTCCGTGAGCCGCGCGGTCAGCGCGTGCCCTTCCAGGTGGTTGACGGCGGCGAACGGCAGATCGCGGGCGGCCGCGATTCCCTTGGCCGTCATGACGCCGACGATCACGCCGCCGATCAGGCCCGGCCCGCCGGCGGCGGCCACGCCGTCGAGGCCGTCGAAGTCGATGGCCGCCTCGTCGAGGGCGCGCCGAATGACGCCGTCGAGCGTCTGTAGATGCGCCCGCGCCGCGATCTCGGGCACGACCCCGCCATAGGGCCGATGCCGGTCGAGCTGCGACAGCACGACGTCGGCGCGCACGCGCCGTTCGTCGTCCACCACCGCGGCGGCGGTCTCGTCGCAGCTGGTCTCGATACCGAGGACGATCATTCGTCGCCGTCGTCCGCTGCGTCTTCCCCCCTGTCGGTTTCTTGCGCCTCGCGCGCGTCTCGCTCCGTTCGCCGCGCCTGGGCGCGCCGGTACGACGTGGCGCTCTCGATCCGCGCGGGTTTCAACGTCCGGCGCAGGCGCCAGGACGGATCGCGCGGCTTCGCCGGCTTGGTCTTCTTTGACATGGCGCGCATTCATGCCACATTCGCAGCCCGGATTGGCGGGAAATCGACGTGGCTGCTCGGTTGAGGCTCGGCGCGCGCGGCAGCCCGCTGGCGCTCGCCCAGGCGCGCGAGGTGCGGGATCGGCTGGCGGCCGCGCATCCGATGCTCGACCGTCCCGACGCGATCGAGATCGTCGCCATCCGCACCTCCGGCGACCGGGGACGGCCGGCCCCGCCGGGCCCGTCCGGCGGCAAGGGACTGTTCACCAGGGAGATCCAGGACGCGCTGATCGACGGCCGCATCGACGTCGCCGTCCATTCGATGAAGGATGTCCCGACGCCGCCGCCCGACGGGCTGGTCATCGACGCCGTCCCGCCCCGCGAGGACCCGCGCGATGCGCTGATCTCGCCCGGCGCCGACTCGCTCGACGCCCTGCCCGCAGGCGCTCGCGTCGGCACGTCGTCGCCCCGGCGCAAGGCCATTCTGCTCCATCTCCGGCCCGATCTCGAAGTGGCGCCGCTGCGCGGCAACGTCGAGACCCGACTCCGCAAGCTGGCGGAAGGCGAGGCGGCGGCGATCCTGCTGGCCGTCGCCGGCCTCAAGCGGATCGGCCGCGCCGAAGCGGCGACCCGCATTCTCGAACCCGAAGAGTTCCTGCCCGCGGCCTGCCAGGGCGCCCTCGGCGTCGAATGTCGCGCCGGCGACCGGGCGGCGCGGGCGCTGCTGGCGGCGATCCACCACCCGCCCAGCGGCGCCCGCACGGCCGCCGAGCGGGCGCTGCTCGCCGCCCTCGGCGGTTCCTGCCGGACGCCGGTCGCGGCCCACGCCACGCTCGACGGCGACCGGCTGGACCTCGCCGCTCTGATCGTCCGGCCCGACGGCGCGGAGCGGATCGAGACCGCGCGGACGGGCCGCATCGACGACGCAGAGGCCTTGGGCCGCGACGCCGCGGACGAGCTTCGCCGCCGCGCCGGGGCCGATTTCTTCGACGGTTGAGCCGCCATGCGCGCGCTCGTCACCCGCCCCCGCGAGGACGCCGCCCCGGTCGCGGCCGAACTCCGGGCCCTCGGCGTCGAAGCCGTCGTCGAACCGATGCTCGACATCGAGCCGACCCCGGCCGCGGCGATCGATCTCGAAGGCGTCCAGGCGATCCTGCTCACCAGCCGCAACGGCGTTCGCGCCTTGGCGTCGGCGACGGCGCGACGCGATGTCCCGGTCTATGCGGTCGGCGATTCGACCGCCGGTCTGGCGCGCGACGCCGGGTTCGCCGCGGTCGTCAGCGCCGCCGGCGACGGCGAATCGCTCGCCGGCCTGGTCGCCGCGCGTCTCGACCCGGCCGCCGGGCCGCTCTGCCACGGCGTCGGCGCGCATGTCGCGGGCGATCTCGCCGCCCGACTGGCGCGGCGCGGATTCGCCGTGCGCCGCCAGGTGCTGTACGCCGCGCGCGCGGCGACGGCGCTCTCGGCCGAACTTCGCGGCATGCTGTCGGCGGGCGAGCTGGACTTGGCGCTGTTTTTCTCTCCCCGCACGGCGCGGACCTTTGCTAGTCTGCTGCGGCGGGCCGGAATCGCGGCGTCGTGCCGGGCGGCCGACGCGATCTGCCTGTCGGCGGCCGTCGCCGGGGCCCTCGCCGGGATCGTCTGGCGCGCGGTCCATGTCGCCGACCGGCCGGACATGGCGGCGCTTCTCGCCTGCGTATCGCGGTCGATCTCGGAGCGGGAGGCGAATAGCTAGGTGGCATCGGGGGGCAGACCGGGAGATCCGCCGGACGCCGAAGCCGAGACCGTCGAGGCGGAGATCGTCGACGAGGGAGCGGCCCCCGGCCCCGGCCGGCCCGACCGCGGACGCGCCGCCCAGCCGTGGGGCGCCGGGGCGCGGGTGCCGATCCGCGTCGGCCGGCTCGCCTGGATCGGGCTCGGTCTGGCGATATGCGTCGCCGTCGTCGGCGGGCTCGTCTGGAAATGGGACGCGGTCCTGGGCCCGGGCGACGCCGAGACGACGCGCCGAATCGCCGCGCTCGAACGCGGCTTTCAGGACTTGCGCCAAGGCTCGCTGGCGGCGCTGCGAACCGGGGCGGAGAACGCCGCGGCGCAAGCGGCCGGCCTCGCATCGCGACTCGATGCGGTCGAAAGCCGCTTGGCGAACGCGGGCGAGGCGCCCGCCCTCACGGGACTCCCCGCGCGGCTCGACGAGTTGGAGTCGCGCGTCGCCGCGCTCGGCGCTCGCCTCGCCGGATCCGACCTCCGGCCGGCGCCGGCGGACGAGGCGCTGGCCGCACGGATCGCCGGGCTGGAATCGCGGCTGGCGGCGGCCGAGGCCGCGGCTCGGCGCGCGCAGGAACGCCATGCCGACATCGCCCGCCGTCTGGCGCAGGCGCCGCGTCCGCGGGGCGCTGCGCTGTTGCTCGCGGTCGGCCAGCTCCGCGAAGTCGTCGCCGCCGGCCGGCCTTACGCAGCCGAACTCGACGCGGTCCTCGCGGTTGCGAACGGCGATCCGGCGGTCGAGCGCGCGGCTGCGGCGCTGGCGCCGCGCGCCGCCGCCGGCATCCCGAGCCGGGCGCGGCTCGCGGCCGGGTTCGATGCCGTCGCGGCCGAAGCCGCCCGCGCGGCGATGGCGCCCGGGGACGGCAGCTGGGTCGATCGGGCGATCGCCCGGTTGTCGCGCGTGGTCACGCTGCGCCGGGTCGGAGAGCGCGCCGGCGCGACGCCGGGGGACATCCTGGCGCGCGCCGAAGCCCGGCTCGAACGCGGCGATCTCGAAGGCGCGACGGCGGCGCTGGCGGATCTCGCCGGCGCCCCGGCCGGACGGGTCGCCGACTGGCGCCGCGATGCCGGTCGCCGACTCGCCGCCGGGCGCGCCGTCGCCGCGCTCACCCGGCGCGCCCTCGACCGGCTCGCCGCGGATGACCGGCCGGCCGTCGCCGCCGAATGATCCGCATCGTCGCCTGGATCGTCGGGCTCGCGATCCCGGTCGCGACCGCGGTCTGGCTCGCCGACCGGCCTGGCTCCGTGGCGCTCGTCTGGGAGGGCTGGCGCGTCGATACCTCGGTCGCGATCCTGCTGCTGTGCGTGGGGCTCGTCGCCATCGGTTTCGCCATCGCCTGTCGCCTCTGGCTGGCGCTTCGCGCTGCGCCCGGCCGCTACCGGCTCCATCGCCGCGCCGCCCGGCGGCAGGACGGCTACCGGGCGCTCGCCCGCGGGATGGCGGCGGTCGCCGCCGGCGACGCGGAGGAAGCGCGGCGCCAGGCCCGGCGCGCCGAACGGCTGATCGACGAACGCCCGCTGACCCTGCCGCTGTCGGCGCAGGCGGCTCGGCTCGAGGGCGATACCCGGGCGGCGCGCGGATATTTCGAGGCCATGCTCGAGCGGCCGGAGACCGCGGTCCTCGCCCTCCGGGGCCTGTTGGGTCTGGCGCGGCGCGACGGCGACGAGACCGCGGCCCTGGACTACGTCAGACGGGCGCACGCCCTGCGGCCGAAGACGCCCTGGGTGCTGCGCGAACTGTTCGACCTCGAAGTCCGGGGCGGCAGATGGCGGGACGCCCTGGCGACCCTCGATCAGGCGGTCCGCCATCGCGCCATCGACGCCGCCGAAGGGGAGCGCCGCCGCGCGGTCGTATGTCTGGGTTGCAGCGGCGAGGCCGGCGCCGCCGGCGACGCGAGAGGCGCGCTTCGCTTCGCACGCCGGGCGCAGCGGATCGCGCCCGACTTGCTCCCGGCGACCCTGCGGATCGCCGGGCTGTTGATCGGCAACGGCAGAATGCGCGCTGCGGCCAAGGTGATCCGCGGCGCTTGGGCGCGCGGCCCCCATCCCGAACTCGCCCGTCTCTATGTTTCGACCGGCGGCGGCGAGGATGCGATCGCCACCCTCGGCCGGGTCGAGAAGCTGGCCGCGCTCGATCCCGAGCATGTCGAAAGCCGCGTCGCGGTGGCCGAGGCGGCCCTCGCCGCGCGCATGTGGGGAACCGCCCGGAAGCATCTGGAGCAGGCCGCGTCCGCGGCGCCGTCGGCCCGGCTGTGCCGGCTGATGGCCGACCTCGAACAGGCCGAGCGCGGCGACGCCGAGGCCGCGCGGGGCTGGTTGTCGCGCGCCGCGTCTGCAACGCCCGACGCCGCCTGGGTGTGCGAGGGTTGCCACGCCGCCGACGCGCATTGGGGTCCGTTCTGCCCGGGCTGCGACGCGCTCGGCGCGATGCGATGGACGATTCCGGACCGCGCCCCCGAACGCCCGCCGATGATCGAAACCGGCGACGCGGCGGCGGTCGTTGACGGGGCGGACGAGCGACGCTAAGTAGGCTGGGTTATCGGCGCTTCGCTCCGATCGGCCCGGCGCGTCGCCGACGTAGCTCAGCTGGTAGAGCAGTGCATTCGTAATGCACGGGTCGGGGGTTCGAGTCCCTCCGTCGGCACCACCCCGCGATCGAACGCATCCCGCGCGGACGGAAGGTCGGATTGAGGCTGCTGATCGTCAACCTGGAGCGCGAACGAGACAGGCGCGCAAAGATGCGCGAGCGCTTCGCCGCCCTCGGCCTCGACCCCGAGATCTTTCCGGCGGTGGACGGGTTGGCGCTCACCGCCGAACAGCGCGCCATCGTCGACAACGCGACCCGCATCCTGCGCATGCGATTCGAGATGGGGCCGGGCGAGATTGGTTGCCTGCACAGCCACCTGTCCGTCTGGCGACTCTGCGCCGACGGACGCGACGACATGCTCGCCGTGTTCGAGGACGACGTCATGCTGTCGCCTCGCCTGCCGGAGGCGCTGGACGCGGTCGAGCGGTTGGGGCCGCGGTTCGACTTCGTCATGCTGCACCATGTCCGGCAGCCGTTGCGGATCGCGCCCTGCGCCGACGTCGGCGGCTTCGTCCTGGGTCGGCCGCGCTTTCACGATGTCGGCACGCTGGGCTACGTCGTGAGCCGCGCCGGCGCCCGCCGGGCGCTGGCGCTGAAGTGGCCGTTAGAGATCGACATCGAGCTGAGCCGCTGGTGGGATCATGGAATCGATTACTTCTCGATCGACCCGCCGGTGGTCCGCCACGACGACGACGGCTATTCGTGCATCGAAGCGCGACAGACCGGCCCGACGCGCCTGCCCGGCGCGCGTGGCCCCGTCTGGTACGCCCGGCGACGCGCCCTCCGGTTTCGCGACAACTTGACCAAGCGCGCGAAGTTCGCCGCCTGGGTAGCCGACGGCCGGCGACGGCTCACCGATTCGCGAGATCGGTGAGGCAGGCCGCCAGCACCCGCGCGCCGGCCGCCAGATCGGGCGGCGCAGCGTATTCCGCTTCGTTGTGGCTGATTCCGTCCTTGCAAGGGACGAAGATCATGCCGGTCGGGCAGATCCGATGCATGTTCTGGGCGTCGTGCCCGGCCCCCGACGGCATGATCCGGGACGGCAGGTCGAGCGCCTCGGCCTGGGCGCGGACGAGATCGACCATCTCCGGGCGGAAGGCGCTCGGCGGCGTATCCAGGGTCGTTTCGATGTCGATCTCGCAGCCGCGGGCGTGGTCGCGGCAGGTCTGCTCGATCCGGGGCGGCAGCGACCGGAAGGTCTCCGGGTCGGGATGGCGGAAATCGACGGTGAAGAAGACCCGCCCCGGCACGGTGTTGGGAGAACCCGGAAACACCTCGAACCGCCCGAAAGTGCAGCGCACCCTGTCGGTCGGATCGTCCAGCAGCTCCTCCAGGGCGCAGACGATGCCGGCGGCGGCCTTGAGCGCGTCCTTGCGGGTCTTCATCGGGCTGGTTCCTGCATGCGCTTCCTGGCCGCGCAGTTCGACGCCGTACCAGTGCAAGCCCTGGATGCCTGTCACCACGCCGATCGTCTTGCCCTCGGCCTCCAGAACCGGACCCTGCTCGATATGGGCCTCGACATAGGCGGACAGCGGGAAGCCGGTCGGACGCAGCGGGATATCCGGATCGGCGCCCAGGGTTTCCTCCAACGCGGCGCCCACCGAGATGCCGTCCTTGTCGCGGATGGACCTCGCCTCCTCCAGGGCGAGCCCGCCGGCGAAGACGAGCGAGCCCAACAGGCCCGGCTGGAAACGGCTGCCCTCCTCGCCCGTCCAGGCGACGACCTCGATCGGCCGTCTGGTGCGGATGCCGGCCTCCTCCAGGGCGGCCAGCGCCTCCAGCCCGGCGAGGACGCCGTAGATGCCGTCGAACTTGCCGCCCTTGGGCTGGCTGTCCATATGGCTTCCCGTCGCCACCGGCGCGGCGTCGGCCTCGCCGCCTTCACGGCGGACGAACAGGTTGCCGATGCCGTCGATGGAGATCGCGAAACCGTGCTCCTGCGCCCAGGCCTTCATCTGCCGCCGCGCCGGGATCTCCTCGGCCGACAGCGCTTGGCGGTTGACCCCGCCGCCGGGCAGCGCGCCATGGGCGGCCATGGTCATCAACCGGTCCCACAGGCGCTGCTCCTGGACGGCACCCGCCGCTTGCAGCTCCAACGATCGCGCCATCGCGACACCGCTTCCACCCGATTCGGAACGCGGAAGGAAACAGGAAAACCGCTCCCGGTCAAATCGCCCGGCCCGCGCCGCGACGGGAGCGGCTCACTGCATGGGCGAGAACGACGCCGGCAGCAGGATCTTGTTCTCCTGCGCGGCCAGCGTGCCGGCTCCGCCTTGCGGCGGCCAGATGCCCATCTTCACCGCCTTGGCGCGGATCTCGCTCCGCTGCTGGAGGCTCTCATAGGGCCAGACGTGGACAAAACGGTTGAGCGGACCGGTCTCGGTATGCATCGCGATCGCGAGCGGCGACAGCTTGGCGCGTTCGCCGATCGCCGCCGACCAGTTGTCGATCACGTCGGCCATGCGTCCGGGTTCGATGGCGTAGCTCCGCCACTCGTAGACCGGGCCGAGCGCGCCCGTCGCCATAGTCGGCGAGAAGGGGAAAGGGGTGTAGATTTCCGACAGCATCTCGATCTGGAGATGCGCCACCTTGGGCGGCCAGTGCGGGCCCTTCATCGATTCGGCCCGGATGCGCTCGCGCTCGCCGGCATCGGCGTAGGGCCAGATATGGATCACTTGGTTGAGCGGGCCGATCTCGGTATGGAAGATGCCGACGATCTCGGAGAATTTCCGGCGATGTTCGTACCCCTCTTCGAACCGCTGCATGAATTCGGGGACGCCGTGCGGCTTCAGCCGATAGGTCCTGACTTCGTAGATCATCCGGGGCTCCTTTCCCTGCGCTGCTTCGTCTGGCGGCCGCAGGTTTACCAGCCCGCAGGGGTCGTCGCCATGGGCCGGGCGTGATGCGGGCGATACGCCGCCCGGCGCGCGGCCGCGCCGCCGCCCTGTTCCTCGCCGCGGCGGCCGGAGCAGGGGCCGCGCCCGCCGCGGCCGGCGATTCCGCCGTCGTCCTCGCCTATCACCGTTTCGGCGAAACCGCCTATCCCTCGACCAACATCCGCCTGGCGCAGTTCGACGCCCATATCGAGGCGCTCGTCCGCGGTGGCTACGAGGTCCTGCCGCTGCCCGAGATCGTCGCCGCGATCCGCGACGGGCGGGCGCTTCCCGAGCGCGCGGTCGCGATCACCATCGACGATGCGTTCCTCTCGGTCTATGCCGAGGCGTGGCCGCGGCTCGAGCGCGCCGGACTGCCGTTCACGCTGTTCGTCGCCACCGATCCGGTCGACCAGGGCTACCGCGGCCATATGCGCTGGGACCAGATCCGCCGCATGGCGCGCGCGGGCGTGACGATCGGCAACCACACGGCGTCGCATCTCCATATGGCGGATGCGGACCCGGCGCGGAACGCCGGCGAAATCGCCCGCTCCAACGCCCGGTTTGCGGCCGAGCTGGGCGCGGCGCCCCGCCTGTTCGCCTATCCCTACGGCGAGTATTCCCTGGCCGTCCGCCGGACGGTCGAGGAGGCCGGCTTCGACGCCGCTTTCGGGCAGCAATCGGGCGTCGTCTCCGCGGCCGCGGACCGCTACGCCCTGCCCCGCTTCGCACTCAACGAAGCCCATGGCGCGCTCGACCGGTTCCGGCTTGCGATCGATACGCTGCCGCTGCCGATGCGCGACCTGTCGCCGGCCGATCCGCTGCTGCGACCCGGCGGCAACCCGCCGCTTCTCGCGTTCACCGTCACCGGCCCGGCCCGGCCCGGATTGCGCGCGCTCGCCTGCTACGCCTCGGGACAGCCGAAGCCCGCGATCGAACGCGCCGCCGGCGGCCGCGTCGTCGTGCGGTTGGCGCAGGCGTTCCCGGCCGGGCGGTCGCGCGTCAACTGCACCATGCCGGCGGGCGGCGGCCGCTGGCGCTGGCTCGGATTCCAATTCTACGTTCCCTGAGCTTGGCGCTGGATCCAGCGGCATGGCTTTCGGTCCGATTCCGGGGTCGAATAAGGACCTCTCCATACGCTGCGAATAATGCGCCGGTCTCGTCCCATCGCGGGCCGGGCGCTTCCCGAAAACGTACTCCGGTGAGCGTCAAGACGCGCTGCGCCCCTCCGCGACATCCAGAAGGTGCAGGAACGCGAAGATTGCCGGTCGGCGTCCTCGACCGGGACGGACGATCCGTAGAACGCCATCCTCCGACAATACCTTGAGGAACCGCCGCGCCGTGCCGGTCGGAATGCCCGCCCAGGCGGCGAAATCGACTCCGCTGAAGATCGGGTGCTGGAACATCCAGTCCAGGGCGTGGACGGCGTAACGCGAGCGGGTCAGATCGGGCAAGCGCCGCTTCGTGTCGTCGTACAGCTCGAGAATAGCCCTGGCCTTCGCCAAGTTGTCCTCGGCCTGCGCGCGCACCGCTTCGAGAAAGAACCGGCACCAGCCGGTCCAGTCGTCGTCGCGCGAGACGGCGAGCAGGCGCTCGTAATAGGCGTCGCGGCGGGCCTCGAAATAAGCGCTGACATAGAACATCGGCCGGGCGATGACGCCGTGTTGCCACAGGAACAAAGGCGCCAGCAGACGCCCCAGACGGCCGTTGCCGTCCAGGAACGGGTGCAGGGCCTCGAACTCGACGTGCAGGATGGCCAATTGCACCAGCCGGTCCGGCGCGTCGCGATGGATGTAACGCTCCCATGCGTCCATGGCGTCGGCGAGACGGTCGGCCCCGACCGGCGCGAACGTGGCCTCGTCGACGGCGCATCCGGGCGGCCCGATCCAGTTGGGCATGCGCCGGTATGCGCCGGGCGCCTTGCCTTCGCCGCGCACGCCGGACAGCAGCACCTCGTGCGCGGCCCGAACGACCCGCTGAGAAAGCGGCAGGTCTTGCAGCATCTCCTCCGCGCGGCGCATGGCGGCGCGGTAGTTCAGCACTTCGTGGATGTCGTCCCGGCGTTCGGGCGAGGGCGGCTGCTGCCCAGCCTGGAATTCCAACACCTCGCCCATAGTGGCCTGGGTACCTTCGATGCGCGAGGAGAGCACCGCCTCCTGGGTCGCCAGGGGCGCGAGCAGAACGTCGGGATTGGGTATGGCGGCGAGCATCCCGTCATAACGCGCGACCGCTCCGGCCGCCGGGCCGATCAGCGGGATCAGCGCCTGCCAGTCGAGGCGTTCGGGCGAGAACCGCCCTTCGTGGTAATGAACCGGCGCCATCGATCCTCTCTGCCCTGGAACCTCTTTGGGCCGTTTTGTCGCTCACTTGTGAGCGACAAACTGCGTTGTCGACCATTTTTCCGGAAAAGTGAGCGAAAACGCAGTTTGTGTGTCATGCATGAACATCAAAAGAAGCTCACGTCCCCGTCCGGGCGGGAAGCCATGGCGCGGGTCAGATCACGGAGCCGCCGTCCACCGCGATGTCCTGTCCGGTGATCTGGCGCGCCCGTTCGCTGGCCAGGAACACGACCGCGTTGGCCACGTCGTCGCCGGTCGAGATGCGGCGCAGCGCGTATTGCGACTCGTACTCGGCGCGGATCTCGTCGGGCGTCACGCCCAGCCGCCCGGCCCGCGCCTGGCACACGGCGTCGAAGCGCGGGCCTTCGACCATGGCCGGGCACACGTTGTTGACGTTGACGTTGTACCGCCCGACCTCGAGGGCGGTCGAGCGGGTGATGCCGCGCAGACCCCATTTCGACGCGCTGTAGGCCATCCGGAGGGCTTGGCCCTTGAGGCCGAACGTGCCCCCGACATGGACGATCTTGCCGCTCCGCCGGCGGATCATGGTCGGCAGGACCGCGCGCATCGTGAGGAAGCACCCCTTCATGTTGACCGCGACGACGCGGTCGAACTCCTCGGGCGCGGTGTCCCAGGCGGCGGTCTCCAGCGGCCCGACGCCGCCGGCGACGTTGACCAGGACGTCGATCCGCCCGTCGAACGCATCGAGACCCGCTTGAACCATGGCGTCCACCTCGGCCGGGTCGGTCACGTCGCAGCGGACCGGGAGCACCCGCCGGCGGAGCGCCCGCGCCGCGTCGACGACCGCCTCGATCGGCGGCATGTCGCGCCCGGCGAGCACCAAGTCGGCGCCTTCGCGCGCGAGGGCCAACGTGATCGCGGCGCCCATTCCCTTGGCCGGTCCGGTGACGACCGCGACCTTGCCGTCAAGCTCCATTGCGTCCTCCGCCAGCGCGCCGCTGCGCCTCGTCCAGCCGTTGCGCGAACCGGCGTAGCCGCGGGTTGCGTGCGATCTGGCCCCGGCGCAGCCGCGAGGCGTCGCGGATCACCGCATCCACGTCCGCCGACGCGAACCGGCCGTCGCGATAGACGATCTCGCCGGCCACCAGCACCGTCTCGACCGATCGCCCGCGCTCCGAGAACACCAGCTGCTGCACCGGATCGTTCAGCGGCGCGAGGGTCGGCGAGGCGAGGTCGTAGAGCGCCAGATCCGCCCGCATCCCGGGCGCGATCGCGCCTTGCCGGCCGGCGGCCTGCATCGCCGCGGCCCCGCCCAGCGTCGCCATGTCGAGCGCCGCGCGGGCGTCCGGCCATGCCGCGGCGCCATGCCCGGCGATGCGCGGCAGCAGGAGCGCCAGGCTCATCGCCTCGTGCAGGTTGAGCGTGTCGTTGGTGTTGGCGCCGTCGCTTCCCAACGCCACCGGGACGCCGCGCTCGATCATCGACGCGACCGGGGCCACGCCGGCCCCGATCTTGGCGTTGCTGTGCGGATTGTGCACCACGACCGCCTTGCGCTCGGCGAGGCGTTCGACGTCGGGCGGGTCCACCCAGACGCTGTGAGCGAGCGACCAGCGGGGGCCCAGGACGCCCAGCTCGTCCATATGGGCCACCATCGACCGGCCATAGCGCGCCGCCGCGATCTCCTTCTGGATGCGCGTCTCCAGCAGGTGGCAGTGGAGCCCCAGATCGCGCTCTTCGGCGATCCGGTGGCAGAGCGACAGCAGCTCGTCCGAGCAGCGCATCGGGTTGGACGGCGCGGGGAAGATCGCGATGCGTCCCTCGTGTCCGTGCCAGCGGCGCGCGGTCTCGACGCACATGGCGCCGAGCTCGTCCGCGGGCAGAGGCCGGAGCGGGTTCTCCTCGGCGAGTTCCGCCGCCAGGGCCGGCTCCGCCCCGTCGATATTGGCGGGGTCGATGTCGTCATAGCCCCGGTCGAAGATGCGCAGCGCGATCGCCGCCCGCATCCCGCTGTCGGCATAGGCGCGCGCGACCGGGGCGACCGCCTCGACCGTACAGTTCTGCTCCGGGTAATGGTCGATCGCGCCGGTGACGCCGGAGCGGATCATGTCGAGCGCTCCCAGCATGGCGCTGACATAAGCTTCCTCGTCGCTGCGCCCGACGTTGTCGGCCTGGTTCGCCCACATGAAGCCGACATGGCCCATGCCGTCGGCGGTGCCGCGCAGCAGGTTGGACGGCGAATGGGTGTGCGCGTTGACCAGGCCGGGAACCGCCAGGCGGCCGCCGCCCGGCAGGGTCTCTGCATCGGGGTCGGCCGGCGCCGCGCCGGGCGCCGCCAGGGCGGCGATCCTCCCGTCCGCGACCACGATGTCGCAGGCCGTGAGCCGCAACCCGTCCTCCGCCGGCGTCAGCGCCTGGCAGTCGCGGATGACGACGGATCGGGCCATCGTCGGCCTCCTCACGGCAGCCGGAACAGGCGGTCCATCCCGTCCTGCCGCCGGTTGGTCTCGACCACCATGTCGCGGAACGCGGGATATTGGCGCGCGATCGCCGCCTCGGCCGCGGGATGATCGGCGCGCTTGCGGGCCGCGATCTCTTCGGCCTCGGCGAGGATCGCCGCCTCGTCGAAGGTCGTGATCGTCCCCCGGTCGAGCACCGGACGGCCATCGACATAGACGCTTTCCACGCCGGCGCCCGACTCGTAATGAACGACGTGGGACCACACGTCCCCCATCGGCCGATGCCAGTGGCTCGCCGGATCGAGCACCGTGAGGTCGGCCTTGGCCCCGGCGGCGAGGACGCCGATTTCCCCGGCACAGCCGAGCGCCCGCGCGCCGCCCGCGAGCAGGGTGCGAAACAGCTCGCCGGCCGGCAGCCAAGCCTCGAAGTCGGGCTCGGTCGCGTGCTGGAGCTGGCAGGCCATGCGGATCTTGTCGAACATGTTGACCGGTCCGCAATTGGCCCCGTCGGTGCCGGCGGCGAGCGCCAGCCCGGCCCGATGCAGCCGCAGGGTCGGGCTGAGCCCCGAGCCGACCAGCAACGTGCTCGACGGGCAGTGAACCAGCGTGACTCCCGCCTCGCGGGCGGCGGCGATGTCGTCCTCGCCGCACCAGATGAAGTGGACCAGGCTGCTTCGGTCGTCGAGGATGGACCGGTCGGCGAGCGCGCGGACCAGCCCGCGCGGCCCGGCCATCGCGGCCTGGGTCTTGGTCTCCAGCATGTGGGTGTGCAGCCCCAGCCGGTGGTCGCGCTGGAAATCGCCGGTCATGTCGAGCAGTTCGGCCGAGCAGCGCTGCGGTCCGTCGACGCCCAGCAGCAGTCCGATGCGGCCGCCGAACCGCTCGAGCCCGCCCAGCGCCCGCTCGACCACGGCGAAATAGTCGTCGGGGGCCGGGCGGGGCGCCTTGGCGTATGCGTCCCGGACTTCGGCCGGCAGCGAGCCCGGGTCGAGCGGGATCGTTTCGAGATAGGGGAGGTCGGCGAACATCGGCGCCACCGCGGCGCGCATGCCGCTGTCGTAGAACGCCCGCATCACCGCGTCGAGCGCCTCGTCGGTGACGATCGGCCGGTGGGAGAAATGATCGATCACCGCGGTCGTCCCGCTGCGGATCATGGTGATGCAGTCGAGCAGCGCGCTGACATAGACCTCGCGCGCGCTCCGTTCGGCCCCCTTGGCGATGACGTGCAGCATGTAGACGTCGAGGGGCAGGGTGTCGACGGTCCCTTTGAGCAGCGCGGCGTAGGAATGGGCGTGCGCGTTGACGAGCCCGGGAATGACGATCCGTCCGGACAGATCGACCTGTTCGACCGGCCCGGCCGACTCCGCCCCGTCCGGCGGCGACGCGGCCCCGACCGGCCCCAATGCGGCGATCCGGTCGCCGCGGAGCCACAGCTCGCCCGGCTCGAAGCAGCTTCCCTCCGCGTCGCAGGCGAGGATGCGGCAGCCATGCAGGCGGCGATACGCCGGGCCGTCCGCGCGCGCGGTCATCGCGGTCTCCCCGATCGGGACTCGAATGCCGACTGTATCGGCCCCCGCGGCCCGAAGATACCGGTTTCGCCGGACGCGGGCGCCCCATGCCTGCGCCCTCGCGTCGTGATAGCGTGCCCGCGGCGTCGGCGCGGCGGAGGGGAGGGACGATCTTGCCACGGGATTCGAGAGGGCTCGAAGTGACGGCGGCGAACCCGGACGCCGCGGCGGCCCTCGACGCCGCGGTCACGGCCTATCTCGGCCTGCGAACCGATCCGGGAGACCATCTCAAGGCCGCCCTCGCCGCCGATCCCGAACTGATCCTGGGCCACGTATTGCGCGGCTATTTCCTGTTGCTGTTCGCCAACCGCGAACTGGCGGCGCGGGCGCGCCGGTCGCTGGACGCCGCCCTCGCCGCCGGGCGCGACCGGGCGAACCCGCGCGAGAGTCTCCATATCGCGGCGCTCGAAGCGTGGTGCGGCGGCGACGCCGCCGGCGCGCTCGCTCGCTGGAACGCGATTCTGATCGACTATCCGCGCGACGCGGCGGCGCTCAAGCTCGCGGAGTACTGGCATCTCTATTCCGGCGACGGCGCGGGTTTGCGCGGCAACGTCGCCAGGGTCCTTCACGCCTGGGACGAGGCGGTTCCGGGCTTCGGCTTCGTCCTCGGGATGCAGGCGTTCGGGCTCGAAGAATGCGGCGCCGTCGACGAGGCCGAGACGCTGGGCCGGCGCGCGGTCGAACGCAACCCGGCCGACGTCTGGGCCGCCCATGCCGTGACCCACGTCCTGGAGACGACCGGGCGCCAGCGCGAGGGCGGCGCCTGGATCGACGGCTTGGCGTCGCATTGGGGCGCGGTCAACCATTTCGTCCGTCACGTCTGGTGGCATCGAGCGTTGTTCCAGCTCGAACTCGGCGCGTTCGACGCGGCGCTCGACCTGTACGACCGCGAGATACGCCGCGAGTCGACCTCGGAATATCTCGACATCGCCAACGCGGCGTCGTTGTTGTGGCGGCTCGAAAGCGAAGGCGTCGAGTCGGGGGACCGGTGGTCGGAACTCGCCGCGCGTTCGGCCGAGCGCATCGACCACATGCTGGTGTTCGCCGACGCGCATTACGTGCTCGCTCTGGCGTCGTCCGACGAACCGTCGGCGGCCCGCGCGCTGGGCGTCGCCCTGGAGTCGGCGGCGCGCTACGCCGGGGCCGGCGGCGAGACCCAAGCCGCGGTCATGCGCGACTGCGGCCTCGCGTTGTGCGATGCGATCGTCGCGTCGCGGCGGGGCGACTTCGGGCGCGCGGCGGACCTTCTGTATCCGCTGCGCCGCGCGCTTCGCCGCATCGGCGGCAGCCATGCGCAGCGCGACCTGTTCGAGCAGATGCTGATTCACGCCGCCATCGCCGCCGACCGCCCGGCCATGGCGCGGGCGCTGCTGTCGGAGCGCGTCCGTCTGCGCCCCCGTTCCGGCCTGTCGTGGCGGCGCTACGCCGGGGTGCTGGGCGCGCTGGGCGACGCCGAAGGGGCGGCGGCGGCGGAGGCGACGGCCGGCGGCCTGCTTGCGTCGCGGCCGGAGACCGAACGAAGGGGAGGGGACAGCGCATGAACGAACCGGTCCGGACCGTCCTGGTCACCGGCGCCGCGAGCGGCATCGGACTCGCCTGCGCGCGCGACCTCGCGGCCGACGGCCACCGGGTCGCGGCGCTCGACCTCCGCGACGACGCGCTCGCCGCGGCCCATCCCGGGGGCGGGGGCGATCTGCTGCGCCTCGCCGCCGACATATCCGACGCCGACGCCTGCCAAGCCGCCGTCGAAGCCGCGGTCGAACGCTTCGGCGGACTCGACGCGCTGATCCACTTCGCCGGAATCCATTCGGCCAAGACGTGGCGCGAGCTCGACGCGCGGGACTTCGACCGCGTGCTGTCGGTCAACGTCACCGGGTCGTTTCTGATCGCCCAGGCCGCCGCCGAACCGATGGCCCGGCGGGGCGAGGGCGCGATCGTGCTCACGGCGTCCGGGTCGATCTACGTCTCCGGCGTCGGCGGCGACGGCCGGGGCGACGCCGCCTACGTCGCCTCCAAAGGCGCCGTGATCGCGTTGACGCGCGCCCTGGCCCGTTCGCTGGGGCCGCTCGGGATCCGGGTCAACGCGGTCAGCCCCGGCTCTACCGAGACCCCGATGATCGCCCGCTATAGCGAGGAGGCCCGCGAAGACGTCCGCCGCCGGTCGCCGCTCGGCCGCATCGGCGCGCCCGAAGAGGTCGCCGACGTAGCGCGCTTCCTGATTTCCGACGCCGCGCGCTTCGTCGCCGGCGAGGTCGTCGCCGTCAACGGCGGAGCGGTGACGACCTAGCGCGCCGCGCCGGCGACGTCCTCCGAAACGTCGGGGTCGCGGCTACGCCTCTTCGAGGCCCGTCCCTGCCCGCGCTTGCTTGCTACCCCAAATCGTCCAAACTAACAGACGGTGCCGCCGCTTCGACGACGACCCGTCCCCGACCGCGCTTGACGAGGTATCCGCCCCGGCGAATCGACAGCCGGTTCTGCGCGACGAGGCTCCAGAGAGCGTCGGCGATCACTTCCGCGTTCTTGTCCGTCGCCTGGTTTTTCGCGTCCCGCTGCGACGACATCCAGTCGGCGAACGCGCGCTCCCCGATGGCGTTGCCGACCGACTTGCGGAGCGCGTTAAGCTTCCTGACCTGGCCTTTCGTCAGCGTGCTCTCGTCGATGTAGTTGGAAGTTTCCGGTGTCATTGGTTCACCCGATCATTGAATCCGACGGCGTATCTACCCTATCGAAGACCGGTTTGCAAACCCGTCCGCGAATCGGGATTCGACGCCGGCAATCGGTTCGATTCCCGAGGCGGCGAACGAGCCTGCGCCGGGCGGGAACGAATCGTCGATTCGGGCTATCGTCCGGTTAGTTCTTCGCCGTCCCGCGCCCACATAACCGGGATGGAAACGTCGTCGGAAACGCAAGGAGGATCCGCCATGCGACTCGTCCGTAAGCGACTCGTTCTCGCGGCCGCGGCGGTCGCCGCCGCCGGCTGCGGCGCCGCGCCGGACGACGGATTCGCCGCGCCCGCGTCGCTCACGATCGTGCACTTCAACGATCTCGACCGGATGGAGGAGAAGGAAGGCCGCGGCGGCATGGCCAGGCTGGCCGCGGTGATCGCGGCCGAGCGCGAGCGCGCCCGGCATCTCCTGGTCACCTTCGCCGGCGATGCGATCTCGCCGTCGCTGCTGTCGGGGTTCGACAAGGGCGCGCATATGATCGACCTCCTGAACCGGCTCGGCCTCAGCGCGATGGCGCTCGGCAACCACGAGTTCGACTTCGGGCCGGAGGTCGCGAAGCGGCGCATCGCCGAGGCGGCGTTTCCCATCCTCAGCGCCAACAGCAGGGATGCCGACGGCGAGATCGTGGACGGCGCCCGGGCGTCGATGCTGACCGCCGTCGGTCGGTTCTCGGTCGGCGTGTTCGGGCTCACCACCCCGAGCACTGCGATCAAGTCGAGCCCCGGCGGCGTCGCCTTCCGTCCCGTCGTCGAGGTCGCCCGCGAGCAGGCGCGCGCGCTGCGCGCGGCCGGCGCCGATCTGGTGATCGCCCTCGCCCATACCGACTCCGACGAGGACGCCGCGCTGCGGGCGGACGCCGCCATCGACGTCCTGTTGAGCGGCGACGACCACATGCTGCGGGTCGATTACGACGGCAGGACGCTGTTCGCCGAATCGGGCGCGCAGGCGGAATGGGTCACGGCGATCGATCTCCGGCTCGACGAAGTCGAACGCCGGGGCGAGAAGCGCTTCGTCTGGCGCCCGGCCTTCCGCGTGATCGACAGCGCGCGGGTGGACCCGGACCCCGCCATGGCGGCCGCGGTGCGGGCCTATCTCGACAAGCTCTCCGCCGACCTCGACATGGCGATCGGCGTCAGCGCGACCGCCCTCGACAGCCGTCGCGCCGCGACCCGGGGCGGGGAGGCGGCGATCGGCAACCTGTTCGCCGACGCCATGCGCAGCGCGACCGGGGCGGACATCGCCCTGGTCAACGGCGGCGGCATCCGCGGCGAGCGCAGCTACGCCCCGGGCGCGGAACTCACCCGCCGCGACGTCCTGGGCGAGCTGCCGTTCGGCGACAAGACGATCGTCATCGAGCTGACGGGTCGGGACGTGATCGCCGCGTTGGAGAACGGGCTCGGCGCTTCGAGCGCGGGCGACGGCCGGTTCCCGCAGATCTCGGGGCTCCGCGTCGTCTACGATCCGCGCCGGCCCGCGGGCGGCCGCGTCGTCGAAGCGCGGCGCGGCGAAAGGCCTCTCGACCCCGACGCGGTCTATACGCTGGCGACCAACGACTTCCTCGGCGGCGGCGGCGACGGCTACGCCGTGTTCGCGGACAAGAAGCGCATCGTCGACGCCAATGCGGCGACCCTTCTGGCGACCCAGGTGATCCGCTACGTCGCCGACAGGGGGTCGGTCGCGCCCCGCATCGACGGGCGCCTGCGCGCGGTGGAGTGACGCCGCCCCGCCGCCTCGCCGGCGGCTTCGTCCGCGCCGCCCCAGGCGGCGAGGAGGTCGGCCGAGTCCATGACCAGCCCGGTATGCAGCGACACCATCTTGAGCGCCGCGTCTTCCATCTCCTCGTTGGTGCCGCGCACCAGGTCGCGGAGCACCACCACCCGGTAGTCCCGGTTGCCGGCGTCGAACGCCGCGTTCAGCACGCAGCAATCGGTGAAGCCGCCGTCGAGGACGACCGTGCGCGCCTCCATGTTGCGGAGCAGGAAGTCGAGGTCGGTCGGATAGAATACCGACAGACGCTTCTTCGACTCGACGATCAGGTCGTCCGGCTCCACCCGGGTCGCGAATTCGATCCAGCGCGAGCCCTCGATGTTGTGGGCGTCGGCGTTGGGGATGTCGCCGACATAGAGCGGGAACACGAGGCGCCAGGCGGACTTGCGCCCGGCCACGTCGTCGACGCCGCCCGCCCGCAGCACGGTGCGAACATGGACGATCGGAACGCCCATCGCCCGCGCCCGGTCGTGGAAGGCGTCGATCGGGGCCACGATCTCCCGCGCGCGCGGCGCCGGGCAGGGGCAGTCCGGGTCGTCGGCCAGATGGCCCTGATGCATGTCGATCGAGATCACGGCCGTCCGCGCGCGGTCGGCGAACTCCTCGAAGCCCGCCGGCAGTTCGCGCCTCTCGCCGTAGACGTAGGCTCGCATGGCGTCCTCCCTCCCCCTCCCCCGGGGGCCCGCGTCGCGACGCATGTTCGCGCCGGCCGCCCCGGCCCCGTATGATAGGGTCTTTCCCGCCCGCCGTAAGCCTCGCCCGACCGCCCCGACATGAAGCCCGCCTCCTTCGACTACCACGCGCCCCGGACCCTCGCCGAGACGGTCGGGCTGCTGGCCGAGTACGGCGACGACGGCAAGATCCTCGCCGGCGGCCAGAGCCTGGTGCCGGCGATGAACTTCCGCCTGGCGCGGCCGGCGGCCCTGATCGACATCAACGGGGTGGACGAGCTCGCCTATATCGACGAGAGGGACGGCTGCCTGCGGATCGGCGCCCTCGCCCGCCACAGCGCCTTCCACCGGCCGGCGACGGGGAACCCGCTCGGCGCCTTCCTCGCCCGGGTCGTGCGCTTCGTGGCCCATCTGCCGATCCGGGTGCGCGGCACCTTCGCCGGCAGCCTCGCCCATGCCGACCCCGCCGCCGAATGGTGCGTCGTGGCCGCGGCGCTCGGGGCCGGGCTGACGCTCCGCCGCCAAGGCGGCGAGCGGGTCGTCGCCGCCGGAGACTTCTTCCGTACTGCGCTCACCACCGATCTCCGCGCCGACGAGATCCTCACCGAGGTCCGCCTGCCGCTGCTCGACGCCGATACGCGCTGCGGGTTCGCCGAGTTCAGCCGCCGCGCCGGCGACTTCGCCCTCGGCATGGCCGTCGCCGTCGTCCGCTACGACGGCGCGGACGGCGCGCGCGTGCGCGAGGCGCGGATCGGCATCGGCGGGGCGACCAACCGCCCGACCCGAATCGCCGCCGCCGAGGCCGCGCTTGCCGGCCGCGACATCGGCGACGGCCCGATCGCCGAGGCCGCGGCCCTGATCGCCGACGGGATCGATCCGGTCGAGGACATCCACGGCGACGCCGCCTACCGGCGCCATCTGGCGGCGGCGATGACCCGGCGCGCGCTCGAACAGACGCGCCCGCGATGACCGGCGCCGGGCGCCGCTACTGCCGGTTCGCCAGGTCCGAGTTGTCGCTCGCCTGGAGCCGCGCCAGCGCCGGCTCCTGGTAGTTCGGCCGCGCCGGGGTCGGGCTGCCCAGCATGACCTGGAACGAGCACTCCCGGTCGCCGTCGTTGCGGATGCCGTGGGCGATGCCGGTCGGGTTGTAGACCATGTCCCAGCGGCCGAGCTCGCGGGCGACGGTATCGCCGTCCCGCTCCCAGACGATGGTGGGCGAGCCCTCCAGCACGAACAGCACCTCCTCGGCGTCGAGATGATGGTGCATCGGCTGCACGTGCCCCGGCGGCATGGTGATGATGGTCAGCGTGAAATGCTCGCCCATCAGCGCCGTCGGGTCGCCGTGGTCCACGTTGCCGCTGGTGCCGAGATAGCGGCGCTGCGCCCGGCCGTACCGCCGGTCGAGTTGGGTCTCGAACCCGAACACCTGCCAGTTGGGCTTGCGCGTGGCGTAGGTCTTGACGTGCTTGTCCAGCTCGTCGGCGAGGGACGTAGCGGTCGCGGCGTTCGCGCTCATGCCGGGCCTCCGGTCGCTGCGGTTGGCGCGGCAGTCTGCGGCCCGGCGCCGCGCTTGTCGAGGGCCCCGTCCGGCGGCGTCTCCAGACGGATGCCGGTGAACTTGACCTGCGACATCTCCTCCATCGCATAGCGCACGCCTTCGCGGCCGAAGCCGCTCGCGCCGACGCCGCCGAACGGGTAGGTGTCGAGCCGGAACCGGCTGCCGTCGTTGATCCACAGCGCGCCGACCTCGAGCTCGTCCGACACGCGGAACGCCGTCTCCAGGCTGCGCGTGAAGCAGGCGCCCTGGAGGCCGAATTCGGAATCGTTGGCGATCCGCAGCGCGTCGTCGAGATCGGCGGCGGCGATCACCACCGCGACCGGCCCGAAGACCTCTTCGCGCAGCAGGCGCGCGTCCGCCGGCGCATCGACGACGATGGCGGGTCCCAGGATCGCGCCCGACCGCTCGGGCGCCAGCGCCAGCCGGGCGCCCTTGGCGAGCGCGTCGTCGATCATCGCCTGGACGCGGTCCGCCGCCGCTTCGCTGACCATGGGGCCGATCGCGGCGTCCTCGTCCTCGGCCGCGCCGACCCGGAGCCGCCCGGCGGCGGCGACGAACAGTTCGGCGAAGCGCGCCAGCGCCGGCTCCTCGACGATCACGCGCTGGGCCGAGATGCATTGCTGGCCCGACGCCTCGAAGGCCGAGGCCGCGATGCGCGTCGCCGCGTCCTCCAGATCGGCGTCGGCGCAGACGATGTTGGGCGCGTTGGAGCCGAGCTCGGCGACCAGCGGCTTCGGTCCCGCGGCCGCGGCGACCGCGCGCGCCGCGGCGACGCTCCCGGTCAGCGTGATCAAAGCCGCCAGCGGATGCGCCGCCAGCGCGGTCGCGGCCTCGCGCCCGCCGGGGACGACGTTGAACAGCCCGTCGGGAAGCCCGGCGCGCTGGAAGGCGCGGGCGATGATCAGCGCGACGTCCACCCCTTGCGGTGCCGGCTTGACGACGACCGCGTTGCCCATGGCGAGGGCCGGCGCGACCTTCTGCGCCAGCAGGTTCGCCGGCGCGTTGAACGGCGTGATGGCCGCGACCACGCCATAGGGGACGCGCCTGGTGAAGCCGAACCGGCCCGCTCCCGCCGGCGAGGCGTCGAGCGGCGGCGTCTCGCCGCCCATCGCCGGCAGCGCCTGGGCCACGAGCCGGACGAACTGGGCGCTGCGCGCGGCCTCGAACGCCGCCGGACGCCTGGGCTTGCCGACGTCGCGCATCAGGGCGGCGACGATCTCGCCCTGCGCGCCCTCGATCTCGGCCGCCGCCGCGCTCAGCCAGCCCGCGCGCGCCGCCATGCTCGCGCGCCGGTTGGCGAGGAACGCCGCGCGCGCGTTCTCGACCGCGGCGCCGATCGTCTCGGCCGGCGAATCGACGATCTCGGCGACGACGCGCCCGTCCGTCGGCGAGACCAGCTCGTAGACCGGGCGTCCCGCCGCGGTGTCCGCCCGCCCGCCGATCCAGGGGTAGAGATGCGCGATTCCGTTCGTCATGCGGTTGCCTCCCGGCCGGTCGCCGCTCCGTTGGCCCGCCCTGCGGCGCGGACGATCTCGACGATTCGGGGCGGGGCGATCGGCGCTTCCGCGAGGCGGACGCCGAACGGCTCCAGCGCGTGTTCGACCGCCGAGACGATCGCCGCCGCCGCCGGGATCGTGCCGCATTCGCCGACGCCCTTGACGCCCAGCGGGTTCAACGGCGACGGCGAGACGTGGTGGCGGATCTCGACCGGCGGGACGCAGGGGGCCGTCGGCAGCAGATAGTCCGCGAACGTCACCGTCTGCGGCTGCGCGTCGTCGTCGTAGCCCATCGTCTCGAACAGCCCGTTGCCGATGCCGTGGACCACGCCGCCCTGGATCTGCCCGTCCACGATCATCGGGTTGATGAGCCGGCCCGAATCGCTGACCACGACGTAGCGCTCGATGCGCACCGCGCCGGTCTCGGCGTCGACCTCGACCTCGACGGCGTGCGCGCTGTTGGCGTAGGTGAGGGCCGGCGGCATGTAGGTCTCGTTCGCCTCCAGGCCGGGCTCGATATTGCCCGGGATCGAATAGCCCGGGACGCCGGAGACCGCTTCGGCCACCGCCTGGAGCGAGATCGCCAGTTCCGGCGCGCCGGCGACCCGGACATGTCCGTCGGCGAGCTCCAGGTCCTCCGCCGCCGCCTCCAGCAGATGCGCCGCCATCCGCAGCGCCTTCTCGCGCACGCGGACCGCGGACAGGTGGACCGAGGAGCCGGCGGTCACCGCCTGCCGGCTGGCGAACCCGCCGACGCCCAGCGCCACCGTCGAAGTGTCGCCCGCGACCACCGTCACGTCGTCCACGCCGACGCCCAGCTGCTCGGCGCAGACCTGGGCGAGCGTCGTCCGGGCGCCCTGGCCCATGGCGACGGCGCCGGTGAACACCGAGACCCGGCCCGACCGGTCGATCCGCACCACGCCCGATTCGAACGGCCCGCGCCCGGTGCCCTTGAGGCCGTTGGCGACGCCGAAGCCGAGATGGCGCCCCGCGCGCCGGGCGGCGGCGCGGCGGGCGTCGAACCCGGCCCGGTCGGCCGCCTCCAGGGCCATCTCCAGGCAGCGCGGGAAGTCGCCGCTGTCGCAGGTGACGGGCGTCCCGGCGCGGGTCTTGAGCGGCGTCGTGTAGGGGATGTGGTCCGGCGGCACCAGGTTGCGGCGGCGGATCTCGGCGCGGTCGAGGCCGAGCGCCGTCGCCGCCCGGTCGAGCAGGCGCTCCATCGCGAACGTCCCCTCCGGGTAGCCGGCTCCGCGCACCGGCATCGACGGCACCTTGTTGGTCTCGGCGACCGTCACCTCCAGCCGGTAGTTCGGCACCATGTAGGGGCCCGGCACCGCGGTCGAGGCGTTGTAGGGCAGGTTGATTCCCTGCGGCGTATAGGCGCCCTGGTCGTGGATCATCGTCCCGCGCACGCCGAGAACCGCGCCCGCCGCATCGGTCGCGATTTCCACGTCCCAATACTGGTCGCGCTCCTGGATCGAGGCGGTGAAGTGCTCGCGGCGGTCCTCGATCCACTTGACCGGGCGGTCGAGAAGCGTCGCCGCGACCGCGACCGCGACCTCTTCGGCGTAGAGCAGGTATTTCGAGCCGAACCCGCCGCCCACGTCGGGGGCGATCACGCGGATCCGGTTCTCGTCGCCGCCCAGCAGCTTCACCAGCCCCGCCCGCGCCTCGTGCGACATCTGGGTGGAGGTCCACAGCGTGAGGCGCCCCTCCATCGCGTCGGGCCGCGCCACCGCGCCGCGCCCCTCGATCGGATGGGCGCCGCCCCGATGCTGCTTCAGCGACACGCCGAGCACGTGCGCCGCTTCGGCGAACGCCGCCCGGCAGTCGCCGTATTCCTGGACGAAGGCGACGAGCGCGTTGCTCTCGCGCCCGAGCCGCGCCGGCGGCGCATCGGCGGCGAGGGCGGCGCGGCAGTCCGACACCGCGGGCAGCGGCTCGTAGTCGATCGCGACCCGCGCCGCGGCGTCCTCGGCGGCGTAGCGGTCGTCGGCGACGACGATGGCGATCGGGTCGCCGACGTAGCACGCCTCGTCCTTGGCGAGCACGAACGGGGTGACGTCGTCGGGCAGGGCGGCCGAGCGAAAGCCGAGCGGCAGGCGCTCGCCGCTCAGCGAGGGGGCGAGGTCGGCCAGCGTCAGCACCGCGCGGACGCCCGGCGCCGCGCGGGCGGAAGCGGGATCGACGGCGCGGATCCGCGCATGCGGGTGCGGGCTGCGGACGAACGCCGCTTGCAGCATCCCCGGAAAGCGGAGGTCGTCCACGAACCGCCCCGCGCCGGTCAGCAGCGCGCGATCCTCGACGCGCTTGACCGGCCTGCCGACGATCCGGTTGCGCCCGCCGCCGCGGTCATGGGCGCTCACGCCCGGACTCCCGGTCGGGCCGCCATCGCCGAAGCCGCCGCGGCGGAGTCCGGCGAAAATTTTTCTGTTTCCTTGTAAATCAACGGGTTACTCCGAAACACCAGGGAAAAAGCAGGGTGAAAACGCGCAGAAAGCAGGGCGAAAGCAGGCGAAAAGCAGAGGGAAAAAACGCGCCGGGAAACGGGTGGACGCGGTCCATGAACCTCCGCCGGAGGGCGGCGCGCCGCCGGCCCGCCCGGTCCCGCGGCGCGGTCTCGCCTTTCGACCATGAGGAGGATCATAGCACAGGCGCTCCGCAATGTCAAGCACAAATCGAGAACATAGGGCAAGGCGGCGTCTCGCCTTTTCGACCTTGGGGAATATAGTGCGGGCGCGCCCCCAGGTCAAGAACAAATATCGAACAAAATTTGCGGCGGCCCCGGCGGACGCCATCCTGTTCATCCCGCCTTCGGCGGGCTATGCTGGCGGCGACCCGGAGGCCCATCATGGAGGCGATCGAATGGCCAGGCTGCGGCACGTCGCGATGTCGGTTCCCGATCCGTGGGAGACGGCGCGCTTCTACGAGGAGGCGTTCGACATGAAGCGCGTCGGCGAGACCGATTCCGAGCTCGCCCAGGGGGTCTACGTCTCGGACGGCGTGATCACCGTCGCGCTGCTCAAATACAAGACCGACGAAATGGCCGGCAAGGTCCCCGGCGTCGACGAGCGCGGCAAGGACTATGTCGGGCTGCACCATCTCGGCTTCTGGGTGGACGACCTCGACGAGGCCGAACGGAAGATCGAGGACGCCGGCGGGAGCTACTTCATGGGACGCCCGGAGGCGGACGAGCCCGACACCTTCTACGAGATGAAGTTCCGCGACCCGAACCACGTCATCGTCGACGTGACCCATCTCGGCTGGCGCGGCGCGGTCAAGGACGTGCAGGCCAGGGCGGAAGGCGACGAGGCGGCGGAGCGGGAGCTCGTCCCGGCGGAGTGACGCCGGGGCGGGATCAGTCGTCGTCCGCCGGCGTCTGGTGGGCGAGCCGGATCTCGCGGCGTTCGCGGGCGGACCGCCGGATGGCGAGCGCGACCTCCAGCGTCGCCTTGCCCCAGCGCGCGTCGCGGAAATCCCGCTTCCCCTCCCGCGCCGCGGCGCATAGCGCGTCCAGGGCGTCGCCATGCCCCGGCCGCCCGGCGCCGCGCGGAACCGGCAGTTCGCGGCGTCCCTCCCGCCCGTAGACCAACACCCCGTCCGGCGACAGGCGGACGTCGCCGCGCTCGCAGGTGACGATCAGGACGCCGAAATGCGGCAGATGCGGCTGCGCCGTCGGCAGTTTCGTCCCGCCATAGCCGTTCTCCGCCTGGCGCGCCGCCTCCTCGTCCGGCGCCCGCCGCAGCCGGCGGCGCATCGCGCCGTGGCGCCCCGGCGTCTTGCGGCCGCCGCCCTCGGCGGCCCAATCGCAGAACTCGTCGCTGTCGAAGCCGTCATAGGCGCTGAAGGCGAGGGACGCCGCGGCGCCGTCCTCGAACTCGAGCAACGCCATGCAGTTGCCCTCGGTCGGGCGGTCGGGGTCGAGCGCGCCCAGATTCGCGCGGACGCTGCGCACCAGCCCGCCGCCGAGCAGGCGCAGGATCTCGATCTGATGGGTGACCTGGTTGAAGGCGACGCCGCCGCCGCGCGCGGCGTCGAGCTCTTCCGGCCGTCGCGGCCGGTAGAGGAAGTCGTTGTAGTTGAAGGTGAGAATCATCCCCAACCGCCCCAGCTCGCCCCGCTTCAGCAGCGCGCGGACGAAGCGGACGTTCGGGTCGTAGGCGTGGGTGTGGCCGACCAGCAGCCGGCCGCCGGCGCGGTCCGCGGCGGCGATCACCCGGTCGCAATCCTCCAGGGTCAGCGCCATCGGCTTCTCGACCAGGACGTGCTTGCCGCGTTGGAGGGCGAGGATCGCCTGGGCGGCGTGCAGCTCGTGCGGCGAGGCGACGTAGATCGCCTCGACCTCCCGATCCTCGCACAGGGCGCGGAATTCGGCGTAGGCCGGCGCCCCGAAATCGGCGGCGAACGCGGCGCGCGGGCCCTCCAGCGGGTCGGCCGCGGCGCATAGCCGGATGCGCGGGTGGATCGCGGCGGCCCGGATCATCATCGACCCGGCGAGGCCCAGCCCGGCGATGCCGAGCCGGACCGGCGCGCCGGCCTCCGTCGCCGCGCCGCCCACGCCGCCGCCTATAGCAGGATGCTCAACGAGCCGCCGTGCAGCGTCGTCTGGTCGAGCCGGATGCGGCGCTGCGCGATCCGCAGCCCGCCGCCGACGCGGCGCAGCACGTCCCGGCGCTCGCCGGCGTAGAGGCCGCCGTCCGGCAGCGTCGCCCGGCTGCGATAGACCAGCAGGTTGGTCTCGGCCACGAACGCGTCGGGCGGCGCGGCGTAGCTCGCCCGCAGGTTGGAGACGAAGCGCCGCGCCAGCGACGGCGGATTCTCAGCGCGGGTGAGCTTCGGGTCGGCGATCTGGTCGACGCGGAGCTTCAGGCTCGCCGCGTCCTCGTCGACGATGGCGTTGTCCATCGCCCCGTCCTCGGCCTGGCGCGACACCTGCGCGGCGACGACGTAGCGGACGTCATCGGTGAGCAGGCCGAACCATTCGGCATAGGCGCGGCGGTCGAGCAACGCCGCCTCGCGGTGCAGGAAACGCTGGATCTCGACGAATTCGCCGTCGCCGACCGCGTCCCCGGCCCGATCCTCGCCCCTCCGCGCCGCGGTCATCGGCCCTGCGGTCATCGGCCGGACGTCATGCGCTCGTCCCAATGGCGCAGGAAGGCGAGCTGGGCGACCTCGGTGGCGACCGGCTTATAGGCCCGGCCCGGCCAGCGGTGGTCGGGCAGCGGCTGGCGGGCTACGCCGGTGTGGAAGCTGTAGGGGAACTGCGCCGCGATCCGGTTGTCGCTCGCCTCGGTGGCCGAGGCCCAGATTTCCAGATCGTCCTGCTCGAACACGCCGGCGGCGCCGAAATTGTGGAAGCCGTGGTTGAGCACGCGCTCCTTGCAGCCCGCCGACGCCTCGTCCTCGACCAGCACCCAGCTCAGGATCTCCATTTCGGTGGCGCTCACGGGCTGCCACTGGCGGACGATGATCGCCTTCTCCCCCGGCGTCGCCTGCGACTCGATGAAGGAGAAGTTGGGAAACACGTTGCCGACGGCGACGCGCAGCCCGTCCAGCATCGCCGCCTGGTCGGGCACCAGCGCCCGGTCGAACAGCCGTTGCAGCTCGGGCGGGCGGGCGCGGTAGTGCTCCTCGCGCATACCGGGGGCGAGATAGGTCAGCGTGCAGCCGTGCCCCTCGTCGGTGACCACCTGGAAGCTGTCCTCGCCGGCGGTCGTGAAGCCCTCGCGGTCCGACCGCACCCGGTCGAGCGTAATCGGCCCCACATGGGTCGTGGCGACGTGCATGCTGTCGCCGATGAAGTTCAGCGCGCCGACCTTCCAGTTCGTCCGCACGCGCCAGCGATGCGGCGGCGCGAGCGCCGTCATGCCGGCCGGCGTGCGCCAGAAGAACGCATCGAGATACCAGCGCATGTCGCCGAGATAGCGGGCGAGGTCGATCGCCTCCGCGTCCCAGCAGGCGAAGACCAGGCCTTTGTACACCTCGATCCGGGGCGCCCGGACCAGGCCCCATTGGGCGAAGTCCATCCCCTCGGGCAGCTCCGCGTCGAACGTCGTGGTGATCAGCCGGCCGTCCCGTTCGTAGCTCCAGCCGTGATAGGGGCAGACGAAACGCCGGGCGTTGCCCATCTCCGCCCGGCACAGCCTGGTGCCGCGATGCCGGCAGCTGTTGAGCAGGACGTGGACCGCGCCGTCATCGCCCCGCGCCACGATCACCGGGGCGCTGCCCAGCCGGCGCGCGACGTAGTCGCCGGCCTCGGGGATCTCGGTGACGTGGGCGAGGAACATCCAGCTGCGGTCGAAGATGCGCTCGAGCTCGAGCCGGAAGACCTCCTGGCTGACGAAGGCCGCGCGGTCCACCACGCCGCGCTCCGCGTCGACCCGGCCGGGCGCCGCCGGGCGGGGGCTTCCGTCATGCATGGCGCGCCTCGTTCTCCGCCGGCCGGGATTGCGTCCGGCCGAGCCTACGCCGGCGGGCCGGCCATGGCCAGTTCGCCGGCCGTCGGCTTGACGGCCGGCCGTCGGCCGGCCGATGATGCGCGCGGTTCGCGCCGGGAGCCCGCCGACAAGGTCGCCCGACGTGGCCCGATATCCACGACGCCGGGGTTGCGCAGGATGGAGCCAAGCGCGGAAATGAGTCTGATCGTCGCCATCGTTTCGGCCGCCGCATCGGTGATCAGCGCCCTCGCCGCTTCCGTCGCCGCGGTCGGCATCTGGCGCGGCATCCGCGCCATGGTGCGATCCAACGACGACCGCGCCGAGCAGCATCGCGAGGCCATGCAGCTGCAGCGCGAAGCCGAGGACAAGCGCCATGCCGAAGCCATGCAGCAGCAGCGCGACGCCACGCAGCAGCAGGGCGAAGCCATGCGGTTGCAGCGGGAAGCCGCCGACAAGCGCCATGCCGAAGCCATGCAGCAGCAGCGCGACGCCACGCAGCAGCAGGGCGAAGCCATGCGGTTGCAGCGCGAAGCCGCCGACAAGCGCCATGTCGAAGCCATGCAGCAGCAGCGCGACGCCATGCGGCAGCAGAACGAAGCCATGCAGCAGCATCGCGAGGCCATGCAGCAGCAGCGCGAGGCGGACGACAAGCGCCATGCCGAAACCATGACCGCGCTCGAGGAATTGATACGCCGGACCGCAGCGCCGGCGACCGGAGCCTGACGGGACCGACGCCGCCCGCAAGCGCGATTCGACGGCCGACTCCGAGGCCGGCGGCCGCCGGGGGCCGCCATCGTCGCGACGGGCCGGCGTGGATCGGCGTCTTCCGCCCGCGCCGCGCTTTCGACGAACGACCCCCCGCCGGGCGCCTCTACGCGCCGACGGTCGGAGAAGCCCCGCCGTCTCCCGCGCAGGGAGACCGGACGCTCGCTTGACCGTCATGCCGCGCGGCGTAGAATCGGATCGGCGAAGGGCGGACATGCGCCGTCGAACGACAACGGGAGGCGACGATGAAGAAGGGCGGACGGAGACGGTGCGGGCTGCTCGCGGCGGCGACGACGGCGGCCCTGGCCCTGGCCGGGCCGGCTTCCGCGGCCGAGACGATCCGGCTGACGATGATTTCCGGCAACACCCACCACTACGCGCCGATCGGCGCGGCGATCAAGATCTTCATGCCGAAGGTCGACGAGATCCTGGCCCGCGCCGGCAAGTACGAGATCTCCTGGATCAAGGGGTTCGGCGGCCAGATCGTCAAGGTGCGCGGCGAGCTCGACGGCGTGGAGGCCGGGCTGGGCGATATCGGCATCGTCCCCGGGCCGTTCCACCCGTCCAAGATGTCGCTCTACCAGATCGGCTACGTCACGCCGTTCACGTCGCTGGACCTGCAGACGACGACCGACGGCATGTACGTCCTGTTCGACAAGTATCCCGCCATGGGCGCGCAGATGCGCCGGTTCAACCAGTCGATCGCCGGCATCACCGGGACCGCCGAGAACTACGCGCTCTGGAGCAAGAAGAAGATCTCCCGATACGAGGATCTGGCGGGGATGAAGATCGGCGCGGTCGGCTCCAACTTCCCCTGGGTGAGCGCGGCCGGGGCGACCCCGGTCACGATCAAGGGTCTGGTGACGATGTACAACGAGCTGAAGACCGGCATCTACGAGGGCGGCGTCCTCTGGCAGCAGGCGATCGCGGGCTTCAAGCTGTGCCAGCTCACGCCCCATCATCTCGACGTGAGCTTCGGCGCGATCGCCAACGCGACCATGACCTACAACGACGATTCCTGGGCGAAGCTGCCGCGCGAGGTCCAGGCCGCGATGAACGAAGCGGCCGACGTCTGGTCGCGCGGCGCCAACGAGATGATCCTCGGCGGGGCCAAATGGGGCCTCGGCCTGTGCGAGGAGAAGTACGGCCAGACGACCCACGTCCTGTCGGCCGAGGAGAAGAAGAGGTGGGCCTTCGCCCTGCCCAACGTCGCCCGGCAATGGGCCGAGCGTCAGGACAAGGCCGGCCTGCCGGGTACGAAGATGCTGGCCGCCTGGATGGACTTCATGCGCGACAAGAAGCAGCTGGTCCTGCGCGACTGGGACCGCGAGTGAGCCGCGGCGCGGGCTGAGGCCGCGCCGCGGACCGCGCCCGTTGGGGGGCCGCGCCGCGGCCACCGCGCGCGGCCGGCGGCGAAGGCGGGACGTTCATGCCCATGACGTCGTTGGATCGTCTGCTCGGCGCGGTCATCTTCGCCAGCAACTGCCTCGCATCGGTGTGGATCTTCACGTTCACGCTGGCCATCGTCGCCGACGTGTCGCTGCGCTTCCTGTTCAACGCGCCGATCGACGGCGTGACCGAGCTGGTCACCATGTCGGTGGTCGCCGTCCTCTACATGCAGCTCGCCTACACGCTGCGGTCCGGCTACATGACCCGGTCCGACGCGGTCCTCAAGCGGCTGATCGCCCGCCGGCCGCGCATCGGCAACGGGCTCGCCGTCCTGTTCTGCTGTGCCGGGGCGGCGCTGATGGCCGCCATCATGATGGGGGCGTGGCCCAAATGGCTCAAAGCCTATCACGCCGATTTCTACGTCGGCGTGGTCGGCGTGTTCACCTTCCCGGAATGGCCCCGGCTGCTGGTCGTCTTCATCGGCTGCGGGCTGGCCGGCCTCCAGTTCCTCCTCCTCGCCGCCGGCAACGCCCGCGCGATGCTGCGCCCGGCGGCGGCGGCGTGATACCGCGCGCCCGGCGGTCCTGATGGAAGCCTTCGAGATCGCGATCGTCTCGGTGCTGGCGATGCTGGCGCTGATCTGGCTCGGCATGCACGTCGCGGTCACCCTCGCCTTGCTGTCCTTCGTCGGGGCCTGGGTGATCACCGGCAACGTCGCCATCGCGCTCAACCTGCTGCTGATCGCGGCGGAGCGGACGGTCTACAGCTTCGTCTTCGCCGTCATCCCCCTGTTCGTGTTGATGGGGTTCCTGGTCGCGGCCGCGGGCATGGGCCGCGACGCCTACGACATCGGCCAGGTCATGCTGCGCCGCGTGCGCGGCGGGCTGGGCATGGCGACGGTCGTGGCCAATGCGATCTTCGCCGCGATCACCGGCGCGTCGGTGGCCTCGGCCTCGGTGTTCTCCAAGGTCGCGGTGCCCGAGATGACGCGCCACGGCTATCGCGGCCGCTTCGCCGTCGGCACGGTGGCCGGCTCGTCCGTGCTCGGCATGTTGATCCCGCCCAGCGTGCTGCTCATCATCTACGCCCTGCTGGTCGAGGAGTCGGTCGGCGACCTGTTCATCGCCGGGATCGGGCCGGGGCTGCTGCTGACGGTCGCCTTCTGCGGGCTGATCCTGATCATGGCCTGGCTGTTCCCGCAGAGCGTCGTCGCCGATCCGGCGGCCGGGGCGCGCCCCCCGGACGCGGACGCCGAACCGGGCGAGGCCGGCCTGCTGCGCAAGGGCCTCCCCATCGCCCTGCTGGTGGCGCTGGTCCTGGGCGGCATCTACGGCGGCGTGTTCACGCCGGTCGAGGCCGGCGCCGCCGGCGCCTTCCTGGCGCTGATCTTCGCGCTGGCGCGGCGCGCCCTCACCTGGCGGAGCTTCTGGGGCGTGCTGTTGGAGACCGGCAACGTCTCGGCGACGCTGCTGTTCCTCATCTGCGCCGCCAGCATGTACAGCCGGATGCTGGGCCTCTCGGGCCTGCCCGGCGAGATGGCGGAGATCTTCGACAGCCTGGGCGCCGGCTTCTACGGCATGCTCGCCCTCTACGTCCTGGTGGTCGTCGTCCTCGGCACGATCATCGACTCGGTGTCGATCATGTTGATCATGGTGCCGCTCTTCCTCGCCGCGCTCAAATTCTTCGAGATCGATCTGGTGTGGTTCGGCATCGTCACCGTCATCGCCACCGAGATCGGCCTGCTGACGCCGCCCCTGGGGATCGCGGTCTACGTCGTCCATGCGACGCTGGCCAGGCCCGACATCTCGCTCAAGGACGTCTTCGTCGGCTCCGCCCCCTTCGCGATCGCGATGCTGTTCGTTCTCTGCTGCATCATCGCCTTCCCGCCGATCGCGACCTGGCTCGTCGGCCTCAAACTCTGACGCCGGGAGGCGCCATGCGACGCTACGACTGCTTCAAGGCGATCGCGCCCCGGATCGGCGACGCCCTGGTCGTCTCCAACCTCGCCAACACCGCGACCGAATGGGAGGCGGCGCGCCCGCACCCGGGCAACCTCAACTATGTCGGGATGGGCATGGTGACGCCCTACGCGATCGGCCTCGCGCTGGCCCTGCCGCACCGCCCGGTGCTGGCGATCGACGGCGACGGCGGCATCCTGTTCGAGCTCAGCGCGCTGGGGACGCTGGCCCAGACCGCGCCGGCCAATCTCTGCGTCGTCGTGCTCGACAACGAAGGCTACGCATCCACCGGCGACTACGCCTCGGTCGCCTCGCTGTCGGCGGGACCGATCGACATCGCCGCGGTGGCCCGCGCCGCAGGCGTGCGCAACGTCGCGACCGCGCGGAGCGTCGATGCGTTCGCGGCCGCGGTCGAGGCCGGGCTGGACGCCCGGGCCGGGCCCGCCGTCGTCGTCGCCAAGACGGACGCGAGCCAGGCGTTCGTCGGCGCCGACTCGCTTGACTTCAAGGAGAATCGCTACCGCTTCGTCCGCCACGTCGAGCGGCTCGAGAACCGATCCATCCTCAAGCCGTCGGCGCGCGAGCACGGCGCGCCGCCGCCGCCCGACCCGGCCTTCTCGCCCGTCGCCGACGACGACCCGTTCGGCGAGGTCCTGTTCGACGGGCTGCGCGAGAACATGGTCGATTTCGTCGTGGGCCTGCCGTGCAGCGGCTTCGCCGCCGCCCAGGCGCGCTGCATGGCGGACCAGTCGATCCGCTACGTCGGCGTCGCCAACGAGGGCACCGGGCTGGGCCTGTGCGCGGGCGCCTGGCTGGGCGGCAAGACCCCGGCCGCGGTGATCGAGAATTTCGGCGTCTTCGCCGGCGCCTACCAGCTCCTGCGGGGGCATTATTCCTGGGGCATTCCCACGCTGATCGTCGCCGAATACCGGGGCGACGCCGGCGATACCGAGTTCTTCGCCGAATCGGGCGAGATGACCGAGTCGATGCTCGCCGCGATGCGGGTCAACTACCGCGTCGTCCGGGCGCTGCGCGATCTCAAGCCGGCGATCCGCGACGGCCTGCGATGGATGAATTTCGGGCTCCGCCCCTATTGCGTCCTGCCGGGCTTCGACCTCACCCGGCATCGGCCGCCGGCGTGACGGGGCGGCGTCCGGCCGGCGGGAGACCGAACGGGAGGGAGCAATGCGCGTCGTCGACCTCAGCATGACGGTCTCGGACTGGGACCACAACGCCTTCGCGCCCGAGGAGACCTATTTCAAGCTGCGCCCGATCGTCGATTGGGACGATTCCGGCTTCGTCTCCAACATGCTGGAGATGACCGTCCATGCGGGGACCCACGTCGATTCGCCGCATCACTTCTTCCGCGACAAGCCGTCGATCGAGCAGATCCCGGCCGAGGAGTTCATGGGCGACGCCGTGGTGCTCGACCTCACCGCCAAGGGCCACGCCAACGCCCGCATCCTGCCCGAGGACCTCGACCGCGCCGAACGGGCGCTTGCGCGCAGCGGCGTGGCGCTCGTTCCCGGGCTGATCCTGCTGTTGCGGACCGATTGGCCCAAGGGCCATTCGCCCTTGGATCCCGCCTGGTGGAACGACTCGCCCTGTCTCACCGAGGCTTCCGCCGAGTGGATCGTCGCCAGGCGGCCGCGCGCGGTCGGGTTCGACTTCGCCCAGGAGGAGAAGGGGCGCGACCAGGAATACGAGAAGGCGGAGGAGATACTGTCCGGCGCCATGCGGGTCCACCGGGCGATGCTGCCGCACATCGCCTTCCAGATCGAGAATCTGATCAATCTCGACCGGTTGCCGCCCCGGCTGAAGGTCATCGCCCTGCCCGCCAAGTGGAAGACGGAATCGGCGCCCGCGCGCGTCGTCGGGCTTATCGAGTAGCGGCGGGGCGCGGGGCGAAGGACGGCGGGGGCGAAGGAAGGGGGAGCGCGAAGGACGATGGAGTTCGGCGTCCAGTTCTTCCCCGCGGTCGATCCCGCGGCCAAGCCGGCCAGGCGCTATTTCGACGAATGCCTGCGGCTCTGCGACCTGTTCGACGCGCATCGCTATACGCACGTGCGGACGGTCGAGCATTACTTCCTGTCCTATGGCGGCTACAGCCCCAACCCGATGCTGTTCCTCGCCGCGGCGTCGCAGCGCGCCCGCAAGGCCCGGATGGTGACCGGGGCGGTGCTGCCGGTGTTCAACAACCCGCTCAAGATCGCCGGCGAGGCGGGGATGCTGGACGCGATCTCCGGCGGCCGGCTCGACCTCGGCATGGCGCGCGCCTTCCTGCCGCACGAGTTCGAGAAGTTCGGCGTGAGCCTCGACGAGAGCGTCGCCCGCTTCGACGAGGGGACCGAGCAGGTGCGGCGCCTCCTGGAGGAGACCGACCTCACCATGGAAGGGCGCTTCCACAGCTTCCGCAACGTCACCTCGCTGCCGCGCCCCACCCAGAAGCCGCGCCCGCCGATCTGGACCGCGGTCACGGCCACGCCCGACTCCTTCGTCAAGGCCGGCCGCAAGGGCGATTCGATCATGGCGATCCCGCTGGTGCGCTCGCGCCTGAAGGAGCTGATCGCCGCCTATCGCGAGGCGTGGCGCGCCGCCGGGCATCCGGGAAACGGCCGGGTGATGCTCGCCTTCCACATGTTCTGCCACCGCGACGCCGCGACCGCCGCCGGTATCGCGCGCGCGCCGCTGAACGGCTATCTCGCGGCGATCCTGGGCGCCGCCAGAGGCTGGGTCGACGGCGCCGCCTCGGCCGACTATCCGGGCTACGAGAAGATGTATCGCGCCCTGGAGAAGGAGTCGTTCGAGACCCAGGTCGAGTCCGGGGCCGCCTGGGTGGGCGAGCCCGCCGGGCTGGTCGACCGCATCGCCCGGCTCCACGACGACGTGGGCGGCTTCGACGTCGCCTCGATGCAGGTCAACTTCGCGACCCTGCCGTTCGACGCCGCCGAACGCTCGCTACGCCTGTTCGGCGAGGCCGTGATCCCGCGCTTCGCCGGCTGACCGCATCGGCTCCTGCCGGGAGGCGATCACGAGAGAGGTTCGATTGCGCGACGCCAAGGCCGCGCCGGGCCCATGGCGAGGCGGCGGTCGTCGCCCGCCGCGGCAAGCCCCGCGCCGTCATCCCGGGGATCGAGGAGTGGAGCCGTCCGGACGGCGTTCCGTCCTTCGGCCGCCTGCCGCTCTCCGCGCCCCTGGAGGATGCGGACCCGCCGCCGCGCGACCGCCCTGGATTCCCGCTTTCGGGGGAATGACGAGGGGGCTTGCGCCGACGGCCCGAGGGAGGCCGTCGCGGCCCTCCCCTCGTCATTCCCCCGGTCGGGTCGGGGGCAGGCTTCGCGGGCGCGGCGCGGGTCGGTATTCGGGCATGGCCGCCCTTGGGGGCGTCGCGGCGGGGGGTTTGAAGTTAGGGTTGACGGATGCGTCGGCTCGGCGCACATAGCGCGGGTCGTCGGAATCCGTGAAGTCTGGGGGGGCATGAGATGGGGCAGGCAGCGCTGGCCGGAACGAATTCGCGGATAGCCGCCGCCATGGTCCTGGCGCTCCTCCTCGCGCCGGGGGCGGCGCGGGCGGCGCAGGAGTGCGGGGGACCTCAATTGTCCACCCTCACCTGCTCGATGACGTCGTATAGCGACGGCATCTACTACGGCGGCAGCGCAAACGAGGTCTATGGCAGCGGCGGCACCACGCTCAACATCGCGGGCAGCGGCGCCGCGACGACCACGATCACGAGCGGAGCCTCGCAGGCGGTCGGCGTCCACGTGGACACCCTCGCCGGCCAGAACAGGCCCTTCACGCTCAACATCGGGGGCGCGACAGGCGGAACCGCCCACGTCGTGAACATCGTCCAGGGGACGAACACGAACACCGACGCCAACCGGAACAACGGCGTCTACATCCTGGACCAGGGCCAGTTCTCGCGGACGATGGTAGACCTGAAACGCGGGGTGACCATCGGCTCGTCGACCACCTCGATGAAGCAGCACGGCATCCAAGTCCGGCTGGACGGCTCCGGCCTCGTCGGCACCGGCGAAGCCGACATCACCAGCGCGGCGAATATCTTCGCCGCCAAGAGAGGCATCTGGGTCAGGAGGAACCCCGGGACCACCACCGCGACCAACTCGGCGACGACGATCACGAACAGCGGCGACATCAGGTCGGGGGAGACGGGCATCTACCTGGATTACAGCGCGGCCACCTCGAACACCCACACCAGAGGCGCGACGATTACCAACACCGGTGCCATCACGGTGTCGGGTGTCGCCGACGGCATCCACATGGCCTACCGGAGCCTTGGCGACGCCAAGATCACCAACCGCGGCGACATCATCGCCAACGCGGCCACCTCGAACGGCATCTTGATTCAGCACACGGGCTCCGCCGGTGGCGCCACGGTCATCAACAGCGGCGACATCACGTCGCATGCCCTGGCCATCTCCGTCAAGACAAGTAAGAAGATCGCCGCCGGCACGACCGCCGACGCCTCCGTCATCCATGAGGGCGGCGCCATCGACGTTTCCAACCACGCCGGCATCCTGGTCGAGGTAGGCGAGGAAGACGATACGACCGCCAACAACGCGGGCACCGCCGAGATCAGGGTCATGGGCGGGTCGGTCGAAGTGCGCGACGAGGCCCTGTTAGCGCGGAACCGCCAGGCCGGCAACGTCGTCATCATGGTCTCCGAAGGCGTCACGCTGACCGCCCGGACCGGGGAAGGCATCCTCGGCGACCTGCCGGATTCGAACGAGAAGGGCGGCGTCACCATCACCAACGCGGCGGAGATCACCGCCGCCACGGTCGGCATCGTCGTCCGCCGCACGGCGCCCGCCAACGCCGGGAACATCTCGATCACCAACCACGGCGCCATCAAGAGGACCGGGGACCAAGCGGATTTTGCCGGCATCCGGGTCGAGGATGACAGGGGCAAGGGCCACGTCACGGTCACGAACAGCGGCGACATCGGCGAGGCGGGCGCCATGGCCATGCACCTGCACGGCATCCAGGTCCAGAAGACGGGGAGTTCGGGCGACCTCTCCGTCACGACCACCGGCGGCTCGATCACCGCGAAAGACCGCGGCATCATGGTGACTGACAACGCCGGCCACGTGGGCGCCGTCACGATCTCCAACGGCGGCGACATCACGGCGGATCGCCCCATCTACGTCAACAGGGACGGCGCGGGCCCCGTCACCATCACCAACACCGGCGGGACCGTGCGGACCGAGTCGTCGCACGCCATTTACGCCTGGAACAAGATCGGCGACGCGAGCGACGTGACGGTCAACGTGGAGGGCGGGACGGTCCAGTCCTCCCGCAGCGCCCTCAACTTAGCCCACGTCAACGTCGTCCATGCCTTCAACAGAGGCGCGGGCGACGTCATCGTCGACGTCGCCGACGTCGCCGACGGCGCCACGCTCATCTCCAAGGTGTCCGAAGCCGTCTACGCCAACTTGGATTCAACAACACTGGCTCCCGACAACCAGGTGAAGATTACCCAGGGCGGCAGGATGATGGGCCGCACGGGCGTCTACGCCAGGGCGGGAGGCTACGGCGTCGCCGCGGAGGGCGAGGAGGTCGCGGCGCGGGCCGAGGGGAATCCCGACGTGATCGACGTCACGTGGACGGGCTCGTTCTCGCACGGGACGACGGATGCGGAGAAGGCCATGGTCGCCCAGAACGACGAGGGCCGCTTCAGCGCGGCGAACGTCTCCGATTTGGTCATTTTCTCCCAGTACATAGAGGCCGAGCGCGCCACCGACGGCCTCTACGGCTCGGCGGCGGGAGTCGAGGCCGCGGTCATGCCCCGGAGGACCGCAGACAGCACAGGCATAATACAGGTAGTGGCGGGGGGCGACGCCCCGAACCCGATCGCGGACGCCGCGACGCAGACGAATCTGCTGTCGGAAACGCACGCCGATTCCAAGAGGACGGCGATCCTGACGCAATTCAGGGCGATGCTGAGGAACAAGGAGATCGATGCGGCGTCGTCGCTCGTCACCGACATCGAGACCGACGGCACGGAAGGGTTGAGCGACGAGGAGATCGTGGCGTATCTGGGCGCGGACACCCGGGTCGCCAGAACCGCGCTGTACTTCGTGCTGTTCGGTCTCTCGGACGAGGAGAAGGCGGTGCTGGCGGCGGTGGCGACGGGTGAGGGCGTGGACGCCGCGCTCACGGCCGCGGGCTTCACGGACGACACCGCTGACGACGAGGACTACTGGAGCAAAGTGATGGCGCTGCTCGACCGCTACAACCCGGGCAACATCAAGATCGCCATGAACGGCGGCTCCATCGCCTCCCGCGGCGACGGCATCCGCGCCTACTACGCGACGCCGCACGACAACAACGGCGCCATCGACATCACCGTGGCCGAGGGCGCGGAAGTGACCGGCGCCAACGCCGGCATCTACGTCGCCAACGCGGGGCTGGATGCGGGCGAGGCCGGGACCGCCGACGACATCCTCAAGCAGACCGTCACCGTCAACGGCATGGTGACGGGCGGCACGGACGCGGCCGTCCACCTGGTCGGCGGCGGCAGGCTGACGGTCGGCGAGACAGGCAAGGTGTACGCCGGCTCCTCGGGCCGCGCGATCTGGGTCAACGACCCCGGTCGGGCGGTGATCCGCATCGACGGTCTGGTGCGAGGCGGCGCGGGCGCGCCGGCGGCGGTGCATCTCACCGGCGGCGGCAGCGTGACCGTGGGCGGGACCGGGCGCGTGGAGCCCAACGGGGCCGAGCGTGGCATCCGGGGCGACAACGAGCCGACCCGCGTGGCCGCGCTCCAGGACCCCCGTCTCGCCAACGAGGACGGGCCCCTCACAGCAGAGGGCGTCGATGACGCGATGGCCAGGCTGGGCACCGTGGGCGGGGACAGCGTCAGAGAAAGAGACGCCGACGACACGGTTCCGGTCTCGGTCGACGAGACGGAGCTGGACGGCAGCCGCACCGGCTACTATCTGCCTTTGGTTATCGATTCCGAAACCGGCGTGTTGTCGCCCAAGGACAATGCGATGTACGAAGATCTCCCCGAGTGTCGCGACGGGTATGAAGTTCGGGATGGCGAATGCAAGGAGCCGATGAAGCCGCGGCCCGACCCCGACCCCGACCCCGACCCCGACTCCCGGTCGCCCCTCCCCTTCTCTTGCGACAGGGCGGATGACGCCCGCTGCCATCTCTACGAGGCGCTGCCCTCGGTGCTGCTGGCGATGAACGGGCTGCCGGGCTACGCCGAGCGGACGCAGGCGGCGCGCGGGGCCAATGGCGGCTGGGCGCGGGTGGAGGCCGCGCGCGGCGAGTGGAAGGCGGGCCGTTCGACTCAGGCCGACCTCGCCTACGACCACAGCCGCACCGGCCTGCGCGCCGGCTTCGACGTGGCGGCGGGCGAGGACGTCCGCATCGGCGCGTCGGCGCACGGCCTGGACGGCTCGGCGGAGATGACGCAGGGCAAGATCGAGCTGCGCGGCATGGGGTTGGGCGTCAACGGCGTGGCGAAGGCCGGCGGCTTCTACGTCGACGCCCAGGCGGCGGCGACCTGGTACGACGTGGACCTCACGTCGATGTCGGGCCGGAAGCTGAAGGACGGCGCGAAGGGGGTGGGCCACGCGCTGGCGCTGGAGGCCGGTCGTCCCATGATGCTCGCCGGCCTGTCGGTGACGCCGCGCGCAGGCCTCGCATGGTCGCGGGTGTCGCTGAAGGACTTCCGGTCGGGGCGCGACGTCGTGTCGGTGAAGAAGGCGCGCAGCATCGAGGGCCGCATCGGGCTGCGCGCGGAGGCGGACGCCGGCGGCGGTCTGCGCCTGTTCGGCTCGGTGGACGTGACGCGGGAGTTCTCGAAGGAGACGCGGGCGGAGGTGTCGAACGCGACGCTGAAGGCGACCGCGGCGGAGAGCGGCGTCCGTCTCGGCCTGGGCGGCGTCTACGGCTGGGGCGACGGCCGCTACGCGGTCCGGGGTTCGGCCCGCTACGCCGCGGCCGGCGGCGACAACACCGCCTTCGGCGGCGGGCTGAGCCTGGCCGTGTCCTTCTGAGCCGCGGGCGGGGATGACGGAGGGGGGGAGCCGCGACGGCTCGAGGCGGATACGCCGCCCCCCTCCGTCATTCCCGCGAAAGCGGGAATCCATGTCCGCATCCCGATTCCTGTGACGTCGGCTCGAGGCGGACGCCAGGGCCCCGCCCTTTCCGGCCCTGGATTCCCGCTTTCGAGTGTGTGAAGAAATCCCGAGATGTCCGCGTGGGCGTCGGTTCAGCCGACCAAGCGCGCGAAATCCCCGAGCGCGCGGAGCCTGTCCCCGCGAAAGCGGGGGAATGACGAGGGAGGCCCGTGACGATGCCCCGAGGGAGGCCGTCGCGGCCCCCCCCCCCCTCGTCATTCCCGCGAAAGCGGGAATCCAGGGCGGGCAAGGACGGGTCCTTGGCGTCGTCACAGGCCCTTCGTCCCCACGGAAGCAGGAATCGGGATACGGATATGGATTCCCGCTTTCGCGGGAATGACGGAACGTTAATGAAAGTTCCCCGTGTTTACATCCTTGCGAGCAAACCCAACGGCACTCTGTATGTCGGCGTCACGTCGAATCTCGTTCAGCGTATCTGGCGACACAAGGATGATCCGGCGGAAGGATTCACGAAGCGTTACGGCGTTCAACGACTGGTTTGGTACGAGGTTCATGAATCCATGGAAAACGCCATCCAGAAGGAAAAATCCGTCAAGAAATGGAATCGGGCGTGGAAGATCGAATTGATCGAAAAGGATAATCCGACATGGAGAGACTTGTATGATGAAATCCTTTGAAATGGATTCCCGCTTTCGCGGGAATGACGAGGGGGGCTGTTTCGCATCCCGATTCCTGCCTCCGGGGGGGCCGTGACGTCGGCTCGGGGCGGACGCCAAGGCCTCGCCCTCGCCGGCCCTGGATTCCCGCTTTCGCGGGAATGACGAGGGGGGTGTTTCGTGTCCCGATTCCCGCTTCCGTGGGGGCCCGTGACGTCGGCCCGAGGCGGACGGCAAGGACCCGTCCTTTCCGGCCCTGGATTCCCGCTTTCGCGGGAATGACGAGGGGGGTGTTTCGTGTCCCGATTCCTGCTTCCGTGGGGGGCCGTGACGACGGCTCGAGGCGGACGCCAAGGACCTGTCCTTTCCGGCCCTGGATTCCCGCTTTCGCGGGAATGACGAGGGGGGCTGCGATGACGGGCGAGGGAGGCCGTCGACTCGAGGCGGATACGCCCCCCCTTCCGTCATTCCCGCGAAAGCGGGAATCCATATCCCGATTCCCGCTTCCGTGGGGGGCCGTGACGACGGCTCGAGGCGGACGCCAAGGACTTGTCCTCGCCGGCCCTGGATTCCCGCTTTCGCGGGAATGACGAGGGGGGCTGTTTCGCATCCCGTTTCCTGCCTCAGTGGGGGGCTGTGACGAGGGCTCGGGGCGGACGCCAAGGACCCGTCCTTTCCGGCCCTGGATTCCCGCTTTCGCGGGAATGACGAGGAGGGGGTGTTTCGCATCCCGTTTCCTGCTTCCGTTGGGGGGCTGTGACGAGGGCTCGGGGCGGACGCCAAGGACCCATCCTTTCCGGCCCTGGATTCCCGCTTTCGAGCGTGTGAAGGAATCTTGGCGTTCGTTAGGGATAGGACCCTGCCGGTTCGGTGTGGCGGTCGTGCGGCGGCGGCGGGTTAGGGCGTTGGGTGGTGGGTTCGTCCGGCGCGGCGGCGGTCGTGCGCGGCGGCGGGTTTCAAGCCGCTCCCGGCATGGGTCGGGCAAGGGGCGGGGCGGCGGCAGGGCGGGTTGCGATGCTCATCCGGCCATACAGGCGAGCCGATGACCGCGCCACAGATTGTGCGCCAGAGCGTGCAGCAACGCCACCGCCCGCACCTTGGCAAGCCCGCGGACCACAAGGCGGCCCAATCCCCGTTGCTTGACGACGCCATTGACCCCCTCGACCCTCATGCGACGACGATAGATCGTTTGCCCCGCCTCGCTCGCCATGCGGGCGCGCCAAGCCTGCAACGCAACCGGTTCGCCGGCGCGTCCGCGTTCACGACGGCGCACGCTCTCGGCCTTCGCCGCCTGTTTCACCGGAGCCGGCGGCGTGTAAACCTCCACCCCCTTCCCACCCAACGCCAGCACGTCCTTGCGCGCGGCATAGCGCGTATCCGCCAGCAAGCGCGCCGGGCGCGCGCCATAGCGCCGCTCGATCTGCTCAACCATCGAACCCGCCAAACCCGCGTCGTTGCGACGATCCGTCTCCTGGACCCCCACAATGACGTGACTATCGGTGCTCACCGCCAATTGGAGATTGTACCCCGCCCCCACACCGCCGTCGGCAAACCGCATCCGGCGCGCCTGCGCATCCGTCGTCGAGACCTTCGGCCCCGGCTTCTTCTTCTCCGCCTTCTTGTGCGTCCGAGACCGCCCCGCCTTCTCCGCGCGCAACGCCGCAAGCTGTTTCCGCGCCGCCGCAACCTTCTCCGCAAGCTCGCGTTCGGCCCGCGCCCGCGCCGCGCGAAGACGCCGCGACCCGGCCGCCGGATCGCTCGCCAACTCCGACCTCAGCGCCGCAACCCGTTCCCGCGCCGCCGCCTCGTAGCCCGACAAACCCCGCTCGCCGCGAAACGAACCCGAACCCGCGCTCGCTCGAACCTTCGTCCCGTCAACCGCCACCTCCTCCAAACTCACCATCCCCGACGCCACAAGCGCCGCAACCTGCTCGCTCAATAGACCATCCAGCACAGCCCCATGCCCACCCCGGAAATCGCTCAGACCATGGTAGTTCACTCGCACACCTCCACACAGCCACCGATACGCCATGTCACTCTCGCACAGATGCGCAAGACGACGCGCCGAACCCACTCCCTCCAACGTCGCGTACAGCCACAACGCCAACAAAACCGCAGGGTCCGCCGCAGGCCGACCCGAACCATGCTCACGAGAACCGATCCGCGCATAAAACGCGCTCAGATCCATGCCCGACACGAAACCCCAAACCACACGCGCCCGATGATCCGGCGCAAGCGTCCCATCCAAATCCACCATCCGCCACTCCAACTGATGACGATCCGGGCGCATGCAGCGAGCACCTCCCACAACCGACATAACAACCCTCCCTCACAAACCAACGACCAACCCACAGAATCACGACCCATCCCAAACGCCAAGGGGTTCTTCACACGCTCGAAAGCGGGAATGACGAGAGAGGGGGCCGCGACGGCCTCCCTCGGGCCGTCGCTACAAGCCTCTCCCGTCATTCCCACGCGCCCGGGAATTTCGCGCGCTTGGTCGGCTGAACCGACGCCCACGCGGACGTCTCGGGATTTCTTCACACGCTCTTTCGCGGGAATGACGGAGGGGGCTGTTTCGCATCCCGTTTCCCGGTTCCGTGGGGGGCCGTGACGAGGGCTCGGGGCGGACGCCAAGGCCTCGCCCTCGCCGGCCCTGGATTCCCGCTTTCGCGGGAATGACGAGGGGGGCTGTTTCGCATCCCGATTCCTGCCTCCGGGGGGGCCGTGACGTCGGCTCGGGGCGGACGCCAAGGCCCCGTCCTCGCCGGCCCTGGATTCCCGCTTTCGCGGGAATGACGAGGGGGGTGTTTCGTGTCCCGATTCCCGCTTCCGTGGGGGCCCGTGACGTCGGCCCGAGGCGGACGGCAAGGACCCGTCCTTTCCGGCCCTGGATTCCCGCTTTCGCGGGAATGACGAGGGGGGCTGCGATGACGGGCGAGGGAGGCCGTCGACTCGAGGCGGATACGCCCCCCCTTCCGTCATTCCCGCGAAAGCGGGAATCCATATCCCGATTCCCGCTTCCGTGGGGGGCCGTGACGACGGCTCGAGGCGGACGCCAAGGACTTGTCCTCGCCGGCCCTGGATTCCCGCTTTCGCGGGAATGACGGAGGGGGGGGGCCGCAACGGGCCGGGAGAGGCCGTCGGCTCGGGGCGGGCGGCAAGGACCCGTCCTTTCCGGTCCTGGATTCCCGCTTTCGGGGGAATGACGGGTCCTTGGCGCGGCCGGCGGGCCGGGGGTATAGTCGCGGCGCGGGGAGGCGGGAGGGAGCGGCATGTTCCTCGAAGACTGCTGGTACGTCGCGGCCTGGAGCCATGAGCTGTCCGACGGCCTGCTCGCGCGCACCATCCTCGACCGGCCGGTCGTCCTGTTCCGCGGCGCGGACGGCCGTCCGGCTGCGCTCGAAGACCGCTGTCGCCACCGGTCGCTGCCGCTCTCCAAGGGCGAGCTGATCGGCGACGTCGTCCAGTGCGGCTATCACGGCCTCCAGTTCGACCGCGCCGGCGCATGCGTGCGCGTTCCGGGCCAGACGGCGATCCCGCCCGGGGCGCGGGTCGAATCCTATCCGGTGGTCGAGAAATGGCGCTGGATCTGGATCTGGATGGGCGATCCGGCGCGGGCCGACGAGTCGCTGGTCCCCGATTTCCATTGGAACGACGATCCCGGCTGGACCGCGGTCGGCGACGTCTACCGCGCCGAGTGCGACTATCGGCTGATCGTGGACAACCTGATGGACCTGTCGCACATCCAGTTCGTCCACGCCTCGACGCTCGGCGCGCCCGCCGACGCCGAGGCCGACACGCGGGTCGAGCGCGGGCCCGGCAAGGTCTTCGTCTCCCGCTGGACGCTGGACGCCCCGCCGTCGCCGATGTACGCCTCGGCCCTCGGCGCCGACGACAACGTCGACCGGTGGCAGAACATCACCTACACGCCGCCGTCGAGCATCGTCATCGACGCGGGCAGCGCGCTCGCGGGGACCGGGGCGCCCGAGGGCGACCGGAGCCGGGGGGTGGAGATCTACTCCAACCACAGCATGACGCCCGAGACCGGACGGACCACGCATTACTTCTGGCATCAGGCGCGCAACTTCAAACGCGACGACGAGTCGGTGAGCGCGTTCTTCTACGAGGCGTTCGACACCGCGCTCGGCGAGGACGTGGCGACCATCGAGGCGCAGCAGCGCTGCATCGACGCCCTGGGCCATCGGCCGACCGTCGACATCAACGCCGACGCCGGCGTCGCCGCCGCCCGCCGCCTGCTCGACCGGCTGATCGCCGGGGAGGGCCGGGCGCGCGACGGCGCGCCGTGACGTCGGGCGCCGCCCTGCAACGACCGGGCGGAGCCGCGGCCGGCCGGCGGCTCCGCGGGCCGGGGCGAAGCGGCGGGGTCTCGCTGACCGTCGCCCTGACCGTCGGCGTCGGCGCGCTGCTGACGCTGGCGGTGCTCGCCGTCCTCGGGCTCGGCCTGTGGAACGCGCGCGGGACGACCCTCGACCTGCTGAGCGAGCGGGCGCAGCTGGCGATCTCGACCTCGGTGGCGCGCATCCGGCAGCATCTCGAACCCGCCGTCGATCAGGTCGCGTTCATGGGCGATCTGATCGAATCCGGCGCGCTCGACCCCCGCGACCGCGACCGGTTCGACGCGCTTCTCACCGGCGCGCTCGCGACCGCGCCGCAGATAAAGACCCTGCTGTTCATCGGCCCGGACCATCGGCTGCTCGGCGTCGAGCGCATCGACGGCGCGATCGAGACCTACGACGTGGACAATTCCGACAACCCGGGCACGCGCGCGGCGGTCGCCGCGGCGGCGCGGCGGCCGGGTCCGGCGCATTGGGGACCGCCGAACTGGGTCCGGCATTACGCGACGACGCTGCTCAACCTGCGCCGCCCGATCCATCGCGACGGCCGCTTCGTCGGCATGTTCGTCGCGTCGATTTCGATCGGGGCGTTGTCGGACTACGTCGCCAATCTGACCGAAGAGCTCGGCGACGACGCCTTCATCCTGTACGACCGGCGGAGCGTGCTCGCGCACGCCCTGCTCACGGACGGCTTTCCCGGGCTGTCGGCGACGAAGCCGCTGCCGGGGCTGAACGAGCTGGGCGATCCCGTGCTGGCCAGGATCTGGAGCGCGCCGCGCGCGCCGCTCGGGGCGGTTCCGCCCGGGCAGGGCGTCCAGGGCTTCGCGATCGATGCGTTCGGCGACCGCTATATATTCCTCTACCGCGACGTGACCGGCCTCGGCCGGCGGCCGTGGCAGGTCGGCGCGTATTTCCTCGCCGAGGACCTGGACGCCTATTTCGACAGCCTGCGATGGACCGCGCTGGCCGGGCTGGGCGCGCTCGTCGCCGCCCTCGCCGCGGCGCTGCTTCTCGCGCGCGGCATCACCCGGCCCATCGCCCGGCTCGCCGAAGCCGCCAACCGGGTCGGCCGCTTCGAACTCGCGAACCTGTCCGAACTGCCGGCGAGCCGGTTCCGCGAGCTCGACGATCAGGCGTCCGCGTTCAACGCCATGCTGGGCGGGCTGCGCTGGTTTGAAATCTACGTGCCGAAGACGCTGGTCCGGCGTCTGGTGCAGCGGGGCGGCGGCCGGCAGCCGCCGTCGGCGGAGCGCGAGGTCACGGTGATGTTCACCGACATCGCCGGGTTCACCGGCGTCGCCGAGGGGGTGAGCGCCGAATCGCTCGCCGCCTTCCTCAACGACCATTTCGCGACGATCGCCGGCGCCGTGGAGGCCGAGGGCGGGACGGTGGACAAGTTCATCGGCGATGCGGTGATGGCCTTCTGGGGCGCGCCGGACGATCAACCCGACCATGCCGAACGGGCCTGCCGCGCCGCGCTGGCGATCCGCGCCGCGGTCGGGGCCGACAACGAACGCCGGCGGGCGGCGGGCGAAGGGCCGGTGCGGATGCGCATCGGGCTGCATAGCGGTCGCGCCGTGGTCGGCAACATCGGCGCGCCCGGCCGGATGAACTACACCATGGTGGGCGATACGGTGAACGTCGCCCAGCGGCTCGAACAGCTCGGCAAGCAGGCGGGCGGCGACGGCGAAGTCGCCATCCTCGTCAGCGAGGCGACCGCGGCGGGGCTCGGCCCCGGCGTCCGGCGCGAACCCGCCGGCGAGTTCCGGGTGTCGGGTCGCGAACGGCCGGTCGCGGTCTTCCGGCTGACCTGACCGCCCGTCTTGCGGGCCCGGCGGAGAGCGGCCTTGATCGAGGGCGAGATCGGCGACATCCGGTTCCGGCGCATCGTCGAGACCGAGGGGCCCGAGTTCGAGGCGCGGCTCCTGCTCCCCGACGCGACGCCGGAACGGCTCGCCCGTCATCTCCACTGGCTCCGGCCCCGCTTCCTCGATCCCGCCACCGGCAAGTTCGTCATGGCGGTGCAGTCCTATCTGCTGCGCACCCGGCGTCATACGATCCTGGTCGATAGCTGCGTCGGCAACGACAAGGACCGCCGCTTCCATCCGCCCTGGGCGTTCCGCCGCGGGACCGCGTTCCTCGACGGGCTGCGGGCCGCCGGCGTCCGGCCCGAGGACGTCGACTACGTCATGTGCACGCATCTGCACGCGGATCACGTCGGCTGGAACACGCGGCTGGTCGGCGGGCTGTGGGTTCCGACCTTCCCCAACGCCAAGTATCTGTTCGCCGCCGACGAATGGCGCTACTGGGAGGCGCTCGACCGCAAGGGCGCGAAGTACAGCGACGGCTGCATCCGCGACAGCGTGCTGCCGGTGATCGAGGCGGGGCAGGCGGTCATCGTGGCGAACGACTACGCCCTCGACGACGAGGTCCGGCTCGAACCATGGCCCGGCCATACGCCGGGCCACGTCGGCATCCGGCTCGAGTCCCGCGGGGCGGGGGCGATCCTGTGCGGCGACGTGATGCACACGCCGGTCCAATGCGCCGAGCCCGGCTGGAGCGCCGTCGGCTGCGCCGACAAGGCGTTGTCGGCGGAGACCCGGGCGGCGTTTCTCGACCGCTATTGCGAGACCGCGACCCTGGTCATGACCGCGCATTTCTCCGGCCCCTCGGTCGGCCGCGTGCGGCCGGCCGGCGGCGCCTATCGCTTCGCCTTCGCCGGCCGGGGCTGACCGGCGCTCGTCCCGGGGGCGCCGGCGTCCCGTCGGCGTCCCGAGGGGGGGGGGAATCGCGCGCCCCCCCTCCCCGGCGCTACAGAAAATGCGCGCCGCCGTCCACCATCAGCGTCTGGCCGGTGACGTAGCGGCTCGCGTCGCCGGCGAGGAACAGGACGGTTCCGACGACATCCTCCGCTTGCAGATTCCGCTTGAGCGCCTGGCCGCCGCGGATCACCTCGGCGGCGCGGTCGAGCTTGGCGCCGAAGAATTCGGCCGTGCCTTCGGTCATGACGGCGCTGGGCGCGACCGCGTTGACCCGGATCCAGTCGTCGCCCAGTTCGCGCGCCAGCCCCCGGGTCAGGCCGATCACCGCGGCCTTGGAGGTCGTGTAGTGGAGGCTGAACGGCATTCCGTAGAGGGCCGCCAGCGAGGCGACGTTGACGATGCTGCCGCCGCCGCGCTCGCGCATCGAGGCCACCACCGCCTTGCTGCAATTCCACAGCCCCTTGACGTTGACGGCCATGCAGGCGTCCCACTCCGCTTCGTCGAGCCGGTCGAAGCGGCCGCCATGCAGCGCGCCGTAGAGGGCGGCGTTGTTGACCAGGACGTCGATCCCGCCGAAGGCCTCGACCGCGGTCCGGGCCATGGCCCGGGCGCTCTCGGCGCGGGTCACGTCGACGCGGGCGGCGATCACGGCGCCGCCGGCGGCCTTCGCGGCCTCCGCGGTCTCCGCGCAGTCGGCGACGTCGGCGGCGACGACGCCGGCGCCCGCCGCGGCCAGCCGCAGCGCGTATTCGCGCCCCAGCCCGCGCGCCGCGCCGGTGACGATCGCGACCTTGCCGCCGAGCGCGGCGCCGGGATCGTGATCGGTCGAAGCCGCCATGGCCGCTCCTCCGCATCGCCTGTCCGTAGGCGGCGCCGGTGCTATATTCGCCCCTGCGCCGCGGCGGGGTTCTACACGCCGCGCCGGGCGCGGGCAACGCAGGGGACGCGCGACGATGCCGAACCGGACGACCGGCGGAGCCCCGGCCGCCGCGGCCGCCGCGGCCGCGCCCGCATGAGCGCCGCGCCGGACTCCTCGCCCGACTCCGCGCCTGTCCAGCGCGAGGCGTGGCGCTTCGTCCAGGGCCGCGGCAACTACGTCGCCGACGTCAAGCTGCCGGGTCTCCGCCACGTCGCCTTCGCGCGCAGCCAGCAGCCGCATGCGCGGATTCTGTCGATCGACGCCTCGGCGGCGGCGGCCCTGCCGGGCGTCGTCCGGGTGTTGACCGGCGCCGACTTCGAGCGGCCGATCTTCATCGAATGCGCTTCGCGCTACGCCCTGCCGCGGCGGCCGGTGCTGCCGACGGACGTGGCGCGCTTCGAGGGCGAGGCCGTCGCCGCGGTCGTCGCCGTCGACGCCGGGACCGCGCGCGACGCGGCGCGCCGGGTCGCGGTCGAATACGAGCCGCTGCCCGTGGTCGCCGATGCGGTCCGGGCCGCCGAGCCGGGTTCGCCGCGCGTGCATCGCGACCTCCCCTCCAACGTCGTCGTCCTCCGCGAATACGAGGAGGGCCAGGTGGATCGGGCCTTCCAGGCCGCGGCGCTCACGGTGAAGCGCAGCTTCCGCATGAATCGCGGGCTGGGCCATCCGATCGAGGGGCGCGGTCTGGTCGCGGCGCCCGATCCGGCCTCGGACGGGCTGCGGCTGTGGCACGCGACGCAGATCCCCCACATGCTGCGCACCGAACTCGCCAAGCTGCTGGCCCTGCCCGAGCATCGGATCGTCGTCCGCCTGCCGGATCTGGGCGGCGGGTTCGGGGTCAAGAACGGGGTCGAGCCGGAGGACGTGACCGTCGCCTGGATCGCGCATCGTCTGGGGATCCCCTGCCGCTGGCTGGAGACCCTGGACGAGGCCGTCGTATCGAGCACCCACGGCCATGACCAGCGGATCGACCTCGAATGCGCGGTCGACGCCGAGGGGACGATCACCGCGGTCAGCGGGTCGATCCTGGTCGACGTCGGCGCCTATTCGCAGCACCCGTTCACCGCCGCCATCGAGCCGATGCAGGGCGCCGGGTCGCTGTTGGGGCCGTACAAGGTCGCCAATTATCGCTGCCGCGCGATGGCGGTGCTCACCAACAAGGCGACGGTAGGCCCGCTGCGCGGCGTGGCGCGGCCGTCGGCGACCTTCGCCTGCGAGCGGTTGATCGACGAGACCGCGGCCGCCCTCGGGACCGACCCGCTGGCCCTGCGGCGGCGCCACGTCATCCAGCCGGCCGACCTGCCCTACCGGTCGGCGACCCGGCTGCTCTACGAGACCGGTTCGTTCGCCGAGGCGTTCGAGCGCCTGCCCGTCCTCCTCGACTACGACCGCTGGCGCGACGAGCAGGCGCGCGCCCGCGCCGACGGCCGCCATATCGGCATCGGCATCGCCTCGGCCCTGGAGTTCGGCGGCATCGGCTCCAAGCTTCCGGTGGCGCCGGGGGTGTCGTTCCGCCCCGGGGTCGAGGGCGTCACCATCCGCGTCGAGCCCGACGGCGCGGTGACGGTGATGGCGGCGATTCCGTCGATCGGCCAGAACCCGGAAAGCATGATCGTCGAGATCGTCCGGCGCGAGCTCGGCGTCCGGGCGGCGGACGTCTCGGTGGTCCGCGACGACCCGACCTCGGCGCCCTACTCGATGGGCATCTTCGCCGGGCGCGGGGCCGCCATCGTCGGCTCGGCGACCGCGGCCGCGGCGCGGAGCCTGCGGGCGAAGATCCTCTCCATCGCCGCCCATCTGACGTCGCGGCCGGCCGATGCGCTCGGCATCGACGACGGCCGGATCGCCGACGGGGACGGCGCGCGGATGACGCTCGGCGAGCTCGCCGACGTCGCCTATTTCCACGCCCACCGCCTACCGGAAGGCGTCGAGCCCGGCCTCATCGTGACGCAGTATCACGACCCCGGCTTCGGCGTGCATTCCAACAGCGCGCACGGCGTCGTCGTCGAAGTCGATCCCGAACTGTTCGGCGTCAAGCTGTTGCGTTGGGCCGCGGTGGTCGATTGCGGCGAGATACTCAACGAGACCTCGCTGCGCGGCCAGCTGATCGGCGGCGTCGCCTACGGGACCGGAATCGCGCTGACCGAGCAGCTGCTCTACGACGCGGAGGGCTATCTGGTCTATCCGCGCGGCGTCCACTACTACCCGATGCCGCGCTCGGTGGATGCGCCGGAGGTCGCCGTCGAATTGCTGCGGACGCCGGCCAACACGGTCGCCGGGGCCAAGCCGGGCGGCCAGATCGCGGTGATCGCGGCCCCGGCGGCGATCGGCAACGCGGTCGCCGACGCGCTCCGGCCGTTCGGGATCGCGGTGGACGAGCTGCCGATGACCCCCGCCCGTCTGTACCGGCGGATGCGGCGTTAGCCGGCGTCGCCGCGTCCGCCCTGCGGAAACCGATGCCGTCGCCCTGGATTCCCGCTTTCGAGCGTGTGAAGGAATCTTGGCGTTCGTTAGGGATAGGACCCTGCCGGTTCGGTGTGGCGGTCGTGCGGCGGCGGCGGGTTAGGGCGTTGGGTGGTGGGTTCGTCCGGCGCGGCGGCGGTCGTGCGCGGCGGCGGGTTTCAAGCCGCTCCCGGCATGGGTCGGGCAAGGGGCGGGGCGGCGGCAGGGCGGGTTGCGATGCTCATCCGGCCATACAGGCGAGCCGATGACCGCGCCACAGATTGTGCGCCAGAGCGTGCAGCAACGCCACCGCCCGCACCTTGGCAAGCCCGCGGACCACAAGGCGGCCCAATCCCCGTTGCTTGACGACGCCATTGACCCCCTCGACCCTCATGCGACGACGATAGATCGTTTGCCCCGCCTCGCTCGCCATGCGGGCGCGCCAAGCCTGCAACGCAACCGGTTCGCCGGCGCGTCCGCGTTCACGACGGCGCACGCTCTCGGCCTTCGCCGCCTGTTTCACCGGAGCCGGCGGCGTGTAAACCTCCACCCCCTTCCCACCCAACGCCAGCACGTCCTTGCGCGCGGCATAGCGCGTATCCGCCAGCAAGCGCGCCGGGCGCGCGCCATAGCGCCGCTCGATCTGCTCAACCATCGAACCCGCCAAACCCGCGTCGTTGCGACGATCCGTCTCCTGGACCCCCACAATGACGTGACTATCGGTGCTCACCGCCAATTGGAGATTGTACCCCGCCCCCACACCGCCGTCGGCAAACCGCATCCGGCGCGCCTGCGCATCCGTCGTCGAGACCTTCGGCCCCGGCTTCTTCTTCTCCGCCTTCTTGTGCGTCCGAGACCGCCCCGCCTTCTCCGCGCGCAACGCCGCAAGCTGTTTCCGCGCCGCCGCAACCTTCTCCGCAAGCTCGCGTTCGGCCCGCGCCCGCGCCGCGCGAAGACGCCGCGACCCGGCCGCCGGATCGCTCGCCAACTCCGACCTCAGCGCCGCAACCCGTTCCCGCGCCGCCGCCTCGTAGCCCGACAAACCCCGCTCGCCGCGAAACGAACCCGAACCCGCGCTCGCTCGAACCTTCGTCCCGTCAACCGCCACCTCCTCCAAACTCACCATCCCCGACGCCACAAGCGCCGCAACCTGCTCGCTCAATAGACCATCCAGCACAGCCCCATGCCCACCCCGGAAATCGCTCAGACCATGGTAGTTCACTCGCACACCTCCACACAGCCACCGATACGCCATGTCACTCTCGCACAGATGCGCAAGACGACGCGCCGAACCCACTCCCTCCAACGTCGCGTACAGCCACAACGCCAACAAAACCGCAGGGTCCGCCGCAGGCCGACCCGAACCATGCTCACGAGAACCGATCCGCGCATAAAACGCGCTCAGATCCATGCCCGACACGAAACCCCAAACCACACGCGCCCGATGATCCGGCGCAAGCGTCCCATCCAAATCCACCATCCGCCACTCCAACTGATGACGATCCGGGCGCATGCAGCGAGCACCTCCCACAACCGACATAACAACCCTCCCTCACAAACCAACGACCAACCCACAGAATCACGACCCATCCCAAACGCCAAGGGGTTCTTCACACGCTCGAAAGCGGGAATGACGAGAGAGGGGGCCGCGACGGCCTCCCTCGGGCCGTCGCTACAAGCCTCTCCCGTCATTCCCACGCGCCCGGGAATTTCGCGCGCTTGGTCGGCTGAACCGACGCCCACGCGGACGTCTCGGGATTTCTTCACACGCTCTTTCGCGGGAATGACGGAGGGGGCTGTGACGACGGTCCGAGGGAGGCCATCGGCTCGAGGCGGATACACCCCCCCCTTCCGTCATTCCCGCGAAAGCGGGAATCCATATTCGTATTCCGATTCCTGCTTCCGTGGGGACGAGGGGGCTGTGACGACGGTCCGAGGTACGCCCAAGGACCCGTCCTTTCCTGCCCTGGATTCCCGCTTTCGCGGGAATGACGGAGGGGGCTGTGACGACGGTCCGAGGGAGGCCATCGGCTCGAGGCGGATACGCCCCCCCTTCCGTCATTCCCGCGAAAGCGGGAATCCATATTCGTATCCCGATTCCTGTTTCCGTGGGGACGAAGGGCCTGTGACGTCGGCTCGGGGCGAACGCCAAAGGCCCGTCCTTTCCCGCCCTGGATTCCCGCTTTCGCGGGAATGACGAGGGGAGGAGCCGCGACGGCCCCCCTCGGGCCGTCGTCACAGGCCTCTCCCGTCATTCCTGGGGTCAGTGTCCCGGGCCCCTTTGTCATTCCCCCGGCTCGACCGGGGGAATGACGAATTGTCGGCCTATCCGCCTCGAGCCGACGGCCTTCCCGGGGCCGGTGTCCCAGGCCCCCCTCGTCATTCCCGCGAAAGCGGGAATCCATATTCGTATCTCGATTCCTGTTTCCGTGGGGACGAGGGGCCTTTGACGGCCCCCCTTCGGGCCGTCGTCACAGGCCTCTCCCGTCATTCCCCGGTCGGGCCGGGGGCAGGCTCCGCGAAAGCGGGAATCCAGGGCGGGCGCGCTCCGGTTCGGCTCAGCGTCCCGTCGCGGCCAGCCGGTCGAGCGCCTCGGCGAGCGCGCCGCGCGCGGCGCTGTAGCCGGCATGGCGTTCGCGCTGCTCCTCGACCACCTCCTCCGGAGCGCGGGCGAGGAAGTTCGGGTTGTCGAGCTTGCGCCGGATGCGGTCGATCTCGCCGTCCACCTTCTCGATCTCGCGGGCGAGGCGGGCGCGCTCCCGCGCCAGATCGACGAGGCCGCCGAGCGGCAGCAGGATCGTCGCTTCGTCGAGGGGGAGCCGGACGGCGCCGCCGGGCGGCTCGCCGCGGACCGCGGCCACCCGGTCCGCGCGGGCGAGCCGCATCACCTGCGCTTCGTTGGCGCGCAGCCATCTGCGCGCGCGCGGGCTCGCCCCCTCGTACAGCAGCGCGACCCGCGCCGACGCCGGCGCGTTGAGTTCGGACCGCGCGCTGCGCACCGCCTCGATCAGGCGGACGATCCAGTCCATCTCCCGCGCCGCCGCGGGTTTCGGGCGGATGCGCCGATAGTCCGGCCAGGCCGAGGCGATCAGGGGCGGGCGCGGCCGCTCCGCCGCCCCCGCCCACAACTCCTCGGTCACGAACGGCATGAAGGGGTGCAGGAACAGCAGGATCTGATCGAACGCCCAGGCCATGGTCCGGCGGGTCTCGCGGGCCTCTTCGCCGTCGCCGCCGTCGCCGTCGCCGCCGCCGTCGAGGATCGGCTTGGTGAACTCGATGTACCAGTCGCAGAACGCGCCCCATACGAAGTGATAGAGCGCATCGGCCGCCTCGTTGAAGCGGTAGGCGTCGAGTCCTGCGGCGACGTCGCGCCGCAGCCCGGTCAGCTTGTGGACGATCCAGCGGTTGACCGTCGACCGGCACGCGCCGGGGTCGAACGAGTCGTCGGGCCGACAGTCGTTCATCCGCAGATAGCGCGCGGCGTTCCAGAGCTTGGTGACGAAGTTGCGATAGCCCTCGATGCGGCCGGTGGACAGCTTGACGTCGCGGCCCTGCGCCGCCAGGGCCGCCAGGGTGAAGCGCAGCGCGTCGGCTCCGTACCGGTCGATCAACTCGAGCGGGTCGAGCACGTTGCCCTTGCTCTTGGACATTTTCTGTCCGCGCTCGTCGCGCACCAGGGCGTGGATGTAGACGGTCCGGAACGGCGCCTCGCCCATGAAGCGCAGGCCCATCATGATCATCCGCGCGACCCAGAAGAAGATGATGTCGAAGCCGGTGACCAGCACGTCCGTCGGGTAGTAGCGGGCGAGGGCCGGCGTGCGCTCGGGCCAGCCGAGGGTGGAGAACGGCCACAGGGCGGAGGAGAACCAGGTGTCGAGGACGTCGGCGTCCCGGACCAGCTCGACCTCGCGCCCGTACTGCGCCGCCGCCGCCGCCCGCGCCGCGTCCTCGGTCTCCTCGACGAAGATCGCGCCGTCCGGCCCGTACCATGCGGGAATCCGGTGGCCCCACCAGATCTGGCGCGAGACGCACCAGGGTTGGACGTTGCGCATCCATTCGAAATACGTGCCGGCCCAATGCGCGGGCACGAAGGCGATCCGCCCGTCCTCCACCGCCTCGATCGCCGGCTTCGCCAGGGCCGCCGCGTCGACGAACCACTGATCCGTCAGCCGGGGTTCGATGACCACGCCCGACCGGTCGCCGTAGGGCAGGGTCATCGGGTTGTCCTCGACTCCGGCCAGCAGGCCGAGGGATTCGAGTTCGGCGAGCACCCGTTCGCGGGCCGCGTCGCGGTCGAGCCCGCGCAGATGCGCCGGCGCCTCGTCGTTCAGGCAGGCGTTCTCGTCGAAGACGTTCACCAGCGGAAGCCCGTGGCGGCGGCCGACCTCGAAGTCGTTGAAGTCGTGCGCCGGGGTGATCTTCACCGCCCCGGTGCCCTTTTCGGGATCGCTGTAGGGATCGGCGACGATCGGGATGCGCCGCCCCGCGATCGGCAGCAGGACGGTCTTGCCGATCAGATTCCGATACCGGTCGTCTTCGGGATGCGCCGCGACCGCGGTATCGCCCAGCATGGTCTCGGGCCGGGTCGTCGCGACGGCGACGAACGAACCCGGCTCGCCCTCGATCGGATAGTTCAGGGTCCACAGCTTGCCCTCGACCGGGCGCTGTTCGACCTCCAGGTCCGAGATCGCCGTGTGCAGCTTGGGGTCCCAGTTGACCAGCCGCTTGTCGCGATAGACGACGCCCTCCTTGTAGAGGGCGACGAAGACGCGGCGCACCGCGGCGCTCAGCCCGTCGTCCATCGTGAAACGCTCGCGGCGCCAGTCGCAGGAGGCGCCGAGACGCCGCAGCTGCCCGGTGATCGCGCCGCCCGATTCGGCCTTCCACCTCCATATCCGGTCGATGAACGCTTCGCGGCCCAGATCGTGGCGGGTCTTGCCCTCCGCGGCCAGCTGGCGTTCGACCACCATCTGGGTCGCGATCCCGGCATGGTCGGTTCCCGGCTGCCACAGCGCGTCCCGGCCGCGCATGCGCGCGAACCGGATCAGTACGTCCTGGAGCGTGTTGTTGAGGGCATGCCCCATATGCAGGCTGCCGGTGACGTTGGGCGGCGGGATGACGATGCTGTAGGGGCGCGCGCCGTCGGCCTCGCGGCCCGCGGAGGCCGCGCAGGCGAAGGCGCCCGACTCCTCCCATTCCCGGTAGCGCCGGGCCTCGACGTCCGCGGGCCGGTAGGTCTTGTCCATGGTTTCGCGGGTTGCTCCAGCTATGGCCGCGCTCGCGCGGGCGCGGCGGCCCGCCGATGCGTTCACCGGCGCAGCTCGTCCTCGGCGCGGCGCGACATGCGGTCGATCTCGCGGCCGACCAGCTGCTCGACCAAAGCGGGCAGGTTGGCGTCGAGCCACTCCTTGATCATCGGCCGCATCAGGTCGCCGACCATCTCCTCGACCGTCCGATGGCCGATCTCGGTGGCGCGCGCCGATCGCTGCATCGCCACCGCGGCGGCCAGGGCGACGAACCGGTCGGTCGAGGCGCCGGCGACCTGCGGCGACATCAGCCCGCCGCCGCCCCGCGCCGCCGCCGCCGCGTCGGCGGCCCGCCCGTCGTCGTCCACGACCTCCTGCGTGAGTTCGAGGATGTCGTCGTCGTCGCCGACGGGCGCGGCCCCCCCCGCCGCGCCGCCGACGCGGCCGTCCTCGGCGACGGCCCGACGGATCGACGACATGATCTCCTCCATCGAGTTCTCCGGGGCCGGGGCCGGCCCCGGCCGCATCGTCCCCACAGAGTTCTCCGGGGCTGGCCCCGGCCGCGGCTCCGTCATCGCCTCCGCCCTCTCACTCGCCTTCGATTCCGACGCCGAAGAGCTGCCGCCGGGCGCGGCGATAGTTGTCGCGCGGGTCGTAATAGGCCGCCGGGAGTTCGAGGTCCCGCGCGGTCAGCCGTCCGACCGCGGCCCGGAGCCGGTAGGACGCGACGACGTGGTCGCGCTCCGCCCGCGCCAGCCGGACCTGCGCGTCCAGCAGCTCCTGCTCCGCGTCCAGCACTTCGAGCAGCGTCCGCGAGCCGACCGATTCCTCCTGCCGCACGCCTTCGAGGGCGATCCCGGCGGCGCGCGCCTCGGCGGTCAGCGCCTGGATCTGCGCCCGCGCGGCCTCGAGCTCCTCCCATGCGACCGTCGCCCGCTCGACGGCGTCGCGCTTCGCGGCGTCGCGCTCGTGGCGGCGCCGCGCCGCGTCGTGCTTGGCCGCGCGCACCCGCGAGCGGACGGCGCCCGACTGGTAGAGCGGCATCGTGACGCGCGCGGTGACGGAGGCCGTATCGCTCTCCGAACCCCGACCGGCGGCGTCCGCCGCGCGGCTCACCTCGCCCGACACGCGCAGGACCGGCAGCAGTTCCGCGGCGACTTCGGCGATCCGTTCGCGCGCCGCGCGCTCGGCCTCGTCCGACCGCAGCACGGCGAAGCTCTCCGTCTGCGCCAGATCGACGGCGCTCTCCGCGCTCTCCGGCAGCCCGCCCAGCGGCGCGGCCGCCTCGACCGCGCCCGGCGCCGCGCCGATCACCTTGCCGTAGGTCGAGCGCGACCGGGCCAGGGCGCCCTCGGCGGCGATGCGGTCGGCGCGCGCCCGCGACAGGCGCGACTCGGCCTGGGCGACATCGGTCCGGGTCACTTCGCCCACCCGGAACCGGTCCTGCGTCGCCTCGAGGCGGCGCTTCAGCACCCGTTCGTTGTTGACGTTGAGCCGCACCACCGCCTGATCGCGCACCACGTTCACATAGGCGGTCGCCGCGTCGAGCAGCACGGTCTGTTCCGTCGCCGACAGCCCCGCGCGCCCCGAACGCGCCAGATGCTCCGCGCGCCGCAGCCCCGCCGCCCCGCGCCCGCCGCGGTAGACGTTCTGATCGACGCTCAGCGACAGGCCGCGCGGCCTCGTCGAGGTCGAGGAGGCCGGCGCGCCGCCGGCCGCGCCGTTGCGCCGCTGGTAGCCGAGATTGCCGTTGACCGTCACCGACGGGCGCCACTCGGACGAAGCCTGGGCTACGCCTTCGTCGGTCGACCGCAGGCGCGCGCGCTCCGCCAGCAGCGTCGGGTTGTTCTCATAGGCCCGCGCCAGCGCCTCCTTCAGCGTCTCGGCGCCGGCGCCGCCGCCGGCCGCCGTCAGCATCGCCGCGCCGGCGGCGAGGGCGGCGCGTCTCCGTCGGCCCGCGTTATCGGTCATGGCCTTCCGCCGGCCCGGCGCTCAAAACGCGAAACCCGTTTCCGGCTCGAACGCCGGCAGCAGCGGGACGTTGGCGTCGAACAGCTCGCGGCCGGACGCCGCGCCGTCCCGCCGCGTCAGCAGCGTCGCCCTGCCCACCCCCGCGCCGCCGCCGATGACGCCGCAGAGCCGGCCGCCCTCGGCCAGCTGCGCGCTCAGCGCGTCCGGGACCGCCGGCGCCGCCCCGCCCAGAAGGATCACGTCGTAGGGCGCCTGGCTGGGGTAGCCGTCGGCGAGCGCGGTCTCGACGACGACCACGTTGTCGATGCCGAGCCCGGCCAGGCTGCGCGTCGCCTGCGCGGCGAGGCCGGGGTCGGACTCGAGCGCCACCACCGTGGTCGCCAGGCGCGACAGCACCGCGCTCGAATAGCCGGTCCCGCAACCCACGTCGAGCGCCACGTCGCCCCGCCGGATGGCGAGGGCCTGGACGATGCGCGCGAACACCATCGGCTCCATCAGATGGCGTCCGCCGCCGATCGGCAGGTCTTCGTCGATATAGGCGACGGTCGCCAGCCGCTGGTCGAGAAACGCCTCGCGCGGGACATGGGCGAGCGCCTCGATCACGGCCTCGTCCGTGACCTTGTTGGTCCGGATCTGGCAGTCCACCATGTACCGACGCGCGACGGCGAGGTCGGTCATCCCTCCTCCCGGAACGACGCGGGCGATCCACCTATACCGCCCCGCCGCCCCGCGCGCAACGGCGCGTCCGGCGCGGCTTTCGCGCCGCCCGGATTCGGTGTATCACCCGGTTCGCCGCCGGGGGCCCGGTGGGAGAGTGGTTATCCAGCAGACTGCAAATCTGTGCACAGCGGTTCGATTCCGCTCCGGGCCTCCACGCCCCCGGCCGCCATGCCCCGCGCCGTCGACGCCGTCAATACAGCAGGTTCGGCAGCCATAGCGCGATCTGGGGGAACAGCAGCAGCAGCGCGATCAGGGCGGCGTCGGCGGCCAGGAAGGGAACGATGCCGCGGAAGATCGTGCCCAGCGGGACGTCGGGCAGCTGCGCGCGGATGACGAAGATGTTGAGCCCGACCGGCGGCGTGATCAGCCCGACCTCGACCACGACCACCATCAGGATGCCGTACCATACCGGGTCGTAGCCCAGCGCCGTGACCACGGGCAGGAACACCGGGACCGTGACCAGGATGATCGCCACCGACTCCAGCACGCAGCCGAGGAGGATGTAGAAGGCGAGGATCATCAGGATCACCATCCAGGGCGCGAGGCCGAGGAAATGGACGAGCTCGACCAGCGCCGCCGGCAGGCGGGTCTGGACCACGAAATAGGCGAAGATCCAGGCGCCGACGAGGATGAACATCAGCATCGCCGTCGTCCGCATCGTGTCCATCAGGCAGTCGAGGAACCCGGCGAAGGGCAGCTTGCGGGTGGCGAAGGCGATGGCGATGGCGGCGAAGGAAGCGACGCCCGCCGCTTCCGTCGGGCTGAACCAGCCGGCGTAGATGCCGCCGACCGCGAGGCCGAACAGCACCACCAGCTTCCACATCGCGGTCGCCGCGACGAGCCGCTCGCGCCACGGCATCCTGACCCCCGCGGGCGCCCATTCGGGCCGGACGCGGACGATCGCCCAGACGACGACGACGAAGAAGAGAGCCAGCAGCAGGCCGGGAATCATGCCGGCGGCGAACAGCGCCGGCACCGATTCCTCGGCGGCGAGGGCGTAGATCACCATGATGACCGACGGCGGGATCAGGATGCCGAGCGTCCCGCCGGCCGCGACCGAGCCGGTGGCGAGCCGCTGATCGTAGCCGTAGCGCCGCATCTCGGGCACCGCGATCTGGCTGAACGTCGCCGCGGTGGCGACGGACGAGCCGCTGATCGCGGCGAAGCCGGCGCAGGCCCCGATGGTCGCCATGGGCAGCGCTCCGCGGCGGCCGGCGAAGAGGGCGTTGGCGGCGACGAACAGCTCCTGGGACATGCCCGCCCGCGTGGCGACGCTTCCCATCAGGATGAACAGCGGCAGCACCGAGAAGGTGTAGGCCGCGAGCCCGTAGGGCGTCTCGCCGAACACGATGAAGGCGGTGTCCCAGCCGTCGATCGCGGCGTATCCCGCCAGCCCGACGAGGCCCATCGCGGCCCCCAGCGGCACGCGGGCGAAGGTGAGCGCCACCAGCCCGGCGATGCCGAGCATGCCGATCGTCTGCGTCGTCACCGCGCGGGCGGCCTCGCGCAGGCGGCGCGGACTTCGCCCAGGAACACGGCGAAGACCGCGACCACGGAGAACAGGAAGCCGGCGAGGATGAGCGCGCCCTTCCAGATCACCGGATATTGCAGGTCGCGCGTGACCTCGTCGAACTCGATCAATTCCAGGGCCGGCTCGATCATGTGGTAGGAGAGCAGCCCGACGAACAGCAATGCGGCGCCGAGGCCCGACGCGCGCAGAACCGCGACGGCGCGCGGCGGGACGATCTGGTCGATGAGTTCGATCGTGATGTGTTCGCCGCGCAGGAAGGTCTCCGGGATGGCGAGGAAGGCGGCTGCGGCGAGGAACAGCTCGACCACCTCGTAGGTGCCGAACATCGGCGCGTTGAAGCCCGTGCGGAGACCCACGTCGAGGACGTTGATCGCCACCATCGCCAGCAGAAAGATTGCGGCGACGCGGGTCAGGAGCCGCGCCGCCGCAACGACGAGGGCGTTCATGCGCCGACGTCGGCTACTCGGCGGCGTATTTCGCCGACAGCGCCTTCAGCCGGGTATAGACGGCGCGCCCGGGCAGACCCTTCTTCTCCAGCGCGGCGACCTTCTCCTCCATGACCCGCTCCGCGACGCTCCGCATCTCGGCGTTGGCCGCCTCGCTGATCTCGACCGGCGCGATGTCGGCCTTCTTCATGTAGTCGAGGAAGACCGGGAAGTCCCCCCAACTCAGCGTCGCCATGCGCACCGCGCCCGCCTTGCCGCTGACGCCGTCGACGATCGCCCGCAGGTCCGCCGGCAGCTTGCGGTAGGACGCCTCGTTCATCGCAACGCCGAAGCTGATCGCCGAGACGAACATGTTGCTGTAATGCTTGACGAGGCCGGCGAGCTTGAAGGCGAAGATCCCCATCGGGTCGGTGACCACGCCGTCGATCGTCTTCTTCTGCAGCGACTCCGCCATCAACGGCGCCGGCAGGCCGATCGGGAGGGCGCCCAGCGCCTTCATCATCGCCACGTCGGTCGGCGTCGGCGCGCGGTAGCGCCGGCCCTTGAGATCGGCGAGCGACCGGATCGGCTTGGTCGAGTCGTAGACGCCCGACGGCCGGTTGAACACGATGTAGAGGATCTTCGTCCCCTTGTGCTCGGGGGCGAAGTATTCGGCCGTGAGGTCCGCCGTCGCCTTGGCCCCGACCACGACGCCCTTGAAGCCGGGCGGCCACAGATAGGGCGCATGGGTGAGCTCGACCAGCGGGAACCGGCCCGGCGTCACGCCGTGCTGGAAGAACGACAGGTCCGCCACCCCTTTGCGCGCGAGGTCGTAATGGCGCGGCATCGGCCCCATCGACGAGCCGTGGAAGAGTTGCAGCTTGAGTCGGCCGCCGGACTTCTCGGCGAATTTGGCGACGTATTCCTTGAACATGCGCGCCGTGGACGCCTGCGCCGGCGCGAAATCGGCGAATTTGAGCGTGATCTCGTGGCTCGCGGCCGCCGCCTGTCCGGCCGACAGGAGAGCGGCGCACGCCCCGGCGGCGAGCGCCAGGGTCGAGGTTCGGTTGAGCATGCTGGTCCTCCCTGCGCCGGCGAGGACGCCGCCGACCCGTCTTCGGAGGTCCGGCGCGCCGGCCATACGGTCCAAGAAGCGTGGTCCCGGCCGCGACTTTGCCATACTATGGCGGGGCGCGACAACATGCCGACGGGGAGTCGGCGGAGCCGGAGGAGTCGGGCGGATTCGAGCGGATTCGGGGAGGCGCGCCATGACGGCGGGAGCGGAGCCGGCGGCGGCGGGCGGGTTCGATCTGGCGCCGCTGAGCGCCGTCGTCGGCGCGCGGATCACCGGCATCGACCTGCGCGAGCCGATCGACGCCCGGACCGCGCGGCGGCTCTACGGCGCGTTCTGCGAACATGCGGTGTTGTGCTTTCCGGGGCAGAAGCTCACCGCGTCCGACCATGTCCGGGCCGCCTCGATCCTGGGGTCGCCCGACGCCGGCTACCGTCCGCCGTCGCGGGCGGGGGCGGACACCAACAGCGCGCGCGGCGTGATGCTGGTGACCAACATCCGCAAGGACGGCCGGCCGATCGGCTCGCTGCCCGACGGCGAGATGCATTTCCACTCGGACGGCGCGCATCGCGAGCGGCCCTATCGGGCCACGACGCTCTACGCCATCCGCATCCCGTCGCGCGGCGGCGACACGCTGTTCGCCAACATGGCCGCGGCCTGGGAAGCGCTGCCCGGGTCCGTCCGGTCGCGGCTCGAAGGCCTCGAGGCGCGCCACGCCTACGCCTATGACGCGGTGTTCCGCGACGAGTCGGACGAGGGGGACGCGGCCGTCTCGGCGGCGACGCATCCGCTGGTCAGGATCCACCCGGACACCGGCAGGAAGTCGCTCTATCTCAGCCGGCTGATGACGCGGCGCGTCGTCGGCATGGCGGCGGCGGAAAGCGACGCGCTGCTGGACGAGCTGTTCGACCATGCGGAGAAGCCCGCCTTCGTCTACGCGCATCGCTGGACCGCGGGCGATCTGGTGATGTGGGACAACCGCACCGTCAACCACGCGCGGACCGACTTCCCGGCCGGCGAGGCGCGGCTGCTGCGCCGCTATACGGTGTCCGAGGCCGGCTAGGCCGGCGCGCCGCTCAGAGTCCGTTTGAGAAATCGGGTCCTGCCGGGGCGCGCCCGCCCCGGATTCCCGCTTTCGAGCGTGTGAAGAAATCCCGAGATGTCCGCGTGGGCGTCGGTTCAGCCGACCAAGCGCGCGAAATCCCCGAGCGCGTGGAGCCTGTCCCGCGAAAGCGGGGGAATGACGAGGGAGGCCCGTGACGACGGCCCGAGGGAGGCCGTCGCGGCCCCCTCTCTCGTCATTCCCGCGAAAGCGGGAATCCAGGGCAGGAAAGGACGGGTCTTTGGGCGTATCCGCCTCGACCGACGGCTTCCCCCGAGCCGTCGTCACAGGCCCCTCGTCCCCACGGAAGCAGGAATCGGGATACGAATATGGATTCCCGCTTTCGCGGGAATGACGAGGGGGGGGGGACCCCGGGACACTAGCCCCGGGAAGGCCATCGGCTCGAGGCGGATACGCCAAGGGTTTCTTCACACGCTCTTTCGCGGGAATGACGGAGGGGGCTGCGATGCTGGCCCAGGGAGGCCATCGTCCCGGTCTCCCCCCCCCCCCTCGTCATTCCCGCGAAAGCGGGAATCCATTTCGGACGAAGCCTTCTCGCCGGCGACGACTCTCATGGATAGATGAGATTCTCAGACGCCGAGGGCCGAGAGGTCGAGCCGTCCGTCGCGCCGCGGCGGGCACCAGAAATAGCTTCCCGAGACCGGGCGGGAGAAGCGGAACAGCCCGTCCAGGATGCCGTCGTCCTGGCCGGTCATCCGGCGGAGCTGCGCTTCGAAGGCGTCGAACGACTTGCCGAAGGACACGAACATCAGGCCTTCGCCGGCCTCGCTCGCCCACGGCATCGAACGGCGCAGCACGAAGGCGGCGGGATCGAACGCTTCCTGCTCGGCGCGCTTGATATGCGCCGAGGCGGGCGCGTCGGGGAGCTCCTCGTTGTCGGCCAGACGGCGGCCGATCGCGTCGTCGCGCTCGGCCGGGGCCAGCGTCTCGAAATGATCCAGGTCGTGGACCCATTGCTGGACCGCGACGAAGCTGCCGCCGTCCAGCCCCGGCCCGGCGTCGCGGACGATCGCGGCGCGCAGGGCGTCCTCGCCCTCGGGGTTTTCGGTCCCGTCCTCGTAGCCCGAAAGATCGAGGCCGCGGTCGTATCGGAAGCCGTCCACCGTCCGGTCGCGGCGGAAGGCGAGCCGCAGCGCCCGCGTGAGCGCGCGGCCGGTATGGACGATCCGCCCGCGGTCGCCATCGCGGATCCAGAGCCAGAGGTCCGCCTGGGTGGACGGTATCTCGCATCCCGGCCCGCCGAGGCTCGGGAAGGGGCGGAGTCCGTCGATCTCGCGGCGCAGCCTGCCGACCAGGCCGGCCCCGAACCCGACCACCACATGGCCGTCGAGCGTCCGCGACGCGAGCTCGCCGATCGCCGGGACCGGATCCCGGTCGGGCAGGGCGCCGAACTCCAGATAGCGGGTCTGCGACGGAACGGGTTCGAGGATACCCGGCTGCGACAGGCTCATGGCGCGGCGTCCTTCGGCGTCTTGCGTTCGTGGCGCCCGGCGGCGGGGCCGGGGCCGCGCCGTTGGCGCAGGGCGAAGTATGCAGCCATACCTCGCCCAGGTCAGGCGGAATCGGCGTCCGCCGCCGTCGTCTCCAGCGCTGCGGCGATCGCCGCGGCGATGCGGCGAGGGGATAGCGGGGTGCGGTTGAATTGGGCGCCGATGGCGGCGAAGGCGTCCGACAGCGCGTTGGCGATCGCCGCCGGCGGGGCGATGGCGCCGCCTTCGCCCATCCCCTTGACGCCGTAGGCGGTGGTCTCGGCCGGCGTGACCATGTGCGAAATCCTGACCGGCGGGACGTCGGCGGCCCCCGGCAGCAGATATTCCGCGAGATTGACCGCGAGCGGCTGGCCGTCCGGGTCGTAGGGGATCTCCTCGAGCAGCGCGGTTCCGATCCCCTGGGCGACGCCGCCGACGATCTGGCCGTCCACGATCATCGGGTTGACGACGGCGCCGCTGTCCTCGACCACGACGTAGTCGAGCAGCTCGACCATGCCGGTCGCCGCATCGGCCGCAACCACCGCGGCGTGGGTCGCGTAGGAATAGACGCCGGTATCCAGCGCCGGCTCGTAGGCGAAGCTCGCCTCCAGCGTCGGCTCCATGCCGGGCGGCAGGGTTTCCTGCCGGAGATAGGCGGACCTCCCGATCTCGGCGAGGGTTACGGAGCCGCCCGGTCCCGCGGCCCGGTCCGCCGCCAGAGCGACGTCTTCCGCCGCGCATTGCAGCAGCTGCCCGCCGATGCGGGCGATCTTCTCCGCCAGCCGGCGGCAGGCGCCCTGCACCGCCCCGCCGGCCATGACCATGCTGCGCGACGCGAACGAGCCCAACCCGTAGGCCGAGAGCGCGCTGTCGCCCAAGCGGACCGAGATGCGGTCCGGGTGGATGCCGAGCTCCTGGTGGGCCACCTGGGCGAGCGTCGTCTCCAGCCCCTGGCCGAAGGCCTGCGCGCCGGCCAGGACTTGCAGCGCGCCGTCGGGCATGAGCCGCACGGTCGCGAACTCGTAGCCCGGAACGATCGGCGTCCCCCGGCGCACCCATTCGCCCCGCCCGTGGGCGGTCTGCTCGGCGTAGCAGGCGAAGCCCACGCCGACCGACCGGCCGTCCGGCTCGCCCCGGCGCTGGCGCGCGCGCACCGCCGCCAGATCGACCGCCGCCACCGCGCGGCGCAGACTCTCCGGGTAGTCGCCGTTGTCGAACACCATGCCGGCGACGGTCCGGTAGGGCATCGCTTCGGGGCGGACCATGTTGTCGCGCCGCACCTCCCAGGGCTCCCGTCCGACGGCGCGGGCGACCTCGTCGATGGTGCGCTCGATGGCGAGGCAGGCGCCGGGCCGCGCGACGCCGCGAAACGGCCCCATCGGCGGCTTGTTGGTGGCCACGGTATGGGTGTCCACCCGGTAATGGGGCAGCGCATACGGCCCCGGCAGGTTGCGCGAGGCCATGCCGGCCTCCAGGAACTGCCCCATCGGCCACGGCGAATAGGCCCCGGCATCGACCGTGATCTCGGCCTCGACGCCGAGCAGCAGGCCCCGCCGGTCGGCGTAGGCGGTGACCCGGTAGACGATCTCGCGCGCGTGCGGCGAAGCGAGGAGATGCTCGCGGCGATCCTCGATCCAGCGCACCGGAACGCCGAGGGCGAGCGCCGCCGCGGCGGTCGCGACCTCCTCGGGCAGGAGGCGGTTCTTCACGCCGAACGCGCCGCCCACGTCGGGCGCGATCACCCGGACCTGGCGTTCCTGGAGGCCCAGGAACTCGGCGAAGCCGGTGCGCATCATATGCGCCGCCTGGCAGGAGTCGTGGATCACCAGCTCGTCCGTCCGGTGGTCCCAGCAGGCGAGGACGCCGCGCCCTTCCATCGGATTGCCCACCTGGCGGCCGAGACGGTATTCGCGCGTGACCGTCACCGCGGCTTCGGCGCGGGCGGCGGCGACGTCGCCCCCCTCGACCGGACGCTCGACGAAGACGTTGTCCCCCCAGTGCTCGTGCAGCAGCGCCGCCGACCCGTCGCGCGCGGCGAGCGCATCGGTCACCGCGGGGAGCGGTTCGATGTCGAGCGCGACCTGCTGCGCGAGGTCCTCCGCTTCGGCGCGGGTATCGCCGAGGCAGATGGCGACGCATTCGCCGACGAAGCGGACCTTGCCGGCGGCGAGAGCCGGCCAGTCGCAGGCCTTGAAGCCGGGTACGTCGGGGACCGCGCGGAGCGGTTTCAGGCGGGGGAGGTCTTCGGCGGCGAGCACGCGCGCTTCGGCGCCGGCGGGCTTGCGGACCGCCCGGAGGCGGCCGTGGGCGACGGGGCTCCGCGCGAAGGCCGCCTCGCGCGCGCCGGGCATCGCGATGTCGGCGACGAAGCAGCCCCTGCCGCGCAGATGCCGGGCGTCTTCCTTGCGCGGCAGGCGGGCGCCGACGCCGAACCCCGATCCGTCCTGTGCCATCGCGCTCTCCTGGATTGCCCGGCGCGGCAGGGTGTCCTATATGGCCCCGAAGGCGCAACCGTTCGGGGAGGCCGGCGAAGATGGGCATGCTGATCGAGGGCCGATGGGTCGACGACGACGCTCGATATCGCAACCCGTCGGGCGGCGCGTTCGTGCGCGCCGAATCGACCTTCCGCAGCTGGATCACCGCCGACGGGTCGTCGGGCTTCAAGGCGGAGCCCGGCCGCTACCACCTGTTCCTGGCGCCGTCCTGCCCGTGGGCGCACCGCACGCAGATCTACCGCCGGCTGAAGGGGCTCGAAGGGGCGATCTCGATATCGCTGTCCGACCTGCCGCGCGAACGCAGCTGGGCCTACAGCGCCGGCATCGGACGCGATCTCGATCCGATCGACGGCGTGCTGGAGCTGCATCGGGTCTATGTCGCGGCCGACCCGAACTGCACCGGCCGGGTCACCGTGCCGACGCTCTGGGACAAGGCGACGTGGACGATCGTCAACAACGAGTCGTCCGAGATCGTCCGCATGCTCAACAGCGAGTTCGACGAGTGGGGCGACGCTTCGCTCGACCTCTACCCCGAGCCGCTCCGCGCCGAGATCGACGCGCTCAACGAGCGCATCTACGCCACCGTCAACAACGGCGTCTACCGCTGCGGCTTCGCCCGGTCGCAGGAGGCCTACGAGGAGGCCTGTCACGCGCTGTTCGACACGCTGGACGCGCTGGAGGAGCGGCTGTCGACCCGCCGCTATCTGTGCGGCGACCGGCCGACCGAGGCGGACTGGCGGTTGTATCCGACCCTGGTCCGGTTCGACGTCGTCTATTTCGGCCACTTCAAGTGCAACAAGCGGCGGATATCGGACTATCCGGTCCTGTCCAATTACCTGCGCGACCTGTATCAGCATCCCGGCATCGCCGAGATCACCGATATCGACGGCATCAAGCGGGGCTATTACGGCGGCCAGCGCCATGTGAACCCGACCGGCATCGTGCCGCTGGGGCCCGATATCGATCTCGCCGCGCCGCACGACCGGGAGCGCCTGCCCAAGGCGGCGTGAGCCGCGCCGGCTTCGTCAGCCTCGCCGCCCGGCGGCGGCGCGCTGCAACGTCTCCAGCTTGGCCTCGACCGTCGCGCGGTCGAGATTGCGGGTGATGAACACCAGCCGGGACCGGCGGTCCTCGTCCGGCCAGGCGGGGAGCTCCACCGGATCGTGGAACAGATGCTGCACGCCGTGGATCGCGATCGGGCGGGCCTTCCCCTCGATGTTCACGATGCCCTTGATGCGCAGCAGGTCGTCGCCGTGCAGCGTGATCAGGGTCCGGATCCAGGCGACGAACGCATCCCAGTGGAGAGGATCGCCGCGGGTCATGCAATAGGCGCGGATGCGCTCGTCGTGACGGTTGACGTCATGCGCGTCCGCGTCATGGTCGTGGTCGCCGTCGTGATCGTGGTCGTGGTCGCGCTCGTCCGGCGCGTCGGCATAGGCTTCCTCGCGCAGCCAGCGCCGGACGTCCAGGCTCTTGGTCGCCGGGTCGTAGAGCCCGGCGTCGAACAGCGCGTCCGGGTGAAGATCGCCGTTGACGGCCCGCAGGATCGGCGCCCCGGGGTTGAGCCGGCTCAGGCCGCGCTCCAGCAATGCGATCCGGCGGCCGTCGGCGATGTCGCATTTGGTCAGCACGATCCGGTCGGCGACCGCCGCCTGCTTGACCGATTCGACGTAGCGGTCGAGCTGCAGATCGCCGTTGACCGCATCCACCGTGGTGACGATCCCGTCGAGGGCGAAGCGGTTGACGATCACTCTGTCGGTCATCAGGGTGTGGATGATCGGCGCGGGATCGGCGAGACCGGTGCTCTCGATCAGGACGCGCCCGATCGGCGGTATGTCGCCCTTGATGCGCTTGACGGACAGTTCGCGCAGCGCGCGCGCCAGATCGCCGCGCACCGAGCAGCACAGGCAACCGGCGTTGAGCAGCACCGTCTCTTCGTCGATCCGTTCGATCAGATGGTGGTCGAGGCCGATCTCGCCGAACTCGTTGATCAGCACCGCGGCGTCGGCCATGGCCGGATGTTTGAGCAGCGCGTTGAGCAGCGTCGTCTTGCCGCTGCCGAGAAACCCGGTGAGCAGCGAGACCGCGACCGTCGATTCGGCCTCCGGCAGGCCGTCGTTCATCGGCGGTACAGCTCCCCCCATTGACCTACGGTATTTCGATATTTACTCCGGCGGGCCGGCGCTCATCGGCGGTACAGATCCCCGGGGTCGACCGCCGGGGCGGCGATCTCCTCCGGCCCCCCGGCGCGGGCCGCCCGGAAGAAGCAGCTCCGCCGGCCGGTATGGCAGGCGACGCCGGTCTGATCGACGAGCAGCAGCAGCGCATCGCCGTCGCAGTCGATGCGGAGGTCGATCAGCCGCTGGGTCTGGCCGGAGGTCTCGCCCTTGCGCCACAGCTTCCCGCGCGAGCGTGAGAAATAGTGGACTTCGCCGCTCCGCAGGCTGCGCTCGACGGCCGCGCGGTTCATCCACGCCATCATCAGCACCTCGCCGCTGTCGTGCTGCTGGGCGATCGCCGGCGCCAGCCCGGCGCCATCGAAGGCGATGGCGCCCAGGGCCGCGTCGACGGCCGCCTGGGGGAGTCCGCTCATGCCGCGACGTCCTCGCGCGTAGCCCCGGCGGCGGGGCGGTTGCCGCATCCGGCGCCGCATGTTACAGCATGGGCCCGACGAGGCGGCAACGGAGCCGGAGGACTGACATGGCGCGCAGGGCGAACTACCGGTTCGAGCGCCTCGAACGCGAGCGGGCGAAGGCGGCGAAGAAGCTCGCCCGCTCCCAGGCCAGGGCGGAACGGTCGGAAAAGAGGAAGGCGGAGAAGGCGTCGCCTGCCGGGGACCAGCCCGCCGAGGATCGCCCCGCCGAGGACCAGCCCGCCGAGGACCAGCCCGCCGGAACGATCGACGGCTGAAGTCGGGCCGCGCCCGAAGCGCTCCCCGACCGTCTCGCGAATCTTCTCCGCGGTCATCCCGCCGTCCGCAGTCGGTCGAGCCCGCGCGCGAGGTCGTCGAGCAGGTCGTCGGGGTCTTCGAGCCCCGCATGGATGCGGATCGTCGGGCCTTCGGTCCAGGCCGTCGCGGTCCGGTTCGGCGCCGGGTCGGTCGGCAGGATCAGGCTCTCGTAGCCGCCCCAGCTGGCGCCCATCGCATAGAGGGTCATGCCGTCGAGCATCGCCGCGACCGCGGCGGGCGGATAGTCCTGCAACACCACGCCGAACAGGCCGGACGACCCGGTGAAGTCGCGCCGCCACAGCGCGTGCCCCGGATCCTCGGGCAGGCCGGGATGCAACACGCGCTTCACCTCCGGCCGGTCCCGCAGGAAGCGCGCCAGCCCGAGACCCGTCTCCTCGTGCCGGGGGAGCCGGACGGCCAGGGTGCGGAGGCCGCGCAGGGCCAGATAGACGTCGTCCGGCCCGGCATTGGCGCCGAGGTCGGCGGCGGCCTGACGCACCGCCGGCCAGTGGTCTTCGGTCGTGGTGACGGTTCCCATCATCACGTCGGAATGGCCGACGATGTATTTGGTCGCCGCCTGGACGGAGACGTCGACCCCGTGGGCGAACGGCTTGAAGTGGACGCCGGCGCTCCAGGTGTTGTCCATCACCACCGCCGCGCCTCTCCGATGGGCCTCGGCGGCGATGGCGGGGATGTCCTGCATCTCGAAGGTGAGCGAGCCCGGGGCTTCGACGAAGACGACCTTGGTCTCGTCGCGGAGGAGGTCCCGGACGCCGGCGCCGAGCGCGGGATCGAAATAGTCGGTCTGCACGCCGAACCGGCCGAGGAAGTCGTCGCAGAAACGCCGCGTCGGTCCGTAGACGCTGTCGGTCACCAGCACATGATCGCCGGCCCGGACGAAGGCCAGGATCGAGGCGTTGATGGCGGCGAGGCCCGAACCCAGGCAGACCGTCCGCGCGCCGCCTTCGAGGGCGGCGACGGCCGCTTCGAAGGCGGCATGGGTCGGCGTGCCGTGACGGCCGTAGGTGTAGACGCCGGGCTCCCAGCGATGCTTCCGGGCGTGATCGAGGTCGGCGACCGTCGCATGGACGATCGTCGAGGCGTGATAGACGGGCGGGTTGACGACGCCGAAATTCTCCTCGGGCGCGCGCCCCGCGGTGGTGATGACGGTGTCTTCCTTCATCTCTCGCGAACGTCGATGGGGTTGCCCCGCCCGGGGCGGGCGGCCAAGCGCATCCTGCCACCGCGGACGGGCGCGGGCTAGCGCGGTTCGGGCGGATCGTCGGGCGGATCGTCGGGCGGATCGCGGGCCGCGTCGCGCGCCGCCGTCTGCGCCTTCCGTTTCCGCAGATTGTCGCGCAGCGCGGTCTCGAGTCGCGACCGCCGCAGGCCCGGCCGCGGCCCGGCGCGGTCGCCCGGACGATCGGGGCGGTCATTCCGCGGCATGGGTGCGCGCCGCCGCTCCGGCGGCCGGCCGATACCCGTCCCGCGTCTGCGGCAGCTTGCGTCCGAGCAGCCGCGAGGCGACCACGGTGCGGAGGATCTGGGCGGTGCCGCCGGCGATGGCGAACATGCGCGCATCGCGGACCATGCGCTCCAACGGACGGTCCTGGGCGTAGCCCGCGGCGCCGAAGATCTGCAATGCGTCGTTGGTCACGTCGATCGCCGTTTCGGAGGCGAGGACCTTGGCCTGCGCCGCGCGCAGCGCGTCGGGGAAACCGTCCGTCGATGCGGCGCGGTAGATCAGCCCGCGCGCGGCCTCGAGCCGGATCGACATGTCCGCCAGCATCCATTGCAGGCCCTGGAACTCGCAGATCGGCCGGCCGAACTGCTCGCGCTCCCGCGCGTAGGCCAGAGCGTGGCGCCATGCGCCTTCGGCGATCCCCAGGGCCACCGCCGCGGCGCCGACGCGCTGGCTGTTATAGGCCTCCATCAGGTCGGCGAAGCCGCGCCCGAGCCCGCGCGGCGGCGTCACCAGCGCGCTGCCGGGCAGCGCCATGTCCCGGAACAGGATCTCGGTCTCGGGGATGCCCCGGAGCCCCATCGTGCGTTCGCGCCGGCCGATCACGAGGCCGGGCGTCCGGTCGCGGACGGCGACGAAGCCGCCGATGCCGAGCTCCCTGCCCCCTTCGTCGTAGACGCGCGCGAACACGAGATGGAGGCGCGAGACCCCGCCGCCGGTGATCCAGTGCTTGCGGCCGTTGAGGACGTAGCCGTCGCCGCGCCGGTCGGCGCGGGTGGTCATGTCGGCGGCGGCGCTGCCCGCTTCGGGCTCGGTGATGCAGATGGCGGGCTTGTCGCCCGCAAGCACGCCGTCCGCCCATTGGCGTTTCTGCGCCTCGTCGCCATAGGCCATCACCGCGGCGACCGCGCCCATGTTCGCCTCCACCACGATGCGCGCCGTCACCGCGCAGGCCTGGGCGATCTGCTCGATCACGAGCGCCGCGTCGAGATAGCCGAGGCCGGGCCCGCCATAGGCCCTGGGCACGGTCATCCCCATGAACCCGGCTTCGGTCAGGGCCTCGACGTGATCCCAGGGATATTCGCGGGTTTCGTCGATCTCGGCGGCGCGCGCCGCGATCGGACCCTGCGCGAGTCCCCGCGCCCGCGCCTGGAGCGCGCGCTGCGCCTCGCTCGGCTGGAAATCCATCGCCCGGGCCCCCGATCGACCGGCGCCAGCCTAGGCTTGGCGGGGCGCGGCTGGCAAGACGCCGCCCGGCTTTGAACGCCCGCCGGCTTCGGCTACGCTGGCGGCGGGAACCGGGTCGCTGGGGAGAACACCGTGTCGAAGAGACTTCTGACCTTGGCCGCGGCCGCGGCCATCGGCTTGTCGCAGTCCGGCGCCATGGCGGCCGACGAAGGCTTCTACGCCGGTCTGGGCGTCGGTCTCGCGCTGGTCCGGGACGCCGGCGTCAAGGGACATCCGACCGCGCAACATCCGACGCCGCTCGACGCCACGGCGGCGATCGACAACGACGTCGCCGCGCACGCCGTCCTCGGCTACGGGTTCGCCAACGGGCTCCGCCTCGAAGCCGAGCTGGGCTGGCGCGAAAACGACCTCCAGGACATGGCCGTGCGGCAACCCGGCAGCTTCGCCGACACCCTCCCGGCGCAGCTTCGTCCTCTCGCCCCGCGGATACTGACGGCGGGGAAACGGCCCCTCGACGGGGAGGTGAAGGCGGCCTCGTTCATGGCCAGCCTGTATTACGACATCGACCTGGGCGGGGGCTGGACGCCCTATGTCGGCGGCGGCCTCGGGCTGGCCCGGATCTCGGTTACGGCGAACTCGAAGGACGCGACCCTGCCCGCCGCCCTCGGCGGTCTGGAGATCCCCGGCAGGCTGCTCCTCCACGACAGCGACATGGTCTTCGCCTACCAGCTGGGCGGCGGCGTCGGCTACGCGATCGACGCCGGCGGCGATCGGCCCGTCGTCGTCAGCCTGGACTATCGCTACCGCGCCGCCGCCGACCCGAGCTTTACGGGCGCGGTGACGCAGACCGGCCTCGACGCCGAACAGAAGGCGCATTACGTCGGCGTCGGCGTCAGATTCGGCTTGGGTTTCTGATCGGCACCCGACCCGGCACAGACGGACGACCGCCGGGGGCCGTCACGACCCGTCGTCTTCGTCCGCAAGCGCGGCGGGCGGGGCCATGTCCAGTTTCGACGCCCAGGGGGCGAGCGCCGGCAGGATCGAGGGGTAGAGTTCGACGCCGCCATCGAGCTGTCGGGCGCGGAGCGCCAGCGCCCGTTCGCCCGGCAGCCGCACCGGCGGATCACCCGGCCGCACGCGGGCGGCGCGGCACGCCCCGGCGAGCCAGCCGGTCTCGCGCCGGAAGGCCGCGTCGCCGCCGAACGCGCTCGGATCGATGAGCTGCAGGAAGACCGGGCTCCCCTGGCCCGACGGCGCGTCGGCGCGCCCCAGGCCGGTGAGGGCCGCGGTCAGCGCCTCGACCGCGAGCGCGAGAGCGAACCCCTTATGGCCCGCGTCGAGCCCGCCCAGCGGCAGCACCGATCCCGGCGGGTCGGCGAACAGGGCCGCCGGATCGTCGGTCGGGGCGCCGTCCGCATCGAGCAGCCACGCGCCCGGCGCGCGGCGCTCCTCCGCCCGCCAGCGACGCACCCAACCGTTCGCCGTCGTCGAGGTGCTGATGTCGATCAGCAACGGGTCCTTGTCGGTCGGGATGCCGAACGCCATCGGGTTGGGCGTGAATTGCGGCTCGACGCCGCCGAACGGCGCCACGGTGCGCATCGCCGGGTCGGAGTTCATGATCACGATCACCGCCCCCCGCTCGGTCGCCCGCCGGAGATAGGCTCCGAGCGAGCAGACGTGCCCCGATCGCCGGATGCAGACGGTCACCACCGGATGGCGTTCGAGCCGCGCGCAGGCCTCGTCGATCGCCCGCGTAAGCAGCCAGGTGCCGGGCAGCAGCCCGCCGTCCCAGAGGACGCTCGCGCCATGGTCGGCGAGGATCGAAGGCTCCCCCGTCGCGGCGACGGCGCCCGACTCCAGCCCGGCCAGATGCCCCGGCAGCAGGGCCAGCCCGTGCGTGGTGTGGCCCATCAGGTCGGCCTCGAGCAGGACGCGGGCATGGACGTCGGCGCGCTCCGCCGGGAGGCCCAGCCGGGCGCATAGCAGGGCGGCGAAGCGGATCAGGTCGTCGCAGGCGTAGCGCGCGGCGGTCATGGGCGGCTCCTTACGTCTCCCCGGCGCGGGCGGTCATCGCCGGGCGTCGAGGACCCGGTCCAGCACCCAGTTGTCGATGACGTGGACCAGGGGTTCGCGATGGGAGAACCGGCCGGGGCGGGCCAGCGGCGAGGACAGGCCGGCGAACTGGCGCTCGGCGATCTCGTCGTCTTCGGCGACGGTCACGTCGAAGCGGCGGTAGTAGCGCCGCGCCACCTCCTCGAAGTCGGGGCGCGCCGCGGTCTCGCGCGGGAAGCAGACCGCGACGACGTTGCGCACCCGGTCGGGTCCCTCGGGCAGCATCCGCTTGTACCACATCGAATCCACGTCGCAGCCGACCATCGCGCAGGGATAGACCAGGAAGTATTGGGAGCCGCGCGCGGCCGCCCCGGTCAGGGTCGGGATGCTGGGGAAGCCCGCGTCGCCCCGCAGCAGCGCCCGGCTTTCGCCGCCGAGATCGGTCTGCACCAGCAGATACTGGCCGGGGTCGCCGACGACGACCGTCTTTCTGGCCCTGGGATCGTTCACCGAGTCCCTGTGCACGGTCGCGTGGTGGAAGGACTCCATCGAGTTCTCGACGTAGCTCTTCCAGTTGGTGCGGACGACGGTCTCGCTGCGCCGGACGGTCACCATGTCTTCGATCCGGTAGCAGGCGATGTGGCGCCCGAGGTCGCCCAGATAGTCGTCGACCGGGGCGCAGTCGGGGTCGAAGTTGACGAACAGGAAGCCGTGGCGGACGGCGAGGGGGAGGGCGATGAGCCCGTGCGCGCCGGGGTCGAAGCCGATGGCGTTCTCCATCCCGTTGGCGAAGGCGAGCCCGCCGTCGAGGCGATAGGTCCAGCCGTGATAGGGGCAGACGATGCGGCGGCAGCTGCCGGCGCCTTCGAGCAGCCGCGCCCCGCGGTGCCGGCAGTGGTTGGCGAAGGCGTGGAGGGCGCCGTCCCCGTCCCGGACGACGACGAACCCGACCCCGGCGATCGACATGGCCCTGTAGTCGCCCTCGCCGGGCAGATCGGCGGCCAGCCCGACGAGATGCCAGGTCTTCATGAAGATCTCGTCCCGTTCGCGGGCGTGAAAGGCGGCCGACGTGTAGCAGGAAGGCGGCAGCGTCTCGGCCTCGTCGAGCGGGCGCCGCACGGCCTGGAAGCGCGCGGGGTCGAACGAACCGGCGTCGCGCGGCGTCACGCGCTTCCGTTCCGGCCGTCCCTGCGGCGCGGCGGCGGCCGGCCGCGGCCGCCGCCGCGCCAGCCTCAGGACAAGCCCTGGAGGTCGGCCAGGACCTCGTCCGGGTGCGACGCCGGCGAGACCTTGGCGTAGGACTTGACGACCGCGCCGTCGGGGCCGATCAGCACCGACATGCGGCTCGCCGACCGCGACTCGGCGTCGGCCACGCCGAAGGCGATGGAGGCGGCCTTGGGTTCGTCGCTCAGCAGGTCGAAGGGGAAGTCGTACTTCTCCCGGAACTTGCGGTTGGCGGCGGGCGAATCGAAACTGACGCCAAGCACGACGGCGTTGGCTTTCTCGAAGTCCCGGATTCGATCACGGAATCCGATGCCCTCTTTGGTTCACCCGGGCGTGCTGGCCTTGGGATACCACCACAGCAGGACGTAGCGGCCGACGAAATCGTCCGACGAGACGGTCCCGCCATCCTGGTTGCGCAGCGCGAAGGCGGGCGCTTTGCTTCCGACGTCGATCAAAGCCATGCGAGCTCCTCGGATTCGGTCAGTCTGCGGATTCCGGCGCAGCATACCCCGCGCCGCCGACGACGGGAAGCCCGAATCGACGGGGGCGGAACGGCAGGCGCGGGCGGCGACCTGCGACGCGCAGGGTCGGCGACCGACGGGGCCGGTCGCGGCGGCCGGCCCCGAGGAAATCGAGTTCATCGCCGAAAGCGAGAGGGCGGCGCCGTCGGAAATGCGCGACGCGCTCCGATCGCGTCGCGGCGCCGCGCCTTGCCGTCCGGGATATTTTTTTCACGAAATACAATCTCAGATTGTGAAAAATTCTCCTGCCCAACCCGCTCCGAACCGCCGCGGAACCGGCGCGCCGCGCCATGCGGGGCGCCGCGCGAGGAGCGAACGTGGTCCCGTCGGCGGGAAATTTTTCACATTTCGTCGTATATCAATGGGTTATGAAGAAAAAACACGGAAAAAGCAGGGCTTAAACCGGCCGAAAACAGGGCGAAAGCAGAGAAAAAGCAGGGGGATTCGCCGTCCGATTCCACCTGCCGGCGCGCGGCGGCGTCGACCCTCCGCCTCCTCGCTTCGATCCGACCCGGCGCGGGAGAAGAGCGGCGCCGGCATTCGATCCGTCGGCTCGTATACAACCTTCGATTGCTGCGAGTCGGCGCACGAAGGGTTCCGGTTCGGGCCGACGAGGAACCCCGCCGACGGGCCGTCGCGGGGGCGTCAACGCTGTCGGATTACGGCGGATAGTAACACAACAACCGCCGCGTGTCAAGCGGAAAATTACCCGCGCAGCGAAGTTTCTTGCATGTGCGCCGCCCCGGCCTACGCGCCCGCCCCCAGGCCGAGCAGGCGTTCGGCGTTGCCGCGGTAGATCTTCTCGCGGTCGGCGTCGGCGCAGCGGAGCGAGTCCACGACCGCGATCGTGTCGCGGATGAAGATGCGCCCGCCCTCGCGGTCGAACGGGCAGTCGGAAGCGAAGAGCGATTGGTCGGGGCCGAAGAAATCGAGGCCCGCCTGGCTCGCCGCGCGGGCTCCGAACATCGCGGTGTCGGCGTAGAACGACTTGAAGTAGTCGAGCGCGGGGCGCGCCAGGCCGTCGGTCAGCGGGCCGTAGGCGCGCTCGTCCGACTGCGACTCGCGCCGCTCCCAATGCGGCAGCCGCCCCTCGGCGTGCGGGATGTAGGCGCCCCAGTGATGCGCGATCACCCGGAGGCCGGGCAGCCGGTCGAACAGGCCCGAGAACACCATCCGCGCCATCGCCGCGCTGGTCTCGTAGGCCCAGCCCAGACCCCACCAGATGTCGTATCTGGAATGATCCTCGGCGAGGTAGTCGGGATGGCCGATCGGGCGGGCGGGGTGCAGCCAGACCGGCTTGTCGAGCCGGTGCATACGCTCGAACACGGGGAAGAACCCGGCTTCGTCGAGGGCGTGGCCGCCGACGTTGGAATGGATCTGCACGCCCATGGCGCCGAGCGCGCCGACCGCCCGATCGATCTCGCCGACCGCGGCCTCGACGCGGTTCATCGGCAGCGAGGCGACGAAGCCCGGGAAGCGGTCCGGATGCGCCCGGCAGATCGCCGCCATGCCGTCATTCGCCAGCCGGGCGAGGGCGGGCGTGTCGTCCGGCCCCGCGATCTCGTCGAGCGGCGGCTGCGACAGCGACAATACCTGCCGGTAGTCGCCGAATTCGTCGAGCAGGCGGAGCCGGGCGTCGACGTCGTAGAGGGTCGCCAGACCCTTCATGCGGGCGATCTGCCGGGCGGGCAGATAGTCCTGCAACCGATCGAACAAGGCGGGCGGGAAGACGTGGTTGAAGACGTCGATCTTCATCGGGAGCCTCCTTGCCGGGCGGTTCGGGCCGGAGCCGCGGCGCGCAGCGCATTGAACCGGCCGGGCGCGGGACGCATGATACCAAGCGCAGTCCGCCGGCGGGGGAGAAGATCGGATGTATTTGCGGAACGCCTGGTACGTCGCCGCCTGGGACCGGGAAGTCACCCGCGAGCCGATGGCCCGCACGTTGCTGGGCGAGCCGGTGGCGTTCTTCCGCACCGGCGACGGCCGGCCGGTCGCGCTGGAGGATCGCTGCCGCCATCGCCGCGCGCCGCTGTCGGCGGGCAAGGTCGTCGGCGACACGCTGCAATGCGGCTATCACGGGCTGCGCTTCGACGCCGCGGGCGTCTGCGTCGAGGCGCCGAGCCAGCGGCTGGTCCCGCCGGGGACGCGGGTCCGGTCCTACCCCGCGGTCGAGCGCCGCCGCTGGGTCTGGGTGTGGATGGGCGATCCCGACCGCGCCGACGAAAGCGAGATCCCCGACCTGTACTGGCACGACTCGCCGGAATGGGCCGCGATCGGCGACCGCTTCCACGTCCGCTGCCACTATCAGGCGCTGATCGACATCCAGCTCGACCAGACGCATTCCAAATACGTCCACCCGACCTCGCTCGCCAATGACGGGGCGCTCAGCACCCCGCCGCGGGTCACCCGCGAGGCGCGGGCGGTGCACGGCGCCCGCCACATGCCGCGCAGCGACCCGCAGCCCCTGTTCGCCAAGGCGCGCCGCTTCGAGGGCGAGACCGACGTCTGGATCGCGTGGACTTATCGGCCGCCGGCGACGATCACCTTCGACGCCGGTTGCGCCGACGCCGGCACCGGCGCCTTCGAGGGGAAGCGCGACCGGGCGGTGACGATCTTCAACTCGCACGGGATCACTCCGGAGACCGAGCGCACGACGCATCATTTCTGGGTATCGGCGCGCGACTTCGCCATCGAGGACGAGGAGGTCTCCCGGACGCTGGCGCAGTTTCGCGACACCTTCCTGGAGGACGTAGCCATGGTGGAGGCGCAGCAGCGGGCGATCGACACCGATCCCTCCGCGCCTACGATCGACCTGGGCGCCGACAACCCGACCATCCAGGCGCGCAACCTGCTGGCCCGGCTGATCGCGGACGAGGCCGCGGCGGCGGGCGGGCGATGAGCGGGCGATGATCAGAGTCGTTTCCTGGAACGTCGCGCACAAGCACGCGCCTTGGGAGACCTTGCTGGCGATGGACGCCGACATCGCGCTCTTGCAGGAGGCCGCCCCGCCGGCGCTGGAACTGCCCCCCGGCGTCGAGATCGATCCGTCTCCCTGGCATACGGCCGGCGACGGGCTGAACCGGCGCTGGAAAGCGGCGGTCGTCAAGTTGTCCGACCGTGTCCGGATGGAATGGATCGAAGCCGAATCCATAACCGAAGGTGAATGGGATGGGTTTTACGTCAGCCGGCCGGGAACCCTTGCCGCCGCCGCCGTCACGCGGCCCGACGGCCCCCCGTTCGTCGTGGCCTCCATGTATGGGGCGTGGGAAAACATGCATCGCTCCACCGGAAGCCGCTGGATTTACGCGGATGGGTCCGCGCACCGCCTCATCTCGGATTTGTCGAGGCTGATCGGCCACGCGAGCCGTCATCGGATCGTCGTTGCCGGGGACCTCAACGTCCTGTACGGCTACGGCGAGCATGGCGACGCTTATGCGGCCGCACGCTACGCAACGGTGTTCGACCGGATGGAAAGCTTGGGACTGCGTTTCGTCGGGCCGCAACATCCCCACGGGCGGCAGGCCGATCCCTGGCCCGACGAGCTGCCCGAAGACAGTCGGAACGTGCCGACCTTCCACCACACACGGCAGGGTCCAGCGACGGCGACGCGGCAACTGGACTTCGTATTCGCCTCCGCGGACATGGCCGGATCGGTGCAGGCGCGGGCGCTGAACGATCCGGATGATTGGGGACCGAGCGACCACTGCCGCATCGCGATTACGATCTCCTAAGGAGGACATAGCCATGGTGGAGGCGCAGCAGCGGGCGATCGACGCCGATCCCTCCGCGCCTGCGATCGACCTGGGCGCCGACGACCCGACCATCCAGGCGCGCAACCCGCCGGCCCGGCTGATCGCGGACGAGGCCGCGGCGGCGGGCGGGCGATGAGCGGGCGGGAGGAAGCGACGTATCTCCGCGACTACTGGTACGTCGCGGCGATGTCGGGCGAGCTGGGCCGGTCGCTGCTGCAACGTTGGGTCCTGGACGAGCCGCTGCTGCTGTTCCGCGCCGAAGACGGCCGTCCCGTGGCGATGTCGGACGTCTGCCCCCATCGCGGCATGGCGCTGTCGAAGGGCGCGCTGATCGGCGATACGGTGCGCTGCGGCTATCACGGCCTCGTCTTCGACCGCGAGGGGCGCTGCGTCCGCGCCCCGGCGCAGAAGACCCCGCCGCGCCGGGCCCGGGTGGCGACCCGCCCGGCGGTCGAGAAATGGCGTTGGATCTGGGTGTGGATGGGCGATCCGACGGCCGCCGACGAGGCCCTGATCCCGGACATGCGCTGGAACGACGATCCGGCCTGGCACCCGGTCGGGGATCTGCTCACCATCGGCTGCCATTACCAGCTGCTCGCCGACAACCTGCTGGACCTGTCGCACGAAGCCTTCGTTCACCAGGGCACGATCGGCAACGACGCCGTGGCCGAGACGCCGGCGACGGCGAAGCGCGAAGGCCGGGTCGTGACCGTCGAGAGGCTGATGCGCGGCTGTCCCGCCCCGCCGCTGTTCCTGCGACTCGGCGGCTATGCCGACCGCATCGACCGGATGCAGCGCATCCAGTTCCGCCCGCCGGCCAACATCGTGATCGAATCCCGGTCGACGCCCGCCGGCGCCGCCGACGAGCGGGACGCCATGCGCTATTGGGTGATGAACGCGATCACGCCCGAGACCGCCGGGAGCTGTCATCATTTCTGGGCGGTGGCGCGCGGCTTCGCCCCCGGCGACGAGGTCGGGCGGGTGTTCTACGAAGGCAGCGTCAAGACCTTCGGCGAGGACGTGGAGGTGCTGGAGACGCAGCAGCGGATGATGGAGCGCCGCGGCGGGGCGGCGGAATGGATCAACGTCGGCGCCGACGCCGGTTGCGTCCATGCCCGCCGGGTGGTCGCCGAGCTGCTGGCGGAGCAGAACCGGGCATCGGCATAGGCCGCGCGCGCGGCGGGACGTCAGTCGCCGACGAGGAGGACGATCTTGCCGAAATGGTCGTTGGCCCGCATCCGCGCCACCGCGGCGTGCGCGCCGTCGAAGGGGAACTCGGAGTCGATGGGGAGCGCGAGTTCGCCCGCCTCGACCGCGCCCCACAGATCCGCCTGCATCTCGCGGAAGACGGCGCGCACCTCCTCGGGCGAGCGCGAGCGGAAGGTGACGCCCAGATAGTCGATCCGGCGCATCGCGTGCAGGTCGAAGTCGAACGGGCCGGTGAAGCCGCCGAGGCGGCCGACATTGACGATGCGCCCGAGGATCGCCGTCGCCGCCAGGTTGGCGTTGGCGGCGTAGCCCGAGATCTGGTCGATCATCAGCTCCACCCCCTTGCCGCCGGTGGCGTCGAGCACCTGGCCCACCCATCCGTCGTCGCGCGAATCGACGGCGAGGTCGGCTCCGTGATCGGCGAGCCGCGCGCGGCGCCCGGCGTCGGTGGAGGAGCCGACCACCAGCCGCGCCCCCTTCGCCTTGGCGATGCGGAGGCCCATCAGCCCGACGCCGGCGCTCGCGCCCTGGATCATGACCGCCTCGCCGGCCTGCATCCGCCCGACCGTCGCCAGCGCATTGTGCATCGTGGTGAGCGCCACCGGCAGCGAAGCGGCCTGCGCCCAGCCCATGCCGGGCGGGACCGGCAGAGCGCGCCCGGAATCGGCGACCGCGTATTCGGCCCAGCCGCCGGTCCCGGAGCACGTCACCCGGTCGCCCGGTTTCGCCCCTCGCGCGGCGGCGCCGGCCTCGACCACCTCGCCGGCGTATTCGATGCCGATCACGGCGCCGGGCCCGCTGCTGGCGCCGTGGGTCATGCCGCTCGCGACCATGAGATCGGCGCGGTTGAGCCCGCAGGCGCGCACCCGGACCAGCAGCTGATCGGGCGCGGGCCTGGGCTCGGCGACATCGACGATGTCGAACCCGTCGTCGCCGACTACCGCCGCTTTCATGCCGTCGTCCCGCCGCCCGCCGATGCCGGCGCAGTGTAGCGGATCGCCCGGCCGGCGGCTATGTTCCGCTCGGCGGAAGGCGAGAGGAGCGCGTTCATGTATCCCCTGTCGACGGAGATCCTGTCCTTCTGGTTCGGAACCGCGGACCTCGTCGCCGAGATCGAGCGGCGCGACGTCTGGTTCCGGGCGACGGAGGAGTTCGACCGCTGCATGGTCGAACGCTATCGCGGCGTCCACGAGGCGGCCGCGGCCGGCGCGTTGGACCATTTCGAACGCACGCCCGAGGACTGCCTGACCCTGATCCTCGCTCTCGACCAGTTCCCGCGCAACATCTTCCGGGGCACGGGCCGCGCCTTCGATACCGACGCCAAGGCGCGCGGCGTAGCCCGCCATGCGCTGGCGCGCGGCTACGACCGCGAATACGGCCGCTGGCCCCGGGCCTTTGCGTATCTTCCGTTCGAGCACAGCGAACGCCTTGCCGACCAGGAGCGGGCGCTCGCCCTCTACCGGACGTTCGGCGACGAGCGGTCGATGGCGGCCGCGATCGGCCATCACGACGCGATCCGGCGGTTCGGCCGCTTCCCCCATCGCAACGCGGCGATCGGGCGCGAGAACACGCCCGAGGAAGAGGAGTATCTCAAGGACCCGCCGCTATGGGGCAAGACCGCCGCCGAGGCGGCCGAGCTGGAGCGGGAGAAGGCGCGGCGGGCGGCGGGCGCGGCCGAGCGGCGGCGGCCGGAGGAGGCCGGCCGAGCCTGCCCGCCTCGCCCATCCTGACCGTGGCCGGCCCCGTCGCCGCAACGGCGCTGCGCGGGCGGTGGTCAGGGTGAAAGATGCGGGCTATGGTCGCGGCGCAGAACGGGCCGCGCCGGGGAGGGGACGACCGAGATGCGGATCGCGTTGATCGGCCAGCAGGCCTTCGGCAAGGCGGTGCTCGATGCGCTGCTGGAGCGCGGCGAGGAGGTGATCTCGGTCTATTGCGCGCCCGACCGCGAGGGCGCTCGTCCGGACCCGCTGAAGGAGGCTGCGCTCGACCGCAGGATCCCGCTTCTGCAACCGGCCTCCTACAAGGACCCGGCGGTGTGGGACGCCTTCCGCGCGATGAAGCCCGATCTGGGCGTGATGGCGTTCGTCACGCTGCTGGCGCCGGAGGAGTTCCTCCACGTCCCGACCCGGGGCACGATCCAGTACCACCCGTCTCTGCTGCCCCGCCATCGCGGCCCGAGTGCGATCAACTGGGCGATCATCCAGGGCGACGCCAGAACCGGGCTGTCGATCTTCTGGCCCGACAACGGGCTCGATACCGGTCCGATCCTGATGCAGAAGGAGGTCGAAATCGGGGAGAACGACAGCACGGGATCCGTCTATTTCGACAAGCTGTTTCCGCTGGGCGTGGAGGCGATGCTCGAATCGGTCGATCTGGTGCGCGACGGGCGCGCGCCCCGGACGGTCCAGGACGAGAACCTCGCGACCTACGAGAGCTGGTGCCGCAAGGCGGACGTGGAGATCGACTGGTCGCGGCCGGCGGCCGAGCTGCACAACCTGATCCGGGGCGCCGATCCGTCGCCCGGAGCCTGGACCCGCCTCGACGGCGGCGAGCTGCAGCTGTTCGACTCGCGCATCGCGGCGACCGGCGGCGAACCGGGCCGGGTGGCGTCGACGGGGCCCGAGGGGATCGTCGTCGGCTGCGGCGACGGCGGAGTCCGCATCGGGCGCGTCCGCGCCGCGGGCGAGGCCAAGCGCGCCGCCGCCGACTTCGCCGGCGAGCGCGGGCTGGCGCCGGGCGACCGGCTGGGATAGCGCGGGCCGCGGCGCGGGCGATGAAGATCACCCCGATACACCACCGGCCGCTGAAGCCCGAATACAACAGCCCGTTCAGCGCCGCCTATGCGGTCGAGGACGCGAAGCTGATCTTCTTCTCGGGCTGTTGCACGGTGCCGACCTACCACGTCCACCCGCACGACGCCGAGGAAGAGCGGCAGTGGCTGGCGCGCGGCGTCCGCGAGCAGACGGAGCGGACGTTCGCCCATATCGGGGAGATCCTCGCCGCCGCGGGCGGGGCGTTCTCGAACGTCCTCAAGCTCACCATCTACCTGACGGACGCCGCCGACCAGGACGTGGTGAACGAGATCTCGGCGCGCCATTTCGACGCCGCCAACCCGCCGGCGCGGACGGTGGTCCAGGTCGCCGCCCTCGCCCACCCGGACATGCGGATCGAGATCGACGGCGTGATCGCCCTGCCCAAGGGATGAAAAGGGGGCAGGGGGCGGGTAAAGCGCGGAAGGGGGCGTTTCGCGGCCCGGAACGGGCTGATAGGATGGTGCCATGCGGCAGTTCGGCGGCAACCGACTCGCGCTCGGCCTCTTCGGCGCCAACTGTTCGGGCGGGCTCGCGACCTCGACGTTCCCGGAGCGTTGGGAGGCGAGCTGGGAAAACAACCTCGAACTCGCCAAGCTGGCCGACGCCGCCGGCATGGACTTCCTGCTGCCGTTGGGGCGCTGGAAGGGCTATGGCGGCGTCACCAACCACAACGGATCGTCCTTCGAGACGCTTACCTGGGCGGCGGGGCTGCTGGCCAGCACCCGGCGCATCACGATCTTCGGCACGGTCCATGCGACGCTGGTCAACCCGGTGTTCGCCGCCAAGCAGATGGTGACCTGCCACCATATCGGCCGCGGCCGGTTCGGACTCAACGTCGTCTGCGGCTGGTACGAGGACGAATTCGCGATGATGGGCGTCGCGCTGGAAGACCACGCGCGGCGCTACGACCACGGGCAGGAATGGGTCGACGTGCTGGTGCGCACCTGGACCGAGAGCGAACCGTTCGACCATGACGGCGCGTATTTTCGCCTGCGCGGCACGATCCAGGAGCCCAAGCCGATGGACGGCCGGCGGCCGATGCTGGTCAGCGCCGCCCGGTCGCCGCGCGGACGCGCCTTCGCGCTGCGGAACGCCGACATGCTGTTCACCGTGGTGGACGACCCGGACCGGCTGGCCGGGGAGTGCGCGGGGCTCCGGGCCGAGGCGGCGGCGCTGGGGCGCGAGGTCGGGGTGTTCACCAACGCATACGTGGTGTGCCGGCCGACACGGGCCGAAGCCGAGGAGTATCACCGCTACTACGCCGTGGACCATGCCGACCGCGAGGCGGTCGAGACCATGGTGGTCGAGCGCGGCTGGGACCGGCTCCAGGTTCCGGAGGAGGTGAAGCGGGCGTTCCGGCTGCGCGCCGCCGGCGGCAACAGCGCGCTGCCGATCGTGGGCGACCCGGACGACGTGGCCGCGCAGATGCGGCGCCTGTGCGAGGCCGGCGTCTCGGCCCTGGCGATCGGTCTGCCCAACTATCTGCGCGAGTTTCCCTATTTCCGCGACGCGGTCCTGCCCCGGCTCGAACGGGCGGGGTTGCGGGCCGCGCCCGACCGATGCTGACCGCCGCCGAACGCCGCCCGGGACGGAACCCCGCCATGTCCGACGCCGCCGCCGAACCCAAGACCGCCCGACCCGGCCGGCGCCGGACGCGCCGCAAACACGCCTGGCAGGCGCTCGCCGGCGACCGCGAGGCGATCCGGGCCGAGATCGCCCGGCTGGGCCGCGAACGCTTCCTGCCGCGCATGGCGACGCACGACGCCGAAGCGTCCTTCCCGTTCGAGAACTACCGCGACCTGCGCGACGCCGGCCTGCTGGCGCTGACCGTGCCGGCGCGCCATGGCGGGCTGGGCGCCGACTATGCGGCCTATGCGCATCACGCGGTCGAGCTCGGCCGCTGGTGCGGGGCGACCGCGCTCACCTTCAACATGCACGCCTGCACGCCGATCTGGTGCGGCCACATCGCCGACGATCTGGAGATGAGCGACGCCCAGCGCAAGACCCACGAGGCCAACCGCGCCCGTCATTTCGCGCGCATCGTGGAGGATGGCGCGATCTTCGCGCAGCCCTTCTCGGAGGGAAGCGCCGCGGCCGCGGGGAAGGCGCCGTTCGGGACTCTCGCCGCCAAGGTGGACGGGGGCTGGCTGCTGAACGGCAAGAAGATCTTCGCCTCGCTGTCGGGCGCGGCCGACTATTACGGCGTGCTGTGCACCGAGGACAAACCCGACCGCAGCGTCGCCGACACGCTGTTCCTGGCGGTGCCGGCCAAGGGCGCGGGGGTCCGGGTGGTGGGTCCCTGGGACACGCTGGGGATGCGGGGTACGGTCTCGCGCACGTTGCTGCTGGAAGACGTGTTCGTCGCCGACGAGGCGATGCTGATGCCGCGCGGCGTCTACCACCAGGCGGCGCGGCGCTGGCCGCACATGTTCCTGACCCTGTGCCCGACCTATCTGGGCATCGCGCATGCGGCCTACGACTTCACGACCCGCTATCTGCGGGGCGAGGTCGAGGGCGTCCCGGTCAAGCGCCGGATGTATCCGACCAAGCAGATCGCGGCGGCGGAGATGTTCATCCGGTTGAACCAGGCGCAGGCGATCTTCGACCGGGCGGTGGGCGAAGGGCGGGTGGACCCGCCGAAGCAGGACCGGCTTCGCGCCTACGCCGCCCAGTACACGGTGATGGAGACCGCCAACGACATCTGCCGGCTCGCCATTCGCACCTGCGGCGGCCAGTCGATGCTGAAGTCGCTGCCGCTGGAGCAGTATTACCGCGATTCCCGGCTCGGCTCGCTGATGCTGCCGTGGACGGCGGAGCTGTGCCTGGACCGGCTGGGCCGCGAGACGCTGTACGAACCCGGCGAGAGCGACGACGAGTAGCGGCGCGCAGGCGGAGACGGGCGGGGCGAGGCCGGGCGCGGTGGACATTTCGGGGTGGATCGAGCACTGGGCGGCGTTCGCCCCGGAGAAGCCCGCCATCCGCTTCGAGGGCCAGGAGATCGGCTATCGCGGGTTCCGCGACCGCATCCGCCGGGCCGCCCGCCTGTTGTCGGGGGAGATCGGCGTCGCCCCGGGCGACCGCATCGCGCATCTCGGCTACAACAGCCCGGATTTCTTCGTTCTCCTGTTCGCCTGCGCGCGGCTGGGAGCGATGCTGGTGCCGCTCAACTGGCGGCTGGCCCCGCCGGAGCATCTCTACATCCTGGAGCATGCCGGCGCGCGGGCGCTGTTCGCCGAGCCGGGCTTCGACGCGACCGTCGAATCGGTCGGACGACCGGGCGGCTGCCGCACGGTGGGGCTGGGAAAGGCGGGGGGGCCGGGAAAGGCGGGCGAGTTCGATGCGCTGCTCGCGCGGGCGTCGGGCGCCGACCGCGCCGCGGGCGTCACGCTCGGCGACCCGGTGCTCATCGTCTACACGTCGGGGACGACCGGGCGCCCCAAAGGGGCGGTGCTGAGCCAGCTCGCGCTCACCTTCAACGCCGTCAACGCCGTCGCGGCGCACGATCTGAGCAGCGGCGACGTCGTGCTCGCCAATTTGCCGATCTTCCACGTCGGCGGCATGAACATCCAGACCACGCCGGCCTTTCACGCCGGGGCGACCGTGATCCTCCAGCCCCGTTTCGAGCCCGGCGCCGCGATCGGGGCGATCGCCGCCGAACGGCCGACGCTGACGATCCTGGTGCCCGCCCTGATGCAGGCGCTGATGGACCATGCCGCCTGGCCGGAGATCGATCTCGGCTCGCTGCGCTGCATCGACACCGGATCGACGACGGTGCCGGACTCGCTGTTGCGGGCGTATCTCGATCGCGGGACGCCGGTGATCCAGATCTACGGCGCCACCGAGACGGCGCCGATCGCGATCCATCAGCGCATCCCGGACGCCTGGACGACGGCGGGCTCGACCGGGCGTCCCGCGCTCCATTGCGAGGCCCGCATCGTGGATCCGGACGGCCGGTCGCTTCCCGCCGGCGACAAGGGCGAGATCGCCGTGCGCGGGCCCAACGTGATGACCGGCTATTGGAACGACCCGGAGGCCACGTCGGAGGCGATCGTGGACGGCTGGTTCCGCACCGGCGACGTGGGCCATACCGACGAGGACGGCAATTTCTACGTCGACGACCGGATCAAGGACGTGATCATCTCCGGCAGCGAGAACGTCTATCCGGCCGAGCTGGAGGCGGTGCTCGACGGCTGCCCCCGGATCGCGGAGGCGGCGGTCGTGGCGGCCGCGGACGCGAAATGGGGCGAGGTCCCGGTGGCCTTCGCGGTGCGGCGCGGCCCCATCGCCGAGTCGGAGGCGCTCGCCCTGTTCGACGGCCGACTCGCCCGCTACAAGCATCCGCGCGAGGTGCGCTTCGTCGATGCGCTGCCGCGCAACGCGATGGGCAAGGTGCTCAAATACGAGCTCCGCGCGAGGCTGGCGGAAACGGATCCGGTGGTGGGCGGTGACGGGATCGAACCGCCGGCCTCCTGCGTGTAAAGCAGGCGCTCTCCCGGCTGAGCTAACCGCCCCGGGAACGGGCCGCCCGTCCGCAGGGCGGCGCGGTCAGTTGACCGCGTCTTTGAGGCTCTTGCCCGCCTTGAACTTCGGCTGCCTGGAGGCCGGGATGTCGATCTCTTCGCCGGTGCGCGGGTTGTGGCCGCTTCGCGCGCCGCGGCTGGCGACGCTGAAGGTGCCGAAACCGACGAGGCGGACCTCGTTCCCATCCTGGAGAGACGCGGTGATCGAGTCGAAGACGGCATCGACGGCGCGGGACGAATCCGCCCTGGATATGCCGGTCTTCGCCGCGACATGTGCCACGAGGTCGTTCTTGTTCACGTGACGCCCCCTGTGAAGTGAAGACTTGGTGACCGTTGCGCCGCCCGGCCTTTCGCGGCACTGGCCGCCGCCCGGACGATTCGACGAGGCTATACCGCAGCCGGCACGCGCGTCAACTGCGAAAGCCGGCCAAAACCCTCGGAATTGCGCCGTTTTCGGCGGATTCGCGAATCAGTCCGGCCGTCGTTCAGTGGGTGACGACGCCGCTGACCTCGCCCGCGGCGCCGGCGTCCGGCACCGCCGCGGCGGCCTCTTCCGCCTCGAGCTCGATCGGGACGGGCTCGTTGAGGAGGGCGTTCGAAATCACCTCGTCCACCGTCGACACGGGGGCGATCTCGAGGCCCCGCTTCACGTTGTCGGGGATGTCGGCGAGGTCCTTCTCGTTGTCCTTGGGGATCAGCACCTTGACCATGCCTGCGCGGAGGGCTGCGAGCAGCTTCTCCTTGAGCCCGCCGACCGGCAGGACGCGCCCGCGCAGCGTGATCTCGCCGGTCATGGCGACGTCGCGGCGCACCGGAATCCCGGTCAGGGCGGAGACGATCGACGTGCACATGGCGATGCCTGCGGACGGGCCGTCCTTCGGCGTAGCTCCCTCGGGCACGTGGACGTGGATGTCCTTCCTCTCGAACACGGTGGGCAGGATGCCGAAGGCGGCGGCGCGCGAACGGGCGAAGCTGCGCGCGGCCTGCACCGATTCCCGCATCACGTCGCCGAGCTTGCCGGTATGGGCGACGTTGCCCTTGCCGGGCACGATCACCGATTCGACCGACAGCAGCTCGCCGCCGACCTCGGTCCAGGCGAGGCCGGTGCAGACGCCGACCAGGTCCTCCTCCTCGACCTCGCCGAAGCGGAATTTGCGCACCCCGGCATAGGCGCCGAGATTGCTGCGGGTCAGGCGGACCCGCGTGCGCTTGGTCATCTGCACCTGCTTGACCGCCTTGCGGGCGAGGTTGGCGAGCTCGCGTTCGAGATTCCGCACCCCGGCCTCGCGCGTGTAGTAGCGGATCAGGTCGCGCAGCGCGTCCTCCGAGATCGACCATTCCGGCTTCTTCAGCCCATGCGACGTGACCTGCTTGGGGATCAGGTGCCGCCGCGCGATTTGGACCTTCTCGTCCTCGGTGTAGCCGGGCAGGCGGATGGTCTCCATGCGGTCCATCAGCGCCGGCGGGATGCGGAGCGTGTTGGCGGTGGTCACGAACATCACGTCGGACAGGTCGTAATCGACCTCGAGATAGTGGTCGTTGAAGCTGTTGTTCTGCTCCGGGTCGAGCACCTCCAGCAGGGCCGAGGAGGGATCGCCCCGCCAGTCGGCGCCCAGCTTGTCGACCTCGTCGAGCAGGAACAGCGGGTTCGAGGTCTTCGCCTTCTTCATGCCCTGGATGATCTTGCCCGGCATCGAGCCGATATAGGTCCGGCGATGGCCGCGGATCTCGGCCTCGTCGCGCACGCCGCCCAGCGACATGCGCACGAAGTTGCGCCCGGTGGCGCGCGCAATCGACTTGCCGAGCGAAGTCTTGCCGACTCCCGGCGGGCCGACCAGGCACAGGATCGGCCCTTTGAGCTTCCGCACGCGCTGCTGCACCGCCAGATACTCGACGATGCGCTCCTTGACCTTCTCGAGCCCGTAATGGTCCTCGTCGAGGACCTTCTCGGCCAGCCGGAGGTCGCGCTTGGTCTTCGACCGCTTCTTCCACGGGATGGCCAGCAGCCAGTCGAGATAGTTGCGCACCACCGTCGCCTCGGCGGACATCGGGCTCATCGACCGCAGCTTCTTGAGCTCCTGGGTCGCCTTGTCGCGCGCCTCCTTGCTGAACTTGGTCTTCTCGATCCGCCGTTCGATCTCGCCCGCCTCGTCGCGCCCGTCCTCGGTTTCGCCGAGCTCCTTCTGGATCGCCTTGAGCTGCTCGTTGAGGTAATACTCGCGCTGGGTCTTCTCCATCTGGCGCTTGACCCGGCTGCGGATGCGCTTCTCGACCTGCAGCACGCCGATCTCGGACTCCATGAAGGCGTAGGCGCGCTCCAGCCGTTGGCCGACGGAGAAGGTCTCCAGCAGCTCCTGCTTGTCGGCGATCTTGAGGGCCAGATGCGACGCCACCGTGTCGGCGAGCTTGTCCGGGTCCTCGATCTGGTTGAGCGACGCCAGCACCTCGGGCGGGATCTTCTTGTTCAGCTTGATGTACTGCTCGAACTGCGAGACCACCGACCGCGCCAGAGCCTCGATCTCCTTGGGGTCGGGCGGCTCCTCGTCGATCGGTTCGGCCCGCGCCTGGAAGAAATCCGTCCGGTCGGCGAACGCCGTGATGCGCGCGCGCCGGTTGCCCTCGACCAGCACCTTGACCGTGCCGTCGGGGAGCTTCAGCAGCTGCAGCACGGTGCCGACGGTGCCCACCCGATGGATGTCGTCGGGCTCGGGATCGTCCTGGCTCGCGTTCTTCTGCGCCACCAGCAGGATCTGCTTGTCGTCGCGCATCACGTCTTCGAGCGCCTTGACCGACTTCTCGCGGCCGACGAAGAGCGGCACGATCATGTGCGGAAAGACCACGATGTCGCGGAGCGGAAGGACGGGAAAGACGAGTTCGCGGGGCGTGTCCGACATGGTGCCTCTTGTCGCTTGTGGCCGCTGCGCCTCCGGCCGCGCGGGCGGGATGGCGCGGCGCAGTGCTAAGATTGGCGTCGCGGACCGAAAGGTCAAGGGCGGGGCGAAGTTACGCCGACGAGCCGCCCTCTTTGCGACGATCGGCGTAGATGTAGAGCGGCTTGGCGCGGCCCTCCACGACCTCGGCGTTGACCGCGGTCTCCTCGACCTCCTCGAGCCCCGGCAGTTCGAACATGGTGTCGAGCAGGATGCCTTCGAGGATCGACCGCAGGCCGCGCGCGCCCGTCTTGCGCTTGATCGCCCGCGCGGCGATGGCGCGCAGCGCGTCTTCGGCGAAGGTGAGCTTCACGTCCTCCATCTCGAACAGGCGGCCGTACTGCTTGACCAGCGCGTTCTTCGGCAGGGTCAGGATCTTGACCAGGGAGTCCTCGTCGAGGTCCTCCAGGGTGGCGATGACCGGCAGCCGGCCGACGAATTCGGGGATCAGGCCGAACTTGAGCAGATCTTCCGGCTCGATGTCGCGGAGGATGTTGCCGGTGGCGCGATCGTCGGGGCTGCGCACGTCGGCGCCGAAGCCGATGCCGGTCCCCTGGCCGCGGGCGGTGATGATCTTCTCGAGGCCGGCGAACGCGCCGCCGCAGATGAACAGGATGTTGGTCGTGTCGACCTGGAGGAACTCCTGCTGCGGGTGCTTGCGCCCGCCCTGCGGCGGCACCGAGGCGATCGTCCCCTCCATGATCTTGAGCAGGGCCTGTTGCACGCCCTCGCCCGAGACGTCGCGGGTGATCGACGGGTTGTCGGATTTGCGCGATATCTTGTCGACCTCGTCGATGTAGACGATGCCGCGCTGGGCGCGCTCGACGTTGTAATCGGCCGATTGCAGAAGCTTGAGGATGATGTTCTCCACGTCTTCGCCGACATAGCCGGCTTCGGTCAACGTGGTGGCGTCGGCCATGGTGAACGGCACGTCGAGGATGCGGGCCAGCGTCTGCGCCAGCAGGGTCTTGCCGCAGCCGGTGGGGCCGATCAGGACGATGTTGGACTTGGCGATCTCGATTTCGTTGCCCTTGTTGCCCTGGCCGAGACGCTTGTAATGGTTGTGGACGGCGACCGAGAGCACCCGCTTGGCGTGGTCCTGGCCGATGACGTAGTCGTCGAGGACGGTGCAGATCTCGGCCGGAGTCGGAACCCCGTCGCGCGACTTCACGAGGGTGTTCTTGTGCTCCTCGCGGATGATGTCCATGCACAGCTCGACGCATTCGTCGCAGATGAACACGGTCGGACCGGCGATGAGCTTGCGGACCTCGTGCTGGCTCTTTCCGCAGAAGGAGCAGTAGAGGACGTTCTTCGAATCGCCGCTGCCGGACTTGTTCATGGAAACCCCGTCGGAATTCGGCGCCCGCCCGGCCATGCTAGCGCAGCCCGCCGCGGCCGTCCATGGACAAATTCCGCCGTCCGGGCGGCGGCCCGGGCGTACCCGATCATCCCTGCGGCAGGTCGCTCAGTGCGGCGAGGTCGGGGGCGCGCTCGAACAGATATTCGCAGATCGCCAGCCCGCAGGTCGCCGACTGGCCGCTGACCGGACCGGTGACTGCGCCGGCGACGACCTCGGTCGGGATGTCGGCGGTCTCCCCGGCGACGGCGTTCCGGGCGGCGGCGACGTAGCGGGGCGACATCGAGAGGGGCCCCGCGATCACCACGATCTCGGTCGCGGCGAGGCGGACGAATTGCGCGGCGACGCGGCCCAGCTCGCGGCCCGCCGCGGCCATCGCCGCGCCCGCGGCCGGGTCGCCGTCCCGGTCGCGGGCGATCGCATCGCGAAGCGCGCGCACCAGGGCGGCGTTCGCCGACGAGCCCGAGAAGCCGATGTTCTCGCCGTGCAGGCGCCGGAGGATGCCGAGCCCGGCCGCCAGCCGGTCCAGCGTCGTGACCGCGCCGTCTTCGCCGGTCGCGGCGGCGGCCCCGATGGCCCCGGCCGGGAAGCGATGTCCCTTGACGAGGCGTCCGCCCAGGACCAAGCCGGCGCTGACCCCTATCCCGCTGCTGAAGGTGAGCACGTTTTCACGCCCCCGCGCCGCGCCGAAGCGCGCTTCCGCGAGCGCCATCGCGGCCGACAGCGGCTCGAGCCGCATCGGCAGGTCGAAAAGCCGGGCGAGCTTGGCGCGCAACGAGGCGCCGCGCGGCCATCCCAGATAGGGCGAACTCCATACGTCTCCGGTCGCCGGATCCAGTGCGCCGGAAACCATGGCGAAGCCGCCGAGCAGGCGGCCGCGGTCGTCGACGTGGCGGTCGATCAGACGCCGGCTCTCGGTGGCGAGGCGCCCGATCACCAGGTCCGGGTCGTCGAACGCCTCGAGATCCAGCTCGGTTCCGGCGATGACCCGATTCTTGAGATCGGTCAGCGTGACCGTCTGGAATGCCGCGCCGATGCCGATGCCGAGCACCTGCCCGCCCTCCGGCGCGATGTCGAGGCGCACCGACCGGCGGCCGGGGCCGCGCGCAGGATCGCCGGCGTCGTCCGGTTCGTTCGCCAGCTCCCGCACCAGGCCGGCGTCGATCAGCTCGCGCGCGATGCGCGATATCGTCGCCGGAGTCAGGCCGAGCCGGTCGGCGAGTTCGACCCGGGGCAGTGGTCCGCGCAGCACCAGCTCGCGGAGCGTCGCCCGCCGGTTTCCGCCGCCGAGGTCGCCGCGGGTCCGGAGCTTGCCCGTCGTCTCGTCCATGGCGGCGGTCCTACCCCCCCCCCCCCCGCGACGGAGGGGTCGGGCGACGGCCTCGATGCGCGGCCGGCCGTATAGCCCGACGAGCCTGGATTGCTTGATTCGAGCATGGGGGATTGCATAGGCGAAACTATCCCCCGGTCAAGGAAAATCGACACGGCGTCAGCCGCCTTCCCGGCCGCGCCGGTTGGACATCCAGACGGCCTCGACGTCGGCGATCCGGGCCACCTGGCCGAAATAGCGGTCGATGTTGCGGAGCGTCGCCCGGTGGTCCTCCTCGGCATAGGCGGCGCAGCCGTCGTCGAGCAGGACGACGTAATAGTCGCGCAGGAAACCGTCGCGGGCGGTCGTCTCGACGCACACGTTGGTGGCGACGCCGACGAACAGCAGGGTGCGGACCCCGCGCGCGCGGAGGATCGTATCCAGGTCGGTGTTGCGGAAGGCGTTGAAGCGGTGCTTGGTCACCACCGGGTCGCCCGGCTCGGGGCGCACGTCGCCGTAGAAGTCGCCCTCCCAGGAATCGGCGCGGCAGACCGGGCGACTCGTATAGCTGCCGCCGCGCGTCCGCGACGCCTGTTCGAGCCAAACGTCCGACAGGTAGAAGTTGCGCTCCGACGAATAGACGTTGCGGACGAACACCACCAGCGCGCCGACCGAGCGGGCCGTAGCCAGCAGCGGCGGCAGGCGCGCCGCCATCGCCTGCGCCGGGGCCACATCGAACCCTTCCCGGGCCATCATGCCGCCGGCGTCGCAGAAGTCGTTCTGGACGTCGATCACGACCAGAGCGGTATGCGCGGGGTCGACCTTGTCCTCGAAGGCCGACAGCAGCCCGACATGCGCGATCCGCGCTGCGGCGGCGAGGTCGTCGGGGTCGGCGCGCCCGGTCATCTTTCGTCTCCCTGTCGGCCCCGCGCGTTGGCGATCAGATAGACGCCCACGTCTGCGGGCTTGACCACGACCTCCAGACTCTCCTCGCCGGCCAACGCCCGCTGGACCAGGAGGCTGTTCTCGACGTTCTCGAGCTTGACGCGAAAGACGCCGGCGGCGCCCCGGATGCGCGGGTAGTATTTCGGATCGATCGCCCGCTCCTTGGCGGCGAGGCGCGTCAGCGCCTCCTCCTCGGTCAGATCGCCGGCCTCCTCCGCCGCCACCAGCCGCCAGTCGGCGGCGCCCGCATAGGCTTCGGCGCCGAGGGCGGCGACCGCGGCCTTGCCGCCGCCGTCCGCGACCCCGACCGCGAACAGCTGCTTGCCGATCCCGACCGAGGCGCCCCAGTCGGAGAGCGACTTGCTGCGGGCGACGTAGATGACGGCCATGCGGTCCGGCTCCGGCGGGGCGTCGCGGACGGTCACTCGTTCAACGTGCTCGCCGCGAACACTTCTTCCAGCGCCACCGGCCGCAGCGTGAGCCCCTGTTCGTGCGAATAGCGCGCCGCGGTCTCCAGCGTCGCCCGGTTGGCGCGGACGCCGTGCTCGATCAGCGGCTCGCTGAGCGCCTCGTGCGCTTCGCGGGAGATCGCGCCCGCGGCGCGGTAGTGCTCGATATGCTCCAGACGCTGCGCGTCGGCGATCGCGGCGGCGCGCACGAACGCCTTGAACAGGTTGAGCGCGACCCAGGGATGCGCCTCGGCGAGCGAACGCCGCAGCGCCATGGCGTGGTTGATCGGGTAGATGCCGGTCTTGCGGAAATAGCGGCGGCCTTCGGCGGCGCGGTCCCGGAACAGGGGCTCGACGTCGGGATGGTTTTCGAGGTCGGCGGTGCTGCGGTCGATCAGGTTGGGGTCGCGGACGTAGAGCAGGGTCGCATCCAGCTCGCCCGCCAGCATCATCGCGCCGATATCGGTCTCCTCCGGGATCTGGCGCAGGACGACGCCGGGCGGCGGCGTAAAACCGGTCGCTCCGCCGTGGCTGCGCCCGGGCGTGCGCTCCATCCAGTATTCCATCTCGGTCTGGTCGACGCCGAACTCGTGCTTGAGGATGCCGCGCGACCACAGCGCCGCGGTCTGCTGGAACTCCGGCACCCCGACCCGCTTGCCGCGCATGTCCTGCGGCGCGTCGATCCCGGCGGCGCGGCGCACGAGAATCCAGTTCTGGAAGAAATGGCGGGTGGTGAAGACGGGAAGGCCGACCCAGCGGTCGTCCCCGGCGGCGATCGCCTTGATGAGCGACGAGAACGACATTTCGGAGACGTCGAAGTCGCCGAACTTGAGCTGGCGCCAGAACATCTCCGAGGGATGAAGCGGGGTGGGCAGGAGGTCGATGCCGTCCGGCTTGACGACGCCGTCGAGAATCGGTCTGGTGCGCGGATTGGTATCGACGGCGATGCTGAGCTGGAGGTTCATCCGCCGGCCCCTCGGTCCTGAAGACCGCGCCAGTATGCGGGAGGTCGCGACGATTGCCAACGCCGGCGCAGGACGGGACCGGAGGAGGCGGGCCGATTCCGACCTTCGCGCCGCCGTCGGCGCTCCACGCCGCGGGGACGACGCCGCCCGGCCTGCGCGACGTGCTGCGCCTGCCGGGCTTTCTGCCGCGCCCCGAAGCCGACGCCCTGCTGGCGCACTGCCTCGGCGATCTCGACTGGCGCCGGGAGCGGCTGCGGATGTTCGGCAAGGAGATCCCGGCGCCCCGGCTCACCGCCTGCTACGGCGATCCGGGCGCGCGCTACCGCTATAGCGGGGTGACGCGCGACTGTGCGCCGTGGACGCCGGAGCTGCGCCGCGCCGCGCGGGCGATCGGCGACCGGCTGGGGACGTCGTTCAACTTCGTGCTGGCGAACCTCTATCGCAACGGCGCCGACCGCCTCGGCTGGCACGCCGACGACGAGCGCGGGCTGGGACCCGTCATCGCGTCGCTGAGCCTGGGGGCCACGCGCGATTTCCGCATCCGGGGCCGGAAGCGCGGGGGGCCGGGCGTCGGCCTGCCGCTCGCGCATGGCGACCTGCTGATCATGTGGGGAAGCTGCCAGCGCGACTTCGAGCACGCGCTGCCGAAGGCGATGCGGGTCGAAGGACGGCGGGTCAACCTGACGCTCCGCCGGGTCGAGGGCCGATGCTCGCCGACCGCGGCGACGGGCGCGCACGGCTCCGGCATGGCGGGGCAATGAGGCGATCCGGGCGCATAGCCGTGCTCGGGGCCGGCATCGTCGGGCTGTGCGCGGCGCTCTATCTGCGGCGCGACGGCCATGACGTGGTCGTCATCGACCGGGACGCGCCGGGGCGGGGCGCGTCTTTCGGCAATGCCGGCCTGCTCCAGGTCGAAGGATGCGTGCCGCTCGCGACCCCCGGCGTATTGCGCCGCGCGCCGGGGATGCTGCTCGACCGCGAGGGGCCGCTGGTCGTCCGCTGGGGGTATCTGCCGCGCATCGCGCCCTGGCTTCTGCGCTTCGCCGCGGCGGCGAGGCCGCAGGCGGTGGAGCGCATCTCGGCGTCGCTCGCCGCGCTGCTCGACCGCGCGCTGGCCGCCTATGCGCCGCTGGTCGACGCCGCCGGCGCGCGCGGCCTGCTGCGGCCGTCCGGCGTGCTGTTCGCCTATCGCACGGACGCCGCCTACCGGGCGGCGCAGCGGGACCACGCGCTCCGGCGCCGGCGCGGCGTGCGGCTGGAGGAGCTCGGACGGGACGAGATCCGCCAGTTCGAGCCGGCGCTGGCGCCCGAGGTGAACCGCGCCGTATTCGCGCCCGACTGCATGACGGTGGACGATCCCCTGGCGCTGACCGCGCGCCTCGCCGACTCGTTCCTGCGGAGCGGCGGCGTCCTGCTGCGGGAGGAGGCGACCGACATCGAGACCGGAGCGGACGGGGCGCGCCGGATCGTGACCGGGTCGGGCGGCCATGACGTCGACCGGCTGGTGGTCGCGGCCGGGGCCTTCTCCCGGCCCTGGGCGGCGAAGCTCGGCGCGCCCGCGCCGCTCGACACCGAGCGCGGCTATCACCTGATGCTGCCCGAGCCGAAGGTGGCGCTGCGGCGCCCGGTGCTGGTCGGCGACCACCGCTTCGCCATCGTGCCCATGGGCGGCGGCATCCGCCTGGCGGGCACGGCGGAGCTGGCCGGACTCGGCGCGCCGCCCGACTTCCGGCGCGCCGAGATGCTGCTGCCGATGGCCCGGCGGCTGCTTCCCGGTCTCGACGGGGCGGGGCGGACGCGGTGGATGGGCTTTCGGCCGTCGATGCCCGACAGCCTGCCGGTGATCGGCCGCTCGCCGCGTTTTGCGAACGCCTTTCTGGCCTTCGGCCACGGCCATCTGGGGCTCACCCTCGGGGCGGTCACGGGCCGCCTGATCGCGGATCTGACGGCCGGGCGCGACCCCGGCATCGACATGACGCCCTACCGCCCCGACCGGTTCTAGCCCGCGCCTCGCTTCTTCGCTACAGTCGGGCGCGGGGCGGACGGCGGAGGCCGGAGCCCGAGGAGGAGCGGCGCCATGAGAATCGTCGACCTGTCGCATTTGATGAACGCGCACACGCCGGGCTGGGTCGGTTATGCCGGGAACAAGATGTATTACGCCCAGAACCTCCAGACCCAGATGATCGTCGCCCAGCGCATCGACACCGCGATGCATGTGGGCACGCATATCGACGGCGCCATGCACGCGACCGACGCGAAGGGCGACATGGCGTCCTACCCGCTCGACTTCCTGATCGGGCGCGGCGCCGTCGTCGACGTCTCCCGGCATATGGAGGACTGGGCGGTGATCACGCCCGAGATGCTCGAAGCCGCGCCGGTGGAGATCCGCGAGGGCGACATCCTGATCATCCATACCGGCTATCACCGCTATTACGAGGGCCGGCCCCAGCAGGATCTGGTGCGGTATTTCTGCATGCATCCGGGCGGCAAGCTGGAGCTGCTGGAGTGGATGCTGGCGAAGAAGATCAAATGGTTCGGCATCGACGCGGGCTCGGGCGATCATGCGATGAACACGTCGATCCGCCATTCGCGCGCCGACCTCGCCCGCCAGTTCGAGGACAAGGTGGGGATGAGCTGCGCCGAGTTTTTCGGCGCCTACGAATACACCCACAGCCTGTCGGGCCGGAAGGTGCGCTCCGACATCTTTCCCTTCCACAGCTACGCCTTTCAGGAAGGGCTGATCCACGCCGAGAACGTCGGCGGCGACATCGAGCGGGTGCTCGACCAGCGCTGCGTGATCGGCGCCTTCCCGTGGCGCTATGACGGCCTCGAAGCCTGTCCCTGCCGCATTCTCTGCCTGTTCGACGTGGGCGAGGACGTGGAGGCGGTGGGCGACGTAGCCCGGGCGCTCGCCAAATAGGGCGCGCCCGGCGCAGCTACGCGCCCGGCCGGGTTGCGACGTACCAGTCGGCGATGTCGCCGCCCCGCGCCATCCAAACCTCGCTTCGCCGGCCGATATGGGCGAGCGCCCGGTCGAGATATTTGCTGCGGAAGGCGTGGCCGATCAGGAACGGATGCAGGCAGATCGCCATCACCCGCCCGCTGCCGGCGGCGTCTTCGTAGAGCACGTCGAACTGATCGACCACCATGCGATAGAACTCTTCGCCCGACATGCCGCGTTCGAGGAAGGCGGGGATGTCGTTGATCTCGATCGAATAGGGCATCGAGATCAGCCTGCCGGTCCTGACGTTCATGCGATAGGGCTGTTCGTCGTTGACCCAGTCGCAGACGTATTCGATGCCGTTTTCGGCGAGGAGGTCGGGCGTGTTGTACGACTCGCTGAGCGCCGGGCCGAGCCACCCCCTGGGCGCGGCGCCGGCGCCGGCCTCGATGGCGTCGATGACCTCGCGGATGAGGCTGCGCTCTTCTTCCTCCGTCTGATCGTTCAGCAACACCGAGTTGGTGGAGCCGTGCGCCATCCATTCCCAGCCGAGCGCGTTGCCGGCCTCGACGATGCGCGGATAGCGCGCGCAGGCCTCGGAGTTGAGGGCTACGGTCCCCTTGATCCCGTGCTTCTCCATCACCTCCATCAGCCGCCAGACGCCGACCCGGACGCCGAAGTCGCGCCACGAGTAGTTGAGCACGTCGGGCCGGAGATGCGCGGTCGCCGGCGTGACCGAGGTCGACGGCTTGTCGAAGTGGAAGTGCTCGATATTGGGAATCACCCAGACGGCGACGCGCGCCCCGCCGGGAAATACCAGCGGCTCGCGGTCGACGATCGGCGAGTAGTCGAACCGGCCGTGCTCCATGCCCCGGGCCCTAACCGCGGCGGCGCCGTGAGGCGCCGGCGGCGCGCACGAACAGACGGTCGCAATAGGGGCATTCGACCCGGCCGGCGCCGGTCAGGCTCAGATAGACCCGGGGATGGCCGAGCGCGCCGTCGCCGCCGTCGCAGGCGACGCTGGCGTCGTCCACCTCGATGGTCTCGGGAGGATCGGTGCGCGTCATGGCGGGGATGTCCGTCCGTTCGCCCGGCGTCGATGGGTCGCGACGCCGCCCGATGATACGCCGACCCGCCCGCCGATCAACCGCGCGGCGCGTCGGCGCGGGCGCGTCTTTCGCCCTCGCTCTCGCCCTGGGCGCGGCGGGCTGCGCGCCCAGGATCGAGCCGCCCGGGCCCGCGGTCGCGCCGCCGAGGCTGGAGGCCGGGTCGATCGTCGCCGCCGACGGCGCCCGGCTGCCGCTGCGACGCTGGCTGCCGGCGGGCGCGCCCCGGGCCGCGATCGTCGCGCTGCACGGCTTCAACGACTACGCCGCCGCGTTCGAGAGAGCCGGCCGGTTCTGGGCGGCGTGCGGCGTCGCGACCTACGCCTACGACCAACGCGGCTTCGGCGCGGCGCCGCATCCCGGCATCTGGCCCGGCGCGCGGGCGCTGGCGGAGGACGCCGGGACCGCCCTGCGGCTGATCGCCGCCCGCCATCCCGGAACGCCGGTCTATCTGCTGGGCGACAGCATGGGCGGCGCGGTGGCGCTGCTGGTCTCGACCGCGCCGGGCCGCCCGGCCTTCGCCGGAACGATCCTGGTCGCGCCCGCGGTGCGGGGTCGCCGGCATATGAGCCTCGCCGAGCGCTGGACGCTGTGGCTGCTCGTCCGCGCGGCGCCGTGGCTCGCTCTGTCGGGCGGGGGCCTCGGCGTCACGCCGTCCGACAACGCCGCGATGCTGCGCGCGCTCGCCCGCGACCCGAAGGTCATCAAGGAGACGCGGGTCGATGCGATCCACGGCCTGGTGACGCTGATGGACGCGGCGCTCGCCGCGGCTCCGCTTCTCGTCGGGCCGACGCTGATCGTCTACGGGCGGCGGGACCAGCTCGTCCCCGCCGCGGCGACCGCCGACCTGCTGGCCGGCGTCCCGGCGGGGTCGCCGGTCCGCGCCGCCGCCTATGACGACGGCTATCACATGCTGCTCCGCGATCTGGCGGCCGAGCGGGTCCTGGCCGACATCGCCGCCTGGATCGCGGACCCCGCCGCGCCGCCGTCTTCGGGCGAGGCGCCCGCTCGCCCGCGCGTTTGCGCCCCGCCCCGGCTTGACGTAGGCTCCGGCGGCGCGCGCCCGTAGCTCAGCCGGATAGAGCGCTGGCCTCCGGAGCCAGAGGTCGCAGGTTCGAATCCTGCCGGGCGCGCCAGCAGCCTTGCTCCGGCGATCCGGCGATGCGCGCAGCCGAGAACATATTCGACCCGGCGCATTACGCCGGGGTCAGGCGGCCGCTCCGGCAGGCGGAGAGCCTGCCGCCCTGGTGCTATACGTCGCGGATCTTCTTCGACCGCGAGATCGAGCGCATCTTCCGTCGCCACTGGCTGCTGATCGGCCATGCCGACCGCATCCCGGACGCCGGAAGCTATTTCACCGCCGAGCCGGCCGGGGCGCCGATCGTCGTCCTGCGCGGCCTCGACGGGGAAATACGCGCCTTCGCCAACAGCTGCCGGCATCGGGGCTCGCGGCTGGTCTCGGGCGAGGGGAGTTGTCGGGCGATCGCCTGCCCCTATCACGGCTGGAGCTACGCGCTGGACGGCGGCTTGATCGCCGCCGCGGGGATGGAGCGGGCGGCGGGGTTCGACGCCGCGGCGCATGGGCTGATTCGCGTGCGGCTCGAGGCCTGGGCCGATTTCCTGTTCGTCAATCTCGACGAAGGCGCGGTCGGCCTCGCCGGGCATCTCGGCGACCTGCCGGCGCAGCTCGGGGCGCATGGCCGCGTGGATACGGTCTGCGTGCGGCGGCGCGAATACGACGTCGCCGCCAATTGGAAGCTGTGCCTGGAGAACCAGCGCGAGAGCTATCACGTCGCCACCGTCCATCGCGCGTCGCTCAGCGATCAGTATCCGGATCAGCTCACGGCGCGCGGCGAGTGGTCGGGATCGTTCCTGCGCCACGAAGGCACGATCGCGGCGCGGCTGGACGCCGGGACGGTGTTCCCGCCCGCCGTCGGGTCCGACGGGCGGGCGCTGGCGGGGACCTATTTCGTCGCCGTCCATCCCGCCGCCTTCTTCGTCTTCACCGCCGACTGCCTGTGGTGGATGGCGTTCCAGCCCCTCGCGCCGGCGCGCACCCGGATCGTCGTCGGCTCGTGCTTTCCGCGCCGGACCGTCGAGCGGGCCGACTTCGAGGCGGTGGCCGCGGCCTATTACGCCCGAATCGACCGGTCGCATCCGGAGGACAACCAGGCCGTAATCCGCCAGCAGCAAGGGTTGGCCTCGCCGCACGCCCGGCCGGGTCGGCTGTCGGATCGGGAGGCCGGCGTCCATGCGGTGGACAACTGGATCCTCGACCGGGTCCTCGACCGGGCGGGAGCGGAGGGTTGACCGGGGCCGTCCGCCCGGTCGATTGCCGACCGGCGGAGGATGCGCCGCCGCGGGCGGCGGCGTATGGTCGGCGGCGGAGGAGCGCGCGATGATCGACAAGCTGCTGCCGACCACCGTGGTGGGGAGCTACGTCCAGCCCGACTGGCTGGTCGATCGGGACAACCTCAAGAGCCGGCTGCCGCCGCGGGTCCGGGCCAGGGAGGTCTGGAAGGTGGCGGCGGAGTCGCTGGAGGAGGCCCAGGACGCGGCGACGCTGGTCGCCATCCGCGACATGGAGCGGGCCGGCGTCGATATCGTCACCGACGGCGAGATTCGGCGGGAGAGCTATTCCAACCGCTTCGCCACCGCGCTCGGCGGCATCGACATCGACCGGCCGGGGACGGCGATCGACCGCACCGGCCATCCCAACCCGGTGCCGCGCATCGCCGGGCCGATCCGGCGCGAGCGCCCGATCGAGCTGCGCGACGCCGAGTTTCTGGTCGCCAATACCGACCGCGGGCGGAAGATCACCATCCCCGGCCCGTTCACCATGACCCAGCAGGCGCAGAACGACTACTACCCCGACGACGAGTCGGCGGCGATGGACTATGCGGCCGCGGTCAACGCCGAGATCAAGGAACTGTTCGCCGCCGGCGTCGATGTGGTGCAGCTCGACGAACCCTACGTGCAGGCGCGGCCGGAGAAGGCGCGGGACTATGCGATCGCGGCGATCGACCGCGCCCTCGACGGCGTGGACGGCACGACCGCGGTGCATCTCTGCTTCGGCTACGCGCACATCGTGCATGAACGGCCCGGCGGCTACTCCTTCCTGCCCGAGCTCGAGGCCTGCGCCGCGGACCAGATTTCGATCGAGGCGGCGCAGCCCGACCTCGACCTCTCGATTCTCGCCGATCTTCCGTCCAAGACGGTCATGGTCGGCGTCATCAGCATGGGCGATCCGGCGGTCGAGACCGCGGGCGTCGTCGCCGCCCGCATCCGGAAGGCGCTCGACGCGCTGCCGCCGGAGCGCATCGTCGTGGCGCCCGATTGCGGCATGAAGTACATCGCGCGCGACGTGGCCTTCGGCAAGCTCGCGGCGATGGTCGAAGGCGCCGACATCGTGCGCCGCGAGCTGAGATAGGGCGGCGCTCCTTCATGCGCGGGACGCGGGCGACGGCGACGCCATCGGGCGGAAATCGGCGCGGACGCTGCGTGCTGCATCGAGGGCGGGCCGAAGACGCCTACGCCGACTGGGACTCGCCCGACCTGATCGTCTCCGACGGCGCCTATGGCGTCGGCGGCTTCCCCGGCGATCCCCGCACTCCGGAGCGGTTGGGCGAATGGTACGAGGCCCATGCGGCCGCCTGGGCGAAACGCGCCCATGCGGCGACGACGCTCTGGTTCTGGAACACCGAGATCGGTTGGGCGACCGTGCATCCCCTGCTGGCGGAAAGCGGTTGGGACTACGTCCAGACGATCCTGTGGGACAAGGGAGTCGGCCACATCGCGGGCAACGTCAACGGCGACACCATCCGCCGGCTGCCGACCGTAACCGAGGTCTGCGTCTTCTATCGGCGCCGACTCGCGTTCGAGACGCCGACCGGCCGCCTGTCCGCGCCGCAATGGCTGCGGTCGGAGTGGCGACGGACGGGTATGCCGCTTCGCCAGGCCAACGAGGCCTGCGGGGTGCGGAACGCCGCGACCCGGAAATACCTCACGCAGGACTGGCTCTGGTACTTCCCGCCGCCGGACATGATGGAGCGCCTGGCGTCCTACGCGAACGAACACGGGGCCGCGGCCGGACGCCCATACTTCTCGATCGACGGCGAGCGGCCCCTGACCGCGGCGGAGTGGGCGAAGCTGCGCCATCCGTGGAGCCACGAACACGGGTTGACCAACGTCTGGTCGCACCCGCCGCTCAACGGCGCGGAACGCTACCGGGGCGGCGGACGCCGCGTCGCCCCGCGGATGCACAATCCCGGAAGGAACGCGACGGCCCATCTGAACCAGAAGCCGATCGCGTTCATGCGCAGGATCGTCCACGCCGCCTCGAACGCGGGCGACACGATCTGGGAGCCGTTCGGCGGCCTGTGCTCCGCCTCCGCGGCCGCGGTGGAGATGGGGCGAAACGCCTTCGCCGCGGAACCCGATTCCTGCTTCGCATCGCTCGCGCAGGAAAGGCTGGCCGCGGCGGCGACCGCGGGCCCGCCCGCCGCCGCGGCATGACGTCGACATCGGGAGAAACGCCTCGCCGGCACCGGTTTCCCGAAGGGGACGAAACGGGAGAGCTCGTCCGTCTCGTGCAAGAAGCGCTCAATGCCGTCCCGGCCCATTTCCGGACGACGGCTCGCATCGACGGCCTCGACGCCAACGATCTGTTCAGCCTCAACACCGTCATGGGCAACACGATCGAAGTCCAGGTGGTCGAAACTCTCAACCGGATCCGGCACGTCTGGGATCCCAGCAATCATATGCCCGGACACCGGTTCGTGCGCTCGGCGCAAACCTTCCCCGATGTCCGGTTGCTCGCCCCTGAAGCGGACGGCGTCAACGCGGCCGTGCTCGGAATCGAACTCAAGGGCTGGTATCTGCTTTCCAGGGAGGGGGAGCCCAGTTTCAGATACACCGTGTCGCCGAACGCATGCGCTCCACAGGATCTGCTAGTCGTCGTTCCCTGGCATCTGGAGTATGTCCTTTCGGGCGAACCCGTCGTCCATAAGCCGTATGTCGAGCAGGCTCGGTATATCGCTACCTACAGGAACTGGTGGTGGACGAACGTCAGAAACACGACCGACGCGACGAACGAGCGGCGGGTCAGCCCGCCCGATCAGACTGTGCATCCCTATCCAGAACCCAAAACGAAGATCGCCGACCAACCCGTCAAGGATGGGGGAAGCAACTTCGGCCGGGTCGCACGGCTCGAAGACCTAATGAACGACTACATCCTGTCCATGCGGGATCAGGAAATCTCCGGTATTCCAGCCAAACACTGGATCGAGTTCTTCAAGCTGCACGCGGAAACGAGAGACCCCCGCGCGATCTTCGACCGACTGCGGCGTAAATTGGCGCAAGACGGACGCGACGACGAGGCAGCAACCGAAGTCATGGATGCCGTTTCCCGGATTGTGGACCAATTCCGATAGGGTGGTATCCCGACAAAATCGAGAACGGCGCGATCCCGGGATCGACTTATCTGCCGATGTGGTGGGTAAAAGAACGCAATCGCTGGCCGACGGGCCGGCATGGCGCGCCGCGAACCGTCCCGTCCGGCCTCGCCGGGGGCGCCGGTGGGGAACGCCCGGTCGTTCATCCGGCGGCGATCGACGTCATGACGGCGCGCGCGCCGGCGGTTGCTCCGGCGGACCCGCCGCCATAGGATCGCTCCATGGACGGCGGAATCACTCCGGAACTCATCGCCGCCCCCGCCGTCGTCGGGCTGACGTTCCGGCAGGGCGTTGGGCGGGGCGCGCAGGGCGATCGGCTCGAACGCGGGCGGGCGGAGCTGCGCGGGCGTATGGCGAAGCCTGAAAGCCTGCTCGAAGGCCTGCGCGAAGCCGTTGCGGGCGAGCGCGCGGCGTCGTTGCGGGCGCGGGCCTCCCATCGCCGCCGGCGTCCGGTATGATGGAGTCCGGCGCGAGGGACGGGAAGGGATGCAGGGGCAGCACGATCTCGGGGGCCGGCCGGCCGGTCCGATCGATCTCGAGGCGCACGAGGCGGAGCCTTGGGCGAAGAGCCTCACCGCGGTCGTCGGGGCGCTCCGCGAACGAGGGCTGATAACGGTGGACGAGGTCCGCCGGGCGCTCGAAGAACTGCCCCCGGAAGTGTACGACGAGGCGTATTTCCGGCGCTGGGCCGCGGCGCTCGGCAATCTGATCGAGGAGAAGGGCCTGGTCGCCGGGGCCGAGATCGAACGGCGGATGGCCGCCATCCGGGCGCGGCTGGAGGGCGGCGCGTGACCGGGGCGGCGGCCGCGCCGCGGCGGTTCTCGCCCGGCGACCGGGTGCGGATCGCCGCGGTCCATCCACCCGGCCATCGTCGGACGCCCCATTACGCGCGCGGCAAGACCGGCGTGATCGAGCGCTATTGCGGCGCCTTTCCCAACCCCGAGGAACTGGCCTACGGGTTCGACGGCCTGCCGGCGCGCCACCTGTATCGGGTGCGGCTGACGCAACGCGAGCTGTGGCCCGACTATCGGGGGCCGGCGCGGGACACGCTCGACCTCGAAATCTACGAACATTGGCTCCGGGCGGTCGGGGAGGACGACGATGACCGATGATCGCGGCCACGCGCACGCGCACGGCCATGGGCATGACCACGGACATGGCGAGGTCCTGCGCTGGCATGACGACGGCGCGCACGACGTCGACGAGACCGGCCATTACGAGTTGATGGCCGAGGCGATCAAGGAGCTGCTGATCGAGAAGGGCGTGATCACCGCGGAGGAGGTCCGCCGGAATCTCGAATTCATGGATTCGCGCGGCATCCATCTGGGGGCGAAGATCGCGGCCAAGGCCTGGACAGATGCGGCCTTCCGGGAGCGGCTGATGGCCGACGGCACGGCCGCGGCGGGCGAGCTCGGCATCCCGATGGCCGGGGCCGAACTGGTCGTGGTCGAGAACACGCCCGAGGTGCACAACATGGTGGTGTGCACCCTCTGCTCCTGCTATCCGCGCACCATCCTCGGCCTGCCGCCCGACTGGTACAAAAGCAAATCCTACCGCTCGCGGGCGGTGATCGAGCCGCGCGCGGTGCTGGCGGAATTCGGCACCGAAATCCCCGAGGACGTCACCGTTCGCGTCCACGACTCGAACGCCGACATGCGCTATCTGGTGCTGCCGATGCGGCCCGAGGGCGCCGAGGGGTGGAGCGAAGACGAACTCGCCGCCCTGGTGACGCGCGACTGTCTGGTCGGCGTCTCCCTTCCCAGAGCGCCGGCGGCGGCGCGCGCCGCCGAATAGCCCGGTCAACCGCCGGACGCGATCCGGCGGGTGGCGAGGAAGATGCCGACGAAGATCAAGGCGACGCCGGCGACGTGGAAGGGGGCGAGCGTCTCGCCCAGCAGCCCGACGGCCATGACCGTCCCGAACACCGGCGCGAGATAGATGAAGTAGCTCGCCGTGTTGGCTCCGACCTTGGCCACGCCCGCGGCCCAGAAGGTCTGGGCGAGCAGCGAGGAGAAGACGCCGAGATAGGCGATCGCCCAGAGCGCGTCCGCGCCCGGCGCCATGGAGCGCCCCCGGGCCAGCGCCTCCCACAGATGGAGCGGCAGGCAGGTCGCGACCCCGACGGCGCAGAGCACCGTCATCAGGCTCGCCAGCGGCAGTTCGTCCGGCACGCGCGGCAGGAAGATCGAATAGAAGCCGTAGCACAGGATCGCGAGCCAGATCACCGGGTCGCCGATATTGACCGAGAGCGTCACCAGCGCGGCCGGGTCGCCGCGCGCCACGATGACGACCATGCCGGCGAAGCCGGCGGCGACGCCCAGCGTCTGCGCGGCGGAGATGCGGACCCGCAATACCAGCCAGGAGAGGATCACCACGTTGATCGTCATCGTTCCCAGCAGGAGCGATGCGTTGAGGGCCTGGGTGTGCTGGAGCCCGACGAACATCAGCGATCCGAATCCGGTCATGTTGAGCAGGCCGAGGACGCCGAGCAGGCGCCAATGCGCGCGCACCAGGGCGAGCCGACCGCGCAGCCCGGCCCAACCGAACGGCGCCACCACCGCGAGCGCCACCACCCAGCGCCAGAAGTTGAGCGCGAGCGGCAGGGTCTCGTCGGCGACGGCGCGCCCGGCGATCACCGTTCCGGCCCAGAACAGCGCCGTCAGGGCGAGCAGCACATAGGCGGACGCCGCGATCCGGCGCATTTCACGCCTCCCCGGGGAGTGCGGCCGGCGCCGGCGCGCGGCCCGGCCCGTTCGCGCCCGTCGCCGCGACCCGGCCTATGCCGCCGCGACGCCCGCCGCCCCGGGCGGCGTCTCGCCGAGCGGCTTCAGCAGCGGCATCACCTCCTGGGCGAACAGGCGGAGATTCTTCTCCGTCAGCTCGCGCGGCAGGGTCGCGAACTGGAGGGTGGCGATCAGGTTGGCGAGGCCCATCTCGGCCTGGTAGCCGGCGAGGCGCTCGGCGACGGTCGCCGGGCCGCCGCAGATCAGCATGCCGCTCCCGGTCAGCATGTCGAAGCTCATGAAGCCTTCGCGGATCTTGTATTTCTGCTCCATCACGCGCTTGAACGAACCCATCGACGAATAGCCGGGCGGGAGCTTGTATTCCACGGGGGCGCGCAGGAACTTGTTGAAGAAGGCCTCGATATGGGGCCGGGCCTCGCGGGCGGCGATCTCGTCGGTCTCGGCGACGTAGATCGGGACCGCCCAGCCGAGCTGCTCCGGCGCGCAGCGATAGCCGTAGGCCTCGCACTGGGCGCGGTAGGCGGCCATGTTGCGGATCACCGAATCCACCGGGCTGTAGGTGATGAGATAGGTGTATTTGCGGTCGGGATGGGCCGCCCATTCGACGGTCTCGGTCGATCCCTGGGATGGGATCCAGATCGGCGGGTGCGGCGTCTGGTAGGGGCGCGGCCACGGGTTGACGTATTGGAAGTGGTAATGCTTGCCTTCGAAATGGAACGGGCCGGTCTCGCTCCAGGCGCGGACGATGAGGTCGTGCGCCTCGCGGAACCGCTCGAGCGAGAAGGCGGGGTTGACGCTGGAAGCGTGGTATTCGCTGCCCAGGCCGCGCACGAAGCCGGCGATGAACCGGCCGGCGGTCATGTTGTCGAGCATCGCGAACTCTTCGGCGATGACGAGCGGGTTGGCGGCCAGCGGCAGCGCCCGGCCGAGCACGCAGATCCTGGCCCGCGCGGTGCGCCGGGCCAGCGCCGCGGCGAGCAGGTTGGGCGAGGGCATCATGCCGTAGGCGGTCTGGTGGTGCTCGTTGACGCAGATGCCGTCGAAGCCGAGCGCATCCGCCAGCTCCAGCTCGTCCAGGTAGCGCTCGTACAGCGCATGCCCCCGCTTCGGATCGTAGAAGCTGTTGGGCAGGGTGATGTAGGCCGCCTCGAACTCCTTGTCGTAATCGAGGTCGAGATGGGCGTAGGGCATCAGATGGAAGAAGAAGAATTTCATGGCCGGACTCCGTCGGCGACCGCTCGCACGCCGGCGACGAAATCGTCCGTCGCCTCCTGCTGCGGCAGATGGCCGCAGGCCGGGATGATGCGCAGCTCGGCGTTCGGGATCAGCTCCCGGAAGGCGTGGGCGTAGGCGACGGGGATGATCCGGTCGTCCGCGCCCCACAGGATCATGGTCGGGATCCGGATCCGGTGCAGCCATTTGCCGAGGTCGGGGTTGTAGAATCTCGGGTGCCAGGCGAGCTTGGCGGTGGCGAAGTGGTTCTTGAGCGCGATGTCGGCTTCCTCCGAGGTCGGCTGCTGCGCCAGCCGGGCCTCGGCGAGCGCCTGGTCGTGGAACGTGTTGCGGACGCGCGTCTCGGGGCTCCACAGGAAGATGTCGCCCTTGGGCGCGCCCTTGAGGTGGATGCCGGCGGGCGAGACCAGCGTCAGCGTCCGCAGCCGCTCGATCGAACGCACCGCGATCTCGCAGGCGAGCCAGCCGCCGAGCGAGTTGCCGACGAGGTGCAGCTCGCGGAGGTCGAGCGCCTCCAGAAAATCGAGATAGAAGAAGGCGAGGTCCGACATGTTGTCGAGCCAGTCCGGGGTATCCGATCTGCCGAAACCCGGATGGCTGGGCGCGACGAGCCGGTAGGACTCGGCGAGCCGGTCCATGAACGGCATCCAGCGGCTCGCCCCGCCGGCCCCGTGCAGGAACAGCAGCGGCGCGCCGACGCCGCCTTGCAGGACCTCGATCCTGCATCCGCCCACATCGACGAACGCGCTGTCGTGCTCGGCCATCCCGCCTCCGCCTTCCGGCCGCGACCCGCGCGGCCCGGCATTGTTTTCGCTCGCCCCGGCGAGGTCAACGCCGGTCGCGGGATTTATCGGCGGGGAGCGGCTCCGCCCTTGCGCCGATCGAACGCGGACGAAGACCCGCCGCGCGCCGATCGAAGACTACCCGGCGGGCGGGGCGGCCTCGAACTTGCGCACCCGGATGTCTGCGGCGCGCCGCTGCGCCCGCCATAGGTCGTACTGCATCTGCTGTCGCAACCAACTCTCCGGACTGCCGCCGAAGCCGCGCGAGAGGCGGACGGCCATATCCGGAGAAATCCCGAGGCGGCCGTTGAGCAGCATGGAGAGCGTGTTGCGCGAAACGCCGAGGCCCTTCGCGGCTTCGGTGACCGTCAGTCCCAAAGGCTCCAGGCACTGCCGCCTGACGACCCCGCCGGGATGGGGCGGGTTGTGCATGATCATGGCCCAAATACCGTTTTGGATATTGTTGCTCTCTGCGTGGTGTATGCATGGCTGCCTGATCCCTAATGGTAGTCCAGATAGTCGAGGTCGAAGGCGTCGCCGTCTTCGAAGCGGAAGGTGATTCGCCGACTGGCTCGCACCGTCACCGCCCGGCAATCCGCGCGGTCGCCCGTCAGCGGATGAAGCCGGAAACCTGGGAGGTTCAAGTCTTCGGGAGTCGCCGCGGCGTCCTGGCGCGCCAGGATGTCCCGCACGGTCTCTCGGTGGCTGGCGTGGATGCGGTGTTCCTTGCCACGCTTGAAGAACCGTTTCAGCGCCCTGCTTCCGAAGCTCCGTATCATGAACTATTTGTAGCATGTCATATTACGCTTGTCAAGTGCGCCGCCCGGCGCCCGCCCGAATCGAACGGCGCGCGCCGTTCGTCCTCACGCCAGGTCGCGGTAGTAGGCGCGCAGAATCTCGATCACTTCGGGGCGGCTGTATTCGCGCGGGACCTCCTCGCCGTTGGCGAACATTTCGCGCAGGCGGGTGCCGGAGATGTTCAGCCGATCCTCCTCGCCGTGCGGACAGGTGCGGCCGGTGGCGAGTCCCTCGCATTTGTAGCAGTGGAAGGTTACGTCGATCTTCAACGGCCGGGTCGCCAGGCTGCCTTCCGGGATCTCGTCGAAGGCGCGATGCGCGTCGAACGGGCCGTAATAGTCGCCGACGCCCGCATGGTCGCGTCCGACGACCAGATGCGAGCAGCCGAAATTCTGACGGAACAAGGCGTGCAGCAGCGCCTCGCGCGGGCCGGCGTAGCGCATCTCGATCGGGTAACCGGCCTGCACGCAGGCGCCGGGCGCGAAATAGGTATCGACCAGGGCCGCGATCGCGCGGGCGCGTATCCCGGCCGGGATGTCGCCCGGCTTGAGCGCGCCCAGCACCTGATGGATCAGCAGCCCGTCGCAGACCTCGATCGCGAGCTTCGCCAGATATTCGTGGCTCCGATGCATCGGGTTCCGCGTCTGGAAGGCCGCGACCCGCGACCAGCCGCGCTCGGCGAACAGGGCGCGCGTCTCCGCCGGCCGGCGGTAGAGGTCCGGATAGGCCTCCGGCCAGCCCCCTTCGCTCAACGCCGTCACCCGGCCGGCGAGGTTGAACTCGCCTTGCGCCATCACCTTGGCCGCCCCGGGATGGGCCGCATCCCGCGTGCGGAAGACGCTGGCGCATTCGAACGACCGGTCGATGCGGTATTTGCCGGTCACTTCGAGGATCCCCATCGTCTCGCCCGACGCGCCGTCGACCAGCGCCGCCTCCCGCCCCGCCTCGATCCCGCCGGCTAGGTCCCCGGCGCAGGACAGGGTGATCGGGATCGGCCAGAACAGGCCGTCGGCGAGCCGCATGTCCTCGCAGGCCCCGCGCCAGTCGTCGTGGTCCATGAACCCTTCGAGCGGCGAATAGGCGCCCATCGCCAGCATCACCAGATCGGACGCCTCGCGGCTCGTCAGAGGCACGGGCTTGAGCGTCGCCGCCCGCGCGCGCAGCTCCTTGCGCGTCTCCTCCGGCGCCAGCAGCGGCTTCAACCCGCCCCCGCCATGCGGCGGAACCAGCCTGTCCATCCGCGCCCGCCTCGCCCGGTTCAGCCGCCGGCTTCGTCGACGTCGTCGGCGCCGGCGGCGCGCAAGAGGTCGATCACCTCCGCCCGCTTCTTCCGCACCGCCAGACCGAGGGCCGTCAGCCCGCCCGTATCGGCGGCGCTCATGTCGGCCCCCGCGGCCAACAGGCAGGCGACCACGTCGGCCTTGCCGCGCGCCGCGGCCCAGATCAGCGCCGTCCCGCCGTCGCGGTCGGCGGCGTTCGGGTCGGCTCCCTTGGCGAGGAACGCCTTGACGATCGGCAGATACCCCGTCTTGGCCGCTTCGATCAGGTTGGCGTCGGCGCCGCGGCGACCGTCGAAGATGCCGTAGCCGACATAGGCGAGCGCGCCGTCCCGGACGATGCGGACCGACGGCTGGTAGGGCATGCCCATGGTGTCCACCACATGCGCCCCGTCGCCATGGGCGAGCGCCGCGGTCTCGGCCCCCATGGTCCGGTCATAACCGGCGGCGTGGCCGTTGTCCGGCGAGACGACGTAGTAGCGGCGCGCCTCCGTCGTCATCGGCCGGTTCTTCTTCTTCGCCCCTCCCCGGCGTCCATCGTCGCGTTCCGCCTCCGCTTGCCCGCGCGCGCATTCTGCAATAGGTTGGCCGCCGAAGCGAGAGGCGGCCTCGCGCCGTTCCCGGCGCGCCGCCGGCGCGTTCGGATGGGGGTTGCTCGATGACGGAAGGGGTCGCCAGCCAGATCATCCTGGTCGTCGGCGGCGGGATCGCTGGCATTACGGCCGCGGTCGAGACCGCGGAAGCCGGCCACGACGTGGTCCTGCTCGAACGCGGCCCCGCGCTTGGCGGGCGCGTCGCCCAGCTCAATCGCTACTTCCCCAAACTCTGCCCGCCGACCTGCGGGCTGGAGATCAACTTCCGGCGGATCAGGGACAACCCGCGCATCCGGCTGATCACCATGGCGACGGTCGCCGCCGTCTCGGGCCGGCGCGGGGCCTACAGCGCGACCGTCAGGACCTTCCCGCGCCACGTCAACGCCCGCTGCACCGCCTGCGGCGACTGCGCCCGGGCGACCGAGCTGGAGGTCCCGGATCCGTTCAATTTCGGCATGAGCAAAGTCAAGGCCGCCTACCTGCCGCATGAGCACGCCTTCCCCGCGCGCTACGTCATCGCCCCCGAGGCGATCGGCACCCCGGAGGCCGACCGGATCAAGACGGCCTGCAAGTATGGCGCCGTCGATCTCGACGAGAGGGAGACGACCTTCGAACTCGCCGTCGGCGCCATCGTCTGGGCCACCGGCTGGCGGCCTTACGATGCGGCCCGGATCGACGGCTACGGCTACGGGCGCAACCCGGACGTCGTGACCAACATGGAGTTCGAGCGCCTGGCCGACCATACCGGGCCGACCGGCGGCAGGATTCTGCGGCCGTCCAACGGCCGGCCGGCCAAGCGCGTAGCGCTGATCCAGTGCGCCGGCTCGCGCGATCACAACCACCTGTCCTACTGCTCCGGCATCTGCTGCCTGGGCTCGCTCAAGCACGCCGTCTATGTCCGCCAGCAATATGCGGACGCCGAGGTCGACATCTACTACATCGACATCCGCGCCCACGGTAAGCTCGACCACTTCTACGAACGGGTGCGCGCCGATGCGCGCGTCCGCTTCGTCAAGTCCAAGCCGGGCGCCATCGAGGACGACCGGGACGGCAACCCGATGGTGTGCGGCGAGGATACGATCAGCCGCGAGATTTTCGCCCGTTCCTACGATCTGGTGGTGCTGGCCGCGGGGATGGAGCCCGCGGCCGCAAGCGCCCCGCCCGCGGCGTTGCAAACCGACGAGCACGGCTTCGTCCTGCCGTCGGCCGACGGCGGGCTGGCCGGATCCGACGCCGGCCGGCCCGACGCCGGCGTGTTCGCCGCCGGCGCGGCGACGGGGCCGATCGACGTGGCGCTCTCGGTGCAGTCGGCGACCTCGGCGGCGCTGCGCGCGATCCAGGCGGTGCGGGCGGGACAGGGGGCGAGGCGGGCGTGATCGGAGCGAAGACCGGCGTCTATCTGTGCGAGGGCTGCGGCATCGGCGCGGCCCTCGACGTAGCGAGCCTCGCCGGCGCGGCGGCGGCTCCGCTCGTCCGTCGGCACGATTGCCTGTGCTCGGACGACGGCGTCGCCGCCATCCGGGACGACCTCGCCGGCGGCGGCATCGACCGGGCGGTGATCGGCGCCTGCTCGCGGCGGGTCATGAGCGACCGCTTCCGCTTCGACGGCGCGCCCGTGATCCGCGCCAACCTGCGCGAGCAGGTCGCCTGGACCCATCCGCCGGACGATCCCGACACCCAGGCGATGGCGGTGGACCAGCTGCGGATGGCGGTCGCCGAGGCCGCATCCGTCGCCCTGCCCGAACCGATGATCGAGGGGCCGTTCAGCGCCCGCATCCTGGTGGTGGGCGGCGGCGTCTCGGGCCTGACCGCCGCGCGCGAGGCCAGCGCGGCCGGACAAGAGGTCCTGCTGGTCGAACGCTCGGGCGCGCTCGGCGGCTGGGCGCGCGAATGGAGCCGGCGGATGCCTTATCGTCCGCCCTATCGCGGGCTCGCCGAGAACGACGTGGGCGCGCTCGCCGCCGCCGTCGAGGCGGACGCGGCGATCGAGGTCAGGACCCGGACCACCGTCGCCGGCACCGCCGGCATGCCCGGCAAGTTCGCCGTGCGGCTGCGCGGCCCGGACGGCGAGGCGACCGAGACTGTGGGCGCGATCGTGGTCGCGACCGGCTGGCGCGAATACGACCCGGCCAATCTCGGACATCTGGGCTACGGTTCGTCGCCCGACGTGGTGACCGGCATCGAGCTCGAGCGGATGCTGGCCGCGGGTCGGCTCGCGCGTCCGTCGGATGGACGGGCGCCCAACTACGTCGCCTTCCTCCAATGCGCGGGTTCGCGCGATCCGGATCACCTGCCCTACTGCTCGTCGATCTGCTGCGGCGTCTCGATCAAGCAGGCGTTGCAGATCGTTCGGGCGGACGCGCAGGCGAGCGTCTACGTCGTCTATGACGAGCTGCGAACTCCGGGCGCGATGGAGGAGTTCTACCGCGAGGCCCAGGAGGCCGGCGTGATCTTCCTGAAGGGCAAGGTGAAATCGGTCGATTCCGCGCTCACCGTGCTGGTGGACGACGAGCTGCTGGGCCAGGAAGTCCCGCTCGCGGGCCTCGACATGGTGGTGCTGGCGACCGGGCTGGTCCCCAACTCGACCGATCTCGACGCCGCGGCCCAGGACGGCGCCGCGGCCGCGCCGATGCCCGACATCGACCCGGCGGCTCCGCTGGGAGCGGCGGGCGAGACCGCCGCGCCGCGCCGCGCCGGCGCGCCGCTCGCCGGCGGCCCGGTCCTCAACCTCCAATACCGGCAGGGGCCGCATCTGCCGGTGCTCGCCGACGGCTTCGCCGATTCGCACTTCCTGTGCTTTCCCTACGAGACCCGGCGGTCGGGCATCTACGCCTGCGGCCCGGTGCGCCGGCCGATGGGGATAGCGGAGGCCGTCGACGACGCGGCGGGCGCGGCGCTCAAGGCGATCCAGGCGATCCGCAACGCCGGCGCGGGCGCCGCCCTGCATCCGCGCGTGGGCGATCTGTCGCTGCCGCGGTTCGGCCTCGACACCTGCACGCAGTGCGGCCGCTGCTCGATGGAGTGTCCGTTCGGCGCCATCGAGATCGGCCCGGACCGCTATCCCGCGGTCGCCGAAACCCGCTGCCGCCGCTGCGGCGTGTGCATGGGCGCCTGTCCGGTGCAGACGATCGGTTTCGACGATTACAACGTCCGGATGGTCAGCGGGATGATCGCCTCGGTCGAGATGCCGGCGGACGAGGGCGCGCCGCCGCGCATCCTGGTCCTGGCTTGCGAGAACGACGCCTACCCCGCGCTCGACATGGCCGGGATCGCGCGCCGCCGCTACAGCGCCTCCGTCCGTATCGTCCCGGTTCGCTGCCTGGGGTCGGTCACCATGGCGTGGATTTCGGACGCGTTCGGCCATGGCTTCGACGGCGTCATGCTGATGGGCTGCAAGTCGGGCGACGACTACCAGTGCCATTTCGTCAAGGGGAGCGCAGTCGCGGAGGAGCGCATGGCGCGGATGGAGGAGACGCTGACCGGCCTCGGCTTCGAGCGGTCGCGCATCGCCTGCGAAGAGGTGGCGATCGTGGATTCGGGCCGCGTCCCCGGTCTGATCGACGAGTTCGCGGCCGCGGTCGGCGGCCTCGAACCCAACCCGTTCAAGGGGCTCGAATGATGGCGGCGCCGACGCCCGCGCCAGGCAAGGCCTACGATCTGGGATTCGCCCGCTGGGTCCATGACAACGTGGACGGCGGCGACAAGCTGTCGATGTGCATGCAGTGCGGCGTATGCTCGGGCTCGTGCCCGATCGGCGTCGAGATGGATCACGGGCCGCGCAAGCTGTTCATGATGATCCGCGCCGGCATGAAGGAGGCCGTCATGACCTCCAACACCATGTCGAACTGCGTGCTGTGCTATCGCTGCGTGGTCCGCTGCCCGCGCGGAGTGCCGGTCGCGTACATCCTCCAGGACCTCTACACCAAGGCGGTGGAGCAGGGCTATCCCCAGGCCGGGAAATCCGAAAACGCGCGCTTCGCCAAGGCGTTCTGGCGCAGCACCGAGGCGTTGGGCCGCACCGACGAGCGGCTGGTGACCGCCGGCTACTACTTCTCGGGCGGCCCGGTGGAAGGCGTGAAGAAGGGCCTGCAGAACGGCAAGATCGCCTTCGACATGGTGCGCAAGGGGCGCATGTCGCTGGGCCGGCCGAAGAAGATCAAGGACACCAAGGGGCTGAAGGCGATGCTGCGCAAGGCGCGGGAGATCGAGCGGCGCGACGGGCAGGGGGCAGGCGATGAGTGACGACGGCGGCGGCGGCGCGCAGGATCGCAAGAAATTCACCTACTACCCGGGTTGCAGCTCCGAGGGCAGCGCCGCGCATCTCGACCGGTCGCTCCGCGCGGTCGCGCCCGAGCTCGGGCTCGAGCTCGAGGAGCTCGACGACTGGAACTGCTGCGGCGCTTCGATCGGCCATATCGAGGGCGGCTACCTGCCCAATACGGTGCTGTCCGGGCGCAACCTCGCCAACGCCCAGCGGCAGGGCGGGCAGGACATCCTGACCGGCTGCGCAGCCTGCTATCTCAACACCCATGCCGCCAACGAGAAGATCAAGACCGACGTCAAGCTGCGCTCGAACGTCAACGAGGCTCTCGCCGAAGGCGATCTTTCCTATGACGAGGACCTGATGGTCCGCCATGCCTGCGAGGTGATCGTCAACGACGTGGGTCTCGACCGCATCCGGGAGCGGGTCACCCGCCCGCTCGACGGACTCAAGGTGGCGGGCTATGTCGGCTGCCAGACCGTCCGCCCGTTCGCCAACACCGACGCCGGCGGCAAGTACGACACCTATGAAGACCCCGAGTTTCTCGACGACTTCATCGAGGCGGTGGGAGCGACCGCGGTCGATTTCGACGTGAAGACCGATTGCTGCGGCGGCTCGGTCTCGGTCATCAGCCCGGACAAGACGCTGCATCTGATCAAGCGGATCCTGGACGCCGCCGAGGCCGCCGAGGCCGACGTGATCGCGACTCCCTGCCCGCTATGCCAGCAGAACGTCGAGATGTACCAGGATCGGATCAACAAGACCTTCGGCACCGACTTCAAGATGCCGGTGGTGTTCTACAGCCAGCTGATGGCGGTCGCCTTCGGCATGGACGCCGACAAGGACGCGGCCCTGGATCAGAACGTGATCCCGGCGACGGCCCTGGAGGAGAAGGCGAAACGTCCGTGAAGCGGGCGGTTACGCGCCCGTCCCGATTCTCTCGCGGATCGATCGGGCGAGCGCTCTGAAGTCGGCGTGCGCCTCCGCCACCGCGGCGGCGTGGCCGCCGATCGCTCCATCGGCGTTGCGCAACGCGAAGATCGGCTTGCGCCCCTCCTGGGCCATGGGAACCAGGCTCCGGAAATGCTTTACGGTTGCGAGGCAATCGTCGTCGTCGGCCGGCATCGCGGGGAACGGACCTCGTTGTCGCCCCATCAAATACCGGGCGTAGGCTTCGGGCATTCTCCGGACCCATATGTCGTATGCTTTGACCGGGCGGCCAAGCCGCACCCCATGCTGCTGCACGACGTATCCGATCGGCTTCATTTCCCCGGGCGGCAGCGGAAACTCCGGCGTCGTCCAGCCGTCGCGGCGCCTGGACCAGCCTTGTCTCCACTTGGCCAGAGTCGGTCCGAGATTGTGCAGCCCCCGCAGAGAAAACAGATCGGCCGCCAACGGCGCGACCACATAGTCGGTCGCGACCAGGGCGGACCGGTTGAGCGCGCCGAGATTGGGCCCGACATCGACCAGGACGATCGAGGCGTCCATGGCCCTGGCGCCCATCTGCATGACCTGCCAGAAAGCGGTGAGGATCCGGAACGGTCGGTAACGGTGCGCGTCGTCCAGCGCCTTGGTCCATTCGCCCGAAAGATCGTCCTCGAAGCCCGACAACGCCAGATCGCCCGGAATGAGGCGAAGGCGACCGGCTATGCGCTGAAGCTCGGGTTCGCGCAGATCCCCTACCTGGGTCAGCGGCTCCACGCATTGATAGATCGTCCGATTGCCGGTCTCCCCGCCCCACAGCGCTTCCAGCCGATCCTCGTCCAGGAACGAAGCGGTCAGATTGGCCTGGGGGTCCAGGTCGCAGGTCAGAACCCGCTCCCCTTCCTCGGCGAACATCCAGGCCAGATGGTAGACCAGCGACGTCTTGCCGACTCCTCCCTTGTTGTTGAAAAAGGTGAGAACGGGCGCGTTCACGGCAACGTCCCCGGCGGATCGGGCGACGCCGAGACCGCGGCGAGCACATGCGTCGGCTCGACGACGAATTCGGCCTCGGGATGGCCCGCTTCCCGCAGAAGGCGCCGGGCGATCGGCAGGCCGGCGCCGAATCGCTGGACGTAGCCGAGAACTCTCATCGCCTCGGCCAGATCGGGGTTGCGGTAATCGGTGACGCCGGAACGACCGAAATTCTCCCCGGTAACGGCGCCGAACGGCCCGCCCGGGCTCTGGATTTCGATTCGGTCGTCGAACCATGTGACCCGGACCGGGGCATTGGTCCCCTCGTAGGTTCGATGCATGACTGCGTTGCGCGTCAGCTGTCGAAGCGCCTCCGGCGGATAGGTTTCCGTTCGCTGCTCCCGGTCCCGACCCGTGAAGTCGACGCGACGTCGGTTGTGAATCGCCAGCTTGCCGTCGAGCTCGCGCAGCATGTCGGATATCGTCCCGTCGATCACGGCCTCGTCGGCGATCTCGTCGGCGAGACTCGCGCCGGCGACGCGAAGAAACTGGATATAGGCTCCGGGAACGAAGTCGCGCGGCCGCTTTCCGACGACCAACAGGCCCAGAAGCGTCGCCCGTTCGTCATCGACGGAGGCGATCATCTTGGTCGCGGCCAGCCGTTCCGAAAGACTCCGGTCGTTCGCCTCCAGGGTCTCCCGGCTCACGGCGTTCGGCAGATACTCGTCCTCGAACTGGCGGCGGTTGAGGTCGGCGATCCCCGTACCCGGTATCGTCGATACGTCGAACGGCCGGTCGGCGGAACGCCTCCGTTCGTTGAGTATTTTTTCTTCCTGGGCGCTGGCCACGCTTCTCCGCGGGCCGTTGCGCACCCATATCCTTCCCTTGTACCGCACCGGAGGGGAATCCGACGGCAGAACGGAGAGGACGGCGAGGTCCGCGTCTCCGTAACGCCGCTTTTCGGCCAGCAGCGCCGGAGGCGGCAGAATGTTTCCGTCGCTTCGGATGTCCGCCAACCGGCGGAGCAGCTCATCGGTGACGGCGAGGCCGGAGGGCGCGCCGTCATCGCGCAGCCCGACGATGACCACCCCCGCGCGGCCGGCGCCCGACAGGTCGTTCGCGAACGCGCACACGGCTTGGCGAATCCGTTCCGGCGCGTTCCCCTTGAGCGTTTCCTTGAACTCGACCCGCGCGCTTTCTCCTTCGGCGATGAGTCGCGTGAGTTCTCCGGCGCCAAGTCTCAGCGTATCCGCCGCCATGCGCGCATGTCCTCCGCATCGCCCCGCCGCCGGCGGAGCGATCGGATCAGCCGTATACCTCCGCCAGCATCGCCGCCAGATCGCGGAGGGCGGCGCGGCCGTCGCCGGTGAAGCTCGAACCGTGCATGCAGGCGAGCGTACGGGGATCGAGGTCGGCGAGACCGGCCAGGATCTCTTCGGTGCGGCGATTGAACGGGATCGAGTGCGACATCGGTCCCTCCTGCTGGCCGCGCGTATAGGCCCCGCAGCGCTCGACGATGCCGGCCTCGATCGAGGGCTCGACCGCGCCGTTATGGCCGAACAGATCCGAGCAGAACAACGTCCCCGCGGTCTCCTCGAACAGGAGGCAGGCGTCCCAGCCGTGCGGGACGTGCTTGGTCTCGATCAGCCGATAGCGGCGGCGGCCGGTCTCGATCCGCTCGTCCGCGCCCGGTACGTGCGGCGGACGGGCGGCGAAGTCGCCGACGCTCGTGCGCGCGGCGACGAAGCCGCATAGCGGCTCGGCGCGCGGGGCGAGCGCCAGCCACTCGTTGAGCGCGCCGCATTCGTCGGCCTCGAAATGGCTGAACCCGATCCATCGGATCGTCGCCGGATCGAGCACCCGGGCGGCGGCCTCCCGCATCTCGGCGAAGAAGCCGCGCAGATTGGTGTGGAACAGCAGCGGCTCGTCGTCCCGCACCAGGAAGCTGTTGAACTGGAAGTCGGCTGCGGCGTGATAGGCCGAGAGCCGGTAGACGTCGGGGGCGACTTCGGTGATCCGGGCCATGGCGGCCCCGTCAGTCGCGGTAGCTGCGGTCCAGCGCGTCCAGCTTACGCAGCAGCGCCGGCCACTCGCGCCCGCCCATCGGCTTGTTGGTCACGTCGAACTGCCGCGCGGTGTGTTCGCAGACCGCCTTGGGCGGATGGATCACCTTGCCGCCCGTCGCCATCATCCGCAGCTGGGCGTTGCAGACCTTTTCCAGGAAGAACATGAACACGAAGGCCTCGCCGATGCTGCGCCCGGCGGTCAGCAATCCGTGGTTGCGCAGGATCAGCGCGTAATGCGAACCGATGTCGGCCGCCAGCCGCGCGCATTCGGCGGTGTCGGCGGCGATGCCCTCGAAGTCGTGATAGCCGACGTTGTCGTAGAACATCAGCGCGTCCTGGTTGACGAACAGGATTCCTTCCTCGAGGGACGAGACCGCCATGCCGGCTTCGGTATGGGTGTGGATCACGCAATGGACGTCCTCGCGCGCGGCGTGGATCGCGCTGTGGATGACGTAGCCCGCCTCGTTGATGCCGTAGGGCGTGTCGTCGAGGATGTTGCCGTCGAGGTCGATCTTCACCAGGTTCGACGCGGTCACTTCGTCGTAGCGGAGTCCGAACGGGTTGAGCAGGAAATGATGCTCCGCCCCCGGCACCCGCGCCGAGATATGGTTGTAGATCAGCGTCGTCGCCCAACCGTGCAGATCGGCGAGGCGGTAGGCGGCGGCGAGCTGGACCCTCGCGTCCCATTCCTCGCGGCTCACCCGTTCGCGGACCGACGGGACGGCGAGCTTCTCGACGACGGTGGCGTTCATCAATCCCTCCTGTCGCAACGAAGGCGCGCAAGGCGGCGCGTCATGCCGCGACGCGCCATTCGGCCAGGCCGCAGCCGATCAGGGCCATGGGCATCGGCGTGTAGCCGATCAGGTCGAAGCCGCGGCCGCCCGCGGCCGCGTGGGCGACCGCCCAGGCGCGGACCTCGGCCCCGCCATTGCCGGTGGTCTCCAGCATCCGGTCGAGATCGGCCGCGATCTTCTCGTCGGGGGCCGAGCGGAACAGTTCGATGCAAGCATGGTCGAACGGCTCGTCGATCCAGCCCATCGTGGTCTCGCCGATCGAATGGCTGAGGCCGCCGGTCCCCAGCACCGCCACCCGGAGGTCCTCCGGGTAGCTCTCGATCGCGGCGCGCAGCATGCGCCCCCAGGCGAGGCAGCGCGCCGGGCTCGGAAAGGGCTTCTCGACCAGGTTGATCAGCACCGGCACGATCTTCGGCATCGGCTCCAGCCCCAGCAGCCAGATCGGCACGCACATGCCGTGATCGAGCTTCAGCCGGAGGGAGTAGGCGGGGTCGAAGTCGGCCGCGAAGGCGCATTCCAGCAGATGACGCCCGAGCCCGGCATGGCCCGGCAGCGTCTCGTGCGGGAAGACGGGCTTCATGAACGGCTCCGGCGGACCTTCGTGCTCGTCGCCGATGCCGACGCAGAAAGCGGGGATGTTGTCGAGGAAGAAGTTCACCCAGTGATCGGTCGTGTGGACCACCAGCGCGTCGGGCCGGAGCGCGGCGAGGCGCCGGCGCATGTCGCCGAACCGGGTCTCGATCCATTCCCGCGTCTCGGGCTCCATCGCTTCCCAGCGGCGCGCGATGTTGGGCCCGTGCGATGCGGCGAAGCCGCCGACCAGCCTAGCCATCGGGTCTGTCCTCCCGCCGCCGTTCGCTCAGCGCGCCCAGGGCCGCGATCGACTGGGCGTCGTCATAGCCGCAGATCAGCAGGTAGAAGCGCAGCAGATAGGGATTCGCCAGCGGCTGGATCACTGCGAGGTCGTCGTCGATCAGGGCTTGGCGGAGCTCGGGCGAGAACGGGTATTCGTCGAGCACCGCCGGCCGCTCCGTCGCCCAGCGCTCCTTGCCGCCCGGACCCTGGAGGTCGAAGAGGAGCTTGTTCAGCCAGTAGTCGGTCACCTTCGTTTCCTCCGCAACCGTTTCCCCTGCGACGTCCGCAGCATCCGCGCCCCGCCCCGATCCTCCGACTATGGCCCGAAGCCCGCCCGGGCGCAAGCCGCCGCCCGCCTTTCACCGCGGCGGCAATACGCTCTTGTCGAGGAAGAACAGCGAGGTGAGATAGGCGCGGACGGCGATCAGCCCGTTGGCGTTGTCCACGACTTCCGACGAGATGTTGTCGCGGGCGAGCAGGATGCGCAGCACCGAGGCGACGACTTCGGACTCCCGGCGCAGATTGCCGGCGAACGCCCCGGCCGCGTCGACGGCCGGGAGCCGTTCGAGCGCGTCCAGGCCGTCGGCGATGTCGCTCACCGCCCGTTCGAACCGCGTGAGAAAGGTCCGGATATGCGCTCCGTCGGCGCCCGCGCCTTCGTCCGCGCGCCCCTGCGCGGCATAGGCGAGCATGAATTCGTAGGCCTCCTCGACGGTTTCGATATGATCGCGGATCCCGGCGGCGTCGCTCATGCCGCATCGTCCCGCGTCGGGGCGGCGCCCGGCGCGTCGGTCCTGCCGGCACCGCCCGACAGCATAGCCGTCAGCAGGTGTCGGTAGTCGGGCAGCAGCGCATAATAGACGTGCAGGATGACGAAGAAGATCAGCGCCATCGCCGCGGCCCCGTGCAGGGCGTAGACGACGCCCCAATCGGATGCGGACAGGATCGACGGGTCGGCGGTCCATAACGGCGTGTCGATCTTGGCCAGCATCGCTGCGCCGGTCGCGATCAGCAGCAGGATCGCGACCGCGACCGACCAATGATAGAGCTTCTGGTCGAGGTCGTACTTGGCGGTCCCGTCCGCGCGTCCGCGGCGAACCAGGCCGCGCAGGTCGCCTCGCGTCGGCAGCATCGCCGTTGGGTCATGCACGACCAGCCCGCGATAGAGGTGGAACAGAACCGCCGCGGTCAGGGCGACGCCGGCGATCCAGTGCGCCGGCACCCAGTCGAAGCGGAGCCCCAGGATCGGCAGAAAGGCGGTCGCGAGCAGCACGACCACCAGCCCGGCCATCAGCCAGTGGAACAACCGGTCCGGCCATGCGTGACGAACGTCGGGGGACGATGCGCCCGGCGACGGATCAACGGCCATGCCCTGCCCGCGCGCCACGCCGCGCCCTCCGCGCGCAATACCTCGCCAGCTGGTGGGCGGCGATGACGGCGAACGCCGCCGCTACCGGCGTCCATAACGGCTCCCACGATACGCCGAGCAGAATCTCCCGCCCCCAGGCGTCGGTGGAGTAGCGCAGCAGCTCCATGCGATCAGGCCAGCGACCGCACCGCCCGGGCCGCCAGATTGCCCAGCAGCGGCACCTTGAAATGGTTGTAGTTCAGCGGCTTGGCACCCCGCGCCGCAACCCGTCCCGCCAGCGTCTCCAGCTCGGGCCCGATCGTCTCGCCGGCGAGCAGATCCTCCACCTCGGTCAACCGCCGGGGCGTGCATTGGACGCCGCCGCAGGCGATGCGCGCCGCGGTCACCTTGCCGTCCCCGGTCCTGGCGACCATGGCGATGCTGGCCAAAGCGAAGTCCCAGGTCTGGCGGTCGGCGACCTTCTCGAAGTAATGCCGCGCCCCGGCCCATTTCTTGGGGATGCGGACTTCGGTCAGGATGTCGCCCGCCTCCAGCACCGTCATCCGCGTGATGTCGACCGCAGGGCCGATGAAGAACGACTCCGCCGGGACGGTTCGCATCTGGTTCTTGCGCGAGATCGCCATCTCGGCCTCCAGAGCGACCAGGGCCGGGGCGGTGTCGGACGGCGACACGGCGACGCAGCGCGAGGCCTCGTAGAGCGCATGCTCGCGGTTCATCGCCGTCGGCGTGTTGGCGTAACAGCTGTTGCCGCCGGCCCGGTAGCAGGGGAAGCCGTCGCGATAATAGGTGCAGCGCGTGTCCTGCGCGACGTTGCCGCCGAGCGTGCCGGCGTTGCGGATCTGCGGGCTCGCGACCCGGCCCGCGGCGGCGACCAGCAGCGGGAAGGACTGGCCGAGCAGCGCGCTGTCCTCGATCTCGGTGAGCGTCGTCGCCGCCCCGATCGCGACGTGGTCGCCCTTGTCGGCGATGCCGCGCAGCTGCGCCAGCCCGCCGATGTCGACCACCGCCGCCGGCGTCTTGTTGCGGTCCTTGAACCAGTCGAAGCTGTCCTTGCCGCCGGCGACCAGCCACGCCTTCTCGCCGTGGGCGTCGAGCAGTTCGGCGGCTTCCTTCAGGTTGGTCGGCTGGTACAGGTCGAATGCGTGCATGACGTCGGTCATGGGAGAGTCTCCTTTCCGCCGGTCACTGGCAGTTGACCTGCAGCGGCTTGTACGACTGCGGCAGCTTGGCCGCGGCGTTGACGATCATGTCCGCGACCACCGGCGCCCGGTTGAACAGATGCCCGCCGAGGGCCTGCGAGACCGCGCTCAGATAGGCCGCCGACGCCGCGCCCTGGATCGGTTCGCCGACGCCCTTGGCCCCCACCGGGTTCTGCGGATCGCTGGCCTCGGTGACCGCGTGCGAGCCGAGCCCGGCGGGAACGTCGAGATAGGTCGGCGGCTTGGCCTGGTAGAGCCCGGTGGCGTTGGAGCGGCCATAGGCGGGGTCGTAGACGTAGCGCTCGGTCGCGGCGAGGCCGAATCCCATGATCGCGGCCCCGCGGATCTGCGCGTCCAGCCCTTGCGGATGCAGGACGACGCCCACGTCGGCGACGCCGAGATAGTCCAGGATCTCCACCCGGCCGGTCTCGGGATCGAGGTCGATCTCGATGAAGGCCGCGGCGAGGCCGGGCACGACGCCGGTCTTGGGCTGCTTGTCCTTGGCGGCCGCGACCAAGCCGGTGCCGGCGATCATCCGCGCGGACAGCTTGGTCAGCGGGTTGAGCGCCGGGTCGAGCTCATGGCCGGCGTATTTGCCGCCGAGTTCCATCGCCCGCTTGGCCGCGTCGGCGAAGCTGATCGAGGCCGCCCCGTCCTTGCGGACGACGCGCTCCTTCTCCAACGCATAGTCCGTCGGCGCGCCGCCCATGCGGTCGGCGCCGATCTCCAGCAGCAGCGCTTTCGCCGCGACCGCCGCGGCGTAGTTGGTCCGCGTCATCGTGAACGAGGTGTTGGAGCCGAACTGGCCGATGTTGAACGGCATCGCCTTGAGGGTGCCGCCGCGCTCGATGACGGTGTTGCTCCAGTCATAGCCGAGAATCTCGGCCGCCACGCGCGACGTCGCCGCATAGGAATAGGTGCCGAGATTGCCCACGCCGGTATGGATGTGCAGCACGCCGTCCGGCGTGATGCGCACCATGCCGTCGAAGCCGTTGAAGCCGGCGGCGTGATAGGCTTGGCCGATGCCGACCGCGCGGATCTTGCCGTCGGGGCGCTTGCCCGCCTGCCTGGCGCGCTCGGCGTAGCGGAACTTCGCCGCGCCCTGCTCCAGAGCCTCCTTGAGGTAGGCGCTGGTCAGCGGCGTCCGCTTGCCGCCGATCGAGGCGCCCTTGCCGCCGCCGCCCGGCGCGTTGGCGAGACGCAGCGCCAGGCGGTCGACGCCGAGCTCCTGCGCCGCCCGGTCGAGTATCGGCTCCAGCACGTTGGCGGTCTGGTTTTCGCCCGGCCCGCGCTGCGGACCCTTCGGCGGCGTATTGGTGAGCACCGGGATCCCCCGGAAGCGCATGCTCTCGGGCTGGAGGACGATCGACGCCGCCATGCCGAAATTCTGGAAGTCCCAAAAGCCATTGGTGGCGCCGTTGTCCTGGATCACGTAGCAGTCGAGGGCCAGCACCCGCCCGCCGGGGTCGAAGCCGATCTTGACCCAGCCCTGAAAGCCGGCCCGCGCCGAGCCGTTGAAGAACTCGTCGGCGCGGCTGACCCGCATCATCACCGGTCTGCCGTTGAGCTTCTTCGACATCAGCGCCGGCAGCGCCATCAACGGGTAGGAGTAGCCCTTGCCGCCGAAGCCGCCGCCGCAGAACTCGGAGACCAGATTGAGCTCGCTCGGCTTGATGCCGATATACTTGGCCAAGCTCGGCACCGCGAAGGAGGACGACTGGGTCGAGCCCCAGACGTTGCACTTGCCGTTCGACCAGTAGGCCGCGGCCGAGCGGGGCTCCATCGCGTGATGGGCGTTGGCGGCGCTGACGAAGGACTCCTCCAGCACCAGCTTGGACTTGGCGAAACCCGCCTCGAGGTCGCCGAAGCTCCACTCCCGCGCGGGCTTGCCCATCGGCAGCCTGTCGTCGCCGGCCAGGGCGAAGTCCTTGCCCGACCATTTGACCTCCTGCAGCGCGATCTTCGCCCGGTTGGCGACGTTGCCGCCGACGTTCGCGTTGGGGCCGCCGGGCTTGAGGCTATCCAGCGGATCGAGACAGAAGGGGAGCGGTTCGAACGTCACCTTGGCCGCCTCGAGGGCGTCTTCGGCCTGCTGCTCGGTGGCCGCGGCGACGGCGAAGATCGGCTGGCCGACGAACACCGGGTAGGCGGTCAGGATGGCGTGGCCGGCGTCCTTGGGCTGTTTCAGCTCGCCCGGCAGCAGGACGCCGACGACGCCCGGCATCTTCTCGACCGCGCTCACGTCGATCGAGGTCGCCCGCGCGTGCGGCATCGGCGACGGGAAGGTCTTGAGGAAGACCATGCCGTCGGCGCGGAAGTCCTCGGCGTATTTCGCGGCCCCCGTGACCTTGGCGCGCAGGTCCGGAGGGGTGAAGTCCTTGCCGATCAGTCTGTAGGCCATGATCTACGCCCTCCCGGCCGCGCGCATGACGCCGGCGAGATAGTGGTCGTAGGCGCCGCATCGGCACAGATTGCCCGACATCGCGCGCCGCGCTTCGTCCTGCGTCGGTTTGGGGTTCTTCTTCAGCAACCCGACCGCCGCCATCACCTGCCCCGGCGTGCAGAAGCCGCATTGCGGCCCCAGCTCGTCGATGAAGGCCTGCTGCACCGGGTGCAGCGCGCCGTCCGGCGCGGCGACGCCCTCGACGGTGGTGATTTTCTTGCCTCGCGCCTGGTGGGTCAGCGTCGAGCAGGAATAGATGGGAACGTCGTCGGCCAGCACCGTGCAGGCCCCGCACTCGGCGCGGTTGCAGCCGATCTTGGTGCCGGTCATGCCGAGCCGGTAGCGGATCGTGTGCGCCAGCGTCTCGTTGGGCGCCACGTCGGCCCGTCGGACGCGGCCGTTCACGTCGAGCGAGATCAACCGCTCGACCCCGCGCGCCGCCGCCCGCGCCGCGCCCGAATGACCGGCGAACAGATAGGCCGCCGCGGACACGGCGACGCCGGAACAGACCACCCCGCGCAGGAAATCGCGCCGGCTCGCGCCGCTGCGCCGCCAGGCGCCTTCCGGCATGTCGGTGAGGCCGCCGGCGACCTCGCGGGTGGCCGGCGTCCAGTCGAAATCGTCGGCGGGATCGGGCGGAAAGACGAACTCTTCGACGTCCGCGACGCCGCCTGTCGCATTCTCGGTCATGACGCTCCCCATCCGGTGTCTGCGCGGAAGGCGCAGAGCGCATGTTAGCAGAGAGCCGATGCGGCGGGACTCCTTATTCTCACGCCGCCCCGGTGGGCCGCCAGCGCCGCGGTCGTCGTCTGCGATGCGGCCTCTTCATTTTTGCGCCACCCCGGGCCCGGCCGCGTAGGATGCCGGGCGGGATGCGAGCGCAACGAGGGGAGGTGTCCATGAGCGAGCGCTACGCGCGCTACCGGCGGTTGAAGTTCGACCGGCCGGCGCCCCGGGTGCTGCAGATCACGCTGGACAGCCCGGGCCGGTTGAATGCAACCGACGCCCGGATGCACGGCGAGCTCGCCCATGTCTGGCGCGACGTCGACGCCGACCCCCAAGTCTCCGCCGTCCTGATCCGGGGCGCCGGGTCGGCCTTCTCCGCCGGCGGCGACCTCGATCTGATCGAGGACATCTACTCGGATTTCGACACGCTGACCCGGGTTTGGCGCGAGACCCGGGATCTGGTCTACAACATCGTCGACTGCGCCAAGCCGATCGTCTCGGCGATGCACGGCCCGGCGGTGGGCGCGGGGCTGGTCTGCGGGCTGCTCGCCGACGTTTCGATCGCCGCGAAGACCGCGCGCATCATCGACGGCCATACCCGGCTCGGGGTCGCGGCGGGCGACCATGCGGCGATCGTCTGGCCGCTGCTGTGCGGGATGGCGAAGGCGAAATACTATCTGCTGCTGTGCGAGCCGGTGTCGGGCGAGGAGGCGGAGCGGATCGGCCTGGTCTCGCTGGCGGTCGAGGAGGACGAACTGTTCGACCGCGCTCTCGACGTTGCGACCCGGCTGGCCGCGGGCGCGCCCGCCGCGGTGCGCTGGACCAAGCTCGCGCTCAACAACTGGCTCCGCGCCATGGGGCCCGGCTTCGACGCCTCGACCGCGCTCGAATTCCTGGCCTTCACCGGCCCCGACGTGCGCGAGGGCCTCGCCAGCCTGAAGGAGAAGCGCGCCCCCGTCTTCGACTCCCGGTCCGATGTCTGACCGGGCGCCGCCATCGCCGCCGCCCGATGAACGGCGCGTCGCCGCGCTATTGCGGCCGAGCCGGCGCCTCATGAGGGAAGGATCGCTCCCTTGATGTTCCGCAAGCGCAAACGCCCGGGCTCCGGGGCTGTGACGGCGGGAATTTCGACCTGCGGCCGGCCAAGCAAGCTGCGCAGATGCGTAGAGAGCATCCTCGCGGACGGCGTCATCGACCACGTGCTCATCCGGAACAGCGCGCCGGAGCCGTGCGCGGAAGCCCGTTCGCTCGCCGACGACTATCCCATCGTCCGCGTGATCCGGGGGGGGGGGGAATCTCACCGGACCCTCCGAAGCGAGATTCGAGCTCGCCAAGCGGTGCGAAACCGAGTTTCTCTTCTACAGCGACGACAGCAAATACAGCTACGCCGGCTCGACGGCGGAGCTTGTACGACTCATGAGGTCACAGGGCGACGTCGATATTCTCATCGCAAGCCAGCGCACACGGGACGGCGGATGGCGCGATTTGGCCCAGCATATCGAGTTCGGCCGGCTCGACGGCCGGACGACGGTTCACAAAACCTTCACTTGGCCGCAGGACTGCAAACGGCTCGGTCTCGACATGATCGCGTCGGACGTCCCGTCCGCACAGGCAATCATGCGTACTTCCGTGCTCCACCGCGTGAACTTCGATCCGCGGTACGATTTTTTCTTCGAGCTCTACGACTTCGGCATGCAGTGCTTGTGCGAAGGTATCCGCATGTTCGCCACCCATCGCTCCACTTTCGAGCACGATCCCGGAGGCTATACGCATCCGACGATGCGGGACAGGGATCGGGAAACCGACAGGCAACGCTTCATGGCCAAGTGGAACGTCGTGCAAATAGGGGCGACCGGCGGAGGCCTGCGCGGCGACCAATAGCTCGCCCGCGTCGGTGACGATGTGGCGCTTGCGGCCCATGATCTTCTTGCCCGCATCGAAGCCCCGCGGGACGCCGCTTTCCGTGGTCTTGACCGACTGGCTGTCGATGACGCCAGCCGAGGGGCAGGCCGCGCGCCCGGCGGCCTTGCGCATACGCAGCAGCAGCCTGTGGTGAACCCGCCGCAGGGTCCCGTCGCCACGCCAAGCGTAGAAGTAACTCTGCGCCGTGCTCTACTGTGAGACACGGCCCATCGCGCCAGTCGGTATCCGGTCCTTGTCATGGCCGGAAGCCTGCTTACGGCCATGAATGTCCTCGGAGCTTCTGGGAGCGGCTTGACGCGCCGCTCGCAGAGGCTCACCCAGTGTCTCATATGTAGTGAACCCGGACATGGGATTGACCGACCCGGCATCTCCGCCCATCATGCGCCCATGAGCGTCGCCGCCTTCGACACGCTGGCTTACGCGCGCCGGCTCAAGGAAGCCGGAGTCGACGAGGCGCAAGCCGAAGCGCACGCCGAAACCGAAGGGGGCGGCTCCGAGTGCTGAATTTCACAGGCCGCGCGGGAACGCGGCCGCAATGCGGCGGAAGGGCATGGGCAAGCCGATGAATCTTCGCGCGGCGGCCGGTCTGGCGATCCTGCTGCTAGCGGGGTGCGTCACGAGCGGCGGACCCGTCCGCGACGCCAACGCGCAAACGACCCCCCTGCACGAGGCGGCGCTATCGGGCGATGCCGCGGGCATCCGCGCCCTGCTCGCGGGCGGCGCGGACGTCGACGCGCGGGACGAGGCCGGGGCTACGGCCCTGCATCTCGCTGCGCTATCGGGCGATGCCGCGGGCATCCGCGCTCTGCTCGCGGGCGGCGCGGATGTCGACGCGCGGGACGATGACGGGGCTACGGCCTTGCACGCCGCGACCGCGATGAAGACGTTCCACGCCGCGCTGGAAGCGGACGCCAAAAGCGGCCACGACGAAGTGTCGAGGGTATTCTTCAGAGCAGCGGGCCTCGATACGATGGGCCCGATGACGCGGAACGCATTTTTGACGATCCTCAAGGTCAAGGCCGACCATACCGGCGCAATTCAGGCCCTGCTCGCGGGCGGGGCATCCGTCAACGCGCGCACCAAGGACGAGTTTACGCCCCTGCATTTCGCTGCGATGCTGTGGGGTGACGTTACGGCCATCCGTGCCTTGCTCGCGGGCGGGGCATTCGTCAACGCGCGCGCCAAGGACGGGATTACGCCCCTGCATCTCGCGGGTGACGTTACGGCCATCCGCGCCTTGCTCGCGGGCGGGGCGTTCGTCAACGCGCGCGACACCAAGTGGGAGGCTACGCCCCTGCACGGGACGGTGCTATTATCGGGCGACGCCGCGGGCATCCGCGCCCTGCTTGTTGGCGGCGCGGACGTCAACGCGCGCGCCAAGGACGGGGTTACACCCCTGCACGCCGCGGCCATGACGAAGATGTTCCTCGCCGCGCTGGAAGCGGACGCCAAAGGCGGCCACGACGAACTGTTGAAGGCGTTCTTCGAGGCGTTCCCCGTAATGACAGAGGACCTCGATATGCTGGATGAGGCAGGCGGGGAGCTGTTTGCGGCGATCCTCAAGAGCTTTGCCGGCGACCGCGCCGATACGATCCGCGCCCTGCTTGCCGGCGGCGCGGACGTCAACGCGCGCGCCAAGGGCGCTACGCCCTTGCATTTCGCGGCGCTGTCGGGCGATGCCGCGGTGGTCGAGGCGCTGCTGGACGCGGGGGGCGGTCCGAACGCGGTCGCTTTCGGATGCAGTCCGATGGACATAGCCCGGCGCCGCATGGAGAACACGGAGAAGTCCATCGCGCCGTTCCGGGACTCCATCGAGGCGTTGCGGGCGGCCGGCGCCCAGCCGCGTGAGGGATGCAAATTCTGACACCGGCCCTGCAACCACCGAGACTGGCATTCCCCAAGAGGGAGCGCCGGTGACGAACGGTTAGCCCGCATTTCTCATACTGAGTCGCGCATCGGGGCTCTGCATGTGAGATAATTCTTTGTGAGAAAAGGGTTATCCGACCGCGGAGGAGTTCCCCGATGCAGACGGGGCGTATCCGGGAGTCGAGAGACTGCGGCGACCGTCCCGGTTCGCGCGGACTACCGCCGCCTCCTGGCTCGGCGCCACGTTGTAACGGGGCCGGAGGTTCAGCGGCGGTCTGGAGAGATCGAGAAACTGATCCGCCCGATCCCAAGAGAAGGTCTGCGTGAAGCGGCCGCACATGCGCGGGACCCTCATATGTCCGCGGAAAACCGTTCCAATTTCGCAGCGGTTGCCGCAAGCCCTTGGCGGGACAGATTGTCGAGGTACTCCCTCACGGTGAACGGCGGTTTCTTCAGGCGACCGCGCACCTTGCGGACCGCTTCGCAGAACGCGCCCGGAGCCAGATCAAGGCGATCGCACAGAAACTCATCGGGATGTCGGACTTCGATGCCGAAGGGTTCGACGGCCGCATTCGGGAAGCGCCGCAAGTTCGAGGTTGCGATGGCGTCGCAGCGTCCGAAGATCGCCGCCGCAAGGACATGCCGATCACCTGGGTCGGGAAGATCGAGCGTCGGGACGAGCGTCTCGTATCCCGTCACCAAGCAGTCACGGGTTGCCCGATCCATGAGATCGCGTGTGCGTTGCAGGGCGGCGCGGTCGCGGTGCGGCTCGTTGCGCAACAGCGCCTCGATCCACTCCCGATGGATGTCCGTCGTCCATTTCGCCTGGAAGACGTCGCTCACTGCCAACTGTAGAAAGACATCGCGTATGGGCGCGGGGTAAAGGACGTTGGCGTCGAGAAGAACCCGCGTCACGAACGGTCGTAACCCATGCCGTCCTCCTGCGCCTCGCGCGTCAGACGGTCGAGAACCTCCTCGCGTTCCCGGTCGACCACACTCTTGTAAGCCATGACGTCGTCCATTCGGACCCGGCGATGCGCGCCGACCCTCCGGTGGGGGATGACCTTCTCGTCCAGGAGCTTGATGAAATAGGGGCGCGAGACGTTCAGAACGTTGGCCGCCTGAACGGTGGTCAACTCCGCGTGCTCGGGGACGAGGGTCACGCCTCGCCCCGCCGCCATGGCTTCCAGGACGTGCGCAAGCAAAGAGACCGCCCCGGTGGGAAGCTCGATCGGTCTTTCCTCCTCGCCGTCCGCAAGGCGAAGCGTCAGGGGCCGGTCCGTCCTGGCATAGCGGGCAAGGACCTGTCCGGAATTGCGAGCGACCTCCGCTTCCCGCGTGGTCGGCGGAAGCTGTCGATGGGCGATCATGGCCGTCTCCATCCAGTGATGGTCATCGAGTAACACGAAGACGCAATAAACGCAATAAATGCATTCATTGGCCTGAAGCAAACGAGCGAGGTGAAAGCAAACGGACCGAGCATCGTTCGTCGCGGGGCCGGCATTGGCTTCCGACCCGATCGCCCGCGCTCCCGGTTCCGCGGCGCCGGCGCTGCGGACCGTGGAAGCGTCGGCGCGGCGGTCGGCCTCACGCCGCCAGATCGGGAGTCCGGTCGGCCCAGGGGCGGGCCGCTTCGAAGGCGGCGGCGGCGCGGAAGATGTCGGCCTCGCCCAGGGTCTTGGCGACCATCTGCATTCCCACCGACAACCCGTCCCCGGTCCATCCCGCCGGGATCGACGCCGCCGGCTGGCCGGTCAGATTGAAGGGGTAGGTGTAGAACACCCAGGAGACGACGTTGCGGTCGGGGAGTTCGGGCGGCAGGTCGAGATTCACGCCGAAGGCGGGCACCGGCAGCGTCGGCGTGAGCAGCAGGTCGTATTCCTCGAAGAAGGCGCGCATCTTCTCGCGGAAGTCGTAGCGCGCGAAGACCTTGGCGTAATAGTCGCCGATCTCCTGGTCGAGGGCGCCGGACAGCACGTCGACGACCGCCGGATCCAGCAGCTCGGGCGATCGGGCGATCACGTCCGCGAGGCGCGTGCCCACGCCGGCGTAGAACTCCGCCATCCACAGATCGGCCGGGTCGTCCATAACGTTCTCGACCAGCTCCACCTCGCAGCCGAGCTCCTCGAACGTCCCGACCGCCTCGCCGACGATCCGCGCCACCTCGGCGGTCGGTCGCGCATAGCCCAGCGTCGGGCTCCAGGCGAGGCGCATGCCCGCGACCGGGCGCTCGCACGCGCCGAGAAAGTCGGGGACCGGCCCGGCGACGGCGAAGGGGTCGCGGCGATCATGGCCGGCGACCGCGGCGAGCAGCAGCGCCGCATCGCGCACGCTGCGCGCCAGCGGACCGACATGGGCGAGCGTCGGCGTGGCGCTGACCGGATGGACCGGGATGCGCGCGAACTGCGCCTTGACGCCGAACAGCCCGCTGAATGCGCTGGGGATACGGACCGAGCCGCCGCCGTCGGTGCCGAGCGCGAACGGCGTGACGCCGGCGGCGACGCTGGTCGCCGCCCCGCAGCTCGAACCGCCCGGCGTCCGGCTGCGGTCCCAGGCGTTGGGCGTCACCCCGGTGAGCGGGCTGTCGCCGACCGCCTTGCAGCCGAACTCGCTGGTCGTGGACTTGCCGATGACGCAGGCCCCCTGCGCCCGCGCCCGCTCGACCGACGGCGCGTCGGAGGCGGCCACGTTGTCGGCCATGGCGCGGGAGCCGAACGCGCAGCGGACGCCGCCGACGGCGATCAGGTCCTTGACCGAGATCGGCAGGCCGTGCAGGAGCCCCGGCTCCTCGCCCGCGGCGACCGCCCGCTCCGCCGCCCGGGCGGCGTCGAGAGCCATGTCGGGCGTGGTCTCGGCGAAGCAGTTGAGGCCGGGCTCCAGGGCCTCCATACGCCGCAGCGACGATTCTACGAGTTCGACCGGCGAGACCTCCCGCCCGGCGATCCTCCGCCGCAGTTCGGTCGCCGTCATATAGGCGAATTCGCTCATCGTCGTCGTCCTCTCCCGGGTCGCCCGCCGGTCAGATCGCGCCCATGCCGCGGTCGAACGCCGGCCGGTCCGAGGCCGCCCGGCAGGCCGCGATGCGGCTCTCGATGTCGCCGCCCCGCAACCCCTTGCCGATCAGGACCAGGCGCGTCCGCATCCGCCCGCCCGGCCATCGCTCGCCGTAGGTCGGCGGGCTGTACACCCGCTGCACCCCCTGGAGGATCACCGGGCGGTCCTCGCCCGCGAAGCGGCACAGCCCCTTCACCCGATAGAGGTCGTCGCCGTACTCCTCGGCGAACCCGGCCAGACAGGCCATCAGGCGGTGATAGTCGAGGGGATGCTCCTCGTCGATGCAGACCGCCGAGACGTCGCCATGGTCGTGATCGCCATGGCGGCGATGGCCGTCGCGGTCGTCGGGGCCGTCCGCGGTCGCGGCCGCCCCGATCCAGTCCCCGACCGCCCCGTCCTTGATCTTGGGTTCGAACAGGTCGAGATCGAGCAGCTTGTCGAGGCCGATCCGCGCATGTCGGGTGACCTCCTTGACCGAATAGGGGTTGAGGCAGTCCACCGCCGATCGGGCCGCCGCGAACCCCCGGTCGTCCACCAGATCGCGCTTGTTGAGGATCAGCTTGTCGGCGATCGCCACCTGCTTCCTGGCCTCGCCGCTGGCCGCCAGCTGGCCCTCGACGTGCTTGAGATCGACCAGGGTGACGATGGCGTCCAGCCGATAGGACAGGTTCAGCTGCATGTCGGTATAGAGCAGCTGCGCCAGCGGCGACGGGTCGGCGATGCCGGTGGTCTCGACCAGGACCCGGTCGAATTCGATCTTCGGCTCCAGGACGCCGACCCGGCGCATGAACGCCTTGTAGAGCGAATCGACGAGGTCGTCCTTGCTGGCGCAGCAGATGCAGCCGGTGGTCAGTTCCAGCATGTCGTCCGACGACCGCGCGATGAGGTCGGAATCGATGCCGATGTCGCCGAACTCGTTGACGATGACCAGCGACCTGCCGCTGCTCGGATCGGCGAGGATTCGGTTGACGAGGGTGGTTTTTCCCGCACCCAGGAAGCCGGTCACGAAGGTGATCGGCGCCCGCTGGTCGCCGCCCGCGCCGGACGGCGGGGCCGGGGGGGCCGGCATCCCGCTCTCGCCCGGGGCCTGCGCCCGCCCCCTAGCCGAGCACCGCCCAGGCGCGCACCGGCGAGCCGCTGCCGTTGTCGATCTTGAGCGGCGGGCCGTAGAACATGAACTCGCCCTTGCCGACCAGCGATTCGAGATTGACCAGCCACTCGTAATGCGAGATTCCCCGGTCGCGGCAGACGCGGTGGTTGGGGAACTCGTCCCAGGACGGCTTGTCGGTGGACGGCCCTTCGACGCCGTGCAGGGTCGAATTGCGGTCGGCGAGCCAATGGGTCGCCGCGGCGGTCAGCCCCGGGTTGCTCCACACCACCTTGACGTCCGGATAGTGGCGGCCGTGCAGGCCGGTGTTCATCAGCACGATATGGCCGTCGACCTTGACCCCGGCCTTGGCTTCGGCCTCCTCCATGTCCTTCACGTCGATGTCGCCGAGATCGGGAATATGGGTCATGTCGAAGCACACCGCCTTGCCCATGAAGATTTCGAGCGGCATCTTGTCCACCGTCGCCCCGTCCGGGTTGACGTGGTAGAAGGCGTCGACATGGGTGGCGATGTGGTCGATGGTGCCGATATAGGTGGTGGCGAAGGTCAGCCGGTCGCCGGGCACGCCCAGATCGAACGACTTGGTCTTCTCGTGGGTCAGATGCGGGACCACGACCGGACGCTGGAACAGCTTGTGCGCCGGCATGTTGTCCTCCAGCGTCAGGGTCAGGTCGATCAGTTTCTCCGCCATGATGTGTCCTCCTCATTCTCCTGGTTTGCGCGGCGTCCGCGCCATCGCGAACGGCGCGCCGGGTCGAAGTTCGGGTGTGGTCCGCGGCGTCGTCACGGCGCCGCCCGCCCTGCCTTGCGCCGCCCCAGATAGGCCTCGATCACCCGCTCGTCGGCGGCGAGCTCCCGCGCGGCGCCGCCGAGGAGGATCCGCGAGCCCTCCATGACGTAGCCGCGGTCGGCGTATTGCAGCGCCGTCGTCGCCAGCTGCTCGACCAGCAGGATCGCCAGCCCGTCCCGGTTCAACGCCTCGATGACCGGGAACAGCGTCTCCAGCACCAGCGGCGCGAGGCCCAGCGACATCTCGTCGATCATCAGCAGCCGGGGACGCGACAGCAGACCCCGCGACAGGGCCAGCATCTGCTGTTCGCCGCCCGACAGGCTGCCGGCGATCTGGCGCCGGCGCTCCTTCAGGATGGGGAACAGGGCGAAGCAGCGTTCGAGATCCCGGGCCAGCTCGGCCGCCGGCGACTTGCGCGAGCGGGAATAGGCGCCCAGCAGCAGGTTGTCCTCGACCGTCTGGTCGGCGAAGACGCGGCGGCCCTCCGGGATCATCGACAAGCCCCGCCGCACGACGTCGTGGGACGCCATGCCGAAGATCGACTCGCCGCCCAGCCGGATCTCCCCGGCCGCGGGCCGGACGACGCCGGCGATGGCCTTGAGGGTCGAACTCTTTCCGGCGCCGTTATTGCCGATGATCGACACGTATTCGCCCGCCCCGACCGTGAGCGACACGTCCCGCACCGCCTCGACGCGGCCGTAGCTGACCGAGAGATCGCTGACCTCCAGCAAGGGCTCCACCGCCGCCTCCTCAGCCCGCGGCGTCCGCGGCCGCGCCGGTCGCGGCCTGGCGCCCGAAATAGGCTTCGATCACCTTGGGGTCGGTCTGCACCTCCCTGGCGCTCCCCGAGGCGATCAACTTGCCGTAGTCGAGCACCGTCACATGGTCGGAGATCTCCATGATCAGATCGACGTGATGTTCGACGATCAGGATCGTGATTCCCTTGGCGGCGAGTTCGCGGACGAGAGCGATGAACTCCTCGATCTCGGTATGGGTGAGGCCGGCCGCCGGTTCGTCCAGAAGCAGCAGCCTGGGCGACAGCGCCAGCGCGCGGGCGATCTCCAGCCGCCGCTGATGGCCGAACGCCAGATTCGCGGCCTTCTCGCCGGCATAGGGCGACAGGCCGACATAGGCCAGCATGGCCATCGCCGCCTCGCGGAAGCGCCGCTCCTCCCGCCGCTGGGCGGGCAGCCGGCAGATCGTCGACAGGACGCCCGATCGATAGTCCTTGTGGAAGCCGACCAGCACGTTCTCCAGCGCGGTCATGTCCGGGAACAGTTCGGTGTTCTGGAAGGTCCGCGCCAGCCCGAGGCGGGCCAGCCGATAGCTGGGCAGCTTCGTCGTGTCGCGTCCCCGGAAGACGATGCGTCCGGCGTCGGCCCGATGGATCCCGGAGATCGAGTTGAGGAAGGTGGACTTGCCGGCCCCGTTCGGCCCGATCAGGGCGTGGATCTTGCCCTGGGCGATGGTCTCGCTCACCGCGTCCACGGCGATCAGGCCGCCGAACGCGACCGAGACGCCGCTGGCGTCGATGCAGGCCGCGCCCGCGCTGGCCTCGACGGCGATGACGTCGGAGAGTTCCGGCTGCCGCGCCGGCGCCGCTTCCGGCCGCGCTTCGCCGAAGCGCGCGTTCAGGAACTCGGCGATCGAGCCGACGATGCCGCGCGGCATGAAGAACATCACCGCGGCCACCAACAGCCCGTAGGCGAAGCTCTGCCAGTGTCCGAACGCCTGCAGGTGCTCCGGCAGGTAGGTCATGATCGACGCCCCGACCACGGGTCCGAACGCCGTTCCCGATCCGCCGAGGATGACCATCAGCAGGAACCGCACCGAGTCGGTGAAGGAGAAGATGTCGGGGCTGATGTATTTGTTGAGGAAGACGTAGAACACGCCGGCCGCGCCCGCCGCCATGGCGGAGACGACGAAGGCCAGGGTGCGGATGGCGGTTACGTTGACGCCCAGCGACCAGGCCGCGATTTCGCTCTGGGCGGTGGCGCGCATGGCGCGGCCGAAGCGCGAGTTCATCAGGTTCAGGTTGACGACGTAGGCGATCAGCGCGCTGGCCCCGACGACGACGAAATAGGCCTCGTGATCGAGCGGCAACCCGAGCAGCGTCGGCGCCGGCACGTTGGAGATGCCCACCCAGCTGCCGGTAAGGTCGTCCCATTCGATGGCCACGTTCTCGACGATGATGCCGAAGGCGATGGTGACGACGGCGAGATAGACGCCCCGCACGCGCACCGTCGGATAGGCGAGCAGCAGGCCGAAGAGGCCGGCCAGCGCCATCCCCAATATCAGGCAGGGTACGAAGCCGACGCCCAGCCGCGTCGCCAGGATGGCGGCGGTATAGGCGCCGATGGCGTAGAGGCCGGCCTGGCCCAGCGAGATCAGCCCGGTGAGGCCGACGAGCACGTTCATGCCGAGCGCGATGATGGCGTAGATCAGCAGCAGGGTGATCAGCCGCAGCTCGTATTCGTTGGCGGCGATGTGCGGCAGGACGACGATCAGCGCCGCCGCCGCGGCGATGAACGCCGGGTTGAAGCAGCGGGCGAGCGCCGTCATACCTTGACCGACTCCTGACGCCCGAACAGGCCTTGCGGGAAGGCCATCAACACCAGGATGACGAGGCTGAAGCCCACCGCTTCCCGCGCCGCGGTGCTGATGTAGCCGTCCACGAACTTCTCGATGATGCCGTAGAGGAGGCCGGCGACGACGACGCCCGGGGCGCTGGTGATGCCGCCGATGATGGCGACGGCGAACCCCTTGATCCCCAGCAGCAGCCCCATGGTGGACGACGCCTGGGTGACCGGGGCCACCAGGATGCCCGCGAGGCCGCCCAGCGCGCTCGCCAGGGCGAAGGAAAACATGGCGACGTGAAAGACGTTGATGCCGACGATCCCCGCCGCCGCCCGGTCGAAGGCGACGGCGCGCATCGCGCGGCCCAGCTGGGTCCGGCGCTGGAAGAGGCCGAGCAGGACGACGATGACCACCGCCACCAGCGGGATCACCAGCTCCTGCACGAACACCCCGGCGCCGAAGACGACGATCGGTTTCTCGACCCCGGGCGAGGGCAGGGGCCGGGCGAAGGAGCCGAACTCGATGGTGGCGTAGCTCTCCAGCATGATGCCGATGGCGATGGTCGTCAGCATCCAGCCGATCGATTGGGCGTGCTCGGCGAAGGGCCGGATGGCGACGCGCTCGAGCACCACGCCGAAGACGATGGCCGCGGCGACCGACAGCAGGATCGCCAGCGACATCGGGACGCCGTGGTCGAGGAAGACGATCGTCAGCACCGCGCCCAGCATCAGCGTGTCGCCATGGGCGAAGTTCACCGCCTTGGCCGAGGACCACATGATGTGGAAGCCGATGGCGACGAGGGCGTAGATGCCCCCGATGCCCAGCCCGGCCAGGAAGTACTGAAGCGCGGCGCTCATCGGTCGAACCGGGCGCGTCGGGCCGGGCGGCCGGCGCTGCGCGCGCGGACGCGCGGGCCGCGGCGCGGACCCCGCGGCCCGCGCCGTCCGTCCGCGCCGTTCGCTACTTGCAAGGCGTCTGGTCGAGTGGCAGCAACTCGCCGTCGTACCAGGCCGTCAGCTTGTAGGCGCTCGGCAGGATCGCGTCGTGGCGCTCCTCCGTCCGCTCGAAGGCGGGGTCGTACTTCATCACCAGCCCGTCATGCCGGACCGAGAACATGGCGTCGTACACCTTCTGACGGTCGTAGCTGCCCGCCGACTCGATCGCCTTGGCGATGATGTGGACGGCGTCGTAGGCGTCGGCGACGCCGCTGCCCATGCGGATGTCCTTCTGGCTCTTGACGCCGTACTTGCTCCGCATGATGTCGTAGAGCTTCTGCGCCCGCGGCTCGAGCTGGCCCATCCAGGAATAGGTCTGCATGATCAGGGCGCAGTTGGCGAGCTCGCCCGCCAGTTCGCCCAGATTGCCGGCGAATCCCCAGGCGCCGATCTTGACCGGGTTCCAGCCGATCTTCTGCAGGCTGCGCATGATCTGGTTGCCCTCGCGGTCGAGCCCCCACATGACCAGCGCTTCGGCGCCCGCGTCGCGCAGCCGGATGAGCTGCGGCGTCATGTCGGTGTCCTTCCAGTTGAAGGTCTCGGCGCCGACCTCCTTCAGCCCCTTCTCGCGCAGGGCGGCCTGGATGTTGGGATAGGCGCCTTTGCCCCAGCCGGTGTTCTCGTACATGATGCCGACCTTGTCGTTGGCGGCGCGCTTGAGCGCCTCCGCGACGAGGAACTTGGACACCCAGCGGTCCTTGGCCGACACCCGGAACATGTAGTTGGGGTCGCGGCCGTTCTCGATCACATTGGTGTTGGCCGCGATCACCCCGACATAGACCATCTTGATCTCGTGGATCGGGTCGCGCATCGCCAGCGCCACCGTCGAGTGGTAGCCGCCGATCATGGCGACGCAGCCGTCCCTGAGCCCGATGCGCCTCACGTTGTCCACGCCGCGCGGCGGCGCGCCGGCGTCGTCGTACTGGATGAAGCGGAGCTTCTTGCCGAGGACGCCGCCCTTGGCGTTGATCTCGTCCACCGCCATCTCGGCGCCCATGCGGATGGACTTGCCGGCGAAGGATGCGGGGCCGGTGACCGGTCCCGAATTGCCGATGCAGGGATTCGCCTCCGCTGCGGCCGCCGGACCCGCGCCCGGCGCGAGCATGGCGGCGCACAGCGCCGCTCCTCCGAGCGCACGATGAATCGTGATTCTCGACATGATGCCTCCCCTTTGCTGCGTTCCCGTCCGAATGAAAGACGCCCAGGACGGACCAGGACGGGAACGGTAGGAAGAAGTCGACTATCCAACAATTAGATAATGGATATATCTTCTATAAATTTTCGATATGGGAGCCGACGGGCGCGATGGTCGACTTCAAGCAGCTCAAATACTTCGTCCGCATCGTCGAGTCGGGCAGCCTGTCCCGCGCCGCCGATCAGCTCAACGTCGCCCAGCCGGCCTTGAGCCAGCAGCTGCGCAATCTCGAGGACCGGCTGGGCGTCGAGCTGGTGATCCGCCATTCGCGCGGCGTGACCCCCAACGAGGTCGGCCGGCTGCTGCTGGAGCACGCCCGGTCGCTGCTGCATCAGCTGGAGCAAACGCAGGAGCTGGTCCGCTACTATGCCGCCAACCCGTCGGGCGAGGTCCGGCTCGGCCTTCCTACCTCGGCGGCGCGCGGCCTCACGGTTCCGCTGGTCAACGCCGTCGGGGAGCGCTATCCGAGCGTGGCTCTCCACGTCGTCGAGGCGATGAGCGGGCATCTGACCGAGTGGCTCCAGGTCGGCCGGCTCGACATGGCCCTCCTCTACAACGCGAAGCCGCATGAAGGCATCCACATCCACCCCTTCATGGCCGAGGACCTGTATCTGATCTGCCCGCCGTCGCGCGCCTTCGCGCGCATTAAGCAGATCCGCCTGATCGACGCGATGCAGTATCCGTTGGTGCTGCCGGCGCGCCCGCACACCATCCGGCTGATGCTGGACGAGATCGCCGCCAGGTCGGGGAATCAGCTCCGGGTCAAGATCGACCTCGACTCGCTGCCCAGCATGATCGAACTGGTGCTGGAGGGCTATTGCACGATCCTGCCGGTCTTCGCCGTGTCGAAGGAGGTCGCGTCCGGGCAGATGATTCCCGTCCCCTTCGTCGACCCGCCGATCTCGTGGCAGCTCTCGATCAGCTCGGTGGTGCGCGGCGTGCAGTCGCGCGCGACCAAGGCCGTCTCCGCCCTGATGCTCGACGTGATCGAGAAGATGACGCGGGACGGCGAATGGCCGGGGCGGTTGCTGTAGGCGGGGCGGACCGGCTACCATCGGCGGGATCGAACGCGAGCGGGGAGGCGTCCATGTCCGGATGGATCGGGAAGGGAGGTTTCGCCGCGCTCGCCGCCGCGATCCTTTGTTGGGCGGAGCCGCAGCCGGCCGCCGCGCAGGCGGCGGCGATGAAGGAGCGCCACGACATGATGGTGCGGAACGGCGCGCACATGAAGGCCATCGCCGCCTATCTTCGGGCCGGCGAGGGCAGCGCCGCCGACGTGGCGGCGCGCGCCCGCGAGATGGCCGCCGGCGCAGCCCGGATGCCGGCCTTGTTCCCCGCCGGAACCAGCCTGGACGACGCCCCCGGCAAGACCGGCGCGAAGCCCGAAATCTGGCGGGACTGGCGCGGCTTCCTGGCCGCCTCCGACACGTTCGGCAAGTTGTCCTTCGAACTCGCGCTGGCCGCCGGAACCGGCGACAAGGAGGCCGTCGCCGCGGCGATGCGGAGCTTCGCCCGGGTCGGCTGCGGCGGTTGTCACCGGACGTTCCGCGAGAAGATGCATTAGCCGCCGCCCGATTCCGCACCGAAGCGCCCGCGGTCCGGTGCGGCTCACATTTTATTCTCGATTTGTTCTTGACGTGGAGAGGCGGCCGTCCCATATTCCTCCAGTGTCGAAAGACGCCGCTGGAGGCTCCGCGGCGCGGCGCCGCAGGGCTGCCGGGTCGTGCCGGCTCGGCCGACGAACGGGAGAGAACGAATTGGCCCGAAGATCGCCCACCCGTCGGACCCGGACTTGCCCGTATTTCGTCGCGTTTTCCCCCTGCTTTTCGTCTGCTATCGCCCTGCTTTTGGCCGGTTTTCGCCTTGCTTTTTCCCTGTTTTTTCGGCGTAACCCGTTGATATATAAAGAAACCAAGAAATTTCCACCGGAATCCTGCAACGAATCGCCAGTGGCGGCGACGAGGCCGATGCCGGACGGGCCGCTCCGTGCGTCCGCCCTTTCCGGCCCGACCGGCTCACCAGCTCAGCTGGCCGCCATTGGGGTGCAGAATCTGGCCGGTGATGTAGCTCGCCCGGTCGCTCACCAGGAAGTCGAGCGCGGCCGCGACCTCTTCCGGCCGCCCCAGCCGCCCGACCGGCAGCCGTTCGGCGTAGCGGGCGCGGACCGCGTTCCATTCCGCCTCGGTGCGGCCCGACCGCAGGATCGGCGTGTCGATCGGGCCGGGACCCAGCGCGTTGACGCGGATGCCGTAGGGCGCGAACTCCAGCGCCATCGACTTGGTGAGCGAGAAGATCGCCGACTTGGCCGCGGTATAGGCGGCGCTGCCGGCGACGCCCATGACGGCGAAGTCGGACGACATGTTGACGATCGCGCCCCGGCGGTCCTCGCACATCCGCGGCAGCACGGCCCGCGAACACAGGAAGGCGCCCTTGACGTGGGTCTCCATCATCAGGTCCCAGTCGTCCTCGGCGATGTCGCCGGCCGGCCCCCGGCGATGGATGCCGGCGCAGTTGAAGGCGGCGTGCACCGGACCCACCCGGTCCTCGATCCAGGCCGCCATCCGCTCGACCGGGCCCGCCCGGCTCACGTCGACCTCCACCGTGGACAGGGCGCGGCCGTCGCGGTCGAACTCGGCGGCGAGGGCGTCCAGCCCCTCCCGGTCCAGGTCGGCGGCGACGACGTGCATCCGGTCCGACATTCGTCTGGCCGCGGCGCGGCCGATTCCGCTCGCCGCGCCGGTGATCAGGATGTTGGTCATCTTCGTCCTCCCGGAATCCGCGCCCGTCGGCGTCAGAACAGCAGCCCGCCGCCGTTGACGCGGAGGTCCTGTCCGGTGACGAAGGACGAATCGTCGCTCAGCAGGAACAGCGCCGCCTCGGCCATGTCCTCGGGTCGGCCAATGCGTTGCAGCGGGTTGCGCTCGCCCATGGCCCGGAGCTCGGCGTCGCTCAGGTGGCCGCGCGGCTGCGGCGTATCGGTGACGCCGGGCGAGACCGCGTTGACCCGGATGCCCTCCCGCGCGTAGTCGAGCGCCATCGAGCGGGCGAGGCCGAGGATGCCGCCCTTGGTCGCCGCGTAATGCGCGCCGTTCACCGCGCCCGCCCGCGCGGCGGTCGAGGCGAACATCACGATCCGCCCCGCCCGCTGCCGTCGCATGATCGGCAGCACGGCTTGGCAGGCGAGCAGGCTGCCCTTGAGGTTGACCGCGAAATGCTCGTCCCACGACGCTTCGTCGAGTTCGAGGAAGGGCGCGGTGCGGTAGATCGCGGCGCAGGTGACGAGGCCGATCACGCGCGCCGACGCTTCGGCGGCCTCGCGCGCCGCCCGTTCCATGGCGCTCCGGTCGCGCACGTCGAGCCGGCGGAACGACAGCCGCTCATGATTCGCGCCGTCGAGCCCGCCGGCCTCCACGTCCCAGCCCGACACCCGGTATCCCTCGTCGAGCAGCCGCCGGGCGACGGCGTGGCCGATCCCGCTGCCGGCTCCGGTGACGATGACGCCGTCTCGCTCCCGTTCCTGCGCCATGGGCGAGCTCCCTTCCGCGCCGTCCGCGGCCGCGCGCGCCGTTTCCTTTGGATCGGACGGCGGCGGCGGGCATTATACCCCGGCGCTCCGAACGTCGATCCAGCGAAAGGAGTCCGGTCATGGACGCGAAGACCGCGCGGTTGACCGAACTGGCCCACGGCGGCGGGTGAGGCTCCAAGCTGGCGCCGTCGGCGCTCAGGGAGCTGCTGTCGAAGCTGCCGCCGCAGGCCGCGAACCCGGCTCTCCTGGTCGGGTTCGAGACCGGCGACGATGCGGCCGTCTATCGCATCGACGACGAGCGAAGCATCGTCGCGACCACCGACTTCTTCGCGCCCATCGTCGACGACCCCTACGACTACGGCCGGATCGCGGCCGCCAACGCGCTCTCCGACGTCTATGCCGTCGGCGGCAGGCCGATCATGGCCCTCGCCGTCGCCGGCTTCCCGGTGGACAGGATGTCCCGGCGGCAGATCGAGCGGGTCCTGGCCGGCGGGGCCGCTCTGTGCGCCGGGGTGGGCGTGCCGGTCGCGGGCGGCCACACGGTCGATGCCGCCGAGCCGGTCTACGGGCTTGCGGTGATCGGTCTTGCCCATCCCGGCAGGATCAAGCGCAACTGCGACGCCCGCGAGGGAGACAGGCTGGTCCTCGGCAAGGGGCTCGGCATCGGCGTCCTGGGGGCCGCGATCGCCCGCAACGAGATCGACCCCCAGGGTTACCGCGAGCTGGTGGACGCCGCGACCCGGCTCAACGCCGTCGGCGCGGAGCTGGCGGAGGTCGAAGGCGTCAACGCCATGACCGACGTGACCGGCTTCGGACTCCTGGGCCATCTGCTGGAGATGTGCGAGGGCGCGGGGCTCGCCGCGGTTCTCGACTGGCCCCGGCTGCCCGTCCTCCCCGCCGCGCTCGCCCTCGCCCGGCGGGGATTCAATACCGGGGCCGCGGGCCGCAACTGGGCCAGCTTCGGCGACCGCGTGACGCTGCCCGACGGCATCGGGCGATGGCGGAAGAACCTGCTGGCGGACCCGCAGACTTCGGGCGGCCTGCTGGTCTCCTGCCGGCCCGATGCGGCGGACCGCGTCGTCGCGCTTTTCCATGCGCGGGGCCACGCAGAGGCCGCGACGATCGGCGAGATGACGGCGGGCCCGCCTTGCGTCACGGTCCGTCTCTGACCGAGGCGGAACACTCCCCGAGCGCGCGGATGGTTTCGCCGTCAAACTGCGGTTCGCCCGCAGTGACTCGGAAGCGGCCGCCAAGATCTATGGCGCCCCCGCTTTCTTGACGCACCGTTCGGGCCGTCCGTAGACGAACCTTCCTTCCTCGTTCCGATACGTCATGGCGGCGGGCGCCTGTCCGCCCGGAATCCGGACGCGGTAGAGCACGCATCCATACGGGCCGACGCTCGCCGGGGTATAGACGACGCCTTCCCGAACGACCGCAGCGCCCGGGCCCGGCGGGCCGGAGGTCCCGACCGGATCCTCTTGAGCCGCGCAAGCCGCGCCGAGCACGGCTAGCCACGCAAGCGCAAGGACGCCGAAGCGGTTCACCGGGGTCACCAGGTCAGCCGGTACGCGAAGCCGACGTTCGTCTCATGCGCTCCGGGAATGTGGCCGGCGTTCATCGCGCCGCCGACCTCGACGGCGATGCGTCCGCCCATCGCCTTCCGTTCATGGCGAAGCGTCATTCGCAACGCCCGCGCCTCGGGGCGGAGCGGAACGCGGTATTCGTCGTAGAGCCTTCGCCCGTTCTCCATCCTTCCGTTCTCCACGCGGAACGTTCCGGCGCCGGTTTCGGCGCGCAACGGCTGCTCGATCGTGAACCCGGTGTCTTCGTCGCCAAGGCGCATCGACAACGCGGACAGCACGGAGGACGACGCCTGGAAGATCGCGCCCTTCTCGTAGCGCGGCCGGCTTACCGCCAGGGTCGCCGCGCCGTCCAGCCTCCAACCGTCCCCGAGTTTCCGCCCGAAGGCGCGGGAGATCCACGCCATGCCGGAGCGAAGCTCCGACCCGAACGCGCCGGAACTGCGCGCCCCGAGGTATTCGCCATCGTCGAACCCGAGGCCGTACCCCCATCCGCCGGTCCTTGGCCGGCGCGCGATGCTCGCCGACGTTTCGCCAAGGCCCGCCACCCACTCGTACCCGTCCGGCAACCGGGGGCTCCCGGCGTCCCCGACCGGTAACCAATGCAACCTGAGCGAGTCCAGGCCGGTCGCCGGCGCGGTCGCCCTTTCGTCCCCGTCGAACCGGGGAATCGGGGAACGGCCGGTCTGCCGCGTGGAGACGAGCGCCGACAGAGGAATCCAGAACGGAAAATTCTGCTCGTCGAACGCGGCGAGTTCGATGCCGGCGGCGCGCCGCGCGACCGAACCGAACGCGGCGGGCAGCTGGAGCGCGGTGCCGTCGAGCGCATGCGCCGACTGCCCGGCGGACAGCGCGCCGACGGGCGAAAGCGCGGCTTCGATATCCAGATGCCCGGCGCCGTAGGTCTCCAGGTCGGCGTATCGCCCGCTGCGATCCGCCGTATCGAGCATCCTCTTGACGACCTCCGTGTTGCCGCGCGTCCCCCGGAAATGCTCCATCAGCAGGGCGAGCGCCCCCGAAACGAGAGGCGCCGCGAAGCTGGCGCCGGTCGCCCCGTCGTCGACGTCGCCGTTTCCGGGGGTAGCCGGGTTGGGCATGAGAGCCCGCACGGCGCCCGGCGCCGCGAGGCAGTAATGCGGCCCATGTCTCGCGGAATTCCAATCCGACGGAAGCGGGCCGCATCGGTTGGAATAGGCGGCGATTGCGTCCGTTTCCGGATCCGTCGCGGCGACGGCCAGCGAGTGTCCGCGCAACGCCGGGATGTAGTAGGGCAGGTCCGCTCCCAGGCCGGACCAGGGCTGTCTTTCGTTGCCGGCGGCGTAGACGAGGATGGTTTTTTCGGCGTCGGGTCTGTCGGCCTGGAAGATGGCGTCCAGGGTTTTCGGCAAATACCGCCGATACCACCGGAGTGCGGACTCGATCTCCCGGGAGACAACGTTCGGATCGAAAATCGCTCTTCCGTAGGATCGGTTGATGATGTCGAACTTGGCGTATTCATCGCGGCGGTTGCCAGCCGCCTGGTTGTCGAAGCGTGCGCGATCCGCGTCCGACAGCGAGACGATCACCGATCGCAACACGCTGCTTGCGAGAGCGTTCGCCCTCTGATCGTCCGTAAGGTTCTGCGCGATCGGGATGATCGTCGCCTCCGGCGCGACGCCGAGATTCGTCCCGGCCGCGACCGAGGCGACCGCAGTCCCGTGCGCTCCTTGTGAACCGTAGAGCGTCGGCGCTTCCCACCATCGAAGCAACCGTTCAAGGGGATTTCGTTCGTCTACTCGTCGACCACGAACACGGAGTCGTCCCCGGTGGGCCACCCGGCTTCGGCCACGATCCGGCGCACCCACCTGTTGGGAGCTTCGTCGTCTCCCTGGCTATTGGCCCTCCAGGCTCGGCAAGAGGGATTCCATTGCAGGCACGAATCGACGTCGCTGAACAACGAATCGCCGAAGGGGTGACTGTAGGCAAGGCTGGCGCCGTCCGCGTCGCGGAGCTTCACCCTGTCGCCGAACTCCCTGCTCTGCGTGTAGTCGACGATGCTGTCGTCGATCCCGATCCTGACGCCCTTGCCGGTCAGACCCCTGGCGTAGGCGTGATGCGCGCCGATCCGCTGCAGCACGTCGGGCTGGTGCGTCGTGAAGCGCGCCGTTCCGAGGTGATGTGCAGGGCTGGAGGATGTCGGAGGCGCAGGCGTAGGCGTAGGCGCAGGTCGGCCGGTTGCGACGGCTCCGGACCCGCCGCCACCGCCGCCGCACGCGATCAGCGTGAGAGTGAGGCCGAGCGCGGCCATGAGGGTCGGGAAGTGTCTTCCGGTTCCGTGCATCTGTGCGTCTCCACATGGTCGCCGCGGCGCCGGCGGATGCCGGGCCGTTGCAATCACCGCACAAGGCTATGTGGAGACCCCGCCTATTCGCCGGGCCCGGGCGGCCAAACCCAAGCCGGTCAAGGGCTGTTGTATTCGGCAGGCGGCCCGACGAAGCGGGCGAACCTGAACGCTGATTGCGGAAGGAACCTTCGCGGCGGCGCGCCGGCGAGTCAATGGAGAAAACGGCAGGCGCCCCCGCGGGCTTGACCGCGGCGGTCCGCATGGAGGACAGTCGGCGGCGCGTGGCGCATGGCTCATGGAGGCGACGATGGCGGCGATCACACCATTGCTCGGGGAACAGGATCGGCTGGGGGCGCTGGCCTCGCGTTTCGTCGACGTCGATTCCATCCCGTGGAAGCCGACGCAGTGCGAAGGCGTCGAGATGAAGGTGCTGATGGAGGACGAGGAGCGCGGCCTGCTGACGGCGCTGTTCCGCTGGCAGCCGGGCGCGACCCTGCCCGACCACGAGCATACCGACCTCGAACAGACCTACGTCCTGGAGGGCAGCATCGTCGACGAGGAGGGCGAGGTGACCGCGGGCAACTACGTCTGGCGCCCGGCCGGCAGCCGCCACACGGCGACCGCCCCCCGGGGCTGCCTGTCGCTCGCGATCTTCCTCAAGCCCAACGTGTTCCGGTCGGGCGAGATCGAGGGCTCCGCGCTCCGATAGACGGCGCGGCCGCGCCTGCCGCGCCCGCGCCGTGAAGGCGTATCTGTGGGTGGCGCTCGGCAGCGCTCTCGGCGGCGCGGCGCGCTACTGGTGCGCGAACGCGATCGATCGCCATCCGCTGGGCGTCTTCCCCTGGGGGATCCTCGCGGTCAACCTTCTGGGCTCGATCCTGATCGGTCTGTTGGCGACCCTCGCCGGCCCGGCCGGACGCCCGTTCCTGGGCCCGGCCGCGCAGCAGCTCTTCATGACCGGGGTGCTGGGCGGCTTCACCACCTTTTCGGCGTTCAGCCTGCTGGTGTTCGATCTCGCGCGCGGCGGGCGTTGGGAGGTCGCGGCGGCCTACGTCGCCGCGACGCTGCTTCTCTGCCTCGCCGGGGTCTGGTTCGGCAGCGCGCTCGCCGCCGCGGCCGGCAGGTAGGAGGGCGCCGGCGTCACTGGATGGCGCCGGGCAGGAAGGTGACGATGCCTGGGAAGGCGGCCATCAGCGCCATCCCGGCCAGGGTGAGGGCCACGAACAGCCAGGAGGCGTTGAAGATCTCGCGCATGGGGATGTCCTGCGCCGCGCCCTTGAGCGCGAACATGATGTAGCCGAAGGGGGGCGTGATCGCGCCCAGCGTCAGGTTGATCAGGAAGATCAGCCAGAACCATACCGGGTCGAACTGGAACACCTTGATGATCGGCAGGTAGATCGGGATCAGCACCAGCATCAACCCCAGCTGATCGATGAACATGCAGAGGACGAACGGCAGCAGCATCATCAGGAAGAACATCAGCCAGGGCGATACGTCGAGCGAGGTCACCGCCTCGGTGAGCGCCCGCGTAGCCCCGGTGAACGACAGCAGCTGGGTGAACATCACCGCGCTGCAGAAGATCAGCAGGATGATCGCGGCGAGCAGCGCCGCCTCGCCGACCGCCTCGTAGAGCATCCGCCAGCTCAGCCGCCGGTAATAGGCGGCGGTCAGCAGCGCGCCGAGCACGCCCGTCGCCGCGGACTCCGACGGGGTGGCCACGCCCAGCATGATCAGCCCCATCACCATGAAGATGATGATCGTGAACGGCAGCATCCGCGCGACGGCGGCGATCTTGCCCCACCGGTCGACCGCGGCCACGTCGGTCTCGACCGGAGCCAACGACGGGTCCATGCGGACGCGGACGACGCAGGCGCCCATATAGAGCCCGGCCAGCAGCAGGCCGGGCAGGATGCCGGCGATCAGAAGCGCCGCGATCGAGACGTCGGCCAGGGTGCCCACGATGATCGCCAGGATGCTCGGCGGGATGATCGGGGCGAGGCAGGCGCCGGCGAGGATGGCGCCGACCGACAGCTGGGAGTCGTAGCCGCGCGCGCGCATCATCGGCAGCAGCGACCGCCCGAGCATCGCCGCGACCGCGATGCCGGAACCCGACAGCGCCCCCAGGATGGTCGAGAGCGAGATCGAGAGGATGTATTGCCGGCCGCGCATGCGGCCGACCAGCCGGTCGATCGAATCGAGCAGCACCTCCATGGTGCCCGACCGGAACAGGATCTCGCCCAGCAGGATGAACAGCGGCACGGTGCCGAGCGACGCGGTCGTGGCGGTCTGGTACATGCTGTTGACCACCATGCCGAAGGCGGCGTCGCCCAGCGTCAACAGCACGCCCGAGACGATGATGATGAGGAAGGCGAGGAAGATCGGCGCCGTGGTCAGGAACAGGGCGACCAGCAGCGCCAGCCCGGCCGCGAGGATGGCCCACCACTCCATCACCCGGCGCCGTCGGCCCGCCGCGCGCCGGGGGTGATCCAGGATACCGGCCGCGTCCACTCGCGATCGAACAGGGCGCGCAGGAAATAGAAGGCCGCGCCCAGGAAGCCGAAGGTGATCCAGACCGACATCCACCATTTGGGGATCGGATGGTTCTGCTCGGTGACGATCTCCTGGACGATCTGGCGCACGTTCTCCTCGTAGGACATCCAGGCGGCGAACGCGCACATGACGAAGCCGAAGACGCAGGAGAACGCCTTGAGCGCCGGGCGCAGCCGCGGGGCGATCTCGATCACCAGCGTGATCGAGACGTGCTGCGCCCGCCGCGTCGCGTGCGGGACCATCGAGAAGATGGCGATGCAGAGCACGTTGGCGAAGGTGTCGTTGGCCCAGTCGGTGGCCAGATCGAGGAAGTAGCGGGTCAGGACCTCATAGCAGTAGATCGCCGTCATCGCGCCGAGCGCCGCCGTCCCGGCGACGTAGCCCGCATCGCTCAGCGCGTCGTGCAGCCGGCACAGCGCGGCGACCGGGCGCGTCATCGGGGCGGCCGCCGGTCGCCCGGTCGGCAGCGTCCGGCGCTATTCGGCCAGCCCGTGCGCGCGGGCGATGGCGCGCGCCGCGTTCACTTGGTCGGTCGAGCCCTTGAAGCTGGCGGCGAGGTCCCACAGCCCCCTGTTGCGCGCCCGGATGAGGGCGTCGAACCGCGCCGGGTCGATATGGGTCTCCTTGACGCCGTTCTCGACCAGCACCGCGACCTCCTCCGCCGACTTGGCGTCGAAGGCGACCAGCGCCGAGCGTTCGAGCTTGCGGCCTTCGTCGAGGATCACTTCCCGATGCGCCTTGCTCAGCTTGCGGAAGCGGTCGAGATTCATCGCCAGCGAGTAGACCGAGCAGCCGAAGGCGGGGCGCAGCATGAATTTCGCCACCTCGTGCCACTTGAAGTTGATCATCCCGATCTTCGGCCAGGCGACGCCGTCGACGACGCCGCGTTGCAGGGCGGCGTAGACTTCCGGCGCGTCGAGGTTGACCATCGCCCCGCCCATCGGCTCGACGATCTGCTTGTAGAAGGCGTTCGCCCGCAGTTTCACCCCCTTGAGTTCGTTCTTGGGGTCGAAGGGCCGCTTCATCAGGATCTGGAACTGGTCGCATTTGGCGCCGCCGCCGGGGACCGCCACCAGCTTCTGGCCGAACCGCTCCAAATCCTTGTCGGCGAAGTCCCACAGCCCGCTGGCGCGGATCTTCTCAGGCTCCGGCGGCAGGGCGTAGAAGGCGAACAGCACCGCCGTCGTTCCCATATAGTAGACCGGCGTGCTCAGGTTGAGGTCGAAGACGCCGCGCGACGTCGGCTGGAACTGCTGGCGCGACCGGACGACCTCGGGGCCGCTATACGAAAATTCGATCTCGCCCCTGGACGCGGCCTCGATGTTCTTGGCGTAGGCGTAGCCGACGATCGGCGTGGCCGAGTGGCGATCGTCCCAGGCGAGCAGGAATTTGAGCTTGGCCTCGGCGGCCGACGCCGACGGCGCCAGGGCGATGAGCGCCGCGGCGAGCGCGGCGGTATGGAGTCGTCTCACGGTTCGACCTCCCTCCGGGATGCTTTTTCCCGAAGCGTAGTGAGGTCGCCGAACGCCGGTCAACAACGAATTGGCGAGCGGCGGCGCGCTACTGGATGGCGTTGGGCAGGAAGGTGACGATGCCGGGAAAGACCGCCATCAGCACCATGCCGAACAGCGTCAGGACGACGAACAGCCAGGAAGCGTTGAAGATCTCGCTCATCGGCACGTCGGGCGCCGCGCCCTTGACCGCGAACATGACGTAGCCGAAGGGCGGCGTGATCGCGCCCAGCGTGATGTTCAACAGGAACAGCAGCCAGAACCAGACCGGATCGAACTCCATCGCCTTGATGATCGGCAGGTAGATCGGGATGATCACCAGCATCAGCCCGAGCTGGTCGATGAACATGCACAGGATGAAGGGGAGCAGCATCATCAGGAAGAACATCAGCGCCGGCGAGACGTCCATCGACGTGACGATCTGGGTCAGCGCCCGCGTGGCGCCGGTGAACGCCAGGAGCTGCGTGAACATCACCGCGCTGGCGAGGATCAGCAGGATCACGCCCGCCAGCACCGCGGCCTCGCCCACCGCCTGACACAACATGCGGACGGAGAGCTTCCGGTAATAGGCCGCGGTCAGGACCGCGCCCAACACGCCGGTCGCCGCGGATTCGGACGGCGTGGCGATCCCCAGCATGATCAGCCCCATCACCATGAAGATGATGATGCTGAACGGCAGCATACCGGCCAGCGCCTTGAGCTTGCCGACCCAGTTCACCGATGCGCCGCCCTCGTTCGCCGGCGCGAGCGAGGGGTCGATGCGGATCTTGATCATGCAGGCGCTCAGGAACAGGCCGGCCAGCATCAGCCCCGGCAGGACGCCCGCGATCAGCAGCGAGGCGATCGACACGTCGGCCAGGGTGCCCACGATGATCGCCAGGATGCTGGGCGGGATGATCGGCGCGAGGCAGGCCCCGGCGAGGATCGTCCCGATCGACAGCTTGGTGTCGTAGCGGCGCGCGCGCATCATCGGCAGCAGCGAGCGGCCGAGCATGGCGGCGACCGCGATGCCCGACCCCGAGAGCGCGCCCAGCACGGTCGACAGCGAGACCGACAGCACGTATTGCCGACCGCGCACGCGGCCCACCAGCTTGTCGATCGAATCGAGCAGCACCTCCATGCAGCCCGAGCGGAACAGCACCTCGCCCAGCAGGATGAATAGCGGCACCGTGCCGAGGGCGGCCGTGGTCCCGGTCTCGAACATGCTGTTGACGACCATGCTGAAGGCCGCGTCGCCGAACGCGAACACCACGCCCGCGATGATGATGATCAGGAAGGCCAGGAAGATCGGCGCGCCGGTCACGAACAGGGCGACCAGGATGGCCAGCCCGGCCGTCAGCGTGATCCACCACTCGGTCTCGATCATTCGATCGCCGCCACTTCAGGCGCCTTGGGCGCGACCCAGGAGACCGGCGCCACCGCCGGGTGGTCGAACAGGCCGCGCAGGAAATAGAACGCCGCGCCGAAGAAGCCGAAGGTGATCCAGATCGTCATCCACCACTGGGGAATCGGATGGTTGTCCGGGGTCACGATTCCCATCGTGATCTGGCGCACGTTCTCCGAATAGCCCATCCACGCGGCGAAGCAGCACATCGCGAAGCCGAAGACGCCGGTGAATATCCGCAGCGCCGGCGCGGTGCGCGGATAGAGTTCGATCAGCAGGCTGATCGCGATATGGGCGCCCCGCCGGGTCGCGTGCGGAACCACCGAGAAGATCGTCACGCAAAGCACGTTCGAGAAGGTGTCGTTCGCCCAATCGGTGGCCACGTCGAGGAAGTAACGGGTCAGGACCTCGTAGCAGTAGAGGGACGCCATCGTCGCCAAGCCCACCGACCCGACGACGTAGCCGAGATCCGCGATGGCGTCGTGAAGACGGCACAGTGCGGCGACCGGTTTCATCGTCGGGACGCGGCCCTCGATGCGTCACGCCCGCGGGCGGGCGTCGCGCAGGCCGTGGACCGGGCGAGGCGTGCGGGCTAGAGCTTCGGCGCGTGCCCGTTGGCGAAGGCCTTCTCGTAGAGCTTCATCGTGCGCTCCTTCGAGGCCTTCTGGCTCAGCGCCAGCTTCCAGATCCCCTTCTGATGCCCGACCGTGATCGTCTTCGCGGCCTCGGGGTGCAGATAGGTTTCCTGGACGCCGAAGGATTTGAGCGTCGCGATCTCCTTCTCCGTCGCGTCGTCGAAGATCTTGGGCGTCTCGCGCTCGAGGTCGCGCCCGATCTTGAGCAGCAGTTCGCGATCCGCCTGGGAGAGTTTCTTGAACCGGTCGGTGTTCATGAAGATGATGTAGGGCGACGACCCGAAGCGGGGCCGGGTCATGTATTTGGTGACCTCGTACCACTTGAAGTTGACCGCGCCGAGCACCGGCCAGGCCGCGCCCTCGACGACGCCCTTCTGCAGGGCCGAATAGATCTCCGCCCCGCTCAGCGTCACGATCGACCCGCCCAGCGGCTCGACCACCGGCTTGTAGAAGACGTTGGCCCTGACCTTCCGTCCCTCCAGCGGCTTCAGCTTGGTCTTGTCCACCGGCTCCTTGAGCAGGATGTGGAAGATGTCCGAGCCCGACCCGCCCAGCGTGTGCGCCAGGAGGGTGAGGTTGAAGCGGTTGAACTCCTCGTCGCTGTCCCGCCAGTAGCCTTCCTTGCGCCACATCTCGGAGTCCGGCGGCAGCGCGTAATAGGCCATTTGCAGGCCGGTGGTGCCGAAGAAATAGGGCGCCACGCTGAGGTTCAGATCGAACACGCCCGACGCGGTGGGCTGGAGCTGTTGCTTGAACTTCACCACTTCGGGGCCGCTGAAATGGAACTTGATCCGGTCGCCGGCCGCCTTCTTCACCATCTCGGCGTAGCGGTAGGCGATGAACTTCGTCCCCTCGTAGCGGTCGTCCCATGCGGTCAGGAACTTGAGCGTGTACGAGTCCTGGGCCGAAGCCGAAAGCGGCGCGAGAGCCGCGATGGCGGCGGCGGCGATGGCGCTCGTCCGAACGGTCATGATCCGATCCTCCCTGTTTCGTCGCTTGGCGGGATCGTAGCTCACGTTTCTCGCCCTGTCCACCCTGCTCCACGCTCGGGCAGCGCGCCCGCCGCTCCCCAGGATCGTCTCGTCAAGTATGCGTTCGGGCGAGCGGCGGGCTATCCGCCATCGACCATATCCAGCCAATCCGTGAAGACGTGGACCGGCTCGCATATCTCATGCAGGCCCGTTCGTCCGCGGTTTCCTATCTGGATGCCGTGAAACCGGATCCCCGCCTCGCGGGCTTGCCGCACGTCCGAGACCAGGCCGGAAGGGGCGGGCCATTCGCCGTCGCTGACGAACAGCACGTCGGCCTTTGACCATTCATGCTCTCGGATCTGTCGTAGGACCCTGGCCGCCGCCTCTGCCGGGTCGCTGCCTCCGCCGAAGGACAGGCCGAGGAACTCAAGGAGCCCCGCCATACCCTCGGGAGACAGATCGAGCTCGTGCTCCACGACCTGGCCGGGGCCGCTGAAAGAATAGAGGCGGCAGCGGCGCTTCTCGGCGTGCGCCGAGCGCAGGGCTTCCAGAATCAGCGCCTTCGCGACCTGTTCCGGGAGGCCGCGCATCGAACCCGACGTGTCGACAACCGCGAGAATCGGCCCCCGCTCCCGCGCCGGGCGGCGAGCCTCCGTCTCTTCCGCCGCTTCGCGCTCAATAAGCGTCCGCTCGACGTCGGCGCCTTCGACCCGGTAGGTGAGCAGAGCCCGCTCCGCCCAGCGCGCGTGCCAGAGCAGCTTCAGCTTGGGATGGCCGAGCATCGCGGCTTCGACCGGCAGCATCCTGGCGACGGACCCGCTGCGCTCGACGCCGCGCGTATCCGCGGGGACCAGGGGCGTTCGGATTTCCAGCCGCTCCTCTTCCAGCCGCCGCATGGGGGTGAAGACACGTTCGGCGACGGACTCTGCCGTCTCGGAATCGTGCAGCCGACCGAGCGACCGGACGATATCGCGGAGCTGGGGCAGCTGCTCGACCAGTTCCCGCAGCCGGAGAACATCGCGCCATCCGGTTCGGTGGAGCACGCCCAACGTCAGATCCCAGCCCCGCCCCAGCATTTCTCCCAGGTCGTCGAATATTTCGGCGATCGCGGCCCAGAGGCGCACATGCTCTTCCCATGTCCGGATCAAGGTCGGATCGGCGTCGCGCGGACGGGCAAGAACCTCGCGTTCGGCTTGCGCGCGCAGACGTTGGAGAGCTTTGAGGTGCACACGCTCTTCCCATGTCCGGATCAAGGTCGGATCGGCGTCGCGCGGACGGGCGAGAACTTTGCGTTCGGCTTGCGCGCGCAGACGTTGGAGAGCTTTTTCGTCCGGTCCAATCGGCTTTCGTCGACGCTCGCCGCGGGCGGAGCGTGTTTCCGCTCCCCACTGTTCCTTCAACAACTTGAGTCTGGGTTCCAATTCCTTCCGCTCGCGCAGTATCTTCTCCTCCCGCTTGCGCTCGATCTCCTCCAACTCGCGCAACCGGCGCGCGATGTCTGCAAGCAAATCGTCGTTCCTACGGGAATAGGCGGCGAGGAGGTCCTCGAGCAGGTCGTCCACCAGTTCGGGCTGGCCTTTACAGAATCGGGCAATGCCCAATTGCTCCAAGGCTTGGCGCGCCGGGTCGGCGATTTCCGCGGGAGGCCATGTATCGCGGGGCGGAAGCCGTCCTTCCAGAAGCGCATTCCGCCAGACGCGCACGCCGCGGACCCGCTCGCGGAGGCTGCCGATGGGCGATGCAATGACGTCGTCGAGCAGCCGCTCGGGGCATTCGTCGAGGAAAGCATAACTCCGCTCCAGAGAAGCGGCGTCGAATCCACCGTCCGGTGGAGACGCCTTGCCATCCGGGGCGAACGTCATGCGCCGCGTTTCTCCCGGAGGTCCGAAGAGCTCATACCGCGTCGGATTCCTCTTCTTCGCGCGGCAACGATTCGAATCCTTCCCCCACTCGCTTCAATCGATTGAGGAGATCCCCGGCATCTGAGAGCACCTTATCGAGTCCTTGAGCCGCAGTTTCCGAGAAATCATCCGTGATCCAAAGATGGTCATGGATGTCGTTCTTACAGGTCTTGATTTGTTTGCTGATTTTAGATATATGTGAATCTATCTCGCGACGATGATCCTCCAAATTCCGGAGCTGTCCCTGTACATATGCTGATTTCTGTTTTGTCGACTCCATTGCGGGTTGAAATTCTACTTCTTTACCATAGCGATCTACTTCGGATTTCTCCGTCGTGGTTTGACCCATTCTGTAGATAAACAAAGGTTTGCCATCTTTATCTTGCTTCTGAGATTTTCCTTCTTTGTCCCTTGCAAGACGACTCTCCAACGAATTGACGATTCGAATGAGATTCAAAGGGTCTTCTTTTATCACTCCAATTCGGGAGACGTACCAGTCGTATATCTTCTCGCTGTCTTCGTCATTTCGACACAGACAGTGTTGTAGCAACCAGCAATCCCAGATTGACACGGCATCGCGTCCATTGGTGTGCGCCGAGGTTTGCAACAGTCCCAATACTTTGCGCCAGCGGCGATCCGACACAACTATCCCTTCGGCGGCGCACCACTCCCGAAGATCATACAGCAATGCGGACACGTCATCGGGTATTTGCACACTCTGGGCGGCTTTCTGGACTGCGTCGCGTTCGTCGCCGGTCAGCTTGATCGTTTCGGGGATGCTCGCCTCAATATCTCCTCTTAATTCCAGCAGTTTTGGAAACGATTCTTTCGACACGGGACCAACATGCAACCGTAGCAGGAACCGATCGAATAGAGCGTCGAGTTCCTCTCCCTCGGGCAGTTCGTTGCTCGCACCCACCACGGCGACAAGTGGCGTCTTTTCGCGCTTGGTTCCGTTGTCGAATTCGCGTTCGTTCAACAACGTCAGCAGAGAGTTGAGGATGGCGCTGTTGGCCTTGAAAATCTCGTCGAGAAAGGCGATGGAGGCAGTCGGCAAATAGGATTTGGTCAGGCGTTCGTAACGGTCTTCCTCGAGCCCCTTGATCGACAGCGGACCGAACAATTCTTCAGGTACGGAAAACCTCGTCAGCAGGCGCTCGAAGTAGGTCGTATCCTTGAAGGCATGGCGGAGACGGCGCGCGACGAGGCTCTTGCCGGTTCCCGGCGGGCCTACCAGAAGAAGATGCTCCCCCGACAACGCCGCCAGCAAGGCGAGTCGTACCGCTACGTCGCGTTCTACGAGTCCTTTCGCCAGCGAGTCCCGAATCTTGCGTACTCGATCTGCGAGCTCTTTCCCCATTCGGGGTCTCTCCGAAAGCGAAGTGTCCGGTTTCCACCGCGCGAACCGTTGTGGCCCACGCGCCGGGCGCCACCTAGCCCGAACGCGGACGGTGGGAGATATAGACCGCCTATGCGGTTTGTCAAGACAGTGTCCGGGTTCACTACATATGAGACACCGGGTGGGCCTCTGGGAACGGCGCGTCAAGCCGCTTCGCGGCTCCTTCGCTATGCTCCGGCCCTTCGGGCGACGCGCCGCTCCCGGAGGCTCCGAGGGCATCCATGGCCAAGCAGGCTTCCGGCCATGGAACGACCGGATATCGACTGGCGCGATGGGCGCCGTCTCACATGTGTCTGGACCAGGACACAGGTCGGGGGCCGGCCAGGGGAATCACATTTGAGATTTTAGAGTGTGTTCGATTGGGTTGTTGCTTGAAGGTGCAGGCCTCTGTGTATGTATGGAGGCGGCTATGGAGGAGTTTTCCTATCTGTTTGAAGGAGTTGAGGACCCCCGGCGGAGCAACGCGACCCGCCACGACCTGCACGAGATGCTGATGATCGCGCTGCTGTCGGCGCTGTGCGGGGGCGAGGGTTGCGTGGACATGGAGACGTTTGGCCGGGCCAAGGAGCGGTTTCTGCGCAGTTTCATGACCCTGCGGCACGGCATTCCCAGCCACGACGCCTTTTCCAATCTGTTCAATGCGCTGGACCCGGCGGGTCTGCAAGGAATGCTGTTGCGTCTTGCGGGGGATTGGTCGGAGCGGCTAAGGGGCGATGTGGTGGCGATCGACGGCAAGGCGTTGCGGCGTTCGTTTACGGGCGCAGTCGATCGTTCGCCGTTGCATCTGGTGCAGGCGTTTGCGGTCGATGCGCGTCTGGTGTTGGGTCAGCTGCGTGTGGAGGCTGCGTCGAACGAGATTACGGCGTTGCCGAGGCTGTTGGAGTTGTTGAACGTCCGGGGTCGGATCGTGACGGCGGATGCGATGCATACGCAACGGGAGACGGCGGCGGCGGTGACGGGGCGAGGTGGGGATTACGTGCTGGCGCTGAAGGGCAATCAGGGGCGGCTGCATGAGGACGTGAAGCTGTATCTGGACGACCCGGCGCAGGCGGAGAACTGCCGGTCGCATCAAGAGGATCGGCAGCGGAACCGCACGGAGCGGAGGCCGGAGAACTTGGCGCTGATGCGCCGTATGGCCCTCAACGTGGCCCGCATCGAGGCCAGCAAGGGTTCCATGCGCGGCAAGCTCAAACGCGCCGGATGGAACAACGACTTCCTCCTTGACATGATCCGCGCCGTCGCCGCCCAACACAACAAGGGCAAACCAAGCTGAAATGCGATTGCCCTGGGCCCGAAGGGAGTTTTCGACATGTCGGATCGGGACGCTCTGCTGTTCGCCAACGAAGCCTTCTACCGTGCGTTCGCCGATCGCGACGCGGCGGCGATCGACGCCGTATGGGCGACGCGGGACCCGGTGGCCTGCATCCATCCGGGCTGGGGCGTCGTCCAGGGGCGCGCCGAGGTGATGAAGACCTGGGCGGCGATCGTCGCCAACCCCGACTCGCCGGCGATCGTCTGCCGCGGCGCGCGCGCCTACCTGCATGGCGATGTCGGCTTCGTCGTCTGCTACGAGCGGATCGGCGGGCAGTATCTGATCGCGACCAACCTGTTCGTGCGCGAGGGCCGGATGTGGAAGATGATCCATCATCAGGCCGGCCCGACCTCGGGCGCGCCGGCGTCCGAAGCCGAGGACGATCCCGGGCCGGTCAACTGACGCCGGCCGCGCCGCTTCCGCCGCCGCCGAGCCGCTTGATCCAGCGGACGAACGCCCGCCACAGCACGCGGAGTCCCAGTCCCAGCGCCGGGACCGGCGCGGCGGCGGCCGGCGCCGCGGCGCCCGTATCCGCGTCCGACGCCGCGGGCCTCTCGGCCAGCTGATCGCGCAGGCAGTCGGCGAACTGGCCGATGAGCTGCGTAGACAGGTCCGTAATCATGCCGACGCCCCGCCCGTACTGCGCCACCGAGCCCGAGAGTTGGAGATCGGTGTGGATGCGGACCGTCGTTCCCCCTCCCTCGTCGGGTTGCAGGCTGAAGATCACCAGAGCGTTGGCCCCGCCGCGCCCGCGCGCGTCGCTGCCCTGCGCCTTGACGCGGGCCGAATGGTTCGCCTCGTCCCGTTCCTCGAACCGGGCCAGGCCCTCGAAGGTGAGGGCGACCGGCCCCAGGCGCACGCCGACCTTGCCCTTGTAGGTGTCTTCGTCGACCACCTCGGTGAGCTCCGCCCCGGGCATGCAGGGGGCGATCCGCTCGATGTCGGTCAGCAGCGCCCACGCATCGGACGCCGGGACCGGAACCTGAAACGAGTTGTCGAACTCCAACGGCCTCTCCTCCGGCTTGGTCTCGCGGCGGCGGCAACCTACGCCATGGCGGGCGGGCGGGCCAGCCCCCCGGCGCGGCGGCGGTTTGGCCGCGCGCGCCGCGCCGCGTATCCTCGCCGCCCGGTGCAACGGCCCGAGCCGCCCGTGTCGATCGACAAGACCCATCCCGTCGCCGTCGCCGACCTCGTCGCCATGCTGCGCGACGCCCATGCCCGCACCCGCGCGCTGCTCGCCGGCCTCGACGGCGATTTGCCGGCCGGCCCGGAACCCGGCATCGTCACCCCGCTGCGCTGGGGGATCGGCCACGTCGCCTGGTTCCACGAGTTCTTCGTGCTGCGCCGGCTCGACGGCAGGGCGCCGCTGATCGAGGGCGCCGACTCGCTTTACGACTCGATCGCGGTGCCGCAGAAGGCCCGCTGGCGGGTCCCGCTGCCCGATCTCGCCGGGGCGGTCGATTACGCCGAGCAGGTGCTCGATGCGCTGATCGCGAGGCTCCGGGGCGAGACCGCAAACGTCCGCGATTCCTATTTCACCCAGCTTACCCTCTTCCACGAGGACATGCACGACGAGACGTTCACCTATAACCGCCAAACGCTGGGGTATGCGGCCCCGCCGATCGGCGGCGGCCCGCAGGCCCCGGACGGCGGGCCGTTGCCGGGTGACGCCGAACTGCCGGGCGGTACGCACGCGCTGGGGGCGGACGAGCGCCAGCCGTTCGTCTTCGACAACGAGAAATGGAGCCATCCGGTCGCGGTGGCGCCCTTCCGCATCGCGCGCGCGCCGGTCACCAACGCCGAGTTCGCCTGCTTCGTCGACGATGGCGGCTATCGGCGGCGCAGGTTCTGGGACGACGAAGGCTGGGTCTGGCGCGAGGCCGTCGGCGCCCGGGCCCCGGTCTACTGGCGCCGCGACGGCGGCGGCTGGCGGGCGCGCCGCTTCGACCGGGTGGAGCCGCTGGCCCCGCATCGGCCGGTGGTCCATGTCGGCTGGCACGAGGCCAACGCCTTCTGCCGCTGGGCCGGCCGCCGGCTGCCGACCGAAGTGGAGTGGGAGGTCGCCGCGTCGCGCGCGCCGTCGCCGCATGGCGGGCTCGCAGACGACAGGCGGCGCTTCCCCTGGGGCGATGCGCCGCCGGACGCCGGGCGCGCCAATCTCGACGGCGCTGCGCTCGGGGTCGCCGACGTGGGCAGCCATGCGGCAGGCGACAGCGGTTTCGGCTGTCGCCAGATGATCGGCAACGTGTGGGAATGGACCGGCTCGGCCTTTGCGCCCTATCCGGGCTTCGCCCCCGATCCCTATCGGGACTATTCGGCGCCCTGGTTCCGCGGCCACCGCGTCCTGCGCGGCGGCAGCTGGGCGACCCGGCGGCGGCTGATCTGGAACACTTGGCGCAACTTCGTCCCGCCCCACCGTCGCGACCTGTTCACCGGCTTTCGCACCTGCGCGGTCTGAGTCTGGTCGGGGCTACGCGGTCGCGGCGCCGGTTCCGGCCTCGCGGATCGCCCGCCACAACCGCTCCGGCGTTGCCGGCATGTCGACGCTGCGCACTCCGAGCGGAGCGAGCGCATCGACGATCGCGTTCATCAGAGCGGGCAACGCGCCGACGCAGCCCGCCTCGCCCGCGCCCTTGACGCCCAGCGGGTTGGTCGGGGTCGGCACTTCGTTCACGCCCAGGTCGAAGCTTGGCAGATCGGCGGCGCGCGGCATCGCATAATCCATGAAGGAACCCGATACCGGCTGGCCCGTTTCGCCGTCCCACACCATCCGCTCCATCGCGATCTGACCCACGCCCTGGACGATGCCGCCATGCAGCTGACCCTCCAGCAGCAGCGGGTTGATCACGGTCCCCACGTCGTCGACCGCGGCGTAGCGGAGGATCTCGAGCGCGCCCGTGTCGGGGTCGATCTCGACTTCGCAGACATGGCAGCCATTGGGAAAGGTGGGCGCCGGGGGCGTCCACGCCGCCCATTCGTTCACGCCCGGCTCCATTCCCGGCGGGGCGGTCAGGAAGGACTGCGCCAGCTTGGCCGCCTCGACCAGGCCGAGCGACCGGTCGGTGCCGGCGACGGCGAACGCGCCGTCGGCGAACTCGATGTCCTCCTCCGCCGCTTCGAGCCGATGGGCCGCGACCTTGCGGCATTTGTCGATCACCTTGTCGGCGGCCAGCATGATCGAGGCCCCGCCGACGCCGGAGGAGCGCGAGCCGAAGGTGCCGGTGCCGGCCATCGCCGCGTCGGAGTCGCCCTGAGCCAGTCGAATCTGCTCGAACTCGAGTCCGAGCTTGTCGGACAGCATCTGGCGGAAGATGGTCTCGTGCCCCTGGCCGTGGTTGTGCGTGCCCATGATCAGCGTGATCGCGCCCGAGGGGTCGAACCGGATCTGCGCCCATTCGGGAAACCCGCCTGCGGATTGCTCGATCACGTTGGCGATGCCGATGCCGCGCAGCCTGCCCGCGTCGCGCGCCGCGGCCCGCCGAGCGGCGAAGCCGGCGTGATCCGACAGGGCCAGCGCGTCGTCCATGTTGCGCTCGAACCGGCCCGAATCGTAGGTGAACACCAGCCCGGTCCGGTAGGGGAAGGCGCTCTCCGGGATGTAGTTGCGCCGCCGCAGCTCGGCCGCGTCCACGCCGATCTCGCGCGCCGCCGTATCGATCACCCGCTCGATCGCGTAGGCCGCCTCGGGCCGCCCCGCCCCGCGATAGGGGCCGGTCGAGTTGGTGTTGGTGAACACGCCGGTGACGTGGGTATAGATCGCGGGCGTCGTATAGGGGCCGGCCAGGGTTCCCAGGTTGTTGGTCGCCGAATGCGGCCCCAACAGCGTCAGATAGGCGCCCAGATTAGCGACGGTGCGGACGTGCAGGGCGAGGAACCTTCCGTCCTCGTCGAGGGCGAGGGCGGCGGTGGAGACGTTGTCGCGCGCCTGGTCGTCGCTCAGGAAGGCTTCCGTGCGGTCGCCGGTCCATTTCACCGGGCGGCCGAGCTCGCGGGCCGCGAACAGGCACAGCACGTTCTCGCAATAGGGGCCGCTCCGCATGCCGAACGCGCCGCCCATGTCGTGGCTCACCACCCGGAGCCGATTCTCGGCCACGCCGAGGATGGGTCCCGCCGTCGCTTGGCGCACGCCGTGCGGACCCTGGGTGCCGGTATACAGCGTGTAGCGGTCCTCGAACTTGTCGTATTCGCCAACGCAGGCGCGGGGCTCCATCGGCGCGATCGAGACCCGCGTCACCGTGAAGTCGAGGCGGGCGACGTGATGGGCCGCGGCGAAGGCCGCCTCGACCGCCGCCTCGTCGCCCTGCTCGAACACGAAGCACAGATTGTCCGGGCATTCGTCCCACACCGCGGGCGCGGTCGCGTCGAGCGCCCCGGCGGTGGCGGCGACCGCGGGCAGCGGCTCGTACTCGACCTCGATCCGCTCGGCCGCGTCCTGCGCCGCAGCCCGCGTCTCGGCGACGACGAAGGCGACGTAATCGCCCACCAAGCGGACGCGGCCAGTGCGCAGCGCCGTGTTGGGCGGGGTGAACATCGGCGAGCCGTCGGGCCGGTTGCGCGGCACGGCGCAGGGAATGCGGCCGATCCCCGCGGCGGCGATGTCGTCCCCGGTATAGACGGCGAGCACGCCCGCGACCCTGCGCGCCGCGCGGGTGTCGATCGACAGGATGCGCGCATGCGCGTGCGGCGAGCGCAGCACGTAGCCATGAGCTTGGCCGGGACGGTCGATGTCGTCCGAATAGCGTCCGCCGCCCCGCAACAGCCGCGGGTCTTCCCAGCGCGGCACGCCTTGCCCGATGCCGAACTTCACCCGCGCCTCCGTATTCCTCACCCGCCCGGTCAGCTGCATAGCGGACCGGGCGGGCGCCTGCAACCGGACCGGGCGCGTCCGCTGTGATACGCTGGCGCGATCTGGCGGGGGCATCGCATCGTTATGACGCAACCGGGTTGGCGCACGCCGTTCGTGGTCCTGATCTGCGGGATGTCGGTTCTGCTGATCGCGATGGGCGTGCGCAACACCTACGGGCTGCTGCTCAACCCGATCACCGTGGACATGGGCTGGGGGCGCGAGGTGTTCTCCTTCGCCATGGCGGCGCAGACCTTGATCTGGGGGCTGACGACGCCGGTGGCGGGCGTCGTCGCCGACCGGTTCGGGTCCGGCCGGGTGATCGCGGCCGGCGGAATCGCCTACGCCGCCGGCCTCTACATGATGTCGGTCGCCGGCTCGCCCTTCGAGGCTCTGGTCGGGATCGGCTTCCTTACCGGCATCGGGATGAGCGCCGGCGGCATGTCGGTCATCCTCTCCGTCGTCGCCCGCGCGGCGCCGGCGCGCAAGCGCAGCGTGTATCTCGGCATCGCCAGCGCCGGCGGGTCGTCGGGTCAGTTCATCGTCGTGCCGCTGGGCCATGCCGCGATCGACGGCTTCGGCTGGGCGGCGGCGCTGGTGCTGCTGTCGATCCTGATCGGGCTGACCGTGCCCCTGGCCGCGGCGTTGACCGGCAGCGGCGCCGTCGCCGAGGACGCCGGACCGCCGCGCCAATCGACCATGGGCGCGGTGCGCGAGGCCGGCGGGCATAGCGGGTTCCTGCTGCTCACCGCCGGCTATTTCGTATGCGGCTTCCAGACCATGTTCATCTCGACCCATCTGCCCGCCTATCTCGACGATCTCGGCTATCGCGCCGGGCTGGCGGCGACGGCGATCGCCCTGATCGGCTTCTTCAACGTCATCGGCTGCTATCTGTGGGGAGCCGCCGGCGACCGGGGCGGCATCAAATACCTGCTGAGTTCGATCTACCTGCTGCGCTCGCTGGTCATGACCGGCTTCCTGCTGCTGCCGGTCACCGAACACAGCGTCTACGCGTTTTCCGCGCTGATGGGGCTCCTGTGGCTCGGCACGGTGCCGCTGGTGACCGGGTTGGTGGTGCAGATTTTCGGACTGCGCTATGTCGCGACCCTCTCCGGCCTCGTCTTCCTCAGCCATCAGCTGGGGAGCTTTCTCGGCATCTGGCTCGGCGGCCTGCTCTACGACGCCAGCGGCAGCTACGACGTCATCTGGTGGAGCGGCGTGATTCTGGGCCTGATCGCGGCCCTTCTCCATCTGCCGATCGACGACCGGCCGCTCGCCCGGCTGGCGGCGGAGTCGGCATAAGCTCGCCCGGCTTCGGCGCCGCGCGGGCCGTGTCCATGGCGAGAAGTGCGGGTTATACTCGCTTGGCGTCGAACGCGGAGGAGCAGTAGATGAATCGATCACCGTCACACGCCGCCGCCATGGTCGCGTCTTTCCTCCTCGCCCTGGTCCTCGCCGCCCCGCTCCAGGCCGCGCCCGCGGCGGCCGAGGTCGGCATCGGCGCGGCGATCCCGCATACCCTCGCCGCCGCCGACCAGGACGGCGGAGCCAGGGACTTCCGGTCGCTTACCTTCGGGCGCGGCCTTGTCATCCTGTTCTCGCGCTCGCTCGATTGGTGACCTTACTGCCAGAGCCAGGCGGTCGCCTGGAACCAGCGCTACGACGAGTTCGAGACGCTCGGCTACAACGTCGCCGTCGTGACCTACGATCCGGTTCCGGCCCTCGCGCGCTTCGCCGGGCGCCGGGGCATCGCCTACCCGCTGCTGTCGGACCCGGACTCGGAGATCATCCGCGCCTTCGGCGTGCTCGATTCGCGCTATGCGCCTGGTCATCCGGGCCACGGCATCGCCCGCCCGACGATCTTCGTCGTCGACCGCGAAGGCGTCGTCCGGCATCGCTTCGCCGAGCCGGACTATCGTCGGCGTCCCGAGATCGACGACGTGCTCGCCGCGATCGCCGGACGCTGAACCGGCCCGCCCGTCGGCCCGCGTCGCCGTGACGAGCGCGCTGCCCCGCCTGCGCTGCGGTCACCGGGGCGGGACGCAGGTCGCGGCCGCGCCGACGCGGAGCCCCAGAGCCTCGTCGGCGCGGCCCCGGTTGACCGCGAACTCGACCAGCCCGCTCGAATTCTCGTACCAGAAGGCCTCGCCCGGCGCGCGCTCCGAGAAGGTGCGCGCGCGGCGGATCAGCTGGCCGCCGACGTCGAACGCCGTCTCCGGCGGCGCCGACGCGGCGCGGATCCCCGTCGTCGCATTTCCGAAACCGTCGATATGGACGATCTCGGCCAGATCGTCGGGCCAATCGACCCGCCGCGCGCGCTCGACCGGGGCGGGCTCGCCCGGAACCGGCTCGTAGCGCGCGAGCTTGGCCGCAACGGGCGCGAACAGGTCGCGGCCGTGGAAGGTCGCGGACAGCCGTTCCGGGCGCCAGGCGATGGTCCACAGCGCCGTCCTGTCGGCGCGCCGCAGGACCAGTTCGAACAGGCCGTTATCGGGACCCACGAAGCGCCGCCCGTCCGCCTCGGCGACGATGGGCGCCCGCATCCCGCCCACCCCGGGGTCCACGACGCACAGCATGACCGCCTGCGCGGGAAAGGCGTCCGCCAGCCCCGCCAGCAGATAGGCGGAGGCTCTGGGATCGAACGCGGGAGCGTCGTGCAGCAGGTCGATCACCGGCGTCCCCGGCGCGTCGCGCTCGATCGCGGCCTTCATCTGGCCCACATACGGCCCCGCGATTCCGAAATCGGTGAACAAGGCGATCATGACGCCACGATAGGGCGGCGCGGCGGCGCTGTCGCGGGCCGCGGAGGGCGGTGGTCGTGGTCCGTCATGGTCGGGCCGTCGCCGCGGTCGGCGTCGGCCTCGCGCGGCTGCAAGCGGCGGAGCGACGCCGGTCGGGGCTTGCATGTCGGCCGCGCCGCGCTTAGGCTCTGGCGCATGACCCCTTCGCTCATCGGCATATTGATCGTGGTCGGCGTCGGCCTCGCCGGCCTGATCCTGGCGAGCTTCCGCGGCCTGCGCCGGGAGATCGGCGAACTCCGCGAACGCATGGCGAAGGTCGAAGGGATGCTCGACGGGTTGCGCGAGGCCATCGTCGATCGCGCGCGGCTGGTAGCGGCGGAGTGACGCCGACCGCGGTAAGGGTCGGCGTCGCGGGCGCGGCGGGGCGGATGGGCGGCGCGGTCGTCCGCCAAGTCGCCGAAGCCGACGGGGCGTGTGTGAGCGCAGCGAGCGAGGCGGCCGGACATCCGGCGATCGGTCGCGACGTCGGCGAGGCGGCCGGCATCGGCGCCATCGGCGTCCCGATCGGCGAGACTCCGCGCGCCCTGTTCGAGGCGTCCGACGCGGTGATCGAGTTCAGCACCCCGGCGGCGACGCTCGCGCACGCCAGGCTCGCGCGCGAAACCGGGCGCGCCCATGTGATCGGCACCACCGGGCTGGACGTCGACCAGCAGGCCGGTCTCGCCGAAGCGGCGCGCGGAGCGGCCATCGTCCACGCCCCCAACATGAGTCTCGCCGTCAATCTGTTGTTGGCGCTGACCAGACAGGTCGCGGCGGCCCTCGATGACCGGTTCGATGTCGAGATCGTCGAGATGCACCACAAACACAAGGTGGACGCGCCGTCGGGCACCGCACTGGCGTTGGGCCAAGCGGCCGCGGCGGGCCGCGGGGTCTCGTTGGACAGGGCTGCGGTCATGGCGCGCGAAGGCCGGACCGGCGCGCGGCGGCGGGGCGATATCGGCTTCGCCACGCTGCGCGGCGGTGACGTGGTGGGCGAGCATTCGGCGATCTTCGCCATCGAGGGCGAACGGCTGGAGCTGACGCATAAGGCGAGTTCGCGGCGGATCTTCGCCCGCGGAGCGGTCGACGCCGCGCTCTGGGCCAAGGACCGGCCGCCCGGCCTCTATTCGATGTTCGACGTGCTGGGGTTGTGAGGCCCGGCCGCGCGGGCGGCCTCCCAACCGAGGATCGCGCGCTTGCGGGCGGCGCCCCAGCGATAGTCGACGTCGAGCCCGCCGGCGGCGCGGATCACCCGGTGGCAGGGGATGAGAAAGGCGATCGGGTTGGCGGCGAGCGCGCCGCCGACCGCGCGCGCCGCCGTCGGCCGGCCGATGGCCCGGGCGACGGCGGCGTAGCTCGCCAGACGCCCGGCCGGGATGCGCAGCAGCGCCTGCCAGACCTTGATCTGGAAGTTGGTGCCCCGGACCCGGAGGGCGAGCCGCCCGGAACGCCCGGCGGCCTCCGGCCCCGCCCCCCAGGCGGGGAAGGCGGCGCGCGCCTGGGCCTGGGTCCCGGCCTGATCGCGCCGCAGGCTCGCCGCCGGCCAGCGCGCCCGCAGGTCCTCGATCGCGGCGGCGCGTCCGCGGTCGGTGACGAAGGCGAGGCCGCAGACGCCGCGCGTCGTTCGGGCGATCAGGAACTCGCCGAACGGGCCGGCGTGGAAACCGTAGCGGATCTCCAGCCCGCGGCCGGCGCGCTTGTATTCCCCGGGGGTCGCGGCCTCGAAGGTCACGAACAGGTCGTGCAGCCGGCCGGGGCCGGACAGGCCGGCTTCGAGCGCGGCGTCGAGCACCGATTCGGAACTCTCCAACATGGCCTTGGCGTGCTCCATGGTCAGAAACCCCATGAACCGCTTGGGACTCACCCCGGCCCAGCGGGTGAACAGGCGTTGGACGTGGTACGGGCTCAGATGGATCGCCGCCGCGATCTCCTCCAGGTCCGGCTGCTCGCGCCGGCGCGCCTCGATGAAGCGAATCGCCTTCTCGATGCGCGCATAGTCGCGCGCGGCGGGCGATGACGGGCGAGCGTTCATGGGCAAGTCGGCGTTCATGGGCGGGAAGGTAGCGCCGCCGCCGCGCGCCGCCACCCGGAAGTTGCGCAATCGCGGTTGTCGTCGGACCGTTCCGCGGGGCCGTCAGACCACTTCGCGGGGCGCGCGCAACCGGCCCAGCGTCGCCTCCAGCGCGCGGGCCAGTTCGAGCCGCTCCCGGGGCGCGAGAAAGGATCCGACGACCAGCGACCGCCCGTGCGAGGACAGCCGGAGCTGGCTATCGTGGCGCGGCGGATCGTCGAACTCGACGCGCAGCCAGTAGGGCTGGAAATGCGCGCGCTGGACGCGCCCGCGGGCGCTCACCCGCACGACCGTCAGCCGGTCGCGGGTCAGCCGCAGGCGTTCGTAGCCGCGCCCGTCGCGATAGTTGAGCCGGAAGGCGAGCCAGACCGCGAGGACGTCGAGGCCGAGGAAACCCGCGACCGGCCAAGCGCCGATCGACAGGAAGGCGACCCCGCCGCCGAGCCCGATCAGGCCGACCGCCGCCATCAGCAAGGCGAAGCCGCCGGCGTCCAGGCTCCGATGGGGCTCCAGGATCGCGTCGAACGCCGGCGCGCCGGGTCGGGGTTCGGCCTCACAGGGTTCGGTCCCGTCCGGCCCGTCCGGGCGCTGCGCTTCCCGATCCATGCCGGCCATGATAGGGCGAACGTCCCGATCGCCCAACTGCGCCCCGGACGGCCTGCGGACGGGCCGCCTTGACCGCCTCGGCCCGGATCGTAGAGTGCGACGCCATGGCGGCGCTCAAGCGATCAGAGATCGACGAACTCTACCGGCGCCTGGCCGAAGCCAACCCCCGCCCGGACACCGAACTCCGCTACAAGAACGAGTTCACGCTGCTGGTGGCGGTCGTGCTGTCGGCGCAGGCGACCGACGTCGGCGTCAACAAGGCCACCGCGTCGCTGTTCGAGACCGTGGATTCGCCCGAGAAGATGGTCGCGTTCGGCGAAGCGCGGTTGCGGGACCGGATCCGGACCATCGGGCTCTATCGCAACAAGGCCCGGAACGTCGTCGCGCTGAGCAAGCTGCTGATCGAGCGGCATGACGGGCGCGTCCCGGACGACCGGGCGGCGCTCGAAGCCCTGCCGGGGGTCGGGCGCAAGACCGCCAACGTGGTGCTCAACGTCGCGTTCGGGGCGCCGACGATCGCCGTCGACACCCATATCTTCCGCCTCGGCAACCGGACCGGCCTCGCCCCGGGGGCCGATGTCGACGCGGTCGAGCGCGAGCTCGTCCGGCGCACGCCCGATCGCTGGAAACGACACGCCCATCACTGGCTGATCCTGCACGGCCGGCATGTCTGCAAGGCGCGGAAGCCCGAATGCTGGCGCTGCGCGCTGCGCGACCTCTGCCGCTACGGCGCCAAGACCGACGGCTGATACCGGTCAGCGCCCGGCCAGCAGGCGTTCGAGGCAGGCCTCCGCGCCGACGCCGGCCGGCGCCTCGACATGGCTGACCACGGCGTCGCCGCCGTCCTCGTCGGCATAGAGGAAGAAGGCGAGCGAGCAGGTCTCGCTCCGGTAGCGCCATATCTGCGCCGGCGCGTCGCGGCGGACGAAGCCGGGTTCGCCGAGCAGCGCCAGCAGCCCTGCCCCGTCGAGCCCGATGAGCCGCGCCGGACGCGGATCGCGCCGGCGCGGCGGCGGACGCCCGGACCGCGCCGGCGTCGTCGGCATCGCCGCCTGCGGGGCCGCGACATCGGCGGGCGGCCCGGTCTCCGCGGTCGGCGCAGCGCCGTCGTCGTCCGGCGGCGGCAGGCAGGCCGCGACGGCGAACGGGCACAGGAGCGCTAGCCGGCGCAGCGCGGCGCGGCATCCGGGCATCGGGACGGCCGCGCCGCGGCGGCCGGTCACGCGGCGTTCCGTTATTCGGCCGCCGCCGGCGGCGTTCCCCGCTCGCCCGCCGTCGGCGCGGCGCCCGCCGCCAGGATCTCGAGGTCGCCGACGATCTGCCCGCCGCGTTCGACCTCGAGCTTGCCGGCCCGGATCTTGCCGGTGATTCGCCCCGTGGCGCGCACGATCAGGAGTTCGCGCGCGGTGACTACCCCGTCGAAGGCGCCCCGGATGTCGGCCGACTCGATATCGGCTTCGCTCTTGAGCATTCCGGTCTCGGAGATCTCGATCTCGCGGCAGCCGTCGACCCTCGCTTCGACGTGACCCTCGATCACCAGCTTGTCGCAGGACTGGATCTCGCCCTTGAGAACGATGCCGCGCCCGACGACGAGCGTTTTGGCGTCGCCCTCCGGCGCGTCGGGGCGAGGCGGCTTTTCGCGAATGTCCACCGCCGCGCGCCGCACGCTCGTCGGGGCGACGGCCGGGGGCGCGTCGGGCCGCTTGTCCGACGGGCGCTGCGCCGGACCAGTCCCTGGCCGATCCGTCGCTTCCGGCGCGGCGTCCTCGTCTTCGTCCTTCTTGCGAGCGAACCTCATGGCCTGTCCTTTCGTCCCGATGCGGCATCCGCCAAGCTGCAAGCGCAAGAGGTAGCCGTTCGAGCCGCGGAACGCAAAGACATTCGCGCCCGGAATCGGCGGCGGGGGGCGCCGGGGCAGTCCGCCTTCCCGTAGAGATCCCGCAAGACCGGCAAGTCGACGCTGCTGCGAAGGAGAGGCGTTCGACTCATGGGGTGGTTATGGGCGGGCGGGATCGTCGATTGACGCCGGGGCGCTCGGGTCGCGATCCGGGCGCGGGGCGGGTATAGTGGCGGGCGCAGTGGCGGGCGCGCCGCGTCGGCCCTTCCCGTCATCCGGAGTCCCGTATGGCCGATGCCGCCGTCGACGTCGTGGGCGTCGGGAACGCGATCGTGGACGTGGTCACGCGCGCCGACGATGCGCTGGTCGCGCGGCTCGGGCTGCGCAAGGGCGCGATGACGCTGGTGGACGAAGCCCGGGCGCAAGCGCTACACGAGCGGATGGGCCCCGGCGTCGAGACGTCGGGCGGCTCGGCCGCCAACACCCTGGCCGGGATCGCCTCGCTCGGCGGCAAGGGCGCCTATATCGGCAAGGTCCGCAACGACCGGCTGGGCGAGGCGTTCCGTCGCGACATCCGGGCGGCGGGCGTCGGTGACCGGGTGCGCCGGCGCGCCGGCGGCCCGCCGACCGCGCGCTGCCTGATCTTCGTCACGCCGGACGCGGAGCGCACCATGGGCACGAGCCTCGGCATCAGCGTCGAACTGGGGCCCGCCGACATCGATCCCGAGGTGATCGGCGCCGCCCGGATCACCTATCTGGAGGGCTATCTGTTCGACAAGGAGCCCGCCAAGGCGGCGTTCGTGAAAGCCGCCGAAGCCGCGCACGCCGCCGGACGCAAGGTCGCCCTGTCGCTGTCGGACCCGTTCTGCGTCGAGCGTCACCGCGCGTCGTTCCGCCATCTGGTGTCCGGCCACGTCGATATCCTGTTCGCCAACGAGGCCGAGATCGCGTCCCTGTTCGAGACCGGCTCCGCCGACGAGGCCGTCGCCGCGGCGCAGGCGGCGTGCGAGGTCGCCGCGATCACGCGCGGGGCGGAAGGATCGCGCATCGCCGCCGGCGGCGAGGTGATCGCGGTCGCGGCCGAGCCGGTGGACCGCGTGGTCGACACCACGGGGGCGGGCGACCTGTTCGCGGCCGGCATGCTGTACGGCATGACCAACGGCTATCCGCTGGAGACCTGCGGCCGGATCGGCAGCATCGCCGCCGGCGAGATCGTCGGCCATTACGGGGCGCGGCCCGAAACGTCGCTCGCGACGCTGGTCCGGCGGCGGCTGGGCTGACCGGAGGGGCGCATCGCATCGCCCATGCCGGAGGACCGGCCGCGGCGGGACGCGGGCGGCGGCGTCCGCGGCTGGCGGGACGCGCTCGCAGTCTATCGCCGTCCGCGCGTCGTCGCCATGCTGTTCCTCGGCTTCTCGGCCGGGCTGCCGTTCCTGCTGATCTTCTCCACCCTGTCGGCCTGGCTGCGCGAGGCCGGCGTAGCGCCCGGCGCGATCGGGTTCTTCTCGTGGCTGGGGGTCGCCTTCTCGATCAAGGTGCTGTGGGCCCCGGTGGTCGATCGCGCGCGGCTGCCGCTGCTCACCCGCCTGCTCGGCCGCCGCCGTTCCTGGATGCTGCTCGCCCAGCTCGGCATCGCCGCCGGCCTGCTCGGCATCGCCGCGTCGGAACCCGCGCGGGATCTCGCGACCGTCGCCCTGTTCGGGCTGTTGATCGCGTTCGCCTCGGCGACCCAGGACATCGCCATCGACGCCTACCGCATCGAGGCGATGGAGGTCGAAGCGCAGGGCGCGATGGCCGCGACCTACCAGCTGGGCTACCGCCTCGCGCTGCTCGCCGCGGGCGCGGGGGCGCTCTACCTCGCCGACTGGTTCTCCTGGCAGGCGGCCTATGCGGCCATGGCCGGCCTGGTGGCGGTGGGCGCGGTCACCGTGCTGGCGGTGCGGGAGCCCGAGGCCAGCCGCGAGATCGAGGCCGAACGGGGCGAATTCGAGGCGGGCGGCTTCCTTCGCCGGCATCCCCGGCGGCGGGCGCGCCTGGAGCGCCTGTCGGGCTGGCTTCACGAAGCGGCGCTGCGCCCGTTCCTCGATTTCTTCCGACGCAACGGGCGCAGCGCGCTGCTGATTCTGGCGTTCATCGGCCTCTACCGCCTCTCCGACATCGTGATGGGGGTGATGGCCAACCCGTTCTACATCGATCTGGGCTTCACCAAGTCCGAGATCGCGTCGGTCGCCAAGGTCTTCGGCTTCGGCGCGTCCGTCGCCGGGGCCTTCGCCGGCGGCGTCCTGGTCGTCCGCTACGGCGTCTTGCGCCCGCTGCTGCTGGGCGCGGTCCTGATCGCGGCGACCAACCTGCTGTTCGCGCTGCTGGCCTGGACCGGACCCGATCTGCGCCTGCTGGCGCTCGCCATCGGCGCCGACAACCTGACCGCCGGCATCGCCGGCTCGGTGTTCATCGCCTATCTGTCGAGCCTGACGAACGCCGCCTACACCGCCACCCAATACGCCTTGTTCTCGTCGCTGATGACGCTGCCGGGCAAGTTCGCCGGCGGGTTCTCCGGTCTGGTGGTCGAGGCGGCGGGATACGCGCAGTTCTTCGTCTACACCGCACTGCTCGGCGTCCCGGCGATCCTGTTGACGCTCGGGCTCATGCGCGCCCGGCCCGGCCGATAGCCTTCATTCGGGCTCGGAGCGGGACGCGCCCCGCTCCGGCGGCGCCACGCCCGCGACCGTCTCCTCCACCAACCAATCCACCACCGCCCGCAAGGCCTCGACGGCGTCGGCGCCGGCGTCCATAGCGGCGCGGTAGACGGCGATCTGCCGCTGCGCGCTGGTCCCGCGCGCCACGATGTCGCGCGCCCGCTCGACCTCGGCCACGCAGTCGAACCGCTCCGCGTCCTCGCGGACCAGGGCCAGGATCTCCTCCAGCAGATCCGGGTAGGGCACGAGTTCGCCCTTGCCGAAATCGGCCAGCCGCCCGCTCGGCCCGTAGCGCTGGGCGAGCCAGCGATTCTCATGGATCAGCGTCCGGGCATAGACGCGCCAGCGTTGATTCTCCTGGCGCAGGCGGTACAGCATCCGCAGCAGGCAGACATAGATCGCGGCGATCGTCAGCGCGTCGTCGAGGCGGGTGCACACGTCGCAGATGCGCATCTCCAGGGTGGGGAAGCGGGCGCTCGGCCGCACGTCCCACCACAGCTTGGTCGCGTCCTCGATCAGGCCCGCCGACGTCATCCGGTCCACCAGCCGCCGATATTCGCCGTAGCTGTCGAACAGGTCCGGCGCGCCGGTCCTGGGCAGCCCGTCGAAGACGCCGAGCCGGTAGGACATCAGCCCGGTCTCCAGCCCTTCCCAGAACGGCGACGAGGCGCTGAGGGCCAGCAGATGCGGCATGAAGTAGCGGACCTGGCCCATCAGATCGACGCGCAGATCCTCGTCCTCGACGCCGACATGGACGTGGAGGCCGCAGATCAGCAGACGGCGGGCGAGGGCCTGCATGTCGCGGGCGAGCAGGTTGTAGCGCTCCTTGTCGGTATGCTTCTGATCGTGCCAGCTGGCGAAGGGGTGGGTCGCGGCGGCGACCGGCGCGAGGCCGTGGCCGGCGGCGACCTGCGCCACCGTGGCCCGGAGATGCGCCAGGTCGGCGCGCGCCTCGGCCACCGACCGGCATACCCGGGTCGCCACCTCGATCTGCGCCTTGAGGAATTCGGGGCCGACCTGCCCGGTCAGCCGGTTCTCGCAGTCGGCCAGCATCGAGGGCGGCGGCTCGGCGCACAGGTCGCGGCTGGCGCGGTCGACGAGGAGATATTCCTCCTCGATGCCGATGGTGAATGCGGGTTCGCCCGGAGCCATGCGCTCGTCTCCGCCCGCCCCGCTTCCGATCCGAACCCGCCGCCATTCGACCATCGCGCCCGCGGGCGGTCAACCGCCTTCGCCGCCGGCGCGGGTTTCCCGAACCCTCCCGGGAGGCGCGGGGCCGCTTCATTGCCGCCGGCGCGCGGCGCGACTATGCTCCCGCGCGCAGGACGAGGAGGAAGGATGGGCGCGTTCGCCGTCGGTCAACCCGTATCCCGCAGCGAGGATCCGCGCCTTCTGACCGGCGGCGGGCGCTATGTCGACGACGTCGCCTTCGCCGACGAGTGCCGCGCCGTCCTGCTGCGCTCGCCCCATGCCCATGCGGCGCTCGAACGGCTCGATTGCGCCGCGGCGAAGCGCGCCCCGGGGGTGCTCGCGGTCCTGACCGCGGAGGACTATCTGGCCGCCGGGCTCGGTCCGATGTCCTGCGCCATGCCGCTGAAGCGGCGCGACGGCCGGCCGATGTTCGGCGCCCCCCATCCGCCGCTCGCCCATGGCCGCGTCCGCATGGTCGGCGACCCGGTGGCGATGGTCGTCGCCGAGACGCCGGCGCAGGCGAAGGACGCCGCCGACCTGATCGAGGTCGGGTACGCGCCCCTCCCGGCCCTGGTCGAGACCGGCGCGGCGATGGACGAGGGCGCGCCCACGGTGTGGGACGAATGCCCGGACAACGAGGCGTTCCTGTTCGAGCTCGGCGACGAAGCCGCGGTCGAGGCCGCCTTCGCCCGCGCCGACCGCATCGTCCGCCGGCGGTTGGTCGTCAACCGGGTCGCGGCCAACGCCCTGGAGCCGCGCGCCTATATCGGCCGCTACGACCGGCATGACCGCCGCTACACCCTCTATTCCGGGCTGCATCGCCCGCACGAGATGCGGAGCGACCTCGCGAACCGGTTTCTCCGTTTGCCCGAAGCCCGCGTCCGCGTCGTCGCCGGCGACATCGGCGGGAGCTTCGGGCTGCGGGGCGGAACCTATCCGGAGCAGGTCCTGGTCGTCTGGGCGGCCGGGCTGGTCGGCCGGCCGGTGAAATGGGTGGCCGAGCGGAGCGAGGGCTTCGTCAGCGACTATCACGGCCGCGACAACGTGACCGATGCCGCCCTCGCCCTCGACCGCGACGGCGGCTTCCTGGGGATGCGGGTGCGCACCCTGGTCAATCTCGGCGCCTACGCCTCGCCGCTGGGGCCCGGTCCCGCGATCAACAATCTGGGGACGCTGGCCGGAGTCTACCGGACGCCCGCGATCCACGTGCGGACCTCGGGCGTGTTCACCAACAGCAACCCGACCTGCCCCTATCGCGGCGCCGGCCGGCCCGAAGCGGCCTATGCGATCGAGCAGCTGGTCGACGCCGCGGCGCGCGAAATCGGGATCGACGCGGTGGAGCTGCGCCGCCGCAACACCATTCCGCCCGAGGCGATGCCGTTCCGCACCGGGCTGGTGTTCGTCTACGATTGCGGCGCCTTCGAGAAGAACATGGACGACGCGCTGGCCCTGGCCGACCGGGCCGGATTCGAGGCCAGGCGCGCCGCGGCCCGCGCGCGCGGCCGGCTGCGCGGCCTCGGCCTCTCCAACACCATCGAACGCGCCGGCGCGCCGAGCCAGGAGCGGGCGCAGCTCCGGGTCGATCCCGGCGGCGGCGTCGCCTTGTTCGTCGGCACGATCTCCCACGGCCAGGGGCATGAGACGATCTACAAGCAGATCGTGAGCGGGGCGCTCGGCGTGGACCCGGCGCTGATCCGCGTCGAGGAGGGCGATACCGACCGCCTGGCGATCGGCGGCGGCACCGGCGGCTCGCGCTCGGCGACGCTGGGCGGCGCCGCGGTGCATCTGGCCGCCCGCAAGATCGCCGACAAGGGGCGGGCGATCGCCGCGCATCTCCTGGAGGCGAGCGAGGCCGACCTGACCTTCGCCGACGGCCGCTACGCCATCGCCGGCACCGACCGGTCGGTGAGCTTCGCCGACGTGGCCCGCGCCGCCTACGCCCCGCAGCGTCTGGCGCCGGGGGTCGAACCCGGTCTCGACGAGGCCGCCGGCTACGTGGCCCCGGTGGAGAACTTCCCCAACGGCTGTCACGTCTGCGAGGTCGAGATCGACCCCGAGACCGGCGCCGCCGGGATCGTCCGCTATTCGGTGGTGGACGACGTGGGGAACGTCCTCAACCCGCTGCTGCTCGAAGGCCAGATCCAGGGCGGCGTGGCCCAGGGCGTGGGCCAGGCGCTGATGGAGGACATGGCCTTCGATCCCGGTTCGGGCCAGCTGCTGAGCGGCTCGTTCATGGATTACGCGATGCCGCGCGCGGACGATCTCGGCGCCATCGAGATCGCGACCAATCCGGCGCCGACGGCGACCAACCCGCTGGGCGTCAAGGGCGCGGGCGAGGCCGGGACGGTGGGCGCGCTGCCGGCGACGCTGGCCGCGATCCAGGACGCGCTCGCCCCCCTGGGGATCGGCGAGGTCCCGATGCCGGCGACGCCCGAACGCCTGTGGCGCGCGATCCGCGCCGCCCGCGACGACCGCCGCGGTCCCGAACCGCCCTCCCCAGACCTGGATCGACCGACGACGGAAGGGGAGAACCCCGCATGACTCGTCCGTCCCGTCCGACCGGCGCGTTGGCGCTCGCTCTCGGCCTCGCCCTCGGCCTCGGCCCGGCCGTCGGCGCCCGCGCGCAGAATTTCTCCGACGTCGTCGTATTCGGCGACAGCTTGAGCGACAGCGGCAACGTCTCCCGGCGGCTGCGGCTGCCGACGGAGGCCAGCTTCACCACCAACCCCGACCCGGTGGCGGCCGAGATCGTCGCCAGGACCTTCGGCGCGTCCGGCGCGCCGTCCTCCGCCGGCGGGTCGAACTACGCCTGGGGCGGCGCCTGCATGCGCCCGACCGGCCCCTGCACGGCGACCCGCATCCCCTACGAGAAACCGACGATCCCGGCCCAGATCCAACAGTATCTGTCGGCGCGGGACGGGCGCGCCGATCCCGCCGCGCTCTACGCCGTCTGGGGCGGCGGCAACGACATCGACGGCGCCGCGACCGCCAACGCCGCCGACCCGCGCCGGGTCCAGGCCGATACGCTGGCCGCCGCCGGGGCCAACGCGGCGCATGTCCGCAGCCTCCAGGACGCCGGCGCCCGCACGATCGTGCTGTACAACCTGCCCGATCTCGGCCTCGCCCCCTTCGCCGCCGCCCAACCCGCGGCCTTCCGGGCCGGGCTGTCGGCGCTGACCGGAGCCTACAACCAGGCGCTGGAGGCGGGAGTGAGCGCGCGCCCGGACGGGATCGTCGCCGTCAACGCCTTCGCCCTGTTCCGGGAGATCGCCGCCGATCCCGGGGCCTATGGCTTCACCGCCGACCTCGCCGCCACCGCCTGCGGCGGCCCGCCCGCGGCGCAGTTGACGTCGCTCGCCTGCGGCCCGCGCGGCGCCGGTCCCACGACCTATGCGCCGGGCGCCAACCGGACCCACGTGTTCGCCGACGACCGCCACCCGACCGGCGCCGTCCACGAGATCGTCGCCGGCGCGACCGTCGCCGCCCTCGCGGCCCCGATCCAGGTCTCGCTTGCGGGCGAGGGCGGGGTCGAGGCGGCCGAAGCGCATCTCGGCGCCGTCGCGGCCGAACGGACGTGGGAGCTGGCGCCCGACCGCCCGGTCGGCGGCTGGCGCAGCTGGGCCGCGGCGCAGTCCGGCCGGCACAAGGTCGATGGGCTGCCCCGGCTGGGCGAGAGTCGGGCCAGGCTGCGGCTGCTCACCCTGGGCGTCAGCCGTCGCATCGGCCCCGACCTGTCCCTGGGCGTCGCGGCGAGCTTCGGCGACCACGACAACGACGCCCGGCGCGCGAGCCTCGACGGCGACGTCGTCATCGGCTCGCTCTACGGCGTCTGGCGCCGGGGCGACGTCCAGCTCGCCGGGGCGGTGAGCGCGGGCGGCGTTTCGGTGGACGTCGCGCGTTCGATCCCGCTGGCCGCGGCCGTGCGCGTCGAGCGCGGCGAGACCGATGCGGGCCAGTTCGGGGCCGATCTCGAACTCGGCTGGATGCGGGGCGAGGCGGGCGTCTTCCGGCACGGCCCCTTCGCCGGCCTCGCCTGGCTGGACCAGAAGATCGACGGCTACCGCGAGCGCGGGGAATCGGCGACGGCGATGCGCTTCGACCGCTTCGATCGCGATTCCCTGGTCGCGCGCGGCGGCTATCGGCTCGTGAGCCGTCTCGGCGGGCGTCCCGGCGGCGGCGCGTGGCGGCTTCGCGCCCATGCCCGGTTCGCCTTCGAGCGCGAGTTCGAGAACGATCCCGTCCGGGTCGCCGCCGGCTCCAACACGCTGTCCGGGCGCTTCGCGCTTTCGGGCTTCGCCCCGCCGCGCCAGCGTTTCGCCACCGATCTCGGCGTGGCCGCGCGGCTGGACGAACGCATGAGCGCCAGCGCGGGCTATGCCGGCCGGTTCGGCAGCGACTCGCGCAGCGACCATCGGATCGGCCTCGGCCTGCGCGTCTCCTTCTGACCGGGGCCTTCCGACCGGGGATCGCATACGAAATAGCCGCCGTCCCCCGGACATGCTACGTTCCGGGGGGCGGCAACCCGTCGGAGGCGCATCATGGCGAACGAACGGTCTTTCGCGAAGGAGGTCGAGCTCCTGCGTCTGGGCGCGGGCGAGCATTTCGAGGGCGAAGGCATCCTCGCCATCACCAAGGCGCTGCTGCAATCGGGCGTCGGCTATGTCGGCGGCTATCAGGGCGCGCCGGTCTCGCATCTGATGGACGTGCTGACCAACGACGCCAAGCCGCTGATGGAGGAGCTCGGCGTCCATGCCGAGGTGTGCGCCAACGAGGCCGCGGCCTGCGCCATGCTCGCCGCCTCGGTCAACTATCCGCTGCGCGGCGCGGTGACCTGGAAATCGACCGTCGGCACCAACGTCGCCGCGGACGCCCTCTCCAACATCGCCTCGGCCGGGGTCGAGGGCGGGGCGCTGATCATCCTCGGCGAGGATTACGGCGAGGGCGCCAGCATCATCCAGGAGCGCACCCACGCCTTCGCCCTCAAGAGCTCCACCTGGCTGTTCGACCCCCGGCCGCATCACCCGACCTTCGTCGATCTGGTCGGCAAGGCGTTCGAGATGTCGGAGGCCTCGCACACCCCGATCATGATGGAGTTCCGCATCCGCGCCTGCCACCTCACCGGCCGGTTCGAGTGCAAGGACAACCAGCCCCCGGCCTATTCGCCGCACAAACCGCTGGAGCGGCCCGATTTCGACATCGACCGCATCTGCCTGCCGCCGGCGACCTACGCGCAGGAGAAGCGCAAGGTCGAGCAGCGCCTGCCCGCGGCGCTCGACTTCCTGCGCGAGAACGCGCTCAACGAGGTCTTCGACGGCGACCTGGACGACGTGGGCATCGTCTGCCAGGGCGGGCTCTACAACTCGGTCGTGCGCGCGCTGCAACAGCTGGGCCTCGCCGATGCGTTCGGCGTCGCGCGCATCCCGATCCTCTGCCTCAACGTGACCTATCCGCTGCTGCCCGAGGAGATCGGCGGCTTCTGCGCCGGCAAGAGCGCCGTGCTCGTGGTCGAGGAGGGCTACCCCGCCTATCTCGAGAAGGACGTGAACGTCATCCTGCGCCAAGCCGATCTCAACACCACGGTGGTCGGCAAGGGCCCCTTCCCCGAGGCGGGGGAGTATCAGGCCGAGGTGATGCTGCGGGGCGTCGCCGGCTTCCTCGAGGGCGCGGTCCCGCGCGGGCTCGATCTGGGGCCGGTCTCGGCCGCGCTGGGGCGGCTCGACGGCATCAAGCGCGAGGCGGCCGAGCTGCTCGGCGCGCCGGTGCCCAAGCGGCCGCCGGGCTTCTGCACCGGCTGCCCCGAACGTCCGGTGTTCAGCGCCCTCAAGCTGGTCCAGCGCCAGGAAGACATCGGCGAGCTGCACATCAGCGCCGATATCGGCTGTCACAGCTTCGCCGCCCTGCCGCCGTTCAACATGGGCAACACGATCACCGGCTACGGGCTCGGCCTGTCGAGCTCGGCCGGCGTCCGCTCCGCCTTCGGCGACAAGCGCACCGTCAGCATCATGGGCGACGGCGGCTTCTGGCATAACGGCCTGACCACCGGCATCGCCGGGGCGGTCTACAACAAGGCCGACTCGGTGCTCATCATCATGGCCAACGGCTATTCGTCGGCCACCGGCCAGCAGGCGCTGCCGTCCTCCGCCGACCAACGCGGCGACATGGCCCAGGGCATGTCGATCGAGAACGCCCTCAAGGGGCTGGGCGTGACCTGGCTCCGCAAGCAATACACCTACCGGGTCGGCAAGATGTCCAAGCTCCTGCGCGAGGCGCTGACCACCACCGAGAAGGGGCTCAAGGTCATCATCGCCGAGGCCGAATGCCAGGTCGCGAAGCAGCGCCGGGTGCGGGCCGAGAACCGCGCCCGGCTCGCCGCCGGCGAGCGCGTCGTCCGCACCCGCTTCGGCGTCGACGAGGACACCTGCACCGGCGATCATTCCTGCATCCGCCTGTCGGGCTGCCCGTCGCTGACGGTCAAGCCCAACCCCGACCGTCTGCGCAAGGACCCGGTGGCGCACGTCAACCAGGGCTGCGTCGGCTGCGGCCTGTGCGGCGAGGTCGCCGACGCCGCGGTGCTGTGCCCGTCCTTCTACCGCGCCGACGTGGTGCAGAACGCCGGCGTCCGCGCCCGGCTGATGGACCGGATGCGGCGCCGGGCCATCGGCGCCCTGCAAGGCCGGGCCAATGGACGCGCCAACGGACGCGCCGGCGGCCGGGAAGCGGCGGCATGACCGCCAACGGCGGCGCCCGCCCGCCCGAACGGGCGCTCACGCTGGTGATCGGCGCCCTCGGCGGCGAGGGCGGCGGCGTGCTCACCGACTGGATCGTCAAGGCGGCCGAGGCGCAGAACTTCCCGACCCAGAGCACTTCGATCCCGGGCGTGGCGCAGCGCACCGGGGCCACGACCTATTACGTCGAGATCTACCCCGCCGCCCATGACGCGCTCGGCGGCAGGCGGCCGGTGATGGGTCTCTATGCGACCCCCGGCAACATGGACGTGGTGGTGACGTCCGAGCTGATGGAGGCCGGGCGGATGCTCGAGCTGGGGCTGGTCACGCCCGACCGCACCACCCTGATCGCTTCGTCGCACCGGGTCTATTCGATCCTCGAGAAATCGGCCATGGGCGACGGGCTGTTCGACGGCTCCAAGGTCGTCGACGCGGCGGAGAAGCTCGCTAGGCGGTCGATCCTGTTCGACATGAACGCGCTGGCCGAGCGCCAGGGCAGCGTGCTGAACGCGGTGGCGCTGGGCGTCCTGGCGGGGTCGGGCGAGCTGCCGGTCCCGGCCGACGCCTTCGAGCGGTCGATCGAGAGCGCCGGCGTCGCGGTGGAGTCGAACCTGCGCGGCTTCCGCGCCGGACTCGCCTGCATCCGGGGCGAACTCGCGGCCGAGACGGGAGCCGGGACGGGAGCCGGGACGGAGGCCGATACGGGGGCGCCGGACGCCGCGGGCGGCGGCCTCGACGGCGCGGTCGGGCGCGGCTTCCCGCCCGAGACGCACGGCCTGCTCGACGAGGGCGTCCGCCGGCTGACGGCGTATCAGGACGCGGCCTATGCCGGGCTGTATCTCGACCGCCTGGGCGCGGTGCTGGCGGCCGACAAGGCCGCCGGCGGGGTGGGGCGGGGCTTCCGGCTGACCGCGGAGACCGGCCGCTATCTGGCGCTGTGGATGTCGTTCGAGGACATCATCCGGGTCGCCGACCTCAAGAGCCGGCCCGAGCGCATGGCGCGCGTCCGCGCCGAGGTCGGCGCCAAGGCGGGCGAACCGGTCGCGGTGACCGAGTTTCTCAAGCCCGGCTTCGAGGAGCTCGCCTCGGTGATGCCGCCGCGGCTGGGGCGGCGGATCGCCGCCTGGGCGGCGCGATCGCCGCGGCGCCGGGCGTTCCATCTCGCGATGCGGGTGCGGACCGATACCGTCTTCGGCTTCCTGCGGCTGTGGCTGCTGGCCCGGCTCAAGGCCTGGCGCCCGCGCAGCTATCGCTACGCCGAGGAGCAGGCGGGCATCGAGTCCTGGCTCGCCGCGGTGGTCGGGGCCGCGGCGCAGGACTACCAGCTGGCCCTGGAGACCGCGGAACTGCCCAACCTCCGCAAGGGCTACAGCGACACCCATCGCCGCGGCGTCCGCAACTACCGGCGGATTTTCGAGGCCGTCGCCGAGCCCGCCTCGCGCGGCGCGGGCGACGCCGCTTCCGCCGCAGCGCGCCTCCGCGCCGCGCGCGAGGCCGCCCTCGCCGACCCCGACGGCCGCGCCCTGGACGACGCCATGGCCGCCCCGCCGACGGCCGTCCCGGCCGAGGCCCCCCGCGCGGCCGCGGAATAGGGCGGCGCGGCAGAGATCGTTCGCCCGCGCCACGATCTCGGCGTCGCCGAAGCGGGTCTTGAACGCCGTCTCCGCGATCTCGCGCGCCTGCTGCTCGTTCATTCCGAACCTCCTGCGACCGCGGCGTCGCGATCTCGCGGTCCTCCGGCGGCGGATTTCCATGGATGAGCGTGTATTCTTGCGAATCGACGTATATGCATGTAATGCCGTATGGCCCGGGGCCATCGGGCGGTTGCGGCGGGAGAGGTCGCATGCGCGTGCAGGAGACGAATCCGGCGAGGCTCGCCTCGCTGTTCCGGCAGGAGTTCGAGCTGTGCCGCGTCCGGCCCGGCGAGACGATCGCCCTGTTGTCGGACCTCAACGCGCGGCGCGACTACGTCCGGGCGGCCTTCGCCGCGGCGGGCGAGCTCGGCGCCCATGTCTACGAGCTGTGCGTCAACGCGACGCCGTCCTGGACCAAGGTGGGAGTCGAGACCATCGGCGCCTGCAAGGGCACGCTGGAGGCCTTCTGCGCCGCCGACCTGCTGGTCTGCCTGCACATCCCGCTGTTCACCAGATGGATGAAGACCGTGCGCGACGCCGGCGCGCGGGTCCTCATGGTGATCGACGCGCCGGACGATCTGGCGCAGCTGATGGCGACGCCGGAGCTCAAGGCCGCGGCGGTCCATGCCGGCCGCCGGCTCGAAGCGGCGCGGACGATGCGGGCGGTCAGCCCCGCCGGCACCGACCTCACCGTCGCCTGCGGCGACTATCCGACCATGGTCCAGTACGGGTTCTCCGAGGCGCCCGGCCGGTTCGATCATTGGGGCGCCGGCCACGTCCACACTTTCCCCAACGAAGGGTCGGCCAACGGGACGGTGGTGATCCAGCCGGGCGACGTCGTCGTCCTGCCCTATAACCGCTACGTCGAGAGCGAGATCCGCCTCGAGATCCGCGACGGCTTCATCCGCAAGATCGAGGGCGGGTTCGACGCTAGGCTGATGGACCACTGGCTGGAGGACAACAAGGCCCATGCGGGCGACATGGACGGCCACGCGGTGTCCCATCTGGGATGGGGGCTCAACCCGCAGGCGCGCTGGGACGCCATCGCCCTCCATGGCGACGACCCCGACCGCAGCTTCGCCGCCGCGCGCGCCTTCCCCGGCAACTTCCTGTTCTCGACCGGACCGAACACCCAGGGCGGCGGCGCGCGCGACACCAAGGGCCATTACGACGTGCCCATGCGCGGCTGCACGGTGACGCTCGACAACGACGTGGTGATCGAGGAGGGCCGGCTCGTGGACGAGAAGATGATCGTCGGGCGCGCCGCCCGGTAGCGGCCGCCGGGCGATCCGCCGGACGCTGCGGCGATGAGCGCCTTCCGCCGGCGCCTCCGCGACGGCCCGCCGCTGGTCATGGACGGCGCCACCGGGTCCGAACTGCAACGGCGCGGGGCGGACGTCTCGCTCGGGGCCGACGGCGACGGGCCGGGGGCGTGGTCGGCGACGGCGATGCGCGATGCGCCCGGGCTGGTGCGCGCGGTGCACGAGGACTATCTCGCGGTCGGCGCCGACGTCCTGATCACCAACAGCTTCTGGACCAACCGCGTGCGGCTGGGCCCGGTCGGGCTCGCCGACGAGGCCCGGCGCTACACCCGCATGGCCGGCGAGATCGCCGTGGCGGCGCGCGACCGGCTGCGGCCCGGCGCCTTCGTCGCCGGCGGCATGGCCCCGCCGCATGGCGACCGCGACGCCGCCGGGCCCGACCGGGAGGACCTGCCGCGCGAATTCGCGATGCAGGCCCGCGAGCTCGCCGCCGCCGGCGTCGACCTGATCCTGCCGGAATATCTCGGCTGGATCGAGGACTGCGTCGCCGCGGTCGACGCCGTCGTCGAAACGGGCCTGCCGGTGGCGCTGGGCGTCCGCCGCGTCACCCGGGACGGGACCATGCAGTACGGCGAGAGCTTCGGGGCGCTGGTCGAAGCGCTGGGCGACCGGGAGGTCGAGGCGATCCTGGCGATGTGCTCGGCCCCGGCGGAGATCGACGCCGCCCTGCCCGTCCTCGCCGCCGCCTTCGACGGCCCGACCGGCGCCTATCCCAATATCGGCTACGTCGAGGCCGGCGAGGCGGCGGCCGAAGGCGGGCAGTTCTACCGCCTCGACACGACGAGCCACACGCCGGCGATGCTCGCCGGCCATGCCCGACGCTGGCTCGACGGCGGCGCTCGCATCGTCGGCGGCTGCTGCGCGACGACGCCGGACCATATCGCGGCGATCCGGGCCCTGGTCCGGTGACGGCGCGCGCGGGGGGCGGAGGCCCGGGAGCGCCGCCGCCCCGCCGGATCTCGCTGCGTGGCGCAACACAACTTTCGATTGAAGGAGGTCCGGGGTGGAATCCGGGTCGGATCGGCGCGCCGGGCCCGGTTGGGCGGCAGGGCGGGCGGGCGCGGCGGGCTGCGCGGTCGGCGAAAAAATCATGGTTTCGTTGTATTTCAACGGGTTGCGCCGAAAAAACAGGGAAAAAGCAAGACGAAAACCAGCCAGAACCAGGGCGAAAGCAGGCGAAGAGCAGGGGAGATTCGCGCCCCAAAACCGCCTGCCGGCGGGCCGCGGCGTCCACGCCGCCTTGCCTTGCCCGGGTTCGGACCGGCGCGGCGGAGAGGCCGGGGCTGCGCCCGATACACCGTCGCATACACGATCTACGGTTGCAGAAAACCAGCTCATGGGAAACTCCATTCCGGGCGACGAAGAACCCTGCGGGGCGGGCCGCCGCAGGGCTTGGGTCGCATTCGTATTGTCGACTGTGGTGGGATCGTAACACAAACGGTCTCCCATGTCAAGCGAAAAATTCGTTCCCGTCCCCGGCGCGTCCGTCGTCGCGAGCCCCGTCGGACCGCGGTCGTTCGCCATGCCGCGGCGGGCCATGGCATGATGGGGGCATGGAGCCGAACGCCGTCCTGTTCGACCTCGACGGCACGCTGGTCGATACGCTGCCCGACATCCACGCGGCCTTGCGCCGGACGCTGGAGGAGACGGGCCGCGCGGCGCCCGGCCGGGGCGAGACCCGCGGCATGATCGGCGAGGGGGCGGAGGCCCTGGTCCGGGCCGCGCTGGCCCGGAGCGGCGGGGCGGACGAGGCGCTCGCCCGCGACCGCCATCGACGGTTCACTGCCCTCTACGCCGCGCGGCCGGCGGCCCGGAGCCGCGTCTATCCCGGCGCCCGCGGCTGTCTGACGCGGCTGCGGCGGGCGGGCGCGGCGCTCGGGGTGTGCACCAACAAGCCGGAGCGGATCGCCCGGGCCGTCCTCGACCGGCTGGGTCTCGCCGGCTTCTTCGCGGTCGTCGTCGGGGGCGACACGCTGGCGGCGCGGAAGCCGCATCCCGATCCTCTCCTGGCGGCGCTGTCGCGGCTGGGAGCTGCGCCCGACCGGGCGGCGATGGTGGGCGACGGCCCGGTCGACCGCGACGCGGCGCGCGCCGCCGCGGTCGCGTTCGTCGCCGTTTCCTACGGCTACGGTCCGGTTCCGGCCCGCCGGCTCGGGGCGGACCGGATCATCGACCGGCTGGACCGGCTGCCGACGGCGCTCAGGGCGCTGGAGCGGCGGCGAGGCTTCGTCCAAAGCGGATTCCCCGCTTTCGCGGAGCCTGTCCCCGGCTCGACCGGGGGCATGACGGGGCCGGGAGGGCGGCGCGCGCTTTTCCCGCCCCGGCGGCGCGCCGCCGCCGCGCAGGCCAGATCCGGTATGGGAAACGCGGGATAGCCGGCCAACCCGTCGTTCATCGAGCGGATCGGGGGGTTGCGCCGGGTTGAGGGACGGCCGCGAGGCCTTGGGTCAGTCGGCCTGCCGCCCGTATCGCTCATATTGCGAGGGAGAAATGGCCGTCGGGTCCGTTGTAGGTCAGGATGGCCGACTTCAAGACGTCGCGCCCCAGCAGGGCGATCAATCCGCCGCCGACGGAGGACAGATTGGCGCCCATACCCGACTCCACATTGATGACGATTGTGGGGCAGACGATCTTGCCTGCGAACGTCGGGACTTGGTGGTTCGCATGGGACGCCGACGTCATCTGCGCGACGCCGACCACAGGAAGCCCCGCTCGCTGCGCAGCATCCGCGTCGAAGCATGTCGCGCTCGCCCCGGTGTCGATCATCGCGCGCCCGTTGACGGGGGCTGGCGGCTGCTCGCCGCGCTCAATGCAGGCGCGCTGAACGTCGTCCGACAAGGTAAGCGTCACCGGGATAACGGCTCCTGCGTTGGCCAGGAACTCCGGGGCTGGAACGACCTCCCCTGCCTGGGTTCTGCCCTCCGCTCTGGAATTCAGGATTGGCGCGGCAATCCCAACGCCAGAACCGGAACGGTAAACGTGGGCGTGTCCGTCCCGGACAACCGGACGAGAAACGGCTCCGATCCAAATCGCCGGACACCCTCTCCGACCGCCTGACCCATGGTGGGGAAGCTCGCGATCAGTTCCCGTCCCTTGATCAGCAGGTGGCGGTTCGTATGCTCATGGAGAAATCGTTCCCTGTTCTCGTCGTAGAAGTCGAGCTCCTCGGCGAGCAGCCCTTTCTGCGGCTCGTTCATGGTCCTCCTCCTGCGCCGCGACTCGCGCCGTCGTCGAAACCGCGCGCCGCTCAGTCGCTTGGCGGCTCCTCGTCCGGTCGCTCCTCGTACAGCGCGAGGCCGCGCAGCAGGTCGAGGGCGCGGGTGAGCTGGTAGTCCCGCATGGGCTGGGCCTCGCCGCCGCCATCCTCGTCGCCGGCGTCGCCGGCGTCGTCGGCGTTTCCGTCGTCTTCGCGGGATTCGGGCGGCGCGCCGTCCGGCGTCGGGTTGGTCAGCGCGCCGCGCAGGTCGCGCTCGCGGCGGCGCGGCCCGGGATCGACCGCCTCGATCCGGGCCTGCTCGACGACGATGTCGGGTTCGATTCCCTTGGCCTGGATCGATCGGCCGGACGGCGTGTAGTAGCGCGCGGTGGTCAGCCGGATGGCGCCGCGGCCGGGCATCGGGACGATGGTCTGGACCGAGCCTTTGCCGAAGGATCTGGTTCCCATCACGATCGCGCGCCGGTGGTCCTGGAGGGCGCCGGCGACGATCTCCGAGGCCGAGGCCGAGCCGCCGTTGATCAACACCACGATCGGCAACCCGCGGGCGAGGTCGCCGGGCTTGGCGTTGAACCGCTGCGCGTCGTCGGGCCGGCGCGACCGGGTGGACACGATCTCGCCGCGTTCGAGGAACGCATCCGCCACCTTGACCGACTGATCGAGCAGCCCGCCCGGATTGTTGCGGAGGTCCAGCACGATCCCCCGGATGCCGCCGTCGATCCGCTCGCCGAGCCGCTTCATGGCGCGTTCGATCCCGGCCTCGGTCTGTTCGCTGAACGAGGTCACGCGGACGTAGCCGATATCGCCCTCGGCGCGCGAGCGCACCGACTGGATCTTGATGACGGCGCGGGTGATCCCGACCTCGAACGGTTCGCGCCCGTTGCGCCGGATCGTCAGCAGGATGTCGGTATCGACCGGACCCCGCATCTTCTCGACCGCCTCGGCGAGGCTCATCCCCTGCACCGCGGCGCCGTCGAGATGGGTGATCAGATCGCCCGGCTTGAGACCCGCCCGGTAGGCCGGCGTGTCGTCGATCGGCGACACCACCTTGACCAGGCCGTTCTCCATCGTCACCTCGATCCCGAGACCGCCGAACTCGCCCCGCGTCTGCACCTGCATGTCGCGGAAACTCTTGGCGTTGAGATAGCTCGAATGGGGATCGAGCGCGTTCAACATGCCGTTGATCGCGGACTCGACGAGCTTTTCGTCGCCGACCTCCTCGACGTAGTCCGATCGCACGCGCTCGAACACGTCGCCGAACAGTTCGAGCTGGCGATAGGTCTCGGAGGTGTTGTTCTGCGCCCCGGCGAGACCGCATCCGAACAGCAGAAACGCGGCGACGCCGGCCGCGGTCGCTCGTATCAGTCGCGTCATCCGCTCACCTTGCCGTCGGTCGCCGCGAGCCACGGCAGCGGGTCGATCGCCCGGCCGTAGCGACGCAGCTCGAAATATAAGGTCGGAACGCCGACCGCGGAAGGGCCGACGACGCCGACCGGCTCGCCGGCCAGCACGTCTTCGCCGACGCCGGCGTCGATGCGGGCGAGACCCGCCAGCAGCGCATGATGCCCGTCGCCATGGCGGAGGATCAACAGCTTGCCGTAGCTGCGAAACGGCCCGGCGAAGACGACGGCGCCGGCTTCGGGCGCCACGACCTCGGCGGCGTCCCCGGTCGCGATCGAGACGCCCTTGGCCGGCTCGCCCGAATCGCCCGTCTCCCCGAAGCGGCGGACGATGCGCCCGCGCGCCGGAAGCCGGATCGCGGCCGCTCCGGGCCGGGGCCCGGGGCGGGGCGGGGCGGAGCGCGCCCCGGGTTGCGCCGGCCTAGCGGGCGCCCGCGTCGCGGGCGGCGCGGCCAGCCGGGCGATCAGCTCCGACAGGTCGCGCGCCTTGTCCGCGAGGGCGGCGGCGCGCGCCCGCGCCCGGTCGCCTTTGGCGCGAAGCCGGCGCTCCAGCCCCGCCTTGCGCCCGATCAAGGCGGCGAGCTGGTCCCGCCGGCGCGCCAGCGAGTCCGACAGTTCCGCCGCCCGCCCGCGACGGCGGGCGATGTCGGACCGCAGCGCGCCGAGCGCCGCCAGCTCGGCGCCGACCCGCCGCGCCTCGCCCTCGAGCCGGGCTCTGGCGGCGCGCATCAGGAGGACGGTCCGCACCACGTCGTTGGGGCGCGCCGGCAGCGCCATCAGCGCCGCGGGCGGACGCCAAGCCAGGCGCTGCAAGGCGGCCAGGACCTCGGCGAGCGCGCCGCGCCGCCGGGTCAGCGCCCGGGCGCGCTCGTCCCGCTCGGCCGCGAGCGCGGCGAGGCGGCGCCGGAGCGCGGACAGTTCGGCCTCCCGCCGCCGGGCGTCGTCGGCGACGGCGACCAGCCGCCGCTTGAGCGCGGCGCGCTCGGCCGCCAGACCGGCCGCGTCGCGGCGCAGCCGTTCGTCCAGCGCCCGGGTCTCGTCGAGCGCGCGGCGGGTCTCGGCGAGGTCGCGAGCGGGGTCGGAGGAGACGGGATCGGCGGCGGCGATGGACGACGCCAGCAGGACGGCGGCGGCGACGGCGCAGCCGGGCCGGGGCGCGCGGCGGCGGCCGGCGACGGCCGGGTCGATCGCGGCGCGGTTCGCCGGCACGGGCTACCCCGAGCGGTGATAGGGGTGGCGCGCGAGGATCTGCTGCGCGCGGTAGAGCTGCTCGGCGAGCAACGCGCGCATCAGGAGATGCGGCCAGGTGACGGCGCCGAACGAGAGCGCCAGCTCGGCGGCGGCCCGGAATCCGTCGTCCAGCCCGTCGGGGCCGCCGATGACGAAGGCGACGCCGCGGCGCCCGGCGTCCCGCCAACGCGCGAGGCGGGCGGCCATGTCCTCGCTCGACAACGGCGCGCCGCGGCGGTCGAGGGCCACGACGACCGCGCCCCGCGGACAGGCCGCGCGCAGCAGCGCCGCCTCGCCGCGGCGGCGGTCCGGGCCGGCGGGCCGGCGCCGCTCCTCGACCTCGCGGACTTCGAGCGGCCAGGACAGCCGCGCGGCGAAGCGTTCGAACAGGTCGCGTTCGGGGCCGCGCCCGAGCCGCCCGACGGCGATGATCGAGATGCGCATCGCCTGCTTGCCTCAGGCGCCGGCGCGCCGGGACCGGTCCGGTTCCGGGGGCGCCACGTCCCACATCTTCTCGAGGTTGTAGAACGCGCGGACCTCGGGCCGGAACAGGTGGACGATGACGTCGCCGGCGTCGATCAGCACCCAGTCGCCGTTGCGGATGCCCTCGGGCGTCACGCCGATCAGCCCCCGATCCTTCAACAGCTTGAGCAGCCGTTCGGCCAGCGCGACCACCTGCCGGTTGGACCGGCCGGTGGCGACGACCATATGGTCGGCGATGGCGGACTTGCCGGCGAGGTCGATGACGACCACGTCTTCGGCCAGGCGGTCTTCGAGCGTTCGCACGATCGCCGACAGCAGCGGGGCCGTCGCGGACGAGCCGGGTGGATTCTCGGTTATGGGCCTCTCCCTGGCCTATGGTCCCAATACGGTCATGCCGGAACGGTTAAGAGTCCGTTTGAGGATCGCGCTTGTCCATGAGAGTCGTCCCCGACGAGAAGGCTTCGTCCGAAATGGATTCCCGCTTTCGCGGGAATGACGGAGGGGCTGTGACGACGGTCCGAGGGAGGCCATCGCTCGAGGCACGCCCAAGGACCCGTCCTTGCCCGCCCTGGATTCCCGCTTTCGCGGGAATGACGGAGGGGCTGTGACGACGGTCCGAGGGAGGCCATCGCTCGAGGCACGCCCAAGGACCCGTCCTTGCCCGCCCTGGATTCCCGCTTTCGCGGGAATGACGGAGGGGCTGTGACGACGGTCCGAGGGAGGCCGTCGGCTCGAGGTACGCCCAAGGACCCGTCCTTGCCTGCCCTGGATTCCCGCTTTCGCGGGAATGACGGAGGGGCTGTGACGACGGTCCGAGGGAGGCCATCGCTCGAGGCACGCCCAAGGACTCGTCCTTGCCCGCCCTGGATTCCCGCTTTCGCGGGAATGACGGAGGGGCTGCGATGACGGGCGAGGGAGGCCGTCGGCTCGAGGTACGCCCAAGGACCCGTCCTTGCCTGCCCTGGATTCCCGCTTTCGCGGGAATGACGGAGGGGGCTGCGATGACGGGCGAGGGAGGCCGTCGGCTCGAGGTACGCCCAAGGACCCGTCCTTGCCTGCCCTGGATTCCCGCTTTCGCGGGAATGACGGAGGGGGCTGCGATGACGGGCGAGGGAGGCCGTCGGCTCGAGGTACGCCCAAGGACCCGTCCTTGCCTGCCCTGGATTCCCGCTTTCGCGGGAATGACGGAGGGGGCTGCGATGACGGGCGAGGGAGGCCGTCGGCTCGAGGTACGCCCAAGGACCCGTCCTTGCCTGCCCTGGATTCCCGCTTTCGCGGGAATGACGGAGGGGGCTGCGATGACGGGCGAGGGAGGCCGTCGGCTCGAGGCGGATACGCCGACAATTCGTCATTCCCGCGAAAGCGGGAATCCATATTCGTATCCCGATGCCTGCTTCCGTGGGGACGAAGGGCCTGTGACGACGGCTCGAGGCGGACGCCAAGGCCCCGTCCTTGCCCGCCCTGGATTCCCGCTTTCGCGGGAATGACGGAGGGGGCTGCGACGACGGCCCGAGGGAGGCCGTCGGCTCGAGGCGGATACGCCGACAATTCGTCATTCCCGCGAAAGCGGGAATCCATATCCGTATCCCGCTTCCTGCTTCCGTGGGGACGAAGGGCCTGTGACGACGGCTCGAGGCGGACGCCAAGGCCCCGTCCTTGCCTGCCCTGGATTCCCGCTTTCGCGGGAATGACGAGGGGGCTGTTTCGTATCCCGATGCCTGCTTCCGTGGGGACGAAGGGCCTGTGACGTCGGCGCGAGGCGGACGCCAAGGACCCCGTCGTTGCCCGCCCTGGATTCCCGCTTTCGCGGGAATGACGAGGGGGGGGGGCTGTGACGATGGTCTCGGGAAGGCCATCGGCTCGAGGCGGATACGCCGAGGGTTTCGTCCGAGGCGGTCGCGTCCCGGCGGGAGCCGATTTCTCAAACGGATTCTAATCAAGTATGCGATCCTCGGCGGTCGGCTCCGGGCGTTGCGGCGGGCGGGCGCGGCGGGCGCGTATCCCGGTCGCCGACGCCGGGTGGAGTCTGGTGTGGAAGAAGATCCACGCCGGCGGCTTGCGCTCGACCAGATCGCCGGCGTCCCGCGGACGCAGCTTGAAGCGCGCAAACGCCTGCGCCGCCTTGCCGGCGAGCGCATCGAAAGAATAGGGCGCGCGGTCGAAAACGGCAAGAGGGACGAGGTTGAACACCCGCGTCCAGCGCCGCCAGCGCGCGATCTGGGCCAGGTTGTCCGCCCCCATGATCCAGACGAAATGGGTGCGTGGGAGGCAGAATTTCAGCGACGTCAGGGTCTCGGCGGTGTAGCGGGCGCGGAGCCGCCGTTCGACGTCGGTCACCAGGACGTTGGGGTGACGGGCGCGGAGGCGGGCGCCGGCGAGGCGTTCGTCGAAGGACGCCATGCCGTCGGCGGATTTCAGCGGATTCTGGGGCGAGACCACCCACCAGATCTCGTCGAGCCGGAGATGCTTGAGCGCCAGCAGGCTGATGTGAAGATGCCCGTCATGCGCCGGGTTGAAGGAGCCGCCGAGGAGTCCCACCCGCAGCCCCGGCGCATCGAGCCCCCGGCGGATGAAGGTGTAGACGGTCAGGGCCGGACCTGCCCGGATCCGCGGACCACGTATTTGAACGTGGTGAGCTGTTCGGCGCCGACCGGCCCGCGCGCGTGCAGCCGGCCGGTCGAGATGCCGATCTCGGAGCCCATGCCGAACTCGCCGCCGTCGGCGAACTGGGTCGAGGCGTTGTGCAGCACGATGGCGGAATCGACGCGCTCCAGGAACCGCTCGGCGCGGGCGGCGTCGCGGGTGACGATCGAGTCGGTGTGATGCGAACCATAGGCGTTGATGTGCTCGATGGCGCCGTCCACGCCGTCGACCTGGCGGATCGCGATGACGGCGTCGAGATATTCGGTGGTCCAGTCCGCCTCGGTCGCGGCGGTCACGCGATCGTCGAGGGCCTGCGTCGGCGGGTCGCCCCGCAGCTCGCAGCCGGCGCGGGCGAGGTCGTCGATGATCGGCGGCAGGACGTCGCGGGCGACCCGCCTGTCGACCAGCAGCGATTCGGCGGCCCCGCATATGCCGGTGCGCCGCATCTTGGCGTTGAACGCCACGTCGCGCGCGATCGCGGGATCGGCGTCGGCGTCGATATAGACGTGGCAGTTGCCGTCGAGATGCGCGAGCACCGGGATGCGGCTCTCCCGCAGCACGCGCTCGATCAGCGACTTGCCGCCGCGCGGGACGATCACGTCGATCAGATCGGACATCGCCAGCATCTCGCCCACCGCCGAGCGGTCGCGGGTGGGGACGTGCTGGATCGCGGCCGCCGGCAATCCGGCGTCGTCCAGCCCGCCCCGCAGGCAGGCCAGGATCGCGGTCGAGGAACGGAAGCTCTCGGAGCCGCCGCGCAGGATCGCGGCGTTGCCCGATTTCAGGCACAGGCCGCCGGCGTCCGCGGTCACGTTGGGGCGCGACTCGTAGACGATGCCGATCACGCCGAGCGGCACCCGGACGCGGGAGATGTCGAGGCCGTTGGGGCGGGTCCAGGCGGCGATCACCTCGCCCACCGGGTCGGGAAGCGCCGCGACCGCCTCCAGCCCGGCCGCCATCGCCTCGATCCGCGGCCCGTCGAGCGCCAGCCGGTCGGCCAAAGCGGCGCTCACGCCCCGGTCGCGGGCCGCGGCCAGATCGGCGGCGTTGGCTTCCAGCAGCCGGTCGGCCTCGGCCCGGAGGCGGGCCGCGCTCGCCTGGAGCGCCCGGTTCTTCGCCGCCGCCGGCGTCCCGGCGAGCGACCGCGCCGCGGCCCGCGCGTCGCGCGCGAGCCGCAGCATCGCATCGTGGATCTCCGGGACGGTGACCGCCTCCGCCATGCCGCTCCCCGCGCCGCCGTCAGTCGAGGACCAGATCGTCCCTGTGGATCATCTCGTCGCGGCCACGGTAGCCCAGCCGGGCTTCGATTTCACGGCTTTTGTGGCCGGCGATGCGCAGGGCGTCCGCCGCCGAATAGGCGATGAGGCCGCGTCCCAGCGCCCGCCCGGCGGAATCCCGGATCAGGACCGCATCGCCGCGCTCGAACGCGCCTTCGACCTCGACGACGCCGGCCGGCAGCAGGCTCTTGCCGCGGAGGAGGGCGCGCGCCGCGCCGTCGTCGACGGCGATCGTCCCCGCCGGGGCGATGGCGCCGGCGATCCAGCGCTTGCGGGCGGTCCGGGGCTCCGCCTTGGGGACGAACCAAGTGCAGCGGGCGCCGTCGGCGATCGCCCGCAGCGGGCGACGCGGCTTGCCGTCGGCGATGACCATGCCGCAACCGGCGGCGAGCGCGATCTTGGCGGCTTCGAGCTTGGTCACCATGCCGCCCGAACTGTATCCGGCCGGGGCCGGGGCCGCCATCGCCTCGATCTCGGCCGTCACCTCGGTCACTTCGGGGACGAAGCGCGCTTCGCCCGCGCGCCTCGGGTCGCGGCTGTAGAGTCCGTCGATGTCGGACAGCAGCACCAGCGTGTCGGCGCTCGCCATCTGGGCCACGCGCGCCGCCAGCCGGTCGTTGTCGCCGAAGCGGATCTCCTCGGTGGCCACGGTGTCGTTCTCGTTGATGACGGGGACGGCGCCGAGCCGGAGCAGCATCCCGATCGTGCTGCGGGCGTTCAGGTGACGCCGCCGCTCCTCGGTGTCGGCAAGGGTCAGCAACAGCTGCGCGGCGGCGAGGCCATGGCCGGCGAGCGCTTCCTGCCAGGCGTGCGCCAGCCGGATCTGGCCGGCCGCGGCCGCGGCCTGCTGCTCCTCGAGCCGCAGCCCGCGCGGCCCGAGCGCGAGCCGGCGGCGGCCGATCGCGATCGCGCCGGAGGAGACCAGGAGGACTTCGACGCCGCGTTCGCGGAGCGCGGCGACGTCCTCGCACAGCGCTTCGAGCCAGTCCCGCCGGACGGCGCCCGCGTCGTCGTCGACGAGCAGGCTGGAGCCGATCTTGACCACCAGCCGCCGCGTCGCGGCGAGCCGCGATGCGGCGTCCGCGCGAGCCGCGGCGGTCACGGCCGGCCGCGCCGGGCGTCGAGCCGACGCCGGATCGCGCCCGCCAGCGCGGCGACGCCGGCCCCGCCGGCCGCGGAGACGGCGGCGACCGGCTTGCCGGCGGCGACCTCCAGGGCGTGGCGTCGCCGATCCGCCTCCGCCGCGCTCAACGCATCGCATTTGTTGAGCGCGATCAGCTCGTCCTTTTCCGCGAGCCCGCGCCCATAGGCCGCGAGCTCGCCGCGGATCGACCGCCAGGCGCCGGCCGCGTCGTCGCGCGTCGCATCGACCAGATGCACCAGGACGCCGCAGCGCTCGACATGGCCCAGGAACCTGTCGCCCAGCCCGGCGCCGCCATGCGCGCCCTCGATCAGGCCGGGAATGTCGGCGAGGACGAACTCCTCCTCGCCGCCGGCCGCATCGCCGTTCACGACGCCGAGCGCCGGCGTCAGCGTGGTGAACGGATAGTCGGCGATCCTGGGGCGGGCGCGGGAGAGCCGGGCGAGGAGGGTCGATTTCCCGGCGTTGGGCATCCCGATCAGCCCGGCGTCGGCGATCAGCTTGAGCCGCAGCCGGATGCGACGCTCGCCGCCGGGCTCGCCCGGCTCGGCCCGGCGCGGCGCGCGGTCGGTGGACGTCTTGAAGCGGAGATTGCCCCTGCCGCCGCGCCCGCCTGCGAGCAGGCGGGCGGTCTCGCCGACGCGGGTGAGATCGGCGATCACCGTCGCTCCGTCCTCGTCGAGGATCTGGGTCCCGGCGGGCAGGCGCAGGACCGCGTCCTCGCCGGCGGCGCCGGTCCGGCCGCGGCCCGCGCCGCCGCGGCCGCGGCCGGCGCGGAAATGCCGCCGGTAGCGGAAATCGATCAGCGTGTTGAGGCCGTCCACGACCTCGGCGCGCACGTCGCCGCCGCGGCCGCCGTCGCCGCCGTCCGGCCCGCCGAACTCGACGTATTTCTCGCGGCGGAAGCTGAGGCAGCCGGGGCCGCCGTCGCCGCTCCGGATGGAGACCGTCGCCTGATCGAGAAACTTCACGGATCGCGGGAGCGGGCGGCCGCGGGCGTCCCGCGCCGCCCGAAGGCGGCTATTCGGCGGCCGCCGGGGCCGGGGGCGGCTCGACCGAGACGTAGATGCGGTCGTTGGCGCGGCGGCGGAAGGCCACCCGGCCGGGCGCGGTGGCGAAGATGGTGTGGTCCCGGCCCATGCCGACGTTGACGCCCGGGTGATATTTGGCGCCGCGCTGGCGGACGATGATGTTGCCGGGCAGGACGGCCTGGCCGCCCGACTTCTTGAGCCCGAGCCGGCGCCCCGCCGAGTCGCGGCCGTTGCGCGAGCTGCCGCCCGCCTTCTTGTGCGCCATCAGGACGTCTCCCCGGTATCGCCGCCCGCGGTCAGGATGTCGGTGATCCGGACCACCGTGACGCGCTGGCGATGGCCCCGCGTCCGGCGGTAGTTCTTGCGGCGCTTCTTCTTGAACACGACGATCTTTTCGTTGCGGGTCTGGTCGAGCACCGTCGCGGCGACCCGGGCGCCTTCGACCACGGGCGTCCCGATCCGGCGGGCGGCGCCGTCGTCGAGCATGAGCACCCGGTCGAACTCCACATCGTCGCCCGCGTCGCCGGCGAGCCGCTCCACGGCGATCACGTCGTCCCTGGCGACCCGGTATTGCTTCCCGCCGGTCCGGATGACTGCGTACATCGCGCCGACCACGACTCCCAAGGTTGCGCCGGCGTCCGCCGACGCGAGCCGATCATACGGACGGCCCCGCCCGCGTCAACGGTTTTCCTGCCGATCCATGAAATTCATCGACTTGTCCCCACGGGAACAGGAAGCGGGGTACGAATATGGATTCCCGCTTTCGCGGGAATGACGAATTGTTGGCGTATCCGCCTCGAGCCGACGGCCTCCCTTGGCCGTCATCGCAGCCACCCTCGTCATTCCCGCGAAAGCGGGAATCCAGGGCAGGCAAGGGCGGGGCCTGGCGGCCGCCTCGAGGCGACGTCACAGGCCCTTCGTCCCCACGGGAGCAGGAATCCAGGGCGGGGAAGGACGGGGGGAGGGGGGCCGGGACGATGGCCTCTCTGGGCCATCATCGCAGCCCCCTCGTCATTGCCGCGCGGCCGTCGGGGCTGCGGTTCAGAACCGCAGCTTCAGGTTCAGCGCGCCGCGGTAGTCGCGGTTGCCGCCGCCGCCCGCCATGTACCCCACGGTCGCCTGCATCGCGTACCGGCCGTCCTTCCACCCGGCGGCGGCGCCCAGCTCCAGATGAACCCGCGTCGGCTTCGCCTTCGACGACAGCGTCGTCCCGCCCGCCGAAATCCGCGTCTTCGCCTGGAGCGCGCGCTCCAGGTCCACGGAGCCGAACACGCGGCCGCCGCCGAGGCCGGCCGGGGCGACCTCCACGCTCATCCCCGCGCGGCCGGTCATGCTCCGCCCCTTGCCCATGGACACCGTGTTGCCCTGGTTGCCCATCCGGTCGGTCTGGTCGGTGAAGTCCTTCAGGTTCACCCAGGATCCCATCAGCCGGGCCCGCGGGGTCAGCGCCACCTCGCCCAGGCCGGCCAGGATCGTCTCGGTCCGCCGGCCGGCCTCCAGAGCCACCGCGTAGCCGACGCCCCGCGCGCCCGACTTCAGGTCGCCGCGGATTCCGGAGGTCAGGTCCGCCGTGTACCACGTCGCCTGCGCCCGCCCGTCCAGGTAGACGCCTGCATAGGCGCCTTTCCCGGACCGCCACGCGCCCGACACGCCGACGCCGGTCCCCGCCGCCTGGATCTCGCTGTCGATCCCCGTTTCGATGCCCATCCTCGGCAGCTCCGCGGACACGCGATGATGATGCATCGAGACGCCCGCCAAGCCGTTCCCGCGGACCGGGAAGTCGATGCCGGCGCGCACGCCGCGGCGATGGCTGCGGTAGGAGACGCCGGAGGCCGAGGGGATCCCGGAACCCGGCGGGTTTCGGGTCGACGTCGAACGCTTCGCCTTCCAGTCGCCGCCGCCCACCTCCATCGCCGCCCAGGCGCCGTTCGACGACCGCGCCGCGGCCATCCACTCCCGATGCGTCGACGGTTCGTTCAGCCCCAGAAGGACGGACGGCAGCGCCTCGTAGACCCGCGCCCGCGGCGCGAATGCGCGAACCGGGGTCCCGTCCTCGTCCAAACCCAGGTCGTAGGGCCCGCGCGGGGCCGCCGTCGTCGCGCCCAGACGCCCTAGCAGCGAAACCGATCCGTCGGGTGCTTGGAGAGACACGCTCCTTTCAGCCGCATCGATCCCGCCTTCCACCCGGTCCAAGGCTTCGCCCGGCGGCTCCCCGGGGTCTTCCTGGATCAGGAGGTCGACACTGCGTCCGGGGGCCGATATCGCGATACCGTCTATGCCCCTGATCCGGCCTTTCGGGCCGACCGTCGGCGCGCCGCCCAGGGGGAGACGGAGTTGGCCGACCGCGCCGTTCACCCTCACCGCGCTTTTTTCCGGGTCTCCCCGCACGACCTCCGTCGCCACATGCACCACGCCCTTGACGTCGCCGCCTTCCGCCACCGTGATCCGATGCGTCCCGGTCCCCAAAGCGAGGACGTCGCCCGTAAGCGCGCCGGCCAGAGTCGTGGTCAGGTCGCCGGCGTCGCTGCGGATCGCCGCGCCCTGGATCCCGGCGATCCGGCCGGTCGCGCCGACCGTCACGACGCCGCCGTTCTCCAGCCACACGCGCCCGGCCGCGCCGTCCACCGCCACCGTGCTGGCGGCGAGCCGGACGGTCCCGCCGACCGTCCCGCCTTGCCTCACCGTGACGGTGTGGTCGCCCGAGCCGAGGCCGAGAACGTCGCCGGTGACCGTTCCCGAAATCGTCGCCATCAGGTCGCCGGCCCCGCGGCTGTAGACGTTTCCGGTCACCGCGCCGCCGGCCCGGGAGATGAAGGTCAGGTCGCCATCGCCCTCGTTGAGGACATCGCCCGTAAGCGCGCCGGCCACGTCCGCCGTCAGGTCGCCGGTCCCGCGGCCGTGGACGTTTCCGGTCATCGCGCCGCCGGCCTGGGAGGTGAAGGTCAGAACGCCGCCGCCCTCCTTGAGGACGTCGCCCGTCACGGCGCCGGCCACCGTCACGTCGGCGTCGTGGTCTCCGTTGGAGAAGACGCCGACCGACGCGCCGCTCACCGAGCCGGTCGCGCCGACGTTCACCGCGCCGCCGGTGGGCAGGTGTATCCCCGCGCCGGAGACGCCCCTGACCGTTCCGTCCACGTTGACCGTCCTGGTCGGGATGTTGCCGTCCGCGTCGGCGTCGGCGATCAGCTGGATGCCGACCAGCCCGCCCGTGACGCTGGCGCCCTGGCCCACGGTCACCGTCACGGCGCCCTCGCGGTCGTCCGCGCCGTGATGCGCCAGCACGCCGGCGCTGTCGGCGCCCTCGGCCGTGACCGAGCCGCCGCTCACGGAGACGGAAACGGTTCCCGCGGCGCCGGTATGCGAGGCGTAGAGGCCGTGGGCCTCGATGCCCGTCGTCTTGACGACGCCGCCCGTCATCCCGATGGCGAGGGCGCCGCTGCCGAGATGCAGGGCCAGGACGCCCTCGGAGCTTTCGCCCTCCGTGGTGATCTTGGTGACGTCGCCCGCCAGGTTGACGGTCAGGCTCCCGTCGCCGGCGAGGTCGGCCCGGACGCCCTGGGCGCCGCTGCCTTTCGTCGTGACCGCGGCGCCGTTCATGACGCCGACGGTCACGTCGCCGCCGCCGGCATGTGCGCCGTAGACGCCGTGGGCGCCGTCGCCCTGCGTCGCGACGGAGCCGCCGTCCACGGTCACGGAGACGGCGCCCGCGGAGCCGCCGTGATCGGCGAAGACGCCATGGGCCTGGCCGCCTTCGGTGGCGGCGGCGACGCCGGTCAGGCGGACGGCGATGGCGCCCGTATTATCGTGCCGGGCGTGGACGGCGTAGGCGCCGCCGACGCCCTTGGTGTCGATGGAGCCGCGGGTGACGGCGATGTCGACGTCGCCGACGCCGGTGCCCTCGACCAAGTTTTCGGCTTCCCTGCAACCCTCGGCGGTGTCGGCGGTGCAGGTCTGCTGGATCAGGCCGTAGACGCCGCTGGCGTGGGCGCCGGCGGTGTCGATGTCGGCGTCGGTGACGGCGATGGCGACGTTGCCGGCGCCGATGTCGTCGGGGTCGACGCTGCCGTCAGCCTCGTCGGCGCCGCTGTCGCCGCGATGGCGCGCCCAGATCCCGTGGGAGTCCTCGCCCTGGGTGTCGATGGCGCCGCCGGTGACGACGATGGAGACGCCGCCTCCGCCCGGCGTGGTGCCTCCGCCGACCCGACAGCCGCTGCCGGGTTCGCCGCACACGATGGTCCTGCCGGTATGGGTGGCGTAGATGCCCTGGGCGTCCGCGCCCGGGGCTTGGATGTCGTCCGCGGTCCCGGTTCGGATGTTGGTATCGGTGACGCGGATGCGGATGTCGCCGTGGCCCTCGTGGCTGGCGTAGACGCCCCGGGCGTTGAAGCCGGTGGGCGTGTTGTCCTCGCTTCTGGCCGCTACCCTGTTCTCGTAACAGGCGCGGCGCCCTTCCGCCGTGGATATGCCCTGACAGGCGGTGACGTCCTCGGCCTGGATCGCGCCCTGCGACACGAAGTAACGGCCGTTCCAGATGGCGATGTCGGCGTTCCCGCCGCTGACGAACCGGGGGGAATCCGGGTCGGCGGGGTCGTGATCCGGGTTGAGGCGGGGGAGATAGACGGCAGTATAGGGGCGCAGGTCAACGGCCTCCAGCCGATTCCCGGCGTCATCCACACGATGGGGATGCACCAGAACGTTGATGAACCTGGAGGACCTCGGGTCGTCGGGGTCGTAATCCGGGTTGGGGACGGAGGGTCTGCTGGGGTCGAAGACGTAGGTGCTCGGATCCTGCGGGGAGGCGACTTCCAGCGGGGCCCTCGGATCCTGCGGGTTGACGAGCGCCTCCGGGGGCAGGGTGCCCCCGGTGGCGACGGTGTAGCCCTCCACGGTGACGGCGATATGGCCTCGCGCGGCGGCGCGGGTGTATTGGGCCCGGATCGCGTCGGCATAGTCGCCGCTGGTCGCGACCAGCGGGCGGACGCGCTGGTCGCGGTCGCGGTCGGTCTCGATCAGGTTGACGATCACCGCGCCGGGGGCGCGATAGGCGTCGCCGTCTTCGTCGAGGCGGTAGGAGCCTTGCTGCCAGGCGTAGACGCCGTGGGACTGGTCGCCGGTGGTGCGCACCGAGACGTTGCGGACGTCGATGCCGGCCCGGCCCTCGCCGGTGTGGCGGACGTGGATGCCGTAGGAGTCCTCGCCGGTGAGGTAATCCTCGGCGTTGCCCGTGGTGAAGATGCCCTGGCCGTAATCGGCCGGCGAGTGGTGTTGGAAGTCGCCGGCGCTGCCGGGTTGCCCGGAGACGGAATGGACGAAGATGCTGAGATCGCCGACGCCCTCGTGGAAGGCTTCGATGCCGGGGACGAAATCGTCCACGACGACGATCTGGGGATTGTGGACGAGGAAGCCGCGGTTGTTGCGGTCGGCGCGGCCGTAGCGGCAATAGATCGAAACGTGGGGGCTCTCCGCGATGGCCCCTTGGCGGAGGAGGCCCGAGAGCTCACGGACCCGTTCTTCGGTGGTGCCGAGGGGGAGGACGGAGTAGGCGTTGTCGCATACCCGGGAGTCCTGCGCCGCCGCCTCCCCGGCGCCGAGGGCGAGGACGGCGGCCAGCGTCAGGGCGAGCGCCCCTCGCCGGCTGCGGGCCGTCGGCGCGTCGATTCGGTCGGTCTTGTCGGCAAAGCGCGCATTCATCCGATGCTCTCCTCACTCTCCACGGCGCCCGTTCGCGGAACGGAAGATCCGGCGCAGACGCACAAATATACCCCCCCCCCCCCCCCGTTGCAACCTCGAGCGCCGGGGCTCGAGGCGAGACGGGGAAGTCGGTTGGCGCGACGCGGACGATAACGGAACCCGCCGGGCGGGTCAACCGCCTGTCCTGGTTCACTACATATGAGACACCGGGTGGGCCTCCGGGAGCGGCGCGTCAAGCCGCTTCGCGGCTCCTTCGCTACGCTCCGGCCCTTCGGGCGACGCGCCGCTCCCGGAGGCTCCGAGGGCATCCATGGCCGTAAGCAGGCTTCCGGCCATGGAACGACCGGATATCGACTGGCGCGATGGGCGCCGTCTCACATGTGTCTGGACCAGGACAGGCGGCCGCCTCGGACCATCGTCACAGCCCCCTCGTCTCCACGGAGGCAGGAAACGGGATACGAATATGGATTCCCGCTTTCGCGGGAATGACGGAGGGGGACGTATTCCGCGTCGAGCCGAACGGGATGACCTGCTCCGGGTCCGCCTCGTCCACGACGGCGCGCGCCATCCGGTCGAGCGGCGTGGCGTCCGTGTCGTATGCAGGGCGCTCGGCGGTCACGGTCGGCGCCACCCTTGAAGAACGCCGTCGAGAGCATCGACGAAACGCCGGAGCGACCTGTCCGCGCGCGCCGCGCGGGTCAGGTCCATTTCGCGCGCGATGTCCTCGGCGAACTCCACGCCGCCGAGGATGGGCGCGACGTCGGCGGCGCGAATGGCCTCGATCAGGAGGCGCTTGTACCGGTCGCGGTCGCATTTCAGGTCGGGCGCATCGCACCCTCGACCGACCGCGCTCCTGAACGCGGCGCCGTCGAGCAGCAGCCAGCGTTCGATATGCGGGTCGGGGATCGCGCGCACGAGCGGCGTGGGCCCGACGCCGTCGGGGAATTTCCGCGCCCGCTCGTTCGGCCCTTCGCAGTTCGCGTCGGTCGCGACGATGATCAAGTCCGGCGGACGGCCGCCCTGTCGTTCGAGGTCGCGCAGATAGCGGGCGAACTCTTGCGCGACCTTGCCGTGGCCGCCCAGGGCGTTGCGCCAATCGAGCCGCGCGTCGATGCCGCGCTCGCGCGCGAGGCGCTCCACCAACGCGCCGACGAATTGCCGATGGGCGTAATCCTCGACGAAGAGCGCGACGTCACGCATCGAAGTCCCCGCGCAGGATGCGTCGGGACACGGGAAGGCTTTCTTCCCCGTCGTCCAGTGCGCGGTCAATGTCCCCCAGGCGGCCCAACGGCCCCCAGGTGGAGAAGGGGTCGATCCGGGTCCGGCGTCCGTTTCGCCGCACCGCCAACAGGGAGTCCTCCGGCAGCAGGTCGGGCAGAACGGGGGAGTGCGTGGTGACGACGTATTGGGTCTCTCCGTCTTGCGCGCGCGTCTTCAGCAGCTCCGCGATCAATCGGACGCGCTGCGGGTGGATCCCGTTCTCCGGCTCCTCGAAACCCACCAGCGAAGGCGTCTCGCCGATGCCCGACAACGCCAGCAGGCCGAGTACGCGCAGCGTGCCCTCCGACAGCACGCGCGCGGGGATGGCGACGCCGTTTTCCCTGAGCCGGAGCTCGGCCTCGCCGAGATCGCTCACCTCCACGTCGATGCCGTCGATGTTCGGCATCACCGTATGCAACGCCTTTTCGACAACCTTGAACTGCGCGGGTTCGAGCGCCCGGAGGGTCCTCAGGAACGCGGCGAGCTCCTCGCCCATCAATCCGATGTGTCGGACCTCCTTGATGGGGTTGGCCGCGCGCATCCGCTCGCGCGGCTCGAAATAGAAGAACAACCAGCTTTCCAGTTCGTGACGCGCCGCGACCAGATGGGGGCAATGCGGCGGATAGTGGGGCATCGAGAGGATCGTGCGATCGAGATATCGGTCGTAATAGGTGGGGTGGCCTTGGCCTTCCAGCCGCAGACGTATCTTCTCCTCCTTGCGTTCGACGAAGGGCTTGCGCTTGCCGGTGGGATCTCCCTTGGCGTTCAGAGCCGCCAGATACTCGTCGGTCACGCGCAGAACCCCGGATTTGGGCAGCATCTCGATCTCGACCCGGTAGCGCAGGTCGCGTTCGCGCACCCGCGCCGACGCTTGGCCGGCCCCTTCGGACGGCGCGTCGCCGCTCGGGCGGCGCATTTCCCGTATCCGCCGGTTGACCGTATCGACGACCGCGGCGGACAGCCTCAGGTCGACCTCGATGGAGAACGCCAGCCGTTCGCGTTCGATCAGGCCCTTGAGTCCGCCCTGTCCGATGGTGAAGGACTCGATCGGCTTGCCGCGGTACGGCGGATCGAAGGCCTCCTTGACGGTGCGGCTGGTTCCGAGTTTCGACAATAGTTGCAGGGCGTCGAGGAAATTGCTCTTGCCCGCCGCGTTCGGCCCGAACAGCACGGCCAGGGGCTCCAGCCGCACCTCGGCGTCTTCAAGGGATTTGTAGCCCTTGATGCGCGCGCGCGTCAGCATGACGATCCTCCCGCACGCGCCGCCATGGGCGGCTTCTCGCGCTCCGCTACGTCCGCGCCCGTCACGGCAAGGTCTTCTCGGAGAGCATTACGGCGCTTCTTTCCGGCGGCTTCCGGATGCGGCGCGGGCGCGAGGGAATCCGTGTTGCGAATCGTCGCCGTGACGCGCGCCGCTCCCATCGAGACACACCGATGGCCCGTTTGAGAAGTCGGGTTGTATTGGGTTCGTGGTTGCGATTCAAGCAGAGCATGCGGACGAAAGAGACCCGAGGCCGTATGAGAATCGCGCTTATCCGTGAGAGCCGTCCCCGGCAGGACCCGATTTCTCATACGGACGCTCAGACCATTGCTGCGGGCGCGACGCCAGGGCAGCTCCCCGTCTCACATTCGTCGGAACCAGGACACAGGGCGCGCGGGTCCGGTTGCGCCGGAGCGGCCTCCGGCGTAGGGTCCGCGCCCGCGCGGAGGGGTGCCGGAGCGGTCGAACGGGGCGGTCTCGAAAACCGTTGCGCCCCATGGGCGCCGTGGGTTCGAATCCCACCCCCTCCGCCAACGGCCTTTCGGGCCCGCTCCGCGCCGACCGGCGGCGCCGGTCAGTGGATGGTCTGGCCGCCGTCGACGACCAGCGCCGTTCCGTGGACGTAGGACGCGGCGTCGGAGGCGAGAAAGGCCGCGGCGTTGGCGATCTCCTCGCATTCGGCGAGCCGGCCCAGCATCGCCAGATCGGCGATCGCCCGGCCGTCGACGGCGCCGCTGTCGATATAGCCCTTGACCCGGGGCGACAGCGTGGCGCCGGGACACAGCGAATTGACCCTTACGCCCTCCCTGCCGTAATCGACCGCGAGCTGGCGGGTGAGCGACAGCACGCCGCCCTTGGCGGCGCAATAGGCCGGCATTTCGGGGTGGCCGATGACGCCGAAGGTCGACGCCACGTTGACGATCGAGCCGCCGCCCGGGGCCTTGGCCAGCAGCGGGATGAACGCCTTGCACATGTAATAGACGCTGGACAGGTCGATCGAGACGACCCGGTCCCAATCCTCGCGCGCGAGGTCGGTGATTCTGCCGATGAAGTTGACGCCGGCGTTGTTGATCACCGATTTGACGAAGCCGTGCCGGTCCGCGACCGCGGCGCGCAGCCGTTCGACCTGGGCCGCATCGGCCACGTCGACCTCGTGACATTCGTGATCGAGGCCGCCGCCGGCGATCCGCGCGGCGCTGCGTTCGAGCTTCGCCCCGGTCCGCCCGACCAGGATCACGGTCGCGCCGAGCCCGGCCAGCACGTCGCAGCAGGCCTGGCCGATGCCCGACCCGGCCCCGGTGACGACCACCGGCGCCGCGTCGAAACGGAGCTTGTCGAGCATGGCCGCGCCCTACGCCGCGGCCGCCGCGGCGGGCTCGAACCCGCGATAGGCCTCGTCGCCGAGCGGCTGGAGGGCGGGCAGGACCTCGCGCGCGAACAGGCGGATGTTGTTCTCGGTGAGGTCGGGCGGCAGGGTCGCGAAATGCAGGAGGGCGACGAAATTCCGGAAGCCGAGCTCGCGGTGGCAGGCGGCGATGCGCTTGCGCACGGTATCGGGGCTGCCGACGACGACGATGCCCTGCTCCATCATGCGCTCGGCGGTCTGCCCGCCGGCGATCGACCGCTTATGCGCCATGACCCGCTTGAGCGACCCGGCCGTCAGGTAGCCGGGCGGAAACAGCATCTCGAACGGGAGCGCGAGGAACTTGTCGAACAGCGCCTCGAGATGCTCGCGCGCCTCGGCCAGCGCCCGCTCGTCGGTGTCGGCGACGTAGACCGGGGCGGTCCAGCCGATCTGCGCGGACGACGCCTCGTAGCCGTATTCCCGGACGCAGACCGCGCGATAGAAGTTGAGGAAGCGCTTGACCGAGTCGAACGGGCTGTAGTTCTGCAGGTAGACGTAGCGGCGGTCCGGATGGGCCGCCCACAGGATCGTCTCGCTCGACCCCAAAGACGGGCACCAGATCGGCGGGTGCGGCCGCTGCACCGGCCGCGGCCACATGTTGACGTATTCGAAGTGGTAATGCTTGCCCTCGAAGGCGAACGGGCCGGGCTCGGTCCAGGCGCGGACGATCAGATCATGCGCCTCGACGTGGCGTTCGTGCGAGATCACCGGGTTGGCGCCCATCGAGTAATACTCGGCGCCGATGCCGCGGACGAAGCCGGAGACGATCCGCCCGCCGGTGATGCAGTCGAGCATGGCGTGTTCTTCGGCGAGGGTGAGCGGGTGGTCGCGGAGGCCGAAGGCGCTGCCCAGGATGGCGATCCTGCAATCCCGGGTGCGGCGGGCGAGCGCCGCGGCCATGACCACCGGCGAGGGCATCAGCCCGTAGGCGCTCTGATGGTGCTCGTTGACGCTTACGCCGTCGAACCCGAGCTCCGCCGCCAGCTCCAGCTCGTCCAGATAGCGGTTGTAGAGCTCGTGGCCCTTGCGCGGATCGAACTGGGCGTTGGGAAACGTCACCCAGGCCGACTTGCGCCGCGCCCGCTCCGCCATGTCCATGCAGGCATAGGGCATCAGATGGAACATGGCGACCTTCATGCGGCGTTCTCCCGGATGAAGCCCGAGACCGCATCGACGAACGCCCCGGGGCGCTCGAGGTCGGGCAGATGCCCGCAATCCTCGATCATGGTGACCGAGGCGCCGGCGAGGAGCCGGCCGAACTCGGCGGCGTAGTCGGGCGACAGGATGCGGTCCGAGTCGCCCCAGATCACGTGCGCCGGAACGTCGATGCGGTGCATCCACTTGCGCAGCTTGGGATCGAACAGCCGGGGCTGCCACGCCAGCCGCGCGGTGGCGACCTTGTTCCGGATCTGGATGTCCTGCTGCTCCTCGGCGAGCTCCGCGCCGATCATCTCGTCGGCCAGCCGCGGGTCCTTCACCAGCGAATGCGCGAGCTCTTCGGGGCTCATCATGAAGATGTCGGCCGCCGGGAGGCCCTTGATGCGGATGCCGGCGGAGCCGACCAGGGTCAGCGACCGGAACCGCCCGGTGGCGCGGACCGCCATCTCGAGCGCGATCCAGCCGCCGAGCGAATGGCCTACGACGTGGACTCCCGCGAGGTCCATCGCCGCCAGCAGGTCGAGGTAGAAATAGGCCATGTCGTGGATGTCGTCGAGCCATGCGGGTTCGTCCGACAGGCCGAAGGTCGGATGGTCGGGGGCGAGGACGTCGAACCCGTCGGACAGCGCGTCGAGAAACGGCGGCCATCCCGGCAACCCGCCGGCGCCGTGCAGGAACAGGAGCGGCGCGCCCGACCCGCCGCGCCGCATGTGGATCTTGCACCCCCGGACGTCGATCTTCGATTCGCTGCATTCCGCCATGTCGGCTCCTCCCTTGCCCGGCCGCCGGTCCCGCCGCGCGCCCGCTAGCTCTCGATCCGTTCGTGTCCGCCGAGCCCGGGGCGGTACTTGCCGTCGAGAAAGTCGCCGATGCCTTCCTTGCGGTAGGCGTCGCCCTGGCGGGCGCGATGCCAGCCCTCCATCGCCGCGGCGTAGCTCATCGCCTGGTCCCAGTCCATGCCGAGCGAGAAGCGGTAGGCGTCCTTGACGGCTTGCAGGGCCGAGGCGTCCTTGGCCGCGATCTCGCGCGCGGCCGCCATGGTCTCCTCGCGCAGCCGGTCGCGCGGGAAGGCGAAGTTGACGAATCCCATCCCGGCGGCGGCCCTGCCGTCGAACGGCCGCCCGGTCAGGGCATACCACATGTAGTCGCGCGGACGGAACAGGTTGCCCATCGACTTGGACACGCTGCCGCCGGGGAACATCTTGAAGTTGATCTCCGACAGCCCCATCCGGGCGTCCTCGGCCGCGGTGGCGAGATCGCACGCCTCGACGATGGTGAACGCGCCGCCGAAGCAGTGGCCGTTGACCATGGCGATGGTGGGCTTGGGGTAGTGGCGCAGCGTGCGGCCGCGCCATTCGACCGACAACCGGCCGATGCGGTCGAACTCTCCGGGATCGTCCCGGAGGTCCATGAAGAACTCCTTCAGGTCCATGCCGGCGGAGAAGGAATCGCCCGCGCCGGTGACCACCAGCACCCTGGCCGCGTCGTCGTACCGGATCCGTTCGAGCGCGTCCGTCGCCTCCTCGTGCAGCCGGGGGTTCATCGCGTTCTTCTTTTCGGGACGGTCGAGCGTCAGCGTCGCCACCCCTTCGTCCACCTCCAGCCGGATCGTCCGATAGTCCATGACCGCCTCCCGGCGACCCGGCCGGGCGGTCCGTCGGCCGTCCGACGGGCCCGCGCGGGTCGATCGCGCCGCGGCCATTGTCGCACCCCGACGGACGCGGCGGCAATTCCCCCGGCCGGGCGGGCCATGTAGCATCGCCGGACATGGAACGGAACGGCAAGCCCGCCGGCGCGGCGACGCCCGGGCCTCCGCCGCGGGACGGGGCGCGCGGCCGATGACGCGCCGCGAACTGCTGCTGCTGACCGGCCTGCTCGGGCTGATGACGACGCTGGAGCCGTTCTCGATCGACATGTCGCTGCCGCCGCTGCCGGCGATGGCCGCCGATCTCGGCGTCGCGGAGTCGGCGATCCAGTTCAGCCTGAGCGCGTTCTTCCTCGGCATGGCGGTCGGGCAGCTGGTCTACGGGCCGGTGTCGGACCGCATCGGCCGCCGGCCGCCTTTGCTCGCCGGCCTGCTGCTCTACGTGGCCGCGACGCTGGCCTGCGCCTTCGCCGACTCGGCGGACGCGCTGATCGCCCTGCGGGCGGTCCAGGGGTTCGCCGCCGCGTCCGGGCAGGTCCTGGCGCGGGCGATCGTCCGCGACCGGTTCGACCGGGAGGACGCGGCGCGGCTGTTCTCCTACGTGTTCTTCGTCCTGGGGCTGGCGCCGGTGGCGGCGCCGATCCTGGGCGCCCATTTCGCCGTCTGGTTCGGATGGCCGTCGATCTTCGTCTTCCTTGCGGTCTATGGCGGGATCGTCCTGGCGCTCAACCTGTGCTGCCTCGGCGAATCGCTGGCCGAGCGCGACCCGGACGCGCTCCGCCCCGCCGGCATGGCGCGCAACTATCTGATCATCCTCGGCAACCGCGCGTTCGTCGGCAACATGCTGTGCGGCGTGTTCGCGTTCTGCGCGCTGTTCGCCTTCCTGGCGGCCTCGCCCACGGTGGTCATCAGCTTCCTCGGCCAGCCGCCGGAGACGTTCGGCTATCTGCTGGCCCTCGTCATGAGCGGCCATCTGGCGGCCCTGATGGCCGGCGCGCGGCTGGTCGGCCGCGTCGGGCTGGACCCGCTGCTGCGCATCGGCTCGATCGTCGGGGCGGGGGCGGGGACGGCGCTCGCCCTGCTCGCCTGGACGGCGGAGCCCGGCGTCGCCGCGATCGTCCTGCCGGCGGCGTGCTATCTCGCCGCGTTCGGCTGGATCCTGCCCCAGGCCATGGCGGGCGCGCTCCAGCCCTTTCCGCGGCTGGCGGGCGCGGCGTCGTCGCTGCTGGGCTTCCTGCAGCTGCTGGGCGCGGCGGCGACGGCCGCGGCGGTGGGATCGTTCGACGACGGCACGCAGACGCCGATGACCACCGCGATCTTCCTCGCCAGCCTGGGGGGCGCGCTGGCCTATCTGACCCTGGTCCGCCCCCGCCGCGCACCCTTCGCCCGCGGCTGAGGGTCCGCCGACCAAGCGCGCGAAATCCCCGGGCGCGCGGGAATGACGGGAGAGGCTTGTGACGACGGCCCGACGGAGGCCATCGCGGCCCCCCGCCCCCCCTCCCCGCGACGGCTCGAATTACGCCCGCGCCCCCGCCGCGCCGCCGGCCTCCAGCGCGAGGCCGGCGGCGCGGTCGCCGGAGCGGATGCCGCCCTCGATCGTCGCCGGCAGGCCGGTCTCGGTCCAGTCGCCGGCGACGAACAGGTTGGACAGGCCGGTGCGCGCCCCGGCCCGGCGGCCGATTTCGGCCGGCGTCTGGGCGATCGTGGCCCGCCGCTCCTTGACGATGCGCCAGGGCGGCCGGCGGCCGGCGTCGCGGCCGAGCGCCCGCGCGGCCTCCGTCCACAGCAGGGCGGCTAGTTCCGGCGCCGGCCGGTCGACCAGCCGGTCGGCGGCGCTCACCGTCGCCGACAGCAGGTCCCCGCGCGCGAACAGCCATTGCGTTTCGGCGTTGACGAGGCCGAGGATGGGCGAGCCCCACGGCAGACGAGCCGGCCGGTCGAGCCGGAAATGCGCGTTGACGATCGCGCGCGACCGGGTGGGCGCGGCGAGGCCAGGACACAGACCGCGGCAGACCTCCGGCGGAACGGCGAGCACGACCGCATCGTCCGGCGCGACCGGCAACGACGCCCCGGCGAAGCACAGCCCGGTCACCTGCGCCCCCCGCCGGGAGAGGCCGCGCAGGCGGGCGTTCATCCGCAGCCCGGCCCCGAGCCCGGCCAGCTTCGCCAGCGCCGGATCGACCAGGGCCGGGGACAGGCCGTGATGGAAGAACAGCGGCCGGCAGGCCGCCTCGCCCCGAAGCAAGGTGGCCCGCAGCACCGACCACAACAGGCCCGCCGACGCCTCCGTGGCGTCGGTGTTGAGCGCCGCGCGCGACAGCGGCTGCCACAACCGGTCGAACAACGCCCCCTCGCGTCCGGTGCAGTCGGCCACGGTGTCGGCGGCCCGGGCGCGCGCGAGCCGCAGCAAAGCGAGCCACTCCCCGATCGTCGTCCCGGGAATGCGCCGGGTCGGGGTCAGCAGCCACAGCGGGACCGGGCCGGGTCCCGGGCGCAGCCGCCAACGTTCGCCGCTGGCCAGATCGTGGAACGGGAACGAAGCGGGCGCGATCTCGGCGACCGCCCCGGCCGCGCCGATGCCGGCCAGGTAGGACCGCGTCGCATGGTTGGCGCCCAGCAGCAGATGGTTGCCGTTGTCGATCATGCGCCCCAAGCCGCGGTCCGGGAACGACCGGCAGCGCCCGCCGGCATGACCGGCGGCCTCGTAGAGCGCGACCTTCCGCCCGGCCGTCGCCACGCGCAGGGCGCAGGCGAGGCCGGACAGGCCGGCGCCGATTACGTGGACCGTCGCCATCTTGGGCGCCATCTCGGGTGCCATGCCGGGCGCCGCGTCGGGTTCGGCGTCGTCTCTCCCGGCGTCCGGGATCGTCTGCGCGAGGCGCCCGCGCCGGTCACCGCCCGAGCAGGCCCCGCAACAGCGCCAGCGTCCGGTCCGCCGCGGTCGGCTCCAGGCTTCCGGCGAGCGGGTCGCCGCGGCGCAGCTTCTCCGCCGACCGGCGCGCTTCGTGGAGGGCCACGGCGATGGCGCGCCCGAACCCGCAGCCGCGCGCCGCCGCCGGGCCGGCGGCGGCGGTCGCGAGGAGTCCGTCGGCCCCGTCGAGCAGCCGCCCGAGCACGACGCCGATCTCCGGCGTCGAACGGTCCGCGGCCAGGGCGCCGGCGTCGGCCCCGGCGCGGCGCATCCAGTCCTCCGGGAGGTAGACGCGACCGCGCATCACGTAGTCCGGCTTGCAGTCGCGGACGCAGGACAGCACGCGCATGGCGACGTAGAGCGCCTCGATCGGGCGGCGCGCCTCGTCCGGCCCGTCCATCAGTTCGAGGACGTAGCGCCCGATCGGCGCCGCGGCGAAACCGCAATAGGCGAGCAGTTCGCTCCAGCTGCGGTATCGGCTCACGGTCACGTCCTTGCGCGCGGCCTGCAACAGATGCAGCGCGTGCCGGCCGCCGGGCGGACGCGCGGCGGCGAGCCGGTCCAATCCTTCGATGCGGTCTTCCGCCGCGCGGCCGGCGTCGTCGGCGACGGCGCGCGCCGCGGCGGCGAACCGGTCGAACGCCGCCAGCGCCCGGCGCCGCGAAGCGGGGACCAGCCGATATCGGAGATTTGCGCCGGGCTTCACGCGCGCTACTATAGGCCCGCGACCCTTGATATGTCCGATTCCGACTCCCGGGACTACTGCGCCGCGGCGGCGCGCCGCTTCGACGCCGACCGCTACTTGGCCGCTCTGTTCGCCGCCGCCGAATGCCGCCCCGGCCTGTTCGCGCTCTACGCCTTCAACGTCGAGATCGCCAAGGTCCGCGAGGTCGTGTCCGAGCCGGCGTTGGGGCGGATGCGGCTGCAATGGTGGCGCGATGCGGTCGCCGCGATCTACCGGGACGCGCCGCCCCGCCATGCGGTCGTCGATGCGCTGGCCCTGGCCGTCCGCCGCCATCGCTTGCCCCGCGAACCGCTGGACCGGGCGATCGACGGCCGCGAGCTCGATCTCCGCGACGCCGCGCCCGGGACCCTGGCGGCGCTCGAGGACTATGCCGTCGCGACCTCGTCGAGCCTGACGGAGCTGGCGCTGATCGCGCTCGGGGCCGACCGCGACGCGGCGCGGCCGGTCGCGCATCGCGCCGGCGTCGCCTGGGCGCTTGCCGGGCTGCTTCGGGCGCTGCCTCGTCACGCCGCCCGGCGCCGGCTCTACTTGCCGCTGGACGGGCTGCGGGCGCTCGGCCTCGACGAAGGCGACGTGTTCGCGCGTCCGCCGCCGCCCCGCCTCGCGGAAGCGGTGGAGCCGGTGGCGCGGGCGGCGCAGGCGGCGCTCGCCGAGGCGCGGCGGCTTTCCGTTTCGCTGTCCCGGCGGGCGCGCGCCGGCCTGCCGCCGCTGGTTCTCGCCGACGCCTATCTGACGCGGCTGGCCAAGGCGGGCTACGACGCCTTCGATCCGCATCTCGAGTCGAGCCGGCTGGTCCGCCAGCTGCGCCTGACCCGCGCCGCGCTGTTCTCCTGAGAGTCCGTTTGAGAAATCGGGTCCTGCCGGGGCGCGACCGCTTCGTTCGATCCCGTCAAGGTTCCTGGATTCCCGCTCTCGAGGGTGCGAAGGAATCCCGGCGTTTGCGGTTGGGTCGTGATTCCGCGCGCGTTCGGTCGGGCGTAGCGAAGGAGGACGCGCGCTTGCCGACGGCCCTGCAATGGCGTAGCTTCGCCGCATGACCGTGATCGCGCCCGCCGTCGGCTTCGACACGCTGACCTATGTGCGCCGCCTCAAGGCGGCCGGCGTGGATGAAGCCCAGGCCGAAGCGCACGCCGAGGCCGTTCGCGACGCCGTGACGGAAGGCGTCGCCACCAAGGCCGACCTGGACAAAGGACTCGGCGCCGCCAAGGTCGACCTCGCCGAGGGACTCGGCGCGCTCAGGGCCGACCTGGACAAGGGACTCGGCGCGCTCAAGGCCGACCTCGACAAGGGACTCGCCGCCGCCAAGGTCGACCTCGCCGACCTCGAAACGCGGTTGACGGTCCGCTTTGTCGGCATCGCCGTCGGGATCGTGCTCGCCAACGCCGGCTTGACCTTCGCCTTGCTCAAGCTGCTTCCGCAGGCCGCGCCATGACCGCAACCGGCTTCGACGCCTGACGCCGCCGCCAAGGCGGACCTCGATACCGGACTTGCAGAGCTCGAAACGCGGTTGACGGTCCGCGTCGTCGGCATTGCGTTCGCCAACGCCGCCGCGACCGTCGTGGCGATCTGGCGGCGCGCGCGGAACGCGCCTTCGAGGATCGGGCGAAAATTCAGGGGAGCGTACAGGCCGACGTCTTCATGGCGGGGTTGATTGCTTTCCGGAGCATCCGAACCCGACGCTCTCGGGGCCGGCGAGCCAGTCGTCGAGGGCGGCGAGGGCGCGGCGGGTGTGGGCGCGTCGGCGGTCGCGGCTCCCGAGCCTCGCGTCCAGTGGCGGGAACAGGCCGAAATTGACGTTCATCGGCTGGAAACCGTCGGCTCGCGCGCCGCCGGTGACGTGCCGCAGCAGCGCGCCCAGGGCGGTGTCTTCGGGCGGCGGCGCGGGTCGGCGCCCCAGCCGTTCGGCGGCGGCGAAGCGGCCGGCGAGCAGCCCCATCGCCGCGCTTTCGACGTAGCCCTCGACGCCGACGATCTGGCCGGCGAACCGCAGCCGGGGGGAGGCCTTCAACCGCAGCAGCCCGTCCAGCAGCCTGGGTGCGTTGAGGAAGGTGTTGCGATGCAGCCCGCCGAACCGGGCGAAGCGCGCGCGCTCCAACCCCGGAATCGTGCGCAAGATTCGCGCCTGTTCGCCGTGCTTCAGCTTGGTCTGGAAGCCGACGAGGTTGTACAGCGTGCCGAGCGCATTGTCCTGGCGCAGCTGGACGACGGCGTGCGGCCGTCGGCCGCTGCGCGGATCCGTCAGCCCGACCGGCTTCATCGGGCCGAAGCGGAGCGTCTCCGCGCCGCGCGCCGCCATCACCTCGATCGGCAGGCAGCCCTCGAAATACGGCGTGTCGCGCTCCCATTCCTTGAACCCGACGGCGTCCGCCGCCGTCAGCGCCGCGACGAAGGCGCGGTAGCCGGGCTCGTCCAGCGGGCAGTTTACGTAGTCCGCGCCGCTTCCCGCCGGCCCCGCCTTGTCGTAGCGCGACTGGAGCCACGCAACCGAGAAGTCGATCGAGTCCTTGTAGACGATGGGCGCGATCGCATCGAAGAAGGCGAGGGACTCCTCGCCGGTGAGCGCGTCGACGGCGGCGGCGAGCCGCGGCGAGGTGAGCGGGCCGGTCGCGACGATCGCCCGGTCCCACGCCGCTTCCGGCGGAAACGCCGCGATCTCGCCGCGCTCGATCGTCGCCAGCGGCTCGGCCTCCAGGGCCGCCTGCACGGCGTCGGCGAAGCCGTCGCGGTCCACGGCCAGCGCGCCGCCGGCCGGTATCCGGTTCGCGTCCGCGGCGCGCATGACCAGCGATCCGCAGCGCCGCATCTCCTCGTGCAGCAGCCCGACCGCGTTGCTCCCGGCGTCGTCGGAGCGGAAGGAGTTCGAGCACACCAGCTCGGCCAGGCGGTCGGTGCGATGCGCCTCGGTGCCCCGGACCGGCCGCATCTCGTGCAGCGCCGCGGGGACGCCGGCGCGGGCGAGCTGCCATGCCGCCTCGCTGCCGGCCAGCCCGCCGCCGACGACGTTGACCGGCCGCACGGCGCGAGACGCGCGGGTCAGGGCGGCGCGCGCCGGTCGACGAGCGTCATCAGCCGGCTCAGCGTCCGGTCGCGGATGCCGAGCGCGTCGAGATGGCGCACCGTGTTGACCAGATAGTCGCGGCACGGACCCATCCGGCCGCGGGCCTCGGCGATGTGACGCGCCGCGCGCTCCGGCGGCAGCCGGCCGGCATAGCCGCGATGGTCGCGGTTGGCGATGAAGGCGATCGCGCGCAGACGCTCGCCGCCGGTCCGCACCTTGATCCAGCGCGGATGATAGGAGCCGGTGACCAGTTCGCGCAGGAACACGCTTTGCAACTGCTCGTCGGCCTCGGCGGCGGCGACTCGGTAGACCAGACCGCAGCAGGAGCCTCCCGGCTCGAGGGCCAGCATCAGGCCCGGCTTGTCGGGGGTGCCGCGCCCGGTCCGGGTCCAGAAGGCGAAGCGCCGGTGATAGCCGTAGACCCGGCCGATGCGCCGTTCGGCGAAGGCGAAGGCGGGGTTCCAGATCAGCGAGCCGTAGGCGAACAGCCACGCATCCTCGCCCGGTTTCAGCCTGGCCAGCATGGAGCGCTTGATCCCGGTGCGCTCGGCCACCGTCTTGAGCCGGTAGGGGGCGTCGCGATGCGCTTCGGCGACCATCCGGTCGAGCGCGCCCGAGAGGATCGCCTCGCGCCCGAAGGAGACGCCGATCGTATCCGGTCCGCTCACGCCGCGCCCCGGCCCTTCAATCGCCGCGGCCGCCGACGACCGCCGGGCGCCGCATCCGTCGCGGCGAAGACGCCGGACGGTCCCGCGTCCGGGGGCGGCGATTCGAAGAACGACATGGTCGGCGTCCGATTCCGGGGCGTTCACCGGGTTGTGTAGCCGCCCCGCCCCGATCGGGCGTGACGATGCGGCGGCAGTATCCTACATTGACGACGCGCGACAAAGGGAGACGTCACATGACGCTGCGAATCAACGCCGAGGCGCCCGACTTCACTGCCGAATCGACCGAGGGACGGATCGACTTCCATCGCTGGATCGGCGAAGATTGGGCGATTCTGTTCTCGCATCCGAAGGATTTCACCCCGGTCTGCACGACCGAGCTGGGCTATGTGGCGAAGCTGAAGCCGGAGTTCGAAAAGCGCGGCTGCAAGGTCGTGGGCCTCAGCGTCGACCCGGTGAGCAACCACGAGAAATGGTCCAGGGACATCGAGTCCTCGCAGGGCCACGCGGTCAACTACCCGTTGATCGGCGATCCCGATCTCGAGGTTGCGAAGGCCTACGACATGCTGCCGGCCGATGCGGGCGACACGTCCGAGGGCCGGACGCCGGCCGACAACGCGACCGTGCGCTCGGTCTTCGTCATCGGACCGGACAAGAAGATCAAGGCGATGCTGACCTATCCGATGAGCAGCGGCCGCAATTTCGACGAGGTGCTGCGGCTGCTCGATTCGTGCCAGCTGACCGCGGCGCACCAAGTCGCCACGCCGGTCAACTGGCGCGAGGGCGACGACGTCATCATCCTGCCCGCGATCTCCGACGAGGACGCGCGGGCGAAATACCCCAACGGCTGGAAGTCGCCGGTGCCCTATCTGCGGATCGTGCCGCAGCCGCGCTAGGCCGTTCCGGACCCGCGCTCCCGCCGGGGGCGCGGGCCTCCGGGGCTTCGGGGCCGCGGCCGCGCCTCTCGTTGCGGACCGCGACGCCGGCGGCCGCTCCGCCCCCGAGGCGCTCCGGGGCCCCCCGGCGTCACGCCCGTCGGCGCGCGTCCCCGCCCGCGGCGTCGAGATGGAGGCGCAGGAACCGGCCGGTGTAGCTCGACGGCGCGTCGCAGATCTCCTCCGGCCGCCCGGCGGCGACGACCCGCCCGCCCTTGTCGCCGCCCTCGGGTCCGAGATCGACGATCCAGTCGGCGGTCTTGACGATCTCCAGATTGTGCTCGATCACGATCACGCTGTTGCCGCGGTCGGCGAGCGCGTGCAGCACCGCGAGCAGGCGCCGCACGTCTTCGAAATGAAGCCCCGTCGTCGGCTCGTCGAGAATGTAGACGGTCTTTCCCGTCGAGCGCCGGGACAGTTCCTTCGACAGCTTGATCCGCTGCGCCTCGCCGCCGGACAGGGTCGTCGCCTGCTGGCCGATCTTGACGTAGCCCAGCCCGACGCGCCGAAGCATGACCAGCTTCTCCCGGATGGCCGGCACCGCGGCGAAGAGTTCGGCGCCTTCCTCGACCGTGAGGTCGAGCACGTCGGCGATCGAGTGCTCGCGGAAGGTCACCTCCAGCGTCTCGCGGTTGTAGCGCCGGCCCTTGCATACGTCGCACTGGACGTAGACGTCGGGCAGGAAATGCATCTCGATCTTGATCACCCCGTCGCCCTGGCAGGCCTCGCAGCGGCCGCCCTTGACGTTGAACGAGAAGCGTCCGGGCTTGTAGCCGCGCGCTTTGGCCTCGGGCAGGCCGGCGAACCAGTCGCGGATCGGCGTGAAGGCGCCGGTATAGGTCGCCGGGTTGGAGCGCGGCGTCCGGCCGATCGGCGACTGGTCGATGTCGACGATCTTGTCCACGAATTCGAGGCCTCGGATGGCGTCGTGCTCTCCGGCATGGGCGCGCGCGGCGTGGAGTCGGCGCGCGATCGCCTTGTAGAGCGTCTCGATCACCAACGTCGACTTGCCGCTGCCCGAGACCCCGGTGACGCAGGTGAAGGTCCCCAGCGGGATGTCGACGTCGACGTCCTGCAGGTTGTTGGCGCGCGCCCCCTCGATGACGATCCGCCGGACGGGATCGACGGCGCGCCGCTCGACCGGGACCTCGATCGACCGCCGGCCGCTCAGATACTGCGCGGTCAGGCTCTCGCGGGAGCGCATGACCGCGGCCGGCGGCCCCTGGGCCACGATCGCGCCGCCATGGACTCCCGCCCCCGGCCCCAGATCGATCAGATGATCGGCCGCCCGGATCGCCTCCTCGTCATGCTCGACGACGATGACCGTGTTGCCGAGGTCGCGCAGCCGCTTCAGCGTCTCCAGCAGGCGGGCGTTGTCGCGCTGATGGAGGCCGATCGACGGCTCGTCGAGGACGTAGAGGACGCCGGTGAGGCCCGAGCCGATCTGCGACGCGAGGCGGATGCGCTGGCTCTCGCCGCCCGACAGCGTGCCCGACATGCGCGACAGGGTGAGGTATTCGAGCCCGACGTCGACCAGGAAGCCGAGCCGGTCGTTGATCTCCTTGAGGATCGGCCGCGCGATCTCCCGCTGCTTCGGGGTAAGGCCCGGCGGCAGCGCGTCGAACCAGCCGCGCGCCTCGGCGATCGACATGTCGGCGACTTGGGAGACGTGGCGGCCGTCCAGCTTGACGGCGAGGGCTTCGGGCTTGAGCCGGTCGCCGCCGCAGGTCTCGCAGGCGGCCACGTTCTGGTAGCGGCCGAGCTCCTCCCGCGCCCAGCTCGAGTCGGTCTCCCGAAAGCGCCGCTCCATGTTGGGCAGCACGCCCTCGAACGGCCGGTTGACCGAATAGCTGCGGCGGCCGTCGCGATAGACCATCTCGACGGCTTGCGCGCCGGAGCCGTAGAGGATCCCCTGCCGGACTTCCTCCGCGAGCTCGCCGAACGGCGTGGCCGGGGAGAATCCGTAGTGGCGGGCGAGCGAGTCCAGCGTCTGTTCGTAATAGCTTGACGACGACCCGGCCCAGGGCGCGATCGCGCCCTCGCGCAGGCTCTTCGACGGGTCGGGCGCCACCAGCGCCGGGTCGAAGAACGTCCGCGTGCCCAGCCCGTCGCAGGCCGGGCAGGCGCCGAACGGGTTGTTGAAGGAGAACAGCCGGGGTTCGATCTCGTCGATGGTGAAGCCCGAGACCGGGCAGGCGAACTTGGCCGAGAAGATCGTCCGGTCGCCGCTGTCGGCGTCTTCGGCGACGGCCAGCCCGTCGGTCAGGGCGAGCGCGGTCTCCAGCGAGTCGGCGACGCGGTTGCCCGGATTCTCGCGCACCACGAGGCGATCGACGACGACCTCGACGTCGTGCCTGCGCTTCTTGTCGAGGGCCGGGACGGACTCGATTTCGTACGTCGTCCCGTCCACCCGGACGCGGGCGAAGCCGCGCTTTTGCAGGTCGGCGAACTCCTTGCGGTATTCGCCCTTGCGGCCGCGCGCGATCGGGGCGAGCAGATAGAGCCGCGTTCCCGGCGTCATGCCGAGGATGCGGTCCGCCATCTGCGACACGGTCTGGCTCTCGATCGGCAGCCCCGTCGCCGGCGAGTAGGGGACGCCGACGCGCGCGAACAGCAGCCGCATGTAGTCGTAGATCTCGGTGACGGTGCCGACCGTCGAGCGCGGGTTGCGCGAGGTCGTCTTCTGCTCGATCGAGATCGCCGGCGACAACCCTTCGATGGAGTCCACGTCGGGCTTCTGCATGAGTTCGAGAAACTGCCGGGCGTAGGCCGAGAGGCTCTCGACGTAGCGCCGCTGCCCCTCGGCGTAGATGGTGTCGAAGGCCAACGTCGACTTGCCCGATCCGGACAGGCCGGTGAGCACGATCAGCGCGTCGCGCGGCAGTTCGACGTCGATGTTCTTGAGGTTGTGCTCGCGCGCGCCGCGAACGACGATCTTCTGGCGCATTACGGCCCGGCGCCGTAGCCCGCGCCGACGGTCTCCAGGGCGCTGATCTCGATCACGTTGCGGTCGGGGTCGTGGAAATAGGCTTGGCGGCCGATGAACAGCCCGTCGCGGCGGTCCTCCTGCAACAGGATCTCGACGCCGTTGGCCTCGAGGAAGGCGATCGATTCGTCGTATTTGTCCACGTCCACGCGGAAGGCGTGATGGATCAGGTGCTCGTCGCCCGGGTTGGGGTCGATCGGCGTCTTGCTCCGGGTCAGGATCACGTAGTCCTCTCCCGACTTCATGAACACCATGCCCGCGGACGGAACCCGCTGGATCGTCTCGAGCCCCAGGACGTCGCGATAGAACCGTTCGCTCCGCCCGGTGTCGCCGACCGGAATCGTGAAGTGAACCACCCCCTTGGTCTCGATCATCGTCCTCTCCCCGATTGCGGGGCGAGTGTAGCACGGGGCGGGACGGCGCGCAGCGGCGGCGACGGGAAGACGACCCGCGGCCCTTGCGCGATACGATGCCCGGCGCGCCAAGGATTCCGGCCCGGCGCGCGTCGAATCGACGAACGCCCCGCCGGGATGAACGTCGCCGCGATGGACGCCGCCGCCGCATGAACGACAGCACGGACGAAACGCTGGCGCGCCGGTCCGCCGCAGGGGATCGGGACGCCTTCGTCATGCTGCTCGATCGCCATTACGACCGCATCTACCGGGTCGGCGTCCGCGCGCTGGGCGACGCCGAGGCGGCGGCGGACCTGGCGCAGGAGGTCTGCGTCGGCCTGCCCGGAAAACTCGCCGCCTGGCGCGGCGAAAGCCTGTTCACCACCTGGCTCTATCGGGTGGTCGTCAACGCCGCGCGCGACGCGCTGCGCCGCGAGGCCGTGCGGCGGCGCATCGAGCGGAGCCATGCCGAGGCCGACGCGCTGGCGCGCGCCGACGCGGCCGCGCGCGGATGCGAGTCGTTCTGGCTGCGGCGGGCGCTGGCCCGGCTGCCGGACGACCTGCGGGCCACGGTGGCGCTCGTGCTCGAAGAAGGGCTGCGACATGCGGAAGCCGGCGAAGCGCTGGGGGTGAGCGAATCCACCGTGTCCTGGCGGATGCACGAGGCGCGAAAGCGTCTGCGCGCTCTGGCGGCGGAGGATGGGGAGGCGGTGTCGTGACGGACGAGTTGGAGAGGCTGGAGAAGGCCTTGCGCGCCGATGCGCCGCGCCCGCCGGCCGGGGCGCGGGCGCGGGCGCTCGCCGCCGCGGCGGCGTCTTTCGAGCTTCGTCTCCAAGGAAAGCGGGACGGGATGCGTCGGAAAGGACGAGCGCCGGGCGTCGGCGCGTCCTGGCCGAGGAGAACCGCGATGTTCGTTTTCCGCCGTCCCCGTCCCGCCCTCGCCGGCGGCGCGGGTTTCGCCGCGCTCGTCGTCGCGAGCGTCGCCGTCCACGTTGCCACTACGGTCCCCCCCATGCCCCCCGCGCCCCCCATGCGTATGGCGGCGTCGGTCGGGGAGACGAGGTCGCTCCAAGGCCTCTCGGGCGCGTTGGTCGCGACGCCGAGCACGCAGAGCATCGGCGCGACGCGGAGCATCGGCATGGCGAAGATCGCTCCGGCGGCCGACGAGTCGCCGCCGCTCCGCCGTCGCTACCGGGGAGGCGACCGCTTCGCCGGGTTCGACGCCAACCCGGTCAAGGTCGTCGCCGAGGAGCCGGTGTCGACCTTCTCGATCGACGTCGATACGGCGTCCTACGGCTTCCTGCGCGCCAAGCTGCGCCAGGGGGTGTTGCCGCGGAAGGACGCGGTGCGCATCGAGGAGTTGATCAACTACTTCCCCTACGACTACCCGGCGCCCGACAGCCGGGACAGGCCGTTCGCCGTCCACGTCTCGCTGATGCCGACGCCGTGGAACGAAGCGACCCGGCTGATGCATATCGGCGTCAAGGGCTACGCCCCGGACCGCGGCGCGGCGCCGCGCGCCAACCTGGTGTTCCTGATCGACGTATCGGGGTCGATGGACGAGCCGGACAAGCTGCCGCTGCTGATCGCCTCCTTCAAGCTGCTGCTGGACAGGCTGGCGCCCGAGGACAGGGTGGCGATCGTGACCTATGCCGGCGCGGTCGGCGTGGCGCTGGAGCCGACCCGGGCGGCGGAGAAGACCCGGATCCTGGCCGCCTTGGAGCGGCTCGAGGCGGGCGGTTCGACCGCCGGCGGCGAGGGGATCCGCCAAGCCTATCTGCTCGCCGAGCGGCACTTCGTCGAAGGCGGCGTCAACCGGGTGATCCTCGCCACCGACGGGGATTTCAACGTCGGCATCGTCGATCCGGCGGCCTTGGAGGACTACGTCGCGCGGAAGCGCGCCGGCGGGGTGTATCTCTCGGTGCTCGGCTTCGGCATGGGCAACTACGACGACGCGCTGATGCAGCGTCTGGCCCAGAACGGCAACGGCAACGCCGCCTATATCGACGGCCTGCCGGAGGCGCGCAAGGTGCTGGTCGAGGAAGCCGCCTCGACGCTGTTCCCGATCGCCGAGGACGTGAAGATCCAGGTCGAGTTCAATCCCGCGGCGGTGAGCGAATACCGGCTGATCGGCTACGAAACGCGGCTGCTGGCGCGCGAGGACTTCGGCAACGACAAGGTCGATGCCGGCGAGATCGGCGCCGGCCACGCGGTGACCGCGATCTACGAGGTGACGCCGGCGGGTTCGGGGGCCGAGCGCGTCGCGCCGCTGCGCTATCGGCGCGCCGGCGCGGGCGCCGCCGACGTTGACGCCGCCGGCGCGGACGCGGACGAGATCGCCTTCCTGAAAATCCGCTACAAGTCGCCCGGCGCCGGCACCGGCGGCCTGATCGAGCGGCCGCAGACCGCGGCGGATGCGTTCGAAAGCGTCGGCGCCGCCCCGCAGGAAGCGCGCTTCGCCGCCGCGGTCGCCGCCTTCGGGCAGCTGCTTCGCGGCGGGCGTTACACCGGCTCCTACGGCTATGACGACGTCATCGCGCTGGCCCAGGGCGCGCGCGGCGACGACCCCTTCGGCTACCGGGCCGAGTTCGTCGCCCTCGTCCGCCTCGCCCGCGCCGCCGCCGCCATGGAGCCGTCGTCGCGGTGACGGCGAGGGGACGGGGAAAGGTCGGCCGGGGTCCGTCGCCTCGCCGGCCCGGATCCGCGCGGGGAGAAATGCATCCCGCCGCCGCCCGGAGCCGCCCCATGCGCCCGGTTCGACTGTTCCGCTCCTCGGCGGCCGAGCCGCCGCCGCCCCGCAGCGGTCACCACTTCTCCGCCCATGGGCGCAGGTCGATCTCCCAGCTCCAGGCGCTGCGCGGCTGCGCGTGAAGCCGGTAGTAGCTTTCGGCGATCGCGTCGGGCGCCAGGGCGCCGTCCTCGGGCAGGGCGGCGGCGCGTTCGGCGAACCGCCGGCGCGCGGCGCTGCCGTCGATCATGCCGTCGACCACGACGTGGGCCACGTGAATCCCCTTCGGCCCCAGCTCCCGCGCCATGCTCTGCGACAACGCGCGCAGCGCGTGCTTGGCCCCGGCGAAGGCCGCGAAGCCGGCGCCGCCGCGCAGGCTCGCCGTGGCGCCGGTGAACAGGATCGAGCCGCGCCGGCGCGGCGTCATGCGCCGCGCCGCCTCGCGACCGGCGAGGAAGCCGGCGAAGCAGGACAGTTCCCATACCTGCCGGTAGATGCGCGCGGTCATGTCCGCGATGGCGTCGCCGTGCCAGGCGCCGGCGTTGAAGATCACGGCGTCGAGCGGCCCGATCTCGCTCTCGATCCGGTCGAACAGCGCAACGACCTGTTCCTCGTCGCGCGCGTCGCACGGCATGGCGTGAGCCTTGCCGCCGTCGTCGCGAATCGACTGCGCGAGCCGTTCCAGCGGCTCCGCCTTGCGCCGGCTGGCGACCGCGGTCAGGCCCGCGCGCGCGAACCGGCGCGCGATCGCCCCGCCGAGGGCGTCCCCCGCTCCGATCACCAAAGCCGCGGACTCGTCGGACATGATGCGCTCCCCGGTTGCATCGCGCCGGGAGACGGGCTCCCGGCCTCGAGTCGTATCGCATCGTCGCCGTCCGCCGACCGGGCCGGCCGGCCGGTCAGAACGGCGTCGACATGTAGCCGTGCGCCGCGTCGCAGTTGACCAGGTCGACCCGTTTGAGCGCGATGCGGAACGATCCGTCGTCGGCGCGGCGCAACCGGTGGCGGCAGTCGGCGGCGAAGGCGCGCTGTTCGTCGTCGCGATACTCGAACATCACCAGCGACGATCGCGCGTGCAGCAGTTTCGCTTCGTCGTCGATCCGCTCCAGGACCACGTTGCCCACCAGACGCCGGCAGCGCGAGGGCGGGATCTGCGACCAGACGCGCGGATGGGCGAGCCGGCGGACGCGCGTCTCCATCGTCTGGCGGTCCTCGTAGAAGATCGACGCCTCCTCGATCGCGCTGTCCTGATCGGGGCGGGCCGGCGCCCAGTAGACGCCGTCCTCGGCGAAAAGGTCCATCCAGTCCTCGAACCGCCGGCGGTCGAGAAGGCTCGCCTCGCGATAGAGGAACTCCTCAATCTCGCGGATCAGCAGGAGCCGGTCCAGCCCCGCCGTCATCGGCCGCCGAACCGGCTCTCGATCAGCGCGTAGAGCGCCCGCATCCCCATGGCCTCGCCGCCGACCGGGCGCCCCGGCCGGGCGGTCTGGTTCCAGGCCATGATGTCGAGATGGACCCAGGGAACCGGGTCGGGCACGAATTCCTGCAAGTACAGCGCCGCCGTGATCGCGCCGGCGAACCCGCTTTCGCCGACGTTGTTGATGTCGGCGACCTTGCTGTCGAGCAGGCCGCGATACGGACGCCACAGCGGCAGCCGCCACATCGGGTCGGACCGGGCCTCGCCATGGTCCAGGAGTTCGGCCGCGAGCGCGTCGTCGTTGCAGAACAGGGCCGGAAGATCGGCGCCCAGGGCCACGCGGGCCGCCCCAGTCAGCGTCGCGCAGTCGATCAGCAGGTCGGGGCCTTCCCGCACCGCCTCGGCCAGCGCGTCGCACAGCACCAGCCGCCCCTCGGCGTCGGTGTTGCCGACCTCGACCGTCGCGCCGTCGCGCGTGCGGATGACGTCGAGCGGGCGCAGCGCGTTGCCGGCGATGCTGTTCTCGACCGCCGGGATCAGCACCCGCAGCCGCACGTCGAGCCCGGCGTCCATGACCATGTCGGCGAGCCCCAGCGCCTGCGCCGCGCCGCCCATGTCCTTCTTCATGCGCAACATGCCGGCGGCCGGTTTGATGTCGAGCCCGCCGCTGTCGAAGCATACCCCCTTGCCGACCAGCGTGACCTTGGGCGCGCCGGCGCGTCCCCAGCGCAGGTCGATCAGGCGGGGCGCCTCGGCGCTGGCCCGGCCGACCGCGTGGATCGCGGGGTAGTTGCGCCGCAACAGCGCATCGCCCGCGATCACCGTCAGCCGCGCGTCGCGCGCGCGCGCGACGCGCCGCGCCGCGGCCGCGAGCTGCGCCGGCCCCATGTCGCCGGCCGGGGTGTTGATCAGGTCGCGGACCAGCGCGGTCGCGGCCGCGGCGCGGCGCACGTGGTCGCGGTCGCAGCCGGCGGGCCAGACCAGGATGCGTCCGGCGGCCGGCCGGGCCCGGGTCTTGTCCCGGGTCTTGTATCGGCCGAAGGCGTAGGAGCCGAGCGCCCAGCCGAGCGCCGCTCGGGTCGCTCCCCCGGCGTCGAAGCGCGCATCGATCCGGTAGCTGCCCGGCGGCAGCGCTTCCGGGAGCCCGGCATAGGCCCAGAGGCCGTCATGCGCCTCGACCCCGAGCAGCACGCGGCCGAGCCCGCCGTCCGGCTCGCCGACCAGGCTGATCTGGCCCGCCTTGGCGGCGAAGCCGGAACGCTCCGCCCAGCGCCGTATCGCCGGCGGCTGCGCGGCGCGCCAGGCCTCGAACGCCGCGGTCTCCACCGGGACGATCGGGACGGTCCCGGCGTCGGGCCTGGCCCGGAAGATTCGAGGCAAGGCCCGCGCCTACAGCCGGACGCCGGCGCGTTCGATGATGCCGCGCACGCGCGCGCGCTGCCCGTCGGAGATCGTCAGCCGCTCGGCGAAGTCCCGCCCCGTGGGCCGGGTGGCGTCGATGCCGACCTTGGTCAGCGTATGGTCGTCGGGGTCGGAGGTCGGATCGAGGATGGCGCCCATCGCGCCGTGGACGAAGGTGACGTCCTTGTCCGCCCGGGTGCGGGTGATGACCGCCCACATCACGTCCGCGAGATCGAAGACGTCGACGTCGTCGTCCACCACCACGACGGTCTTGACGTAGAACTCGGCGCCGAGGGCCGCCATGATCGCCTGGCGCGGCTGGCCCGCCGCGGTCTTGGTCATCGACACGATCGCCATCAGCGCGCCGACCGTCACGGTGGGGATGTGCACCGCCCGGACGTTGGGCAGGTTGCGCCGCAGCGCGTTGAGGATCTCCGCCTCGCGGCTGATGCTGCTGATCAGGATGTGGTCGCTCGCCGTGCCCGAGGCGACGCTGTGGAACATGGCGTCCCGGCGCATCCGCAGCCGCTTGGCGACGAAGACGTTCTCGGTGCTGCGATAGGAGGCGTAGCCGGTGAACTCGCCGAACGGGCCTTCGGGCTCGCGGACGTCGGCGAGGATCTCGCCCTCGATCACGATCTCGGCGCCGGCCGGAACTTCGATCCCGTCGACGCCGCAAGGCGCGACCCGGCAGGGTTCGCCGAACAGCGCCCCGACGATCTCGAGCTTCCGCACGTCGGGCGGATAGTGCCAGGCCATCGACCCCATGTAGTGGACCGGATGGACGCCGAGGACGACGGCCGCGGGCAGCGGCTCGCCGCGCGCCTCGGCCCGGCGGTGGTATTCGTACATTCGCCGGCGCGAATGCAGCGACAGGCCCAGCCGGTTCCGGTCCTTGAGCATCAGCCGGTGGAAGCCCGACGTATCGACGCCGGTCTCCGGGTCGCGGGCGCAGATCTGGCCCGCGGTGATGTAGGGCGCAGCGTCGATCTCGAAGTGGAGCGGGATCGGCAGCCGGGCGAGATCGAGATCGTCCGCCTCGACGGTCGTCTCCTGCCAGGGCGCCTGCTCGACCCGTTCGACCGGCGTGTAGTTCTGGCAGCGCGCGCGATAGGCCGCCGGCAGCTCCGTCGGCTCGACGTCGAGCGCGGCGGCGAGCAGGCGCCGGTTGCCGGCGAGGTTGGTGACCACCGGCATGTCGAACCCCTCGACGGACTCGAAGATCACCACCGGGCTCCGCCCCGCCCGCTCGAGCTCGAACACGGCGGAGGTGATGTCGAGCTCGCGCCGCACCGGTTCGACGATCCGAACGATCTCGTCCGGATAGTCGCGCTCCACGACCCGGAGGAAGCCGCGCATGCTCTGGTCGGTCATGCGCGTCCTCCCGGTCCGACGCGCCGGCCCGCCGGTTCCGCCGTCCCGTTCAGCCGTCCCGCTTCTCTTCGAGCGAGTAGGCGGGCCAGATCTTCAGGCCCTTCTCGCGATAGTAGCGCTCGGCGCCCGGATGCAAAGCGCGGGCCACGTGCTTGGTCGCGAGATCGAGGTTCACCGCGTCCTTCATCCATTTGGCCATGGCGTGCGCCTCGTCGATATGCTCCCAGAACGCCTTGACCATCCGGTAGACTTGGTCGTCGGGGATCGACGCCCGCACGCCGAGGCCGACCCAGGCGCCGGTGGACAGCACGGGCTCGTCGTTGGCCTGGTTGTCGCCGTAGATGTCGGGCGCGATCTCGACGATGCGCCGGCCGGGCTGGGAGAAGTACTTCTTCCAGCTCGGGTGATCGAACTTGCTCCGGTCGAGGCCGAGCAGCCGGATCTCGTTGCTCAGCGCGACCTGCTGCACCTGCGGACTCGGCGGGTTGGTGACCGGCGTCCAGACGTCGTATTTGCGGTCCTGGAACGCTTGCGCCGCCGGGCCCCAGCCCATCTTGACCTGCTGGTAGTCGCGGCCCGGCAGATAGCCGGTCATGGCCTCGATGACCAGCCGGACGTTGCGCGTGGCGACGCCGCCGGGCGGGCCGATGAAGACCTTCTTGCCCTTGATCCCGGCGAGGCTCCTGATGCCGGAACTCTCGTAGACCACGAACTGGTAGAGGCCGATCGGGTAGTTGAATATCTGCGCCAGCTTGTGGGTGCGCGCCGGGCCGTCCTTCAGCCGCTTGAACGGGCCGATCTGCTTGTACAGCAGCCGGTAGGCGGTCTGCGCATACAGGCAGAAATCCATCTTGCCCTCGGTGACCAGCAGCATGTGCTGGGTGGCGGGTCCGGTCGACGACACCTGGATCTCGGCGTCGGGGACGTATTTGTTCACCGCGTTGGCGAAGGCGGTCATCACGATGTAGGGGGTCGTGCCGGGCGGGAACGTCCCCATCTTGTAGAAGGTCTTGGCGTCGGCGCTCGCGGCCGTCGCGCATAGCGCGACGGCCGCCGCGGCGGCGATGCGATAAGGCTGCATGACGCGGCTCCTTTCCCGTTCCGTCCGACTCAGTCCGATCCTAGCGGTTTCGCGCTCCCGGCGACAGCCGCGGGCGGCGTCGCGCGGCGCGCCCGCAACCGGCCGTGCGCCACGATCGCCAGCCCCGCGGCGAAGGCGGCCCCCGCGACCCAGACTTCGGTGACCAGGACCGCGAACCCGAGCCCCACCCGCGCGCCGCGCCCCGCGGCCCCGATCCGGGCCGCGTCGAAGCCCGTCAACCCGCTGGCGACGAGCCAGATCGCGAGCGGCAGCCGGACGATCAGCCACAGGAAGGGGAGCCAGGCGAACTCCACCACCAGCGCGAGCGAGGGGTTGTAGATCAGGACGAAGGGGATCACGAAGCCCACGATCGCCAGCCGGACGGCCTGCACGCCGGTCGTCATCGGGTTGGCGCCGGCGATCGGGGCGGCGGCGTAGGCCGCGACCGCGACCGGCGGGGTGATGTTCGACAGCACGCCGTAATAGAGCACGAACAGATGCACCAGCAGTTCGGGTATCCCGAGCTTGGCGATCGCCGGGCCCATCACCAGGACGATGATCAGATAGGCGGGGAGCGTCGGCAGCCCCATGCCCAGCACCAGGCAGGCGAGCATGGTGAGCGCCAGCGCGAGCCACAGGGAGCCGCCGCCGATCGTCGCGATCATGCTGGCGAAGCGGAGTCCCAGCCCGGTCGTGTTGACCACCGCGATGACGATGCCGATCGCCCCGACCGCGACCATCAGGCGGGCGCAGGCCCGTCCGCCGCGATCGAGCGCGCGGACGACGCTCGACAGATAGGGTAGGACGACCCCGCGCATCAGCGTCGGCGCGTCGCCGTCCGTCGCGGTCCGCCGCCGCGCGAAGGCGGCGAGATCGAGCAGCAACCCGATCGCGATCGCCGAGAACAGCGCCCAGAACCCGGCCATGGCCGGCGATCGGCCGGCGAACAGCACGATCACGACGACGGCGATCGGCGCCGCGAAGCGGAGCGATTGCAGCCAGTCGTCGGGCGTCAGCCGCTGGCGCTCGGCGGCCGGCATGGGCTGGATGCCGCGCCGGACGGCCTCGGTGTAGACGGTCGCGAACAGGCTGACGTAGTAGAACAGGGCCGGGAGGGCCGCGGCGGCGCAGATCGTGAGATACGGCAAGCCGATCAGCTCCGCCATCAGGAACACGACCGCGGCCATGATCGGCGGCGTGAACTGGCCGCCGCTCGAGGCGGCCGCCTCGACCGCGCCGGCGAAGGCGTTGGGGAAGCCCTGGCGCTTGATCATCGGGATCGTGAACACGCCGGTGCCGACGACGTTGGCCACCGTGCTGCCCGAGATGGTCCCGAACAGGGCGCTGGCGACGATCGCCGAATGGGCGGTGCCGCCGCGGACGCGCGCGGTGGCTACGGTCGCGACCTTGAGCAGGATGGCCGCGGCGCCGGTGCCCTCGAGCAGCGCGCCGAAGACGATGAACACCAGCACGATGCCGGCGACGATGCCGCTGGGCCGGCCGAACACGCCGTCGAAACTGTACCAGACCGCCCCCATGGCCTCGTCGATCGTGTTGCCCGCATGCCGGAAGATCCAGGGCAGGTCGGGGCCGAGCAGGGCGTAGACCAGCACCAGGACGCAGATCAGCGCCAGGACCGGCCCGAAGGTGCGCCGGGTCAGCTCGACGATGACCGCCACGGCGAACGCCCCGGCGGCGATCTCGAACGGCTCGAAGATGCGCACCCCGTCCCACAGATCCTCGTAGACGACGAAGAACAGGTGGATGCAGTAGACGAACCCGACCAGGAGAATCAGGTCGATCGACCAGCACAGCGCTTTCAGCCTCGCCGGCGCGGCCTTGCGCTTGCGCGCCAGCGGCTCGGTCAGCAGGATGACGATGCCGGACAGGCCGACGGCGCCGCCGCGCAGAATGCCTTCGTCGAACAGCGCGATCCCGGCGACATAGACCGCGAGCAGGGCCAACAGGACTCCGAGCAGGCGCCCGCCGCCGACCGAGAACCGTTCGAGCGCCTCCGTCACGACCGGTGCCCGCGGCGTGGGATGATGGCCCGGAGCGCCAGGCCGGACATCGGCGTTCGCCTCCGCAATCGATCCGCCGCCGGCAGTCTACCCCGCATTTCCCGCCCAGGACAGGACAGCTCCGGCGTCGTCGTCGCCTTGCCGCCGGTGGACGCAGCCGCCCTCGGCGCAGAAGTCGTTCTGCATGTCCGCCGCCGGCGCCGCCGTAGGGGCGGGCGCCAGCCCGTCGCCGGGTTCGGGAAGGACGTCCTGCATCGCCGCCGCCGGTACGGCCGGTCCATGTCCCGGACGACGCAGCCCATCCCGCAGCGCAGCGCGGCCGCCGGCTCGTAACGGACGGCCCGCGCCGGGCGGTCGCCGACAGCCCCCATCACCGCGATCCAGGACGACCGTTTCCCGCGTCGCGGCTCAACCCTCGCCGCAGCGTCCGCCGCCGAGGACGCAGAAGCGGGCGCAGTGGGGGTGGTTGAGCGCGACCGGGCGCGCCGCCTCGCGCAGCCGTTGGCCCATCTCGAACTGCCGGTCGTAGGGCAACAGCGTACACGGCACGACCACCGGGCGCTCCGCGCCCTTGCGCTTGACGACCATGCGCGAGGTCGCGCACATCATCGCGCCGGGCGCTACGCCCAGCGCGTCCCAGCAGTCTTCCGTGATCTCGGGGACGTCGGCGCGTTCGTCCATCTCCGGCAGCAGCAGCAGCTGCACCGGGTCGTCGGCGTCGATCGGGAGGGAGAGTTCGGCGAACAGCCGCGCATAGCCGGCGCGCGTCTCCGCCTCGGGCTCGTTCCAACAGGTGCGCGCCGCGACATGGACGTTGAATCCCGACCGGCACAGCCAGGCGAGCCCGTCGAGGGTGGGCCGCCACGAGCGCGCCCCACGCTCGCGTTCGTGAAGGGCCGGACCGTAATGATCGACCGAGACGCGGAGCGCCAGCCTGGCCCCGAAGCGCGCGCGGAGATCGGCCAGTTCGGCCGCGCGCTTCATCATCGGGCGCATCGCGTTGGTCAGCACCAGGACGCGGAAGCCGCGCGACAGGCAGGCTTCGACGATGTCGGCGATGTCGGGGTTCATGAACGGCTCGCCGCCGGTGAGGCCGATCTCCTCCGTCGTCAGGCCGTCCTCGCCGATCTCGTCGAGATAGGCCGCGACCTCGCCGGCGGCGATGTAGCTCAGCCGGTCGTTGCGCGGGCTCGATTCGACGTAGCAGTTCCGGCAGGTCAGGTTGCACAGCGTTCCGGTGTTGAACCAGAGCGCCGCCAGCCGGTCGAACCCCACCCGGGCGCGCTTCTCGCCGGCCGCGGTCAGGTCGGGATCGCGGAATTTGCCCGGATCGATCGGGTCGGCCGCTGGCTCGGCGGGGCTGATCATCGAAGATCCGTCGTCATGCGGGCCGTTGGCGCGAGGCCGCGAGGCAGCGTATATCCGATCCGCCGGCATGTAGAGGCTTAATTTCTCGCCGCCCGGCGCCGCGTTGTACGTCCGATCCGCCGGCGTGTAGAGGCTTGGTTTCTCGCCGCCCGGCGCCACGTTCCCGCAGGAGGGCCGCATGTTCATCGACGTCTACACGCATATTCTTCCGGGCGACTTCGTCGATCGGATGCGCCGGGCCGCGCCGCAGCTCGACGACATCGGCAAGCGGATGCAGGCCGTCGCCGGGCTTCACGATCTCGACCGGCGGTTCGCCGCCATGGATGCGTTCGGCGACTACCGCCAGGTGATCTCGCTGCCGAACCCGCCGCTGGAGGACGTGGCGTCGCCCGCGATCGGGGCCGAGCTCGCGCGCGCGGCCAACGACGCCATGGCCGGGCTGGCGGCCAAGCGCCCCGACCGCTTTCCCGCCTTCGTCGCGGCCCTGGCGATGCGCGACATGGACGAGGCGATGAAGGAGCTGCATCGCGCGGTCGGGGAGCTCGGCGCGGGCGGCGTGCAGATCTTCACCAACGTCGCCGGCCGGCCGCTCGACGACCCGGCCTTCCGGCCGCTGTTCGACGCGATGGCCGCCTATGACCTGCCGATCTGGCTGCATCCGGCGCGCAGCGCGGCGATGACCGACTATGCCGGCGAACCGCGCTCCCGCTACGAGATGTGGTGGTGTTTCGGCTGGCCCTACGAAACCTCGGTCGCCATGGCGCGGCTGGTGTTCTCGGGCCTGTTCGACCGTCACCCGGACATCAAGATCATCACCCATCACATGGGCGGGATGATCCCCTTCTTCGAAGGCCGCATCGGCCCCGGCATGGAGGTCCTCGGCGCGCGCACCAGCGACGAAGACTACGCCCACGTCCTGTCCTCGCTCGAACGCCCGCATCTCGACTACTTCAAGATGTTCCATGCCGATACCGCGATGTTCGGCGCGCATCTCGGCATCCGCTGCGGGCTCGACTTCTTCGGCGGCCGGCGCATTCTGTTCTCGACCGATTGCCCGTTCGGCCCGGTCGGGGAGACCTTCGCGTCGATCGACCGGCTGGAGCTCGAAGCGCCCGTCCGCGACGAGCTGTTCCGGGGCAACGCCGAGCGGCTGATGAACCGGTCGTTCGATTGAGCGGCCGGCCGGCGGCCCGGCCGCCGGCCTCAGCCGCCGGCCAGACGGGGCATGACCTCGCCCGCGAACAGGTCGAGCGAGCGGGCGGACTCGTCGAAGTCGAGATCGCCGTATGCGAACCGGCAGACGAAATAGTTGCAGCCGCTTTCCGCCATCTGCCGCTCGATCTCGGCGCGGACCGTGTCCGGCGAGCCGGCGACCACCGCGTCCGCCCGTCGCGCCAGGTCGAAATCGCCCGGATAGCGCGTCGGCTCGGCGCCGAAGCGCCGCCACAGCTTGGCGAAGCTGGCGTACCAGGCGTCGAAGGCCGGCCGCGCGCGGCGGACCGCCTCCGCGTCGGTCGCGGCGACGTAGACCTGGCGCGCGATTCCCATCTTGGGCAAGGGCGCGTCGGGATGGCGCGCCCGCCATTCCTCCCGGTAGCGGCGGGTAATCTCCGCCGCCGCCGGGCAGGGCGCGTTGCTGACCACGTTGACGCCGCAACCGGCCGCGCGGACGGCGCCTTCCGGGCCGCCGACGCCGCGCCACAGCGGCGGGTGCGGCGTCTGTAGCGGCCGCAGCGCCATGGGAACGCCCGTATAACGGTAATGGAGGCCGCGATGATCGAGGACCTCGCTCGCGAGGCCCTTGCGCAGCACTTCCAAGGCCTCCTCGTAGATCGCCTGGCTGTCCAGATGGCCGACGCCGAAATAGGCGAGTTCGAAGGCCGAGACGCCGCGTCCCACGCCGAGCTGGAAGCGGCCGGCGCTCAGGTGATCGAGCATGCAGACTTCCTCGATCAGGCGCAGCGGATCGTAGAGCGGCAGGATGTAGACCAGGGGACCCAGGCGGATGCGGCGCGTCCGCTGGGCCGCCGCGGCGAGGAAGATTCCCGGCGCCGGCGCCATCCCCAGCGGCGTCGCGTGGTGCTCGGCGACGTGGTAGCAGTAGAAGCCGGCCCGGTCGTACCGTTCGACCAGCTTCAGACGGTCCTCGTAGAGCCGTCCCGCCGGGGCGGGGCCGAGATCCACGTGGTCGAACACGCCGATCTCCATGCGGCTTCTCCTACAGCCTCGTCACCGAGTCGGGCGCGGCGCCCAGCCGTCCGGCGCAGAAGCCGCGCGCCTCGCGCTCCGCCTCCTCCGGCGTCGGGTGCATGCCGCCCATGTGCAGCCGCCGCCCGTCCCGCCAGACCGACCACAGATAGTCCGCCGACCCGTCGAGATTCCTCCATTCTTCGATCATGACATCGAGCATGTCCCGGCCCATATTCCCGGCCGCGCTCGCGAACGGCCCGGCCTCAGTATAGCGTCGGCGCCGGCGGAGCGGAGCGGCCGTGAAGGCGATCCGATGGCGGAATGGACGACCGAATTCGTAGACGGCGCGCCGAGGCTCGCCCTGGACCGCATGGGCGACGGCCCCTTCCTCCTGTTCCTGCACGGCGTCGGCGGGGGGCGCGCCAATTGGCGCGGCCAGCTTCCCGTCTTCGCGCGCCGGTTCCATGCCGCCGCCTGGGACGCGCGCGGCTACGGGCTCTCCGACGATTACGACGGTCCGCTGGCGTTCGGCGACTTCGCCGACGACGCGATACGGGTGCTCGACCGGTTCGGCGTCGGGCGGGCGCATCTGTGCGGGTTGTCGATGGGCGGGCGCATCGCGCAGGAGTTCGCCGCGCGCTATCCGGAGCGGGTGGCGACGCTCGTCCTGTGCGACACCATGTCCGGGTTCGACGCCTCGCTGACCCCGGCGCAGCGCGAGGACTTCGTCCGCCTGCGCCTGGAGCCGCTGCGCCGGGGGAAGGAGCCCAAGGACATCGCCTCCTCGGTGGTCCGCACGCTGGTTGGCCCGGACGCCGACCCGGCGGTCGTCGATCACGCCGTCGCGACGATGGCCGCCCTCCGCAAACCGTCCTACATGAAGACCGTCGAGGCGAGCACGCATTGGGACCGGACCGCCGATCTCGCCCGCATCGAGGCGCCGACGCTTCTGGTCTATGGCGAGCACGACAAGTTGACCTCGCCCGAGGTCGGCCGGCACCTGGCCGCGCGGATCCCGGGCGCGCGGCTCGCGATCGTCGAGGGGGCCGGCCACCTGACCAACATCGAGCGGCCGGCGGCGTTCAACCGGGCGGTCCTGGACTTCCTTCTGGCGCACCGCGACCGGGCGACCAGCTCCGCCTGACGAGCCGGGTGGGTCCTGCGTCGCGACGACGCGGCCCGGCTCCCGGCCGTTCGTAGACGGCGCGGGTGGAAACCGGCGGCGACCAACGCCTCGACCAAGCCCGCGTCGGCGCGCACGGGCCCGTCGGCGGCGGAGCTCGCATCGCTCCTTCCCGGTCGGATCGGGTTTCGGCCGCTGGTCGGGCTGGCCCTACAGCAGCTTGATCGCCGCGATCGCGATGCCGACGAGGCCGACGCCGAACACGGCGAAGCGGAGCATCAGCGCGTCGATCCTGGCGCTCAGCCGGGCGATGTCGGCCTTCACGTCGGTGATCTTCGCATCCAGACGCCCGATCTCGGCCTTGAGCTCGGCTCTCACTTCGGCGATCTCGGCCTTGAGCTCGGTCTTTACCTCGGTAAGGTCGGCCTTGGTGGCCGCGCTTTCCGTCACCGCGTCGCGGACGGCGTTGGTGATCGCCTCGGCCTGCTCCTGGCCGAAGCCGGCGGCTTCGAGGCTGCGGGCGGCGGCGAGCGTGTCGAAGGCGGTGATGCTCATGCCGGGAGCGTAACCCGCCGCCCCGCCGAGACGCAAGCGCTTCCTTCGGCCCGCGCGGCCGGAACCCCGCCGCCCCGGCCGGGCGCTTGCGCCGCGCGGACCGCAACGGCCATAGTGGCGGCGCGCCCGGCCGGGGCGCGAAGGAAGCGCGATGGAGCTTCTCGATCTTCCCACGGAGATCGTCCACCGGGGACAGTACGACAACGCGGTGCGCCATCTCCGCGCCGCGGGGGCGTTGTTGCCGACGTTCGCCCAGCTCGCGGATCCGGCGCGGCTTCCGGGCCCCGTCCAGGCGCGCATCGGGGGCGTCGGCCCCGACGCCGCCGATGCGGCGAACCTGTTCCGCGTCCACTGGTTCAACGACGAGACTCGCGCCGGCCGGTCGGACGCGCCCGGCTTCCTGCTGCTGACCGGAGAGCTGACCGGCGTCGCCGCGCCGATCGCCCTCGCCTTCGGCAACCGCTTCCCGCTGATCGGCGCGCATAAGGTGCTCGCGGCCTATGCCTGCCTCGTGGCGCGCATCGTCTCGGGCCGGTTCGATCCCACCCGGCATAAGGCGGTGTGGCCCTCGACCGGGAATTATTGTCGGGGCGGCGTCGCCATCGCCCGCATCCTGGGATGCCGGAGCGTCGCCGTCCTGCCCGAGGGCATGAGCAAGGAGCGCTTCGCCTGGCTCGGCCGCTGGGTGGAGCATCCGGACGACGTCGTGCGGACTCCCGGCGCGGAGAGCAACGTCAAGGAGATCTACGACGAATGCGCCGCGCTCGCCCGCGACGACGCCAACGTCGTCCTCAACCAGTTCGCCGAATTCGCCAACTACGCCGCGCATGTCCGCTGCACCGGCCCGGCCTTGGAGGCGGTCCTGGAGACGCTCCGGACGCGCAATCCGGATCTCGGCCTCGCGGCGTTCGTGGCCTGCACCGGGTCGGCCGGGACTCTGGGCGCCGGCGACTATCTCAAGGATCGGCGCGGAGCGCGCATCGTCGCCGTCGAGCCCGTCGAGTGTCCGACGATGCTCTATAACGGCTACGGCGCGCACAACATCCAGGGCATCGGCGACAAGCACGTCCCGCTGATCCAGAACGTGATGAACGGCGACGCCGTCGCCGCGGTCTCGGACGCGAGCTGCGACCGCATCGACCTCCTGTTCAACACCGATGCCGGGCGGCGCTATCTGGCGGAGCGCCGCGGCGTCGACCGCCGCACGATCGACGCCCTCGGCAATCTCGGTCTGTCCGGCATCGCCAACCTGCTCGGCGCCATCAAGACGGCGCGCTATTGCGGCCTGTCGGCGAACGATCTGATCGTCACCGTCGCGACCGACGATGCGAGCCTCTACGGCAGCGAGCGCGGCAAGACCCTTCGCCGCGAATTCCCGTCCGGCTTCGACGCCGTCTCGGCGGCGGAGGTCTACGGCGAGCATCTGCGCGGCGTCGGCGCGGATCACTATCTGGAGATGGATCACCGCGACCGCTCGCGGATTTTCAACCTGGGATACTTCACCTGGGTCGAGCAGCAGGGTCTTTCGGTCGAGGCGTTCGACCGTCGCCGCGACCAGCGCTTCTGGCGCGGGTTGCGGGATGCGCTGCCGCTATGGGACGGGATGATCGAGGAGTTCAACGCGCGGACCGGGCTCGACCGGGCCGGCTGACGGGGAGGCGCGATGACCCAGACCTATTCGGAGTTGCGTCGCGCCGTCGCCGCTCGCGACCGGAGCCTGCGCGAGAAGGTGATGACCCTGGAGGAGGCCGCCGGGCTCGTCCGCGACGGCGATCACGTGGCGCTCGGCGGCTGCACCCTGTCGCGCACCCCGATGGCGATGGTGTGGGCGCTGATCCGGGCGGGGCGGAAGGATCTCACGGTCTCGCGCAGCATCACCTCGACCGAGGGCGACCTGCTCTACGCCTCCGGCGCCAGCCGGCGCATCCTCACCAGCTGGTTCAGCCAGGGCATCGTCTGGGGCGTCTCCAAGGTGATGCGCCGCTACGTCGAGAGCGGCAAGGCGCGGTTCGAGGAGTGGAGCCATATGGCGATCGGGCTTCGCTATCGCGCCGGCGCGATGGGCGCGCCCTTCGTCCCGATGCGCTCGATGCTGGGTTCCGACGTGGCGGCGCGCCTGGACGATCTCCGCGAGATGGACTGTCCGTTCACCGGCGACCGGCTGTATCTGGTGCCGGCGCTGAACCCCGACGTGGCGCTGATCCACGTCCAGCGCTGCGACCCCTACGGCAACGCCCAGGTCGACGGGCTGCCCTTCATGGACAACGACATCGCGATGGCGGCGACCCGCGTCATCCTGACCACCGAGCGCATCGTCTCCAACGACCGGATCCGCCGCGAGCCCGACCAGACCAGGATCCCCTTCATCGCCGTCGACGCCGTGGTCGAGGTGCCGTTCGGCTGCGCGCCGCACGAATGCTACGGCCTGTACGAGCCGTTCCTGCCCAACCTCGACGAATACGCCGCGCGCACGGCCGAGGACGCGGAAGCCGGGGTGCGGGACTATCTCGACCGCCACGTCTACGGACCCCGCGACTGGGTCGCCTATCTCGATTCGCTGGGCATGGGCAACATGCTCGACGCCGCCCGGCGCGGACGGAGCGTATACAATGACTGATCCCGGCGCGGAGGACGAGATCGAACGCGCGGGCGCGGACGGAGCGTCCACCATGGCCGACCCCGGCGGCTACACCAAATCCGAGCTGTTGTCGGTCATGAGCAGCCGGCTTCTCGAGGATGGCCAGATCGTCTTCGCCGGCGTCGGCATCCCGCTGCTGGCGGCGACGCTGGCCCAGCGCATGCACGCGCCGGGCCTTACCATCCTGTTCGAGGGCGGCACGCTCGGCCCCTTCATCGTGCCGGGCGAGCTGCCGCCCTCGACCAACGAGCAGCGCTGCACGCGGCGGGCCAACATGGTGTTGCCGATTACCGACGTGCTGCTGCTGCTCCAGCGCGGCTACGTCGATGTCGGCTTCATGGGCGGGGCGCAGATCGACCGCTACGGCAATCTCAACAGTTCGATCATCGGCGATCGCGACAACCCGTCGATCCGGCTGCCGGGCACCGGCGGCGGCAACGACATCGCCAGCCTGACCAGGATGATCGTGTCGATGCTGCATGAGAAGCGCCGCTTCGTGGAGCGGGTCGATTTCGTCACCAGCGCCGGCTTCCTGGACGGCGGTTCGAGCCGCCGCGATTCGGGGCTCGTCGCCGGCGGTCCGTACCGGGTGGTGACGGATCTCGCGATGCTGGGCTTCGACGATCGGTCCAAGCGGATGAAGGTCGAGGCCCTGCATCCCGGCGTGACCCGGGACCAGGTCCGCGACAACACCGGCTTCGAACTCCTGTTCGACGCCGATCTCGCGACCACCGAGCCGCCGACCGGGCGCGAGCTCGCGGCGCTGCGCGCGCTCGACCCGGATCGGGTCTACATCGCCTGACGCGGCGCGGACAACCGGACGGAGAAGGGGAGACGGTCCAGATGGCGGAGAACGCAGGCATCGTCGGCATCGCCATGCAGAACTTCACCGCGTATCCGCAGATGCCGGATGCGCAGGGTCTGATCGAGTTCGGGGTGCGGATGGAGGAGTTGGGATACGAGTCGGTCTGGGTGTGGGACCACATCCTGCTCGGGGTCGATCCCTGCTTCCCGATCCTCGATTCGCTGTCGGTGCTGACCGCGGTCGCGGCGCGCACCAGCCGGATCCGCCTGGGCACCGGCATCCTCGTCCTGCCGGCGCGCAACCCGGTGGTGCTGGCCAAGCAGCTCGCGAGCATCGACCACATCTCCGGCGGACGCCTCACCCTCGGCATGGCGTCCGGCTGGTACAAGCGCGAGTTCGACGCCATCGGCGTGCCGTTCAACAAGCGGGGCGACGTGATGGACCGGAATCTGGAGATCCTGACCCGCCTCTGGCGGGAGGATTCGGTCACCGCGTCCTACCCGCCCTACGAGCTGCGCGAGGCGGTGATGTCGCCCAAACCGGTGCAGACGCCGCGCCCGCCGATCCTGATCGGCGGCTATGTCGACCGCGTGCTCGAGCGCGCCGCCGTCGCCGGCGATGGCTGGCTTACCTATTACTACACCGTCGAGGGCTTCGTCCGCTCCTGGGACAAGGTCCGCCGCTTCGCCGAGCGCGCCGGCAAGGACCCCGACCGGCTGGTGAGCCTCAACCAGCTGCCGATCCATGTCGGCAGGTCGCGCGAAGACGTCGAAGCCCCGACGATGGAATGGCTCACCACCGAATGGGATTTCGCCGGCTGGAGCGATTCCACCAAGGACAGCGCCGTCCTCGGCTCGGTCGACGAATGCGTCGAGCAGCTCCAGGCGCATATCGACGCCGGCGTGCAGAAGATCGTCCTCGTCCCCTACCGCTTCGACATGGAGCAGATCGAGCGGATCGCGGAGGAGATCGTGCCGCAGTTGAGGTGATCGCGCATCGGGACGGGGCGCAGGGACGTCGCCGGCGCAAGGCGCCGCCGACCGGCGTCGGGCGGCGTCCCGGTCCGAACGATTTCGAACCGGGACGCCGCCTTGCCCGCGGCCCCGTCAGTCGCCCGTCGGCGGCTGACGCTTGGCGCCGAAGCTGCCGATGAGCGAGCTGTAGCGCGCGCGGCCCCGGTTGTCGGCTGGCTTCTCCGTCGAGTGGAAGATCGCGCCCGCCGTCGGCGAGGCCCGCTTCCTGCGGCGCTCGCGCCGATACGCCGGCCGCCGCCCGGACGGACGTCAGACGTTGTAGACGTCGATCGGGCCTTCGAGGCGCCAGTCCAGCAGCACGATCCGCTTGCGCAGGATCTCGAGGCGCCCGCGGTCCTTGCCCAGCGCGTATTCGTAATGGCCGCTGCGCAGATGGCGGGCGTCCGGCGTGTAGCTGTGCGTCGTCCAGTTGGCGCGGGCGGCGATGCGGTCGCCGCGCGCCTCGGTCACCGCGACGTTCGTCACCAGATGGCAGGTCCGGGGAGCCGGGGTCGAGGCGAGCGAGGCGCCGGACCGGATGCGGAAGACGCGGTCCTCCATCTCCGCCCGGTCGGCGAGATAGATCAGATGGACCTCCTCGTCCGGGTCGGTCGTCAGCTCCTCGTCGCTGGCCCAGGCGGGGACGACGAACGCCGCCTTCTCCGCGTACAGCGCGAGCCAGTCGTCCCACCGGCGGTCGTCCAGGCAGGCCGCTTCGCGATAGAGCAGCCGCGCCACCGCGGCCTCGAGCGCCGCGTCGACTTCCACGTCGCCGTCGCCGTCGCCGTCGCCGCCCCCGGTCACGCCGCCGTCCCTTCGGTCATGCGCCGGAGCCATTCGCGCCACACGCCGTGGAAGACCGTCTCCTGGGTCCAGCTTGCGCCGTTGCTCGTCGCCGGCCGCAGGCCCAGCGTCGCCGCGGCCTCGTCCGGCCCCTCGATCGCGGTGGCGATGCCGCGCGAGAAGTCGCTCCAGCGGCTGGCGAGGCCTTCGCTCCCCGCCTGGGCCGACGCCAGGGCGGCGAGGTCGTCGGGCGTCGCCATGCCGGTCGGCATGAAGAAGTCCTCGAACTTGCGGATGCGCGCCGTCCGCGCCGCCCGGCTCTCGCCCTTGGGGGCGATGCACCAGACGGTGATCTCGGTCTTGTCCGGGGCCAGCGGCCGGTAGGTCCGCAGATGCGACCCCGCCAGATCGTTGAGCAGCATGTTGGGAAACACGATCAGGTTGCGCGACCGGTCCAGCATCCACTCGACCCGACGCTCGCCGAATTCGCGCCGCAGCCGGTCGCGGGATTCGTGCAGCGGTTGGGCCGACGGGTCGGCGCGGTCGGCCCAGATCGCGACGTGGCCGTTGCCGAGATCGTAGTTGCCGCTCGGCAGCTCGTCCTTGAGCCGGGCGTAATCGGTCCGCCGCGGCCCGTCATAGCCGGGCCGTTCCTGGCGCCGCAGGATGGTGTCGTGGAAGTTCCGGTGGACGGTGCTGACGTGATAGGCGTCGATCCCGTTCTCGTGCGCGAGCTTCCAGTTGCAGGCGGCGACGTAGGTGACGCTGCCGCGCACGGTCTCCAGCCCCTGCGGCGACATGTCGGCGTAGAGGTCGATGAACGTCCTGGCCCCGGCGAGATGGTCGGCGAGCTCGGGCGCCTCCGCCGCGAGGCTGGCGAAGACGAAGCCGCGATAGCTCGCCACCCGCGGCGCCGGGCGGAGGTCGAACGCCCGCCGGTCGAAGCCGGGCTGGGGCCAGCCGCGCCGCTGGTCCTTGATCGCGACGCAGCGCCCTTCCGTGTCGTAGGTCCAGGCGTGGAACGGGCATACCAGCCGGCGCGCGTTTCCCGTCCGCTGTCGCGTCAGCAGCGCCCCCCGATGCGAGCAGGCGTTGACGAAGCAGCCGACCCCGCCATCCTCGCGGCGGATCGCGAACACCGGCTGGCGGCCGATATGGGTGGCGAAGTAATCGCCCGCTCGCGGGATCAGGCTCTCATGGCAGAGGAAGACCCAGGAGGCTTCGAAGATCCGCGCCAGCTCGGCGTCGAACACGTCGCGGTCGAGATAGACCCGCCGGTCGACCCGGAAGACGCCGTCGCCGGGGCGGTCGTCGACCAGGGAGGGGAAGGCGATGCCGGCCCCGGCGTCGCTCTCGCGTATCGGGCGCATCGCCGGCATCCTCCTCCGGCGGGCGGCCGCGGCGTCAGCGCTCCGGCGCGGGGCCGTAGCCGCCGCCGCCCGGCGTCTCGATGACGAACGCGTCGCCCGCCTTCATCTCCGCCATATCGGTGCCGGTGAGCTCGTCCACCCGGCCGTCGGCGCGCTCGACGTAGTTGCGCCCGGGCTTGCCCGGCTCGCCGCCGGCCATGCCGTAGGGCGGCACCCGGCGGTGGCTGGAGACGATCGCCGCGGTCATCGGCTCGCGGAAACGGATGCGCCGCACCGCGCCGTCGCCGCCGCGGCGCCGGCCCTTGCCGCCCGAGCCCCGGCGGATGTGGAAGGATTCCAGCAGCACGGGGAACCGCCATTCGAGGATCTCGGGGTCGGTCGCCCGCGTGTTGGTCATGTGCGAGTGGACCGCGTCGGTCCCGTCGAAGTCGGGGCCCGCGCCGGTGCCGCCGCAGAAGGTCTCGTAATTCTGGTAGCCGGCGTTGTCGCCGAAGGTGAAGTTGTTCATCGTCCCCTGCGAGGCGCCCATCAGCCCGAGCGCGCCCAGCAGCGCGTTGGTGATCGCCTGCGAGGTCTCGACGTTGCCCGCGACCACCGCCGCCGGGTAGCGTGGATTCAACATGCAGCCCTCGGGGATGACGACGTTGAGCGGCTTCAGGCAGCCGCCGTTCAGCGGGATGTCGTCGTCCACCATCAGGCGGAAGACGTACAGCACGGCCGCCATGCAGACCGAGGCCGGCGCGTTGAAGTTGCTGTCCTGCTGCGGGGCCGTGCCGGTGAAGTCGATCGCCGCCTCGCGCGCCGCGCGGTCCACCGTGATCGAGACCTCGATGCGCGCCCCCGAATCCATCTCATAGGAGAACCGTCCGTCCTTCAGCACGCCCAGCACGCGCCGGACGCATTCCTCGGCGTTGTCCTGGACGTGCCCCATATAGGCGTGCACCACGTCGAGCCCGAAATGCTCGACCATCTTGCGCAGCTCCTGGACGCCCTTCTCGTTGCCCGCGATATGCGCCTTGAGGTCGCCCAGATTGTGCCGGAAGTTCCGCGTCGGGTAGGGCGCGGTGGTGAACAGCTTCTCGGTTTCCGCTTCCAGCAGCCGCCCGCCCGAGACCAGCTGGAAGTTGTCGATCAGCACGCCCTCCTCGTCGATGTGCCTGCTCGTCGGCGGGACCGAGCCCGGCGTGATGCCGCCGATCTCGGCGTGGTGGCCGCGCGAGGCGACGTAGAACAGGATGGATTCGCCGGCCTCGTCGAACACCGGCGTGATCACGGTCACGTCCGGCAGGTGGGTGCCGCCGTTATAGGGCGTGTTCAGCATGAACACGTCGCCCGGCCGGATCGTCCCCGCCCGCTGCAGGGCGACGGTCCTGACGCTCTCGCCCATCGAGCCGAGATGCACCGGGATGTGCGGCGCGTTGGCGACCAGCCCGCCCCGGGGGTCGAACACCGCGCAGGAGAAATCCAGCCGTTCCTTGATGTTGACCGAATAGGACGTGTTCTGGAGCACCACCCCCATCTGTTCGGCGATCGACATGAACAGGTTGTTGAAGACCTCCAGCATGACCGGATCGACGTTCGTGCCGATCGCGGCCTGGCTCGCGCGGGGTTCGATCCGGGTCAGCAGCAGATGGTTGCGGCGCGTCGCCTCGGCCGCCCAGCCGGGCTCCACCACCGTGGTCGCGTTGGCCTCGATGACGACCGCGGGCCCGACGACGCGGCTCGCCGGGGTCAGCGCCTCGCGGTCGTAGACCTCGGTCGGCCGCGACGATCCCGCCATATAGGTCTCGACCGAGGCCAGCGGCTCGGGCGCCGGCCCGCCGCCGGCCCCGGCCTCCGGGTCGGCGACGCTCGACGCGCCGCCGATGACCTCGACGGTGACCGCCTCGACGACGTGCTTCTTCTCCGGGGCGATGAAGCCGTATTGCAGGTCGTGGGCGGCCTCGAACGCGGCGACGATGCTCGCCCGGTCGGCGAAATCCACGATCAGCGGCGAATCGGTCCCCTCGTAGCGCAGATGGACCTTGCGCAGGGCCGTCATGTCCGACGGGTCCACGCGCTGGCGCGCCATTTCGGCGCGGCCCTCGGCCTCCAGCTCGTCCAGCGTTCCGGCGAGGGTCGCGATCAGCCCGTCGTCGAGCGTCGCCTCGACGGCGCGCTCGCGCATCACCCGGTGGTCGGCCAGGCCCATCCCGTAGGCCGACAGCACGCCGGCGAAGGGGTGGACGAACACCCGCGTGACGCCGAGCGAGTCCGCGACCAGGCAGGCGTGCTGCCCGCCGGCCCCGCCGAAGCAGTTGAGCGTGTATTCGGTCACGTCGTGGCCGCGCTGGATCGAGATCTGCTTGATCGCCTTGGCCATGTTCTCGACCGCGATCTGGAGGAAGCCGTCCGCGACCTCGACCGGCGAGCGCCTGTCGCCCGTCGCCGCCTCGATCTCGGCGGCGAGGGCGGCGAACTTCTCCCGCACCGTCGCCTCGTCGAGCGCCTCGTCGGCATTGCGGCCGAACACCTTGGGGAAGAAGCGCGACTGGATCTTGCCGACCATCACGTTGGCGTCGGTCACGCAGAGCGGGCCGCCGCGCCGATAGCAGGCGGGCCCCGGGTTGGCTCCGGCCGAATCCGGGCCGACGCGATAGCGCGTCCCGTCGAAATGCAGGATCGAGCCGCCGCCCGCGGCGACGGTGTGGATCTGCATCATCGGCGCGCGCATGCGCACGCCGGCGACCAGCGTCTCGAAGGCGCGCTCGTACTCGCCGTCGAAATGGGCGACGTCGGTGGAGGTGCCGCCCATGTCGAAGCTGATGATCTTGTCGAAGCCCGCCATCGCCGCGGTCTCCACCGCGCCGACGATGCCGCCCGCCGGCCCCGACAGGATGCTGTCCTTGCCGCGGAAGAAGCGCGCATCGGCGAGTCCGCCGTTCGACTGCATGAACATCAGCCGCGCGTCGCCCAGCTCCCGCCGGATGCGGTCGACGTAGCGCCTGAGGATCGGCGAGACGTAGGCGTCGACCACCGTCGTGTCGCCGCGGCCCACGATCTTCATCAGCGGGCTCGCCTCGTGCGACACCGACACCTGCTCGAAGCCCGCGTCGCGCGCCAGCGCCGCCGCCTGGATCTCGTGGCCGTGATGGCGGTAGCCGTGGAGGAAGACCACGGCGACCGACTGGAAACCGTCGCGCCGGGCGGCCTCCAGCGCCGCCCGGGCGCCGTCGCGGTCGACCGGGCGCAGCTCCTCGCCGTCGGCGGCGTAGCGTTCGTCGATCTCGACCACCCGCTCGTACAGCAGTTCCGGCAGCCGGATCTGGCGGGCGAACAGGTCGGGCCGGTTCTGATAGCCGATCCGCAGCGCGTCCCCGAACCCCTTGGTGATCAGCAACAGCGTGCGGTCGCCCTTGCGCTCCAGCAGCGCGTTGGTGGCGACGGTGGTCCCCATCTTGACCGTGTCGATGGCGTCGGTCGGGATGGCGGCGCCGGCGTCGAGTCCGAGCAGGTCGCGGATGCCCTGAAGCGCCGCGTCCTCGTAGCGCTCCGGATTCTCCGACAGCAGCTTGTGGGTCGTGAGGCCGCCGTCGGGGGCCTGGGCCACGAAGTCGGTGAACGTGCCGCCGCGGTCGATCCAGAACTGCCATCGCTTGCCTGCGGACGCTCTCTCGCTCACTTCGGACCCCCGTCGTTCGGCGCGGGATGACCGGACCCCGCATCCCGGCATGGTATCACGGGCCGGCCGGCCGGAACACACCGGCGGGCGGGGGCGGCGGGCGGGGGCGGGCGGACCGCGGCGCGGGCGCGTTTGTCGCGGCGGCCGGGTTTGTTACCTTCGCCGGCGGCGACGGCGGGGGCGGGCATGGCCGAGTGGATGGTGGGGATCGACACGGGCGGCACGTTCACCGATCTGGTGGCGTTCGACGCGGCCGCCGGCGCGTTCCGCGTCGTCAAGGTCGCCTCGGTCCCCGACGATCCCTCGCAGGCGGTCATGAACGCCCTGGCGGAGCTGTTCGCCGACGGCGTCGACGCCGGCGAAATCGGCTTCCTCGTCCACGGCACGACGGTCGCGACCAACGCGATCCTGGAAGGCAAGGGGGTTCGCGCCGGTCTGCTCGTCACCAGGGGGTTCCGCGCCGTCTACGAGGCGCGCGGCTGGTCGCAGCCCGATCCCGACGACCTGCTCGACACCTTCTACCGCAAGCCGCCGCTGCTGGTGCCGCAGGCGCGGACGGCGGAGATTTCCGAGCGTCTCGATTACGCCGGCGAGGTCGTCGAGCCGCTCGACGAGGACGACGTCCGCGCCGCGATCCGCCGGCTGAAGGCGGAAGGGGTGAGCGCGGTCGCGGTCTGCTACCTGTTCGGCTTCCGCAATCCTGACCATGAGGAGCGCACCGCGCGGATCCTCGAAGCCGAGGCTCCGGAATGGCGCGTCTCGCTGGCGTCGCGCGTCCTGCCGACGATCCGGGAGTATCCGCGGCTGTCGACGACGGTGATCGACGCCTGCGTCGGCCCGATCATGGAGACCTATCTGACGCGGCTCGCGGACGAATTGGCGCGGAACGGCGTGACCACGCCGCAGCTGTTCCTGATGCAGTCCAACGGCGGTCTGATGCGGATCAACGTGGCCGCCCGCTTCCCCAACCAGACGCTGCTGTCGGGGCCCGCCGCCGGCGTGGTCTCGGGGCTCGACATCGCCCGCGTCGCCGGCCGGCCCGACGTGGTGACCATCGACATGGGCGGGACCAGCACCGACATCGGCGTCATCTCGGGCGGCCGCGCCGAGGAGACCGACGAAGGCCGCGTCGCCGGCCAGGACATAGGCGCGCCGATGCTCGCCATCCGCACGCTCGGGGCCGGCGGCGGCGCCATCGCCTGGATCGGCAAGGACGGTCTGCTGAAGGTGGGGCCGCAGAGCGCCGGCGCGGTCCCGGGGCCCGCCTGCTACGGCAATGGCGGCGAACGCCCGACCGTGACCGACGCCAACCTGCTGCTCGGCGCGCTCGGGGCGGAGAACGTCCTCGGCGGGCGGATGCGGATGGACCGCGACCGCGCGCGCGCGGCGATCGAGACGCATCTGGCCGCGCCGCTCGGGCTCGACGTCGTCGAGGCGGCGGCCGGGATCGTCAGGATCGTCAATACCGTCATGGCGATCGACCTGCGCTTGGCGTTTCAGAGCCGGGGCCAGGACCCGCGCCGTTTCGTGCTCGCGGCCTTCGGCGGGGCGGGGCCGCTCCATGCCGGGTTCCTCGCCCGCGACCTCAAAATCCCCACCGTCCTGGTGCCGCCCCATCCGGGGATCGGCAGCGCCATGGGCCTCCTCCAGACCGTCGTGCGGCATGTCTACGTGCAGTCTTCGGTCGACCTCCTCGACGCCTTCCCGGTCGCGCGGATGAACGAGCTGTTCGACCGCCTCCGCGCTCGCGCCGCGAACGACGTCCGCGAGGAGGGCTTCGACGAGGACGCGGTCGCGTTCACGCGGCAGCTCGACATGCGTTATCTGCATCAGGGCTACCAGCTCGCGGTCGACTGCCCGGAAGGGGCGTTGACCGAGGATCGCAAGCCCGCCCTCAAGCGCGCGTTCGACGCGGCGCATCGGCGCGTCTACGGGTCGAGCGCGCCCGACGAGGACGCCGAGATCGTCACCTTCCGGATGATCGCCGAAATCGCCGCGCCGCGGCTCGCGTTGCCGCCGCTGGCCGAGGGCGACGGCGACGCCGGGCGCGCGCGCAAGGGCGAGCGGCCGCTCTACGACCTCGACCGCAAGGCGTTCGCGGCCGCGCCGGTCTACGATCGCGGGCGGTTGCTGGCCGGCGACGGCGTCGACGGACCGGCGGTCGTCGAGCAGTTCGATTCGACGACGCTGATCCTCGCCGGGCAGCGCGCCGAAGTCGACCGCTACGGCAATCTGATGATCGAGTCCGGAGCCGCCGCATGAGCCTCGACCCCGTCACCGCCGAAGTCCTGCGCAACCGGCTTCGCGAGACCGTCGCCGCGATGGCGCATGCGCTGTTCCACAGCGGTTATTCCCCCGTCCTCCGGGAATCGCAGGACGGCACCGCCGGCCTCTGCGACGCCGGCGGGCGGGTGGTCATGGTTGGCGGCGGCCTGCAATACCACTCGCTGCTCTATTCGATGGCGGTCGGCGCCGTGCTCGAGAGCTACCCCGCGGCCGAGATGCGGGACGGCGACAGCTTCCTCTCCAACGATCCCTACAAGGCGGGCAACAGCCACGTGCCCGACACCGTGATCGCGACGCCGGTATTCTACCGCGGCGAGATCGTCGCCTTCGGGGTGAGCGTGGCCCACAAGGCCGATATGGGCGGGCTCGTCCCCGGCTCGTCCGGCGCCGCGGCGCGCGAGATCTTCCATGACGGCCTGTTGCTGCCGCCGGTCCGGTTCGCTACCGAGGCGGGGCTGAACCGCGAAGTCGAGGCGATCGTCCGCAACAACAGCCGGGTGCCCGAGATGGTGATGGGCGACCTGCGCGGCCAGCTGGGCGCCACCCGGCTGGGCGCGGAGCGGCTGCGCGGGTTGTGCGACGAATACGGCGTCGGCGTCGTGATCGAGGCGATGGACGGCCTCCTTGGGCGCACGACGAGGCGGCTCCGGTCCGAGATCGAGCGCTGGCCCGACGGCGCGTTCGAGGCCGAAGGCCGGCTCGACCATGACGGCGACGACCGGTCGAAGCCGGTCCGTATCCACGTCCGGGCGCGCAAGTCGGGGAGCCGGCTCACGCTCGACTTCTCCGCGACCGACGCGCAGGCGGCGGGGCCGGTCAACACGCCGGAGCCGACGGCGCGGGCGGTCTCGCTGCTGGCGGTGCTCGCGGCCTCCGATCCCTCGATTCCGATGAATTCGGGCGCGTTCGACGCCGTGGATTTCGTCATGCCGCCGGGCAGGATCGTCTCGCCGCGGCGCCCGGCGACCGTCAACCATTATTTCCCCACCTCCCATCTGGTCTATAGCTGCGTGCTCGCCGCCCTGGGCCGGTTCAACCCGGCGCGCGCGGTGGCCCCGTCCGGCCTGGGAACCGGCGCGATCGCCGTGGGCTATGACGAGGGGCGCGCCGGCAAGCGGACGGTCCAGTACGAGCTGATGATCACCGCCCTCGGCGGCGCCAACGACAATGACGGGGCGGCGATCGTCCTGCCGATGATCCACTACGTCCCGGGCACGCCGGTCGAGGTGGTCGAGACCGAATATCCGGCGCGGGTGCGGCGGTTCGACGTCCTGGTCGATTCCGCCGGGGCCGGGCGTCACCGCGGCGGGGTCGGCTTCGTCCGCGAGTACGAGTTCCTGACCGACTGCATCCTGACCGCCCGCGTCTCCAACCACAGATACGGCGCCTGGGGCGTGTTCGGCGGCAAGAGCCCGCGGCCGTCGCGAACGGTGATCCGGGCGGACGGAGCGGAAGAGCGGATGGACGTGCTGGAGACCCGCCGCATCCGCGCCGGCGCGGTGGTGAGCCTGGAGCAGAGCGGCGGCGGCGGCTACGGCGACCCGTTGCAGAGGCCGCCGGAGTCGGTGCTGGACGACGTCCGCAACGGCTACGTGTCCGCGCGGGCGGCGGCGGAGGTCTACGGCGTCGTGATCGCCGAAGACGGCCGCATCGACGCCGAAGCGACCCGCGCCCGCCGCGCCGGCGCATAGCCCGCATCAACGCCCGGCGGCCCCGCGGCGGTTCGGGCGGACCTCGAGGCTCCGTCACCCTGACGGGCGCATCCCCGGCCGTCTCGATGAACCGGCGGTCCAAGGCCGGCATGGCCTCGCCGCGCCCGTACCGGGGGAATGACGGAGGGGCCGTGACGACGGGCGAGGGAGGCCATCGGCTCGAGGCGAATACGCCCCCCCCCCCCCGTCATACCCTCGAAAGCGGGAATCCAGTGCGGTCGATCCCGTCGGTAGCGTCCCGCCCGGTTCCGGGTCTTCGCGTCAACATCCGACGACCCGGAGATGGCCCGCGGCGGCGTATTCGGACAATCGCCCGTCGCGCGTCACCAGCGCGTATCCGAACTCCCGCGCCGTCGCGGCGAGGATGCGGTCCGCCGGATCGTCGGGCGGATCGCCCGGCAGGTAAGCCGAGGCGATCAGCACCGAGGGCGGCGTCTCCGCCAATTCCACCCCCGGCAGCGCGCAGAAGCGCTCGAACCAGATTCCGGGATCGACCGAGAACGCCAGCCTTCCCTTTGCGGCGAGCATGGCGATCTCCCATGCGGATATGGGAGAGACGAATATCCGCCCGTCATGCGCGTCCGCCAGCGCGCCGGCGGCCGGCTCCCGCAGGGGATCGCCGTTGGCGATCCATATCAACGCGCAGGTATCGAGCAGGAATAGGGGGCGACCGGCTATCGGGCGGCGTCCCATTTCTCATCCGCCGGAGCGGTCAGGTCCGTCCCCGGCGCGACCGTCACCGTCCCCGCGAGCGCGCCGAAGATGCGCGCGAAAGGACCGGGACGGCGCGCTTCGTCCGCGTCATGCCCGCTGTCGCCGATTCCGGGCGCCGCCGTCGCCGCCGGCGCGGACTTCCGGAAGACGAGCTTGCGGCCCGTCATGTCCACCTCCGCCGTCTTGTACCCCGCGCCGAGCCAAGCATGGGTGATGACGCTGTTCGACGGGTTGTTGGACCACCACGGCCGATGCTTGAAGGCCGAGGGCGGCAGCTTCGCGCCGATGACACGCTCGATCTCGCCGAACGTCATGGGCGCCGACGTCTGCCCCGACCGGCGCAGATGCGTCTCCAACGGGCCGTACTTCGACATGAAAGCCTCCTCGAGGAAAGCGAGCATGTCGAAATAGGTCATTAGAATGTAACTGTCAATACCTGAAATGAATGTTTCAGCGGACGCAGGATCGGAACGTCCTCGGGGCGCCGTGCTGGCCGGCTCGGGCCGCGCTTGCATAATGGGCCGCGCTCGGCGACAACGGGGCGATGGCGGGAACGAACGCGAAACTCATGGCGGCGGTCGAGACGTACTTCGCCGAGTTGCGGCGCGTGCGGGCATCGGGCGGGGCGACCGGAGAGCTCTCGAGCTACGGCCCGCTCACGGGGTTGCTCGACGCGGTGGGGGCTACGCTCAAGCCGAAGGTGTTCTGCGTCGGTCAACTCGCCGACCAGGGCGCGGGCCATCCCGATTTCGGCCTCTATGCGGCGAGGCAGGTCCAAAAGGGCCGCCCGCGCGAGGGGCAGACGCCGGAACGCGGCGTGGTCGAGGTGAAGGCGGTCGACGACGACGCATGGCTGACCGCGGCTTCCGATCAGGTGAGCCGCTATTGGGGCCGCTACCGGCTGGTGCTGGTCACCAACTGCCGCGACTTCGTGTTGGTAGGCGAGGATGCGGCGGGCCGCCCTTTGCTGCTGGAGAGCCTGCGTCTGGCCGACGGCGCCGAAGACTTCCGCCGCAAGTTGGAGAAACCGCGCGCCTTTGCCCGCGAGGTGGGCGCGGGTCTGGCCGAATATCTCGCGCGTGCGCTGTCGCACCGGGCGGCGCTGGCGGAGCCGAAGGACCTGGCGTGGCTGCTCGCCTCCCATGCCCGCGACGGGCTGGCCCGCGTCGAGGCGGCGGGCGACGCGCCGGCGCTCGATGCGGTGCGGCGGGCGCTGGAAGAGGCGTTGGGGGCGCGGTTCGAGGGAGAGCAAGGCCGGCGCTTCTTCCATTCGACCCTGGTGCAGACGCTGTTCTACGGCGTGTTCGCCGCCTGGGTGCTGTGGGCGCGGCAGACCCCGGCGCCGGCCGGCGTGTTCGACTGGCGCATGTCGGTCTGGCATTTGCGCGCCCCGGTGCTGGCGGCGTTGTTCGCGCAACTCTCGCAACCGAACCGGTTGCAACCGCTCGGGCTGGTGGAAGTGCTGGACTGGACCGCTGCGGCGCTCGACCGGGTGGACCGTGCGGCGTTCTTCTCCCGCTTCGACGAGGGCGCGGCGGCGCCCTATTTCTACGAACCGTTCCTGGAGGCGTTCGATCCCGACCTCCGCAAACAGTTGGGGGTCTGGTACACGCCGCTGGAGGTCGTCCGCTACATGGTGGCGCGGGTGGACCGCGCCTTGAAGGACGATCTGGGCATCCCGGAGGGCTTGGCGGCGGAGAACGTCTACGTGCTGGATCCGTGCTGCGGCACTGGAGCCTATCTGGCGGAAGTCTTGCGTCGTATCGCGTCCAACCTGGAGGGCCAAGGTCTCGGCGCGCTGGCGGGTGCGCGGGTGAAGCAGGCGGCGCTGTCGCGCGTGTTCGGGTTCGAGATCATGCCGGCGCCCTTCGTGGTGGCGCATCTGCAAGTGGGCTTGGCGCTGCGGGAGTTGGACGCGCCGTTGGCCGACGACGGGACGGAGCGCGCCGGGGTGTTCCTCACCAACGCGCTCACCGGCTGGGAGCCCCGCGTGACGAAACCCTTGCCGTTCCCCGAACTCGAAGAAGAACGCGACCGGGCCGAACGGGTGAAGCGCGATGCGCCGATCCTCGTGATCCTGGGCAACCCGCCCTATAACGGCTTCGCCGGCATGGCGGTCGAGGAGGAGCGCGAGCTGTCGGACGCCTACCGGACGACCCGGCGGGTGCGCAAGCCGGAGGGCCAGGGGCTGAACGATCTCTACGTGCGCTTCTTCCGCATGGCGGAGCGGCGGATCGCGGAGAAGACGGGCCGTGGCGTGGTGTGTTTCATCTCCAACTACTCCTGGCTCGACGGGTTGTCGTTCACCGGGATGCGGGAACGCTACCTGGAGGCGTTCGACGCCATCCGCGTCGATTGCCTGAACGGCGACAAGTACAAGACCGGGAAGGTGGCGCCGGACGGAACGCCGGACCCAAGCGTGTTCTCGACGGAAGGCGACCCGGTGGGCATCCAGGTGGGGACGGCGGTCGTGACGCTGGTGCGCAAGGCGGACCACGCGCCGGCGCAGTCGGTGGGCTTCCGGCATCTGTGGGGGCGGGGCAAGCGCGCGGACCTGTTGGCGACGGCGGAGGCGGCTCCGGGCGCGCTGTACGACGATGTCGCGCCGGTGCTTCCGCTCGGCCTGCCGTTCGCGCGCACGGCGGTCGGCGACGGCTGGTTCGACTGGCCGACCTTGCCGGAGCTGTTCCCGGTGTCGTTCCCGGGCGTCAAGACCAGCCGCGACGGGTTCCTGGTCGACACCGATCTCGACCGGCTCCGTGCGCGGATCGGCGACTACTTCGATCCGGCCTTGAGCCATGAGGAGATCGCCCGGCGCTACCCGGCGGCGATGAAGGCGACGGCGCGGTTCGACGCGCGCGCGGTGCGCGACGCACTGCTTGCCAGAGGCGGGCCGGACGAAAGCGGGTTCGTCCGCTTCGCCTACCGCCCGTTCGACGACCGCTGGCTGTACTGGGAGGCGGACGGTTTGCTGCTTGACCGCCCACGCCCCGACTACAAGCCGCACGTGTTCGAGGGGAATCTGTGGGTCGAGGCGCGCGAACGGGAGGCCAAGGAAGATTTCTCGCGCGGGACGCTGGCCCGTCACCTCGCCGACAACTTCGGCAACGGACTGTCGAGCTTCTTTCCCGCTTGGCTCCGTGAAGACGACGAGCGCGGTGGCCGCCGGCCCAACCTGTCGGGCGCTGCGCGTCGCTACCTCGACCGCCTCGGCCTCGATGTCGAGGATCTATTTCATCACGTCCTCGCGACACTTCACGACCTCGCCTACGGCGCGGCCAACGCCGGGGCGCTGCGCATGGAATGGCCCCGCATCCCGCTCCCCGGCTGGCCCGATGGCGCGGACCCCGACGCGGCGGCAACCCTCACCCGTTCGGCCACGCGCGGCCGCGAACTCGCCGCCCTGCTCGATCCCGAAACCCCTGTCCCCGGCGTGAGCCAAGCCCCGCTGCGCCCGGAGCTCGCCGCCATCGCCGTTCCCGCCACCATCGACGGCCGCAACATGACCGGCGACGATTTCGCCCTCGCCGCCGGTTGGGGCCATCTCGGCGCGGGCGACGCCGTGATGCCCGGCCAAGGACGCATCGCCGAACGCGAATACGCCCCCGAGGAACGCGCGGCCCTGGGCGACGCGCTCCCCGCCTTGGGCGAAACCGCCTTCGACGTCCATCTCAACGACCGCGCCTTCTGGCGCAACGTCCCCGCCGCGGTCTGGCGCTACAGGCTCGGCGGCTACCAGGTCCTCAAGAAATGGCTGTCGTATCGCGAGCGCGCCGTCCTCGGCCGCCCGCTGACCGCGGACGAAGTCCGGCATTTCACCGATGCCGCGCGGCGGATCGCGGCGATTTTGCAAAGGACGCCGGCTCCTCCGGGCAGGTAACGGAACGAGGCGCATCCGCCAACAATTCGTCCCCCTCCGTCATTCCCGCGAAAGCGGGAATCCATATTCGTATCCCGTTTCCTGCCTCCGTGGAGACGAGGGGGCTGTGAAGAAGGCCATCGGCTCGAGGCGGATACGCCCCCCCTTCCGTCATTCCCGCGAAAGCGGGAATCCATATTCGTATCCCGCTCCTGCTTCCGTGGGGACGAAGGGCCTGTGGCGCTGGATTCCCGCTTTCGCGGGAATGACGAGGAGGGCTGCGATGACGGTCCGAGGAAAGGCCATCGGCTCGAGGCGGATACGCCCCCCCTTCCGTCACTCCCGAGAAAGCGGGAATCCATATTCGTATCCCGCTCCTGCTTCCGTGGGGACGAAGGGCCTGTGGCGCTGGATTCCCGCTTTCGCGGGAATGACGAGGAGGGCTGCGATGACGGGCGAGGAAAGGCCATCGGCTCGAGGCGGATACCCCCCCCTCCGTCATTCCCGCGAAAGCGGGAATCCATATTCGTATCCCGTTTCCTGCCTCCGTGGAGACGAGGGGGCTGTGACGACGGTCCGAAGAAGGCCATCGGCTCGAGGCGGATGCGTCGGATTTCTTCACACGCTCGAAAGCGGGAATCCAGAGACTTTGACGAGATCGATCGACGCGGTCATGCGCCGGGGGCGCGCCCCGGAACGCGCGCCGTCCTCACGACCGCAGTCGCCATGACGTCCCGGTCGGGAACGCCGACGAGACCCCGTACTCCGTTGGAAGACTCTCGCGGATGCGCGGGAAGACGATTGCCGCCGCCCGATCGGCGAGGCGGTCGCCTTGGCGAACATACCTCTTGCGCCCCCGGCTCCTCCCGGCTGGTATCTAGTCAGACTGGTCGGGAAGAACCGATCATGCGGAAATGGCAGTTGCAGGAAGCCAAGGCGCGATTCAGCGCGCTGGTGCGCGAAGCCGCCGAGGACGGCCCGCAGACGGTCACGGTGCGCGGGCGGCGGGCGGCCGTCCTCCTTTCGGCGGAGGACTACGATCGTCTGAAGCGCCCCAAGCCTTCGCTGGCCGAACTGCTGCGGACGTCGCCGCTGGCCGGGCTCGGCCTGGAGGTCGAGCGCGACCGGTCGCCGCCGCGCGGCGCCGGCCTGTGAGCTTTTTGGTCGACGCCTGCGCGCTTTCGGAACTGACCAAGCCGGCGCCGGCGCCCCGGGTCTTTGGCTGGTTCGACGCGGCGCCGCCCGAGGCCTTGTTCATCAGCGTCCTGACGCTCGGCGAAATCCGCAAGGGCGTCGAACGACTCGGCGTCGGGCGCCGCCGCGCCCGGATCGTCGCGTGGCTGGAGGCGGAGTTGCCGGTCTGGTTCGAAGACCGCATCCTGCCGGTCGATGCCGGCGTCGCCGACGAATGGGGCCTGATCGCCGCCCGGTTTCGCAACGTCCCGGCCATCGACGGGCTGATCGCCGCGACCGCGCTCCGACACCGCCTCGCGGTCGTCACCCGCAACGAGGCCGACTTCGCCGCCGCGGGCGTCGACCTGCTGAATCCCTGGGAAGAGTGAGGCCGGGGCGCGAGAGGGGCGCTCCGAACGGCGGCTTCTCCTTGCATCCGGCGAACCCGAGGCGTCGAAAGACGCCGGCTCCCCCGGGCAGGTGACGGAACGATGCGGGTCCGGGAAAAAATCGCCGCGCCGGCGATTTTTCGCTTGACATCGGGGAGCGTTTGTGTTACGATCCCACAAATTCAGGGATGCGACCGGAACCCCGCAGCGATCCGCCCGCGGGGTTTTTCGTCGCCCGGAAAGGAGATTCTCATGGGCCGACTCGATGCAATCGAAGGTTGTGTACGCGGCTGCGCTACGAGCGTCGGCGCGGTGCCGCCGGTCGTCCCGGCCCGGCCGGCGGCGGCGCCGGAGCAGGGCGATGCGGGGTGGATGACGAAGCGCCTTGGCGGGCGGTTTCGGATGCCGGATCCTTCCTGCTTTTCGCCTGCTTTCGCCCTGCTTTTGACCGGTTTTCGCCCTGTTTTTTCCGTGCTTTTTCGTCGTAACTCATTGAAATACAAGAAAAACGAAAATTTTTTCGCCGCCGAGGCGCTCTCCGGCCTTCGCGCGCCGCCGTCTCGCTCCGGCCGGCATGGGGCGGCGCGCCGGCTCCGCGCCGGATCGGGACGGGTTCGGCGGCCGGATTTTTCGCAATCGAAGATTGCATACCTCCGCAACGGTAATATCGGATCGGGAGTCGCGCAACCGCCGGGTTCGGCGTGCGTCCGCGCGCTACCCCTCGCGCGGGATCGGGAGGACGTCCGGGTCCGGAGGGTCGGCGTGGATGCGCTCGATCAGGTCGGCGCGGCGCTCGATCACCGCCCGCTGGTTGATGTAGCCCTTGTCGGTGATCTCGTTGGCGTCGATCGCCGGCGGGTCGGGCGTCAGCAGCGCGCGGCGGATGGCGGTGCTGCTGCCCGGCTGCGCCCGGTTGTGGCGGGCGAGCCCGTCGGCGACGCATCGGCGCACTTCCGGGCGGCGGATCAGCGCGTCGATCGGCTCGTCCTCGGGCGCGTCCGGGCACAGGCTGCGGCATCCCGCCGGGCTCGGGAAGGCGAGCAGGCCCACTTCGCGGCGGTCGCGCCCGGTGACCACGGCGTCCTGCACCGCCGGCGCCGCGGCTTCGATCGCCGCCAGCCGCAGCGTGCCCGCATGGACCCAGGTGCCGGTCGTCAGCTTGAAGTTCTCCGCTACCCTTCCGTCGAACAGGAGGCCCTTCGCCGGGTCCTGCGGGTCGAGGAAGCGGGCCGCGTCGCCGATGCCGAAAAAGCCGTCGGCGTCGAACATGCTGGCGGTGAGATCCGGCTCGCGGTAATAGCCGGGCGTCACGTGGGGTCCCTTGAACCGCGCCTCGAACTTGTCGCCGTTGGGGACCAGCTTCATCTCGCAGCCCGGCAGCGGCACGCCGATATTGCCCCAGACGTCGGAGTCCCAGGTCATGCAGGTCGCCGCCGGGCCGGTCTCGGTGGCCCCCAGCGAAGTGGAGATCGGCAGCCGCGCGCCCAGCGCCGCGACGGACAGCGCCTCCAGCCGCCGGCGCAGATTGTGCGGCAGCGCCGCCCCGGCGAAGAACAGCAGGTCGAGGTCGCGGAACAGCGCGTCGCGGAGCGCCTCGTCCGCCTCCAAAGCCGGGATCAGCATGTCGTAGCCACGCGGGACGTTGAGATAGATCGTCGGCGAATGCGCGCGGAGATTCGCCAACGTGCGGTCGAACCGGCCGGCGACCGGGCGGCCGTCGTCGATGACGAAGGTGCCGCCGTGATAGAGGACCAGATTGAAGTCGAAATTGCCGCCGAACGTGTGGCTCCAGGGCAGCCAGTCGACGACGACCGGCGGCCGGGCGCGGAGGAACGGCCATGCCTGCGCCGTCATCGCCTGGTTGGCGCACAGCATCCGCTGGGTGTTGACGACGCCCTTGGAAGTCCCGGTGGAGCCGGAGGTGAGGAGGATCTTGGCCACCGTGTCCGGGCCGACGCCGGCGAGCCGCCGCTCGACCTCGCCGGTCGCCGCGACCGCGGCCCACGCCGCGAGCGACGGGCCGCCGCCCTGGCCGCGGCTCGTCAGGACGCGGGCCTCGAGCGGTTTCAACGCGGCGAGCGCGGCCTCGAACGGGGCCGGGTCGTCGACGAAGATCAGGCTCGGGTCGTGATGCGCGATCACCGCCCGCAGCTTGGCGAAGTCCCGCGACATCAGCGAATAGGCGGGCGAGACCGGCAGCACCGGGATGCCGACATGCATCGCCCCCAGCATCAGCAGAGCGAAGTCGATCCCGTTGTCCGACAGGATCGCGATCGGGCGCGCGGGCGAATGCGAGGCGTCGATCAACGCCTGGGCGATGCCGGCCGACGCGGAGGCGGCCGCGGCGTAGCCGATCCGCCGCCAGGACCCGTCCGCCCGACGTTCGGCGAGGAAGACGCGCTCCGGCGCTTGCGCGGCCCAGCGGCGGAGGCAGGCGACGATGTGGTCCGGGTAGGGCTCCAGCGCGACCGGCGAGCGCAGCAGCCAGCCGCCGCCGTCGAGCGGCGCCGCCTCGACCTCGGGCGCCGGGAGCGCCATGTCGGCGTAGGGCGCCGTCGCCGCAAGCGGGGCGGCGGACACGACCGGTCTCCGTTCCGCGCTCACCGCGGTGGCAGGCGGATGCCGCCGTCGAGACGGATGACCTCCCCGTTGAGCATCGCGTTGTCGACGATGTGGAGGACGAGCGCGGCGAACTCCGCCGGCCGCCCCATACGGGCCGGGAACAGCGTCATCCCGAGGAGCGATTCCTTGGCCGGGTCGGGCAGGCCGGAGAACATCGGCGTCTCGAAAATGCCGGGCGCGATGGTCATGACCCGGATCGCCGAACGGGCGAACTCGCGCGCCGCCGGCAGGGTCAGCGCCGCGACCGCGCCCTTCGACGACGCATAGGCCGCTTGGCCGATCTGGCCGTCATAGGCGGCCAGCGAGGCGGTGTTGACGATGACGCCGCGTTCGCCGCTCGCCGTCGGCTCCAACGCGGCCATGGCCGCGGCGGCGAGCCGCATCATGTTGAAGGTGCCGTTGAGGTTGATGTCGATGACGCGGGTGAAATGGTCGAGCGGCATCGGTCCCTGCCGGCCGACGATGCGCTCGGCGACGCCGACGCCGGCGCAGTTGATCAGGATGCGGGGCGCGCCGATGGCCTCCTGCGCCCGTTTCAACGCGGACTCCGCATCGGCCGCCTTGGTCACGTCGCAGCGCAGCGCGACGCCGCCGATCTCCGCCGCCACCGCCTTCGCGGCGTCGCCGTCGAGGTCGAGCAGCGCCACCCTGGCCCCGGCGCCCGCCAGCGCCCGCGCCGTCGCCTCGCCCAGCCCCGAGGCGCCGCCGGTCACGGCCGCGGATACGTCCTTCGCGTCCATCTTCGTCCTCCCGCCCCAACCCGCGCGCAGTCTAGCGATCTTTTCCCTGGAGTCGATCCGGCTCCCGCCGCCAGCGGACGGCGAAGATGGCGAGGATCACCAGCCCCGCCCCGGCGAGCTGCATGTCGGTGAGCGCCTGATCCAGGATCAGATAGCCGAAGACGATGCTGACCACCGCCTCCAGGTTCATCAACAGCGGCGTCCGCACCGGGCCGATGGTGGCGATGCCGGCGAAGAAGCACAGCGCCGCGACCGCATAGAGGGCGGGGAGGGCGGCGAAGCCGATCCATCCGTATTGCGTCTGCGGCAGTTCCACGTCGCCCGACGCCAGGCAGATGACGGCGAAGATGGCCGCGGCCGACAGCTGCGAATGCAGCGTGAACGGCCGCGGGTCCCGCCCGCGGATCAGCCGCGCCGTCAGGATCGTCAGCGCTGTCCAGACGACGGCGGCGCCCGCGGCGTGAAGCGCCCCCTTGGCGTCGAGCCCGGCGCCGGTTACGTCGAACACCAGCGCCATGCCGGCGAAGGCGACGCACAGCGCGCCGGCGAGCCGCGCGGTCATCCGCTCCTCGCCGGTGATCGCGGTCACGACGCCCACCAGCAGCGGATAGACGTAGAAGATGACCATGACCAGCCCGACGGCGAGGGTTTCGAACGAGACGTAGAGGAACCAGGAATGCGCCGCGACCAGAACGCCGAGGACGAGCGCGCGGTTCCGCTCCGGCGTCGGCAGGCGCATCGGCGCGCCGGTCGCCCTGAGCAGAAGGCAGACCACGCCGATCGCCCCGGCGAAGCGGATCACGATGACGGCGAGCGGGTTGGCGCCGTCGCCGCCCTCATAGGCGATGACCGCGGTGACCGACGACGCCGGAAACGCCACCGCGCACAGCACCACCAGACAGACGCCCTGCCAGTAGCGGGACATGACGACCGGGGCGGGCGCGGCGGGGGATGCGCGGCGGGATGCGCCGGTCTACGCCGCCCGCTCCCGGCCGCGCGCCGCCAGCACGCTGCTTGCGTCGTAGCTCGCCATGAAGTCTTCGATCATGGTCAGCGCGTCGTCCCATGGATAGGTCCGGAACATGTGTCCGCGGGTGACGAAGGAGGCGCCGACGTAGAACATCTCGTACTGCGCGTGGCGCGAGGCGAACTCCGAGCCCAGCGCGTCCCAGGCGAGTTTGAAGAACTTGACCCGCCCCTCCGGGTCGGTCGCCGGCGATTTCTGGGTCTTGTGGATGTAGGGCGATATGTCGGGGTTGGCGAAGTCCTCGACCGACGACGGCAGCATGATCAGGCCGCCGCCCGCGAGCTCCCGGACGTCGTGGACGAAGTCCTTGTACAGCGTCTGGGTCATGCACAGCGCCGCATACAGGAGATGACGGCTGGGTACGAAATACGCGCCCCGCATCTCGCCGCCCGCCTCGATGCCGTACAGCATGCCCTCGACCATCGCCGCCTGCGCGGCCAGCTTGCCGAGAGTCTCGCGCACCGACGGGATCCCGATGGTGCCGTTGGTTTCGGCGATCTTGCGCGCGATCCCGAGCAGGAAGCGCAGCTTGACGAAAATCCGCGCCTGGCACTGATAGTTGTGGCAGGTGTGGGTCGGCGCCTCCGTGAACATGTCGCGGCACATCCGGGTGTCGCGATGGACGAACACGCGCTCCCACGGGATCTTCACGTCGTCGAAATAGAACACCGCGTCGTTCTCGTCGAAGCGGGCGGACAACGGGTTGTCGAACGCCGACACCGCGTGCTGCTCATAGGACTTGCGCGAAAAGATCTTGAGTCCTCTGGCGTTGACCGGAACCGCGGCGGCGATGGCGTAGCGCTCCTCGTCCGGCCGAAGCGGCTGGATGTTGGCGAGCAGGATCTCGTTGGCCATGATCGCGCTGGTGCCGAGCATCTTGCCGCCGCGCACCGTGATCCCTTCCGCATCCTCGTCCACGATCGCCGTTGCGTGATACGCGTCGTCCTGGTCCGAGACCGCCCGCGACCGGTCGCCCTGCGGGTTGATGATGGCGTAGGTCTGGAAGACGTCGTTGTCGCGCGCGAACTCGTAATAGTCCCTGAGCGCCCGGGCGCGGTCCGGATGATGGGCCTCGAACACGTCGAGCCCGATCCGCATGCCGCAGATGCCCGACGCGGTATGATCCGGCGACCGCCCCATGAAGCCGAAATGGGGCTTCAGCCACGCGACCAGCGCGTGGCGCCGCTGCACGAGTTCGCCGTAGTCGCGCGGCAGCTGCCAGCAGCGGTTGACCCGCTCGCCGGTGGCCGGCGATTCGTAGGTCAGCAGCTCGGCCAGCGCGGGGTCGCACTGCATGTCGTAGAGGGCGGCGATGCTGCGCACCGAGTTGCGATAGGCCGGGTGCGTCGTCACGTCGTCCACCCGCCGGCCGTCGAGATAGATCTCGCGGCCGTCCTTCAGGCTCGCGATGTGGTCGGCGCCGGACTTGGCCATCGACGCCTCCTCGCCAGATTGCCCGCGCCGAAAGGATGCCGCCGCTCGCCCCGGGGCGCAAGGCGGCTATGCGGTCCGCGCCCGCCGTCGCCGGAGGATTTCCGCCCAGGCGGCGAGGCCGCAGGCGAGCCCGGCGCCGATCACCGGCCAGTGGAGGCCCACCGCATCCGACAGCGCGCCCATCAGCAGCGCGCCGAGACCGGGCGTTCCCAGCCAGACGATGCCGTAGAAGCTGAGCACCCGGCCGCGGATCGAATCGGCGACCGCGTTCTGCACCATCGTCTGCACGACGATGCCGCCGACCGTCAGCGTCCCGCCCGCGGCGGCGAGACTCGCCACCCCGAGCCAGAACCACGGGCTCCAGCCGAAGACGACGAGCGACAGCCCGAGCAGCGCCACCGTGCCCGCGACCGTCCGCCCGACCGCGGCCAGCGAGCCGCGCTGGGCGAACCACAACCCGCCCAGCATGGCGCCGAAGCCGGCGGCGGAGGTGAGCCACGCCAGCCCCTCGGCGCCGCGTCCGTAGACGTCGGCGGCGAAGCCCGGCAGCAGCTCCATCGTCGCCCGGCCGAACAGCGACATCGCCAGCAGGATCAGCAGCGCCGGGGCGATCACCGGGTGTCGGGCGAGATAGCGGAGCCCCTCCAATATCTCGCCCGGCAGGTCGCCGATCGAGCCCCCATGCCGCGGCGGGGCCGGCAGGCGGAGCCGGAACAAGGCGTAGATGAAGAACAGGTAGCTCAGCGCATTCAGCAGGATCGCCGCGCCGACGCCCCAGGTCACGATCACCAGCCCCGCCGCGGCGGGGCCGACGAAGCGCGAGGCGTGGAACGACATCGCGTTGACCGCGATCGCCGGCGGCAACTCCTCCCGCGAGACCAGATTGGCGACGATGGTCTGGCGGAACGGCTGCATGGTCGCGTTGAGCACGCCCTGGGCGAGGCTGAGCGCGAACAGGATCTCGACCGTGATCGCCCCCGAGAAGATCAGGCCGGCCAGAATCGCCGCCTGGCACATGCTGGCGGTCTGCAACAGCCGCGCCATCCGCAGTCGGTCGAGCCGGTCGGCGAGCGCGCCGGCGAAGGGGCCGATCGCGAATACCGGGAACAGTTCGGCGAAGGCGATCGCGCCCAGCCACGTCGCCTGCCCCGTGAGTTCCCAGGTGAGCCAGCCCACCGCGACGCGCTGGACCCAGAAGCCGATCAGCGACGGAACCGCCCAGACGGTATAGATGCGGAACTGCCGGTTGCGCAGCGCGCGCGCGACGCCGCCGTCCCGGAGCGCGCCGGCCCGCTTTCTCATCCCGGCCGGAACGCGCTCACCGGCCCTTGTAGTCGGCCTTGCGCTTCGCCGCGAAGGCGTCGATGCCCTCGGCGTAGTCCTCGGTCCAGCGGAGCTTCTCGTAGGCGTTGCCCTCGACCTCCAGGGCGGTCTTGAGGCTGCTGTCATAGGCCGCGTTCAGCACCCGCTTGAGCGAGTGCAGCGACAGCGGCGCCAGCGCGTTGAGCTTGGCGGCGTAGTCCTCGACCAGGGCGGTCAGCGCGTCGCCGTCGTCGGCGATTTCGGTGACCAGCCCCCAGTCCTTCGCCTGCGCCGCGGGGATGCGCTTGCCCAGCATCACCATGTCCTTGGCGCGGGTGAGCCCGGCGATCCGCGCCACGCGGACGCTGCCGCCGGAGCCCGGCATCTGCCCGATCGACACTTCGGGCAGGGCGACGAGACAGTCCCGGGTCGCGAGCCGGAAATCGCAGGCCAGGGCGAGTTCGAAACCGACGCCCAGACAGTAGCGCTCCAGGGCGGCGACGACCGGCTTGGCGCAGCGTTCCGGAGCGCCGATGTCGTCGGCGAGGTCCGACATCCGGTTCTTCGGAATGTCGGGGAAGCGCTTCACGTCGCCGCCCGAAGTGAAGACGCCGTTGGCGCCGCGGATGCAGATCACGCCCACGTCGTCGTCTTCGTCCATCGCCTCCAGCACGGCGCGGATCTGCGCCCGCGCCCGGTAGGAGACGACGTTGAGCGGCGGCCGGTCGAGCAGCAGATGGCCGATCCTGCGCGTCGGATCGACCTCGACGCGGAGGCCGTCCAGCTCGGTAAGCAGCTCGGCGCGGCGTTGGGCGTAGTCTCGTTCCATCGGTCGGCTCCTCACAGGGTGCTCGTATGGCCCGGCAGGGGTTCGTAGCCGCCGTCGCGCAGGAAGCGGCGCAACAGCTTGCCCGCCGCCGAGCGCGGTATGCGGTCGACGAAGACGTAGGCGCGCGGACGCTTGAACCGGGCGAGCCCGCTCGACAGGCAGGCGGCGTCGAGCGCCTCGGCGCTGGCGTCCGGATCCGCCGGCTCGACGAAGGCGACGACCTTCTGGCCCATCCGCGCGTCGGGCAAGCCGACGACCGCGGCACGGCGCACCAGGGGCGAGCGGTCGAGCACGTCCTCGACCTCCTCGGGATGGATGTTCTCGCCGCCGGAGATGATCATGTCGTCCACTCGCCCGACCAGATACAGCTCGCCCTCGGCGTCCAGATAGCCGAGGTCGCCGGTGAAGTACCAGCCGCCGCGGATCGCCCGGGCGTCGGCGTCGGGCCGCTTCCAATAGCCCGCGAAGGCCTCGAGGCCGTCCATCGGCGCCGCGACCTCGCCGGTCTCGCCCTGCGGCAGCGTCTCGTCCGGTCCGGCCTTGGCGTCGGGGTCGGCGCGAACGATGCGGATTTCCTGGCCCAGCGCCGCGCGCCCGGCGCAGCCCGGTTTGTCGACGACGTGGTCGCAGACCGCGAAGGAATAGATCTCCGACGAACCGTAGAAGTTGGTGAACCGGTCGGGCTTCAGCGTCTCGGCGCATTTCTCGGTCAGCGCGCTGGTCATCGACATGCCGGCATAGGCGACGTTGCGCACGCTGCCGAGGTCGTAATCGCCCAGGTCGGCGCGGTCGAGCATGTCGTGGAACATGGTGGGGACGAGAAACAGCGCAGTGATCCGTTCGTCCTGGATCAGCCGCAGCGCGGCCCCGGCGTCGAAGGTCGGCTGGCAGACGAACTTGCCGTTGAGCAAGGCGGCCATGACCAGGGCGCGGACCCCCATGGTGTGGAACAGCGGCATCACGCCGAGCTGGCATTCGCCGTAGCGATAGCCGAGCTGCGCCACGCAATGGGCGCTCGCGTTGCGCTCGGCATGGTGGGATCGGGGCACGCCCTTGGGCCGGCCCGTCGTCCCCGACGTGTACAGCATCAGGCAGATCGATCGGGGGTCCGCGCCGACCGGTCCGTCGATCGCCGGCGCGTCCGCCAGCGCGCCGAAGTCGCACGCTCCGCTCATTGCCCCGTCGAGGGCGATCCGCCGCGCGCGCGGGATGCCGGCCCCGTCCGCGGCTTCCTCCGCCGCCTGGGCGGTCCGCGCCTCGAACGCGACCGCCCGCGCCTCGGCGTCGCGGAGCGCATAGGCGAGCTCGTCCGCCGAGGCCCGCCAGTTGAACGGCGTGAACGCGAGTCCGATCATCTGGCTTGCCCAATAGAGGGTCGCCATCTCGTTGCGGTTGGCGAGCGCGGTCGCCAGCGCGTCGCCCGGGCGCAGCCCGACGGCGCGGAGCCCGCCGGCGACGACGCGGATTTCGTCGTACCATTCGGCGTAGGTTCGCCGCAGCGGGCCGTCGACCAGGGCGGCGGCGTCGGGCTGGCGACGCGCCGACCGGGCGAACAGGGCGCCGAGGTCCATCCCGCTACTCCGCCGCCGCCGGTCCACGCGCCGCGTCGAGAATCGCGCGCACCATCCCCTCATAGCCGGTGCAGCGGCAGATGTGGCCGGACAGCATGTCGCGCGCCTCGTCCTCGGAGGGCCGGGGCGTCGTCGCCAGGAAGCTCGTCGCCGAGATCAGTATCCCCGCGGTGCAGAACCCGCATTGCAGCGCGTGATGGCGGGAGAACGCGCGCTGCAACGGGCTCAGCGCGCCGTCCTCGGCCAGCCCCTCGACGGTCGTGATCGCCGCCCCGTCGGCCTGCACCGCGTAGCAGAGGCAGCTTCGGCCGACGCGACCGTCGATCAGCACCGTGCAGGCGCCGCAGACGCCGTGTTCGCAACCGACATGGGTGCCGAACAGCTTGAGCTCGTGGCGCAGGAAGTCGGTCAGCAGCATACGCGGCTCGGCATGGCCGACATGCGGCCTGCCGTTGACCGTCATCTCGATGCGGCGCCGTTCGTCCGGTGCGACGCGCAGCATCGCTACGCCTCGTCCCGCGCGGTCGCCGCCCGCGCACGGGCGAACGCCCGCTTCAGCACGCGCGCGCCCAGCACCCGCACCAGCTGGCGGCGATAGGCGGCGTCCGCCTGGCCGTCCTCCATCGGGTCGACTTCCGATGCGGCCGCATCGGCGATCGCGGCGGCGGTCTCGGGCGCGGGCGCGGCGCCCCGCCAGCCGCCGGCGTCGATCCGGCGCGGCCGGTCTTCGACGCCGCCAACGCCCAGCGACGCCGCTTCGAGCGCCCCGTCCGGGCCGATCTCGACCACGGCGGCGCAGGCGGCGATGGCGAAGTCGCCGCGCCGTTGCGCGATCTCGGCGAACGCATGACCGCCGCCGGGGCGCCTGGCGGGCCAGCGCAGCGCGGTCACCAGCTCGTCGCCTCTCCGGGCGGTGGTCAACGGGCCGAGGAAGAACTCCCGCGCGGTCGCCGTCCGGCAGGCGGTCCGGGACCGCAACAGGACCTCGCCGCCGAGAGCGACCAGGATCAACGGGATCTCGGCGCTCGGGTCGGCATGCGCGGCCGAGCCGCCCAACGTGCCCCGACTCCGGGTCTGGAAGTGCCCGATCTCGGGCATCGCCTCGGCAAGCAAAGGCAGATCGGCCATCAGCGACCGGTCGGCCAGCGCGTCGGCTTGGCGCAGCATCGCCCCGGTCCGGATCCAGCCGTCGCCGCGGGCGACGCCGCCGAGCTCGCCTATGCGGTTCACGTCGATCACCGCCCGCGGCCGGACCAGGCGCATGTTGAGCATCGCCGACAGCGACTGGCCGCCGGCCAGCACCACCGCGTCGGCGCCGAACTCGTCCAGCAATTCCAGCGCATCGTCGATCGTGTCCGCCCGGCAGTATTCGAAGGCCGCCGGCTTCATGCCGCCGCGGCGTCGCCGTTGGCGAGCTTCCAGACCTTGTTGAGCGTGAACGGCGGCTCCACGTCGTCGCGGCCGAGCGCGTCGGCGACGGCGTTGGCGACGACCGCCGGGGTCAGCATCGACGACCCGTCGCCCATGCCCTTGGCCCCGAGCGCGTTGTGCGGCGACGGCGTGACGACGTGCCCGATCGCAAGCGCCGGCATCTCGGGCGCGGTGACGCAGAGATAATCCGCGAACGTGCCCGACAGGAAGTTGCCGTCGGCGTCGTAGGCCAGCTCCTCCAGCAGGGCGGCGCCGACGCCGTGGGCGAACCCGCCGCGGATCTGGCCCTCGACGACCGACCGGTTGAGCGCCGTCCCCACGTCGTGGACGGAGGCGTATTTCCTCACCTGCACCCGGCCGGTCTCCCGGTCGATCTCGACCGCGGCCAGGTCGCACACGAAGCCGAAGGTCACGGCCGAACCCACCCGGTCCTCGTCGTCCGGCGGGCCCAGCATGGCGGGCGACAGGATCGCGGTCTCGTAGACGCCGGGCTCCACGCCGTCGGGAAGGCCCGCCGGATGCCAGTGCGTGCGCGCGGCCAGGCGCCGGATCGGCGTCGCCTTGCCGGGCGCGCCGACGAGCCGCGCCTCGCCGTCGGCGAGCTCCACGTCCTCGAACGCGATCTCGAGAGCATCGGCCGCCAGCGTCTTGAGCTTGGCCGCGACCCGGTCGGCGGCCGCGGCGATCGCGCCGACCACGACCGCGGAGAAGCGGTTGGCGTAATTGCCCGAGGCGAGCGACCAGTTGCTGGTCAGCGTGTCGATCTCGGTCACCACTTCGATGTCGTCCGGGTGGAGCCCGAGCGCGTCGGCGACGACTTGCGCCGCGACCGTCGCATGGCCCTGGCCCGCGGGCGTGGACGTCGTCCTGACCGTGACCGCGCCCGACGGGTCTATTGCGACCGTGCAGCTGCCGAGCCCGCCCGACCGGCCGCCGGCGCGGGCGCGCTCCTCCGGCGTCTGCGCCAGCGTGACGTAGGCCATGTTGGAGCCCGAGGGCTCGACCCCCGCGGCCATGCCGATGCCGTAGAGCCGGCCCTCGGCGCGCGCCCGGCGGCGCTCGGCCTTCAGAGCGTCGTAGTCGGCCAGCCGTATCGCCTCGTCGAGGCCCGCTTGGTAATCGCCCGAATCGTAGGTCGCCCCCGCGGGCGCGCGATAGGGGAACGCATCCCCGGCGATGAAGTTGATGCGGCGCAGCTCGGCCGCGTCGATGCCGAGCGCGCGCGCGCCCGCGTCCATCGCCCGCTCCAGGGCGAAATAGAATTGCGGGCCGCCATAGCCGCGATTGAGGCCGATCGGCGTTCGGTTGGTGACCACCAGCCGGTTGTCGATTTCGATGTTGCGCACCCGGTAGCAGCCGTTGGACGCGCTGTGCATGCGGTACACCGAGGCGGGTTCGGGCGCGCGCACATAGGCGCCGACATCGACGACGTTGGCGAATCGGAGCGCCGTCAGCTCGCCGTCCCTGGTGAAGGCGGCCTCGATGCGGTCCAGACGGTTCGACGCGCAGGAGGAGCCGGCCAGATGTTCGAGCCGGTCCTCGGTCCATTTGAGCGGCGCGCCGAGAAGCCGGCTCGCCGCGGCGAGCAGCACCAGATAGGGGAACAGCGCCTGCTTGATGCCGAAGCTGCCGCCGGAATGCGGCGCGGTGATCAGCCGCAGCCGGTTGCCGGCGACCTTGAGGCTGCCGCACATCAGCGCGTGCAGGATGAACGGCCCCTGGAAGTTGGACCAGACGGTGTAGCGGTCGGGGTGGGGCTGATACTGGGCGATCGCGCCGTAGGTCTCCACCGGCGTCGAGGCGTAGCGCGGGAACCGCCAGGCGAGCTCGACCACGTGGTCGGCGTCGGCGAACGCGGCTTCGGGCTCGCCGTAGCGGAAGCTGCGCCGGTGGACGACGTTCGACCCCACGGCCTCGTGCAGCAGCGCCGCGCCGTCCGCGGTCGCCGCCGCCGGATCGGCGGCCGGGGGCAGCGCTTCGTACTCGACCTCGATCCGTTCCAGCGCGTCTTCGGCGACGTAGCGGTCGGCCGCGGCGACCAGCGCCACCGGCTCCCCGGCGTAGCGCGCCTTGTCCACGGCCATCGGGTAATAGTCGATGGGGACCCGGATCGCGCTCGGGATCGGGCCGATCAGTTCGGCGAGCTCGGCCCCCGTCACCACGCCGGCTACGCCGGGCGTCGCCGCGGCGGCGCGCGCGTCGATGCGGAGGATGCGGGCATGGGGGTGCGGCGAACGCAGAATCGCCGCATGGCGGATGCCCGGAACCGGCTCCATGTCGTCGATGAAGCGCGCCGATCCGGTCAGCAGCGCCGCGTCCTCCTTGCGCGGCAGCGCCGCGCCGACCCATTTGCGCGGCGCAGTCGTGGATTCCGCGCGCACCATCCCCGCTTCGATCGTCTATAACGACTGCGACGAAGATAAACCGGCCCCGCCGCCGGGTCCATGGGATGGGCGATGCCCGAGATCGAGGTCGTGACCGACGAGGAGGGCATGGCGGCGGCGCTCGCGATTCGCCACGCCGTGTTCCGCTGCGAGCAGGGAGTGAGCGAAGCCGACGAGATCGACGGCCTCGACGGCGTCTGCCGGCATTACCTGCTGCGCGAGCGCGGCGCGCCGGTCGGCGTCGCCCGCGCCCGCGCCCTCGGCGGCGGCGAGATCAAGGTCGAGCGGATGGCGGTGCGCGAGGGTCGGCGAGGGGTCGGGCTGGGCCGCGCGCTGATGGAGCGGATCGTCGCCGATGCGGCCGCCGCCGGCGCCCCGGCCGTAGTGCTCAACGCCCAGACCTCGGCGGCCGGCTTCTACGCCCGGCTCGGCTTCCGCGCCGAGGGCGGCGAGTTCCTTGAAGCCGGCATCCGGCACGTCCGCATGGCGCGGAGCCTCCGGCGGTAGACCCCGGCGCGACGCCGCGGAGGCCGGGGCGAGATACTTGATGGGGTTCAGCGCCTTCGGGCCGCGCCGCAGCTCGAAATGGAGCTGCGGACGGCGCACGCTGCCGGTATTGCCGACGCGCGAAATCGGCTGCCCTCGCTTGACCACCTGCCCGGTCTTGACCAGCAGCGCGTCGTTGTGGGCGTAGGCCGTCATCCATCCGCCGGCATGCTTGATCAGCAGCAGCCTGCCGAAGCCGCGCAGCTCGTTGCCGGAATAGGCCACCACGCCGTTCTCGGCGGCGCGGACCGCGGCGCCCTTGGCCGCCAGGATGTTGATGCCGTCGTTGTAGCGGCCGCCGCCCTGCGGACCGTAGCCGACGATGACGCGGCCCCGCACCGGCCACAAGAAACGCTTTCTGGCGCGGGGCGGCGGCTTGCCGATCGCCGCGGGCTTGCGGTCGTCGCCGGCCGTTCCGCCGCGCTTCGGCGCGCTCGGCGCAGGCGGCGGCGCGGTCGACGGGGCCGGTCTCTCCGCCGCGGCGCGGGGCGCCGCGGTTTGCCGACCCGGAATGCGAAGCCGTTGTCCGACCCGGATCCGATAGGGGGGCGGGATGTCGTTGAGCCGGACCAGGCTGCGCGAGCCGACGCCGTATCGCTCCGCCAACTCGCTGATCGTATCGCCCGCTCGGACGACGTGCATGCGCGCGGTGGGAAGCCGCAGAAGCTGGCCGGGGTGGATCCGATAGGGCGCATTGAGGCCGTTGGCCCGAATCATGTCGCCCAGCGGCACCCGATGGCGCCGCGCGATGGCGTAGAGCGTGTCGCCCCGGCGGACGGCGACCTCGCCGGGCCGCGCCTCGCCGGGTTGCGCCTCGCCGGCGCGCTCCGCCGCCCGGCCCGGGGGCGAGGTCTCGCCCGCGCCGCCATAGGTCACCGGAGCCGGTTCGCGCGTGGACTCGCACCCCCATAGCAGCGCGCCGGCGGCGGCCAGCAGGACGATCCGCCATCCGATGCCGGACCGGGCCGTCAACCCGCAATCCGGCGAGGCTTCGCCGTCTCCTTCGCAGTCGGCCGCGCGCCCCGTTCCACGCCCGGCACCAGGGGTACGAACCGCACCGGCCACAGCGCCTCCTGCGCGATGGCGCCGTCCTCGTCCCGCCGGTACCTGCACAGCCGCTGGTTGTCCGGCCGGTCGCCGATCGGCGCGATCATGACGCCGCCGGGCGCCAGTTGATCGAACAGCGCCGGCGGCGGCGCGGCGGAAGCGGCGGTGACGAGGATGCGCTCGAACGCGGGGATCTCGGGCCAGCCCGCGCATCCGTCCCCGAAGCGGGCGGTGACGTTGTTCAGGCCCAGCGCGCGGAACCGCGCCTCGGCTTCGCGCAGCAGCTCGCCGCAGCGCTCGATCGTATAGACCCGCCGGCACAGGAAGGACAGCACCGCCGCCTGATAGCCCGAGCCGGCGCCGATCTCGAGCACCTTCATGCGCCGGCCGACCTCGAGGCATTGGGTCATGAAGCCGACAACCGCCGGTTGGCTGATCGTCTGCCCGCGGCCGATGGGGAGCGCCGTGTTGTCGTAGGCCTGGTCGCGGAAGGCCGTCGGCACGAACGCCTCGCGCGGCACCCGTTCGATCGCCCCCAGAACGTCGGCGTCGGTGATCCCCTGGCCCCGGAGCTCCATCACCATCCGGATCTTCCGCGCATCGGCGCTCATCCCAACGTCCTCCGCAGGGCGGCCAGGCTCCTCGCATGGGTCAGATCGACCCCCAGCGGAGTCACCGAGATGCGGCCCGCATTGACCGCCTCGAGGTCGGAGCCGGGAAAGGATGGGTCTTCGTCGCGTTCCGCCCCGATCCAGACATAGGGGTGGCCGCGCGGATCGACGCCGTGATTCAGCACCTCGCCGATCTTGCGCCGTCCCTGGCGGGTGACGGCGATGTCCCGGACGCCGGCCGCGGGCGCATCGGGGAAGTTGACGTTGATCGCCACGTTGCGCGGCCAGCCGGCGGCGACCAGCCGGCGGACGACGTCGCCCGCGCGCTCCGCCGCCGGCGCCCAGCGCACCGCTTCGCCGTCGCGCCGCACCTGGCTAAGCGCGATCGCCGGAATGCGCAGCAGCGTTCCTTCCATCGCCGCGGCTACGGTGCCGGAATAGGTGATGTCCTCGCCGAGATTGCCGCCGGCATTGACGCCCGACAGCACCAGATCGGGCCGGCGATCGGCGAGGATGTGGTTGACCGCCAGCAGCACGCAGTCGGTCGGCGTGCCGTTGACCGCGAACCGGCGGGCGGCGACCTTGCGCACCCGGAGCGGCACCGTAAGCGTCAGCGAGTGCCCGGCGGCGCTCTGCTCGGTCTCCGGGGCGATCACCCAGACGTCCGGCGACAGCGTGCGCGCCACCCGCTCCAGCACCTTCAACCCGGGCGCATGGATGCCGTCGTCGTTGCAGACCAACAGCCGCGCCTTGGCGAGGTCCATGCCGGTTCAGCGGTCCGGCCGGATGGCGTCGAGCCCGTCCATAAACGGCCGGAGCGCTGCGGGGATCGCGACCGAGCCGTCGGCTTGCTGATGGTTCTCCAGGATAGCGATCAGGGTGCGCCCGACCGCGAGGCCGGAGCCGTTGAGCGTGTGGACGAATTCGGCGCTCTTCCGCCCGTCCGGCCGGTAGCGGGCGCGCATTCGCCGCGCCTGGAAGTCGCCGCAGTCGGAACAGCTCGAGATTTCGCGATAGGCGTCCTGACCGGGCAGCCAGACCTCGACGTCGAACGTTTTGCGCGCGGCGAACCCCATGTCGCCGGTGGCGAGCAGCACCACGCGGTAGGGCAGGTCGAGCCGCTTGAGCACTTCCTCGGCGGCTGCGGTCATCCGCTCGTGCTCGGCTTCGGAGTCGGCGGGGCGGGTGACGCTCACCAGCTCCACCTTGGCGAATTGATGCTGCCGGAGCATGCCGCGGGTGTCCTTGCCGGCGGCGCCCGCTTCGGAGCGGAAACAGGGGGTAAGCGCGGTGAAGCGAAGCGGCAGGTCGCTCTCGGCCAGCGTTTCGCCGGCGACCAGGTTGGTGAGCGGCACCTCGGCGGTGGGGATCAGCCAATGCCCGGTGGTGGTGCGGAACAGGTCGTCGGCGAATTTGGGCAGCTGCCCGGCGCCGAACACGGCGGCGTCGCGGACCAGCAGCGGCGGGCTCGCTTCGACATAGCCGAACGTCCGCGTGTGCAGGTCGAGCATGAAGGCGGCCAACGCGCGCTCCAGCCGCGCCAGGACGCCGGTCAGCAGGACGAAGCGGGCGCCCGACAGCTTGGCCGCCCGGGCGAAATCCATCATGCCGAGGCGTTCTCCGAGCTCGACGTGATCGCGCCGCGGGAAGTCGAACCGCGGCGGCGCGCCGACCCGGCGCAGCTCCAGATTCGCAGTCTCGTCGGCGCCCGTCGGAACCCCCGCCGCCGGCGGGTTGGGGACGGCCTCAAGCAGCGCGTCGACCTCGCCGCCGCCCGTCCGCACGCGGTCCTCCAGCAGCGGCGTCCGCTCCTTGAGCGCCGTCACCTCGGCGATCAGCGCCTCGGCGTCGGCGCCCGCCTTCCTGGCGGCGCCGATCTCCTTCGAGGCTTCGTTGCGCCGGCTCTGCACGCGCTGCAACTCGGTCTGCGCCGCGCGATGGCCGGCGTCCAGCTCGACGATGCGGCTTGCCAGGGGCGCGATCCCGCGGCTCGCCAAGGCGGCGTCGAGCGCCTCCGGGTTGTCCCTGATCCAGCGCAGATCAAGCATCGATCGTTCCGGGCGCTAGGCGGGGGCATCCTCCGCCGCGTCCTCCTCCGCGTCGCGCTCGGCGCGCTTCCGCTCGATGATCCGCGCACCGAAGATCGACGCCTCATACAACAGGATGATCGGCAAGGCGAGCCCGATCTGGCTGATGACGTCGGGCGGCGTGAGCACCGCGGCGAAGACGAACACGCCGACGATGGCGTAGCGGCGTTTGCTCGCCATCCCGTCGGCGGTGACCAGCCCGGCGCGGGCCAGCAACAGCAGCAGGACCGGCAGTTCGAAAGCGACGCCGAACGCGAACACCAGCCGCATCACCAGCGACAGATATTGATCCACCTTGGGCTCGACCTGGATCGGCAGCTCGTCCGTCGTCTCGGCCGGCTTCTGGAATTCGAGCAGGAACTCCCACGCCAGAGGGATGATGATGAAATAGACCAGCGAGGCGCCGAGCAGGAACAGGATCGGCGTCGCGGCGAGAAACGGCAGGAAGGCGCGCTTCTCGTTCCGGTACAGACCGGGCGCCGCGAACAGCCAGAGCTGCGCCGCGATCAGCGGAAAGGTCACGAAGGCGGCGGCGAAGAAGGCGACCTTGACGTAGGTGAAGAACGCCTCGTGCAGCGCGGTGTAGATCATCCGCGCGCCTTCCTGCTCGCTCAACGCCGCGGCCAGCGGCCGGACGAGGAAGGCGAAAATCTCCTCGGCGACGAAGAAGCTCCCGACGAAGGCGAGGAGGAACCCCCCGATGCAGTAGAGCAGGCGCGTGCGCAGCTCGATCAAGTGATCGAGCAGCGGCATTCTCTTGTCGTCGAGGTCTCGCTCGTCGGCCACGCTCAGGCGCTCGCGCCCCGCGCCGCCCCGTCACCGGCGTCCTCGATCTCGCTCCGTGCGGCGCCGGCCTCGGCCGCCGGCCCGGCCGCCGCCTTCCCGGTCGCCCGGCCGGCATCCTCGATCGACGGCGCGTCGCCGCCGTCCCGCCAGACGTCCTCCAGATCGAGGCTCTGCTTCAATTCGCCATCGGGGTCGACCGCGTTCTCGAATCCGCCCGGGCCGACCGCGTTCTCGAACTCGCTCTCGAACTCGCGCTTCACCTTGTCCATCTCGGTGTCGCGCGCAATGTCCTCGAGCCCGCCCTGGAACTCGCGCGCCAGCTCCCTCGCCCGGCGCACCCATCCGCTGATCGTGCGGATCGCGCCCGGCAGATCCCGGGGCCCGATGACCAGGAGCCCGATGACGACGATGAGGAGGAATTCCCAACTGCCGATGTCGAGCATCGCGGCCCTGCTTCCGGGCCGGCGGCTTCGGGCCGCCGGTCAACCCTGCGCGGTTTCGTCCTTCTTGGTTCCGTCGCCGACCGTGGGGCGCGCGTCGGCTTCGACGTTCCGGGCCTGCTCGCCGCCGGCCTTGTCGCCGTCGCCGCCGTCGCTGAGCCCCTTCTTGAACATCTTGATGCCCTTGCCGAGGTCGCCGAAGATACCCGAAAGCTTGCCCGGCCGGGCGAACAAGACCAGGACGACGGCAAGCACGATGAGCCAGTGCCAAATGCTGAAGGTCCCCATTGGAGGCGCTCCCGGAGCTTCACGAAGGCGTATGCGTCCGGCGATCATGGCAGAAACCCGCCGTCGCCGCAACGCAATCGTCCGATGCTTGCCAAAGGCGGGGCGGGGCGCATATACTGGCGACGGGCCGCGGGTGTAGCTCAGGGGTAGAGCGCAACCTTGCCAAGGTTGATGTCGTCGGTTCGAATCCGATCACCCGCTCCACCGAAACGAAACGGGCGCCGTTCGGCGCCCGTCCCGTTTCGACCCGTCCGCGCCCGTTCGGTCACTCCCGGTTGCCGAACAGCATCAGGATGTATTGGAACATGACGATGAAGTTCCAATAGAGCCGCAAGGCGCCCATCACGGCGAGCTTGGTCGCGGTCTCGCCGTCGTGATGCTCGGCGTATTCGAGCTTGATCCGCTGCGTGTCGTAAGCGGTCAGCCCGGTGAAAATCAGCACCACGATCACCGAGATCGCGAACTGAAGCCCGGCGTCCTGGAGCCAGAACATGTTGACGACCGCGGCGATCAGCACCCCGACCACCCCCATCATCAGGAACGAGCCCAGCCCGGCCAGGTCCCGCTTGGTCGTATAGCCGTAGAGGCTCATGCCCGCGAACATGCCGGCGGTGATGAAGAACGCCCGCGCGATCGACGCGCCGGTGAAGGCGACGAAGAAGATCGACATCGACAGCCCCATCGCCGCGCAGAACGTCCAGAACAGGGTCTGCGCCGTGGTCGCCCGGATCTTGTCGATCTTGAAGCCCATGAACAGGAAGAAGGCGATGGGCGCGAACAGGAGGATCCAGTAGAGCCCCGTCCCGAACACCAGGTTGAACACCGCCGGCGTGTTGGCGACGACATAGGCGACGATGCCGGTGAGCGCCACCCCGGAGGCCATGTAGTTGTAGACGCGCAGCATGTGCGCGCGGAGCCCGGCGTCGAACTCGGCCTGCGCTTGCGCGTTGTGGGAGACGACGATTCTGTCCGTTCCGAAAGCCATTGTCTTCCTCTCGAAGCCGTATGGGATCCCGGTACGGAATATGCGCCGCCGCGGCGGAAAAATCAATAGCGCCGCGGTCCGGGGTCCGCCCGGCGCTCAGTCGTTGCGCAGCAGCGGCGCCGCCTTCCTGCCGAGCGCCCGCCAGGTCCCGGCGAATCCCAGCGCCAGCGCCGGCGCGGCGGACGCCGCCAGGGCGGCCGCGGCGACGCCCGGCAGGAAGACCCAATCCATTCCCATCGCGCCCGTGACCACCGCCCATCCGGCGAGCGTCCCGGCCAGGGCGGCGACGGCGCCCGCGGCGAGCGTCAGCAGCCCGTATTCGATGGCGAAGACCGCGGCGACGTCCCGCCGCGTAGCCCCCAACACCTTGAGCACCACCGCGTCGTAGACGCGCCGCCGGTGGCCGGCGGCGATCGCCCCGGCGAGCACCAGGACGCCGGCGGCGATGGCGACCGCGGCGCCGAACCGGATCGCGGTCGCCAGCTTGCCGAGCGTCTCGCCGACCCGCCGCAGCACCTCCCGCACGCGGATCGGCGTGACGTTGGGGAAGCGCTCGGCGACGGTCCTCTCGATCGCGCGCTCGGCGGCGGGGTCGGCGCGGACCGTCGCGATCCGGGTGTGCGGCGCCCGGTCGAGGGCTCCGGGCGAGAAGATCATGACGAAGTTGATGCCGAGCGACCGCCACCGGACGTCGCGGAGATTGGCGATCCTGGCGGCGATCGGCCGGCCCAGGACGTTGACGGTCATGCGGTCGCCGACCTTCAGGCCGAAGCCCGCCGCCGCCTCCGCGGACAGCGACAGCAGCGGCGGGCCGGCATAGTCGCGCGGCCACCACTCGCCCGCGGTCAGCCGCGCGCCCTCGGGCGGCCGCGCCGCCCAGGTCACGCCGCGCGATCCGCGGATCATCCACTGCGCGTCCGGCGCGATCCGCGCCCGCTCCACCGGAACGCCCGCGATGCGGACGATGCGGCCGCGCAGCATCGGCGTCCCCCGGATCTCGGCCGCGGCGTCGGCCTCCCGCACCGCGCGCTCGAACCCGGCGACCTGATCGGGCTGGATGTCGACGAAGAAGAATCCGGGAGCGCGGGCGGGAATCGTCCGGTCGATCTGGCGTCGGAGATTGCCTTCGACCAGCGCCACGGCGACGAACAAGGTGAGCCCGAGCCCGAGCGAGGTCACGACCGTCGCGGTCGGCGCTCCCGGCCGGTGCAGGTTGGCGAGGGCGAGGCGGAGCGCGGCGGGCCGGGCGCGCCGCCGACTCCGCGCCAGGGCGCGGACCGCCCGCCCGGCGCCGCCGAAGGCGGCCAGCGCCGCGCCGGCGCCGGCGAAGAACCACAGCGCCACTGCGCGATCCGCCGCCGACAGCGCCCCGAGCGCGATCAGCGCCGCCCCCGCGACCGTGACCGCGGCGACGACCCAGGCGCGCGGCCGGCGTCGCGCCTCCGCCAGCGGATGGCGGAACAGGCTCCCCGCCCGCGTGGCGCAGGCTTCCGCGAGCGGCCGCAGCGAGAAGGCGAAGGCGGTCAGCGCGCCGAACGCCGCGGCGAGCGCCAACGGGCCGGCGTGGAGGCCGCGTTGCGGATCGACCGGCAGATCCGCCGCCAGCGCGCCGCCGGCGAGCGCCGGGACCGCGGCGCCGATCAGCAGACCGACGGCGATGCCGCCCGCGGCCATGATCGCGACTTGGGTCAGATAAATCTGGAAGATCAGCCGCGACGACGCGCCCAGACATTTGAGCGTCGCGATCGTCTCCGTCTTGCCGGCGAGGAAGGCGCGGACCGCGTTGCGGATGCCGAGGCCGCCGATCAGCAGCGCGGTCAGCCCGACCAGGGTCAGGAACATGCCGGCGCGTTCGACGAAACGCTCGATCGCGGGGGACGCGGCGCGCCGATCCCGGACCCGCCATCCGGAGTCGGGGAAGGCGGCGCCGAGCGCGCCCCGCCAGCCGGCGAGATCGGCGCCCGCGGGCAGCCGTATGCGATAGACGTAGCGCGCCAAGCTGCCCGGCCGGATCAACCCGCTGGCGGGCAGGCTGGCGGTGGAGACCAGGAACCGGGGGCCGAGGCTGAACCCGCCGCCGCCCGCCCGGTCGGGCTCGCGTTCGATGACCGCCCGGATGCGGTAGTCGGCGGTTCCCACCCGCACGAGGTCGCCGCGCCGGACGCCGAGCTTGTCGAGCAGGGCCCGCTCGACCGCGGCGCCCCATGCGCCCTCCGCCCAGGCCAGGGCCGCCGCCAGCGGGCGCGCCGGGGCGAGCGTCACCGCGCCATACAGGGGATAGGCGCCGTCCACCGCCTTGAAGTCGATCAGCGACCGGCGATCGCGCCCCCGGGCGCGCGCGATCGACCGCATCTCGACGCTCCGCGACAGCCTGCCGCGATCCTCCAACCAGCGGCGTTCGTCGGGCGCCAAGTCGCGATGCAGCCGGCTCACCGCCGCGTCGCCGCCCAGGATTTCGCGGGCGTCGGCCGCGAGCCCGGCCAGGATCGCCGCCGCGGTCGAGCCGACCGCAGCGATGGCGGCGACGCCGAGCGCGAGGCAGGCGAGAAAGACCCGGAAACCGGCGAGTCCGCCGCGCAGTTCGCGCCGGACGATGCGGAGCGCGGCGCCGTAACCGCTCACGGGCCCGCCGCGGCGATGCGGCCGTCGACCAGCGCCACCGTCCGCGCGCAGCGCGCCGCCAGCGCCGGGTTGTGCGTAATCAGGACCAGGGTCGTCCCGCGCCGCGCCCGGAGATCGAACAACAGCTCGATCACCGCCTCTCCGGTGGCGCCGTCGAGATTGCCGGTCGGCTCGTCGGCGAGCAGCAGGTCGGGTTCGACGACGAATGCGCGGGCGATGGCGACCCGTTGCTGTTCGCCGCCGGACAATTGGCCGGGATAGTGGCCGAGGCGGTCATGGAGCCCGACCGCGGCCAGCGCCTCGCGCGCCCGGTCGAAGGCGTCGGCGGCGCCCGCCAGCTCCGGCGGCACGGCGACGTTCTCCAGGGCCGTCATCGTCGGCACCAGATGGAAACCCTGGAACACGATGCCGACGCTCGTTCGCCGGAAGCGCGCGAGCGCATCCTCGTCCAATTCGTCGAGCGCGGCCCCGGCGACGACCACCCGGCCCGAGGTCTGGCGCTCCAACCCGGCGACGATCATCATCAGGCTGGTCTTGCCCGAGCCCGACGGGCCGACCACGCCGATCGTCTCGCCCCGTTCGATCGACAGGGTGACGCCGCGCAGGACATTGACCGGGCCGGCGGCTCCGGCGAGGCTGAGACGGACGTCCTCGAGACGAACCAGGGCGGGCGCGTTGGCCGGACTGTTCGACATTTCCATCCCTTGGTCCATCGCCCGGCGGCCGTTTCGCGGCGCGGCGAGATTGGCCTATCGCGCGGCGTTTGTCAGTTGCTTCCTCGGCGCGGCGGCTCCCGCGGCCGGCGCAGGCGAGGCGATCCGCCTCCTGGTCCTCGGCGACAGCCTCACCTCGGGCTACGGTTTGCCGGCGGGGCAGGCCTTCCCGGCCCGATTGCAGCGGGCGCTGGCCGCGGCGGGGCGCGACGTCCGCGTGATCGACGCGGGCGTGGCCGGGGATACCACCGCCGGCGGGCTGGCGCGGCTCGACTGGGCGCTCGCCGACGCTCCCCATGCGGCGATCGTGGCGCTGGGCGCGAATGACGGCCTGCGCGGCCTCGACCCCGGCGCGACCCGCGCCAACCTCGACCGCATCCTCGCCCGGCTCGAGGCCGTCGGCGTCGAGGCGCTGCTCGTCGGCATGCTCGCGCCGCCTAATCTCGGCCCCGAATACGGGGCCGCGTTCGACGCGCTGTTCCCGGCCCTTGCGATACGGCGCGGCGTCGCCTTCTACCCCTTCTTCCTCGCCGGCGTCGCCGCGCGGCCCGCCCTCAACCAGGCCGATGGAATCCATCCCAACGCGCGCGGCGTCCAGGTAATGGTTGACCGCATGACGCCCCATGTGTTGCGCTTGCTCGACGCTTCGAGGGCCCCGCGATGACCACGACCGACCGCGAATTCCGGCTCGCCCACGCCGCGGGCGGCGACGGATCCGCGCTGGCCGAACGCTGCATCGAGCAGCTGGGAGGAGCGCCCGCCGGCGCCAGCCTGGGGTTCCTCTACGTCACCGATGCCCTCGCCGGCGACTTCCCGCGCATCGCCCAACGGCTGCGCGAGGCGACCGGCATCGCCGACTGGGTGGGCACGATCGGCTTCGGCGTCTGCGTCGGCGGGCGCGAGTATTTCAACCAGCCGGCGATGGCGGTGCTCGCCGCGGCGCTTCCCTCCGACGGCCACCGGATCCTGCCGACGCTGACCAAGCCGGGCGATGCGCTGCCGGCCGAGCTGCGCGACTGGATCGGACGCGCCCGCCCGACCCTCGGCGTCGTCCACGGCGACCCGCGCAACGCCTATCTGCCGTCGATCGTCCATTCGCTGTGCGACGATACCGATTGCTTCCTGGTCGGCGGCCTCACCGCGTCGCGCGGCCGCAACCACCAGCTCGCCGGCGGCCTCACCGAGGGCGGCCTGTCCGGCGTCCTGTTCGCCGGCGACGTGGCCGCGGCGACCGGCCTCACCCAGGGCTGCGCGCCGATCGGCGATGTCCACGACGTGACCGAGGCGCGCGACCACGTCCTGATCGGGCTCGACGGCCGGCCGGCCCTCGACGTGTTCAAGGAGGACGTCGGCGAGGTGCTGGCGCGCAACCTGGACCGCATCGGCGGCTATATCCATGCCGCTCTGCCGATTCCGGGCAGCGACACGCGCGACTATCTGGTGCGCAACGTCATGGGCATCGACCCGCAGAAGGGGTGGCTGTCCATCGGCGAGCGGCTGAGCGCCGGCGACCGGCTGATGTTCGTCCGCCGCGACGGCGCCAGCGCCATGGCCGATCTGGAGCGGATGCTCGAAGGCGTCGCCGGGCGCGCGGACGGGCCGGCCCGGGCCGGGCTCTACTTCTCCTGCGTGGCGCGCGGCCCCAACCTGTTCGGCCGCAACTCGGAGGAGCTCGCCGCGGTCGCCGGCGCGGTGGGCGCCGACGTCCCGGTGGTCGGCTTCTACGCCAACGGCGAGATCTCCAACAACCGGCTGTACGGCTACACCGGCGTCCTGACGCTGATCCTCTGAATGCGCCCGGTGCGGGAGGGGCGCATGATCCGCCTGTTCGTCGCAATCGAGATCCCGGCGGAACTGCGGCTCCGCATGACGGCGTTGTGCGCTGGCGTCGAGCGCGCCCGCTGGGCGCCGGAGGAGAATCTGCATCTCACCCTGCGGTTCATCGGCGAGGTCGGCGAGGACGTGGGCGAGGACGTCGTCGCCGCCCTGTCGGCGGTGCGCGGCGAGCCTTTCGCGGTCACGGTCGCGGGCGCCGGCCATTTCGCGACCGGCCGCCGGGTGCGGGCGCTGTGGCTGGGCGTCGACAAGACCCCGGAGCTCGACGCGCTGCGGCGCCGCGTCGAATCCGCGCTCGTGCGCAGCGGCCTGGCCCCGGAGCAGCGCAAATACAGCCCGCACGTCACCCTGGCGCGGCTGGCCGGCGTCGCCCCCGGCGAGGTCCGCGGCTGGCTTGCGGCCAACGCGCTGTTCCGCGCCGCGCCGTTCGTCGTCGAGCGCTTCGTGCTGTTCTCCAGCCATCTGGGCCGCGCGGGCGCGATCTATACGCCGGAGGCGGCCTTCCCGCTGGCGTCGCCGGGTTGAGCGGCCCGCCCGGTTCACAGCCAAGGCGGGACCGGCAGGCTCCGCTGTTTCAGGAAGGCGGGGTCGAACAGCTTGCTCTGGTAGCGCTGGCCGCCGTCGGCGAGGATCGTCGCCACGCTGCGTCCCGGACCCAGCTGCCGGGCGAGCCGGATCGCGCCGGCGACGTTGACGCCGGAGGAGGCGCCGAGGCACAACCCCTCCTCGATCAGCAGGTCGAAGACGATCGGCAGCGCCTCCGAGTCGGGGATCCGGTACGCCTCGTCCACCTGGATCTCGGCGACGTTGCCGGTGACCCGGCCCTGGCCGATGCCTTCGGCGATCGAACTGCCCTCGCTCGCGAGCTCGCCGGTCTTGAAATAGCTGTACATCGCCGCCCCCATCGGGTCGGCGAGGGCCACGGCGAGGTCGGGGTTCCGCTCCTTGAGATATTTCCCGGCGCCGGCGAGCGTGCCGCCGGTCCCGACCGCGGCGACGAAGCCGTCCAGCCTGCCGCCGGTCTGCCGCCAGATTTCGGGTCCGGTGGTCTCGTAATGCGCCCGCCAATTGGCCGGATTGTCCCACTGATTGGCCCACAGCACCCCGCCCGATTGAGTCTCGGCGAGTTCGGCGGCGCGGCGCTCCGACACCTTGACGTAGTTCTCCGGATCCCGGTAGGGGACCGCCGGCACCGGCTCCAGCTCGGCCCCGCACAGGCGGAGCATGTCCATCTTCTCCCGGCTCTGCGTCTCCGGGATGACGATGATGGTGCGGTAGCCGCGCGCGTTGCCGGCCAGAGCGAGGCCGATGCCGGTATTCCCCGCCGTGCCCTCGACGACGATTCCGCCCGGCCCGAGGACGCCCCGCCTCTCGGCGTCTTCGAGGATGGACAGCGCGGCGCGGTCCTTGACCGAGCCGCCGGGGTTGAGGAACTCGGCCTTACCGAGAATCTCGCAGCCGGTGAGCGCCGACGCCTTGGCGAGCCGGATCAACGGCGTGTCGCCGACCGCGCCGGCGAACCCGCCGCGCACGCCGTCCGCCGGCGCGCGGGCGTCGCTGGGGGGCGAAGCCTGGGCCATTCCCGCTCCTTCAGCTCGCGCGCGGCGTATCGCCCGGCGCCGCCCGCGCCGACGGCCCGGCGCTCTGCGCCGCCTCGTCGCCTTCCAGCGCGTCCAGGCGGCCGCGCAGCGCCGCGATCTCGCCGGCGAGCCCGTCGAGCGCCTTGGCCACCGGGTCGGGGATCTCGCCTTCGGGCGTCCCGTAGGCGCGGAACGCCGCCTCGTCGCCCCGCGCGCGCGGCAGCGCCTGCCGCGCCGGGATGCCGACCATCGTGACGCCGGGCGGCACGTCCTGGAGGACCACCGCGTTGGCCCCGATCCGCGCCGCTTTGCCGACCGTGACCGGCCCCAATATCTGGGCGCCCGAGCCGACGATGACGCCGTCCTCCAGCGTCGGATGGCGCTTTCGCGGCTCGAGCGAAACGCCGCCCAGCGTCACCCCGTGATAGAGCGTCACGTCGTCGCCTATCTCGGCCGTCTCGCCGATCACGCAGCCCATGCCGTGGTCGATGAACAGCCGCCGCCCCAGCCGCGCGCCGGGGTGGATCTCGATCCCCGTCAACATGCGACCGACATGCGACAGCAGCCGCCCGACGAAGAACAACCGCGCCCGCCAAGCCGTATGCGCCGCGCGATGGAACAGCAGCGCATGGAAGCCGGGATAACAGACCGCCACCGAGATGCGCGACCGCGCCGCGGGGTCGCGCTCGATGATTGCGTCGAGGTCGTCGCGCAGCCGCTCGAACACCGCCATCCCCCGCCTTCCCGCTGTCGGGCCGCGTTCGCCCGGCCGTTCATCTGGTACGCCGGCGCCCGGAGGTCAAGTTGGCCCGGCCAAGGCCGGGTTTCGCGACCTCCCCGGCGCATCCGCGTTCGCCCGGCGAGAGGCGACCTCGCCGCGCGGAAGGACGGAGAGACGCCGCCCCATCGGCGGGATTCCGGCGAAAATTTTTCAGTTTCGTTGTATTTCAACAGGTTACGCTGAAAAACCAGGGAAAAAGCAGGGCGAAAACCGGCCAAGAGCAGGGCGAAAGCAGGCGAAAAACAGGGGGGAAACGCGGCCCAAAACGGGCGAATTCCGCTCCGGCGGGTGGGTGATTGCGGGATCAATTCGTTCTCTCCTCCGTTCCGGCCGAACGCGGCCCGCGCGGAGCGGCGGCCCCGCGGCAGGGGTTTCGGTCGTATTCCTTCGATGTTGGAGAACATAACACAGGCGCTCCCAAAAGTCAAGCACAAATCGAGAACAAAAATTGCAGCGAACGCAGCGAGGCCGTCGAACGGGATTTCTCCGAGCCTGCTGGATTTCGCTTGACATAAAGGATATTTTGGGGTACAGCCCTCCGTCGCGGGGAGGGATGACTCGATGCCGTCATTTGCGACGAATCGCGCCGCGCCGCGCCGGACAAGGCGGGCGGGAGGTTGACCGGACCGGTCGAGCGCGGGGCCGCGCGCGGCGTCGCCTGGATGGCGGCGTCCTCGCTATTCTACGCGCTGACCTACGTCACGGTGCGCGAACTGTCCGCGACCTTCCCGGCGGTCGAAATCGCGTTCTTCCGCGCCGTGCTGGGGATGGCGGCGATGCTGCCCTGGGCGGTCCGCGCCGGCCCGGCGGGCCTGCGCACCGGCCGGGCGAAGCTCTACGGCGTCCGCGCCCTCGTCACCTATAGCGGCATGGTGTGCTGGTTCTACGGCCTGGCGCATCTGCCGCTCGCCGCGGCGACGGCGCTGATGTTCGTCGCGCCCTTCTTCACCGTAATGCTTCTCGCCGTCGGCATCGGCGAACGGGTGGGGGCCAGACGCTGGGGCGCGATCGCCGCCGGCTTCGTCGGCGCGCTGGCGATCCTGCGTCCGGGCCTGATCGAGACCAGCCTGGCGACGCTCGCGCTGTGCTACGTCGCCGTCGCCTACGGCGCCGCGAACGCGGCCACCCGCGCGCTGGCGCTGACCGAGAACGCCAACGCGGTCGTGTTCTACCAGTTCGCCCTCGTCGTACCGCTGGCCGCGCTCCCGGCGGCGCTCGACTGGGTGAGCCCGGGACCGGCGGACGCCGCGATGATCCTGGCCTTCGGCATCCTCAGCCTGATCTCCATGCAGTGCATGACGCGCGCGCTTGCGCTCGCCCCGGCCGGCGTGACCGCGCCGCTGTTCTATCTCCAACTGCCGCTGACGGCGCTGCTGGCGTTCGCCTGCTACGGCGAAGTCCCCGATGTCTGGGTCTGGGTCGGCAGCGCCGCGATCTGCGGCAGCGGCTGGTTCATCGTCCACACCGAGACCCGGCGGCGGGCCGCGGGGCGCGAGGCTTCGTCGTGACCGGGCCGGGAGCCCCGGCCGCGCACGCCGTGCGCGGGACGGCCTGGATGATCGCCGCCTCGGTCTGCTTCGCCGCCACCATCGCCATCGGCCGGGAACTCCGCGCCGCCCACGACGTGTTCGAGATGGTGTTCGTTCAGTCGCTGGTCGTCGTCCTCGGCCTGCTGCCCTGGATGATCCGCGCCGGCCGCCTGCGGATGGGGCCGCGCGCCTTCCGGGTCTACGCCTTGCGCGCGGCGTCGGGCTACGTCGCCATGGCGGCGATGTTCTTCTCGCTGCGCTTCATGCCGGTCGCCGACGTGACGGCGCTCCTGTTTACGGCCGGCCTGTTCACGGTGCTGCTCGCCGCCTGGTTCCTGCGCGAGCCGGTGGGCCTCCGCCGTTGGGCCGCGGTGGTCGCCGGGTTCGGCGGCGCGCTGGTGGTCGTCCGGCCGGGCTTCGCCGACATCTCCTGGCCGGTGATCGTGATGCTGGTCTCCGCCCTCGGGTTCGGGGCGGTGAACGTCACGGCGCGACTGCTGGCCTATAGCGAGCATCCGAACGCGATCGTCTTCCATACCTTCGGGCTGACGCTGGTCCTGTCCGCGGTTCCGGCGCTCCATGGCTGGGCCATGCCGGAGCCGGCGGGGGCGGCTTGGCTGGTCGCGCTCGGCGTCGCCACCATCTTCGCCCAGCAATGCATCGTCCGCTCCTTCGCCGCCGCGCCGCCCGCCGTGACCATGCCGGCCTACTACCTCCAGATGCCGTTCGCCGCCGCGGTCGGCCATGTCGCGTTCGGGGAGACGCCCGATCCGTGGATCTGGGTCGGGGCCGGGATCATCTGCGCCGCTACCTATTACATCGTGCGGGCCGAGTCGGCGGCCCGGCGCGGCGCGCGCGCATGACCGGTCCGCGGTCGGGAGCCGGAAACCGGACGCTTGCCGCCAGGCGGGTCGTCGGACATCATTCGCGGTCGGCCCGTCGGCGGTCGGCGGCGAGGCGTGCGGCGACGAGGTGAGCGGCGGTGCGGCGAAGCGACGTCCCCGAGCGCGTGGTCATGCTGATCGGCTTCGCCATCGCCGCGACCGCCGTCTATACCGCCGCCTTCGGCGTCATCGACGAGATCTATCAGCGCTCGATCACCGTCGGCGCCTCTGTGGTCCTGACCGTCTTCGCCATGCCCCTGGCGCGGCTCCACCGACCCGCCGGCGCGGCGCTCCGCTTGGGGCTGTGCGCCGCCGACGCCGCGCTCGTCGCCCTGATGGTCCTGTCGATCCTGTGGTTCGCCGGCGTCTACGACGAACTCGAGAGCGGCCTCTACGACTTCCTGCCGGACGACCTCCTGGTCGGGGCCGGGGGGCTGCTCGCCGTGCTCGAACTCACCCGGCGCGCCTTCGGCTGGCCGCTCGCCGTCTTGTCGCTGGCCTGCCTCGCCTACGCCCTGTTCGGCGAGGATCTGCCGTGGATCTTCGCCCATGCCGGCTACGACGTCGAACAGGTGATGCGCACCGTCTGGTACTCCTTCGACGGCGTGTTCGGCTTCATCGTCATCACCGTCATTTCGCTGATCTTCATCTTCATCGTCTTCGGCGCGGTGCTCGAAGCCACCGGCGCCGGGGCGGTGCTGCTGCGCATCGCGGTCAGCCTCACCGGCGGCCTGCGCGGCGGCCCGGCCCATGCGGCGATCGCCGCCAGCGGCTTCTTCGGGACCATCTCGGGCAGCGTCTCGGCCAACGTCGTCGGCACCGGCGTGTTCACCATCCCGATGATCAAGGAGCGCGGCTTCCGCAGCTCCTTCGCCGGCGGGGTCGAGGCCGCCGCCTCGTCGGGCGGGCAGTTCATGCCGCCGGTCATGGGCGCGGTCGCCTTCGTGATGGCCGACGTGACCGGCATCCCCTACGTGACGATCATCGGCGCCGCTCTGACGCCGGCGCTGTTCTACTACGGCAGCCTGTTCGCCGCGGTGTGGGTCGAGGCGGCGCGCAACGGCATCGCCGCGATCCCCAGGGACCGGCGCGAGAAGGTCTCGCGCGCGGACTGGAAGATGTCGCTTACCTTCGTGATTCCGATTCTGGTGATCGTCGGCGTGCTGGTCAGCGGGCGGTCGCCGGCCATGGCCGGGCTGTGGGCCACCGCCGCCGGCGCCGCGCTGGGGCTGATGAACCCGGCGGTCCGTCGCCGCCCTGCGGTCTATCTGCGGGCGCTGGCCAAGGGCGGCGAGCAGTGCGGCCGCATCATGGTCGCCGTCGCTGCGATCGGCGTCATCGTCGGGGTGATGAACCTGACCGGGCTCGGCATCCGCTTCTCCAACATGATCCTCGCCTTTTCGGGGTCCGATCTGTTCGTCGCGATGTTCCTGGTGGCCGCGGCGAGCATGATCCTGGGGATGGGGCTGCCGACCATCCCGGCCTATCTGATCATCGTGCTGATCATGGGCCAGGCGCTGGAGAATCTCGGCGTGCCCAAGATCCTGGTGCATCTGTTCGTGCTCTATTACGGCGTGCTGTCGGCGATCACCCCGCCGGTGGCGATCGCGGCCTACGCGGCGGCGCCGATCGCCGGCGCCAACCCGATGACGACGGCGCTGCAGGCGCTGCGGCTCTCCTTCGTCGGCTTCGTCGTGCCGTTCGTGTTCGTCTACAACCCGTCGCTCTCGCTGGTGGTCGGGTTCGAGACGATTCCCTTCCTGTGGATCACGGCGCGATTGGCGCTGGCGATCTGGCTGATGACCACGGCCTTGGGCGGCGTCGACCGCGCGCCGCTGCCGGCGTGGTCGCGCGCGGCGCGCGCGGCTTTGGGCGCGGCGGCGCTGCTGGATGCGGTCGAGGTCCAGATCCCGGCCGCGGCGGCCGGGCTGGCGTGGCTGATCGTCGAGGGGCGGCGCGCGCGCATGGCGGGCGCAGGCGCTTGACGTCCGGGGCCGGAACGGTTGGACTCGCCGCAAATGGGGCCGATCGGCGGACCCCGCGTGAGGCGCAAGGGAGGAGTCAGCATGTCCATGAGAACGTTCGGGGCCGCGGTCGCCGCGGCGGCCGCAATCGGCTTCGCCGGAGCCGCGGCGGCGAAGGACTTCTATCGCATGTCGACCATCAGCCTGCCGACGCCGTTCGCCATCAACACGACCTTCGTCAAGCTGGTGCAGAAGTACAATCCCGACATCGAAATCCAGGTCAACGCCACCGGGGCCGCGCCCCGCCATGCGCTGGACGCCGCCCGCGGCAAGACCGACTTCATCATGTCCGCGCCTTCGCTCCACCATCTGATGTCCAACGGCAAGGCCATGTTCGCCAAGGTCAAGGGCGCCAAGGAACTCTCCGGCAACCTGCGGGCGATGTTCAACTACCGGATCGGCTTCTATCAGTTCGGCGTCTACGAGGATTCCGGCATCCGCAGCATGGCCGATCTCAAGGGTAAGCGCGTCTTTCTGGGTCCGCCGGCGGCGGTGCAGCGCATCGTCGCCGGGGGGTTCGTCAAGGCGATCAGCGGCCTCGAGCCGGGCAAGGATTACGAGGTCGTCAAGCTGGGTTTCTCGCCGGCGATGCAGGCCTTCCAGGACCGCCAGATCGACGTTCTGGTCAACGCCAGCAACCCGCCGGCGTCGAATTTCTCCCAGATCGCCCTGACCAACAGGATCCGCTTCCTGAGCGCGGCCGACGCCGATTGGGAAAAGCCCTCGATGAAGAAGGTCATGGCGATCCCCGGGCGGACCCGCGGCCAATTCGCCCCCGACGTCTACGGCAAGAACCAGGCCAACGAGAAGCCGATCCAGACCGTCGCCGCCTGGGTTGGGCTGGTGACCCGAAAGGACATCCCCGACGAGGTGATCTACAAGATGACCCGGATCTTCTGGGAGCATATCGACGAGATGCACGCCGTGGCCCCCTGGGCCGCGGACGCCATCAACTTCGACAACGCCTTCCAGGAGATGAACATGAAGCTGCACCCCGGCGCGTTGCGCTACTACAAGGAGAAGGGGCTGAAGATCCCGGAAACCGCGATGTAGCGCCGACTCGGGACCTTCAGGGCGCGCGGGCGTCCCGGTCCGCGCGCCTCCGAAGCGGAGGGAAGTCGGTTACACGACCCGGTCACGGAGGAAGCCAGGCGATGGGAACGCGCGAACGGAGAAAAGAAACGCTCGAACGGAGAAAAAGCCTGTACGAGTCCGGCTTGTCCCTGCGTCAGGTCGCGCGGATCGAAGGCGTGACGCAACAGGCGATCTACGGGTATCTGCTGCATTACGGGGTGAAGATCCGACCCCTGGCCCGGCGCAGCGAGCCGCTGAAACTCGAATGCGCATCGTGCAAGAAGGAGTTCTACGCCCCGAAGTTCAAGCGCACCTGCTCGAACCAATGCTTTCGGGAGCTGCGCCGCGCCTACAGAAGGGACATAGGCAGAACCGGAAAGCTGAGCCGGGCGTATCACCTCTATGCCGAGAACCCCGACATGCCCATCAAGACGGCGGGGAGGGAGGCCGGCCTGTCCGAGAAGACCAACCTGCACAGCGCCCTTCGCGAATGGGCCAGAAGCTACGACATGCCCTGGCCGCTGCGGAAGAAGCCGTAGCCGACGTCGCCGACCTCGGTCCTCCGGGTTCGGGTCCATGGAGAGTCGAATGGATGCGAAGGAAGCCGTGAAAACGGCGAAAGAATACGTCGCCGATCTTTTCGAGGGAGAGAGTATCGAGAACGTGGGTCTCGAAGAGATCCTGTTCAAGGACAAGACGGGTATCTGGAAGGTGACCATCGGCTTCAACCGGCCGTGGGATCAAATAAAGAATCTGGCGGACGTCATGTCTGCGGCATCGGCGGGCGAGATCCCGCAATGGAAGAGGCGTTCGTTCAAAGTCGTCGACATCAAGGACAGCACTGGCAAAGTGCTGGCGGTGACCCATCGCGAACCCGGGGCGTGACATCGTGCAGATGCCCGCCGCCGAAGCGTTCATCGATACGAATCTGCTCGTGCTTCTGGTCGTCGGATCGGTGGATCGGGAACAGGTCGGCAAACATCGTCGGGCGCGGATGTTTACGCCGGACGACTACGATTTTCTGTTGCGGGTGATCGGGACGTTGAAGCGAGTGTTCGTCACGCCGAACACGCTCACCGAAGCCTCCAACCTGCTCGAGTCCCGACGCGATCGTCGGTTTCTCAAACGGCTCAGACTCGTCGTCGAACGTAGCGAGGAAGTCGTCGTGGCGAGCGTGAACGCCGTGCGCCATACTGAATTCTCTCGTCTTGGGCTGACCGACGTCGTCCTGCTGGAGTCCGTTTCGGCAAGAAGACCATTGATCACCACCGACCTCGATCTCTATTGCGCCGCTTTGGCGAAAGGAGAAGAGGCCGCGTTCAATTTCACCCATCACCGGAATTTATCGTAGGACGTCGAGGGCGTTTCGCCTGCTTCGTGACGGTGAGTATCGTATGAGGGATCGCCTCGGCGACGACGGAGCGATGACGAAAACAAAAAGGCCGAAGGATTCGGTCCGGCTGCTTGCGTCTCGCCGGAGCCTCGACCGGGCGCCGGGACCGGAGTCGGCGCGCCCCAAGCGCGACTCCGCGCCGTCGCGCTTGCGGCGCGGGGGACCGTCGAGGGGATAACGGCGATGAGTCGCAGGAAGCGAACGCGGCGGCGGCGGGGGCCGCCCGCCCGGCCGGAAGCGGCGAAGCGGGCCGCCGCCTCCGCCGCTTCCCCCGTTTCCATCGCCGAACCCTGGTTCGCGCGGCGCGAGACCCTGCTCGCCCTGGCTCTCGCCGCGCTGGCCGTCGGCTGCTACCTCCCCGCCTTCTTCGCCGGGTTCGTCTGGGACGACCGGGTCTTCGCCCGGGCGCCCGCGGTCCGGGACTGGGACGGCCTGTGGCGTATATGGTTCTCACCCTCGGAAATCGAGGACGAAGGGCATTACTGGCCGCTGGTCTACACCAGCTTCTGGCTGGAGCATAAGCTGTGGGGCTTCGCCCCGGCCGGCTATCACGCCGTCAACGTCTTCCTGCACGCGGTCAACACCCTGCTCGTCCGGCGCCTGGCCGCAGGGCTGGCCGTTCCCGGCGCGTGGTTCGTCGCCGCGGTGTTCGCCGTCCACCCGCTGCACGTGGAGTCCGTCGCCTGGGTCATCGAGCGCAAGGACCTGCTCTCGGGCCTGTTCTACCTCGCCGCCTTTCTGGCTTGGCTCCGCTTCGCCGACGAACAGCGCGCGGGACGGGGAAGGAGGCGTTACGTTCTGGCGCTGGCGCTGTTCGCGGCCGGGATGCTGTGCAAGTCCATCGTGGTGACGCTGCCGGCGGCGTTTCTGATCGTGTCGTGGTGGCGGCGCGGCCGGGTGACGGGCGACGATCTGCTGCGGACGTCGCCCTTCTTCGTCGTGGCGGCGGCCATGGCGGCGGCGGACGTGACATTCTACGAGGCGCGGGAGCCACTGTCCCTCGGCTACACGGCGGTGGAGCGGTTGTTGATCGCGGCGCACGCGCTGTGGTTCTACGTCGGCAAGCTGCTGTGGCCGGGCGGGCTGGCGGTGGTCTATCCGCACTGGGAGGCGAGCGCCGGGGACCCGGCGGCGTGGGGCTACGCCGCGGCGACGGCGGCGGCGGCGGCGGCGTTGTGGCTTCTCCGCGGCCGCATCGGCCGGGGCCCGCTGGCGGGAGCGCTGTTCTTCGCGGTCACGCTGTCGCCGGTCCTGGGGTTCGTGGACTACGGCTACATGCAGTTTTCGTTCGTCGCCGACCGGCACCAGTATCTGGCGGGGATGGGGCTGATGGCGGTGTTCGTCGGCGCGGCGGCGCGGGGCGCGGAGCGCCTGCCGGCGGGGGCGTGGCGGCGATGCGCCGCGGGCGCGGCGGCGGCGGTGCTGGCCGTCCTGGCGGCGCTGACCTGGCGGCACGCCGGGATCTACCGGGACGGGGAGACGCTCTTCACCCACGTCATCGCGCACAACCCCGAGGCGCGGTTCGCCCACCGCAATCTGGGCGAGGCGCTGACCGCGGAAGGACGTTGGGACGAAGCGCTGGCCGTCTTTCGCGTCGCCGCCGAGCAGGCGCCCGACGACGATCGCGACCACTCGAACGTGGGCGCCGCGCTGGTCATGCTGGACCGGCTCGACGAGGCGGAGGAACGGCTCCGCCACGCGCTGTCGCTCGATCCGAAGTCGTCCTACGCCTTGCAGAACATGGCCTCGCTGGCGGTCAAACGGAAACGCTACGACGAAGCGCTCGATCTCTATCGCCGCCTCGTCGCGGTCAATCCCCGCAATCCAAGCGCCCATCACGGCGTGGGCACCGCGCTGTATTTCCTGGGCAGGCCCGCCGAGGCGCTGAAGGCGCTGGAGCGGGGGTTGGCCCTGGACCCGGCGCGCGGCGACATACGCACCAACCGCGATCAGGTGCGGGCGATCCTGGGACGGCGCGCGCGATGATCCGGCGCGGGCGGCGGCGGAGAACGGTTTCTCGATGAGCCGCAGGAAGCGACGATCGGCCGGCAGGCCGGCGAGACGGCCTCCGCCTCCTTCGCCTCCTCCGCCTTCGCCGCGGTGGTGGAAACCTTCGCTCCGCGCGACTCTCCCCGACCTGCATCCGCTCGCGCCGCGGACGGACGCCCTCGGCGTCGGGCTGCTCTTCGTCGGCGCGTTCGCGCTCTACGCCCTCTCGGCGCCGCGCACCGTGATGCTGGAGGACGACGGCCTTTTCATCACCACCGCGGCGTTCGCCGGCGTCGCGCACCCGCCGGGATATCCCCTGTACGTCCTGCTCGGCTGGCTCGCTTCGCTGGTTCCTCTCGGCGAGGTCGCCTGGCGGGTCCATGCGCTGAGCGGCCTGATGGGCGCGCTCACCTGCGCCAGCATCGCCTGGCTCGTGCTGCGCCGCACCGGCGACCGTCCCGCCGCCTGGCTGGCCGGGGCCGCGCTGGCGGTCTCCGAGCACTTCTGGTCGCAGGCGATCGTCGCCGACGTCTACACCACCAATACCGCCGCGGCGTTCCTGACCCTGGCCCTCGCGCAGGAGGCGGCGGCGGCGCGGAGCGCGCGGCTGTGGACCGCGGCGGCGGCGGTCTACGGCCTCGGCCTCGCCAACCACTACCCGCTGCTGATCCTGGCGAGTCCCCTGCTTCTCGCCTGCGCCGCGGGCGCGGGGAAGGATTTCGCGCGCCGGATCGTCTACCTGGCTCCCGTCGCCGTGCTCGCCGCGGCCGCCCTTTACGGCTGGATGGCGTGGCGTTCCCACCAGCCGGCGCCGGTCAACTTCCTGGGGCCGATCGGGTCCTGGGGCGAATTCCTCTCCTTCGTGGACCGCAGCATCTACTCGCACATCGACCAGAACCCCAACGCCGGTCTCGCCGACAAGCTGTCCTTCGCCGGGCATTTCGCGACGCAGGCGCTGCTCCAGTTCGGCGTCGTCGGCGCGCTCGTCGCGCTGTGGGGCGCGTTCGCGTCCTTCCGGGGCGGCCGGCGTTTCGGCCTCTCCTGCGAGGCGCTGGCGTTCGTGGCCAGCAGCTTCCTGCTCATCGCCATGCTCGGCTTCAACTACGAACCCCTTCGGATATCCACCTTCCGCCCCTATCCGCTGGTCGCCTACTGCATCCTCGCATTGTGGCTGGGCCATGGCGCGCACGCGCTGACCGAATGGGCGCGCGCGCGCCGCGCGCCGCCGCTTCCCGTCGTCCGCGCCGCGGGCGCGCTTCTGGCCGCGGGCCTCTGCGCCTGGAACGCCGGGGTCAACTACCGGCCCCACGACCGCTTCGCCGAGGAACAGGCGCGGGCGATGTTCGACATCGCCGAGGAGGACGGCGTTTTCGTCCTCTATGCGGACCCGTTCGTCGGCCCGATGTCCTATCTTCACTGGGTGGAAGGGGTGCGCCCGAAACTGCGGCTGCTGGAGTATCACGGCGTCTACTTCGACGACCGGGTCGTGCGTCCGTTGCAGCCCACCCGGCGCAAGACCGCCCGCTGGGCCGAATTTCTCCGCAACACGGACCTGCCGGTATATTCCCTCTGGTACGGGCCGGCCTTCTCGGGAGCGGGCTTGGCGCATCTGGGTTTCTTCGTGCGGGTCCATGAGAGCGCCGGGCCGGGGCGAATCGAGATACGGGCCAACGACAAGGCCAAGGCGTTCTTCAGGAAGCTGATCGCGATGCCGGCGCCGAGGGACCTGCCGAGCGCCATCCATCGCAACGAGATGCTGCGGGCCTACGGCGAATATCTGGGTCTGGCGCAGGTCGACGAACGGTCTTCGATGAACCGCTACGTCGCCGACGTCGCGCCGCTGGCGGAAGGCAACTACTGGTCGCTCATGGGCATGTCCAAAGCGCTCGCGACCCAGCCGGGCGACCGGTCGCTGCAGCTGGCGGAAACCTATTTGCGGCGGGCCCTGGAGCTGGCCGGAGACGACCGCGGCAAGGAGAGCCGGGCGACGGAACGCTTCGTCGAGGGGCGGATCGCGTGGCGCCGGGGCGATGTCGACAAGGCGAGGGCGCTGTTCCGGGAATCCCTGTCGATCGATCGCGGCGCGGACAATCATGCCCGTCAGGCGCTCGAGCGGCTGGATTCTTCCGGCGGCCGTTGAGGGCCGGAAGGCGGGCGATGGCGAAGCGACGGAACAGGGCGCCGAAGCCGCGCCGCGCCGCGCCGCGCCGGCAGGAACGGGACGGGACGCTGCGCCCGCGCATGGCTCCCGGCGCCGCGCTGGCGTCCCTGGCGCATTTGCGCGAGCCCGGGGGACCGGTGTGGAAGCATCTGTGGTCGGTGCTCGCGCTGGCCTTCGCGGCGCGCGCGTTCGTGGCCCTCTCCGGCGACTTCGCGCTGCATCCGGACGAGATCATGCAGTATCTGGAGCAGGCGCACCGTCTGGTCTTCGGCAGCGGCATCGTCCACTGGGAGCAGTTCTACGGCGCGCGTTCGTGGCTGATGCCGGGCCTGATCGCCGGGGCGCTGGCGCTGTTCGACGCCGTGGGCCTCGACCGGCCCGTCTGGTACGTCGGCGGCGTCAAGCTGGTCTTCTGCGCCCTTTCCCTGGCGATTCCGGCCGGGATGTACTTCTTCGCCCGCCGCCATTTCGGCGAGAGCGCGGCCCGGGTCGCGCTCGTGGCCGGGGCCTTCTGGTACGAACTGGTCGGCTTCGCCCACAAGCCGATGACCGAGTTCGCGGCCGCCGGGCTGCTGATGGCGTTGCTGGCGCTGTGCGCGCGCCCGGACCCGGCCCGGCCGGGAGTCGTCTGGCCGGCGGCCTTCCTGGCGGTTCTGGCCGCGGCGGTGCGGATGCAATACGCCCCGCTGGCGCTGGCGCTGCTCGGCCTGCTCTTCCTGCGCGCCGGCGGAGAGTCCGCGCCGGGCGGCGCGCGGCGGCGCGGCGCGCGGGCGCAGCTCGCGTTCGCCGCCGCCCTGTTCTTCCTCGCGGTCGGCGCCTTCGACGCGCTGACCTGGGACGCCGAGCCGTTCCACTCCTATCTCGCCAACCTGCGGTTCAACCTGGCTCTGGAGGAGGCGCGCGCGGGCTCCAGCCCGCCTTGGCAGTATCTGTGGTGGCTTCTGCTCGCCGGCGCGGGGTCGAGCGCGGTCTGTCTGGCGGCGTCGCTGCGCGACTTGCGCCGCTACGGGCTTCTTCTCGGCCTCGTCGTACTGGCGCTGATCGTCCATTCCGCGGAGGCGCACAAGGAATACCGCTTCGTTTTCGTCGTCGTCCCGCTGTGGCTGCTGATCGGCGCCGACGCGGCGGCGCGGCTCGCCGCCCGCCGGCGGGCGCGGGTCCTGGGCGCGGCCGGCGCCGTCTTCGCCGCGATCTCCCTGGCCGGACTCCTGAACGCTCTGCCGCGTCAGGACGACGTCTACAGGTTGATCTTCGCGCCGGAGGAGACCCCGGTCAGGTTCGTCCGCGACCGGGGCCCCCTCTTCGCCGCCTATCGCTACCTCGCCGAGGCGCCCGGCGTCCTCGCCGTGTGGCACATCGACCGCCACTATCACGCCCTTCCCGGGTATTACTACCTGCACCGCGAGATACCGCTTTACGACGCCAGGGTCGGCGCCGCCCTCGTCGGCGCGGACATGCCGGCGGTCCTGTCTTCGGTCAGCCACATCCTGTCCGCGGATCCGCGCCTTTCCGCCCCCGGCTATGCGGAGGAGCGGAGATTCGGCGACATCCGCGTCCTGCGCCGCGAGGAGAACGACGCTCCCGTCCGTCGCTGGCGCGAGTTCACCCCGACCGTGACCGAGAGGTCGGCCGACCGGATCATGCCTCTGCTCTATCCCGATGCGCCGTCGCCGCCGGCCGATTTCGGAATCCGCTTCGTCGCCGCGCAATGACGGCGCTCGGGCTCCCATGACGCCGATCCTCCCGGCGGCGCCGGCGGGCGGGTCGGGCACGCGCCTCTGGCCGCCGTCCCGCGCCGCCCCGACGCTGGGCCAGCACACGGACGAGATCCTGCGCGACCTGCTCGGCCTGCCCGAGGACGAAATCGCAGCGCTGCGGCGCGACGGGGTGGCGTAAGCGGGCGATGCGCCGTCGCCCGGGCGATGGCGCACCTGCTCTTTTTTAGGATTACATGCAGTTTTACCCAAAGCCAAAAGCTTTGTATAGAGTTTCAACAAATAACCACAATGCAAACAATATATAAATTATCATTGCTATATATTGGAGCATAATAAATGTTCCTTAGGCTCCTTTAGCTTCCTTAACACCTTCAACCTAACTAAACTCAGTCAAACTTGCAGGTGTATACTTGATCGGCCGCTCGCGTGGTTTAGGTGGTTTGTTGATAATATCTTGCAAAGACTCACTTTCATTTTCTTGCATAAATTTTCCTGCCTTGTGTTTGGAATTCATTACGGCTGCTCGACGTTGGAATTGCAATTGACGAGCTTTGAAATTTTTCAACCGAGCAGAGGATCATCGTCTACATCGGATTTCGATAGCCCAAGTTTCCAATTGGTGTCCGACTTATCCTTCATGTGCCAAGTCCCGGTAGCGTAGCCGCCTGCCGACCATGCCGCCGGCGATAGCGTTCATCTGGTCCATAGCCCTTGCCTGTCATGAGGCCCGTGCTTCTGTCGATTGAAGAAACTTTTGTCGGAGTTGGGCTATTGCTTGACGAGCACGGCATTCTTGCTTCGGTTCCAGCCGCAACCAAAACGCAGGATGCTGCAATAGCTCCTCAATCACCCCGACTACGTTCACTACAATCCGCGGTAGTCCTTCAGTCTCAATGGACCATTCACAAGGTGTGTAGTGAGCGAAAAGCCTGCGGAGTTGGTTCAATTTTTTCACATCGTCGTCCTGATCTTGCGTCGTACTGATTGGACTGCCATCAAACTCACGCATATAGCATTTTTGCTTGGCCCTCTCGTACAGCTCCAAGGGCGGGGCAAGCCATTCCTTTGGGTGCTGAGATTTCGTGTAGGTGGACGAATCCTCATACCACTTCCATACCGCTTTCATCGATTTCTCGCTGAGTGCGCCCGTAGCGTGCGAACCACTTAGCGTGCATACCAATGCTCCTTGGAGCGCGTTATGGATAACAATTAGCAGCCACTTCCAATTCAGAGGCGTTACGTTTAGCGTCGATGAAACCTCAACAGCGAATTCCAAGGCGCTGACTGCATCTTCTCGTTCGCCAACCCGGAGCCATTCAGGCATTTCTGCTGTATCTGTTTTCATATCGTAAATCTATAATTTGCAGGCATTTCGCGCGTTTGCGCCCGGCGGCGCGCCCCGGCCTACACCTCCGCCACGCACTCGATCTCCAGCAGGAAATCCGGGTGGGGCAGGGTGACGCCGACCGTGGTGCGGGCCGGGTAGCGGCCTTCCTCGAAATAGCTGCGGTAGATCTCGTTCATCGCGTCGAAATCGGCCCGCACGTCGCCCAGCAGCACGTTCATCTTGACCACGCGGTCGAACGAAGTTCCCGCCTCGGCGAGGACGGCGGCGATGTTGTCCATGCATTGCCGCATCTGGGCCGGGAAGTCTTTCCTGGCGATGCCGCCGTCGGGAGCGAACGGCGTGATGCCGGAGACGTAGAGCAGATTCCCGGTCCTGGCCGCATGGCTGATCGGCACGCGGGATTCGGCGACCTTGGATGCGTTGATCGTCTGTGGCATGGGAGACCTCCTATTCCGCCGCCTGAGCGCGCTCCAGGGCGGCGAGCATGTCTGCGGGCGTCAGGAATTTGCGGCGCGGTGCGCCCGGGGCCGCCGCCGCCCGCTCCAGCCGGTCGATGACCCGCCATTCGGCGTAAGCGACCGACCGCAAGCCGCGGCTCCGCGCCAGCCGGTCGAAGGCCGCGGGGCCGTCCTGGTCCGCGCCCGCCAGTTCCGAGATCAGCAGATCGACCACTTCGAGCGAGTCGTTCTTGTTGGTACCGATGGTGCCGACGGCTCCGCGCTTGATCCAGCCGACGGCGTAGAGGCCGCGCCGCACCCTGCCCGCCTCGTGGACGGCGACGCCGCGCCGGTCGTCGAAGGGGACGCCCTCGATCGGCTCGGCGCGCGAGCCGATGCAGGTCACGACCATCCGGCAAGGCACGTCGAACGTCTCGCCGGTCGGGATGCAGCGGCCCTCCTCCACGCGCGTGCGCTCCATGCGGACGCCTTCGACCCGTTCGCCGCCGAGTATCTCCACCGGCGAAGCGTAGAACGTCATGTGCAGCCGCTTGTCCTTGCCGTCGGGGCTCACCCGGAGGAAGGAGCGCAGCGTGTCCACGTTCTTCGCCCGCAGGCGGAGGTCGCGGTCGCTCATATAGGGGGCTTCGACCCGCGCCGGCAGCTGCGCCGGATCGAGCACCGGGACGCAGTTCTCGAGCTGGCCCATCTCGCGCAGCTCGACGTTGGTGAACACCGCCTCGACCGGCCCGCGCCGGCCGAATACGTGGATGTCCCGAATCGGCGATGCGTCGATCGCCGCCCCGGCATAGGGGGCGAGGTCGGTCGTCGCCATCTCCCGCGCGGTCTTGGCCAGCACGCGGGCCACGTCCACCGCGACGTTGCCCACGCCCACCACCGCCGCGGCGTCGATGTCGAGATCGGGATCGAGGTCGAGGAACTCCGGGTGGCAGTTGTACCAGCCGACGAAGGCGTTGGAGCCGAAGACGTTGGCCTTGTCCTCGCCGGGAACGCCCAACCGGTTGTCGTAGGGCGCCCCGTAGGCGAGGACGACCGCATCGTACATGGCCTCGAGCTCGTCCACGCCCAGGTCGCGCCCGATCTCGACGTTGCCGAGAAAGCGCACGCCTTCGGCCAGCATCGTCCGCTCGAAGGCGCGCTCGATCCGCTTGGTCTTCTGGTGGTCCGGCGCCACGCCGCCCCGGATCAGCCCGAACGGCGAGCACAGCTTGTCGAAGACGTCGACCCGGCAACCCGGCAGCCTGTCGATCAGCCCCTGGGCGGCGTACATGCCGCCCGGGCCGGAGCCCACGATGGCGACGCTGCGGCTCATCTCCGCTTCTTCCGGTCCGGCGTTCCCGGCCGCGGGGCGGCGTTCGGCCCGGCGGTCAGCCGGCGGCGACCGTCCAGGTCCGGCCCTTGCGCAGCATCGCGTTGAGGTCGGTCGGCGGAGTCTTTTCCCGCACCTCCGCGAGCTGGCCGTGGACCGCCCGGTCGTAGCTCTCGGCCGGGTCGTCGTAGATGACGCCGATCGCGACCGGGAATTCGGGATGCTCCATCGCCGCGAGCAGGTTCGCCAGCGTCCGGTTGGTCTGGTCGTGGACGAGGACGTCGTCCTCCGTCGCGCCGTTCTCGCCGACGGTCACGACTTCGAGCGCCATCCGCTTCGGGTCGAAGGCGAGGCCGCGATTCCGGTCGGCGCCGAAGATCAGCGGCGCGCCGTGTTCGACCGCGATCTGGCGGTCCGGAGCCACGCTGCGCTCGGTCCAGTCGGCGAAGACGCCGTCGTTGTAGACGATGCAGTTCTGGACGATCTCGACGAAGGAGGCGCCCTTATGCGCGTGCGCCCGCTTGAGCGTCTCCGGCAGGTGCTTCTGGTTGGTGTCGACCGACCGGGCGACGAAGCGCGCGCCGGCCCCGAGGGCGAATACGCAGGCGTTGACCGGCGAATCCACCGAGCCCAACGGCGTCGACGGCGACCGCGTGCCCGGCCGCGAGGTCGGCGAGTACTGGCCCTTGGTGAGCCCGTAGATCTCGTTGTTGAACAGCAGCATCTGCATGTCGACGTTGCGCCGCAGCGCGTGCAGCGTGTGGTTGCCGCCGATCGACAGCGCATCGCCGTCGCCCATCACCAGCCACACGTCGAGCGCGGGGTTGGCCAGCTTGACCCCCGTCGCCACCGCGGGCGCGCGCCCGTGGATGGTGTGGAAGCCGTAGGTCGCCATGTAGTAGGGGAAGCGCGCGGCGCAGCCGATGCCGGAGACGAACACCACCTTCTCCAGCGGCAGTTCGAGGTCGGCGAGGGCCCGATGCACCGACTTGACGATGGCGTAATCGCCGCAGCCGGGGCACCAGCGCACCTCCTGGTCGGAGGCGTAATCCGCGGGCTTGAGCTTCTCCGGCGGCGTCTGGACGTTCATCTCAACCCTCCGTTCGCGCGCGCATCTCGGCTTCCAGGTCCGACACCTTGAAGGGAAGGCCCGAGATCTGATTGAACCCCTCGACCGGAACCAGGTACTGCGCCCGCAGCAGGGCCAGGAGCTGGCCGTTGTTCATCTCCGGCGCCAGGATCCGATCGTAGCCGCGCAGCAGCCGGCCCAGGTTGGACGGCAGCGGCCAGATATGCCGGACGTGTATGTGCGAGACGTCGAGGCCGTCCTTGCGGCAGCGCGCCGCCGCCTGGTTGATCGCGCCGAAGGTCGAACCCCAGCCGACGACGGCGAGCCGGCCGCCCTCCGCGCCCAGAGCGACCTCCTGATGCGGGATGTCGCCGGCGATGCCGTCGATCTTGGCCGCCCGCACCTTGGTCATCCGGTGGTGGTTCGCCGGGTCGTAGGAGATATGCCCGGAGTCGTAATCCTTCTCGATGCCGCCGATGCGATGCATCATGCCGGGCGCGCCGGGGACCGCCCAGTCGCGGGCCAGCGTCGTCTCGTCGCGGCGGAACGGGTGGAACCCCTCCGGATCGGCGCTGAAGTTCACCTTGAACGACGGGATGTCGTCCACGTCGGGGATCTCCCACGGCTCGGCGGCGTTGGCGAGATAGCCGTCGGTCAGCAGGATCACCGGCGTCATGTATTTGGTCGCCAGGCGGATCGCCTCGACCGCGGTGAAGAAGCAGTCGCCGGCGGTCCTGGCCGCGATAACGGGCAGCGGCGTGTCGGCGTTGCGCCCGTAGACCGCCTGGAACAGGTCGGATTGCTCGGTCTTGGTCGGCAGCCCCGTGGACGGTCCGCCGCGCTGGCTGTTGACCACCACCAGCGGCAGTTCGGCCGCGACCGCGAGGCCCAGCCCCTCGGTCTTGAGCGCCACCCCCGGCCCCGAGCTCGACGTGACCCCGATCGACCCGGCATAGGACGCGCCGATGGCCGAGCACACGGCCGAGATCTCGTCCTCGGCCTGGAAGGTGGTCACGCCGTACTGGCGCAGATTCGCCAGCGCGTGCAGCAGCGCCGACGCCGGCGTGATCGGATAGGAGCCGAAGAACAGTTCGAGCCCCGCCTTGCGCGCCCCGGTCACGAGCCCCCAGGCGATCGCCTCGGTCCCGGTCACCGCGCGATAGACGCCCGGCGACACGTCGGCCTTGGGCACGACGTAAGCTTCGGCCCCGGACGGCAGTTCGGCGGTCTCGCCATAGGCGTGGCCGGCGTTGAGCGCGGCGATGTTGGCCTCGGCGACGTTGGGCGCCGATTTGGCGAAGCGCGCGCGCAGCCAGTCGATCGTGGGCTCGCGATCGCGGTCGTACATCCAGCACATCAGGCCCAGCGCCCACATGTTCTTGCAGCGCAGCGCCTCCTTGTTGGACAGCCCCGACCCGGCGACCGCGGCGAGCGTCATCTTGGAGATGTCGACGTCGATGACGACGTAGTTGTCGAGCGTCCCGTCCTCCAGCGGGTTGGTCCGATAGCCGGCCTTGGCGATGTTCCTGGCGGTGAAGGCGCCGGTGTTGAGGACGATCGCGCCGCCCTTGGCCACGTCCCGCAGATGCACCTTGAGCGCCGCCGGGTTCATCGCCACCAGCACGTTGGGCGCATCGCCCGGCGTCATGATGTCGTGCGACGCGAAGTTGATCTGGAAGGCGGAGACGCCGTAGGTGGTGCCGACGGGCGCCCGGATCTCCGCCGGGAAGTCGGGGAAGGTCGCGAGGTCGTTCCCCATCAGCGCCGTCGTCTGGGTGAACTGCGCGCCGGTCAGCTGCATCCCGTCGCCCGAATCGCCCGCGAAGCGGACGACGACGGCATCGACGGAGGTCCGCCCGGCCGCGCCCGGCGGCTCCTTTGTCGCCACATTGGTCGCCATGATCGAATCCGCTCTCGAGCTCTGCGAAACCTCGTCGGCGTCGGATCGGGTTTATGGCCGCGGCCGGCCGGGTGTCAACCCGGCGCGCCGCCCGCCAACGGCCGCGCGCCATGCCCCTTGCGCGAACCCATCCTAGCACGGCGGCGCCGCGGCGTCATCGCCCCGACGCCGCGGCCATGAAGTTGCGGTACAGGCGTTCGGCGGCGGCGGCGAAGCCCGCCATGCCGGCGTCGGCCGCGCCCGCGAGCCGGTCGAGCCCGCCCGCCCCCAACGACGATTCGAGCGCCGCCCGATAGGCGGGCACGGCGCCCCAGGCGGCGACCGTCTCCGGTTCGACCTCGACGTGGTACTGCGTCGACCAGGCGCGGCGTCCCGCCCGCAGCGCCTGCACGGCGCAGGCCGCATTGCCCGCCAGCACGACCGCATCGTCCGGCGGCTGCGCGACCTGCGCGCCGTGCCATTGCAGGACGGTCTGGCGCGCCTCCATGCCGGCGAAGATCGGGTCCTTCCGGCCCGGCGGGGTGAGCTCCACCTCGAGGACGCCGATCTCGGGCTCCTTCAGCGGCCCGCAGGTCCCGCCCAGCGCGTCGGCGAGCAGCTGATGCCCGAGGCAGACGCCGAGGAACGGCCGTTCGAGCTCGCGCACCCAGCGGCGGATCGCCCGCTTCTCGGCGACCAGCCAGGGATGCTCCTTCACGTCCCAGACGTCCATCGGGCCGCCCATGACCCACAGCGCGTCGTATTCCTCCAGCGGCGGGACCGGCTCGCCCGCATCGAGCTCGACCGCGCGCCAGTCCACGCCGTCGGCGGCCAGGAACCGCCGCAGCCGGCCGGGATGTTCGCAATCGACATGCTGGAAGACGAGCAGCCGCATGGCGGGATTCAATCCTTCCCGCCTCCCCGACGCAAGCCGCCCACGCCAAATCCGTTGCGGCGGACGGCCAAGCCGTGGACCATACGGGGCGCGGCGGGCCCGCGCCGATTGCAGGGAGGGAAGGTCGATGGCGGCCACCTACAGCGTGCTCATCCTGGGAGCGTCCTACGGCTCGCTCCTGGCGGCGAAACTGCTGCTCGCGGGACATACGGTCCGATTGATCTGCCTGCCCGACGAGGCGGCGCTGATCGACCGCGAGGGCGTCCGGGTGCGGATGCCGGCGAAGGGCGGAGACCGGCAGGTGGAAATCGATTCGCGCGCGCTGCCGGGTTCGCTCTCCGCCGCGGCTCCGGATGCGGCCGATCCGTCGGACCACGATCTGATCGCCCTCGCCATGCAGGAGCCCCAATACCGCCATCCGGCCGTGCGCGCGCTGCTGGATGCGGCCGCGGCGTCCGGCGTTCCCTGCATGTCGATCATGAACATGCCGCCGCCGCCCTATCTCGCGCGCATACCGGGCCTCGACATCGGGCCGTTGCGGGCCTGCTACGCCGACGCCGCGGTATGGGACGGCTTCGACCCCGCGCTGATGACCCTGTGCAGCCCCGACCCGCAGGCGTTCCGCCCGCCGGACGAGGCGGCGAACGTGCTCCAGGTGACCCTGCCGACGAATTTCAAGGCGGCGCGATTCGATTCCGACCGCCATACCGACATGCTCCGCCGGATGCAGGACGACATCGCCGCGGCTCGCTTCGACGACGGCGGCGACGAGATCGAGCTGCCGGTCAAGCTCAGGCTGCACGAGTCGATTTTCGTACCGCTCGCCAAATGGGCCATGCTGCTGACCGGCAACTATCGCTGCGTGCAGAAGGAGGACATGCGCTCGATCCGCGACGCCGTCCATGCCGACGTCGAGCGGTCGCGGTCGGTCTACGACTGGGTGCGCGGCCTGTGCATCCGCCTGGGCGCGGCCGAGGCCGATCTGGTCCCGTTCGAGAAATACGCCGCCGCGGCGCAGGGGCTCGCCAGGCCGTCCTCCGCGGCGCGCGCGCTGCTCGCCGGCGCGCCCCATATCGAACGCGCCGACCATCTGGTGCAGACCATCGCCCGGCAGCACGGCCTGCGCTCCGCCGAGGTCGACGAGACCGTGGCGCTGGTGGATTCCTGGCTCGAGGCCAACCGGCGCGCGGCCTGACCGCCCGCCCGGCCGCCGCGCGCCGCACCGGGGCGCAGGGTGACGGCGCGGCGGAAGGTGCTCGCTCTCGCCGGCGGGGTCGGCGGGGCGAAGCTCGTCTGCGGCCTCGCGCGGACATGCGCGCCGCGGGACCTCACCGTCGTCGTCAATACCGCCGACGACTTCGAGCATCTGGGCTTCCACGTCGCCCCCGACCTCGACAGCGTCATGTACGCCCTCGCCGGGCGCAGCGATCCCGAGACCGGCTGGGGCCTCGCCGGCGAAACCTGGTCCTTCATGCAGGCGATGGAGCGCCTGGGCGGCGAGACCTGGTTCCGACTGGGCGATCGGGATCTGGCCACCCACGTCGAGCGCACCCGCCGGCTGCGCACCGGCGCGACGTTGTCGCAGGCGACCGCGGCCCTATGCCGGGCGTTCGGCGTCGACCATCGGGTAGCCCCGATGAGCGACGATCCGGTGCGCACCGTCGTCGCCGCGGGCGGGCGTCGTTACGCCTTCCAGGAGTATTTCGTCCGCCGGCGCTGCGCGCCGGCGGTCACCGGATTCGCCTTCGAAGGCGCCCGGGACGCCGCCCCCGCGCCCGCCCTCGCCGCGGCGCTCGCGGACGATGCGCTGGCGGCCGTCGTCGTCTGCCCGTCGAACCCCTATGTGAGCATCGACCCGATCCGCGCCCTGCCCGCGGTCGAGCGGTTCCTCGCCGCCGGACGCGCGCCCGCGGTCGCGGTGTCGCCGATCGTCGGCGGCGACGCGGTCAAGGGGCCGGCGGCGAAGATGATGCGGGAGCTCGGGCGGGAGGCGTCGGCGCTGGGGGTGGCCCGCCATTACGCCGGCGCGATCGACGGGCTGATCATCGACCGCGCCGACCGGGCGCTCGCCCCGGCGATCGAGGCGCTGGGCCTCCGCGTCCTGGCGACCGGGACGGTCATGCGGACGCCGGCGGACCGGGTTCGCCTCGCCGGGGAGACCCTCGCCTTCGCCGAATCCGTCAGGCGCCCGGCTTGAGGCGCAAGCTCGTCATCCCGGTCAAGTCGCTGCGCCGCGGCAAGTCGCGCCTCGCCGGGACGCTGTCCGACGCGGCGCGCGAATCGCTCAACCGGGAGTTTCTGGCCCATGCGCTCGACGTCGCCGCGTCCTTCCCCGGACTCGGCGACACCATCGTCGTCAGCCCCGACCCGGAGGCGCTCGCCGCGGCGCGGGCGCGGGCGGCGCATACGCTGCGCGATCCGGGCGGCGGGCTGAACGCGGCGCTGCATCGGGCCATGGCGGCGGCGCGGGCCCGGGGCGCCGGCGCGGCGCTGGTCCTGCCGACCGACCTGCCCTGGGCGACGGCCGAAGATCTGGCCGGGATCGCCGGGCGCGGGGAAGGAGTCGTCATCGTCCCCGACCGGCGCCGGGCCGGCACCAACGCGCTCTGCATCGCGCCGCCCGCGGGGTTCGCCTTCCGCTTCGGCTCCCGCAGCTTCGCCGCGCACGTCGCGGAGGCGCGCCGCGCCGGGCGCGCGCTCGTCGTCGCCGACAGCCGCAACCTCGCCTTCGACGTGGACACGCCGGCCGACCTCGCGCTGTGGCGCCGCGCCGGCGGCTGGAGCGGAACCGGACCGGAGACGGGGTGAGCCGGAGACGGGGCGAGAATGCGAGCCGGCGCGCTTTGCGGTTTCTCGCCGTCGGCGAATGCCCCAGAATGACGCCGCGGCGCGTCGGGCGGGGGAGCCGATGAGCGACCGGAGCGACGGCGGGCGGGACGTCGTCTCGACCTCGACCGAAATTCTGAGCACGGTCTCGGCGTTCTGGGCGCTGCTGCTGGCCGGCGTCTATCTCTACGACATCGTGGGGCGCGAGGCCTTCGCTTCGCCGTTCCTCGGCACGCATGAGATCGTCGGCAACTCGATCGTCGGCATCCTGTTCCTCGAACTGCCGTCGTCGATCAAGCGCGGCGCGATGCTGCGGACCACGATCCTGTACAACGCGGCGTCCGACCGGCTGCGGCGGCTGATCGATTCGGCGTCCTATCTTCTCGGCGTCGCGCTGTTCGCCGCCATCGTCTTCGGCAGTTGGGACGCCATGATCACCAGCTGGGAGACCGGCGAGATCGAAGGCGCCGGCGCCTTCGAGGTGCCGATCTACCCGGTGCGCAGCCTGATCGTCCTGTTCAGCGGCGTCTGCGCGCTGATCTATCTCCAGCTGCTGATCCTTACCGCGACCGGGAAGGCGGCGCCCGCGCGCGCATAGACGGCCCCGCCCGCCGCGCGGCCGAAAGGGAGGATGCCCGGTGGAGCCCGAGGCCGTACTCGTCGTCGTCCTGGCCGCGCTGGTGGTCCTCGTCGTCCTCGGCCTCCATATCGGGCTGGTGCTGGGGATCGTGTCGCTGTTCGGCGCGTATCTCCTGTTCCAGGACATCGGCATCGCCCTCGAACTCGCCAGCCAGGCGGCCTATGCGGTGCTGCGCAACTCGGTGTTCGCCGCCATCCCGCTATTCGTGCTCATGGGCGAATTCATGAGCACGTCGGGGATGGCGCGGGACCTCTACAAGATCAGCAACTATTTCCTGCGCCGCCTGCCGGGCCGGCTCGCGGTGGCCACGGTCTTCGGCAACGCCGTCTTCGCCGCGGTGACCGGGGTGAGCATCGCCTCGGCGATGGCGTTCTCGCGCATCGCCTATCCCGAGATGCGGAGTTTCGGCTACGACCGCGCCTACGCCCTCGGGTCGATCGCCGGCAGCGCCAGCCTCGGCATGCTGATCCCGCCGAGCGTGCTGCTCATCGTCTGGGGCATCGTCATCGAACATTCGATCGGCAAGCTGTTCCTCGCCGGCTTCATCCCCGGCGTCGTCCTGGCCCTGCTGATGGGCGTCTACTGCTCGACGCGCGCGGGCCTGCGAAGGACGCTGGCTCCGGATCCGCCGGATCGCGCCGAGGCCGCGCCCGGCGCGGCCGAGATCGTCGGCGGGCTCGGCGTGCTGGCGCTGATCCTGCTGGTCCTGGGCGGGCTGTTCGCCGGGTTGTTCACGCCGTCCGAGTCGGCGGCGGTGGGGTGCGCCGGCGCGATCCTGTTCTCCCTCTTCAAAGGCGTCCGCCGGTCCGACTATCGCAAGGCGGTGATCGATTCGGGCAAGACCATCGCGCCGATCCTGTTCCTGCTGATGATGGCCGCCATGTACGCCAAATTCCTCGCCCTGGGCGGGATCATCGGCGTCATCCAGGACCTCATCGACGGCTTCGGGCTGGGCCCGTTCGGCGTGACTCTGCTCATGGTCGTCATCTGGCTGGCGATGGGCACGCTGATCGATTCGATCTCCATCATCCTGCTCACCGCGCCGATCTTCTGGCCGCTGGCCGAGGCCGGGGGCTGGGATCCCTACGCCTTCGCGATCTTCGGCATCCTGGCGATCGAGGCCGGGCTGTTGACGCCTCCCTTCGGGCTGCTCGTCTACACCGTCAAGGGCGCGGCGCCGGATGCGTCGGTCACCCTGGGCGAGATTTTCCGGGGGTCGATCCCCTACTGGCTGCTGATGCTGGTGGTGATGGTCGTCATCTGGATCTGGCCGGCGACGGCGACCTTCCTGACCCGGTGAAGCCTTGGCGCCTCAGCCGACCGGTCGCGGTCGGCCGGTCGAAGCCGATTCGACGATCGCCTCCAGTATCTGGACGTTGTGGAGCTTCTGCTCGCGGGTGAACCGATAGGGCGAGCGTCCTTCGACCGCGTCCGCCCAGGCCTCCAGATTGGCCCGGACGACGTCGGTCCACCCGCAGGTCCGGGTATGGATGTCGCCGTCCGCGCCGCGCCAGGTCAGCAAAGCGGGGTCGCGCTCGTCCACGTTGGAGACCTCCCGCGACTCGATCCAGCCGCGGTCGCCGAACATGCAGATGCGCTGATGGAACGGCGTCGTCGCGATGTTGCACATGTAGCCGGTGGCTCCGGACGCGAACGCGAACTGGACGGTCAGGACGTCGTCGGTCGGGAAGTCGGCCGACCGGTGCGCCGTCCGCGCCGACAACTCCGCCACCGGCCCGGCGACGCTCTGCATGTAGTCGGTCATATGGACGCCGAGCGCGGTCAGCATTCCCGCCGGAGCCTGTTTCGGATCCTGGCGCCAGCCCGGCTCCGGCGCGCCGGCGAACCTGTCATGCGACCAGTGGATCTCGATATGCAGCAGCGCGCCGAATTCGCCCGCATCGACGCGGCGCTTCATCTCTTCCAGGGCGCGTTCGTAGCGCCGCTCGTGGCCGATGCCGACGATCAGCCCCTTCTCGTCGCAGGCGCGCAGCATGCGCTCGGCGCCCGCCGCCGACAGAGCCAGCGGCTTTTCGCAGAACACCTGCTTGCCCGCGGCCGCGGCCTGGACGACCTGCTCCTCGTGCAGCCCGTGCGGCGTCGTCAGGATCACCGCGTCGACCGCGGTGTCCCGCAGCGCGTCCTCGTAGCCCTGGCAGGGCGTCAGCCCCCGCTCCGCGACGAACGCGCCGGCGGCGTCCATGTTCACGTCCACCCCGTGCGTGACCCGGATACGGTCGCTGTCCCGGAGGCAGCCGACGACGTGCCGGCCCCACCAACCCAACCCGACGACGGCGGCCCTCAACATGCGCCCGTCGGCGCCAGTTCGGAGGCCATCACCCCGGGCCTCCTGCCGACGGCCTCCGCGGCGGCGAAGTTGAGCTCGATCTTGACTCCGTTGGGGTCGAACAGGAACAGTTGATAGAGGCCCTGGTCGTCCACTCGACGCTCGCTGTAGGCGACGCCGAGCGAATCCAGATGCCCGATCGTGTCGTCCAGGCCGGAGCAGCGGAACCCGATATGGTCCACGACGCCGCTGCCGCGGGTCGCCTCGGATTGCTGACCCAGATAGGCCTTGCGGTTCTCGCTCGTCTGCACGCCCCCTTCCGTCAGATGAAGCACGTCGCGTTCGCCGGCGTACAGCCAACAGACCGGGAAGCGGAAATCGGGCGCGGGGCCCACGCGGAGGCCGAGGACCCTGACGTACCAGTCCCTGGTCGCCTCGATATCCGCGGTCTGGATCAGGAGATGTTCGAGATGGGAAACGGGCATTCGTCGAAGCGCCTCCCCGGTTCGCGCCGGCCGGACCGCCGGCGACGCCGGCCGAAGCCCGCCTGCGCCGGTCAGGCCGCGGCCCGGCCGAGCGCCGCCAGGATGCGGCCGGGCGTGCAGGGTTGCGCCGAGACCTTCGCCCCCAGCGGCGCGAGGGCGTCGTTGATCGCGTTCATCACCGCGCCGGGCGCGCCCGCGGTGCCGGCCTCGCCGGCGCCCTTGGCCCCGAGTTCCGAGGTATCGGTCGGCGACGAGACGTGCGCCACCTCGATGTCGCTCAGCTCGGCCGCCATCGGCACGATGTAATCCGCCATGCTGCCGTTGCGCAGCTGCCCGTCGTCGTCGTAGATGCAATGCTCCATCAGCGCGCCGCCGAGGCCCTGCACCACGCCGCCGCGGATCTGCTCGTCCACCAGCTGCGGGTTGATCATCACGCCGCAATCCTCGGCCACCCAATGCTTCAGCAGCGTGACGAAGCCGGTCTCCACATCCACCTCCAGATAGGCCGCCTGGACGCCGTTGGTGAAGGTGAACGGGTAGCTGCGCGGCACGAAATGCCGAGTCGCCACGAGCTCGGCCTGAAAATCGGGCGGCAGCGTGTCGCCGCGGAAATAGACCACCCGCGCGAGCTCGTCGAGGCCCAGCCGCTCGCGCCCGTCCTCGGCGTCGACGACCTTGCCGTCGCGGACGTCGAGCCGGTCCGGCGCCGCCTGGAGCATGACCCCGGCGGCGTCCAGGATGTTGGACCGCAACGCCCGCGCCGCCTGGAGGGCGGCTTCGCCCGCGATCCCGGTCCCGCGCGACGCCCAGGTGCCGCCGCCATAGGGGGTCACGTCGGTATCGCCGCTGATCACCCGGACCCGCTCGATCGGGACGCCGAGGGCGGTCGCGGCGACCTGGGCCACCACGGCCTCCGCGCCCTGGCCCTGCTCGGTCACCGAAGTCGCGCAGATGACGTTGCCGCGCGCGTCCAGCCGCAACGTGCAGCCGTCCTGCGCCGAGATCCGCGCGCCGCCAACGCCGTAGAACATCGGGCTCGGGTTGGTCACCTCGACGAAGCTGGCGAAGCCGATGCCGCGATGGACGCCGCGCTCGCGAAACGCCGCCTGTTCCCGCCGCAGCGCGTCGTAGTCCATCATCCCGGCGATCTTGTCGAGGCACCGATGGTGCGACAGCTTCTCGAACTTCATGCCGGTCACCGAGGCGCAGGGATAGCCGTCGTCGGGATGCAGGTTGACCCGGCGAAACGCCAGCGGGTCCATGCCGATCGCCCGCGCCGCCGCGTCGACCAGCCCCTCGGTGACCGCGCAGGCGATGGGATGCCCGACCGCGCGGTACTGGCACATCATCGTCTTGTTCTGAAACACGACCCGGCCGAGCGCCCGGTAGTTGTCGAACTTGTACGGCCCGCCGACGAGGTTGATGATCTGGTTGGCCTCGATCCCGCTGGTGCGCGGATACATCGAATACGGCCCGACGCCGGTCAGGTCGTCGATCTCGATGGCGCGGATCGCGCCGTCCCTGGCGACCGCGATCCGCCCCTTGATCCGGTGGTCGCGCGCGTGGATGTCGGTGGTGAAGGCCTCCAGCCGGTCCGACGTGAACTTGATCGGCCGGTTGAGCATCTTGCTGAGCGCCGCGGCCGCCACCTCGTCGCCATAGGTGTGGACCTTGATGCCGAAGGAGCCGCCCACGTCCTTGCAGATCACCCGGACGTCGTGGTCCTCGAGGCCCAGCTGCGTCGCGAAGATGCTCTGCATCATGTGCGGAGCCTGCGTCGACTGGTAGACGGTGAGCCGACGCTCCGCCGGATCGTAGTCGGCGAGAATCGCCCGCGGCTCCAGCGTCACCCCGGTATGGCGGCCGATGACGAACGTCTCTTCCACCACGGCGTCGGCCGCGGCGCAGGCCGCATCGACGTCGCCGGCGTCGAAGCGCCGCTGCCAGCACAGATTGTCGCCGAGATCGGCATGGATCACCGGCGCGTCTTGGTCGAGCGCGGTTTCGGCGTCGGTCGCCGCGGGCAGGCGCTCCCAATCGACTTCGACCCGCTCCGCGGCGTCCTCGGCCTGCTCGCGGGCGTCGGCGACCACGGCGGCGACCGGCTCGCCCTGCCAGCAGGCCCGATCGACCGCCATCGCGTGCTGCGGCGGCGATCGCATGCCTTCCAAATGCGTGAGCACGCCGACCCACGGCGCGCAGTGCCGGGCGAGCTCGGCCCCGGTCACGATCGCGACGACGCCGGGCATTCGCCGCGCGGCGGCGCTGTCGATGGCGCGGATGCGGGCATGCGCGTGGGGGCTGCGCACGAACGCGACGTGGGCCATGCGGGGGAGCCGGACGTCGTCGACGAAGGTCGCCCGGCCCTGCACCAGCCGCGACAGGTTGGGCCGGGGCACCGTCCGCCCGATATAGCTGTTGGGGCGGTCCAGGGACCAGCGGGGTTCCGCCGTCGGGGTCATGCGCGCCACCTTCGGTTGTCCGGCCGGCGATATTGCCGCCCGCCGCGCGCAAGGTCAATTCGAGGGCGAGACGCGCCGCGGGGGCCGCGCTATGATGCGCCGCCGTCGGCCCGGGGCGCGAGCCCGGGGCCGGCGCCGCGGCAATCGATCCGGAGACATGGCCATGGCCCTGACCAGCTTGGATCACTGCTCCATCCGAACGGCGAAGCTCGACGAGACCAGAGACTTCTACGTCGACGTGCTCGGCATGGAGGATGGCGATCGGCCGAACTTCCCGTTCCCCGGAAACTGGCTCTACGTGGAGGGGCATGCGGCGGTCCATCTCGTCGGCGTCGATCCCGACGACCCGACGGGGCTGGAGGAATATCTCGGGGCCGTGGACGTCGCCGAGCTCGACGGCAGCGGCGCCTTCGACCATCTGGCGTTCCGCGCCGAGGACCCGGGCAGGCTGATCGAGCGGCTGAAGCGTCTCGACGTGCCCTATCGGGAACGCAAGGTGCCGAACATGGATCTGTTCCAGATATTCCTCGAAGACCCCAACGGGATCACCGTCGAGCTGAACTATTTCGGCGCCGGCGGCTGATGCCGCGCCGATCGGGATCGGCCGCCGCGGCGCCGGACCTCCCGCCGCCCGCGCGCGAGGAGATGATCCGGCGCGCGCGGGCCCTGGCTCCCAAGCTGAAGGAGAGAGCGGCCGAGACCGAGCGGCTGCGGCGCATTCACCCCGATACCGTCCGCGACTTCCACCGGGCGGGCCTCTGGCGGGTCCACCAGCCGGCGCGGGTCGGCGGCCTCGAACTCGACTACGCCCTCTACGTCGATATCGGCGAGGAGATCGGCCGCGCCTGCGGCTCCAGCGCATGGGTGTGGGCGAATCTCGCCAGCCATCACTGGATGCTCGGCATGTTCCCCCGCCGCGCCCAGGACGAAGTCTGGGGCGCGAACGCCGACGCGCTGATCGGCTCCGCCCTGGTCTATCCCTGCGGCGCCGCGAGCCCGGCCGCGGGCGGTTACCGGCTGTCGGGGCGGTGGCCGTTCTCCAGCGGCATCGACCCGAGCGATTGGGTGATGCTGGGCGGGATGGTTCCGGCGGATCGCGAGGGCGATCCCGCGGCGCCCCGGATTTTCGTGGTCCGCAAGTCGGATCTCGAGGTCATCGACACCTGGGACGTCGTCGGGTTGGTCGGGACCGGCAGCCACGACGTGCGCTGCGCCGACCTGTTCGTACCCGCGCATCTGACGCTCGACCCGCGCGCGGCGCGCGGCGGGCCGACGCCCGGCTCGGCCGCCAACCCGCACCCGCTATACCGGCTGCCGGTGCTCGCCCTGTTCCCGCACATCCTGGCGGGCCCCATTCTCGGCATGGCGCGCGGCGCCTTCGACGACCAGCTGGAAGCGGTGCGCAGCCGGTCGGCGACCTACAACGCCTCGCGGCTCGCCGAACACGCCAACCTGCATTTGCGCATCGCCGAGGCGGCGGCCAGGATCGAGGCCGCGCGCCTGCTGCTGCGCAACAACTGCGCCGAGGCGAAGGCGATCGCCGAGGCCGCCGGCGTCCCCGACGACGATTGCAAGTCGCGCTGGCGGCGCGACGGCGCCTTCGCCGTGAGGCTGTCGGTCGAAGCGGTCGGCGTGATCCATGCGGCGGCGGGCGGCGGGGCGAATTACCGGCGCAGCGGCCTCCAGCGGCACTTCCGCGACGTTCACGCCGCGGCCGCCCATATCGCGGTGAGCTGGGACGTCAACGGCGCCGAGTTCGGCCGCGTCGCCGTCGGGCTGCCGCTTGGCAACCCCAACGTGTGACCGCGCCCCGCCAGAGGAGCATGAGCCATGAAGCTCGGTTACTTCACCATGCCGCTCCATCCGCCGGAGCGCGACTACGCCGAGACCCTGAAGGAGGATCGGGAGGCCATCCTGCTCGCGGACCGGCTCGGCTTCTGCGAAGCCTTCGTCGGCGAGCACGTCACCGACCGGGCCGAGACGGTGACTTCCTGCCTCGCCTTCCTCGCGAGCCTGATCCACGGCACCAGGGACATCGTTCTCGGCAGCGGCACGGTGAATATGTCGCTCAACCATCCGGCGATCATCGCCGGACAGGTGGCGATGATCGACAACATGGCCGAGGGGCGGTTCATCTTCGGCATCAGCCCCGGCGCGCTCCGGTCCGACGCCGAAGCGCTCGGCCTCCTGGACAAGGATCGCAACGCCATGTTCGTCGAGTCGATCAACCACGTGCTCGACATCTGGACCAAGGATCCGCCCTATCGGCTGGAGGGTGAATTCTGGACCGTCACCACGGAACGGACTCTCATCCCCGAGATCGGCCAAGGCGTCATCGTCCGACCCTACCAGAAGCCGCATCCGCCGATCGTGGTGACCGTAGTGGCGCCGTATTCCAAGGGGGTGACGGCCGCCGCCGAGCGCGGCTGGACGCCGATCTCGGCCAACTTCCTGATGCCGCAATGGGTGGCGACCCATTGGCCCAACTACGTCGCCGGGTGCGAGCGGGGCGGCCGGGCGGCGGACGCCGCCGACTGGCGCGTCGCCAAGAGCATCTTCGTCGCCGACGACGAGCGCACCGCCCGGGCCTATGCGCTGGAGGACGACCGCAGCCCCTATCGCTTCTATTACAGGCAGCTGATGCGGAAGCTCGTCGCCGGCGGGCGCTCCAACCTGTTCAAACACGACCCGGCGATGCCGGACGACGCGGTGACCCTCGACGGGGTGGTCGACCGCCTCGTGATCGCCGGCACGGTGAACGGCGTGGTCGACCAGCTGATGGCCTTCCGGGAGCGGATCGGCGATTTCGGCACGCTCGTCTATGCCGGCCACGATTGGGTGGACCCGGCCCTGTCGAAACGCTCGATGGAGCTGATGGCGACCGAAGTCATGCCCCGGCTGGACGACGCCATCGGCCGGCGCACGCAGGCGGCGTAGCGCCCGGGCGGCGGCCGCGCGACGACTCACGACCCGACCGTCGTGAGAGGAAGCGAACCGCCGGAACGCGACGGGGTTGGCTCGCGGCGCCCGGTGGAGATGCGCTCATGATGTTCGATCAAGTCGTGGCGCTGGCCGCGGCGGGTGAATCCGAGACGCTGGAATTCAAGCATACGACGGGGAGCGCCGCGAGGCCGTCCAGACGGTATGCGCCATGCGCAACCAACGTGGCGGGCATGTGTTGTTCGGCGTCACTCCAACGGGAGATGTAGTCGGCCAGCAAGTGGGCGAGCGGACGATAGAGGACCTGAGCGCCGAGATTCAAAGGATCGAGCCGCCGGCCTTTCCAACGATAGAGCGGGTTCGCGTAGTGGGAGATCGCGAGACGATCGCGGTTGGCGTGAACCGGGGGGCCGTGAGGCCATACCTCTATCGGGGCATCGCCTATCGCCGGGTCGGGGATACCACGCTGACGATGTCGTCCGACGAGTATAACCGGATGCTTTTCGAACGAATGCACAGCGAACGGCGCTGGGAGAACCAAGTCGCCGACGGCTGGTCGGTCGAAGACCTCGACGAGACGGAAATTCGACGCGCGGTCGCAGAGGCGATCCGGCGGGGACGGCTGGAAGACCCGGGGACACGGGAACCCGCCGGGTTGCTGCGCGGCCTCGGACTTTTCCGGGACGGGGTTCTGTGGCGAGCAGCCGTGGTGTTGTTCGGCAACGCGGAACGCATCGAGTTCGAAATGCCGCAATGCCTGCTTCGAGTCGCTCGGTTTCGAGGCGTCGATCGCACGGAGTTCCTGGACAATCGACAGTTCTACGGCAATGCCTTTGCGCTCCTCGCGAACGCGGAGCGTTTTCTACGCGAGACCCTGCCGATCGCCGGGCGGATCGAGGCCGACCGTTTCGAGCGAATCGACGAGCCGCTCTATCCGCCCCTGGCGACGCGCGAGGCTTTGGCGAATGCCATGTGTCACCGGGATTACTCGATCGGCGGCGGCTCCGTGGGGGTGGCGGTCTACGATGACCGCATGGAGGTGACCTCGTCCGGCACACTGCATTTCGGATTGACTCCGGAAAGACTGTTCGCACCCCATGAATCGCTTCCCTGGAACCCCCTGATCGCCCGCACCTTCTACCGTTCCGGCATCATTGAGGAATGGGGACGCGGAACTCTCAAGATGGCGGAGTTGGCGACTTCCGCCGGTCTGCCGAGTCCCGAGATCGAGGATGCCGGAGCGTGCGTGACGGTGCGTTTTCGGCATGGCCGGCGCGAACCGGTCCGGCGAGGCGAAAGAGATCTGACGGAACGGCAACAAGCGATCCTCGCTTTGCTGGATCAGGGAGACCGGGGTCTGGCGCTACGCGAAATCCGTTCCCGGTTGAAGCCGCAGGCCGATGAACGGCGGTTGCGGGAAGATCTCGCGGCGCTGAGGGCCCGGGGGTTGGCCGCTCCGAGGGGTCACGGGCGGGGAGCGCGCTGGAAACGCCTGTAGGGCTTATTCCGGCTTATTCTGGCTTATTCCGGCTTATTCCGGCTTATTCCGGCTTATTCCGGCTTATTCCGGCTTATTCCGGCTTATTCCCGTCGTCCGCAGCGCTGCGTGAGACCGAGGCGCCGGCGGACGACCGCAGCTCCTGCCGATTTCACGACAAGCGATTGCTGCGGAAGCTCGTCGCCGGCGGGCGGTCCAACCGGTTCAAGCCGTCCCGGCGATTCCCTCGCGGGTTTCGGCGAGCACGAGGTCGACCACCTGGCGCAGGGCGTCTTCGTCGGTCGCGCCCTCGAGGCGGAGCAGGCGGAACAGGTCGACCTGCCGGTCGGCGGCGCTGCCCTCGCGGATGATGGCGAGGGTATGGCGCAGCTCGTTCTCGCACGCCAGGGCGCGGGCCTCGTCGGCAAGTTCGTCCACCAACTGCGTCGCGAAGTCCTCGATGTCCACCCGGCCGCCGCGCTCCGGGTCGCCGAAGAAGGCGAGCACGCCGTAGCGCTGGGCCAGCCACCTGTTCTCGGCGATGATTTCCGTCGGCGGCTCGGGCGGCAACGCGCCGTCCCGGTCCTGCCGCAGCAGCCGCCGGACGAGGCAGGCGTAGAACGCGGCGATGCTCACCGCGTCGTCGAGGCGCGGGCAGATGTCGCAGATGCGCATCTCCACCGTCGGGTAGGCGTGGGACGGGCGGATGTCCCACCACAGCTGGCTGCCGTCCTCGATCGACTCCATGCGCCGATAGTCGGCCACCAGCCGGTCGTACTCGGCCCGCGACCGCAGCGGGCCGGGAAGGCCGGTGCGCGGCAGCGCGCCGATGATGTTCGGCCGGTACGATTTGAACCCGGTCTCGCGCCCGGCGTTGAAGGGCGACGAGCCCGACAAAGCGAGCAGCAGCGGAAGATACCGCCGCGCCGCGGTCATGACCCGGACGCGCGAATACGGGTCGCCGAAACCGGCATGAACGTGCATGCCGCCGACGAGGAACCGCCGCACGCTCTCCTGCAACGTGATCGCCGCCCGTTGGTAACGCTCCTTGGGTGTGATCGACTGCATCCGCCATGCCGCGAAGGGGTGGGTGGAGGCGGCCATCACCGCGACCCCGTATTTCTCCGCCGCCTCGACCACCAGCCCGCGCGTCTCGCGCAGCGCCGCGCGCAGCCCGGCGACCGAGTCGCAGACCTTGGTGTTGGTCTCGATCTGCGAACGCAGGAGTTCTGGCACCACCTTGTGCGGACCGCGCTTCCGTTCGCATTCCTCGAAAATGCCGGGGTCGGGCTCGGCCAGGATGTCGCGGGTCTCCGGATCGACGAAGAAGAACTCCTCTTCGACGCCGAGCGTGATGGCGAGATCGCCGTTTCCGCCGGTCATGATTCGCTCCCGTGAACCATCGCCATGCTGATCTCCCACAGTCGGCGGGCGGCGTCTTTATCGTAGGACGAATCCGAGGATGCCACTTCCCGCCGCTCGACGAAATAGCGCCCCGAGACCGCTTCGACCTCGGGCGCGCTGGCGAGGAAGATGCTCGTATCGGCGCCGGCCTCCACGTCGATCGCGCCGCCCAGCCGCTGATACAGCCGGACCGCGACCCGGAACGGGATGCCGTTGCCGTTGCCCATGCCGGTTCGGACGAAGCCCGGATGGAGCGCGTTGACGGTGACCGGCGATCCGTCGAGCCGCCGCGCGAGCTCGTAGGTGAAGGAGAGGTTCGCCAGTTTGGAGCGGCCATAGGCGATCTGCGCCCTGTACGACCGTTCGCACTGGAGATCCTCGAAGTCGAGCGGCGCGCGCCGGTGCGCGGTCGAGGAGACGTTGACGATCCGCGCGCGCGGCGCCGCGCGCAGCCGGTCGAGCAGCAGCTGCGTCAGCAGGAAATAGCCGAGATGGTTGAGCGCGAACGTCATTTCGACGCCGTCGGCGCTCAGCCGCCGCCGCGCGAAGATCGCGCCGGCGTTGTTGATCAGCACGTCGATCCGGTCATGGGCGTCGGCGATCTCCGCCGCCAGGCGGCGGATCTCGGCCTGCGAGGATAGATCGGCGCAAGCGAATTCGACCGCGCCGCCGCCGGCGGCCTCCTCGATTCGCGCCGCCGCGCGCGCGCCCTTGCGCGGGTCGCGAGCCACCAGAATCACGCGCGCGCCCTGCGCCGCGAGTTCGCGCGCGGTGACGTAACCGATGCCATTGGTGGCGCCCGTGACCACGACGGTCTTGCCGCGCATCGCGCACCTCTCCGGTCTGCTTTTCCGCGCCCGGCCCCAGGATACGCCATCCGGACCACCCCGGCGAATGGCCCGCCGGGTGATTTTCCGCTTGACACGGGGAAGTATTTGCTTTATGATTTCTAACAGTCGACACTGGCGGCAGGAGCCTTGCGGCGGCTCGTGGATGAAGCTTCTCGTCGCCGGACCAAGGCCCTTGATGTCGGCTTCCTGCAATCGAAGATTGTATCCGCGATAACGAATCGGACGCAGACGCCTCTCCTGCCCCGCGCCGGGCCGGATCGAAGCGAGGAGGCCCCGGGAGGGGAGACGCCGCGCATTTCGGACCGCGAAATCGCCCTGCTTTTCGTCTGCTTTCGCCCTGATTTTGGCTGGTTTCCGCTTTGCTTTTTCTGTGTTTTTTTTTGGCATAACTATTTGAAATACAAAAAAATTGAAAATTTCTCGCGCGCAGAGCAATCTTTAGGCCTCACGCGCCGCCGCCTCGCTCCCGGCTCGCATGGCGAAGCATGTCGGATCCGACGGCTGGATTCTTCGCAATCGGAGATTGTATCCTGATGTGTCGAAAACGCGCGGCGATGGCGCCGGGCCGCGCATCGTCCGATCGCATGGGAGGAATTGCCGGACGGCGTCGCCTGGATGCCGTGACGGGCCGGGTATAGAGTGGTTGAACGGCCGAAAGGGAGAATCCGATGTCAGACAGGATAACGGTGCACGACCCGCGCGGTTTTCCGCCCAAGGTGACGGGGAAGCGGCTCGCGCCGCGGCTCGAAGATCTCGACGGGAAGCTTCTCTTTCTGGTCGATTGCCTGTTCGACAACTCGGCCGTGTTCATGGACGAGCTGCGCCGCTGGTTCGCCCGCAGCCTGCCCGCGGTGCGGACGCGCATCGTCCGGCCGCGCGAGAGCTGGGTCGACGACCCCGACATGCGCGCCACGGTAGCAGCCGGGGACGCCGCGATCTTCGGCGTCGGCTTGTGAAGCACCTGTAGCCCGACGGTCGTCGGGCTCGCGATGGCGTTGGAGGAGAGCGGCGTACCCTCGGTCGCGGTGCATACCAGCGCGTTCGCCGCACTGGTCGGCTCGGTCGCTCTCGCCAACGGCATGCCGACGATGCGCCAAGCCTTCGTGCCGCAGCCCGTGGTCGACCGGTCGCCATCGCAGCTCCGCGCCTATATCGAAGGGGCGGACCCGATCTCTGGCCGGCCGTTCATGCAGGAGGTGATCGAGGCTCTGACCCGTCCGCTGAACGAGGACGATCTGCGCGGCGCGTCGTTCGAGCGCTCCACCCCCCGGCTGCTGCCGCCCGATGCAGCGGACCGTCTCCATGCGTTGTTCGAGGAGAATCTGTGGACCGACCACCTGCCCATCGTGCTTCCGACCGAGGAGCGCGTCGCGCGCATGCTGGCCGGCACCAGCCATGCCCCGGACAAGGTCGTCGGACGGTTGCGACCGACCGCGTTCCGCGAGTTCTGGGAGTTCACCGTCGAGAAAGTCGCGGTGAACGCCGTCATGGCGGGCGCGCGCCCGGCCTATTTTCCGGTGATCCTCGCTTTGGCCGCCTCCGGCTGGACCGCGCGATCGAGCAGCACCAATTCCTTCGCAACCATCTCGGTCGTCAACGGCCCGATCCGGCGCGAGATCGGCATGAACGACGGCATCGGCGCGATGGGGCCGTTCAATCACGCCAACGCCGTCATCGGCCGGGCGCACGGCCTGCTGTCGCAGAATCTTCAGGGCGGATCGGCGCCCGGCGACACCTATATGGGTTCGCTCGGCAACTGGTACAACTTCAGCGCCACCTTGGCCGAAGCCGAAGAGCGGAGTCCCTGGACGCCGCTTCACGTCCAGCACGGCTTCGCGCCGGCGGACAGCACGGTGAGCGTCTTCTTCGGCGGCTGGTACACGCATGCCGGATACGGACCGCGCGAAACCTGGCGCGAGAAGCTCCGGCGCGCGCTTGCCGCCTGCGAGCCCAACATCGCTCCGGTCCTGGTGTTGGATCCGATCTGCGCGCGCGGCTTCGCCGAGCTCGGCTTCGACGACAAGGACAAGCTGATCGCCTGGTGCGCCGACAACGCGCGGCTGCCGGCGCGCGAATACTGGGACAATCAATGGGTCCAGACGCTCGCCCGCCCGCTCGCCGTCGCCGGCGTCGAGCCGTTCGCCGCGCGGCTCAAGGCCGCCCCCGACGAGGAGATCCCCATCTTCACGCCGGAGGACATCAACGTCGTCGTCGCCGGCGGCGAGACCCAGGGCGCCTGGAAGATGATCGCCGGCGACTACCGCGGCGACGCCACCCGCTCCGTCGATGCTTGGCGGTAGCCTCTCGGTGCGGCGCGCCTGCGACGCCGACGTAGATTCGCCCATTCGATGGATGGCAAGGGTCTTTTCGCCAGCAATCAGCGACGAGAACTTGCCGGGCGCAGCGATACAGGGGGGGGACGTGAGACGGCGGAACGCGCGGAGCCGAATCATGTTCGTCCTTGAAGGGGAGAGCCGAGACCTCTTCCATCGGGAGCATCGGACGGCGATGGCCGGTTGCGCCGGCGGGGCGGTTGGTTCACCATCCCGCCGCCTGATCAAGGGAAGGGAGGCTTCGACGATGAAGACGGTATTCCGTTCGCCGCGCGCGGCGCTGCCGCTCGCCTGGGGCGTGCTGGCGGGGTTGGCGCTGACGGGCGCGGCCGCGGCCGCGCCCAAGGCCATCGACCTGACCGCAGTCGACGGCTATCCGCCGCGCGCGCTCCAGGTCAGAACCTTCATCGCCTATTTCATCCCCGAGACCGACAAGCGGTTGGCCGCGGCCGGCAACTACAAGATCCGCTGGAACCAGGCCTTCGCCGGCCAGATCGTCAAGGTCCGGCACGTCATGACCGGCATGCAGAAGGGGCTCGGCGACATCGGCGTCGTCACCAGCGTGTTCCACCAGGACAAGGTGCCGATGCAGGCGGTGGCCTACGTCACCCCGTTCGTGACCGCCGACCCGGTGCTGCTGTCGCGGACCGTGGACGAGCTGGCCGACCAGTTTCCGGCGATGAGGGACGCTTGGCGGAAATACAACCAGACGCTGTTGACCAGCTTCTCGGTGATCGACACCTATCAGATGTTCTTCCGCAAGAAGATCACCTCGCTGGCGGAGTTCAAGGGGCTGAAGATCGCCGGCGCCGGCATCAACATGCGCTACCTCACCGGCACCGGCGCCACCCCGGTGATCGGCTCGATGGTCCACTACTACAACAAGTTCAAGACCGGCGCGATCGACGGCTCGATGCTGTGGACCGATGCCGCGGTCGCCTTCAAGCTGCTCGACGGCGGCGCCAAATTCATGTTCAAGGCCGACATCGGCACCGCCAACTCCAAGGCGCTGACGATGAATCTCGACGCCTACCGCAAGCTCCCCGAAGAGGTCCGCCGGGTCATCCACGAGGTCACCCGCGACTATCGCGACCACACCGCCCAGGCGGCCCTGGACGACGCCGGCAAGGCCTACGCCAACTTCGTCGAGAAGGGCGGCCAGATCGTCGAGATGTCCGACGAGGCGCGCGCCGGCTGGGCCGAGGCGATGCCCAACATCGCCAGGGAATGGGCGACCAAGCTCGACAAGGACGGGCTTCCGGGCAGCGGGCTGCTCACCGCCTATATGGACAAGATGCGGGCGGCGAAGCAGCCGATCATGCGCCACTGGGACAAGGAGTAGCCGCGCTTGTCCGCAGGCGGGAGGCCGGGCGCGGCGACCGGCCCGTCCGCGCCCGCCCGCCTGTTCGGCGCCGTCGTCGGCGGCATGAACGCCGCCGGCTCGTGCTGGATCGTGGTGCTGATGCTGCTGATCAACGTCGAGGCCATCGGCCGGTCGGCGTTCAATCAGCCGATCATCGGCGTGATCGAGATGATTGAGATTTCGATCGTCGGCATCGTCTTCATGCAGCTCGCCGACTCGCTCAGGCGCGGCGTGCTCACGCGCTCCGACGGTCTGTTCAACCAGGTGATGGCGCGCCGGCCGCGGGCGGGCCACGCGATGGGGACCGCGACCTGCCTCACCGGGGCCGGCTTCATGGCGCTGATCCTCAGCGGCAGCGTCCCTTTCCTCGTCGACGCCTGGGAGAACGACCACTATATCGGCGTCGAGGGCATGTTCACCGCCCCGGTCTGGCCGGTGGCGCTGATCATCGTCGTCGCCGTCACGGTGACGATGATCCAGTTCCTGATCATGCTGGCGGCGCATCTGCGCGCCATGCGCGGCCCCGGCTAGGCGAGCGGTCCGATGGCGGGAGTCGAGGTCGGCGTCGTCTCGGTCGCCGTGATCCTGATCCTGATCTATGCCGGCATCCATGTCTCGGTGGCGCTCGGGCTGGTCTCCTTCGTCGGCGTCTGGGTCCACCGCGACTCGATCGAGGTGGCGATCAGCCTGCTTGCCGAAGCGACCCACGACACCATCGCGCACGAGGTGTTCGCCAACGTGCCGCTGTTCGCGCTGATGGGGATCGTCTCCAGCGAGATCGGGCTCGGGGCCGACGTGTACAAGGTCGCCGACCAAATCTTCCGACGGGTGCGCGGCGGCCTCGGCATGGCGACCGTGGCGGCCAACGCGCTGTTCGCCTCGATCACCGGCTCGTCGATCGCCTCCGCATCGGTGTTCACCCGCATTGCCGTGCCCGAGATGCTGCGCTTCGGCTACACGCGGCAATTCTCGGTCGGGGTGGTGGCGGGCAGTTCGGTGCTCGGCATGCTGATCCCGCCGTCGGCGATGCTGATCATCTACGCCATCGTCGCCGAGCAGTCGGTGGGCGAGATGTTCATGGCGGGCTTTCTCCCCGGGGTGGTGCTGGCGACGACCTTCGTGCTTGGCATATTGGCGATGTCCCGTCTGACGCCCCGATTCATCGGCGGCGCGGCGCACGAGCCGGCGGCCCGCGACGGGCCGGTTCTCGGCGCCTTCGACATGCTCAGGCTGCTGGCCCCCGTCGCGTTCCTGGTCGTGGTCGTGCTGGGCGGCATCTACTCGGGCTGGTTCTCGCCCGAGGAGGCGGGCGCCGCGGGCTCGCTGGGCGCGCTCGCCATCGGCGTCCTCAAGCGTCGGCTCACCCTCCGCGGGCTGTGGCGGGTTCTGGTCGAGACCGGCCATATCACCGCCGCGATCCTGTTCCTGATCATCGCCGCCTCGATGTACAGCCGGATGCTCGGCGTCGCCGCGCTCCCCACCCTGTTCAGCGAATGGCTGACAGGGATGAATCTCGGGCTCGGCGGGCTGATGGCGATTTACGTCGTGCTGATGGTCCTGCTGGGGACGATCATCGAGACCGCCTCGATCATCCTCATCGTGGTGCCGCTGTTCCTCAACTCGGTCGAGGCGTTGGGCGGCGATTTCGTGTGGTTCGGCATCGTCACCGTGATCGGCGCCGAGATCGGCCTGCTGACGCCGCCGCTCGGCATATCCTGCTTCACCATCAAGAGCACCATTCGCGATCCGTCGATTACCCTGTCGCACATCTTCATGGGCGCGTTCCCCTTCGCCTGCATGATGCTGTTGGTGCTGATCGCGGTCATCGCCTTCCCGTGGCTCAGCCTCGCTCTGCTCTGACGCCGGGAGGAGTCCGATCATGCGCGACCAATCGCTCGGCGGCCATGTCCGCAATCTCGAACAGCAAGGCGAACTCGTCCGCTTCGCCCGCGAGGTCGATCCGCACGCCAACCTGTCGGCTCTCGGCTGGAAGACCTACGACCGGCTGGGCAAAGCGTCGCTGTTCACGAACCCCGGCGGCTTCGCCGGCTGGCAGGTGTGCAACCAGATCGTCGCCGACCGCGGGAAGTGGTCGATCGCGCTGGGGCTGGAGGAAGATCGGCTGATCCCGACCCTGGTCGACCGGGTGAGGCGGCCGATCGAACCGGTCATGGTCGAACGCGCCGCGGCGCCGGTGAAGCAGGTGGTCAAGCTCGGCAAGGACGCCGATCTCACCAAGCTGCCGGCGGTGTGGACGTCCGAGCGCGACCCCGCGCCCTACATCGCCTCGGGCATGGCGATCATCAAGGATCCGGAGACCGGCATCCGCAACATGTCGATCCACCGCCAGCAGATTCTCGGTCCCGACAGCACCGGCTTCCTGATCTGTCCGCGCCATGCACAGCGCATCTACGAGATGTATCGCGCACGGTCGCAGCCGATGCCGGCGGCGATGGTGATCGGAGCGCATCCGGCGATCTATTACGCCTCCGCCTTCACCTCGGCCTACGGACTCGACGAGCTCGGCATCGCCGGCGCCCTGCTCGAGGACCCGGTGCGGCTGGTCAGCTGCGAGACGATCGACATCGAAGTGCCGGCCGAGGCCGAGCTGGTCATCGAGGGCGAAATCCTGCCCGACGGCATGACCGAGGAGGGTCCGTTCGGCGAGGCCACCGGAACCTACGCGATGGAGGGCTCGACCCAGATTTTCCGGGTCAAGGCCATCACCCACCGCGAGAATCCGATCTTCTACGCCATGCAGTGCGGCGCGCCGCTGACCGATACCCAGTCGATCACCGCGACCTGCATCGAGACCGTGGTCACCGACCATCTGCGCAACGTCGAGGGCGGTCTCGATCTCCTCGACGTGCGCTGCCTCGGCGTCGCCGGGCTGATGGCCGTCATTCTGAAGCTCCGCCCGGGCATCGAGGGCCAGGCGAAGACCGCGCTGACGGCCGCGCTCTCGAGCCCCTATCTGCACCCCAAACTGGCGATCGCGGTGGACGAGGACATCGACGCCGGCGATCTCCGCCAGGTCTTCTGGTCCGTCACCACCCGCGTGCACGCCGAGCGCGACGTGGTCCGTATCCCCAACACGCGCATATGGTCGCTCGACAACATCTCCGACATCGTGCCGGGAATGAGCGCCATGTACCGGATCGGCGCCAAGATGCTGATCGATGCGACCATGCCCGCCCTGGCCCGGACGTCCGAACGCGCGCGGTTCGAGCGCGCGATGCCGCGCAACTACGACGAGGTCGATCTCGCCGATTTCCTCCCCTGACGCCGCGCCGGCGCCACCGGGACGTTGTCAATGAGGCGCGCGCGGCCGAGCCGGGCCGCCGCGAGCAGGCGGGCGGGGCGATCCGCGGCCCGGAGCGGGCGGAGCGTCCCGGCGTCGCGCAGTTCGAGATACTCCACCGCGTCGAAGCCCGCCGCCGCCAGCCCCGCCCGGCCGCCGGCGGTCTCGGCGTCGGCATCGGCGCCTCCGGCAAGCCGCCCGGCAATGCCGGCGAGCGTCCGATGGAGCGCGGGCGCGACGCGGCGTTCGGCCGCCGAGAGATAGGCGTTGCGCGACGACAGCGCCAGCCCGTCAGGCTCGCGCACGGTGGGGACGGCGTGGATTTCGACCGGCAGGGCCAGATCGGCCGCCAGCCGACGGATGACCACGAGCTGCTGATAGTCCTTCTCGCCGAACCAGGCGGCGTCGGGCTCGCATTGATTGAACAGCTTGGTCACGACCGTCGTCACCCCGGCAAAATGCCCCGGCCGGTGCGCGCCGCAAAGGTCATCCGTGAGCCCCGACACGGCGACCGTCGTGGCGAAATCCTCAGGGTACATCTCGTCGATGCCGGGCGCGAACAGCAGGTCCGCCCCGACGCCCGCGATCCGCAGGGCGTCGCGGCCCTCGTCGGCCGGATAGCTCGCCAGATCTTCCCCGGCGCCGAACTGCCGAGGGTTGACGAACAGGCTCACCACGACGCGGCGGCAGGCCGCCCGCGCCGCCTCGATCAGGGCGAGATGACCGTCATGGATGCCGCCCATCGTCGGCACCAGCCCCACGCCGTGGCCTGTCGCCCGCCACGCCGCCACGCGGTCCCGCAGCAGTCGCGCCGAGCGGACCACATCGAGCGCGGCGCCCGGGCCGGCCTCCGCCATCGCGGTCAGCCGGAGGCGCGGGCGCTGCGCGGGAGCGGCCGGGGCGTCTCCCGGTCGGGATCGAAGCAGTGTTCGGGGCCCGGGAAGCGCCGCGCCCGGACGTCGGCCGCATAGGCCGCGGCGGCTTCGCTCAGCGCCGCTCCGAACTCGGCGTAGCGCTTGACGAATCTGGGCGTGAAGTCGGTGAACAGCCCGATCGCGTCCTCGGTCACCAGCACCTGGCCGTCGCAGGCGGGCGATGCGCCGATGCCGATCGTCGGCACCGGGACGGCGCGGGTGACCTCGCCGCCGACGGCTTCGATCACCCCTTCGATCACGATCGAGAAGGCGCCGGCGCCGGCGACGGCGCGCGCGTCGTCGACGATCGCGTGCGCCGCGGCGCTTTCCCGGCCCTGGACCCGGAAGCCGCCATGGCTGTGCACCGATTGCGGCTTGAGCCCGACATGGCCCATTACCGGGATCGCGCGGCGGGTCAGGAATTCGATCGTCGGCGCCATCTCCCGCCCGCCCTCGAGCTTGACGCCGGCGCAGCCGGTCTCGGCCATGATCCGCGCGGCGTTGCGATAGGCCTGCTCGCGCGATTCCTGGTAGGAGGCGAACGGCATGTCCACGATCACGCAGGCGCGTTCGGATCCCCGCATCACCGCCGCGCCATGGGCGACCATCATGTCGAGGCCGACGCCCAGGGTGGACTCCATGCCGTAGAGCACCATCCCGAGCGAATCCCCGACCAGCAGCACATCGACATGCGGGTCGAGCAGCTTGGCCACCGGCGTCGTGTAGGCGGTCAGCACGACGACCGGTTCGCCCCCCTTCCGCGCCCGGACGTCGGGGATGGAAACGCGTCTCGTGCGGCTAGGTGCGCTCAAGCCAGCCTCCCGCTCGGCTGCGGTGCCGACGCCCCGCCGAGCGGCCGGGCCGCCGACGGGACGCCGGTTTCTACCCCGTTTCGCCCGGCCGCGAAAGAAGTTCCGCCATGTCGGGCGGAGGTTGCGGCGATTGCCAGAAGAACAGCTGCCCGGCGCCGTTGAGGATGCGGTGGATATCGCCGTAGTCGGCCAGGAAACGGTCGAACGCCGGCTCCCCGTCGCCTTCGCCGGCGGCGAGGCGGGCGTGGATATCCGCCAGCGAGCGGCGGCCGTCGACCTCGGCCAGGATGCGGTCCGCGCCGTCGGGCAGCGGAAAGCGCCCTTCGACGCCGCCGAAGGCGAGCTCGACGGTGGGCGGGACGCCGGCCGCCGGCCCTCCCGGCAGCGGTCCGCCGTCGCGGAACGCCGGGACCGACCGCGCCGCCGGAGGCCCCGCCGTCGTATCGCCGTCGCGCCGGGAGACGTAGAAGACATGCCGCGACATCTGGCCCGTCAGCCGCTCGGCGAAGGCGCAGTTCTCGAGCCGGGACTTCCCGGCCAGCCGCCGCAGGAGTTCGCCGTCGTCGAGATAGAGCGCCGGTTCATAGGCGAGCGGCGGCGCGAACGCGACCAGATGCAACCCGGCGTCGGCGACCAGGGCCGCTGCCTCTTCGACGTAGAAGGCGCGGTCGCGGCTGTGCAGGAACAGGTCGTACAGCCCGGCGTCGCCGTGAATCCGATGGTCCTTGACCAATGGGTTGCGCCGCAACCAGTTGGTCGGCGGAAGCCGGTCGAGGAAGCGCCGCGCGAAGGCGACCTGCGCCTCCGGCGCCTCGTCCGACGCCAGCGCCCGCAGCATGTCCTGCACCGGGTAGATGCCGGTCCGCCCGAGCGGCGCATACAGCATCAGGCCCATCCCGCCGGCGTCCGCGAGGGCGTCGCGCAGCCGTTCGAGCCCGGCCAGCGGGTCGTCCAGATGGTGGAGCACGCCGCAGCAGTCGATATAGTCGAAGCCCGAGAGGGCGGGCGCCGGAAGGTCGAGGAGAGAGCCGGCGACGAAGCGGATGCGGTCGAATCCGCGCGCTGCGGCGCGCTGACGCGCGATCCGGCTGGAACTCTCCGAAATGTCGAGATGGACGATCTCATGCGGGCCGCCCAGCTCCGCCAGCTGCCGGGCGAGCATGATCGTCGCATCGCCGGTCCCGCCGCCGGCGATCAGCGCGCGGAAGGGTTCCGCGAAGTCTCGCGCGCCGCCGAACAGATAATGGTTGAGCTCGACCAGATGGCTCGGCGAGCCGGTAATCAGCCGCTTCGCCTCGTCCGCCGGGTCGCGCGGCGGATAGGGGTAGCGCTCGTATTGTCGGCGCATCCTGTCGGCGGGATCCGGGGCGGCCATTCGCCGTTGTCGCAAACCGCGCCCGGCGAGACAAGGACTGCGCCCACCGGCATCGACCGCAGCCCCCGACTTTGCTACAAGTCCCGGCGCGTCGAGTCGGACATGCCGTTCTTCTTCCACCTTCCGCCCGTTCCTCCGGTCCCCGGAACCGGGCTGCCGCCGATGATCTCGATGGAGGCGTATTTCTCCGACGAGGAGGTCGACCGGATCAACGCGCTGGCCGACGCGCTGGAGGCGAGGCCGGTCACGGTCGGCGCCGTTCCCAAGGTGAACCGGGAGTTCAACCGCAGCGTCCGGCGTCATCTGCCGCCGACCCAAGACTTCCTCTGGGTGTATCAGAAGCTCGCCGACGCCACCGCCCACATCAACTCGCAGGTGTTCAAATTCGATCTCACCGGCTTCGACGAGATGCTCTACCACGTCACCTATTTCGGCGACGACCGCGGCCATTACGACTGGCACATCGACGGCCAGACGCCGGAAAAACCGATGCGCAAGCTGTCGCTGACGGTGCAGATGAGCGCCGGCGACGACTACGAAGGCGGCGAGCTGGAAGTCAACCGCGCCGGCGACCCGGTCGTCGCCCCCAAGCGGAAGGGATCGGTGGTCTCGTTTCCGTCCTTCCATCTGCATCGGGTGAGACCCGTGACCAAGGGCGTCAGGGCGGCGCTGGTCGCGTGGGTGGTGGGGCCGCCGCTCCGATGACCGCACAGCCCCCGCCCGCCGCGCCCGGCTACGATCCCGCCAGCTGGACGTTGCTCACTTGGCGCGACGCCGTTCCGCGCTTCCGCGACGGCGGGGATTCGCCGCGCGCCTTTCTCGAACGCTGCCTCGAGGCGGTCGCGGCGCGCGAGGAGGAGATCCGGGCCTGGGCGTTTCTCCACCCGGAGGGCGCGCGCGCCGCGGCGGATGCCGCGACGGCGCGATACCGCGCCGGGCGGCCGCTGTCGCCGGTGGACGGTCTCCCGGTCGGCATCAAGGATCTGATGGAGACGTTCGATATGCCGACCGAGTACGGCAGCGCGCTATACGAGGGTAACCGGCCGCTGCACGACGCCGCCTGCGTCGACGCCTTGCGGCGGGGCGGCGCGGTCCTGGTCGGCAAGACGACGACGATCACCTTCGGCGGCGGCGACGCGGGGCCCACCCGCAACCCGCACGATGCGCGGCGAACCCCGGGCGGCTCGTCCAGCGGCTCGGCGGCCGCGGTCGGCGCCGCGACCCTGCCCGCGGCCATCGGCACTCACGCGCGCGGTTCGACGATCCGCCCGGCGAGTTTCTGCGGCGCCTACGCGCTCAAACCTACCTACGGCGCGATCAACCGGCAGGGGGTGTTCTCGGCCGCAGACAGCATGGACCATATCGGGACCTTCGCCGGCTCGCTCGCCGATATGTGGATCGTCGCTCGCCATATGGCGCGGTTCGCCGGCGGCGATCCCGGACATGCCGGGCTCTACGGCGGCGCAACCCCGCCGGCCGCAGTGAAGCCCGCGCGGTTGATCCGGCTCGACACCGCCGGCTGGGCGGAGACCGACGCGGCGACCAGGGCCGGGTTCGAGCGCGTCCTCGCCCGCCTCGCCGAGGCCGGCGTCGAGATCCACGCGCGCGGCGACGATCCCGCGATCGACGCCTATGAGGCGCGGCTCGCGGAGATGCCGGAACTGTGGCGTTCCCTGTACCGGTTCGAGATGCGCTGGCCGCTGTTGCAATATCGCGACCGCTACCGAGACCGGGTTCCGCCGCGCCTGCTGCGAGGCCTCGAAGAGGGCGACGGCCTGACCCAAGCCGAGTATCGGGAAGCGCTGATCCGGCGCGCCCATGTTCGCAGCCTGCATCGCGAGCTGGCCAACCGGGCCGACGGATTCGTCACGCTATCCTCGCCCGGCCCCGGGCCGATCGGGTCCGATCAGGGCAGCGCCGTCTTCAACGAAGCATCGTCGGTGCTCGGCGCCCCGGCGATCTCGCTGCCTCTGCTGGCGACGGACGGCGCCCCGGTGGGCGTCCAGCTGCTCGGCCAGTTCGACCGCGACGAGGATCTCACCGCCCGCGCGCAGTGGATCGCCGACTCGGCGCCGGGCGCGGCCGGGTAAGGCCGCTGGCGTCGATCCGGCGGTCTTTCGCCGCGGCGTCGTAGACGACGACGGCCGCGTCGCGCCCGAGCGCCGCGGCTGGCGCAGACGGCCGACCTTGGTCGGGACGCGCGGATCAAGGATGCGGCGGACCTTCCGACGTCATACGCCGCGCCGGCGGGCGAGTTCGGACCGTTCCACGCCCTTCTCGGCCAAGAGCTTGTGCAGCACGATCTTGAGCGCGATCGTCGGCGTCGGCTTGGCTTTGGTACCGGCGGCGCCTGACGGGCGAAGGAAGCGGGGCGTCCCGATCGCGACGCAGCCGGCCGGCCAGGGCCGCGGTCAACCGGTCCGCGGCCAGCGCCATCGTCCGATCGAGGTCCGTCCCCTCGACCTCGACTTCCGGCAGGTCGGGAAAGCCCGGCCCGTTGGGCCGGCGGCCGCGGGCGCCGCCCGGCTCGCTTGCGGCCGCATGGCCCTACCACTACCTTTCCGCGCGGCCGCATTCAACGCGAAGGAGTGTCCCGTGCGCGAGTCCGCGCCGCCCGGCGGCGAGCGACAGGCCGCCGGCGCAGACGCGCATTTGCTCATGCTCGTCGCGGTCTTCGTGTTCTCCGCCAACTACGTCGTGGCGCGCGGCATCCATGAGGACTGCCCGCCCTTCACCCTGGGCTTCGCGCGTTGGGGCGGAGCGGCGTTGCTTCTCGCGCCCTTCGTCTGGCGCGCCGTGCGTCGGGAGTGGCCGCTGGCGCGCGCCCATTGGCGACGCTTGGCGGCGGCCGGCGTGCTCATGCCGTTCGTCGGCGCCGGGCTGAGCTACGTCGCCCTGAACTGGACGTCGGCGGTCAACGCCTCGGTGGTGCAGACCTCGCTGCCGGTGATGATCGTCCTTATCGCCCGCGCCGTGCTCAAGGAGCGGATCGGGCGGGTACGGGCGGCAGGGGTTGCGGTCGCCCTGGTCGGCGTCCTTGGAATCGTCGCCCGCGGCGATCTCGCCCTCCTGGCGGCGCTCGACTTCAACCGCGGCGACCTGCTGCTGCTGCTGTGCACCGCCGGGCTTGCGAGCTACGCCGTGCTGCTCAAGGACGCGCCGCCTTTGCGTCCGCTGACCCTCCTGTCCGTCGTCTGCGCGGTCGGCGGGGCAGTCCATGCGCCGTTCGTCGCCGGCGAGTTGATCGCCGGCGACATCGTGCGCCTCACGCCGCGGGCGGTGGGCGGTCTCCTGTTCGTCGCCGTCTTCCCGTCCATCGTCGCGATTCTGCTGTGGAATCACGGCATCGCGCGGCTGGGCCCCAGCCGGTCAGGGGTCTACATGTATTTCATCCCGGTCTTCACCGCGGCGATGGGGTTCGCCATCCTCGGCGAGGACGTGCTCTGGTACCATTTCGCCGGCGCCGCGGCGATCATCGCCGGCGTCTCGCTGGCGAGCCGGGCTTCGGCATGAGACCATCCGCCGCCCGCGAACCGTCGAGGCGCCCATGATCGTCGACTTCCAGCACCACTTCACGCCGCGCGAACTATTCCCCGAGGGATTCGGCGCAGGGTCCAGGACCTTCTTCGACGCCAACGGCGTCCCGACCTACAGCTTCCATGAGCTGCTGTTCGATCTCGACGCTCATATCGAGATGATGGACGCCGCCGGCATCGACGTCGCCATCCTGACTTCGGCCGAAGGCATGTGCGGTCCGCTGGAAACCTGCCGGCTGGTGAACGACCGCGCCAGGGAAGCCGAGCGGGCCTATCCCGGCCGGTTTCTCGGCGCCGCGCACGCGCATCCGCTGGGCGGGGTCGAGGCGTTCGCCGAGCTCGCCCGCTGCCGCTTCGAGCTCGGCTACGCCGGCGTCGTCGTCACCTCGGAGTTCGACGGCGTGGATCTCGACGATCCCGCGCTGGACCCGTTCTGGAGCGAGTGCCAGCGGCTCGGCCTCTACGTGTTCGTCCACCCGGCGTTGCGGCTGACCCACCCGGAGCCGTTCGGCGCTTACGACCTCGCCCGCACGGTCGGACGCGAATTCTCGCTGGTGCAGGCGGTCATCCGGCTGATCGACGGCGGCGTGCTCGACCGCTATCCCGCGCTCCGTTTCCAGATCGCGCATCTCGGCGGCGGCCTCGCCCCCCTGTTGGGGCGCATCCGCGGCTTTCACGACCGCGCCTTCTGGGGGACGGCCGAGAGCGAGCGCCACGGCGCGTTGCCGGCCCGCGACTTCGACCACTACGTCCGCGAGCGGCTGGTATTCGACACCGCCGGCTTCTGCGGCGACGCGCGCTCGGTCGAGACGTCGATCGTCGAGCTCCCGCCCGAACGCATCGTGTTCGGCTCCGATTATCCGCAGGAGATACGCGACCCGTCGGCGGTCAAGGCGTTCGTCGACGGCATCCGCGGGCTGGGCGCCGCCGGCGAGCGCATGCTGTCGGGCAATACCGGACTGCTGCTGCCGGACATGCCGCCGCCTCCGGAGCCGCCGCTCTCAGAACGGCAGCGATAGCGGCATCATCACGGCGTCGCAGTTCAGGATCGTCGCTTTCTTGGCCGCGATCCCGAAGTCCCCGCGGCGACGGATCAGTCGGTATTCGTAGCGCCCGCCGAAGCTCCGCTGATCGCCGCCGGGGCGGTATTCGAGCATCAGGAATCTGGTTCGCACGTCATAGGCCGCGGCCGCCGGGTCAGACGGATCAACCTCCAGGTTCGAAATCATGTGGCTGGTGCGGCTCGGCGGTATCTGCGCATGCACGCGGGGGTGGCGGAGCCTGGAGACGCGCGTGTTCATGATTTCCTTGTCGTCGAAGAACAGCGAGACGTGGTCCTCCGGGTTGTCCTGGTCGGGCTTCGCCGGCGCCCAGTAATAGCCATCGTCGGTAAACAGCGCCGCCCAGTCCTCGAACCTGCGGTCGTCGAGCAGCGCCAGTTCGCGAATCAGGAACTCCTCGATCTCGCGGGCCAGCGCGAGCTTCGCCAGCCCGTCGGCGGCCGATCCGCCCACGGCGCTCAAGCCGCCCGGCACATATGCTCGACCCAGGCGCCGTAATGGTTGCGCATCGCCAGCTCGCTGGTGCCGGTCGAACGCACCCGGCCGGTATCGGGGTCGGTCTCCTCCGGCCCCCTGCGGGCGAGCAGCAGCCATTCGTTGCCCCGCGTCAGGAGCCCTTCCTGGGCGCGCGCGAACGCCTCGACGTCGTCGGTCTGCACCATCGACGAGGCCGAATGGGTGCCGTTGATCATGCGGATCTGGTCGCGGAACATCTCCTCCGGCGCGCCCTTGAGCCGGATCGGGTAGACGAAGATCTCGGTCAGGTCGCAAGCGACCGGGCGGATGACGCGGACATGCGGGTTGAGTTCCTGCATCGCCATGTTGGGGTAGAAGATCACGTTGTGGCGGGTTTTGGTCAGGATCTGCCGGGTCTTCCCGGCCCCGTACCGGGCCTCCAGCAGGCCGACATACCGCTTGTGAACGTCGGACGTGTTCTCGATCGCCGGCAGGCCGCCCTGCCAGGAATGGCCGTTCGGCAGGGCCGAGACGCCGAGCGGGTCGAGCGACTTGACCCGCCCGCGGCCCTCGAAAAATCGGATGCCGCCCTTGTCGCCCTTGCGACGGGCGAACTGCTCGCCGCTGTCGCGCCGACTCGACGACTCGTGGGAATAGGCCGGATGGTACATGTCGCTCAGATTGTCGACCTGGAACTTCCAGTTGCCGCGATACATGTATCTGTGGACCCCGCCGGCGAGCTCGACCTCGCCGTCGGGCGCGCTCAGCGCGAGATCGTCCAGCACCTGCCGGTTGGCGCCGAGATATTCGGCGAGTCCCGGCCCGCCGTCGCTGAGCTTGGCGAAGACGAAGCCGCGCCAGGTCTCGACGCGGGCGACGCGGCCCATGCCGAACGCGACCGGGTCGAGACGCGACGGGTAGCCCTCGGGCTGGGTCGCGAAGTCGAGGTCGCCATTGGTGTCGTAGGTCCAGCCGTGATACATGCACATGAACTTCCGGACGCGGCCGCTCTCCTCGTTGACGACCTTGACGCCGCGATGGGCGCAACGGTTGTAGAGAACATGGACCTCGCCGTCGTCGTGGCGCGAGAGTACGACCGGCTGTCTGCCGATGCGCGTGCAGAGATAGTCCCCCGCCTCCGGCACCTGCGAGACGTGCCCGACATAGACCCACACCCGGCCGAAGATCCGTTCCATCTCGAGTTCGAAAATGCCGGGGTCTTCGTACAGGTCGCGGTGGACCCGGTCGGTCCGCACCAGCCCCCGTATCTCCCTCGCCGTATAGCGCGTCATCGCACGCCTCCCCGGTTGATGCCCGCTCCGCCCGCGATATCGCATAGACTGTCGCCGAACGCGCGGCAAGGGGAGCCCGTCCGATGTTCAAGATCCTTCGCCTCGCCGACCGCCCGACCGTGCCCCTGGACGGCGGAGACCGCGGCGTCCGAACGCCCCTGGTCGACGCCGCGCTCGGCACCGAGAATCTGGACGTGCATCTCAACCGCCTGCGGCCGGGCGGCGGGCGCGGCCCGCTGCACCGGCACAGCGCCGCCGACAACGTCTATATCGTGCGGCGCGGCGCGGGCGAGCTCACCGTCGAGGCGGAGACGCATACCATCGTCGCCGACGACGTCGTGTTCATCCCCGCCGGCGTCCGCCACGCGCTCGCCAACGCGGGGCAGGAGGAGCTGGAACTGTTCGAGATCTACGCGCCTGCGGGCCGGAAGTTCGACTTCCTCGTCGAGGAGTGCTGATCGCCGCCCGCCGTATCATCTCAGCATTCCGCGAAGCGCAGCGTTGATCCTCCGGCCGGTAAACAGTATGGAGCCCTGGAACCGGATCGGGAGGCTTGGCCATGGCCGGGGACGGCGTGCTCTATTTGTCCTGCCGCGACACGCTGGAACTCTTGAGCATCGAAGACGCGATGCGGGTCTGCGAGGACGTGTTCCGGATGCAGGCGCGGGGCGGCGTCGTCCTGTCGGCCCCGCCCAGCTTCAAGCTCGACGTGGCCGAGGGATTCCACAATCACTGGCACGTCAAGGGAGCATTCCTGAAGGAGATCCCGGCTACCGGCGTCCGCATGTACAACTACTACGACGACGGCCTTCGCAACACGGTCGGACAGCCGGATTGCGCCCGCTATATCGTCCTCGCCGATCCCCGGACCGGCAGCCCGCTGGCGATCGTCGAAGAACATTGGGGCTATGCGGTGCGCAGCGCCGCCGCGCCCGCGGTCGCCTGCAAGTGGCTCGGCCCGGCCGATCCCAAGGTGCTCGGGCTCGTCGGCGTCGGCACGATGGGAGTCAACGCGCTCCGCTGCCTGCTGACGCTGTACCGCTTTGAGGAGATCCGCTGCGCCTCGCGGCGGCCGGAGACGCGGCGGCGATTCGCCGACGAGTGGTCCGGGCGCCTCGGGATTCCGGTTCGGCCGGTGGACACGCCGGAACAGGCCGCGCGCGGGGCCGACCTGATCGTCGGCGGAACGACCTCCCCCGACATCGTCTGCCGCGAGCCGTGGCTGAAACCCGGCTGCACCTTCATCTCGATGGCGCGCCGCGAACTCGATCCCGCCGGCTGGGCGAAGATGGACAAGGTCGTGGTCGACGACTGGGCGCTCAACATGCGCCAGCCCTGGTTTCGCGAGGCCGTGGAGTCTGGGATATTCTCACGCGCCGCCCTTCACGCCGAGATCGCCGAGGTCGTCGTCGGCGCCAAACCGGGTCGGGAGCGTGACGACGAGCGCATCGCCATCTTGACCGACGGTCTGGCGTCGCAGGACATCGCCATCGCCCATCACGTCTACGAACGGGCCAGATCGGCAGGGCGCGGACTGCGCTTGCCTTCCGCCGGCGGCCTGCCTGAAGGCGTTCTGCCCGAGGGTGGGTGAGGCGGGGCGGGCGGCGCGCCGACGGAATCAGGCCGCGTCCTCGGCCATGACGTTCTCGGCCCGGTCGGGATAGATGATCTTCTCGGCGAACCGGTGCATGTGCTCGATCTCCTCCCGGCTGCGATAGCGGACGCGCGTGCCTTTGATGGCGGCGAGCTGTTCGGCGACGATGTTGCGCCGAACCTCGGAGGTGAACGCGGTCAGCCGGTGATAGGCCTCCGAGATCGTCCGCCCCAGCGTCGTCACCCCGTGGCCGAGCAGGACGACGCAGTTGGTCCCGCCGATGAACTCCTGGACCGGACCCACATCGGCTTCGACGTCCATGTCGGCCGGCAGGTAGTAGGGCGGCTTGCCGTGGATGAAGGGCATGTCGAGCGACATCACCCCGACCTCGCGGAAGGCGCCGGAGCCGAAGAAGGCGATCGTGTCGTCGTCATGGACGTGGATCACGGCGTCGACGTCGGGCCGCAGCCGGAGGATCTCTCGGTTGAGGTTGTGGCCGATGCTGGTGACTGCGCCGCCGTACAGCAGTTCGCTGGTCGGGATGTCGGTGACGACGATGTTGTCGATCGTCATCTCCTCCAGCGAGATCTCGGCATGTTTGGTATAGGCCACGCCGTGCTCGAACTCCGGGTGGGCGGCGCGGATCGCCATGTTGCCGAGCGTGTTGTGGATGTAACCCCGGTTCGCCACCATCCGCGCGTAGCGCAGGAAACGTTCGCCGACCTCGCGGTCGAATTGGACTGCGTTCGCCATCGCGCGACTCCTCCCGTTCCCGTTCGCGGTTATGTGAGGCAGGCCTCGATCAGGCCGTAATAGGCCGTCGCCCCGCGGGCAAGGTCCGCGACCGCGACCCGTTCGTCGTCGGCGTGCCAGAAACGCTGCGAGCCGGGGCCCCACATCGCCGTCTCGCATCCCCGGAGCGTCATGTAGCCGGCATCGAGTGCGCCGTGGCTGTAGAAGGTCTCCGGCGGGCCGAGCCCCATGCGCTGGCGACCGGCGCGGACGCGCGCGATCAGCGCCCCGTCCGCCGCGATCTCGCACGGATGCTGGAACGCGCCGCGCTCGACGGCGAGCGACCAGGGCGCGGGCAGGTCGAGCCCAGCGCGGATCCGATCGAGCGCGGAATCCGGATCCTGGCCCGGCAGCAGGCGCCGGTCGAGGGTCAGGCGCACCTCGTTCTGCACCGTATGGGTCGCGCGCGGGCCGCTCTGAATCGAGGTCACCGTGAGCGTCGCCCGTCCGAACTCCGGATGGTCGCCGCCGTCGATATGGATCGCGGCGATCTGGTCCAGGACGCGGCGCGCGCCCGCGATCGCGTCCACGCCGGTCCAGGGCATGCTGGAATGGGCGGCCTTGCCTTCGACGGTCACGTTCACGTCGATGCGCCCCTTGTTGCCGAGGGCCACTTTGCCGTCGGTGCCGATGACGACGACGCCGAAGGGCGGAATCACATCGAGCGCGTCGAACACCGACGCGACCGCATCGTGACGCCCGGTCTCTCCGGCGGTGCATACCGAGAGAATCAGCCGGCCGGAGAGGTCGGCCCTGGCCGCGGCCGCAACCGCGGCGAGGGCCGCGGCGAGCGCGCCCTTCTGCTCGGAGACGCCGCGCCCGCGCACGAACCGGCCCTCCGCCCCGTCGGCGAGCTCGGCGGCGAACGGGTCGGTCATCGACGCCGCCGGGTGAGTCATCGCATACGCCATAAACAGGACGCCGCGCTCGGCCGGCCCCGAGCCGAGCTCGATCAGCAGGTTGCCCATCGGGTCCTTGCGGCAGGGCAGGCCGAGTTCCGCCGCCAGCGGGGCCACGCATTCGTCGATGAAACCCAGTACCTCCGGCTCCGCCTCGAGCAGGTCGGTCTGCTGGCTGGGATAGCGCACGAAGCGCCGCGTCCAGTCGATCAGCTCTCGTTCCGAAACGAATTCGGCGATGCGCGGATGCATCGGTCGGGTCTCCCCGCCGCCTCTACCGCCGGCCGGACGTCACGGGGCGTCCTTACGGTAGGGCGCGTGTCCGGCGAGAGCGTCCATCTCCGCCCGCATCATCGGACGCTCGCGGTCGAGGAAGCCGGCGACGGCGCTGCGGAAATTCGGGTCGCGGATCCAGTGCGCGCTGTAGGTCGGCGTCGGGACGTAGCCGCGGGCGATCTTGTGCGGTCCCTGCGCGCCGGCCTCGACGCGCGCCAGCCCGTGCTCGATCGCGAAGTCGATCGCGCGATAGAAGCAGGCCTCGAAATAGAGCATGTCGAAATGCCCGGCGGCGCCCCAGTTCCGGCCGTACAGCGTATCGCCGCCCCGGAGGTTGAGCGCTCCGCCGACGAAGCGCCCGTCCTGCGACGCCATCACCAGGACCACCCGGTCGGCCAGGCGCTGGCCGAGCAGAAGGAAGAACTCCCGGTTGAGATAGGCGTGCGCCCATTTGCGACCGACGGTGTTGATATAGAAGCCGTAGAACGCCTCCATGTGGCGGTCTTCCAGCGCGTCGCCGGTGATCGTCTCGATCCGCATGCCGTCGGCGTTCGCCGCCCGCCGCTCCTTGCGGATGGTCTTCCGCTTGCGCGACGACAGCGCGTCGAGGAAGTCGTCGAAATCGCCGTAGCCTCGGTTGCGCCAATGGAATTGCTGGCCGACGCGCTGCAGCAGGCCCGCCTCGCCCATGGACCTCCATTCGTCCTCGGTGCAGAAGGTGATGTGAGCGGACGACGCCTCGTGCCGCTGCGCCAACTCCACCAACCCGGCGAGGAGAAGCCGCCTCGCGTCCTCGGCGTCGGCGTCGGGACGGATCAGCAGTCGGGGGCCGGTGACGGGCGTGAACGGAACCGAGGTTTGAAGCTTCGGATAATAGCGGCCGCCGGCGCGCTCGAAGGCGTTGGCCCAGCCCCAATCGAAGACGTATTCGCCGTAGGAATGGTTCTTGAGATAGCAGGGGACGGCGCCGACGACCGCGCCGCCGTCGTCCTCGATCAGGATATGCCGGGGCAGCCAGCCGCTCTTGCCGCAGGCCGCGCCGCTGTCCTCCAGGATTTTCAGGAAAGCATGGCCGACGAAGGGGTTGTCCGTCCCCGCGCAGGCGTCCCACGCCGCGGCATCAATCTCGTCGATGCCGCTTGCGACCTTGAGGGTGATGCGGTCTCCGCCGTCGGGCATGTGGGTCACGGACCGGTATGCGCGGGCCATACTGCGCCCGGCGGCCATGCGGCGCAAGGCGGCCGCGCGGCGATCCGCGATCCGGCCGGGCCGAGCCGCGTCGGTCGGGAGCCGGGCGACGGCGTGGAAGGGGGTGAAGGCCGCCCCGCCGGCGGCGGGACGGTTCGGGCTATGCCGCCCGTCGGCCGGTCATCGCCTCCCGCAGCCCCTCGAGCAACCCTTCCAGCTTCGCCATGCGCTCGCGCAGCTCGGCCTGCCTCCACTCGATGCGTTCGTTGGTCTGTCCGATGCGCTCGTCGATGTGGGCGATGCGCTTGTCGACCTATTCGACGCGCTTGTCGATGCGCTCATCGGTGCGATTCCGATCGCCCTTCGGATCGTCGCCGCGCCAGCATGACGTGGTCAAGCATGATATGGCCCCAGTTCGTGACCCTGCCGTCGAAGAGCTCCAGTTGCAGACGCCGACCGGCAACCTCGGCCAGCGAATAGGCGATCCGCTCGAACCGCTCGCTGTTTCTGCCGCGCCAGACCGCGACCTCCTCGCCGTCGGCCAACAGGCGCAGCCCGACACAGTGATTCTTGCCGCCGGCCAGCAGAAATGTGAGATATTGGTCGGGCTCCGCGGTGAACGTCGGCGAGAATGCCCACCCGGTGGCTCTGTCTCCTATGCGGGGATGGAAAGTGGTCAGGAAGCCTCGACCCACATTGCCGCTGATCGGCCACTGATTACGGTAATGCTCATGTTGACCATGGTTCGTGACCGCTTCCCCCTCCAGAATCCAACCGTCGAATCCATCCTCGAAACTCGCCAGAAGCCGCTCATCGAACCAGGAATAGTCGTCGGAATATAAACGCTCGCCGGATGGATCGGTCGTTGAAAATCGCACCCGCAGATCTCGATCGCGTACCCGCAGATCTCGTCCGGCGAAACGATCGAAGACCCATTGCCGGTCGGGAGAGTCGAAGGGCATCCACAGATTCGAACCGATCTCCACGGCATATTGTGCACGGCAAAGGGCACCGAATTCGCTGGACATCGCGGGATGTATAGTAAAGTTGACACCTCGCTTTTCGAGATATCCGGGCCGTGGTCGACGGTCGTGGGCCATTCTGCGCTTGTGATTGGGTTTTGTGACCGGATTGCGCGCCGTCGTGGCGTCGGTCAAGCCGTATGTGTCGACGACCTTCAGGCCAGGGAGATAATAGGATCGAATTCCAATTGCATCCATGGCTATCGTTGCGTCGTCGGGAATCACTCCTCCATCCATGTTTTCATAAGGCTTCCAGTTCCGCAATTGAATGTTGGCGAACTCACGGTGCTCCGCGGAGGGCGCAGCGACGCCTTGTGGAGTCATTTGACGACGCAGGTCGTTGGAGATAGCGACGAGCATCGTCATTCCTGGAACGGCAAGCAACCATCTGCTGTTGTCGTCATCGAGTTCTATGTGCAGCTTTAGAATGCGTTCGCGTATTGCAGCTCCCTCGAACAACAGGGCGCCTTGAATCGCGCTGCCGTAGAACAACACCGGCGCGAACAGGACGATCGCGCATGTTCGCGCGCCGCCTCCCGACAGGAGGGAGAACCGTCGCGCCAACCGAGAGCCGGCGATCCGCGCGCCGAGATGGACGATTCCCACCGATGCGGGGATGGCCAGCAGCGGCCAGTAGAAGTCCAGCGGGCGATATTCGAAATGATCGCCGCCGATCCGCATCACATAGGCCATGTGAGCGCCGACCAGGAGCAGCGCCAGCGCGTATGTCCCGTCGCGAGACGCCCGCCAGCGATCCCGCATGGCGACTACGGCCAGGGGGATCAGCAGATACAGTCCCGTCTCGATCGCCGCCGCCCACAGATAGCGAAAGCCCGACTCGTACCAGGGCCGCACGTGCTTGGCGTAGTAGGTGTTGGGCAGCCACTCGCCGTAATAGGCGTAGCGCCACAGGAAATGAGCGCCGACCAGGACGACGAAAGGCGCCGCCAACCAGATCAACCGCCGCCAGTCCGGCTTCGGGCGCCCTGTGTCCGCCATCCGCTGGACGACGAACCAGCCGAAGCACAGCACCGCCAACAGCGGGCCTTCGGGCCGCGTCAAGGCGGCGGCGGCCAAGCTCAACGACGCCGCCAGCAGGCCCCGACGGCTGTCTCGGTAGAGGCTCAGGCACATCACGGCCAGGACGATGAAGAAGGTGAACTGCCGCGTCTCCAGCCCGCCGCCCGACGTCCACACCGCGAAGGTGGCGCTGGAGCACAGGAAGCCGAGGGTCATCCATGCGACCAGCCCCCCCCCCCCCCGGACGGCGCAGCGACGGCAGGCGCGCGACCCACCACATCGTCGCGGCGACGGCGCCGACGGTGAAAGCGACGGACAGCCACGGCGCCGCGTGCTCCGGCGCGACCCCCGACAATCCCCATATCGCCGCCAGCTCCAGGACCCACAGGAAGTTGGAGTAACCCTCGACGTATTCGCCGGGGTTGAACGTCAACCCGTTGCCCTCCAGCAGGTTGCGGGCGTAGCGGAAGCTGATGAAGGCGTCGTCCGTCAGGAACCAGGACAGGCTGGCCAGCCAGCCGAGCAGCGCCAACCACGGCAAGTAAAGCAGGATTACCCGCGCATTGCGGAGAGCTTCGCCTTTTTTCATTGGGAATCGATGGTTCATGACCGCTTCGTCCTCCGGAAGTCATCCTCGGCGAGGCGGCCGCGCGCCGTCCCCCAATCCGGCTTCTCTACGAAATCGAAGCGTACATTCCGGGCCACTCCAACCGCAAGACCCCCAACCCTCCTTCAAGCTCCCTGTCTCACATTTGTCCCGTCCTGGTTCGGACACATGTGAGACACGGCCCATCGGGCCGGTCGGTATCCGGCCTCTCCATGGCCGGAAGCCCGCTTACGGCCATGGCTGCCCTCGGATCCGCCGGGAGCGGCGGGTCACCCGAAGGGTCGGAGCGCAGCGAAGGAGCCACGAAGCGGCTTGACGCGCCGCTCCCGGCGGCCTACGCGGGCGTCTCATAATGTGTTGAACCAGGACACCGTCTCGCTTCCCGACTGGTAATGTGTTGAACCAGGACACCGTCTCGCTTCCCGACTGGGCGTGCGCTATTCTGGAGCGGTGCGGGACAGCGGGGAGACGGCGGCATGGGCAAGCTCGACGGCAGAGTCGCGATCGTCACCGGGGGAGCGCAGGGGCTGGGCGCAGCCTACGCCAAGCGGTTCGCCGAGGAGGGTGCCAGGGTCGCCGTCTGCGACCTGCTCGACTGCGCCGACCTGGTCGACGCCATCCGGCGGCAGGGCGGCGAGGCGATCGGCATGCGGACCGACGTGGCCGACGAGGCCGATGTCGGGCGAATGGTCGCCCGCACCGTCGAGGAATACGGCAAGATCGACGTGCTGGTGCCCAACGCCGCGGTGTTCGCCACCATCCGGCGCCGGTCCTTCCTCGACATCGGCGTCGAGGAGTGGGACGAGGTGATGACGGTGAACGTGCGCGGCGTGTTCCTGACCATCAAGGCCGTCGTGCCCGAGATGAAGAAGCGGGGCTACGGCAAGATCGTCAACATCTCCTCGTCCACGGTCCAGGCGGGCGTGCCTCTGTTCGCGCATTACGTCAGCTCCAAGGGCGCAGTGGACGCAATGACGCGGGCGCTCGCGCGCGAACTCGGCGACGACGGCATCCGGGTGAACTCGATCGCCCCCGGCTTCACCATGAGCGAACGGATCGAGGCGCAGCGCGAAGCGCTCCAGTTCAACGTCGACATGAACCTGCGCGGACGCGCCCTCAAGCGCGACGAGACGCCGGACGACCTGATCGGCGCGATGGTCTTCCTGGCCTCGGCCGACAGCGACTTCGTGACCGGCCAGACGCTGGTCGTGGACGGCGGGCTGGTGATGCACTGAAGGAGGCCGGGAGATGCAGGGGAATCGCATTTGAGATTTTGGAGTGTGTTCGATTGTGCTGTTGCTTGAAGGTGCAGGCCTCTGTGTATGTATGGAGGCGGTTATGGAGGAGTTTTCCTATCTGTTTGAAGGAGTTGAGGACCCCCGGCGGAGCAACGCGACCCGCCACGACCTGCACGAGATGCTGATGATCGCGCTGCTGTCGGCGCTGTGCGGGGGCGAGGGTTGCGTGGACATGGAGACGTTTGGCCGGGCCAAGGAGCGGTTTCTGCGCAGTTTCATGACCCTGCGGCACGGCATTCCCAGCCACGACGCCTTTTCCAATCTGTTCAATGCGCTGGACCCGGCGGGTCTGCAAGGAATGCTGTCGCGTCTTGCGGGGGATTGGTCGGAGCGGCTTGGGGGCGATGTGGTGGCGATCGACGGCAAGGCGTTGCGGCGTTCGTTTACGGACGCGGGCGATCGTTCGCCGTTGCATCTGGTGCAGGCGTTTGCGGTCGATGCGCGTCTGGTGTTGGGTCAGCTGCGTGTGGAGGCTGCGTCGAACGAGATCACGGCGTTGCCGAGGCTGTTGGAGTTGTTGAGCGTCCGGGGTCGGATCGTGACGGCGGATGCGATGCATACGCAACGGGAGACGGCGGCGGCGGTGACGGGGCGAGGTGGGGATTACGTGCTGGCGCTGAAGGGCAATCAGGGGCGGCTGCATGAGGACGTGAGGCTGTATCTGGACGACCCGGCGCAGGCGGAGAATTGTCGGTCGCATCAAGACGTTGACGGCGATCACGGGCGCATTGAGACCCGCGTCGCCAGCGTCGCCCATGACGTCGGGTGGCTTCAGGCCAGACATGACTGGCCGGGGCTTGCGGCCATTGGCAAGGTGGTGGCGACGCGCGAGATCAGGGGCAGGAGGGCGACGGAGACGCGCTACTACGTGATGAGCGCGAAGCTCGGCCCGCAGCGGTTCCAGCACGCGGTGCGGGGCCATTGGGCGATCGAGAACTCGTTGCACTGGGTGTTGGACGTGACGATGAACGAGGATCGGCAGCGGAACCGCACGGAGCGGGGGCCGGAGAACTTGGCGCTGATGCGCCGCATGGCCCTCAACGTGGCCCGCATCGAGGCCAGCAAGGGTTCCATGCGCGGCAAGCTCAAACGCGCCGGATGGAACAACGACTTCCTCCTCGACATGATCCGCGCCGTCGCCCCCCAACACAACAAGCGCATACCAAGCTGAAATGCGATTGCCCTGCGGCGCCGGCGCCTTCGGCATCTGGCGCGGCATCGGGGCGCTGGTCCGCGCCTGGAGCCGCCGCATGACCGCCGCGCCCCGTGGCGGAATGAGGAGAATGAGGCTTGCGGAGAAGCTTGAATCCAGAGTCAAGCCACGAGTATGATTCGGGCCGGACGGGTTTGTCGATGGAGGTTCCGAGGATGGCCGGAAGCACTGACCGCATGATCCCCCCCCCCCCCCCGCTGCGCGCATGGGCTCCCGGAATGAAGGCCCGCCTCTCCGGCGCGCTGGGCGCCGCGCTGCTCACGGCGGCGCTGTTGCTCCTCGCGCCGGGGGACGCGCGGGCGGTGACGGAGTGCGGGTCGGCGCTCACCCTCCCCATCACCTGCACGGACACGTCGTATCCCGACGGCATCTTCTACGGGGGCGTGGACGACAACCAGCCGCGGGGCAACGGTCCAATCAACGTCGCGGGCAGCAGCACCGCGACGACCACGATCACGAGCACCTCGAGGATGGTCGTCTCGGGCGGGACCACGACGACCTCGCCGTCGGTCGGCATCTACGTGTATGGCCACGGGGGCTCGCGTCAGTGGAACGATCTCAACGTCGGGGTCACCGTCGACTCGATGGGCGAGATGACGGACGCCGGCCACGTCGTGAACATCGTCCAGGGGACGAGCGCGAACAACGCCGCCGACCGGAACAACGGCATCTACTTCCAACACCGACAGCAGATGGGGGACTCGACGGCGAGGGTGGGACGCGGGGTGACCATCGGCTCGGCGACCACCCCGATGAAGCAAAACGGCATCTTCTACCATCCGCGCGGCCTCTCCTCCTGGGGCGCCGGCAAGGCCACCCTCATCAGCGCGGCGACGATCTTCGCCGCCAAGCAGGGCATCCGGGTCTTCAGGAATCCCTCGAACGTCTACCATCCCACCTACAGGCGCACCAGCCACACGACCATCACGAACAGCGGCGCCATCAGCTCGGGGGAGGAGGGCATCTATCTGTATTTCGCCAGACCCGCCGGGGGGGCCATCCACCTCGGCGACGCGACCATCACCAACACCGGCGCCATCACGGTGTCGGGCGCGAAATACGGCATCTTCATGGACTACCGGGGCTACGGCGCCACCGAGATCGACAACGAGGGCGACATCGCCGCGGCGGCGGGGTCGGGCATCCAGCTCGCCCACAACAACAACGGCGCGGTCATGCTCACGAACTCCGGCGCCGTCGACGCGGCCACCCTCGGCCTCCGGCTTTACAAGTACAACGGCGCCGGCACGGCCACGGTCACGAACAGCGGCGACGTCACGGTGACGGCCGACGCGGCGGCGGGCGTGGGGCACGCTCTCTGGCTGCAGGAGGTCGGCCTCGTCACCGGCGGCCCCGCCACGATCACCAACAGCGGCGCCCTGCGCTCGAAGAACCACGCCCTCTTCGCCGAGATGAGCGCGGCGAACACGGACGCCCTCACGCTCACGAACAGCGGCGCCGTCGCGTCGGAGGACGGGGACGGCATCCGGCTCGAGCGGGGCGCCGAGGGCGACGTCACGTTCGCGAACGGCGGCACGTCCACGAACAGCGGCAACGTCTCGGGGCGGTGGCACGGCGTCTACGTCGGCAAGGCGGCGCGGATCGACTTCGACCAGACGGCGGGGACGATTTCGGGCCGCACGGGCGTCTACGCCGAGGTCACGCGCGAAAACGCCATGGGCGATACGCGCAGCACGGACAGCGACGGGAACCACGTGCCCGCGATCGACATCGACTGGACGGGAGGAAGCATCGCGCGCGGGACGGCGGCGAACGACGACGGCCGTTTCCGGGCGGCGACCGCCGCGCAAGCGCTCTCCTTCGACCAGGAGTCGGCGACCGTGAAGGCCATGGCGGGGTCCGCCCGCTGGGGCGCGGCGGCCGGCGTCGAGGCGCACGCCCTGTCCTGGCGCGACGTGGCGGAGGCGGTGGCCAAGGGCGACGACCCGGGCGCGTTCGCGGACAACGCGGCGCAGCTAGCGGCCGTACCGACGGGCGCCACCGCCGGCGGCAACGCCTATGTCGCGCAGCTCCGGGCGGCGCTGGGGAACGCGGATCTCGCGGTCGCGGCGGCGGTCTTCGAGGCCATCGACCCCGGCTCCTCGGGGCCCCCGGTGGTCCCGGCGGCGACCAGCCTAGCCGACCTGACGGACGCGGAGATCGTAACGTATCTCCAGACGGACAACGCGGCCACGAGGACCCTGCTGCGGAACATCCTGGCGCAGGGCCTCTCAGACGACGAGAAGGCGATACTGCGGGCGGTGGCGGCGGGTGACGGCGACGGCGTGGACGCCGCGCTCACGGCCGCGGGCTTCTCGGACGACACCTCGGTCGACACCGACTACTGGAGCCTGGTGAAGGCGCTGCTGGACCGCCATAACATCGACGATATCCGCATCGCCATGACGGCCGGCTCCATCGACTCGCGCGGCGACGGCATCCGCGCCTACTACGCGACGCCCCACGACAGCAACGGCGGCATCAGCGTCACCATCGCCGCGGGCATGACCGTCACCGGCGGCGCGGCGGGCGTCCACGTCGCCAACGCGGGACCGGGCCTGATGGTGGCCAGGAAGTACACCTACGGCTTCGGCATGAACGATGGCGCTACTGCCGACGAGCTCGTGGCGGCGATGCACGGCGAGGGCGCGGATGCGGTCGCCCTGCGCAACCAGCTCGTCACCGTCGCCGGCGCGGTGACCGGGGGGACGGACGCGGCGGTTCGCCTCTCGGGCGGCGGCGCGGTCATCGTCATGGAGGGGGGCGGCATTCATGCCGGTTCCTCGGGCGTGGGCGTTCTGTCGGACGGCCCGGCGCTGGTGTACGTCGACGGCGAGGTGAAGGGCGGCGCGGGCGGCGCCGCGGCGGTTCATCTGAGCGGCGGCGGCATCGTCACGGTGGGTCCGAACGGGCGCGTGCAGGCCGACGGCGCCGACAACGCCATCCGGGGCGGCGCCACCGACGATACCATGGTGGCCCTGACCCTGGCCTCCGAGCGCCTGGTCCCGTACCGGGAGGACCTGATCGCCCAGGTGGACGGCTCCCTTGCGGGCGTCGACAGCGCCCGTCTCCGCGAGTATCGGGACGGCGTACCCACCGGCTACTCCCAGGAGCTGCGGATCACCGGCGACGGCCTGCTGGACACCAGCAAGTTTCCTTCGCGGCCGGCGCCGCCGTCCTCCTCCTGCCCGGAGGCGGCGGACGGACGCTGCGTCATCGACCATGGGGAGACGATCTCGGATCGCCGCACGGGCGTCTACGCTGCGGTCCCGCGCGCCAGCGCGCCGGGAGAGACGCGCGCGGAGGCGGACCAGCCGCTGGTCGACGTCACCTGGACGGGGACCTTCTCGCACGGGGAGGGGTCCTCCGACGAGGGCCGCTTCACGGCGGAGAGCGCCGCGCAAGCGCTCGCCTTCGACCGGGAGTCGGCGGCCGGGAAGGCGGTCGCGGAGACCATCCGCTGGGACGCGCCGGCGGGGATCGAGGCGCACGCCCTGTCCTGGCGCGACGTGGCGGCGCAGGCGGCCAAGGGCGACGATCCGGGCGAGATCGCGGACGCCGCGGCGCAGACGGCGGCCGTGCCGACGGGCGCCACCGACGACAACGCCTACGTCGCGCAGTTCAAGGCGGCGCTCGGGAACGAGGAAGTCGCGGTCGCGGCGGCGGTCCTGGAGGCCGTCAAGACGGGCGCGACCGGCCTGGACGACGTGATGGACGCGGACGTCGTGGCGTACCTCCGGACGGACGACGCGGTCACGAGATCCCTGCTGCGCGACGTGCTGGCGCAGAGCCTCTCGGAGAAGGAGGAGGCGGTATTGGCGGCGGTGGCGGCGGGTGACGCCGCGGCTCTCACTACCGCGCTCGACGACGCGGACGCGGGCTTCACCGACGCCTACAAGACGGCGGTGCGGGCGCTGCTGGAGCGCTACAACCTGGGCGACGTCCGCGTGAACATGACGTCCGGCTCCATCGATTCGCGCGGCGACGGCATCCGCGCCTATTACGCGACGCCCCACGCCATGAACGGCGGCATCGACGTCGCCGTCGCTGCGGGCGCGACCGTGACCGGCGCCCTGGCGGGCGTCTACGTCGCCAACGCGGGGCCGGGCCTGAGGTTGGAAAAGAAGTACACGCCCGGCTTCGCCGAAGACGACGATCCCGATGAAGTCGTGGCGGTGACGCGCGGCGAGGGCGCGGATGCGGTTCCCCTGCTCAACCAGCTCGTCAAAGTTGCGGGTACGGTGACCGGGGGGACGGACGCGGCGATTCACCTGTCGGGCGGCGGCGCGGTGCTCGTCATGAAGGAGGGCAAGGTGCGCGCGGGATCCTCGGGCGTGGCCATTCTGGTGAACGACCCGGGTCCGGCGCTCATATACGTCGACGGCGAGGTGCGGGGCGGCGTGGGCGGCGCCGCGGCGGTGCATCTGACCGGCGGCGGCGACGTCGTCATCGGCCTGAACGGGAATGTGGACCCCAACGGCGCCGCCCACGCCATCCAGGGCGGCGGCGCCGCGGCGACCATGGTGGACGTGATCTGGGTCATCGCCAGCCAGAACAAGGCCGACGTCGATGCGGCGCATGAGCGGGTGAAGGGCTCCCTTGATGGGGTGGGTGCCGAGACCTACCGCGAGGACCGGAACGGCAAGCCTACCGGTTACACAGGTGAGGTAGAGCGCAACCCCGACGGCGCGCCGGACACCAGCAGGTTCGAGCCGGAGGACGGCGGGCCTGGGCCCGGGCCCGAGCCCGGGCGCGGGGGCGGCGGGATGGCGTTCTCCTGCGCGGGTGCGGGGGACGGACGCTGCCGCCTGTACGAGGCGTTGCCTTCGGTGCTGTTGGCGATGAACCGCCTGCCGACCTGGGCGGAGCGGAGGTCGGCGGCGCGCGACGCGCATGGCGGCTGGGCGCAGGTGGCGGCGGCGCGGGGCGAATGGCGGGCGAAGAAGGCGACGTCGCCTGGAAGGCTCGCCTACGACCACCGCCGGAGCGTGGGGCGGGCGGGCGTCGATCTCCTCGCCGGCGAGAACGGCCGGTTGGGAGCGTCGGTACACGGGCTGCGCGGCAAGGCGGAGATGGCGGGCGTGGGCGAGGTCGAGCTGGACGGCGTGGGGGCGGGCCTCTCCGCCGCCTGGCTGGCCGGGAGGTTCTACGCGGAGGCGCAGGCGCAGATGACGTCCTACGACGTCGACGTCAAGTCGCACACGCATGGCAAGATGTCGAAGAAGAATGTCCACGGCGCGGGGTATGCGCTGGGCGTGGAGGTCGGCGGGCGGCTGCCCGTGGGCGGGGCGTCGGTGACGCCGCGCGCAGGCGTGGCGTGGTCGCGGGTCGAGTTGGCGGCGTTCACGGACATGGAGCCGGCGGGCGGTCCGTGGCGGGTCCGGGTTCCGATGGAGGATGCGGGCGGGGTGACGGGCCGGTTGGGGGCGACGCTGGAGGCGGCGGCGGGTTCTTCGGGCCGCCTGTTCGGCTCGCTGGACGTGGAGCGGGGGTTTTCGGACGAGACGAAGGTGAGGGTGGGCCGGGAGGCGCTGCGGACGGAAGCGCGGACGACGGCGCTGCGCCTGGAGGCGGGAGGGACGTTCGCGTTGGGCGAGAACGTCCTGGCGCGGGTTGCGGCGAGCTGGCGGACGAGCGGAAGCGGGACCAGCGAGTACGGCGGGAGCCTGGGGTTGCTGGCGCAGTTCTAGCCCGTCCGCCCTGGATTCCCGCTTTCGCGGGAATGACGAATTGTTGGCGTATTCGCCTCGAGCCGATGGCCTTCCCGGGGCCAGTGTCCCGCCTCCCCCCTCGTCATTCCCGCGAAAGCGGGAATCCATATTCGTATCCCGATTCCTGCTTCCGTGGCGACGAAGGGCCTGTGACGTCGGCTCGAGGCGGGCACCAAGAACCCGTCCTTTCCCGCCCTGGATTCCCGCTTTCGAGTGTGTGAAGAAACCCCAAGACCTGTGGTCTATCCAGTCGATTCACCACATTTGACCCATATATGTTCCTCATATAGACCATTTATGTTTCTATCGACACGGCGAAAATTCCGAATTACGCGGATGTCTTGGGATTTCTTCACACACTCTTTCGCGGGAATGACGGATGGTTGGCGCATCCGCCTCGAGCCGATGGCCTTCCCGGGGCGTCGGCGCGCCCCTCCGTCATTCCCGCCGAAGGGGCTGTGACGCCGGCTCGGGGCGGACGCCAAGGACTCGTCCTTTCCCGTCCTGGATTCCCGCTTTCGCGGGAATGACGGATGGTTGGCGCATCCGCCTCGAGCCGATGGCCTTCCCGGGGCGTCGGCGCAGCCCCCTCCGTCATTCCCGCCGAAGGGGCTGTGACGCCGGCTCGGGGTGGACGCCAAGGACCCGTCCTTTCCCGCCCTGGATTCCCGCTTTCGCGGGAATGACGGATGGTTGGGGCGGCGGCGGGGCGCGGCGGCTTGGAAACCGGACGCCGCTGCGCTACGCTCCGCCTGCGTCGGGGAACTCCTCCCCGCCCCGATGCGCCTCACGGTATGAGAAATGCGGGCTGGTTTCCCGGCGCATATGGAGCTCGGATCCCACAGCGTCATCGGCGAACTCAACGAACGCTCGCGGGACATCTTCCGCGAGATCGTCGACGGGTTCGTCAAGACCGGCGAGCCGGTCGGCTCGCGCACGCTGTCGCGCCGCCTCCAGACCCGGCTGTCGCCGGCGACGATCCGCAACGTCATGGCGGACCTCGAGGAGATGGGGCTGCTGCACGCCCCGCACGCCTCGGCCGGGCGGCTGCCGACCGATGCGGGCCTGCGGCTGTTCGTCGACGGCCTGCTGGAGATCGGCGAGCTGACCGACGACGAGCGGGCGGACATCGAAAGCCGCTGCGCCGCCCTCGGCAGGACCCTCGAAGAGACGTTGGCCGAAGCCACGGCCGCCCTGTCCGGACTCGCCGGCTGCGCCGGGCTGGTCGCCGCGCCGAGAACGGACCGGCCGCTGAAGCATATCGAGTTCGTGTCGCTGGGCGACGGCCGCGCGCTGGTGGTCATGGTGACGGACGACGGTCTGGTGGAGAACCGCCTGATCGACCTGCCCCTGGGCACGCCGCCCTCCGCCCTGGTGGAGGCGGGGAACTATCTCAACGCGCGGCTGGTCGGGCGGACGCTCGACGAGTTGCAGGGCGGCCTCGCCGACGAGATCGAGCGGCGGCGGACCGAGCTCGACGAGCTCGCGCAGCGTCTGGTGGAGACCGGGCTGGCCGTCCGGGCCGGCGACAAGGCGGGCGGGGCGCTGATCGTCAAGGGACAGGCCCATTTGCTCGAGGACATCGCCGCCCTCGGCGACCTCGAACGGGTTCGCAGGCTGTTCGAGGCCCTGGAGACGCAGGAACTGCTGGCCCGGCTGCTCGAACTGACCGGCGGGAGCGACGGCGTGCAGATCTTCATCGGCGCCGAAAACCCGTTGTTCAACCTCACCGGCTGCTCGATGATCGTGGCGCCGTTCTCCGGCGGCGGCGGCCAGGTGGTCGGCGCGATCGGGGTCATCGGGCCGAACCGGATCAACTACGCCCGGATCATCCCCATCGTCGACTACACGGCCAAGGTGGTCGGCCGGCTGCTCGGTACAGGAGACATCGCGCGAACATGAACGACAGCGAGAAGAACGCTCCGGACGCGGCGGACGCCGATCCGGTCGCGCCCCCGCCGCCGGCGGAAGAGGCCGTAGCGCCGCCGCCGGACGCGGATCCGGCGGCGGAGGCCGAGGCGACGCCGGACGCGGATCCGGCGGAAGAGGCCGCGCCCGATCCGGCGGCGGAGATCGCCTCCCTCAACGACAAGCTGCTGCGCGCCCTGGCCGAAGGCGAGAACCTCCGCCGCCGCGCCCGGCGGGACCGCGAGGAGGCGTCGAAATACGCCATCGCCGGCTTCGCGCGCGAGATGCTGGCGGTCGCCGACAATCTGCGCCGCGCTCTCGATGCGATCCCGGATCGGGCCGCCGAACCGGACGACGTCTGGGCCGGCTTCGTCGAGGGCGTGCGGCTGACCGAGCGCGAGCTCCAGTCGATCATGGCCCGCCAGGGGATCGAACGGATCGACCCCGCGGGCGAGCGGTTCGACCACGACCGGCACGAGGCGCTGTTCGAGGTTCCGACCGGCGACGCGCCGCCGGGGACGGTCGTGCAGGTGATCGAGGCGGGCTACCGGCTTCGCGACCGGCTGCTGCGGCCGGCGCGGGTGGGCGTCGCCAAGGCGCCGCCCGGGCCGGCCCCCGCCGCGGCGGCCGGCGAAGGCGAGGCCGGGGAAGACGCCGGGGATGCAGCCGGAGACGGGGCCGGGGAAAGCGCGGAGGAAGGCCCCGGCCGTTGACCCGCGGCCCGCCCGCGGGTTGTACCCGCGACCGGGGATGCCTATATATCCGGCGGAAAACCGATCGCCGGGGCGGATCGGAGCAGGGGTTCGGGCGGCGCCGGGCCGGGCCGGGCGGACCCGCCGCGACCAGTGAAGGCCGCGGTCAGTGAAGGTCGGGGCCAGTGAAGGCCGCGGCCAGTGAAGGATGACGGATATGGGCAAGGCCATAGGCATCGACCTGGGCACCACCAACTCCTGCGTCGCCGTGATGGAGGGCAGCGACACCAGGGTGATCGAGAACGCCGAGGGCGCGCGAACCACCCCCTCCATGGTGGCGTTCTCGAGCGACAAGGAGCGGCTGGTCGGACAGCCGGCCAAGCGCCAGGCGGTGACCAACCCGGAGAACACGCTGTTCGCGATCAAGCGGCTCATCGGGCGGCCGTTCGACGATCCGACCACCCGGAAGGACATCGACCTCGTTCCCTACAAGATCGTCAAGGCCGACAACGGGGACGCCTGGGTCGAGAGCGACGGCGACAAGTATTCGCCGAGCCAGGTCAGCGCGTTCATCCTCCAGAAGATGAAGGAGACCGCGGAAGCGTATCTCGGCGAGGAGGTCGGCGAGGCGGTCATCACGGTGCCCGCCTATTTCAACGATTCGCAGCGTCAGGCGACCAAGGACGCCGGCAGGATCGCCGGTCTCGACGTGCTCCGCATCATCAACGAGCCGACCGCGGCCTCGCTCGCCTACGGGCTCGAGAAGAAGGGCGGCGGGACGATCGCGGTCTACGACCTGGGCGGCGGCACGTTCGACATCTCGATCCTCGAGATCGGCGACGGCGTGTTCGAGGTCAAGTCGACCAACGGCGACACCTTCCTGGGCGGCGAGGATTTCGACAACCGGATCATGGATTACCTCGCCGACGAGTTCAAAAAGGAGAGCGGCATCGATCTGCGCGGCGACCGGCTGGCGCTGCAACGCCTCAAGGAGGCGGCCGAGAAGGCCAAGGTCGAGCTGTCGAGCTCGCAGCAGACCGAGATCAACCTGCCCTTCATCACCGCCGACCAGTCGGGTCCCCGGCATCTCAACATCAAGCTCACCCGCGCCAAGCTCGAAGCCCTGGTGGACGAGCTGATCGAACGCACGGTGGGGCCGTGCCGGTCGGCGCTCAAGGACGCCGGGCTGTCGGCCGGCGAGATCGAGGAAGTGATCCTGGTCGGCGGCATGACGCGGATGCCCAAGGTCGTCGAGACGGTCAAGAACATCTTCGGCAAGGAGCCGCATCGGGGCGTCAACCCCGACGAGGTGGTCGCGGTCGGGGCGGCGATCCAGGCCGGGGTGCTCAAGGGCGACGTGAAGGACGTGCTGCTGCTCGACGTGACGCCGCTGTCGCTCGGGATCGAGACGCTGGGCGGCGTGTTCACCCGCCTGATCGATCGCAACACCACCATCCCGACCAAGAAGAGCCAGGTGTTCTCGACCGCCGAGGACAGCCAGAGCGCGGTCACCATCCGCGTCTTCCAGGGCGAGCGCGAGATGGCGGCGGACAACAAGCCGCTCGGCCAGTTCGATCTCATCGGCATCCCGCCGGCGCCGCGCGGGATGCCGCAGATCGAGGTCACCTTCGACATCGACGCCAACGGCATCGTCAACGTCGGCGCCAGGGACAAGGCGACCGGCAAGGAGCAGGCGATCCGCATCCAGGCGTCGGGCGGCCTGTCCGACGACGACATCGAGCGGATGGTCAAGGAGGCCGAGGCGCATGCGGCCGAGGACAAGACGCGCCGCGAGCAGGTGGAGCTGCGCAACCAGGCCGACGGCCTGATCTACTCCACCGAGAAGGGCCTCAAGGAGCATGGCGACCAGCTGCCGGAGGCCGACAGGCAGTCGATCGAGGCCGACGTCTCGGCCCTGCGCGAGGCGCTGACGGGCGAGGACGGCGAGGCGATCAAGGCCAGGACCGAGGCGTTGTCGCAGTCGGCGATGAAGCTGGGCGAGGCGATGTACAAGGCGCAGCAGGAGGCCGCCGCCGCCCAGGCCGGCGACGCGGCCGAGGGCCCGGCGGGCCCGGCGGGCGCGGCCGGGGCCGACGACGCCGCCGTGGTGGACGCCGACTTCGAAGAGGTCGACGACGAACGGAAGGACAAGTCGGCCTGAGCGGCGCCGGCGCGGACGCGCCGCGCGCCCGCGCCGGGGCATCGGGGTTCTCTCGCGCATGGCGAAACAGGATTGTTACGAACTGCTCGGCGTCGCGCGCGACGCGAGCAAGGACGACATCAAGAAAGCCTATCGCAAGCAGGCGCTGAAATACCACCCCGACCGCAATCGCGGCGACCAGGCGGCGGAGAACAGGTTCAAGGAGATCAACGAGGCCTACGGCATCCTCGAGGACGAGGAAAAACGCGCCGCCTACGACCGGTTCGGCCATGCCGCGTTCGAGGGCGGCGGCGCGGCCGCGGGCGGGCGCGGCGGCGGGTTCGAGTTCGCTTCCGGCTTCGCCGACATATTCGACGAGATGTTCGGCGGCCTCGCCGGCGGCCGGCGCGGCGGCGGCGTCGCGCGCGGCAGCGACCTGCGCTACAACCTCGAGATCGACCTCGAAGAGGCGTTCCGCGGGCGCGAGACCCGGATCAAGGTCCCCGGCTCGGTCGCCTGCGACGACTGCCGCGGCTCCGGCGCGGCGCCGGGCAGCCGACCGACGGCCTGCTCCGCCTGCCAGGGGCGCGGCAAGGTGCGCAGCCAGCAGGGCTTCTTCACCGTCGAGCGGACCTGCCCGGCCTGCGGCGGGACGGCGCGGACGATCGAGCAGCCCTGCGCGCAATGCGCCGGCAGCGGGCGCGTGCGCCGCGAGCGCACCCTGTCGGTGACGATCCCGCCGGGGGTCGAGGACGGAACGCGCATCCGCCTGTCCGGCGAGGGCGAGGCCGGCGTCCATGGCGGCGGGCCGGGGGACCTGTACATCTTCGTCGGCGTCCGGCCGCACCGGATCTTCCAGCGCGACGGAACCGGCGTCTATTGCCGGGTGCCGCTGCCGATGACCAAGGCGGCCCTGGGCGGCGCGGTCGAGGTGCCGACGATCGACGGCGCCCGCGCCAAGGTGACGATTCCCGCCGGCACCCAGACCGGCCGCCAGTTCCGCCTGCGCGGCAAGGGCATGACCGGCCTCCACGGCCGCGGCCGCGGCGACATGTATATCGAGATCAACGTCGAGACCCCGGTCAACCTGACCAAACGCCAGCAGAAGCTGTTGGCCGAGTTCGAGGCCGCCGGCGCCGAATCCACCAACCCCGAATCCGAAGGCTTCTTCGCCAAGGTCAAGGAGTTCTGGGGGGATTTGACGGAGTAGGTCGGGGACCGATCGAGTTTATCGGCCGGCTCGAGGACTGGCCGTAGAGAGTCGGAATCTTTAGAGTCCGAGTCTCTACAGCGCCGGGGAATCGCGTCATGCGGGCGCGTACCAGGCGCCCCGGCCGGCGCCATGGCGCGACAGATGGCCGTTCGCGGCAAGCCTCCTCACGTGGTCTTTGACGGTGTTGCGGCTGGCGCCGGTGATGCGGGCCGCCTCGCCGACGCTTACGCGCCCCTGCTCGTGGGCGATCTCCAGGATGCGGAGCGACAGTTCCGACAAATCGCCGAGGAAGAGCTGCGCGCGCTCGATCTTCGCCGCCAAGTGGCGCTTCTGCCGCTGCAACGCCGTCAGAAAAAAGACGATCCACGGCCGCCAGTCCGGCGCGTCGGTCCGAATCGTGCTCTGGGTTCGGCGCAGGGCAAGATAGTAGGCGTCCTTGCTCCGTTCGATGACGCTCTCCAGGGAGCCGTAAGGCGCGTAGGCGTAGCCGGCTCGCAGCAACAGCAGGGTGGTGAGGATGCGGGAGAGGCGGCCGTTGCCGTCCTGAAACGGGTGGATCTCCAGGAAGGTTGCGACGAAGACCGCGATGACCAGAAGCGGGTGAAGCTCGCCGCGGTCCAGATTCGCGCGCGTCCATGCGACCAGCCCCGCCATCCGCCCCGGCGTCTCGAAGGGCGATGCGGTGGCGAAGACCACGCCGAGGCGCTCGCCGTCGGGGCCGAACGCTTCGACGTGATTGGGCGAAGTCTTGTATTCGCCGCGATGGCGTTCGTCTCTGACCGAATGCTTCAGAAGATCGCGATGAAGCTGCTTGACGTGATTTTCGGTGAGATCGATCGCCTCCCAGCCGGCGAAGACGGTTTCCATCGCGTCCGCATAGCCCACCACCTCCTGCTCGTCGCGCGTCGCGAAGGACCGGGCCTCGAGATTCGAAAGAAGCCGCTCGACCTCGCGGTCGCTGAGCCGCGCCCCTTCGATCCGGGTGGACGAGCCGATGCTCTCGACGGTCGCGACCCGCCGCAAGCTCGACAGCCGCTCGGGCGCGATGCGTCCGATGGCCCGCCAGGCGCCCTTGAATTCGTCGATTTCGGCGATGAGCCCAAGAATCTCGTTGGTGATCGTCAAGGAGGAGGCGTCGAAACCCGCACCCATGGATCCACCCGTTTCCACCCGATCGCAGGATAGGCCGACGCCATCCGATTATCCATCCGTTTCCGTCCGATCGGCGGGCGGTCGGACGGCGGCGGCTTCGGGCGTCGGCATATCGAATCCCGGCGGGAGGCCGCGCGCCCTCCGCCCCGCTACGCCGGCGGGTCGCGCCCGTCGACCAGCATCCGGCCGAGCGGCTTGCCGGCGAAGACGTGGAAGTGCAGGTGCATCACCTCCTGATGGGCATGGCGGCCGCAATTGGCGAGCACGCGGTAGCCCGCCTCGGGCAATCCCAGCTCGCGGGCCGCGGCGCCGACGGCGCGCAGCAGCCCGCCTTGCTCCGCCAGGCTCGCATTGGCGGTGAAGTCGTCCATCGACACGTAGCGTCCCTTGGGGATGACCAGCGCATGCACCGGCGCCTGCGGGGCGACGTCGTGGAAGGCCAAGGCGTGCTCGTCCTCGTAGATGCGGTTGCAGGGCAGTTCGCCGCGCAGGATGCGGGCGAACACGTTGTCGTCGTCATAGGCCATCGGTCATCCCTTCCCGGCCGGGTTGCGGGCGCGCTTCTCCTCGATCCCCGAGACGCCCTCGCGGCGCGCCAGCTCGCGCCACACCTCCGAGGGCGCGACGCCGCCGGCCGCCCAGGCGACCAGCAGGTGGTAGAGCAGGTCGGCGCTTTCCGCGACGATCCCGGACCGGTCCGCGCAGGCGGTCGCGAGCGCGGCCTCGACCCCTTCCTCGCCGAGCTTCCTGGCGACCGCGACGGGGCCGCCGGCGAGCAGCCGGGCGGTGTAGGAGGTCTCGGGGTCGGCGCCCCTGCGGCGTTCGATCGTCGCATGGAGGCGCTCCAGGACGCTCGAGTCGGGGGGCGGGGAGGGCGGCGGAGAGGGCACGGGCCGGGCGTCGACGTTCGATGCGCCCTGCATAGCCGATTCGCCGCCGCCGGTCACGGCCGCACCGGGATGCCGGCGGCGCGCATATGGGCCTTGGCCGCGCCGACGGTGTGCTCGCCGAAATGGAAGATCGAGGCCGCCAGCACCGCGCTCGCGCCGCCGTCGCGCACGCCCGCGACCAGATGGTCGAGCGCGCCGACGCCGCCCGAGGCGATGACCGGGATTGGGACCGCGTCGGCGACCGCGCGGGTCAGCTCCAGGTCGATGCCTTCGCGGGTGCCGTCGCGGTCCATCGAGGTGAGCAGGATCTCGCCGGCGCCGTCGTCCGCCATGCGCCGCGCCCACGCCACGGCCTCGATGCCGGTGGCGGCGCGCCCGCCATGGGTGAAGATCTCGTAGCGGCCGGGCGAAACCCGCTTGGCGTCGATGGCGACGACGATGCATTGGGCGCCGAACTTCACCGACGCCTCGGCGACCAGGGCGGGGCGGCGCACCGCGGCGGTGTTGATCGAGACCTTGTCGGCCCCGGCGAGCAGCAGCTTGCGGATGTCGTCGACCGCGCGGACGCCGCCGCCCACGGTCAGCGGCATGAAGCATTGCTCGGCGGTGCGCGCGACCACGTCGTACAAGGTGTCGCGGTCGTCGCTGGACGCGGTGATGTCGAGAAAGCACAGCTCGTCCGCGCCCTGGGCGTCGTAGACCCGCGCCTGCTCCACCGGATCGCCCGCATCCACCAGATCGACGAAGTTCACGCCCTTGACCGTGCGGCCGTCCTTCACGTCGAGGCAGGGGATGACGCGCGCCTTGAGCATCCCGTCAGCCCGCTGCCACCGCCACCGCCTCGGCCGGGTCGATCCGCCCGTCATACAGCGCGCGGCCGCAGATGACGCCCTCGATACCCGCGGCCTCGTTGGCCTTGAGTTCGATCAGGTCGTTGATCGAGCCGACGCCGCCCGAGGCGATCACCGGCGTCGTCAGCGCGAAGGCCAGATCGACGGTCGCCTCGACGTTCAACCCGATCATCATCCCGTCGCGGTTGATGTCGGTATAGACGATCGCCGCCGCCCCCGACTCCTCGAAGCGGAGGGCGAGGTCGAGCGCCTTGACGTTCGACGTGACCGACCAGCCGTCGGTCGCGACGCGGCCGCCGCGCGCGTCGATGCCGATCACGATGCGCCCCGGGTAGCGTTCGCAGGCGGTCCGCACGAAGCCCGGGTCGGCGAGCGCCGCGGTCCCCAGGATCACGCGGCGCACCCCCCGGTCGAGCCATTGGGCGACGGTGTCGAGGTCGCGGATGCCGCCGCCCAGCTGGACCGGAATATCGACCGCCTCGACGACCGCCTCGACCGCCCGCGCGTTGACCGGCCGGCCTTCGGCGGCGCCGTCGAGATCGACCAGATGCAGCCACGCAAAGCCGGTGTCGGCGAAGCTCCGCGCCTGATCGGCGGGGTCGGTGTTGAACACGGTCGCGGCGCTCCTGTCGCCCCGCAGCAGGCGGACGCAGAGCCCTTCCTTGATGTCGATGGCCGGGTAGACGATCATCTCATCCGGCCGCGAGCCGCTTGGAATAGTAATGCCCGGCGACCATGCGGCCCTCGACCCGGGCGTAGTCGGGGTTGGTGGCCCAGCGCGCGAAGCCCAGCGATTCGTAGAGCTGGATCGCCCCGGTCTGGGTCGCCCGGACGTCCAGGTTGAGATGGCTGAACCCCTGGTCTCGCGCGGCCGCCTCGACCGCGAGGGTCAGCGCGCGGGCGAGGCCGCGCCCGCGCGCCCAGGGCGCCACGAAGTTGGCCGTGATCGTGGCGGCGAAGGCTTGCGCCTCGTTGTTCCTCGGCGGCCGCGCCAGCTGGGCCGAGCCGGCGACGGCGCCCTCCAGCCGGCCGATGAACAGGTCGCGCTCCGGCACCAGCAGCACGCCCTTCCAGTAGCGTTCGAGGGCGGCGCGCGGCGGCGGCGCAAGCCAGCCGAAACCGCCGCCGTCGAGGATCGCCGACTCGGTCGAATCGCAGAGGTCCGCCAGGTCCCGATCCGCCAGCGCCGCGGCCAGCTCGACCGAGATGTCCGCATCGCCGGTCATTCAGGGCCGCCAGAGGAGGAAGTTGCGCAGCAGCGTCAGGCCGGCGGCCTGGCTCTTCTCGGGATGGAACTGCGCGCCGGCCAGGTTGCCGCGGCCGACCAGCGCGGCGATCGGGCCGCCATGATCGGTCGCGGCCAGGATCTCGGCCGGCCGCGCCGCATGGAAGCCGTAGCCGTGGACGAAATAGGCGTGCGCGCCGGGGTCGATGCCGGCCAGCAGCGGATGGTCCGGGGCCAGGAGGTCGAGCTCGTTCCACCCCATATGGGGGATCTTGACGTCCGGGCCCGGCGATTCCAGCGGGCGCACCTCGGCGGCGATCCATCCCAGCCCCGGCCGCACGCCGTGTTCGAGCCCGCGATCGGCCATCAGCTGCATCCCGACGCAGATGCCGAGGAACGGCTTGCCGTCGCGCATCGCGTGGCGCTCGAGGGCGCTCCGCATGCCGGGCAGGCGGCCGAGCCCGGCCATGCAGTCGCCGAAGGCGCCCACCCCCGGCAACACGACGTGGCTCGCGCGCCCGACCGCCGCCGGGTCGTCGGTCACCACGACGCGGCGGCGCGGCCCGATCCCGGCCGCCGCCCGCTCCAGCGCCTTCGCCGCCGAACGCAGATTGCCCGATCCGTAGTCGATCACGGCGACGTCGCCCGGCGCGGTCACGTGCTGGCCTCTCCGGTCCGGGCGGGGCCGCGGTCAGCCGGCCTCGCCGAGGACGCCCTTGGTGGACGGCACTGCGCCGGCGCCGCGCGGGTCGATCGCGGTCGCGGTCTTGAGGGCCCGGGCGAGCCCCTTGAAGCACGACTCGACGATGTGGTGGTTGTTCTCGCCGTACAGGGTTTCGACGTGGAGCGTGACGCCGGCGGCCTGGGCGAACCCCTTGAACCATTCCTGGAACAGTTCGGTATCCATGTCGCCCAGCTTGGGGCGGGTGAACGCGACCCGCCAGACCAGGAAGGGGCGCCCCGAAATGTCGATGGCGACGCGCGACAGCGTCTCGTCCATCGGGATCGTCGCCGCGCCGTAGCGGACGATGCCCCGCCGGTCGCCCAGCGCCTTGGAGACGGCGGCGCCGATCGCGATGCCGGTATCCTCGGTGGTGTGGTGGAAGTCGATATGCAGGTCGCCCCGGGCGCGCAGCGTGAGGTCGATCAGGCTGTGGCGCGAGAGCTGCTCCAGCATGTGGTCGAGGAAGCCGATCCCGGTGGAGACGTCGCAGCGGCCGGCGCCGTCGAGGTCGACCGCGGCTTCGATGCCGGTCTCCCGCGTCGTCCGGGTCACGGACGCCTCGCGCATCGCGATTCTCCTGGAATCCGGGCGCAGTATTACCAGGAAGCCGCGCCGCGCGCCAGCGCATGGCGGCGCTCCGCCCCTTGACGGGCGCGCGCGGATTCCCGCATCCTGCCCGCCGTCTCGACGGCTCTACGACCGCGGCCGGCGGTTCGACGGGGGGTCCATGTCGCCGACCGATCCCAATGCCTGGCACGGCACGACCATCCTCGCGGTGCGCAAGGACGGCCAGGTCGTCGTCGCCGGCGACGGCCAGGTCACCTTCGGCCAAACGGTGCTGAAATCCAACGCGCGCAAGGTGCGCACCCTGTCCGACGGGGCCGTGATCGCCGGGTTCGCCGGGGCCACGGCGGACGCATTCACCCTGTTCGAGCGGCTCGAAGCCAAGCTGGAGCAGCACCCGGCGCAGCTGATGCGCGCCTGCGTCGAACTGGCCAAGGACTGGCGGACCGACCGCTATTTGCGCCGGCTCGAGGCGATGATGGCGGTCGCCGACCGCACGGTCTCGCTGCTCCTGTCGGGCACCGGCGACGTGCTGGAGCCGGAGGACGGGCTGATCGGCCTCGGGTCGGGCGGGGCCTATGCGCTGGCCGCCGCCCGCGCGTTGGTCGCGACCGAGGGGCTCGACGCCGAGGCGATCGCCCGCCGCGCCATGTCGATCGCCGCCGGCATCTGCGTCTACACCAACGAAACCGTCGTCGTGGAGCGCCTGTGACCAGTTTCAGCCCGCGCGAGATCGTCTCCGAACTCGACCGGTTCATCGTCGGACAGGAGGACGCCAAGCGCGCCGTGGCGATCGCGCTGCGCAACCGGTGGCGCCGTCAGCAGCTGCCGGACGAGCTGCGCGAGGAGGTCCTGCCCAAGAACATCCTGATGATCGGCCCCACCGGGGTCGGCAAGACCGAGATCGCGCGCCGGCTCGCCCGGCTGGCCCAGGCCCCGTTCCTGAAGGTCGAGGCGACCAAGTTCACCGAGGTCGGCTATGTCGGCCGCGACGTGGAGCAGATCGTCCGCGACCTGATCGAGATCGCCATCCACATGGTGCGCGAGCGCCAGCGCAAGGAGGTCGCCGCCAAGGCCGAGATCAACGCCGAGGAGCGCGTGCTCGACGCGCTGGTGGGCGACGGCGCCAGCGCCGACACGAGGCAGAAATTCCGCCGCATGCTGCGCGACGGCAGCCTCGACGACCGCGAGATCGAGGTCGAACTGTCCAACTCGGGCGGCGCCGGCCTGCCGACCTTCGAGATCCCCGGCATGCCGGGCGCCCAGATGGGGATGATCAATCTGGGCGATATTTTCGGCAAGGCCTTCGGCGGGCGCACCAAGACCCGGCGCATGACCGTCGCCGAATCGCACGGCGTTCTGGTCGAGGAGGAAGCCGACAAGCTGCTGGACGAGGACGCGGTGGTGCGCGAGGCGATCGATTCGGTGGAGCAGAACGGGATCGTCTTCCTCGACGAGGTCGACAAGATCACGGCGCGTTCCGAGCGTTTCGGCGCCGACGTGAGCCGCGAGGGCGTGCAGCGCGACCTGCTGCCGCTGATCGAAGGCACCACCGTCGCCACCAAGCACGGCCCGGTGAAGACCGATCACGTCCTGTTCATCGCCTCGGGGGCGTTCCACCTCGCCAAGCCGTCGGACCTGTTGCCCGAGCTGCAGGGGCGGCTGCCGATCCGGGTCGAGCTGAAGCCGCTGACGGAGGATGATTTCCGGCGCATCCTGACCGAGCCCGAGGCGAGCCTGATCCGGCAGTACACGGCGCTGCTGGATACCGAGCAGGTGACGCTGGAATTCACCGACGAGGGCATCGCCGAGATCGCGCGGGTCGCCGCCGACGTCAACCGTTCGGTGGAGAATATCGGCGCCCGGCGCCTGCAGACGGTGATGGAGCGGCTGCTGGACGAAATCAGCTTCACCGCCGCCGACCGCGCCAGCGAAGCGATCCGCATCGACGCGGCCTATGTCGGCGACCGGGTCGCCGACCTCGCCAAGGACGCCGATTTGTCGAAGTTCATCCTGTAGCCGCGGGGCCGCGCCGCGGCGGCCGATCTCCCGCGATTTCTCCCGCGGTTTACGCCCCGGCGCGACCGGTCGGCCGGGCGCGCAGCGCCGGATCGGCGAGCGTCGTGTCCTGGCCCGGCGGCGGGTCGTCGATCGCGGCCTCGATCGAATGCGCCTCGCGCCACTCGTCGGGCGGGCGCGCGCGGCCGCCGGCGGCGATCCGGTCCAGCCCCCAATAGATTTCGAGGCGGTGATTGTCCGGATCGCGGAACTCGACCGCGACCTGGCAGCCGGCCCGGCGCCGTCCGTGGAAGTCGATCTTGACGCCGTGCGCGGCCAGATGCTCGCGCGCGCGCAGCACCTCGTCGAGCGTCGCGACCTCGAACGCCATATGGTCGAGCTCGGCGTTGGCCATCTCGCCGTCGGCGCCGCCGATCAGCGCGACCCCGTGATGATCGGCGTTGCAGCGCAGGAACGCCATCCGCCCGGGCATCATCGTCTCCGGGTAGACGTCGGACACCCGGAAACCGAGAACCCCGGTATAGAAGGCGAGCGAGCGCTCGAGGTCGCGCACCTTGAGGACCACATGGCCGATCTTCCGCAGTTGGAACGGCAACCCCTCGGGCGGTTCGCCGGCGCGCCGCAGCGCCTGGATCTCCTCGCCCGCCAGCGCTTCCCTGTCGATGACGCCTCGTCCTCGCACCGTCGCCATCGCTCCGGTCTCCCCCGTTGCCGCGCGCCAGGAAGTATCGCAATCGACCGGTCGCCGCAATCAGCGCCGCGGCGGACGGTGGGGCCGCCGGAGCAGGACGTAGAACGCGCCGGCCCCGCCGTCCCTGGGCTGCGCCGGCGCTACGCCCAGGACGCCGGCGCGGATCGGCGGCGAGTCGAGCCAGCGCGGCAGCTGGGCCCGCAGCACGCCGGCCCCGAGCTCGCCGCGCCCGGTGATGACCAGCACGCAGCGCCGGCCGGCGCCGCGTGAGCCGGCGATGAACTCGGCCAGCGCGCGATGCGCCTGCGCCTGGGTCGATCCGTGCAGGTCGAGCCGCGCCTCCGGGCGGATCAGGCCGCGCCGGAGCCGCGTCGCACTGCGCCGGTCGAGGCCCGCGGGGGCCTCGGCGCGCGGCGGCGGGGACGGCGGGGGCGGGGGCGGAGGCTTGGCGGACGCCGCCGGCGGCCCGGCCGGGGGCTGCGCCGGCGCGGGATCGGCGGCGCGCTCGCCTGGCGCCAGGGGCTTCGCGTCGCGCATCGCCTCGCGGAACAGCGCCGCCTCCGCCGGATCGACCGCGCCCGCGCCCGGGCGCGGCGGCCCGCCCCGCCGATCAGCGTCCGTCGCCATCGAGCAGCAGGATGCGCAGGCGGCGCGGGCCGTGAACCCCGATCTGGACGGTGCGCTCGATGTCGCTGGAGCGCGACGGTCCGGTGATGAGCACCACGGTCCGGGGCAGCGCGCCGCGGTCGCGGGTCAGGCGCCGCCAGGCGTCTTCGTAGCCGCCGACGATCGCGTCGCGCCGCAGCAGCGCGATGTGGACGTCGGGCAGGAAATGCAGCGCGTTCGGCGTCGCCGGGCCGGATCGGACCATCAGCGTGCCGGTCTCGGCGATGCCGGCGAAGGCCGGCGTGACCGCGACCCGGTCGGTCGCCTCGGCCGGGCCGCGGCGGCGGCGCAGCCCGGGCTGCGTCGACCACGGGATGGCGTCGAGCGACTCGTCCGGGGCGGTCACGATCGACGGCGGCAGGCCCGCCGCGCCCAGCCAGGCCGCGACCGCTTCGGGGACCCGCGCCGGCCCGGCGACGCGCTCGACCGTCGCCGCCGCCTCGGTCGCCATGGCGACGAAGCGCTCGACCAGCGCCGCCGGCGCGCCGCGCGCGCGCGCCGGGATCGGACGGGGCGCGCTTGCGGCCCGCCTCGCCGCCTCCCGCGCCGCGGCCCCCGATCCGGCGCCGGCGTTCCGCCGGATGCGCGCCAGAATTTCGATCCGCGCGTCGCTCATCCGCTCCTCCATCGGCTCAGGTCGGCGGTCGCGCCGGCCCGGGAATTCGGCGACCGGCGCGCGTCGCTCATCCGCCCTTCCATCGGCTCAGAAAAGTGCCGCCCTCGGGCGCCGGCAGGTCGCGCGCCGCCGTCCATGCCGCGGCCAGCGGCAGCCGCCGCAGGCGGCCGCGGCGCCGGCCCGCCAGCGCCAGCCCCGCGGCGACGAGGCGGCTCGCCAGGCGATAGGCCGCCGGGCGGCGGGCGAGAGCGCCCCAGACCGCGAGGCCCAGCCGGGAGGCGGGGGATCCGAGCCGCCGCTCGAACGCGCGCTCGCGCCATCGGCGCATCAGCCCCGGCAGCGGGATGCGCACCGGGCAGACCGCTTCGCAGGCGCCGCAGAAGGAGGATGCCTCCGGCAGCGGATGGCTCCGGTCGATGCCGGTCAGGGCCGGAGTCAGCACCGCCCCGATCGGCCCGCCATAGACCCAGCCATAGGCATGTCCGCCGACCGCGCCGTAGACCGGACACTGGCTCTGGCAGGCGCCGCAGCGGATGCAGCGCAGCACCTCGCGGAACGGGCCGCCGAGCAGTTCGCTGCGGCCGTTGTCCACGAGCACGACGTGATATTCCTCCGGTCCGTCGAGATCGCCCGGCCGGCGGGGTCCGGTCGAAAACGTCGTGTAGCAGGTGATCTCCTGTCCCGTCGCCGAGCGCGCGAGCAGCCGCAACAGGGTGAAGGCGTCGGCGACCGTGGGCACGATCTTCTCGATGCTGGCGAGCACGATATGGGTGCGCGGCAGGGTCTGCACCAGGTCGCCGTTGCCCTCGTTGGTGACGATCACCGCGGTCCCGGTCTCGGCGATCAGGAAATTCGCGCCGGTCAGCCCGACCTCGGCGGCGAGGAACTTCTCGCGCAGGATCGCCCGCGCCTCGTCGGTGATCTCCCGCGCCGCGTCGAGCGGCCGGCCGGGGTCGCGCCCGGCATGGCGGTCGCGGAAGGTGTCGGCGATCTGGCTCCGGGTCAGGTGGATCGCCGGCATCACGATATGGCTCGGCGCCTCGTCCCGCAGCTGGAGGATGTATTCGCCGAGATCGGTCTCGATCGGCTCGATCCCGCGGCGCCGGAGGAAGGCGTTGAGCGCGATCTCCTCCGAGATCATCGACTTGCCCTTGGCGAGCGTCGCGGCCTTGCGTCCGCGGCAGATGCGGAGGACGGCGTCGCAGGCCTCGCCCGCGTCGCGGCACCAGTGGACGTGGCCGCCGCTCTCCGCCACCCGCGCCTCGAACGCCTCCAGATGGCGGTCGAGCCGGGCCAGCGCGTCGTCCTTGATCGCCTTGCCGGCGTCCCGGAGCGCCTCGAACTCGGGCAGCCGCGCCATCAGCCCCGCGCGGCCCGAGCGGGTGTCGCGTTGCAGCTTGGCGAGGGCGGCGCGGAGCGTGGCGTCGCGCCGCGCGCGGGCCGCGTTGTCGCGGAAGGCGTGGGCGCTCGCTTGCATCGCTCATCCGCGCCCCGGTTCGCCGATGGCCGGTCCGTCCGCCATGCCGGCGAGCGGTTCGGCGACGTGGCGGACGCGGATCCCGGCCCCGCGCCGGGACAGCCTGCCGGCGATGTGCATCAGGCATCCCAGATCGCCGGCCAGCAGCGTCGACGCGCCGGTCGCCAGGACGTCGTCGATCTTGTCGTCCGCCATCGCCTCCGAGACTTCCGGATACTTGACGCAGAACAGGCCGCCGAAGCCGCAGCAGACGTCCGCCGCGTCCGACTCGGCCAGCGCGAGTCCCGATACCGTGGACAACAGCCGCCGGGGCTGCGCCCGGACGCCGAGCTCGCGGAGCCCCGAACAGGCGTCGTGATACGTGGCGTCGCCGGGGAATTCGGCCTCCACCCGCTCCATTCCCATCGCATCGGTCAGGAACGACGTCAGCTCCCAGCAGCGCCCGGCGACCGCCTCGGCGCGCCGTCGGAGCGTGGGGTCGCCGGCGAACAGCGCCGGGTAGTGGCGCCGCACCATCGCCGCGCAGGAGCCCGACGGGGCGACGACGTAGTCCACCCCTTCGAAGGCGGCGATCACGTCGGCCGCGATCCGCCGCGCCAGCTTGGCGGCGCCCGCATTGTAGGCGGGCTGGCCGCAGCAGGTCTGGCGGGGCGGGACGACGACGCGGCAGCCCGCCCGTTCGAGCAACCGGACCGCGGCGAATCCGACCCGCGGCCGGAACAGATCGACCAGACAGGTGACCAGCAGTCCGACCGCGGGCGCTGCGTTCGCCAACCGACCGGCCCCGGTCAGCTCGTCGGCCCCGGCCGCGCCGGCGGGCGCGGGAGCAGCAGGTAGTACCGCCCGGCGCCGCGCATCCGGCCGGCGCGGGCGGCGGCGTCCGCGCCGTGCCCCCAGAAGACGTCGCCCCGCACCGCGCCGCGGATGGCGCCGCCCGTGTCCTGCGCCACCATCAGGCGGCGGAGCGGTTTTCCGGGGTCCAGCGGGTCGGCGGTGTCGAGCCAGATCGGCAGCCCGAGCGAGACGTGGCGCCGGTCCACCGCAAGGCTGCGGCCGGGGGTCAACGCCACGCCCTGGCTCCCGACCGGGCCTTCGCCGTCGAGTTCGCGGAAGAACACGAAGGAGGGGTTGGCGTTCATCAGCGCGTCGGCGCGGTCCGGATGCGTCCGCAGCCAGGATCGGATCGCCTGCATCGACATGTCCTCGCGCGCGACGGCGCCGCGCCGGATCAACTCGGCGCCGATCGAGCGGTAGGGGCGTCCGTTGCCGCCGGCGTAGCCGATGCGCAGCACTCCGCCGCCGGCGAGCGCCACCCGGCCCGACCCCTGGACGTGGAGGAAGAACGCATCGACCGCATCGTCCACCCACAGCAGTTCCAGCCCGCGGCCCCCGAGCGCGCCGGCGCCGATGTCGGCGCGCGAGGCGTAGGGTTCGAGCCGGCCGTCGACGACGCGGCCGGCGATGCGCCGGCCCCGGAGCGACGGGCGGAAGCGGCCGAGATCGACGCCGACCAGATCGGGCGGCTTGCGGTAGATCGGGACGTGGTATTCGTCGCTGCGGACGCGCGAGCCGCGCAGCTCGGGCTCGTAATAGCCGGTGAACAGCCCCTCCGACGCTCGCCCGGCCGCGGCCAGATGCGGCGCGAACCAGCGTTCGAAGAAGGCGCGCGCCGCGTCGTCGTCGCCGGGCGGGAGCCGCCCCGCCGCGGCGCAGATCGCGCGCCAGACGCCGGCGGCGCGGCGCGGCGGCGCGGCGCAGGACCGGTTCAACGGTCCGATCGCCTCGGCATGGCGGTCCGCCGGCCAGCCGGGAAGGTCGGCGAACGCCACCGGCGTCAGCGAGAGCGCCTCCTCCGCCGGCTCGCGGGCGGGAGCGCAGGCGGCCGCGGCGAGGGCCGCGGCGAGCAGGACGAGCTTCGGGCGCACGCTTGGCCTGTGCAGGCTAGTTCGGACTTCGCGTCTCGATCAGTTTCCAGTTGGGGTCGCGCGCGCGCACGCTGCGCGAGAACGTCCAGATGTCGGTCACGTCCGTGACCTGATTCGGGTCGCCATCGATCACGCGGCCTTGGGCGTCGCGCGTCACGTTGACCTGCTCGGTGACGAACTTCACCGTCACGACCGCGGTGCGGCCGTCCAGCTCGGCGTCGACGATGTCGGCGGACCGGATGGCGATGACCGTCGTCATCAGCACCTCGCGGCGTTCGAGCCGGGCGTCGATCTCCACGATGAAATTGTCGAGGATGTCATCGTCCACCAAGCCGCGCAGCGCGCCCATGTTGGCGGTGGTGTACGAATGCACGACCAACTCGAAGGCGGATCGGGCGCCGTGGACGAACTCGCCGACGTCGAACGCGGCGTCCGCCGACCGGATGCGCGCGAGACCGGCGGCGATCGGGTCGTCCGCCGCATCGTCCGTCGCCGTCGGGTCGGCGTCGGCGGGAGGTCCCGACCGGTCGGGGAGCTCGATGATCTTGCCTTCCGCCTCCGGTTCCGGCCGCGGGATGGCGGCGCCTTCCGGCGGCCGCTGCTGATGGCCGGTGCGCCGGCCCAGCACGCGGCGCAGCCGCAGCACCAGAAAGGCGGCGATCATCGCGAAGAAGAGGATGTCGAGGAACTGGAACCCGCCGTCCATGATCGCAGCCTTCCGCGTGCCGATGGCTGGACGCACGCCCGAACGTTGGATAAACCTTGCCCAACGGATCGACCCGGGCACCCCTCGGCCTCGGCCGCCCGCCGACGGGGACAGTACATAGGCGTTACGCCGGAAAATCGCAAGCATGCCCGCCGTCATACTGCTCGCCTTCGCCGCGACGGCGATCGTCGAGGTCGCGGTCTTCGTCGAAGTCGGCGGCGCGATCGGATTGTGGCCCACCCTGCTGGCCGTCGTCGCGACCGCCGCGGCCGGCGTCGGGCTGCTGCGCCTGCAGGGGCTGGCGACGCTGCGGCGGGCGCGGCGGGACCTGGCCAGCGGCCGGCCGCCGGTCGAGGAGCTGTTCGACGGCTTGTGCCTGCTGTTGGCGGGCGCGCTGCTGCTCGCGCCGGGCTTCGTCACCGATGCCGGCGGGCTGGCGCTGTTCGCGCCGGGCCTCCGCGCCCGGTTGCGGCGCTCGCTCGCTCGCCGGCTCCTGGCGTTCGCGCGGGTCTCGCCCGGGACCGGGGCCGCGCGCGCGCCGGGCGAGGCGGGCGTCATCGAGGGCCGATTCGAGGAGGTCGAACCGGACGACCGCAAGGCGGGCCGTCGATGATCCTGCTGCGCCACGGCGAGACCATGTTCAACGTCATCTACGGCGCCTCGCGGCGGGACCCCGGCCTCGCCGATCCCCGGCTGACCGCCTGGGGCCGCGCCCAGGCCGGGCGGATGGCGGATGCGCTCCGCGCCCGGCCGGTCGGTCGTCTGGTGTGCAGCCCCTACGTCCGGGCGCTCGAGACCGCGGCGATCATCCAGGAGTCGCTGGGCCTGCCGGTCGTCGTCGATGCGCGGGTGCGCGAACGATGCGCCTTCAGCTGCGACGTGGGCACCCCGCGATCCGCGCTCGCCGCCGGTTGGACCGGCTTCGAGTTCGAACGGTTCGACGAGATCTGGTGGCCGTCCGGCGAAGAATCCGAGGCCGCGTTCCTCGAACGCTGCCGCGGATTCGGGCGGGCGGCGACGCGAAACGCGAATTGGCGCGAGACCGCGGTCGTCACCCATTGGGGGGTGATCCGCGCGCTCACCGGCCGCCGGGTCGCCAACGGCGAAGTCGTGCGGTTCGATCCGGCCCCGGATGCCGCTATGCTGGCCGGCCCCGGCGGTTGAGAGGTCGCCGGATGTCGCCTCCCGCTGCGCGGAAGAGTCGCCGGAGCGCGGCCCCCGCGGGGGGGGGGGGGGGGACTCGTTCGCGCCGCGCAGGCGGCGCGTCGTCGGAGGAGCGAATCCAGCGTGTCGTCCGGGCCGGTTCACTGGCGGATCGATAACGGCCGCGTCCTCGCCGCGGCCGCCGCGGTCGCGCCCGCGGCGAGCGTCGTCTCCCACCTGGTCCTGGCGCCTCTCATCGCCGCAGTCGCGGCCCTGATACTCGCTCGCTCGCTGGCGGAGCGCTCCCGCCCGCGTTTGCCGCCCGCGTTCGCGCTCATCCTGGGCGCGCTCGCGGCGTGGGGCGGCCTCAGCCTCGCCTGGTCGATCGACCCAGGCGCCACGCTGCTGAAGCTGGGGAAGCTTCTGCCGACCCTGCTCGCCGGCCTGATCGTCGTCGACGCCGTCCGCCGGCTCGAACCCGACCGGTTCGACGTCTTCGGCGAGCGGTTGACCGCCGGCTTCTGCGCGGCGCTCGCCTTGCTCGCGGTCGAGCGGGTGGCCGGCGCCCCGCTGCGGCGTCTGACGCGGTACGGCGAAGCCTGGCTCGCCGAACCCGACCTGCTATGGTCCAGCTTCAACACCGGCGCGGTCGCGCTCTCGCTCTTCGTGTGGCCGGTCGCCCTGCAGCTCTGGCGTCGCGGAAAACGGGCGACGGGGCTGTCGCTCTGCGCCGCCACCCTGCTGGTCGTCGCCTTCTATCCGAGCAATACCGCCATCGCCGCGATGGCGGCGGGGGGCGTCGTCCTCGGTCTGGTGTTTTGCAGCGCCCGTTTCGCCCCGGCGATTCTGACCGTCCTGATGGTCGTCGCGACCCTCGCGATGCCTGCGGCGCCGCGATGGTTCCCGTCCAACGAAGACATTTTCGCCAATCGGTCGCTGCTCACCCATTCGGGCGCCCACCGGTTGGTCATCTGGCGCGCCGTCGCCGAGCGCGTAGAGGAGCGCCCGGCGCTCGGCTGGGGGTTGGACACGTCGCCGCCGATACTCCATGACGGCCCGGAGACCATCGACTCCATGCCCATCAAGGGGTCGCTGCACCCGCACAACATGCTGTTGCAAGTCTGGCTCGAGATGGGCGTAGTCGGTGCCGCGCTGCTATGCGCCCTGACCGCGGCGGTCCATTTCGCGATCCGCCGCCTCGCGCCCGGCGACCGCGCCTTCCTGTGGGGTCTCGTCGTCGCCGGCTGGATCAGCTGCCTGCTCGCCTTCGGGATCTGGCAGACGTGGTGGGTCGCGGCGCTGTGGTTCGCCGCGGCGTTCGCGATGCGGCCGCTTCAACCCGCGCCGTCGTAGACCGCAAGGGCCGCGTCCACGCCGGCGCCCGGCGGGGCGTCGTGGCCGCGCCGGCGGAGCGTCGCTTCGAGGGCCGCGAGGCAGGTCAGCGTCACGTCCTTGCGGCAGTTGTAGCCCATGGTCCCGATCCGCCAGATGCGACCGCGCAGCGGGCCGAACGCCGTCCCGATCTCGATGGCGAAATCTTCCAGCATCGCATGGATGACGGCGTCGCCGTCGACGCCGTCCGGGATCAGGACTCCGGTGACGTTGTGCATCTTGTGGCGCCGGTCGCCGAACAGTTCGAGGCCCATGGCTTCGAGGCCCGCGGTCAGCGCGCGCGACGTCGTCGCATGTCGGCGGAACCGCGCCGAAAGCCCCTCGGCCAGAGCGATGCGCGCGCATTCGCGGGCGGCGTAGAGCATCGACGTGGCTTCCGTGTGGTGGTTCAGCCGCGACTCGCTCCAATAGTCCATCAGCATCGGCAGGTCGAAATAGTTGGACTGGATGCGCTCTCCCTCGCCCGGGCCGATCCCCTCGGGGCAGATGCCGCGCTCGATATGCTTGCGCTTCGACACCAGCTCGGCCACGCGGTCGTTGAAGGTGACCGGGGCCGAGCCGGGCGGGCCCGACAGGCATTTCTGGAGGCCCGCCGATACGGCGTCGAGCCGCCACGCATCGACGGCCACGTCCATGCCGCCGAGCGTCGCCGTCGCGTCGACATACAGGTAGACGCCGCGCTCGCGGCAGATCGGTCCGATCTCCTCGAACGGCTGCGCCATCGTGGTCGACGTATCGCCATGGACGGCGGCGACGATCTTCGGGTCGTGCGTCTCGAGCGCCTGCTCGATCCGATCCGCTTCGAAGACGGTTCCCCACTCGGCCTCGACGACCCGGACGTCGGCGCGGCAACGTTCGCAGATTTCTCGCAGCAGCTGCCCGAACCGGCCCGACACCGGCACCAGCACGCGGTCGCCCGGCGTGATCATCGAGGCGAGAAGCGCCTCGGTTCCCGCCCGCGCCGAGCCGTCGACGAGCAGCGTCCAGCGGTTGGCCGTCTGGAAGACGCCGCGATAGAGCGTCATGACCTGGTTCATGTGCTCGGTGAAGTCGGGGTCGAACTGGCCCAACAGCGGCGCCGCCAGGGCGCGCAGCACGCGGGGCTCGGCGTTGATCGGACCGGGCCCCAACAGCAGCCGCGGCGGCGGATCCAACTCGCCAAACAGGTCGCTCATCGCAGTCCGCTCCCGCCGTCGTTCAATTCGCCCGCCGTCGGCGCTACTCTATATCCGCAATGGCCGGTCGCGCCACCGGGTCATGGCGCCGCCGGCGAACGGGACCCGGATCGGAGGGAGGCCGCCCCGCCTTGGCCGGCGCGTTCGAAATTCCGCGGCGCCTTCTCGTCGCCGTCGGCGGAAACGCCATCCATCCGGAAGGCATCGCCGGCACGGTCGGCGAGCAGCTCGGCTACGCGGCGGCGGCCGGCCGGGCGCTGCTGCCGCTGCTGCAGCTGGGCGGCGAACTCGTCGTCACCCACGGCAACGGGCCGGTCGTGGGCAAGATACTGATGCGCCAGACGCTGGCGCGCGGGCGCGTCGCGCCCATGTCGCTCGACATCTGCGTAGCCCACAGCCAGGGCGGAATCGCCTATCTGCTGATGCAGGCCCTGGAGAACGCGCTGCGCGAGGCCGGCGATCCGCGCCACGTCGTGTGCCTGCTGACCCAGGTCGAAGTCGATCCCGACGATCCCGCCTTCGCCGATCCGACCAAGCCGATCGGGTATTTCTACGACCGGGACGAGGCGCAGGCGATCGCCGAGGAGATGTCCTGGACGATGCGCGAGGACGCCGGCCGCGGCTGGCGCCACGTCGTGCCCTCGCCGAAGCCCAGGCACATCGTCGACATTTCCCTGATCCGCGCCCTCGCCGAGTCCGGAACCGCGGTCATCGCCGGCGGCGGCGGCGGCATCCCGGTCGTGCGCGGCCCGATGGGCGTCCGGCGCGGCGTCGAGGCGGTCATCGACAAGGACCGGACCTCGGCGCTGATGGCCAACGTGTTGGGGATCGAGACGCTGATGATCCTGACCGCGGTGCGCCGGGTGGCCCTCGGCTACGGGACGGCGAATCAGCGGGAGCTCGACCGGGTCTCGCTCGCCGCCATCCGGGCGTATCGCGACGAAGGGCATTTCCCGCCCGGCAGCATGGGGCCCAAGATCGACGCCGCGATCGCCTTTCTCGAAGGCGGCGGCAAGCGCGCGGTCATCGCCCATCTCGAAGACGCGCCGTTCGCCCTCCGGGGCGAGACGGGCACGCACGTCCTGGCCGACGAGGCGCGGTGAACGGAGCGCGGCCCCGGCCCCTTCACTGCGTCGTGACGCAGTTCGGGAGCGCCGCGCGGCGGCATCTGGCGGCGGCCCGCCGGGGCGAGGCGATCGCCGTGTTCCGACGGAGCTTCTATCTCGAGACCGGAAACCCCGAGACCGGAAACGCCGCGCTGGTCTGCTTCGGTCCGACGGCGCTGGGGCCGGGCCCGCTGAATGCGCTGTGCGATCCGACCGGCGCTCCAGACTGGGAGGCCGCGGGCCTGCGTCCGGGCGTCGTGGGGCGGATCGCCGGGATGCGGCTCACGCTGGGCGACGCGGTCCTGTCCTTCGCGTCGGCGAAGCTCTGGCGTCCGGCGGCGCCGCGCGGCGGCTGGACCCGCCGGACGCTCGCCCTGGGGCTCGGCCGGCTCGCCGCGGAACGGGGCCGGTTCGGCGACGTCGGCTGGTTGCCCGCCGCGCTGCCCCTCGACGCGCCCGCGCCCGACGAGGCCGACCGCCTCCACCGGATCGCGCGCCGCGCCGCCGCCGGGCCGATCGAGGCGCTGGCGCGCTGGCTCGCCGAAGCCGTCGCCGCCCCGGGGGGCGCGCCGCCGCCGGCGCCCGCGCAGGCGGCCGGGCTGATCGGACTGGGGGCCGGGCTCACGCCGTCGGGCGACGACTTCGTCGGCGGGGCCATGATCGCGCTGCGCGCCCTCGGCCGCGGCGATCTCGCCGATTCGCTCGGCGCTCGCGCCCTCGCCGCCGCGCCCGCGCGCACCAACCGGATCAGCCTCGCCCATCTCGCCAGCGCCGCCCGCGGCGAGGGCGCGGCGGCGCTTCACGCCGCGATGGCGGCGCTCTGCGCCGGCGGCTCCGATCTCCCGCGCCGCCTCGGCGAGCTCGACGCCATCGGCCATACCTCCGGCTGGGACGCGCTCGCCGGGGCGGTCCTGGTCATCGCCGCGTTTCGCGACGCGCCCCGGCCTGCGCCACCGCCAAGGCCGCCGCCGCCGCATCGGCGTTCGACGGCGCCACCGTGACCCCGGCTTCCTCCAGAATGCGCCGCTGCCCGGAGTAGCTCTGCGGATCGTCGTCGGTGCCGCAGACCGATGCGATCACCGCCGGGCGCGGGGCGCGCGCCGCGACCGCGCGGGCCACATGGGCGGCGGGGTCGTCATGGGCGCCGTGGCCGATCACCACGTCGAGCAGCACCGCGGCGACCGTGGGGTCGGCGAGCGCCCGGCCGAGCGCGCGATCGCGGAGCGACGGGTCGATCATCGGGTGCGGCCGCCCGACCGTATATTCGTCCGCGCCGAGATCGATCAGCACGTGCCCGGCTCCGGGATCTTCCGCGAGCCGCGCCACGCCGTCGATGGGCGCGTTGGAGAAGACCGGCCCCGCCCCGTCGCGCAGCACCACCTGCGCTTCGGCGCAGAGCGAACCGCCCGCGAACAGCCCGTATACGCGATCGGCTCCGGGCCTGCCGGGAGCGGCGGCGCGCGCCGCGGCCGCGGGGTCGAACGCCGCGGCCTCCCGGCCGAGCGCGCGCCGGGCGGCGTCGCGAAGCGTCGCCACCGACCAAGCGTCGCCGGCGGTCTCCGCCGGCCGCCCTCCCAGGAAGCAGATCGTGAACGGCTTGGTCCCGCGCGCCGCGCGTTCGAGGACGCGCGCGGCCACCGTCTCGCCCGGCGGCTTCGAGATCACCACGATGCGCCGGGTCGCCGGGTCGCGCTCCAATGCGTCGATCGCGCGCAGCGTCGTCGCCCCGCCGACCGCATCGCCCAGATCGCGCCCGCCGACGCCGATGCCGTGGCTGACGCCGCCGCCGCCGCGGGCGATCAGCGACGCGACCTCCTGCAGGCCGGTGCCCGAGGCCGAGACGATCCCCACCTCGCCCCGCGGCACGGCGTTGGCGAACCCCAGCGGCGCGCCGCCCAGCATCGCCGTGCCGCAGTCCGGCCCCATCAGCAGCAGGCCGCGCGCTTCCGCCTCCGCCTTGAGCGCGCACTCGTCCTCGACGGTCACGTTGTCGCTGAACAGCATGACGTGCAGCCCGCGGGCGAGCGCCCTGCGCGCCTCCCTGGCGGCGAACGCGCCGGGCGTCGAAATCACCGCCAGATTGGCCGCCGGCAGCGCGTCGAGCGCCCCGTCCAGCGACTTCGGGCTCCAGCTCCGGGCGCCGCCCGCGCCGGCGGCCGGGCGGTCGAGGGCCGCCGCCGCATGGTCCAGGGCCGCGTCCAGGGCTGCGCGGTCGGCGCCCCGCACTGCGATGATCACGTCGTTGGCGCCGGCGCTCTCGCCTTCCTCGGCCAGCAGGCCTGCTTCGCCGAGCACCGCCTTGTTGGCGTCGGCGCCGGTCATCAGCGATCCCGCGTCCACCCCCGGCAGGGCGGCGAGCTCCTGCGACAGCCGCATCAGCGCCACCGAATCGAGATAGAACCCCCGGCGGATGCGGTTCGCGACCGCGACGGCGCTCACGCGGCGCCCAGCCTTTCCGCCAGGGCCGCCAGCGCTTGTTCGAAGCAGGCCATCGGCGCGCGCACGATCCCGGCCCCGACCTGGCCCATCCCCGGTTCGCGATGGGCGATGCCGGTGTTGATCGTCGGCGCGATCCCGGTCGCCACCACCTTGCGGACGTCGATGCCGGCGGGCGTTCCGGCGAAATCCAGCGCCGGGATGGTCCATTCCGGGTTGCGCCCGACGGCGATCTCCTGCATCGCGCGGGTGCAGTCGAGCGCCTCGCTCGCCGAGCCCGCGCCGACGAACCCGACCACCGCCGGCGCCGCGGCCATGGCGAACCCGCCCAGCCCCACCGTCTCGACGATGGTCGAATCGCCGATGTCGGGGTTGGCGTCGGCCTCGCCGAAGCCGGGAAAATAGAGGCCGCGCGGCGTCTCCACCGGGGCGGTGAACCAGCGGTCGCCGAGCCCGCCGACGCGGATGCCGAATTCGGAGCCGTTGCGGCACATCGCCGAGACGACGCTCGATCCTTCGATGCCGCGCAGCGGATCGGCCATCGCCTTGCCCATCGCCATCGCGACGTTGAGGAAGAACTGGTCGTTGCCGCCGATGAAGGCGAAGACCTCCGCCAGCGCGGCGCCGCCGACCTCCTGCGCCAGGGCCGGCGCCATCTCGCGCAGGAACAGGCTGGTGCAGCCGACGTTGCGCTGGTGCATCTCGTCGCCCATCGACAGGCCGCGGGCGACGACGCCCTTGAGCGCCAAGCCGCCGCGCCGGCGCAGCGCCGCCGACAAGGCCGGCGCCAAGTCCGACGCGAGCCAGCGCAGGCGGTCGAGCACGCCGGCGTCGTTGCCGCCGAAGCGCATGACCTTGCCCACGCCCTCGTTCAGCGTGCAGAACGCCCGGTTGCCGAACGTCCGGTTCTCGACCGCCAGCACCGGCATGCCGCGCGTGATCAGCCCGGTCATCGGGCCGACCGCGCCGAAATCGTGGTTGGGCCGGAAGACGATCTCCCCGGCGGCGGCGAGCGCGGCGCCGGCGTCGAGATCGGCGGCCCATCCTTCGAGCACCGCGGCGCCTGCGACCGCGCCGCGCATCGGGCCGCACATCCGCTCCCAGTCGATCGGCGGGCCGGCATGGAGGATCATCCCGTCCGCCAGCCCCGTGATCGCTTCGGCCGCCGGCAGCACGTCGACCAGAACCGGCTCCGCCTCGACGATCCGCCGGACGGCCTCCCGGTTGGCTTCGTCGATGAGGTCCAACGCGCCGGCCCCGCCGATCAGGCGCCGAGCTTGTCCAGGAGGGCGATCAGCCGCGCGTCCCCGCCCGCGGGCGGGGTCCATTCGACGTGGACGACCGGCGCGCCGACCGCGCGCAGGGCGTCGGCGAACCGCTCCAGGCCGATATTGACGACCCGGACCCGGCCCCCCAGCAGGTCGGCGATCCGGTCGGGCGGCGGGTTCTCTTGCATGGCGGGCTCTGCGGTTGGCGAGGAGGCCTGCATCCTATCGCGACTCTCCCCGGCGCCGCAGCAGGAAACCGGGCGCCGGCGCGGGATCAGAGCGACAGGTCGAGCCCGGGCGGGAGCGGGAGGCCGGCGGTCGCCTTGGAGAATTCCTCCGCCGCCCGCGCCTCGACCTTCGATTTGGCGTCGCTGAACGCGGCGACGATCAGGTCCTCCACGACCTCCGCCTCGTCGCCGTTCAACAACGCGGGGTCGATCTTGACGGCGCGCAGCGCGCCTCTGCCGTTCATCGTCATCGAGACCATCCCGGCCCCCGAGGTTCCGACGATCTCGATCGCGGCGAGCCGTTCGCGAATCTCCTCCAGCTTGGTCTGCGCTTCCCGCGCCTGCTTCATCAGTTGTCCGAGATTCGTCATGACGGCTCGTCTCCATTGGTATCGTCCTCGACCGGCTCGGCGTCGAAGAGGGCCGCCGACCCGACCTCGCGCACGCTCTCGACGGTGGCCCCCGGGAAGGTCTTCAGCGCCTCCTGGACCAGCGGATGGTCGATCGGCCTGCGGTCGTCCGGGAGGACGACGGCCGGCGCGGTCCCGGCGGTCCCGGCGGTTTCGGCGCGCGCCGGCGGCGTCCCGGTCGGCGGTCCGACGGGGGGCGCGGCGGCGGGCGGCGAGGATCGCAGGCGTTCGATGACTTCCGCCGGCGGCGGCAGGTCGGCGGCGTAGGCGAGGCGGACCAGCAGCATCTCCAGGGCCAGCATCGCCGACGGGGCGGTCTGGACCTCGCCCACGCCCTTCAGCAGCAGCTGCCACGTCCGGGTCAGCACCGGCATCGACAGGGCGCCGGCCATGGTCCGCCCGCGCGCCCGCTCGACGTCCGATACCGCGAGGCCGCCGTCGTCGGGGACCGCCTTCAGCCGGGTCAGCCAATGCGTCAGCTCCAGCAGGTCCTGCAGGACGGCGAGCGGGTCGGCGCCGGCCTCGTGCATCTCCCGGCAGATCGGCAGCGCGCCCGCCGCGTCGCCCCGCATGAGCGCATCGAGCAGATCGAACACCCGCCCCCGGTCGGCGAGTCCCAGCATGTCGCGCACGCGGTCTTCCTCGATCGCCGCGTCGCCGCCGTCCGCCATCGCCTGGTCGAGCAGCGACAGCCCGTCGCGGACCGAGCCGTCGGCGGCGCGGGCGATCAGGGCCAGCGCGCCGGCCGAGACGGCGGCGCCTTCCCTGGCGGCGACGTCGCCGAAATGGGCCGCCAGCGCGGCCGCCTCGACCCGGCGCAGGTCGAAGCGCTGGCAGCGCGACAGCACGGTGACCGGGACCTTGCGGATCTCCGTCGTCGCGAAGACGAAGACCACGTGCGCCGGCGGCTCCTCCAGCGTCTTGAGCAGCGCGTTGAAGGCGTTCCGCGACAGCATGTGGACTTCGTCGATGATGTAGATCTTGTAGCGCGCGGTCACCGGGCGGTAGAGCACGCCGTCGATGAGTTCGCGGACGTCGTCCACGCCGGTGCGGCTCGCCGCGTCCATCTCCAGCACGTCGACGTGGCGGTCTTCGGAGATCGCCGCGCAATGCTCGCAGACGCCGCACGGCTCGGCGGTCGGGCCGCCGTCGCCGCCGGGTCCGACGCAGTTGAGCGCGCGCGCGATGATGCGGGCGGTCGTGGTCTTGCCGACGCCGCGCACGCCGGCGAGGACGAACGCATGCGCCAGCCGCCCCGAGGCGATGGCGTTGGTCAGCGTCCGGACCACGACCTCCTGGCCGATGAGTTCGCCGAATCTGGTCGGGCGGTATTTGCGGGCGAGCACGCGATAGGGCGTCGCCGCCGGTTCGCCGGTCATGGGGTTCGGGCCATTATCGTCGCGCATCGCGGTGACGCATCGGCGGGGCGGCGGTTGGGAGGCTGGACCGGCGACCCGGGAGATACTCGTTACGGCTGCTTCCTTCCGGACCTGACCGGGTTGGCGAGCGTCCCGTCCGCGGCCAACCTCCCGCGCGCAGTATACCAGCTTCCCGCGGTCCCGGCGAAGGAAGATCAGTCGCAGATCCCGGCGGCGTTGCGCCGCCGCCCGCGTCGTGCGACGCTCGCCCGGATGGATGGGCCGAATTTCTACGCCGGATTCGGGCTCGACCGGGTCGCCGGGCGCCGCGGCGACGAGACGTGGCTGGCGCGTCTGCTGCGCAGCGAATCGACGCGGATCCTGCCGGTATGGCGGTCGAGGAGCCTGGTCGCCGCGGGCGGGTCGCCGCGCGCGGTCATGATCCGGGCGCCCGAGGCGGAGGCCCTGGTGGCGGCGAGCCGCCAGACCGTGTTCCTGGGCCTCGCCGGCGACGCCGCCCGTTTCGCCGTCGATCTGTCGCATCTGGAGGCGCCGGCCGTATCGGCGACGCTCGACGGGCGCGGCGAGTTCGTCGATCTGCGGAGCGTCGGCGCGCTGCTGGGCCGGGAAGAGGGGGGGCTGCTCGCCTATGCGCGCGGTATCCTGCATTGGCACGCGCGGCATCGGTTCTGCGGCGTGTGCGGCGGCGCGACCGAGGATCGACAGGCGGGGCATCTCCGCGTCTGCGCCGCCCCCGGCTGCGGGGCCGAGCACTTCCCGCGCACGGATCCGGCGGTCATCATGCTGGTCAGCCGGGGCGACCGGGCGCTCCTCGGGCGCAAGGGCGAATGGCCCGACGGCATGTATTCGACCCTGGCCGGCTTCGTCGAGCCCGGCGAGAGCCTGGAGGAGGCGGTGGCGCGCGAGGTCGGGGAGGAGGTCGGCGTCGAAGTCGCCGGGGTCCGGTATCACTCGTCGCAGCCCTGGCCGTTCCCGGCGTCGCTGATGTTGGGCTTCTACGCCGAGGCGCGGTCGGACGAGATCGCGATGAACCGCGAGGAGCTCGAAGATGCGCGCTGGTTCACCCGCGCCGAGCTCGCCGCCGGCGGGGCCGGCATCGACCGCCGCCCGCGCTCCGATTCGATCGCCCGGCGGCTGATCGAAGACTGGGTCGCGACGGGGTAGCCCGCGTTCCCGCCCCGGCCGCGGCCCGCGCTTTTTCCGGGCGATGCAATACAACCTTTGATTGCAGAAAACACGCCGCCGAATCCGCTTCGAGCCGGCGTGTCCCGCCATGCCGTCCGGGGGTTCGGGCGGCGGTGGGGGAGGATTGGAAGCCGCCCAGCCGACGAAAAAATTACAGTTTCTTTATATTTCAACAGGTTATGCTAAAAAGGCACGGAAAAAACAGGGCAAAAACCGGTCAGAAGCAGGGCGAAAGCAGGTGAAAAGCAGGGGGATTTGCGTTCCGAAACGGCCTGCCTGCGGGCGGAGATGTCCACCCTGCACGGCCCCGCCTTGATCGGCGCCGGCGCGGCGCAGAAGCCACGCCTGCATCCGAAGCGTTGCCTACTACGCAATCTTCGATTGCGGAAGGCCGGCTTTCCGGCGGGTTCCGGTTCGGGTGACGAAGGACCCCGCCGACGGGCCGCCGCGGGGCTCCGGTCACATCCATCAATTGTGCGGATGGTAACACAAACGCTCCCCCGTGTCAAGCGAAAAATCGCCCCTCCGGTCGATTCAGCCGAACCGGAACTCGTCGGCGGCATAGGTTCCCAGCAGCGTCACCCGGTGCGAGAAGAAGGCGAGCTCCTCCAGGGCCAGCTTCACGCCGGGGTCGCGCGGGTCGCCGTCGATGTCGGCGTAGAACTGCGTCTGGTCGAAGCCGCCGCCGATCATGTAGCTTTCGAGCTTGGTCATGTTGACGCCGTTGGTGGCGAAGCCGCCCAGCGCCTTGTAGAGGGCCGCGGGGACGTTGCGCACCTCGAAGACGAAGGTGGTCACGACCCGGCCGCGGCTCCGCTTCGGCATCGCCGCCCGGCGCGACAGGGCCAGGAAGCGCGTGGTGTTGTGCTCGGCGTCCTCGATGTTGGCCCGGAGCGATTCGAGCCCGTAGATCTCGCCGGCGAGTTCGGACGCGATCACGCAGGCGGCGGGGTCGCCCGCGCGCGCGATCTCGGCCGCGGCCCCGGCGGTGTCCGCATGCACTACCGGGCGGAGCCCCAGCCGGGCGATCGTCTCGCGGCACTGGCCGAGCGCGTGGACGTGGCTGTGCACCGTCCGGATCGTCCGCAGCGTGGCGCCTCCGGGCGCCAGCAGATGGTGGTTCACGCGCATGAAGTGCTCGGCGACGATGTGGAGGCCCGACCCCGGCATCAGCCGGTGGATGTCGGCGACCCGCCCGGCCACCGAGTTCTCGATCGGGATCATGGCGAGCCGCGCGCGACCCTCGCGCACGGCGGCGAAGGTGTCCTCGAACGCCTCGGTCGGCAGCGTCGCCATCGTCGGGTAGGAGCGGCGGCAAGCGAGGTCCGAATAGGCGCCGGGCGAGCCCTGGAACGCGATCCGGTTGGACGGTCGGCCGCGCGCCGGCAAGGGGGCGCTCCTCAGCCCGCCGCGGCGCCGGCGAGGATCGCGCGGGCGCGCTCCAGGTCGGCGGGCGTGTTGACTTCCACCGGCAGGTCGTCGACCAGCGTCACCTCGATTCGCATCCCGGCCTCCAGCGCGCGCAGCTGTTCGAGGCGCTCGCGGTTCTCGAGCCCGCTCGGCGGCAGCCCGACGAACGTCTCCAGCGCTTCCCGCCGGAAGGCGTAGACGCCGAAATGGTGATATAGCGGCCCGCTTCCCGCCGGGGCGGGCGCGCGGGTGAAGTAGAGCGCCCGCCCGCGACGCGCGCCGTCGGCGAGCGAGATCACGGCCTTGACCACGTTCGGGTCCTCGCGGTCGGCGGCGCGCCGGATCGGCGCCGCCAGGGTCGCGATCGCGACGCCGCGGTCGGCGAGCCCGTCCAGCGCCGCGGCGAGATGCGCCGGCGCGAGCCCCGGGACGTCGCCCTGGAGGTTGACCACCGCGTCGCGTCGGCCCTCCGGGTCCGCCTGGGCGAGGGCGCGATGGACGCGGTCCGAGCCGCTCGGGAGATCCGGGTCGGTGAGCACCGCGCGTCCGCCCGCTTCCTCGACCGCGGCCGCGATCGGCGCGTCGCCGCAGGCGACGATCACGGGGCCGACGCCGGCCGCGACCGCGCGCCGCCAGACATGCACGATCATCGGCTCGCCGCCGATGTCGGCGAGCGGCTTGTCCGGCAGCCGCGTCGCGCCGAGCCGGGCCGGGATGACGACGATCGGGTTGCGCGGGCGGGTCACGGGCGAGCGGGGCACGGTCCGATGATAAGGGGTTTCGTCGCTGCGGATGCGGCAATATACATCTACGCCTCTTGTTCCGGGCGCGAAACCGGGTATGTGTGGGGTTCCGCTCCGCCCCCGGCGCCGGGCCGCTCCACCGCGGGGAACCGAACCATGTCGACGATGGAAGCGAACAAGATCGCGGGCGCCGGCCTTCTGGCGCTGCTGTCGCTATGGGTGATCGGGATGGTCGGCGACGGGTTGGTGCGCCCCGCATCGCACGTCGCCGCCGAGATCGAGATCGCCGCCAGGCCGCCCGCCGGCGCGGCCGCCCCGGCCGCGAAACCGCTCGATCCGGTCTCGCCGCTGCTGGCCTCGGCCGACGTGGAGAAGGGGAAGAAGACGTTCAAGAAATGCGCCGCCTGCCATACCACGGCGAAAGACGGCAAGGACAAGGTCGGCCCCAATCTGTGGGCCATCGTGAACGCGCCGCAGGCGCGCCGCGAAGGGTTCGCCTATTCGTCCGCGCTGAAGGCGATGGAGGGCGTGTGGAGCTTCGAGAGCCTCAACGCCTTCCTGGCCAAGCCCAAGGCCTACGCGCCGAAGACCAAGATGGCCTTCGTCGGCCTCAAGAAGGCCAGGGACCGGGCCAACGTCATCCTCTATCTCCGCAGCCTGAGCGACGCGCCCGCGGCCCTTCCCTGACCGCGTCCGCCGCGGTCTCCGCTTCGTCCCGCGCCGCCATGCCCCGCCCCGGCATGGACGACCGCTGCCCGCAGGAATTCGTCGATCTCGCCGGGCGTCTGGCCGACGCCAGCGGCGCCGTGATCCGACGCTATTTCCGCACGCCCGTGGCGGTGGAGGAGAAATCCGACCGGACCCCGGTGACGGCCGCCGACCGCGAGGCCGAGGCGGCGATGCGCGACCTGCTGGCGGAATGCGCGCCGGCGCACGGCGTCATCGGCGAGGAGTTCGGCGGCGGCGACGCCGGCGGATCGTTGGTCTGGGTGCTCGATCCGATCGACGGCACCAAGGCGTTCATGACCGGCAAGCCGACGTTCGGCACGCTGATCGCGCTGGCGCGGGACGGCGCGCCGATCCTGGGGGTCATCGACCAGCCGGTTTCGGGCGAGCGCTGGATCGGCGCCCGCGGCCTGCCGACGCGATTCGACGGCGCGCCGGCCGCGACCCGCGCCTGCGCCCGCCTCGACCGGGCGATCCTCAACGCCACCTCGCCGGATATGTTCGCCGGCGGCGACCGGGCCGCCTTCCGGCGGCTGGCCGCGGCGGTCGGGCTCACCCTCTATGGCGGCGACTGCTACGCCTACGGCCTGCTGGCCTCGGGCTTCCTCGATCTGGTGGTGGAGGCGGGGCTGAAGGCGCACGACTTCTGCGCCCTCGTCCCGGTGGTCGAGGGCGCCGGCGGCGTCGTCACCGACTGGCGGGGCTGCGCCCTCACGCTGGAGTCCGACGGCCGCATCGCCGCCGCCGGCGACCCCGCCTGCCACGCCCGCGCCATCGAGACCCTGGCCCGCGGCTGAGCGAGCGGCGCCGCCGGATCGCGCGTCCCCGGCGGGCTCGAACCGGAGTCATGCGCCCGAGGTTGAAGACGACGGGCCGGGCCGCTGGTATCTTCGGGAGCGGGGAGAGCCCGGATCGGCCCTTCGCCTGCGCAGGCTCTCCCCGCCCGCATGTCCGGAAACGGTCGGACGGATGGCCGACGGCGTCGATTTCGCGAACCTGATCTGGCAGATCGCCGACCTGCTGCGCGGCCCCTACCGCCCGCCGCAATACGAGCGCGTCATGCTGCCGATGACCGTGCTACGCCGTTTCGACTGCGTGCTCGCCCCCAGCAAGGCGGAGGTCCTCGCGGATTACGAGCGTTTGAAGGGCAGGTTCGACGGCGCGGCGCTGGACGCAAGGCTGAACGCGGCGGCGGGTCAGCGCTTCCACAACCACTCGCCGCTCGATTTCGACCGGCTGAAGGGCGACCCGGACCAGATCGCGCCGCATCTCGCCGGCTACATCCAGGGCTTCTCGGCCGACGTGCGCCGCATCTTCGAGTATTTCGAGTTCGAGAACGAGATCGACAGGATGCGCGAGGCGAACATCCTCTATCTCGTGGTCGCCCGATTCTGCGACGTGGACCTGCACCCGGACAGGGTCCCGAACCGGCAGATGGGCCTCGTCTTCGAGAACCTGATCCGCCGCTTCAACGAGCTGGCGAACGAGACCGCGGGCGACCACTTCACGCCGCGCGAGGTGATCCGGCTGATGGTGAACATCCTGTTCATCGACGACGATGCGCTGCTCGCGACCCCGGGCACGGCGCGCACGCTGCTCGATCCGGCCTGCGGCACCGGCGGCATGCTGGCCGAGGCGCAGAACTACCTGCGCGAACACCACGCGGAGGCCAAGCTCTTCGTCTACGGCCAGGACTACAACAATCGGGCCTTCGCCACCGCCGCCTCCGACATGCTGATGAAGCAGGTGGATCACAATGGCGGCGGCGACAACATCCATTTCGGCGACAGCCTCACCGAAGACGGGTTCGACGGCCAGACCTTCGACTATTTCCTCACCAACCCGCCGTTCGGCGTGGACTGGAAGAGGCAACGCAACGAGATCAAGCGCGAGCATGAGAGGGACGGTTTCGCCGGCCGCTTCGGCGCCGGCCTGCCGCGGGTGAGCGACGGCTCGCTGCTGTTCCTCCAGCACATGATCGCGAAGTTCGAACGGCTTGCGCCAAGCGAGCGCAAGCACGGCTCGCGCCTCGCCATCGTCTTCAGCGGCTCGCCGCTGTTCGCCGGCGGCGCCGGATCGGGCGAGAGCGAGATCCGCAAGTGGATCATCGAGAACGACTGGCTCGAGGCCATCGTCGCCCTGCCGGAGCAGATGTTCTACAACACCGGCATCGGCACCTATGTCTGGATCGTCACCAATCGCAAGGAGCGACGGCGCAAAGGCCGGATCCAGCTCGTCGACGCGCGCAACGTATGGACCGCCGGCGGCGGCGCGGAGAGCAAGCGCAGCCTCGGCGACAAGCGCCGCCACATTACCGGGAGCCAGATCGACGAGATCGTGCGCCTCTACGGGCGTTTCGAGGACGGCGAGCGCTGCAAGCTCTTCGACAATGCCGACTTCGGCTATACCCGCGTCACCGTCGAGCGCCCGCTGCGGCTGCGCTACCGGATGACGATCGACGACAAGGCGCGTTTCCTCGACGCCTGCCCGGAATTGCTCGACGACGTGCAGGCCATCGACCGGGCGCTCGGCCGCGAGCCGCTGCCGGACTGGAACGCCGTCCAGGACCGCATCCGCGGCCTGCTGCGCGAGCGCGGCTCCCGCTGGACGCAGAACGAGCGGAAGCTCTTTCGCGACGTCTTCACGCGCAAGGATCCCGAGGCCGAGCCGGTCTCCGCGGGCGGTCGCGCCGGCGGGTGGGAGCCCGACCCGGCGCTGCGCGATTTCGAGAACGTGCCGCTCAAGCAGGACGTCGACGCCTATTTCGAGCGCGAGGTCCGACCGAATTTGCCCGACGCCTGGATGGACCGGGAGAAGGACAAGATTGGGTACGAGATCGCCTTCAACCGTCACTTCCACAAGTACACGCCGCCGCGCCCGCTGGAGGAGATCGACGCCGACCTGAAGGCGGCGGAGGAAGAGATCGTGCGTCTGTTGCGGGAGGCCACAAGTGTTGGGGTGAGTGGTGAAGAAGGTACCACCGTTTCGCTTACCCAGCGCAAGCTCAAGTATGTTGCGGGCATCAACGACGAAGTTCTCGGAGAGGACACCGACCCGAACTTCGAGATCGTGTATATTGATATCGGTAATATCGTATCGTCTGGAAAGATTGCTGAAGCTTCCGCATACCGGTTTGAAGATGCCCCGAGCCGTGCTCGTCGGCGTGTCCGTGACGGTGATGTGATCATCTCAACAGTAAGAACGTACTTGCAGGCGATCGCACAGGTTCATAATCCACCTGATAACATGATCGCATCTACGGGTTTTGCCGTCGTTCGTCCACTGTCGGAATTCGACGCAAATTACTGCAAGTATGCCCTTCGAGAACAGCAGTTTCTCGCTGAAGTTGATAAGCGTTCTGTCGGTGTAAGCTATCCCGCAATCAATGCAATCGATCTTGCAAACATCCCGGTTCATATCCATCCTTTGGCCCGGCAGCGCGCTATCGCCGACTACCTCGACCGGGAAACGGCGCGGCTCGATGAACTGACGGCCAAGACACAAGAAACCATCGCTCTGCTCAAGGAACGCCGGGCCGCCCTTATCGCGGCGGCGGTCACCGGCCAAATCGACGTGGAGGGCGCCGCGTGAGGGTCGCGCGCCTCGAACTGGCGAACGTCCGCGCGATCGAGGCGGCCGAGCTTCGCTTCCGGCCCGGCTTCAATCTCGTCGTCGGGGTCAACGGGGTCGGCAAGACCACCGTTCTCGACGCCTTGGCCGTCTGCCTTTCCGACGTGGTCCGGCGCGCCAACGCGCATCGGAGTCGCGTCGTGCGTTTCGAGGCCGGAGACATCCGAATGGGCGCCGGCGCACTGGACGTCGCGTGCGACATCGAAAACTGCGAGGAAAACGGACCGCACGTCTACGCGCTCCACAAGCCTCGCGAGCGCGCCGCGACGCGGGCGAAGCAGGCAGGCAGACCGGGCGAACAGGCGCATGACACGCCCGAAAAGGCGGGATTCATCGGAGAAGCGCCGCGGATCGCTACGGGCAACGAGCCGGAAGGCCGGCCCCTGGCCGTTCTGTTCTCGACGAACCGGGCGGCTCCATCCGAAAGGTCGCCCGCGGGGCGCGCGGCGGCGGGCGGCGTGGAATCCGCGTTTTCGTCGGCGCTGTCGGACCGACGGCTTCGTCTCGGCGAGCTCGAGGCATGGATGCGGGCGCAGGAGGCGTTGAAGCCGGAGCTGCCCGCGGCGGGGCGCATACTGGACGCCATGGAGGAAGCGGTAACGCGCTTTCTCCCCGGCTTCCGAAACCTGCGCGCGGGCGGCGAGAGCGCGGGCGGCGGCTCGCTCCTGATCGACCGCGACGCCGCGACGCTGCCGGTTCGACTGCTCTCGGACGGCGAGCGGGGCGTTCTGGCGATGGCGCTCGACCTGACCCGCCGGCTGGCGCAGGCCAACCCGGAGATGAAGGACCCGGCCGCCCAGGCCGAAGCGGTCGTTCTGATCGACGAAATCGAGCTCCACCTCCACCCGGCGTGGCAGCGGCGGATCGTCGGGAATCTCACCAAGACGTTCCCGAAATGCCAGTTCATCGCCACGACCCATTCGCCGCAGGTGATCGGCGAGGTGGAGCGCGACCGCATCCAGATCATCGCCGATGGCGAGGTCTATTCGCCGCTCCATTCCTTCGGCGTCGATTCCAGTAGGGTGCTGGAAGAGATCATGGGCGCGGAGCCGAGGACGGAGGATGTGAAAGCGCTGCTCTCGAATATATCCCGGACGATCGGAGACGACCGGTTCGACGACGCCCGCGCGTTGTTGGCCGAACTGTCGAGCCGGCTGGGGGAGGACGATCCCGAGGTGACGCGCACCCGGACCCTGCTGGACTTCATGACGGACGACGCATGAGAGCGATCTTGAAGGGACCGGAGCCGCCGAGCCTCACTGCGCATCGTCAGGCTTCGCATAGCGACTACGGCAACTACCGGGACAAGGACGCGCTTCGGGAGGCCTTGGTATCCGAACAGCGGGGGCTATGCTGCTACTGCATGGGACGCATCCGACCCGATGCGAACGAAATGAAGATCGAGCATTGGCGATGTCAGGCCCGTTACCCGGATGAGCAGTTGAACTATCGCAACCTCCTCGGCGCCTGCCCGGGCGGCGAAGGGCGACCGCCCCCTTTCCAGCATTGCGACACGAGGAAGGGCGACGACGACCTGCGCTGGAACCCGGCCGATTCCGCCCATGCGATCGAAGCGTGGGTGCGATACCGTCTCGATGGCGCGATCGAGTCCGACGACAAGACGTTCAATGTTCAGTTGGACAAGACTTTGAACCTCAATCTCGCCTTTCTCAAGAACAACCGCAAAGGCGTTCTGGATGCCGTGTTGCGTTGGTGGCGCGGGCAGCCGAAACCCGTACCGCGAGGGCGGATCGAACGCCAAAGAGACAAATACACCGCCGGGAACGGTGAGCTTGCTCCTTACTGTCAAGTTGCGGTCTGGTGGCTGCAACGGAAACTCGGGGGAATGCCGCGATGAGCAGCAGGCGTAATGTGGAACCGGTTCGCGTGACGGTTTCCGCCGGGGACGTCGACGGGCGCTTGCCAAGATCATGAAGCGCGCCGGCGAAGCCGCCTTCGAGGCGGTCATCGAAGCCCACCTCCTGGAAAACGGCTATGCGCCGGTCGCCGGCGCGGATTTCGACCGCGACCGCGCGATCTTCCCGGAGACGGCGCTCGCCTTCATCCGCGAGACCCAGCCCGGCGAATGGGCGAAGCTGGAAGCCCTCCTTGGGGACGATACCGGCAAGCAGGTTCTGGCGGACCTGTGCAAGTGGATGGACGCCCATGGGTCGCTCGCCACGCTGCGTCACGGTTTCAAATGCTATGGCCGGACGCTGCGGGTCGCCTTCTTCAAGGCGGCGCACGGGTTGAATCCCGAACTGGAGGCCGGCTACGCCGCCAACCGCCTCGGGCTCACCCGCCAGCTCCGCTTTTCGCCGCAGTCGGAAAAGTCGCTCGACGTCGTGCTGAGCCTCAACGGCGTTCCCATCGTCACGGTCGAACTGAAGAACCCGCTCACCGGCCAGACCGTCGAGGATGCGAGCCGCCAGTATCGACGGGACCGCGACCCGCGCGAGCCGATCTTCGCGTTCAAGCAGCGCGCCCTGGTCCATTTCGCCGTCGATACCGAGGCGGTGCTGATGACCACCCGGCTTGCCGGCGACGCCACCCGTTTCCTGCCGTTCGACAAGGGCGACGACGGCGGCGCGGGCAACCCGGTCGACCCGGCCGGGCGGAGCTACCGCACCGGCTATCTCTGGGAAGAGGTTCTCCAGCGCGACAGCCTGCTCGATCTCCTGGCGCGGTTCATCCATTTGCAGACCGCGGAGAAGCGCGACGACCGGGGGCGCAAGGCGAAGGTCGAAGCGATGATCTTCCCCCGTTACCACCAGCTCGACGCCGTCCGCATGCTGGCGGACGCGGCGCGGCGCGACGGCGCGGGGCGCAACTACCTGATCGAACATTCGGCGGGCAGCGGCAAGAGCAACACCATCGGCTGGCTCGCCCACCGCCTCGCGTCGTTGCACGATGCGGCCGACGAGCGGGTCTTCGACAGCGTGATCGTGGTGACCGACCGCGTGGTGCTCGACCAGCAATTGCAAGACACCATCTATCAGTTCGAGCACAGGCGCGGCGTCGTCCGGAAGATCGACGAAAACGCGCGCCAGCTGGCCGAAGCCCTCGAAAGCGGGGCGCCGGTGATCATCACCACGCTACAGAAATTCCCCTTCGTATCGCGCCATCTGTTGCGGATGGCGGAGGAGCGCGGGGAAGAGGCGACCGGAATACTGCCGACCCGACGTTGCGCGGTCGTCATCGACGAGGCCCACAGTTCGCAGGGCGGCGAGACGGCGACCGACCTCAAGGAAGTGCTCGGGGGCGAGGAGCTGCGCGAACGGGCGGCGAAAAGCGCCGCGCGGGAAGGCCGCGAGGACATGGAGGAACTCTTCCGCAGCATGGCCAAGCGCGGCCGGCAAGCGAATCTGAGCTTCTTCGCATTCACCGCCACGCCCAAGCACAAGACGCTCGCGGTGTTCGGGCGCGACGGTCGGCCCGCCCATCGCTACACGATGCGCCAAGCGATCGAGGAAGGGTTCATTCTCGACGTGCTCCGGCGCTACACGACCTACGCCGCCTACTTCAAGCTGCTCAAGGCCTGCGCGGACGATCCCAACGTCGAGCGAAAGGAGGCCGCGCAGGCGCTCGCGCGTTACCTGCGCCTGCACCCGCACAACATCGCCCAGAAGACCGAGGTCATGGTCGAGCATTTCCAGGCGGTCACGCGGCACAGGATCGGCGGCAGGGCCAAGGCGATGGTGATCACCGCATCCCGCCTGGAGGCGGTGCGCTACAAGCAGAGCTTCGATCGCTACATCCGCGAGAAGGGCTATTCGATCAAGACGCTGGTCGCCTTCTCGGGGACGGTGCGGGACGACATGGTCTCGGATATGACCTACACCGAGGAGCAGATGAACGACGGCATCCGCGAGAAGGAACTGCCGGAGCGATTCGCGACGCAGGACTACCGGGTCCTGCTCGCGGCGGAGAAGTACCAGACCGGGTTCGATCAGCCGCTGCTCCACACGATGTACGTGGACAAGAGGTTGGCGGGAATCCAGGCGGTGCAGGCGCTTTCGCGGCTGAACCGCATCCATCCGCTCAAGGAAGACACGTTCATCCTCGATTTCGTGAACGACCGGGAGGAGATACGGGAGGCGTTCAAGGCCTATTACGAAGGCGCGGAGATGGGCGAAGAAGCCGACCCCGCCCGCATGTACGCGATCCGGGCGGAACTCGACGCCTCGGGGCTCTATCTCGCGGAAGAGGTCGAGCGGTTCTGCGCCGTGTACTTCAAGCCGAAGCGGCGTCAGAGCGCGTTGGACCACAAGGCGATGAACGCGGCGCTCGATCCGGCGGCGTCGCGGTTCGCGGCGCGCCAACGCGACGACGAGGACGGGGCGGAGCTGCTGCGCGGCAAGACGTATGCGTTCCGTAACCTTTACGGCTTCTTGAGCCAGGTGATTCCCTACCAGGACTCGGACCTCGAGCGGCTGTACGTCTTCCTGCGCCATCTCGCGGCCAAGCTGCCGCGGCGCGGGCGCCGGCCGGCCTATCTGTTCGACGACGAGGTCCGGCTGGAGTATTACCGGCTACAGAAGGTCGCGGAAGGCTCCATCCCGCTCCGGGACGGCGAGGCGCGCGCCCTCGACGGTCCTTCCGAGGTGGGCAGCGGCTCGCTTCGGGAGCAGCAGGTTCCGCTTTCACGGCTCATCGACATCGTGAACGAGCGATTCGGTACGGACTTCAACCAGGCCGATCAGCTCTTCTTCGATCAGATCGTCGAGGCGGCGGTCGGAGACGACGGCCTTCGACGCGCCGCCGCGGTGAATCCGGAGGACAGGTTCGCGCTGGTGTTCGGCAATCTGCTCAGGCAGCTCTTCGTCGAGCGCATGGATCAGAACGAGGACATTTTCGTTCGCTACATGAACGACGCGCGGTTCCGGGAGGCCGTGAGCGGCTGGATGGCTTCGGAGGCGTATCGACGGTTGCGGCCGGAGTCGGCCGGGGCGGCCGCGGAAGCGGCCGACATGCCGCCCGCGCTTCGCGCCGGCGGCGCCTAGCATCGCGTGTGGCGGTCGCGCCGCGGAGACGGCCGCAGAACTCGGAGTCCGGCCGAGAAGGAGTCGAGCGGCGTCGGCGCCAAGCTTTCGGTCAAGGCAACATCCTCCGCGGGCGCGGTCGCGTTGCGGGGCGTCGGGCGGCGGGGTAGTATCGCCGCCGCGCGGCGGAAGCGCGTCCGCGCGAGGGGAGGCACGCCATGGCGACGACCGGGCAGGCGGCGGAGGCGACGCGGGCCGAGGAGCTCGAGCTCGTCATCGACGAGCTCGAGGCGCTGAACGAGGAGGCGCGGCGGCGCGACATCTGGATCCGCACCAAATGGAACCTGCCGAACCAGCTGCCGTGGCATCTGGGACGGCCCGAGACGCCCAATCGCGGCCCGCACAGCCTGCCGATCGAGCATGCCGGGGCGGTCCCCCACGTCTGGAAGTGGCGCGACGTCGAAGCCTATCTGCTGAAGCTGATCGACCTCTGCCCGCTCGAACTCACCGAGCGGCAATCGGTGCTGTTGACCAACCCGGCGTTCGGGACCACCGGCGTCAAGGTGACCAACACCATGCGCATCGCCATCTCGATCTACAAGCAGGGCGACGTGGCCGAATCCCATATGCACACGCCCAATGCGAGCCGCACGATCCTGTCCGAGTCGGGCGGCTACACCATCGTCGAGGGCGAACGGATGGAGCCGCGGCGGGGCGATCTGGTGTTCACCCCCAACGGGACGTGGCACGAGCACGGCAACGACGACGAGAACCCGGTCATCTGGGCCGATACGCTCGACTGGCCGCTGATCGACTTCCTGGGCTGCGCCTGGAGCCGCAACGATTCCGAGAACGCCGTCGATCACCGCAACCCGCATCCCGACTTCTCCAAGCGGTTCTACGGCCATGGCGGCATCCGGCCGCGCTTCCGGCCGCACCCGCGCGGCGTCGGCGAGAAGGTGACGCCGATGTTCCTCTACAAGGGCCGCGACATCCGCGACGCGCTCAATGGGTTGCGGGACTGCGACGGCGACCCGCATGAGGGCGTTCCGGTCGAGCTGGTCGACCCGATCAGCGGCGAGCCGGCTTTCGCCAGCATCTCCTACCGCGCCCAGCTGCTGCGGCCGGGCGAGGAGACGCTCCCCTTCCGCCACACCGCATCGACGATCTTCTGCGTCATGGAGGGCAGCGGCTACGTCGAGGTCGACGGCCAACGCCTGGATTGGGGGCCGAACGACTTCCTCGTGGTCCCCAACCATCGCTGGCGCCGCATCGTCAACACCGGCGCGGGCGACGCGATCCTCTACAGCTATACCGACGAACCGCTGATCTCGAAGCTCGGGCATTACCGCGCGCAGGGCCGGACCGCGACGGGCGAACTCGTCGAGCTGGCGTAGCCCGCGCCCGCCGCCGCGCCCATGATCGTCGAACGCCCCGAGCCGGGCCGTCCGGGGCGGGTTCGGGTAACGCAGAGCGTCGCCGCCGCGCCATGATCGTCGAACGCCCCGAGCCGGAGATCGTCGGCGCGATCGTCAACCAGGCCGCCCAGGCGTATCGCGGCGTGATCCCCGCCGACCGCTGGAAGGATCCCTACATGCCGGCGGACGAGCTGCGGCGGGAGATCGCCCGCGGCGTGTCGTTCCTGGGGTTCGCCGGCGCCGACGGCGTCCCGGTCGGCGTGATGGGCGTGCAGGACGTGGGCGACGCGCGCCTCATCCGCCACGCCTACGTCCGCCCCGACGCGCAGCGGCGCGGCGTCGGCGGCGCGCTGCTGGCGGCGATCCGCGCCCGCGCCGACAAACCCCTGCTGGTCGGGACCTGGGCGGCCGCCGGCTGGGCGATCGCCTTCTACCGGGGGCGCGGGTTCCGGCTGGCGGCGCCCGACGAGGCGGCGCGACTCCTGCGGACCTATTGGTCGGTCCCCGAACGCCAGATCGAGACCTCGGTCGTCCTCGGCGACGACCGGTGGTTCGCCGCGGCGGGCGGGCGCTGACGCCGCCCCGGCGCCGGCGCGGGATCGACCGGGATGGACGCGCCGGCGCCGCGCTCCGGCCGCGCCGCGGCAATCGGGCCTTGCCAGCCGGGGCCGCCCGGCGTCATCCTGGCGCGATGATCGCCAAAGGGCTGTTGATTCTCGGCGCGCTGGCCGGCATCTGGGTCGGCCCCGCGCAAGCCCTGTGTACGGACCCCGGAGAGCGGGGCGTCGATTGGCGCCGCTGCATCTTCGATCGCCAGGACCTCGAAGGCGTCGATCTGGCCGGGGCGAGGTTGCGCGACGCCTCCTTCGCCCGCGCCGCCATGGCCGGCGCGGACCTCTACGGGGCCGACGCCTTCCGCGCCAAGTTCCTGAGCGCCCGCATGGCCGGCGCGCGGCTCGACGGCGCCCGGCTGGTGGAAGCCGATTTCACCAAGGCCGACCTCAGCGGCGCCACCTTCCGCGGCGCCGACCTGCGCCGCGCGCGCATGTTCCGCGCCATCCTCCGCGGCGCCGACCTGACCGGGGCGAGGATGCGCGGCGCCGATTTCGTCAACGCCGATCTCACCGGCGCCGTCTGGGTCGACGGCAAGCGGGTATGCGCCGAGGGATCGATCGGCAAGTGCCGGTAGGGGCCGGGGCGCATGGACGCCGGGGCCGGCGGGGCGGCCGGGCGTCGTCGCCGCGCGAGGATTCGCGAATCTCCGCTCAGTAGCTCGGCTTCACCCGGAACCAGTCGCGGCGGTCGATCGACCGGACCGTGAGTCGGGTCACGTCGTCGCCGCGCAGCACCGTCATCGGCACGCCGACGCCGGGGGCCCCCAACGACCAGATCCTGCGGTAGTACCCGATGACGCTTCGCACCGGCCGGCCGGTCACCCGCAGCACCAGATCGCCTTGCCGCAGCCCGGCGCGCCAGGCCGGGCCGTCGCGCGGGGCGCGCATCACGAACAGCCGCCCCTGCACCTCCTGCGGGTACAGCCCGAGCCATGGCCGCGACCGCGCGGCTCGTCCCTTGGCGAGCAGGTCGCCCAGGATCGGCTTGAGCAGGTCGATCGGCACGAACATGTTGCCCGGCATCGGCATGTCGGCGGCCGCGGCGTTGGGGACGATGAGCGAGCCGACGCCGACCAGCTTGCCGTCGCGGTCGATCAGGGCCGCGCCGCCGAATTGCGGGTGCGGCGGCGTGGTGTAGATCGCCTTCTCCAGCATGTATTCCCAATATCCGGCGAAGGGGCGGCGCGATGCGACATAGGCGCCGATCGCCGACGACGGTCCGCCGAAGCTCGCCGCCAGCACTTCGTCGCGCGCCGTCAGCGCGCTCGAATCGCCGAGCTCCAGCGGCGCCGCGGCCAACGGTCCGGTCGCGCGCAGCAGGCCGAACCCGGTCTCGTGGTCGTAGGCCACGACCCGCGCCGGCACGCTCTCGCCGTCGCCGGGCGTCACTTCGGCCGTCTCCGATTCGAGAATCAGATAGCCGATCGTCAGGATCAGCCCGTCGTCGTCGATCACCACGCCGGAGCCTTCGCGCTGCGCGCCCAGCGTGTCCGCGGTCCGCGCGTCGTCGGGGACCGTCGTCGAGACCTTGACCACGGCCGACAGCAGCTCCGCCGATATCGGTGCGGCCGCGCGCGCGCCCGCGGCCCAGAGCAGCGCAACGCCGATCGAAACGACTGCGGCGGCGCCGAGCCCCGCCGATTTCATCCTCGCCAGCATGTCGGGGCCTCCCCCGTTCGCCGCCACCTACGACTATGTACGACGGCGGCCCGGGCGCGGCAATGGCCGCCGGGCGCCGGGGACGAAAAGGGAAGGGGGAGGGCGTCGGGGGAAGGAAAGAGAAGGAGAGGGCGTCGGGAATCTCCGCATCGGCGTCCCAACCGGCGTCCCATGCCGCTATACTTTCCCGACATGCCCGATTCCGTCTCTCCGGCCCCGGCGGCGGTCGACGACTCCGTTTCCGCCCCCTATCTCGCGGCCCTCAACGAGCCGCAGCGGCGGGCGGTCGAGACCGTCGACGGCCCGCTCCTGGTGCTCGCCGGAGCGGGGACCGGCAAGACGCGCGTGCTCACGACCCGCCTCGCCCATCTGCTCGCGGCCGGACATGCGCGGCCCGGCCAGCTGCTGGCGGTGACGTTCACCAACAAGGCCGCGCGCGAGATGCGCGAGCGCGTCGGCGCGCTCATCGGCGCCGCGGTCGAAGGGCTGTGGATCGGGACCTTCCATGCGCTCGCCGCCCGCATCCTGCGGCGTCACGCCGAACGGGCGGGGCTGCGGCCCAACTTCACGATTCTCGACGCCGACGATCAGCGCCGGTTGATGAAGCAGCTCATGGCGGCGGAGAACATCGACGAGAACCGCTGGCCCGTGCGCGCGGTCCATTCCATCGTCGAGCGGTTCAAGGATCGCGGGCTCGGCCCCGACAAGGTCGCCCGGTCGGATGCCGGGGATTACGCCGCGGGCCGGCTGATCGAACTCTACGCGCTGTATCAGGAGCGCCTGCGGGCGCTGAACGCCTGCGACTTCGGCGACCTCCTGCTGCATTGCATCGAGCTGTTGGGCAAGGACGACGATCTGCTCGAGGTCTATCAGAACCGCTTCCGCCATCTGCTGGTCGACGAGTATCAGGACGCCAACGTCGCGCAGTATCTGTGGCTGCGCCTGTTGGCCCGGGGTCACCGCAACATCTGCTGCGTCGGCGACGACGATCAATCCATCTACAGCTGGCGCGGCGCGGAAATCGGCAACATCCTGCGGTTCGAGCGCGACTTCCCCGGCGCGCGCGTCGTCCGGCTCGAACAGAACTACCGCTCGACGCCCGAGATCCTGGCCGCCGCGTCCGGCTTGATCGCCCGCAATGCGGGCCGGTTGGGCAAGACGCTGTGGACCGACCGCGAGGCGGGCCGGAAGATCGCCGTGCGCGGCGTGTGGGACGGCGAGGCCGAGGCGCGCCTGGTCGGCGACGAGATCGAGGCGCTGCAACGCGAGGGCGCCGCTCTCGACGGGGTCGCGGTGCTGGTGCGCGCGAGCTTCCAGATGCGCGAGTTCGAGGAGCGCTTCGTAACCCTCGGCCTTCCCTATCGCGTGGTCGGCGGACCGCGCTTCTACGAACGCCAGGAAATCCGGGATGCGGTGGCGTATCTGCGCCTGATACACCAGCCCGACGACGACTTGGCGTTCGAACGCATCGTCAACCTGCCGCGGCGCGGGATCGGCGGCGCCACCCTCCAGGCCCTGCATCGGCTGGCGCGGGCGCAGGCGATCGGTCTGTCCGAGGCGGCGCGCCGGCTGGCGGAGACCGACGAGATCAAGCCGCAGGCGCGCAACGCGCTGCGGCGGTTCAACCGCGATCTCGAACGCTGGCGCGGCGCGGCGCGGGAGCTCGACCAGGTAGAGTTGGCGCAGACCGTCCTCGACGAATCGGGCTATACCGGGATGTGGCGGGACGACCGGTCGCCCGATGCGCCGGGGCGGTTGGAGAACCTCAAGGAGCTCGTCGCCGCGCTCGCCGAGTTCGAGAATCTCGGCGGCTTCCTCGAACATATCGGCCTCGTCATGGACCGGGACGACGGCGCCGGCGGGGAGGCGCTCAGCCTGATGACCCTGCACGCGGCCAAGGGCCTCGAATTCGATCATCTCTTCCTGCCCGGCTGGGAGGAGGAGGTCTTCCCCAACCGCCGCGCGATCGAAGAGGGCGGGGCCGCGGCCCTCGAGGAGGAGCGGCGGCTCGCCTATGTCGGCCTCACCCGCGCGCGGCGGCGCGCCACGATCAGCTTCGCCGCCTCCCGGCGGGTCTACAACCAGTGGCTTTCCTGCCTGCCCTCCCGCTTCGTCGAAGAACTGCCGCCCGAGCATGTCGACCTCGATTCGGATCCGGGCCTCTACGGCGCGCCGTCGGGCCCCGAAGGCCTCGCCTTCGCCGGCGAGGATCGGGACCGGTCGCCGCAAGGCGGGCCCGGCTATCGGCGGCTCCGCGACGACCGCCGGCAGGCGCGGGCGGCGTCGGCGGGGCAGGGCGGGGGCGCCGCGGCCGCGCCGCGCGGCCTCGCGGTCGGCGCGCGCGTCTTTCATCAGAAGTTCGGCTATGGCGCGATACGCTCGGCCGACGGCGACAAGCTCGAAATCGCCTTCGAGAAGGCCGGCGTCAAGAAGGTGATGGAGAGCTTCGTCGAGCCCGTCTGACGCAGGCGACCGGCCGATGGCGGAAACCGCGCCGGCGGGCTGGTCGATCGTCCTGGCCCCGGTCGGCGCGGCGGGCCGGACGGTCTTCGAGGACGTCCTGGCCGAATTCGCCGAGGCCGTGGCCTCGTTCGAGACCGCGGCGGGCTGGCGCGTGACCGGTTACGGCGCGGCGCGGCCGGCCGAGGCCGAATTGACGGCGCGTCTCGCCGCCGCGGCCGCGCGCATGGGGGACGAACCGCCGCGCGTCGCGGTCGAACCGGTCGCCGACCGGGACTGGGTGCGGGCCGCGCAGGAGCGGTTTCCTCCCGTCGAGGCCGGCTGCTTCTTCGTCCACGGCGCCCATCACCGGGGCGCAGCGCCGCAGGGGAAGATCGCCATCCGCATCGACGCCGGGGCGGCGTTCGGCGCCGGCGCGCATGAGAGCACGCGCGGCTGCCTGCTGGCCCTGACGCGCGGGGCCGGAGCGCCGGTCGGCGCCGCTCTCGACCTCGGGACGGGTTCGGGGATCCTGGCGATCGCGCTGGCCAAGCTGCACGACGCCCGCGTCGTCGCGGCCGACGACGACCCGACCGCGGTGACCACCGCCCGGGCCAACGCGGCGGCCAACGGCGTCGCGTCGCGCGTTTCCGTCGTCGCCAGCCGGGGATTCCGCAACCCGGCGCTGCGCGCCGGAGCGCCTTACGACCTGATCGCGGCCAACCTGTTCGTCCGGCCGCTCGTCCGCATGGCGCCGACGCTCGCGCGCCATCTCGCCGTCGGCGGCCGCGCGGTGCTTTCGGGTCTCCTCGTCGGTCAGGAGCGCCGGCTGCGGGACGCCTGCGGCCGCTGCGGCTGCGCGGCCGCGGACCGCATCGCGCTTGGCGACTGGCTTACGCTGACGTTCGAGCGACGGCGGTAGGAGCCGGGCGAATCCCGCCTCCCGCCGCCGGCCGTGGTCAGGGCGAAGAATGCGGGCTACTGTTCCCGCCCGCCGGGACCGCGGCGCCCGGCGGCGTCCAGGGGAAGGAGCCGGGAAGTGCAGGCAGTTTCGTCGATCCTCCGCGCCGACGACTCCCTCCGCCGCCTGCTGGCCGAGGCCGGCTGCGCCCTCGAGCCCGGCGAGGTCGAGGCTCGTCTGGCCGGCATCGCGGCCGCGCCGCCCGGCCACGATCCGCGCGCCTGGCTCGATCTCGTCTGCCCGGGCGCGGATGCGGAACTCGCCGCCCGGCTCGGGGCGCTGGCGCAACGGCTGCGGGATCGGTTCGCCGCGTGCGCGGCCGGCGGGGCGGACGCCGCGGCGCGGCTCCGGGCGTTGCGCGACCGGCTGGCCCGGTCCGGGCTCGACGGCTTCATCGTCCGCCGCGCCGACGAGCATCAGGGCGAGTCGCTGCCGCCGGGCGCCGAACGCCTCGCCTGGCTCACCGGGTTCACCGGCTCGGCCGGCCTCGCCGTCGTGCTGGCGGACCGGGCGGCGATCTTCGTCGACGGCCGCTACGTGCTTCAGCTGCGCGAGCAGGTCGACGCCGCGTCGTTCGAGCTCCACCACAGCGCCGAACGCCCGCCGACCGACTGGATCGCCGACAATCTCGGCGAATCGCGTCGGCTGGGCTACGACCCCTGGCTCCAGACCGAGAATCACACCGGGCATTTCCGTCAGGCCTGCCGACGGGCGGGGAGCGAGCTCGTCGCGGCGGAGGACAACCCGCTCGATGCGATCTGGCGGGATCGGCCGCCCCCGCCGCTGGCGCCGGCGGTGGCGCATGATCTCCGCTTCGCCGGCATCGCCTCGCCGTTGAAGCGCCGGCGGGTCGCCGAGGCGTTGGCCGGGAGTCGCGCCGACGCCGCGGTCCTGAGCGCCCCCGACTCGATCGCCTGGCTGCTCAACATGCGCGGCGGCGACGCGCCGAACACGCCGGTCGCGCTCTGCTTCGCGATCGTCGATCGGGACGGCGCGGTGGAGTTGTTCATCGACCCGCGCAAGCCGACCAGCGGCCTCCTCGCCGCGTTCGATTCCGGGATCTCGGTATCGGCCCCGGAACGGCTGGGCGCGGCGCTCGACCGTCTCGGCCGCGACGCCAGGCGCGTGCTGGTCGATCCCGGCGGCGCGCCCGCCTGGATCGGCGACCGCCTGGCCGCGGCCGGGGCGGAGGTCGTGCGCGACCGGGATCCGTGCCTGTTGCCGAAGGCGCGCAAGAACGACGTCGAGCTCGCCGGGATGCGCGCGGCGCACGTCCGCGACGCCGCCGCGCTGGTCGGCTTCCTGTCCTGGCTGTCGCGCGAAGCCGCCGGCGGCGGGATCACGGAAATCGCCGCCGCCCGGCGGCTGCTCGAGTTCCGCAAGGCGGGCGATCTGTTCCGCGGCGTGAGCTTCGAGACCATCTCCGGCTCCGGCCCCAACGGCGCCATCGTGCATTACCGGGCGGATGCGGCCAGCGACCGCCGTCTCGAGCCCGGCTCGGTCTATCTCCTGGATTCGGGCGCGCAATATCTCGACGGCACGACCGACGTGACGCGGACGCTGTGGATATCGGCGGACGGCCGCCCGACGCCGCCGGCCGAGCTGCGCGACCGGTTCACCCGCGTGCTCAAGGGGCATATCGCCGTCGCGACGGCGCGGTTTCCGGCCGGCACCTGCGGCGGGCAGCTCGACAGCCTCGCCCGGCTCGCTTTGTGGCGGGCCGGCCTCGATTTCGACCATGGCGTGGGTCACGGCGTCGGCAGCTATCTCGCCGTGCATGAAGGGCCGCAGCTCATCGGCAAGCGTCACGCCGAGGTCGCGCTCGAGCCGGGCATGATCCTCTCCAACGAGCCGGGCTACTACAAGGCGGGGGCCTATGGCGTCCGCATCGAGAATCTGGTCGCCGTCCGCGCCGCCGAAGCGCCTGCCGGCGGCGAGCTGGAGCTGCGCGAGTTCGAGACCCTGACCCTGGCTCCCATCGAACGCGCGCTGATCGAGACGACGCTGCTGACCGCGCCCGAGATCGCCTGGCTCGACGCCTATCACCGCCGGGTGCGCGAGACGATCTCCCCGCTGGTCGATGCGTCCGCCGCGCGTTGGCTCGACGCCGCGACCCTGCCGCTCGCCGGATGACCGCCGTCGGTCCGTCGCCTTCAATCCGCCGCCGTCAGAAAGGTCAAGTCCGCAGAACGCCGACGCCTGGCCGCCGCCCTCAGTCCGCCGCCGTCAGCTGCCGCCAACCGTCTTCGTCGAGGACGGCGACGCCGAGTTCGCGCGCTTTGCGGGCCTTGGAGCCGGCGTCCTCGCCGGCGACCAGATAGTCGGTCTTCTTCGATACCGAGCCCGCGACCTTCGCGCCGAGCGATTCGGCCCGCGCCTTGGCCTCGGCGCGGGTCATCGACGCCAGGCCGCCGGTGAACACGACCGTCTTGCCGGAGATCGGCGATCGACCGGCCGGCTCGGCGACGGGAACGATCTCCAACTCGCGGTACAAGTCGTCGAGCGCTTCCCGGTTGCGCGGCTCGGCGCAGAAATCGAGGAGGTCCGCGGCCACGGACGGCCCGATCCCGTCGATGCCGATCAGCTCCTCGAAGCCTTCGCCCGCCCGCGCCGCGGCCGCCTCCATCGCCCGCCGCCACGCCGCGAGGTCGCCGTACCGGCGGGCCAGAAGGCGCGCCGTCGCCCGGCCGACCCGACGGATGCCGAGCGCATGGATCACGCGGTCGAACGGGATGCGGCGCCGGTCCTCGATCGCCTGGAACAGGTTGGCGACCGATCGCGCGCCCCAGCCCTCGCGCTCTCCGAGCGCGATCTCGCCCGCCTCCTCCCTGGCGCGCAGCCGGAATATGTCGCCGGGCGTTTTCACGACGCCGTCGCGCCAGAGAGCGTCGATATGCCGGCCGCCCAGCCCTTCGATGTCGAACGCGTCGCGCGACACGAAATGCTTGAGCCGCTCCACCGCCTGGGCGGGGCAGGTCAGCCCGCCGGCGCAGCGGCGGACGGCCTCGCCCTCCTCCCGCGCCGCGCGGCTCCCGCATCGCGGGCAGGTTTCGGGAAAGTCGAACGGTTTCGAGTCGGCCCGCCGCCGTTCGCGCACGACCCCCACCACTTGCGGGATCACGTCGCCGGCGCGCTGGACGACGACGGTATCGCCTTCGCGGACGTCCTTCCGCCGGATCTCGTCTTCGTTGTGCAGCGTGGCCCGGCTCACGACGACGCCGCCGACGGCGACCGGCGCCAGCCTGGCCACCGGGGTGAGCGCGCCGGTGCGCCCGACCTGGACGGCGATTTCCTCGAGCAGGGTTTGCGCCCGTTGAGCCGGAAACTTGCGGGCCGCGGCCCAGCGCGGCGCGCGGCTGACATGTCCGAGGCGATCCTGCCAGTCGATGCGGTCGACCTTGTACACCACGCCGTCGATGTCGTAGCCGAGCGAGGCGCGCTCGTTCGCCAGCGTCTCAAAGAGCGCCGCGGCCTCGTCCGGGTCGCGGCACGGGCGCGTGTGCGGGTTGACCGGGAAGCCCCAGCCCTTCAGCCGTTCGAGGAACGCCCACTGGGTCGCCGCCGGCGGCTCGCTCGCCTCGCCCCAGCCATAGGCGAAGAAGCGCAGCGGACGGCTCGCCGTGATCCCGGCGTCGAGCTGACGCAGCGAGCCGGCGGCGGCGTTCCGGGGGTTGGCGAAGACCGGCTGGCCGTCATGCTCGCGGGCGGCGTTCAGCGCCGCGAAGTCGGCCCCGCGCATGTAGATCTCGCCCCGGACCTCCAGCACCGCCGGGGCCGCGCATTCGAACCCGGCCGGGACGTCGCCGACCGTGCTCAGATTCGCCGTGACGTTCTCGCCCACCGTCCCGTCGCCGCGCGTGGCCCCGGCGACGAAGCGGCCGTGCTCGTAGCGCAGCGAGACCGACAGCCCGTCGATCTTGGGCTCGCCGACCAGATCGATGCCGACGCCGCCGTCGAGGCCCAGGAATCGCCGGACGCGGCCCAGGAATTCGGCGATCTCCCCGGCTCCGAAGGCGTTGTTGAGCGACAGCATGGGGACCGTATGCGTCACCTTGGCGAAGGTCGCCGCCGGCGGCGACCCGACCCGGCGGGAGGGGCTGTCCGGGCGGACGAGCGCCGGGTATCGCGCCTCGATCTCGCCGTTGCGCCGCCGCAGCGCGTCGTATTCCGCATCGGGTATTTCGGGCGCGTCGTCCTGGTAATAGGACCGGTCGTGGCGCGCGATCTCGACCGCCAGCCGTTCGAGTTCGCGCGCGGCCTGTTCGGACGTGAGCTGCGAAGCCGGGATCTGCGCCGTGTCGTTCACGTCGGCCGACCGTCCAGCAGGCTTCGGGCCGCGGCGCGCACGTTCATTTCCGCCGACCGTCCAGCAGGCTTCGGGCCGCGGCGCGCGCCTCGTCGGTGATGCGGGCGCCGGCCAGCATGCGCGCGATCTCCTCGCAGCGGTCGCCGTCGTCGAGCCGGTCGATGCGGGTCGCCGAGACGCTCCCGGTTTCGTGCTTGGTCACCCGCCAATGCGCCGCCCCGCGCGCGGCCAGCTGGGGCGAGTGCGTCACCACCAGCACCTGGAACTCGTCGCCCAGGCGCTGCAACCGGTCGCCCACCGCGGCCGCGGTGGCGCCGCTGATGCCGGCGTCGACCTCGTCGAACACCAGCGTCGGCGCCGCATCGACGCCGCTCAGCACCAGCTTGAGGGCGAGCAGGAACCGCGCCAGCTCGCCGCCCGAGGCGATGCGGGCCAGCGGTCCCGGCGGCTGCCCCGGATTGGTGGTCACCTCGAAGAAGACCCGGTCGATCCCCGACTCGCGCCAATTCGCCTCGTCCACTCGCCCGATCGCGACCCGGAAACGCGCCGTCTCCAGCTTGAGCGGCGGCAGTTCGCGGGCGATGGCCGCCTCCAGCCCGGCCGCGGCCTGGCGCCTGGCCGCGCTCAACGCCTCGGCCGCCTGCAAGAAAGCCTCGCGCGCCGCCGCGGCGTCGCGTTCGAGCCGGGCGATGCGCTGCGACGAGTCCGTGGCCGCGGCCAGCCTCGACGCCAGGTCGGCGCGCAAGGCGGGCAGGGCGTCGACGCCGCGCCCGTGCTTTCGCGCCGCGGCGCGGAGCGCGAACAGCCGTTCCTCGAACCGGTCGAGCTGCGCCGGATCGGCGTCGATTTCGCGCGCCGCGCCTTCCAGCAGCGCCCGTGCTTCGCCGACCTCGGCCGCGCCGCGGTCGAGCGCGCCGACCGCGTCGTCGAACAGGCCGGCCGCAAGCGCGGCCCGGCGCGCCAGCGTGCGGGACGCCGCGCCGATCCGGCTCTCCGCCCCGTCCTCCCCGTCGAGGGCGTCGAGCGCCTCGCGGAGCGCTTCGGCGAGCTTGGCCCCGTTCATCAGCAGCGACCGGCGTCGGGCGAGCTCTTCCTCTTCGCCCGGCTGCGGGTCGAGCGAATCGAGTTCTTCGACCGCGCGCCGCAGCTGGTCCTCCTCGGCGCGGACCGCCGACAGTTCGGCGCGCGCCTCGGTCGCCGCCTCGGTCGCGGCCCGCAGGCCGCGATACGCCCGGGCCACGTCCGCGGCCTGCCGTTCCAACCGGCCGAACGCATCCAGCTGCGTCCGGTGGGTCGCCGCATTCAACAGGCTGCGGCTCGCGGATTGCCCTTCGATCTCGACCAGCCGTTCGCCGATTTCGCGCAGCAGGCCGACGCCGATCGGCTGGTCGTTGGCGAACGCGCGGCTGCGGCCGTCGGCGGAGAGCGTCCGCCGCAGGATCAGCGGATCTCCCGCGGCCGGCGGGTCGAGGCCGTGGTCGGCGAGCAGGCCGGCGATCGGGAGCGGAAGGTCGAGGGAGAACGTCGCCGTCACCGCGGCCCGGCCGCCGGGCCGGACCAGCGCCGAATCGCCGCGCGCCCCGACCGCCAGGCCGAGGGCGTCGAGGAGAATCGATTTCCCCGCTCCGGTTTCGCCGGTCAGGACGCAGAGCCCGTCTCGAAATTCGAGGTCGAGCCGATCGATGAGGACCACGCCGCGGATTGCGAGCGAAATCAGCATTCGCCGTCGGGCAGGCTAGAGGATCCAGTCCCGGACCCGTGCGAAGAAACCCTTGCCGTCGCCGTTCCGTTCGACCGGGTCGATGCCGCTGACGAGCGCGTAGCTGTCCGCATACCACGCGCTGCCGGGATAGTTGTGTCCGAGGACCGCGGCGACCTTGCGGGCTTCGTCCGCGATCCCGAGCGCGGTGTAGGCTTCCACCAGCCGGTGCAGGGCTTCGGGCGCGTGCGTCGTCGTCTGATAGTCGTCGACGACGCGGCGGAACCGGTTGATCGCCGCCAGGAAATGGCCGCGCCGCTGATAATACCGCCCGACATGCATTTCCTTGCCCGCCAGATGATCCCGCGTCAGATCGAGCTTGAGCCCGGCGTCGCGCGCATAGGCGGATTGGGGGAAGCGGCGGACGACGTCCTGGAGGGCCTGCCGGGCTTTCTCGGTGTTGGACTGGTCGCGCACGACGCCCGATATCTGCTCGTAGTAGCACAGCGATTTGAGGTAATGGGCGTAGGCGATGTCGCGGTTGCCCGGATGCAGCTGGATGAAGCGGTCGAGGGCGATCACCGCTCCGTCGTAATCGTTGGCTTCGTAGCGGGCGTATGCTCCCATGAGCTGGGCCCGGGTGGCCCAGACCGAATAGGGATGCTGGCGTTCGACCTCGTCGAACTGCGTCGCCGCCTCCGCATGGTCGCCGTTCTCGAGCGCGTCCATCGCCTCGTTGTAGATGACGTGGACTTCGCGCTCGACGTACTCCTCCTTGTCGCCGCCGCTGCACGCGACGACGGCCGCCGCCAGCAAGCAGGCGGCGATTCGTCCTGGTCCGGTGAAGCCGTTCATCGAAATCGAGCGTTTCACGGTCAAGCTGGTCCGCAAGCCCCGCCGGTGGGGCTGCGCCAGCTTAAGCGGTCTCGCCGCACAGCGTCCAGAGGGTCAGCCGGGCTGGAGACCGACGGCGATCGTCTCGGTGTGACGCCAAGCGTCGTCGTCCGCGAACAGCGCGCGCAGGAGCGCGTGGTTCAAGGCGTGTCCCGACCGCGTCGCATGGACCCGGCCCAGGATCGGCCCGCCGGCGAGGTACAGGTCGCCGACGCAATCGAGGATCTTGTGCCGCACCAGCTCGTCGCGGTATCGCAGCCCGCCTCGGTTCAGCACGCGGCCGTCGCGGATCACGATGGCGTTGTCGAACGAGCCGCCGAGGGCCAGGCCGGCGGCGCGAAGCTCCTCCACCTGATGCGCGAAGCCGAACGTCCGCGCGCGCGCGATGTCGGATTCGAACGCCCTGCCGTCGGCGCGGAACTCCCGCCGCTGGGGACCGACGCCCGCAGAGTCGAAATCGATCTCGAAGTCGATCGACAGCACCGGGGCCGGGGTCAGCGACATCGAGCCGTCGCCGTCCTCGACCGCGACGCGCTTGCGAATCTCGATCGCCCGACGCGGCGCTTTCTGCCGGGCGACGCCGGCGCGCTCCACGAGGCGCACGAACGGCGCCGCGCTGCCGTCCAGGATCGGCACTTCCGGGCCGTCCAGCTCGACGACCGCATTGTCGATGCCGCAGCCGGCGAAGGCGGCCATCAGATGCTCGATCGTCGAGACGGTCACGCCATAGGCGTTGCCGACGGTCGTCGACAAGCGCGAATCGACGACGTTGCGCCAAGTCACCGGGATGAGCGCGCCGCCATTGGCGACGTCGATGCGCCGCAGGACGATGCCGGTATCGGGCGCCGCCGGGCGCAGCTCGATCGACAGGTCGCGCCCGCTATGCAGCCCGACTCCGCGGCAGCCGACCGGCGACTCCAGCGTGCTCTGTTCGACCAGCCCGAGCGAGCCGTTCGACGGCGCTTGCTCGTCAAATCCGTCTGCGTACAACTCCGAACTCCCTTGCGCCCCGGTCGCGGCCTCGTCGCGCAATTCCCCGGGCGGATTCGCGCACAACATATATCGAATCCCCGGGCGGTCTCAATTCAACAATTGTTATGAATTGTTACGACCGGATTCTCCCGCGATTCCCGCGCGATATTCAGGCGATGTCCCGGCCGTCGGCGGGACATAATCTTTCGACTCCCGGGCAGACTCGCCGCCGCGGCGTCCGCCCCGACGACGATGGCCTTCTTCGCATCCGTCGCGACGGGAGCCCGCCTTTCGGTCTTCGGCCGTCGCCGGCCCGAACCAATCCGTTGACCCGCGCCACCGAGGGAATCATAGCCGCTCGCCCGGGCGCCGTCGATGAGGCGGAGGCCGGTGTTTCGTGACTTCGCGAGGCGCGGCGTGGCGGCGCGGATTTCGGCGGGGGGAGGGATGGCGAGGGCGCCGTGTGAAGAGGGCTTCCCGACGGCGCGCCGGCCGCCTATCGGGCCGGGTACGAAAAGGCCCGGGTCGATGACCGGGAAGCGGCGATCAACTATGTGAAGCACGCCCTTATCGGCGACCCGGCCGCCGACGCCGTGGTCGAGGCGCTGGCCCCGTTCGACCAGGCCGAAGCGCATCGGTTCATTCAGGCCGGGATGGAGCGACGGGAAGACGTTCTCCGGCAAGCTCCTCCGCCGTTGGGAGAGTTCTTCGAACGGATCTCCGTCCCGCCTCCCTGGTTCGACCCGGCGAAGCTGCGTCCCGGAATGCCGGCCTATCACCGGGACTCGGACCTGTTCATCGCCGCCCACGTCGCCGGCGTTCTCGTCGAGGGTTTCTCCACCACCATCAGCAAGTCCTTCTTCATGACTGGAAGGCTCACCGACTTCGGCGTCCGGCGGCTTCGGCAGAACAACCGACACTTGATCGAGATCTGCATGCCCGGCGGGCTGGACCGGCGCGGGGACGGCTGGAAACTGTCGGTTCGCATCCGTCTCGTTCACGCCCAACAGAACCGCCCGCGACGGGTTCATGGACATCTGGCGCTATACGGCGTGGCTCTTCGGCGTACCCGAGGAAATCCTGTTTCCGCAATTACGACGAAGCGATGGAGCTATGCCGGGTGGGATTCGTCTGCGAGCCGCCGCCGGACGTTGAGGCGATCGCCATGGCGAACGGGTTGATCAACTCCGAGCCCCGGATCGTCGGCGCCGACGATCCGGCCCAGCGGCGCGCCTTCGTGAGCTTCGTCTATCGCATCTCCCGCGCCCCCATCGGCGACGAGTTGGCGGATCAACTCCGGTTTCCCAAGCAATGGACCGTCGGCGTCCTGCTCCTCATGCGATGGCGACTCCGGTTGCGGAAACTCCATGACCGGTTGGCGCCCGGTCGGGTCCATACCCGCCACGTTCGGAATTTCACCACCCTGCCGGAACGCTCGATCCTGGATGACGCGGGCATCAGCGACCGCTTGCCCGACCACGTCAGCGCCGGGCTGGGCTTGCGGTTCCGCCATGCCCTGTGGTGGCTGGCCGTTCCGCTGACCCTGGCGCCCCAGTATTTCATGCGGAGCATCTTCGGCGCCGACAACCCCACCGAGGTGCCGCCGGTCCCTTCGGTGTTCGCGTATTACTCCACTTTCTTCCCGTTCGGGGTCTTCTTCCACCAGCACAACATCCAGGTGCGCCGGTGGTGGACGGTCGCCGTGCTGCCGGCGCTGTTGATTTTCCCGCCGGGCGTGGCCTTGGCTTACCCCGAAGCCTTCGGTCTGGATGCGGCGGCGGCATGGGTGAACGGCGTATCGGCGGTGTTGCAGGTCACTTATTCCTGGTTGATGTGCTTCGGCTTGATGGGGCTGTTCCGCTGTATCGCGTCGCGGGAGCGGAGCCGGATGCGTTACATGTCCGACGCCTCCTATTGGATCTACCTGGGGCGCGTTCCTCTGATCATCGCCGGGCAGTTGCTGATCGCGGATTGGCCCATCAGCGCGCATCTGAAGTATCTGATGGTCTGCCTGGGCGTCTCCGCCTTTCTGTTGACGGCTTACCAATACGGCGTCCGCTATACCGTCGTCGGAACCATGCTGAACGGTCCGCGCCGCCGTGTCCGCCCGGATGCGGGTCGGGCGGCGCCATGTTGAAGCCGACGGCCTCGTCCGCGCCCATCCCGCCGGTGTTCGTGCTGGGCTCCGGGCGGTGCGGTTCGACGATGGTGTCGGACATGCCGAACCGCCATCCGCTCGTCCTCAGCCTGTCCGAGTTCTTCAGCAGCGTCGGGATGGGGGCCTTCCGCTTCCGCAGCGTCACCGGCCGCCGGATGTGGGATTCGTACAGCCGGCAGTCGGCTCGCAGCCGGCTGCTGCTGCGGGGGGATTCTCTATCCGTTGGACGACCCCGGCGCCCGCTTCAGCCGGCGCGACCTACCGCCCATCATGGGGGTTACGTTGCCGCATCTCGGCGACCGGGCGGAGGCGTTGTTCGACGAACTGGAGCCGATGGTCCTGAGCCAGCCCAGGCAGCCGCCCGCCGACCATTTCCGGCGCCTGTTCGAGTGGCTGCGCCGGCGCCTGGACCGGAGCGTCTGGGTCGAACGCTCCGGGGGATCGCTGATGTTCGGCTACCGGCTGGTGGACGAGTTTCCCGACGAGCGGGTCATTCACGTCTACCGCGACGGGCGGGATACGGCCATCTCCATGAGCCGCCATTACGTCTTCCGCACCGTGGCGGCCACCATACTGGCGCTGCGGCGCTGGGGCGTCGACGTCAACGCCTCGATGATCCGGGGCAGGCGCTGGGACAACGCCGGCCTGTGGTTGGAGGCGCTGACCAGCAGGTTCTTCAACCCCGACCAGCTGCCTTACGGCTAGCTCGCCCTGTCGGACTTCGCCGCGTTCTGGAGCGCGATGATCGAACGGGCCCACCGGATGTTCGGCCACTTCCCGCCCGAACGCCTGCTGAACGTCCGCTTCGAAGAGGCGCCGGCCGATCCGGAAGCCCAGACGAGGCGCATCATCCGGTTCATCTCCCCCGACCTGGAAGACGAGGCGTGGCTGCGCGAAGCGGCCAGGATCCCGCAGCCCGCGCGGTCCCGCTTCGAGCAACTGAGGGCCGAAGAACTGGCGCTGCTGAGCGAGGGATGCCGCCCCGGGCTGGAGCGTCTCGGCTACCCGCTCTGACGAACGTTCTACGTCGGCCGGAAACTTTCGAATCCTTCCGTCCGAAAATCTGCGTCATCGGAGGCCGAAGCCGAGCGCAAGGCCGGCGAGGCGGCGGGCGCCAAGGCAGGGCCGAGGGGCGAGCGCCGGGCGGCCACAACTCGACTGGGCCGACCGTCGCCAGGGCGTGACATCGCCATCACGCCGACGTCACGCCCGCCGCCGTATACCTTCAAGCTCCGCGAAAGCCGGATACCATGACTCGACCCGCAAGGCGTCGTCGGACCGTCCCGCCCACGCCATTGCCCGGACGGGCTCCTAATTGGCCTGACGGCGCAGGAACGCCGGAATGTCGAGCAGATCCTCTTCCGGCTCCGCCGGGCGGGAGGGCTCCGCCGGGGCGGCGTCGTCCAGCCGGGCCTGCACCGGCCGGGGCTTGTCGACCGGGTTCGCCGGCATCGCGCCGTCGGGGGTCGCGTCGGCGACCGGGTCGTCCCGCCGCGCCCGGCCGGCGCCGGTCATCCGCTGCAACAGGTTGGGGCCGCGCCGCCGGCCGCGTTCCGGTTCGCCGGCGTTGACCAGGGCCGCCTCGTCGAACGGGTCGGCGGCCCCGGCCGCTCCGGGCGGGTTGCGCGGCTCGACCGGCGGCGGCGGGATGAAGGCGTCGTCCCGGGTGGCGCGGAGCCCCGCGTCGTCGAGTTTGGCGCGCGCGGCCGGCGCGGCCGGCCCGGCCGGCCGGTCGTCCCGGGTTGCGCGGAGCCCCGTGACCGGGACGGCGCTCGTCGCCGTTTGCTCGCCGCGATCCGCCCCGGCGGGGCCGGCCTCGACGGTCTCGTCCGGCTCGGCCTCCGTCCGGACGGGAGTCGGGCGCGGGACGCTTGCGACTGCGACCGGTCGCGCCGGACGGTCTTCGGCGGCGGCCGGCGGGTCGTCCACGGGCGCATCGTCGCGTTCGGTCCGTTCCCGGACCGCCGGGCGGCGGGGTTGCGCCGGCGGCGAAAGGACTCGCAGGACCGGGCGCTGTTGCGCCGGCGCCTCGGAGTCGATCCCGGTCGCGACCACGGAGACCCGCATCCGGTTTTCGAGGCTCTCGTTCATCGTCGATCCGAAGATGATGTTGGCGTCGGAATCGACCTCTTGGCCGATTCGGTTCGCCGCCTCGTCGACCTCGAACAGCGTCATGTCCGGCCCGCCGGTGATGTTGATCAGGACGCCGCGGGCGCCCTTCATCGACATCTCGTCGAGCAGCGGGTTGGAGATGGCCGCCTCCGCCGCGCCCCGCGCGCGCTCGTCGCCCTCGGCTTCCCCGGTGCCCATCATGGCTTTACCCATCTCGCCCATCACGGTGCGAATGTCGGCGAAGTCCAGATTGATCAAGCCGGGGACGACCATCAGGTCGGTGACGCCACGAACGCCCGAGTGCAGCACCTCGTCGGCCATCGAGAACGCATCCGCGAAGGTCGTCTTCTCGGTCGCCACGCGGAACAGATTCTGGTTGGGAATGATGATCAGCGTGTCCACGAACTGTTGCAGCTCCTCGATGCCGGCTTCGGCGAGCCGCATGCGGTTCGCGCCTTCGAACTGGAACGGTTTGGTCACCACGCCGACGGTCAGAATGTCGTGTTCGCGCGCCATGCGCGCGATCACCGGCGCGGCGCCGGTTCCGGTGCCGCCGCCCATACCGGCGGTGATGAACAGCATATGCGCCGGCTTTATCAGCTCGGCGAGCTCCTCGATCGCCTCTTCCGCCGCGGCGCGGCCGATATCGGGGCGCGAGCCCGCGCCGAGTCCGCTGGTGATGTTGCGGCCCAGCTGGATTTTCTGTTCCGCGTGCGTCTGGGCCAGCGATTGCGCGTCCGTGTTGGCGACCAGGAAATCGACGCCTTCCAGATGCGAAGTGATCATGTTGTTGACGGCGTTTCCGCCTGCCCCGCCCACGCCGATCACCATGATGTGCGGCTTGAGCATCCGGGTCTGTTCGGGAACGGAGAGATTGATCGTCATCTTATCCTCCTGGGCTCCAGGTTGCAGTCGCGATGGTTCGTTTCGTCAAAAGCTTTCCTTCAGCCAGTGGCCGAGCCGCGCGAAGCGCGAGACCTGCGGTTCGCCGGCGGCGCGCGGTGCCTCGCTGACGGTTCCCTGTCGTTCGACGGCGTAGCGCAGCAGCCCGGCGCAGGTCGAAAAGGCCGGGCCGCTCGCGGCCTCCGCCAGCCCGCCGATGCGAAGCGGCCTGCCGATCCGCACCTGCTTCTCGAGAACCAGCGCCGCCAGCTCGCGCGCGCCCTGGAGCTGGCTGGCGCCGCCGGTCAGCACCAGGCGCCGCCCTCCTATCCGGCTCGCGCCTGCGGTCTCGAGCGAGCCGCGCACCAGCTCGAAGATCTCCTCCAGCCGCGGCCGGATGATTCCCACCAGCATCGACCGCGGCATGTGGTTGGCCAGAGCCTCGCTGTCCTCGTCGTCCTCGCCGACCAGGGGCACGTCGATGACCTCGCGGTCGTCCGCCGCCGACGGGACGGCCCCGCCATAGAGCGCCTTCATCCGTTCGGCATGGGCGATCGGGGTGGACAGGCCGCGGGCGATGTCGTTGGTGACGTGCGCGCCGCCGATCGGAATGGCGTCGGCATAGACGACCTGACCTTCCTGGAACACGCCGAGCGTCGTGGCTCCGCCGCCCATATCGACGACCGTGGCGCCCAGGTCGCGTTCGTCCTCGACCAGACAGGCGAGGCCGGATGCGTAGGGCGACAGGACCACGTCCTCCACCTCGAGATGGCAGCGCGCGACGCAGGCCGACAGGTTCCGGTACGCGCCCGCGCCCACGGTGACCAGATGCACGTTGACGCCGAGCCGCTGGCCGAACATGCCGCGCGGGTCGCGGATGCCGCGATTGCCGTCGATCGAGTATCCCGTGGGGATGCAGTGGATCGTCTCGCGCCCGGCGGCCTCGTCCTCCCGCGGCCAGCGCCGGTGGATGCCTCGCAGGTCCGCGTCGGCGATTTCGTGGCCGTTGATCGCGACTTCGAACGCGAAGATGCGCGACGACGGTTCGCCGCCCGATATGTTCACGGTAGCGCTCCGCAGCCGTTCGCCGGACATCTCCTCGGCGGCGCCGACGGCCGCCAGGATCGAGGTCTCCGTCGCCTCCATATCGACGACGGCACCGGCCCGCACTCCGCCCGACATGTTGTGGCCCATGCCGATGACCCGGATCGCTCCGTCCGCGTTGGCGCGCGCCACGAGGCAGCTCACCTTGGTGCTGCCTACGTCGAGCGCTACGATCAGACCGGTTCGCGTCTTCGCCATCCGTCCGTTCCCGTCACCCTGCGCATTCGCACGCCGCCGCCGCGCTCATGTGCGCTTGCCGCCCGCGCCGGCGAGCCCGCCCTCCCGCCGCGGCCGCAGGATCAACCGATCCGGCAGCCTGAGGTCGATGACGGCGGGATTCCGCGCCAGCAGGCCATGCCGCCGCTCCAGCTCGGCCAGCCGGCTCCATGCCGCATCGGGCGCCTTTTCCGGCAGGCGCAGCTCGGCGCCGTTGTCGAAATGGACGTTCCAGCGCCGCCCGCCGACCCGGACCGCGGCGCGCACGCGGGCGTCGAGTTCGGGCCGGGTCGCGAGCAGGGCGAACAGGCGCGGCGCAGCGCGTGGCGCGTCGGCCCCGGCGATGAGCATCAGCCCGGCGAACCGGTCGAGATGGCGGTCGGCGATGGGCGCGCCGTCGCGGCCGACCAGGGTCAGCCGGTCGCCGCGCTGCCACAGCGCCATGGGCGCGCGCTCCGAGATGCGAAGATGCAGGGTCGCCGGGAAGCGGCGCTGGACCCGGGCGCGCGGCACCCAGGAGACCGCCTCGAGTCGGCGCCGGATCGCCTCCGGGTCGATCCTGGTCATCTTCTCGCCCAGGGTCACGCCGATGGCCTCGACGATATCCGCCCGCGGGGTGTGGACCCGGCCCTCGATCAGCACGTCGCGGACGGTCAGCCTGTCGGCGACGAAGGTCGGGGCCGCCCGGTCCAGCCAGGTCTCGACTGCGCGCCAGTCCGGACTCCAACCCGCGCCCCACAGGAAGGCCGCGCCGCCCAACAGCGGGGCGAGCAGGGCGGCGGCGACCGCGGCCCGCATCGCCATGCGCGGCCTCCGCGCGCCGCGCCGCCGGATCGCGGGGTCGACGTCGCGACGTCGCGACGCGCCGGGGTTCATGCGTCGCATCGGGCGCTCTCCACCAGGCGGCTCACCAGCTCGGGGAAGCCGATATCGGCGTGGGCGGCGAGTTCCGGCACCAGCGACAGCGGCGTCATGCCCGGCTGCGTGTTGATCTCGAGCAGATAGAGCCGGCCCGGTTCGGTCACCGTGTCGTCGTAGCGCATGTCGGCGCGGCTCACCCCGCGGCAGCCCAGCGCGCTGTGGGCGCGGACGGCGTGGTCTAGGGCGTCCCGGTAGACTCGCTGCGGCAGCGGCGCCGGCACCAGATGGACGGCCTCGCCTTCGGTGTATTTCGCCCGGTAGTCGTAGAACCCGTTCCTGGGTCTGATTTCGGTGACGCCGAGCGGACGGTCGTCCAGCACCGCGACGGTGATTTCCCGCCCCGGGATGTAGCGTTCGACCATCACCATCTCGCCGAACGGCCAGCCGTCGCGCCGTAGCGAACAAGCATCCGACTCGTCGATCACGATATGGACGCCGACGCTCGAACCTTCGTTGAGCGGCTTGATGACGAAGGGGGGTTGCATGATCGTCCCGGCGAGCAGTTCGTCCCGCGTGACGATCACGTGTTCCGCGCACGGAATGCCGGCGTCTTGGAACAGCCGCTTGGCCAGCGGCTTGTTCATCGCCGCCGCCGAGGCAAGGACGCCCGAATGCGTGTAGGGGATGTCCAGGATCTCGAGCAGACCCTGTATGCGCCCGTCTTCGCCATAGCGCCCGTGGAGCGCGTTGAACGCCACGTCCGGACGTGGGTCGAGCGCCGCCAGCAGGGCTTGGACGTCGCGCTTCACGTCGATCGGCCGGACCGCGTAGCCGAGCCGCCGCAAGGCGTCGGCGACCGCGCCGCCGCTGACCAGCGACACTTCGCGCTCGCTCGACCATCCGCCCATCAGGACCGCGACCGATTTGGCCTGCATTTCTCAGCCCGCCCCCGCGGCGCAGCGTCCGGCGGAAACGCCCAGCCGCCGGATTTCCCATTCGAGCTCGACGCCGCTGGCCCGGCGCACGCGACGGCGGACCTCCTCGCCCAGTGCTTCGAGCTCGGCGGCCGTCGCCGTTCCGGTATTGACCAGGAAGTTGCAGTGCAGTTCGGAGACCATGGCCCCGCCCATGGTCAGGCCGCGGCAGCCGGTCTGGTCGATCAGCCGCCAAGCCTCCGCGCCCGGCGGGTTCTTGAACGTGCTGCCGCCGGTGCGCGCGCGCACGGGCTGGGTGTCGTTGCGCGCGCCGCCGATCTCGGCCATGCGCCCGGCGATGGCGTCGCGGTCGCCGGGCGCGCCGGCGAGGGAGGCCGAGAGAAACGTCCAGTCTTCGGCCACGGCGCAGTGGCGATAGGCGAAGCCCAGCTTCCGCGGCGTCAGCAGGTGGACCGCGCCGGCGCGGTCGACCGCCTCCGCCGAGATCACGACCTGACTCATGTCGCGTCCATAGGCGCCCGCGTTCATCCGCAACGCGCCGCCGATCGTGCCCGGGATGCCGGACAGGAATTCGAGCCCGGCGATCGACCGGTCACGGCAGGCCCTGGCGACCGCCGCGCCCGCCGCGCCGGCGCCCGCGGTGACCCGCGCCCCATCGAAGGCGAGCCCGGCGAACGGCCGCCCCAGCCGGATGGCCACGCCCGGGACGCCGCCGTCGCGAACCAGGAGGTTCGACCCGAGGCCGATCGCGTTCACCGGGACGGCCGGCGGCAGGGCGGCCAGGAAATCGGCCAGATCCTTCCGGTCCGCCGGGTGAAACAGCGCTTCCGCCGGGCCGCCGACGCGGAACCACAACCCACCGGCGAGCGGCGCGTTCTCCCGCAACCGTCCGCGCGCCGGCGGCAACCGGTCGATGAGCCGACCTGCGGTTCGCGTGGTCATCGGGACCGGTCCCGCCGCGCGGCCGCCGCGGCGCCGGCGAGCCTGCGATCCAGCTCGGCCGGCAGCGCGTTCGCCCAGGCGGTAATGTCGCCCGCCCCGAGACAGACGACGTAATCGCCGGCGCCGGCCAGATCGGCGATCAGATCGGCCAGCGCCTCGGGTCCCGACAGCGGCAGCGCGTTCCGGTGTCCGCGCGCCTGCAGGCCGGCGACCAGCGCGTCGCGGTCGATGCCGTCGATGGCGTCCTCGCCGGCCGCGTAGACATCGGCCACGATCACCGTGTCGGCGTCGTTGAAGCAGGCGCAGAAATCCTCGAACAGGTCCCGCAGGCGGGTGAAGCGGTGCGGCTGCACGACGGCGACGACCTCGCGCTCGGCCCCGGCGCGCGCCGCGGACAGCACCGCGGCGATCTCCGCCGGGTGGTGGCCGTAATCGTCGATCACCGTAATCCCGCCCGCTTCGCCGGTCTTGGTGAACCGCCGGCGCACGCCCTCGAATCTTGCGAGCGCGCGGCGGGCGACCTCGTCCTTGATCCCGAGTTCGTTGGCGACGGCGAGACCGGCGAGCGCGTTCCGGACGTTGTGCGCGCCGATCATCGGCAGATGAACGCCCTCGATCGTCCGGGTCGCGCCCGACGGGCGGTCGGCGACGATCACGTCGAAGCGCGAGCCGGCGCGCGAGATGTCGACGCCGACGGCGCGGACGTCGGCCTGCGGACTCATGCCGTAGGTGACGATGCGGCGGTCGCGGACGTCGGCGATCAGCGACTGCACATCCGGATCGTCGATGCAAAGCGCCGCGAAGCCGTAGAACGGGACGTTCTCCACGAAGGAAACGAAGGCGTCCCGCAGTCGCTCGAACGAACCGTAGAAGTCGAGATGTTCGGGATCGACGTTGGTGACGACCGCGACCGTCGCCGGCAGCTTGATGAACGAACCGTCCGACTCGTCGGCTTCGACGACGATCCAGTCGCCTTGGCCAAGCCGCGCATTGGTGCCGTAGGCGTTGATGATGCCGCCGTTGATTACCGTCGGATCGAACTGCGCTGCGTCGAGAATCGCGGCGACGATCGAGGTCGTGGTGGTCTTGCCATGGGTACCGCCCACGGCGACGCCCCATTTGAGCCGCATCAACTCGGCCAGCATCTCGGCCCGGCGGACGACCGGGATCATGCGCGCCCGGGCGGCGACGATCTCGGGGTTGTCCGCCGCCACCGCCGACGAGTGGACCACCACCGCCGCGTCGCCGACATGCTCCGCGCGATGGCCGATCCTGATGTCGATGCCCATGCCGGCCAGACGCCGGACGTTGGCGTTCTCCGCCGCGTCGCTGCCCTGCACCCGATAGTCCAGGCTGTGGAGTATCTCGGCGACGCCGCTCATGCCGATGCCGCCGATGCCGACGAAATGGACCGTGCCGATGGGAAGCGGGAGCGTCGTCATGCCGCCTCCCGCCGCCGGTCGCGGACGTCGCCTTCCTTGCGGTCGAGCAGCAGTTCGACCTGTTCGGCCAACCGGTCGGCGGCGTCCGGAATGCCGGCGGCCCGCATCTTCGCCGCCGCCGCCGCCAGCGCGTCGGGCCGGGCGAACAGCGTTTCCAGCCGTCCGGCCAGCGCCGGAGCGGTAAAGCCCTCCTGCGGCATCGCCCAGCCGCCGCCGGCGTCGGCGATCGCCTGCGCGTTGGCGGCCTGATGGCCGTCCGTCGCGTGCGGGTAGGGGACCAGGAGGGCGGGACGCCCGGCGGCGGCGAGCTCGGCCGTCGTCGAGGCGCCGGACCGGCAGATCGCCAGATGGGCGGCGCCGAGACGCGCGCCCATGTCGTCGAAGAAGGCCGCGAGCTCGGCCCGCAGCCCGGCTTCGCGATAGGCGGCGCGCACCCGGTCGAGGTCTTCCGGGCGGCATTGCTGCGCGATCGCGAGGCGCGCGCGCATGTCCTCGGGCAGCCGGGCCGCGGCGGCGGGCGCAACGTCGCTCAGTATCCGGGCCCCCTGGCTGCCGCCGAGCACCAGCACGCGGATCGGCCCGTCGGAGCCTGCCGGCGGCGCGTAGGGCGTATCGCGCAGCCGGGCGATTTCCGGGCGCACCGGGTTGCCGGTGAGGACGACTTTCGCCGCGTCCGCGCCGCGCAGGCCGCGGACGGCCGGGTACGACGTGGCGATGCGCGAGACCCGCGGCGCCAGCAGGCGGTTCGCCCGCCCGACGACGGCGTTCTGCTCGTGCAGCATCGTCGGCCGACCGCCGCGGATCGCCGCGGTCATGGTGGGCGCCGACGGATAGCCGCCGAAGCCGACCACCGCGCCCGGCTTCAGGCGGCGGAGTATGCGGCGCGCCTGGACGAACCCGCGTCCGAGCGCCGCGACTCCCCTGGCGGCCTCGAGCCAGCCGCCGCCGATCCGGGCGGCGCTGATCCGGTGGACCTCGATCCCGGCCGTCCAGTCGCCGACCTCGCCGCCGCGGCCGTCGGTCATCAGCGCCAACGCATGGCCGCGCGCGCGCAGCGCCTCGGCGAGAGCCTGGGCCGGGAACATATGCCCCCCGGTCCCGCCGGCGGCGAGAGCCACGCATTGCCCGGCGGCGCTCACGACCACTCCAGCCGCACCCGGCGGCGCGTCAAGGCGAGCAGCATGCCGACGCCCAGAGCCACCGCCAGCAGCGACGATCCGCCGTAGCTGATGAAAGGCAACGTCATGCCCTTGGTCGGGATCAGGCGCAGCGCCGAGCCCATGTTCACCGCCGCCTGCATCGCGAACTGCGTTACCAGCCCGACGCCGGCGAGCAGCACGAACAGATCGTCCTCGCGCAGCAGCTGCGCGACCGCGCGCAGGGCGACGAACGCGAACAGCCCGACGACGAACAGGCAGGCGATCAGCCCGAACTCCTCGCCGGCGACGGCGAAGACGAAGTCGGAATGCGCGTCCGGCAGGATCGCCTTGATGGTTCCTTCGCCGGGCCCCCGGCCGAGCAACCCGCCATTGGCGAACGCTTCCAGCGACCGGTCGATCTGATAGCTGTCGCCCGAGGTCGGATCGATGAACCGGTCGATGCGCGCGGCCACGTGGGGCAGCATCGAATAGGCGACGATCATGGCCGCGGCCGCGGCGACGGCCGCGAGCGCTACCCAGTGGAGACCCAGCCCGGCGAGGAAGAGCTGCGCCAGCCAGGTCGCCGACACGATCACCGCCATGCCGATGTCCGGCTGGAGGACCAGCATGCCGACGACGACGGCCAGCAGCGCCATCGCAGCCGCGTTCGCCTGCGTCAGCCCCTGCGCGCGATGCGCGGCGAACGCCCATCCGGCCAGCACCGCCATCGTCGGCTTGACGAACTCGGAAGGCTGCATGGAGACGAAGCCGAGATCCAACCAGCGTCTGGCGCCCTTGATCTCGGCGCCGACGAAGAAGGTCGCGGCGAGCAGCAGGATCGAGACGCCGAACCCGATCGCCGCCAGTCGCCGGATGCCGCGCGGCGACAACAGCGAGACGCCGAACAGGAGGATCAGCGCCGCCGGCAGATAGGCGAACTGGCGACGCGCGAAATAGAACGGGTCCAGCGCCAGGCGGTCGGCGATGGGGGGCGACGCCGCCAGGGTCAGGATCGCCCCCGCCGCGGCGATGAGCGCCAGAGCGGCGATCGTCCAGCGGTCCACCGTCCACCACCAGCGGCCCAGGATCGACGTGTCGGTGCGGGCGAAGACCGTCATCGGCGCGCCTCGCCGCCGAGTTCCCGGACCAGCGAGCGGAACGCATCGCCGCGCGCCGCGAAGTCCTTCCACTGGTCGAACGATGCGCAGGCCGGAGACAGCAGCACCACCGCGCCCGGCAGACCCTCCGCCTGCGCCAGCCGGTGCGCGGCCCGCACCGCGCTCGCCAGATCGCCCGCGCGCGTCACCGCGACGCGGCCGTCGAGCTCCTTGGCGAACCGTTCGGCCGCCTGCCCGATCAGGAACGCCCGCCGGATGCGGTCAGCGTGGCCGACGGCGGCGTTCAGGCCGTCCGCTTTCGCCAGCCCGCCGGCGATCCAGTAGATCGGCCGGTAGCAGACCAGGGCGCGCGCCGCGGCGTCGCCGTTGGTCGCCTTCGAGTCGTTGACGTAGCGCACGCCGCCGATCGCGGCGACCGTCTCCTGCCGGTGCGGGAGACCGGGATAGGTCGGCAGATGCCGCGCGGCCTCCGCCGCAGCGACCCCCAGCGCGCGCGCCGCGGCGAAGGCGGCGGCGGCATTCTGTCGGTTGTGGACGCCCGGCAAGGTCTCGATCCGCCGTAGGTCGGCGACCGCGACGGGGCCGCGTCCGTCCGCCGCGTCGTACAGCCTCCCGTCGAGCGCGTAGACGCCGCGGCGCAGCCGCCGTTCCGACGAGACGCGGACGACGCGCCATCCGGGACGCTCCTCCAGCTCGGCCGCGAGCGTCTCGCCATGCTCGTCGTCCACGCCGACGACCGCGGTCTGGATGCCGCGCCGCCGCCGGAAGATGCGGCGCTTGGCGGCGACGTAGCCGTCGATGTCGCCATGGCGGTCGAGATGGTCCGGCGTCACGTTCAGCAGCACCGCCGGGTCGAATCGCGCCGCATGGATCAGATCGAGCTGGAACGACGACAGTTCGAGTACGTAGCAGCCGCCGGTTCCCAGCGGCGCCAGCGCCAGCGCCGGCGGCCCCAGATTGCCGCCGATTTCGACCCTGCGGCCCGACGCGGCGAGGATATGTCCAAGCAAAGCGGTCGTGGTCGATTTGCCGTTGGTGCCGGTGACGCCGGCGAACGTCGCCTGCGGGCAGGCCTCGGCCAGGAGCTCGATGTCGCCGAGCACGGCGCAGCCGGCGGCGCGCGCGGCCGCGACGACCGGGTGCGGCGCGGGATGAGTGAGCGGGACGCCGGGGCTCAGCACCAACGCCGCCAGCCCGGACCAGTCGCAGCCGCGCAGGTCGGCGAGCGGCACGTCCTCCGCCGCGGCGGCGCGGCGCGACCTCTCGTCGTCGTCCCAGGCCAGCACCCCGGCGCCGCTGCGGCGCAGCGCCGCCGCCGCGGCCAGTCCCGAGCCGCCGAGGCCGAAGACGGCGAGCCGCTGGTTGGCGCGATGGGGCAGGGCGATCATCGCTCAGCGCAGCTTGAGGGTCGCCAGGCCGGCGAGGGCGAGGATGGTCGCGATCACCCAGAAGCGGATCACGATCGTCGCTTCCGCCCATCCCTTCTTCTCGAAGTGGTGATGGAGCGGCGCCATGCGGAAGATGCGGCGGCCGGTCATCTTGAACGAGGCGACCTGCACGATCACCGAGATGGCCTCGAGGACGAAGAGGCCGCCGATGATGGCGAGCACCAGCTCGTGCTTGGTGATGACGCTGATCGCGCCCAGCGCGGCGCCGACCGCGAGCGAGCCGGTATCCCCCATGAACACCATCGCGGGCGGCGCGTTGAACCACAGGAATCCGAGGCCCGCGCCCACCAGCGCGCCGCAGAACACCGCCAGCTCGCCCGAACCGCGCACGAAATGGATCTGGAGATAATCGGAGAATACGGCGTTGCCGACCAGATAGGCGATCAGCGCGAAGCAGCCGGCGGCGATCAGCACCGGCATGATGGCGAGGCCGTCGAGGCCGTCGGTCAAATTGACCGCGTTGGAGGCGCCGACCATGACGATCACCGCCCAGGGCAGGAAAAACCACCCCATCGGCAGCAGCAATTCCTTGAGGAACGGCACCGTCAGGCTCGTCGACAGCGGCGCGCCGGTCGTTCGCACGATCCAGAAGGCGGCCGCGGCGCCGATGACGATCTGGGCCGCGAGCTTGACCTTGCCCGACATTCCGCCGCTCGATCGCTTGACCAGCTTGAGGTAGTCGTCGGCGAAGCCGATGGCGCCGAACCCCAGCGTCGCCAGCAGCGCGATCCAGACGTAGCGGTTGCTGAGATCCGCCCATAACAGGGTCGCGACGGCGATCGCCGACAGGATCAGCACCCCTCCCATCGTCGGCGTGCCCTTCTTGGCGATCAGGTGCGATTCCGGCCCGTCGTCGCGGATCGGCTGGCCGGCGGCCTGGCGGCTCTTGAGCCAGCGGATCGTCGCCGGACCGAGCAGGAAGCTGACGAACAGCGCGGTCACCACCGCGCCCCCGGTCCGCAGCGTGATGTAGCGGAACAGGTTGAACAGGCCCACGTCTTCGGCGAGCGGATACAGAAAGGTGTAGAGCATGGCGGCGGCGGCTCCCGTTCAGCGTTTCCCGGCGGCGGCTGGCCGGCGCCGCAGCAGGGCGTCGACGACCTTCTTCATGCCGCTCGCGTTCGAGCCCTTGACCATCACGACGTCGCCCGGGCGGACGGCCTGCGTCACTTGGCCCGCGAGGGCGTCGCCGCTCTCCGCCGCCGCGCCCTGCATCGCCCGCGGCAAGCGCCGATAGGCTTCGCGCATCTCGCCGGCGGCGAACACCAGATCGACCCCGCAGCGCTCCAGCGTCTCCGCGACCTCGGCGTGACGCTTGGCCGATTCACGGCCCAGCTCCAGCATGGAGCCGACGACCGCGATGCAACGCCCCTCCGCCGCGGGCCGGGCGCCGCCCAGTGTTTCGATCGCCGCCCGCATCGACGCCGGGTTGGCGTTGTAGCTCTCGTCGATCAGGCGGATCTCGCCTTTGCCGCACCGCAATCGGTGCGTGCGCCCGCGCCCGTCGAGCGCCTCCAGCCCGGCGAGGCCCCGCGCCGCCGCAGCCAGGTCGGCGCCGAGCGCCCGCGCCGCGGCGAGGACGGCGAGGCTGTTGAGCGCCCAGTGGCGGCCGGGGATGCCGACCCGATAGCGGATCTCCTCGCCGTGGATGCGCGCCGTCACGTCGCTCGCCTCGCTCCCTGCATCGCAGGCGATGAGCCTCGCATCGGCGCGCGAATCGGCGCCGAAGGCCACGATGTCGCTCAGCCCGCGCTCGCGGGCCGCCCGCGCCAGCCGCTCGAAATGCGGGTTGTCCCGATTGAGGATCGCCGTCCCGTCGCCCGGCACGCCGGCGAAGATCTCCGCTTTGGCGTCGGCGATCGCTTCCACCGAGTCGAAATGTTCGATATGCGCGCTGCCGACGTTGGTGATCAGCGCAACATGCGGGCGGATCAGCCGCGACAGCGGCAGGATCTCGCCGGCATGGTTCATACCGACCTCGAACACGCCGTAAGCGGCATCGGCCGGCAGGCGCGCCAGCGACAGCGGGACCCCCCAATGATTGTTGAAGCTCCCGAAGCTCGCCCCCGTCGGCCCCTGATCCGCCAGCACGCGCCGGAGGGCCTCCTTGGTCCCGGTCTTTCCGGCGCTGCCGGTGACTGCAACGATGCGGGCGTCGGTCCGGCTCCGCGCCGCCCTGGCGAGCGCGTACAGGGCGGTCATGGTGTCGTTCACCAGCAGCAGCGGGGCGGCGGGGCCGAGACCGGCCGGCCGGGCGCGCGCCAGCACCGCGGCCGCGCCCCGGTCGCGGGCCGCGACCGCGAAGTCGTGGCCGTCATGGACCGGGCCCTTCAACGCGACGAACAGGTCGCCCGGCGCGATGGTGCGGCTGTCGATGGAGACGCCGCGGGCGCACCAGTCGAGCGAGTTGCAACCGCCGGTGACCGCGGTCGCCTCGGCTGCGGTCCACAGCGTCGCCGCGGCGCTCATGCCTCTCATCCTGCGATCTCCTTGGCTGCTCTCCGCGCCGCGTCCACGTCGTCGAACGGCCGTACTTCGCCGCCCACGATCTGGCCCGACTCGTGGCCTTTGCCGGCGATCGCCAGCACGTCGCCGGCGTCGAGCCCGGCGACCGCGATGCGGATCGCCTCGGCCCGATCGCCGATCTCGCGCGCCTCCGGGCAGCCAATCCGCACCTGCCGGCGGATCTCCGCCGCGTCCTCGCCGCGCGGGTTGTCGTCGGTGACGATCGCGGCGTCGGCGTGGCGATGCGCGGCCGCTCCCATCAGCGGGCGCTTGCCCGGATCGCGGTCGCCGCCGCAGCCGAAGACCACCGTCAGCCGGCCTTCGGTATGCGGGCGCAGCGCCGACAGCGCGTTCGCCAGCGCGTCGGGGGTATGCGCGTAATCGACGTAGATCGGCGCCCCGCCGCGCCCGCGCGCCGCGAGCTGCAAACGGCCCGGAACGCCCTCCAGGCGAGGCAGCGCCGCCAGGGCGGGCTCCCACTCGTCGCCGCAGGCGATCGCGAGGCCCAGCGCGCAAAGCGCGTTCGCCGCTTGGAAGGCGCCGGGAAGGGGAAGATCGACGCGGCGGCGTTCGCCGAACACGACGAGGTCGAGCGTTTGGCCGCCGGCATGGGGGCGGAGTCGGTCGATGCGCAGGTCGCGGGCGCGAACCCCGTAGTCGATCGAGCGCAGGCCGCGTCCGGCCGCGGCGGCGCGGAAGGCGGCGACGTCGTCCGCATCGGCGTTGAGCACGGCGCCGCCGCCGCGCGTCGCGAGATCGCTGAACAGCCGCAGCTTGGCGGCGCGATAGGCCGCCATCGTGCCGTGATGGTCGAGATGGTCGCGCGACAGGTTGGTGAACGCCGCGGCGGCGATCGAAGCCGCATCGAGCCGCCGCTGTTCGAGGCCGTGGCTCGAAGCCTCCAGCGCCAGGCGGTCGACGCCGGACCGGGCCAGCTTCGCAAGATCGCGATGGAGCGCGATCGGATCGGGCGTGGTCAGCGTCGGGCGGCCTTCGATGCCGGGGGCGGTGAGGCCGAGCGTGCCGAGACTCGCGGCGCGATGGCCCAGCGCTCGCCAGATCTGGCGGGTGAACGCGGCGACGGAGGTCTTGCCGTTGGTGCCGGTGACCGCGGCGACCACCGCGGGTTGGCGGCCGAAATACCGCGCCGCCAGCTCGGCGAGCCGTCGCCGCGGATCGGCGTCGGTCACCAGCCGGACGCCCCGCGCCAGCGCCGCCCGGCTCAGCCGCGCGCCGGGCGGGGCGAGCACCGCCGATGCGCCGCGCGCGACCGCATCGTCGATGAAGGCGCGCCCGTCGGCGGCGAACCCCGGCAGGGCGGCGAACAGGTAGCCGGGCTTCACCGCGCGCGAATCCGCGCTGAGCCCGGCTATGTCGATCGCGTCGGCGGGTTGCCCGGTCATGTCGCGCCGATTCTCCTCCTCGACCGCCAACAGGTCAGAAAGACGCAAGCCGCTTCTCCGCCCCCGGCGCGGCGGGGACGGCCATGCGCCGCTGCAGCGCGTCGTCCGATTCGTCGACCGGAGGGACGCCGAGCAGCGGCGCGATTCGTTCGATCACCCCCCGGACGACGGGCGCGGCCACCCACCCGCCGGTGACGTAGCCGTGGGTCTCGGCCGTGGGCTTGGCCTCGTCGATCATGGCGAAGACGACGAAGCGCGGGTCTTGGATCGGGAAGGCGGCAACGAAGGAGGAGATCACCGTCCGCTCGCGGTAGCGGCCGCCCTTGGCCTTTTCGGCGGTCCCGGTCTTGCCGCCGACCATGTAGCCCTTCGCCGCGGCGCGCCGTCCGGTCCCGTGGCGGACCACCAGACGCATGAGCCGCCGCATCTTGTCCGAGGTCGCGGCCGACAGGATGCGCGCCCCCGGAACCGGGCGCCCGGCCGGGCGCCGGATCAGGGTCGGCGGACGCAGGACGCCGCCATTGACCACCGCCGCCACGCCCGCGACCAGCTGCAGCGGACTCACCGCCAGCCCGTGACCGAAGGCGATGGTCATGACGCTCACCTCGCCCCATCGCGCCGGGGCGAGCGGCAGACCGATCTCCGGCAGCTCGATTTCGGGCCGGCGCAACAGGCCCAGCCGACCCAGGAACGCCCGCTGGCGTTCGCCGCCCGCGGCGAGCGCCATCTTCGCCGAGCCGATATTCGACGAGTAGACGAAGATCTCCGGCACCGACAGCCGGCGCCGCTTGGCGTGGTAGTCGCGGATCGCGTAGCGCGAGATGCGGATCGGGTGGGTCGCGTCGTAACCGCTGGCGAGGGTCGCGACGCCGCCGTCCAAAGCCATCGCCGTGTTGAATATCTTGAACGTCGATCCCATCTCGTAGACGCCGAGCGTCGTGCGGTTGAACAGCGCGTCGTCGTCGATTCCGTGCGGCCGGTTGGGGTCGAAGTCGGGCAGCGACGCCATGGCGACGACCTCGCCGGTCCCGGCGTCGAGCACGATCCCGGCCGCCCCGATCGCGCGATGGCGGCGCTTCGCCAGGGCGAGCTCGTCCTGCAAGGCGTGCTGCGCCCGGACGTCGAGGGCCAGCGCCAGCGCCTCGTCGCGCGTGCGCAGCGCCTCGTCGAAATAGCGCTCGATGCCGGTCAGGCCGCGGTTGTCGGCATCGGTGAAGCCCAGCACATGCGCCGCCATCCGGCCCATCGGGTAGACCCGCCGCTCCTCGCGCTGGAAGTCGAGTCCCGGAATGCCGAGCCGGTTGACCTCGTATTGCTGATCCGGCGTCAGATGCCGCCGCAGCCACACGAAGCGGCTGTCGGTCCCGAGCCTGGCGACGACCGCGGCCTCGTCGAGCTCGGGCAGCACCCGCGCCAGCCGGGCCGCGGCGGCGGCCGGGTCGGGAACCAGCTGCGGATCGGCGAACAGCGAAGCCGTCAGCAGGTTCGTCGCCAGCAGCCTCCCCCGGCGATCGGTGACGTCGGCGCGGCCGGTCCGCAGCCCGTCGGCGCCATGGGCCAGGACGCGCCGCGGCTCCTGGCCGTCATGCAGCAGCGTGAGATCGACCAGACGTCCGGCGATCGACAGATAGACGGCGGCCAGCACGCCGGCGACGGCGAGCAGCCGGCTGCGCGCCGTCTCGACCGCGCGCTTGCGATGGCCCTCGAGGCGGACCTGGTTGCCGATGTCGGGCGTCGGCGCGGTCATCGCGGCCCCTCCGACGCCTTCGCCGCCAGGGCCGCGGCCAGCGCGTCGGCGGCGACGGTCTGATCGGCGCGCAGCCGTTCGAGTTGGAGCAGGCGCGTCCCCAGCGCTTCGAGCCGGCCCGGCTGGTTGAGGAAGCTCCACTCCGCCTTGAGGACGTGGATGGTCTCCTGGGTCTCCATGATCGCGCGGTCGAGGCCGGCCAGCCGGTCTTCGAGGCTTCGGGTCTCGTGCTTGACGAGATAGAGCGCCGCGCCGGCGACGGTCGCGAGCAGGGCCGCGATCAGGGTCGAGCGCTGGATCATCGCCCCGCCTCCGCCGCGCCGGCCGCGATGCGCTCGGCGAGGCGCAGCCGCGCCGAGCGCGCCCTCGGATTGCGAGCGATCTCGGCGGCGCTCGGCCGGACCGCGCCGCGCGCCAGCAGCCGGAAGGTCGGCGCGCCGGCCGGGCGCGGCCGTTCGGGGCGGTGGCGGGAGCCGCGCGGGCGCCGGCCGCTGCGATCCTGGAGGAACCGTTTGACCTCGCGATCCTCGAGCGAATGGAAGGTGAGGACGGCGAGGCGGCCGCCCGGACACAGGATCGCCTCGGCCGCGACCAGGCCGCTCGCGAGCTGGCGCAGTTCGTCGTTGAGGTGGATGCGCAGCGCCTGGAACGTCCGGGTCGCCGGGTCGATCGCGCGGCGGGGGCTCGGCCTGGCGGGGCAGGCGGCGCGGACGATCGCCGCCAGCTGGGCCGTCCGGGTGATCGGTCCGGCTTGGCGCGCTTCGACGATGGCGCGGGCGATGCGGCGCGCCCGACGCTCCTCGCCGTAGTCGAACAGGATGTCGGCCAGCGGCCCTTCGTCGATCCGGTTCACGACCTCCGCCGCGGTCGTCCCGGCCTTCTCCATCCGCATGTCGAGCGGCCCGTCCCGGCGGAAGGAGAAGCCGCGCCCGGCGTCGTCCAGCTGGACCGAAGATGCGCCCACGTCCAGGGTCACGCCGTCCACGGGCGCCGCGGCGCGGTCGCGCAGCAGCGTCGCCATGTCGCCGAAGCGTCCCTGCACCAGCGTGAGCCGGCCGGCGTAGCGCTCGGCCAGGGCGGCGCCCCGGCGCACCGCGTCCGGGTCCCGGTCGATCGCCCATACCGCGCAATCGGCCGCCTCCAGCAGCGCTCGCGTGCAGCCGCCGGCGCCGAACGTGCCGTCCACGTAGATGGCGCCGTCGCGCGGGGCCAGCGCCGCGATCACCTCGTCGAGCATCACCGGCCGGTGGTCGCCCTGCGGCGTCGCGGGATCGGCCGTCGCTTCGGCCATCACGTCGCCTCCTCGCGCAGACGCGTGCGCAGCCCCTCCAGAACCCGGCGCTGCTCGCCCTCGAACCGGTCGGGATTCCAGATCTGGAACCGGTTGCCGCGGCCGACGAAGGCCGCCGCGGTTTCGATGTCCGCGTGGCGCGCCAGCGCGTCGGGCAGGATGACGCGGCCTTCGCCGTCGAACGGCAGCGGCGTCGCCAGCGACATGATGGTGTCGGTCACCACGTCGCCGCCGCCCAACAGCAACTGTTCGAAGTCGCCGTTCTCGATGTCGCGGCGCGACCGCTGCTGCGTCATCCGGTCGAACAGGTCGCGCCCGAACGCTTCGATCGACGGGCCGGTGATGGACGGGTAGGCGACGACGCCGGGGAAACCGCTGGTCTCCAGCGCGGAGCGGAACGCGGCGGGGACGGAAACCCGTCCCTTGCGATCGACCTTGTTGACGTAGGTCGACAGGAACGCCGTCAAGCCCTTCCTCCCGAACGGGCCGCGGTCTCCGATCGAACGGGCCGGATCCGCGCGCCCAGCCATCCCGGACTACCATGGGATCAGGCGGTTTAACATGGGATATTATGGTCGTCAATGGGAAAATCGCACGCCGGCGAAAAAAAAGTAATCGCGACTTCAGGACTTGGCCGGGCGCGGCCTGTGATCGTCGAGACGCGGCCAAGTCACCGCGCGGGATATGCTCGGCAGGAATTGCGGCGAAATTATGTTCTTATGATGTTCTGTTTCGGCCGATACTTGCCCAAGCCGGGCGGGACGCCCGACGACGGCTTCCGGCGGAAGGGCCAGACGGCCTGTAAGCCGGGTTCTGTTCCTGCCGAAGCAGGCGATGGCCATTCGTCTGGGACGCCCGTCGCCGGACGCCTCGCGCGACCCACCCGAGCGGCGGCGCGGAAACACGCTTGCGGGGCCGGCCCGCTTGCCGCTCCTATTCGGTCTTGCTCCCGGTGGGGCTTGCCATGCCGTTCCCGTTGCCGGGAACGCGGTGCGCTCTTACCGCACCCTTTCACCCTTGCCCGGCGGCCGGAGACCCGGCGGCCGGGCGGTTTGCTTTCTGTGGCGCTGTCCCGGGGGTCGCCCCCGCCGGGCGTTACCCGGCACCGCGTTTCCGTGGAGCCCGGACTTTCCTCCCTCCCGGCGCGAACCGGAAGAGCGGCCATCCGGCCGTCTGGCGGCCGCGAGAGTGGCTCCTCCGCCGCGTCCGGTCAATTCCTTTCCTCGGCGACGGCGCGCCGCGCGCACAGCCGCCGCAACAGGCCCAGCGTCTCGTCGTCGATCCGGCCGTCGATGCGCTGGGGACGGAAATGGCGCTGGAAGGCGACGACGCTGTGGACGTCGGGCGCCCCGCCGCCTCGGCCGCGATAGCCATAGGCCGCCAGCAGGCGCCCGGCTTCGGCCGGATCGGGACGCGCCGCCGGGTCCGGCCCGTCCGGCGCGTCCGGCCACAGGCCGACGCCGCTTCCGGCGAGTCGCCGCCAGTCGAACAATTCGCCCGGGTCCGACTTCCGTTCCGGCGCTACGTCCGAATGCCCGACCACCCGGTGCGGCGGGATGGGGTGGCGCGCGACGATCCCGCCGGCCAGGGCCTCCAGCGCCTGCATCTGGGGTTCGGGAAACGGCCGGTAGCCGAGCTCGTGTCCCGGGTTGACCAGCTCGATCCCGATCGAGCGGTCGTTGACGTCGGTGTCCCCCGACCAGCAGGCCCGGCCCGCATGCCAGGCGCGCATGGCCTCGGCGACCAGCCGGTAGACGGCGCCGTCCTCGTCGATCAGATAATGGGCGCTCACCCCCGCGGCCGGGTCGCGCAGCCGGTCGAGGGCCGCCGCCGCGTCCGTCATCCCGGTATAGTGGAGGACGAGCATGTCGATCGCCCGCCCGCTCGGCCGGCGGCCGAAATTGGGCGAAGGGCGGTCGATCATAAGCGCCCGATCATACGCCCCGGCGGACCGCGCCGGGGCCGGAGTCGGTCGTCTCGTCAGGCGGCGCGGCGGCCGTGGGGCGAATCGCGGCGCGGCTCCGGCGCCCGATAGGCCATGCGGACGTGATCGGCGCAATAGGAGAAGGCGCCGTAGGTCTTCTCGCCGCAGAAGTGGAAGTCGTCCTCGCCCGGGTGCCCGAACGGCCACTGGCAGGTCCGGAACGGCGAAGCTCCGCTTTCCTTGAACAAGGGCAACAACTCTCGCGTGCTGGACATCTCGTCTTGGTTCCGTGTGATGCGGTGCGATGTGGATGATATTGCGCCGCGGCGCGGAAATCAAGAATCGCGCGACGATTTCGCATCCGCGCGATCTTGCGCCCGACGCAGGGAAGTTTCGATTCCATACGCGGCCGCCCCCGGGGGGGGGGGGGGGGGGCCGCGCCCGGCGTCAGCCCTTGAGGCCGCGCTGCGCCCGGATCCGATCCCACGCAGCGTTGACGGCGGCCATCTTTCCGGTCGCCACGTCGATGAAGTCCTGCGGCATCCCCTGGGCGATCAGCCGGTCGGGATGGGTCTCGCGAACGAGGCGGCGCCAGGCCGCGCGGACGTCGTCGTCGGATGCGTCGGGGGCTACGCCGAGCACGGCGTAGGGGTCCGGGCCGCCGGCCCCGGCGCGGCCGGCGCGGATGCGCTCGAACGTCGCCTCGTCGAAGCCGAATATGCCGGCGACGCCCCGCAGATATTCGATCTCCGCCGGATGGACCACCCCGTCGGCCTCGGCGATCAGGAACAAGGCCTCCAGCAGCTCTTCGAGCACCGCCGGCCGATCGGCGAACATCCGTCCGACCTGCCGGGCGTAGGGTTCGTAGCCGCGCGCGTCCTTGCGCGCGAGGTCGAACACCCGCCCGACATTCGCCGCCTCGCCGGGCGGCACGCGGAACAGGCGCTTGAAGGCGTCCACCTCGTCCCGCGTGACCCGGCCGTCCGCCTTGGCCATCTTGGCGCTCAGCGCGATGACGGCGATCGTGAACGCGACCTGCCGCGTCTCTTCGGGTTCGTCGCCGGTCCGGCCCGCGCGCAGCCGGTCGACGACGTGGCCGCCCGCCACGCCGACCAGCGCGCCCAGCGGCCCGCCGAGCGCGAAGCCGGCGGCGCCGCCGATGAGCTTGCCCCAGATGCCGGCCATGCGCCGCTCCCGCCCCGTCCGCCGCGGGCCGCCCCGCCGCCCGACCCTACCCCGCATCTCTCCTCCTGGCCATGGACAGGGCGGTGGATGCCGGCTACCCTCCGCCTCCCGATGGATGCGAACGGACCAGCCGGCCCGGTTCCGACGACGCGGCTCGCCGAGGCCCAGACCAAGTTCGATCGGGCGCTGGCGCGGCTGGAGGCGGCGCTGCGCGCCCGCGCGCCGCGGGCGGGCGCGGCCGATCGCGAGCTGGCCGCCGAGTTGGAAGCCGCGCGGGCGCGCTGCGCCGCGCTGGAGGATCAGGCGCGGACGGCCTCGCAATGGCTCGACGCCACGATCGGGCGGGTGCGGGCGTTGCTGGAGCGCTGATGCCCCAGGTCGAGATCGCGATCAACGGGCGGCGCTACCAGATCGCCTGCGACGAGGGCCAGGAGGAGCATCTCGCGCGGCTCGGCCGCCAGGTGGACGAGCGCGTGCGCGGCCTCGTCGCCTCGGTCGGCCAGGTCGGCGAACGGCGCTTGCTGGTCATGGCCAGCCTGCTGATCGCCGACGAATTGTCGGAGGCGTCGGCGGCGCTCGACCGGCGCCGCGGCGGCGCGGCCCGGGACGGCGAGGCCGACGGAGACGCCGATGCGCTCGCCGCGGCGCTCGAGTCGGCCGCGGCGCGGATCGACGATATTGCGGCCGGCCTCGAACGCGGCTAACGTTCCCCCGGGCGGGGCTGTCCGGTGCGAGCGGCCGCAAATCCCTGGGGCCAATAGATTCCTCTCGGGAGTCGTCCCTGCCGGGGCCGAGGCCCCGGCATCACGACGCCCACCTGCGTGAGCGGGCCGCAGAGGATGCGCCGGGCCAACCGGCCGGCGCGGCTCCGCCCGTCCTCAATCCAATGCGGTCGGCGCGCGCGGCGCCGGGACGGGCCCGTGTCGCTTCGCGAGATCAAGCAGCATATGCGCCGGCGCGCGCTCGCCGCGCGCCGGGCGGCGCCGGCGGCCCTGGCGGCGGACGCGCCGCATCGCGCGGCGCGGCTTCTCGACGCCCTCGGCCCGGCGCTCGATCGCGCGCCGGGCGGCGTCGCCTCGGGCTATTGGCCGGTCCGCGGCGAGTTCGACCCGCGGCCGATGCTCGACCGGCTCGCCGGGCGCGGCTTCGTCCGCGCCTTGCCGGTGGTTACGGGCCGCGGGCGGCCGCTCGCGTTCCTCGGCTGGAGCCCGGGCGAGCCCCTGGCCGTCGGCGCGTTCGGCGTCGAACGGCCGCTCGACGGGGCGCCGACGCTCGCGCCCGACGTCGTCCTCGCGCCGCTGCTGGCGTTCGACGACGCCGGCGGCCGCCTGGGCTATGGCGGCGGCTATTACGACCGCACGCTGCGCGGCCTGCGCCGCCGCGGCGCCGTACTCGTCATCGGCGTCGGCTTCGACGCGCAGCGGGTGGACTCGGTCCCCTGCGGCGACGGGGACGAGCGGCTCGACTGGGTGATCACCGAATCGCGCGCCGTCGAATGCCGCCCACGTCGTTGAGGTCGCCGATGCCGCCGATGCCGTGCGGAAGAACGTCGCCGGGCCGGGCGTCGTCGGGGTCGGGGGCCGGTCGCTGATGCGGATTCTGGTTTGCGGCGACGTCGTCGGCCGGTCGGGCCGCGGCGCGGTGCTCGGGCGGCTCGGCGAGCTGCGCGCCGCCCTCGCTCTCGATTTCGTCGTCGTCAACGGCGAGAACGCCGCCGGCGGCTTCGGCATCACCCCCAAGATCTGCGATCAGTTCCTGGCTGCGGGGGCGGATGCGATCACCACCGGCAACCACGTCTTCGACCAGCGCGAGATCATTCCCCATTTCGACCGCGAGCCCCGGCTGCTGCGGCCCGACAACTACCCCGACCGGACGCCCGGGCGCGGCGTCGCCGTCTTCGACGCGGCGCGCGGGCGCAAGCTGCTGGTCGTCCATCTGATGACCCGCCTGTTCATGGATGCGCTCGACGACCCCTTCGCCGCCGCCGACCGGGCGCTGGCGCGATACCGGCTGCGCGCCAACGTCGATGCCGTCGTCGTCGACCTCCACGGCGAGGCGACCAGCGAGAAGATGGCCATGGGCCACTTCCTCGACGGCCGGGTTTCGGCGGTCCTGGGCACCCATACCCACGTCCCGACCGCCGATGCGCAGGTCCTGCCCGGCGGCACCGCCTACCAGACCGACATCGGCATGTGCGGCGACTACGACTCGGTGATCGGCATGGGCAAGGAGGTCGCCGTGGAGCGCTTCGCGCGCAAGATGCCCACCGCCCGCCTCGAAGCCGCGACCGGCGAGGCGACGCTGTGCGCCACCCTGGTCGAGACCGACGATGCGACCGGTCTGGCCCTCCGCGTCTCGCCGCTGCGCATGGGCGGCCGCCTCGCCCCGGCCTGGCCCGACGTCCCGGACGCCGGCCAAGCCCCGCCCGGCGCCGGTCAAGCCGGTCAAAATCTCGCCACAAAGCGCGGGTAGCTTCTCACTCCGCTTGCGGTAGTTGCGGCGAAAACCACAATATGTGGTAGGGTGCCGCGCCGCATGTCGGATCGCAACCCTGGGGCCGGGCGGAGTTCGTCAGCATGGCGGGTCACTCGCAATACAAGAACATCATGTACCGCAAGGGGGCGCAGGACGCGAAGCGGGCCAAGCTGTTCACCAAGATCATCCGCGAACTCACCGTCGCCGCCCGTTCGGGCCTCCCCGATCCGGAGCAGAACCCGCGCCTCCGCCTCGCCGTGTCGGCGGCCAAGACGGCCAACATGCCCAAGGACACCATCGACCGCGCGATCCGCCGCGGCGCCGGCGCCGGCGAGGGCGAGCAGTTCGAGGAGATGCGCTACGAAGGCTACGGCCCCGGCGGCGTCGCGATCATCGTCGAGGCGCTGACCGACAACCGCAACCGGACGGCGGGCGAGGTGCGCGCCGCCTTCAGCAAGCATGGCGGCAGCCTGGGCGAGACCAACAGCGTGAGCTTCCTGTTCGACCGCGTCGGCGCGCTGCGCTTCCCGCCGGGCGTCGCCACCGGCGACGAGATGTTCGAGGCCGCGCTCGAAGCCGGGGCGCGGGACGTGGACTCCTCCGCCGACGGCCATGAGATCCTGTGCGATCCCGGCGACTTCAACGACGTGCGCGAGGCCCTGGAGGCGCGGTTTCGGGCTCCTGAGCGCGGCGCGCTCGCCTGGCGGCCGCAGACCACGGTCGAACCCGGCGAGGAGGACGCCGAACGCCTGTTCCGCCTGCTGGAGACGCTGGAGGACAGCGACGACGTGCAGTCGGTGTTCGCCAATTTCAGCGTCTCCGACGACGTGATGTCGAAGCTCACGGCATGACCGGCCGGACGCATCGGGAGCGGGCGTGAGGGCGCAGGCATGAGGACGCGGATACGGATACTCGGGCTCGATCCCGGCCTCCGGGCGACCGGTTGGGGCGTGATCGAAGCCGCCGGCGCCGAGCTCGGATTCGTGGCCCAGGGCGTCGTCCCGACCGATCCGGCGCGGCCGCTCTGGGCGCGCCTCGCCCAGCTGCATGAGGGCCTGACCAGCGTCGTCCGGCGTCACGCGCCCGACCAGGCCGCGGTGGAGGAGACCTTCGTCAACCGCAACCCGGCCTCGACGCTCAAGCTCGGCCAGGCGCGCGGCGTGGTCCTGCTGGCCCCGGCCCAGGCTGGGCTCCCGATCGCCGAATACCCCGCCAACCTGGTCAAGAAGTCCCTCGTCGGGGCCGGCCACGCCGCCAAGCGGCAGGTCGGAGCGATGGTCCGGATGCTGCTGCCGGGCGCCGATCCCGAGACGCCGGACGCCGCCGACGCGCTGGCGGTCGCGATCTGCCATGCGCATCACGCCGCCACCGCCGGGCGCTGGCGGGGCGATGCGGCGCGGCCGGCGGCCGCGGGCCTGCGGGCATGATCGCCAGACTCGCCGGCGTCGTCGACGCCGTGGGCGAGGACTCCGCCGTGGTCGACGTGGGCGGGGTGGGCTATCTCGTCTACGCCTCGGCGCGGACGCTGCGCAGCCTGCCGCCGGCGGGGGCCGAGGCCCGCATCTGGATCGAGACCCATGTGCGCGAAGACCACATCCACCTCTACGGCTTCGCCGACCCGGCCGAGCGGGACTGGTTCCGCCTGTTGACCACCGTCCAGGGCGTCGGAACCCGCGTCGCCCTCGGCATTCTCTCGGCGCTGTCTCCCGACCGGATCGCCGATGCGCTGTCGGCGCGGGATCCGGCCCCGCTGACCGCGGCCGACGGCGTGGGGCCGAAGCTCGCGGCGCGCATCCTGAACGAGCTCCGGGACCGCGCCGGGGCCGTCCTCCCGGCCGCGGCCGCCGCGGCCCGGGCCCCGGCGGCCGGCGGGGCGGCGGCGGATCCGGTGAACGACGCCGTCTCGGCCCTGGTCAATCTCGGCTACCGCCGCGCCGAGGCGTTCGGCGCGGTGGCGCGGGCCGCGCGCGAGCCGTCCGCGCCGGCCGACCTGCAAGGGCTGATCAAGGCCGGGCTGAAGGAGCTCGCCCCGTGAACGAGCCGCGCCCGGTCGATGCGGCGTTCGAGGAGCGCGACGCCGGCGAGGGCGCGCTCCGTCCGCAGACGCTCGACCGCTTCGTCGGCCAGCGCAGCGTCTGCGGCAATCTGAGCGTCTTCATCCGCGCCGCGCGCGGTCGCGACGACCCGCTCGACCACGTCCTGTTCTACGGCCCGCCCGGTCTCGGCAAGACGACGCTGGCGCATATCGTCGCCCGCGAACTCGCGGTCGGGTTCCGCGCCACCTCGGGGCCGGTGATCGCGCGCGCCGGCGATCTGGCCGCGGTCCTGACCAACCTCGAGCCTCGCGACGTGCTCTTCATCGACGAGATCCACCGGCTCAACCCGGCGGTCGAGGAGATCCTCTACCCGGCGATGGAGGACTTCAAGCTCGACCTGATGATCGGCGAGGGGCCGGCGGCGCGGTCGGTCCGCATCGACCTGCCGCCCTTCACGCTGATCGGCGCGACCACCCGGTCGGGCTTGATCACGACGCCGCTCCGCGAACGGTTCGGCATTCCGATGCGCCTCGACTTCTACCGCGACGACGAGCTCGAGCTGATCGTCCGGCGCAACGCCGCCCTCCTCGGGGTGGCGCTCACCGCCGACGGCGCGCGCGAGATCGCGACCCGGTCGCGCGGGACCCCCCGGGTCGCCGGGCGGCTGCTGCGCCGCGTCCGCGACTTCGCCGCCATCGACGGCGGCGATGGCGACGATGGCGGCGAAGTCGGGATCGACGCCGCCGCCGCCGACCGCGGCCTGCGCCGCCTCGAGGTCGATGCGCTCGGCCTCGATTCCATGGACCGGCGCTATTTGCGCTGCATCGCCGACAATTACGGCGGCGGGCCGGTCGGCATCGACACCCTCGCCGCGGCGCTGTCGGAGCAGCGCGACTCGCTGGAAGACGTGGTCGAGCCGTTCCTGATCCAGCACGGGCTGGTGCTGCGCACGCCGCGCGGGCGGGTGCTGGGCGACGCCGCGCTGCGTCATCTGGGCCTCGCGCTGGCGCACCGGCCGGCCGATCAACTCGATCTGCTGAACGGCGGCGGCGCAGGCCTTGCGAAGGATTCCGCCGGGGAAGGACGCGCCTGAACCATGGACGCCGTGAAATCGGTAACCCTTGCGGGCTCGCTCGACCGCGACCTGTCGATGTGGGGCCTCTTCTTCGAGGCCGACCCGGTGGTCAAGGTGGTGATGCTCGTCCTGATCCTCGCCTCCTTCTGGTGCTGGGCCGTCATCTTCGACAAGTCGTTCCGCATGCGGCGCCTGACCGCCCAGGCCAACAGGTTCGAGGAGAGCTTCTGGTCGGGCAGCTCGCTCGACGACCTCTACGACCGCATCGGCGCCCGCCCCACGGATCCGATGTCGGCGATCTTCACCGCGGCCATGCGCGAGCTGCGGCAGTCCTCGACCCGCGGCCTCGCCGGCGACGACGGCCTGACCGGCCTCGCCCGGCGCATCGACCGGGCGATGGAGGTCACGCTCGGCCGCGAGATGCAGCATCTCGAACGCTACATGACCTTCCTCGCCTCGGTCGGCTCGACGGCGCCGTTCATCGGCCTGTTCGGCACCGTCTGGGGCATCATGAACAGCTTCCAGGCGATCGCCGTCACCAAGAACACGTCGCTCGCCGTGGTGGCGCCCGGCATCGCCGAAGCCCTGTTCGCCACCGCCCTCGGCCTGGTCGCGGCGATCCCCGCGGTGGTGGCCTACAACAAGCTGACCAACGATATCGGCCGCTACGCGGCGCGGCTGGAGGCGTTCGCGGCCGAGTTCGGCTCGATCCTCTCCAGGCGCTACGAGACCGGAGCGTGACGTGAGCGCGTCGTCGCATGACCGCGAACCCGCCGGCCGCCGGCAAGGCCGGGGCCGCTACCGGCCGATGAGCGAGATCAACGTCACCCCCTTCGTCGACGTGATGCTGGTGCTGCTCGTCGTCTTCATGATCACCGCCCCGCTGCTGACCGCGGGCGTCCCCGTCGATCTGCCCCGCACGGAGGCCTCCCGCTTCGTCGGCCAGGACGAGCCGCTGGTCGTCACCGTGGCCGCGGACGGCAAGGTCTTCCTCCAGGAGACCGAGGTCGAGCCCGGCCGGCTGGCGGCGCGGCTGGCCGCGATCGCCGGGCGTCGGGACGACGTCCGCATCTTCGTGCGCGGCGACCGCTCGATCCCCTACGGCCGGGTCATGGAGGTCATGGGACGGGTCAACGCCGCGGGCTTCGACCGCGTGGCCCTGATCACCGAGTCGCTCGCCGACGCCGGGGAGCGGGGCGCGAGGTGACCGATGCGCGACGGCGTCCTCCTGTCGGCGGGGCTGCATGGGGTCGTCATCTCGGCCGCGGTGCTGGGCCTGCCGCAGCTCTTCCGCGCCGAGCCGGCGGCGCCGGGCCCGCTGGTGGTCGAGATGGTGCGCCTCGTCGACGAGGCCGCGCCGCCGCCCGAGAAGGCCGCGCCGCCGCGCGAATCTCCCCCCGCGCCGCCGCCCGTCCCGGAGCCGCCGCCGCCCGCCCCGGCGAGCAGCCTGCCCGAACCCGCCCCGGCCCCGCCCGAACCCGCGCCGCCGCCTGCGCCGCCGAAGCCCGAGCCGGCCGCCGCGCCGCCGCGGCCGCCCAAGCCCAAACCCGAGCCGGCCGCGCCGCCGCCCGAGCCCCGGGCGAAGCCGGCGGTCGAGACCGCCCGCGCGCCGCCGCGCCCGCGGCGCAAGCCCAAGCCGCCGCCGGATGCGTTCCAGACCCTGCTCCGCAACCTGGAGCAGGAGCGGCGCCGGCCCGCGCCCGCCGCGGCCGAGACCGAGGTCGCGCGGGCGCGGACGGACGCGCCCGCGGCCTCGTCGATCGACCGGCGCCGGCTGGAGGCCGCGCTGGCGCAGTCGGTCATGCGGCAGGTCTCGCCCTGCTGGAGCATACCGGCGGGCTCCAAGGACGCGCACCGGATGCAGGTGGGCGTGCGCATCTTTCTCAACCCCGACGGAACGTTGCGCGGTCCGCCGCAAGTGGAGGACACCCGACGAATGAACAGCGATCCTGCGTTCCGCGCCGTGGCCGAGAGCGCGCTGCGGGCGCTCCGGCATCCCCGCTGCGTCCCGTTGAAGCTCCCGCACAAGCACTACCCGCTATGGCGCGAGATCGGCTTCAACTTCGATCCCAAGGAGCTGTTGCGGTGACGGCGCGCCTCCTGCTCGCCGGCCTGCTCGCCGCTTTCTGTCTGGCCGCGCCGGCGTCGGCGCAGCTGCGCGTCGACATCACCCGCGGCCATCTCGAACCCCTGCCGATCGCGGTCCCCGACTTCTTCGGCGACACCGGCGCCGCCGGCCACGGGCGGCAGGTGGCCCGCCTCGTCGCGGCCGACCTCGAACGCTCGGGGCTGTTCCGGCCGATCGATCCCCGCGCCTTCATCCAGCAGCCGGGCGCGCTGCGCACCCGGCCGCGCTTCGCCGACTGGCGGCTGATCAATGCGCAGGCGCTGGTGACCGGCGCCGCCAAGCTGCTGCCGCAGGGCGATCTCGAAGTCGTGTTCCGGCTGTGGGACGTCTTCGGCCAGCAGCAGATGGTCGGCCTCCGCCTCACCACCGCGCCGCGCAACTGGCGGCAGGTGGCCCACCGCATCGCCGACGCCGTCTACAAGCGCATCACCGGCGAGGACGGATATTTCGACACCAGCATCGTCTACGTCGCCGAGTCCGGCCCGGCGGATCGTCGAATCAAACGCCTCGCGATCATGGATCAGGACGGCGCCAACCATCGGTTTCTCACCGACGGGACGGCGCTGACGCTCACGCCGCGCTTCTCGCCGACGGCGCAGGAGATCACCTACCTGTCCTACCGCGCCGACCGGCCGCGGGTCTATCTCTACGACATCGACACCGGCCAGCGCGAAGTGCTCGGCGACTTTCGCGGCATGACCTTCGCGCCGCGCTTCTCGCCCGACGGCAAACGGGTCGTCATGAGCATGGCCCAGGCGGGCAACACCGAGATCTACGACATGGATCTCCGCACCCGGCGCGTCCGGCGGCTCACCCGGAACCCGGCGATCGACACCTCGCCCTCCTTCTCGCCCGACGGCCGCCGCATCGTGTTCAACTCCGACCGGGGCGGCTCGCAGCAGCTCTACGTCATGGACGCCGGGGGCGGCGCGCCGCGCCGGATCAGCTTCGGCGACGGCCGCTACGCGACGCCCGTATGGTCGCCGCGCGGCGACCTCATCGCCTTCACCCGGATCAAGGGGGGCGTATTTTCCATCGGCGTGATGCGCCCCGACGGCGGCGGCGAGCGCATCCTGTCGAGCGGCTTCCTGATCGAGGGTCCGACCTGGGCGCCCAACGGCCGTGTGCTGATGTATTTCCGCCAACCGCCCCGGACCGCCGACGGCGGGGGCGGCGAGCCGCGCCTGTATTCGATCGACCTCACCGGTCACAACGAACGCGAACTCGAGACCCCGGCCGCCGCCTCGGATCCCGCTTGGTCGCCGCTCCGGCCATGAGCGCGAAGCCGGGGCGGGGCCCGCCGGACGGTCGCGAGTCTTGCAATCTTCCCGCCGTGGTTTACTGTCGGTCCGCGGCGGCGAGGCATCGGGTTGGGGAGTATCGGTATGCGGTTTGACATCGCGGCGTTCGTCCTGGCGGCGCTGATCGTCGCCGGCTGCGAGACCCCCTCGGAACGGCCGGGCGCGGAGACGGGCGCGAACGGCGGCCAGACGGCGGCCGGCGCGACAGCGGGCGGCGGCGGGAGCGCCGGCGTCGCATCGCAGCCGGTGGCGCCCGAGGACGTTCCGGGCAGCGCCGAGCAGTTCGTCGTCGAGGTCGGCGACCGCGTCTTCTTCGAGTTCGACAGCTACCACCTCGCCGCCGAAGCGCGCGAGACGCTGGAGAAGCAGGCGGCCTGGCTGCAACGCTACCCCGCGGTGATCGTCACCGTCGCCGGCCATGCCGACGAGCGCGGCACGCGCGAATACAACCTCGCCTTGGGCGAGCGCCGCGCCAACGCGATCCGCGACTACCTGATCGCCCTGGACGTCGATTCGGGCCGCATCGGCGCCATCAGCTACGGCAAGGAGCGCCCGGTCGACCCGAACTCGACCGAGGAGGCCTGGGGCAGAAACCGCCGCGGCGTCACGATGATCGAAGGCGGCGCGTCCCCCCCTCCGCTGACCAACTGACCGCGACGTGAAACCGGGCGGCGACGGCGCCACGACGGGGTACGAAGCCGAACTCTGGCGCATGGCCAACGCGCTGCGCGGCTCGATGGACGCCGCCGAGTACAAGCACGTCGTCCTCGGGCTGATCTTCCTCAAATACGTCTCCGACGCCTTCGAGGAGAGGCGCGCCGAACTCGAAGCCGAGACGTCGCAGGGCGCCGACCCGGAGGACCCGGACGAATACCGCGCCGGGAACGTCTTCTGGGCGCCGCCCGAGGCGCGTTGGGCGCATCTCGCGGCGCAGGCGCGCCAGCCCGCCATCGGCCGGCTGGTCGACGATGCGATGGCCGGCGTCGAGCGCGACAATCCGGCTCTCGCAGGGGTGCTGCCCAGGGACTACGCCCGTCCGGCCCTCGACAAGCAGCGCCTGGGCCAGCTCGTCGACCTCGTGGGCGAGATCGAGTTGGGCGACGCCGACGCCCGGTCCCGGGACGTGCTCGGCCGCGTCTACGAGTATTTCCTTTCGCGCTTCGCCGGCGCCGAGGGCAAGAAGGGCGGCGAGTTCTACACCCCGCGCTGCGTCGTCAAACTGCTGGTCGAGATGCTGGAGCCTTGGCGGGGCCGGGTCTACGACCCCTGCTGCGGATCGTCCGGCATGTTCGTGCAGTCGATCGAGTTCATCGAGGCCCACGCCGCCGGCGACGGCAATGGCGGGGCCACGCCGGGCGGGGCGAAGGCCGACGTCTCGATCTATGGCCAGGAGTCGAACTACACGACCTGGCGGCTGGCGAAGATGAACCTCGCCATCCGCGGCATCGAAGGGCGGATCGCCCACGGCGACAGCTTCCACGACGACCGGCATCCCGATCTCAAGGCCGATTTCATCCTCGCCAACCCGCCCTTCAACGTCTCCGATTGGGGCGGCGAGCGCTTGGCCGACGACAGGCGCTGGCGATACGGCGCGCCGCCCAGGGGCAACGCCAACTTCGCCTGGGTGCAGCATATCGCGCATCATCTGGCGCCCGCCGGCGCGGCCGGCTTCGTGCTCGCCAACGGCTCGATGTCGTCCGGCCAGTCGGGCGAGGGCGAGATCCGCAGGAACCTGATCGAGGCGGATCTGGTCGATTGCATGGTCGCCTTGCCCGGCCAGCTCTTCTATTCGACCCAGATCCCGGCCTGCCTGTGGTTCCTGGCGCGGAAGCGCGAGCGGCGGGGCGAGGTCCTGTTCATCGACGCCCGCAAGCTGGGCCGGATGGTGGACCGCACGCATCGCGAGCTGACGCAGGACGACGTCGCCCGCGTCGCCGGGACCTACCATGCTTGGCGCAAGGGAAGAGGATACCAGGACGCGCCCGGCTTCTGCCGGAGCGTCGCGCTGGACGAGCTGCGCAAGCACGGCCACGTGCTGACCCCCGGCCGCTACGTCGGCGCGCAAGCCCCGGAGGACGACGGCGAGCCGTTCGCGGACAAGATGAAACGCCTCACCGCCCGACTGCGCGAGCAACGGGCCGAAGGCGCCCGGCTGGATGCGGCCATCGCCGAAAACCTGAAACGGCTCGGGTTCTGGGAGGGGTGATGGCGCCGGCCGCCGCCACGCAGGATGCTTCCCGCCCGCGGGCGGCCAGCCGATCGAGGTGATTGAAGTGCAAGGCGCGATCGATTACGACAAGTTCCGTATGTCGCTCAAGCGGTTGGAAGAGCAGTACGAGAATTATCGGACGCCTCATGAAGGTCTGTCCGATATAACTCTGGAAGCCATTGACGAATCGGTCATTCAGCGCTTCGAGACTTGCTATGACTGTTTGTGGAAGGTGTTGAAACGGTATCTGTCCGAAGGGCTGGGGATCGCGGACCCACCCAATAGCCCCAAGCCTGTCTTCAGGCTGGCCCACGAGAACGATCTGTTTGTCGCGCCGCTGGAACGATGGCTCGCCTACGCCCAATGCCGCGTGGATACGGCCCATGACTATAGCGGCGAGAAGGCGCAAGCCTGTCTGGAGATCGTGGGCGACTTCATCGACGATGCGATCGGCCTCTACCGGACCATGAGCCAAGAGACATGGAACTGAATCCGGCCATCGACGTTACGGACGAACAGCGCGAGACTGTATCGGCGCTGCTCCGAAAGCATCTGCCGGATACGGCTGTGTGGGTATACGGCTCCCGCGCAAAATGGACCGCCGGCCCGAAATCCGATCTGGACTTGGTGGTCTTCTCGACCCCGGAGCAAGATCGTCAAGTTTCCAGTCTCAGGGATGCTTTCGAAGAAAGCAACCTGCCGTTCCGAGTGGAATTGTTGGTCTGGGCGCGCCTGCCCGAGAGCTTCCATCGTGAGATCGAGCGGGAGCATGTGGTATTATCAGGAGAAGAGCGCGCTGTTCGGACCAATAGCGAATGGCCTTCAGTTGAAATTGGAGAAATTGCTGAAATTATTGGGGGAAGCACTCCATCCACAAAAAACGCCGCGAATTTCGACGGCGATGTACCCTGGATCACGCCCAAAGATCTTGCTGGCTCACATGATCGATTCATCATAGGAGGGAGCCGCAACTTATCTCGTGAAGGGCTTATGAGTTGTTCGGCCCAGCTCGTCCCTCCAGGAACGGTTCTTCTGAGTACCCGCGCCCCTGTTGGATACGTTGCGCTCGCAGGCGCGGAGATTGCGACCAATCAAGGATTTCGTAGTTTGATACCAAAAGAAGAAGCTCGATCCGAATTTCTCTACTACTGGCTTAAGGCCAACACCGAAGAACTGGAGCGACATGCGACTGGTACGACCTTTCAAGAACTTTCCGGTTCTACTCTAAAGCGCATCCGCGTCCCACTTCCGCCGCTCCCCGAACAGCGCGCCATCGCCCATATCTTGGGCGCGCTGGACGAAAAGATCGAGGCGAACCGGCGCATGAACGAAACGCTGGAAGCGATGGCGCAAGCCGTCTTCAAGGATTGGTTCGTCGATTTCGGCCCCACCCGCGCCAAGGCGGCGGGCCGCGACCCCTATCTCCCCGAACCTCTCTGGTCCCTCTTCCCCGATCGCCTCGTGGACTCCGAGCTGGGCGAGATACCGGAGGGATGGAAGGTTGGATCTTTGGCCGATATAGCCGAGCATATCAGAGATCAAGAGCATCCTTATGCTTCGCCCAATACTCTATATCATCATTTCAGTATTCCGGCTTTCGATGAGAATCGCCAACCGAAAATTGAGTGTGGAAAGAACATCAAAAGCCAAAAATTCCGCGTTCCCCCCGAAGCAACTCTCCTATCAAGACTCAACCCAGAAATCGAACGAGTCTGGCTTGCAGATGTTAATGCAGAAGATCGAGCGGTTTGTTCGACGGAGTTTTTAGTCCTTCAATCCCGTCGGCCTTATGGTATCTCTTTCCCTTACTGTCTCGGACGTTCCTACCAATTCCGACAGGCGGTGAACTCTCTCGTGACCGGAACATCAAAGAGTCATCAGCGTGCGCCTGTGGATGCTGTTCTATCTCTACCTGTTGTTTTGTCTCCCGAATCTATTTCCGATGAATTTGAAAATATAGTTGCCGCCTATTTGAAAAATAATCGGATTATTCGGCGAGAGTCGCTTACTCTTTCCTGGATCCGAAATACTTTACTTCCCAAGCTCGTGTCGGGCGATATCCGTGTCCCTGGATTGTAGGAAAATTATCGGGAATGTAGCATGGTGAGTATGGAAAAATGGCGACGCCGGAAAGGACTCAAGCCGATACGGTTCATGATTGTCTTCGGCAGCTTGTCTCCACTTTATCTTTCTGTTAGGGATCCGGGATAGCAGCCTTGTCTCGTCGAGAATCCTGGAATCTCGATGGAACGATCAAGGGAAGGGAATATCCGATGAAGGTCGGCATCCAGGACAGTGACGCTTTGTCCGCCGTCTCCCCCGCGGCGCTGTCGGCCTATGCGCGCGCCGGCGGTTGGACCAAAGGGGAGCCCTATGGCGACCATTCCGACGTCTATGCTCGCGAGGGAGCGCCCGAGATCGTTATCCCCAAGCATCAGCGCCTCGGAGACTATGCCAGCGTCGTATCGCGGTTGATCGAGATTTTCGCGAAAGCCGCCGAAACGGACGCGCTTTCCCTCTATCGCGATCTGATCGTCGCCGACCGCGACGTCGTCCGGATCCGCGCCGTCCCGGATGGCGCCGATGGGTCCGTGGCCCTGGACGACGGAGTGAGCCTGATAACCGGTGCGCGCGACATGATTGCGGCCGCGGCCTGTTCCCTACGGGAGCCGAGACGGTTCCATCGTGCGGGAGCGAACCGCGAGGCCGCCGACTATCTGCGGCGGGTCCAGCTGGGGCGGACCGAGCAGGGCAGTTTCGTCGTTACGCTGGTCGGTCCCGTCGTTCCGCCCCCCGTTCGAGCGATGGCGTCGTTCGACACCATGCCGGACGATGAGCCTGTCGAACGGCGGATGACGCAGCGTCTGGCCGAAGCGTTGACGGCCACTCGTGAAGCGGCCGAAAGGGCGTCCGGCGGCGACGACGCTTTCCCGGAAGCCGTGCAGCGCGGTGCGAGCGCCAATCTGTGCGAGGCTCTCGCTACGTTGATCGAGCCGTTTCAGGGGATCGACGTCGGCCTGTCCTGGGCGCGCACCCGTCCGATGAACGTGGCGCGGGAAACCATCCGCTTCGGGGCGTCCGATGCCCCCATCCTGCGCGAAGCGGCGCGGCGGTTTCGAGAAGAGGAGCCAAAGCCGGACGTGTCCCTGATCGGCCGTATCCAGCGGTTGAAGCGCGACGACCGGGAAGCGGATGGAACGATAGCCTTGCAAACCTATATCGACGGGCGCGTCCTGACGATCACGGCCGTCTTGAACCGACCGGACTATGACCACGCAATCCAGGCTCACAAGAGCGGCGCTCCGGTCGTCATGGCGGGCGATCTCGAGAGATTCGGTCGGCGATGGCGCTTGCGCAACCCCCGCATCGCAGCCGTCATCCCGGACGAAGAAGACAAGGCCGGCGACCTTCGGGGCCGAGACTCATGACGGCCGGGCGGAGAGTCCGTTTGAGAAATCGGGTCCTGCCGAGGCGCGGAAGGTCTCTGGATTCCCACTTTCGCGGAGCCTGCCCCCGGCCCGACCGGGGGAATGACGGGGCTTGTAACGACGGCCACGCCAAGGATCCGTCATTCCCACGAAAGCGGGAATCCATTTCGGACGAAGCCTTCTCGCCGTGGATGAGTTTTATGGATCAGCAGGTTCCCGCATGACGAAACCCCTTCCCTGGAACCTGCGCATGGCCGTCGCCGGTATGGCCTTCGCGGTGGTGGTGAACGCGAGTCCCCCACTTCTCTCCGTCGAACCGGCCTCGCCGCCCGCAGCCAGCGCCGCCGCGACCCCCGAAGCCGATCCCCCCGCCGGCGCGTCCGCGCAACCGCGGGCAACGACGGTCCCGCACGGAACCGGCCGGGACGGCGCCATTGTCGTCGAAGTTGAACGGAGATTGAACGAGCTCCAGCGCGAATTGCTGGAAGATCGCATGAAATTGGTCGATTGGTGGCTCATCGGCGTCGCCATATTTCTGACTCTCTTCGGTATAGCCATCCCAATTCTCGGGCTCTTCGGTTTTGGAAGATTGAGAGAGATCAGGGACGAAGCAAGAGAGATCAAAGACGAAGCCCGCCGCCATCTCGAGGGGATTGAGGCATACAAGAACGAAGCAGGGTCCATCCTGAAAGAATTGAACGCCGAAAAGGTCGGCGAAGATCCGGACAAGGCCAGCAAGGCCGCGCAGCGTGTCCAGGAGAATCCTGCTGCATCTCCGATCGACCGCGCGGTCGCCGCGGCCATTCTGCTCCAACAACTGGGAGATATGGAAGGAGCCATCGAAAAGTGGCGCGCCATCGCCAATCTCGTGGATGAAACCGACAACAAGGAACTCGGCGCGCGCGCGTGGTTCTCCGTCGGCTATCTTCTCCAAGAGAAGAAGGAAAGCGACTTGGATCCGGCGATTGATGCTTACAGTAAGGCAATCCGACTGAAGCCGGACTTGGCGGAAGCCTACAGCAACCGGGCTACTGCGAAGATCGATCTGGGTCGACACGCGGACGCCATTGCAGATGATGACGAGGCCATCCGGTTGAGGCCAAACTTGGCAGAGGCCTACTACAACCGAGGCAATGCGAAGATGGACCTGGACCGGGACGTGGACGCCATTGCAGATTATGACGAGGCTATCCGGTTGAAGCCAGGTTATGCCGAAGCCTACTACAACCGAGGCAATGTGAAGATGCGCTCGAGCTGGCACGCGGACGCCATTGCAGATTATGACGAGGCTATCCGATTGAAGCCGGATTATTCCAAAGCCTACGGCAACCGGGGAGTCGCGAAGAGCGACCTGGGTCGACGCGAGGACGCCATTGCAGATTATGACAAGGCTATCCGGTTGAATCCGGATTATGCGGAAGCCTACTACAACCGAGGTATTGCGAAGAGTGACCTGAGCCAGCACGAGGATGCCATTGCAGATTATGACGAGGCCATCCGATCGAGTTCGGGTTATGCCAAAGCCTACTACAACCGAGGCAATGCGAAGAGAGACCTAGGCTGGCACGAGGACGCCATTGCAGATTATGACGAGGCTATCCGGTTGAAGCCGTGTTATGCTGAAGCCTACAACAACCGAGGCAATGTGAAGAGAGACCTAGGCTGGCACGAGGACGCCATTGCAGATTGTGACGAGGCCATCCGGTTGAGGTCAGATTATGCCACAGCCTACTACAACCGGGGCCTTGCGAAGAACGGCCTGGGTCGGCGGGACGAAGCGCGGCAGGACTTGGAGACCGTTCTCGCCTTGGCTCGCGAGGCGGACGACGAAATCCTGGTCGACTCGGCGGAGCGCAGCCTCCGAGACCTGTTCGGCGAGGAAGCCCCGTGAGGGCACCCCCGCCCTCGGGACGGACCCGGCCCGATCGGAGACATCGCTCCTGGGCCGATGCGGAAGGCGTCCGAAAACGGCGGGAAGGTGATGACCTCCGAGGCAAGGCGAGGGCAAGGGCGTGACCGATGATCGCCCGGCTCCTCCCGGCGGCGAGATCGCCGTCCACGGAATCCCGGATGGCGAGGCGCGCGCTCTCCGCGATGGACCGGGCGGCCCGGGAGTCTTTCGATGCTCACGAAGCTGATCGTTCGCAACTTCAAACGGTTCGAGAACGTCGAGATCGAGCTCGGAAACCCGGTGGTGTTCATCGGCCCGAACAACGCCGGCAAGACGTCGGCCATGCAGGCGCTCGCGCTCTGGGACGTCGGCCTGAAGCGCTGGAGCGAGAAGCGCGCGGGCAAGGCGGCGCCCGAGCGCCGACCCGGCGTCACCGTCAACCGCCGCGACGTCGTCGCCGTACCCGTTCCCAGCGCCGCCCTGCTGTGGCGTGGACGTCATACGCGGGACTCCCGGATGGTGGAGGGCCGTCAACGAACGGAGAACGTTCGCATCGAGATCGTCGTCGAAGGCGTGACCCGGGGCGAGGCATGGGTCTGCGGGCTGGAATTCGACTACGCGAACGAGGAGTCGTTCTACTGTCGGCCGCTGCGCACGGACGCGGACGGCGCCGGCGGTCGGATGCCGATTCCGCCCTTGGCCGGGGCGACGAGGATCGCCTTTCTGCCGCCGATGTCCGGGCTCGCGGCGACCGAGACGCGGCTCGACGACGGCGCCGTGAACGTCCGGGTGGGCGAGGGGCGGACGGCCGAGCTGCTGCGCAATCTCTGTTTCCGCGTCCATGAGCGGGATTCCGGACGTTGGCGCGCGCTGGCGGCGCGGATCGAGGCGCTGTTCGGGGCCGAGCTCGACGTCCCGCGCTACGTGCCGGAACGCGGCGAAATCGTAATGGGTTACCGGGAAGGCGGGGCCAAACTCGATCTCTCGTCGAGCGGCAGGGGGCTTCAGCAGACCCTGCTGATTCTCGCCTATATGGCTGCGTATCCCGGGGCGGTCGTTCTGCTCGACGAACCCGATGCGCATCTCGAAATCCTGCGGCAGAGGCAGATCTACGAGCTGCTGACCGGCGCCGCCAGGACCGACGGCAACCAGATCGTCGCGGCGAGCCACTCCGAGGTGGTCCTGAACGAGGCGGCCGGAAGGGATACGGTCGTCGCCTTCGTCGGCAAGCCGCATCGGATCGACGACCGGGGAAGCCAGCTGCGCAAGGCGCTGACCGAAATCGGCTTCGATCAATACGCCCAGGGCGAACAGAACGGGTGGGTCCTGTATCTCGAAGGCTCGACGGATCTGGCCATCCTGCGGGCGTTCGCCGAACGCCTCGGACACGAGGCGGCGATCCGGTGTCTGGAGCGGCCGTTCGTCCATTACGTCGGGAACCGGCCCGGGCAGGCCGAGCTCCACTATTTCGGCCTCACGGAAGCGCTGCCGCAACTGCGGGGCGTCGCCCTGTTCGACCGGCTCGAGGCCGGTTTGCCGGACGGCGACCGGATTCGATGGCTGACCTGGAAGAAACGGGAGATCGAGAACTATCTCTGCGCCGAGGCGACCCTCGAAGCCTATGCGCGCGCGTCCGCGGACGAAGACGAGCCGATGCCCCTGTTCGACCGCGCGGACGTCGAACGGCGTCTGACGGCGATGCGCGAGGCGATCGGCGAGGTCGAAGGCGCCATGCGCATCCTGGGCAAGAGCTCGCCCTGGGATGCGGGGACGAAGGTCAGCGACGAGTTCCTCACGCCCCTGTTCGAGAAATACTTCGGCAAACTCGGACTCCCGAACCTGATGAAGAAGACGCATTTCCACCAACTCGCCGGATACGTCCCGGAGTCCGGGATAGACCCCGAGGTCGAAGAAAAACTGGATGCGATCGCGAGCGTGGCGGCCGGCGCGCGGACCGGGTCTCTCCCGTGAACCGGCTCGTGAACCGGTCGGGCGCGGAGCGCGCCGGGTGAACGGCTTCTCCGAATCCGTCGTCGAAGACGCGGCCCTCGACTGGCTCGGGAAGCTCGGCTGGTCCATCGCCCGCGGCCCCGACCTCGCCCCCGGCGCGCCGGAGACCGAGCGCGCGGATTACGGCGAGGTCGTTCTGGAGCGGCGCCTTCGCGACGCGCTCGACCGGCTCAATCCCGGGCTTCCCGCCGAGGCGCTGGACGACGCCTTCCGCAAGCTGGTCCGCCCGGAAGGGGCCGTGTTGGAAGTCCGCAACCGCGCCTTCCACCGGATGCTCACCGATGGCGTGACGGTGGAGTATCGCGCGGAGGGCGGGGCGATCCGCGGCGCGCAGGTCCGGGTGATCGATTTCGACGATCCCGACGCCGATGACTGGCTCGCGGTCAACCAGTTCACGGTGGTGGAGAACAAGCGCGAGCGCCGTCCCGACGTGGTGCTGTTCGTCAACGGCCTGCCGCTCGGGGTAATCGAACTCAAGAACCCGGCGGACGAGGAGGCGACGATCTGGACGGCGTGGCGGCAGCTCCAGACCTACAGGACCGAACTGCCGTCGCTGTTCGCCGCGAACGCGGTCCTGATGGTCTCGGACGGGGTCGAGGCGCGGGTCGGTACGCTGACCGCCGGGCGGGAATGGTTCAAGCCGTGGCGCACGATCTCGGGCGAGACCCTGGCCGATCCGGGCCTGTCCCAATTGGAGGTGATGCTCGGAGGCGTCTGCGCGCCCCGGCGCTTCCTGGCGATGCTGCGCGACTTCATCGTGTTCGAGGACGACGGCGGCGGCGCGCCGCGCAAGAAGATGGCGGGCTACCACCAGTTCCACGCCGTCGAGGCGGCGGTCGCCGAAACCCTTCGCGCAGCCAGGCTGCGACGCCCGCCTCCGGAGTTCGACGACGAGACGGGACGCTACGAAGCGGGTCGCCGGCCGGGCGGCGATCCCGGCGACCGGCGCGTCGGCGTGGTCTGGCACACCCAGGGCTCGGGCAAGAGCCTGACCATGGCCTTCTACGCCGGGCGGATCGTCCGCGAGCCGGCGATGGCCAACCCGACCGTGGTCGTGCTCACCGACCGCAACGACCTCGACGACCAGCTCTTCGCCACCTTCTCGCGCTGCTCCGATCTGCTGCGCCAGCCGCCGGTCCAGGCGGAGAGCCGGGCCGACTTGCGCGCCAGACTCGCGGTCCGGTCGGGCGGAGTCGTGTTCGCCACCATCCAGAAGTTCTTCCCCGAGGAGAAGGGCGACCGGCATCCGCTGCTTTCGGAACGGCGCAACGTCGTCGTCATCGCCGACGAGGCGCATCGCAGCCAGTACGACTTCATCGACGGCTACGCCCGCCACATGCGCGACGCCCTGCCCAACGCTTCCTTCGTCGGCTTCACCGGGACGCCGATCGAGCATCGCGACGCCAACACCCGCGCCGTGTTCGGCGATTACATCAGCATCTACGACATCCAGCGGGCGGTCGAAGACAAGGCGACGGTGCCGATCTACTACGAAAGCCGGCTCGCCGAACTCGCCCTCGACGAGCGCGAGCGGCCGAAGATCGATCCCGGTTTCGAGGAGGCCACCGAGGGCGAGGAGATCGCGCGCAAGGAGAAGCTCAAGACCCGATGGGCGCGGCTCGAAGCCATCGTCGGCGCCGAACGCCGCCTGGACCTCGTCGCCCGGGACGTCGCGTCGCATTTCGCGGCGCGCATCGAGGCCATGGACGGCAAGGCGATGGTCGTCTGCATGAGCCGGCGCATCTGCATCGACCTGTACCGCGCCCTGGCGCGCCTGCGCCCCGACTGGCATGACGAAGACGACGCCCGGGGCGCGCTCAAGGTCGTGATGACGGGCGCCGCGTCCGACCCGCCCGACTGGCAGCCGCATATCCGCAACAAGCCCCGCCGCGAGGCGCTGGCGAACCGGTTCCGCGACCCCGGCGACCCGCTGCGCATCGTGTTGGTGCGCGACATGTGGCTCACCGGCTTCGACGCGCCGAGCCTGCACACCATGTATGTCGACAAGCCGATGCGGGGCCACGGGCTGATGCAGGCGATCGCCCGGGTCAACCGGGTGTTCGAGGACAAGCCGGGCGGCCTCGTCGTCGACTATCTGGGGATCGCCCATGAGCTCAAGCGCGCGCTGGCGACGTATATCGAGAGCGGCGGAACCGGGCGGGCCGCGCTCGACCGGGAGGAAGCGGTCGCCGCGATGCAGGAGAAATACGAAGTCTGCTGCGGCCTCTTCCACGGCTTCGACCGGTCCGGATGGATCGCCGGGGCGCCGGCGGAGCGTCTCGGCTTGCTGCCGGCCGCGCAGGAGCACGTCCTGGCCCAGGAAAACGGCAAGGATCGTTGCCTGCTGGCGGTGCGCGAACTCTCGCAGGCCTTCGCCCTCGCCGCGCCGCATGAGGACGCGATGCGCATCCGCGACGAGGTGGCGTTCTTTCAGGCCGTCCGGTCGGTGCTGGCCAAGCGCGCGCCGTCCGACGCGCGGCCCGAAGAGGAGCTCGAACACGCCGTCCGCCAGATCGTCTCGCGCGCGCTGGCCTCGGACGGGATGATCGACGTCTTCGCCGCCGCCGGCCTCGACAAGCCCGACGTTTCGATCCTGTCGGAGGAATTCCTCGCCGAAGTGCAAGGCATGAAGCGCCGCAACCTCGCCGTCGAACTGCTGCGGAAGCTGTTGCGGGGCGAACTCGCGACCCGCCGGCGAAAGAACGTGGTGCAGGCGCGATCCTTCGCCGAGATGCTGGAGCGGACCCTCCGCCGCTATCGGAACCGCTCGGTCGAAGCCGCGCAGGTGATCGAGGAGTTGATCCAGCTCGCCCGGGACCTCCGCGCGGCGAACGCCCGCGGCGAGGAGCTCGGGCTGTCGGAAGAAGAGCTCGCCTTCTACGACGCGCTCGAGACCAACGACAGCGCGGTCCGGGTGCTGGGCGACGAGACCCTTCGGGAGATCGCGCGCGAACTGGTCGAGACGGTGCGCGGCAACGTCGCCATCGACTGGACGATGCGCGAGGACGTCCGCGCCAATCTTCGCCGTCTGGTCAAGCGCGTCCTCCGCCGACACGGCTACCCGCCCGACAAGCAGGAGAAGGCGACGCGAACGGTGCTCGAACAAGCCGAGCTGCTCTCCGCCGAATGGGTCGCGTAGCCCCGCGCGACGCCTTTATTTCGCCACGAAGCCGGGCTAGGGTCGCTGGCCTCGGCGGCGGACGCCGTCCATGGGATGCGGGAGCGGGATGGCGCTTCGCGGTTGCCTGTTGTGTTTCCTGGCCTTGGCGGCCGTCTTCGGCGCGCCCGCGTCCGCGCGCGCCCAGACCCTCGACCTGGAGACGCTCGCCGGCCGGCTGGACCGCCTCCAGCGTGAGTTGACGACGCTCCAGCAGGCCGTGTTCCAGGGCGGGGCGCCCGGGACCGCCGCGCGCCCCGCGACCGCGGCGGCGACCGTAGGCAGCCGCCGCGTCATCGCCGGCATGGAGGTCCGCTTGGCGCAGATCGAGGACGCGCTCCGCAGCGTGACCGGCAAGGCCGAGGAGCTCGAATACGCCATCGCGCAGTTCAACGCCCGCCTCGAGAAGCTGACGCTCGACGCGGACGCCCGCCTGCGCGCCCTGGAGGCCGGCTCCGCGCCGGTCGCCGCCGGCGCGCCGCCCGCCCCCGGCGTCCCCGGCGTTCCCGGCGCGCCGGCCGCCCCCGGAACCCCCGGCGCCCCCGACGCGCCGCCCCGGCCGTTGGGGAGCCTCCCCGCGCCCGGCCCCGGCGCGCCGCCCGGCCCGGCCGCCCCCGAGCGCACGCCCAAGGAGCAATACGAGCACGCGACCGCGCTGCTGCTCGACCGGCAGGACGCCAACGCCGCGGAGGCCGCCCTGCGGTCGTTCATCGCCGCGCACCCCAAGGACGCGCTCGCCGACAACGCGCATTACTGGCTCGGCGAGACCTTCTACCTCCGCCGCGACTATCGGCAGGCCGCCTTCGCCTTCGCCGATGCGTTCCGCAAGTATCCGAACGGCCGCAAGGCGCCCGACAGCCTGTACAAGCTGGGCCTGTCGCTCGCCCGGCTCGACAAGAAGAAGGAAGCCTGCACCGCGTTCCGGCGGCTGGTCGATACGTTTCCCAAGCTGCCGGCGCATCTCGTCGGCCGCGTCCAGCAGGGGCGGCGGCAGCTCGGGTGCCGCTGACCCGCCGGCCCCGCCTGCGGGAGCCCTATTCGGCCGGCGAGTTCGCGGCGTTCATGCGGGCCGCCGGCCCCTTCGAACCCGCGCCGCAGCTGGCGGTCGGCGTCTCCGGCGGCCCCGACAGCATGGCGCTCATCGGCCTCGCCGCCGATTGGGCGCGGGCGCAGGGCGGGGCCGCTACGGCCCTCGTCGTCGATCACGGTCTGCGGCCGGGGTCCCGTACCGAGGCCGGGCGCGTCGCCCGCTGGCTCGACGACCGGCGCATCGCGCGGCGCATCCTGCGTTGGCGCGGCCCGAAGCCCGGCGGCGGCGTGCAGGCCGCGGCGCGCGCGGCGCGCTACGATCTCATGACCGGCTGGTGCCGGCGATCCGGCGTGCTGCACCTGCTGCTCGGCCATCAGCGGGACGATCAGGCCGAGACCCTGCTGATGCGGCTCGCCCGCGGCAGCGGCGCCGACGGGCTGGCCTGCATGCCGCCGGTTCTCGAACTGCCCTGGACGCGGCTGCTGCGCCCGCTGCTCGACGTGCCGCGCGAACGGCTGCTGGCCCGGCTGGAGGCGCTGGGCGAGCCCTGGATCGACGACCCGACCAACCGCGACCCCGTCCACGCCCGCGCGCGGTTGCGCCGGGCGATGATCGCCCTCGACGACGACGGCGCGACCGCGGGCCGGCTGGCCGGGGCCGCGGCCAAGCTGGGCCGGGCGCGCCAGGCGCTCGACCGCCAGACGGCCCGCTTCCTGAGCCGCGCCGTCGCCGTGCATCCGGCGGGGTTCTGCCGCCTGGCCGCCGGCGCCCTCGCGGACGAGCCGCCGGAGATCGGGCTGCGCGCCTTGTCGCGCCTTCTGCTCTGCGTCGGCGGCCTCGACTATCCGCCGCGCGGCGAGCGCCTCGAACGCCTCTACGTCGCCCTGGCCGGCGGCGCGCCGATGCGCGGGCGGACGCTCGGCGGCTGCCTGATCGCCCCCCGCGCCGGAGGGCTGCTGGTGACCCGCGAGCCAAGCGCCGCGACCCACCGGCTGGCGCTGGCCCCGGGCGCCGACGTCGTCTGGGACCGCCGCTTCCGCGTCGTCCGGGGCCGCGGGCGGGCGGCGGCGTCCGGCGCGCCGGCGACGCTGGCCCGCCTCGGCCGCGAGGGCTGGACCGAGGCGCGGTCCGCCGGCGTCCCGGCGCGCCTGGACCCGCGCCTGGCCTCGCTCCCGACCGCGGCCGCACAGGCCCTGCCCGCATTGTGGGACGACGGGGAGCTGCTGGCCGTCCCGTCGCTCGGCCTCCTGCTGCCGGGCGCGGCGCGCCGCGGCGGGCTCCGGACCGCCGCCCGCTTCTGGCCCGGCCGCGCCCTCGCAGGCGCCGAGTTTTCGGTCGTTTCTTTCGGCGACCGCATTATCGGGGCTCGGGACTCATAGCCGGAGGATGAAGGTAGCGGCGATGCAGACGGCGCTTGAGAATGTGTGTGCGCATCGGTCGCACCGTGTTGCGATGCGTCGCCGGTCCTTGAGTCGATCGAACATGCGTTCGATGCGGTTGCGCTTCCTGTAGAGTTCGACATCGTGGGTGCCGAGCGTCTGTAGAGCGTCCGGTGGGGCCGCACTTGGGCGGGACGTCGCGCCGTCTCAACCCTTTTGCGAACAACGTAGACGATGCCCGAGATAACGCGGCGGTCGTCGAGCCCGGGGATGCCTCGGACCTTGTTGGGCGACAGCGGCGTGAGGTGGACGAGCTGGACGGCGGATAGCCAGAAATGGTGGTCGGACATGGCGCATCCCCTATATTTTGGGACCTTGAATCACATCCAGCGACCCTTTACAACCTCCATTGTAGACCCTGAACCTGGGACGTCGTCTGGTTGGTGAATCCTTGCGACGTTATGGTTCTCCAGCCGCGCCAGGGGTCGCTGGCAAGCATCCGTCAACGGAGATCGCGACGATGAACGATACTGTCGAATCGCCGCTGGCGATTCCCTTGAAATCCGTTTCCTCCGCGCCGGTGGGACGCCTCGTTCTGGATCGGAAAAATCCGCGCTTGGCGGGCGCGGACGCCGCCGCGACCGGAGAGGACATCATCGCCCTGCTCTATCGCGAGGAAGACCTCGGAGAGTTGCTCGAGTCGGTCGCGGCCAACGGCTACCTGGACATCGAACCTCTCATCGTCCTGGTGGAAGACGAAAACCTGACCGTGCTCGAGGGCAACCGTCGGCTGGCGGTGCTCCGGCTGTTTCGCGAAGCGGATCTGGTGGACCGGATCGCCGACCGGGCGCGGATCAAGATCACGCTGCCAGACATTCCGGAGAGACATCGAGGCACGCTCGACCGCGTTTCGGTCTACCGCGTGGCCAATCGCAACGACGCGCGCTCCTTCATCGGCTTCAAACACATCAACGGCGCGGCGAAGTGGGACTCCTACGCGAAGGCCAAATTCGCCGCCGACTGGTATCGCGACGGCGGCGTTCCGCTCGCGGAGATCGCCGGGAAGATCGGTGACAGGCACGATACGGTCAAACGCATGGTCAGCGCGATCTACGTGCTCGAACAGGCGCAAAAGGCGGAAGTCTTTTGCATCGACGATCGCGTGAACCCACGCTTCAGTTTCTCTCATCTCTATACGGCATTGTCCCGCGCGCCATACATGCGGTTCCTCGGTCTGGACGACGCATGGTCACGTTACGACCCGAACCCCGATCCCGTTCCCGACGGCCAGCTGGACCGCCTGTCCGAGGTCTTGAGGTGGATGTACGGATCGAAGGAAGAGAGCGTCGACCCTGTGATCCAGTCTCAGAACCCGGACGTCAAACGCCTGGGGGATGTGCTCGATAACGCCGAGGGACTGGAAATCTTACGAGTGACCCATTCGCTATCCGAAGCCCATGCGAGCACGCAACCGGCCGAGCGGACGTTCTCCGAAGCACTGCTTAGAGCACGACAAGAGGTTCTCAAGGCAGCCGGCAGCTTGCGCGGTTTCGACGGCCGGGATGAGTCTCTCGTCGGTATCGCCGAAGATATTCTCGAAACGGCGCAGACGATTCACGACCGGATGAAGAAGAAAGTCCGGGACGCCGAGATTGGCGACGAATGAGCGCCGCCGTCTATCTTCCATCCGACGAATTCGGCGGCGTCGAACCGCCGAATCTCGATCTTGCCGCCGACTATCTGGAATTGAAGGCGGTCCTCTCCGCAGACGGACGGTCCTTCAGACAGGACATCGTCGATTCGCTTGAGATCGCGGCGGAATCCGAATTCCCCGACGTCGACGACGAAATGAAGAATCGCGAGGAGATCGCGGATGGAGCCGTCGCGCGGATGGCGTCACGAAAGCGCGTTCTTGAAGCGACCTATCCCTTCGATTTCGACGACGGCGGAGGAACGATCTTCTTCATCGCCGAACGACCGGACGTTGGCCAAGCCGCCTATCTGGTGTCGCTTTTGTTGTCCAATCTTCGCGCCATGTCGCCTTTGCTCGGAGATTCCGCGGCGCATCCGTCCGACCAGGAGGCGCGCGAACTCCGACGGTATTTCCAGTATATCGCGACGGCGGGAATCGCGGCGGAGATCGGCGGACAGGCTTGGTCCTTCGGCTCTCCGCGGCCGGACAGGAGCGGATTCATCAAGAAGCTTTGCGAAATCTGGGACGTGTTGAAGGACGGAAGCGTTGAGGCCGATCCCTCGGCGCCGGCCAAACCCAAGGACGATCGGGTGGACGTCTTCGCATGGCGTGGGTCGAAGGATGGTCTTCCCGGCTTCCTCCTGGTCGCAGCCCAGGTAGCGACGGGCAAGGACTGGAAGGACAAGTCGATCAAGTCGCACGTCGATCGCGCGTTTCCTCGCCGGTGGTTCAAGCGTCCGCCCGCGACCGAGATGATTCCTTACCACGTCATTCCCTTCGCGCGTCCGGACAAGAAGTTCCACGACGACGTTTTGCTTCTCGGCAACGTCCTGCATCGCCTTCGCGTCCCGCGCCGCGTGAGCGAGGCCGTCGACCTCGCCCGAAGCGGCGTCCCGATCGAGGCGTTCGATCTGCTGGACGGGGCGGCGGGGTGGATCGCGTCCTATGTGGAGCGGGCGAGGAAACCGCATTGATCGCGCGCGACTCGGCGAGTCGTCGCGCCCGGGCGCCGCGCGGAGGCAGGCGGTAGCGAGCGGAGCGAACGGGAGCCGCGGCATGTAGCGGCCCGCGAGGTCGCGCGCGGCAAGCGGCTGGCGGCGTCCGTGTCGGCGAGGCCACCGCCGCGGCGATGCCGCGGCCGCTTGCCGATCCGCCGCGCTTGGAGCGTGGTTGGGAGCGGCGGGAACGTCCTCTCGGCGGCGCGTGGGACACGAACGAAAGGGTTTGTTCAATCGATGAGGCGGACATTGAAGGTGCCGACGTCGCCGCCCGACGCTCCTCGGCCGCGAACGCCCGCGCCGGACGCGGCGGCGGCGGAGGACAGGCGGCTCGCAAACGAACGCCGGCGCCCGCCGCGCAGGCCATGGACAGGGCGAGGAACACCGCCTATATTGAAGCTACGTTGAAGACGGCCGCGCAGGCCGGGACGAGGAAACGCATCGCGTGAACAATTTCGGCAGGAACCTGGCGCTCTGGGTAATCATCGGCCTGTTGCTGGTGGCGCTGTTCAACCTGTTCCAGCAGCCGTCCCACCGCGCCGGTCGGGGCGACATCCCGTTCTCCGATTTCCTCGCCCAGGTCGAGGGCGGCCAGATCCGCGAAGTGACGATCCAGGGCAACGCCATCTCCGGCGTCTACGCCGACGGGCGGAGCTTCGCCACCTATGCGCCCAACGACCCCAACCTCGTCGGGCGGTTGACCGAGCGGGGCGTCGTCATCCGGGCGATCCCGACGGAGGACGGCGCGCCGTCGCTGTTCCAGATACTGATCTCCTGGTTCCCGATGCTGCTGCTGATCGGCGTCTGGATATTCTTCATGCGCCAGATGCAGTCGGGCGGCGGCAAGGCGATGGGGTTCGGCAAGTCGCGAGCGCGGCTGCTGACCGAGCGCCTCGGCCGCGTCACCTTCGAGGACGTGGCCGGGATCGACGAGGCCAAGCAGGAGCTCGAGGAGGTCGTGGACTTCCTCAAGGACCCGCAGAAGTTTCAGCGGCTCGGCGGCAAGATCCCCAAGGGCGTCCTGCTGGTCGGGCCGCCGGGCACCGGCAAGACCCTGCTCGCGCGGGCGATCGCGGGCGAAGCCAACGTGCCCTTCTTCACCATCTCGGGGTCGGATTTCGTCGAGATGTTCGTCGGCGTCGGCGCCAGCCGCGTCCGCGACATGTTCGAGCAGGGCAAGAAGAACGCGCCCTGCATCGTCTTCATCGACGAGATCGACGCCGTGGGCCGGCATCGCGGCGCCGGCCTCGGCGGCGGCAACGACGAGCGCGAGCAGACGCTCAACCAGCTCCTGGTCGAGATGGACGGGTTCGAGGCCAACGAGGGCGTGATCCTGATCGCCGCCACCAACCGCCCCGACGTGCTCGACCCGGCCCTGCTGCGGCCCGGGCGCTTCGACCGTCAGGTCGTCGTCCCCAACCCGGACGTCCTCGGCCGCGAACAGATCCTCAAGGTGCATATGCGCAAGGTGCCGCTCGCGCCCGACGTGGAATCCCGCACCATCGCGCGCGGAACGCCGGGTTTCTCGGGCGCGGATCTGGCCAATCTGGTCAACGAGGCGGCGCTTCTCGCCGCGCGCAAGAACAAGCGGCTCGTGACCATGGCCGAGTTCGAGGACGCCAAGGACAAGGTGCTGATGGGCGCCGAGCGCCGCACCATGGTCATGACCGAGGACGAGAAGAAGCTCACCGCCTATCACGAGGCCGGCCACGCTTTGGTCGCGTTGAGCGTGCCCAAGCACGACCCGCTGCACAAGGTCACGATCATCCCGCGCGGCCGGGCGCTGGGCGTCACCATGTCGCTGCCCGAGCGCGACCGCTACGGCTTCTCCAGGACCGAGCTGGAGTCGAAGCTCGCCATGATGTTCGGCGGCCGGGTCGCCGAGGAGCTGGTGTTCGGCGCGGACAACGTCACCACCGGGGCCGGCGACGACATCCGTCAGGCGACCGAATGGGCGCGGCGGATGGTGACCGAATACGGCTTCAGCGAGAAGCTCGGGCCGCTCCGCTATTCGGACAACGAGGAAGAGGTCTTTCTCGGCCACTCCGTGACCCAGCGCAAATACGTCTCCGACGCGACCGCCGCGCTCATCGATCGGGAGGTCCGGAGCTTCATCGACGCCGCGGAAGCGCGCGCGCGCGGGGTGCTGACCCGCCGCCGCGCCGACCTGGAGACGCTCGCCGCCGCGCTGCTCGAATTCGAGAGCCTGAGCGGCGAGGAGGTCCAGGCGCTGCTGCGCGGCGAGGAGATCGTGCGTCCGGACGACGTCGAGACGACGGTGGAGGCCGAGACCGGCCGGCGCTCCTCCGTCCCCTCCGGGCGCGCCGGCGCCGGGCGAAAAGGCGACGAGCCCGCCGGGCTCGAACCGGAGCCGGAGCCGCAGCCGGGATCCTGAACGCCGATGTCGGCTTCGCCCCGGTCGTGAAGCCGTTCGTCGAACGCCCCGACCTTCCCCGAGCGTTCCGCTTCGCCGGCGCCGATGCGGACGCCGCCTTGGCCGTCCGGCCGTTGGGACTCCTGCACGGCGCGGCCGGCGCGGCCGCGCGCGGGACCGGCGACGGGCGGCCTCTGGCGGGAGGGGCCGCGACCTTCACCTCTTGCCAGCTGTTTCTCACCGGCGTCGATGCGGTTCATGTCTGCGTGGCGCCGCTGCGCGCGGTCGAAGCCTGGGCGCGGCGCGCGGGCGCAGGGGTCGAGGATGCGCTGTCGCGCGCCTTCGACCGTCTGTCCGCTGCGCGCGCGCCCTTCGCCGGGTTGCCGCTCGACCGCCCCCGCATCGTCGGGGTGGTCAACGTGACGCCCGACAGCTTTTCCGATGGCGGCGACCATTCGGATCCCGGGGCGGCGATCGCCCATGGGCGGGCGCTGGCCGCGGCGGGGGCGGACATCGTCGAGGTCGGCGGCGAGTCGACCCGGCCCGGCGCGGCCCCGGTCGCCGCCGAAGTCGAACTGGACCGCGTCCTCCCGGTTCTGCGCGGCCTCGCCGGGTGCGGCGCGCCGTTGTCGATCGACACCCGCCGGGCCGCGGTCATGCGCGCCGCCCTCGCCGCGGGGGCGGCGATCGTGAACGACGTCTCCGCCCTGGGCGACGCCGGCGCGCCGGCCGCGGTCGCGGCGCACGCCGCCCATGTCGTTCTGATGCACAAGCAGGGCGAGCCGCGCGACATGCAGGCGGCGCCGGCCTACGGCCATGCGTTCCACGACGTCCTGGGTTATCTGCGCGCCCGCGTCGCCGCCTGCGAGCGCGCGGGCGTTCCGCGCGCGCGGATCGCGGTCGATCCCGGCATCGGCTTCGGCAAGACCGACCGCCACAACGCGCTGCTGCTGTCGTCGGTCGCGGGGTTCCACGGTCTCGGCTGCGCGGTGGCGGTCGGCGCCTCCCGCAAGAGCTTCATCGCCCGCCTGTCGGCCGGCGAGCCGCCCAAGGGCCGCCTTCCCGGCTCGCTGGCCGCCGCCGCCCTCGCCCTCGCCCAGGGCGTGCAGCTCCTGCGGGCGCACGACGTGGCCGCGACCCGGCAGGCCGCGTCCGTCCTCGCCGCCTTGCTGTCGGCCTGAGCCGCGGCGAGAAAATCGCCGCGCCGGCGATTTTTCGCTTGACACGGAGGAGCAGTTGCGCTATACTCCCCATAGTCGACAGAAGCGACCGGAGCCCCGCGGCGGATCGTCGGCGGGGTTTTCTCTACCCCGATTCCGGGCAACCGAAGATTGTGGAACTGGGAGAGAGACGAATGCCGGCATCGCTTCTTCGCCGCGTCGGGCCGACGTTCCGGACCGGGCGGCCGCGTCGAAGCGGGAAGGCGCGGGATGGGCGGCGCGGCCTTCGCCAGGCGGATTCAGGCGGTGAATCCGCCCTGCCTTTCGCTTGCTTTCGCCCTGCTTTTGGCCGGTTTTTGCCTTGCTTTTTCCCTGGTTTTTCGTTCTAACCCATTGAAATATAATGAAACTGCAAAAATTTCCGTCGATGGAGCGCCGCCCGGGCCTCCCGCGCCGCCGCCCCGCTCCCGGCTCGCATGGCCGGGCGGGCCGGTTTCGCGCCGGTCCGGAGCGGTTTCGGCGGCCGGATTTGCAGCAATCGGAGGTTGCATTACTTTACCACGCCGGGGCGTCGATGGCGGGCGCGTCGCCCCTGTCGGTCCGACGCCGACCCCGGTCGGCGCGGTAGAGTGACGGAGAGGTTGCATCGCGCCATGTCGAGAAAACTGTTCGGGACGGACGGCATCCGCGGCCTCGTGAACACGGAGCCGATGACCGCGGAGACCGCCCTCCGCGTCGGGATGGCGGCGGGCAGGACGTTCACGCGCGGCGATCATCGCCACCGCGTCGTGATCGGCAAGGACACCCGGCTCTCGGGCTACATGCTGGAGCCGGCCCTCACCGCCGGGTTCATCGCCGTGGGCATGGACGTAACCATGCTCGGCCCGATGCCGACGCCCGGCGTCGCCATGCTCACGCGCAGCCTGCGGGCGGATCTCGGGGTGATGATCTCGGCTTCCCACAACCCCTATCAGGACAACGGCATCAAGCTGTTCGGCCCCGACGGCTACAAGCTGTCCGACGACGCCGAGGCCGAGATCGAGTCGCGGATCGATGCCGGCGCGGGCGGGGCCGCGGCCGGTCCGGCCGAGCTGGGACGGGCCAACCGGCTCGACGACGCCGAGGGGCGCTACATCGAATTCGTCAAGAACACCTTCCCCAAGGGGCTGCGTCTCGACGGCCTCAAGGTGCTGGTGGATTGCGCCAACGGCGCGGCTCACAGGATCGCGCCCGCCGCGCTGTGGGAGCTCGGCGCCGAGGTGATCCCGCTCGGCGTCGAGCCCAACGGGTTCAACATCAACCGGGGCTGCGGCAGCACCGAACCCGAGGCGATGCGCCGGGCGGTCCGCGACCGCGGCGCCGATCTCGGGATCGCGCTCGACGGCGACGCCGACCGGGTGGTGATCGCCGACGAGACCGGCGCCCTCCTCGACGGCGATCAGATGATGGCCGTCATCGCCGAAGCGTGGGCGCGGAGCGGCCGGCTGCGCGGCAAGGGGATCGTGTCCACGGTCATGTCGAATCTGGGCCTGGAGCGCCATCTCCGGGAGCTCGGCCTCGAACTGGCGCGCACCCAGGTGGGCGACCGCCACGTCGTCGGGCATATGCGCCGACATGGCTACAACGTCGGCGGCGAGCAGTCGGGCCACGTCATCCTGAGCGACTACAACTCCACCGGCGACGGGCTGATCGCGGCGCTCGAAATCCTGGCCGCGATCGTCCGCTCCGGCAAGCCCGCCGGCGTGGTGGGGCGCAGGTTCGACCCGTTGCCGCAATGTCTGCGCAACGCGCGCTTCGACGGCGGGGCGCCGCTCGACGACGATCTGGTCCGGCGCGCCATCCGCGACGGCGAGGACCGGCTCGGCCCGTCCGGGCGTCTGGTCATACGGGAATCGGGGACCGAATCCCTGATCCGGGTGATGGCCGAAGGGCAAGATTCGTCGCTGGTCCCCGAGGTGGTCGCCGATATCGTCGCCGCGATCGAGGGCGCCGGACGAACGACGCCCGGGACGCCGCCGTCGGAAGGGACGCGGGGAGGGGCGCCGTGAAGGGCCGGGTCTTGATCGTCGCCGGCTCGGATTCGGGCGGCGGCGCCGGCCTCCAGGCCGACGTGAAGACGGTCACCGCTCTCGGCGGCTACGCCGCGACCGCGGTCACGGCTCTCACCGCCCAGGATACGCGCGGGGTCCACGGCGTCCATGCCGTGCCCCCGGCCTTCGTCCAGCAGCAGATGCGGGTGGTCCTGGACGACATCGGCGCCGATTGCATCAAGACCGGGATGCTGCACGACTCGGTCGTGATCGACGCCGTGGCCGACGTCCTCGATCGCGACGCGCCCGGCATCCCGGTCGTCGTCGATCCGGTGATGGTCGCGAAGGGCGGCGCCAGGCTGCTGGACCCGTCGGCGATCGCGGCGCTCAAGGCCCGCCTTCTGCCGCGCGCCGCGATCCTGACGCCGAACGCGCCGGAGGCCGAGGCGCTGACCGGTCGGTCCATCGCCGGCGATGCGGACGCCGCCGCGGCCGCCCGGCTGCTGATGGAAGCGGGGGCGCGCGCCGTGCTGCTCAAAGGGGGGCATCTGCCCGGCGCGGAGGTCCACGACCATCTGATCGCGGCCGACGGGTCGGAAACCTTCGCCGCCCCGCGCAGCGACACCCGGCACACCCACGGCACCGGATGCAGCCTCGCCTCGGCGATCGCCGCCGGGCTGGCCCAGGGCATGACGCTCCGCGACGCCGCGGCGCGCGCGCTGGCCTACGTGCAGACGGCGATCCGCCTGGCCCCGGGCCTGGGCGGCGGCCACGGCCCCATCGCCCACACCCACACCGTCCGCCCGTTCGCGCCGCAGGAAGGATGATCGATGCGTTCGCCCCCGCGTCTCGGGCCGAAAGGCCTGCGCTTCCCCGCGGTCAGCCGCTCTGCGCCGTGCGTCGGGTCATCCACTCCACGAACGAGGTTCGCGCCATGCCGCGCCGGCGCGCCTCGCCGTCGATATAGGCGACGACGCCTTCGTCGAGCGTCAGGTTGGCGCGCGCCTTGCGGCCCGACAGACGGATCAGCGGGACCGACGCCAGCATGTGTCCGGCCGGGGTTTCGATCTCCTCGGGGGCGCTCGGCGGAACCGGCTCGTCGCCGTCCCGTTCCGTCTCCGCCGCATAGTCCCGAAGCGCTTCCTCGGCGCGCAACAGGGCGTCGTCGACGGTCGCGCCCATGGCGACGACGCCGGGGAGGTCGGGAAACGAAACCCCGTAGGCGCCTCTCCCGCCATCGATCAACGCCGGGTATCGGATCATGACCGTATTCTCCGCAATCGCATGTTCGCGTGACCATCCGATCACGGCGTCTCTTCGGCTTGACGCGCATATGTCACGCCGCAGCGATCTTCCAAATCCATGACGCGAACATCCGGGATGATGCGTCGGTCGCGTTCCGCGCCGTGGCGCGAACGCCTGCGCGGCGGGCTGTTCGCCGGCCTGTGCCTCTTCGTCGTCGCCTGGGCTGCGGACGCCGCGGCGCAGGGCCGGGACGGGGGCGCGGGCGCCGATCTCGAGGCGCTGATCGCGACGCTCGAAGATCCCGCCGCGCGCGACCGGCTGGTCGCCCGACTCCAGGCGCTGCTGGCGGCGCAGCGCGGCGCCGCGGGGGAAGCGGACCGCGCCGGGCCGGGTTACGCCGAAGGGCTGGCCGCGGAGATCGGCCGCGTCGGCGGGCGTTTCGCCGCCGGCGTCGATGCGCTCCTCGACGCCCCCGGCTCGATCCGGGAGATCGGCGGGCGTCTCGCCGATCCCGCCGTCCGCGCCGCCTGGATCGAATTCGCCTGGGCGCTCGCCGCCGTGTTCGCCGCCGGCCTGCTCGCCGAGGCCGCGATTCGCCGCCTTCTCGCCCGGCCGCGCGCCCGGCTCGAAGGCGGCGAGTCCGACGGCCTGTGGGTGAAGCTGCCGTCGCTGCTGGCGCGGACCGTCCTCGACCTCCTGCCGGTCGCCGGCTTCTTCGTCGCCGCCCACGTCGTTCTGTTGGCCGCCGACCCGCGCGAGACCGCCCGCATCGCCTCCCTCCTGCTGATCGCCGCCGGCGCGATCGCGCGCGCGGCGCCGGTCGCGGCGCGGGGAATCTTCGCCCCGCATGCGCCGGGCCTCCGCCTGCCGGCGCTGTCGGACATCGACGCCAACTACCTCGTCCTGTGGGTCCGGCGCTTCGCCAATATCGGCGTCTACGGCTACTTCCTGGTCGAGGCCGCCCGGCGATTCGGGCTGGCGGCGGATGGCGTCGATGCGCTCCGCGTCCTGCTGGGCCTCGTGGTCGGGTCGATGCTGGTGGTTCTGATCCTCCAGAATCGCGACGGCGTGGCCGCGCGGCTCGCGGGCGCGACCGGGGACACGGTCGGTGATGGCGCCAAAGATGCGGCCGGGGCGCGCGGCGGCTTCGTCGCGCTGCGACGGCGCTTCGCCGACGTCTGGCATGTGCTGGCGATCCTCTACGTCCTCGCCGGCTTCGGCGCCTGGGCGTTCGGATCGGGCGGCGGTTTCGACCTTCTCGCCCGCGGAACGGCGCTGACCGCGCTGATCGTCGCCGCCGCCGGGCTCGCGCTGCACGCGCTTACGCGCTTGATCGAGCGGGGACTGGCGATCGGCGTCGAGACGCGCCGACGCTTTCCCGGCCTCGAACGCCGCGCCGGCCGCTATATGGACATCCTCCGCCGGGTTCTGCGCATGGCGGTGCTCGCGGCCGCGGCGCTCGCTTCGCTTCAGGCCTGGGGAGTCGAGTCCTTCGCCTGGCTGGCCTCGGGCCTTGGCCTCCGCGTGGTCGGCAGCCTGATCACCGTCGCGGTCCTCGCCGCCGGCGCGGCGCTGCTGTCGGAACTCGTCGGTTCGGCGATCGAACGGCGTCTCGCGCCGGGCGACGGCGATCCGGACGATCCGGAAGCGGCCGGCGCGCGCGCCCGCACCCTGCTGCCGCTGCTCCGCACCGCGCTCACGATCGCGCTCGCCGTCATGATCGTCATGATCGGCTTGGCGCAGCTGGGCGTCGACATCGGCCCCATGATCGCCGGAGCCGGGATCGTCGGCCTCGCCGTCGGCTTCGGCGCGCAGACCCTGGTCAAGGACGTCATCACCGGCTTCTTCATCCTGATGGAGGACCAGATCGCCGTGGGCGACGTCGTCCGCGCCGGGTCCCATGCGGGGCTGGTCGAAGGCTTGAGCCTGCGCACCATCCGGCTCCGGGACCTCGGCGGCAACGTCCATATCGTCCCCTTCTCCGAGGTCACGACGGTCGAGAACATGACCAAGGAGTTCTCGCGCTACGTGTTCGACGTGGGCGTGGCCTATCGCGAGGACGTCGACCACGTGGTCTCGGTCCTGGAGCGGATCGGCGCCGAGATGGCCGGGGACGAGCATTACGGGCCGCTCATCCTCGAACCGCTGGAGATACTGGGCGTCGACCGGTTCGACGATTCGGCGGTGATCGTCAAGGCGCGGATCACCACCCGGCCGATCAAGCAATGGGAGGTCGGCCGCGAGTTCAACCGGCGGATGAAGCGGCGGTTCGACGAGCTCGGGATCGAAATCCCGTTCCCCCACCGGACCCTCTATTTCGGCGCGGACAAGACCGGCGCCGCGCCGCCCGCCCGCCTCGCCCCGGAGCCGCCGGCCGGGGGCGATGCGCCGCCGCCCGGCGCTCCTCCGCCGCGTTGACAGCAGGCGCGCCGCGAAACATATTTGCGCGCTTGTTTCACGGGGAAACCGGCGTCGGGCGGTCCCTTGCGCCGCCGCGGGGAGGCTGTCGTGATTCCAGCCGTCATGCCGAGCTACGCGCGGGCGGATGTCGCCTTCGACCGCGGCGAGGGCCCCTACGTCTACGCGGCCGACGGTCGGCGCTATCTCGACTTCGGCGCCGGCATCGCGGTCAGCGTCGCCGGGCATGCGCATCCGCATCTGGTCGAGGCGCTCACCCGCCAGGCCCGGACGCTGTGGCACACGTCGAACCTCTACCGCATCCCCGACCAGGAGCGTCTGGCGCAGCGTCTGGTGGAGCATACCTTCGCCGACACGGCGTTCTTCTGCAACTCGGGCGCCGAGGCGGTCGAGGCGTGCCTCAAGGTCGTCCGCAAGTATCACCACGACGCCGGCGCGCCGGAACGCTACCGGGTCATCGTCTTCGACGGCGCCTTCCATGGCCGCACCCTCGCCACCGTCGCCGCCGGGGCCAGCCCGGCCCATCGGGAGGGATTCGGCCCGCCGGTCGAAGGTTTCGATCGCGTCGCCTTCGGCGATCTGGCCGAGGTCAGGGCGGCGATCACCGGGGAGACCGCGGCGGTCCTGGTGGAGCCGGTGCAGGGCGAGGGCGGCATCCTTCCCGCCGGCGAGGGTTTTCTCCGGGGGCTGCGCGCGGTTTGCGACGAGCGCGGCCTGCTGCTGGTCTATGACGAGGTGCAGTGCGGCATGGGCCGCACCGGCAAGCTGTTCGCCCATGAATGGGCCGGCGCGCCGCCCGACGTGATGGCGGTCGCCAAGGGGCTGGGCGGCGGCTTCCCGATCGGCGCCTGCCTGGCGACGGAGCGCGCCGCGGCCGGGATCACCGCCGGCAAGCACGGCAGCACGTTCGGCGGCAATCCGCTCGCGGCCGCGGTCGCCAATGCGGTGCTCGACGTCGTCCTCGCCGACGGGTTCCTGTCCGGCGTCGAGCGCGTCGGCGCGACGCTGGGCCGGCGTCTCGCGGCCCTGGCCGAACGATACCCCGCGGTCATCGAGACGGTGCGCGGCGTCGGGCTGATGTGGGGCATGAAATGCGCCGCGCCCGGGGCGGAGCTGGGCGCCAGGCTGATCGCCGGCGGCCTCCTGAACGTGCTCGCGGCCGACAACGTGGTGCGCCTGCTGCCGCCCCTCATCGTGGACGAGGGCCATGTCGACGAGGCGGTCGCGATCGTCGATGCGGCCTGCCGGGAGCTCGCGCGGTGACCGCCCCCAGGCATTTCGTCGAACTCACCGAGATCGAGCCCGGAGCGTTGCGCGGCATTCTCGACCTCGGCGCGGCGATCAAGCGCGGCGTCCCGGTCAACGGCGAGGCGCGCCCGCTGGCCGCCAAGACGCTGGCGATGATCTTCGAGAAGCCGTCGACGCGCACCCGCGTGTCGTTCGAACTCGCCATGAAGCAGCTGGGCGGCGACGTCGTCGCGCTCGCCTCGAGCGAGATGCAGATGGGGCGGGGCGAGACGGTCGGCGATACCGCGCGCGTGCTCTCGCGCTATGTCGACGCCATCATGATGCGGACGGTCGATGCCGATCTGCTGGCCGAGCTCGCGCGGTCGGCGACCGTTCCCGTCATCAACGGCCTGACCCGGAAGTCGCACCCGTGCCAGCTCATGGCCGACGTCATGACCTTCGAAGAGCATCGCGGGCCGATCGCCGGCAAGTCCGTCGCCTGGAGCGGCGACGGCAACAACGTGGCCTGCACCTGGATCGAGGCCGCGGCGCGGTTCGCGTTCGAACTGCGCTTGGCCTGCCCGGAGCGGCTGCGCCCGCCCGACGACCGGCTGGCCTGGGCGCGCGACAACGGCGCCGCGATCGTCGAGACCCGCGACCCCGACGAGGCGGTCGCCGGCGCCGACTGCGTCGTCACCGATACCTGGACCTCGATGGGCCACGAGCCGGAAGACCGCCGGCGCGACCTGCTCGCCCCCTACCGGATCGACGACCGGCTGATGGCCCTGGCCAAACCCGATGCGGTCTTCATGCACTGCCTGCCGGCGCATCGCGGCGAGGAGGTGTCGGCCTCCGTCCTGGACGGGCCGCAATCCGTCGTCTGGGACGAGGCGGAGAACCGGCTGCACGCGCAGAAGGGCATTCTCGCCTGGTGCATCGGTTGAGCCGGCCCGGCCCCCGTCGGCGCGGGGCCGCGGGGTTGCGGACGCTCACGTCCGCGCCGCTTCGAGCAGCCGGCGCAGGAATCCGCTGCACGAGTCGAGCTGCGCGCGGGCGATGAACTCGTCCGGCTGGTGGGCCTGGGCGACGCTTCCCGGACCGCACACGATCGCCGGGATGCCGGCCCCGGCGAACAGGCCGGCCTCGCAGACATAGGACGCCGCCGCCGCCCGGTTGGCGCCGGTGAGCCGGAGCGCCAGCGCCTCGGCCGGCGAGTCGGCCGCCGGTTGCAAGGAGGGCGCGGTGACGTCGATGGTGGTCACGACCTTGGCCGCCGGATCGACCGCCCGCATCCGGGGCAGGATCTCCTCGTCCACGAAGGCGTCGAATCGAGCGTGGATTTCGTCCGTGTCCGCGCCCGGCGCCGGGCGGAACTCCCAGTGGAACCGACATTCGCGGGCGATGATGTTGACCGCGGTCCCGCCGGTGACGAGGCCGACGTTGAAGGTCGTGCCGGGCGGGTCGAAGCGCGGGTCGTCGTCGGGCCGGGCGGCGTAGTCGGCCGCCAGCCGGTCGAGGAAGGCGATGATCTCGGCCGCGTATACGACCGCGTTGACGCCGGTCTGCGGCTGACTCGAATGACCGTCGCGCCCGGTCACGGTGGTGGTCTGGGCGCTGATGCCCTTATGCGCGTTGACCACCTGCATCTCCGTCGGCTCGCCGATGATCGCGAGCCGGGGCCGGGGCAGTTCGTTTCGGATCAGGTCGATCATCGGCCGGACGCCGACGCATCCGACCTCCTCGTCGTAGGAGAGCGCCACGTGGATCGGCCGCGCCGGGGCCGCGGCGCGGAACGCCGGGGCCATGGCCAGCACGCAGGCGATGAAACCCTTCATGTCCGCGGCGCCCCGGCCGTACAGCTTGTCGTCCCTCGCGGTCAGCGTGAACGGATCGGATTCCCAGGGTTGGCCGGCCACGGGGACGACGTCGGTATGGCCCGACAGGACGAAGCCGCCGGGCTCCTCCGGGCCGATGGTGGCGTAGAGGTCGGCCTTGACGCGCCCGTCGTCGTAGATCAGCCGGACCGGCGCGCCCAGCCCGTCGAGATAGTCGGCGACGAATTCGATCAGCGGCAGGTTGCTCCGGGCCGAGGTGGAATCGAAGCCGACCAGCCGGTCGAGCAGGTCCGTCGCCGTCAGCTGCGCGCCCGCCATCGCGACTCTCCCGTCAGCCTCGCCAGAAGGACGGCGCAAACAGAACCAGCACCGTGAACAGTTCGAGTCGGCCGAGCAGCATCCCCGCCGAGAGCAGCCATTTGGCCGCATCGGGCAGAGACGAGAAATTCCCGGTTGGGCCGACGATGTCGCCGAGGGCGGGTCCGACGTTGCAGATCGCGGTCGCGGCGCTCGACACCGCGGTGACGAAGTCCAGCCCCACCGCGCCCAGCAGCAGCGCGAGGACGGTGAACGCCGCGGCGAACAGGAAGAAGAAGCTCATCACCGAGCCGGCGACGTCCACATCGATCGGCCGGCGGTTGAAATGCGCCACGAACACGCCGTGCGGCTGCATCAACCGGCGGATCTGCGCCTCCGCGGTCGCGTACAGCACCTGGAATCGGAACACCTTGATGCCGCATGTCGTCGATCCCGCGCAGCCGCCGATGAACATGATGAAGAAGAACACCGCCATCGCAAAGCCGCCCCAGCCGGCGTAGTCGGCGCTCGAATAGCCGGTGCCGGTGATGATCGAGACGACGTTGAACGCGACCGCGCGCAACACGCCGCCGAACGGCGCATCGTCGGTCCAGTAGCGCCACAGGCTCATCGCCGCCACCAGCACCAGCAGGATCGACGCGAAGCAGCGCACCTGGCTGTCGCGGAACAAGGCGTCGAAGTTGCCCCGGACCGCCTGCAGGTAGAGCACGAAAGGCAGGCCGCCGACGATCATGAACAGCAGGATCACCGCCTCCGCCTCCGGATTGTCGAACGCGCCCACCGAGCCGTCGGAGGTCGAGAAGCCGCCGGTCGCGATCGTCGTCATGGCGTGCGCGATCGCATCGAAGCCGGAGAAGCCGGCGGTCCACAGCGCGGCCGCGCACAGCGCGGTGAGGGCCAGATACACGATGGTGATGCCGCTGGCGATCTGGGTGACGCGCGGCATCACCTTCTCCGAACGGTCGGAGGATTCCATGCGGAAGAGCTGCATGCCGCCGATCTGCAACATCGGCAGGATGGCGACCGCGGTGACGATGATGCCGATGCCGCCGAGCCATTGAAGCAGGGCGCGCCACAGCAGGATGCCTTGCGGGGCTGCGTCGAGGCCGGACATCACGGTCGATCCCGTCGTCGTCAGGCCCGACATCGCCTCGAAGAAGGCGTCGGTGTAGCTGAGCCCCAGATCGGCGAAGACGAAGGGCAGCGCGGCGAAGGCGGTCAGGACCAGCCAGCTCGCCGTGGTCAGCAGGAACGCCTGCCGGAGGTTGAACCTGCCGGCCGGCAGCCGGTTGGTCAGGATCATGGTGACGCCGGCGAACAGCGTGGCTCCGGCGGAGCCGGCGAACACCTTCCACTCGTCGTGACCGGCCGCGGCGTCGGCGATCATCGGCGCGCACATCGCCGTCGCCAGCGTCGTCAGCAGGATTCCGAGGATGAAGAAGATGGGGCGAAGGTCGAGCACGCCCGGAGTCGCCGTCTCGGACCGGCGGCGCCTCAGCCGCCGAAATTCTGGCCCAGCGCCGGATTGCCGATCGCGGAGAGAAACTCCCGCCGCGTCGATGCGTCGGTGCGGAAGGCGCCGGTCATCTGGCTGGTGGTGAGCGTCGAGCCCGGCTTGTCCGCGCCGCGCGTCGTCATGCACTCATGCGTCGCCTCGATGACGACGCCGACGCCGGCGGGACGCAGCACCTCGTTGATGGCGTTGGCCACCTGGGCGGTCATCTTCTCCTGGATCTGCAGGCGCCGCGCATAGACGTCCACCACCCGCGCCAGCTTGCTGATGCCGACCACGCGCCGCACCGGCAGATAGCCGACATGGGCGCGGCCCAGGATCGGCGCCATGTGATGCTCGCAATGGGAGGCGAACCGCACGTTGCGCAGCACCACCATTTCGTCGTAGCCGTCGGTCTCCTCGAATGTCTTGGACAGAATCTCCAACGGATCCTGGGCGTAGCCCGAAAACCATTCGTCGAACGCGCGGATGACGCGCTCGGGCGTATCCCGGAGGCCTTCGCGCGCCGGGTCGTCGCCGGCCCATCGGATCAGCGTGCGCACCGCCTCGCGCGCCTGGTCGTCGGCCGGTCGGCCGGCATCGAAGGTCTCTATCTCTGCGCGCTCGATCGACGCCACGTCAACGCTCCCCGGGCCGGGCCGCGACCCGTCTCAGTTTACCCGCCGCGCCTGGTCGGGACTATCCAGCGAGAAGGCCGGGATCTCGATGTCGAACTGCTGGCCGCCCATCGTCCGCATCCCGTAGGCGCCGAGCATGATGCCCGACGGCGTGGGCAGCGGCGTCCCGCTGGTATATTCGTAGGAGTCGCCGGGGGCGAGGATCGGCTGTTCGCCCACTACGCCCGCCCCGCGCACTTCCTGCACGCGGCCCAGCGAATCCGTGATCCGCCAATAGCGGGTCAGCAGCTGGACGGTATCGGCGCCTCCGTTCTCGATGCGGACGCGGTAGGCCCAAACGTATTGCCCTTCGCTCGGCGACGAGCGCTCCTCCAGGAAGATCGGCTCCACCGAAACGCAGATGTCGCGGGTCGTCGCACGATACATTCGTCCGCCTCCAGCCCAAGGGCTCCGCCTCGACGCTCCATTACATAGGTGACGGCGGGGCGCGCTGTCAAAGCGGGTCAGGCGCCGGCCAGCGCCCGGGCCAGGTCGTCCTTCAGATCGTCCACGTCTTCGAGCCCGACCGACAGCCGCACCATTCCGTCCGTGATCCCGAGCCGGGCGCGGTCCTCCGGCGACAGCCGCTGATGGGTCGTCGTCGCCGGATGGGTGACGAGGCTCTTGGCGTCGCCCAGATTGTTGGAGATGTCGATCAGCCGCAACGCGTTGAGGAAGCGGAACGCCCGCTGCTTGCCGCCGTCGAGCTCGAACGAGACGACGCTGCCGAAACCCTCCATCTGCCGCCGGGCCAGATCGTGCCGCGGATGCGAGGGAAGCCCGGGATAGAGCACCCGTTCGAGCCCGTCCCGCCCGACGAGGAACTCGGCGAGGATGGCCGCGTTGCGGCAGTGCTGGCGGACCCGGATCTCCAACGTCTCCAGCCCCTTCAGCAGGATCCAGGCGTTGAACGGGCTGAGCGAAGGGCCGGTGTGGCGCATGAACGGCTTGAGCGTCTCGTCGCAATAGTCCTCGCTGCCGAGGACGGCGCCGCCCAGGCAACGCCCCTGGCCGTCGATATGCTTGGTCGCGGAATAGACCACGATGTCGGCGCCCAACTCCATCGGCCGCTGGAGGATCGGCGAGGCGAACACGTTGTCGACGATGACCTGCGCGCCGGCGGCGTGGGCGAGGTCGGCGACCGCGCCGATGTCGATGATGTCGAGGCCCGGGTTCGACGGCGTCTCGACGAAGACGCAAGCCGTCGGCCGGCGGAGCGCGTCGGCCCACTGGTCGAGGTCGGCGCCGTCGACGATCGTGACCTCGACCCCGTAGCGGGGAAGGATCTCGGTCAGGATATAGAGGCAGGAGCCGAACAGCGCGCGCGAGCCGACGACGCGGTCGCCGGCCTTGACCAGGCAGGCCATCGACGCGAACACCGCCGCCATGCCGGTGGCGGTCGCGCGGCAAGCCGGCGCGCCCTCGATCAGGCGCATGCGGTCTTGGAACGTCTCCACCGTCGGGTTGCCGAAACGCGAATAGATGAAGCGGTCCACCCGGTCCTTGAACGCCGCTTCCGCCTGTTCCGCGTCGTCATAGACGAAACCCGAGGTCGCGAAGATCGCCTCCGACGTCTCGCCGAAGGGCGAGCGCCGCGCGCCGCCGCGCACGAGCCTGGTCTGCGGACGCCAGCTCCGTTGCAACGCCATGTCGATCGTCATGCCGGTCTCCTCGCGCGCCGCGCGCGCCATACGAAAACCCCCGACCGCCGCCGGCCGGGGGTTTCATCCTCCGACCTTTTAGCGTGTTGTTTTACGTGGCCGCAAGCCGGTCGGCCCAAATCGCCACGATGCCCAAGTCGTAGCCGCGTGAACGGGCTGTGTCAAGCGCCTGCGCGCAGCCCCTGCGCCGTCGCGATCGCGAGCGCGATCACCAGCACGGCGCCGGTCTGATGCGCCGCGGCGAGGACGATGTCTGCGCCCGTCAGCAGCGTTCCGATCCCCAGGGCCAGCTGCGCGAGGACGACCGCGACCAGCGCGTCGGCCGATCGCCGCAGCCTGCCGCCGACGCGAGCGCGGACGACGCGGAGCCAGAACGCCAGGGCGAATGCGGCGAGGAAAAGCCCGGCCGCCCGATGGTTGAACTGGACGGTCGCCGCGTTCTCGAACAGGTTGCGCGCCCACGGCCGGAGGTCGAACAGTTCGGCGGGCGCGATCCGCCCCCCCATCAGCGGAAAGCTGTTGTAGATCGCGCCGGCGTCGAGCCCGGCGACGAAGGCGCCGGTGATCGCAGTGAAATACGCCCAGGCGAGCACCAGCAACGCATGGGCGCGCAAGCGACGCGCCGCGGCGCGCGCCGCCCGGGCCTGCGCCGGCCGCGACAGGTCGAGGGCGATCCACAGCAGATAGCCGAACAGGAACAAGGCCAGCCCGAGATGCGCGGCGAGCCGGTACTGGCTGACCGAAGGCCGATCCACCAGCCCGCTCGACACCATGAACCAGCCGAGGACTCCTTGCAGCCCGCCCAGGACGAAGGCGACTGCGAGCTTGCCGGCGAGTCTCCGGCCGAGCCGTCGGCGGATCAGGAACCAGGCGAACGGAGCCAGGAAGACGACGCCGGTCAACCGGCCCGCCGCGCGGTGCAGATACTCGATCCAGTAGATCGTCTTGAAGTCGGCCAGCCCCATCCAGAAGTTCAGACGCCGGAATTCCGGCGTCTCCCGATAGGCGCGAAAGGCCGCCGACCAGTCGTCGTCGGTCAACGGCGGCAGGATGCCGCCGAGCGGCCGCCAATCGACGATCGAGAGGCCGGACCCGGTCAACCGCGTGACCCCACCCAACAGCACCATCGCGGCGATCATGGCGCAGCAGACGAACAGCCACCGGACTACCGGCGTCACGGATCGCGCCACAGGATGCCCGACGGGCGCGTCAAGACCCGCCGAGGAAGCGTCCGGTCTCCCGGACCGCCTCGGCGAGGCCGCACCGTTCGATGGCGACGCCTTCGGGAAACGCGCCGGCGAGGCGCGAAGGCATCCGGTCGAGGATGACGAAGACGCCCAGGTCGTCGGCGCGTCGGACCAGCCGGCCGTAGGCCTGCTTGAGGCGAAGCCGCGCGATCATGTCGTCATAGGCGGCGGCGGTGGGCGCGAACGCGCCGCGCCGGGCGCGGTGAAGGATCGTCGGCCGTCCCCAGGGAATGCGGTCGAACACGATCAGGCGGAGCGATCGGCCGGGGACGTCGATCCCGTCGCGAACCGCATCGGTTCCCAACAGGCAGGAATCCTCCTCGGCGCGGAAAATGTCGATCAGGCTGGTGACGTCGAGATTGTCGACATGTTGCGCCAGCAGATCCAGCCCGGCGGCCTCGAGCGCCGGCGCGATCCGTTCGTGAACCGCCCGCAAGCGGGAGATGGCGGTGAACAGCCCGATGGCTCCGCCGCCCGCGGCCAGGAACAGGGCGCGGTATGCGCCGGCGACCCGCGCCGCGTCGTCCCGCCGCAGATCTGTCGCCGCCAGAACCCGCGTTCGGCGCGCATAGTCGAACGGCGACGGCGCCGCCGCGCGCAGAGGCGGCTTGTCGAGATGCATCGCGCCGGTCCGCGCTTCCGCCGCGCGCCAGTCGGCCTCGTCGTCGCCGGTGCTGTCGCGGAGCGTCGCCGAAGTCACGACCACCCCGTGCGCCGGCGCGCTCACGCAGCGGGCGAACGGGATCGTCGGGTCGATCCAGTGGCGGTTCATGCTCACGTCGACGTCGCGCCCGCCGCTCCGCGACACCGACAGCCAATCGACGAATTCGGGCGGCGTGTCCTCGCCGATGCCGCCCAGCATCGACCGCCATGCGCCGAGCGCGCCCTCGGACCGGCGGCGGAGGCCGCGGCCGACGGCCTCGATCCGGTTTCGCGCGGCGGCGTCGAACTCCTTCGCGCCCTCGTCGAGCAGCGCCTCCAGTCGCGCGGCGAGCGAGCGCATCGGCCGGTCCAGCCCGGCGAGGGCGCTCGCCAACAGCGCCGCCTCGACCGGCAGTTCCGCGACCGGCGGGGCGACCTCGGTCTCGATGTCGTAGGCGGCGCTCGAATCGGCGGCGCGCGCATAGACCTGCTGCCGGACGCGAGCGAGGAACGTCTCCGCCGGGCCGCGCGCCGCGCCGGCCGCAAGCCGCGCGAGCCACCCCGGTCCCGGCAGGACGCGCGCCGCCTCGGTCACCGACTCCAGCAATTCGCCGGCCTCCGCATCCGCGAAGGCGATGTCTTCGATCCGGCGCCGAAGCCCCCGCGCCCGGCTGCGCCGTCCTTCTTCCGCGCCGAGCAGCCAATGGCGGAGGTCCGCCGCCTCCTGGCCGCCGAGCCGGGCGGAGAAGGCGCCGTCCGCGGCGTCGAACACGTGATGCCCCTCGTCGAACACCAGCCGCGTGGGCGCGTTCGCGTCGTCGAGCCCGCCGAGCGCCGCCTGGGTCATGACCAGCGCGTGGTTGGCGATCACGATGTCGGCGCGGCGCGCGCGGCGCACCGCGCGTTCGATGAAGCATTTGTGATAATGCGCGCAGGCCGAATAGACGCACTCGCCGCGCCGGTCGGCGAGGGCGAGCGTGTTGCGATAGCCGGCGAGCTGGGCGAGCCAGGACGGAAAATCGCCGCCCACCATGTCGCCGTCGCGGGTGCGCGCCGCCCAGCGCGCGAGCAGGCCGAGCCCGATCGCGTCGCCCGCCCGCAGGCCCATGCGGCCCGCGGCCTCTTCCATGTTCAGCAGGCAGAGATAGTTCTCCCGGCCCTTGCGAACTACTACGCGCCGGGCCTTCACCGCGGCGTCGGGATGGAGACGGTCGAGCTCGGTGTCGATCTGGCGTTGCAGGTTGCGGGTATAGGTGCTGATCCATACCGGACCCCGGTTCTTTTCCGCCCACAGGCTGGCCGGCGCGAGATAGCCCAGCGTCTTGCCGACGCCGGTCCCCGCTTCGGCGATCACCAGGTTGGGTTGACCCTCGATCTCGCGGGGCGAGAAGGCGGCGGTGAGGGCCGATGCGTAATCGCCCTGCTGCGGCCGATCCTCGGCATCCGGTCCTACCAGCCGGGCGAGGCGGGCGCGCGCCTCGGCGGAAGTCACCGGCAGGTTCCCGGCGGCGGGTTCGGGCGCATGCTCCGACCACTCCGGCAGACGGCGCCATACGTCGTAGCCGCCGTCGCGGAACACGTCGGGCGCGGCGGCGTCCTCGCCCAGGGCGGCCAGCGCATGGGGCGCCCAACGCCAGCCGCCATCCTGCATCGCGCGGACGAGCCGGGCGGCGTCTTCCCGCTCCTCCGCCTCGGCCAGCTCCGCCAGCAGCATCGCCGACGCCCCGTGCAGCAGCCGCGCCGCGGCTTCGAGGCTCCGCGGACGCGGCAGTTCCAGGGCGTCGGCGATCCCGCCGGGCGTCGGCAGGCAGAAGCGGGCCGGGCGCACGAAGGCGAAGAGTTCGAGCAGGTCGAGGGCCGGGAACGGCCCGGTCCCCAGCCGCTGCGCCACCTGCGGCGCGTGACACAGGATCGGGACGATCCCATCCGCCACCGCTTCGGCGGCGGCTCGCGGCGACAGTCGCCGCGCCGCGCCGTCGGCGGCGAGCAGCAGCGTCTCGCGGAACCCCGCGACGAGAGCCGGCGCGATGCCGTCGCTGGCGGACATGGCCCGACTATAGCCAAAGCGCGCCGCTCCGACCCAATCGACGCCGGTCCGATCGACGCCGGGCCACGCTCCGCCCGATCCGCGGCCGGGGACCGGCGCGGAAGCGTCGAATGAAACCGGCGAACCGCCGGGTCGCGGGACGGCGCTTCACCGACGGCGTCGGGCGGCTCGCGCCAGCGGAATGCGACGCAGGCCATGTCCAGGTCCAGACAGATGTGAGACGGGGCGGTTGAAGGAAGGTTGGGGGTCTCCGAAGCTGTTGGTTTGGACAGACAGCTGGAAGGAGGACCCCCATGCAGGTTTTCGGCCTGCCCCGTCATGTTACACGGGGAGCCGCCCTGGCGTCACGCCTGTGCGGCAAGGAGCGGAGCGACGAAGCGCACAGGCGTGACGCCCTGAAGCGTTGGCGTCGCGCCCGCGACAATGGCCTCAGCGCCGCCGATGCGGCCGCCGCCGTCGGCGTGTCGCGGGCCACCCTCTACCGCTGGCGGAAGCTTCACGACCAGGGCCGCCTGGCCCCGCGCTCGCGACGGCCCCGGCGCTCACGACGGCCCGAATGGTCGCCGCAACTGGCGGCGGCGGTGCATGAGATGCGCGCCGACTTCCCGATGTGGGGCAAGGCCAAGCTCACCATCCTGCTGCGCCGCCAGGGATACACCGCCAGCCAGAGCACCGTGGGCCGCATCCTCAAGAACCTCGTCCAACGAGGCGCCGTCACCCCCGTCCCCACCCTCCGACGCAAGGCCCCGCGACGCAGCCGCAAGCACAGCCGGCCGCACGCCAGACGCCTCCCCAAGGGGCGCAGACCCACAGCCCCAGGCGAGATCGTCCAACTCGACACCCTCTCCCTCTCCCCAGGACACGGACGACCCCCACTCAAGCAGTTCACCGCCTGCGATCCCGTCGCCAAGTGGACCTGCGCACAAGCCTGCCGGCGCGCAACCGCACACAACGCCAAACGCTTCCTCGACAAGCTCCAGGACGACATGCCCTTCCCCATCCAGGCCATCCAGGTCGATGGCGGCTCCGAGTTCAAGGCCAGCTTCGAGCGCGAATGCCAGAAACGCGGCATCCAACTCTTCGAACTGCCCCCCAAATCGCCCGAACTCAACGGACACGTCGAGCGCAACAACGGCGCTTGGCGATACGAGTTCTACGCAACCTGGGACCTGCCCAACGACAACCTCGACGACATCAACCGATGGATCGACGCCTTCGCCGACGAGTTCAACACCTTCCGACCGCACAACGCTCTCGACGGACATACCCCCGCCGAGTACCTTCTCTCACTGACAGCACAGGAAACCCCGCCGTCTCATATGTAGTGAACCCGGACAGGCCATGGACAGGGTGAGAGTCGCGGGCTAGCTTTCGACCGCATGAGCCAGGACGTCTACGATGCGGCCCGGTCATGGCCGTTCGAAGAGGCGCGGAAGCTCCTGAAGCGGTTCGGCGGCGCTCGGCCGGCGAAGGGCTATGCGTTGTTCGAGACCGGCTACGGCCCATCGGGACTCCCCCATATCGGCACCTTCGGCGAGGTCGTCCGCACGTCGATGGTGCGCCGCGCCTTCCAGGCGCTGTCCGACATGCCGACCCGCTTGATCGTCTTCTCCGACGACATGGACGGGCTGCGCAAGGCGCCCGACAACATCCCCGACGCGGCGATGGTGGCCCGGCATCTCGGCAAGCCGTTAACCTCGATTCCGGACCCGTTCGGGACTCATGAGAGCTTCGGCCATCACAACAACGCCAGGCTGCGCGGCTTCCTCGACCGCTTCGGGTTCGACTACGAGTTCAAGAGCGCCACCGAGTGCTACGCCAGCGGCGCGTTCGACCGGACGCTGCTCGAAGTGCTTGCGCGCTACGACGAGATCACGCGCGTCATCCTGCCGACGTTGGGCCCCGAACGGCGCGCCGCCTACAGCCCGTTCCTGCCGATCTGCCCGCGCACCGGCCGCGTGCTCCAGGTCCCGGTCGTGGCTCGCGACGTGGACGCGGGCACCGTCGTCTATCGCGACGAGGACGGCAGCCGCGTCGAGGTCCCGGTCACCGGCGGGCGCTGCAAGCTGCAATGGAAGGCCGATTGGGCCATGCGCTGGGCGGCGCTGTCGGTCGATTACGAGATGTCGGGCAAGGACCTGATCGATTCGGTCCGGCTGTCGGGCCGCATCTGCGGGATCCTCGGCGCTGCGCCCCCCGCGGGCTTCACCTACGAACTGTTTCTCGACCGGAACGGGGAGAAGATCTCCAAGTCGAGGGGCAACGGGCTGTCGGTCGAGGACTGGCTGGCCTACGCGCCCCCCGAAAGTCTGGCGCTGTTCATGTACAACGCCCCGCGCAAGGCGCGGCGTCTCCATTTCGACGTCATTCCGCGCCATGTCGACGACTATCTCGCTCTGCTCGGGAAATTCGCCGAGACGGACGCCGCCGCGCGGCTCGACAACCCGGTCTGGCACATCCATGCCGGCGCCCCGCCGCCGCCCGAACGCCATGCCAGCTTCGCTTTGCTGCTCAACCTCGCCAGCGTGTGCAATACCGAAGACAAGGACGTGCTGTGGGGGTTCCTCTCCCGCTACGCGCCGGATGCGACGCCCGGCGCCGCGCCGATCCTGGACCGTCTGGTGGAGCACGCCATCTCCTATTATCGGGATCTGGTGAAGCCGGCGAAGCGCCATCGTCCGCCGGACGAGACCGAGCGCGCCGCCCTGGCCGATTTGGCCGGCGCGCTGGCGGCCTTGCCCGACGACGCCGGGGCGGAAGCGATCCAGACCGAGGCCTACGAGGTCGGCAAGCGCCACGAATTCGCTTCGTTGGGCGACTGGTTCCGCGCGCTCTACGAAATCCTGCTCGGCCAGTCGCAGGGGCCGCGCTTCGGCTCCTTCGCGGCCCTCTACGGCAAGGACGAGACGGTGGCTCTGATCCGCCGCGTCGTGGACGACGGGGAGACCGCCCGGGCGTGAGCGCCGGCAGGGCCGTTTACGTCTGCGCCTTCATCGCGGTCTTGTAGCGCTCCCACGCCTCGTCGAGCGCGTCCAGGCAGTCCGGGTCGAAATCTCGGCTGGGGACGGGGTCGGGCAGCCAGTTGCCGACCGTATCCTCGCCCCGCACCAGAGTCGCCGTGGCGCCCTCGAACTGCGCCTGGCGCAGTTCCGGCGTCGCGAAATGGATCGCGAACCCGATGCGCGCGTCGTCCGACGTGTTGGGCAGCGAGCTGTGGATGGTCTTGTTGTGATGGATCGAGAACTCGCCCGCGTCCAGAGCGAGGTCGACCAGATTCGATTCGTCCACGTCCTGAATCGTCTGGCCGCGCGACAGCAGATTGTCCGGGTCGTAGGTGTTGACGTGCGGCAGGATCGACGGCCCCTTATGCGAGCCCGGCACGATGCGCATGCAGCCGCTGTCGCTCTTGGACCGGCTGAACGCGATCCATGCGGTGATCGATTCCGGCGGGTCGATGCCGTAATAGGTCGAATCCTGGTGCCAGGACACGAAGCGCGGATCGTGCGCGTTCTTGGTGAAGAAGCTGGATCCCCAGGCGAGGATGTCGGGGCCGATGAGGTCCTCGATCGCATCCAGCATCTTCGGGTGGTGGAGCAGCTCGGTGAGCCACGGAAACGCCAGATGGGCCTTCATGCGGTAGCGCGTCTGCGCCTCGCCGCCGATGGTCTCCTCGAGCCGCTCGAAATTCTCGCGGCAGCGGGCGGCCTCCTCCGGCGTCATCATCGGCACCGGCGCCACAGCGCCGTCCCGGCGATACGTTTCGATCTGCTCCTCGGTGAGCGACCTGGTGTTCAGCGTCGTTGCCATCTGAGGCTCTCCGTGGTCAGCGTTTGCCGATGCCGCTGCGATATTGGCGGTAGGCGGCGTCGAGGGCGGCCAGACAATCGGGGTCGAGATGCCGCCTGGGCTCCGGGTCGGGTAGCCAGTGGCCCTCCGCGTCCCTGCCGCGCACCAGCTGCGCGGTGGCCCCGGCGAACGCCGTCTGGCGGACGTGGGGCGCCACGTAATGGATCGACAGGCCGATCCGCGCATCGCCCGATTCATTGGGGTTCGATCCGTGCGCCACGCTTTCGTGATGGATCGATATCTCGCCGGCCGCGAGCTCGATGTCGATGGCCTTCGACTCGTCGACTCCGCGGATGGTCTGGCCGCGCATCAGCAGGTTGTTCGCGTCGAAGGTCTCGTCGTGGTCGATCGGTCCGTCCCGGTGCGAGCCCGGAATGAAGCGCATGCAGCCGGCCCGGATCGTGCTGTCGGTGAAGGCGAACCAGACCGTCGCCGTGTCCGCCGGCCGCAGCCCGTAATAGACCGAATCCTGGTGCCAGGAGACGAAGCGCGGATCCCGCGCCCGCTTGGCGAAGAAGCTCGAACCCCAGCACAGGATGTCGGGGCCGATGAGGTCCTCCACGGCGTCGAGGATGACCGGGTGGCGCACCAGCCGGTTGAGCCAGGGAAAGGGCAGGTGCGCCTTGATCTTGAACCGGCTCTGCGCCTCGTGGTCGATCTCGGCCTCGAGCGCGTCGAACCGCCGGCGCAAGCCGCGCGCCTCGCCGCCGCTCATGACGCGGATCGGGAAGATGCAGCCGTCGCGCGCATAGGCTTCGATCCGGTCCGGAGACAGCAGCTTGGGCATGGCGGCCTCGCTCGCTACGCCGGCTAGACCGGCCGCTCGACGCCGTCGATCGTGGTCCGCCACATCAGCCGCCGCTGGTCGGCGGGGAAGTCCCGCCGCGCATGCATGGTGCAGCCGTTGTCCCACATGATCAGATCGCCCGGACGCCAGACATGTTCGTAGACGAACTCGCTCCGCTCCGAATGGTCGTAGACCCCGGTCAGCAGCGCGTCGCTCTCCCGCCGATCCATGTCTACGACGCCCTCGGTCATCAGCCGGTTGACGTAGATCGCCTTGCGCCCGGTCTCGGCGTGGGTGCGGAATACCGGGTGGACGGCCTCGGAGAAGGCGGGCACGCCCTTGTCGTCGCCCTTGTGCTGCGAGCCGTAGTTGTAGTGGTGGAAGGCGCGCCGCCCCTCCAGCGGCCGGCGGACCTCGTCGGGCAGCGTCTCGTAGGCCTTGTAGAGGTTGGCGAACAGCGTGTTGCCGCCATGCGAGGGGATGTCGACCGCATAGAGCAGCGTCGCCTTGTGCGGGACGTCGGCGTGCATCATGTCGTGATGGAAGGACATCTCGCCGTCGGGCAGCGTGCCGATGGGCTCGCCGTTCTCGCGAACGTTGGTGATCAGCATGATCTTCTCGTGCACCCGGCGCTGGCCTACGGTCCGATACTCCTTCGGCCGGGCGGGGGCGCCGACGTCGCCGAAATAGCCGGTGAAACGCACCAGATCGTCCTGCTCGAGCTCCTGGCCGCGGACGACGAGGACGAGATGGTCGAGGAAGGCCCGATGGATGCGGCCGACGGTCTCGCCGTCGAGGGGACGGCGGAGATCGATCCCGCCGATCTCGGCTCCGAGGGCGTCCGAGACGGGGGTGACGGTGATCGGCATCCCGCTTCGTCCGTTCATTCGTGGAGGGGCCGGCCGAGGATCGTACAGCGGCGCAGCGTCCGGCGTTCGTCGGCCGGGAAATCGGTGCGCGCGTGGCAGGAGCACCAGTTGTCCCACATCGCCAGATCGCCGGGCCGCCACACATGTTCGTAGACCAGCTCTGAGCGCTCGGCGAAGCGGAACAGCTCGACCAGCAACGCCTCGCTTTCGGCTTTCGGCAGGCCTTCGATGCGCGCCGTGATCAGCGGGTTGACGTAGAGCGCCTTGCGGCCGGTGAACGGATGCGTGATCGCGACCGGCTGTGCGTAATGCTGATAGGCGTCGAGGTCGGTGTCGGCGTGGACGGCCACCGGCTCGGTCATCGTGAAGTCGTAGATCTGGAGCGCCTTGCGGCCCTCGATGCGCGCCTTGGCGCTTGCCGGCAGGCTGTCATAGGCCTTGTACATATTGGCGAACAACGTGTTGCCGCCTCGCGACGGGAGTTCGATGGCGTACAGCATCGTACCCCGGTAGGGCGCTTCGACATAGCACATGTCGTGGTGGAACCACATTTCGCCGTCGGGCAGCGACCCGATCGCCCGTCCGTCTTCGCGCACGTTGGAGATCAGCATCAGCGATGCATTGTAGTCCGCCCCTTCCGGGCGGCGCGCGGCGGGCCGGGCGCGGGCGCCGAGATCGCCGAACCGCGCCGCGAAGCGAAGCTGCGCCTCGTCGTCCAGCGACTGATCGCGGAACACCAGCACGATATGCTCGAGCCAAGCGTCTTCGATCGCGCGGACGGCGACGTCATCCAGCGGCCGACGCAGATCGAGCCCGAGGACTTCGGCGCCGAGCGCGTCCGACAACGGTCTCACGTCGATGTCCATGCCGCCCGCCTCCGGTCCGCCACGCGCCGGGAGCGTTCAGTATAGCACGACACCGCGCCGGCGCGAGAACCGCGCGAGGCGTGTCGGCGGCCCGTCCCCCGGCCCATCAGGCAGCGGATCGACGGGGAGAGAGTCGGGCGCCCGGCGTCGCCGTCCCACCGCCAGGCCGGGCCGTCCGGGATGCGCGCCCCGTGCAGACAGATGGCGATGTGGGTCGCCTCGTCCGGGTCGGGCGGGCGGCCCGGCCCAGGCGCGCCGGCCCTCCGGGCCTATGCGCGTGAATCCCCAATCGCCCGACCGTAGGGGAGAACCGGGGCGGCGGAAGTCCCGCCAGGCCATCGCTATATCAACGGGTAGGCGGCGCAGGCGTTCTCCTCGTCAGACGAGACCAGCGCCGACGGCGAGCGGATCCGCCGATCGGTGACCTGCCGCCCGCACAGCGTCCATCTGCGCCCCGTCGTGTAGGACCGCCGAGCCCCCTCGATGTGGAATATCCGGCCGCGTCTTGCGGGACGTTGCGTTCGGTCCGCCAACTGGTCTATCCTCCCTTCCGTCGCCGGAGTCATATTCGCAGTCGCCTCATGCCTTCGGGCGAGCGCGGGGGTTGTGGCCCGCCCGGCGACATCATTCCCCCTCCAGGTCGAGCGCAGCCGGCGCCGATCCTGGTGCAGCCGGTGACCGGGTTCCAGGTGGCGTCCGTCCACTCGATTGAGCTCCTGTCACCCATGCGTCCGCTCGTTCTGTTGCGTTCGATCCGCCATCTGGTCTACCCTCTCTCTTGGTCGGCGCTGGAGTCATTCCGCCTTCACCTCATGCCCTCGGGCGAGCGCGGGGTCAGGCGACCCGCACGGCGCCGATCATTACCCCTTCCGGTCGATCCTCTCCCAGCGCCGCCGCGCCGCCCGGAGGTCGCGGCCCTTGGCCTGTGTCCGGGATTGTGGAAGGCATCGCCGGGCCGGTTGGAGAGGCCCGCTCCGGGCATCCGGCCTTCGCCCCCCGGCGGCCCGGCCCGGCCTCCGAGCGGCGCGTAGCGATCCGGCCGCGTCCTGCGGGATGTTGGAGCCGACCCGCCATCTGGTCTATCCTCCCTTCCGTCGCCGGAGTCATTCGCAAGGACCTCATGCCTTCGGGCGAGCGCGGGGGTTGTGGCCCGCCCGGCGACATCATTCTCCATCCCGAGAGCAGAAGCCGCATAAGTCGCCCTGATCCGCTGCGTTTCGATCAGGTGGCCACTCCTGGTCGGTCTCCCATTGGCCACAGTTGAGACAGGCCCACACGCGCGTCCCGTCGGCCACGATGATCTCCCCTTTCGGTCCCCGACCGACCGGGGTCACCTTCTCGTCGTCTATCTCCTCGTCCGAGGGATCATCCGACGAGAATTGCGGGCGTTCCGCCATCTGGTCTATCCTTACCTTCCGTCGCCGGAGTCATTCGTAAGGACCTCATGCCTTCGGGCGAGCGCAGGGGTTACGGCCCGCCCGGCGACATCATTCCCCTTCCGGGTCGAACCGCCTGAGCCGTCGGCGCGCAGCGCGCAAGTCGTAAGGCTGCACTCCGTGCAGGGTGAGGAGGTAGGTCTTGGCCCCGTCGCTGGTGGCCTTGACGACGGCGGTCCACAGGCGGCCGTCGTCTTCGAGAAACCCGATCGCGTGTCGAGCCCGCTGCGCCTCGAACAGCTCCCCTTCGTCGAGGATGCGCTGGGCGCGGGCGTAGTCTTCGGGGTCGAGGTCCGGGTGGTGCTCCTTCTGCTTGTACGCCTTCCGGCGGCGGCGATAGCGGCGGACCAGGCGCAGTTCATCGGACAGCTCCCCGGCGACGTCGACGACCAGCCCGATGGAGCGCCAGACGAGGCAGAGCAGGACTACGACCGGAAGGAACAGGACCATGGTCGCGACGGCGGCGGTGAGGGCCGAGCTCTCCGCGCCGTATCCCTGGCGGAGGAGGAAGACCATGACCGCGGTCCAGAGACAGGCGGCGATCGCGGCCATCGCCGCGTACATCCAGCCATCGTCCGGGTCGTAGGGCGTAGCCGTTGACCTCAATATCGGGATCGGCCGGACGCCGCGCCGGCGTCGACCGAATCGCGCTGGTAGCGGAAGACTTGCGCTGCGTCCAGCGCCGGTTCGAGAAGACGGCGGAGGCCGTCAGGGGCTATGGCGTCGAGGTCGGCGACGCCGCGAGTGCGCGCCATCGCCGCCGCCTTCGGTCGCGATCGCGCAGCGATCGAGCTGGGCGCCGTGATCTCGGCCGAGGACACGGAGGCTGCGGTCGGGCGGTCGGTCGCCCATGCCCGCGCGTTCGCCCGGCGGTCCCTCGCCGACGAAGGAGAGGCGCCGGCGATCGAGTACGAGCCCGCCTCCACAGGGCGAAAGCGGGAATCCGTTTCGGACGGAGCCTTCTCGCCGCGGGTCGCTTTGGTGGATCAGCGGGTTCGCGTATAGGCTTGTCCCGTTTCCCGACGCATCGGCGACCGGCGCGCTCCCGACATGACGCGAATCGCCAACAAGGCGCTGCTGCGGAGCGTCTACAGGAAGCTCGGCGCGGTCCCGTTCGACCGGTCGGACGCCGGGCGTCGCCTCGACGCCGCGCAGGACAGGCTGGATTTCCTCGCCATGCTCGCCGGGCTGAAGCCGGTGTTTCTGCTCGGGCGCGGCTTCGACGACCCGCAATGGGTCGGGGGCGTGTTGCGGTTCGCCGCCGACCTGGCGCTGCGCGCGGTCGAAGGCCCCTATTGGGATGCGAGCCTGGAGGGAGAAGGACTGCCGGCGTGGTTCGCGGCCCAGCTGCGCGAGGGGCTGTCGGGATGCCGGGCGTATTACGTCGCGCGCGCCCGCTCGGTCGCCGACGAGGCGGCGGAGGTGTGCGAGAGCGGCCGGCCGACGCCGGCGCAGGAAGCCCGGCTGCTGGGCTATCCCGAATGCTGCGTCGCGGCCCATTACGAGCGCAGCCGCCGCTATCGCGCAATATGGCTCGGGATGCTCGAACGGGCGGCCGCGGGCGACGAAACCGAAATGCGGCGCCTCCTCCTGTCCGGGGCGCGGTTGGATCCCGGGTCCGGCGCGGCGCAAGCCGCGCTCGCCGACGCGCTCGCCTTCGCGCCCGCGCCCCATACCAGCGTCGATATGTGCGAAGACTGCCGCGCGTCGCCCGGGAGCCCCGCCATGCGGCTGTCGCGGCGCTACGCCGCGCTGGCGAAGGCGGTCGATCCGGGCTTCGCCGCCGCCGGTCCGGCCCCGTCGGCTACTTCTCGTCCGCGCCGGCAAGCCGCTCCAGCGCGGCGCCGATATTGACGATGTCGTCGCCGCCATAGCCCATCAGCGACGTCAGCTGATACGCGCTGCGCGCGCCGGCGGCGACCGGGGCGGGCGAGCCGACGTCCTCGGCGAGCCGCGTGAACAACGTCACGTCCTTGAGCGCCGTGTCGGTGGCGAAGAGCTGGCCTTCCTCGCCGGTGACCACCCGGTGGCTGGTCGCGTCCAGGATCGTGCTTCCCGCCATGCCGCTGCGGATGACTTCGAGCAGCAGGTCCAGATCGACGCCGAGCTTCCTGCCGAGCGTGAAGCTCTCGCAATAGGCCGCATGCATCGCCAGCCCGCTGACGTTGTTGAGCAGCTTGAAGATGTGGCCGCTGCCGAGCGGGCCGCAATGGATGAAGCGCTCGGAGACGGCCTCGAACACGGCGGCGCATCCGGCGACCGTATCCGCCTCGCCGCCGACCAGCAGCACCAGCTCGCCCTCCCACGCATGGCGCTCCATCCGTAGCATCGGCGCGTCGATCATCGCGATCGAGCGCTCGGCCGCCTTGGCGCCGAGCTCGCGGGTGAGCCGGGGGTCGCTGGTCGAGAAATCGACGACGACGCTGCCGGGCCGGGCGTTGGCGATGATTCCGTCGGGGCCCTCGAAGGCTTCGCGGATCGCGGCCAGACTCGGCAGGCAGGCGCCGATCACGTCGCTCGAGGCGGCGAGGCCGGCGATGCCGTTGGCTTCGGCGGCCCCGAGGCTCCGGATGAACGCCATCCGTTCCGGGTCGGGGTCGACGGCGGCGACCGCAAACCCGCGCCGGATCAGGTTCCGGCCGAGCCCCTTGCCCATCGTGCCGGCCCCGATCAGGCCGAAGCGTCGCCGGTCCGACATCGGCGCGCCCCTATTCCGCCGCCTGCGCGACCCCGTCGGCGTCGAGCAGGCCGGCGCGGCGGAGCACGTCGTCGAGGCGCCGTTCGAGTTCGGCGGTCGCGGGGACCATGGGCAGGCGGTGCTCGTTCTTCGGGATCAGCCCCAGCCGCCTCATCATGTATTTCATCGGGATCGGGTTGGTGTCGTAGAACACCGCCTGGTTGAGCTCGAACAGCCGGTAATGCAGGTCGCGCGCCGCGCCCGGATCGCCCTTGCGGACCTCCTCGCACATGCGCGCGAGCAGGCCGGGCTGCAAATTGCCGACGGCGTTCATCAGCCCGCACGCGCCCACGGCCATCATCGGGTAGCTGAGGTCTTCGAGCCCGACGAAGATGCGGAACGCCATGCCCAACCGGTCGAGACAGGCGCTGACGAAGCCGAGATCGTCCACCGCATGCTTCATGCCGACGAAGGCGGGCGCCTTGCCGGCGATCTCCGTCACCGTGTCGAGCGTGACGCCGACCGCGGCCCGGCCCGGAATGTGGTAGATCATCCACGGCTTGTCGGCGCGCTTGGCGATCTCCAGATAGTATTCGACCAGGCCGCGCTGCGGCGGGCGGACGTAGTACGGCGTGACGATCAGCAGCGCGTCCGCCCCGGCGCGGTCGGCATGGACGGTCAGGGCCTCGGTCTCGGCGAAGGACTGCGAGCCGGTCGCGGCGACCACGGGCAGCCTGCCGCCGGCGGCCTCGACGGCCGCGTCGACCAGACGGTTGCGCTCGGCGACGGTCAGGCTCGCGGGCTCGGACGTCGTCCCGTTGACCAGGATCCCGTGCGAGCCGTTTTCGATCTGAAACTCGACCAGCCCGGCATAGGCGTCGTAATCGACGGCGCCGTCGCGGAACGGCGTGATCAAGGGCGGGATCGAGCCTTTGAGGAAATCCTCGGGGAGGTTCATCATCTCGCCGTCACCCTTCCTGCTGCGTGCGCCGCGCCGCGTTCGCATCCGTCGCGCGGCGGGCTTGGCTTGTCAAGCTTCTATCCGGGTTCACTACATATGAGACGCCGCGGGGTCCTCCGGGAGCGGCGCGTCAAGCGGTTTCGTCGCCTCCGTCGCGGCCGCGCATTTCTGTTGACGCTTCGTCGCGTCGGCGGTACGATCCGCGCGAACTTCGCAATATCTCACTGCGTGACTGGCCTCCCGGCTCTGGCTCCCTTGGAATAATGCTGAAGCTCTACCGTCGTTCGGCGCGGGCCGGACGTCCCCACCATGTTGGAGGAACGATACGTGCGAGGAACCGTCAAGTGGTTCAACACCGTCAAGGGATTCGGGTTCATCGAGCCGTCCGACGGCTCGAAGGACGCCTTCGTCCATATTTCGGCGGTTGAACGGGCCGGCCTTTCGGCGCTGTACGAAGGGCAGCAAGTGGAGTACGAGTTGGTGCGGGGCCAGCGGGGTCGCTTCTCGGCGGAGAATCTCAAAATCGTCGAGTGAAGCCGCCGGGCCGACGGCCGCGGGGGCGCCCGCGGCCGTCGGCTTGGCGCCATCCCGGTTCGTGAACGGGCTTCCGCGCCGTCAGGCGCGGAGCTGCTCCTTGTTGGTCTCGAAGCCCGTCTGCGCGCCCAGAACCTGCCAGGGATGCTTGAGGTCCTCCTGCCACAGGAGGGACTCCATGGCCAGGTTGAGCGGCTGGTCCTGGATGGTCAGCTCGTACACGGTCTCGTCGTAGGAGGCGTGGTTGTGGACCGCCCAGCCCGGGGCGGAGAGCATCAGGTCGCCGGCCTTCCATTCATAGACCTTGCCTTCGACCGTGGAGCGGCCGCGGCCGGCGAAGTAGTAGTTGATCGCGGCCGAGACGTGGCGATGCGGCCGATCGACGATCCTGGGCGGGCGGTTGGTCATGGTGGCGAAGAAGTTGGGCGTGGTGCCGTTGAACCGCCCGGTCATCGGGTTGAACAGCAGATATAGCCGCCGGCCGCGATAGTCCTGCCCCAGGGCCGCGAGCTTGTCCAACTCGGCCTTCACCCCGGCCCACGGCCAGTGGAGGGCGCGGGAGTCGACCGAGGCCGGGTTGATGAGCGTCTCGTAGGGCATCAGCCAGGCGCCGTCTTCGGTCAGCTGGAAGGTGCCGTAGGGGCTCGAGTCGCGCGCGTCCGGTTCGGCCGCCGTTCCGGCGGCGGTCTCCGTCCCCGACACCGCCTCGATCGTCGGCGGCGGGTTCTCGTCGACGACGTGGACGTTCAGCTTTTCCAGCAGCGGCGCGTTGGAATAGGTCAGCCGGACCTGGAGGTCGTCGTCGTCGTTGACGTGCCAGTAGGTCGCCATCGACGGGAAGTTGTAGACGTCGTAGCGGGCGAACTCGATCTTGCGGCCGCCGACGATCGAATGCCCGCCGCCCCGGATGCAGAAATTGACCTGGGTCGAATTGTGGCGGATCGGCGCCGACCGCTCGCCCGGGTTGAGGACTTCGAGCGTGACCCGGATGCCCGGCTGCAAACCGGGGCCGACGCCGAGCTTCCGCCAGTCGGGATGCGCGATGATCGCGTGGCGCCGCCCGTTGTCGGGCCGGGGCAGGGCGGCGAGCCGGGCCGCCTCGGCGTCGATGTCCTCCCTGGGGATCACCACCGGCTCCCACAGCTCGATCTTCGGCGTGGCGTAGCCGGTGCGGTCGATGAACTGCGCCTTCTTCCCCGTCATGCCTGCTCCTCCGGTTGTCCCGCCTGTTGGAGCCGGGGCGCCGCGCGCACCCGCTCCGGCAGGGTCTGCCCCAGCCCGCGCTCGCGCGCGCGGGCGAGGATCTCGACGCCCATGGCGAGGTCCGAAAGCCCCATCCCCATGGCCTTGAACAACGTCACGTCGGCGTCCGGCGGCCGGGGCTGGCCGGCGGCGATCACCGCCGAGATCGGCCGGACCTCGTCCCACGACGCCTTGCCCGCGCCGTAATGCGATCGGAACTCGTTGGAAAGGCCCTGGACGCCCGGCAAGGTGTCGACCGCGACGACGCCGCAGCGCGCGAAGACGTTGCCGGTGAACTCCACCCGCTGCGGCACGATCGCCCCGACCGCGTTGACGTGCGCGCCGGGGGCGATCATGTCGGCTTCGAGGAACGGCGCGCGCGCCAGCGTGACGGTGGTGACGATCGGCGCGCCATTCGCGCAGGCGCGGGCCGATGCGAAGGCCTCGGCGGCGACCCCGAGCTCGCGCTCCATGCGCGCGGCGAAGCGTTCGCGGTTGTCCGCGGTCGGACTCCACACCCGCAACCGCTTGAGCGGGCGGACCGCATGGACCGCCGCCACCTGGGTCGCCGCCTGCCGCCCGGCGCCGAGGCAGGCCATCTCGTCGGCGTCTTCGGCCGCAAGCCATTTGGTCGCCAGGCCCGAAATCCCGCCGGTGCGCATCTGGCCTAGGGCGAAGGCCTCCACGACCGCCTGGAGCGCGCCGTCTTCGGCGTCCCACAGGATCAGCAGCGGCGCCGCGCCGCCTTCCGTGTGGCACCAGGTCTTGACCCCGACCAGCCCGGCCCCGGCGACGGAGGCGCCGATCGCGTGCAGCGTGTTGTGCGCGCCGAAATCGAGATGGGTCTTGACCATGTTCGCGGCCTCGGCCTTCGCCTCCATGGCGAGGGTCCGCTCCAGGGCCGGGATCGCGTCCGCCAGGCCGATCAACGACGCGACTTGGGCTTCGGTCAGCCAGATCGGAGGCGCGCGCATCGGGGTCGTCCAGCCTCGACGTTCGGACTGCGGCGGTCGCGGCGAGCCTAGCCCGCATCTCCCGCGCTGTCCACGGCCCGCGCGGCGTCACAGTTCGGTGCGCAGCTCCCACAGTTCGGGGAAGAAGCGGATGTCGAGCGCCCGTCTCAGATAGGCGACGCCGGCGGTGCCGCCGGTGCCGCGTTTGTGGCCGATGATCCGCTCCACGGTGGTCACGTGGCGGAAGCGCCATTGCTGGAACCAGTCCTCGAGATCGACCAGCTCCTCCGCCAGCTCGTACAGGTCCCAATGGGTCTCGGTATCGCGATAGACCTCGATCCAGGCCGCCCGGACCGCCGGATGGCTCCGGTGGGGGCGGCGCCAGTCGCGCCCGGTCAACTCGTCCGGGATGTCGAAGCCGCGCCGCGCGAGCGCCCGGATCGTCTCGTCGTACAGGCTGGGCCGGCCGAGCGCCTCGGCGAGCCGGGCGTGGAGGTCGGGCCGGTCGCGATGGGGCTCCAGCATCGCCGCGTTCTTGTTGCCCAGCAGGAATTCGATCATCCGGTACTGGCCCGACTGGAAGCCCGACGCCTGGCCCAACACGTCGCGGAAGGTGAGGTAGTCGGCGGGCGTGAGCGTCGCCAGCACGTCCCAGGACTGGATGAGCTGGCTCTGGATGCGGGAAATCCGGGCCAGCATCTTGAATACCGGGCGGAACTGGTCCTCCCGCAGCGCCCGGATGGCGGCCTCGAGCTCGTGCAGGATCAGCTTCATCCACAGCTCCGTCGCCTGGTGGATGACGATGAACAGCATCTCGTCATGCCGGTCGGACAGGGGCTTCTGGCATTCCAGCAGCTGGTCGAGACGGAGAATCTCGGCATAGGTCATACCGTCCCGGAAGTCGGTATGCGCGCCGTCCGGCAGCCCTCCGGGTCGCGTCATCCGCCGGCGCCCTTCACGTCACCGCCGCGCGCCGGCGGTATTCGTCGCGGTCCCAGGCTCTGCGCTCCATCACGTCGCGGAGCGCCGCGGCCGCGTCCCAGACGTCGGCGAAGCGCAGATAGAGCGGCGCGAAGCCGAAGCGCAGGATGTCCGGCGTGCGAAAGTCGCCGATCACCCCGCGCGCGATCAGCGCCTGCATGATCTCGTAGCCGTTGTCGTGGCGGAGCGAGACCTGGCTGCCGCGCCGGTCGTCCTCGCGCGGGGTGACGATCTCGAACCCGAAGCCGGGGCATTCCTGCTCGATCAGCGTCATGAAGGTTCCGGTCAGCGCAAGCGACTTGCGGCGCAGCCGGCCGACGCCGGCGCGCAGGACCACGTCGAGCGCCGAATCCAGCGCGGCTATGCCCAGGACCGGCGGCGTCCCGCACAGGGCGCGCAGGATTCCGGGCGCCGGCCGGTACTCGCGCCGGAAGTCGAACGGCGCCGCATGGCCCATCCAGCCCGACAGCGGCTGGCGGAAGCGCTCGTGCAGCCGGCGCGCCGCGAACAGAAAGGCCGGCGCGCCCGGCCCGCCGTTGAGATACTTGTAGCCGCAGCCGATCGCGAAGTCGGCCCCGGCCGCGCCGAGGTCCACCGGGATCACGCCGGCGCTGTGCGAAAGGTCCCACAGCATCAGCGCGCCCGCGGCCTGCGCCGCCCGCGTGAGCGCGGCCAAGTCGTGCATGCGGCCGGTCTTGTAGTCGACCTGGGTGAGCATGACGACGGCGACCTCGTCGTCGATCGCATCGACGATGGCGTCGGCCTCGGCGTAGCGGAGCTCGTGGCGGCCGCCGCCGAGCTCGATCAGGCTCTGGGCGATATAGAGATCGGTCGGGAAATTCTCCGCCTCGGTGAGCACCACCCGCCGTTCCGGGTTGAGACGGAGCGCCGCGGCGAGCAGCTTGAACAGGTTGATCGACGTGGAGTCGGCGACAGCGACTTCGCCGGGTTCGGCCCCGATCATCGGCGCGATCTTGTCGCCGGCGGTCAACGGAAGGCCGATCCAGTCATGGGCGGTCCAGCTGCGGATCAGGTCCTGGCCCCATTCCCGTCGCGCCGTCCGGTCGAGCCGGTCGGCGGCGTCCCGCGGCGGCGGGCCGAGCGAATGGCCGCCGAGATAGATCAGGTCGTCGGGAAGGGCGAAGGCGCCGCGAAGACCGGCGAGCGGGTCGGCGTCGTCGCGCTCGCCCAGCTGCTGGCGCGTGATCGCCGGGAGGGGCATCGCATCGGACCGTCTGCCTGCCGGCGATCCTACACCATGGCGGTCCGTCGTCATAGCGGTTGCGGCCGGGGCGGTGGACGCATCCGGGGCCGCTCTGGTATGGACGGGCGGAACCCGTCCGCCGGGAGGCCCGACATGAAATACGTCCGCATGTTCACCGACGACGATGGCGAAACGCATTTCGAGGACGCCGAGATGCAGACCGCGCTGCGGGAATTCGCCCCGCCGGCCGCTCCGGTCCACCTCTCGGACCCGACCCCCGCGGCCAGACTCCTGTGCGTCCGCATCCCGCGCGGCTGGTTCGGGGACTGGCACCCGACGCCGAAGCGGCAGTTCAACACGACGGTCGCGGGCGAGCTCGAGATCACCATGAGCGACGGCGAGCGCCGGACGTTCCGCGCCGGCGACGTGCGGCTGATGGAGGACACGGCCGGCAAGGGGCACCAAACGCGGGTCGTGGGCGACGCCGACGTGGTGAGCCTGATCGTGCAGACCGAGTGAATGCGGGCCGCGCCCGGGGCGGAGAGATACGGGCCGGCTCAGCGAACCTCGAACACCAGCTTGCCGCGCAGGTGGCGCGCCTCGCTGATGCGGTGCGCCGCCGCCGCTTCGGACAGGGGAAAGCGCGCGATCTCGGGAACCCGCACGACGCCGGAACCCAGCAGTTCGACGATGCGTTCGAGATGCCGGCGGGAGCGCCCGACCTGGGGCCGCAGCGAGCGGAGGTCGTCCCTGGGCGGAGCGGGCGCCTTGGCCCCGGAGGCGATGAACGCCGCGCGGCCGCCGGGCTTGAGCACGTCGAAGGACCGTCGGGCCACGTCGCCTCCCACCGTCTCGAACACGGCGTCGCAACCCGACACGGCCTCGGCGAAGTCCCGGGCGTTGTAATCGACGATCTCGTCGGCCCCGAGCCCGCGCAGATAGTCGTGGTTGGCGGCGCTCGCGGTCGTGACCACATGGGCGCCGATATGCTTGGCGAGTTCGATGGCGAAACCCGCGACGCCGCCGGCGCCGCCCTGGATCAGGATCTTCTCGCCGGGACGCAACGCCAGCGTGTCCTCGATCGAGACCAACGCCGTGAGCCCGGCGAGGGCGAGCGCCGCCATGTCGGCGTGGGAGGCGCCGTCGGGCTTGCGGGCCACGATCGCGGAGTCGATCGCGATCTTCTCGGCGTAGGCGCCTTCCTGGCCCACCTGGCAGACGCCGAACACCGGGTCGCCGGGCCGCAGATCGCTCACGCCATCGCCGACGGCGGCGACGACGCCCGAGAAGTCCCGCCCCGGGACGTAGGGGAACTCGGCGACCTGGCTGTATTCGCCGGCCCGGACCTTCCAGTCCGCCCCGTTGACGCTCGCCGCGTGGATGTCGACGACGACCTCGCCCGGCCCCGCGGCGGGATCCGGCAGGTCGCCGTATTTCAGCACGTCCGGTCCGCCATGCCGGTCGAAGTATGCGGCTTTCATCCTCCGCCCGCCTCCGCTGTCGGTATGGGATCTGGAGCGGGTGAGGGGAGTCGAACCCCTGACATCCAGCTTGGGAAGCTGACGTTCTACCGCTGAACTACACCCGCTTCGCCCGCCATTGTACAGCGCCTCGCGCCGGGGGCAAGTTTTCCTGGACCGCCGGGGCGGGCGATGCCATTCCTTGGCCCGGGCGCGGTGGGCGCGCCGCGGGGCGTCGGGGAGGCGAGGGATGAAGATTTGCCGTTTCAACCGGGACCGGCTCGGTCTGGTCGCGGACGACCAGGTCGCCGACGTGACCGCGGCCCTGGACGCGCTCCCGCCGCTGCGCTGGCCGGCGCCCCATGGCGACCGGCTGATCGCCAATCTGGACGCGGTGCGGGCCGAGATCGAGCGACTGGCTCCGCGCGCGCCGCGCCTCGCCCTCGCCGAGGCGGCGTTGGCGAGCCCGGTCGCCAACCCGACCAAGGTGATCGGGGCGCCGGTCAACTATCTCGCCCACAAGGAGGAGTCGGTCGCCGACCAGGGGGTGAGCTTCGGCCGCGAGATCAAGACCATCGACGAATACGGCCTGTTCCTCAAGAACCCGGTTCCGGTCGGGCCGTCCGAGGGCGTGGCGCTGCGCTTCCCCGACCGGCGCAACGACCACGAGGTCGAGGTGTCCGTCGTCATCGGCAAGGCGGGCAAGGACATCCCGCGCGAGCGCGCCCTCGACCACGTCGCCGGCTACGCCATCGGGTTGGACATGACCGTGCGCGGTACCGAGGAGCGGAGCCTCCGCAAGGCGATCGATTCCTATTCCGTACTGGGGCCGTGGCTGGTGACCGCGGACGAGATCGACGACCCCGACGATCTCGATTTCTCGATCGCGGTCAACGGCGAGACGCGCCAGCAGTCCAACACCGGCCTGCTGATCTTCGACGTCCGGCGGCTGATCGAATACGGCTCGGCCTTCTATACGCTGTATCCCGGCGACGTGATCATGACCGGCACGCCCGAAGGGGTGGGTCCGGTGAAGCCGGGCGACGTGATGCGCTGCTGGGTGGATCGGATCGGGACGATGGACGTTCCCGTCCGCGCCGCATGAGCCGTAGCCCCGGCGGCGGGCTGCTGCGCGGGCGGCTGGCCAGCGGGATCGGCCAGGGCCGGGTCTTCACCCGGCTCGACTGGGCGCGGCGCCAGTTCGTCGACAAGTTGGGGATCGACCCCTACCCCGGCACGGTCAACGTCGTGATCGACGACCCGGACGCGGTCGCGCTGTGGGTCCGGCTCAAGCGCCGGCCGGGCGTCGCGATCGAGAATCCGGGCGCCGGCCCGCATGACTGCGACGGCCGCTGCTACCCGGTCCGCATCGCCGGACGGATCGAGGGCGCCATCGTTCTTCCCGACACGCCGGACTACCCGCCGGCCCAGGTCGAAGTCATCGCCGCGGTCGGCGTCCGCGACGCCCTCGCCCTCGAAGACGGCGACCCGGTTTCGCTGGAGGTCGCGGGGGCGTAGGGCCGATGGGCGGCGCGAAGGAGCGGGCGACATGACGGTTCCTGCGATCTACGACACCTGCCGGCCGCGGCGGGACGTCCTCGAAGGGGCGATCGCCGAGGCCGACTTCGCGGCGGATTTGGCCCAGGTCGTCGTCGGCGAGGGAAGCGGCGAATATCTCGATCCGGTCCGTTTCTTCGCCAACACCTACCCCACGAGGGGGATCAGGGAGTTGCTCGCCAACGTTTGCCGCCGGCTGACCGGCGCCGGCGGCGAGGTCGCGCCGATCTTCCGGCTCGATACCTCCTACGGCGGCGGCAAGACCCATGGGTTGATCGCGCTCGCCCATGCCGCGCGGGGCATGAAGGGCGCGCCGAACGTCGGGGAGTTCGTCGATCCGTCCCTCGTCCCGCGACGCCCCGCCCGGGTCGCCGCCTTCGACGGCGAGAACGCCGACCCGGCCAACGGCAGGCGGATGGGCGAAAGCGTGCTGGCTTATACCCCCTGGGGCGAGATCGCCTACGCCCTTGCAGGCGAAGCCGGGTATGCGCGGATTCGCAACAGCGACGAACGCCGTATCGCCCCCGGGGCCGAGACCTTGCGCGAGCTGTTCGGCGGCGAACCGGCGTTGATCCTGCTCGACGAGCTATCGGTCTATCTGCGCAAGGTGCGAAGCATCGCGGATGCGCAGGACCAGCTGACCGCGTTTCTCACGTCGCTGTTCAAGGCGGTGGAAAGCGCGCCCGGCGCCGCTCTGGTCTACACCCTGGCGATCGGCAAGGACGGCCGGGCGACCGACGCCTACGACCAGGAAAACCAGTTCATCGCCGACAGGATGGCGGAAGCGGAGAGCGTCTCCGCGCGCAAGGCGACGCTGCTGAACCCCACCGAGGAGGACGAGACCGTCCAGGTGCTCCGCCGCCGGCTGTTCGACTCCATCGACGAGGCGGGAATCGCGCCCGCCGTCGACGCCTACCGGGAGATCTGGGCGGCCAACAGGGATTCGCTCGTCGGCGACGCCGTGCGGGCCGGGACCGCCGAGACCTTCCGGTCGAGCTATCCGCTCCATCCCGAGGTGCTGGAGACCCTGACCGGCAAGACGGCGACGCTCGGCAGCTTCCAGCGGGTGCGCGGGATGCTGCGCCTGTTGGCGCGCACCATCGCGCGTCTGTGGGCGGAGCGGCCGCCGGACGCGACCGCCATCCACCTCCACCACGTCGATCCGGGCCATGAGCCGATCCGCCGGGAGATCGTCACCCGCCTCGCGCAGACCGCCTACGAGCCGGCGATCACCAGCGACGTCGCCGCCGGGCCGATCGGGAAGAACGCGCTGGCGCAGGAGATCGACGCCGCGCATCACGCCGGCTTGCCGCCCTACGCCGCCTATGTCGCCCGCACGATCTTCATGCACACGCTCGCCTTCAACGACCCGCTCAAGGGTCTTTCGCCCGAGCGGTTGCGTTATTCGGTCCTGTGCCCGGCGGCGGACGTGAGCTTCATCGAGGAGGCGCGCAAGAGATTCGTCGCCGAATCCGCCTATCTCGACGACCGGCCCGGCGCGCCGATGCGGTTCCTCGCCGAGGCCAACCTGCGCCAGATCATCCGGCGCGAGGAGCAGCACGTCGATGCCGGCGACACGCGCGCCGAACTCAACGACCGCATCCGCCAGATATTCGACGGCGGAGTCTTCGATGCCGTTCCGTTTCCCGGCGGACCGTTCGACGTCCCCGACGAGGTCGGAGACGGCCGGCCGAAGCTGATCGTCCTGGCCTATGACGGCGTGACCGTCGGCGGGTCCGTCGACGGCGCGCCCGATCTCATCGAACGCATCCATTCGCGCAAGGGGGCGGAGGGCTCCGCCTTGCGCGTCTGGCGCAACAATCTGGCGTTCGCGGTCGCCGAAGAAGCCCGCAAGGAGGAGATGCGCGGCAAGGCGCGCCGTCGTCTGGCCCTGCGGGAGCTGAAGAAGCCCGAGCGTCTGGCCGATCTGGCCGAGCATCAGCAGGCGAAGATCCGCGAGTTGGAGTCGCGCTCCGAGCAGGAATTGGCCCTCGCCATCCAGCAATGCTATCGGCACCTGTTCTATCCGTCGCGCAATCGGATCGGAACGAGCGACGTCGACCTCGCCCATTCGGCGATCGACATCCAGTCGACGTCGGATCGTCCCGGCGCCGGCCAGCAGCAGGTGGTGCGGGCGCTGCGCGACCTCGGAAAGCTGCGGCTGGCGGAGGATCAACCGGATTCGCCGGCCTATGTGCGCGACCGGACGCCGCTCAAGAAAGGTCGGATGACGACGCTCGCTTTGCGCGACGAGTTCCGACGCGACCCGGCCTTGCCGATGCTGTCCGGCGACGACATCTTCATCCGCGGCGTGCGGCGCGGCATCGAGCAGGGCGACTACGTCTACCGGCGCGGCGAGCTGCTGTACGGCCAGGGCGATCCGCCTGCCGCCATCGCGATCGACGAGCAGGCCTTCCTCCTCACCGCCGCCTTCGCGAAGGAAGCCGGCATCTGGCCGCGGCCGGAGCGGAAGCCGGAGCCGGATGCGGCGGGCGCGCCGGAAACCGGGGACAAGCCGCCCGGCGACCGGAGCCGCGCCTTGGAGAACGCGCAGATGCCGCTCCCCGGCCATCCCGCGGACGTGGAGCCGTCGCTTGGGTCCTTCGCCGCCGAAGGCGTCCTCAGGGAAGCGCTGACCCGGCTGTGGGAGCAGGCGCGCGAGAAGAAGGTCGAGAAGATCGCGACGGTGACCATCCGCATGTTCGAGGCGGGCGACGCCTTCCGTCTTCTCGGCGCCGTCGGCGCCGTGTCGGGGGCGGAGAAGGCGGTCACCATGACCGGCGGCTACGAAACCCGCGACGGCGGTTCGTTCATGCTCGAATTCCGGGGGCCGGTGGCGGACGCGCAGCCGGTGAAGGAGTTTCTCGAACCGCAGCTGCGGGCCGCCGGGTCCAGGGAGATCCAGGCGGGGTTCGAGCTCGCCTTCGCGGACGGTCTGGCGATGCGGGGCGATGCTGCGGAGAAGTTCACCGAGCGCCTCGCCAGGTTCGCCGGCGGGTCCGCCTTCGTGTCGGCGACGGCCGAGGAGGCGGAAGCCTGATGGCGCGGCCGGAACGGGTCGTTCGGGTCGAGACGCCGGAGTCGGTGCCCCGCTACGAGCTGCGGGTGCGCCGTCACGGGCCGGCGGACGCCGAATACGAAGTCTGGCAGCTGCCCGCGGCGGCGACGCCCCAGGTGACGTCGGCGCATCGCATCGCGGGGTTGCGCGGCCGCAACTTCGAACTGGTCGAACATCGGGTGCTGAAGCGGCTTTCGCAATCCGGCGTCAAGCCGGGCCTGCGCGCCGACGACAAGGCGCGCGGCTATGCGCTCGACGAGGATCTCGCCTTGACGCTCGGGCTGTTGTTTCGCACACTCGCGCCGATGCGCAGCCGCGACAACATGCGGGCGGTGGCCGACGGCATCGAGGCGATGGGGCGCGAGGAGGCGGCGTACTGGCTCGGCATGGCGATGCATCGCAGGCGTCCCCGCCGCGTGCTGACGGCGCTGCGCGTCCTGTTGACCGAGGCGCGGACGGCGCGGCGAGCCGCCGCGCGAGGCCCCGACGCCGCGCGGAGAGGGATATGACACTGCGGATCGAGCCGGAGATCGGCGGCGCGAGCGTCGTTCTGGCCGGCGATTTCAACCCGGCGATTTTTACGCCCGCATGGTTCGCGCTGCATGGACTTCTGCCGGAATCTGCCGCGGACGGCGCGGAGGTGAAGATCGTCCACCCGCAGGTCGCCGCGTTCGCGTTCGATTGGTTCGATGTCGAGGTCACGACTGATCGCTTCCTTGCACAGAACGCACAGGCACCTTATGTCCGTGTACGCGATCTCGTCGTGCGTGTGTTCAAGGAGCTCCTGCCTCACACGCCGCTCAGGGCGTTCGCGATCAACCGCGATGTTCATTTTCCGGTGCGGGACCGCGCCGAAATGGATCGCATCGGCAGAACACTGGCGCCGGTGAAACCGTGGGGCGTCTGGGGACGCGATCTCGAACCGGACGGCAAGCACGGCGGCATGACGTCGCTGAGGATGTCACAGGTCAAAATCGCAGGAAGGCCGCCCGAGGATCGGATCAACGTCATAGTGGAACCGTCCAACCCGATCGCCGATCAGGGACGCTGCGGGGTTTACGTGCATGTCAATGATCATTACACAACGGGCAATACCGGTTCCGGAGCTGGCGAGCACCTGATGAAACGTCTTGAGAGCGACTTCGAGATGTCCTTGGAGCGCGGCGACGGTATCGTCGATCACGTCATGTCCTTGGCGAAAAAATAGGAGATCCGAATTCATGTTGCAGGCAGACCTGTCCACCGCGATGTCGCAAGCCAACGGGTCCGGGGCGTCCGACGGTCTTGATGTGGGACAGACTGAAGCGGATATCGTTCGGCGCGCGATGGGGAAGCTCGACTTGGCGTCCAGGCGCGGGATGAGCGCCGGTCCGGGGTCCGACACGCGCCATCCGGAGACCAACGCGAATCCCCGATCGCCGGTCACGGACTACGGACAGGTTTCCGTCGACCTTTCCTGGATCGTGGACGTGCCGAGATTGCCGGCGCGGCGAATGCCCGCGACGACCCTTCACGCCCTGCAAGAATGGGAAGGGCACGTCGTCGAGATCGGCGACGGGGAGTTCACGGCGCGGTTGACCGACGTCACGGCCGGAGCGTCGTATGAGGAGGAAGAAGCGGTTATCCCCCTGGCCGAGATCGCGGACGGCGATGCCGCCAGGATGCGCGAAGGGAGCATCTTCCGCTGGGTGATCGGTTACGAGCGCTCCGCCGCCGGAACCAAGAAGCGCGTGTCCCAGATCGTGTTCCGCGACCTTCCAGCCATCACCGAGGCGGATCTGCGGGACGGCGAGGCATGGGCGCGGGAGATGATGCGGTCGTTCGGTCTGTGACGGCGGCGGAAACGCCGCCGAAGGACGACGAGCTCGAACTTACGCTGTTCGGCCCCGGTTACGGCGAGAGCATTGTTTCCCATATAGGCGGCGGCGCTTGGATCATCGTCGATTCCTGCATCGACGGAAACGGCGAGCCGCGCGCCTTGGGCTACCTGGAAAGCCTCGGCCTCGATCCGGACGAAGTTGTCGTTCTGGTCGTCGCGACCCACTGGCACGACGACCATATCCGCGGCATGGCGCGTCTGATCGAAGCCTGCGGCAAAGCCGCTTTCTGTTGCGCCGCCGCGCTCTGCCGGGAGGAGTTCCTTTCCATCGTCGGCGCTTTCGAAGGCCGCCCCCTTTCCGCCGCCGGTTTCGGGGTTCGGGAGATTCATGGCGTCTTCACCCGGCTCGGGGGAGCGGCGTCGAAGCCAACGTTCGCTCTCGCCAACCAACGCATCCTCAAGCATGGCGGATGCGAAATCTGGTCCCTCTCGCCGGACAGCGCGATTTTCCAGAACTTTCTGAAGTCCATCGACCGCCTCGTACCTGGCGTCGGCCGGACCAAGGCCCGGCTTCCCGGTTTGTCGCCCAACGACGTCGCTGTCGCGCTGTGGATCGGGATCGGAGACGTGGCGGTGCTGCTTGGGTCGGATCTGGAGAGGTCGGGCTGGACAGGCATTCTACAAAGCGGGGCGCGCCCGACCGGCAAGGCGTCGTTGTTCAAGGTTCCGCATCATGGGTCCAGGAACGCCGACCAACCGGCGGTGTGGACGAATATGCTGACCCCCGATCCCTTCGCCGTGCTCACGCCCTGGCGCAGGGGCGGCCACGTTCTGCCCAGCGGAGATGACGTTCGGCGCATCCTCTCGTATACCGGAAACGCTTATGCGACTATGAAGACCAAGGCGCTCGGGTCCACGCCCAAGCGCCGGCACAGCCCGGTGGACAAGACCATCCGGGAGTCCGGCATCGAACTTCGACGCCTCCCGATGTCGCCGGGCGCAATCCGGTTGCGGCGATCATTCCACCCGAAGGCGCGATGGACCGTCGAGACGTTCGGAACCGCCTGCCATCTCGAGAAATTCGCCGCGTAACGGCTGATCGTCCCAGCGCATGGAGTGGGATTCCGGCCGATGACCGACACCCGCTGCCCGACCGAAAGCCGGCTGCCGACCGCGCCGCTTGGCGTGGCGGCGTGTGACGCCGTGAAAAATCTTCCCTGACGCCTGTTGACGACGCCCCGATTCTCCAACAGAATCGTTTGCAACGGATTCGTTGGAGAATGAGGCGATGGGACTCACGAAGGCCGGAGGGAACTGGGTCGAGGGGGATCGGTTCTTCGACCGGGCCGCCGAGATCGAAGCGCTCACGGAGCGGGCGCAGGACGGAACCCACACCCTGCTGACCGCGCAGCGCCGCATGGGCAAGACGAGCCTGGTGCGGGAATTGCTGCGTCGCTTGAAGGGCAAGGGGCGCTTCGAGACGATCTTCGTCGATCTGGAGGGCGCCTCCACGCCGGCGGACGCCATCGCCGCGATCGGGTTCCAGTCGAGATCGGCGCAAGGCGCCTGGGGCCGTTTCAAGTCTCTGTTCGCCAACGTCCTTCCGGCGGAGGTCGAGATCGGCCTCGCCGACGTGGATCTGCGAATGAAGTTTCGCGCCGGGGTCGATGCCGGCAACTGGCGGCACAAGGGCGACGAGGTCTTCGCGGCCCTGGCGGGAAGCGGGCGGCCGGTGGCGCTCGCGATCGACGAACTGCCGATCCTCGTCAACCGGCTGCTCAAGGGGGACGATCACCGGATCACGCCGGAACGCAGGCGGGCGGCGGACGAGTTCCTGAGCTGGCTTCGCAAGAACGGCCAGACGCATAAGGGCCGGATCTGCATGATCCTTTCCGGCAGCGTGAGCCTCGAACCCATCCTGCAACAGGCCGGGCTGAGCGCCCACGCGAACGTCTTTTCCCCCTACGACCTGAAACCCTGGGACGAGGAGACCGCGGCGGCCTGCCTCGGCGCCTTGGGGGAGACCTACGGCCTCGATCTCCCCCACGACGTCCGCCGGGACATGTGCCGACGGCTGCGCTGCCAGATTCCCCACCACGTGCAGCAGTTCTTCGACGTCCTTCACGAAGACCTGCGCCGGGCCCGCCGGCGCGACGCCTCGCTCGAAGACGTGGAGCGCGTGTACGCCGATGAGATGCTCGGTGTCCGGGGGAAGATGGACATGGAGCACTACGAAGGCCGGCTGCGGATGGTTCTCGGGGACGAGGGGTATCGAGCCGCCCTCGAGATGTTGACCGAGGCCGCGGTGGACGGCGGGCGGCTGGGCGGCGACGCCATCGGCCGGCATCGCGAGTCTCTCGCCGCCGGGGCCGGAGACGGCGACGACCCGCCCTCGATCGAGTACGTGGTCCGCGTATTGGAGCATGACGGGTATCTGGAGAGGCGGGGCGACGGCTACCGCTTCGTATCCGGCCTGCTCGAAGACTGGTGGCGCGTCCGGTATGGCGGGCCCGGCGCCGGCTCCGCCCGGAGCGCCAAGCGATGACCGCGACCGCCTCCCGGAAATACAACCCGGGGTTCCTCACCGACGATGAGCTGGTGGCGTCGTTCTGCGTGCGGACGAGCGAATTCGAGTCGATCGTCGAGGCGCTGCGCGAGTGCGACGGAAGCTCGAACCAGCACCAGATCGTGATCGGCCCGCGCGGCAGCGGGAAGACGAGCCTGCTCCTGCGGGTCGCGGCGGAGGCGCGGCGGGACGCCGGGCTGTCGGCCGCCTTCTTCCCCGTCGTCTTTTCGGAGGAGAGCTACGAAGTCGCCACCGCCGGGGAGTTCTGGCTGGAATGCCTGTCCCGCCTGGCCGATCAGGCGCCGCGGCGGGAGGACGCCCCGGATCTGCGCCGCAGCTTCGAGGACCTGCGCGCCATCCGCGACGACCAGGCGCTTGGCGATCGTTGCCTCGGCGCGCTGCTGGACTTCTCGGACCGGGAGGACAAGCGGCTGGTGCTGATGGTCGAGAACCTGAACATGATGTTCAAGGACATGGCGGACCCCGACGCGGGATGGCGGCTGCGGCAAGTCCTGCAAACCGAGCCGCGGATCGTCCTGATCGCGAGCGCGACCAGCCGCTTCGACGAGATCGACAACCCGAGCCTCGCCCTGTACGACCTGTTCCGGGTGCTCACCCTGCGCCCTCTCGACACGAAGGAATGCGCCGTCCTGTGGGAGGCGGCGTCGGGCCAACGCCGCCCGCCCGAGACGATCCGCTCGCTGGAAATCCTCACCGGCGGCAGCCCGAGATTGCTCGCGATCGTGGCCCGTTTCGGCGCGGGGCTGTCCTTCCGCGAGCTCATGGCCGATCTGCTCGATCTGATCGACGACCATACGGAGTACTTCAAGAGCCATCTCGAAACGCTCCCGGCCCAGGAGCGGCGGGTCTATCTCGCCCTCGCCGACCTGTGGAAACCGGCGCTCACGAAGGAGATCGCGGACCGGGCGCGGCTCGAGACGAGCAAATGCAGCGCCCAGCTCGCCCGCCTCGTCGAACGGGGCGTCGTCCAGGTCACGGGCGGCAGCGCCCGGCGCAAGCAGTACTATCTGATCGAGCGCATGTACAACGTCTACTACCTGCTGCGGCGCCACCGCGAACCGGGCCGCCTGATCGAGGCCCTCATTCGTTTCATGGCGTCGTGGTACTCGCCGCGCGAGCTGAAGGACATCGGCTTCCGTATCGCCCAGGAGGCGCAGGAGTTCGATACGGAGATGCGAATGTTGCACCGGTCCGCATTCGCGCAATTGATGGAATTGCCGGATTTGGCCGGGGACCGTGAAGAGTTGCTCGCAATGGCTCCTCCGGATTTCACGGAGGCTCCGGATGCGGTGAAACGGGACCGCGGTCGGCCCGGTCAGCTCGATGAGAAGGCGGACGAATGCTCGGAAGCGGTGGCCGCGAAGGCGCTCTTCGACAAGGCGGTCGCGCTGGATAACGGGAAACGGGCGGAGGAGGCCATGGTCGCCTACGACGAACTGGCATCTCTGTTCGGGACGAGCGACTCCCCTTTCGTTCACGGTCTGATCGCCAAGACTCTCGTCAACAAAGGGGTCGCACTCAGTGCGCTGAATCGGCCGGAGGAAGCACTGGCTGCTTACGACGAGGTCATGCGTCGATTCGGGGAGAGCGAGGCGCCGGCCCTTCGCGAGGGGGTCGCGATGGCTCTCGTCAACAAGGGAGCCGCACTCAGCGCGCTGAATCGGCCGGCGGAAGCCCTGGCTGCTTGCGACGAGGTCGTCCGTCGCTTCGGGGAGAGCGAGGCGCCGGCCCTTCGCCAGGGGGTCGCGAAAAGCCTCGGTAACAAGGGAGTCACACTCAGCAAGCTGAATCGGCCAGCGGAAGCCCTGGCTGCTTCCGATGAGGTCATGCGTCGCTTCGGGGAGAGCGAGGAGCCGGCCCTTCGCGAGGGGATCGCCATGGCTCTCGTCAACAAGGGAGTCGCACTCGACAAGCTGAATCGGCCGGAGGAAGCCTTGACCGCTTGTGACGAGGTCGTGCGTCGATTCGGGGAGAGTGAGGCGCCGACTCTTCTCGAGTGGGTCGCGAGGTCTCGCGTCAACAAGGGGGTCGCGCTTGGAATGCTGAATCGATCAGAGGAAGCTTTGGCCGCCTACGACGAGGTGGCGCGTCGCTTCGGAGAGAGTCGGACCCCCGCTTTCCTCGAAACGGTCGCGGGGGCTCTCGTCAACAAGGGAGCTGTACTCAGCGCGCTGAATCGGCCGGAGGAAGCCTTGGCCGCTTACGACGAGGTCGTGCGTCGATTCGGGGAGAGCGAGACGCCGACTCTTCTCGAGTGGGTCGCGAGAAGCCTTTTCAACAAGGGAGCTGTACTCAGCGCGCTGAATCGGCCGGAGGAAGCCTTGGCCGCCTACGACGAGGTGGCGCGTCGCTTCGGAGAGAGTCGGACCCCCGCTCTCCTCGAAACGGTCGCAGGGGCCCTCGTCAACAAGGGAGCTGCACTCAGCGCGCTGAATCGGCCGGAGGAAGCCTTGGCCGTCTATGACGAGGTGGCGCGTCGCTTCGGAGAGAGTCGGACCCCCGCTCTCCTCGAAACGGTTGCAGGGACCCTCGTCAACAAGGGAGCCGCGCTCGACGCGCTGAATCGGCCGGAGGAAGCCCTGGCCGCGTATGACGAAGCGGTGCGCCGTTTTGGGGAACATGAATCCGCCGCGCTCCGTATGCCGATCGAGTTCGCGTTCATCAGGATGGCGGAACTGGAGCTGAGGCTCGGGCGGTGCGAAGCGGCTATCGTGACGGCGAGCCGGGCGCTCGACCGGAACCTCACGGGGTTGCCGATGCGATGGCGAGGCCATCTGGTCCGGGCGAAAGCGGGCCTCGCGGGAGGCGATCCGTCCATCTGGGAACGGGACGTCGAGGCGATGCTTGCGATTCTGCCGGAGTTCGATCCTCTTTCGAGGGAGGATTTGGACGCCTTGGCGGAACTCGGCATCGGGGTCGGAGCGGAGCGAATGCGGGAGCTCATCCAGGCGTCGCCGGCGGCGGACCTTCTGTTGCCGCTTACGACGGCGTTGGAGCGGGAGCTCGGGATGGAGCCGCGGGTGGCGCGGGAGGTCGAGGAGGTCGCCGAGGACATCCGGAGGGATCTGGCGAAGTTGAGGGAAAAAGGAATTGGCGCTTCGTTCGACGAGAAGGCGGTGGAGTCGGGACGGTAGAATGCCCGATACCCGGCTGATCGAACGCTGGTTGCCGATTGCGGCGCTTGGGATCGAGAGCGTGCGGGAGCGGACGCCGATGACGCCGTTTCCGGCGCCGAACCGGCTGCACGTCTGGTGGGCGCGGCGGCCGTTGGTGGCGTCGCGGGCGGCGGTGCTGGCCTCCCTGCTGCCGGCGGACGCGGACCGCGACCGGTTCCTGCACGCGCTCGGGATTCACGGCGATCCGGTGGCGGCGAGAACGGTTATCGACCGGGCGAGGCGCACCGGCCTGCGCGTGGACAACCCTTACGGTTACGATCGAGCATTCGCTTACTCTCCCGGACGTGATGAAAAGGACCTGTTGAAGCGGAGCTTCCAGCGGTCTTCCGGGTCGCCAATAGTTCTCGATCCTACCGCTGGCGGAGGAAGCATCCCGTTCGAGGCCGCGAGATTGGGGTTGGGCGCACAGGCCAACGATTTGAACCCCGTTGCCGCCTTGATAATGAAGGCAACCGTCGAATGGCCGTTACAGCATTCGGGAAAGATCGAGGAAGAATTTCGGACGCTGGCTGAGACATGGCGCGCCAACGTTCAGAAGCGGCTCGGTTTTTGTTGTCCGCAGCACGGCCTTCCCGACCGTATCGACATGACCTATCTCTGGGCGCGGACCGTCGCGTGTCCGTATTGCGAGGGGGTGGTTCCGCTGTCGCCCAACTGGCGGTTGGCGTCGGGCGGGACGGGGGTGCGGCTGAAGCCCGCGCTCGGTTCCGGGCCGGGTTCCGGGGGGCGCGTCTGTTCGTTCGAGATCGTCGAAAGCGCCGGGGAGCAATCGGCGGGCACCGCGGCGCGGGGCGACGGCGCCTGCCCCTACCCCGATTGCGGGCGGGTGATCGACGGCGACGAAATCAAGAAACAGGCGCAAGCCGGACGGATGGGCGAGCAGCTGTTCGCGGTCGTCTTCAAGAAGCGGACGCTCGGCAAGACCAAGACCGGCAAGACCCGGGAGAAATGGGCGCGCGGCTACCGCGCGCCGCGGCCGGAAGACGACAACGGGGCGGAGATCGCGGTGCGGCTCGCCGAAAAGCTGCCCGAATGGGAGGCGTTCGACATCGTACCGAGCGAGCGGTTTCCCGAGAACAGCAACGACGACCGCCCGATCCAGTACGGAATGCCCTTGTGGCGCGACCTGTTCTCGCCGCGGCAGCTTCTCTGCCACGGGACGAGCGTCGAGGTGTTTCGTGAGATGCTGGAGGCCGACAGGGAGGCCGGCGCGCTGAGCGACGTCCGCAAGGCGGCCTATGGGTATCTGGCACTCTCGCTGGACAAGCTGCTGAACTACAATTCCCGGATGTCCGTGTGGATGTCGACCCGGGAGGTCGTCGCAAACACCTTCAATCGCCACGACTTCGCGTTCGTCTGTTCCTACGCCGAAATGGCGCCCCTGATCGTCGGCCTCGGCTACGACTGGGCCATCAAACAGACCGCCAAATGTATCGGCGAGCTGGTCGCGCTGATCCGTCCCGAAGGATCCGGGCTGTTCGAGGGCGCGGAGCCGCCGCCCGTCGCCATCAGCTGCAAGCCGGGCGACGGCCTCGACCACATCGCGGACCACAGCATCGACGCGGTGGTGATGGACCCGCCCTATTACGACAACGTGATGTATGCGGAGCTGTCGGATTTCTTCTACGTCTGGCTCAAGCGCACGGCGGGCCACGTCTTCCCCGAGCTCTTCCGCGCGCGCCTGACCGACAAGGACAACGAGGCGGTCGCCAACCCGGCCCGGTTCAAGGGCGAGAAGGGCGCGCGGGCGCTGGCGGGGCGCGACTATCAGGAGCGGATGGCGTCGATCTTCGCCGAGTGCCGCCGGGTGTTGAAGCCGGACGGGATCATGACGCTGATGTTCACCCACAAGGCGACCGGGGCTTGGGACGCCCTCGCCGCGGGGCTGATGGAGGCGGGCTTCGCCGTCACCGCGTCCTGGCCGGTCAACACCGAGGCCGAGGGCAGCCTGCACGTCCGCGACAAGGCGGCGGCCAACAGCACCGTCTTCCTCGCCTGCCGGCCGCGCGCGGACGGCGCGCCGGAACGGGCGGCGGGGCTCGAGGACGCCGGACCGGAGCTCTACTGGGAGGACGTGGCGCCCCGGGTCGCGCGGGCCGTGCGCGAACGGGTCGAGGAGTTCCAGCAGGCGGGCATCGCCGGGGTCGATCTCTATCTCGCGTCCTTCGGTCCGGCGCTGGAAGAGTTCTCGCGCCACTGGCCGCTCAGGCGCGGCGCGCCGCGCCCGGTCCCGGAGGAGCGCCGCCGCCGGCGCCAGCAGGCGTTGTTCGACGAGGAATGGGACCCTTACGCCGCGACGCCGGAGGATGCGCTCGACGCCGCCCGGCGCGAGGTCAAGCGCTGGCGCCTGGAGCAGTTGACCCATCTCAAGGCCGGCGCCGATCTCGATCCGACGACCGCCTTCTTCGTGCTGGCCTGGGACGCCTTTCGCGCGCCGGTCTTCGCCTATGACGAAGCGTTGCGGCTGGCGCGCGCGGTCGGCGTCGATCCGGACCGCGACGTCGTGGGCCGCCTGGCGGAGAAGAAGGGCGGCGACGTCCGCCTGTGGGACAGCGCGCGCCGGGCCGCCAAGGGGGCGTTGGGGCCGGCGGACGGATCGCGCGGCATGATCGACGCCATCCACCATGCCGCCAACGCGGCGCGCATTCGCGCCCTCGCCGCGGCCCGCGAGCTGCTCGCGGACGCGCAGGTCGAGCAGGACCCGCGCTTCTTCGCCGCGCTCGAAGCCGTCCTCGAAGTGCTGCCGGTATCGGGCGCCTTCACCGGGATCGATCTGGAAGGCGAAGCCGCGGCGGCCGGCGACGATTTCGAGGCGCTCTACGGGCTTTACCGCCTCGCCTTCCGCGACGAGATCGACGAGCCCGAGCAGTTGAAGCTCTGGCGGGACGGCGACTGACCATGCTCGCGGACCGCGCATGGAAGCTCAAATACACGCCGGAGGACGGCGATCTGGTGCGGCTCTTCTACGTCCCCGCGCTGGAGGACGCGGAACGCTACGACCGGCTGACGGGATACTTCAACGCCGGCGCGCTGGCGCTGGCGTCGCGCGGCGTCGAGGGGCTGGCGCGCAACCGCGGGCGTATGCGCCTGATCGTCGGCTGCACGCTGGAGCCGCCCGAGATCGAGGCGATCGAGAGAGGCGCCGCGCTGCGCGAGCTGGTCGAGCAGCGTCTCGCCTCGCTGCCGCTCGCCCCGCCCGATGCGGCCGCCGCCGGGGCGCTCGAACTGCTGGCCTGGATGGTGGCCCGCGGGCATCTCGACGTGAAGGTCGCGGTGCCCTGCGACTCCGCCCGCCGGCCGGTCCATGACGGCGCCCTCTTCCACGAAAAGACCGGCGTCGTCGAGGATCGCGCCGGCGACAGGATCGCCTGGACCGGCAGTCTCAACGAAACCGCCGCGGGCTGGCGGCGCAACTGGGAGAGCATCAACGTCTATACGAGCTGGGGCGCGGAGCCCGGGCGGGTCGCCGGCGAGGAGGAGAGCTTCGCCCGCCTGTGGGCGAACCGGTCGGGCCGGGTGATCGTGCTGGAGGCGCCCGAGGCGGCGCGGCGCGACCTGATGCGCTTTCTGCCCGCGGACGACCTGCCGGCGCGGCTGAAGGGGGCGGTGGACGCGCCGCCCGACGGGGCCGGACCCGGCCGGGCGGAGGGCGTGCCGCCGACCGTCGCGCCTTCGCCGGTCGACCGGCGGAGTCTGGTCTGGGCGTTCATCGCCGCGGCGCCCGGCCTGGAGGAAGGCGGCGCCCGCGTCGGCGAGGCCACCGCCGCGGTGACGCCCTGGCCGCATCAGATCCGCGCCTTCGAGCGCCTGTATGCGCATTGGCCGCCGAGGCTTCTGATCGCCGACGAGGTCGGGCTCGGCAAGACCATCCAGGCCGGGATGCTGTTGCGCCAAGCCTGGCTCGCCGGGCGGGCCAAACGGATCCTGATCCTGGCGCCCAAGGCGGTCCTCGGCCAGTGGCAGGTCGAGCTGCGCGAGAAGTTCAACCTCAACTGGCCGATCTATGACGGGCGCAGGCTGGTCCGCTATCCCTCGCCGGCGCTGCGCGGGGCGAACGAGCGCGAGGTCGACCGGCGGCGCTGGCGCGAGGAGCCGGCGGTGATCGCGTCGAGCCAGCTGATGCGGCGCGGCGACCGGGCGGGTGTTCTGCTGGAGGATGCGGCGCCCTGGGACCTGGTGGTGCTCGACGAGGCGCATCATGCGCGCCGCCGCGCGGCGGGGGCGGACCGGGAAGGCGGGCCGAACGCGCTGCTCGCCCTCATGCGGGCGCTCAAGGACCGCGCCCGGGGGCTGGTGTTGCTGACGGCGACGCCCATGCAGGTCCATCCGGTCGAGCTGTGGGATCTGTTGAGCCTGTTGGGGCTGCCGCGGGAATGGACGGCGGATGCGTTCCTGGATTTCTTCGACGGCCTCGGGCAGTCGAATCCGCCGCCGGCGGCGCTGGACCGCATGGCGGCGCTGTTCCAGGCGGTCGAACGCGATCACGGCGCGGTGGGGAGGGACGAAGCGCAGCGCCTGACCGGTCTGTCCCCGCTGAAGACCGGCAAGGTCCTCCGCGCGCTGCGCGACCGCGCCAGCACGCCGCGCCGGCAGCTGGAAGCCGCGGAGCGCCGCGCCGCCCTGGCGGTGCTGCGGGCGCATACGCCGGTCCGCCGCCTGGTCTCGCGCCATACCCGCGATCTGCTGCGCCGCTATTTCAAGGCGGGGATGCTGACCGCGCCGATCGCGGACCGGCGGGTCGAGGACCGCTTCATCGACATGACCGCGGCGGAGCGGGAGCTCTACGAGGCCGTCGAGGACTACATCTCCGGCGCCTGCAAGCGGGCGGCCGCGGCCAGGCGTTCGGCCGTGGGGTTCGTGATGACGATCTACCGCCGCCGTCTGGCGAGCAGCTTCCGGGCGCTCCGCGCCACGCTCGAGAACCATCTCGACGTCCTGGAGAGCGGCGACGAGGCGCGGTTGGCGGGTCTGGACGAAGATGCGCCCGACGACGAAGCCGCGGACGAGATTCTCGACGCCGACGAGGTCGCGGAGCTGGCGCGCCGGGCGCTGGCCGCGGAGGAGCGGTTCGACGTCGGGAGGCTGCTCGGGCGCATCCGGGACCTGCCGCCGGACAGCAAGCTGACGCAGCTGACGGACGCCCTCGCCGGGCTGCGTCGGGAAGGCTACGAGCAGGCGATGGTGTTCACGCAATACGTCGACACGATGGACTTCCTGCGCGACGCGCTGCGCCGGGACGGCGCGCGGCGCCCGATGTGCTTTTCCGGGCGGGGCGGGGAAGTCCCGACCGCGGACGGCGCCTGGCGTTCGATCCGCCGGGACGAGGCCCGGCGCCGGTTCCGCGACGGCGAGGCCGACGTTCTGCTGTGCACCGACGCCGCCGCCGAGGGACTGAACTTCCAGTTTTGCGGCGCCCTGATCAACTACGACATGCCGTGGAACCCGATGCGGGTCGAGCAGCGCATCGGGCGCATCGACCGCGTGGGGCAGCGCCATTCCGTCATTCGCATCGTCAACCTGCATTACGAAGCGACGGTCGAGACGGACGTCTACCGCGCGCTGCGGGAGCGCATCGGCCTGTTCGAGACCGTGGTGGGGCGCCTGCAACCAATCCTGGCGCAGTTGCCGCGCGCCATCGCCGATGCGGCCCTCGCCGGCCGCGAGGACGGCGGCGCGGAAGGCGCAGCCATGGTGGAGGCGATCGAACGGCGGGCGGAGGAGGCCAAGGCGGCGGGGTTCGACATCGACGACATGCTGGGCGAAGACCTGCCGACGCCGGAGCGGACGCCCGCGCCGATGACCATGGTCGACCTCGACCGGGTGATCGCATCGCCCGATCTGATGCCGCGCGGCGTGGACGTGCAGCCGATGGGGCGCGGCGAATACGGCCTGCTGGCGCCCGGCATGGCGGAGCGGCTGCGGGTGACGACCGACCCCGCCTATTACGAGGAGCACGCGGAGAGCGTGGAGTTGTGGTCGCCCGGCAATCCGTTGTTCCAACCGCCGGAGGACGCGGCTCCGACGGACGCATTGCCGGCGGGGGCGACGCTGCGGGACGTCCTGGACCGGGGGCCGCGCGTCCCGCCGCCGCGGAGAGGAGGCGTCGCGTGAAGCTCTGCCGCTACAACGCCGACCGGCTCGGGCTGGTCAGCAACGAACAGGTGATCGACGTGACCGACGCGCTGCGGGCGATCCCGGAGGCGCGCCGGCCGCCGCCGCCGGGGGACCGGCTGATCGCCAATCTGGCGGCGGTCGCGGCCGAGGCCCGGGCGATGCGGAAGGCCGGTTTCGTCCAGCGCCACGCCAGCGTCCGCCTGCTGAGCCCGGTCGCCAACCCGGTCAAGGTGATCGGCGCGCCGGCCAACTACACCGCCCATCACGCCGAGGCGCAGGGGCTGTTCCAGAAGACCTCCGCGCCGGTCGGCCCGTCGGACGGCGTCGCGCTCCGCTTCCCCGACCGGCGCAACGACCACGGGGTCGGGCTGGCGATGGTCATCGGCCGCGAATGCAAGAACGTCGCCCGCGACGACGCGCTCGAGGTCGTCGCCGGCTATACGATCGGCCTCGACGTGACGCTGCGCGGCAAGGAGGACCGGAGCCTCCGCAAGGCGGTCGATTCCTACGCCGTGCTCGGCCCCTGGCTGGTCACCGCCGACGAGATTCCGGACCCCGACCGGCTCGACCTCTCGCTCGCCGTCAACGGCGAGGAGCGGCAGCGGTCGAACACGAGCCGGCAGGTCTTCGATTGCCGCCGGCTGATCGCCTACGCCGCCCGCTTCTACACCCTGTATCCCGGCGACGTCGTCATGACCGGGACTCCGGAAGGCGCGGGCCCCGTGGCGCCGGGCGACGTGATGCGCTGCGAGATCGAGTCGATCGGCGCGATGGAGGTCGCCGTCCGCGCCGCCTGACGCCGCCCGCCGGGCGGCGGCGAAGCCGGAATCCCCAAATCCGACTCTAAAGATTCCGACTCCCCCCTGTAGAAGCCTCTCGGCTGTCAACCGCCGTAACCGATTGGAATCTCGCTATATCTCACCATATCTCATATAGTCTCATTTCGGGACCGGAATCCAAAGATTCCGCTCCGCTACAGGGGGAGGGCCGCGACGGTCTCTCTCGGGCCGTCGTCACGGGCCTTCCTCGGCTGGACGGACGCTCAGCGCCGGGCGGCGTAGTATCGGGTGAAATCGGGCGCCTTGGGGAAGGTCTCGACGCCGGCCTCCATCCGCACCCAGGGGAGGGCGCTGTCGGTCCAGATGTTGGCCATCACCGGCACCCAGGACGGATCGTCCAGCGTGCCGCCGAAGATCACTTTGACGCGCGGCCTGGCGGCGTTGTCGCCGAACAGGGTGGTCCCGCAGTCGCCGCAGAAGCGCATCGTGAGTTCGTTGCCGCTGTCGGCGATCCGGGTCCGGGACTTGAGCGTTCCGGTCTCGACGGCGACGCCCTCGGCGGGCACTTGCAGCGAGACGCCGTAGGCGCTGCCCGTCCGTTTGCGGCATTCCACGCAGTGGCAGAGATAGGAGACGTAAGGCTCGGCCGCGCAGCGGTAGCGCACCGCGCCGCAGGCGCAGCCGCCGGCGAACGGTACCGGCATCCGCGACGCCTTCGCCCTACTTGTCGAGGTCGAACACGCGGGCCGCGTTCAACCCCAGGACGTTGCGCTTGGCCGCTTCGTCCAGGAAGGGCAGGTCCCAGATGACGCTCGGCGGGTCGAAGTCCCAATGCGGCCAGTCGGAGGCGTAGAGGAGCTGGGTCTCCGCCGCCATCATCTCGAAGGTGAGCGCCAGCGCCTTGGGGTGGTCGGTCTCCAGCGGCTGGCAGGTGTAGTACATCTCGCGCATGTATTCGCTCGGCTTGCGCTTCAGCAGCGGCGCCTCCGAACTGCGCATCATGTAGGTGTGGTCGAGCCGCTGCATCAGCCACGGCACCCAGGAAAGGCCGCTCTCGATCCAGATCGCGTCGAGGCCGGGGAAGCGTTCGGGCAGGCCGTTCATCACCCAGTTGGTCATGTGCACGACGTTGCACCAGACGAAGGACAAGGCGTGCATCGAGGCGAAGCGGTTGATCTGCATCATCGACGGATCCTGCCAGTAATAGCCGGCATGGAAGCCGATCGGCAGGCCGCGCTCCTCCAGCGCGCGGTAGACCTTCATGTAGTGGTTGTGATGGACCGGCTTGTGGCGGACCGACGTCACCATGAAGCCGACCACCCCCGGCGCGTCGGCGAAGCGCTCGACCGTCGCCAGGGCTTCGTCCGCGTCGTTGAAGGGCAGGAAGGCGAGGGTCTTGAGGTTGGGGTCCTTGGTCAGCAGGTTGTCGACCGTCCAGCGGTTGTAGGCGTCGCCCAGGACGGCTTCCATGTGGAACTGCGGATGGACGCCGAGGAACAGCATCGGCGTCGGGAACACCACCTGCTTGTCGATCGACATGCTGCGATAGGCGCGCCGCGCCAGCACCAGGTCGCGGTGCGGCGCCTCGGCCCCGGCCTCGACCGCCTCGCGGCGCGAGGCCTGGTGCGGGATGCGCCCGCCGCAATCCTGGTAGCGCAGCGCGAGGTCGCCGTTGAGGCCGTAGGGCGGGCCGCCGGTGCGGTTCTCCAGATGGTCGATCGCCTCGGCCCGGATCACCTCGTCGTCGATGTAGCGGACGATCTCGCGCCATGACTCGCTCTCGGTATGGTGCGAATCGACGTCGACGATGAAGACGTCGTCGAAGTTGCGCGCATCGGCCTGGCGCCGCGCGCGGGCCAGAATGTCGCGCGTATCGGTGCGGACGTCGATCTGCGCGAGCGGCGTCCCGCGGGCGTTCTCGAAGCCTGTGTCCATGATGTCCTCCTCAGGGAGCGTCGTCCGGCCGCGGCCGGCGGAACCACATCGCCAGGTCGAAGGTGTTGAGATTGGCCGCCCGCAGCATCTCCGAGACGGTGACCACCACGTCGGTCGCGGTCGCCGCCTCGCGCGACGTGAAGGGCAGGAAGAAGCGGTCCTCCATCTCCACCTTGTTGGCGAACAGCCGCGCGCCGGCGGTGAGCAGCCGCTGGACCGCTTCGTCGGAAATGCCGTCCGTGCTGCCCTCGGCGAGCGCCTTCTCGGCGATCTCCAGGGCCGTCCGCGCGGCGGCGTCGATGCCGTCGCGATCCGCCGCGGCGTCCGGTTCAGACGACGACATAGACGTCCCCGTCGGCGACCTTCACGTCGAACGGCTTGAGCCGGACGTTGCGGTCGCCGGGGTGCCGCCCGGTGCGGATGTTGTACTCGTAGCCGTGCCACGGGCAGACGATGTGGACGTCGGAGTCGGAGAATTTCAGCCCCTTGCTTGTCTTGTCCTCGGCCAGCACTTCCTCGACCCGGTTGAGGATCTTCCCCTGGCACACCGGGCCGCCCTGGTGCGAGCAGTTGTTCTCATAGGCGTAGAACGCGCCGTCGAGGCGGAAGACGCCGATCTCCAGCTCGCCCCGGGCGATGATCTTGCGGTCCCGGTCGTCGAACTCGGTCTCTTTCCCCACATACAGATCGGGCACGTTCGGTCTCCCTGGTCAGCAACGTCCGGCGCGGCGGCGTCGGAGTCTACCCCGGGGAGCGGGCGTTCCCAAGCCCGATCGCCCGCCCGAACGTGTCGGGATCGACGTTGCCTCCCGAGCACAGGACGGCGACCGTCCGGCCGCGGCAGTCGATGCGCCCGGCGAGGGCGGCGGCGAGGGCCACGGCTCCGCCCGGTTCGACCACCAGCTTGAGCCAGCGGAACGCCGCCGACATGGCCGCCGCGGTCTCGGCGTCGCCGACCGCGAGTCCGGCGGCGAGCAGGCGCGCGTTCACGGCGAAGGTGAGCGCGCCGGGGGTGGGCGCGCGCAGCGCGTCGCAGAACGTCGCCGCGCCGGCCGCCGCGGTCTCGCGCCGCCCCGAGGCCAGCGAGCGCGCGGTATCGTCGTAGCCCTCGGGCTCCACCGGATGGATCTCGACGCCGGGGAGCTTCTCCTTCAGGGCCAGCGCGCAGCCCGCGATCAGGCCGCCGCCGCCGCAGGGCGCCAGCACCGCATCGAGCGTCGCGCCGCAGGCCGCCGCCTGGACCGCGATTTCGAGCCCGGCCGTCCCCTGGCCGGCGATGACGCGGGCGTCGTCGTAGGGCGGCACCAGCACCGCCCCGGTGGCGGCCGCGCGCTCGGTCGCGATCGCCTCGCGCGACTCCGTCGCCGGGTCGTAGAGCAGCAGTTCGGGGCCGAAGGCGCGGGTGGACTCCAGCTTGACCGCGGGCGCGTCCGCCGGCATCACGATGGTCGCGGCGACCTCGAGGCGCCGCGCCGCGGCTGCGACCGCCTGGGCGTGGTTGCCCGACGAATAGGCGAGCACGCCGCGCCGGCGCTCGGCCTCCGTCAGCTGGGCGATGCGGTTCCAGGCGCCCCGGAACTTGAACGAGCCGGTGCGCTGGAGCGTCTCCGCCTTGATCAGCAGCCGCCCGCCGACGCGCCGGTTGAGCGCCTCCGATTCCAGCAGCGGGGTGAGGACGGCATGGCCGCGGAGCCGCGCCGCGGCGGCCGCTACGTCGGCGAAGCCGGGCGGGCGGGCGGCGTCAGAGGTCGGCGAGGAAGGCATCGATCGCGGCCAGGCATTCGGGCTCGCCCAGCGTCGGCGCGTGGCCGACGCCGGGCGCGACGACGCGGCGGAGGTCCGGCCGCGCCGCCGCCATCCGGTCGAAGCAGTCCGGCGTGAGAACGTCGGAGCGTTCGCCCCGGATCGCCAGCAGCGGGACCCGCGCGAGCGCCCGGAACAGCGGCCACATGTCGGGGAGGGCGGCGCCCCGCGCCAGCAGCGGCTTGACGACGGCCACGTCCCAGTCGAAGCGCAGCAGCCCGTCCGCGCCGACGCGGTAGGTGTTGTCCGCCATCGCCTCCCAGTCGCTTTCGTTCTGGAAGGCGGCGCCGGGCAGCAGCGCCTTCAGCGCCTCGACCGCGGCCTCCCGGCTGGCCTGCGGACGGTCGATGCGGACGTATTCGACGATGGGCCGGAGCCCGTCCATGGCGACCTCGGGGCCGACGTCGTTGAGCACGACCGCGGCGAGCGCGGTCGGCCGGGCGGCGGCGAGGCCCATGGCGAGCAGCCCGCCCAGGGAGGTTCCCACCACCACCGCGCGGTGGACGTTGGTCGCGGCCAGCAGGTGGCCCAGATCGACGAGATAGGTTTCCGCCCGGTAGTTGCGCCAGTTCGGGTCGTAAGCCGACCGGCCGCGGCCGCGATAGTCGGGGCACAGCACCCGCCGCCGGGCCGACAGCCGGGTCGCCAGGCGATGGAAGTCCTTGGCGTTTCGCGTCAGCCCGCCGAGGCAGAGGACCGGCGTCGCATCGGCCAGCGGGTCGCCGTAGTCGCGGAAATAGAGGTCCAGCCCGTCCTGCGACGCGAACCGCCGCTCGCGGAAGCTCATGCGGCGAGTCCGAGGAGCCCCGGCAGGCCGGCGAGGCTGTCGAGCTCGGCATGGGGCCGGCCCGGCAGCGCCTCCGGGGGACGCCCCGCCCGGTTGATCCAGGCGGTGCGGAAGCCGAACGCGGCCGCGCCGCAGGCGTCCCAGCCGTTGGCCGAGAGGAAGCCGATCCGCTGCGGCGGCAGCCGGAGCTCGTCCGCGGCCAGCTGGTAGACCGCCGGGCTGGGCTTGTAGACGCCGACGCGGTCGACCGACAGCACCGAGCCGATCAGCCCGTGCAGCCCGGCGCCCTTGATCGCGGCGACCAGCATCGTTTGCGAGCCGTTGGACAGGATGGCGGTCCTGGTCTTCGCCGCCTTCAACTTCTCCAGCGCGGGGCGCGCGTCGTCATAGGCGTCGGGCGTCAGATAGAGCTGCATGAGGCGCGCCCGCAGCCCGGGATCGTCGAGGCCGAGCGCGGCCATGGCGTGGTCGAGGGCGCCCCCGGTGACGGCCCAGAAGTCCTCGTACTGCCCCATCAGGGAGCGGAGCCAGGCGTATTCGAGCTGTTTCCGCCGCCAGAGCGCGCCCAGCTCGTCCGCCTTATTCCCCAGCCGGTCGCGGCAACGGGCCGCCGCCGAGTTCACGTCGAACAGCGTGCCGTAGGCGTCGAACACGCAGGCGCCGATGTCGTCGAAATGCGGATCCGCCATTCCGTTCCCCGGCGCCGGCCGGCCCCGACCGCTTCCCGCTGCGCCCAGCCATACACCGCCCGGCCCGCGCCCGCAATCGGCGGATGGCGGACGGCGCACGGTCGGCGGTCCGCTTGCCCGCGCCCGGGCGAGGCGCTATCCTGCCGGCGAGGCAGGCAATCCGACGGGAGGGCGCCGTGTTCGATGGCTCCATCTGCGCGCTGATCACGCCGTTCCGCCGCGGCGAGGTCGACGAGGAGTCGTTCGCCTCCTTCGTCGACTGGCAGATCGAGCAGGGCACGGGGGGCGTCGTGCCCTGCGGCACCACCGGCGAGTCGCCGACGCTCAGCCACGACGAGCATCGGCGGGTGACGGAGCTCTGCATCTCGGTGGCGCGCGGGCGGGTTCCGGTGATCGCCGGCGCCGGCTCCAACTCGACCGACGAGGCGATCGCCCTCACCCGGCACGCCAAGGAGGCCGGGGCGGACGCCGCTCTGGTGGTGACGCCCTATTACAACAAGCCGACCCAGGAGGGGCTCTACCGGCATTACCAAGCGCTCAACGACGCGGTCGACCTGCCGATGCTCATCTACAACATTCCCGGCCGCTGCGTCATCGACATGTCGGTGGAGACCATGGCCCGCCTCTCCCGCCTGCCCAACATCGTGGGCGTCAAGGACGCGACCGCGGACGTGGCCCGCGCCACCCGGCAGAAGCTCGCCTGCGCGGCCGGCTTCGTCCAGCTCTCGGGCGAAGACGCGACCCAGCTGGGCTTCCTCGCCCAGGGCGGCGACGGCTGCATCTCGGTGACCGCCAACCTCGCCCCCCGCGACATGGCGGACATGCACGGAGCCTGGAAGCAGGGCGCCGTCGAGACCGCGCAGCGGATCAACGAGCGGCTGACGCCGCTGCATGTCGGCCTGTTCTGCGAGACCAGCCCCGGGCCGGTGAAGTACGCCGCGAGCCTGTTGGGCAAATGCGAACCCGAGACTCGGCTGCCCCTGTGCGAGATCGCCGCGGCGTCGAAACGGACCGTCGAGGACGCGATGCGGTCGGCGGGGCTGCTGAACTGAGCCGATGGCCCGGCCGTCCGCGGCGCCGGCCCGCATCGCCGCGCAGAACCGCAAGGCGCGCTTCAACTACACCATCGAGGACACGTTGGAGGCCGGGCTGATGCTCACCGGCAGCGAGGTCAAGTCGCTGCGCGAGGGGCGGGCCAACATCGCCGAGTCCTACGCCCGGCCGGTGGACGGCGAGATCTTCCTGGTGAACGCGCATATCGCCGAGTACGGGCAGGCCGCGGGCGCCAACCACGAGCCGACGCGGCCGCGCAAGCTGCTCCTGCACGGGCGGCAGATCGCGCGGCTGCTGGGCGCGGTCCAGCGCGACGGGGCGACGCTGGTGCCGCTCAAAATCTATTTCAACGAGCGCGGGCGGGCCAAGCTGGAGCTCGGCCTCGCCCGGGGCAAGCGCAAATACGACAAGCGGGAGACCGAGAAGCGGCGCGACTGGGACCGCCGCAAGGCCCGCCTCCTGCGCGACCGGGGCTAGGGGGCCGTCGCGGCGCCGGGCGAACCGCCGTGTTCGACGGGAGCAGGACCATGAACTACATCCGTTCGATCTTGGCGCCGTGGGCCGTCTGCCTTATCGTCTTCGCCATGGGGGAAGCGCGGGCGTCCGGCGTCCGGCCCGCCGGGTTCGCCGTCGTCAACGAGGCGATGCCGGCGGCCGTGTTCGACATGAGATATTACACGGGCGACAACTTCCTGGGCGTCAGGGTGGACGGCTACGGGAAGCCTCTGTGCATCCTCACCCGGCAGGCCCTCCGGGCGCTGCGGGAGGTGCGTCGCGACGTGAACGCAGAGGGCTTCGAACTCAAGATTTTCGACTGCTACCGCCCGCAGCGCGCGGTCGATCACTTCGTCCGCTGGGTGAACGATCCGGGCGACCAGAAGACGAAACCCCGCTACTACCCGAACCAGGACAAGTCGCGCCTGGTCGAGAAAGGCTATATCGCCGACAAGTCGGGCCACAGCCGGGGCAGCACGGTGGACCTCACGCTGGTCGCCGCGTCCGACGGCCGGGAGTTGGACATGGGGACCCCGTTCGATTACTTCGACACCCTGTCCAACACCCTGGATCCCCGCATCACCGGGCGGCCGGCGCGGAACCGCGCGCTGTTGAAGGCGGCGATGGAGCGGCGCGGCTTCGTCAACTACGACAAGGAATGGTGGCACTACACCCTTGCGGACGAGCCGTTTCCCGACACCTATTTCGATTTCCCCATCGAATGAACGGCGGAGGGGCGGCGCGATGACGACCCTGGTCACCGGCGCCGGGCTGCTGGGCGCGTCCTACGCCCAGCGGGCGGTCGAGCGGGGAGAGAAGGTCGTGTTCCTCGACCCCTTGCCGCGCGACGAGTTCATCCGGGAGAAGCTGGGCGAGGCCGCGTTCACGATGATCCGGGACGACGCGCGAAGCCTGCCCGGCCTCATCGCGGCGATCCGCGACCACGGCGCCGATATCGTCCTCCATACCGCCGGGCTGATCGGCCGCAAGGTCGAGGAGCCGATGCATTTCGGCTTCGGCCTCAACGTCGAAGGCGCGCTGGCGGTCGCCGAGGCGGTCCGCCTCACCGGCGTCCGGCGGCTGGTCCAGCTGAGCACTTTCGGCGCCTATGACTGGCGCCGGCCGGTCTCGGGCAAGGTGGACGAAGACTTCCCGCTCGGCAGCGGCGCCGCCTATTCCAACAGCAAGGCGGCCCAGGAGCTGATCCTCGAGGCCTATGCCGGCAAGTTCGGCTTCGAACTGGTGATCCTGCGGCCGGGCAACGTGTTCGGCGTCGGGCATTTCTGGGGCGGGTCGGCGGGCGGCGAGAAGGTGCAGGCGCTGCTCGCCGCCGGCATCCGGGGCGAAGTCGCGCGCATCCCGTCGCAGCAGACCATGCCGTTCGAATACGTCTACGCCAAGGACATGGGGCGCGCGCTCGACCTCGCGGCCACCGCGGCGCCGCTTCCGGAGAAGCCCGTCTTCAACATCTCCTACGGCCGCTCGATCGCGTTCGACGAGCTGGTCGAGACCGCGCGCAGGTTCTTCCCCCGGCTCGAGGTCGAGATACTCCCCGGCCCGCCGCCGGCGGCGCGCAACGACGATCTCGACGTCTCGCGGGCGGCGGCGCAGCTCGGCTGGACGCCCGAATACTCGCTGGAGGAAGCGTTCGCCGACTATATCGAGGACCTGCGCGCTCACCTGTTCCGCAACGAATAGGCCCGGTGCCGGGCGGCCGCGACGCGGCGCTCGGAGGGCGCGGCGCTCAGGGCGGCGTATATTTCACCACGGTCTGCTCGATCGCCCCGAACAGCGAACGCCCGTCCGCGTCGCGGAGGTCGATGCGCAGCCGGTCGCCGAAGCGCAGGAACGGCGTCGCCGGTTCGCCCCGGTCGAGGGTCTCGATGGTCCGCGCCTCGGCCAGGCAGGCCGAGCCGCGCGCGCGGTCGCGGTTGGATACCGTGCCGCCGCCGATGATCGTCCCGGCGCGCAGATGCCGGCTCTTCGCCGCATGCGCGATCAGGGCGGGGAAGTCGAACGCCATGTCGGCGCCCGCGTTCGGGTCGCCGATGCGCTCGCCGTTGCGCTCGACGATCATGTCGGCATGGAGCTTGCCGCCGTCCCACAGCCCGCCCAGCGCATCGGGCGTCGCCGCGGTGGGGGCGAAGGCGGTCGCGGGTTTCGAGTGGAAGAAGCCGAACCCCTTGGCGACCTCGGCCGGAATCAGGTTGCGGAGGCTCACGTCGTTCAGGATCGTCACCAGCTTGACGTGGGCGCCCGCGGCGGCGGGCGCGATCCCCATCGGCACGTCGTCCACGATCACCGCGACCTCGGCCTCGAAGTCGATGCCCCAGGCCTCGTCGGCGAGGGCGATGTCGTCGCGCGCCGCCAGCAGCGCGTCCGAGCCGCCCTGATACATCAGCGGGTCGGTGCGGAAGCTCTCCGGCATCCCGGCTCCGCGGGCGCGCCGCATCAGCTCCATATGGTTCAGATAGGCGCTGCCGTCGCACCACTGATAGGCGCGGGGCAGGGGCGCCGCGCAGGCCGCCGGGTCGAAGGCGAAGGCGTCGCTCCGCCCGCCTCCGTCGAGGGTCGCGGCGATCGCCCGGAGCTCCTTCTCGGCCCGACCCCAGTCGTCGAGGGCCGCCTGCAGCGTCGGCGCCGCGCCGGCGGCGTCGCAGGCCGCGGCGAGATCGGCGCCGACCACCGCCAGCCGACCGTCGCGCCCCTGCCGGAGCGACGCCAACCTCATGACGCCGCTCCTCCGTCCAGCCGCTCGGCGATCGCGATCACGCGACGCATGCTACGCAGCACCGGGCGTTCGATCAATTCGCCGTCCACGACCAGCAGGCCGGTCGTGCTGGCGGCGAACGCATCGACGATCCGCCGCGCCCGCGCGACCAGCTCGGGCGACGGCGAGAAGACCCGGTTGAGGATCGGGATCTGGTCGGGATGGATCGCCGCCTTGCCGGTAAAGCCGAGCCTGGCCGCGGCCTGCGCCTCGGCCTCCAGCCCGTCCGGGTCGGCGAGGTCGAGATAGGGCACGTCGATCAGGTCGCGGCCGCGCCGCGCCGCGGCGTGGACCACGCGCGAGCGCGCATAGAGCAGCGCCTCCCAGGTCTTGGCCGCCCGCAGGTCGGCCGCCATGTCGACGCCGCCGAACAGGAGCGAGTCGATGCGCGGGCTCGCGGCCGCGATCTCCTGGACGTTGGCGAGCCCCGCCGTCGATTCGACGATGACGTGGAAGCGCACGCCGGCGCAGCCGCCGGCGAGCAGCTCGTCGTAGAGCGCGATCTCGGCCGCCGATCCCGCCTTGGGGATCATGACCGCGGGCGGCGGCGCCGGGCATTCCCGCAGCGCCAGGACGTCCCGCAGCCCGTCTGCGGTGGAGAGCGGGTTGATGCGGACCATCGTCTCGACGCCCGCCCGCGCCGGGGCGGCGAACAAGGGCAGGGTCAGCGCCCGCGCCTCGTCCTTGCGCGCCGGCGCCACGGCATCCTCCAGATCGACGCAGACGACGTCGGCCCCGGTCCGTAGCGCCTTGGCGAAGCGATCCGGCCGCAACCCCGGCACGAACAGCAGCGACCGGCGCGGGGCGGGGACGGCGGCGGGAGGCGGGGCGGAGGGCCGCTCCGTCACAGCCGGACCCGCCCGGCGATCTCCGGCGAGTCCTCGCCATAGCGGAAGGCGCGGAACACCCAGTTCACCTTGTCGCCGAAGAACGCCTCGTGGAAATGGGGGTTGACGAACTCCCACACGATGTCGCCCGCGGGCGTGACCTCGAAGATGCGGCCGAAGGAGCCCTCGCAGATCAGCGTGTTGCCCGACGCCAGCCGCTCCGCCCCGCTGATGTGGTGCGAATAGAAGAAGTTGCGCGGGTCGTGGCGGTACTCCCACGCCGTCTCCCCGGTCGTCGGGTCGAACTCGACGACGCGGGAATGCGGATGCGGCTCGGCCGTGTTCATGCCGTTGGCGAACAGCAGCAGGTTGCCGTTGGCGAGCCGCTGGCAGTCGTGCGGATGGCCCCAGGATTCGTCGCGCCGCTCCCATTTGAAGCGCTTCGTCCGGCGGTCGACGATGGCGACGAGGTTGATCTGGCGCAGCACGATCATCACGTCGCCGTCGTCGAGCGGGACGCAGGTGTTGCACCAGGCGAACACCCGGCGCGGGCATAGCGGGTGCAGCGGATAGTCCTCTACCGTCATGTCGGCATGCGCATGCCATTCCCACGCCGTCTCCCCCGCCGGCGTCACCTCCTTCAGGAAGTCGCTGAAGATCCCTTCCCCGGTCTCCGTGCCGGGCAGGCCGCCCCGGACCTTCGCCGCCGCTTCGCCGGGCATCTTCTCCCAGCCGGCGTAGAGGATGTTGCCGTCCGGCAGCCGCCGGCAGTCGTGATGCTGCCATTCGTCCCGATATTCCAGGATCGCGCGTCCCTCCCAATCGACCTCGCGCATGCGCCCGCCCTTGGCTCCTCCCTGGAAGGGCGGGCCGCCTTCGGTATGGGCGGCGTAGAACAGGTTGCCGTTGGGCAGCAGCCGGGCGTAGCCGCCGGGACGTCCGGGGAGCGCCCAGCGGTGGACCGCCTCGCCGGCCATGTCGAGCAGCCAGGCGGTGCGGCCGAACAACGGCGCATAGAGGGTGAACCCCGGCGTGGCGCGGTCCCGGTCGCACAACGTGAGTCCCGTCTTGTGCGGCCGCATGGCGCGCGCCTCCGTCGCCGTCCGGCCCGACCCGGCCGGGCCGGCAGACTAACCGGCATATCGCCTGCTGACCATGGCCCGTCCGTTCGTGCGAGACAATGCAATCTTGGATTGTATAACGTCGGCGCCGGAATCGGCTCCAAGCCGGGTGCGCATCGCCCCGTCGGCCGGGGGGCGGTCGGCGGCGTGGGAGCGTCGAAGGTCGCTACGCGGGCTGAAAAATCATGATTTTATTGTATTTCAATGAGTTATGTCGAAAAAGCACGGAAAAAGCAGGGCCAAAACCGGTCAAAACCAAGGCGAAAGCAGGCGAAAGGCAGGATGAGTTCGCACCTCGAAACCGCCTGCCGGCGGGGCGTCGTCGTTCGTCCTGCGCCGCCTCGCCCGGATACGCGCTGACATGGGGCGGCGCCCGCGCCCGCATCAAATTCGCTGCCGCCTACACAATCTTCGATTGCAAGAAGCAGGCCTCCGGAAATTTTCGTTCCGGGTGCGAGAAACCCTACCAAAGACAGCGCAACCATAACACAAGAATTCCCCCGTGTCAAGCGGAAAGTTTCGTCGGGCGCGTATTGCCGTATCGCAGGGTGGGTCGATGTGGATGCGCGTCATCCGCCGGCGCAGGACGGCGGCGGCGTCTTCGGCGCCTCCGGGTCGCCGCCCTGGATCGGCATGTCGTCGGCCGGGGAGGGAGCAGGCCGGTCCAGGCGCGCGAAAGGCTTGTCCTACACCTGCAACAGCTTCATCGCCGCGACCGCGACGCCGACAAGGCCGATGCCGAACACGGCGAAGCGCAGCATCAGCGCATCCATCCTTGCGCTGAGCCGGGCGATGTCGGCCTTGATTTCGGATCTCACGGCGTCGAGGTCGGCCTTGATTTCGGATCTCACGGCGTCGAGGTCGGTTTTGAATTCTTTTCTCACGGCGTCGAGGTCGGTTTTGAATTCTTCCCGCACGGCGTCGATTTTGGCGGCCAAGCGTTCGACGTCGGCCTTGGATTCTTCTCTCACGGCGTCGATTTTGGCGGCCAAGCGTTCGACGTCGGCCTTGGATTCTTCTCTCACGGCGTCGATTTTGGTGGTCAGGCGTTCGACGTCGGCCTTGGTGGCGACGTTTTCCGTCACGGCGTCGCGGACGGCGTTGGTGATCGCCTCGGCCTGCTGCTGGGCGAAGCCGGCGGCTTCGAGGCTGCGAGCGGCGGCGAGCGTATCGAAGGCGACGATGCTCATGCGCCGACCCTAGCCGATACGCCTCGCTCTGTCCACGGCCCGTTTCGCCGCTCCGGAATCGTCCCTGCGGACGGGCGCTGGACGAACGCCGCGCGAGGCCGCAAGATCGGGGCGACGCGCAACGGCGCGCAACGGCGCGCAACGGGGGAGCGGGACCAGGTGAACAACAAGGATCTGAGGGACTGGATCGGCGAGATCGAGGCGGCGGGCGAATTGCAGCGGATCTCGGGCGCCGAACGCGAGGAGGAGATCGGCGGCATCGTCGATATCTATCAGCGCCGCATGGGGAACCCGGCGGTGCTGTTCGACGCCATTCCCGGCTACCCGGCGGGCTATCGCGTTCTGTCCAACCTGCTGACCTCGGTGCCCCGCATCAACATCGCGCTCGGCAAGCCGCCGCAGGCGTCCGAGATGGAGCTGATCCGCTATTGGCGCGACCACATGAAGACCTCGCCGTCGGCAGCTCCCGTCGCGGTCAACGGCGGCCCGTTGCTGGAGAACGTGAGCGAGGGCGAGCGCGTCGACATCACCGCGATCCCCACCCCCAAATGGCACGAGCGCGACGGCGGCTACTTCATCGGCACCGGCTGCATGGTGGTGATGAAGGACCCGGACACCGACTGGATCAATTACGGCGCCTATCGCGTCCAGGCGCACGGGCCGAGCCTCGCCTCGGTGATGACCTCGAAGGGCAAGCACGGCAACTTGATCATGAACAAATATCACGAGCGCGGCGAGGCTTGCCCGATCGCGGTCGTCTGCGGCATGCACCCGGCGCTGTTCATGGTCGCGGGGCTGGAGATGCCCTACGGCAAGAACGAGTACGACGCCGCCGGCGGCCTGCTGGGCGAGCCGGTCGAGATCGTCCACATGCCGCGCACCGGCCTGCCCGTTCCGGCCAACGCCGAGATCGCCTTCGAGGGCTTCGTGCATCCCGGCGATCTGGTCGACGAGGGACCGCTCGGCGAGTGGACCGGCTACTACGCCGGCGGCAAGAATCCCGAGCCCGCGATCCGCATCGAGACGCTGATGCACCGCGACGACCCGGTGCTGATGGGAGCGATCCCCGCGGTGCCGCCCAATGACGACACCTTCTTCCGCGGCACCTATCGCTGCGGCGCGGTGTGGAACCAGCTGGAGGCCGCGGGCGTGCCCGAGGTCAAGGGCGTGTGGGCGCACGAGGCCGGCGGCAGCCGCATGTGGCTCACGGTCTCGATCCGGCAGATGTATGGCGGCCATTCCAAGCAGGCCGGGCTGATCGCCTCGCAATGCCACGCCGGGGCTTACGCCAACCGCTGGGTGGTGGTGGTGGACGACGACATCGATCCGGCGAACATGAACGACGTGATCTGGGCGATGTGCACCCGTTTCGATCCGCGCGAAGGGATGGAGACGCTGCGCGGCTGCTGGAGCACGCATCTCGACCCGATGTGCTACGACGGGGAGGCCGACCGGCGCAACGCGCGGGTGGTGATCGACGCCTGCAAGCCGTGGTCGCGCCGCGACGGCTTTCCTGCGGTGGCGCGTTCGAGCCAGGCGCTCGACCGGCGCATCGCGGAGAAATGGGCGCATCTCCTGCCGGACGGGCGCTGACGTCGGCGGGCGGCGTCGCGGCAGGCGGGGCGGGGCGGCGCGGGAAGCGGCCCGGTCAGCCGCCGAAGCGCGGCTCCGGCAGGCCCTTGACGCCGGCGTCGACGGCGAACACCGACCCGGCGAGCGGCTCGGCCGCGAAGTCCGCGGGCGCGAAGCGCATCGACGCGGTGGTGACGTAGAGCACGTCGAGATCGGCGCCCCCGAAGGCGCAGGAGGTCACCTGGCGGACCGGCAGTTCGATCCTGCGTTCGACCTTTCCCTCCGGGTCGTAGCGCGTGAGCTTGCCAGCGAAGATGTTGGCGTTCCAGAAGAACCCTTCCGCATCGACCGCGCCGCCGTCGGGGAAACCCTCCTCCTCGGGCAGCGTCGCGAAGTCGCGACGGTCGGCGATCGCGCCCGACGCCAGGTCGAAATCGCAGACGCGGATCACGCGCTCGAAGGAATCGGCGAAATAGATCCTGCGGTCGTCCGGGCTCCAGGCGAGGGCGTTGAACACCTGGAACCCGCTCTCGACCGGATGGCAACGCCCGTCCGGGCGCGGGTGGAGCCGGTAAAGGACGCCAACCGGCCCGTGTCCCGGCTCCTCCATCGAGCCGGCCCAGAAGCGGCCGGCGCGGTCGACCTTGCCGTCGTTGAGTCGCGTCCGGTTGAGCCGCCCCTTGCCCTCGGGGTCGGCCAGCGGCTCGAAGCCGCCGGTATCGAGGTCGTAGAGGACGAAGCCCGAGCGCAGGCCGGCCACCAGCTTGCCCGGCCCGGCGAGTCCGATCGAGCCGATCTCGGTCTCGACCAGCCATTTGCGCCGCTCGCCCGAGGCCGGGTCGAAGCGGTGGATGGTCGGGTTGTGGATGTCCACCCAGTAGAGCGCCTGCTCGTCCGGGTCCCAGAGCGGGCTTTCCCCGAGCACGCAACGCTCGCGCACGACGCATTCGATTTCGGCCATCGTGGATGGTTGGAGCGGCGGCGTCGGCAAGTCAAGCCCGTGGCTCCGCCGGGGGCGGGACGGTTCGGGCTATGCCGCCCGCCGGCCGGTCATCGCCTCCCGCAGCCCTTCGAGCAACCCTTCCAGCTTCGCCATGCGCTCGCGCAGCTCGGCCTGCCCCCGCTCGATGCGCTCGTTGGTCTGTCCGATACGCTCGTCGATGCGGTCGATACGCTCGTCGATGCGGTCGATGCGAGCGTCCAGACGGGCGCCTTGCCGGAGAATGAGGCCGGCCAGCGCCACGCCGACGCCGGCGACGGACGCGAGAAGCGCGATCATGGAGCCGTCCATGCGTCGAGGTTGGAGCGGCGGCGTTGGCAAGTCAAGCCCGCCATCCGGCCGGGGGCGGGACGGTTCGGGCTATGCCGCCCGCCGGCCGGTCATCGCCTCCCGCAGCCCTTCGAGCAACCCTTCCAGCTTCGCCATGCGCTGGCGCAGCTCGGCCTGCCCCCGCTCGGCGCGCCCGTTGGTCCGTCCGATACGCTCGTCGATGCGGTCGATGCGGGCGTCCAGACGGGCGCCTTGCCGGAGAATGAAGCGGGTCGGCGTCGCGCCGACGCCGGGATCGACCACGTCCGGCGATCTCGAAATAAGATTTCCGGGGGCTTCCGGTCGGCGGTCGGCGGTGCTAGACTGGCGTCTCCGCGGGCCTTCGCCGAACGAGAACACATGGCCGCGCGGAGAGCTACGGGATGGAGGACCGAAATGCGGACGATATTCAGATCGAGGATGAATGCGTTGCTCGGCCTGTTTGCGGCCGGGGCGATGGCGCTGTTTGCGGCGCCGGGCGCGGCGGCCCCGCCGAAGGGAGCGCCGGCGGAGTTGAAGGTCGCGTTCGTGGACTTCTTCTCGGGCGGGGCGGCCGTCTTCGGCGTCTCCGGGAAGGGGACGACGGAGTGGCTGGTCTCGAAGTGGAACAAGGAGGGCGGCATCAAGGGCGTGCCGATCAAGCTGGTGCTGGTCGACGAGGGCGGCGGCCCCAAGAAGCAGGTCACCGAGCTCAGGCGGCTGGTGCTGGAGGAGAAGGTGGACGCCGTCGTCGGCTACACTTCCAGCGGCAATTGCCTCGCCATCGCGCCCGTCGCCGAGGAGCTCAAGGTGCTCACCGTGGTGCATGTCTGCGGCACGCACCGGCTGACCGAGGACAGCAAGCTGAAATACGTCTTCCGCACCTCGGCCAACCAGGCGGCGGACAGCGTGGCGCTCGCCCGCTACGCGCTCGCCGTCAAGCCCGACCTCAAGACCATCGCCGGGGCCAACGAGGACTACGCCTGGGGGCGCGACTCGTGGGAGGCGTTCAAGATCGCCATCCAGCGGCTGAAGCCGGACGTGAAGGTCGCCACCGCGCTGTGGACCAAGTTCCAGGCCGGCGAGTATTCGGCCGAAATCTCCAAACTGCTGGCGGCGCGGCCCGACGTGATCCATTCGAGCTTCTGGGGGGGAGGTCTGATCACCTTCATCAAGCAGGCGAAGCCGCGCGGCCTGTTCGACCAGAGCCTCGTGCTGCTGTCCACCGGCGAGCAGGTGTTGCAGAACGTCGGCAGGAGCATGCCCGACGGCGTGGTCGCGGCGCCGCGCGCCACCGGCGGCTATTTCGCCAACCCCGGCAACGACAAGATGCACCAGGAGTTCGTGACCGAGGTCTACAAGCACAACAAGCGCTATCCCGACTATCCGGCCTACCGCACCTATCAGGCGTGGTCGGGCCTGAAGGGCGCCTATGAGAAGGCGGTCGAGGCGGTCGGCCGCTGGCCGACCACGGAGGAGGTCATCGAGGCGTTCGAGGGCCTCACCTGGAAGACGCCCGGCGGCACGATCATGATGCGGGCGGACCATCAGGCGGTGCATGGCGGCCTGCTCGGGACGACGAAGTTCTCCAAGGAGCACGGCTTCGCGATCCTCGACAACGTCGTGGCGCACAAGGCGGAGGAGATCACGCCGCCGCTCGGCACCAAGACGCTCGACTGGGTGCGCAGCCTGAAGAAGTAGGCGGGTCGGATCGGCCGGGGCGCGGGGGAAGGCCTTCCCCCGCGCCCCGGTCCCCGGCGCGACCGGCAAGCAACGAAAGAAACTGCGGCATCATGTATATCGCCACGATCATCGTCTTCGATGCGCTGAACTACGCCGCGACCCTGTTCCTGCTCTCGGTCGGCCTGACGGTCGTCTTCGGGGTGTTGCGCATCCTGAACGTCTCGCATGGCGGCATCTACGCGCTCGGCGCCTATATGGGCACCTGGCTCGCCCTGTGGGTGCTCGATCTCGGCATATCGCCCTTCTGGACCTACGTCATGCTGCTGGTCGGGGCGGTGATTATCGGCATGCTCGCCGGGCCGATCATCGAGCGGTTGTTGCTGCGGCGCATCTACGGCAGCGACATGCACATCCAGCTGTTGCTGACCTATTCGGTGCTGCTGATCCTGGACGACGGGATGAAGCTGATCTGGGGGATGGACCCGCTGTTCATCAGCGAACCCTACGACCTGCTCGGCTGGTTCTCGGTGGTCGGGGTCCGCTACCCCTGGTACGACTTCGTGCTGGTCGGCGTGTCGGTGCTGTTCGGCGGCGCGCTGGTGTATCTGGTGCGGGCCACCCGCTTCGGCAAGCTCGTGGTCTCGGTCATCAACGACCGGGAGGTGAGCCTGGCCATCGGCATCAACGTCAACATGATCTACACGGTGGCGTTCACCGTAGGCGCCCTGGCCGCGGCCCTGGGCGGCGCGTTCATCGCGCCCAAGATCACGGTGGCGCCGCAATTCGCCCTGGAGGCCGTGGTGCTGGCCTTCGCCGTCATCGCCATCGGCGGGATGGGAAGCATCGAAGGCGCCGCGGTGGGGGCGGTCATCGTCAGCTTCGCGCGGGCGCTCGCCATCCATCTTGCGCCCGAACTCGAACTCGTGGCGGTCTATCTGATCATGATCCTCGTGCTCGCGGCCCGGCCGCAAGGCCTGTTCGGCGAGGTCGAGCTGAGGAGGATATGACGATGAACCCGCTCGCCCTCCCGCGCGCCGCCCTGGCCGCGGCCGCGGTGATGATCCTGCTGCCGCTGGTCGCGCCCAGCTGGATCATGTTCGTGATGGCGAAGGCGCTGTTCATGTTCATCGCCGTGATGGGCGTCTCGGTCATGCTGCGGGGCGGGCTGCTGACCTTCGGGCACGCGCTCTACTACGCCACCGGGGCCTATGCGGTCGGGTTCAGCGTCAAATGGCTGGGCATCCAGGAACTGCTGCTGCTGGTGCCGCTGGGCGCTCTGGCGGGACTGGTCATGGCCGCCCTCGTCGGGCTGATCATGGCGCGATACCGCGAGGTCTTCTTCGCCATGCTCAACCTCGCCTTCTCGATGATCCTGTTCGGGGCGCTGCTCAAATTCTACTGGATCACCGGCGGCACCGACGGGCTCGCGATCGGGACGGCGACTCTGTTCGGCGCGCCGGCGCCGGGGGACAGCTTCGGCTATTACTACTTCGCCCTCGCCGTCGCCGGCGTCGTGACCTTCGTGGTCTACCGCTTCATGGCCTCGCCCGCCGGCTATTTCCTCCGCGCCATGTACGACAACGAGATCCGCATCGAGTATTCGGGCGTCGCCGTGCGGCAGGTGGTCTACCGGACCTATCTCCTGGCGGGCGCGCTCGGCGGCGTCTCCGGCGTGCTCGCGGCCTTCGCCATCGGCCATATCGTCCCGGAGGACGCCTTCTGGATCCAGTCCGGCGAATTCGTCTTCGTCGCCCTGCTGGGCGGCTTCGGCGGCGTGCCCGGCCCGCTGATGGGCGCGATCGTCTTCGAGTTTCTCCAGACCTATGCGTCGAAATACTTCCCGCTGGCCTGGCAGATGATGATGGGCATCATCATGCTGCTGATCATCCTGTTCCAGCCCGGCGGGTTGTGGGCGATCTATCAGCGGGCGGAGCGGCGGATCGCCCGCAAACCGGAGGGTGACGAAGATTCCTGAGCAAACCATCATCCTGCGGACGGTGGACGTGTGCCGTTCCTTCGGCGCGGTCGTCGCCGCGGACCATCTCAACGTCGAGGTCGGGGCCGGCGAGCTGATCGGCATCGTCGGCGCCAACGGGTCGGGCAAGACCACTTTCCTGAACCTGATCACCGGCTATCTGAAGCCCGAAAGCGGCCGCATTCTGGTGATGGGCCGGGAGACCACCGGCCTGCCGCCCCGGCAGCTCACCAAGCTCGGCGTCTCCCGCTCCTTCCAGATCCCGCAGCTCTACACCAACATGAGCGTGCTCGAAGGCGTGCTGCTGTCGCTCGCCGCCGCGGCGGGCGAGTCGAACGGGTTCTGGAAGCCGCTCTACCGCGACCCGTGGCAGCCCGAGGGCATGGACATTCTGGAGCGCTTCGGCCTGGTCTCCTATGCCCACCGTCCGGTCAGCGAACTGCCCGAGGGCGGTCGCAAGCTGCTCGACATCGCGCTCAGCTTCGCCCTCAAGCCCAAGCTGCTGGTGATGGACGAGCCGACCAGCGGGGTCAGCATCGAGGACAAGTTTCAGGTCATGGACACGCTGGTGAACGTTCTGCAACAGGGCGACATCACGACGATCTTCGTGGAGCACGACATGGACGTCGTCCAACGCTACGGCCGGCGCGTGCTGGTGTTCGCCGACGGCCGCGTCGCCGCCGACGGCGACCCGGAGAGCGTCCTCGCCGACCCCGAGGTCCGGCGGACCGTGCTGGGGCGGGCGTGACATGTTGAGCCTCGGCGACATCAGGGTGACGATCCGGAGCTTCGTCATCCTGCGCGGCGTGACCCTGGACATCCCGGCCGGCGGCCTCGTCGGGCTGATCGGACGCAACGGCGCCGGCAAGACCACGACGCTCAAGAGCATCATGGGGCTGGCGCCGGTCGTCGGCGGCAGCATCCGTTTCGACGACCGGGACCTGATGCAGGTGCCCGGGCACCGGCGGGCCGAGCTGGGGATCGGCTACATGCCCGAGGACCGCCGGCTGATCGGGTCGCTGACGGTGCAGGACAACATCCTGCTGCCGGCCTGGGCGAGCAAGATGGAGACCGGAGCGGCGCAGGAGCGGCTGGACTACGTCTACCAACTGATGCCCGAGCTCGCGCCGCTGGTGAAACGCCGCGCATCGGCGTTGAGCGGCGGACAGCAGAAGATGGCGGCCCTGGCCCGCGCGCTGATGAGCGGGACCAAGCTGCTGCTCCTGGACGAGCCGTTCGAAGGCCTCTCGCCGGCGCTCGGCGACAAGCTGGCCGACACCATCCAGCAGCTGCAGGAGGACGGCCTCACCGTGCTGCTGGCCGAATCCGACGTCAAGCGGATCGGTTTCATCCGGCAGACCTGCATGATCGAGCGGGGCCAGAACGCCGACCGTCCCGATTGCTGAGCGGGCCGGGCGATGGCCGGGCCGGCGACGCTGGATGCGCGAGGGCTCAAATGCCCGCTGCCGGTGCTGCGCGCGCGCAAAGCCCTCAAGGGGCTGGGGCCGCAGATGGAGCTGCGCGTGCTGGCGACCGATGCGGATGCGGTCCGCGACTTCCGCGCCTTCTGCGCCGAGACCGGACACCGGTTCGTCGGGTCGTCGCAGGACGGCGAAGTCCATGAGATAACCGTCCGCAAGGCCGGTTAGCGTCGCCGCCGACCAGGGGGCCGACCGAGGGGAGCAGAGAATGCCGCCGACGGAGCCCAGGATCGTCAGAGCCGGGGACATCGACCCCCGCTACGACTGGAATCGCGCGATCCCGGCGCCCGGTCATTCGGGGGTGGATTTCGAGGAGCGCGTCGACTTCCGGCGGCTGCACGCCTATCGGCTCGGCCGGGCGCGCCGGGCGCTGAAGGAATCCGGTCTCGGCGCGCTGCTCTGCTTCGACAACAACAACATCCGCTACCTCACCAGCACCGCGATCGGCGAGTGGTCGCGCGACAAGATGGGCCGATATGCGCTGCTGGTCGGCGACGCCGACCCCTATGTGTGGGATTTCGGCTCGGCCGCGGCGCATCACCGGCGACACGCGCCCTGGCTGCCGCACGACCATTGCCGGGCCGGCATGATCGGCCTGCGCGGCGCGACGCCGCCCGCCGCCGGGTTGATGCGGAACGCCGCCGAGGAGATCAAGTCGATCCTGGTCGAGCATGGCGTCGCCGACATGCCGGTCGGCGTCGACGTCGCCGAGCCGCCGATGCTGTTCGCCCTCCAGGCGCAGAATCTCGAGATCCGCGACGGCCAGCAGACAATGCTGGACGCGCGCGAGATCAAGAGCATCGACGAGATCGTCCTGCTGAACCAGGCCGCGGCGATGGTGGACGGCGTCTACCAGATGATCCACGACGAGATGAAGCCCGGCCTGCGCGAAAGCGACATCGTGGCCAGAGCCAACAAGATGCTCTACGAGATGGGTTCGGACGACGTCGAGGCGATCAACGCGATCTCGGGCGAGCGATGCAGCCCGCATCCGCACAACTTCACCGATCGGGTGATCCGCCCGGGCGACCAGGCGTTCTTCGACGTGATCCAATCCTATATGGGCTATCGCACCTGCTACTACCGGACCTTCAACGTCGGCCGCGCCACGCCGGCCCAGACCGACGCCTACAAGCAGGCGCGCGAGTGGATCGACGCCTCGATCGAGCTCGTCAAGCCCGGCGTGACGACCGACCGCATCGCCGCGGTCTGGCCCAAGGCGGAGGAGTTCGGCTTCGCCGACGAGATGGAGGCCTTCGCCCTGCAATTCGGCCATGGGCTGGGCGTAGCCCTGCACGAACGCCCGATCATCAGCCGGCTGGTTTCGTTCGACGATCCGCGCGAGATCCGGGAGGGCATGGTCTTCGCTCTCGAAACCTACTGCCCGGCGAAGGACGGCCATTCCGCGGCGCGCATCGAGGAGGAGATCGTGGTGACCGGCGACGGGCATCGCGTGATCACCCTGTTCCCGGCCGAGGAGCTGCCGATCGCGAACCCGTATCGGGGAGGCCCGGGCGGTTGACGGAGAACACCCCATCGGCGGCCGCGCCCGACCTCGCCAATGACGACATCGGCGAGGAGAAACGCCTCCGCCTCTATCGTCTGCAGCTCGAATCCCGGCTGTTCGAACGGCGCGTCCGCGACCTGTTCCTCGAAAACCTGGTCAAGGGGACGATGCATCTGGCGGACGGGCACGAGGCGATCGCCGCCGGCTGCGCGGTCGCGATGCGCGCCGACGACTACACCTTCTGCACCTATCGCGGGCACGCGCATACGCTGGCGAGGGGCGCGTCGATGAGCGCGGTGCTGGGCGAGCTGATGGGGCGCGAATGCGGCCTCATGGACGGCAAGGGCGGGTCGATGCATCTGACCAGCGTCGAGCACGGGGCGATGGGCTCCTACGCCATCGTCGGCGCGCATCTGCCGATCGCCGCGGGCGCGGCCTGGTCGGCCAGCTATCGCGGCTCGGGCCAGGTCGCGGTCTGCTTCTTCGGCGACGGGGCGACCAATATCGGCGCCTTCCACGAAGCGCTCAACCTGGCCCAGGTGTGGAAGCTGCCGGTCGTCTTCGTGTGCGAGAACAACCTCTATATGGAGTTCACGCCGATCGGCGAGGTCACCGCGGTCGCCCATCCGGCGGCCGACCGCGCCGCGGCCTACGGGCTGGAGCGCATCGTCGTGGACGGCAACGACGCCGACGAGGTCTATCGCACCGCCCTCGCCGCCTGCGACAAGGCGCGCGCGGGCCGCGGCCCGTCGCTGATCGAGGCCCTGACCTATCGCCAGGGCGGGCATTCGCGCTCCGATCCCGGCGCCTATCGGCCGGCGGAGGAGGTCAAGGCCTGGCTCGCGCGCGACCCGATCCCGCGCTACCGCGCGCGGCTGGTCGAGTTCGGCATCGAAGACGCCGTGCTCGCGGCGATCGAGTCCGAAGCGCAGGCGGAGATCGACGCGGCCACCGACGTCGCCCGCGCGTCGCCCGAACCGGGCCGCGACACGATGGCGACCGACGTCTGGGCGGACGGAGGCGCGGCATGGCGGAACTGACCTATCGCGAGGCGGTCGCCGCCGGCATCGCGCAGGAGATGCGCCGCGACGAGAGCGTCGTCTTCCTGGGCGAGGACGTGGCCGCGGCCGGCGGCGTGTTCAAGACCACGGTCGGGCTGCTGGAGGAGTTCGGCGACCGACGGGTGCGCGACACCCCGATCTCGGAGCAGGCGATCCTGGGCGCAGCGATGGGCGCGGCGATGACCGGGTTGCGGCCGATCGCGGAGATCATGTTCTCGGACTTCCTCGCGGTCTGCTGGGACATCGTCGCCAACGAGATCGCCAAGACGCGCTATATGAGCGGCGGCCAGGTGACGATGCCGCTGGTCGTGCGCACCGCCAATGGCGGCGGGGTGCGCTTCGGCGCGCAGCACTCCCAGAGCGTGGAGAATTGGGCGATGGCGATCCCCGGCCTCAAGGTCGCGGCGCCGTCCACCCCTGCCGACGTCGTGGGGTTGCTGGCGGCCGCGATCCGCGACGACGATCCGGTCGTGTTCTTCGAGCAGAAGTCGCTGTACGGCACCAAGGGCGAAGTTCCCGAGGGCGAGCATGTGGACGAGCTCGGAACCGCGGCGGTGCGGCGGCGGGGTTCGGACGTGACGATCGTCGCTCTGGCGGCGATGACGTCGCGCGCGCTGGCTGCGGCCGAGCGGCTCGAGGCCGACCACGGCGTCCGGGCCACGGTGATCGACCTGCGCTCGCTGGTGCCGCTCGACACCCGGACCATCCTCGCCGAAGTCGCGGCGACCGGGCGGTTGGTCACGGTGGAGGAGAATCCCCGTCTCTGCGGTTGGGGCGCGGAGGTGGCTTCGATCGTCGCCGACGAAGCGTTCTACGATCTCGACGGCCCGATCGTCCGCATCACGACGCCGCACCTCCCGCTGCCCGCGGCCGAGACGCTCGAGGACCGCGCCCTGCCGTCGGTCGAGCGCATCGTCGAGACGGTGCGGACGGCGATCGACTGAGGGCCGGTTATGGACTTGCTGATGCCGCAGCTCGGCCTGACCATGACCGAGGGGACGGTCACGGCGTGGCGCAAGCAGGTCGGCGAGCCGGTCGCGGCGGACGAGATACTGTTCGAGGTTTCCACGGACAAGGCGGAGATGGAGATTCCGGCGCCCATCGGCGGCGTTCTCGCCGAGATCGTCGCCGCCGCGGGCGAGACCGTCGCCGTCGGCACCCGGATCGGCGTGCTCGCCGACGCCGGGGCCGCGAAGCCCGGGGTCGCGAAACCCGGGGTCGCGAAACCCGGGGCGGCGGGGCCGGCCGGTCCCGGCAAACGGGACGCCCGCGGGAAGCCGCTGTCGCCCGCGGTCCGGCGGCTGATCGCCGCGCACGGACTCGACGCCGCGGCGATCGAGGGCAGCGGGGCGGACGGCCGCATCACCCGGCGGGACGTGCTGGCGGCCCTCGACGAAGATACGCCGGAGTCGCCGCCGGAAGCGGCCGCCGGGCCCGAATCCGAGGTCGTGCCGCTCAGCCGCATCCGCAGGCGGATCGGCGCGCATATGCGGCGCTCGATCGCGACCAGCCCGCACGTCCTGCAGGCCATCGAGGTCGATTTCCACAACGTCGAATCCCTGCGTCGGGCCGAGGGCGAGGCGTGGCGCGCGCGCGAAGGATTCGGCCTTACCGGCCTTCCTTTCGTCGCCCTGGCCGCGGCCGCGGCGATCGCCGACTTCCCCCACGTCAACGCGCGCATCGACGGCGACGACCTGATCCTGCACCGGCGGGTGGATCTGGGCATCGCCGTCGATCTCGGCTTCGAGGGGCTGGTCGTCCCGGTGGTCCGCGACGCGGGCGCGCGGACGCTCGCCGACGTCGCGCGCGCGATCGCCGACCTCGCCGCGCGGGCCAGGGGCCGGCGGCTGTCGCCCGACGAACTGGCCGGCGGCACCTACACCCTCTCCAATTCCGGGGCCTACGGCACGCTGATCACCGCGCCCATCATCAACCAGCCGCAGGTGGCGATCCTGTCCATCGACGGCGTTCGCAAGAGGCCCGTCGCAGTCGAAGCCGCCGCCGGCGACGCGATCGCCATCCGTCCCGTCGGCGTGCTCGCGCAGTGCTTCGACCACCGCGCCTTCGACGGCGCCTATTCGGCGGCCTTCCTGCGCCGGGTCGGCGAAATCCTGGAAACCCGGGACTGGTCGGCCGAGCTCGCCCGCGGTTGAGCCGGCCCAACCGAAGCGATCGGGATCGAACGCGATGTCGGACAACCACCTGACCGGGCGCCGGATCGGCTGGATCGGCGCCGGCCGCATGGGGTTCGCGATGGTCCGCCGCCTGCTGGCCGCAGGCTGCCGCGTCGCGGTCCATAACCGGACCCGGGCCAAGGCGGAGCCGCTGGCGGCGCATGGCGCCGATATCGTCAGTTCGCCGGCCGCGCTCGCCGACCGCGACATCGTGTTCACGATGCTCGCTGGACCCGACGACTTCAAACGGGTGGTCGCGGGCGGGTTGTTGTCGGACGAAGCCGCCGCGCCCGCGATCCTGGTCGACTGCACGTCGGTGGACGAAGCGGCCTCCGCGGAAGTCCGCCGGGCCGCGGCGCGGCGCGGGGCGCGCCTGCTCGCAGCCCCGGTGAGCGGCAACGCCCGGGTCGTCGAGGCGGGCCGGCTGACGATCGCGGCCTCGGGTCCGCGCGGCGCCTTCGACGAGGCGTTGCCATTGCTCGAGGTCCTCGCGCCGGGCGGCGTGACCCATGTCGGCGCGGGCGACGCCGCGCGCACGGTGAAGATCTGCCACAACGTGCTTCTCGGCGTCGTCGCCCAGACGCTGGCCGAGATCACCGTCCTGGCCGAACGCAACGGCGTGTCGCGCGCCGACTTCCTGGACTTCATCAACAACAGCGTGATGGGTTCGGCCTTCACCCGCTACAAGACCCCCGCCTACGTCAATCTCGACTTCACGCCGACCTTCACGCCGCCGCTCCTGCGCAAGGACATGGACCTGGGCCTCGCGTCGGCGCGCGCGCGCGGCGTCCCGATGCCGGTGGCCGCGGCCGCGCGCGAGATCGTCCAGGCCGTGGTCGGTCGCGGCCATACCGATTGCGACTTCGCGGTTCTGCTGCGGCATGCGGCGGAGTCGGCGGGGCTCGACCTCGAACCCGAAGACGCGGCGGTGGACGACGGGCTCGGCCCGCCCTGACGGAGGACGCGATGTCGAAACGCGACACGGGCGCCTACCAACCGCCGCCGCGGCAGCTGGAACTTCTCCCCGACGTGTCGGGCAACGAGATCAACGGCCTCGGCGAGACTGCCCGGCGACGGCCGAGCCCGATCTACTGGCATTACGCGCCGTCGATCGACCTGCCGCATCGCAGGCTGCAGGAGTATTACCTGCGGCAGTTCGACGACAAGCCGGAACTCAAGGATTTCGACAAGAAATACGGCGGGCGCGGTTCGCGCGCGCCGCAGCCCAAGCCGGCGGTCCCGGTCGAGGACACGCCCGAGAACTGGTCGGAGAGGGTCCGGTCGTTCGCCCTCGCCAACGAGGCCGATCTGGTGGGCGTCGCGCGCATCGAACCGGACTGGGTGTTCGAGGAATACCGCGCCGACGAGCCCTGGATCGTCGTGATCGGGGTCGGGATGGACCATGGCCGGCTCGCCGCGGCGCCGGAGGTCCCGGCCCAGGTCGAGGTCATGACCCAGTACAACCGGGGCACCCGCGCGGCGCGCGCCCTGGCCAACTTCATCCGCTCCCAGGGCTACGACGCCAAGCCGCATGGCGGCCCGGCGGCGGGTCCGGTGCTGCTGATCCCGGCGGCGCTCGCCTGCGGCATGGGCGAGCTGGGCAAGCACGGCTCCATCATCAACCGGACCTATGGCGCCTCGTTCCGCCTCGCCGGCGTCCTCACCGACCTGCCGCTGACGGCGGGCGAGCCCGACGGCTTCGGCGTCGACGACTTCTGCGCCAGCTGCCACCTGTGCACCGCGGCCTGCCCGCCGGACGCCATCTTCGACGCCAAGCAGATGGTGCGCGGGACGCGCAAGTGGTACGTCGATTTCGACAGGTGCATTCCCTACTTCAACGACACGCAGGGCTGCGGCATCTGCATCGCCGTCTGCCCCTGGAGCCGGCCGGGCACGGCGCCGAAACTGGCCGAGAAGATGACCCGACGCCAGGCGCGCCGACGCGCGGACGGGTAGGGATAGGCGGCCGGATCAGACGGGAACGATCCGCGTCCACCCGTGGCGGTCGGGGATGCGGCCGTACTGGATCCCGGAGAGTTCGTCGCGGAGGCTGCGCGCGAGCGGGCCGGGACTCGCCGCCGATGGCGTGAGCTTCGCGCCGTCATAGGAGAGCGCCCGCACCGGCAGCACCGCGGCCGCGGTGCCGGTCACGAAGATTTCGCGCATCGCGCCCGATGCGCATGCCGCGCGGACCTCTTCGATCAGGATCGCGCGCTCCTCGACCTCGACGCCCCGGTCGCGGAGCAGCCGGATCGCGCTGGCCCGCGTGACGCCGGGCAGGACCGCGCCGTCGAGGGCGGGTGTGACGACTCGCTCGCGGCCCGCCTCGTCGATGACGAAGAACACGTTCATCAGCCCGACTTCCTCGACCCGGCGATGCGCGGCGCCGTCGAGCCACAGCACCTGGTCGAAGCCCCGGCGCCGGGCGGTTTCGGCGGCGAAGAAGGTGGTGGCGTAGTTGGCCGCCGTCTTCACCGCGCCGACGCCGCCCTCGGGCGCGGTCCGCGCGCAGGCGGTCTCGACCAGCAGCGACAGGCCGTCGCCGTCCGACCGGAAATAGGGACCCGTCGGCGAGGCCATGACGATGAACCGGTATCGTTTCGCCGGGCGGACCTGGAGGCTCGGCTCCATGCCGAACAGCAGCGGTCTGACATAGAGCGAGTAACCCGGCCGGTCCGGGACCCAGGCATGATCGGCGCCGACCAGCCGCTCGACCGCATCGACGAACGCCGGCTCCGGCAGTTCGGGGATGCACATGCGGCGGCAGGAGTCGCGCAGCCGCCCGGCGTTGCGGTCCGGCCGGAACAGGCGGATCAGTCCGTCGTCGCCGCGATAGGCCTTGAGCCCCTCGAATACCATCTGGCCGTAATGCAGGCTCATGATCCCGGGCTCCATCGGGATCGGGCCGTAGGGCAGGAGCTCCGGCGGCCCCCACGCGCCCGCCTCGAAGGCCATGCTGAGCATGTGATCGGTGAACGTCTCGCCGAAGACCAGCCGGTCCAGGTCGAGACCGTCGAGCCGACTCTCCGCCGTCGCGCCGATTGCGGGTCCGTCCATCGCCATGACGCCGCCAACCTACCCCGCCGCCCGCCCGGCGGCAAGCGCGGCGGACGCGGCCTTGCGCCGGCGGAGGCGCGCCGTTGCGGCTTCGTCGAGGGTCAGCGACGCTTCGTCGATCACGACCCCATAGAGATCGCGGGCGGCACCGGGCGAGACGTAGCCTTGCCGGACGTCGTCGAGCACCCGCGCCGCGGGCCGCTCCAGCGGCGAACCGAAGCCCCCGCCGCCGCCCGAGTTCACGGTGAACGCGTCGCCCGCCTCCAGCCGGGCGGAAAACAGCTTCGCGTTGGGCAGGGCCGGCGAATCCTCGCCGCCGACGCGGGTCCCGATCCGGTTGCCGGCTCCGGCGAGGCCGCCGTCGAGGCCCCAGGGCCGGCAGTTGGCGCGGTCCGTCTGGCTGTTGAAGTTCAACGGCGAACGGGCCTGCACGACGTATTCGATGCCGAGGCCGCCGCGATGGCGCCCGGCCCCGCCGGAATCGGGGATCAGCCCGTGGCGTTCGATCAGCACCGGATACTGCGCCTCCATCATCTCGACCGGGCTGTTGTGGGTGTCGCCGTCGTTGAGGCACACGGTGGCGCTCACCCCGTCCTCCGTCATCTTGGCGCCCCAGCCGCCGCCGGTCGGGCCGACCGCGGCGATGAACAGCGAGCGCGTCCGGGGATCGACGCCGTTCATCCGTCCCATCACCAGATCGGCGTGATGGCCGGCGATCACGCGCGCCGGGATCGCCGGGGCGAGCGCCTTGAAGATGGTGTCGACGATGGTCATCGGGAAGGTCATCCAGCTGCGCATCGCCGCGGGCTTGCGCGCGCTCACCACCCGGCCCGGCGGGATGACCGTCTCCAGCGGGCGGAAGCTGCCCTCGTTGATCGGGTAGTCGGTGGGCGAGGTGAGGCATTTGAACGCGACCTGCGCGCAAGCGTGGGCGGTGGCGACGCCCGCGTTGTAGAAGCCCTGCACCTGCCGGCCGACGTCGCTGAGATCGACGGTCATCCGCTCGCCGGCGACGCGGACGCGGACGCGGATCGGGATGCGTCGGCCGATCTCGACGCCGTCGTCGTCCATGAAGGATTCGGCCTCGTAGAGCCCGTCCGGGATCGAGGCGGTGCGCGCGCGGGCGGCTTCCTCGGCCCGGTCCATGATCGCCCGGATCGCGCCCAGCGTCCGGTCCCGGCCGTATCGGCGCAGCAATTCCAGGAACCCCCGCTCGCCGGTCCTGACCGCCGCGAGCTGGGCGCGCAGGTCGCCCAGGGCGCGCTCGGGCAGGCGCACGTTCATGCGGATGACGTCGATCAGATCCTGGTTGACCGCGCCCGCCTTGTGCAGCTTGAGGATCGGGATCTGAAACCCTTCCGAATAGATGTCGGTGGTGATGCCGTCCAGCCGGCCGCCGATCTCGAGCCAGTGCGCCATGCAGCAGGAGAAGGCGACCAGCTCGTCGTCATGGAAGATCGGCAGGCTGAGCGTGACGTGGTTGAGATGGCTGCCGGTGACGTAGGCGTCGTTGGTGACCAGGACGTCGCCGGGCCCGATCCCGTCGGCGCCGAAATGGGCGAGCTTGGCCTTGAGCGTTTCGGCCATGCCGCGGATGAACATCGGCAGCCCCAGCCCGATCGAGACCGTCTCGCCGCGCGCCGTGAACAGCCCGACCGTGAAGTCCAACGCCTCGTAGATGATCATGTTGTAGGCGGTGCGCATGAGGTTGGTCTTCATCTCCTCGGTCACCGCCATGACCCCGTTGCGCAGCAGCTCGGCGACGACCGGGTCGGCGTGAGTGGGTTGCGCTCCGGATTCGGTCATGCGGGGTCTCGGCGTCTGGCGGTCGGCCGCGGATATACCGGATCGTACCGGATCGCGCCTCGGTGGTCGCGGGCGGTCGGACTTGCTACACTTGTCGGACGCGCGACGGCGAGAGGGGAGGGTCCGCCATGCCGCCGGAAGGGACGATGCCCGCAGGCGACGGCGTCGCCGGCCAGATCGCCGGCATCCGCGATCGCTGGCACACCAAGCGGCACCCGATGTTCGCCGCGCTTTCGAAGGGCGAGCTCGACCTCCAGGTGCTCGGCGTCTACATGGCGCAGCACGCCAAATACGTCCGCCTGGGCCTCCAGGCGTTCGGTCATATGTATGTCCGGGGCACCCCGGACGTGCGCAAGATGATCGTCGAGAACATGGCCGAGGAGGAAGGACTGATCGCGGGGCCGGGCGAGGATCGCGAACCGCACGACCACATGGACATGATCTTCCGCTTCTGCGCCGCCGCGGGCCTGACCAGAGACGAGATGCTGGGCGTGCCGATGACCGCGGCATGGTGGGGCCGCGCGCTCTACTACCTGCACACGACCCGCGAGGAGCCGCTCGGCGTCGCCCTGGCCATGCAGTTCACCCAGGAGGGACAGATGCCCGCCCTGACCGGCGAGGTCGTGATCCCCGCCCTGGAGCGCCATTACGGCTATCCGAGAAGCGCGCCCGAGATCGAGTTCTTCGTCGAGCACGAGGTCGCCGACGAGGACCACTCGCGCCGGCAGCTCGAGCTCGCGTCGAACTATCTCGACACGCCCGAATTGCAGGCGCGCGCCAGGGAGGTGGCGGAAGAGATGTGCCGTCTCCGCTGGGCCTGCACGACGGATACCTATCGCTACTGGGCGCTCGGCGAAGAGGAGCTCCTGCCGCCGGGCGTGCGGTAGGGGATCGCGGCGCCGGATCCGCGCGACGGGGAGACCGCGCTTGCAGCAGATCGCAGCCGCCTACAACGCCCTGATCGTGGGCCTCAAGAACCTGTCGGGCGTGGTCATCTTCGCGGCCTTCGCCTTGATCGTGGTCGACGTGTTCGTGCGGCTCGTCGGCCTGTCGCCCTCGACCTACACGATCGGGATCGTCGAATACGGCCTGCTGTGGTTCACCATGCTGGCGGCGCCCTGGCTGGCGCGCAGGAAGGGGCATGTATTCATCGACGCTCTCACGCAGCTGATGCCGGGAGCCTATCGGCGCAGGCTGGCCAAGCTGGCCTATGCGATCTGCATCGCGTCGTCGCTGACCTTCTTCTATTTCTCCTTCGAACTGTTCGTCGAGGCGGCGATATCGGGCGAGCTGGAGATCCGGGGCGAGGACATGCCCTTGTGGAGCCTGCTGCTCCCGATCCCGCTCTGCTTCCTTCTGGTCGCCATCGAGTTCACCCGCTACCTGATCGGCCGCGACGACATGTACGGCGACCGCACCGATGTGCGGGAGGGCGTCTGACGATGGAGTGGTATTGGTCGTTCGCCATTCTGCTCGGCATGATCATGAGCATGATGGCGCTCGGGGTTCCGGTCGCGTTCGCCTTCATCACGACCAACATCATCGGCTGGATGTTCTACAACGACTGGGCGATCGTGGCCCTGTACCAGGTCGTCGACAACTCCACCATCCTGATCACCCGCTTCACTCTGGGCCCCGTGCCCATGTTCATCATGATGGGCGCGCTGTTCTTCCATACCGGGCTGGCTATCCGGGTCTTCGACGGACTCGATGCGATCTTCGGACGCCTGCCCGGACGGCTGTGCTATCTCACCGTCGCCGGCGGGTCGATCTTTTCGACGCTGACCGGCTCGTCGATGGCCAACACCGCCATGCTCGGCTCGCTGATGGTGCCCGAGATGCGGCGGCGCGGCTACAACCAGCGCATGTCGATGGGGCCGATCCTGGGCACCGGCGGGCTGGCGATGATCATCCCGCCCTCGGCCCTGGGCGTGCTGCTGGCCAGCATCGCCAACATCGACGTGGGGCGGCTCCTGATCGCAGGTTTCCTGCCCGGCTTCACCCTCGCCGGCCTGTACGCCGCGATGATCACCCTGCAGCTGTGGATGAACCCGAACGCCGCCCCCGCCTACGACGTCGAGCCCACGAGCTGGGGCACCAAGCTGCGGATGGTGGCCGTCAACATCCTGCCGATGGGGCTGGTCGTCTTCATGGTGATCGGCTTCATCATCCTCGGCATCGCGACCCCGACCGAGGCCGCGGCCTGCGGCGTGCTGGGCGTGTTCGTGCTCGCCGGCGCGTTCCGCGCGCTGTCCTGGCGGGCGGTCAAGACCTCGGTCGAAGCCACGGTGCGGGTCGCGGCGATGGTGTTCTTCATCATCATGAGTTCGACCGTCTTCAGCCAGCTTCTCGCCTTCTCCGGCGCCACCGCCGGGATGCTGGAATGGGCCACGAGCTTTGAAATCTCGCGGCTCTACATCCTCCTGGTCATGTTCTTCGTGCTGATCCTGCTCGGCATGTTCATGGACGCGACCTCGATGATGCTGATCACGGTGCCGATCTTCTTTCCTCTCGCCCACAGTCTGGGGTTCGATCTCATCTGGTTCGGCCTGTTCGTGCTGATCACGATCGAGATGGCGGGGACGACGCCGCCCTTCGGCCTGCTGCTCTACGTGATGCTCGGCGTGGCGCCCAGGGGAACGACGCTGTTCCAGGTCGCGGGCGCGGCCTTCCCCTTCCTCGTCTGCGACACCATCCTGATCCTCATCCTGGTCGCTTATCCCGAGCTGGCGCTGTTCCTGCCGAGCCTGATGTGAAAAGAAGCGCCGTCGCGAGGACGGCGCCCGGAAGTCGGTGGAAGGCGGACGCGCGCGTCAGCTTCCCGACTGGTACATCTTCGCCTTCAGCGCCTCGAAATCCACGCTGTATTTGTGCTTGGCGTTGTCTTCCCACTTCTTGCCGTAGACCGTGTTCAGATAGGCCCGGGCCGTCGCGCCCTCGAGCATGACCTTCTGCATGCCCGCGTCGAACAGCTTCCGGTTGTCGATGTCGGCCTTCCTGCGCAGCGCCTTGCCGCTCTCGTTCTCGAAGAACAGCCCCTGCTTGTCCAGCAGCGCCCGCTGCGCCCCGGTCAGCTTGTTGTAGCTGTCGAGGTTGACGATGGTCATCGTCGTCGAGCGGAAGAAGCCCGGATAGACGCGGAACTTGACGAAGTTCTGCCATCCGTACTTGGCCACCGCGCCCTCGGGCCAAGCCAAGCCCTTGACCAGCCCGCGCTCGAGCGCCGTATAGACGTCGGGCGCCGAGATGTCGATCGGCGTCGCCCCCATCGCCTTGAGGAACGGGTGGTAGAGGCCGGTCGAGCGGATCTTGACGCCGGTGAGGTCGATGCCCGTCGCCTCGCTGATCTTGGGCTTGAAGGTGGTGTAGATGTGGAAGTCGGCGCCGCCGTAATAGCCCCAGCCGAGGATGCGCGCATTCAGCCCCTCGCCCCACGCCTTCTGCATCATGTCATAGGCGCCGTTGGCCCGCATCTTCTCCGGCGGCAGGTTGGAGGCGCCGGTCAGCCGCGCTTCCGGCACCTGCCCGGTGTAATAGGTGCTGGGGCAGTTGATGATGTCGACCAGGCCCCGCTTGAGCGCCGGGCCCTGCTTCTGCCGCGGCGTGATCTCGGGGCCGCCGAGATAGTGGAGCTTGAGGTCGCCCTTCATCGCGTTGATCGGGTTGTGGAAGGTCTCGAAATAGGCCTCGACCTGATCGTGGTTCTTGGCGAGGCACGAACTCACCTTCAGCGTCGTGGCGGCGGACGCCGCGTGGCCGCAGGCCGCGAGCGCGACGGCCGCGACCCCGGCATGGAGAGATGTCTTGGGAATCATCGGATCTGGAACCTCCCGGTCTGAACTCGTTCTGGTTGCGCGGCGCTTCCGCGCCGCGGCCGGCTCGCCGGCGCGGCTCCACTATTCTACACTATCGCGCCGGCGTAAAGCGTCGCGCCGCCGCCCGGATCGGGGACGCCGCGCGCCCGCGCCCGGCCCGGCTTGTCAACCGGGGAGGGGCGGCGTAGCGTCGCGTCCCGGCGGCAAGGGCGATTCGGGTGGGGGACGGATGACGGAATCGACAGCAGCCGTCGTCGGCGAACCGGATGCCGACGCGGCGTTCGCCGGTCCGGGCGAACTGTCTCACGAGGCCTATTACGAGATCGCCGAGGCGGCTCTGCCGGGGGGCGGGCTGGGCGGCTATGCGTTGCCGCCCGAGGTCCGCTTCGTCATCCATCGCGGCGCCGGGAGTCGCCTGCAGGACGTGGAGGGCGGCTGGCGTATCGACTACGTCGCGGGGGCGGGCGCGCTGATCCTGGGCCACGCCCATCCGGCGGTCGCCGAGGCGGCGGGGGCGCAGGTCGCGAAGGGCCTCCATTATTTCGGCACGCTCAACGAGGCCGCGATCCATCTCGCCCGCACGCTGGTCGATGCGATCCCCTGCGCCGAGAAGTTGATCTTCGCGACCACCGGTTCGGAGGCGACGTTCTACGCGCTCCGCATTGCGCGCGCCTTCACCGGGCGCGGCAAGATCCTGAAATTCGAGGGCGCGTATCACGGCAATCACGACTATTCGACCTTCAGCGTCGCGCCGGCCGCGCTCTCCAACTATCCGCTCGGCCAGCCCGATTCGGCGGGCATTCCGGCGGCGGTGAGCGCATCGGTGCTGGTCGCCCCCTACAACGATCTGGAGGCGGCGCGGCGGATCGTCGCGGAGCATCGCGCGGACCTCGCCGCGGTCATCGTCGAGCCGGTGCAGCGGATCGTCTTTCCGCGCCCGGGCTTTCTCGAGGGGCTTCGCGAGATCTGCACCGACAACGACGTGCTGCTGATCTTCGACGAGGTCGTGACCGGCTTCCGGCTGGCTTGGGGCGGCGCGCAGGAGTATTTCGGCGTCCGGCCGGACCTCGCGAGCTACGGCAAGATCGTCGGCGGCGGCGGCCCCCTGGGCTGCGTCGCCGGCCGGGCGGAGGTGATCGAACGGGCGAATCCGGCGAACAAGGACCGACCCGGCTACGCCTACATCAACGGCACGCTGCACGGCAATCCGGTCGCCGCCGCGGCCGGGCTGGCCACGCTTCGCACGCTGGAGCGAGCCGGGTTCTACCGGGAGCTGCACGCCAATGCGGCCTATCTGCTCGAACAATGCCAGCAGGTGCTCGACCGGCGCGGCGTCCCGGCCCTGGCCGTCGGCGGCGCGTCGCTGTGGCAGATCCTGTATCTCGATCGCGCGCCGGCGAGCCATGCCGACATCATCGCGTCCGATGCGGGGGCTACGCGCGCGCTCGATCTCGCGCAGATGCGCGAAGGGCTGTACGTTCTGCCCAACGTGCGCCGCTTCGTCTCGGCGGTCCATACCGGCGAGGACTTCGAAGAGACCATCCGCGCCCTGGACGCCGCGTGCCGCGCGGTCGGGGCATGATTCGGCGCGACCCATCGGAGGAAAGGCCATGAGCAACCGCGAACTCCACGACAAAGGACTCGAGGTCCGGCGCGAGGTGCTGGGCCGGGAATGGGTCGATCCGCAGATGGAGAAGGCCGCGGCCGACGAGTTCGTCGGCGCCATCCAGGACATGGTGTGCGAATACTGCTGGGGCTACGGCTGGACGCGCGAGGGCCTCGACCGCAAGACGCGCAGCCTGCTGACGCTGGCGCTGCTGACCGCGCTCGGCAAGGGCGTCGAGCTCAAGGGGCACACGCGGGGCGCGCTCCGCAACGGCTGCACGGTCGAGGAGATCCGCGAGACCCTGATCCACGCGACGATCTATTGCGGCATTCCGGCCGGGGTCGACGCCTTCCGCAACGCCAGGGAGGCTCTCGACGCGCTGGATTGATCGGCCTGCGGCGGTTGCGCCCGGGCGCGGCGCTGCGTATGGTCGCCCGGCGGACAATCCGAAACCAGCAAGGAGGCTCACATGCGTTCGGAACGGAAACGGCGTTGGGCGCGCGGCGGTTGCGCGGCGCTCGTCGGGCTGGGCGTCGGGGCGGCGGCCGGGCTGACGCCGGGCGATGCGCTCGCCGAGAAGAAATACCTCATGAAGGTCGGCTTCGCGACGATCAACGACCCGCAGCATGAGATGGGGCAGCGGATCGGCGAGGAGATCCAGAAAGCCTCCGGCGGGCGGATCACCTTCAAGGTCTTCCCCGCCAGCCAGCTCGGCAAGATCCCGCGCCAGGTCGAAGCGATCCGGCTCGGCACGCAGGAGATGTTCCTGACCCCGCCGGGCTTTTTCGTCGGCGTCAACGCGGCCTTCCAGGTGCCGGATGCGCCCGGGCTCTTCGCCAACATGCAGCACGGCCACAAGGCGCTGACCGATCCCATGTTCCGCGACAAGTTCCTGTCGCTGGGCGACTCCAAGGGCGTCTTCGGCGCCAATGTCTGGGTCTATGACGGGACGTCGATCGCCAGCCTGGAGCCGATCCGTAAGCCCGAGGACATCGCCGGCAGGAAGATCCGCGTGCTTGCGACCCCGATGGAGCGCGCCGTGCCCGAGGCCTTCGGCGGCACCGGCGTGCCGATCCCCTATACCGAAGTCGTCCCGGCCCTGCAGCGGCGCGTGGTCGACGGCTGCCGGAGCAGCCTCGTGGTCATGGGCTACACCAAGTTCCAGACCGTGACCAAGTTCATCACCGTCCTCCATGGCGGCTACATCCCGACCGGGGTCTGGGTCAGCAAGGCGTGGCTCAAGAAGCTGCCGGCGGATCTGGCCAAGATCGTAAGGGAGACGCCGCGCACGCTGGAGGATTGGGGCAGCGAGAACTCGTTCAACAACCAGAAGAAGATGGAGAAGGTCTGGCAGGATGCGGGCGCCGAGGTGATCCGCTTCTCGCCCGAGGATCAGGCGCGCTACATGGCCAAGCTGCGGCCGCTGGGCGACAAGTTCCTCGGCCAGCACAAGGACCCGCAGGTGCGGGAGATGTACGCGCTGCTCAAGAAGTCGGTCGAGAAGCATCGCCCGAAGATGAACTGAGCCGCCGCGGTTTCGAGGCGAGGGACCGGGGACTCCCCGGTCCCTTTTTTCGCCCGGCGGGAAACCCGATGGACATCCGCAAGCTCTACGCCGCGATCGACGAGTCGTTCGGCGAGGCGGGGCGCGACGCCGGCGAGCCGCTCCGCAAGGTCGCGGTCGTCGCCGTCCTGCGCAACCCGTATGCCGGGCGCGGCCATGTCGAGGATCTGGGCGACCTGATCGAGGCCAGCAAGGCCGTCGGCGAGAAGATCGCCGGCATGGCCGCGGCGCATATGCGGCCCTATGCGGCGGACAGCTACGGCAAGGCCGCGCTGATCGGGACGCTGGGCGAGCAGGAGCACGGCGTCGCCATGCTGACGACGGTCTATGGCGACGCGATGCGCGCCGCGGTCGGCGGCGGCAAGGCGTGGATATCGTCCTTCACCAAGCGCGCGGCTCCGGGCGAGCCGGTCGACGTCCCGCTCGCCCACAAGGACGCGCTCTACGTGCGCTCGCATTACGACGGGATGACGGTGACGGTCCCCGACGCGCCGCTGGCCGACGAGATCGCGGTGATCTGCTGCCTGGCCAATCGCGGCCGGCTCGGCCACCGCGTCGGCGGGCTGCGCGCGGCGGACGTCCGGGGCGAAGACGGGTTGGTCTGACCCGGCGCGGATCGGGGCGGGCCGCCGAAGGGGAAAGCGATGAGGACGGCGATCGTCAATCTCGACCGGATCGTCACCGGCGACTGGCGCGAGCCCTTCGCCGACGGCGACGCGATTCTGATGGAGGACGGCAAGATCGCCCGCGTCGGGACGGTCTCGGCCGCCGAAGGCGAGGCGTGCGACGTGGTGATCGACGCCGACGGCATGACGGCGATGCCCGGCATGATCGATTCGCAGGTGCATGTGGCGTTCGGCGACTATACGCCGCGGCAGCGCGCGATCGGGTTTCTGGAAAGCTACCTGCATGGCGGGACCACCACGTCGATCAGCGCGAGCGAGGTCCATGTGCCGGGCCGGCCCTCCGATCCCGAAGGCGTCAAGGCCCTCGCCGTGACGGCCAAGAAATGCTTCGACAACTATCGGCCCGGCGGTATGCGCGTACATGCCGGCGCGGTCATCCTGGAGCCGGGGCTCGAGGCCGGGGACTTCCGGGAGATCGCCGACAAGGGCGTCTGGCTCGCCAAGGCGGGATTCGGCGGGGTGCGGACGCCGTTCGACTACACGCCGATGGTGCGGATGGCGCAGGACGCCGGGATGATCGTCAACGTGCATACCGGCGGCGCGTCGATCCCCGACTCGGCCCCGATCACCGGCGACCACCTGCTCGACATGCGGCCCGACGTGTCGTTCCACGTCAATGGCGGGCCGGTCGCCATGCCCGACGAGGACTTCCCGCGGATCGTCAACGAGAGCGACATCGCGCTCCAGATCTGCCAGGCCGGCAATATCCGCACCGCGCTGCTATGCCTCGGACTCGCGGTCGAAGCCGACCAGTACGACCGCTTCCTGATCGCCACCGACACGCCGACCGGCACCGGCATGATGCCGCTCGGCATGATCAAGTCGGTGGTCGAGATGGCTTGCCTGAGCGACCGTTCGGCCGAGGAGACGATCGCCGCGGCGACCGGCAACGTCGCCCGGGTCTACCGGCTCGACAGCGGCTTTTTGCGGCCCGGCCGCGACGCCGACGTGCTGGTGATCGATGCGCCCCTGGGCGGCAGCAAGGGCACGGCGCTGGAGGCGATCAAGCATGGCGACTATCCGGCGATCGGGGCTTGTTTCACCGACGGCGTCCCCCGTTTCGTCGGCCGCAGCCGCAACACGCCGCCGCCGACCCGCAAGGTTCGCATCGCCCGCAACCGGATCGCCGCCGACTTCGGCCCGGGCCGCCATACGGTCTGAGGTCGGGGGCGCGCCTGTCCGCCCCGCGCTCACTTGTCCAGGACTGCTTGAGGAGATCGAAGACCGGATTGTCGGTCCAGGCGGAGGTGGAAGGCCCGGGCGGCATCGTCGTCACGCCCGTAGACCGCGGCGACGCGTAGCCCGAATCCCGCAGGCCGCGGCGGGCGGCGGCGCCGGCGCCCGCTGCCGTGCGTTCCATGTCGGTCCTCCTCTCCCGCGGTCACGCGGTCCGTCGCCGCGGCGTCGGGTCCGCCGGTCGGGGATCGGCCGCTACCATAATCTTCTACGAAAACGCCGGCGAGCGGTCGGCGAATCGCGCCGCGGCCGCCGCGGCCGGCTCCGGCAAGGTTTCGCGGGCGGAATTGCGCCTCGTCCGGACCCCTTTCCGTCTTGATGGAATACAATCTTCGATTGCAGAGAATCCGGTTGCCGAATCCATCCCGAGCCGGCGCGGAATCGGCCCGCCCCGCCATGCGAGCCGAGGGCGAGGCGGCGGCGCGCCAGGGGCGGGAATCGCTTCGCCGGTGAAAAATTTTTCGATTTCTTTATATATCAATAGGTTACACCGAAAAAAGCAGGTGAAAAGCAGGGCCGGAACGGGCCAAAACCGGGGCGAAAGCAGGCGAAAAGCGAGGTGATTTCGCCGCCTGAAACCGCTTGGCGGCGCGCGTTGCCATCCATCCCTGGCCTCTCCGCTTCGATGAGGTCGCCGGTCCAAGCCACCGATCCGACGCGGCGGCGCGACGACGCCGTCTTCGATCAAGTCATCGAAACTGCAATCTTCGATTGCAGGGGATCGACCCGCCGGAGTCTTCGGTCCGGGCGATGGAAAACCCCGCCGGCGGTCCACCGCGGGGGCCCGGTCGCATCCGTCGACGATGGTGGATCGTAACACAAAAATTTCCCTGTGTCAAGTAGAAAATCATCGACGCGGCGACTTTTCGGAGGATCGCCCCGCGCCGGCGTGAGGCGATCTTGCGCCGGGGCGGGGGTCGCGCCACTATCCGCGGTCTGCGGCGCGGACGCCCATGGAGGCGGCGATGTTCGACGGAACGCCGGACGAGATGTCCCGTCTGGTTCAGCCGGGGCGGGTCCATCGGCGGCTCTATACCGATCCCGGGATTTTCGAACTGGAGATGGAGCGCATCTTCGGCCGCGCCTGGGTCTATGTCGGACATGCGAGCCAGGTCCCGGAGGCGGGCGATTATTTCTCCACCCGGATCGGCAGGCAGCCGGTCATCCTGTGCCGGCATCGCGACGGCGGCGTCCGCGTTCTGTTCAACCGCTGCTCGCATCGCGGAGCCAAGCTGTGCAACCGCGAGACCGGCAACGCCAAGTATTTCGAGTGCCTCTATCACGGCTGGACCTACGACACCGACGGCAAGCTGCTCAAGGTCCCGGCACCGGAGGGCTGCGCGCCCCATTTCGATCTCGGGGATTTCGGGCTCGCGCCGCTGCCGGAGACGGGCGAATACCGCGGCTTCGTGTTCGCGCGTTGCGCCGGGGAGGGGCCGTCCTTCGAGGAGTTTCTCGGCCCGATGAAGGCCAATGTCGACGATCTCGTCGACCGGGCGCCCGATGGCGAGCTGCTGCTCGACGCCGGCGTGCACCGCTACAAATATCGCGGCAACTGGAAGCTCCAGATCGACAACATGCTCGATTCCTACCATGTGCCGTTTTCGCACGCCTCGACCACCAACCGGGAGGGGGTGCAGTTTTCGCGCCGCGAGGGCGACGCCAAGGGGGCCGTCGTCGTCGAGAAGAACAAGACCGCGAAATCCTGGGCGGGGCGGCGGAGCTTCTCCACCGGCGCGGCGGGGCACGGTTGGACCAGCAACACCGCCCTCGACGAGTCCAAGCGGTCGAGCCCGGCGTTCGACGCCTACAAGGCCGCGCTCGCGGCCAAGGTCGGCGCGGCGCGGGCGGAGGAAATCCTCGCCCCGCAATTCCACAACTCGGTGCTGTATCCGAGCGCGTCGATCATGGGGCTGAACGTCCATATCCGGGTCGTCAAGCCGCTGGCCGTCGATCTGACCGAGGTTGCGGTCTACCCGATCCGCTTCAAGGGCGCGCCCGAGGCGATGAACCAGCGCAACATCCGCCTGCTGAACGTCACCCATTCGGCGGCGTCGTTCGTGCAGACCGACGACATGGAGGCGTTCGTCCGCACCCAGGCGGGGCTCGCGAGCCGCGCCAGCGACTGGGTGGATTTCTCGCGCGGCATGGGCGAGGAGATCGAGGCGCCCAACCGGCGGGCGACCGAGGCGTCGGCGATGCACGAAATGGCGATGCGGAAGCAATACCAGGCTTGGCTCGCCTATATGTGCGCCGCCGGCTGACGGGCGCCGCGCGGCCGTGGACTGGACCGGGTTCCGCGCCGGGACCGTCGCGGCCGGCGCCCTGCGCGCCGAGGTCGAAGCGTTCCTCCTGTTCGAAGCGTGGCTGCTCGACGAGCGCCGGTTCCACGACTGGATGGCCCTGTTCGCCGACGACGGTTATTACTGGGCGCCGTCGTCGCCCGGCCAGCCCGATCCGCACAACCACGCCTCGCTGTTCTTCGACGACCGCGAGTTGATGCGGACGCGCGTCGACCGGCTGCTCCACCCCAAGATCCACGCGCAGACGCCGCCGTCGCGGACCGTCCATCTGTTGGCCGGCGTGACCATCGAGGAGGTGGACGAAGCCGCGGGCGCGGTCGTTGCAGGCTCCGGTTTCACCATGGTCGAGTACCGCCAGAACCGCCAGCGCCTGTTCGCCGGCCGTTACCTGCACCGCCTGTCGCGCGACGGCGACGGCTTCCGCATCGCCTGGAAGAAGGTCGATCTGGTCAACTGCGAAGACGCCTTCGAGCCGATGTCGGCGCCGATATAGGCTTTCGCGGCGCGGCGTCGACTTGGTTCAGATATGTGAGACGCGGCCCATCGCGCCAGTCGATGTCCCGTCATTCCACGGTCGGAAGCTTGCTTACGGCCATGGCTGCCCCCGGAGGCCCACGCGCCGTCAAGACGCAGCCGACGCGAGGTGCCGTCCGACCGTTGACTACCGTCCCTCGACCACCCGGTTGCGGAGCGCGCCGAGGCCCTCGATTACGATCTTCACCCGGTCGCCCGGCGCCAGGAACCGGCCCTTGGGGCGACCGACGCCGGCGCCGGTTCCGGTCGAGATCACGTCGCCCGGCCGCAGGGTGATCTGACGGCTCAGCGCGGCGATCTGCTCGGGGACGTCGAACACCATCTGGTCGCTGCCGGTGTCCTGTTCGTGGCGGTCGTTGACCCAGAGGTCGATCTTGAGCTTGTGCGGGTCGCGGATCTCCGACGCCGGCGTGATCCAGGGCCCCATCGGCCCCGCGGTGTCGAAACTCTTCTGCAACAGCCAGTCGAAGCGGAACGGCCAGTCTTCGCGAATCATGACGTCGCGCGCGGACAGATCGTTGAAGATGGTGTAGCCGGCGACGTATTTCATCGCATCGGCCGCGGCCACGTTGCGCGCGGCGCGACCGATGACGACCGCGATCTCGGCTTCCCAGTCGACCTGCCGGGACCATCGGGGCAGGCGGATCGCGGCGTCCGGCCCGATGAGGGTCGTCCCGCCGGCCTTGAGAAAGAAGAACGGCTTGACCTTCGCCTTGACGATCTCGACGCCCATCTCCCGCGCGTGGTCGTAATAATTGGCCCCGGCGCAATAGATCGCTCCCGTATCGGGGAGCGGCGCGAGCAGCCGGGTCTTGGCGAGCGGCAGGGCGCGTCTGGCGCCCGCGCCGGCGATCGCGTTCAACATCGGCCGCGCCCTGGTCCAGTTTTCCAGCACCGACCGGGCCGTCGCTCCCGAGAAGGCGAGCGGCTTCCCCGCCGCCTTGGCGTGCGCCTTCAGGGCCGGCGCAAGGTCGAGGACGCGGTCCCCGACCACGAGGCCGGCGCGCGCCTCGCCGTCCTTCGCCGCATAGGTCGCGAGTCGCCAGGATGCCATCCGAACTCCCTTCTCCGCCGCTCTCGGCGGTCACATCATGCGCCTGGGGTCGCACTCCTTGTAATAGGCGTCCTTGTGGTTCTCGAACACGACGCTTCGGGTCACGATCGTCGGGTCGCCGTCGGCGCCGGCCACCACCTCCCGCTTGTAGAAATTCTGGATCGGGAAGTGGTTGACGTTGAAGGCGAACGGCCCGCGAGTCGACGGGAAGCCCTTCTCCATCGCCTCGACCATCGCCTCGGTGTCGGACGGATCGCCCTTGGCCCCGCGCACGCCGGCGTCGATCAGCATCGCCGAATCGTAGGCTTGGGCCGAATACTGCGACGGGAAATAGCCGTATTTCCTGCGGAAGTCCTCGACGAACCGCCGGTTCACCGGATCCTCGGAATCCTGGTTCCAGTAGGTGGTGTGGAAGGTCCCGATGGCGCTCTTGCCGTGGCCCGAGAGGGTCAGGAAGTCGATCGAGAACACGGTATAGAGCGGGATCGTCTCGTTGAGGCCGGCGGCGCGGTACTGCTTGACGAAGGCGACGCCCCAGGGTCCCGGAACGAAGGCGAAGATGGCCCCGGGCCTGGCGGCGCGGATCTGCGAGATCTCCGCCTGGAAGTCGCGCTGGCCCGGCCGGTAGAGGATGCGGCCGGCGATCTTGCCCTGGTAGTAGCGCTCGAACCCGGCGAGCATGTCCTTCCCGGCCTGATAGTTCGCGGACAGCAGGAACACGTCCCCCGGCTTGTCCCGGTTCAGCAGCTCGCCCATCGCCTCCGGCATCTGGTCGTTCTGCCACGAGGTGGAGAAGAAGTAGCGGCTGCAATGCTTGCCCGCCATGCCCGACCAGCCGGCATTGTTGCTGACGAGGATCGTCTTGTTGCGGACGACCGGGCGCTGCACCGCGGCCAGCACGTTGGAGAACATGACGCCGGCGATGACGTGGACCCGGTCGCGCTTCATCAGCCGCTCGACCAGCTGCCGCGCCACGTCCGGCTTGCGCTGGGTGTCGCCGTAGATCACTTCTACGTCCCGGCCCGCCATCTTGCGGCCGAGATGGTCGAGCGCGAGTTCGAAGCCGTCCTTCTTGTGCTTGCCGAAGATCGCGAACCCGCCCGAGAACGGGTCGATATAGCCGATCTTCACCGTCTCGCCGGCGGCGAGCGCAGGCCAGCCGACGACCGCGGCCAGCAGCAGCGCCGATACCGATTTCGCGTTCATGAGGTCTCTCCTCGCGGCCGTCCCGGCCTGTGGGTTCGGAGCGACAATAGCGCGTTTCCTCCGCGCAAGGCCAGACGCGCAGACGCGGCCGTCTCAGGCGAGCGCGGCGACGAAGCGCGCGACGGCCTGGCCGATCTCGTCCGGGCTGTCCTCCTGGACGAAGTGGACGCCCCGGACCGTGACCTCCTGCTGCGCCGGCCAGGAGCGGCAGAACTCGCGCTGGCGTCCGACCAGGATCGCGCCCGGCTCTGCGTTGACGAACAGCTTCGGCGTCGGGCTCGCCGACAGCCAGCGGGCGTAGTCGGCGACGATCCCGCACACGTCCGCCGGCTCGCCCCCGATCGGGATCTCGCGCGGCCAGGCGAGGGTGGGGCGGCGGCCTTCGCCCGGCTCGGCGAACGGCGCGCGATAGGCCGCCATCTCGTCGTCGTCGAGCGTTCGCCGGATGCTGCCGGGCAGGACCCGTTCGACGAACAGGTTCTGCTCCAGCGCCATCTTCTCGCCGGCCGCGGAGCGGAAGCCCTGGAAGACCCGGCGCGAGGCCTCCGGCCAGTCCTCCCAGGTCAGCGGGGCGACGATCGCCTCCATATAGGCGATGCCGGCGACGCGGTCCGGATGGCGGCGCGCCCAGTGGAAGCCAAGCGCCGAGCCCCAATCGTGGCCTACCACCACCACCGGGCCGTCGGGGACCGCGGCGTCGAACCACGCATCGAGATAGGCGGCGTGGTCGGCGAAGCGGTAGCCGCCGCCCGGCGCCTTGCCCGAACCGCCCATGCCGATCAGGTCGGGCGCCAGGCAGCGGCCGCGCCCGGCGACGTGCGGCATGACGTTGCGCCACAGATAGGACGAGGTAGGGTTGCCATGGAGGAAGACGACGTTCGGCCCCGCCGGCCCGCCCAGCTCGACATGGACCATTTCGCTGTCGAGCGCGGAAACCCGCCCGACGCCCGGCTCCATCGGGGCTACTGCGGGTCGAACACGGGGACGCCCCGGTCTTGCGCGCCGGCGTCGGTCGCCGGCGTGCCGTAGTCGAGGAAGCTGTCCGGCAGCGCCGCCCCCCAGTAGACGCCGGCGCCGCGCGTCTCCTCGTCCCAGACGACGGGCTCGAAATCGGGCGCGAAGACGAAGAAGCCGCTGGTATAGACCTCGACCCGGTTGCCGCCCGGCTCGAAGGAATAGAGGTAGAAGGCCTGCGAGTTGTTGTGCTTCGACGGCCCGGCCTCGATGAAGACGCCGTTCTCGGTCATGATGTCGGCGGCCCGGATCACCTCGTCGCGATGGTCGAGCCACAGCGAGACGTGGTGCAGTCGGCCCTGCATACCCTTCACGTCGAGGATGTAGGCGAGCTCGTGATGCGAGTTGGTCGAACTCATCCAGGAGCCGATCTCCCGCGTCCCGTTCTCGTAGATCACCTGCTCGTGGAGCTTGAGTCCGAGCTGCTCGGCCGCAAAGGCGCGGTTGCGGGCCACGTCCTTGCACAGGACCGCGAGATGGTCGGTGCGCCTGACGCCCACCCCGCGCCCGGTGTACTTCATCGGCAGGTTCAACAGCGTCGAGCGCAGATGATCGGGGGCGACGTAGCGCTCCTCCTCGTAATAGACCTCCATCAGATGCCCGTCGGGATCGCGGAAGCGATAGCATTCGCCGTGGCCGAAATCGCCGTTGGACCAGCCGACGCCGAGTCCGGTCCGTTCGATCGCCCGGGCGCGGCGTTCGAGCGCCTGCGGGCTGACGGCGCGCCAGGCGATATGTCCGACGCCGGCCTGCGGGGCCTCGGTCAGCTTGAGCGTCGCCGCGGCATAGTCGCCATAGCAGCGGAGCCAAGCCGACCGGCCTTCGCCATGGACGCGCTCCATCCCCAGCACTTCGGTGAAGTACCACAGGCTCTCGTCGGGCTTCGGAGTCAGCAGTTCGATATGGCCGAGATGCGCGATGTCTTGCAGCGGCTCTTCGATGGCGGTCATGGCGATGCATCCCCGGTTGGGCATCCCTGGTCGGCGCGGGGCGACGCTACCCCACGCCGCGCCGATTGTCGCCGCGCCGCGGGCGCGGCCGGCCGCCGGTCGGGAAGCGCCGTCTGGCGACCCCAACGGGAGTCGAACCCGTGTCTTCACCTTGAAAGGGTGATGTCCTAGGCCTCTAGACGATGGGGTCAGCGATTCCGACAAGTAATCGGCGGCGGCGGAAAAATCAACCGGATTCGAGACCGGCGGCGTGACGGCGCAGGCGGCGATCCACCCGCACGCGGCGATGGCCGGTGACGAAGCGGAGCGCCCAGGCGTAGCCGAGCCATGCGCCGAGGGCGGCGTAGGGCGCCGAGCCCACGAGCAGCGCCAACCCCCAGCCGGCGAAGACGACGTCGGCGTAGACCGACAGCGTCTCCAGCCATCGGCTCGGGTCGGCGCCCCAGCTCACCGGGTCGAGCCTGGTCTCGCTCAGGCGGACGAAGCCCCGATACCCGGTGAGATCGTCCCAACGGCCGAGCATGACCTGGCCGGTGACGTGGAAGGCGTAGTAGAACGGCAGCAGGGTGAAGACGTTGGTGACCCAGGTCCACAACATGGCGTGGATGGCGTTGAACTCCCATCGGCCGAGCCGGCGGACGACGAGCCAGTGCAGGAGGATGATCGCCATCTGCACGCCCACCGTGGGCGTCAGCGCCCAGAACAGCCCGACGGCGACGCCGCGCGCGACGTAATCCGGCGGATGCCGGCTGCGCTTCAGAGGAACGATCAGGTGGTAGCGGGCGAGGCGCGAGAGGCGCATGGCGCAAGCCCACCGCTCGCGGGTCCTCCTGTTCGCCGCCGTCTCCCGCATCGTCGTCACCGCACCGGCGCGGCGTCCTCGACGACGAGCTGCGCGCTCTGCCGGGCGCCCCAGCTGTCGCCGCGCAGATGGCCGGCGAGATGGAGCGGCGCGCCGGCCGTCTGCAGGAGCGCGCGGCCCAGCTCGTTGTCGGCGCTGCGGAAGGCGATCGCCTTCAGACGCGGCCCGCCGGCGGCGCCGGCGACGAAGCAGCGGACGTGGCCGTTGCCGACGGTCTCGGGCCGGATCACAGTCGCCGCCGGGACGGCGAAGCGGGGCCGCGGATTGCCGGCGCCGAACGGCCCGGTCCGGTCGAGCAGCTCGACGAGCTCGAACGTGGCCGCCGCCGGGGTCAGCGCGCCGTCGAACGCGAGTTCGGGGACCGGCGGGCTTCCGCCGGTCTGGCGTTCGATGCGGTCGGCGAGAAACCCGCGCAGCTCGCCCAGCCGCCCCGCCTCGACCGTGAACCCGGCCGCCGCCGCATGGCCGCCGCCGTTGATCAGGAGACCCGCTTGGCGGGCGGCGATCACGGCGTCGCCGAGCGCGACCGCCGGGATCGAACGGCCCGATCCCTTGCCGACGCCGTCGGCGATCGCGATCACGCAGACCGGCCGATGGAAGCGTTCGCGCAGACGCCCGGCGACGATCCCGATCACGCCCGGATGCCAGTCCGGCGCGGCGACGAGGATCAGCGGGTCTCCGGCCTGGGCCTCGGCCGCAGGCAGCGCCGCGGCCAGGACCTCGGCCTCGATCTGCTGCCGCTCCCGGTTGAAGCCTTCGAGCTTCGCCGCCAGGGCGGCGGCCTCGGCGCCGTCGTCAGTGGTCAGCAGCCGGACGCCGATTCCGGACTCGCCGACGCGGCCGCCGGCATTGACCCGCGGGCCGAGGACGAAGCCGGCGTGATAGGCGTCGGGCCGTTCGTCGAGCTTCGCCGCGTCGGCGAGCGCGGCCAGCCCGGCGTTGCGTCGCCGCGCCATGACCCGCAGCCCCTGGGCCACGATCGCCCGGTTGAGGCCGGTCAGCGGGACCACGTCGCAGACCGTCCCCAGCGCCGCCAGATCGAGCCACGACATCAGATCGGGTTCGGCATGGCCCTGACCGTACCAGCCGGCGGCGCGCAGCGCGCGGTTGAGCGCCACCACCATCAGGAACGCGACGCCGACCGCGGCCAGCTGGCGGTGCGGACTGGTCTCGTCGAGCCGGTTGGGGTTGACCACGGCGACGGCGTCGGGCAGCAGCGGCTCGCCGATATGGTGATCGACGACGATCACGTCGAGCCCCTGCGCCGCGGCCTCGGCGAGCGGCGCGAAGGCGGTGGTCCCGCAATCCACGGTGACGACCACCGAGACCCCCTCCCGTTGCAGGGCGGTCAGGCCGCCGATATTGGGGCCGTAGCCCTCCTTCAGCCGGTCGGGGACGTAGACGCGCGTCTCCCGCCCCAGCGCGGCGAAGAACCGGGTCAACAGGGCCGCCGAGGTCGCCCCGTCGACGTCGTAGTCGCCGAACACGCCGACGGTCTCGCCGTCGGCGATCGCGCGCATCAGCCGGTCCACGGCGGCGTCCATGCCGAGCAGATGCGACGGATCGGGCAGCGAATCGCGCAGCCGGGGCGCGAGATACGAATCCGCCTCGTCGAAGCCCACGCCGCGCGCCGCCATGACCCGGCCCACGATCTCGGGCAGGGCCAGCCGCTGCGCCAGCGCCAGCGCCAACCGGTCGTCGTCGAGCCGGGGCCGCCAGCGCCGGCCGGTGACCGACCGGTCCACGTCGAGGACGGCCGCGGCGCCGGGGGCGTCCTCCGGCCTTTCGGTCACGATCGAGTCCCGTCTCGGCGCGCGGCGCGGGCTATCGGTCGACCGGACCGAAACCGGTCTTGCGGACGAAGTTGTGCCGCGCCTCGATATAGCGGACCGTGCCCGAGCGCGAGCGCATGATCAGCGAATGGGTCGCCGCGCCGCCGGCATAGCGCCGGACGCCGCGCAGCAGCGAGCCGTTGGTGACGCCGGTCGCGGCGAACATGACGTCGCCGCCGGCCAGCTCCTCCAGCGCGTATTTGCGGTCGAAATCGACGATGCCGCAGCGCCCGGCGCGACTCCGCTCGTCGTCGTTGCGGAATTTCAGCCGACCTTGCATCTGCCCGCCGATGCAGCGCAGCGCCGCCGCGGCGAGGACGCCCTCGGGCGCGCCGCCGACGCCGATATAGACGTCGACGCCGCTCTCCGGCTGCGAGGTGGCGATCACGCCGCTGATGTCGCCGTCGGAGATGAGCATGATCCGGGCGCCCGCCTCGCGGACCTTGGCGATGAGTTCTTCATGGCGCGGCCGGTCGAGGATGCAGGCGACCAGATCGGCGACCTCGACGCCCTTGGCTCCGGCGAGGCTGCGGAGGTTGTCGGCCGGCTCCCGGTCGAGGTCCACGATGCCGTCCGGAAGGCCGCCGCCGACGGCGATCTTGTCCATGTAGACGTCGGGCGAGTTGAGGAATCCGCCCTCTTCGGCCATGGCGACGACGGCGAGCGCGTTGGTCAGCCCCTTGGCGGTGATCGTGGTCCCTTCGAGCGGATCCAGGGCGACGTCGATCTTGGGTCCGGCGCCGGTCCCGACCCGCTCGCCGATATAGAGCATCGGCGCTTCGTCGCGTTCGCCTTCGCCGATGACGACGACGCCGTCGATCGCCAGGCTGTTGAGCGCCTTCCGCATCGCATCGACCGCGACCTGGTCGGCGGCCCGCTCGTCGCCCCGGCCCATCAGCCGGGAGGCGGAAAGAGCCGCCGCCTCGGTGACGCGGACGACCTCCAGGGCCAGGTTGCGGTCCATGCCGTCCTGCTCAGCCACGGCCATCCCCCTTCGGCGTCATCTGTTCAACGGTTCGATGCGGATCATGCAGGGCGGCTCGACCACGGTGTCGAGACGGCCGATCTCCGCCAGCGCGCGGGTCATCGCCGCCTCCCGCGTCTCGTGCGTCGTGATGACGACCGGCACCGGCTCGCCCGGATCGCGGCCGCGCTGGAGCATCGATTCCATCGACACCTGCTGGTCGCGCAAGGCCGCCGACACGTCGGCGATCACGCCCGGCCGGTCGAGCACCATCAGGCGAAGGTAATACGCCCCGAAATGCCGGTCCATGGGCGCGGTGTCGGCCGGCGCGAGTTCGGCCGCGGGCAGAGCGAAGGCCGGGATGCGGTTGCCGCGCGCGACGTCGACCAGATCGCTCGCGACCGCCGAGGCGGTGGGGCCGGCGCCGGCACCGCGCCCTTCGTAGACCGTCGTGCCGGCGAAATCGCCCTCGGCGACGACCGCGTTGAACACGCCCTCGACATGGGCGATCGGCGCTTCCAGCCCGACCATGCAGGGATGCACGCGCTGTTCGATGCCTTGCTCCGTTCGCCGCGCGATTCCCAACAGCTTGATCCGGTATCCCAGTTCTTCGGCGAATGCAATGTCCTCCGCCGAAACCCGCCGGATGCCCTCGACGTGGACGCCGTCGAAATCGACCTCGCGGCCGAAGGCGACGCTGGTCAGGATGGCGAGTTTGTGGGCGGCGTCGATGCCGTCGACGTCGAACCCCGGATCCGCTTCGGCGTAGCCCAGGGCCTGCGCCTCGGCGAGCGCGTCGCCGAAATCGCGCCCGGTCTCGCGCATCGAGGTCAGGATGTAGTTGCAGGTGCCGTTGAGGATGCCGTAGACGCGGCTCAACCGGTTGCCGGCGAGGCCTTCGCGGAGCGCCTTGACGATCGGGACGCCGCCGGCGACCGCGGCCTCGAAGCAGAGCGCCACGCCGGCGGCCTCCGACGCGCGCGCGAGCGCGGCGCCGTGGCGGGCGAGCAGCGCCTTGTTGGCGGTGACGACGTGGCGCCCGGCGGCGATGGCCCGGTCGCAGACCGCCTTGGCGACGCCGTCCTCGCCGCCGATCAGCTCGACCACGGCGTCGACGTCGGCGTCGGCCGCCATCGCCGCCGGGTCGTCGAACCACGCCGCGCCGCCGAGATCGACGCCGCGGTCCAGGCCGCGGTCGCGCGCCGAGACCGCGGTCACCGTCAGCGTCCGCCCGCAGCGCCGGGCGAGCGCTCCGGCCCGTTCATGCAGCAGCCGGACGACGCCCGCGCCGACGGTGCCGAGGCCGGCGACGGCGACTCGGAACGGCGGGTTCAAGAGGCGACGGCGCGCGGTTCCGCGCGGTCCGGCGCCCGTTCCGCCCCGTGCGCAGTCTCTTCCGCGGCGGCGAGGAAGCGTTTGACGTTGCGGGCGGCCTGGCGGATGCGGTGGCGGTTCTCCACCAGGGCGATCCGCACGAAGCCTTCGCCGTGTTCGCCGAAACCGAGGCCGGGCGAGACCGCGACCTTGGCTTCGCTCAGCAGGCGCTTGGCGAACTCGACCGAGCCGAGCCCGGCGAAGGCGGGCGGGATGGGCGCCCAGGCGAACATCGTGGCCCGCGGCGGCGGCACGGCCCAGCCGGCGGCGGCGAAGCTCTCGACCAGGACGTCGCGGCGGCGGCGGTAGGTGTCGCGGATCTCGTCGACGCAGGTCTGCGGCCCGTTGAGCGCCGCGGTCGCGGCCACCTGGATGGGGGTGAAGGCGCCGTAGTCGAGATAGGACTTGACCCGCGCGAGCGCGGCGATCAGCGCCCGGTTGCCGGCGGCGAAGCCGATCCGCCAGCCGGGCATCGAGTAGGTCTTGCTGGTCGAGGTGAACTCGACCGCGATGTCCCTGGCGCCCCGCGCCTGGAGGATCGAGGGCGGCGGTTCGTCGTCGAGATAGATCTCGGCATAGGCGAGGTCGGAGATGACGTAGAGGCCGGCGCGCCGGCAGAACGCGACCAGCTCCTCGTAGAAGGCGAGGTCTGTGACCGCGGCCGTCGGGTTGGCGGGGTAGTTGACCACCACGGCGACCGGCGGCGGCACCGAGTAGCGCACCGCCCGGTCGAGCTCGCGGATGTAGTCGATGCCCTCGCCGACCCGGATGTGGCGCAGCGCGGCACCCGAGATGATGAAGCCGAACGCATGGATCGGGTAGGTCGGGTTGGGGACCACCACCACGTCGCCCGGGCTGGCGATCGCCATGGCGAGATTGGCGAGGCCCTCCTTGGATCCCAGGGTGACGATGGTCTCGGTTTCGAAGTCGAGGTCGACGTTGAAGCGCCGACCGTAATAGGCGGCGATCGCGCGGCGGAGGCCGGGGACGCCGCGCGAGTTGGAATAGCGGTGGGTGCGCGGGTTGCGGGCGGTCTCGACCAGCTTCTCCACCACGTGGGGCGGCGAGGGGCGGTCGGGGTTTCCCATACCGAGATCGACGATGTCTTCGCCGGCGGCGCGCGCCGCGGCCTTCATCGCGTTCACCTCGGCGAAGACGTAGGGCGGCAGTCGCTTGATGCGATAGAAGGCGTCGTCCATGGCTTTCACCCTGCGGCCGGCGGGCGGCGCATCCGCCCCGGGGATACCCGAAGGATGGATGCCCAAGGGATATATGGCGCGGGCCCTTCGCCCGCAAGCCGGAAGGCCGACTCGCCGCCGCCGGCGGAGCCTGCCCCGGCGCTATCCGGCCTCGTCCAGCCCGGCGAGGGCCGCCGGGAATTCGGCCTCGTCGAACACCAGCCGGAAGACGCCCGGGCCGTCCCGCACGGTCATCGTTCCGCAGTTGAACGCGCCTTCCAGGGCCTCCAGAACGCGCCGCTTATACGCGGCGTCGGGGTTGTCGAGATGGCGGCCCTTGGTCTCGAAGACGAGCAGATGCGGGCGACGGGCGGTCCCGCCGCCCAGCGCCACGAAATCGGGCCAGATGCGTTCCTGCTTCCAACCCTTGAGATAATTGCCGCCCGATTGGCGCATGGCCACGCGATGCCACCACCGCAACGCCTTCTGCTCGTCGAGATAGAGGGCGAAGCTGCGCTCCAGGGCGGAGTCGAACTGCTGGACGTAGATCGGCTCGAACAGGCTGAGCTGCAGCGGCGTTCCGTCTTTCCGGGCGAACAGGCCGGCGTCCTCGGGCACGGTCAGCTCGTAGCGATCAGCCATGCGGAAGTTGGGCCGGCCGGCCTCCAGATCGAAGCGGATCTCCCGCCGCCCGAGTTTCTCGACGAACGCGCGCTCCGCCTGCGTCTCGATCGCCGCCGTCACGTGTTTGCGCAACGCATACGTCAGATAGGAGCGCCGGCCGTGGATCGTATCGTCGGTTTGGCCGGCCGCCCGCAGATTTTCCAGCAAGCATTGCGCGATGCGCGCCGCCTGCCACGCGTTGGGGACGAGGTCGGAGAGGCGGCGGGCGAACCAGGACAGCTTCACGGTCCGGTCGATCTCCAGCTCCTGCTCCGGATGGACGGCCGACGGCGCATCGTCGACGTCGACGATCGCCGATTGGCGAATCGCCGCCTCGACTTTGCTGTCCTGCGCATCCGGCGCGTCGATGGCCTCCCAGTCGATCGCCGGCAGGATATGGCGGAGATAGTCCAGTTCGCGCCAGCCGTCGGCGTCTTCGTGCAGGACCAGCGGCAGGAAGACGTCCTTGCCGCGGAACGGCGCGCGCCGCCGCGCCTCGACGCGGCGGGTATCCGACGATCTCGAGACGACCTCGTCGCCCAGCCCGGTCAGCCCTTCGTCCTCCAGCCCCCGCTTGACCTGCTTCACCGCCTCGCCCACATCGGTGTTCCAGCAATAGACGTAGCATCGGTCGAGGGCTTCCCAGCCGGTGCGCCGCGCCTGCGGCTGGCGCATGACCCGGCCGACCAGCTGGGTGATGGCCCGCTGCGCCGTCGTGTGGTCCAGAATCGCCAGCACATAGGCGAAGGGGCAGTCCCAACCTTCCGCCAGCGCCGCCTTGGTGACGATCCAGCGCACCGGCGAGAACGGCGACAGGAGGTCGATTCCGGCCAGCTCGTCGCGTTCGGCCGACTTGACCGCGACGGCTCCGGCGGGAACGCCCAGATTCCGCACCAGATATTCGCGCGCGTCCTCGGCGTGGATGCGCTCGCCGTCCCGTTGCTCCTTGCCGGTGCGCTCCACCCGAACCACCGCGATCGGGCGAATGTAGCGGTCTTCGCCTTCCTGCAACGACTGCGCCTCGGCGTCCAGCCGCTCCAGCTCCTGATGGACCTGCGCCAGCACGTATCGCCACTCGACCTGACGCAAGGAAGTCACCTGCACCGGCAGCTTGATCATCTCCTCGGCCTTCAGCTCCAGGCCGGTCACGTCGACCAGCAGGTTGCTGACGCCGCGGTTGGGCGTGGCGGACAGTTCGATCACCATCCGGGGATCGAGGCGGCTGACCGCGCGCGCGAACTCCTCGCCCGTCTCCCGCCTTGGCCCGTACGCCTTGTGCGCCTCGTCCAGAATCACCACCGGGCGCAGCATCTTGAAGACGTTGAACAGGCTGTGCTTGACCGGGCCGTTGGCGGATACGCGCTCCAGATCGGGATGATCGCGCAGCAGCCTGGCGTCGCCGAACGCATCGTCGTCGTCGGGAAACAGGGTCGGATAGCGCCCCGAGTCGCGGAACATCCGCAGGAACTCCCGCCCTCTTTGCCGGTTGGCCGCGGGCAGCATCAGCAGCATGACGCACAGGTAATGCTCCGCGTCCGCGGCGGCGAAGGGCTCGTCCTTCTCCAGCAGCTTGACCCGCCCGCCGCTGGTGCGCTCCAGCATCTGCCGGTAGGGATGCTCCCGATTGCGGAGCGTGGCCCAAGTCTGTTCGTAGATGGCGCGGGTAGGGACGATCCAGAGCGTCAGACCCGTCTGCCGGTCCAGCCGCTCCAGGGCGGCGGCGGCGAGCAGGGTCTTGCCGCCGCCGGTCGGCAGCTTGAGGCAGACATGCGGGATCGGCCGCCCGGCCTCGTCGGTGCGGCTCACATGGTCTCCCGCCGCGGCGGCGACGCCGCCGGCGCGGGCCAGCTCCTTCCAGGCGGCTCTCGGCCAGTCGCGGAGTTCGTCGGGAACGGCGACTCCGGCCGTTTCGAGCGCGGCGATCCCGTCCTGCGATTTCCGCTCCGCTTCCGCCAGCGCGTCGCGCCAGCGGACGAAGGCGTCGAGCGCGCCGGTCTGGTATTCCTTCAGCTCCAACACGGCGCGACTATCCGCGATGCAGTTCGTAGGGCAGCTGGCAGAACAGGATGTTCATGTCCGTCAGGTAGCGCTGGCCGATATACTTGCCCGGCGCGAAGACGACGGCCTTCCTGTTTTCTTTTCGGTTTACGGCCCCGATGCGCTGGGCGCGGTCCGCTTGCAGCATCGCCTCGTCGCCGCGCAGATACGCCGCATCGCGCCGGTAGAGCAGGTAGTAGTCCACGCCGTCGCCGCGATGGAACAGCCCGTCTTCGTCGCGCGGCGCGAGCTCGTTCTCGCCGGCGGAGACGCCGGCGGCGGTTTGCAGCAGATAGGCCGCCAACGCCGACCAGGGCGGCAGTTTGCCGCCGTCCAGCGCCTTCTCCAGCTCGATCGGGCGGCCCAGCGTGCAATAGGTGAAGGAGCCGCCCAGCCCCTCGCGCAAGGCGGCGTCCCCGGCGTCCGGAACGCCCCGGATGACGCGCCGCACCCGTTCGGCGGTGACCGTATCGGCGTAGTCCTCGCATTCGACGAGGATGAACCTGCGGTCGCCGCCGTCCTCCTTGTTCAGGGCCAGCACGGCCTGGGCGGTCGCGCCGCTGCCAGCGAAGGAGTCGAGAATGAGAGCGTCTTTCGCTGCGCAATATCTCGATCAGGAACTTGATCAGTTTCGTCGGCTTCGGTTGCGGAAAAACGCCAGCTTGACCGAATATCCTGCGAAGCTCCGTCGTTCCATTAGAATTGAATCCTACGATCTCCGGCATTAGAACGGCGTCGGGAGGCTGTCCTTCCTGCACTTCGGACAAATAACGCTTCGCCATGGGTTCTTTACCGGTCAAATCGATCCGATTGTCTTCTTCCATATGATGGAGCGTTTCTTCTGAATATACAGGATACCTTCCGGCAGGGGCGGACCACACGGCACCGTTCGAGAACGTGAATCTATATGGTTTGTAATAATTCCTCGCATGAATGGGATCCCGTTTGTACCGGCCGCGTCCATCGTTGTCGTCATGTGGATATTTCGCCGATTTATCGGTGACGTAGCGAATATAGCGATTCTTGTTCTTCCCGAACCAGGATTTGGATTTTGCATAAGCGAGAATATAGTCTGCATTCAGATTAAAATCTTTGCTGCTATTGCGAACGGTGTGCATCGCCCTTCGCGTCAGAACGGCGAAGAAATTCCCTTCGCCGAAAATTTCGTCCATCATCATTCGCAGATGATGCTGCTCGTTGTCGTCGATGGAGACGAAGATCACCCCGTCCTCCGCCAGCAGCTCCTTGAGCAAATGCAGGCGCGGCCACATCATGCACAGCCACTTGTCGTGGCGCTCCAGATCCTCGCCGTCGATCGCGCCGTTCCGCGCCAACCATTCCCGCATCAGCGGGCTGTTGACGTTGTCGTTGTAACGCCAGCCCTCGTTGCCGGTGTTGTAGGGCGGATCGATATAGACGCATTTGACGCGCCCGCCGTAGCGCGGCAGCAACGCCTTGAGCGCATCCAGATTGTCGCCGTGGACGATCAGATTGTCGTCCGCGTCGGCCGGATTCAGCGAACGGCCCCTGTCGGGAACCAGCGGGCGGTAGGGTACCGTCAGATGATGGGCGTAGATATGCTGCTTGCCCTTGAACTCGAGCATGGGCATGACGAACCTCCCGCTGCGCCGGCGCTATTGCGCGTCGCCCGGCGCGCGCCGGGCCAGGGCTTCGGCGCGGCGGCGCAGCTCGGCCCCGGCGCGGCGCGCGTCCGCCCGATCCGCCGCCAGCCGGGCGGCGGCTTCGCGGCGCTCGGCCGCGGTCGAGGTCCGGGGCCGCTCGGGCACGTCGGACAGGGCGGGGTAGGGCCGGCCCGCGCCCGGGATCGGCGGGGCCTCGGCCGCCGCCTTCCGCGCCGCGGCGTAATGGCCGGAGCCGGCGATCCAGTCGCTTGCGGCCTCGTACCACACCACCGGGTTGATCGGGCCGGGCGCCTCGGCGCAGCCCGCGAGGCCGGTCGCGGCCAGGAGCGCGAGCAAAGGCCCGCGCCCGCACCGGAACCGCCGCGCGCCGGCGGCGGTCATTCGCGCCCGCCGCCGGTCTCGCCGGCATATTGCGCGACGTAGCCGAACTCCTTGTGCCGGCGTCCGCGCTCCTCGAACAGCGCCGGGTCCGACGGCAGGCCGTGGCCGTCCACCAGCCGGTTCATGAAGGCGTAGCAGCAGCAGACCAGGATCGCGTCCTGCAACGCCTTCTCGTCCCAGCCGGCGGCGAACACGGCGTCGGCGTCGGCCTGGGTCATGCGCGCGGGCGTGAGGGTGAGCTTCTTCAGGAAGGCGAATACCGGCTTGAGCCTGTCGTCGATCGGCGCCGAGTCCGCGTCCCGCATCAGCGGCTCGAACAGTTCGCGGTCGATGCCGAAGGCGATCGCCGCCTCGGCGTGGCTGCTGTAGCAATAGGTGCAGGCGTTGAGGGCCGAGCAATAGGCGCCCATCATCTCGCGCTCCCCCGGCGAGAACGCGGACGGCCCGCGCATGATGGCTTCCTCGACCTCGCACCAGGGGCGGAACAGTTCCGGGTTCATCGGGTAGATCTGGGCTACCAGCGCATCCTCGGGGAGCGACGGAAAGAGCGGCATCGGCGGGTCCTTCTCCTGGCGCGCGGCGGGCGCGGGCGGCGGTTCAGCCGCCCGGACGCCGGCGCAATTCTCGTTCGAGGCTGCTGCTCGCCAGCACCCGCCCGCCCCGGATCACCCAGGGCGGCGGCTGTTGCAGGCGGAGGACGTGCTGGACCGTCGGCGCGGCCAGCACGTTGAGATCGGCGCGGCAGCCGGGGTCGACGCCGTAGCCTTCGAGCCGGAGCGCCTTGGCCGCGTTGTCGGTGACGAAGCCGAACGCCGCGGCGATCTCGTCCGGATAGGTCATGTGGCAGCTGTGGCAGACATAGGCCGCGACCTCCTGCTGATCGTTGCGGCCGAACGGGTAGTAGGGGTCGTTCACGTCGTCCTGGGACGAAAACAGATTGGCGCCCATCCGCCACAGCTGCTTGACCCGGGTCACGCCGCGCCGGAGCGGCTCCTGATGATGGCGGCCCTGCGCCACCAGGCTGATATGCGGATTCGAGGAGATCGAAACGCCGGCCTCGACCACCAGGGCCATCACCTTCTGCGCATGCGCCTCGTCGTAGCTGGCCAGGGCGCCGCAATGGCTCGCGCTCACCCGGCCGCGATAGCCCTCGCGCAGCGTCTTGACCGCCAGATATTCGAGCGAGCGGCTGTTCGGGTTGTCGGTGTCGTCCACCAGCATATGGACGTCTTTGTCGTATTTCGTCGCCAGGGCGAAGCACATGTCGATATGCTCGCGCGCGTCCTGGTCGATGCGCTCGTGCCAGGGCAGCCCGCCGACCACGTCGGCGCCCATGCGCAGCCCTTCCTCCATCAACTCGAACGCGCCCGGATCGCGGACGATCGCCTCCTGCGGGAAATCGACCGTCTCGATGCGGACGATGCCGCTCCAGGCCTCGCGCAGGGCGAGGATGCCTTCGAGCGGGCGCAGGCCGCCGACGCCGTCCACGTCGGCGAACACGCGGAACACCGTCGTTCCGTTGAGTATCCCTTCCTCGATCGCGCGGCCGGCGCGCGCCAGGATGTCGTCCACGGTGTAGCGCCGCTTGTGCTCCCAGGTGATCTCCAGGCATTCCTGGAAGCTGTTGGTGCGGTTGGGGCGCATCACGTCGCCCAGGTTGCACTTGTCGAGATGCACGTGGCCGTTGACGTAGGTAGGCGCGGCCAGGCGTCCCCCGGCGTCGATCTCCTCCGGCGCCTGCCGGTCGATCCGCTCCGCGACCGCGGCGATGCGCTCGCCTTCGACGCCGATGTCCCAGTTTCCCGGTCGGCCGGCGAGCCGGGCGCCGCGAACGATCAGATCCATCGCCCCGCCTCCTCGACGCTGAACGGGCAGTGTTTCACGCCGCCTTGCGGGGCGCAACCGGCGGCGCGCCGTTCTGGTTTGGACACCTGCGAGACACGACTCATTGGGTCGGTCGGTATCCGGTCTTGCTATGGCCGGAACCTTGCTTACGGCTACGGCTGTCCCCGGAGGCCCACGCGACGTCCCATATGTGTTGAGCCGGGGCGCCTCGTTGCTCTGTCCACCGTGCTTCCCGTACCGACGTCCGGAAGCCGCGTGACGGGGTGGGGACCGTCTCCGCACATGCGCGGTGGACGCCGCCGCTGAGGCGCGGTTTGGGTTCAACCTGCTGGAACGACGGAAGTTTGCGCGGCCCCAACCCCATGAGCAGTACGGGAGGACGATGCAAACGCCGGTCGGCGTTCGGTTTTCACACCCGACGCCGTATTGTTGGACGTCGGCGGCTCCGCGCCTCTCGGCGCGATGTTCTCAATTTGTGCTTGACATGAGGGAGCATCTGTGTTATTATCCTCCCGAGCTCGAAAGATGCGACCGGAAGCCTCGCGGCCTCCCGCCGCGGGGAAGGGCCGGCGACCCCGGCCGGAACGGGGGGAGAGAAAGAGTTGATTCCACGATCATACGTCCGTCGGAGCAGGATTTCTCCGTTTCCCGCTGCGTTTTCTCCCTTGCTTTTCGCCTGCTTTCGCCCTGCTTTTGACCGGTTTCGGCCCTGCTTTTTCCCTGGTTTTTCATCGTAACTAATTGAAACGTAAGGAAATCGTAAATTTTTCCGCCGCCGCCGCGGTTTTCGCCCGCAACCAAGCGCCGCCGGCGGCCGCGCTCCGCCGCCCTTGCCGCGGCGCCGGGGCGCGTCTATGCTGGCCAAGCGGCCGGGAGGGAGGATGTCGTGACGGATCGACCCGAAATCTACGAGCGGCAGGGGTTCGGCCATCGCGTCGGGTTCGGCCGCAGCCCGGCGCTGCTCGTCATCGACTTCAACAACGCCTTCAACGACCCCGACATGTTCGGCGGCGGCAGCATCGCGTCGGCGATCGAGCACACCGCGGACCTGCTCGACGCGGCCCGTCACCTGGAACTGCCGATCTGCTACACGACCCACGTCTACGCCGAAGACGGCAGCGAGGACGGGGTGTTCAACCTCAAGTCCCCGGGTATGCGGAAGCTGGTCCCCGGAAGCCACGCCACCGCGATCGTGGACGAGCTCGCGCCCCGACCCGGCGAGCGCGTGATCGAGAAGCACTACCCGTCGGGCTTCTTCGCCACCGATCTGGCGGGATGGCTCGCCAAACGCGGCGTCGATACCGTGATCGTCACCGGCTGCACCACCAGCGGCTGCGTGCGCGCCACCGCGGTCGACGCGATGGGGCACGGGTTCCGGCCGATCGTGCCGCGCGAATGTTCGGGCGACCGGGCGGCGGGGCCGCACGAGGCGAACCTGTTCGACCTCGACCAGAAATACGCCGACGTGATGCCCCTCGACGAGGTGAAGGCCGAACTCGCGAAGCTCACCCCCGGCCAGTCGCGCGCCGCCTCCGCCGGCTGAACCGGACGCGGATCGCAACGGGAGGCGAAGGAGGCGGCCATGGTCGATGCGCTTGGCTGGCGCGGCAAGTTCGCCGTCATCGCGCCGTCCACCAACACCAGCGTGCAGCCCGATTTCGACGACATGCGTCCGCGGGGAATCACCAACCACTTCTCGCGCATCTTCATCCCCGACGACCCGTTGGAGAGCGACGCCGACTTCGAGCGGCTGATGGACGACATCCGCGCCGAGATGGACGCCGCGGTCGAGCGGGTGATGACCTGCCGCCCGGACTATATGGTGATGGGCATGTCGTCCGAGACCTTCTGGGACGGGCTCGCCAAGGCCGAGGAGCTCAAGGCGCGCATCCAGGAGATGACCGGGCTGCGGGTCGCGATGGGCTCCGACGCCTGCCGCGCGGCGCTGAAATGCTATGGCGGCGTCGAGCGCGTCGCGCTGCTCACCCCTTACTGGCCGGTCGGCGACCGCAACGTCAGGAAGTTCTTCGAGGATTGCGGCCTCGAGGTCGTCGCCGTCAAGGGGCTGTGCTGCAAGAGCCCGATGCTGATCGCCCACGTCCAGGAGGACGAGCTGCGCGCCGCGCTGATCGAGCTCGACCGCAGCGGGGCCGACGCGATCATCCAGGCCGGCACCAACCTGTCCATGACGCGCCTCGCCGCCGAGGCCGAGCGCTGGCTCGACAAGCCGGTCATCGCCATCAACACGGCGACCTACTGGTACGCGCTCCGGGATTGGGGCGTCCACGACACCCGGGAAGGGTTCGGCCGGCTGATGTCGGAGTTCGCCGCTTTGCCGGGCGACCGCGCCGCCGCGCCCGCCTGACCCGCCCGGGGCGCCGCGCATGAGGAAGGAGAGCGAAACGGGAAGGACGACGAAACGCTCCGTCGCCGCCGCGTTCGCGGCGGCTTTGGCGTTGATCGCGGCCGCGCCGCCGGCCTGGTCCGCGGGCGACGCCGCGAAGGGCAAGCGGGTGTTCAACAAATGCAAGGCCTGCCATAGTCTCGTCGCCGGCAAGAAGAAGGTCGGACCGAGTCTCCACGGCATGTTCGGCCGCAGCGCGGGGACTCTCGAAGGCTTCAAATTCTCCAAGGACATGAAGGCCGCCGGCGCGAACGGGCTGGTCTGGAGCGACGAGACCTTCCTCATCTATATGGAGAAGACCAAGGCCTATATCGGCAGCTTCATCGGCAGGAAGAAGGCGCGAACCCGGATGGCCTTCCCCGGCCTCAAGAAGGCCCGCGACCGCGAGAATCTGCTGGTGTTCCTGAAACGGGCGACCCGGTGACCGGGAAGCGCGCTGGGAACTGCGCCGGGAGGCGCGGCGGGAGGTGCGAATGAGCGATCGGATCGACGGTCTGCGCGGGTCGCCGCCTTTGCTCGCGGGCGACGCGCTGGGGTTCGACGCCGACGGGCGGCCGCATCTCCGCGCCGGCGAGTGCCGCGACTGCGGCGCGCGAGTCTTTCCGCCGCCGACCGGCCCATGCCCCGAATGCCTGTCGGAGAACGTCGCCGCCCTCGTCCTCGCCGCCGAGGGCAGGCTGTATTCCTGGTCCCGGGTCCATGTGGCGCCCGGCGGCTGGCGCGTTCCCTATGTCGCGGGCTATGTCGATCTGCCCGAGGGCGTCCGCGTCTTCGCCCATGTGGTCGATGCCGAACCGGACCGGCTCGAGATCGACATGGCGGTGACGTTGACCGTAGCCGAACTCGGGACCGCGCCCGACGGCGGCCCGATCTCGAGCTATGCGTTCGCGCCGGCCGGGTGAGGGAGAGGGGGCGAAGCGATGCGCGAAGTGGCGGTGATCGGCGTCGGCATGACGCGCTTCGGCAAGTTCCCCGACAAGACGCTGGCCGACATCGCCTGGCCGGCGGTCAAGCAGGCGATCGAGGACGCCGGCGTAGGCAAGTCCGACATCGACGCCGCCTATTGCGGCGCCGCCCTCGGCGGCATGATGGCGGGCCAGCGGGTCCTCAAGGCGCTCGGCATCACCGGACTCCCGATCGTCAACGTCGAGAACGCCTGCTCGTCGTCGTCGAGCGCGCTGCGCGAGGCGTGGATCGCGGTCGGCGCCGGCGTCCACGACCTGGCGCTGGTGATCGGGGTCGAGAAGCTCACCCGGTTCGGCGGCGGTACGTTGCCGCTGGAGCAAGAGGATTTCGAGGTCGCCCACGGTCTGGTGATGCCCGCCCTCTACGGCATGCGCGCGCGCCGCTACATGCACGACTTCGACGTCGACATCGAGCAGATCGCCCGGGTCGCGGTCAAGGCGCACGACCACGGCGCTCTCAACCCCGATGCGCAGTACCGCAACCGGGTGACGCTGGACGAGGTGATGGCCGCGCGCCCGATCGCCGAGCCGTTCACCCTGCTGCATTGCTGTCCGTCGGGCGACGGCGCCGCCGTGGTGCTGCTATGCGCCGGCGACGCGGCGCGGCGCTATCGGACCGACGGCGTCCGGGTGCTGGCGTCCGAGGTGACCTCCGGCCGATACGTGACCGGTTATCGGGACATGACCACGCCTGAGATCACCGTGCGCGGCGCGGCGCAGGCCTATGAAGACGCCGGTATCGGCGCCGAGGACCTCGACGTGGTCGAGGTCCACGATGCGTTCACCATCGCCGAACTGCTGTATTACGAGGCGCTCGGGCTGTGCGGGCGCGGCGAGGCGCCCCGCCTCCTGGCCGACGGGGCCACGTCGCTGGGCGGGCGCGTCCCGGTCAACCCCTCCGGCGGGCTCCTGTCGAAGGGCCATCCGATCGGCGCCACCGGCGCCGCGCAGGTCGTCGAGATCGTCCGCCAGCTGCGCGGCGAGTGCGGCCCCCGGCAGGTCGAGAACGCCAAGGTCGGGTTGACCCACTGCACCGGCGGCGGCATCTCGGGGTTCGATCACGGCGCGTGCTCGATCCACGTATTCGCGCGCTGACCGGCAATCCATGGGCGGACGACGGAACACGGAATGAAGCCTCCATCCTTCACCTATCACGACCCCCGGACCGTCGACGAGGCCATGGGCCTGCTCGCCGGGAAGGAGAACGCCAAGCTTCTGGCCGGCGGGCAGTCGCTGATGCCGATGCTCAACTTCCGCTACGTGCTGCCCGATCACGTGATCGACCTCAATCCGATCGCTTCCCTCTCCTATATCGAGGACCGGGGGGACCGGCTCGCGATCGGCGCCATGACCCGGCAGCGCGACATCGAGTTCGCCGATGCGGTCGCGGAGCGCTGTCCGCTCCTGCACGAGGCGATCCGCCAGGTCGGCCATCGCCAGACGCGCAACCGGGGGACGCTGGGCGGCAGCCTGTCCCATCTCGACCCGTCGGCCGAGCTGCCGTCGGTCGCCATGGCTATGGACGCGACCGTCCATGCCGGGAGCCGGCGCGGCGAGCGCGACATCGCCATGGCCGATTTCCCGACCGGTTACATGACGCCCGCCCTCGAGCCCGATGAACTGCTGACCGGGGTGACCTTTCCGCTATGGCCGGCGGGCCACGGTCATGCCTTCGTCGAATTCGCCCGCCGTCACGGCGACTTCGCCATCGCGTCCGCCGCGGTCCTGCTCGACTGCGACGCGAGCGGCGTCGTCCGCCGCGCGTCGGTCACGGTCTCCGGCGTCGGGCCGTCCCCGGTGCGCTGCCGCGAGGCCGAGGACATGCTCGTCGGCGAGCCGGGCTCCGAGAACCTGTTCCGCGAAGCGGCCGAGACCTGCCGCAAGATCGACGCGATGGAGGACGTCTTCGCGGCCGCCTGGTATCGCCAACATCTCGCCGCGGTGCTGTCGCGGCGCGCCATGGAGCAGGCGCACGCGCGCGCCGGCGCGACGGAGTAGCCGCCATGCCCGATACCCGCACCATCACCGTGAACGTCAACGGCGCGCCCTACACCCGCGAGGTCGAGACGCGGCTGCTGCTCGCCGATTTCATCCGCCATTCGATCGAGCTCACCGGCACCCATGTCGGCTGCGAGCACGGCGTGTGCGGCGCCTGCACGATCCTGCTCGACGGCAGGACCGCGCGCAGCTGCCTGATGCTGGCGGTCCAGGCCGACGGCCGGGACATCCTCACCGTCGAGGGCATCGCGCCGAGCGAGGACGAGCTGCACCCGCTGCAACAGGCCTTCCAGGACAATCACGGTCTGCAATGCGGCTTCTGCACGCCGGGCATGCTGACGACGCTGCTCGAATTTCTGCGCGACAACCCGGATCCGACCGAACGCGAGGTGCGCGAGGCGATCTCCGGCAATCTGTGCCGCTGCACCGGCTATCAGGGCATCGTCGATGCCGCCCTCGACGCGGCGCAGAGGCTGCGCGGCCCCGACGCCGGCTGATCATGGGCGCGCGAATGTTCGGGGCGCGGGTCGCGCGGCGCGAGGACCCGGCGCTGCTCGCCGGCCGCGGCGTCTATACCGACGACGTGCATCTCGCGAACCTGCTCGAAGCCGCCTTCGTGCGCAGCCCGCACCCCCATGCGCGCATCCGCGGCATCGACGCCTCGGCGGCGGCGTCCCTGCCGGGCGTCCATTCGGTCGTCACCGCAGCCGATCTGCCGGCGGGGCTGCGCGACGTCCGGGTTCCCTTCCAGGTGCCGAACGCGGCGATCAGCCAGCCGTTTCAGCAACGCATGCTGGAGGATCGCGAAGTGTGCTTCGTCGGCGAGCCGATCGCCCTCGTCCTCGCCGAGAGCCGCTATCTGGCCGAGGACGCCGCGGCGCTGGTCGATGTCGATTTCGAGCCGCTGCCCGCGGCGAGCGATTGCCGGGCCGCGCTTGCGGACGGCGCGCCGCCGGCCCATACCGGATCGCCCGGCAACGAGTGCGCCCGCTTCCGGCTCGGCTTCGGCGATGCGGCCGCCGCCTTCGCCGCCGCGCCGCATCGCTTCTCGCTGTCGCTCTGGACCCATCGCGGCGGCGGCCACGCCATCGAGAACCGGGCCGTCGTCGCCGCCTTCGATCCGCTCGATGGCGTCGTCACCCTGTGGTCGGCGACCCAATCGCCGTTCCTGGTCAAGCAGAACGTCGTTGACATGCTGGGCTGGAGCCCGGACGAGCTGCGGGTGATCGCGCCCGACGTGGGCGGCGGGTTCGGGCCCAAGACGGTCTATTACGTCGAGGAGGCGGTCATCCCGCTGATCGCGCGCCGAATCGGGCGGCCGATCAAATGGGTCGAGGATCGGCGGGAGAATTTCGTCGCCACGAACCAGGAGCGCGACCAGTATTGGGACATGGAGATCGCGGTCGACGATGGAGGCAAGATCCTGGGCGTGCGCGGCGACATGATCCACGATACCGGCGCGTTCATGCCCTGGGGCGTCATCTCGCCCTATATCTCCGCGACCACGACGCCCGGGCCGTATGCGATCGCCAACTACGAGATCGACGTCCGCGTAGCCCTCACCAACAAGGTCGCGGTCACGCCGGTGCGCGGGGCCGGGCGGCCGCAGGCGGTGTTCGCGATGGAGCGGCTGCTCGACAAGGCGGCGCGCGGCCTTGGGCTCGACCGCGCCGAGATTCGCCGCCGCAATCTGATCCCGCCCGAGCGCATGCCCTACGAGGTCGGGCTGACCTTCCGCGACGGCAAGCCGATGACCTACGACTCGGGCGACTATCCGCGTTGTCAGGCCGCGGCGCTCGCGCTCGCCGATTACGACGGTTTCGCCGTCCGCCAGGCGCGGGCGCGGGGCGAGGGGCGCCATATCGGCATCGGCGTCGCCAACTACGTCGAGGGCACCGGGCTCGGCCCGTTCGAAGGGGCCACGGTCCGCGTCCACCCCAACGGCCGGATTACGGTCTACACCGGCGGCGGCGATTCGGGGCAGGGGCATTGGACCACGCTGGCCCAGATCTGCGCCGACCAGTTCGACCTCGGCATCGACGACGTCGAGGTCCGCGTCGGCGATACCGGCGGCATCGCCAACGGCGTCGGCACCTTCGCCAGCCGCATCGCGGTGAATGCGGGCAATTCCGTCCATCTGGCCGCATCCGAGGTGCGCGCCAAGGCGCTCGAAGTGGCGTCGCACATGCTGGAGGCGGCGCAGGAGGATCTCGACGTCGAAGGCGGGCGGGTGGTCGTCAGGGGCGTCCCCGACATGTCGCTCGGGCTCAGGGACATCGCGCGCGCAGTCCAGGGCATGCCCGGCTTCTCGCTCCCCGGCGGGGTCGAGCCGGGCCTCGAATCGACGCGCTACTTCTCGCCGCCGCAATCGGCCTACTGCAACGGCGCCGCGGTGGTCGAGGTCGAGGTCGACGTCGACACCGGCCGGACGACCATCCTCAACTACGCGATGGCCCACGATTCCGGCGCCTTGATCAACCCGCTCGTGGTCGACGGCCAGGTCCACGGGGCTTGCGCCCACGGCATCGGCAACGCCTTGTACGAGTGGATGCTCTACGACGACGCGGCGCAGCCGCTATCGGTCAATTTCGCCGAGTATCTGCTGCCGGGCGCGCCCGACCTGCCGCGGATCGATCTGATCCATATCGAATCGCCTACCCCTAACAACCCGCTAGGAGTCAAGGGAGCCGGCGAGGGCGGCTCCATCCCCGCCCTGGCCGCCATCGTCGCCGCAATCGAAGACGCGCTGTCGCCCTACGGCGTCGAGTTGGCGGAAACCCCGATCACGCCCGGCCGCATCGTCGAACGCCTCGCCGCCGCGCCGCCGCAAGCCTGACGCGACGCCGCCCCGGCGCCGGATCAGGGCGCCGCGCGCTTTTCCCGCCCCGGCGGCGCGTTTCGCCGATCAGATGTCCGCATATACATGCGTCTCGGCGCCGCCGCCCGGATGCACCACCGCGCCGTGGGCCGCGGGGCCTACGGTCTGGGCGTAGCGCCATAGCGCCCCCGACTGGAATTCCGTGTCGCGCGGCTTCCAGACCTTGCGGCGGCGGGCGAGTTCGGCCTTGCTCAACTCCACGTCCAACCGGCCCGGCCCGGCGTCGATGGCGATTACGTCGCCGTCCCGCAGCAGCCCGATCGGGCCGCCGACCGCCGCCTCGGGGCCGACATGACCGATGCAGAAGCCGCGCGTGGCGCCGGAAAACCTGCCGTCGGTGATCAGCGCCACGCTCTCGCCCAGGCCCAGGCCGTAGAGGGCCGCCGTCGTCGACAGCATCTCCCGCATGCCGGGGCCGCCCTTGGGGCCTTCGTAGCGGATCACCATGACGCTGCCCGGCTCGATCCGGCGCTCCACCACCGCCGCGAACGCATCTTCTTCGCAGTCGAAGACGCGCGCCGCTCCGCGGAAGCGGAGATCCGCCATGCCCGCGACTTTGACGATCGCCCCCTCCGGCGCCAGCGTTCCCCACAGCCCGACGACTCCTCCGGTCGGCGACAGAGGCGCGCTCACGCGGTGGAAGACGTCCTGATCCTTGGGGAATTTCAGCTTGGCGTGATTCTCGGCCAGCGTCTTTCCGGTCGCGGTCATGCAGTCGCCCTGCAGCAGGCCGTTGTCGAGCAGCTCCTTGATGACCACGGCGACGCCGCCGGCGTCGAACATGTCGGCCGCGTTGTATTTGCCGCCCGGGACCAGATCGGCGATGTAGGGCGTCCGCTTGAAGATCGCCGCCACGTCGTCGAGGGTGAAGCGGATCCCCGCCTCGTGCGCCATCGCCGGCAGATGCAGCGCGGCGTTGGTGGACCCGCCGGTCGCCGCCACCACCGTCGCGGCGTTCTCCAGGGCTTCGCGGGTCACGATGTCGCGCGGACGAAGCCCTTTCTCCAGCAGCGCCATCACCGCCCGGCCGGACGCCTCGACCAGGGCGTCCCGCGACTCGTAGCTTGCCGGCGCGCCCGCCGAGCCGGGCAGGGCGAGGCCGACCGCCTCCGAGACGCAGGCCATCGTGTTGGCCGTGAACTGGCCGCCGCAGGAGCCGGCGCAGGGGCAGGCGACGCTTTCCAGCCGTTGCAGGTCGCGGGCGCCGATCTTGCCGGCGGCGAACTGGCCGACGCCCTCGAACACGTCGATGACCGTCACGTCGCGCCCGTCGAACTTGCCCGGCAGAATCGTTCCGCCATAGACGAAGACCGACGGCGCATTGAGCCGCAGCATCGCCATCATCAGCCCCGGCAGCGATTTGTCGCAGCCGGCGATGCCGACCATCGCGTCGTAGCAATGCCCGCGCATCGTGAGCTCGACCGAATCGGCGATGACCTCGCGGCTGACCAGCGAGGACTTCATCCCCGCATGGCCCATCGCGATGCCGTCGGTGACGGTGATGGTGGTGAACTCGCGCGGCGTGCCGCCGGCTTCCGCCACGCCCCGCTTGGCCGCCTGGGCTTGACGTGAAAGCGAGATGTTGCAGGGCGCGGCTTCGTTCCAGCAGGTCGCGACGCCGACCAGCGGTTGATGGATCTCGGCCTCGGACAATCCCATGGCGTAGAGATAGCTGCGGTGCGGCGCGCGCTCCGGCCCCTCGGTCACGTGGCGGCTGGGGAGTCTCGCCTTGTCGAAGCGCGCCTTGCGTCTGGCGCGCGGCTTGGCGGCGGGCATCGCGGGTTCCTCGACGGTCGCTTGGCGACCTTACGATAATCGGGCGGCCGCGCACTGCCTAGAGCGCGTCGCGCGTTCTTGTCAGGCGTTCACGTCGATGACGATTCGCCCGCGCGTTTCACCCTTGAGGATCTTGGGCCCGAGCGCCGCCGCCGCGGCCAGCGGAACGATCTCGGTCAGGCGTTCGAGCGCGCCCCGCGGCATGTCCGTCGCCAGCCGCCGCCAGGCCGCCTCGCGTCGTTCCTTCGGACAGACCACCGAGTCGATGCCCAGCAGCCGGACCCCGCGCAGGAGGAACGGGATGACCGTGGCGTCCAGCTTGCTGCCGCCGGCGAGGCCGCAGGCCGCGGCCGCGCCGCCGTAGCGAAGCCCGGCCAGGATCGACGCGAGCGTGGTTCCGCCGACGGAATCGACGGCCGCCGCCCATCGTTCGCGCAGCAGCGGGCGGTCGGGTGCCGCCGCCAGCTCCGCCCGGTCGACGATCTTCGCCGCCCCCAGCGCCTTCAGACGGTCGGCCGATTCGGTGCGGCCGGTGGAGGCGACCACGCGATAGCCCAGACGCGACAGCAGGGCGAGGGCCACTCCGCCGACCCCGCCATTCGCCCCGGTGACCAGGACGTCGCCCGCATCGGGGACGAGCCCCGCGTCCTCCAGCGCCATGATCGCGAGCATCGCGGTGAAGCCCGCAGTGCCGATCGCCATCGCCTGCGAGGCGGTCATGCCGTCGGGCAGGCGGACCAGCCAGCCGGCCTCGACCCGCGCCTTCTGGGCGTAGCCGCCCCAGCGCAGCTCGCCGACCCGCCAGCCGGTCAGCACCACCGGGTCGCCGGGCGAATAGTCGGGCGATGCGGAGGCCTCGACCCTGCCCGCGAAGTCGATGCCCGGGACGTGCGGATAGCTGCGCACCAGCCGGCCGAGGCCGCCCAGGATCATCCCGTCCTTGTAGTTGAGCGTCGAATGCGAGACCGCGACCGTCACGTCGCCCTCCGGCAATTCGTCGGCTCCGACTTGGCGAAGCGTCGCCGCGATCTCGCCGTCCCGTTCGTCGAGTACGAGCGCGGTGAAGGAATCGGCCATGAACGTCGCTCCCCGAGATTTACCCGCCGCGGCGCGCCGCATCGAGGCAATGGAACACGTCGCCCGCGGGCTTCCGCCCGACGATGTGGCGGTCGTGCCAGAGGGCGAAGAACAGCAGGATCCAGCACGCTTGGCCGGCTCGCTTGCCGGAGGCGAGGAACAGCCGCTCGACCGCCTCCGGATGGCACAGCTGGGCTACGCCCGGCTGCCTCGCGACCAGCGGGCCCAGCCGGGATCCCTGCGGTTCGATCCAGGCGCGCACGGGGACGCTGAAGCCGAGCTTGCGCGAGAACGGTTCGGCCTCGGGTGCCCGGCGGGCGAGCCAACGGCGCAGCAGGAACTTGCCTGTGCGGCCGCGCACCTTGAGCCGGTCCGGCAGGCGGAAGGCGAGTCGCGCCACCTCCGGGTCCAGAAACGGCACGCGCCCCTCCACGCCATGCGCCATCAGGCAGCGGTCGAGCTTGATCAGCAGGTCGTTCGGCAGCCAGTCGGCGCAGTCCACCGCCTGCCGGGTCTGCAATCGCGACCGACCGTCGCGGGCCTCGGCGCGCTCGCTCGCGGCGACGCCATCCCGCCAGGCCCGCGACTCCGCCCGCAATACGCCGAACCCCTGCAGCGCGCCGCGCCACCGCATGCCGCGACGGCCCAGCCGCCAGGTGCGTTTGACGCCGCGGTAGCGCCCGTAGCCGGCGAACATCTCGTCGCCGCCCTCGCCGGTGAGGACGACCTTGAGGCCCTCCGCCGCCGCTGCGGCGCCCAGCATGTAGGTCGGGAACGTCGCGAAGTCCGCCGACGGGTCGTCCATCGCCGCCGCGATCCTGGGCAGCATCGCCCAGAAATCCCGTTGGTAGCATTCGATCTCGCGGTGATCGGCGCCCAGGGATTTCGCCACCTGCTGCGCGCGGTCGCGTTCGTCGGGCGCGCCGCCCTCGGGAAAGCCGACCGTGAACGTCCGCACCGGCCGATCGTTCAACCCGGCCATGACAGCGAGCACGGTGGAGGAATCGACCCCGCCCGACAGGAACAGGCCATAGGGCACGTCGGACCGCTGATGGACCGATACGCTGTCGGCGAGCACCGCATCGAGCCGCCCCATGGCCTCGTCTTCGCTCCGGCTGTCGGGTCCCGCGCCCGGCAAGGCGGGCCGCTGGCGCCGTTCGATCACCCGGCCGCGCGAGACGACCAGCGTTTCGCCCGGCAACACCCGCTGGATCCCTTCGAAGGCGGTCGCGCGTCCGGTGGTGAATTTGAGCTGGATCAGCTCGACCCCGGCTGCGGGGCGAAGCCGCGGCGCGACCAGGCCCGCGGCGATCAGCGCCTGCGGCTCGGAGGCGAAGGCGAACCCGGCGGCGGTCTCCGCGTAGTAGAGCGGCTTGACGCCGAACGGGTCGCGCGCCAACACCAGGCGTTGCGTCGCCGGATCGTGGATTGCGACCGCATACATGCCCCGCATCCGTTCGGCGAAGGCGAGGCCGTCGCGCCGATAGAGTTTGAGCGCCGTCTCGCTGTCGGAGGCGGTCGCGAACGCCGCCGGGCCGATCTCCCGGCGGAGTTCGACGTAGTTGTAGATCTCGCCGTTGGCGACCAGCGCCGCGCCGTCCGGCTCGCGGATCGGCTGATCGCCGGTCTCCAGGTCGATGATGGCGAGCCGGGTCTGCGTCAGGCCCACGCCGTCGGCGCGATGCGCGCCGCTTCCGTCCGGCCCGCGATGGGACAGCGCCCTGCGCATGGCGTCGAGCGCCTGGGGGTCGAACGCCATCGGGGCCGCGGCCATGACGCCGGCAATACCGCACATCGTCCAACCGCCTCGTCGATCGAGGCGGCATACTGCCTGCCCGCTGCGTTCGGGTAAAGCGTCCGGCCTTGCCGGCGGCGCTCGCCGACCTATATCGAACGCATGGCCGAACCCACCTGCGCAGCACTCGACGACCGCGCCCTTCTCGCGGTCTCGGGGCCGGACGCGCATGCATTCCTGCAAGGGTTGATCTCGAACGACGTCGGCAAGATACGCGATGGCGACGCGATTTACGCCGCGCTGTTGACTCCGCAAGGTAAATTTCTCCACGACTTCTTCGTCTTCGAGCTCGACCGGACGCTTCATCTCGATTGCGAAGCCGAACGGCTGGACGATCTGACCCGCCGGCTGGCCATGTACCGGCTGCGGGCCAGAGTCGAGCTCGATCGCGTCGAAAAACTGCGGGTCTGCGCTTTGTTTGGCGCGCCGATACCCGACCTTGCTCGCGGGATCGAGGGCGGCGCGGTCTATCCCGACCCGCGCATGGCGGCCTTGGGCGCGCGCGCCGCGCTGTGCGGCGGGGCGGAAGCGCTGCGCGCCGCCGGCTGTCGCCTTGCCCCGCGGGAGGCCTACGACGCTCTCCGGCTCGAACTCGGCGTCCCGGACGGCAGCCGCGATCTGGCGGTCGGCGAGTCTTTCCTGCTCGAATACGGCTTCGAGGAGCTCAACGGGGTCGATTTCGAGAAGGGATGCTATGTCGGGCAGGAGGTGACCGTCCGCATGAAACATCGGGGGCGGCTGCGGAAGCGCCTGGTCGCGGTAGAGATCGCCGGCCCGGTTCCCGCGCCGGGGACGCCGATACGCGACCGCGGCGCCGAGGTCGGCGAGTTGCGGTCGGCCGCGAACGGGCGGGGTCTCGCTCTGCTGCGCTCCGACCGCCTGGGGTCGGCCGCGCAGGAAGGCGTGGAGTTGCGCGCGGGCGAGGCGCGAATCGCGCTCGCTCGGGCGCGCCGCGGGTAGATTCCGGTTCGACTCCGCTTGCAACTCGCGGAATTCGGTGCTATCGTCGAATTGACAGGGATAACAACGAAATACTTCTTCCTGTCGGCGCGCCCCGCGCGCGGAGGTTCGGGCTGGGTCGGTTAACGAGTCGGGCGAGCGGCGACGCCGGCAGGCATCGGCGCGTCGGCCGGCGAAGAACAGGTGCCGTCGACAGGTGCCGGGTGGAGGAGGATCATGACGACGAACGACATGCTGCCAATCGAAGAGCCGGTAACGGAAAGCGAACCCGAACCCAAGGTCAGGTTGTGCCTGATGTGCAGAAAGCCGTTCGAGAGCGAGTGGGCGGGCGAGCGCATCTGCCGAAAGTGCAAATCGACGCAGGCATGGCGCCAGGGTTGACGGACGCGCCCGCCTGATCCGCGCGGCTCCGCCGCCCCGTATGCCTTGAACCGACCGACGCAGGGGCTTCGGGTCGGGCTGGACCTTGACCGGTCCGGGTGCGAATATCCCGCCCGCATGTCGGGGGGCCGGTCATGACGTTGGCCACGCGCCTGTTCACTTGGAGAAGGGGCGAGCCGGTGGGCGCCGACGAGGCCGGCAACCGCTATTTCCGCGACAGGAAGCCGACCAGGGGAGGGCGCGAACGCCGCTGGGTGCTCTATGCCGGCGAGGCGGAAGCGTCGCGCATTCCGCCGGATTGGCATTCCTGGCTGCATCACACGACCGACGCGCCGCCGGGCGTCGCGCCGCCGCCGCCGCCGTGGCGGAAGGAGCATCTTCCCAACGCGACCGGAACCCCCGACGCCTACCGCCCGCCGGGACATCTGCTCGCGGGCGGCCGCCGCGACCGCGCCACCGGCGATTACGAGCCGTGGCAACCGCCGTAAGAGAGGCGCGCGCGCCATGCGCAGGAACCTGATCGAGACGCTGGTCGGGGCGGTGGTCATCGCCGTCGCCGCGATCTTCCTGGTCTTCGCCTATGACAATGCGGGCCTCCGCGCCGTGGACGGTTATCGGGTCATGGCGCGGTTCGATCGCGTCGACGGGCTGCGAACCGGCAGCGACGTCGTGATGAGCGGAATCAAGATCGGTTCCGTGACCGACCGGGCGCTCGACCCCAAGACCTATCTGGCCGTGGTCACGATGACCATCGACCCCAAGATCGAACTGCCCGCGGACACGTCGGCGGCGATCGTTTCCGACGGGTTGTTGGGCGGGAAATACCTGTCGCTGACGCCTGGCTCCGAGGACGACGCGATCCCGGACGGCGGCGAGATCGAGATTACCCAGGGCGCGATCGACCTGCTTTCGCTGCTGGGCCGGGAGATATTCGGCCGCGCCGCGCAAGGCGCACCGGGTGCGCAAGGCCGCCGCGACTGAGCCGGACGCCCGACCGGCGCAGCGTTGGGACCCGGAGCGCTATGCGCGCAACGCGCGGTTCGTCGCCGACCTCGCCTTGCCGCTGCTGGATATGCTGGCCCCCGCCGCGGGCGAGCGAATCCTCGATCTCGGCTGCGGCGACGGCGCGCTCGCCCTGCGCATCGCCGAGGCGGGCGCCTGCGTGGTCGCGGTGGATTCGAGCCCGCGCCAAGTCGAGGCCGCGCGCGCCTGCGGCCTCGACGCGCGGGTCATGGACGGACACGCGCTCGCCTTCGATGCGGCCTTCGACGGCATATTGACCAACGCGGCGCTCCATTGGATGACGCGCCCGGACGCGGTCATCGACGGCATGTGGCGGGCGCTGCGTCCCGGCGGGCGGCTGATCGGCGAGATGGGCGGCGAGGGCAACGTCGCCGGGATCACGGCGGCGCTCCTGCGCGCCCTGGCCGCGCGCGGGATCGACGGCGAGTCCCTGTTTCCCTGGTATTTCCCGGCGCCCGAGGAATACGCCGGGCGGCTCGAGGCGCGAGGCTTCCGGATCGAGGCGATCGAGCGGATCGAACGCCCGACGCCGCTGCCCGGCCCGTTGTCCGACTGGTTGGAGACCTTCGCCGAGTCGTTCCTGCTGGCGGTGCCGGCCGGGCTCCGCCCGGGATTCGTCGCCGAGGTGGTCGAGGCCCTGGCGCCGGAACTCCGCAGCGAGTCCGGGGAATGGGTGGCCGATTACGTCCGGTTGCGCTTCGCGGCGCGACGGCCCGCGGCCTGATGTCGCGGCGCGCCGCCCGGTCCGCGGCCCTCGGCTGGCTGGCCCTGGGGCTTGCCGCTTCGTCCGGCCCGGCGGCTGCGGTCACGGGCGACCTCGCGATCCTGCAAGGACTCGACAAGGTGACCGCGCGGATTTCGACCTTCGAGGCCCCGGTCGGCCGCCGCGTCCGCTTCGGCGCGCTCGACATTCACGTCCGCCATTGCCGCAAGACGCCGCCGGAGGAGCCGCCGGAAACGAAGGTCTTCCTGGAGATCGACGAGGTGAGGCGGGGCGAGCCGCCGGCGCGGCTGTTCGGCGGCTGGATGTTCGCGTCGAGCCCCGCCCTCTCGGCTCTCGAACACCCGGTCTACGACGTCTGGGTGCTCGATTGCAGGACGGCCTCGACGTCGCCGGGGTCGACCGACCGGTAAAACCCGGCGCTCGCATCGAGCGCGTCCGCCAATAACTCGCGGTAGCCGGCGCGATGGAGTTCGACGGCACCGAACCGGCCCAGATGCGGGGTCACGAACTGGACGTCGAGCAGTCGGAACCCGCCTTTTCGCAAGCGGGCCACCAGATGGACGAGCGCCACCTTGCTCGCGTCGGGAACGCGGTGGAACATGCTCTCGCCGAAGAAAGCCGCGCCCAGGGCTACGCCGTAGAGGCCGCCGGCCAGCGCCCCGTCGCGCCAACATTCGACGCTGTGGGCGCGACCCATCCGGTGCAGCTCGGCGTAGAGCTGGACGATCTCGTCGTTGATCCAGCTTTCCGGGCGGTCGGGGCCGGGCGCGGCGCAGGCCTCCATGACCGGAACGAAGGCCGTATCGCAACGGACCTCGAACACGCCCCGCCGCACCGTCCGCCGCAGCCGGCGCGGGGCGTGGAACGAATCGAGCGGCAGGATGCCGCGCTTCTCCGGGTCGATCCAGTAGAGCGTGCGCGCGTCGCGTCGTTCCGCCATCGGGAACAGCCCGATCGAATAGGCCCGCAGCAGCACGTCGGGTGTCAGGATCGACACGTCGCGGGTCAGGCGCCGTGCGCCTTATCGACGAATTCTTCGAGCCAGGCGATGTCGTAGTCGCCGTTCACGAAATCGGGTGCCGCGATGACGTGTTCGAGCAGGGGAATCGTGGTTTCGATGCCGCCGATCGCATACTCCTCCAACGCGCGGCGGAGCCGCATCAGACACTCGTTGCGCGATCCGCCATGGACGATCAGCTTGGAAACCAGGCTGTCGTAATGCGGCGGCACGCGGCAGCCCGAATACAGCGCCGAATCGACGCGGACTCGGGGCCCTCCCGGCGGGTGGTAGTCGGTGATGCGGCCCGGCGACGGGGTGAAGTCGAGCGCCGATTCGGCGGCGACCCGGCACTCGATGGCGTGACCCGAGAACAGCACGTCCTGCTGGGCCACGCTCAGCGGCGCGCCGGCGGCGATGCGTATCTGCTCGCGCACGATGTCGATGCCGGTGATCTCCTCGGTGACCGGGTGCTCGACCTGGAGCCGCGTGTTCATCTCGATGAAGCGGAAGTCGCCGTCGGCATAGAGGAACTCCAGCGTGCCGGCGTTGCGGTAGCCGAGCGCCGCGGCCGCGCCGCAGGCGATGCGTCCGATCCTGTCGCGCTGATCCGCGTTCAGGGCCGGCGAACCCGCCTCCTCGATGACCTTCTGATGACGGCGCTGCAACGAGCAGTCGCGTTCGCCGAGATGGACCACCCTGCCGTCGTCATCCGCCATGATCTGGACTTCGATGTGGCGCGGACGCTCCAGGAACGCCTCGACGTAGATGGCGTCGCTGCGAAAGCTCGCCATCGCCTCGGCGCGGGCGGTGCGGACGGCGTCATCGAATTCGTCGGCGCGCCGCACGACCTTCATGCCGCGCCCGCCGCCGCCGGCCGCAGCCTTGAGGATGACCGGATAGCCGATGTCGTCGGCGATCTTCCGCGCCTCGCGGTCGTCGGCGACCGGCGCATCCGATCCCGGCACCACCGGGACGCCGGCGGCGGCGATCGCCCGCTTGGCCTGGATCTTGTCGCCCATCGTGCGGATATGCTCGGGCGAGGGGCCGATGAACACGAAGCCGTGCTCTTCGACGATCGAGGCGAAGTCGGCGTTCTCCGCCAGGAAGCCATAACCCGGGTGGATCGCGTCGGCGTTGGTGATGATCGCCGCCGAGACGATGGCGGGTATGTTGAGATAGCTTCGGTTCGCCGGCGGAGGGCCGATGCAGACGCTCTCGTCGGCGAGGCGGACATGCATCGCGTCCCGGTCCGCGGTGGAGTGGACGGCGACGGTGTGGATGCCCATCTCCTTGCAGGCGCGATGGATGCGCAGCGCGATCTCGCCGCGGTTGGCAATGAGTATCTTGTCGAACATCACCGCGTCCCGGCTACGCCAGGACGATCAGCTCCTCGCCGAACTCGACGGGCATGGCGTCGGCCACGAGGATGCGCGTCACGCGGCCGGCGACGGGCGCCCGAATCGGGTTGTAGGTCTTCATCGCCTCTATGAGCAGCAGCGTCTGGCCTTCGTCCACGGCGTCGCCGACCCGGACGAAGGGTTCGGCGCCCGGCTCGGGGGCGACGTAGACGGTGCCGACCATCGGCGCGGTCACGACGCCCGGCGATCCCGCGACCGGAGCCGCGCCGTCGACCTCCGCCCGTTGCGGCTCCGTCGCGGCGGGCATGGCCGCGGCCGGAGGAGGTCCGGCGCGCGACACCCGGATCCGTCGCTCTCCGTCGGCGAACTCGATCTCCGACAGGCCGGTCTCGTCGAGCAGCGCCGACAGCTTGCGGACCAGATCGGCGTCTACGTCGAACGCCGCCGTCAATCTTCGGCCTCTCTGCGGACGATGCGGTCCATCGCCTCCAGGGCCAGGGTGTAGCCATGGCTGCCGAAGCCGCAGATGATCCCGCGGGCTACGCCGGAGACGTAGGAGCGGCGGCGGAACTCCTCGCGCGCCGCCGGGTTGGACAGGTGGAGCTCGATCACCGGAAGCCCGCACAGGCGAAGCGCATCGAGGATGGCGATCGAAGTGTGCGTATAGGCGGCGGGGTTGACGATCAGCCCGCGGCAGCGCCCGCGCGCCTCCTGGATCCAAGTCACCAGCTCCCCTTCGCCGTTGCTCTGGCGGAAGTCGAGTTCCAGCCCCAGCTCGGCGGCCTTCGCTTCGCACAGCCCCCGGATTTGCTCCAGCGTCTCCCGCCCGTAGATGTCGGGTTCCCGGCTGCCGAGCAGGTTCAGGTTGGGGCCGTTGAGGAGGAGAACTCTGGGAGCCACGGCGGCGAGCCCGGTCGCTGCGTCGAATCGGCGGGCGTTATATCACGGGGGCGGGCGGAGGCAACGGCGGCGAGGGCGCGCCTTTTCGGTTTCGGGGCGTCGCCGATCTGCGTATAACGGCGCCGCTCGCCGCAGGCGCCTTCCCGGATGCTCCGGCATCGCTTCGCGTCCGGCGCCGCGGACGCGATGCTTGGAAGGCTGCCGGCCGTGAACCAGAAGATCGCGCGGTTTCTCGCGGACCGACGGCCCGAGACGCCGTGCCTCGTGGTCGACCTCGACGTGGTCTCGGAAAACTACCGGGCGTTGCGCCGGGCCATGCCGTGCGTCCGGATCTATTACGCGGTCAAGGCGAACCCGGCTCCGCCCATCCTCCGCCTGCTCGGCGGGCTGGGCGCGTCGTTCGACGCCGCCAGCATCCAGGAGATCGAGTCCTGTCTCGCCGCCGGCGTTCCGCCCGAACGGATCTCCTATGGCAGCACGATCAAGAAGCAGCGGGACATCGCGCGCGCCCATGCGCGCGGGATCGGCCTCTATGCGTTCGACAGCCGGCGGGAGCTCGAAAAGCTTGCCGCCGCGGCTCCCGGCGCGCAGGTCTATTGCCGCATTCTGATGGAGGGGCGCGGCGCCGACTGGCCGCTCTCGGACAAGTTCGGCTGCGACGCGCCGATGGCGGCGGATCTGCTGGCGGGCGCCCCCGGGCTCGGCCTCGACCCTTGCGGCGTGTCGTTCCACGTCGGGTCGCAGCAGCGCGACCCCGGCCAATGGGACGTGGCGATCGGTCGCGCGGCGCGAATCTTCTCGACCCTGCGCGAAGCCGGCGTCGAACTCGGGATGGTCAATCTCGGCGGCGGTTTTCCCGCCCGCTACCGATCCCGGGTCGCGCCGGTCGATCGCTATGCCGGCGTGATCGACGAGTCGATCGCGCGCCATTTCGGCAACCGCCGGCCGGCGCTGATCGTCGAGCCGGGTCGCGGGCTGGTCGGCGACGCCGGCGTGATTCAGAGCGAGGTCGTGCTGATCTCGCGCAAGTCCCGCGAAGCCGGCCGGCGCTGGGTGTATCTCGACGTGGGCAAGTTCGGCGGCCTCCCCGAGACGTTCGAGGAATCGATCCAGTACCGGATCCGGACGCCCCGCGACGGGGGCGAGACCGGCGCGGTGGTGCTGGCCGGGCCGACATGCGACGAGGTGGACGTGTTGTACGACCGCGCCGGATACGAGCTGCCCCTGGCCCTCGACGTAGGCGACCGGGTCTCGATCCTGAGCGCCGGCGCCTATACCGCGACCTACGCCTCGGTCGGGTTCAACGGGTTTCCGCCGCTCGGGGAATACTATATCTGACGATCGCTCCGTCCGACGACCGTCCCGCGATCACCGGCGGCGGGCGCGCGCCGCCGCGACCAGCCGCTGCATCGTCTCCAGATCGCGCCCGCCGCGCAGGACGACGTCACCGATGACGAAGGACGGCGTGCCGTCCAGTTCGAGCGCCTCCGCCAGCCGATAGTTGCGCCGGATCGCGTCCATGGTTTCGGGCGCCTCCATGTCGCGGACGAGGCGTTCGCGGTCGAGGCCGACGCGCCCGGCGATCGTCAGCACGGCGTCGCCGTCGAGCCGGCCGCGCGCCTCCATCAGCGCGTCGTGGAAGGCCAGGTATCTTCCTTGCGCTCGCGACGCGAGCGCGGCGCGCGCGGCGAACACCGACTCCGGCCCCAGGATCGGCCATTCCTTGTAGACCCGCCGGATACCCCGGTCGCCTTCGATCAGCCGGGCCATGATCGGGTGGACCCGCTTGCATACTCCGCAGCCATAGTCGAAGAACTCGACCACGGTCACGTCGCCCCGCAGGTTGCCGCCGACCGGGCTGTCCCGGTCGTGCAGCAGCTCCGACCGATGAGCGGCGAGGGTGGCGAGTTCGTCGTCCCGCTTCGCGTCCTCCCGCCGTTTGCGGAGCGCCTCGATCGCCGCTCCGACGATTTCGGGATGCGTCAGCAGATAGTCGCGGACGAGCGTCTTGATGGCTCGTTCCTGGTCCGCCGTCAGGGCGTCGTCCGTCCTCGCCGGCGAGGCCGCGGCGAGCACGGCGGCGAAGATCGCGAAACCGGTGAAGCCTCTCATGGCCGAACCGCCTTCGGAGCCGGGCGCCCGCGGGCTATGGTCGTTTCCCGGGCGCGCCGGCCTCGGGCTTGCCGGCATCGACGATATCGGCGGCGCGAAGCCATCCGGGCGAGTTCCGGTCGAGCAGGCGCTGCGCCCGCTCGGCCATGTCCCGCGCCCGCTTGCGCCGCCCGGTCAGTAGATCGTGCTCGGCCGAGGACAGCGCCGCCATGCCGATGTTCCCCTTACGACCATAGGCCGCGGCGGCGAGCCGCCACGCCAGCGCGTTGAACCGGTTCGCCCCGATGGCCGCGCGCAAATTGGCGAGGGCGGGGTCCAGCAACGCCTGCCTGCCGGTCTCGATCTGGGCATGGGCGAGGCCCACCCGCAGCAGCGGTTCGTGGGGGAGCAGCGCCGCCGCCCGTTCGTAGTCCGGCAGCGCCTCGTCGATGCGGCCGTTCTCGAACAGGATCTGTCCTTTGAGTTCGTGGAAATAGGGGTCGTCGGGGGCTTCGTCGATCAGCCCGTCGATCAGGGCCATCGCCTGCGCCAGCTCGGCGCGCCGGTGGCGCGCGATCGCCCGGGCGTAGCGGGCGGGAACGCTCGCATCGTCCGCCCGGTATCGCCGCAGCGTTTCCGCCGGCGGGTTCAGGAACCCGTAGAGCTTCGCCACCGCGCGCGCGTGCATGCGTTGCAGCGCGGGCGGCGTCGGCGCGGCGCGGTAGCGCGATTTGGCGACCTGCTCCCGGACATAGAGGATCCGATCGCGGGTCAGCGGGTGCGTCACGTCGTAGGACATGCGCGCCTGCTGGCGGCGGTCGACGGCGAGCCCCTCCTGGTCGTTCAGCTTCTCCAGCACTTCGAGCAGCCCGCGCGCCGATTGGCCGGTGGCTTCGAGGTACCCGATCGCCGCGCGGTCGGCCGCGCGTTCCTGGGCGCGGCTGAACGACAGCAGGTTGCGCTGGATGGTATGGCTCGCGCCCGTGCCGATGGCGATGGCCGCGGCCGGGTCGCGCGCAAGCACGCCGGCCGCGCCGGCGAGAATCGTGGCGAGCGCCATCGGCGTCACGGCGTCCCGGAGTTCGGTATCGAGGCGCGCCAGGTGGCCGGCGGCGATATGGCCGATTTCGTGGGCGAGCACGCCGATGACCTGTCCCGGATGTTCGGCCGCCATGATGAGGCCGGTGGTGACGAACACCCTCTGGCCGCCGGCGACGAAGGCATTCAGGGCCTTCGCGCGAACCAGATGGATATGGACCGCGTCGGCGTCGAGCTTCGCCGCCCGGAGCAGTGGCGCCGCATAGCTGCGGATGGTACGTTCGATTTCGGCATCGTAAATCTGGACTTGGCGCTCCGCCGCCATCGCATCGAAATGCGCCGCGCCGGCGACCGCCGCCGCCCACAGACCGCCGAGGATGCGGATGCGTCTGGCCAATTGCATGAGTCTGCACGCTTGGCCCCAGGCTAGCCCGCATTTCTCATCCTGTCCATGGTCTGCGCGACGATGGCGCGCGCGACGATGCCTGGCGGGCCGCGCCCGGACGCCCGCCCGCGGCGTGGAACGCTGAATGACGCTCAAACGCTCCCGTCGCGGCGCGATTTCGCCGTTCATCGTCATGGACGTCCTTCGGGCGGCGAACGAGCGCGCGGCGCAGGGCGAGAACGTCGTCCATCTGGAGGTCGGGCAACCGGGCGCGCCCGCCCCGCGCGGCGCGATCGAGGCCGCCCGGCGCGCGCTCGAAGACGACGCGCTCGGCTATACGGAAGCGCTCGGCCTAGCGCCGCTTCGCGAGCGTATCGCCCGGCGCTACGAAACGACGTCGGGCGTGATCGTTCCGCCCGACCGAATCGTCGTCACCACGGGATCGTCGGGCGGTTTCGTCCTCGCCTTCCTGGCCGCGTTCGACCCCGGCGACCGGGTGGCGTTGGCGGAGCCGGGCTATCCCGCCTATCGCAACATGTTGGCGGCGCTGGGATGCCGGCCGGTCGGCCTGCCTGCGGGGCCGGACAGCGGGTTTCAGCCGTCGATCGAGCTGCTCGACGCGGTGGACGGCGACCTCGACGGCCTCATCCTCGCCAGCCCGGCGAACCCGACGGGCGCGATGCTGGATCGCGCCCGGCTCCGAACGCTGGTCGCATATTGCCGGGAGCGCGGTATTCGCATCGTCTCCGACGAGATCTATCACGGCATCGTCTATGGCGCGCCCGCGGCGACGGCGCTCGCTTTCTCCGACGACGCGATCGTGATCAACGGCTTCTCCAAGTATTTCTCGATGACGGGCTGGCGGATCGGCTGGATGGTGGCGCCCGCGGACCTCCGCCGCGCGGTCGAGTGTCTGGCGCAGAGTCTCTTCATCTCGGCTCCGACGCTGTCGCAGCGCGCCGCCTGCGCCGCGCTCGACTGCGACGAGGAGCTCGAAGCCAACGTCGCGCGCTACGCCGAGAACCGCCGGATATTGCTCGACGGGCTGCCAAAGGCGGGGTTCGACCGTTTCGCGCCCGCCGACGGGGCGTTCTACCTGTATGCCGACGTGGCGCATCTGACCGATGACAGCGAGGCGTTCTGCCGGCGAATGCTCGAGGAAGCAGGGGTCGCGGCCGCGCCCGGCGTCGATTTCGACCGGACGCGCGGCGGCCGCCATCTGCGCATCTCGTTCGCCGGAACGACCGCCGACATGGAGGAGGCGGTGCGCCGGTTACGGCGCTGGCGGGGAGGCTGACCCCGGCGCGTCCGGCCTCCGGCGCAGCAAAGCCTTGGCGTGCGAATTGGACTCCGGCGGACCCCGGCGCGCTTGGCCTCCGATCCCGTCTCGCCCCGATCACTCGATGATGCGCTGCCACCAACCCTTTCTCCTGGGCGGCTTGGCCGCTTCCGGCGCCTCCGTCGGCGTCGGCGCGGGCGGGTCCGGCTCCGGGTCGGGGGCGCGGGCCTCGGGCGCGGCGCCCGGGTCGCCGTCGGCGGCGGAAGCCGGCGCCGGCGCTGCGTCCGCGACGTCGGGCTGCGGCGCGTCCTGCCAGTCGACGCCCGCGGTCTCGTCCGGCCCGGCCGCGCCCGGCTCGGCCGCGCCGGAAGCGCGCCGTCGGCCGCCCCGTCGGCCGCGCCGCCGTCGCTTGGCGGCCGGCTTGTCGTCGCCGTCGGCATGGGCCTCCGGCGCGCGGCCGTCGTCGTCCTCGCCCGCCGCCGGAGCGGGGGGGATCGCGAGGTCGTCCGCCGCGGCCTCGGCGCCGTCGGTCGGCTTGTCGTCGCCGGTCGTCTTCTTGCGGCCGCGGCGGCGGGTCCGGCGGCGGCCTTCGGCGGGTCCGTCCTCGCGCGGCGCGGTCTCGCCGCCTTCGCTCCCGCCGTCCTCGGCCCCTGCCTCGATCCGGATCGCCGGTCGGTCTTCGGCGTCGTCGGCGCGGCCCTTGACCCGTTCGAGGCGCATGTCGGGCGGGACGATCGAATCGTCGCCGGCGACCGTCACCTCGAAGCCGTAGCGCCGCTCGATATCCGCCAGGACGCGGCGTTTCTGGTTGAGGACGTACAGGGCCACCGGGGTGGACACCGCGACCGACACCTCGCCCGAGCGGTTGTGGACGCCTTCCTCTTCGATGGCGCGCAGCACGCGGATCGCCGTCGACTCGGTCGATCGCGTGAAGCCGGTGCCCTGGCAATGCCGGCAGGCCTCCGTGCTGGCTTCCAGCAGGCTCGGCCGCAGGCGCTGGCGGGACAGTTCCAGCAGGCCGAAGCCGCTGATGCGACCGAGCTGGATGCGCGCGCGGTCGCCTTTGACCGCTTCCTTCAGCCGGCGTTCGACGGCGCGGACGTTCCGGTTGTCCTCCATGTCGATGAAGTCGATCACCACCAGCCCGGCCAGATCGCGGAGGCGGAGCTGGCGGGCGACCTCTTCCGCGGCCTCGAGGTTGGTCTTGAGCGCCGTCTCCTCGATGTTGCGCTCGCGGGTGGCGCGGCCGGAATTCACGTCGATCGCGACCAGCGCCTCGGTGCTGTGGATGACGAGGGAGCCGCCCGATTTCAACGGCGCGACCGGGCTGTGCATCGCGTCGAGCGAGCCTTCGACCCGATAGCGGTGGAACAGCGGAATGTCGCCGTCCTGCTCGCGATAGGGCTGCACCCGCTTGGCGTGGCTCGGCATCAACAGGCGCATGAACTTCTTGGCGATCTGATAGGCGTCGGCGCCGTCGACCAGCACCTCGTCCACGTCCCGCGTGTAGAGGTCGCGGATGGCGCGCTTGATCAGGTTCGCCTCTTCGTAGACCAGGATCGGCGCGGTCGATTCCAACGTCAGCTCGCGCACCTGGTCCCAGGCGCGCATCAGATAGTCGAAGTCGCGCTTGATGTCGGACTTGTTGCGCTCCATTCCGGCGGTGCGCATGATCACGCCCATGCCGTCGGGGATCTCGAGGTCGCCCAGGATCTGCTTCAGCTTCCGCCGCGCGGTCGCGTTGGTGATCTTGCGCGAGACGCCGCCGCCGCGCGGCGTGTTGGGCATGAGCACGCAGTAGCGCCCGGCGAGAGACAGGTAGGTCGTGATCGCCGCGCCCTTGTTGCCGCGCTCCTCCTTGACCACCTGGACGAGCAGGATCTGCCGGCGCTTGATGACCTCCTGGATCTTGTAGCGTTTGGACCAGGATCGCCGGTCGGGCTCGGGCTCCGCCGCGCCGTTCCCCTGCGCCGGGCCGGGCGCCGCATCGCCCGCCTCCGGGCCGCCGTTCGCCGCCTCGGATCCGTTCCCGGCCGCGTCGGTTTCGCCGGGCGCCGCCTCCTCGTCGGGCGCCGCGCCGGACTCGTCCCCGTCCACGACGACTCCGTCGATCTCCTCGACGTGCTCGCGCGCCGCGCTGGTCTCGGTATGGAGATGGTCGTGCTCGGCGACGAGCGCTTCCCGATCCTCGATCGGGATCTGATAGTAGTCGGGGTGGATCTCGCCGAACGCGAGAAAGCCGTGCCGGTTGCCGCCGTAATCGACGAAGGCGGCCTGGAGCGAGGGTTCGACGCGGATCACCTTGGCGAGGTAGATGTTCCCTTTCAACTGTCTCTTGGTCGAGGTCTCGACGTCGTGCTCCTCCAGGCGAGGGCCGTCCATCACCACCACCCGGGTCTCCTCCGGATGGGTGCCGTCGATCAACATGCGTTTCGTCATGGGTTCGTCGTTCTCCGGCGCGGCGCCGCTGCGCCTATGCGAACGATAGGGTTGCAGCCGGACCGCGCCCGGCGAGGCCGGCGGCGGCGCCGTCGACCCGCCGCCGGCGCGAAGTCTTCCGACGTTCGACGCCGCGACGGGGACCGTTCCGGCGGCCGCTGGATTCCGATTCGGAATTCGGCCTCGATAGGTTCCTCAATGGCGCGCGGACGACGCCGGAGACGGGCGGGAGGCGACGGGCCGTTCGCCCGCGTCCCGCGCCGATCCAGCGGGCCCGACGTTCCGACGGGGCGGATCGTCCGCGGCCGTTCGCATGCGCAGCATAACCGCGTCGGCCGCTTCGCTCAACCCGGTGTCCGGGTTCACTACATATGAGACGGCGGGGTTTCCTGTGCTGTCAGTGAGAGAAGGTACTCGGCGGGGGTATGTCCGTCGAGAGCGTTGTGCGGTCGGAAGGTGTTGAACTCGTCGGCGAAGGCGTCGATCCATCGGTTGATGTCGTCGAGGTTGTCGTTGGGCAGGTCCCAGGTTGCGTAGAACTCGTATCGCCAAGCGCCGTTGTTGCGCTCGACGTGTCCGTTGAGTTCGGGCGATTTGGGGGGCAGTTCGAAGAGTTGGATGCCGCGTTTCTGGCATTCGCGCTCGAAGCTGGCCTTGAACTCGGAGCCGCCATCGACCTGGATGGCCTGGATGGGGAAGGGCATGTCGTCCTGGAGCTTGTCGAGGAAGCGTTTGGCGTTGTGTGCGGTTGCGCGCCGGCAGGCTTGTGCGCAGGTCCACTTGGCGACGGGATCGCAGGCGGTGAACTGCTTGAGTGGGGGTCGTCCGTGTCCTGGGGAGAGGGAGAGGGTGTCGAGTTGGACGATCTCGCCTGGGGCTGTGGGTCTGCGCCCCTTGGGGAGGCGTCTGGCGTGCGGCCGGCTGTGCTTGCGGCTGCGTCGCGGGGCCTTGCGTCGGAGGGTGGGGACGGGGGTGACGGCGCCTCGTTGGACGAGGTTCTTGAGGATGCGGCCCACGGTGCTCTGGCTGGCGGTGTATCCCTGGCGGCGCAGCAGGATGGTGAGCTTGGCCTTGCCCCACATCGGGAAGTCGGCGCGCATCTCATGCACCGCCGCCGCCAGTTGCGGCGACCATTCGGGCCGTCGTGAGCGCCGGGGCCGTCGCGAGCGCGGGGCCAGGCGGCCCTGGTCGTGAAGCTTCCGCCAGCGGTAGAGGGTGGCCCGCGACACGCCGACGGCGGCGGCTGCGTCGGCGGCGCTGAGGCCATTGTCACGGGCGCGCCGCCAACGCTTCAGGGCGGCGCCCCGTGTAACATGACGGGGCAGGCGGAAAACCTGCATGGGGGTCCTCCTTCCAGCTGTCTGTCCAAACCAACAGCTTCGGAGACCCCCAACCTTCCTTCAACCTCCTCGTCTCACATCTGTCTGGACCTGGACACCCGGCGTCGCCCCGCCGACGGCGGTCGCGCGTCAACCCAGCCCGCACCGTCCGACGAAGCGGTCGAGCGCGGCCGCGCAGGCCGCCGGCTCCTCGATCTGCAACATATGGCCGGCGCCGGGGATCGCTTCGTAGTCGTGGCCGAAGGTCTCGCGCATCGCCCGGTTGACGAATGCGGGCGAGCGCGCGTCGGGCGCCTCCGGGTCGGAGGCGATGAACGCCGTCGGCCCTTCGATCTCGCCCAGACGCGGCGTCAGGTGCAGGGCCGAATTGGTGGCGTAGACCCGGGATTCGCCCTCGCGCGGACAGGCGAGGGTCCAGCCGGCGCCGGGCCGCTCGTCGCGCCGGAGGATCGCGCGCGCCATCAACTCGTGCGCCCCGGCGACCCAGCGACGGAGGCTGCGGGAGGCGGCGAAGCCGGCCGCGAGCTCCGAGGGGTCGCCGAAGCGGTGCGGACGGGTCAGCGCCCAGCGCGACAGGCCGAGCTCGAAGTCGCGCGCGGTCTCGTGGATCGGATGTCCCGGCGGCGGCACCATCGGCGGGTCGAACAACACCAGCGCATCCCACAGCCAGCCCCGGTCGAGGGCGTGCCAGATCGCGGTGATGGCCGAGATCGAATGGAACGCCCCGATCGTGGGCTTGGCCCCGAGTCTGGCCCGGATGCCGCGATGGACGCGGCCCATGTCGTCGACGAAATACGGCACGTCGTGATGCGCCGCGTCGTGACGCGGGTTCCGCCCGTGGTTGCGCTGGTCGTAGAGCACGACCTCGTAGCGGTCGGCGAGGAGGCTCCAGAACGGCAGATAGGCGTCCGAAGCGAACCCGTTGCCGTGGCACAGCACGATGCGGGGCCCGGCCCGGTCGCCGTGCTGGCGCACCCGGACGACGGCGCCGTCCTCCATCGTCAGATCGAACGCGAGATGGGGTTCGGGGACCCTCCACCCGGTCATGCGCGGGTTACGCGCCGAGCCCGACATCGGCGAGAAACGCGGTCATCGCCGCGGCGCAGGCCGCGGGCCGTTCGAGCTGCAGGAAGTGGCCGCTGTCCTCGATCGCCTCGTAGCGGTAGCCGTATTCCTCGCCGATCGCCCGGTTGCACAAGGCCGGCGGCGCCGCGTCCTCCACTTCCGGATCGGCGCCGACGAGCAGCAGCGGGCGCTCGAACGCCTCGAAGCGCGGCCACAGTTCGAGCCCGGTGTTGCCGGCGTAGATGCGCGCCTCCAGCTCGCCCGGGCAGTTGAGCAGCCACGCGCCCGCGGCCGCGTCGAAATGCAGCACCGAACGGGCGGCGAGCGCATGGGCGCCCGGCGTCCAGCGCCGCAGGCTGCGCGCCGCGGCGAATTCCCGCGCCAGCCGGGCCGGATCGTCGAACCGCTCGCGCCGGCCCCGCGCCCATCGGGACAGCTTGCGCTCGTCGTCGAGCGCCGCCTGGAACAGCGGATGGCCCTGGGGCGGCACCATGGGCGGATCGAACAGCACCAGCGCGTCCCACAGCCAGCCCGAATCGATCGCCCGCTTCATGCTGGCGCGCGCCGACAGCGAGTGGAACGCCCCCACCGTCGGCTTGGCGCCCAGCCCGGCGACGATCGCGCGCTCGATCCGTTCGAGGTCCCGCACCAGCCGCGGGTAGGTATGGGCGTCCCGGTCGTGGAACGGGTTCTGGCCGTAGTTCCGGAAATCGAACAGGACCACCTCGAACCGGTCGAGGAGCAGCCGCCAGAACGGGTAATAGGCGTCGGCCGCGAACCCGTTGCCGTGGCTGAGAACGACCCGCACGGCCGCCGGACCGCCATGCTGGCGGATACGGATCACCGCGCCGTCGTCCATCACGGCGTCGAACGCGCGGGTCGGCGGCGGAATGACGAGCTCGGTCACGCGGAGCCTCGCGAAGACGCGGCGGGAGAAGGCGGCGCTGGCCGCCGCGCGTATGGTTGCCACATTTCCCGTCGCGGATCGAGGCCTCCCGGCCCGCCGCCGCCCGGCTTGTTCCTCCTTCCCGAGTCGCGCTACCTTCGCCCCGCGGACGGCGCGCGGCGCAGAGATGCATCGGGATCGGAGCCGGGACATGGGCGAACGGACGGGCGCGGAGAAGATCGTCAAGACCGACGACGAGTGGCGGGCGCAGCTCTCGCCCGAACAGTATCGCGTCACCCGCCGGCACGGCACGGAGCGGCCGTTCTCGGGCGAGTACGACGGCTGCAAGGACCTTGGCGTCTATGTCTGCATCTGCTGCGGCAACCCGCTGTTCTCGTCCGAGACCAAGTTCGATTCCGGCACCGGCTGGCCCAGCTTCCATACGCCGCTCGGCGCCGGCAGCGTCGAGACCCGGAGCGACTGGAGCCTCCTCATGCGGCGCACCGAGGTGCATTGCGCCCGCTGCGACGCCCATCTCGGCCATGTCTTTCCCGACGGCCCGGCGCCGACCGGCCAGCGCTACTGCATGAACTCGGTGTCGCTCGATCTGCGGCGGAAGGCGGAGTGAGCGGCCGCGCCGGCGACCGTTGCTGGATTTTCGGCTATGGCTCGCTGCTGTGGCGGCCGGGCTTCCCGTTCGCCGAGCGCCGGCCGGCCGCGGTCGAGGGCTGGGCGCGCCGGTTCTGGCAGGGTTCGACCGATCACCGCGGGACGCCCGGCGCGCCGGGCCGCGTCGTCACCCTCGTCCGCGAACCGGGCGCGCTGTGCCGGGGCGTCGCCTACCGCCTCGACCGCGAGGCCGCCCCCGGCGTCATCGACGGCCTGGAAGTCCGCGAGAAGGGCGGCTACCGGCGCCGGCGGGCGCGGTTGATCTTCCCCGACGCCGAACCCGCGACCGGCTGGATCTACGTCGCGACGCCCGGAAACCCCAATTTTCTCGGGCCCGCGGCGCTGGACGAGATCGCCGGCCAAGTGCGGCGTTCGCGCGGGCCCAGCGGGGACAACGTCGAATACGTGCTCGAGCTCGCCCGGTCGCTCCGCGACATGGGTGCCGAGGACGCGCACGTGTTCGCGCTCGAAGCGCTGCTGCGCGCCCCCGCCGCCGGGGTTTCGCGGCGCTGACGGGCGCTCACGCGCCCGCGCCCCGGCGGCGGAAGATCGCCCGCGTCGCCGCCGCCGAGACGGCGAAGCAGACCACCAGGACCGGCCCTGCCGGCAGGTCGGCGGCGGTCGAGACGGCGATTCCCGCCGCGACCGCCGCCGCCCCGCTCGCCAGCGCCCGCCCCAGCGCGTAATCCGCGCCGGCGCGCGCCGCGAGCGCCGGCAGGATCAGGCTCGCGAACACCACGTACACTCCCACCAGCTGGACCGACGCCGTGACGACGAGCGCGAACGAGACGAAGAATCCCATCCCGCTTCGCGCGCCCGGAACGGCGAGGCGCAGGAGGATCACGGCGGCGTAGATCGGCGCGAACATGGCGATGTCGCGCCACGACACGAACAAGATCTGCCCCGAAAGAACGCTCCGCAGCTCCTCGCCGCCATGCGGGTCGCTCGTCAGCGCCAGCAGGGCCAGAGAGGCGGCGACGACGAAAGCGCCGCCGATCACCGCCTCCTGTTCGGCCGGCGTGGCGCGCTCCATCCGGCGGAAGAACAGCGCCGCCGCGATCCCGGCGCCGAACGCCGCCGCCTGCCGCGCCGTCCACGACGGCTCCTCCAGCCACAGGCCGAGCAGGATCAGCGCGAGCCCCACGATCTGCGCCGTCGCCAGATCGATGAACACGATCCCGCGCCGCAGGACCTCGATCCCGAACGGCGCGTGGACCGCGGCGACGAGCAGCCCCGCGGCCAGCGCCGGCGCTACGATGTCGAGGACGTCAGTCAGGAACGATCCCCGATCTCCTCCAGCGACGCGAGCAGGGCGTCGAACAGGTCGAACAGGTCGTCCACGCCCTCGCGCCCGCCGACCGTGAACGGCGGCGCCAGCACCGGAAGCCCGGTCCGTTCCGCCAGCCAGTCCGCCGCGTCCGCGGGGTCGAACGGCGCCCGCAATATCGCCTTGGCGCCCGTCTCCTCCACCCGTTCGAGAACCCGCGCCAGATGGCTCGCGGTCGGCGGCGCGCCGGGGACCGGCTCCAGCGCCGCCGCGCGCTCCAGACCCGCCCAGCGCAGGAAGTGCGCCCAGTTTTCGTGATGGACGACGACCGGCATGCCGGCGAGGCGGTCGGCCCGCGCCCGCCATTCCGCCAGCGCCGGGCGCCAGCGCTCCGCGAACGCATCCCGGCGGGCGTCATAGGCGGCGGCGTTCTCCGGGTCGATGAGCGCCAGCCGCGCCGCCAGCACGTCGGCGAGCGCCAGCGCGTTGCGCGGGTCGAGGTGGAAATGCGGGTTCCCGCCCGGATGCAGATCGCCCAGGGCGCGGTCGAGCGTTTCGGGGCGGTCCACCGCCTCGAGATGGTCGGCCGCCATGACGTGCCCCGGCTGGCCGGGCTGGACCGCCAGCGGCGCCCCGCGCTCCAACAGGACGGGGAGCCAGCCGGCCTCCAGGTCGGCGCCGGAGCAGACCAGCAGGTCGGCGCGGCGCATCCAGGCGATCAGGCTCGGCCGCGCCCGGACGTGATGCGCGTCCTGGCGGGCGGTCGTCGCCGACCGGACGGCGACGTCCTCGCCGCCGATCTCCTGGGTGAGCGCCGCCCATTCGGGCTCGCAGGCGAAGACGCGGACTTCCGCCGCGGCGGGGACGGCCAGCGCCGCCCCCGCCGCGACGCTCGCGACGGCGGCGATGGCCGCCGGCGAACGCTTGCCTTTCATCGCGTGTCCTCCTCAGAACGCGTGCGCGGCGTGCGCGCCGAGACTCATGACGTATTGCAGGATGAACTGGTCGTCATGATCGCCGTCGGCGAACACCTCGCGGTTGTATTGCGCGCGGATGCGCCCGAACTCGCTGTTCGTCCAGTCGCCCATGATCGCGATGGCGTAAGGGGAGTGGGCGATCTCCGCCGAGTCCGGCGGCTCGAGCCGGGCGTAGCGCGCGCCCACGCGCCAGCGCGGCAGGAACTTGTAAACCGCCTGCACGTACCAACCCGAGCTGGAGCCGTCGAGCCGTTCGCTGTGCGTCTCTTCCTCGTCGTCGGTCAGGACGTAAACCCCCTCCTCCTTCAGGCGGAAATACTCCCCCTGGAGGATGAGCTCGCTTTCGCGCGGGTTGCCCGTGGGCGCCCAAGTGTAGCGGATGTCGGCGCCCCAGAGCCGCCCGTCGCCGGTGAACGCGCCGCCGGTCAGGAAGTCCGCATGCGCGAACGCCTCATGTTCGTCCCCGTGCTCGTCCTCCCCGTGCTCGTCGTCCTCGTGCTCCCCGGCGTGTTCGTCGTGTTCGTCCTCCCCGTGCTCGTCGTCCTCATGCTCCTCGGCGTGTTCGTCTTCGTCGTGAACTTCGCCGCCATGGTCGTGGCCGCCGCCGCCGTGGTCATGGCCGCCGCCGGCGCGGTCGCGCGACGCGCCGTCGACGACGTAGGCGCCGATGCGCCACGCCGAGTTCGCGCCGATCTCGCCGCCGATCCGGGCCCAGCCCGAGACCGCGCCGATGTGGTCCTCCGACCCGCCGAACGGCAGATCGTCGCCGCGGAACAGTCCGCCGCCGATCTCGCTGTAGAACGCCGTGGGCAGCACCCACGACAGCTCCAGGCCGTCGTCGTTCCAGTGGTTGTCCACATAGACCCGGTACGGCAGCGGTCGGTCGGCGAAATCGTCGCCATGCGCGTGCAGTTCGTTCAGGTAGCCCAGAGTCCACAACGCGCGCCCGGCCTTGATCCGCAGCCCGTCGGGCAATCCGGCGCCGGGCAGGGTGCGAATATAAGCCTCCTCAAGATCGAGTTCGGTCGTCCCGCCATGCGCGCCGATCCCGAGCGTGAGCGCGCCGTGGAACTTGTCGTCGACGTTGCTCGACAGGGTGGCTTCGGTGTGCCCCAGGCTCAGGCCCTCGTCGCCGCGCTCGCCGTGATGGCCGAGCCGGAACCCGGGGATCTCCGATTCGTCGGCGGAAAACGTCGCGGCCCGTCCGTCGAGGACGACGCCGACCGCCGGGTTGAAGGCGTTGTCGGTCGTCGCGATCCGGCGCTGCGCCGCCGCCGCCGGGGGCGCGGCGGATTGCGCCCGGATCTCGCCGAGCTGCTTCTCGAGCGCGCGGATGCGCGCTTCGTATTCGCCTCGCAGCGCCTGGATTTCGGCCGCCAGCCGGGCCGCCATAGGCGCCGTTTCGGCCTGCGCCCGCGCCGGCGGCGCGGCGAGCAGAACCAGCGCGGCGGCGGCGAGCCCCGCGCATGTTGCGATGGATCTCATCCTGTCTTCTCCTCGGATCGTCTCACCGTCGTTACGTTATAATATAACGAAAAGATGCGCGGCGCAAGAGAAATATCGGCCTCCGCCCCGTTTCGGCCCTGTCGGCGCGGTCACGCGGCCTGCGTCGGCGACGCCGTGGACGCCGCCGGGCGTCGTCGTTGCAAGCCCCGTCATTGCCGCGAAAGCGGAATCCGGTGAAAATCGGAACCCGGAAGCGCAAGGGCCTCGGGCGCTTGATCGTCGACCGGGTCAAGGGTGAAATCGTCGATGAAGACTCAATTGGAAGGGATCAACAAATGAACGCCGCCGAGGGCTACAGGCTGCGGAACCCGCCTCATCCGGGCGGGTTCGTCAGGACCGAGATCGTCGAACCGAACGGGCTTTCCGTGACCGGGGCGGCGGCCGCGCTCGGAGTCACGCGCGCGGCCCTTTCGGCGCTGCTGAACGGGCGTTCGGCGCTGTCTTCGGAGATGGCGCTGCGCATCGAGAAGGCGTTCGGCGTCCGCATGGACACGCTCATGCGGATGCAGAACGGCTACGACATCGCCCGGGCCCGCCGGCGGGAGGGCGAGATCCGGGTCGAGCGTTTCGCCGGCGGCCCCCCGCCCGTCAGTCCAGCTTGAGCAGTTCGCGGGCGTTGTCCGCGAACACGGCCCGGCGTTCGGCGTGCGGGTTGCGGCCCGGCTCGCCATGGGCGGTCTGCGAGAAGCCGATCTCGATCTCGTTGGCGAAGAACGGGATCATGCCGCCCATATGGCCGCCCATATGATTGGGCGCAGCCATGTCGCTTGATCTGGCGTGAAGTTCACTGGCGCTCACCGATGGCGACAGGCTGCGCGGCGCGGTCGTCGCCTGTTCGGCGCCGCCGGCGCGCACTGCATCGACGGCCGGGACGTCGCCGGCGCGACCCATGGCCGCGTAATTTCGGGCTTCGGACCTATCCGCCCGGCGATCTGATGGCGGAGTCCTCCGCGCCCACATGCAGACGGCGCCCGATGGCGCCGAGGGCGGCATCCATACGGTCGAGTCGGGATCGGCGCCGGACGTCGAGCGCATGATCGACTTGCGGCAGGCGCCAGCCGAGGCGCCGCGCCAGTTCCGCCTTGCCGATGCCCTGATCCCTCATACCCTGGTGCAGGGCGGCCTTGACGGCCGTGAGGGTTGGCAGAGCGGCGCGGACCTCGCCCGGCGAGGGCGGCGGAATGTCCTGGCCGGTATTGATGCGCCCCGCCACCGCTTCCTCCAACGCCCCCGCGGCGCGCGCCAGCGCTTCGTCCCGGTCGTCGCCGAACGTCGTCAGTTCCGGGAAGTCGGGCGACGTGGCGAGAATGGTCTCGCCGTCGTCTTCGAGATCGATTGGATAGGATAGCGTCACGTCAGCCCCGGATCTTTCCTGATCTTCGCAACGAGCTTCGGGCCCAGCTCCCTGCGCGATCCATGCATCGGTATTTGCGAGACGAATCCTTCGCGCCGGACGGTGACGTGTCCGCTGCCGCCTTTGTGCGCATGGAAGGTGCAGCCGCGTTTCTTGAGCCAGCGCCGAAGTTCGTCCGCGTTCACGAGTCGAGAAATAGGGAACGCGGCGGTCGATGGCAACCGGCGTCGATGGCGACCGGTTGCGTAGGCCGGCGACGATGCGCGATTCGTCCGCCGCGCATCCCGTCGGCCGCTCCGCCCGCCCCGCCCGTCAGTCCAGTTTGAGCAGTTCGCGGGCGTTGTCGGCGAACACGGCCCGGCGTTCGGCGTCGGATATGTCGAGCGACTCGACCGCCTCGATCGTGCCGCCGATGACGTAGCCTCCGCCCGTCGGGTCGAACGGGGCGTCGGTCGCGAACAGGCTCCGGTCGGCGCCGAAGAAGGCGTAGCCGCATTCGGTCGCGGGCTTCGAGCCGTTGAGCGCCGTGTCGCCGCGCAGCATCCGGTAATACTCGATCGGCTGCCGGTCGAGCCCGCATCGTTCGGCGTGCGGGTTGCGGCCCAGCTCGCCATGGGCGATCTGCGAGAAGCCGATCTCGATCTTGTTGGCGAAGAACGGGATCATGCCGCCCATGTGATGGGTGATGATCTTGATCCCCGGCAGCTTGTCGAACAGCCCCGAAAAGATCAGCCGCGTCATGCAGGCGGCGGTCTCGTAGGGCCAGCCGAAGGTGAACCAGATCTCGTCCTCGGAGCGGTCCTCGCCGGCGTAGTCGCGGAAGTCGGGACCCCGCGCCGGATGCACCCAGACCGGCAGGTCATGCCGGTGCAGGGTCTCGAACAGGGGGAAGAATTCGGGCGCGCTCAGCGGCTTGCCGAGCACGTTGGTGAACAGCTGGACGCCGCGCGCCCCCAGCCCGTCGATCGCGCGCTCGGCCTCGGCGACCGCCGCCTCCGGGTCGTTCGCGGCCACCGAGGCCGTGAAGGCCGGAAACCGGTCGGGATGGCGGGCGCAGAGCTCGGCCATGCCGTCATTGGCGAGCCGGGCGAGGGCCGCGGCCTCGGCCGGACTCCCCAACGTCTCGATCGGCGGGTTGGCGAGCGACAGCACCTGCCGGTAGTCGTCGAACCCGTCCATCAGCCGCAGATGGGCGTCGACGTCGGTCAGCGCCGGCAGCTTCGCCCATAGCGGCGCCATGCGCCGGGCGGGCGCCGCGTCCCGCAGCCGCGCGAAATAGGCCGGCGGATACAGGTGGTTGAACACGTCGAGTTTCATCGCGCCCCCGTTCGCAGCCGCGGCGGTCGTCGTCTCGCCGCGGCGTATTGTCGCGAACCCGATGGAAATCTCAATCCCGGCCGCCGCCCGGGCGGCGGGCCACGAAGAACAGGCCGCGGCAGGTCATGACCGGCTCGCCCGCGGCGTCCCGGCTGGAGAACGCGAAATGGACCCGGCCGCGGTCGGGCTTGCTGCGCGATGCGGCGACTTCCGTCACCTCGACGTGCGAGGTGATGGCGTCGCCGGGGCGGACGGGCTTGAGCCACCGGACGTGGTCGACCCCGGGAGACGCGAGCCCGGCGGCGTCGGCCATGACGCCGTCGACGATTTCATCGTCGTCTGCCAGCCGCTGGCGATGATCCCGCCCCAGGGCGTCTCCGCCGCGGCGGCTTCGTCGATGTGGATCGGCTGCGGGTCGTGTTCGCGGGCGAAGGCCACGATGTCGCGGCGCGAGACCCGCCACGCGGCGAAGTCCCAGCTGTCGCCGACCGCGAAATCCTCGAAATAGCGTTTCGCCATCGCCCGCCTCCCGCGCCGGCGATCCAACACCGCCCGGCGATGCGCCGGCGACCCGAAACTCGCCGCCGCGCCGATGAGCCGTCGTTGCCGGCGCCGTCATTCCCTCGAGAGCGGGAATGACGGATACTCGGCCCGCCGTCCTCGCCGTCGCATTCGGAGCCGCCCTTGCGTCCGCCTCGAGCCGACCCGCCGCCGGAGGCGTAGCCATCGACGCCGGCATCCGCTTCGACCTGCGCGGCGGCCTCGGGCGGGCGCATCTCGACCGGCCGGCGGCGTTCAACGCGCTCACCGCCGATATGTGCGTCGCCTTCCGCGCCCGGCTGGCGGCCTGGCGCGACGACGCGCGGGTCAAGGCGGTGCTGGTCACCTCCGCGGGCGGGCGCGCCTTCTGCGCCGGCGGCGACGTCCGCGAGCTGTACCGGGCGATGATCGCGGGCGACCCGGCCGGCCGCGCCTTCTTCCGCCGCGAATACCGGCTCGATTACGCCGTCCGCAGCTTTCCCAAGCCCTACGTCGCCTTCGCCGACGGCGTCGTGATGGGCGGCGGGGCCGGCGTCTCGGTCAACGGCTCGCACTGCGTGCTGACCGAACGCAGCCTGTTCGCGATGCCGGAGACCGGGATCGGCCTGTTTCCCGACGCGGGCGCCACGGCGTTCCTGCGCCGCTGCCCCGGCGAGATCGGGATGTATCTCGCCCTGACCGGCGCGCGCCTCGGCCCCGCCGATGCGCTGTACGCCGGCATCGGCGGGCATTACTTGCCGAGCGACCGGCTGGCCGCGCTGGAGGATGCGCTGGCGGACGCGCTGGCGGCCGGCTCCCCGGCCGACGCCGGGGCCGCGGTCGGGGCGGTCCTGGCCGGGCTCGCCGCTTCGCCCGGCCCGCCCGGGCTTCGCGCGCAGCGCCGCCGCATCGACCGCATCTTCGCCGCCGGCTCGGTCGCCGGCGTCCTCGCCGCCCTCGCCGCCGACGGCTCCGATTGGGCGCAGGAGACCGCCGCCGCCCTGCGCGCCAGGTCGCCGACCAGCCTGCTCGCGACCTTCCGCCAGCTGCGCGAAGGCGCCGGGCTCGACTTCGCCGCCGTGTTGCGGCGCGAATACCGCATGGCCTGCGCCTTCCTCGACGGTCACGACTTCCGCGAGGGCGTCCGCGCCGCGGTGATCGACAAGGACCGCGCGCCCCGCTGGCGGCCGGCGCGGCTGGAGGACGTGCGCCCCGAAGACGTCGCGGCCTGCTTCGCCCCGCCGCCCGACGGCGACCTCGACCTCGACCGGTCCGATTGATTCGCCCGACCGACTCGACATACCACGCCATGACCCGCAACCTCGCCGCCGCGGGTCGCGCCGCATCGGCGTCGGCCGGGTGGAGCGGAGCGGCGCGGCGGTGATCGTGGTCCTCCGCGCCGAACGGGACGGCTGCGCGCGCCTGATCTCCGCCCGCCCGGCGTCGCGCAAGGAGAGGCGAGCCTACCATGAGCCGATGCGATAGACCCCTCGCCCCGGCCGAGATCGCGGCCGTGAAGGACGAGGACATCGACTTCGGCGACGTTCCCGAGCTGGACGAAGTTTTCTGGCGGCAGGCGGAATTCGTCGAACCGGACCTCACCGAGCAGATCACCCTGCGAGTCAAGCGCTCCGTGCTCGCCCATTTCCGGGCGCCCGGCAAAGGCTATCAGACGCGGATGAACCGCGTGCTGGAAAGCTACGTCAAGGCGCGACGGGAGTCCGGATAGCGCGGGGTCGGAACGCCGGCCGGGAAGCCGCCTCGCCCGTCCGCACCCTCCCCGGCGGCGCAGCCGGCGGGACGAATCGGAACGCCCGCCGTTGACGCCGCCATGGCGGCGTCGCCATAACGGCGGCGGGGGGCGGGCGTCGCGACGGCGCGGCGCCCCCCCCCCCCAGACCCCGGAGACCGCCGACGATGACGGATCGTTTCTTCGAATCTCCGGTTCTCAACTCGCCTTACGGCTACCCCTCGCGGCATTGGGAGCTGGACGAGGGCGGGCAGCCGACCGACCGCATCGTCGACCGCCGCCGCCGGGTCTCCTTCGTCACGCCGATCCCCCGACCGAAGAAGCGCAAGGGAAGCCAGGACGAGCTGGTCTTCGACGCGGCCGCGCGGCGGCTCGCGACCGGAAGCCAGCAATACGACCTGACCGAGATCATCGGCAGCGTCCGCCGCGCGGTCGACGAATGGCGGGCGCTGCCGGAGTCCCGGCAGCGGGTGACGCCGGAGACCGCCCGGCTGCTCCGCCACTGGCGCCGCCGTCGCTTCGCCGACTTCCGCCCCTTCTTCTGTCAGGTCGAGGCGGTGGAGACGGCGATCTGGCTGACCGAGGTCGCGCCGACCCTCGGCAGGCCCGGGCGGCGCTTCCTCGACCATCTCGACGCGGCGAACGCCGGGGCCAACCCGGATCTCGCGAGGCTGGCGCTGAAGCTCGCCACCGGCGCCGGCAAGACCGCGGTCATGGCGATGCTGATCGCCTGGCAGACCGTCAACGCCGTCCGCCGCCCCGACAGCCGGCGCTTCGCCCGCGGCTTCCTGGTGACGACCCCGGGGATCACCATCCGCGACCGGCTCCGCGTGCTCCTGCCCAACGACCCCGACAACTACTATCGCGGCCGCGAACTCGTCCCCGCCGACATGCTGGGCGATCTGGAGCGGGCCCGGATCGTCGTCACCAACTTCCACGCCTTCAAGCCGCGCGAGACGATGGCGGTCTCGAAGGGCGGCCGCGCCCTCCTCCAGGGCCGCGCCGGCGGGGGTTCCGGGCCGCCGACGCTGGAGACCGAGGGCCGGATGCTGCGCCGCGTCATGCCCGAACTCATGGGCATGAAGAACGTGATGGCCCTCAACGACGAGGCGCATCACTGCTACCGCGAGAAGCCGGGCGAGGCCGAGGAGGGCGACCTCAAGGGCGACGACCGCAAGGAGGCCGAGAGCAACCGCGAGGCCGCCCGGCTCTGGATCTCCGGGCTGGAGGCGGTGGGCCGCGCCCTCGGCCTGGCTCGCGTGATCGACCTGTCGGCGACGCCCTTCTTCCTGCGCGGCTCGGGCTATGCGGAGGGCACGCTGTTTCCCTGGACCGTCAGCGACTTCTCGCTGATGGACGCGATCGAATGCGGCATCGTCAAGCTGCCCCGCGTGCCGGTGTCCGACGACGTCCCCGGCGCGGAGATGCCCAAATTCCGCAACCTGTGGGATCATATCGGCGGGAAGATGCCCAGGAAGGGCCGCGGCAAGGCCGGCGGCCTCGACCCGCTCGCCATCCCCGTCGAGCTCCAGACCGCGCTCGAGGCCCTCTACGGGCATTACGCCAAGACGTTCGAGGCCTGGCGGGAGGCCGGCATCGACGTCCCGCCCTGCTTCATCGTCGTCTGCAACAACACCGCGACGTCGAAACTGGTCTACGACTACGTCGCTGGCTTCCATCGCCGGAACCCCGACGGCTCCACGACCCTGGAGAACGGCCGCCTGGCCCTGTTCCGCAACTTCGACGACTCCGGCGCCCCGCTCCCCCGCCCCCGCGCCCTGCTCATCGACAGCCGGCAGCTCGATTCCGGCGAGGCCCTCGACGGCGGCTTCCGCGCCGCGGCCGCCGACGAGATCGACCGTTTCCGCCGCGAGATCGTGGCCCGCACCGGCGACCGCCGTCAGGCCGAGAACCTCACCGACCAGGACCTGCTGCGCGAGGCCATGAACACCGTCGGCAAGGCGGGCCGCCTCGGCGGCGAGACCCGCTGCGTCGTTTCGGTCTCGATGCTGACCGAGGGATGGGACGCCAACACCGTCACCCACGTCCTCGGCGTCCGCGCCTTCGGTACCCAGCTCCTGTGCGAACAGGTGGTGGGCCGCGCCCTGCGCCGCCAGTCCTACGACCTGAACGCGGACGGCCGCCTCGACCCCGAATACGCCGACGTCCTCGGCGTCCCCTTCGACTTCGCCGCCGCGCCCGTGGTCGTCCCGCCGCCGAGGCCGCGCGAGGTGGTGCAGGTCAAGGCCGTCAGCCCCGAGCGCGACGCCTGCGAGATCCGCTTCCCGCGCGTCGCCGGCTACCGCGTCGAACTGCCGGAGGAGCGCCTGGAGGCCGCGTTCGGCGACGATTCGACCCTCGAACTCACCCCCGAACTCGTCGGCCCGTCCGTCACCCGCAGCGAAGGCATCGTCGGCGAAGGCGCGGACCTGGACCTCGACCGCCTCGAGGGCGTGCGCCGTTCGACCCTGCTGTTCCACCTGACCAAACGCCTGCTGGAGACCAAATGGCGCGACCCCGGCGGGGAGCCCAAGCTCCACCTCTTCGGCCAGCTCAAGCGGATCGCCCGCCAATGGCTCGACGAACGCCTCGTCTGCAAGGGCGGAACCCGGCCGGCGCAGCTCCTGTATCAGGAGCTCGCCGACGTCGCCTGCGAACGCATCCTGTGCGGGATCGTCGCCCGCCATATGGGCGAGAATCCGATAACCGCCGTCCTCGACCCCTACAACCCCGCCGGCTCGACGCGGCATGTCCGCTTCGCCACCTCGAAGGCGACCCGCTGGCGGACCGATCCCTCCCGCTGCCACGTCGACTGGGCGATCTGCGACGGCGACTGGGAGGCCGAGTTCTGCCGCGTCGCCGAGGCGCATCCGCGCGTGCTGGCCTACGTCAAGAACCAGGGCCTGGGCTTCGAAGTCCCCTACCGGTCGGGCTCCCGATCCCGGACCTACCTCCCCGATTTCATCCTGCTGGCGGACGACGGCCGCGGCGCCGACGACCCGCTGCATCTCGTCGTCGAGATCAAGGGCCGGCGCGGCGAGGACGCGAAGGACAAGAAGGCCACAATGGAGACCTTCTGGATCCCCGGCGTGAACCGCCTCCGCGCCTACGGCCGCTGGGCCTTCGCCGAGCTCACCGACGTCCACGAGATGGAACAGGACTTCCGCCGCCTCATCGCCGCCCGCTTCGAAGCGGCCCTCGAACCCCTCCTGCCCGCCCGCCGCCCGGACGAAAAAAGCTCTTGACGACCGCTCCGATCGCGCCTATACGCGCAGCCATTCGCCCCTTGGCGGTACGCTTCGCTCCCGGCTTGGGTCGGCGATCATGAGCGAAGCCGAACCCTTGGGGCTTTTCCTTGCCCGCATCCCGAATGACCGAAGCCGCGATCCCCACCGACGGCGCGGACGGGAGGCGGATTCCGCGGCGGGGCGGCGTAAGGCGTCGAAGGCCGGGCGGGTCGAAACCCCGACCCCCGGCGGGATGGCATGGCGATGACCAGGGATGACGTCCTCGGCGCGCTGCGGGACCACAAGGCGACGCTCGGGCGGCGCTTCGGGGTCGCCGCGCTTGCGCTGTTCGGCTCCTTCGCCCGGGACGATGCGGGCGCGGACAGCGACGTCGACCTCCTGGTTCGGTTCGACGGGCCGGCGACGTTCGACAACTATTTCGGCGCGCAGTTCTACATGGAGGACCTGTTGGGACGTCCGGTCGATCTCGTCACCGACAAGGCCTTGCGCGTTGAATTGCGCCCCTATGTCGAACGCGACGAGATCCATGTCTGATGCGGGCGCGCCGCCTCGCGAATGGCGCTTCTACGTCCGCGACATGATCGGTTTCTGCGAAAAGGTCCGGAACTATACCGAGGGGCTGGACCGGGAGGCGTTCGTCGCCGACGAGCTGGTTTACGACGCGACCCTTCGCAATCTCGGGCTCGTCGGCGGGGCGGCGGCCCGCATCCCGGGCGCGGTCCGGGAAGCGCATCCGGAGATTCCCTGGCGGATCGTCGTCGGGATGCGCAATCGTTTGGCGCCCGCCTATCCGGACGTCGATGACGACGTCGCCTGGTCCGTCGTCCGGGACGACGTTCCGGCGCTGGTTCCGGCGTTGCGGAGCCTTCTGCGCGCGGTGGGCGAGGACGCATAGACGATGAAGCGGCGGAAAACCGCGAAGTCGGCCGAAACCCCGACCCACGGCGCGGCGAAGCGGCGCAACGTCCCGACCGCGGAGGCCCGGCCCCCGATGGCCGACCACGACAAGGCGCCCGCCCGCCGCGCCTGCGCGCGCCGCGAGACCGCGCGGCATGGCCCATGACCGGCGACGTCCGGGTTGACGGAGCGTCGTTGCGGTTGTACATGACGATACGGCCCTCGACGATGCGCGCCGCTTCGGAGTCGCCCCCGGCGGCATCCGTTCCGGGCGTATGGCGAGAGGCGAGAGGAGGTTCGGCATGAGCGGGAAGGGAGCCGAGGCGGCGGCGGAGCGCCAGCAACGGGAGGTCGATCGGAATTACGAGGCTTTCAAGAAGCTGCTTCCGAGCCTCCGCAAGAGCAACCCCGGCCGGACGGCGTTGATGCGCGACGGCGAAGTCGTCATGTGCTTCGACACCGAGCGCGACGCCATTGAAGCCGGGCGCAGGTTTTTCGAGGATCGGCGTTTTTCGATCCAAAAGGTCAGTTCTCGTCCGGTCGACCTTGGGTATTTCTCGCACTTCGGCGCACCCCCGAGATCCCGAAGCATCGTCGGTCGATCGGTCCCGGCCGGAGACGGCGCGCCGACCGCCGAACCGACCGGCTCGCCGCGCTGAACGACGTCGGAACCCTGGAGTTCGATGCCGGAGACGCGCCTTACCAAGCTCTGATCGGTCGCGACGTTTTGCGGATGGGAGTACTCACGCAGTCGCCGGACGGCCATTATTCGTTCGCGTTCTGAAACGGTATCGAGTTGCATCCCTATGCCCATCGACCCCTCGGCCCTCCAAGCCCTCCTATGCGAACGCCTCTGCGAGGACGTGCGGGTCGAACCGCGCCCGGACGGCGCGCTGATGGTGCGGACGCGCTTCCAGTTCCCCGACGGCGACCGGTTCCCGATCCACCTGTCCGAGGCGCCGGCGGGCGGGTTCCGGCTGTCGGATCGCGGCCATACGCTCATGCATCTCAGCTACGAGCACGACGTCGATTCGTTCCTGGACGGAACCCGGGGGATGCTCCTCGAACGCATCATGGGCGAGCACGACTTGCAGTGGGACGGCGGCGCTTTCTGCCTCGACACGGCCCCCGAACGGCTGCCGGAAGCGGTATTCCGCTTCGGGCAGGCGCTCACCAGGGTCTACGACCTCACGTTTCTCTCCCGCTCCAACGTCGGCTCCACCTTCTACGACGACCTCGCCGACCTCCTCTCCCATGTCGTGGACGAGGACAAGATCCGGCGCGACTACGAACCCGACGTGCCGGACGCCGAGGCCTATCCGGTCGACTACCGGATCGAGGGCAGGGACGACGTTCCGTTGTTCCTCTACGGCGTGCCCAACCGCGACAAGGCGCGGTTGACCACGATCATGCTGTCGCATTTCCATCGCCACGCGCTCCCGTTCGAGTCGATCCTCGTCTTCGAGAACCAGACCGAGATCCCCAGACTCGACCTCGCTAGACTGTCGGACATGGGCGGCGACATGATCTCGTCTCTGGAATCGCGCGAGGAGCTCGACCGCAAGCTCCGCAGGCGGGTTGCGGCGTAATGGCGCGCGCCCCGAAGAAACCCCGGCGGGTCGAAACCCTGACCCATGGCGGGGCGAAGCGGCGCAACGCGCCGACCGCGGAGGCCCAGCCCCTGATGGCGGACGAGGACAAGGCGCCGGTCCGCCTCGCCTATGCGCGCCGCAACCGCGACCTCGACCCGCAGCTGGTCTGGCGCGGCAAGGACGAACAGGACGATACCGAGCTGATCGTCCAGGCCCCGCCGCTGTTCATCCAGGAGAAGGTGCACCCCAAGGCCCTGATCGACGACCTGCTGCGCGAGGCGAAGCGCCGCCGCGACGAGGCCGCCGAAGACGCGCCCGACCTCTTCGCCGACTTCAACGGCCTGCCGGAGGGCGCGGCGCGGACGGAGTATTACCGCCACGACGCCAACTGGTCGAACCGCATGATCCTGGGCGACGCGCTCCAGGTCATGGGCAGCCTCGCCGAGCGCGAGGGGCTGCGGGGCCAAGTCCAATGCGTCTATGTCGACCCGCCCTACGGCATCAAGTTCAACTCCAACTTCCAATGGTCCACCACCGGCCGCGACGTGAAGGACGGCAACGCGGCGCACGTCACGCGGGAGCCGGAGCAGGTGAAGGCGTTCCGCGACACCTGGCGGGATGGGATTCATTCGTATCTGAGTTATCTGCGCGACCGGCTGACGGTAGCGCGGGACCTGCTGGCCGAGAGCGGCTCGGTGTTCGTGCAGATCGGCGATGAGAACGTGCACCGGGTGCGGGCGGTGATGGACGAGGTGTTCGGGGAGGAAAATTATCTATCGTTAATTGGATTCGCAAAAACATCTGGATCGACAGAGGAATATCTTGGCCAGACAACTGACTATTTGTTGTGGTACTGTAAAGACAAGCCAAAAGTAAAATATCGTCGTGCGTTTAAGATGAAAACGCCTGGGGAGAGAGGTGGGACAAACTATAACCGTGTCCGTGACATATATGGTATGAGCGGACGATTGACTAAATATATTTCTGGTGATTTGAGAATATATTCCTTAGATAACCTAACATCTCAAAGCTCTGGTCGTGATAAAGGAGAAGGTGCAGCATCTTGGTTTGCCGTCGATTTTGACGGGAAAAATCATAAACCATCATACTCTGTTCGATGGAAAACCAACGAGCAAGGAATGGCACGTCTGAAAGCTGCCGGGCGCTTGGAGGCTACTAAGAGTCGCCTAGGTTATGTACGCTATCTCGACGATTTCCCTGCGGTCCAAATCACAAATCGTTGGGATGATGTTGGCGCTAGTTTCATGGCAGACAAAATATACGTAGTGCAAACCTCACAGACAGTCATCCAACGCTGCATTCTGATGGCCACCGACCCCGGCGACCTCGTGCTCGACCCGACCTGCGGCTCCGGCACAACCGCCTACGTCGCCGAGCAATGGGGCCGGCGCTGGATCACCGTCGACACCTCCCGCGTCGCCCTGGCCCTCGCCCGCGCCCGCATCATGGGCGCGCGCTACCCGTGGTATCTGCTGGCCGACAGCCCCGAAGGCCAGCGCAAGGAAGCCGAACTCGCCCGCCGCGCCCCCGCCGAAACTCCCACGGGGGGCGACGTCCGCCAGGGCTTCGTCTATGAGCGCGTCCCCCACGTCACGCTGAAGTCCATCGCCAACAACGCCGAGATCGACGTCGTCTGGGAGACCTGGCAATCGACCCTGGAGCCCCTGCGCATGGCGCTCAACGCCGCCCTGGGCGCGGCGTGGGAGGAATGGCGGGTCCCCCGCGAGGCCGGCGCCGATTGGCCGGAGGAGGCGAAGGCGGCGCACGCCGCATGGTGGGAGGCCCGCATCGCCCGGCAGAAGGAGATCGACGCCTCCATCGCCGCCCATGCCGACACCGAATATCTCTACGACAAGCCCCATGCCGACGCCGCCCGCGTCCGCGTCGCCGGGCCGTTCACCGTGGACAGCCTCAGCCCCCATCGGATGCTGGCGGTGGACGAGAACGACGAGGTCTTCCACGCCCTGACCGACGACAGGCCCGGCTACGCCGAGGCGCCGGACTTCGCCGCCATGATCCTCGAGAACCTGAAGACCGCGGGCGTCCAGCAGGCGCATAAGGAAGACCGCATCGCCTTCGCGGCGCTCGCCCCCTGGCCGGGGAAGTACGTCTGCGCCGAGGGGCGCTGGCTGGAGGGCGCAGGGGAGGCCGCGCGCGAGCGCCGCGCCGGGGTCTTCATCGGCCCCGAGTTCGGGACCGTGCAGCGCCCCGACCTCGTCGCCGCGGCGCGCGAGGCGGCCGACGCCGGCTTCGACGCGCTGATCTCCTGCGCCTTCAGCTACGAGGCCCACGCGACCGAGTTCGAGCGGCTGGGCCGCATCCCCGTGCTCAAGGCGCGCATGAACGCCGATCTGCACATGGCCGGCGACCTCAAGAACACCGGCAAGGGCAACCTGTTCGTCGTCTTCGGCGAACCCGACATCGACGTCGAGGAAGCGGCCCATGACCGCATCCGGGTGCGGGTCCGCGGCGTCGACGTCTTCCGCCCCAACACCGGCGAGGTCCACAGCGACGGCCCCGACGGCATCGCCTGCTGGTTCGTCGACACCGACTACGACGAGGAGAGCTTCTTCGTCCGCCACGCCTACTTCCTGGGCGCCAACGACCCCTACAAGGCGCTCAAGACCACCCTCAAGGCCGAGATCGACCCGGACGCCTGGGCCACCCTCAACAGCCCCGTCTCCCGCCCCTTCCCCCGCCCCCCCTCGGGCCGCATCGCCGTAAAGGTCATCAACCACCTGGGCGACGAGGCGATGAAGGTGTTCCGGGTGTAGGGAGGCGCGCCGCAAGCGTCCTCGGCCCCCCCCCCCCGGCCCGACCGGGGGAATGACGAGGGGGCTTGCGCCGACGCCCCGGGAAGGCCATCGTCTCGAGGCGGATACGCCAAGGATCCGTCATTCCCGCGAAAGCGGGAATCCATTTCGGACGAAGCCTTCTCGCCGGGGGCGATTCTCATGGATAAGCGCGATTCTCAAACGGACTCCGAGATCGCCCCCGGCGACCGGCCGAGGAAAGTAGCGTCGCCATGACCGAGAAGCCGAACGGCCGCCTGCATCTCCCCAGCCTGTCGATCCGGGGCTTCCGGGGGATCAGGGAACTCGACGTCCCCCGCCTGGGCCGCGTCACCCTGCTCGCGGGAAGGAACGGCGTCGGCAAGACGGCCGTACTCGAGGCGGTGCGGGTCTATGCATCGCGGGGCCGGGAGCACGTGCTGTCCGAACTGTTGAGAAGGCATGAGGAATTCGCGCCCGCCATCGACGAGGACGACGACAGAAAATTCGCGCCCGATCCTGCGGCCCTGTTCCACGGCCGCGACGCGCCGCCGAACTCCCACATCGAAATCGGACCGAAAGGCGCTTCGGGCGGCGGGAGGCTCAAAATCGAGGCGGTGGTCCCAAGCGAGGAGCAGTTGGCTCTTTTGGAAAGACTGTATCGCGACGCGCCGCCGAACGCCCCTAGATGGGTAATGGAAGTTTCGCTCGCAAACCGCAAGCGGACGATCCCATGGGACTTCATACGCCGTATTCGTTACCGGCGATTTGCCGACGACCAGGAAGAACTGCCGTCGGGGATGAGCTGCCGGTCGCTGGGTCCGAGCCTGCCGAGCAACGATGAAATATCCGAGCTCTGGGACGAGGTCGCCCTGACGGACCACGAGGATCGCGCGGTCCAGGCCCTGAACCTCGTGCTCGACGGCGAGGCGGACCGGGTGACGATGATCGGAGACGATGGACAGCGAACTTACGGCCGGCGGGTCGTCGTCAAGCTGCGGGGTCGCGACAAGCCCGTGCCGCTGCGGAGCCTCGGCGACGGCGCGCCGCGCCTGTTCGGGCTGGCCCTCTCCCTCGCCGGCAGCCGGAACGGGTTCCTGCTCATCGACGAGGCGGAGAACGGCATCCATCATTCGGTCCATGGCGATTTCTGGCGCATGATTCTGCGGACGGCGCAGGAGAACGACGTACAGGTCTTCGCCGCCACGCATAGCTTCGATTGCGTGCGGGGCTTCGCCCGCGCCATCGCCGACTCCCCGGACTGCAAAGGCGTTCTCGTGCGTCTGGAGCGGCAGGACGAGCGCACCCGCGCCGTCGTGTATTCGGAGTCCGAGATCGAAACCGCCGCCAAGCAGGGCATCGAGGTCCGTTAGGCGGGCGCGGCGTGGACCAACCGCCCAAGATCCTGCTCGTCGAGGGACAGGACGACAAGCATGTCGTCCGGCATCTTTGGAAACGGCGTCATCGGTCGGAACCGCCGTTCGGCATCGAGGACAAGGAAGGGGTCGAAAATCTGACCGGGGACATCAGCACCGAGATCAAGGCCCCCGGTCGCGTGGCCGTCGGCATCGTCGTGGACGCGAACGATGATCTGGGCGGCCACTGGGACGCCATTTCACATCGGTTACGAGAAGCGGAGATCGGAGGAGTCCCCGGGGTCCCATCTCCCGACGGTACGATCATAGATGCCGATCCGCGCGTCGGCGTCTGGCTGATGCCCGACAACCGAAAGCCCGGCGAGCTCGAGGATTTCGTGCAGCAGATGATCCCGCATGACGATCCCGTCTGGCCCCGGGCCCGGGAATACGTTCGGGGCATCCCGGAAGCTGCGAGGCCGTTCCGGCCCGGGAAGACAAGCCGCGCCGAACTCCATGCCTGGCTGGCCACGAGAGAGGAGCCCGGCTTCATGGGATCGGCCATCGGACGCGAAGACCTCAACGCCGATGGACCTCTCTGCGCGGCCTTCCTCGCATGGCTCGAAAGGCTGTTCGGATGACGCCGCGCGCCGACCGGTCCTGCTCTCCGGGCCGAGCCGAGCCGACCGCCCGGCCCGCCGGATCGGCGTATGGCCGCCGAGGCGATGAGGGTGTTTCGGGCGCGATGATGATGTATGATCGACCGATGCGGAACGGCTACCCCGCGCCAGGAAAGCGGCCATGAGTGTTTCGGATCGCAAAGACTCGCTCAAGCTGGATGTGAAAAACTTCGGCCCGATCGTCGAGGCGACGGTCGATCTGCGACCGTTCACCCTGTTCGTCGGGCCGAGCAATACCGGCAAGTCCTACTTGGCTATCATGACCTACGCGCTGCACCGTATTTTCGGTTCAGCAATAGGACCTATTGGCCGTCGACGTCATCTGTTTGGAGGATATCCATACCCTATTCGGAGACATCGCGCAGGCCAAACGATTCCGAAAAGCGCTGTTAGAGGCTTGATAGATTGGTCACGGCAAGTACTTCAGGAAGAGGAAAAAAAGAAGAAACTGAACAAATTTTTTCTTCCTCTACCGGAAGGAATTGTCTCTTATATAAGGGAGGTGATGTCCTCCAGATATGGTCGAAACATGTCTATTGAACCGGAAATTTCTCGCTGCTTCGGTCTTCAATCTATGTCGCAGCTGACTCGCACTCGCGGTACGAAAGGCGCACAGGTCGTTCTGAGAAGATACGTCGGATCCGAGGAAAAAAATGAGGATCCATTCGAGTATAGAATCGATGTATCGCGGCAAGGAAGGACTCGATTTTCTGCTTATTTACCAGAGGGAAAACCGTTATATCCTGTGGGAGATTTTGACCGATTTCTTTGGCCGAATGGTGAGGAAATACTGTCGGAAGACGATGAAGAGATACGATTCATGATCTCCGATCTTGTGGATGCCGTCTTTCCTTATATCTTCGGTCCGCTAAGTGCTCCCGCCCACTATCTCCCTGCGGATCGAACGGGTGTGATGCACGCGCACCGGGTCGTGGTGAACGCCTTGATCGAACGCGCGACGACCGCCGGCATCCACCCGACGTCGCCGATGCCCATGCTCTCCGGCGTTCTGGCCGATTTTCTGGAACAATTGATCGAATTGAGCGATCTCCCGCCCCATAAACACGGAGAGAACCTCGCGGCTCGTCTGGAAAGAACGATTCTTGACGGCTCGGTGTTCCGCGAGGGAGGAAGAAATTCGGAAATTTCATACCCTTCGTTTTTCTACCAACCAAACGGATGGAAGGAGAGTCTGCCGCTGATGCGCGCTTCTTCGATGGTCTCGGAATTGGCCCCGGTCGTGCTGTATCTGCGTTACGTCGTCAGACCGGGCGACGTGTTGATCATCGAAGAACCGGAATCTCATCTGCATCCCGCAATGCAGGTCGAGTTCACGCGCCTTCTCGGGGCGGCCGTTCGGAACGGCGTCCGTATCATCATGACCACCCATAGCGAGTGGGTGCTGGAGGAACTCGCGAATCTGGTGCGGCTTTCGGAGCTTTCCCAAGCCAAACGGAAGACCATCGACGGCGGCGACGTCGCGCTCGAAGCGCATGAGGTCGGAGCTTGGTTGTTCGAGCCCAAGCTGCGTCCCAGAGGTTCGGTCGTGCGGGAAATCCCACTCGATTCCGAAGCGGGAACCTTCGCCGCCGGCCATGAGGACGTCGCCGCGGCTCTCCACAACCGATGGGCCGATATATCGAGTCTCTCGCAGAAGGGCGAACGTCGATGAGCGCCATCGTGGACGCCGTACGCTCCAAGGTTTCCAAACGATGCTGCGTTACAAGGTGCAGTAAGGAGGGATGCAACGTTCCCCTCCCGAATGACTTGCGGCCGTTCGTCGTCATCGACATGGACCACGCCGAGTTGCCGGCGGCGGAATCGGGGAAACGCTGCGATTTCCTCTTCGTCAACCAACGTTGGGTCGCGCCGATGGAGTTGAAGAAAGGAAAGGCGAACGCCGGCGAGATCGTACCGCAACTCCAGGCCGGCGCCGCTGTCGCAGACCGACTCGTTCCTCGCAACGCAAAGATTGCGTTCCGTCCCATGGCGGCCTATGGCGGTGGGTTTAGTAAGCATGAGAGGGAGTCTTTCAAACAAAGGAAAGTCCGGTTTCGGAAACAGAGTGAAATCGTTCGCCTGATCCGGTGCGGAACGCCTCTGTCCTTGGCTCCCGGCGCCCCTTGAGGACATGCAGTTCCGCATCGCCGATACCTTCCGCCGCCGCGGCCCGACCCGCGACCCGTCGCCCCCGGCAGGCCGGGAGAGGCGCGCAGCGTCCTCCAGCCCGTCATTCCCGCGAAAAAGCGTGTGAAAAAATCCCGAGACGTCCGCATGGGCGTCGGTTCAGCCGACCGAGCGCGCGGAATCCCCGGGCGCGTGGAGCCTGTCCCCGCGAAAGCGGGGGAATGACGAGGGGGCCTGTGACGCCGGCCCGAGGGAGGCCGTCGCGGCCCCTCTCGTCATTCCCGCGAAAGCGGGAATCCATGGTGGGAAAGGACGGGTCTTTGGCGTATCCGCCTCGACCGACGGCTTCCCTCGTCTCCATGGAAACAGGAATCGAGATACGAATATGGATTCCCGCTTTCGCGGAGCCTGCCCCCGGCCCGACCGGGGGAATGACGGGAGAGGCTTGTGACGCCGGCCCGAGGGAGGCCGCCGGCCCCCCCCCTCGTCATTCCCGCGAAAGCGGGAATCCATTCCGGGCGAAGCCTTCCCGCCGTGGATGATCCCCGTGGATAGGCAGGTCGTCGCCTGCGCGCCGGCGGAGCGGCTGCGTTGCGCCGATCGAATCTTCGGGTATGATGGCGGCCGATACACGCGGTTTCGCGCGCGGCGCAATGCGGGAAGACTGAAATGACCACTCGCATTTCGGTCGAAAATTTCGGACCGATCGAACGCGGAAGCATCGAACTTCGTCCCATGACCGTATTCGTCGGCCCGAGCAACATGGGAAAGACCTATCTCGCCGTCCTGATCTATGCGCTCCACCGGGTTCTTGGCGGATTTCTGAAAATCCCGCCCGTAATCGATTACCTGCTCCGCGATCAGTCAAGAACATTGAAGCCAAGTATGTTGAAGACGGCGGAAAACGTACTCGGCAAAGTGGATGCCGATTCGAAGGAATCTCGTTTCTCCGATCTGGACGAGGCCGACCGTGGGATGATCCAGTCCTTCCTCACGAAACCCGAATATCTGGGAGGCGATCTGACGAAGCAATTGGAACGCTGTTTCGGTCTGGAATCCGTTTCCGATCTGATTCGAACGTCGGGGGTCGGCAACGAAGCGCGGGTGTCTTTGGAGATCGGAGAATCCGCGGAGATCCCATGGAATTTCCGTCTGGGAGTATCGGCGTCGGGTATCCATACGGATGGACGCATCGAAGACTTCGATCTGAACCGCATATCGGCCATGGTCGAAGAGGCGATCGGCAAAATATTCTCGGGCAAGACGATCCTCGATCTGATCTCGAATTTATCCGATCTTTCCAATAGAACGAGAACGCCGGGAGCGTATTATCTGCCGGCGAATCGAAGCGGCGTCATGCATAGCCATCGCATCATTGCGAGCTCCCTGATCCAGCACGCGACCCGCGCGGGTTTCGCGCCGCTTCCGTTTCCCGGCGTGATTGCCGACTTCATGCAGCAACTCATTCACTACGAAGAGCCCGGCCCTCATGCCGGCGGCCGGTCATCGCGAAGCCCGATGGGCGAAATCGCCGACGCGATGGAGCGTCGAACGCTCGGCGGATCGATCCGATCGGTGAGGCCTCTGCCCGGCGGATACCCCGAGTTCGCATACCGCCCGCAGGCGGCGGAGCGGGACATTTGGTTGAATCGGGCCTCGTCGATGGTGTCCGAACTTGCGCCGGTGGTCCTTCTGCTCCGCGGCGCCCTTCGCGCGGGAGATACCCTGCTCATCGACGAACCGGAGGCGCATCTTCATCCCGCCGCCCAGACCGAAATGGCGGCGGCGCTGGCCGGGCTGGTTCGCGCCGGTGTTCGCGTGGTGATCACGACCCACAGCGACTGGTTGCTTCACGAGATCGGGAACCTGATGCGGGAGGGCGATCTGTCGGAGACGGCCGGCGGATCCGAACCTCGCTCCGAAGGGTCGCTCCGGCCCGGCGACGTCGGCGTCTGGATGTTCCACGGGGAAGGGGAGGCGGGCGGATCGACGATACGCGAGATTCCGTTCGACCGTATCGAAGGCGTCCAGCCCGCCGATTACGAGGACGTCGCCGAACGGCTCTACAACCGCTCGGCGGATTTGCAGAACCGGCTCGAGGAAGCGGCCGCGCGCGGAAAGTCGCGAACGTGAGCGCCGCCCTGGACGACATCCGCGCGAAGGTGGGCGCGGAGAACTGCGGTAAATCATGCAGCCGCGGCGGTTGCCGCGTGTATTTGACGGACGCGCCGACCGATCGCGTTATCGTCGATGCCGACAAGGCTTTCCCGGCGCACGAGCGAGAAGGCAAACGCTGCGATTTCATTCTGTTCGTCGACCGGGGCGACGGACGGCTCCTCGCCGCCCCTGTCGAGCTCAAGGGCGGCCGGGCCGACGCGTCGGAGGCCATCGAGCAATTGCAGGGCGGCGCGGATTTCGCCGCCTGCTTCGCGCCGTCGCCGAACGCCGACTGCCGGCCGATCCTGTTTCACGGCAGGAATCTCCATCGGATGGAGCGAGGCAGGCTGAACCGGGCGAAGATCGCCTTCCGCGGCCTCGAGCTGACCGTCAAGACGGCGCAATGCGGCCGTCCACGGAATCTGGCGGGCGCTCTTTTCGGGTAGACCCGGGCCAGGCCCTGCGCCCCGACCGCCGGACCGGCCCCCGGGCCGTCGTTTCCCCATCCCCGGCCCCGCCGCGACGAATGTTCTCATTTTGTGCTTGACAAACGGGACCGTCTGCGCTACATTCCTCCCAACGTCGAACATGCCCGTCCATGAACGTCGCTCGCGGCGAGCACGCATCGCCCGGGAGCGCCGGCGTCCCGCAGGCCCTCGCGGGGACGGGTCGGCTCGGCCGAACGACGGGAGAGGAGAGAATTGACCCCGGAATCGCCCACCCGCCGGATTCCCGGCCGCCCTCGTCCCGACGCCCCGCCGGCGTCGGAAGTCGATGGAGATCTGCGCCGCCCGGTCCGGGACGCCCGCCGCCCGTCCGAGGTTTGCGGCCCTGCCCGGGAGGCGCTACATACCGCCCCCGATGACCGATGCCGAAGCGGGAAGGCGAACGACCCCGCCGCCGCCGCCATCATCGCCGCCGCCGCCGACGCGCCGCGGGCTGCTGGCGTCGATGCTCGCCGCGGCGGCGCTGCTCGCCGGCCGGCGCCCGGCCCGGGGCCAGCCGCTGGCCCGGTTCGTCCGGGCGCCCCTGTCGATCCATTCGGCGTCCGGCGTGCACCGCTTCTCGGTCGAGGTCGCGCGCACGCCCCGCCAGCAGGCGCAGGGGCTGATGTTCCGCCGCCGGCTCGACCCCGGGACGGGGATGCTCTTCGTCCATCGGCGCGAGGCGATGCGGTCGATGTGGATGAAGAACACCTTCGTCCCGCTCGACATGCTGTTCATCGACCGCGCCGGCCGCATCGTCCACGTCGTCGAGCGCGCGCCGCCCCTGTCCACCGCGAGTATCCCGTCGCGCCGCCCGGCGGCGGCGGTGCTCGAATTGAACGCCGGGACGGCGCAGCGCCTGGGCGTCCGGCCGGGCGACCGGGTGACCTCGCCGGCCCTCGGCGGCTGACCCGCGCCCGGGCCGACGCGACCGCCGCGGCAAGTCGGCTCCCTGCAACCGGGGATTGTATTTCCGATCACGAATCGGATGCAGGCCGGGCCTCTCCTCCGCCCCGTATCGCATCGCGGCGCGGCGGCCGGAAGCGGGTGGAGCCGCCCGTCGGCAGGCGGTTTCGGGGCGCGAATCGCCCCTGCTTTCCGCCTGCTTTCGCCCTGGTTTCGGCCGGTTTTCGCCTTGCTTTTTCCCTGGTGTTTCGGCGTAACCTGTTGAAATACAACGAAACCGATGGTTTTTCGTCGCCCGGGCGGCCTTGCTTGCGCCCGCGCCGCCGCCCGGCGTCTCGCCGGCCCGGCGCGAATCCCGCCGCACGCCCCCTGCAATCGAAGATTGCGTTGCGCCGCTCCGAAGGCCGCGCCGCGCGTCGCTCCGAAAGATCGCTACCCGCGGGCGCCGCCGTCGTCGCCGCCCGCGCCGCCGCCCTCCGCCGGCGGCCGCACCCTGGCCAGGGTCACGCCGTCGCCCAGCGGCAGCATGGCGATGGCGACGCGCGGGTCGTCGCGCAGCGCCAGGTTGAACGCCTTGACGTCGTCGGCGTAGCGGCGCGCCGGCTTCGCCTCGGCGACCGCGCCGCCCAGGAACACGTTGTCGAACGCGATCACGCCGCCCGGGCGCAGCAGTTCGAGGCAGCGCTCGAAATAGACCGGGTAGCCGGGCTTGTCGGCGTCGACGAACGCCAGATCGAACCGGCCGCGCAGCCCTTCGTCGAACAGCCGGGGGAGGGTGTCGGCGATCTCGCCGGCGCGCAGCTCGATGCGGTCGCCGACCCCGGCCTCGCGCCAGTAGCGCCGCGCCACCTCATGCGCCGGCTCGTTGCCGTCGAGGGCCACCAGCCGGCCGTCGGGCGGCAGCGCCAGCGCCATCGCCAGCGCGCTGTAGCCGGTGAAGGTGCCGAGTTCGAGGACGCGGCGCGCCCCCGTGAGCTCGACCAGGAAGGCCAGCAGCTGGCCGAGTTCCGGCGAGACCTGCATCTGCGCGCCGTCGAAGGACGCGGTCTCGGCGCGCAGCCGGGCGAGGATCGCGGGTTCGCGCAGCGACGCCCGCCGCAGATAGTCGTGCAGCGGGGCCGGCATCAGGTAGTTGTCGCTGGACATGATCGCATCCCGTCGTCGCCGGCCCCGTCGTCGCCGTCGGGATATTGGCGCAATCGCGGTCGGCGGGCCATCCCGCATTTCCCGCCTCGCCGCGGCCCCGCCGCCGCGCGGGCTATGGACAGGGCGGGCGGCGCGGGCTAGGGTCCGCCTTGCCGCAGGAAACGCAGCCAGAGCAGCAGGAGGAGGAGGCGATGGCCGACGACATGGGCAACCCGATCGGGGGCGCCGCGGCCGCGGCCGCGCCGCAGATCCACAACGAGGCGCGGATTCCCTACGAAGACCTGCGCGAATGGCTGGCCGAGGCGGACAAGCTCGGCGAGGTCAAATACGTCAAGGGCGCCAGCTGGGAGCGCGACATCGGCATGGCGTCCGAGGTGGTCAACCACGACGCCAAGGCGCCTTGCGTCGTGTTCGAGGACGTCCCCGGCGCGATCCCCGGCTCGCGGGTGCTGGTGAACTTCTTCTCCGGCAAGCGCATGAACATGACGCTGGGCTTCCCGTCGGAACTGTCGAAGATCGAACTCACCGACGAATTCCGCAAGAACTACATGGCGGACCTCAAGACGATCCCGCCCAAGGTCGTGACCCACGGCCCGGTGCTGGAGAACGTCATGGAGGGCGACGATGTCGACGTCGAGGCGTTCCCGACGCCGCTGTGGCACGAGGGCGACGGCGGGCGCTACATCGGCACCGGCAGCTACAACGTCACCCGCGACCCCGATTCGGGCTGGCTCAACCTCGGCACCTACCGGGTGATGATCCACGACGGGAAGTCGGTCGGGTTCTACATCTCGCCCGGCAAGCACGGGCGGGTCCATCGCGACAAGTACCAGCAGCGCGGCGAGCCGATGCCCGCGGTGATCGTCGCCGGCGGCGACATCATGGCCTTCCTCATGGGCTGCTCCGAAGTGCCGCCCGGCGTCAGCGAGTACGATGTCGTGGGCGGATTCCGGGGCAAGCCGGTCGAGGTGGTCGAGGGCAGGCATACCGGCCTGCCGTTCCCGGCCAACGCCGAGCTGGTGCTCGAAGGCTTCGTCCAGCCCGGCAACGTCAAGGCGGAAGGCCCGTTCGGCGAGTGGACCGGCTATTACGGCAGCATGGAGCGCAGCGAGCCGGTGATGGACGTCAAGGCGGTCTATTACCGCAACGACCCGATCCTGCTCGGCTGTCCGCCGCAGCGGCCGCCGGACGAGCTGGCGCGCTACCGGGCGGTGACGCGCTCGGCCCTGCTCAAGGAGAACATCGCCAAGGCCGGCGTCCCCGACGTGACCGCGGCATGGCTGCACGAGGTCGGGACCGCGCGGATGCTGATCGGCGTCTCGATCAAGCAGCGCTACCCCGGCCATTCCAAGCAGGCCGGGCACGTCGCCTGCCAGTGCCACGTCGGCGCCTATGCCGGCAAATACGTCATCGTCACCGACGAGGACGTGGACGTGTCCGACCTCGAGGAGTTGATCTGGGCGATGCTTACCCGGTCGGATCCGGCGAGCTCGATCGACATCGTGAACGGCGCCTGGTCGACGCCCCTGGACCCGCGCATCCCGCCCTGGGAGAAGGAGAAGGGGAACACGACCAACAGCCGGGCGATCATCGACGCCTGCCGCCCGTTCCACTGGAAGGACCGCTTCCCGCCGGTCAACGCGCCCTCGCCCGAACTGGCCAGGGAGTCGCGCGAGAAATGGGGCTGGCTGTGCGAATAGCGACCCGCGCGCGCCGCCCCGGAGCGCGCTCGCGGCGGCCCGCCCGGCGGGCGGGCGCCGCTTGATTCCGGCCCGGCGCCGCATTACCTTCCCGGCGGCGCGGGCGCCGCGCCGCCGGGGCCGGGCGGCCCGCAGGGAGCGGACGCCCGGATGGAGCGAACGAACGAAAGGGAAGAGCGGATCATGAAGACACTGGCAAGCCTCGCACTCGCGGCCCTCTGCCTCGGTCTGGCGCCGGCGGCGCATGCGGACGGCCATGAGATCAAGATCGGCGTGATTCTCGGCTTCACCGGGCCGATCGAGTCGCTCACGCCGCCGATGGCCGACGCCGCCGAGCTGGCGATGAAGGAGGCGTCGGAGTCGAAACTGCTCCTCGGCGGCAAGACCGTCGTTCCGGTGCGGGCGGATTCGACCTGCGTCGACTCCGCCGCCGCGACCGCGGCCGCCGAACGGCTGGTCACCTCCGACTCCGTGGCCGCGATCCTGGGCGCCGACTGCTCCGGCGTCACCATCGCCATCACCAACAACGTCGCCGTGCCCAACGGCGTCGTCATCGTTTCGCCGTCGGCCACCTCGCCGGCGCTGACCACCATCGCCGACAAGGGCTACTTCTTCCGCACCTCGCCCTCCGACGCCCGTCAGGGCCAGGTGCTGGCGCAGGTCGTCAAGCAGCGCGGCATCCGCAGCCTCGCCGTCACCTACACCAACAACGACTACGGCAAGGGGCTGGCCTCCAGCTTCGGCGACGCCTTCGAAGCCGGCGGCGGCAAGATCGAGATCTCGGCCGGCCACGAGGACGGCAAGGGCGACTACGCGGCGGAGGTCGGCGCGCTCGCCGCGTCCGGCGCGAAGCATCTGGCGGTGTTCGGCTATCTCGACCAGGGCGGCAAGGGCATCATCCAGACCGCGCTCGACACCGGCGCGTTCGACAGCTTCGTCCTCGCCGACGGCATGATCGGGGAATCCCTGACCAAGAGCATCGGCGCCGATCTGAACGGCGCCTTCGGCACGGTGCCGGGCTCCGATTCGCCGGGCCTCAAGATGTTCGCCGAACTCGCCGCCGCCCGCGGCCTCAAGGACGCCGACGGCCCGTTCATCGGCGAGTCCTACGACGCCGCGGCGCTGATCATGCTGGCGATGCAGGCGGCCGGCTCCAGCGAGCGCGCCGCCATCCAGCCCAAGATCATGCAGGTGGCCAACGCGCCGGGCGAGAAGATCATGCCGGGCGAACTGGCCAAGGCGCTGCGCATCCTGGCTTCGGGCGGCGACGTGGACTATGTCGGCGCGACCGCGGTCGAGCTGACCAAGGTGGGCGAGGTCATGGGCGTCTACCGCGAGGTCGAGGTCAAGAACCAGGCCTTCGAGACGGTCCGCTTCCACTAGCGCCGACTTCCACCGGCGCCGACGCGGCGCGGCCCCGGCGCGCCTTCGCCGGGTCCGCGCCGCGCCGCGCCGGGTCCGCGCGCCATGCTCCGGGTCGTGGACGTACACAAGGACTTCGACGGCCTGCGGGCCCTGAACGGCGCCAGCCTGGAGATCGCCGAAGGCTCGATCACCGGCCTGATCGGACCCAACGGCGCCGGCAAGTCGGTGCTGTTCAACGTCGTCTGCGGCGTCTTCCCGCCGACGCGGGGGCGGGTGTATCTGCAAGGCCGCGACGTGACCGGCCTCGCCCCGCACGACCTGTTTCGCCTGGGCGTCCTGCGCAGCTTCCAGATCGCGCACGAATTCCCGACCCTCTCGGTGCTCGAGAACCTGATGGTGGTGCCGGGGGGGCAGGCCGGCGAGAGGCTGGCGACCGCCTGGTTCGGACGCCGCAGGGTCCGCGCCGAGGACGCCGCGATCCGCCGCAAGGCGGAGGAGGTCGCCGAGTTCCTCGGCCTCGCCGACCTCGCCGACTCGCCGGCGAGCGATCTGTCCGGCGGGCAGAAGAAACTCCTGGAGCTGGGCCGGACGATGATGGTCGACGCCCGGATCGTCTTCCTCGACGAGGTGGGCGCGGGGATCAACCGGACGCTGCTCAAGACGGTCGGCGACTCGATCCTCCGCATCAACCGGGAGCGGGGCTGCACCTTCTGCCTGATCGAGCACGACATGGCCTTCGTCGCCCGCCTGTGCGATCCGGTGATCGCGATGGTCGAAGGCGCCGTGCTCGCGCAGGGCGGCGTCGAGAAGGTGCTGACCGACAAGCAGGTCATCGCCGCCTATCTCGGCGCCGGCCGCAGGCGCGACGCCGCGGGGCGGGCGTGAGCTTTCTCGTCGGCGAGCGCATGACCGGCGGGTATGGCGGCGCAGACGTCATCCACGACTGCACGATCGCGGTGGACCGGGGCGAGGTCGCGGTGATCGTCGGACCCAACGGGGCCGGGAAGTCCACCGCCATGCGGGCGATCTTCGGGATGCTGCGGCTGCGCGCGGGCCGGGTGCGCCTCGACGGCGAGGACATCACCGCGCTCAGCCCGCAGGCGCGCGTCCCCCGGGGGATGGCCTTCGTGCCGCAGACGCGCAACGTCTTCGCCGGGATGACCGTCGAGGAGAACCTCGAAATGGGCGCCTATCTGCGCGACGACGACGCCCGGGACACCATGGCCGAGGTCTTCGACCTGTTTCCGGCGTTGAAGGAGAAGCGCCGGCAGGCGGCGGGAGAGCTTTCCGGCGGCCAGCGCCAGCAGGTCGCGGTGGCGCGCGCGCTGATGACCCGGCCCGGCGCGTTGATGCTCGACGAGCCCACCGCCGGCGTCTCGCCTCTGGTGATGGACGACCTGTTCGACCGCATCCTGCAGATCCGCGACGGCGGCGTCGCCGTCCTGATGGTCGAGCAGAACGCGACCAAGGCTCTGGCCATCGCCGACAAGGGGTACGTCCTGGTCATGGGCCGCAACCGCTTCACCGACAGCGGCGAGGCGCTGCTGGCCGATCTCGAGGTGCGGCGCGCCTTCCTCGGCGGCTGACCGATGACGGAAGCCCTCGACGCCCTCGTCCTCCTGTCCAACTTCGTCCTCGTGCCGGCGCTGAGCTACGGTTCGCAGCTGGCGCTCGGCGCGCTCGGCGTCACGTTGATCTTCGGCATCCTGCGCTTCGCCAACTTCGCCCATGGCGATCTGATGGCCTTCGGCGCCATGGTCGTGGTGCTGGCCACCTGGCAGCTCGCGGACATGGGGATCGGCATCGCGCCGCTGCCCACGGCCCTGCTGGCCCTGCCCATCGGCGTCGCCGCCGCCGTCGCGGCGAACCTGCTGGCGGACCGCTTCGTCTATCGCTTCCACCGCCGCGCCCGCAGCGCCCCCGCGATCTTCATCGTCGCCTCGGTCGGCGTGATGTTCGTGCTGAACGGCGTCGTGCGCTTCGTCATCGGCCCCGACGACCGCTATTTCTCGGACGGCGCGCGGTTCCTGCTCAAGGCGCGGGAGTTCAAGACGGCGACCGGCCTGGGCGAGGGGCTGTCGATCAAGCTGTCCCAGGGGCTGACGCTGGCGGTGGCCGTCGCCGCGGTCGCCGCGCTGTTCTGGTTCCTCCAGAGGTCGCGCGCCGGCAAGGCGATGCGCGCCTATTCGGACAACGAGGACCTGGCCCTCCTGTCGGGCATCGACCCCGACCGGGTGGTGCTGCACGCCTGGTTGATCGCATCGGCGCTCGCGGTCGTCGCCGGGACGTTGTACGGCCTGGACAAGAGCTTCAAGCCGTTCACCTACTTCCAGCTGCTGCTGCCCATCTTCGCGGCCGCGATCGTCGGCGGCATCGGGCGGCCGCTGGGGGCGATCGCCGGCGGCTTCGTCGTCGCCTTCTCCGAAGTCGCCGTGACCTACGCCTATCGCAAGTTCCTGCGCTACCTGCTGCCCGAAGGCTGGGAGCCCGACGGTCTCGCGCAGCTGCTGGGCACCGAATACAAGTTCGCGGTCTCCTTCGTCATCCTGGTGGTGGTCCTCCTGCTGCGCCCGACCGGCATCTTCCGGGGGCAGACGCTGTGAGCGGCGGCTTGCGCGCCCCCGCGGCGTTCGCGGCGATGGCCCTGCTGGTGGCCGCGGTGGGCTTCGGCCAGTCCTGGGCGGTGAGCCTCTCGGTCGTCAACCTGTGCCTGATCTCGGCGATCATGGCCCTGGGGCTCAACATGCAGTGGGGCTACGCCGGACTCCCCAACTTCGGCGTCGTCGGCTTCGCCGCCCTGGGCGGGCTGGCCGGGGTGCTGGTCTCGAAGACCCCGGTCGCCGCCGCCTGGGCCGCCGGCGGGGCGGGCGTCGGCTACGCCCTGCTGGCCTTGGCCGCAACGGCGCTGGCCGTCGCCCTCGCCCGGCGGCGGATGCGGCGCGGCTGGCCGCGCGCGGCGGCGACGTGGCTCCTGATCGTCGGCGGGTATTTCCTCGTCCGGTTGTTCTTCGACCCGGCGGTGGCGGCGATCGAGCGCGTGGACAGCGCCACGACGGGCTATCTCGGCGGTCTCGGCCTGCCGATCGTCCTGTCCTGGGCGGTGGGCGGCGCGTTCGCCGCCGGCGCCGCCTGGCTGGTCGGCAAGGTGGCGCTCGGGCTTCGCGCCGACTATTTCGCCATCGCGACGCTGGGCATCTCCGAGATCGTCGTCGCCATCCTCAAGAACGAGGACTGGTTGGCGCGGGGGGTGAAGAACGTGACCGGCCTGCCGCGGCCGGTGCCCTACGAGGTCGATCTCCAGGCCAGCGGCTGGTTCGTGGAATTCGCCGCATGGCTCGGGACCGGCCCGGTCCCGGCGTCGAGCCTGTTCGTGAAGCTCTGCTACGCCGGGCTCTTCGTCCTGGTGCTGGCGGTGGTCGTCTTCCTGTCCGAACGCGCGCTGAACTCGCCCTGGGGCCGCATGATGCGCGCCATCCGCGACAACGAGGAAGCGGCGGAAGCGATGGGCAAGGACGTGAAGCGGCGCCATCTCCAGGTCTTCGTCCTCGGCGCCGCGGTGATCGGCGTCGCCGGGGCGATGCTGACGACGCTCGACGGCCAGTTCACGCCGGGCTCCTACAACCCGCTGCGCTTCACCTTCCTGATCTGGATCATGGTTCTGGTCGGCGGCTCGGGCAACAACTGGGGGGCGGTGCTCGGCGGCTTCCTGGTCTGGTTCGCCTGGGTGGAGGTCGAGCCGGCGGCGCTGTGGCTGGCGGACGCCGCCGCCGCCGGCCTCGCCGAGGACAGTCCCTTGCGCGCCCATCTGACCAAGAGCGCCTCCTATCTGCGGCTCGTCGTGATGGGGCTGATCCTGCTGGTGGTGATGCGCTTCAACCCGCGCGGACTGCTTCCCGAGGCGCGCCGGCGCTGACGCCGGCCGCGGCCATGCTATAACCCGGCTCCGCAACCCGGCCGCACGATCCAATGCCGCGCACCAACGAAGCCGCGTTCAACGGCCATTTCGCCGAGGTTCTGCGCGGCAAGCATCCGTTGTGGCGGGACCATCTCGGCGTCGAACGGACCGGGGTCTTTCCCGAGGATCCCCGGCTGCGGCCCGATATCCTGGTCCAGCTGCCCGGCGCGCAGGCCGTGGCGGTCGAGACCGAGTACGCCCCGGCGGCGACCGTCGAAGACGACGCCAAGGCGCGGCTCGGCCGGACGCCGCTGGCGGCCCCCGAGCCGATCGAGCAAGCGATCGCGGTCCGCATCCCGGATTCCCTCCGCCGCGGCCAGGCGCGCCTGGCCGAACGGATCGCCGCCGCCGATTTCGGCTATTGCGTCTTCTCCGGCGACCCGTCTGCGCCCACGCGCTGGCCCGAGGCGGGCTGGCTCACCGGCGGCGTCGACGACGTCGTTCGCTGCATCGAGCACGCGATGGTGTCCCAACGCCTCGTCCAGGAAGGCATGTCGATACTCGAACACGGCGTCCGCATCGCGACCAGGGCGATGCGGGACGCCTTCGCGCTCGGCTTCGTCGACATCGAACGGAGAATGGGGCGCATCCTCAACCAGCGCGGCGGCGAGCAGACGGACCGCATGGCGATGACCATCATCGCCAACGCGCTGACCTTCCATGCGATGATCGCCGGGACGCACGGCATCCCGTCCGTCAACGAACTCCGCGCCGATCCGTCCCGCCCCTTCCAGCTGTCGCTGCTGCTCACCTGGCGGCGCATTCTCGACGAGGTCAATTACTGGCCGATCTTCAAGGTGGCTTCGGACCTTCTCGCGCCGATCCGCGCGGCCACCGTGCAGGAGGTCCTCGAAGCCCTGAGCATAGCGGCGGACCGGCTCGCCCGCATCGGCGTGACGACCCGGCACGACCTGTTGGGCAGGATGTTCCAGAACCTCATCGTCGACCGGAAGTTCCTGGCGACCTTCTACACCCTGCCGTCCAGCGCCGCGCTGCTCGCCGAACTGGCCGTGAGCCGCCTCGACGCCGACTGGAGCGACCTGCCGGCGTATCCCGACCTCTCCATCGCCGATCTCTCCTGCGGCACGGGCACGCTGCTGTCCGCCGCGTATCACGCCGTCCTCGGCCGATACCGCCACGCCGGCGGCGACGACGGCGAGATACACCGGCGGATGATCGAGCGCTCCATCGTAGCGGCCGACATCATGCCCGCGGCGGCGCATCTCTGCGCCTCGCAGCTTTCGAGCGTCCACCCCGCGGCGATCTTCGACAACACGCGCGTCTACACGATGCCCTACGGGACCGGCGCCGGGGCGGAGCGCGACCGCGGCGTCGCCATCGGCTCCCTGGACCTGATCGCCGCAACGCAGACCCGCTCCCTGTTCCCGACGGGCCAGCGCCGGACCAGCGGGGCCCGGGGCGACGTCGAGACCCAGGACGTCGAGCTGCCCCACGAGTCGGTCGATCTGGTGATCATGAATCCGCCCTTCACCCGCCCGACCAACCACGAGACCGCCGAGGTGCCCGTCCCGTCCTTCGCCGGGTTCCGCACGACCGGGGAGGAGCAACGCGCCATGTCGGAACGGCTGGCCGGCATCCGGAAGGCGCTCGACAGCCCGGCCGGCCACGGCAACGCCGGCCTCGCCTCCAACTTCATCGACCTCGCCCACGCCAAGGTGAAGCCGGGCGGGGTGGTCGCCCTGGTGCTCCCCATCACCGCCGTGCAGGGCGCCTCCTGGCGACCGGCCCGGGACCTGCTCGCCGACCGCTATACGGACGTCGCGGTCGTCGCCATCGCCGCCGCCGGCAGTCTCGACCGCGCCTTCTCGGCCGATACCGGCATGGCCGAGGCCCTGATCCTGGCGACGAAGCGGCGGGGGCCGCCCGGCCCGGACGGGCGGGCGCTGTTCGTCAACCTCCACCGCCGCCCGTCCGGCCTGCTGGAAGCGGCCGAAGCCGCCAGGATCGTCGCTCGCCTGCCGGAGGCGTCGACCGCCGGGCGCATCCGCGCCGGCGATCAGCTCCTCGGAAGCTACATCCGCGCCCCGCTGCGCGAAGGCGGCTGCGCCGGGCTGCGCGAGTCCGCCCTCGCCGACGCGATGATGGCGTTGCGCCGGGGCGAGCTGCGGATGCCGCGCGATCCGGATCGCCACGCCGTGCCGATGGTGCCTCTCGGCCGGCTGGGACGGCGCGGGTTGCTGGATCGCGACGTCGGCGACCGGAAGGACGGCGAACCGCCGTTCCGCGGACCGTTCAAGATCGTTCCCGTCCACGGCGTTCCCAGTTATCCGATCCTGTGGAGCCATGACGCCGGGCGCGAACGGCGGCTGCTCGTCGAGCCGGAAAGCGAAGGCGAACCGCGTCCCGGTTGCGACGAACGCGCGGCGACGGCTTGGCGGACGGCGACGCGGCTCCATTTTACTCTCGACTTCCAGCTGAACTCCCAGAGTCTCGCCGCCTGTCTGACGCCCGAACCCGCCCTCGGCGGCCGCGCCTGGCCCAACTTCCGGCCCGACGAGGACCGGTGGGAGGAGGTCATGGCGTTGTGGGCGAACTGCACCCTCGGGCTGATGGGCTTCTGGTGGGCGGGGTCGAGGCAACAGCAGGGCCGGTCGGTGTTGACGATCTCCAGGCTGCCCGATCTCCCGGTTCTCGACCCGCGCTCCTTGTCGGCGGGGCAGCTGGCGCAGGCGCGGGACGTGTTCGCTTCCTTCCGGGACGCTTCGCTGCTGCCGGCCAACGAGGCGTATCGGGACGAGACGCGGCAGGCCCTCGACCGCGCGCTGCTGGTCGAGCTGCTCGGACTGCCGGCGGAGGTTCTGGGCCCCCTGGCGAATCTGCGCCGGCAGTGGTGCGCCGAACCCTCCGTCCATGGCGGCAAGAGCACCTCCCCGTGAGACGGGCGCCGCCGGCCGCCGGTCGGAGTCGCCGGGCCGGGGCCGGCCGGGCGTCGATCGCCGCGCGCGCTGCGTTTCCCCTGGCCGGCCCGGCCTTACGGGAGCTCGGTCGCCGCGTCTCGCGCGGCGCGATGGGAACCCCGCGGCGTCTCGCCGGCGGGTCGTTCCGGCGCCACGGCCGTCGTCTCGATTTCGACCTTGGCGCGGTCCTCCATCAGCCCGGAGACCTCGACCGCCGCCATGGCCGGGAAGTTGCGGCCCATCACCTCGCGCCACGCCGCGCCGACCTCGCCGAGCCGGTCGAGATAGGCGCGCCGGTCCGTGACGTAGACCGTCATGCGAACCACGTGCTCCGGTTGCGCCCCGCCCTCGGCGAGCACGGCGACGACGTTTTCGAGCGCGATGCGGAACTGGCCTACGAAGTCGTCGGTCTCGAACTGCCGGTCGCGGTTCCAGCCGACCATGCCGGCGACGAACACGAACCGCCCCTCGGCGGCGATTCCGTTGGCGTAGCCGCCCGGCCGCGGCCAGCCCGGCGGGTTGAGCACCTCCATGGCCTTCCCTCTGCGATCTTGAACGGGGTCCCGGATTGTTTTAGGTCTGAAACGTCGGCCGCGTCCAGCCGAGCAAAGGGTCTTCCGTTCGTCATGGCCGATGTCGTCCAACCTTCCGCGCGCGACGTCATCGCGGGAACGCCGTTCGAGGGCCGTCACGCCGTGGTGACGGGGGCGAGCCGCGGCATCGGCGCGGCGGTCGCCGAGACGCTGGCCCGGCTCGGCGCGCGCCTGACGCTGCTGGCCCGGAACGAGGCCCGGCTGGCCGAACGACGCCGCGATCTGGCCGGACGCTTCGGCGCGACGGTCGCTGCGCTGGCCGCCGACGTCGCCGACCCCGCTTCGGTGGAAAGAGCGATGGCCGCGGCCGCGGACCGGTTCGGCGCGCCGGCGATCCTGGTCAACAACGCCGGGATCGCGGAAAGCGCGCCCTTCGCCCGCACCGGCCTGGATCAATGGCGCAGGATCTTGCAGACCAACCTGACCGGGACCTTCCTGTGCGCGCGGGCGGTCTACCCGGCGATGGTCGAGGCCGGCTACGGCCGCATCGTCAACGTCGCATCGACCTCGGGCCTCAAGGGGTACGCCTACGTCGCCGCCTATTGCGCGTCCAAGCACGGCGTCGTCGGGCTCACGCGCGCGCTGGCCCTCGAGGCGGCCAGGACCGGCGTGACGGTCAACGCCGTCTGTCCCGGCTTCACCGAGACCGACATCCTGCGCCGCGCAGTGGACAACATCGCCGCCAAGACCGGGCGGAGCGAAGATCGGGCGCGCGCCGAACTCGCCGCGGCCAACCCGCAGGGCCGCATCGTCCAGCCTTGGGAGGTCGCCGAGACCGTCGCCTGGCTGTGTCTGCCGGCGTCGTCGTCGATCAACGGGCAATCGGTGGCGCTCGCCGGCGGAGAGGTGACGTGACGAAGGCGGCGGAGGATAGGGACGCGCCCATGAACCGGACCAGGGGGGCGGATTTCTCGCCCCGGCATTTCGCATGGGAGGTCGACGGCAAGGTGGCCTCGATCACCCTCGACCGGCCGGAGCGGAAGAACCCGCTCACCTTCGACTCCTACGACGAGCTCGGGCGGACCTTCCGCGCGCTCGCCGACGTCGACGACGTGAAGGCGGTGGTGGTCGCCGGCGCCGGCGGCAATTTCTGCTCGGGCGGGGACGTGCATGAGATCATCGGTCCGCTGCTCGACATGGACATGCCGCGGCTGCTCGCCTTCACCCGGATGACGGGCGAACTCGTCAAGGCGATGCGCGCCTGTCCGCAGCCCATCGTCGCCGCGATCGAGGGCGTCTGCGCCGGGGCCGGCGCGTGCATCGCCATGGGCGGCGATCTGCGCTACGGGTCCGCGGACAGCGTGGTGTCGTTCCTGTTCGCGCGGGTCGGGCTCGCCGGTTGCGACATGGGCGCCTGTAGCATCCTGCCGCGCATCGTCGGTCAGGGGCGCGCCGGCGAGCTCCTCTATACCGGGCGCGGCATGAGCGGCGAGGAGGCGCTGGCCTGGGGGTTCTACAACCGGCTGTGCGAGCCCGGCGCGACGCTCGCCGAGGCGCGCGAGACGGCGCGCCGCCTCGCCGACGGGCCCAGCTTCGCCCATGCCGTCACCAAGCGGATGCTGCATCGGGAGTGGCCGATGGCGGTCGACGATGCGATCGACGCCGAGGCCGACGCGCAGGCGATCTGCATGCAGACCGGCGATTTCCGCCGCGCCTACGACGCCTTCGTCAAGAAGGAGCGGCCCGCGTTCCGGGGCGACTGATGGCCGACCGGAGCTATCTCGAATGGCCGTTCCTCGACGACGGCCACCGCGACCTGGCCGCCCGGATCGACGGCTGGGCGGAGGCCGAGATCGCGCCGCTCGCCGCCGACGAACCGCAGGACGATGCGGCCCTCGACGCCTGCGCGCGGGAGCTGGTGCGCCGCCTCGCCGTCGGCGGCTGGCTGCGCCACTGCGTACCGGGTCCGTATGGCGGGCGCGCCCCGGAACTCGACGTGCGCGCGCTTTGCCTGCTGCGCGAGACGCTGGCCCGCCATTCGGGCCTCGCCGATTTCTGCTTCGCGATGCAGGGGCTGGGCGGCGGCCCGATCGCCCTGTTCGGCGGCGACGATCTCAAGGCGCGGTACTTGCCCGGGATCGCCGCCGGCGAGCGCATCGCGGCGTTTGCGCTTACCGAGCCGGAGAGCGGGTCGGACGTGGCGGCGATGGCGACGACCGCCGCGCGGTCGGGCGACCACTACCGGATCGACGGCGCCAAGACGCTGATCTCGAACGCCGGGATCGCCGATCACTACGTCGTCTTCGCCCGCACCGGCGAGGCGCCGGGGGCGAAGGGGCTGTCCGCCTTCGTCGTCGACGCCGACGCGCCCGGCCTGGCCGTCGCCGAACGGCTTCAGGCGATCGCGCCGCACCCGCTGGGGACGCTCCGCTTCGACGCCTGCCGCGCGCCCGCGGATCGGATGCTCGGCGCCCCGGGGGAGGGGTTCAAGGTGGCGATGGCGACGCTGGACGTGTTCCGCTCGACGGTGGGCGCGGCCGCGCTGGGCTTCGCGCGCCGGGCGCTCGACGAAGCGGTTCGCCGCAGCCGGGAGCGCGTTTCGTTCGGCCGGCCGATCGCCGAATATCAGTTGATCCAGGAGAAGATCGCGGATATGGCGGTCGAGATCGACGCCGCCGCGCTGCTGGTCTACCGTTCGGCCTGGACCAAGGATCGCTTTCGCGGCCGCGTGACCCGCGAGGCGGCGATGGCCAAGCTGTACGCGACCGAGAGCGCCCAGCGGACGATCGACCGGACGGTCCAGATATTCGGCGGCCAAGGCGTGCTGGCGGGCAATATCGCCGAGCGGCTGTATCGCGAGATACGGGCGCTGCGGATCTACGAGGGGACCAGCGAGATCCAGAAGCTGGTCATCGCCGGCCAGACGCTCGCCGCCCTGGCCGGTCCCGCGCCGCGGGAGCCGCCCGGCCGCTGATCCGAGGAGACCGCCCATGCCCGAACCCGGAGGCCCGAGCGCGCACCGGGACCGTTTCGCCGAGCGGGGCTTGCCGCCCAAGGCGCTGTGGCCCGCGTTCGACTACGACGCCCTGCCCGAACTGCGCGCCTATCCGGACCGGATGAACTGCGCGGCGATGCTGCTCGACGACATGGCCGCGGCCGGGCATCGCGACCGGCCGGTCCTTCATCTCGACGACGCGACCTGGACCTATGGCGAGCTGGCGGGGCTGGCGAACCGCATCGCCGCCGTCCTGGTCGAAGATACGAAGCTGCTGCCGGGAAACCGGGTCCTGCTGCGTTCGGCGAACACGCCGATGCTGGTCGCATGCTGGCTGGCGGTGCTCAAGGCCGGCGGGATCTGCGTGACCACGATGCAGCTGCTGCGCGCGCGCGAGCTCGCCTACATCCTGGAAAAGGCGGAGGTGAGCCACGCGCTGTGCGACGTGGACCTGGCCGGCGCCCTCGAAGCCGCGCGCGCGGGGGGCGGCGGCTGCAAGCACGTGCTCCATTTCTCGCCCCTGGGCGACCGCCCGGCCGAGGCGAGCCTCGACGCCGCGGTCCGCGCCAAGTCTCCGGCCTTCGCCAATTGCGACACCGCGGCCGACGATACCGCGCTGATCGCCTTCACCTCGGGCACCACCGGGAATCCCAAGGCGACGATGCATTTTCACCGCGACGTGATCGCCATGTGCGATTGCTTCCCGCGCTATTTCCGCATGTCGGAGCCGCATGACGTCTTCGCCGGCACGCCGCCGCTCGCCTTTACGTTCGGCCTGGGCGGGTTGACGACGTTTCCCATGCGGTTCGGCGCGTCCACCCGCTTCTTCCGCGCCCCCGCCGGACCGGAAGAGCTGCTGGAGGCGGTCCAGCGTTACCGGATCACCGGCCTCTACACCGCGCCGACCATGTATCGCCAGATGGCGGACTTGGCGGAAGGCTACGACCTGTCGAGCCTGGAGAAATGCGTCTCCGCCGGCGAGACCCTGCCCAAGGCGACGTGGGAGGCGTTCCGCGACGCCGCCGGCCTGCCCATCGTCGACGGGCTGGGCTCCACCGAGATGCTCCATATCTTCGTCTCCGCGCCGCCCGACGAGATGCGCGCCGGCTGCACCGGCAAGGAAATCCCGGGCTATCGGGCGCGGGTGGTGGACGACGCCGGCGAGCCGGTCGGCCCCGGCGTCGCCGGTCTGTTGGCGACGCGCGGGCCGACCGGCTGCCGTTATCTCGACGACGAGGAGCGGCAGCAGGCCTATGTGCGCGGCGGTTGGAACTATCCCGGCGACGTCTACGAGACGACCGAGGACGGCTATTTCCGCTACGTCGCCCGCGCCGACGACATGATCGTCTCGGCCGGCTACAACATCTCGGGTCCCGAGGTGGAGGCCGCGCTCCTCGACCACCCCCGGGTCGCCGAGTGCGCCGTCGTCGGCAAGCCGGACGACAGGCGCACCAACATCGTCAAGGCCTACGTCGTCCTCCGCCGGGGCGCGCCGGCGGACGACGCGGCGGCGGCCGCGTTGCAGGATTTCGTCAAGGCCGAGATCGCGCCCTACAAATATCCGCGCGAGATCGAGTTCGTGGACGAACTGCCCCGCACGGATACCGGCAAGCTCCAGCGCTTCCGCCTCCGCCGGCGGGAGGCGGAGCGCGCCGCCTCGACTTGACGCCGGATTTTGCGAATCGCCGACTCCGTCGTTTCGCCTCCCCCCTCCGGATCCCGCCGCGGAATCAACCTCCCGACCCCAGGGCAATCGCATTTCAGCTTGGTATGCGCTTGTTGTGTTGGGGGGCGACGGCGCGGATCATGTCGAGGAGGAAGTCGTTGTTCCATCCGGCGCGTTTGAGCTTGCCGCGCATGGAACCCTTGCTGGCCTCGATGCGGGCCACGTTGAGGGCCATGCGGCGCATCAGCGCCAAGTTCTCCGGCCCCCGCTCCGTGCGGTTCCGCTGCCGATCCTCGTTCATCGTCACGTCCAACACCCAGTGCAACGAGTTCTCGATCGCCCAATGGCCCCGCACCGCGTGCTGGAACCGCTGCGGGCCGAGCTTCGCGCTCATCACGTAGTAGCGCGTCTCCGTCGCCCTCCTGCCCCTGATCTCGCGCGTCGCCACCACCTTGCCAATGGCCGCAAGCCCCGGCCAGTCATGTCTGGCCTGAAGCCACCCGACGTCATGGGCGACGCTGGCGACGCGGGTCTCAATGCGCCCGTGATCGCCGTCAACGTCTTGATGCGACCGACAATTCTCCGCCTGCGCCGGGTCGTCCAGATACAGCCTCACGTCCTCATGCAGCCGCCCCTGATTGCCCTTCAGCGCCAGCACGTAATCCCCACCTCGCCCCGTCACCGCCGCCGCCGTCTCCCGTTGCGTATGCATCGCATCCGCCGTCACGATCCGACCCCGGACGCTCAACAACTCCAACAGCCTCGGCAACGCCGTGATCTCGTTCGACGCAGCCTCCACACGCAGCTGACCCAACACCAGACGCGCATCGACCGCAAACGCCTGCACCAGATGCAACGGCGAACGATCGCCCGCGTCCGTAAACGAACGCCGCAACGCCTTGCCGTCGATCGCCACCACATCGCCCCCAAGCCGCTCCGACCAATCCCCCGCAAGACGCGACAGCATTCCTTGCAGACCCGCCGGGTCCAGCGCATTGAACAGATTGGAAAAGGCGTCGTGGCTGGGAATGCCGTGCCGCAGGGTCATGAAACTGCGCAGAAACCGCTCCTTGGCCCGGCCAAACGTCTCCATGTCCACGCAACCCTCGCCCCCGCACAGCGCCGACAGCAGCGCGATCATCAGCATCTCGTGCAGGTCGTGGCGGGTCGCGTTGCTCCGCCGGGGGTCCTCAACTCCTTCAAACAGATAGGAAAACTCCTCCATAACCGCCTCCATACATACACAGAGGCCTGCACCTTCAAGCAACAGCACAATCGAACACACTCCAAAATCTCAAATGCGATTCCCCTGCTCCCGACCCTCTGAAATCTCGCAATATCTCATATAGTCTCATATAGTCTCATATAGTCTCAACTAGGCTCAGGACTCATATCCAGAAGATGAGGATAGCGGCGATGCAGATGGCGCTCAAGAAGGTGTGAGCGCATCGGTCGTATCGCGTTGCGATGCGTCGCCAGTCCTTGAGCCGGCCGAACAAGCGCTCGATGCGGTTGCGCCGCTTGTAGAGTTCGGCATCGAAGGCGACGGGCGTCTTGCGGTTGGAGCGGCCCGGAATGCACGCCTCGATGCGCCGCTCGGCCAGGGCTTGGCGGAAGCGGTCGCTGTCGTAGCCCTTGTCGGCGATCAGAGTATCGGTGTCCGGGAGGTCGTCGAGCATGGCGTCGGCTCCCCGGTAGTCGCTGACCTGTCCTGCGGTCAGCCGCAGAACCAAGGGCTTGCCGTCACCATCGCAGACGGCGTGCAGCTTGGAGTTCAGGCCGCCTCTGGTTCGCCCGATGCAGCGGTGAAGAACCCCCTTTTGAGCAGGCTGGCTGCGGTGCGGTGGGCCTTCAGATGGGTGGTGTCGATCATCACCATGCCCGTAGCCCGGCTCTCTGCCGCCAGGGCCTCGAAGATGCGGTTGAAGACGCCAGCTTCGCTCCACCGCACGAAGCGATTGTAGAGGGTCTTGTGCGGGCCGTACTCGGTCGGGGCGTCGCGCCATCTCAGCCCGTTGCGGATGACGTGGACGATGCCGGAAATGACGCGCCGGTCGTCGACCCGGGGGACGCCCCGGACCTTGTTGGGCAACAGCGGCTTGAGGCGGGCGAATTGGGCGTCGGATAGCCAGAAATGGTGGTCGGACATGATGCTCCCCCTATATCTGGTAGGGTTGAATCACATCCCGCATCCCCATACAACCCACGTTATAGGTCCTGAGCCTAGTCTCGTTTCGGACCCGGAATCCGATGATTCCGCTTGGCTGCGCCGCAGCGCGTCGTCTTCGCTTTCGCAATGCTCGTCTTCCGACGATCCTCCCGCGGCCGACGGGCGCGGCGTCCTCTCCGCCGCCCGCTACGGGACCTGTTCCGCGCCGCCGGTCGGGCGCGATGCGGCCGCGGCGCCCACCGCGGCGCCCTTCATCTCCCACTCGGCGGCGCGGCTCGCCGGCATCGAAGGCGCGCGGTCGTCGCCCCCGTCGGGTCGCGCCGCGGCGCGGAGTTCGTCCAGCGTCTCGCGTTCGCGCTCGTATTGGCGGAAGGCCGCGAATTTGGCCGACATGTACTGGTTCGGCCAGGTCATCTTCTCGTAGCCGTAATAGGCCGCCGCCTGTTGCGTGAAATAGGGGTTGTAGAGATGGGTCCGCGCCAGCGCGACCAGATCGGCGCGGCCGGCGGCGACGATCGTGTTGACCTGATCCCAGGTGAAGATGTTGCCGGCGACCAGCGTCGGCGTCTTCGCCTCGATGCGGATTTGCTCGGAGAAGGGGGTCTGGAACATGCGGCCGTAGACCGGCCGTTCGCGCGGGTCGGTCTGGCCGGTGGAGACGTTGATCAGGTCGCAGCCGCGATCCCGGAACGCCGCGGCGATCGGCACCGCGTCGTCGCCGGTATTGCCGCCGGGCATCCAGTCATGCGCCGAGAGGCGGATCGACATCGGCTTGTGCGCCGGCCAGGCGGCGCGGCAGGCGTCGAACACCTCCAGCGGATAGCGGAGCCGGTTCTCCGGCGAGCCGCCATAGGCGTCGGTCCGCCGGTTGGTGATCGGCGACAGGAAGCCGGCGAGGAGGTAGCCATGCGCGCAATGCAGCTCGATCATGTCGGCGCCGGCGCGTTCGGCGCGCGCCGCCGTCGCGACGAACTGCGCCGTGAGCCGATCCATGTCCGCGCGCGTCATCTCGCGCGGCGGCGGCGAGTGCGGCAAGTAGGGAATCGGCGAAGGGCCGACGATCTCCCAGCCCCCGGCCTCCAGCGGCTGGTCGATTCCTTCCCAGGCGAGTCGGGTCGCGCCCTTGCGGCCGGCATGGCCGATCTGAAGGCAGATCCGGGCGCTCGAATGATCGTGGACGAAGTCGCAGACGCGCTTCCACGCGGCCTCCTGGCCGTCGTTCCACAGCCCGACGCAGCCCGGCGTGATGCGGGCGTCCGGGGCGATGCAGACCATCTCGGTGAACAGCAGCCCGGCCCCGCCCATGGCGCGGCTGCCGAGATGAACGTAATGCCACTCGGTCGGCATGCCGTCTTCGGCGCAATACTGGCACATCGGCGACACCGCGACCCGGTTGTCGAGCGTCATGTCGCGGAGCCGGAAGGGGGCGAACATCGGCGGCGCCGGCGCGGCGGCCTTCCCGGCGGTTCTGCGCGTGAACCAGTCGTCGAGTCGGCCGACGAATCCCGCGTCGCGGGTGCGCAGATTGTCGTAGGTGATCGCCTTGGAGCGCGACAGCAGGCTGAATGCGAACTGGGTGGGCTCCATGCTCCAATAGCGATCGACATGCTCGAACCACGACAGCGATACGTCGGCGGCATGCTGGAGCCGTCCTACCTCGTCGCGCCGGTCGGCGTCGTAGGCCCGAAGCGCCGCATCGACTTCGCCGTGGCGCCGGAACTCCTCGTACAGCGCGATCGCGTCCTCCATCGCGAGCTTGGTTCCCGATCCGATCGAGAAATGCGCCGTGTGCGCGGCGTCGCCCAGCAGCACCATGTTGTCGCGCACCCAGGTCTCGCAGCGGATCATCGGGAAGTTGCGCCACAGCGACCGGTTGGTGACGATGGGATGGCCGTCCAGGAGGTCGGCGTAGAGCGATTCCGCGAAGGCCACCGTGTCGTCTTCGGTCGCGTCCTGGAGCCCGGCCCGTTCCCACGTCTCGTCGGTGGTCTCGACGATCCAGGTGCTCATCCGGTCGTCATACTGATAGGCGTGCAGATTCCAGATGCCGGCGTTGGTCTCGCGGAAGTCGAAGGTGAAGGCGGGCAGGGGGCGGGTCGAGCCGAGCCAGACGAACTTGTTGGGCCGCCAGTCGCAGCTGGGCTTGAACGTGTCGGCGCAGGCCTCGCGAATCCAGCTGTTGATGCCGTTGCAGGCGACGATCAGGTCGGCGCCGCCGAGCTCGTCGAGCGATCGGACCTCGCGCTGAAAGACCATCTCGACGCCGAGCTCGCGGCAGCGCTCCTGCAGCAGCAGCAGCAGCGCCTGCCGCGACATGCCGCAGAACCCGTGCCCGCCGGCGGTGATCTTCTCGCCCTTGATATGGATGTCGATGTCGTCCCAATAGGCGAAGCCGGACCGGATGCGGTCGTAGGACGGAGCGTCGTAGTCGCGAAAATGGCCGAGCGTCTCCGCCGAAAACACCACCCCGAACCCGAACGTGTCGTCGTGGCGGTTCTGCTCGTAGATCGTGATCTCGTGCGAGGGGTCATGCTTCTTCAGCAACAGGGAGAAGTAGAGACCCGCGGGCCCGCCGCCGATCACCTGGATTTTCATGCTGACGTCCCTCCGGCGCGGCAGCGGGCCCGGACGGCGGCGAATCTTCGTCTTTTTCCGTTCGCCGTCAACCGGCCCGTCGCCTGCGTCGCGCCATCGCGGCGGCCGGTCAGCGCGGGAAATGCGGGCTACGCTTCCTCCCGGTGAGGTCTCGTCTTCAGACCGAAGGGGAGGCAGGGCGCCGGATCGGCGGCTTCCGGCCTGTTTGAGGGCGAGATGTCGAAGGCGCCGTCAGAACCGCTGCGTATCCATCAGTCTTTGCATCGTATCAAGGAACGAAGCATCGTAATCCTCCTCGACGTGGTTGTTGTTCCACAGTCCCGATGCCTGCACCCCTTCGTGGTCGCTGAACGCTCCCAGCCATTCTCCGGACGGCGGATCGGCCGCCGGGGCCTTCGCATGGCTCAGCAAGGCGATGGCGTTGCGTTCGATGAAACCGCGCCGACTTTGTCCCGGTTCGTCGTCGATGGTCAGCCACAGCAACGGCATGGCGCCGATATAACGGCTGACGCCCCGTTCCAGATCGGCTTCGCCATCCCGCACAGAGGCGCGATCCATGCCGAGCTTTCGCGCCGCCGCGCCAAGGTCTCCGCCGATTCCCCAAGTGGGCGGTAGCGGCGAATCGCCGCGGCGGGCCAACGCGGCGCCGACGATCGACCGGAAGATCGAGCCGCGATGATTGCCGCCGCCGGACTTGGCGCCGCCCCGATGCTGCGACAACCGGCTCCACAGTGAAGTCCGGGAAGTCGCCGTCAGCGCATGGGTGCCGACCCGAACCGCGCGAGGGCCGTGACCGGATCCGCTCCGCTCTTCCCCTACCTCGAAGAAGAAGTATACGCCGCGCCGAGGCCACTCCATGCGCCCGTCACAGGCTTCGAGCGTCCGCACCCCGCCCACGCGGCGTTCGAGACGGGCGAGAAGCTCGTGAAACCGAATGGTGTCGGCGATGCGCTCCTCTGAAGCGCGGAGGGTATTCACCGATCGAGCCGTTCATTCAGCCAACGGAGCTGCTCGCCGATCTTCAAGCCTTCCATCGGTACGCGAACGGCAATCCCGCGCTCGCGCAACTTCGGCGCCAGGAACTCACGGTACTTCTCGCCCGCGAAGATGACGACGGAGTCGACGCCGTCAAGGCTCGGGTCGAGCGCGCTCATTACCTCGCGCGACCATTCGACACGTTCGTTCTTCGGCATGTCTTTCAGCGTCTTGTCGTATGGTTCGATGACCTCATCCGGATCGACCAAGCCGCATTTCGCGGAAAGTATGAACCAGCGCCGCCCCTCCGCCTCGACGACCGCGCGCGCCTTGCGAAACCAGGATGAGACGTACAACTCTCTGGCGGGCGCGCGTTCGCGCAGTTTCGGCTTGACGCAAGACACGAGGCACAGGTCGGCGGCGGGCAGTGTATCCGATGGCATGGATCGTTCCTTGAACAGGGTCGGCCAGATAATCCGACGGACGCTAGCCCGCATTTCTCATACCTGTCAAGGGCTGAGGGTCTGATGTCCTGGCGCGGGTGAGCGGTGGCGGTTGGGCTCGTGTTGTAGGGGCGTGACGTTTTCGGGGCGCGCGTCGGCGCCCGCCGGTGGGCGGTTGGGTCGTCCTGGCGCTGTTCCTGTGTTGTTGGAGGGAAGGGCGAAGGGGAGGCCCGTTACGCTGCGGCGGTGGATAATCGGCGGCGGGCGATGGCGAACTCGTCCTTCCAGGGATGGGTGGAGGCCATGGCGATCTTGACCCGACGCGCGCTGACCCTGATCCAGGCGCCGATCTTGAGCAGCTTGCGGCGGCGAGCCGGGTGCGGGCGAGGCCGATGCGGCGCAGGACGCACGGCGGCACATAGGCCATGGAGGCGGACCACAGGTGGAGTTGGTTGGCGCGCAGGGTCTGGCTCGAAGTGCGGTCGGCGAACAGATCGAGTTGGCATTCCTTGATGCGGTTCTCCATCTCGCCGCGGTGGCGATAGAGCTTCTCGTAAAGGGGTCGCGCTCTGATCCGATCGGGCGTCAGCGAGGTGACGACGAAGCGCGGGTTGGCCTTGCCCCGGGTCCATTCGGCCTTGGCGACGACCCGGCGGGGGCGGCTCCAGCTATTCCGCGTGCGCCAGAGGAAGTCCTGGAAGCGGCGGTGCGGCTTGCCGCCGCCCTCGCTGTGCGCGCGGGCCTGCGCCATCTCCGCCTCGACCGCCCCGGCCGGCCGGGCGTTCCTCGCCAAGCCGAACAGGTACTCCACCCCGTTGGCCTTGCGCCACGCCGTCAGAGGCTCACGGGCGAACCCCGCATCGGCCCGCAGCACGATCGCCACTCCCGACCAGTGCTCCGCCCAGGGCGGTCCCGACCATACGCCGACCGACCAGCGTCTTCACCTCGCGTTCGACAAGACGCGCATCGCGATGATCGGTGAAGCGGGCAGCAAACCGCTCGATCAAGCCGATTACCCGATCCGCAGCCAACAACAACGCGCCCGCATCCGAACTCACCGCCTTGCCGTCGAACCCCGCCGCCACCGAACGGTCCTTGACCGCTTGGAACCCAAACGAATCCCGGATACACTCTGTTCGCATCGGGGACTCCCCTGCTGTTAGATAACCTTTTGTCTCACAAAGATTATCCCACATGCAGAACCCCGATGCGCCCCACAGTATGAGAAATGCGGGATAGATTGCCTTCATGGACGCCGAGGGGGATCGCGCCGGCCGGCGGCTGACCGAGCGGACGATCGGCTTCTACGACCGCTGCGCGTCGTGGTACCGGTCGGGCGTCATGGATCACGACGTGAGCCAGAACCGCGAGGCGCTGCTCGATGCGATCGCCGACCGCGAACCCTGCGTCCTTCTCGATTTCGGATGCGGGCCCGGGCGCGATCTGGCCTGTTTCTCCGCCCGCGGTCACGAGGCCGTCGGCCTCGACGGAGCGCGCGCCTTCGTCGAGATGGCGCGCGAGGCGACCGGCTGCGAAGTCCTGCACCAGGACTTCATCGCGCTCGATCTGCCCCCGGCGCGGTTCGACGGCGTCTTCGCCAACGCCGCCCTGTTCCACGTCCCACGCCCCGAACTGCCGCGCGTCCTCGGCGAACTGCATGCTTGCCTCAAGCCCGACGGCGCGCTGTTCAGCTCCAACCCGCGCGGCGACGACCAGGAGGACAGCGGAGGCGAACGCTACGGCTGCTTCTACGGTCTCGAGACGTGGCGTGGCTATATGCGCGCCGCCGGTTTCGCCGAGATCCGCCATTACTACCGTCCCGAGGGTCTTCCGCGCGAGCGGCAGCCCTGGCTCGCCAGCGTCTGGCGCCGCCGCGGCTAGCCGGTTGCGGTCCTGGATGCCGGGTTCCGCGCTCCCGGACGGCGCGGCATGACGTTTCGGACGCTGGCGGTCGGCGCCGTCCTCACGTTGCTGTTGTCGTTGCAGGCCACCGCCGTCGACACCCTGTTTCCCGCCATCCCCGACATGCGCGCCGACCTAGCGCTTCGCGCCGGCAGGGCGCAGTTCTCGATCAGCGCGTTCGTCTATGCGTTCGCCGTCACGCAGCTCGTCTACGGCCCGCTGTCGGACCGCTTCGGCCGGCGGCCGGTGCTGTTGTGGTCGATGAGCCTGTTCACGCTGGGCTCCTGCCTCTCCGCCGCGGCGATTTCGTTCGAAACCCTGGTCGCCGCCCGCCTGCTGCAAGGGCTCGGGGCCGGAGCCGCCCCCGCGGTCGCGCGCGCCGTCGTCCGCGACCTCTACGGTCCCGTCCGGTCCGGCCAGGTGCTGAGCTACATCATGGCCGGCTTCGGCGTCGTCGCCGTCTGCAATCCGGTTCTCGGCGGCCTTCTGACCGATTGGTGGGGGTGGCGCGCGGTCTTCGCCTATGTCGGAGCCAGCGGAGCGGCGATCCTGGCCTTGATCTGGCTCGGCCTCGCCGAGACGCTGCCTGTGCGGGACTTCGAAGGGCTTCGCCTCCGCCGGTTGCGACGGACCTACCGGGCGCTGCTCACCGATCGCCGTTTTCTCGCCGTGACCGCCTGCACCTGCTGCATGCACGGCGCGATGTTCGCTTGGCTGTCGGGCGCGGTGCTGGTGTTCATCGAGGCCTATGGCGCGACGGCGAGCCTCGCCGGTCTGTTCATCTCGATCTCCATCGCCGGCTTCGTCCTCGGCTCCGCCATCGCCGGGCGCATCGCGGCGCGGCTGGGCAGTGCGCGACTCATCACCGCGGGCAATCTGATATGCTTGGCGTCGACCGCGGCGGCCGCGGTTCTGGCCGCCGTCGGGGCGCCGGCGCCGCTGGCGGTGGCGCCCGTTTTCGTGTTCATGTTCGGGATCGGTTTCGTCATCCCGCCCGGCAGCGCCGCGGCGATCGCGCCGTTCCCGTCGATGGCCGGCGCGGCGTCGTCCCTGGTCGGGTTCGGCCAGATCAGCACCTCGTCGACGGTGATCCTGATCAGCGGCTATCTCTACGACGGCACGATGCTGCCGGTCGCTCTGGCCATGACTTGTCTTGCCGGGGCCGGGCTCCTGGTCTTCGCGCTGGGATACCGCCGCGCCGGTCAGGCCGCCTCGAAGCGGTAATACTTGGCGAATCGCTGCACCGGCTCGTCCGACATCGAGAACAGCACGGCGTCCGAATCGGCCCGGTGCTCGATCCAGCTCCAGGTCGGCGCGCAGAACGAATCGCCGCGCGCCCAGCGGATCCCGGCGCCGTCGATGCGGGACGCCCCGCTGCCTTGCATCACGGCGAAGATGGTGTTGGCCGTCGACCGGCAGCGGCGCGTCGCCTCGTTGCCGTCGAGACGCTGGATGTGAAGCCCCATCGTCGGCATGTCCGGCGCGTCCAGCCGTATGCGCCGACCGTGGAATCCGTCCGGGTCGGCGTCCGCCTTGTCGAGCGCGCGCCGTATCGAGTCCCAGGTAAAGCGCATCGGCGATTCCTCGGTCAGCGCTTCCACCTCTTCGTAGCCGCCCGGATGCTCCTCGTAGAACATCGGCTCCAGCAGATGGGTCAGCGGCACGTCCAGCCCGTCGAACCAGTAGGCCGGCTCGTCGCCGTCATGCCCATGCCCGTGCCAGAACCAGCCCGGCGTCAGCACGACGTCGCCGGTCTCCATCAGCGTCTTCTCGCCGTTGACGGTGGAATGCGCGCCTTTGGCGTCGATGATGACCCGGAGCGCGTGCGGCGCATGGCGATGCGAGCGCGCCTTCTCCCCCGGCAGGATCATCTGATAGGCGGAGACCAGCGTCCGCGTCGTGGCTGTGCCGTCGGGATGCGTCGGGTTGCGCATCACCAGATTCCGCCGCTCGGCCAGTTCGGTGTCGATCAGGCGGCCGGCCGCGTCGAGCGCCTCCTTGCACTCGACGTAGCGCCAGTGCGCGGGCTCGTAGGCGCTGTGCGGCTCGACGGTGAGGATCGGCCGGTCGCGGTCGACCCATCCCGGCGTCAGCTCCATCGTCCCGAGCCGGGCGTAGAGGCCTTCGAGCGTGTCCACCTCGTCGAGCCTCGCGGCGGCGCTGCCGGTCATGACGGTCTCCCTTCCCGGATGCGGCGCGAGTATAGCAGCGGCGGCGCGAAGACAGGGTGGAAATACCGGCCGGGCGCTGCTATATGATGTACGCGCCCGGCGCCTCCGGGCTTCGAGCGCCTTCTGATCCGCGGTAGCTCAGTTGGTAGAGCAGGTGGCTGTTAACCACCGGGCCGCAGGTTCGAGTCCTGCCCGCGGAGCCATTCACGGCAAGGGTCCGGTCGGAAACGGCCGGGCCCGCGCCGGTCAGGCGGCGACCCCCTTGGGCAGAGGGTCCTTCTCGCCCAGCACCGCGGTTCGGTACAGCTCGTTCATGCACGCCCAGCGCGTCTTGACCGCGATCTCCGCCACTTCCAGCGCCTTCTTCCGCAATGTCGGGGAATCGATCAGCTCGGCGACCAGCGTGATCTGGCGCTGCGAATGATCGGCGTCGGCGAGGAGGTGCTCGCGGAAGAACTCCAGCTCGGGCGCATCGGGCGAAAAGCCGTGATGCCGCTCGAACGCCGGCAGGATGAGCCGGTTGACGCCCGGCTGCTGCCCCTCCTGGGTGGCGCCCAGGGCCATGACCACGCCGATCGGTTCGTCGTGGATCACGTTGAGGTAGAAATAGGATCGCGCGCGCCAGCTCGCGAGCTGCTCGGTTGCGAACACAGCCTCGTCGCTCAGCCCGGCGGCGCGGCAGAAACGCAAGATGAGCTCCATATGGTCCTGCGCCTCCCGGTCTTCGCCGGGGCCGGCGGCGAGCCCGTGCTCCTCGGCGAAGTTGTCCAGGATAAAGGGCCGCGCTTCCGGCCCAGCCTTGTAGTACATCAGCCCCAGCGCCGGCACCAGCCGCGAGACGTGCTGATAGTGCTGGGCCATCAGCCGGCCGTGCGGTTCGAGGCCGATCCTGCCCTCGGCGAACTCGACGTAGATCGGATGGTTCCTGGTGTGCCACGTCTCGCGCAGCGCCACGATCGCTTCCGCCGTCTCCCGCCCGATATGCCCGTTTCCGCCCGGCATCGCGGTCCCGTCCCCGTCGGTTCGCCGCGATGGTAGCCGCGCCGCGCCGGGCGTGCAACGCGCCGGGCCTCGCCCGCGCAGGCCATGGCCGGGGTGAGAAGTGCGGGCTATGATCCAGGCGGCGGCGGAACGACGGCGGATGAGCGAAAATCTCTTGTCTCTGGACCTCGGGCGGTTTACGCGGAGCGACGTGGACAAGCTCCACGCGCTCCGGGCCAGGCTCCGCCTGATGCATCGCTGGTTCCGCTGCGAGCGACTCGCCGGGGAGGGAGGCGACGGGATGGTCCTCTATTCCGGCGACCGGGGTCCCCGGCGCTACGCGAGCTACCGCATCTCCCGCGCGGAAGACGGCATCTACGCGCTGCACGATCACCGCACCGGGCGCAGGCTCGCCGCCGCCCGTGCGATCGATCGGGTGATCGATGCGCTGCCGGACGATTTCTTCCACGCGCCGCCATAAGCGCCGTATCGATGAGGCGAAGATGAACGGGGTCCGGTTGGGCGACGTCACGATAACCCGCGTCGTCGAATACGAGACGCCGCTGCTCGGGACGCGCGAACTGTTTCCGGACTGGGATCCCGCGGTTGTCGATGCGCACCGGGACTGGCTGGTCCCCCGGCATTACGACCCGGAGCGGGACCTGCTGGTCATCGCGGTGCAGAGCTATCTGGTCCGAACCGCCCGCCGCACGATCCTGGTGGATGCCTGCATCGGGAACGACAAGGCGCGGCGTCGGCCTTTGTTCGACCGGGCGCGGACGCCGTGGCTGGAGACGCTTGCCGCCGCCGGAGCCCGACCCGAGGAGATCGACGTCGTTCTGTGCACGCATCTCCACGTCGATCACGTGGGCTGGAATACGCGGCTGATGGGCGGGCGCTGGGCGCCGACGTTTCCCAACGCGAGATACGTCTTCGCCCGGACGGAGTGGGCGCATTGGGAGCGCGAGGCGCGCGTCGGCGGTTTGGCGCGGACCGGCGATTACGTTGCGGACAGCGTGCTGCCGGTCGTCGAGGCCGGCCAGGCCGATCTGGTCGAGACCGATCACGGTATCGAGGGCGGCGTCTGGCTCGATCCCCTGCCGGGCCATACGCCGGGCCAAGTCGGCTTGCATGTCCGATCCGGCGGCGGTGAGATCGTCCTCTGCGGCGACATGATGCACCACGTGATCCAATGCCGCCTGCCGGACTGGAGCACCAACTTCTGCACCGATCCGGCTTTGGCGCGCCGGACCCGCCGCGCGTTTCTCGAACGCTACGCCGATACCGGCGTGCTGGTCGGCCCGGCGCATTTCCCGGCGCCTGCGATCGGCGCGATCGAGAGCGACGCCGACGCCTTCCGCTTCCGCTATCATGGCGAATAGCCCGCATCCGCACCGTTCGCATCGCATCGAGGAGACGCGCCATGCCGAAGGAGGTGATCGACCTTCCGGTCGTGTCCGGCCTGTTGGCCAAGGCCGGGATTCCGCTCTCGCCCGCGGTCAGGGCGAACGGCTTCGTCTTCGTCTCGGGCACGCCGCCCTGGGATCCGGCGACCGGAGAGATGGTCCGGGGCGACATCGTCCGCCAGACCGAGCGCGTGCTGGAGAATCTCAAGCAGGTGCTGGAGGCCGCCGACACCACCCTCGACAAGGTGGTCAAGGTCAACGTCTTCATCGCCAACGCGGCCTATTACGACACGGTCAACGAGATCTACGCCCGCTATTTCTCGCACGAACCGCCGGCGCGCACCTTCGTGACCGTCGGCTCCTGGCCGTGGCCGTTCGACATCGAGATCGAGTGCATCGCCCTTGCCGCGTAATTGTCCGCCATGCGCGCGGCAGGTAGCATGACGGACGGCCGAGGCGCGGCGGACTTTCGCGCAGGAGGGACGGCATGACCCGGATAGCTCCTTTCAATCTGGCGGGATGGATCGACGAGCATCGCGATCTCCTGAAGCCGCCGGTGGGCAACGTCCAGATCTGGCGGGACGCCGAGTTCATGGTGACGATCATCGGCGGGCCCAACCGGCGCACCGACTATCACGACGACCCGGCGGAAGAGTTCTTCCACCAGCTCGAGGGCGACATCACGCTGCGCGTAATCGAGGACGGCAAGCCCAGGGACGTGCCGCTCCGACAGGGCGACGTGCTGTTGCTGCCGCCCCACGTCCGACATTCGCCGCAGCGCCCGGCCGGCAGCATCGGCCTGGTGGTCGAACGGACCCGGCGCGACGGCGAACGCGACGCCTTCGAGTGGTATTGCGAGAAGTGCGACCGTCTGCTCCACCGGAGCGAGATCCAGCTTCGCGACATCGTGGCCGACCTGCCGCCGGTCTTCGAGGCCTATTACGGCGACCGCGCGCTCCGCGTATGCGGACATTGCGGGCATGAGAACCCGGGCGATCCGGCCGGCTGACCGAACGGCGATCGCGCCGGACGCCCTCCGGATGACGCAAGACGAGGCCTGGGACCGCGAAGTCGACCTTGTGGTCGCGGGCGCGGGTCCGGCCGGCCTGACCGCGGCGCTGGTCGCGGCGCTCGAAGGGCTCGACGTGCTACTGTGCGAGAAATCCGCGCAGGTGGGCGGAACCGGGGCCACCTCGGCGGGCACGCTGTGGATCCCGGAGAACGGCGTGAGCCGGAAGGCCGGCTACGACGACCGGGCCGATCGGGCTGGCCGGTATCTGGATGCGCTGATCGGGCCTCGCGTCGCCAGCGAGCGCCGCCGAGTCTTTCTCGCCGAGGGGCCCAGGATCCTCGACGATCTCGCCGCCCGCGCCGGCATCGGTTTCGTTCCCTGCGGCCGTCACCCCGACTATCGCAGCAACAGCGTCGGCGCAGCGGTGGCGGGGCGCGCCGTCATTCCCGCCCGGTTCGATGCGCGCACGCTCGGCGCCGAGTTTCGTCGCGTCCGGCCGCCGATCGACGAGTTCATGCTGTTCGGCGGCATGATGGTCGGCAAGGACGACATCGCCCGGCTGTTGCGTCGCTATCGCTCCATCGGCGCGATGGCGCATTCGCTCGCGCTGCTGTTGCGCTATCTCGCCGACCGCGTCCGGCATCCGCGCGGCGCCCGGCTGACGATGGGAAACGCGCTGGTCGCGGGGCTCTATCGCGCTCTTCGCCGCGCCAACGCGCAGATTCTGTTCGACGCCGCGCTTTGCGACGTGGTGCGGGAAGGCGGCGGTGGGCGCGTGGTCGGGGCCGTGCTGCGGACGCCCGTCGGCGCGTTGCGCATCCGCGCGGCCCGAGGGGTCGTGTTGGCGACCGGCGGCTTCGCGCATAACCGGCGGCTCCGCGAGCGTTTCATGCCGGCCCCGGCCCCGACGCACTCCATGGCGGTGGCGGAGAACACGGGCGACGGGCTCGAAATCGGCGAACGGGTCGGAGCGAAGATCGAAGGCGAGGAAGGCGAGGGCGCGCGTGCGGGCGGCTTGTGGACGCCGGTCTCGATCACCCGGCGCAAGGACGGCTCGACCGGTCTGTACCCGCATATCCTGCTCGACCGCGCCAAGCCGGGCTTGATCGCCGTGAATGCCGCCGGACGCCGCTTCGTGAACGAGGCGGTTTCCTATCACGACTTCGTGGAGGCGATGTTCCGCGCCCATGAGGTCGCGCCGTCGATCCCGGCCTACCTGCTGTGCGACGCCGGTTTCGTGCGCAGATACGGCCTCGGGGCCATTCATCCGGGGACCGGACGCCGGAAGCTCGCCCGCTTCGAGCGCGCGGGCTACGTGTCCTGCGCGGGCGACGTCGCGGCCCTCGCGGTGAAGCTCGGCGTCGACCCGGAGACGCTCGAGGCGAGCGTCTCCCGACACAACCGCTTCGCCGCCGAGGGGATCGACGCCGATTTCGGCAAGGGCGACACCGAGCTCAACCGCTTCAACGGCGACCCCGCCAACCGGCCGAATCCGTGCCTCGGCCCGATCTCGACTCCGCCTTTCGTCGCGGTCGCCGTGTGGCCGGCCGATCTCGGTTGCAGCACCGGGCTTGCGACGGACGCCGACGCTCGCGTCCTCGACCGCAAGGACGCGCCAATCGAAGGTCTCTACGCCTGCGGCAACGACATGGCCTCGATCATGGGCGGGACCTACCCCGGACCGGGCATCACGCTGGGCCCCGCGGTCGTATTCGCCCACCGCGCCGCGATGCATGCCGCCCATGCGGGCGGGTGAGCGCCCGATTCGCCGAAGCCGTCTCGAGCTGGCCGTTCAGCGCCGATGTATCGTTCCGTCCGGCGCGAAGGCATGGAAGACGAAGGCGAAGGTCAGGTCGTGGACGGCATCGACCCAGCCCCCGCCGGCGCGGCGTTGCACCGCGACGTTGCCGATGTCGCGGCCCTTGGCGATCTCGGCGGCGTCCAAGGCCGAGTTCTGCCCCGGCCGCCAGGTCAGCCGCAGGTCGCCTGCCTCGATCGTCCCGGTCTTGCGCAACAGTTCGAGCGGCCAGGCGTCCTTGCCGACAGCCACGACATAGGCCATCGGCTCGATCCCCTCGGGATAGCCGCCGCGATAGAGGAACGGGCGCGGCGCCCGGTCGTAGCCGGCATAGGGGTTCATGCCGTAGGGGCGGAGGTTCGGGTTGGCGGGAACCAGCACCTTGCCGCCGCCGCGCTCGCGGAAGGCGGCGAACGATTCGACGCGCGCCGGCAGCATGGCGAGAGTCTTGCCGGTCATCGCGCCGACGATGCCGGCGCCGGTGAACTGCTGCCACCAGCTCTCGGTCAGCCGGTCGTACATGACCAGATCCGAGTTGCGCAGCTTGCCGGTGGTCCCGAAGTCGAGTTCGCTTCCGTCCACGCGCCGGTCGAACACGATCGCCGAGTTGCACAGGGGGCAGTAGGTGACGGCGACCGGGACGCCGCCCACCCGGTCGTTGACGATCTCGTGCCAGATCAGGATTCGCAGCGGGTAGGCGCGCAGGTCGTCCCCGACCGAGAAGGCGATGACCGGTTCGGTGTCGCCGATGTCGTCGATCCCGGCGGTCGGCGCGAATTTCGGATCGTCGATCGAAGGAATGCCGTCCTTGGGCGGCCCGCCCGAGAATATCTCGGAAAACGCGACGCTGTGGCGGGAGAAGTCGGTCTCCGGCCAAGCCGCCTTCCAGGCGGCCGGATCCGCGACCGCGTCGCCGGCGAGCGTCGCCGCCATGCCGATGGCGAGGGCCGCGGCCAGCGACCGGCGCCGGATTCGCGCGCGCTCCGGTGCCGTCATCGGGCTACGCCACCCGCCGGGGCGCTCCGGCCTCCGCCGAGCGCAGGATCGCCTCGAACACCGCGGTCCCGTGGAGGATCTCGTCGGGGGGGATCGGGAAGGGCGCGCGCCCTTCGATGTCCATCGCGAAGGCTTCGAGGGCCGCGGCGATCGTCTTCCGGCCGGGATAGTCGTAGCCCGGATGGATGGTCTCGTCGCCGCCGCCGTCGATCATCGATTTCCGGAACCGGTCGAGCCCGTGCAGCTCGGCCCAGCCCATCGTCCCCAGCGCGCGGACATGCCACAGCATGGCCGAGGCCGCGACCGTCGCCAGATACCCGGTCCGCCCGTCCTCGAAGGACAGCAACGCCGATGTCGAGTCGTCCACGTCGAAGGACAAAGCGAGGCGCGTGCTCCGCGCCTCCACCTCGGCGACCCGTCCGAACAGATGGATGAAGGTATCGACGACGTGGACCCCGAGCGAGGTCATGCCGCCGGCCGGGCTCTCCGCCGGGTCGGCGCGCCACTGGTCGGCGTAGCCGGCGAGGTTGGCGGAGAAATTCCCCTCGACGTGGATGGTCCGGCCGAGTTCGCCCGCATCCACCATCCGCTTGAGCTCGACCGTATTGGGGGCGAAGCGGCGGTTGTGGCCGACCGCGACCTTGCGCCCGGCGTCGGCGAGCGCGGCGAGGGCCGTCTCGGTGTCGCGCCGGGTCATGGTGAACGGTTTCTCGCAATAGACGTGCTTGCCCGCGGCCGCGGCGGCCATGATCTGGTCGAAATGCCGGGTGTGCGGCGTCGCGATGACGACCGCATCGATGGCTGCGTCCGACAGCGCGGCGTCGAGATCGTCGCCCAGGGCGATTCCGTGGGTGCGGGCGAACGCCTCGGCCTTGGCGGGCGTGCGGGCCACGCCCGCGGTGAAGCGGATGAGATCGCTCGTTCCCTGGACGGATTCGACCAGCGTCCGGCCCCATCGGCCCAGGCCGACAATCGCTGCATTGATCATGCGCGCCTCCCGGGAGGGTCGGGCGGCGGGTTCGGCTTCGCCGTCCGACTGCGAAGGTGGTTGTTTCCGGTCAAGCGCCGGCGGTCTCCTCGCGCGGGACCAGCATGTCGTACCACGGCTTGTTCTCGCGCGTCTTCGCGTCGTCGACGTGGAGGGCCTTGATCTCGGTGTATTCGTTGAGGCCTTCCTCGCCGAACTCGCGCCCGATCCCGGACTGCTTGTAGCCGCCGAACGGCATCCGTTCGGACAGCAGATGCCAGTCGTTGATCCAGACCGTGCCCGTCCGCAACTTCGCCGCGACGTCCTTGGCGCGGTCGATGTCTTCGCTCCAGACCCCGCCGCCGAGGCCGAAGATCGAATCGTTGGCGATGCGGATCGCCTCGTCTTCGTCGTCGTAGCGCATGACGCACAGCACGGGGCCGAAAATCTCCTCGCGCGCGATCCGCATGTCGTTGGTCACGTCGGTGAAGATCGTGGGCTCGATGAAATAGCCCTTGCCCAGGGCGCCGTCGGTGGCCCGCACGCCGCCGCAGGCGAGCTTCGCGCCTTCCCGCTTGCCGATCTCGATATAGTCGAGCACGGCCTCGAGCTGCCGTTCGGAGACCACCGGCCCCACCCGGGTGCCGGGGTCGAGCGGATCGCCCATCGGCAGGCGCGCGAGCTTCGCCGCCATCCGCGCCACGAAGTCGTCGTGCTGGCCGCGGGGCAGCAGCAGCCGGGTGCCGGATTCGCAGACTTGGCCCTGGTGGTAGAAGGAGGCGAAGATCGATCCGTCGATGGCGATGTCCCAATTGGCGTCGTGCAGGACGATGTTGGCCGATTTGCCGCCGCATTCGAGCGTGACTTTCTTCAGGCTGTCCGAGGCCTTGGCCATGATTTCGCGGCCGATCTCGGTCGATCCGGTGAACGCCACCTTGTCCACGTCGGGGCTGGTGGTGAGCGCCTCGCCGATCTCGCCGCCGCGCCCGGTCACCACGTTGACCACGCCCGGAGGAAAGCCCGCCTCGTCCACGATCCGGGCCAGTTCGAGCGCGTTGAGCGGCGTGTCGCTCGCCGGCTTGAGCACGATCGTGTTGCCCGTCGCCAGGGCGGGGCCCAGCTTCCAGACCGCCATCAGCAGCGGGAAGTTCCACGGAATGATCGAAGCGCACACCCCGATCGGCTCCCGGATCGTGTAGTTGTAGGAGCGGCCGGGGCGGGACATGCCGTCGATCTCCCGGGCCTCGGCGTTGTAGTTCGCGGCCATCTGGCCGAAATAGCCCATCTGCCGCTGGGCGAGATAAGCGTCGGCCCCGCATTTGGTGATGGTGCCGCCGGAATCCCGGGATTCGTTGGCCGCGAGCTCCTTCTGGCGCTCCTTCATGACCGCTGCGACCTTGCCCAGGAGCGCGCCGCGCTCGGCTCCGCTCATATGCGGCCACGGGCCTTCGTCGAACGCTCGGCGCGCGGCGGCGATCGCCTTCCTCACGTCGCCCGCGCTCGCCACCGGGATGTTGGCGATGGGTTCGGCGTTGTAGGGGTTGATCGACCGGTCGGTGCGGCCGCCCTCGGCGTCGACGAACGCGCCGTCGATATAGAGCTGGTATGTCTCCATGTCCTCCCCGTCATCTGGATGTCCGCGCGCCGCAACCTATCGCAGCCGGCGAAGGCCGTCCATGCCGCGGCCGGCGCTTTGACACGCCGGGGCGCGCCCGTCACTATCGTCGCCGCGGCGCAGCCAGTCGAGGAACCCCATGGCGCGAAAACTCGCCTCGTCCGCCCGTCCGCAGGCGGGAGAACTCCGGACGGATTACCGCACCATCGTCGCCGAGCGCCGCGAGGGCGCGCTGGAGATCGCCTTCGACCGGCCGGACCAGCGCAACGCGATCAACGAGGAGATGGCCGGGGAGCTGCAGGACGCGATGAGCGCGGTCGAGCTCGACCGCGAGATACTCGTCGTCATCCTGCGGGGCGACGAGCGCGCCTTCTGCGCCGGGGCCGATCTCGGCGGCTTCCAGGATCTGCCCGAGGACCGCTACGACAACTACCGGGCGCGCTACAACCAGCGCCAATTGCGGGCGTTCTTCCAGTATCTGCAGCAATACACCAAGCCGGTGATCTCGGCGGTGGAGGGGTATTGTCTGGGCGGCGGGTTCGAGATCGCCATGTTGGGCGATCTCATCGTCGCCGGGGAGGGGGCGCAGTTCGGCCTTCCGGAGGGCCGCTACAGCATCATCCCGGGCGGCGGCGGCACCCAGAACCTGCCGCGGCTGATCGGCGCGCCTCTGGCCAAGGAGCTGATCTGGACGGCGCGCCGGATCGGCGCCGCCGAAGCCAGGGAATACCGGATCGTCAATCACGTCGTGCCCAAAGGGGGGGCGCTCGCCAAGGCGCGCGAGCTGGCCCGGGAGATGCGCAACGTCGGGCCGCTGTCGATCATGATGAGCAAGCAGGCGATCAATCGCGGCCGCGACCTGCCGCTGCCTCTGGGGACTCTCCAGGAAGCCGACCTGTTCTACCTGCTCAGCTGGGCGGAGGACCGCGAGGAAGGCCTCAAGGCCTTCGCCGAACGCAGAGAACCGGTGTTCAGAGGTCAATAGCGGCCGGTCGGCGCGGCCGCGCTTACCCCGCGGTCCGATGGACGCTTCGCTCTCCGACGAACACGGGCTGCTGCGCGACAGCGCTGCGGCGCTGATTGCACGCCACGGCGGCCCGCGCCGCGGCCCCGGGTTCGACCGGGCGGCGTGGCGGCGCTGCGCCGATGCCGGATGGCTCGACGTGCTCGTCCCGGAAGCGGCCGGCGGTCCCGGCCTGGGCGCCGCCGAACTCGCGCTGATCCTCGAACAGGCGGGGCGGGGCCTGCTGCGCGCCCCCCTCGGCGCGGTCAACGCCGCGGCCCTGGCGCTGGTCGACGGCGACGCCGCGGGGCTGCGCCGGCGGCTCCTGCCCGCGATCGCGGCCGGCGAACGGGTGGTGATTCCCGCCCTATCGGATCCGGGCGGCGGCGCGGCCGCCGTGCGCGCAGTCAAGGCCGCTGGCCGCGGCTTGCTGCTCACCGGCGAAAAGCGTTGCGTGCCGGATGCCGCTGGGGCCGACGGCTATCTGATCGACGCCGCCGGACCGGCGGGGCCAATGCTCTGCCATGTCCCCGCCGCGGCCCCGGGCGTCTCGCGCGTCGATACGCCCGAAGTGGACGGCGGCGCGCAGTCGCGACTTCGCCTCGACGACGTCCTGGTTCCTGCCGGCGACGTGCTCGCCGGTCCGGACCGGGCGGTCGCGTTGTCCGCCGCCCTCTGCGACCTGCTGGCGATCTTGACCGGCGCCGAACTACTGGGGGTGATGGGGCGGGCGCTCGAACTTGCGCTCGACCATCTCAAGGTCCGCCGCCAGTTCGACAGGCCGATTGGAAGCTTCCAGGCGCTTCAGCACCGCGCGGTGGACGACCGTATCGCGGTCGAGCTCACACGCGCGTTGCTGTTCCAGGTCTGCGCCGCGCGCGACGAAGGGCGGGCGACCTCGGCGATGGCGTCGGCGGTCAAGGCGAGGGCGTCGGGCGCGGCGCTCGCCGTGACCAAATCGGCGATCCAGATGCACGGCGCGGTCGGCTTCGCCGACGAGCACGAGGCGGGGCTCTGTCTCAAGCGGGCGATGACGCTGTCGGCGCGCTACGGCAACGAGGCCGCGCATCGCCGGCGCTATGCGCGGCTGACCGGCTGACCGGCGGCGCGGACGGCTTGGCCTCGGCGGCCGAACGCCGTAAAACGCCCGCGCCGTCGGTCGAACCGCGCCGGCGGCGCAACCGGGAGGCCGCGGATGCGCGATCAGTCGTTTCGGACCCTGCTCGGCAATCTCGAGCAGCAGGGCGAGCTCATACGGTTCGACAAGCAGGTCGATCCGCTGACCAACATGGCCGCGGTCGAGTGGAAGACCTACAACGAGCTCGGCAAGTCGAGCCTGTTCACCGACATCAAGGGGCATGACGGCTGGCGCGCATGCAGCCAGATCCTGGCCGACCGCAGGAAGTGGTCGATCGGGCTCGGCATCGACGAGGACGAGATCCTGAGCGAGATCGGTCGCCGCATCGCGACGCCGATGGACACGGTGACGGTCGGCCGGGACGAAGCGCCGGTCAAGGAGCTGGTGCTGACGGGCGAGGCGGCCGATCTCGGCGACCTGCCGGCGATGGTCACCTCCGAGAAGGACGGCGGCCGTTACCTCGCTTCGGGCATGGCGATCGTCAAGGACCCGGACAGCGGCGTCGCCAACGTCTCGATCCACCGCCAGCAGATCATGGGCCGGGACAAGACCGGCTTCCTGATGGTCCCGCGCCAGGCGCGCCGCATCTACGAGAAATACTGCGCGCGTAACGAGCCGATGCCGGCGGCCATGGTGTTCGGCGTCCACCCGGCGATCTTCTACGGCTCGGCGTTCACGACCCGTTACGGCCTCGACGAGATGACGCTCGCCGGCGCGCTGCTGGGCGAGGGCGTCCGCATGGTCCGCTGCGAGACCATCGACGTGGAGGTTCCCGCGGAAGCCGAGATCGTGCTGGAGGGCGAGGTGTTGCCCAACCACGTCGAGGAGGAGGGACCCTTCGGCGAGGTGCCGGGCACCTACGCCGAGCAGGGCCACGCGGAGATCTTCAAGCTCAAGGCGATCACCCGGCGCGAGGACGCCATCTTCTACGCCATCCATTGCGGCTTCCCGGTCACCGATACTCAGGCGACCACCGGGCTCGGCATCGAGGTGGCGACGCGCGACCATCTGCGCAACGTCGAGGGCGGGCTCGACCTGCTCGACGTCCGCTGCGTCGCCGCCGCCGGGCTGATGATGCTGGTCATCAAGCTGCGTCCGCGCATCGAGGGCCAAGCCAAGACCGCCCTCATGGCCGCTCTGTCGGGGCCCTATCTGCATCCCAAGATCGCCATCGCCGTGGACGACGACATCGACGCGTCCGATCTGCGTCAGGTGATGTGGTCGATGACGACGCGCGTCCATGCCGAGCGCGACGTGGTGTTGATCCCCAACACCCGCGTCTTCCCACTCGACAACGTCTCGCCGATCGTGGACGGGCAATCGAGCCTGCACCGCATCGGGACCAAATGGCTGATCGACGCCACCAAGCCCGCCGTCACCCAGGCGGACGAGCGCGCCCGCTTCGAGCGCGCCATGCCGAAGAACTTCGACGGCGTGGATCTGGACGAGTTTCTGCCGTAGGGACAAAGGATCGATGCATGACGGCGGGGGAGCGAATTCGACCGTGAGTCGACGAGCCGCCGGCGAGCGAGGAGGCATGAAGGGAAGAGATCGCTTCTCCGCCAGAGAGGTAGACGAAATTCGCGAGAAGCTCGACGAATTGAAGCGCGCGGATCGCCCTCGCCGATAATGGCTGCCTGGCGTTCTCGGGAAACGACGTCGCTTCTACGCCACGGATTTCGATAGGATTGGCGTAGGATTCAGCTGGACCGATTTCGACGCGATCGTCGATCGTGGTCGTATTCGTCGCCGAGGATTGAGTCGCGAAGATTATTCAGCCTGTTCGTCCTTGCTACTTGGCCGGCGCGCGCCTCATCGGCCGGTCGCCGTCTATCCCGCCCGTTTCACCGCCTCCAGCGGGTAGCGGTCGATTTCGGCCAGCAGTTCGACCAGGGCGGCGGCGGTATGGTCGATCAGCGCCTCGCCGCGCGCGGCGTCGGCCTTCGCCGCGTCGCCGCAAGCGCCATCGGGCTGTAGATCCTGCGCCTTCCAGCCGAAGCTGATCGGGCCATTGGCGCGCAGATACTTGTAATCCCGCTCCAGGGCGTAGGAGATCGGGGCGAAGTTGCGGGCGCGGTCCATCTTCACCAGGTCCGGGCGCAGATGCAGCATCATCGAAGTCTCGACCGTCCCGGCGTGGATGCCGTGGCGGACCTCGTCGTCGTCGAACAGGCCCGGCGGCTTGCCCAGGGCCGGCGCGCCGAGCGAGACGACGAACATGTCCCACTTGACCCGCAGGTCGCGCGCCGCCACCTCGATCAGCTGCCGCTGGCCGCCATGGGTGTTGAACAGCACCAGCTTGCGGACCCCGGCGCGGGCGACCGAATCGCCGATCTCGGTCCACAGCCGGATCAGGGTCCCGGCGCTCAGCGTGAGCGTCCCCGGAAAATCGACGTGCTCGTTGCTTTTGCCGACGGGCATGGCGGGGAGGATCGCGACCGGCAGATCGTCCGGCATCAGCTCGACGGCGCGGGCCAGCACGCCCTGGTTGATGCAGCTGTCGACGCAGACCGGCAGATGCGGCCCGTGCTGCTCGATCGCGGCGACGGGCAGCACGGCGATCAGCCGTCCGGCGTCGAGCGCGGCGAACTCCTCGGTGGTCATGTCCTGCCAATAGCGGCGCGGCGCCGTGGTCATCGCCTCCCCCTCCGATCGACCGACGGGCGCGGGATTGCCCGTCGCCGCGTCAACCGATAAGACGTTGCTGTTGGATGCGCGATCTCGCGGCGATCATACGGACCGCCGCCGCCGCCGTCACGGGAACCGGCCGGCCATGACCGACTGGAACGCTTTCGCCGGGGAGATCGGCGGCGCCGGGTTGATCGACGCGCCGGGCGAGGTGGCGCGCAAGAGCCGCGACTTCTATTGGTACAGCCCGGTGCTCAAGGCGAAGCTCGACGACTGCCGGGCCGAGCGGGTCGTCGTGCCGCGCTGCGAGGACGACGTGATCCGGATCGCCCGCGCCTGCGTCCGCCGGCGCATTCCGGTGACCGTGCGCGGCGGCGGCACCGGGAATTACGGCCAAGCGGTGCCGCTCGCCGGCGGCGTCGTCCTCGACATGACGGCGATGAACCGGATCCGTCGCCATGACGGCCCGGTGGCGCGGTTCGAGGCAGGCGCGATCATGAAGGACGTCGACGATGCGCTCGCCCCCGCCGGGTGGGAGCTGCGGATACATCCCTCGACCGCGGCCAGCGCCAGCATCGGCGGGTTCGTCGCCGGCGGCGCCGCCGGGTGCGGCTCGATCAATTTCGGCCGCCTGCGGGAGCGGGGCAACATCCTCGGCGTGCGTCTGGTGACGATGGAGGACGAGCCGCGCGCGATCGAGCTGCGAGGCGACGACGTGCAGCAGGTTCATCAGGCCTGGGGGACCAACGGCATCGTCACCGAACTCGAGATGCCGCTGGCGCCGGGCTACCGCTGGGTCCAGACCGCGATCGCGTTCGAGGCGTTCGACCGCGCCGGGCTGTTCTGCCAGCGGCTGGCCGAGAGCGACGGCATCGTCAAGAAGTCGGCGGCGCTGTTCGCATGGCCGATCCCCGGCTATTTCCGCCGCTTCCGCGGGCGGCTGCCGGACGGCGCGCATGTCGTCTTCGCGATGATCGCCGAGCCTTCGCTGCCGGCCGCCCGGGCGGTCGTCCGCGAGCATGGCGGCGAGATCGTGCTCAGCGGCGTCCTCGGCGGCGGCGAGATCGACGGCCCGCCGCTTTACGAATACACCTGGAACCATACCACCCTCTACGGTATGCGCGCCGATCCGTCCTTCACCTATATCCAGTCGCTGTTCCCCGTCGGGCGGAACCTGGAGACGATGGCGCGGATGCGCGAGACGTTCGGCGACGAAGTGCTGATGCACGCCGAATTCGTGCGCATCGACGGGCGGATCACCAACAGCGCGCTCCAGCTGGTGCGCTTCACCGGCGAGGCGCGCCTGAACGAGATCATGGACATCCACGCCGCCGCCGGCATCGGCGTCGCCAACCCCCACATCCACCATCTCGACGACAGCTACAAGCGGGTGAGCCTCGCCGCCCAGCTGGCGCTCAAGCGGCGCGCCGACCCCTACGGCCTGCTCAACCCCGGCAAGATCCGCCAGGCCGCGCCGGTCGAGGAGGCGGCGGAGTAGCCGAGCTTCACAAAATCCTCGCCGCCCGGCTGGCGCCCAAGCGCCGCGCCGATCCTCGCGGCTTGTTCAACCCCGGCAAGATCCGCCGAGCCGCGCCGGTCGTGGACACGGCGGAGCGGCCGCAGTTCCAAGTCAAAACAGGTCGTCGAGCTCGCGATAATCGGGGGGCGCGGCGTCGATCGGCCGCCCCCGGCGCAGCACCACCCGATCCGCCTGCGGCCTGGACAGCAGCTCGCTGTAGTGGCGCGCCCGGAACAGCAGCAGGTCGGCGGGCCCGTCGACGGCGATCCGCCCAGCTTCACCCAGTTCCATCGCGTCCGCCGGGGTGCGCGTGACCGCCATCGGCCAGTCGCCGACCGGGCGATCCAGATGGGCGATGCGCGCCGCCTGGGTGAACACCTCCACCCCGTCGAGATCGCCGTAGCCGTAGAACGGGTCGCGGGTGTTGTCGCTGGCGATCGAGACCGCGATTCCCCGCGCCTTCATTTCGTGCAGCAGCGTTACCCCCCGCCAGCGCGGCGTCCGGTCGCGGCCGCGATCTTGGATGAACATGTTACACATCGGCAGGCTGACCACCCGCAGCCCCGCCTCGGCGACCAGATCGAGCACGCGGTCGACCTTGCCGGCCGGTTGCACGGCGAGGCTGCAACAATGGCCGACGACGATGGGCTGCTCGAACCGGTGGCGCAGCGCGGCGCGAGCCACGTGCATGAGCGAATCCGCAGCGGCGTCGCCGGTCTCGTCGACGTGGAAGTCGAGCGCGAGACCGCGTTCGGCCGCCAGTCGGAACACCCGGTCGAACAAGGCGTCCGCGTCGTCGTGGATCATGCAGACCGCGCCCAGGATCCCGCCCGCCTCGGCGACCGCATCCGCGAGTCCGACGGCGAACGCCTCGCGATAGCTGTCGAGCGTGACCAGGGCCGATCCCTGCAACGTAATGCGGTCCGACCATTCGGCCCCGAGCTCGGCCAGCACCCGCCAGGAGATCGGATATTGCGCCTCGTAGGAATCGATATGCGTGCGGATCGCGCCGGTCCCGTGCGCGTAGGCGCATCGGAGCGAGAATTCCATCCGTCGGCGCACGTCGTTCGCCGACCAGTTGGCGCCCCGGTCGCGCGCGGTCGTGGACAAGGCGCCGTCGCGCGAGCCGTCCGGATTCTCGGCGCGCGGCCAGATATGGCCCTTATCGAGATGGGTGTGGAGATCGACGAAGCAGGGCCAGACCTGACCGCCGTCGAGATCGACGGCCCTGCCGTCCGCGCCCTCGTCATGCGCCCGGATCGCGGCGATGCGGCCGTCGGCCACGTCGAGATCGATGCGGGCGAGCCCGTCGCCGGCGTCGGCGAGTTCGGGCCCGGCGTCCGCGATCAGGCAGAGCGGGGCCCGCACGTCGCGGAGGCGGAACGCTCCGGCGTCGGGGATCGTCACGAACGGCTCGGCCATGGCGCGTCTCCGGTCGGCGGTTTCGTTTAGGCGGGCATCGCCTCGGACAGCTTCGCCGAGACGGCCCGGCAATACTCGTTATAGGGGGCGGACACCCGGAACGAATCGTCCCGCGGATAGGGCTGGTCGATCGGTATGTCGCCGACGATCCGGCCCGGCCGCGCCGCCATGACCAGGATACGTGTCGAGAGATACACCGACTCGTAAACCGAATGAGTGACGAAGATCACCGTCCATTTCTGGTTTCGCCACAACGCCAGCAAGTCGTTGTTGAGCTTGAACCGGGTGATCTCGTCGAGGGCGGCGAACGGCTCGTCCATCAGCAGCAGCTTGGGCTTGGTGACCAGCGCGCGGGCGATCGACACGCGCATCTTCATGCCGCCGGAGAGCTCCCTGGGATAGGCGCCCTCGAACCCCTCCAGCCCCACCAACCCGACGGCCTCGGCGACGTGGGGGGTCGCTGCCGCGCGGGCCGCCCCCGCTAGGCGCAGCGGCAGATAGACGTTGTCGAACACCGTGGCCCAGGGCATCAACGTCGCCTCCTGGAAGACGAAGCCGATGTCGCGCGCCACCGAATCGGACGGATCGACGCGCGATTCGGGGAGTTCGATTGAGCCCTCGCTGACGCCGCCCAGCCCCGCCACCAACCGGAGCGCGGTGCTTTTGCCGCAGCCGGAGGGCCCCAGCAGGGTGACGAATTCGTGCGCGTCGATGGCGAAGTCGAGCCCTTCGAGCGCCACCGTTCCGTTGGAAAACGTCTTGCCGACCCCGCTGAGCCGGACGAGTCGCGAATCGCTCGGGGAGGGGTCGTTCATTCGGTTTTCGCTGCATCCGCGCCCGTTCGTCCGCCCGCGGGCCGGGCGGCGGGCGGAGCATAATCCCGCCGCGGCGAAACCGATACCGGTTCCGCGGCGGATGTGGATACGCTACGTTCCCCGGCGACGCCGGGGTTCCGGATCGCCCGCCGGCCTCCGGGCGCGGCCCCGCACCGAAATCACCGCAACCGCATAGCTGCAAGGGAGAGAATACGATGCGCAGCAGGATGGCGTTTCACGGCGTCTCGGCCGCCGCGTTCGCGGCCGCCATAGGAATCGGCGCCGCGACCGGATCGGCGGCCGAACCGGTTACCTTCGTCACCAACTGGAAGGCCCAGGCCGAGCATGGCGGGTTCTATCAGGCGGTCGCCAAGGGGTTCTACAAGAAGTACGGCCTTGACGTCCGCATCCGCCCCGGCGGGCCGGGCGTGAACACCCGTCAGCTCATCGCCGCCGGCGCGGTCGATTTCGCCATGGCGTCCAACAACGACTACGCGCTCGAATTGGTGAGGGCGGGCGCCAAGGTGAGGGCGGTCATGGCCGCCTTCCAGAAGAGTCCGCAGATGCTCATGACCCATGTCGGCAACGGCATTGAGAGCCTCGAGGACATGAAGGGCCGGCCGATCCTGATCTCGTCGGGAAACATCCACACCATGTGGGTCTGGCTCAAAGCGAAGTACGGCTTCGAGGACTCTCAGATCCGGAAATACACCTTCAACATGGCGCCGTTCATCGCCAACAAGGACACCATCCAGCAGGGCTACATCTCGAGCGAGCCGTTCATCGTCAAGGAAAAGGCGGGAATCGACGTGAGGTCGTTCCTGCTCGCCGACAACGGCTACCAGACCTATGCCGCCTTGGTGCTGGTGTCCGAGAAGTGGATCGCGGACAAGCCCGAGGCGGTGCAGGGTTTCGTCAACGCCTCGATCGAAGGCTGGAAGGACTACATCTACGGCGATCCGTCGGCGGCCAACGTCATGATCAAGCAGCACAACAAGGAGATGACCGACGCGACGATCGTCTTCTCGCGCAAGACCATGAGGCGGTACGGCATCGTCGACAGCGGCGACACCGGGCAGCTCGGCATCGGCGCCATGACCCATGCCCGCTGGAAGGATCATTTCGAGACCGCGGCGAGCCAGGGCCGCTACCCGAAGGATCTGCCGTATGGCGACGCCTACACTCTCCGGTTCGTCAACAAGAAGCACGGTATGACGAACTAGCCCGTATCGCTGCGGCGGGGCGGCGACCGCCCCGCCCCGCATGGCGCTATCTGAAGGGAGTCGGGCGTAATGGCGACCGAATTGCGGGCCGACGGGCTACCGGGGGAAGGGCGCGGCCTCCGCGAGGCGCTGGAGACTTCCATCGCCGGGCGGGTGCTGGCGCCGATCATGATCGGGGCGCTGTTCATCGGCTTGTGGGAATTTCTGGTCTGGCACCTCGAAATCAGGAAGTTCGTGCTGCCCGCCCCGTCGGTGATCGTCATAGCCCTGTTCGATGGTTTCTCCTCCTATATGGATGCGTTCTGGTTCACTCTGCGGGGCACGATCCTCGCCTTTCTGTGCGCCTTGGTCAGCGGCGTCTCGCTCGCCGTCCTGTTCACGCAGAGCAAGCTGATCGAGAACGCGATCTTTCCTTATGCCGTCTGGCTCCAGGTGACGCCCGTCGTCGCGATCGCTCCCCTGGTGGTGATCTGGGTGGGGTTCGACAATATCTGGCTGGCGCTGCTCGTCCTGGCCTGGATCATCGCCTTCTTTCCGATCCTGTCGAACACGACGATCGGGCTCCGGTCGGCGGACCACAATCTGCACAACCTGTTCGAACTGTACGGCGCCTCGCGCTGGCAGGTGTTCCGCTATCTCCAGATGCCGGGGGCGCTGCCCTACATCCTCGGAGGAATGCGGATCAGCAGCGGGCTGGCCCTGATCGGCGCGGTGGTGGCGGAGTTCGTCGCCGGCAGCGGCGCCGAGACCGGCTTGGCGTGGCGGATCATCGAGGGCGGCAACCGGCTCAACATCCCGGGCATGTTCGCCGCGCTGATTCTGCTCTCGGCCACCGGCATCGCGATCTTCTTCTCGCTGTCCGGCTTGCAGTACCTGCTGCTGCGGAAGTGGCACGAAAGCGCCGCCCGCAGGGAGAACTGACCGCGCGGGCGGCGGCGTCAGCCCGGAAACATGTCGGAGACGTCGGCCCTGTCGGTCAGGGCGCTGCGGAGCTTGGCCAGCGCCTTGGCCTCGATCTGGCGGATGCGCTCCTTGGTGACGCCGAACGAGCGGCCGACCTCGGCCAGCGTGGTCCGCCGACCGTCAAGAAACCGGCGCGAGATGACTTGGCGCTCGCGCGGCGTCAGGCCGCGCATCGCCTCTCGCAGCCATCTTGCCCGGGTCGAGCCGTCGCGCCGCTCGGCGACGACCGCCTCGGGCGTCGGGTCCGGATCGACCAGGAAGTCCTGGCGCTCCTCCGAATCGCCGTCGCCCATGCTGTCGTTGAGCGAACGGTCGGGGCGCGACAGATGCGCCTCCATCCGTTCGACCGCCGCGGTCGGGACGCCCAGCATTTCGGCGATGCGTCGGCGTTCGGCATCGGTCATGGCCCCGGCCGCCCCAGCTGCGAACTTCGCCCGCAGCCGCCGCAGGTTGAAGAACAGGCTCTTTTGCGCCGGCGTCGTCCCGATGCGGACGATCGAGGCGTTGCGGATGATGTATTCCTGGATCGACGCCAGGATCCACCATCCGGCATAGGTCGAAAACCGCACCTGACGCCCGACGTCGAATCGGTTGGCGGCCTCGAGCAGGCCGATATTGCCCTCCTGGACGAGGTCGGGCAGCGGGAGGCCGTAGCCCCGAAACCGCGCGGCGATGCGGACGACAAGGCGCACATGGCTGGTGATCAACTCATGTAGCGCCCGTTCGTCGCGCCCATCCCGCCACCGGCGGGCGAGGTCGGCCTCATAGTCGCGCTCCAGGATTGGCGTCTCCATCATCAAGGAGATGTAGCGCCGATCCCGTCGATCGGAACTCGAATCGCCGGTGTATGTCATCCAGGAGCGCTCCATCGCCGGCGAGCGGCGATCCGCAAATTTGTATCGAGTCGAAACTATAGGCGTCGACGGCGCTCGATGCAAGGGTTTTATCGAGTCGCTACGATTTGGATACGGAGGATTCCAGCGAATGCGCCGGGCGAGGGTAGCCTCCGCCGCCGGTCCGACCTAGGTTAAGCGGCGTCATGCCCGAGAAGCAGCGAATCGCGGATCTGCTGGACCGGCTGGGTCGGCTCGCGCGCGCGCTCCAGTTTTGCGACGGACTGAACCCTGCGCAGTGGGAGACGTTGCGCTTCTTCGCTCGGGCCAACCGCTATTCGCGGACGCCGGGCGCCTTGGCCGGGTTTCTCGGCGTCACCCGCGGCACAGCGTCTCAGACCCTGATTGCGCTGGAGGCGAAGGGCTATGTCCGCCGGTCGCGCTGCCCGGCCGATCGCCGGTCGGTCGATATCGCGCTGACCGACGAAGGGCGCGACCTCCTGACCAGAGATCCCCTGTGTCGGCTGCGCGAGGCCGCCGAGGCGTTGTCGGCGGCGCAGCGGAGCGCGCTGATCGAGGGGATGGACGGCCTGCTGAAATCGTTGCAGCGCATCGACGGCCTGCCGGAGTTCGGGCGCTGCCTCGGCTGCGACCATTTCCGCGACGGCGGCCGGCCCGATGCGCCTTGCCGCTGCGCCCTGACCGGCGAAGCCCTCGACCCGGACGAGTTGACGCATATCTGTATCGACTTCACGGCGCGTCCGGCCGATTGCGCCTGAGCGAAGCCGCCGCCGCGTTCACGGCTCCCGCCGGCGTCCGAGCCCGGTTCGCTTGGCGAAGTCGGATCGCCGCGCCGCATAGTTGGGCGCCACCATGGGGTAGTTCGCCGCCAGCCCCCACTTGGCGCGGTATTCGTCCGGCGTCATACCGTAGGCGGCGCGCAGATGACGCTTGAGCATCTTCAGCTTCTTGCCGTCCTCCAGGCAGACGATGTAATCCGGCGTGACCGAACGCCGGATGCTGACGGCCGGCTTCGGCGCCTCGGCCGCGGCCGGCATCTTCCCCGGCTGCAGCGAGACCAGCGACCGGTAGACGCTGTGTATCACCTCGGGAAGCTGGGCCGGGGGAAGCGGATTATTGCCGACATAGGCGGCGACGATATCGACGGCCATACGAAGAGTGTCGGGAGATGCAGCTTCTGCTTGCGTTTCTTCGCTCATGTTTTCTCCGCGCCTTTCGATTTCTTGACGAAAGCCCCGCGTTCGGTCCCATGTTTTGACGATACTGTCAATTCCGAACGATGGGGCGTATTTCGATACGCCGCGATTTTTCTCGACTTCGGTCCAAACCATCCCGTCGCCGCTACGACCACAGCGTCGAGACCGGTGCAGCCGCCATGCGGTCGCCGAACGGGACAACCCGATCATGGTCGTACAGAACAAGGCCCAGCGCGAACCGGTCGCCGCAGGCGGCTGCGAGGCGACGCAGAACGGAAGAATATCCTCCAGAAAATCGAAAATATTGAGCTGACGGACCGAATGGTTGGATGCATGACGATTTTTCTCTTGACACGGGGAGGCGTTTGCTCTATGATCCCAGAATCGGTGGAAGTGTCCGGACCCCGCGGGCGGCCCGTTGGCGGGGTTTTTCGTTGCCCGAACCGGAGGAGCCTATGCGCCGTTTCTCTTCGATCGAAGGCCGGTTTGATGCAATCAAAGATTGTATTCAGGATGACGCATTGGATGTGGGATTCGTTTTCGCTCCTCGCCGGCTCGGATCGAAGCGGAGAGATGCGGGATGGATGACGCCGCCCGCCGGCAGGCGGTTTTGGGCAGCGAAACCACCTTGTTTCTCGCCTGCTTTCGCCCTGCTTCTGGCTGGTTTCTGCCCTGCTTTTTTGGCGTTTTTTCCACGTAACATGTTGAAAAACAACGAGACTGAAATTTTTTCGCGGACGGGAAGGTCTTCGACCCTCGCGCACCGCCGCCTCGCCCTTGGCCGGCGCCGGCGGTCGCGCCGGGTCGAGGCCGGTTCGACAGCCGGATTCTTCACAATCAAAGATTGTACTATGTTGCAACGGAAACGCGCCGACGACAGGCGTCCCGAAACCGGACGGCGTGCGCGGAGAGATTGGACCCGGCGGGCGCATATGGTAGGCTCCGCCGACATTCGACCGGTCAGGCTCCGATTCCGGCCCATGCCCTCCGAAACCATCGCGGTTGCCGCTGACCATGCCGGCTTTCGGCTCAAGAGTGCGGTCAAGACCCATCTGGTCGAACGGGGCTTCGAAGTGCTGGACCTGGGGACGGACGGCACGGAATCGGTCGACTACCCCGACTTCGCCGCGGCGATGGCGCGCGCGCTGGCCGACCGCGCCGCGGCGCGCGGGGTGCTCGCTTGCGGCAGCGGCATCGGCATGTCGATCGCAGCCAATCGCTTCGCCGGCGTGCGCGCGGCTTTGGTGCATGACGCCGAGACCGCCCGGCTCGCCCGTCGGCACAACGACGCGAACGTGATGGTGCTGGGCGGGCGGCTGATCGACCGCGAGACGGCGCTGTCCTGCCTCGACGTCTTCCTGTTGACCGCATTCGACGGCGGGCGGCACGAACGGCGCCTGGAAAAGATCGCTTGATTCCCCGGCAACACAAGGACGCCGTTATGCCAGCCTCTCCGGCCGCTCGGGCGGTCTCGCGCCATGACGGTTTCTTCGCCGACCCGCTGGCCGAAAGCGACCCCGAACTCCATCGCGCGATCGCCGCCGAGCTGCGTCGGCAGCGGGAACGCATCGAACTGATCGCCTCCGAGAACGTCGTCTCGCAGGCGGTGCTTGAAGCCGCGGGATCGGTGTTGACCAACAAATACGCCGAGGGCTATCCCGGTCGGCGCTATTACGGCGGCTGCGCCTTCGTGGACGTGGCGGAGACGCTGGCGCAGGATCGCGCCAAACGGCTGTTTGGCTGCGGCTTCGCCAACGTCCAGCCGCATTCGGGCGCCCAGGCTAACGCGGCGGCCTATTTCGCGCTCATGCAGCCGGGCGACGCGCTGCTCGGCATGTCGCTCGCCGCCGGCGGACATCTCACCCACGGCGCGCCGCCGAACCAGTCCGGCAAGTGGTTCGACGCGATCCAATACGGCGTGCGGCGCCAGGATGCGCGGATCGATTTCGACCAGCTCGAAGAGCTCGCGCGGCGTCACCGGCCGAAGGTCATCGTCGCCGGCGGATCGGCCTATCCCAGAATCATCGACTTCGCGCGTTTCCGCGCCGTCGCCGATTCGGTCGGCGCTTGGTTGGTGGTGGACATGGCCCATTTCGCCGGCCTCGTGGCGGCGAAGCTCTACCCGTCGCCGCTGCCGCACGCCCATGTCGTGACCACGACCACGCACAAGACGCTGCGCGGCCCGCGCGGCGGCGCCATCTTCACCGACGACCCGGCGCTCGCCAAGCGGATCGATTCGAGCGTCTTTCCCGGCACCCAGGGCGGGCCGCTGATGCACATCGTCGCCGCCAAGGCGGCCGCCTTCGGCGAGGCGCTCAAGCCTGAATTCGCCGGTTACGCCGCAGCCGTCGTCGAGAATGCGAAGGTGTTGGCGACGACTCTGACCGAGGGCGGGCTGGAGATCGTCTCGGGCGGCACCGACAGCCATCTCATTCTGGTCGATCTTCGTCCCAAGGGGCTGACCGGGAAGGCCGCCGAGGCCAGCTTGGAGGCGGCCGGCCTCACCTGCAACAAGAACGGCGTGCCCGGCGACCCGGAAAAGCCGACCGTAACCTCGGGCATCCGTCTGGGAACGCCGGCGGCGACGACGCGCGGCTTCGGTCCGGCCGAGTTCCGCCGCGTCGGGCGGTTGATCTGCGAGGTGCTCGACGGCTTGGCGCGCGACCCCGACGCGAACGGCGCGGTCGAGCGCGAGGTGAACGCCGCAGTGCGCGGCCTCTGTCGCCAGTTTCCGATCTACGCTGGCCAATAGCCGACGGATTCCGCCATGCGCTGTCCATTTTGTGGCTCCGACGATTCCCAGGTGAAGGACTCGCGGCCGACCGAGGACAACACCTCGATCCGCCGTCGCCGCGCGTGCAACAACTGCAGCCAGCGCTTCACTACCTTCGAGCGCGTGCAGCTGCGGGAGCTGACGGTGGTCAAGCAGGGCGGCAAGCGCGAGCCGCTCGACCGCGACAAGCTCGCCCGGTCGATGACCATCGCTTTGCGCAAGCGGCCCGTGGACCCGGAGCGCATCGAGACGGTGGTCAACGGGATCGTTCGCAGGCTTGAAAGTGCGGGCGAGCCCGAAATCCGCTCCGACGCGATTGGCCAGCTGGTGATGGACGCCCTCGCCAATCTGGACTCGGTCGCCTATGTGCGGTTCGCCTCCGTCTACCGGAATTTCCGCGAAGCGAGGGACTTCGAGGATTTCGTAGGGACGCTGAGTGCCGCCGACGATTGAGGCCGACATCCGGCATATGCGGACGGCCTTGGCCCTGGCTCGCCGCGCGGTCGGGAACGCTTGGCCCAACCCGCCTGTCGGCTGTGTCGTGGCCGGGGACGGCGCGGTCGTCGGGCGCGGCTGGACCCGGCCCGGCGGGCGCCCGCACGCTGAGACCGAGGCGCTGCGCCGCGCTGGCCTGCGGGCGCGCGGCGCTACGATCTACGTCAGCCTGGAGCCTTGCGCGCACCGCGGCGAGACGCCGCCCTGCGTCGACGCCATCGTCGATGCCGGCGTCGCGCGCGCCGTGGTGGCGATGGTCGATCCCGATCCGCGGGTCGATGGCGGTGGGATCGCGGCGCTCCGCGCCGCCGGGATCGCGGTAGACGTCGGCGTCGGCGGCGACGCCGCCGCCGAGGTCGCGGCCGGCTTCCTGATGCGCTTGGCGAGCGGTCGCCCGTTGGTGACGCTGAAGCTCGCGACCAGTCTGGACGGCAGGATCGCCGCCGCGAGCGGCGAGAGCCGGTGGATCACCGGCGCCCGCGCGCGGGCGTTCGCGCACGGGCTCCGCGCCCGGCACGATGCGATCCTGATCGGGGCCGGGACGGCGTTGCAGGACGATCCGCGCCTCGATTGCCGGTTGCCGGGCCTCGCTGCGGCCTCGCCCGTCCGCGTCGTCGTGTGCGGCCGGCGCGCGCTGCCGCCGGGGCTCCGCCTCTTCACCGATACGGCGTTGCAGCCGACCTGGCTGATCTCGGCCGCGCCGGAAGCGGCCGGCGTCGCGCTCGACGGGGTGGAGGTCCTTCGAGTCGATGGCGACGACCGCGGCCGGGCCGACTTGGCGGCGGGGCTGCGGGCCCTCGCCGCGCGCGGCGTGACCTCGGTCCTGGTCGAGGGAGGGAGCGCGATCGCGGCCGAACTGCTGGCGCTCGGCCTCGTCGATCGCCTCGTCTGGTTCCGCGCGCCCCGGCTGATCGGCGCCGACGGGCTGCCGGCGGCGGCGGCGTTCGGCGTTTCCTCGCTCGACCGGACGGCCGACTTCAAAAAAATCTCTACACGGGCCGTCGGCCGCGACATTATGGAGGTCTATGCCCGCGCTGCGGACGGCGCGGGCTGAGGGACGGAGATGTTTACCGGAATCGTCACCGATCTCGGCCGCGTCCACTCGATCGACAGGCGGAGCGATACCCGGCTCGATATCGAGACCGCATACGACACGGCCGAACTCGAGCTCGGCGCCTCGGTCGCCTGCTCCGGTCCTTGCCTGACGGTGGTGGACAAGGGCCCGGGGTGGTTCGCGGTCGAAGCCTCGGCGGAAACGCTGGCCTGCACCACCCTGGGCGACTGGACGGTCGGCGGGCCGGTCAACTTGGAGCGCGCCATGCGCGTGGGCGACGAGATGGGCGGCCATATCGTGTCGGGCCATGTGGACGGCGTAGCGCGCATCGTCGATGCCGCCCCCGACGGCGACAGCGTCCGGTTCGCCTTCGAGGCGCCGGATTCGCTCGGACGCTATATCGCGCCCAAGGGATCGGTCGCCCTCGATGGCGTTTCCCTTACCGTGACTCATGTGGACGGCGCGGCCTTCGGGGTGAACGTCATCGGGCATACACGCCGGCATACGACGTTCGGCGGCCTGCGGGCGGGCGACCGGGTCAATCTCGAAGTCGATACGCTCGCCCGCTACGTGGCCCGCCTGTTGGAGAAGGACTGAACGTGGCCGGGATACGGGAAGCGGCCGCGGGGACCGGCGCGGCCGTCGCCGACGGCGGCGATCTCACCGCGTATCTGTCGCCGATCGAGGAGGTCATTGAGGATATCCGCAACGGGCGGCTGGTGATCCTGGTCGACGACGAAGACCGCGAGAACGAGGGCGACCTGGTCGTCGCGGCGCAGATGGCGACGCCCGACGCCGTGAACTTCATGGCCCGGTACGGGCGCGGGCTGGTGTGTCTCGCGCTGACGCCCGATCGGGTTCGGCAGATCGGCCTCTCGCTGATGTCGTCGGAGAATCGGACCCGCCACCAGACCGCGTTCACCGTGTCGATCGAGGCGCGCGAAGGCGTCACCACCGGCATCTCCGCCTCCGACCGCGCGCGGACCATCGCCGTCGCGATCGACCCGACCAAGGGCAAGAACGACATCGTGACCCCCGGTCACGTCTTCCCCTTGGTGGCCCAGGACGGCGGCGTTCTCGAACGCGCCGGGCATACCGAGGCCTCGGTCGACATCGCCCGGCTGGCTGGGCTCAACCCCTCGGGGGTCATCTGCGAGATCATGAACGACGACGGCAGCATGGCCCGGCTGCCCGACCTGGTGCCGTTCGCGCAGTTCCACGGGTTGAAGATCGCGACCATCGCCGATCTCATCGCCTACCGGGTCAGGAACGACACCCTGGTCGAGCGGCGGCTGGAGACGCTGATGAAGCGTCGCCGCGGCGGCGAGTTCCGGCTGATCGTCTACGCCAACCGCATCTCCGGCGCCGAGCATGTGGCGGTGGTGAAGGGCGACATATCGGGGCGCGACCCGGTCCTGGTCCGTATGCACGCCGTCAACATCCTCGACGACGTGCTGCACGATCAGGTCGGCGGCCGCGCGGCCGAGATCGAGTCCTCGCTGCGCGTCGTCGGCGAAGCGGGCCGCGGCGTGGTGGTGCTGATCCGCGACGCCTGGGCGCAGAGCTTCTCCAACCAGGTGCGCCAGCGTCACGAGCTGCCGATGGATCTTCGGTCCGCGTCGGCGGAAGTGTCGGTGACCACCGAAGAGCCGCGCGCGCTGACGCCGCCGGCCCTTCGCGACTATGGCGTCGGCGCGCAGATTCTGCGCGACCTCGGGATCACGGACATGGTGTTGCTGACCAACCGGGCGCGTGCGATCGTCGGGCTGGAGGGCTACGGCCTGCGGGTCGTCGGCCGGTGCCCGATCCCGCCGATCGACGACTGGTAGGGAGGCCGACCGGCATGGCCGACTATCCCCATGTCATGATCGTCGAGGCGCGGTTCTACGACGACATCGCCGACGAGCTGGCGAAGGGTGCCTGCGCCGCCCTGGAGCGAGCGGGCGCCAGCTGGAAGCGCTATCCCGTGCCGGGGACGTTCGAGATCCCGGCGGCGATCCGCATCGCCGTTGGCGGGCAAGAGTTGGACGAGGCATCCGGCCATTTCCGCCCCCACTATGGGGAAGGCTTTTACGACGGCTATGTGGCGCTCGGCTGTGTCATCCGGGGCGAGACTTCGCATTACGACCATGTCTGCCAGGAGAGCGCGCGCGGCCTTCAGGACTTGGCGCTGCGGCACGGCCTCGCCCTCGGCTACGGCGTCCTGACCTGCGAGAACCGCGATCAGGCCTGGGCGCGGGCGCGCGCCGATGGGCCGCGCGACCATGGCGGGGCCGCGGCGCGGGCCTGCCTCGCGATGATCGAGTTGAGGCGGACGTTCGAGATAAGCGGGATGCGGACGTTCGAGCCCGCACGCTGGCCCGATTAGTGACCGACGCGGCGAAGCCGGCCGACCCCGGCGCGGCGGGCGCTCCCCGCATGAGCGCCGCGCGTCTGGCCGCGGTCCAGACCCTCTACCAGATCGACGTCGGCGGCGCGCGGGTCGAGGACGTGTTGGCGCAGTTCCTGGACCGCCGCCGCGGCGCGCCGCTGGACGAAACGGCGACGACGATCCGGCCGAACGCGGCGCTGTTCGCCGAGCTGGTGCGCGGCGTGCAGTCGCGGCGCGCGTGGCTGGACGAGATGCTGGAGGCGGGCTTGGCGGGCGCTTGGCGGCTCGACCGGCTGGGGGCCGTGCTGCGTTGCATCCTCGAGGCCGGGGCTTGCGAACTGGCCGCGAGCGGCCGCGCGCCGGCCCGCGTCGTCATCAGCGAGTATGTGGCGCTGGCGGATGCGTTCTATGCCGGGACCCAAACCGGGCTGGTCAACCGTATACTCGACGGGCTCGCCCGTCGGCTGCGCCCGGACGAGTTCGACGGGGAAAGCGCGGAGGGCCACGCCGGTGGCGTCACATCGACTGCCGGATGAGTTCGAGCTCATCGCGAGGTATTTCGCGCCGCTGGCGGCCGATTCTCCCGGCGCGCTCGCCCTCGCCGACGACGCGGGGCTGATCGCGCCGGCTCCCGGCTGCGATCACGTGGTCACCACCGATGCGCTGATCGGCGGCGTCCACTTTCTGCCCGACGATCCCGCCGATCTGGTGGCGCGCAAGCTGCTGCGGGTCAATCTGTCCGACCTTGCGGCGATGGGCGCGCGGCCAGCGGCCTATCTCCTGGCCGCGAGCTTTCCGGAGAGCACGGATGCCGACTGGGTGGCGGCGTTCGCCCGGGGTCTCGCGGCCGATCAGCGGGAGTTCGGTCTGTCGATGCTGGGCGGCGACACGACGGCGACGCGCGGCCCGCCGGTTTTCACCGCGACCGCGATCGGCGAGGTGCCCATGGGCCAGGAACTCCGTCGTTCGACCGCGCGGGCGGGCGATATCGTCTATGTTTCGGGGACCGTAGGCGATGCCGCGCTTGGCCTCCGCGCGCTGCAAGGCGCCGACGGCGGGACGGTCGCGGGAAACGAGGCGTTGATCGACCGCTACCGCCTGCCGCGCCCGCGCATGGCCCTGGGGCTGGCGCTGCGCGGCGTCGCCACCGCGGCGACCGATCTGTCGGACGGGTTGCTGTCGGATCTCGGCAATGTCTGCCGCGCCTCCGGCGTCGGCGGCCGCATTCGCGCCGAACACGTCCCGTTGAGCCCGGCCGTTCATGCGGCGCTTGCGCGCGACGCGTCGCTGATGACGCCGATTCTGACCGGCGGCGACGATTACGAGCTCTTGTTCACCGCCGACCGGCGGGCGGCCGACGCCGTCGCCGCGGCGGGGCGGCGGAGCGGCGTGGAAGTCACCGCGATCGGTCACGTTGAGGCCGGGGCGGACGTCGCCGTTCTGGACCCCGCCGGCCGGACGCTGGATGCGTCCGGCGGCTATCGGCATTTCTGAGCCGGCGATGACCCGGTTCGGCGTTCCGCGCGACGTGCTCCTCCTGGCCGTGTGCCAGGGGCTGTTCATGACCGCGACCTCCGCCATCGTCACCTCCATCGCTCTCGCCGGCTTCGTCCTCGCCGACGACAAGTCGCTGTCGACGATACCGGTCGCGTTCCAGTTCGCCGCCACCATGGCGACCGCCCTGCCGGCCTCGATGTACATGAAGCGCGTCGGCCGGCGGGTGGGCTTCATGACCGGGGCGGCGCTGGGCGCCGTCGGCGGGGTGGTCGCGACCTACGCCATCTTCGCCGGCGATTTCTGGCTCTTCTGCATCGGCAACTTTCTGATCGGGAGTTTCAACAGTTTCGCCCAGTTCTTCCGCTTCGCCGCCGCCGACGCCTCGGACGCCGCGTATCGCAGCCGGGCGATCTCGCTCGTCCTCGCCGGGGGCGTGGTCGCCGCGGTGACCGGGCCCAACCTCGCGCGGCTGACCAGGGATTTGTTCGAGCCGGTGGTCTACGCCGGCACCTTCGCCGGCGTCGTGGCGCTCTATATCGCCGTCGTCCTGGTGGTGATGTGGATCCGCATTCCGCCGCCTTCGGAGACCGAACGCAGCGGCCCCAGCCGACCGCTTGCCGAAATCGTCCGCCAACCCGAGTGCATCGTCGCCATTCTGGGCGCGGTGATCGGCTATCTCGTGATGTCGTTCCTGATGACGATCACGCCGCTGGCGATGGCGGATTGCGGCTTCTCGTTCGGGGATTCGGCGTTCGTCATCCAGCTGCATATCGTCGGCATGTTCCTGCCTTCCTTCGTCACCGGCCATCTGATCGCGCGGTACGGCGTGACCAACGTGATGTTGTGGGGGGCGGGGTTGCTGTTCGTCTGCGTGGTCGTCAACGTCGCAGGCGTCGGGTTTCTCAACTTCGTGTCCGCCCTGACCCTGCTCGGCATCGGCTGGAATTTCCTGTTCACCGGCGGCACGACGTTACTGACGCAGTGCTACCGGCCGGCGGAAAAGGCGAAGGTCCAGGGCCTCAACGACATGTTCGTCTGGGGCGCGGTGATGCTGGGCGCGGTTCTGTCAGGCGCCGCGAACCACAGCATCGGCTGGATCAACGTGAACATGGCGGTGGCGCCGCTCGTCCTGGTGACGCTCCTGGCGACGCTGTGGCTGAAGGTCGCCCGGCCGCGGCCCAGCGGCTGAGCGCCGGCGCCGCGATTCGCCGCCGGCGCTTGCGGCTTCCGCCCCGTTCTGGCATGTTCCGCGCGCTTTTCCCGCACCCCCCCGACGGTTGAGGAAGTTCGGTCATGACGGCTGCGACATACTGGATCGTGATCGCCTGCGGTGCCCTCGCGATCCTCTACGGCTTGTATGCGATCCGGTCGATCCTCGCGGCGAGCGCCGGCACGGAGCGGATGGTCGAGATCGCCGGGGCGATACAGGAGGGTGCCCGCGCCTATCTCAACCGGCAATATCTGACCATCGCCGCCGTCGGCGTCGTCGTCGGGGTGGTTCTCGGGCTTCTGCTCAACGTCTATGTCGCGATCGGCTTCTTCATCGGCGCCATCCTCTCGGGGCTCGCCGGCTATATCGGCATGAGCGTCTCGGTCCGCGCCAACGTCAGGACGGCCGATGCGGCGCGCACCGGCGGGGTCAAGCCCGCCCTCGGCGTCGCCTTCAAGTCGGGCGCGGTGACGGGCATGCTGGTCGTGGGTCTGGGCTTGCTCGGGGTGACGATCTATTACGTCGTCCTGCGCGGCGTCTTCGACCCAGGCGAAGCCCAGGGCATGCGGCATATCCTGGAGGCCCTGGTGGCGCTCGGCTTCGGCGGCTCGTTGATCTCGATCTTCGCCCGGCTTGGCGGCGGCATCTTCACCAAGGGCGCCGATGTCGGCGCCGATCTCGTCGGCAAGATCGAGGCCGGCATCCCCGAGGACGATCCGCGCAACGCCGGCGTTATCGCCGACAACGTGGGCGACAACGTGGGCGACTGCGCCGGCATGGCGGCGGACCTGTTCGAGACCTACGCCGTGACCGTGGTCGCGACGATGCTGCTCGCAGTGATCTCGTTCGCCGGGCAGATCCAGGAGACGATGCTGGCTCTGCCGCTGATCATCGGCGCGGTCTGCATCGTCGGCTCCGTCATCGGCGCCTTCTTCGTCCGGATGGGCGCCGGCAACAACGTCATGGCCGCCCTGTACAAGGGGTTGATCGGGGCCGCCATCCTGTCCGCGATTTTCATCGCCGTCGCGATCTACCTCCTGTTCGGCGGGTTCGCGGTCGAGATCGCGCTCGGCGACGATACGATCGAACCCGGGCATCTCCTCTACTGCGCGCTCGTTGGGCTGGTCGTCACCGGGTTGATGGTGTGGATCACCGAGTATTACACCTCGACCGCCTACCGCCCGGTGCGCAGCGTCGCCCGCGCATCCGAGACCGGCCACGCCACCAACGTCATCCAGGGGCTCGCCGTCTCAATGGAGGCCACCGCCCTGCCGGTGCTGGTCATCTGCGCCGGCATCGTCGTCGCCTATTTCTGCGCCGGGCTGTTCGGAATCGCGGTCGCGGCCACGGCGATGCTGTCGCTCGCCGGCATGGTCGTGGCGCTCGACGCCTACGGGCCGGTCACCGACAACGCCGGCGGCATCGCCGAGATGGCGGACCTCCCCGAGGATGTCCGCAAGCATACCGACCTGCTGGACGCGGTCGGCAATACGACCAAGGCCGTCACCAAGGGCTATGCGATCGGCTCGGCGGGGCTCGCCGCCCTCGTCCTGTTCGCCGCCTATACCCAGGACTTGGCGTATTACTTCCCCGACATGGCCGATCGGATCGACTTCCGGCTCGCCGATCCCTATGTGGTGATCGGCCTCTTCGTCGGCGGGCTCCTGCCCTATCTGTTCGGCGCCCTCGGTATGCAGGCCGTCGGCCGCGCCGGCGGTCAGATCGTCGTCGAGGTGCGCCGCCAGTTCCGGGAGATCGCCGGCATCATGGAGGGGACGAGCCGGCCGGAATACGGCCGCGCCGTCGATCTGCTGACGCGGGCGGCGATCCGCGAGATGATCCTGCCGTCGCTGCTGCCGGTCTTCGCCCCGATCCTGGTCTATTTCGTGATCCTGGCGGTCGGCGGGCAGGCGGCGGCGTTCACGACGCTCGGCGCGATGCTGCTGGGAACGATCGTCACCGGTCTCTTCGTCGCGATTTCCATGACTTCGGGCGGCGGCGCCTGGGACAACGCCAAGAAGTACATCGAGGACGGTCATCACGGCGGTAAGGGATCGGAAGCGCACAAGGCGGCGGTGACCGGCGACACCGTGGGCGATCCCTACAAGGACACCGCGGGGCCCGCCGTCAACCCGATGATCAAGATCGTCAACATCGTCGCGATTCTGCTGCTGGCGATCCTGGCGGCCTGACCGGAGCGGGCGGGACGATGAACGACGCGGGCTTCGGCGCCGCCCGCGGCGAGATGGTGGACGAGATCGCCCGGCACGTCCGGCTCACCGCGGCGCAGACCGGCAGGGATCGCCTCGGCGACCGGGTGATGGCGGCGATGGGCAAGGTCCCGCGCCACGAATTCGTCCCGGTCGAGCTACGCGGCTTCGCCTATGTCGATTCGCCGCTGCCCATCGGTTGCGGCAAGACGATCTCGCAACCCTATATGAACGCGCTGATGACGGACCTTCTGGACGCGCCGGCGGACGCGGCGGTGCTCGAAGTGGGGACCGGCTTCGGCTACCAGGCGGCGATCCTGGCCGAGCTGGTGGCTGCTGTCTATTCGATCGAAATCATCGGCGAGCTTTCGGCCGAGGCCGGCAAGCGGCTGCGCGGTCTCGGCTATCGGAACGTCGAACTGCGGATCGGCGACGGCGCCAACGGCTGGCCCGAACACGCGCCCTTCGACCGCATCCTGGTCGCCGCCGCGCCCGACTTGGTGCCGCCGGCTCTGATCGGCCAACTCAAGGCCGGGGGACGTATGGTCGTGCCCGCGGGAATCGAGGACGCCCAACAGCTCATGGTCGTGGACAAGGACGAGGATGGCCGCATCGCCATCCACGAACTCCTGCCGGTGCGATTCTCTCCGCTGACGACCGGCGACGACGACGAGCGGGACATGTCGGAAGAGGCATGACATGACCGCATCCAGACGCGCGTTTCTGAAGGCCGGCGGCGCGGCCGGGCTGGCCGCCGCTGCGGCGCCGCTTGCCGCGCCTGCCGTGCATGGCCGGTCCACGATCCGCTGGCGTCTTCAGACCTATGCCGGTTCGGGCCTTGCCGAGCATGTCGTCAAGCCCGCGGTCGACGCGTTCAACCGGGCGGCCGGCGGCGAGATGGAGATCGAACTGTTCCTCGCCGGCGAGATCGCGCCGATGGACGAGATGTTCCGCGCCCTGCGGGACGGAAAGATCGATTTGGTGCAATCCGACGACGATTCGATGGCGGCGCCGACCGACGTCGCCGTGTTCGGCGGCTACTTCCCGCTCGCTCTGCGGCACAGTCTCGACGTGCCGGTTCTGTTCGACCGTTATGGCTTGGGGGAGATCTGGGCGGAGGCCTACGCCGAGGTCGGCGGCGTGAAATGGCTGTCCGCCGGCGCCTGGGATCCATGCCATTTCATCACCAGGGAGCCGATCCGTAACTTGGGCGACATGGCGGGCAAGCGCGTCTTCACGTTCCCCACGGCGGGCCGGTTCCTGCGCCGGCTCGGGGTCGTAGCGCTCCCGTTGCCGGCGTGGGACGACATCGGGAACGCGTTGCGGCGGGGCGACGTGGACGGCATCGCCTGGTCCGGCATCACCGAGGCCTATGCGGTCGGCTGGGCCGACTTCGCCCGTTACTTCCTCGTCAACAACATCTGCGGCGCGTGGATCGGCCATTTCTTCGCCAACGAGGAGCGTTGGAGGGCGCTTCCCGATCGCCTCAAGACCCTGTGGAGATTGGCGATGGAGTCGTCGCACTACTACCGGCAGCATTGGTACTGGGGCGGCGAGGCCGAGCTCAGGGTCCGGGGCGCCAAGCTGGAGCTCACCGCCATTCCGGACGACGAATGGGCTGCGGTCGAGGCCGAGGCGGTACGCTTCTGGGACGAGATCGCCGCCACCAGCCCGCGCGCGGCGCGGGTGGTCGAGATCTTCCGCCGCTACAATGCCGTCATGGCCGAGGCGGGGAAACCCTATCGCTCCTGACGCCCTATCGTTCCTGATGTCGGGACCAGACGGCGAATCGGGAGCGGAATTCAGAGCCGCGTCGACAGCCAGATCGCGAGCCGCGATCCCGCCTTGACCGCATCGCCCAGGAGGGCGTGGCCTGGCGCCAGCGCGGCCTCGTGCGCTAGCGCGGTGTCGCGATGATCGAGCTCGTCCGCCCGGTAGCGCTCGATCATGTCCCGCAGCGCCGCCTCGTCGTCGCCGAGTTCGCGCGCCTGGGCGGCGTAATGCTCGTCGATGACCTCCTCGATCGCCGCCGTGCAGGCCATCGCCGCCCGCGCGCCCAACAGGGCGCTCGCCACGCCGAGCGCATGCCCCGCGACGTGCCATAGCGGCAACAGCGCCGTCGGTCGCACCCGGCGTTCGCCCGCGAGCTCGCTGAAGCCGTCGAGATGCTCCTGCTCCTTGCGCCGCATCTCGTCGATGGCGGCCGCGGCCGGCCCATGGCGCAGCACCGCCTGTTGGCCGGCATAGATGCGGACGGCGCCGTATTCGCCGGCATGGTCCACGCGGATCATCCGCGCCACCGCCTGCTCGGGCGTCGGGTCGCCGGGCAGGCGGCGTTCGCCGGTCGTCCTCGGGCTGGAGCCAAGTCGCGACTGTTCGTCCGTGCCGGTCATGCGCGCCGCCGCTTCCGCCGGACCGCGGCCGCGAGGCTGGCGGCGGCAAGCCCGGTCGATGCGATCAGATTATAGCCCGCGAAGGAAATCCCGAACATCGACCATGCGACGGCGTCGCAGCGGACGATCGGCGCGGCGAGGAGGTGCCGGCGCAGCTCCTCCATCGTTGCCGGCTGCGCATCGCCGCCGCCGCAAGCGGCGGGGCCCGCCGCCCAACCCTGTTCGACCGCGACGTGATAGGCCGCGAGTCCCGCCCCGGCGACGAACGCAAGCCCGCACAACGCGACCAGCGTTCTCCGCACGCCGCCCCGACCGGCGACCAGCGCCGCGGTCGAAGCGCATATCGCAGCGACGTAGGGCCAGCGCTGATGGTGGCACAGCGCGCAGGGCGTCAAGTCGCCGAGATACTGCGCCGCCAGCGCCGTCGTCAGCGCGGCGATGCTGGCGACGAGGATCCACACGGGCGCGAACCCGGCGGGATCGAAGCGCCGATGGGCGATCGGGCGGATCACGGGGCGTATGCGGCGACGGCGAAGCCGCCGATCAAGAGCGCGCAGAACGCGAATGCGACCAGCCCGAGCCGCCGTTCGACGAAGGCGCGGACCGGCGGGCCGATCCACCACAGGAGCGCCGCGACGACGAAGAAGCGGAGTCCGCGCGCCAGCAGCGAGGCGACGATGAAGGTCGGCGGATCGAGCTGGACAGCCCCGCTGGCGATCGTGATTACCTTGTAGGGGAAGGGCGTGACGCCGGCGACGAAGACGATCCAGGCTCCCCATTCGGCGTAGCGGTCGCGGAACGCCGCGAACCGGTCGTCATAGCCGTAGAGTTCGAGCAGCGGCCGTCCGGCCGCCTCGAACAGGAGTCCGCCCATGGCGTAGCCGACGAGCCCGCCCAGCACCGAGGCGACGGTGCAGATCGTCGCCAGCCGCCAGGCGCGGTCGCGCGCCGCCAGCACCATCGGGATCAGCAGTACGTCGGGCGGTATCGGAAAAATCGAGCTTTCGGCGAAGGCGACCGCGGCCAGGACCCCCGCGGCGTCGCGCCCGGCGGCGAGTCTCATCGTCCGGTCGTAAAGGCCGCGCAGCATGATCGGGCGCCCACCCGCGGGATCGGCACATGGCCATGTTACACGAGGCGCAGGTTCCGCGTCGGCGCGGACCGCGGCGTTGACCGCCGCCGGAACGCCGATATGATCGCGCGCAAGCCTCTGTGGCGGAATCGGCAGACGCGGCAGACTCAAAATCTGTTGCCCGCAAGGGCGTGGGAGTTCGAGTCTCCCCGGAGGCACCACCGGCGGCAGGCTCGGCCGGCCTCGGTCAGGGGTGGGCCGGATGGGGCAGGGGGCGGCGCCCAGGGCGGCGTAGATCGTTCTCCACCGCCATCAGAGCGGGCACTACGAACAGCACCAGCGTGGCCGCGCAGCCCAGACCGAAGACGATCGTGAGCGCCATCGGGAGCAGGAACTGCGCCTGCAGACTGGTTTCGAACAGCAGCGGGCTCAACCCGCCAATGGTCGTCGCCGAGGTCAGCACGATCGCGCGCAGCCGGTCGCAGACCCCGCCGACGATCGCGTCGAACGGAGCCTCCGTTTCCGCCCGCTGCCCGATCGTCCTCACCAGGATGATCGAGTTGTTGACCACGATGCCGGCCAGCCCCATGAGTCCCACCAAGCTGAAGGCGGTCAGATTGAAACCGAACAGCCAATGGCCGAAGACGGCGCCGACGAAGCCCATCGGAATGATCGCCATGACGGCGACCGGCCGGCTGTAGCTCGCGAACGCCCAGGCAAGGATGATGTAGATCCCGGCGAGCCCGATCAGCGCCCCCGCGGTCATCTCGCCAAAGGTCTCGCGGCTCTCCTCCGACCGGCCCTTGAAGGCCACGTCCACCCCGTGGCGCTCGGCGATTCGCCACAGCCCGTCGCGCTCGATCGCCGCCAGCAGGTCGTTCGTGGTGATGATGCCGGTGTCGAGCTTGGCGGTGACCGCAACTTGGCGCCGCCCGTCCTCGCGCTTGATGCTGGCGAAGCTCCGATTGACCCGCCGCGAGGTCGCGTCGGCGAGGGGGACTTCCGCTCCCGTCGGGCCGCGCAGATACAGCCGGTCGAGAATGTCGGTGTCGAGTTCGTTTGCCGGGAGTCTGACGCGGACGGTGACCTCCTCGTCGCCGCGCGGGAAACGCTTGGCGATCGCGCCTTCGATCGCGTTTCTCACCTGCCGGCCGACGCTCTGGGTTGCAAAGCCCATCGAGCGTCCGCGCGGCGTGACCTCCAGGATCGTCTCGCGCTTGCCCCATGGCAGGTCGTCCTCGATGGCGCCGACCCCCGGATAGCGCCGGAGCAGCGCCTGCAATTCCAACGCCGCGCGTTTGAGGGCGGCGACGTCGTCGCCGATGAACCTCACGTCGACGTCGCGGCCGGGCGGCCCGGCCCGCTGCTCCCGGATGGTGAGGTTGTCGAGCCCGGCGATGGGGCGGATTTCGGCGCGCCATGCGTCGATGAACGGTCCGAGGCGCACGTCGCGCTCGTCGGCGGTGCGCAGCTCGACCTCGATTCCGCCCAGGTCGTCCGCGGGCGAGGCGCTGAAGGCCTCGGCGGGGGATGCGCCGACGGAGCGGCCGACCTTCGCCACCGCCATGCGGACGAGGTCGTTGTCGTCGCCTTCGAATTTCCGGGCGGTGGCGTGGAGGGCCCGGATCACCTCGTCGAGCATCGCGACGGTGGTCTTGCGCGGCGTTCCGGGAACCATCGCGGCGTTGGCGAAAATGCGGTCCGGCTCGGGCGTCGGGAAGAAGTTGAAGCCCACCCGCCCGCCCGCCACCATGCCCGCGGCGAGCAGCGTCAATCCGAGCGCCGCGGCCAGCGTTGCGTAGCGCCAATGGACGCAGATTTCTACGAACGACCGGAACGGTCCGTCGCGGAACGCCGCGAACCCTCGGTCGAACCAGTCGCGATACCGGGTGAGCAAGCCGGCCGGGGAGGACGCCGAGGCCCGGAGCGCGCCGCTCAGATGGCCCGGTAGGATCAGGAAGCATTCGATGAGGCTCGCGATCAGGACCGCGACCGCGACCTGCGGGATCGCGGAGATGATCTGGCCGATGATTCCGGAGATCACGAACAGCGGCAGGAAGGCGCTGATCGTCGTCAGCGCCGCGGCGAACACGGGGACCGTCATCCGGTGAGCGCCGCTGACCGCTGCCGCGAGCGGCGACAACCCGAGGCGGCTGCGGGTATCGACGTGCTCGCCGACGACGATCGCGTCGTCGACGATGATGCCGACCGTCATGATCAGGCCGAACAGGCTGACCATGTTGATCGTCTGGCCCGTCGCGAGCATGACTCCGAAGGTAGCGAGAAACGAGATCGGAATGCCGACCATCACCCAGAACGCGACTCGCGGCCGCAGAAACGCCAGGAGGATCACGATCACGATCAGCAGGCCGCTCGCGCCGTTGCGGATCATGAGGTCGATCCGATCCCGGAGCGCGCCCGTGGCCACATCGTAGCGCTCCATCGCCAGGGTCGCGGGCAGGGTCGGCTCCACCTCGTCGAGATACGTTTCCGCGATCCTCGCCATCTCCAGCGCGTCGGCCTTGACGGCGCGCTGGAGATGGAGCTTGATCGCGCGCCGCCCCTTGCGCCGGATTTCCACGGCGTCCTCGTCGAAACCTTCGCGCACCCGGGCTACGTCGCCCACGCGGATCGTGCGGCCGTCCTCGAGCGCCTTGATCTCGATTTCCTCGATCCCGCGGGCTGTCGTCACCAAGCCGAGGCTTCGGATCTGGCGGCGTCCTCCCCCGACGTCGCCCGAAGGCAGGTCCTGCGACGTCTCGCTGATCCTGGCGGCGACCTCGGCCAGGGTCATGTCCAGCCGGCGAAGGGCCGCCGATGGCGCTTCGACCAGGATCTCCTCGTTCCGCGCGCCCGCCAGTACGACCTTGTCGATGCCGCGGTCGAGCAGGCCGTCGCGGAGCCGCTTGGCGTGCGCTTTGAGCGACGCCTCCGTATACGGGCCCGACAGCACGACACGCAGGATCATTTCGTAGCGGACGACGCGCCTTGCCTCGGGCGTCTTCGCGTCTTCCGGGAAGGTGCGGATGCGCGAGAGGGCGGCTTCCACCTCCGACAGCGCCGCCTGCATGTCGCTGCCTGCCTCGAACTCGATGTTGATGCTGGCCAATCCGTCGGAAGCGGTCGACCGCACTTGTTTGACGTCGTTCAGGAATCGGACGTCGGGGACGATCGCCTGGACCAGCTTGGCGTCGACGTCCTCGGCCGCGGCGCCCGGCCATTCGACCCGCACGTTCACGTAATCGATGCCGACTTCGGGCAGGAACTGCGCGTTCAGCTTGAAGATGCCGTAGATGCCGGCGATCACCATCAGGGCGAGCAGCAGGTTGGGCGCGGTGCGATGGCGCGCGAACAGCGCGATCACGCTGCCCGTGCGCGCACCCCCATCCGCGCCGGCCTCTGCCCCCGCCGTCGCGCTCATCGCGCCTTGACCCGCTGTCCGGGGCCGATCTCCGGGAAGTGCGTGGTGACGATCCTCGCCCCCGGCGCAATATCCGCCCGGACCAGCACGTCCTTAGCCACGCGGCGCAGCAGTTCGACGCGGCGCGGCGCGAGCTGGCCCCGGTCGATGACATAGACGTTGCCTTCCGCGTCGACCGCGCCTTCGGGAAGGCGCAGGACCCTGCGATAGAGCTTGCCCGGGATGCCGACCTCGACGAAGGCGCCCGGCCGCAGCGGCGTAGCGGGATCGGGGTCCACGAAACGCGCATGGACGCCGATGCCGCCGCTTGCCGGATCGATCTCCGCGCTGAGCCTCTCGATGATCGCATCGTAGGTGAAGTCGCGCCGCCCGACACGCCACGTCACCGACACCGCTCGCCCCAGCAGCCGGTCAGCCGCATGTCCGTCGCCGCCGCCGGCGAGGCGCCCGAAGTCAGCCCGCTTCAGCTGGAACGAGACTTCGAGCCGGCGCGCCACGATCAGCCGCGCGAGACGGTCGCCGGTTCCGACGCGCTGCCCCTCGGCCGCGCTGGCGTCGGCGAGAAATCCGTCCTCCGGCGCTGTCAGAACGGTGTCGTCGAGATCACGTCGCGCCCGTTCCAGCGCCGCTTGGCTGCGGGCGAGGGCGGCATTCGATTGCTCGATCCGCGCCGCCAGCCGTTCCTGGCGCTGCTCGGCGGTCTCGACCGACCGCTTGGCCTCGTTGGCGGCGATCAGCGAGTCGTCACGGGCCTTGCGCGACAGCGCGCCGCGCGCGCTCAGCTTGCGTTTCCGTTCAAGGTCCGTCATGCGCAGCGCCGCTTGTTCGCGGGCGATGGCGAGCAGACGGCGCTCGTTGCGCAGCTCCGCCTGCGTTTCCTTGAGGCGGGCTTGCGACTCGGCGACTCCGGCCTCCGCGTGGGCTACGTCCACCTCGTAGTCGAACCGGTCGATGGCGACCAGCGTCTCGCCCTTGCGGACGACGGCGCCCTCGACGAAGTTGGGTCCCAGCTGGGCGATCCGGCCGGCCACCAGCGGCCGCAGCTCGACGACGCTGCCGGCGACGACGGCGCCGAACTCGGTGATCGTGGGCCGCACGTCGACGAACTGCGCCGCGACCGCGGCGACGGGTCGCACCCGCTCCTCGGCGGGGGCGGGAGTCGCCTCCGGCCGGGTCGAGCGCAGATAGGAGAACGCTGCGCCCGCGGCGGCGATCAACAATACCGGCAGGACGAACTTGGCGAGTTTCTTCACGACGTCCCGGGACGATTCTCGATTGTCGTAATTGTGGCGCGCGATTGTAGTCCACGAACGCGGCGCTTTGACATTGGCGGCGGGAGTATTTGGTAACGCCGTGTAACGAGCCGTCCGGCTGCAACGATCCGTAACGCGGTCGGTCGGACGGAGGCGGCGCCGGATGCCGTCGTTGCGTTTTCACCGGCGCCGTCGGCGGCAGGCGCGTCCATGCTTATCCCGCAAGCCCCATCAGGCTGCGGGCGAAGTCCTGGGCGTCGAAGGGGTGGAGGTCGTCGGCGCCTTCGCCGACCCCGATCGCGTGCACCGGCAGTGCGAAGCGCTCGGCGAGGGCGATCAGCACCCCGCCCTTGGCGGTGCCGTCGAGTTTCGTCACGATCAACCCGGTGACGCCGGCCAGATCGCGGAACATCTCCACCTGGGCGTGCGCGTTCTGGCCGGTGGTCGCATCCAGGACCAGCAGGCGGCTGTGCGGGGCCGTCGGGTCGACCTTCTCGATCACCCGGACGATCTTCCTGAGTTCGGCCATCAGGTCGGCGCGGTTGTGGAGTCTGCCCGCGGTATCGACCAACAGCAGATCGGTCCGCCGCGCCTGGGCCTCGCGCAACGCATCGAACACGAGCCCTGCGGCGTCCGCGCCCGTCGGGCGCGCGATCACCGGGCAGTCGGCGCGCTCGCCCCAGGCTTGCAGCTGGCTCACGCCAGCGGCGCGGAAGGTGTCCCCGGCGGCCAGCATCACGGAACGTCCCGCCGCGCGATATCGCCGTGCGAATTTGCCGATGGTCGTCGTTTTGCCGGCGCCGTTGACCCCGACCACGAGTACGACATGGGGCTGGTGAGCGGCGCCGATCTCGAGTGGTCTGGCGACCGGCTCCAACGCGCGGGCGATATCGGCGGCCAGCGCCTCGCGCACTTCCTGCGGCACGATCTCCTTGTCGAACCGGTGCTGGGCGAACGCGCCGGCGAGCCGGGCCGCGGCGCCGGCGCCAAGGTCGGCGGCGATCAGCAGCTCCTCGAGCTCCCGCACCGCGGCTTCGTCGAGTCGCCGCCTCGCGAAGATGCCGCCGATGCCGTCCGAGAGCCGGTTGGAACTTCTGCTTAACCCGGCGGCGAGCCGGCCGAGCCAACCGCCGTCATTCATCGAATCGCGCGCGCTTCGAGCGGCCCTCCGACCCGGCGCCGGCCGGTCGCGACGACGATGCTGCCGCCCGGCGCAGTCCGGTCGAGCGTCACCGGCGCGTAATGCTCGCAGCGGCCCTGCCGCCCGGTTTCGACCAGGACCCGCAGCGTCTTTCCCGCCCGGTCGTCGAGGAAGGCGTCGAGCCGGCGCGCGCCCGCGGCGCGCAGCGTCGCCGCCCGCGCCCTGCGCTCGGTCTTGGGAAGCTGGGGCATGCGCGCAGCCGGCGCGCCGGGGCGCGGCGAATAGGGGAAGACGTGGAGCCAAGTCAGCCCGCAGGCGTCGATCAGCGAGAGCGTGTTCGCGAACATCGCCTCGGTCTCGGTCGGGAAGCCCGCGATCAGGTCGGCGCCGAAGACGGCGTCGGGCCGCAGTCGCCGCACCCGGTCGCAAAACCCGATCGCATCGGCGCGGCGATGGCGGCGCTTCATCCGCTTGAGGATGAGGTCGTCGCCGGCCTGGGCGCTGAGGTGGAAATGCGGCATCAGCCGCGGTTCGTCGCCGATGGCGGCGAACAGCTCTTCGTCGACCTCCGCCGGGTCGAGCGACGACAGCCGGAGCCTCGGCAATTCCGGGGCCGCGGCGAGCAGACGCCGCACCAACCCGCCCAGCGTAGGGCGGCCGGGCAGGTCGCGGCCGTAATCGGTGATGTCCACGCCGGTGAGTACGATTTCGCGGTAACCGTTGGCGACCAGTGCGCGAAGTTGGTCGATCGCATCGTCCGGGCGCACCGACCGGCTGGATCCGCGGGCGAATGGAATGATGCAGAAGGTGCAGCGGTGGTCGCATCCCTGCTGGATCTGCGCGAACGCCCGCGCGCGGCCGTCGAACCCGGCGATCAGGTGGCCGGCGGTCTCCCGCACCGCCATGACGTCGTTGACGATCACGCGCGCGCCCTCCCGGTCGGGGCGGTAGCTCTCCCGCCGCAGCTTCGCCTCGTTGCCGAGCACCAGATCGACTTCGGCCATGCCGGCGTAGCGTTCGGGCGCGAGCTGCGCGGCGCAGCCGGTGACGATGATGCGCGCGTCGGGACGCGCGCGCCGGGCCTTGCGGATGGCTTGACGCGCCTGGCGCTCGGCCTCGCCGGTGACGGCGCAGGTATTGAAGATCACCGCGCCGGCGAGCCCGGCGGCCGCGGCGTGGGCGCGAATGACCTCGGATTCGTAGGCGTTGAGCCGGCAGCCGAAGGTGACGACCTGGGATGCGCTCATGCCGATAGATCCGGGTCGATGCGGCCAGAGAAGCTGACCGCGACGGGTCCGGTCATCACGATGCGGTCGTCGTCGCGCCATTCGACGTCGAGCGCGCCGCCGTCGAGCAGCACGGTCGCGCGGCGTCCGGCCAGCCCGCGCCGGTTGGCTGCGACCGTCGCGGCGCAGGCGCCGGTGCCGCAGGCGCGGGTGATCCCGGCGCCGCGCTCCCACACCCGCAGCCGGATGCGGTCCGGGGTCTCCACCTGCGCGACGCCGATATTGGCGCGTTGGGGGAACAGTTCATGACGTTCGAGCGTGGGTCCGAGGCGGGCGAGGGGGATCGCGTCCACGTCGCCGACGAAGAACACGGCGTGCGGGTTGCCCAAGCCGAGCGCCACCGGATCGGCGAGCGGCCCGGCGCGCAGCGCCAGATGCAAGGGATCCTGCGGCCGGGCGAGGGGGATCCGCCGCCAGTCGAAGATCGGCGCGCCCATGTCGATGGCGATCCCGCCGCCGCAGCGTTCGGCATGCAGCACGCCCGCGCCGGTGGCCAGATCGAGGCGATCCCGACCGGTCTCCTCCATCAGCAGCCAAGCCACGCAGCGCGCGGCGTTGCCGCAGGCTTCGACCTCGCCGCCGTCGGCGTTGTGGATGCGCATGAAGGCCGTCGCGGCGGTCTCTGCGCCCGGCTCGATCACGATCAGCTGGTCGCACCCCACCCCGGTATGGCGGTCGGCGATCGCGCGCACGCGGGCGCCGTCCAGCGCGACCGCGCGCGCGCGTCCGTCGATGACCACGAAGTCGTTGCCGAGCCCGTGCATCTTGGTGAAAGGAAGCGCCTCCATGACCCGTTCAATATCGCCCCTGCCGGCGGCAAATCCAAGGTCTCCCTGCCGCAGCTGAACTGTCCATAAACCGCTGTCTTGGTTCAGATACATGTTGAGACATGGGAAGGGCGGCGTTTCTTGACTTCCGAACGGGCGGGAACGCGGCTCGACTTCGCCGAGTACACGAGCGTGGACCCCCACGGCTTCCTGCGCGGCGGCCGTTTACCCCGCCTTGACCGTTGTCGGCGGCGTCGCGACAATCCGGAGCAGTGCGGAGCGTTGCAGGAGGACGGCTGCTCATGACCGGATTCGGCATCGGTCAGCCGGTTCGACGGACCGAAGATCCAAGGTTTCTCACCGGGCGGGGCGGCTATGTGGACGACGTGGCGCGCCCGCACGAGTGCCGGGGCTATGCGCTGCGTTCGCCGCACGCGCATGCGCGCGTCGTCGCGATCGACGCCGACGCGGCCAGGGCCGTCCCCGGCGTGTTGGCGGTGTTGACCGGGGCCGATGCGGACGCCGACGAGCTGGGCGGTCTTCCCTGCCAGATCATGCCCGCCGCCTATGGCGGCCCGGCGGCGAAGCGTGTGGACCACCCGGTGATCGTCCGTGACCGGGCGCGCCATGTCGGCGACATCGTGGCCTTCGTCGTCGCCGAGACGCTGGAGCAGGCGCGGGACGCGGCCGAACTCGTGCGCGTGGAGTACGAAGTCCTGCCCGCGGTCGTTTCCGTGGCCGATGCCGACCGCCCGGGGGCGCCGCTGCTGTGGGACGACTTCCCCGACAACGTCTGGTATCGGGTGCGGCGCGGCGATGCGGCCGCCGTGGACGCCGCCTTTGCCGCCGCCGCGCACGTGACGCGGCTCGCCGTCGTCAACAACCGTATCTCCGCCAACGCGATCGAGCCGCGCGCAGCCCTCGCCGAGTACGAACCATCGGCCGACCGCTGGACGCTGTGGGTCAGCGGTCAGGGCGCGCACCGGCTCCGTCCCGCCCTTCAGGCCGCGTTCGGCCGGCCGGGCGGCGCGTTTCGCGTGATCTGCCCGGACGTGGGCGGCGGGTTCGGCATGAAGGGCGGCCTGTATCCGGAGGTCGCGCTCGCAGCCTGGGCCTCGCGGCGCGTCCGCCGCGCGGTCCGCTGGACGGCGGAGCGCGGCGAAAGCCTGTTGAGCGACACCCACGCGCGCGACGCTGTCTCGCGGGCCGAGCTCGCACTCGACGCCGACGGAAAGATGCTGGGCCTCCGCGTCGAAGCGGCGCATGCGCTGGGCGCGTATTTGTCGCATTCCGCGCCGGTGCCGTCGGCCATGGGATCGCTGATGCATCCCGGCCCCTACCGGATCCCCGCGGTCTGCCACGACGTGCGGGCGGTGTTCACCAACACCGCCTGGACCGGACCCTATCGCGGCGCCGGCCGGCCCGAAGCGACCCATGTGGTCGAGCGGCTGGTCGATGCGGCGGCGCGCGAGCTGGCGATCGACCCGGTGGCGCTGCGGCGGCGCAACTACGTCGATGCCGGCGCCATGCCCTACGAGACCCCGCTGGGGACGGTCTATGACAGCGGCGATTTCGAAGCGGCGACGCGCCGGGCGATGGAACTCGCCGATTTGCCGGGGTTCGCGTCCAGGCGCGCCGAATCGGAGGCGCAGGGCCTGCTGCGCGGCATCGGCGTGATCTGCTTCATCGAGTTCGGCGCGATCCTCAACGACCGGATGGAGATCCGCTTCGACGACAGCGGGGCGTGCGCGGTCGTCGCCGGCACCCACAGCCACGGCCAGGGGCACGAAACGATCTACGCCCAGCTCCTGTGCAGCTGGCTCGGCGTGCCGTTCGACAGCGTCCGGCTGATCCAGGGCGACACCGACGCGGTCTCGTTCGGCCGCGGCACCTACGGCTCGCGCAGCATGACCATCGGCGGTTCGGCGCTCAAGGACGCCGCCGACAACATCGTCGACAAGGCGCGCCGGATGGCCGCCCATCTCCTCGAAGCCGCCGAGGCCGACATCGCCTTCGCCGACGGTCGGTTCACCGTCGCCGGCACCGACAGGTCGATCGCCCTGGTCGAGATCGCCAAGGCGTCCCACGCCCCGTTCGGCTGGCCGGCCGAGCTGGGGATCGGCCTCGAAGCCGCGGGCAGCTACGCGCCGACCGCGTTCAACTATCCCAACGGCTGCCACGTCTGCGAAGTCGAGCTGGATCCGGAGACCGGCCGGGTCGAGCTGGTCCGCTATACCGGGGTCGACGATTCCGGCGTCATCCTCAATCCGCTGCTTTACGAGGGGCAGATTCACGGCGGCCTCGCCCAGGGCATCGGACAGGCGCTGATGGAGGATCTGGTCTACGACCGGGAGTCGGGGCAGCTCCTGTCCGGCTCCTTCATGGACTACTGCATGCCGCGCGCCGACGACCTGCCGTCCTTCACGCTGGGCGAGTCCGGCACCGCCTGCGCCACCAATCCGCTCGGCGTGAAGGGCGCGGGCGAATCGGGAACGGTCGCGGCGACGCCGGTGGTCCAGCTCGCGATCCTGGATGCGATGGCGCCCCACGGCGTGGCCGACGTCGCGATGCCGGCGACGGCCGAGCGCGTCTGGCGGGCGCTGCGCGCGGGCCGCCGGGCGGCGTGATCGCCCGACTTCCCGCCGCGGTCACGACGGCCCGGAATCACCCGGCAGCGCCATCACCCAGCAGCGCCTCGACCCCGCCGGCGGCGGCGAACAGGGCGGCGTCCCGGTCGGCGAAGCCGATCAGCTGCAACCCCAGCGGCAGCCCCTCGCAGCGCAGCAGCGGCAGTGACAGAGCCGGCGTCCCGAGCAGCGACGCGGGCACTGCGAACGCCGGGTCGCCGGTCGAGTCGAGGCCGAGCGGGGCCGCGCCCGTCGCCGCCAGGGTGAAGCAGGCGTCGCACGCCTCCGCGAGGGCCGCATAGGCCGCGCGGACGCCGTCGCGTTCGGCGATCAGCTCCTGATACCGCTCCAGCGTCATCGCTTCCGCCTCGGCCAGCCGGTCGATCATGATTTGGCTCAGCCCCGACCGGTCCATGTCACGGGCGTAGGTGTTGAGCGGCCATCGGGTCTCCCAGGCATTGATCGACCGCGCCAACGCTTCGGCCCCCGCGATCGCGTCCTCGACCGCGGCGACGCCCCGGTGCGCGTTGCGGTCGAGGATCTCGACGTCCGCGGCGCGCAGCCGGTCACGGGCCTCGGCCAGCGCCTGCTTGGCGTGGTCGTCGGCCCGGCTCCATCCGGCGGTCTCGAGCAAAGCCAGCCGGCGCGGCGTGTCGGGCGCCGGCGCGTCGAGCGGACCCGACAGACCTGGATAGCCGGCGTCGCCGCCCGCCCGCGCCGACATCTCCCGCGCCACGCGCCAAGTCTCCGGCAGGGTCGCCGCCAGTACGCCGGTGCAGCTCTGGCTGAACACGTCGAAGCTTCCGCCGCGGTTGATGCCGCCGACGCTGGGCTTGAAGCCGACGCAGCCGCAATAGCCCGCCGGGCGGACGATCGAGCCGATCACTTGGGAGCCCGTCGCCGCCGAGACCATGCCCGCCGCGACCGCGGCGGCCGAGCCGCTGCTCGATCCGCCGGGCGTCCGGGCGAGGTCCCAGGGGTTGCGCGTGCCGCGCGGGTCGGTCGAGGCGAATTCCGTGGTCACGGTCTTGCCGACGATCGCCGCGCCGGCTTCGCGCAGCGCCGCCGCCGCGGCGGAATCTCGCCCGCCGCGCCAGCCGGCGAACAGCGGCGAACCCTGCTCGGTCGGCATGTCGGCGGTTTCCATGATGTCCTTGACGCCCACCGGCATGCCGTCGATCGGCGACAGCGGCCGACCCGATTTCCAGCGCTCGCCCGCGGCGTCGGCCGCGGCCCGCGCGGATGCGAGGCCGGTGGTCACGAAGGCGCCGATCGCGGGATCCTGTCGTTCGATGGCGTCGATGCATCGTTCGAGGAAGGCGCGGGGCGAATCGCCGCCGTCGCGAAAGGCGCTCGCGGCGGCGAAGAAGGACCGCGCCTGCGGCGCCGGCCGATCGGCTTCGCCGGGTGACGTCGACGGCATTCGGGATCTCCTTTCCGGCGGCGTGGAGCGGTCAGGCTTCGAGGGTATCGACGATGCCGCCCTCGGCGGTGACGCAGGCGGCGACCAGCGGGCCGCCGAAGCCGCAGCCGGCGTCCAGGCTCGCGGTGCGGCCCGCGGTCCGGATGCCCCGATGCGCGGGGTCGAATCCCCGCACCACCAACGTCGATCCGAAATAGGGTCCGTCGATCCGTTCGAAGCCGCGCTGCCCCCACCAGAACGCATCGGTCTGCGCTTCCAGGGGACGGTCGGGGTCGATGCCGGCGTTGACGAACAGGAGGCGGCCGTCATCGGTATAGGCCGCGCGGCGCAGCGCGGACAGGAGCTCGCGATGGCCGGGCATCCCGCGCACCGCATCCCGCAGCGCCGTCGTCCACCGGCCGAGCGCCATCGTTCCCTGCCGGGCCGCGGCCAGCCCCTCCCCGGGGCTTGCCCCATAGTCCTCGATGGTGGCGCCGACGCCATGGTCCAGCATCCATTCCAGCACTTCGACGGCGTTCACCGCGAATTGCAGCTCGAACAGCTTGTTCCACATCTCTTCCTGCGCGCCGCGCAGGAAGGCGATGTCCGGCACGTCGTTGCCCTGACGGGCGAGGAACGCGCGGCGGAATCCAAGCGCCGCGTCGATCGTCGCCGAGATCGCCGGCCCGCGGCCGAGCAGGTTGCCCAGATAGACCAGCTTGTCGCCGTCGGCGATGCGCTCGGCCAGGGCCGCATGGATGCGCTCCAGCCGCTCGCATTCGCCGTGCACCGAGGCCACGGCCCAGACCCGGCAGGGCGACCGCAGGACCGAGAATCGTTTCTCTTCGGGCATCGCGCCGCCGAACCGTTCGTCGATGGCCATGTCTTGCGTGCGGCTGGAAAAGCGCTGCGTGGAGTCCGGCGCATAGGGCCAACCCTCGCGGCGCATCGTCCGCCCGCTCCACTATGCGGAGCGCGCCCCGCCGCCGTCAACCGCGGCCGTCGTCGCCGCGACCGAGGAGGGCGCGGCCCGCGACGGCGGGGACGGCGTCAGTCCCGGCCGGCCTCGACGATCTTTTGCGCCAGCAGCGCGGGGTTGGTGAAACACGCCTCGTGGCCGCCGGGCATCTGCACGAGACGGCACAGCCCCAGCCGGGTCGGGAACCGGGGCGTCCAGGCGAATTCGCCGGGCGGCATGGCGGTGTCCTCGGTGCAGTTGATGTAGGACTTCGGGATCTGCAGGTCGTAGAACGCCTTCAACTCCAGCGCGTCCGTCAGCGTCCGGATCGGGTGCGGCGTGGTCAGGTCGTAAGCCTTCTGCGCCAGTTCGAGCGACGCATCGTTCATGAACGCTTCCCGCCAGACCGGAAACGGCAGTTTCACCGCGCCGGGACCATAGGTGCCCGATGCGACGATGGAGTCCATCATTTGCCCGTAATGCGGCGGGCTCACGCTGGCGATGGATTCGCCGTCCGTCAGCACGAAGGCGTTCCAGTAGACCAGCCGCCGGATCCGGTCCGGCATGGCTTCGGCCACTTTCGAAATGATCGTGCCGCCGTAGGAATGGCCCAACAGCACGAAATCGGCGAGGCCGTTTTCGTCGAGATAGGCGACGGCCGACCGCACGGCGTCGGCGTGGGTCGTCGTGCGATCGACGTCGCCTCTTCCGTTGCCGGCGAGGGTGGGAGTGTGGACTTCGTGGCCGGCCGCGCGCAGCGGCCCGGCGACGTCTTCCCAAAGTTCGCCGTAATGCCAGGCGCCGTGAACGAGAACGATCTTCATGGGGTTTTCCTTCCGCCGTTCCGGCCGATTATGCGCGCGGCGGGTCGCGCCGCCAAGATCGAGGATCGAACGGCCGCTTGACTCGCGCGGACTGCGCTTCTAATCTTCCCGCCGTTCAGATCAGCCGTTGCAGGCGACGCGCCCGAGGGCGCCCGCCGGTTCGCGCGTGGCGCGCGCCGGCGCGGTCGGCGTTGGATCGGAGAGGGGCGGGCGGGATCATGTTCGAGAGTCTGAGCGATCGGTTCGGCGAGGTTTTCGAACGCCTGAAGAAGCGGGGCGCGCTCGGCGAAGCCCATGTCGACGAGGCGCTGCGCGATATTCGCATCGCGCTCCTCGAAGCCGACGTGGCTTTGCCCGTCGTGAAGACGTTCATCGACCGCGTGCGTGCGCGCGCGGTCGGCGAAGAGGTCGTCCGCAGCGTCGCCCCGGGGCAGATGGTCGTCAAGATCGTGTATGACAATCTGGTCGAGGCGTTGGGCGCCGAGTCGCACGACCTGACGCTGAACGCCGCCCCGCCGGCCCCGGTTCTGCTGGTCGGGCTGCAAGGTTCGGGCAAGACGACGACGGCGGCGAAGATCGCGCTCCGGCTCAAGGACCGGCAACGCAAGAAGGTGCTGCTGGCCTCGCTCGACGTGCGCCGCCCGGCGGCGCAGGAGCAGCTCGCCCTGCTGGCGACGCAAGCCGCGGTCGACAGTCTGCCCGCGATGCCGCTGCAAACGCCGAAGATGATTACCGAGCGCGCCCTCGACCGCGCCCGGCGGGAAGGCTACGACGCGGTCGTCCTCGACTCCGCCGGCCGGCTCGCCATCGACGACGAGCTGATGCGAGAGATCGCCGCGGTGGCGGAGGTCGCCCGCCCGAAGGAGACCCTGCTGGTCGCCGACGCGATGACCGGGCAGGACGCGGTCAACGTCGCCGCCGCGTTCCATCAGCGGCTGGGGCTCACCGGGATCGTGCTGACGCGGGTCGACGGCGACGCCCGCGGCGGGGCCGCGCTGTCGATGCGCCAGGCGACGGGCTGCCCGATCCGGCTGCTCGGCGCCGGCGAGCGGCTCGACGCCCTCGAGGCGTTCCACCCCGACCGGATCGCGTCCCGCATCCTCGGGATGGGCGACGTGGTGAGCATGGTCGAGAAGGCGCAGGAGTTGGCCGAGCAGGAGGAGGCCGAACGGCTCGCCGCCAAGCTCCAGAAAGGCCGCTTCGACTTCGACGACATGGCGGCGCAGCTGCGCCAGCTCCGCAAGATGGGCGGGATGGGCGGCATTCTGGGGATGCTGCCGGGCGTCGCCAAGGTCAAGAACCAGCTCGCCAGCGCCAATATCGACGACCGCGCGCTGGTTCGCCAGGAGGCGATCATCCTGTCGATGACGCCCGGCGAGCGCAAACGCCCCGAACTCGTCAAGGCCTCGCGCAAGCGCCGCATCGCCGCCGGGTCGGGCACTACCGTGCAGGAGGTCAACCGCCTCATGAAGCAACATCAGGAAATGACCCGGGTCGTGAAGCGCATCGGCAAGATGGACCGCAAGGGCCTCATGCGCAGCGGTCTGCAAGACCTGCTGTCGATGCGCTGAACGCCGGCGGCGGAGATACCGGCCGGGACGTCGGCCGCAACATCGAGGGGAGAACACCCGACCCATGTCGCTCAAGATTCGCCTGGCGCGGGGCGGCGCCAAGAAACGCCCGTTCTATCGCATCGTCGTCGCGGATTCCCGCAGCCCGCGCGACGGGCGGTTCATCGAGAAGATCGGCGCCTACAACCCGATGCTGGCCAAGGATCACGCCGACCGCGTCGTCGTCGATGCCGAGCGCGCCAGGCACTGGGTCTCGGTCGGCGCGCGCCCGAGCGATCGCGTCGCGCGCTTCCTCGGCCAGGCGGGGATCGTCGCCGCGCCGCCGGTTCGCGACAATCCCCGGAAGAGCCGGCCCAAGGCCAAGGCGATGGAGCGGTTGAAGCAGGCGCAGCAGGGCGCGCCGGACGCCGGGAGTTAGAGCCGGGCCGGACGCGGGGAGCTGGAGCGACGCCCGGACGCGGGCAGGCGCGGCGCGCTGCGGCGTCGGCGCTCGACGCGCCGGGGGCCGCGCCCGGGCTGATCTGCGTCGGCGCGATCATGGGCGCCCATGGCGTCGCGGGCGCGGTGCGGATCAAGAGCTTCACGGCCGAGCCCGCCGACGTCGCGTCCTATGGGCCGGTGGCCGACGAAACGGGCGCGCGCAGCTTCGAGATCGAGCCGATCGGCGGCGCGCGGGGCGCGGTTCTGGCGCGGCTCCCCGGCGTCGACACGCGCGACGCCGCCGCCGCCTTGAAGGGGACGAGACTCTATGTCGCCCGAAGCGCGCTGCCGCCGACCGAAGACGACGAATACTACCATGCCGACCTGCTCGGCCTGGCGGCGGAGACCGCGGACGGGGCGAAGCTCGGCCGGGTCGTCGCGGTGCACGAGACCGGCGGGACGGAGGTGCTGGAAGTCGGGCGGGGCGACGGGCGCGGCGGCGTCCTGCTGCCGTTCACGCGCGCCGTCGTCCGAGAGGTCGAGCTGGAGCGGAGGCGGATCCTGGTCGATCCGCCCCCCGGCCTGATCGACGACGCGACGGCGGAAGCGGAAGCGGAAGCGGAGGCAGAGGCGGAAGGTCGATGACGGACCGCTGCGCAGGAGCGCCGCGCTGGACGGCGAAGGTGCTGACGATCTTCCCCGGCATGTTCCCGGGGCCGCTCGCGTCGTCGCTCGCCGGCCGCGCCCTCGAACGCGGCCTGTGGGCGCTCGAAACGGTGGACATGCGCGATTTCGCGCGCGATAAACACGGCTCCGTCGACGATGCGCCGTTCGGCGGCGGGCCGGGGATGGTGCTGCGCGCGGACGTGGCGGACGCTGCGTTGACCGCCGCCGCCGCCGGGAAGGCCGGCGGACCGGCGGTGTATCTGAGTCCGCGCGGCCGGCCGGTGGACCAGCCGCGCGTGCGGGCGTTGGCGGCGGAACCCGCGGTCACGCTCCTGTGCGGGCGCTACGAAGGCGTGGACGAGCGCGTGCTGCGGGCGCGCGGCGTCGAGGAGTTGAGCCTCGGCGACTTCGTGTTGTCGGGCGGCGAGCTGGCGGCGCTGGCGCTGATCGACGCCTGCGTGCGGTTGCTGCCGGGCGTCGTCGGCGAGGCGGAGTCGCTGGCGGAGGAGAGTTTCGAAGGGGGGCTGCTGGAGTATCCCCACTACACCCGGCCGCGCGAGTGGCGGGGGCAGGCGGTGCCGGAAGTCCTGCTGAGCGGGCATCACGAGCGCATCCGCGCCTGGCGCCTGGGCGAGGCGGAGAGGCTCACCCGGCGACGCCGCCCCGATCTCTGGCGCGCCCACGTCCGGCGACGGAAGAAGGAAGAGGAGCGGACGCGATGAGCCTGATCGAGAATCTCGAAGCCGCCGAGATCGCGAGGCTGACCGGCGAGCGGCCGGATCCCGTGTTCGCGCCCGGCGACACGGTGCGGGTGCATTTCAAGGTCGTCGAAGGCGCGCGCGAGCGCATCCAGGTGTATGAGGGCGTGGTGATCGCGCGCGCCAACAAGGGGCTGAACTCGGCGTTCACGGTGCGCAAGATCTCCTACGGCGAAGGGGTCGAGCGCGTCTTCCCGCTCTACTCGCCGCGCATCGACCGCATCGAGGTCGTCCGCCGGGGCGCGGTCCGGCGCGCCAAGCTGTATTATCTGCGCGGCCGCCGCGGCAAGCGGGCGCGCATCGCCGAGAAGATCGACCGCCGCCCGCCCGGCGCGCAGGCGTCCGGCGACGCCGCGCCGGAGGCGCAACCGGCGGAGCAGCCCGGCGCCGATCCGGCGGCCGCGGCCACGTAATCCCGCGACGGAGGAGCGCGCGAATGTCCGGCCCCAAGACGTTGTTCGACAAGATCTGGCGGAGTCACCTGGTGGACGCGCAGGAGGACGGCACCTGTCTGATCTACATCGACCGCCAGCTCATCCACGAGATCACCAGCGCCCAGGCGTTCGACGGCCTCCGGGAAGCGGGCCGCAAGGTGCGCCGGCCCGACGCGCAGCTGCTGGTCCCGGACCACAACGTCCCGACCTACGACCGCTCGCGGCCGATCGAGAACGAGGAATCCCGCATCCAGCTCGAGATGCTGGAGACCAACGCCAAGGCGTTCGGCCTGCCGTTCATCGATCTTCACGACGCGCGCCAGGGCATCGTCCACATCATCGGCCCCGAGCAGGGCTTCACCCTGCCCGGGCTGACGCTGGTATGCGGCGATTCCCACACCTCGACCCACGGCGCGCTCGGCTGCCTCGCCTTCGGCATCGGGACCACCGAGGTCGAGCACGTGCTCGCGACCCAGACGCTGATCCAACGGCCGCTCGACAACATGCGCATCACGGTCGACGGCTCGTTGCCGCCGGGAATCACGGCCAAGGACATGATCCTCGCCATCATCGGCAAGATCGGCGTCGCGGGCGGCACCGGATGCGTGATCGAATACGCCGGCAAGGCCATCGAGGACCTCTCGATCGAGGGCCGCATGACGGTCTGCAACATGACGATCGAGGCCGGGGCGCGCGCGGGCCTCGTGGCGCCGGACCAGAAGACCTACGACTACGTCAAGGGCAGGCCGATGGCGCCCAAGGGCGCGGCGTGGGAGCAGGCCGAGGCCTATTGGCGCACCCTGCCGTCGGACGAGGGGGCGGTCTACGACAAGGAGGTCGGGCTGGAAGTCTCCGCGATCGAGCCGCAGGTGACGTGGGGGACCAGCCCGGAGATGGTGCTTCCGGTGTCGGGCGCGCTCCCCGACCCGGCGGACGAGGCGGACGAGAATCGGCGCCGGTCGATCGAACGCGCGCTCGAATACATGGGCCTCGAGCCGGGGACGAACATGACCGACATCGAGATCGACAAGGTGTTCATCGGCTCCTGCACCAACTCCCGCATCGAGGACCTCCGGGTCGCCGCCCGCGTAGCCCGGGGCCGCAGGGTCGCCGACCGCGTCCAGGCGATGATCGTGCCGGGGTCCGGGCTGGTGAAGGCCCAGGCCGAGGACGAGGGGCTGGACCGGATCTTCACCGAGGCCGGCTTCGACTGGCGCGAGCCGGGCTGTTCGATGTGCCTGGGCATGAACGGCGACACGGTGGGGCCGGGCGAGCGTTCGGCGTCCACGTCGAACCGCAACTTCGAGGGCCGCCAGGGGCCGGGCGCGCGGACGCATCTCGTGAGCCCGGCGATGGCCGCCGCGGCGGCGGTGGCCGGGCGGCTGACCGACGTTCGCGACTTCCTCTAGGGCATCTTCGGGACGGGCCGATGGACAAGTTCACCACCCTCAGCGGAACGGCGGCGCCGTTCCCGATGGTCAACGTCGACACCGACCGGATCATCCCCGCGCGCTTCCTCAAGACCATCGCCCGGAGCGGGCTGGGCAAAAACCTGTTCCAGGATTTGCGATACGACGCGGACGGGTCGGAAATCCCGGGCTTCGTGCTCAACAAGCCTCCCTATCGCAACGCGAAGATCCTGATCGGCGGCGAGAATTTCGGTTGCGGCTCGTCGCGCGAGCACGCGCCGTGGGCGCTGATGGACTTCGGCATCCGCTGCGTGATCGCGCCGAGCTTCGCCGACATCTTCGCCAACAACAGCGCCAAGAACGGCGTGCTGCTCGTCACCTTGCCGAAGGAGCGGGTGGACGAGCTGATGCGCGACGCCGAGAAGGGCGAGAACGCCCGCTTCACGGTCGACCTCGAACGGCAGGAGATCACCCGGCCCGACGGCGCGACGCTGCGGTTCGAGATCGACCCGTTCCGCAAATACTGTCTCCTGAACGGCCTCGACGACATCGGGCTGACGCTCCGCAAGGAGGACAAGATCGCCGCCTTCGAGCGGCGGCGGGCGGCGCAACCCTGGCCGTCGTGAACGGCAAGGCGGGCGGCGCGATGCGCAGCTGCCAGCCGCCCGATCCGGAGCCGCGCCGCCCCGCGGTTCCGCTTCCCGCCGGCGCCTGCGACGCGCATTGCCACGTGTTCGGACCGGCGGCGCGCTTTCCCTTCCATCCCGACCGGACCTACACGCCGCCGGACGCGCCTTACGAAGATCTCGTCCGGCTGCACGCCGTCCTCGGCATCGACCGGGCGGTGATCGTCCAGGCGACCTGCCACGGCCCGGACAACGCCGCCATGCTGGACGCGCTCGCCCGCGGCGAGGGCCGGTATCGGGGCGTCGCGATGGCGGACGAGACGTTCGCCGGGCGCGACTTCTCGGCCCTCCACGCCGGCGGCGTGCGCGGCGTCCGTATGAGCTTCGCGCGCCATCTGGCCGGGCCGCCGGACTTCGGGCGGGTGCGGCGGCTCGCGGACAGGATCGCGCCGTTGGGCTGGCATCTGGCGCTCTATCTCGAAGCCGACGACGTGACCGACAACGCCGAAGCGCTCGGCGCCTTGCCGACGCCGGTCGTCATCGACCACATGGCGCGGGTGCGGGTGCAGGACGGGCTGGACCAGGCGCCGTTCCGGCTGCTGCTCGATTTGCTGCGGTCGGCGGATCTCTGGATCAAGATCTCCTGTCCGGAGCGGCTGTCCCGCGCCGGGCCGCCCTATGACGACGTGGCGCCCTTCGCGCGGGCGCTCGTCGAGGCGGCGCCCGACCGCATCCTCTGGGGCACCGATTGGCCGCATCCCAACATCGACGGAGCGATGCCGAACGACGGCGATCTGGTGGATCTGCTGGCCCGCACGACGCCCGACGAGGCGACGCGCCGGCGCATCGTCGTCGACAACCCGGCGCGCCTCTACGGTTTCGAGTCCTGAGCGCCGGACGGCGCGGCCGCGCCGTCCGCGGGCCGTCACGCCGCCGAGTGCTGCCTGCTGCGATAGGCGGCCGTCAGATGCTCGGCGCAGTAGGGGCGTCCCGGCTGCGCCGTCTTGCCGCAGATATGCAGGCCGAACCTGCCGGCCTCCTCGGTCGGCCACCGGCACATCCACTTGCTGGCCTCGGACATGGGCGCCAATACGGGCTCCCGAACGACCGGGGCCGGCGGCTCCGGGACGACCGGAGGCCGCGTCTCGCCGCGCTGCAAGCTGAGGCGGTTCGCCTTGCCGATCACCGCGTTCCGCGTGGTGCCGCCGAGCCGGTTGGCGATCTGGCGGGCCGAGAACCCTTCGCTCCACAACTGCGCCAGCTGATCGACGCGTTCGGCCGTCCACTGCATGGCGTCCCCCCTTCACCAACCCACATTTCGTGTAGCGATCAGGGGGGGATACTAAATATAGAGGGGGACGGCCCGCAAGCGGTTTATGCGAATCGGCCGGCATAAGTTGTGGACGGCCGGCGGCCAGCGGGGATAACCCGGCCTGCGGGCCGCTCGCCGCATTCGCCGCCGCCCGCTCGGCGCCGCCGGCCGCGGGTTCGACCCGCGGTCCGGGGCGGCGCGCCCGGGGGCGAGCGGGAAGGCCGCGGCCGAATGGGCCGCCGGCATCCCGCCGAATCGGCATGATACAACTTTTCATTGCAGAGAATCCCGTTGCCGGACCCCGCCCGATCCGCCGCGAAATCGACGCCTCCCGCCCTGCGGGCCGGGGAGCGGGACGGCGATGGGGGAGACGAAAGGCGAACCACCGGCGGAAAAAATTCACAGTTTCTTTGTATTTCAACGGGTTACGAAGAAAAAACAGGGAAAAAGCAGAGCGAAAACCAGCCGGACGCAGGGCGAAAGCAGGAGAAAACCAGGGGAGATTCGCGACCCGGAAGCGCCCCCCGGGGCGCGGCGTCGTCCGCCTTTCGCCGCTTCGCTTCGATGCGCCCGGCCGAGCCGACATGGCGTTCCGGCGCGACGGAGGAGCGATGCCGACATTCGGCGCGCTTCCGGTTTCGCAATCTTCGGTTGCGAAGGACCGGCTCGCCGCGAGGGTCCGGTCGCACCGTTGGCGTGAACGGACACGCGCGTCGGGAAACGGACGAATCCGGTTTCGGCGGGTGGGCGGTCGTGGCGGCAATTCCTTCTCTCCTGCTTTCCGGTCGGGGGTCGGGCCGGTCGGGTCGCGGCGTTCCCGGTCGTCGTTTCTTGCGGGATACGGCCTGCCGCCCGGCGCAAACCGGCGGCGGCTTTCGATCTTGGGGAATATAGCGCAGCTCCTCCCCAATGTCAAGAACAAAATTCGAACATCGGTGGCGCCGGAGAGAGGGGACGAGAAAGACAGGGCCGGCGAAGCGCGCAGCCGACCTCCGCGGCCTTTTCGATCGATCTCGTCAAGATCCCTGGATTCCCGCTTTCGCGGGAATGACGGAGGGGGGGGGAGGGGGACCGGGACGGTGGCCTCCCTGGGCCATCATCGCAGCCCCCTCCGTCATTCCCGCGAAAGAGCGTGTGAAGAAATCCCGACATGTCCGCGTGGGCGCCGGTTCAGCCGACCAAGCGCGCGAAATCCCCGAGCGCGCGGAGCCTGTCCCCGCGAAAGCGGGGGAATGACGAGGGAGGCCCGTGACGACGGCCCGAGGGAGGCCGTCGCGGCCCCCCCCCCCCTCGTCATTCCCGCGAAAGCGGGAATCCAGGGCGGGAAAGGACGGGTCTTTGGGCGTATCCGCCTCGACCGACGGCTTCCCTCGGGCCGTCGTCACAGGCCCCTCGTCTCCACGGAGGCAGGAAACGGGATACGAATATGGATTCCCGCTTTCGCGGGAATGACGAGGGGGGACCCCGGGACACTGGCCCCGGGAAGGCCATCGGCTCGAGGCGGATACGCCAAGGGTTTCTTCACACGCTCGAAGGCGGGAATCCAGGGCGGGGAAGGACGGATCCTTGGCGTCCGCCTCGCGCCGACGTCACAGGCCCTTCGTCCCCATGGAGGCAGGAGACGGGATACGAAACAGCCCCTCCGTCATTCCCGCGAAAGCGGGAATCCAGGGCGGGGAAGGACGGGTCCTTTGCGTCCGCCTCGCGCCGACGTCACAGGCCCTTCGTCCCCACGGAAGCGGGATGCGGGATGCGGATATGGATTCCCGCTTTCGAGTGTGTGAAGAAATCCCAAGACATCCGCGTAATTCGGAATTTTCGCCGTGTCGATGAAACATAAATGGTCTATATGAGGAACGTATGTGGGTCAAATGTGGTGAATCGACTGGATAGACCACAGGTCTTGGGGTTTCTTCACACACTCTTTCGCGGGAATGACGGAAGGGGGGGCGTATCCGCCTCGAGCCGATGGCTTCCCTCGTCCGTCATCGCAGCCCCTCCGTCATTCCCGCGAAGGCGGGAATCCAGGGTGGGCCTTGGCGTCCGCCTCGCGCCGACGTCGCAGGCCCTTCGTCCCCACGGAGGCAGGAAGCGGGATACGAATATGGATTCCTGCTTTCGCAGGAATGACGGAAGGGGGGGGGGGCATCCGCCCCGAGCCGATGGCCTCCCTGGGCCGTCATCGCAGCCCCCTCCGTCATTCCCGCGAAAGCGGGAATCCAGGGTGGGGAAGGACGGGTTCTTGGCGTCCGTTTCGCGGGAATGACGAGGCGGCCGCGCCAAGGATCCATCATTCCCCCGGTCGGGGCCGGCGGAGCGCGCAGCCGACCTCCGCGGCCTTACGTCTCCTCGAACCCTTGCGATTTGAAGCGGAGGGTCCGGCAGTTCTCGTCGACCGCCCGCCGGACGTCGTCGGAGACGCCGCCCGGCAGCTCGGCCTGGATGTCCACCGTCACCGTGATCTTGCCGCCGGGCAGCGTGGTCAGATGTTGCAGGACCTCCTCGGCCACCCGCCCCATGTCGCGGCCGGCCCGGTCCGGGTCGATCTCGACCGAGCCGAAGAAACGGCGCGGCGCGCGCGGCGCGCGCCCCGCGGTCGGCTTGACGCCGGGTTCGCCGCCGCCCGCCGCCGGGGACCCGCCGGGCTTCGCCGCGCCGGTATCCGTATCCCGCGCGGCGGTCGCCGCGGAATCCGAGGCCTCGGCCCCGATCTGCGCCCGCGCGGCGTCCGGCTTCACCAGCACGCTCGCCGCATCGACGTAGATGGCGGCCGCCGGGGCGCCGAACGTCAACCCCTCGAATCGGCCTTCCGCCGACACGCCGGTCGCGTAACCGAAATACTCGCCGCCGGCGAGGCCGTCCTGGATCGCCGCCACGAACACCGCCTGATCGCGGAGACGCGGGAGGTAGCAATAGGCCGAGAGCGCATCCCACACCGTCTTTACGGACACGTGATTCACGGGCGCATGGCTCCGCTCCTTCCAGAACCATCGGTCCAGTTCCATCTTGAGCAACGCCGGCGACCATTCGACGATCAGCTGCTCGCTTCCCCGCATGCGTCGCGAAACCCTGGTCAGAATGGAATCGCCGCTTCCGGTCGCCCGCGAGGCGTCCCATTCGAGCGCGCCGAGGTCGCCGTTCACGACGTGTTGGGTCGGCGCCAGCAACCACCGATAGGCCTCGTCGAACCGAAGCCGAACGGTCTCGTCGCTGCCTTTCTCGCCCTCCGCCGCTTCGCGCCGCTGGTTGGCGTCGAGGTTCAGCGCCTCGTGGTCGCGGACCACGGACCGCCAGGCGAGGAAGCGCCGCGTTTCCTGCTTCAGCCCCTCGGTCGCCTCGCGGTCGGGCGCGAGAAACCCGAGCATGTTGCGGTTCCGCCGCGGGCTCGCGCCGCGGTTGGCGAGCACGTCGGAAGCGGCCTTCAGGGCGGCGCTCCCGCGGTCGTTGTTCTTGTGCGTCGCGCCCGGTCCGAGGACGACGAGCCGGACCTCCTGTTCGTCGGGCACGTCGCCCGACGACGCCGGGCAGGCGTGCGCGCCCTTCAGATCGCCCCGGTCCCGGCGCGTCGCCTCGCGAACCCGGCGTTCGATCTCGCTCTCGACCTCATCGTCCGGGAACTGCTGCGCGCGCTCCTCGACCGTCCGCCGCAGGTTCGGCCGCGTGTCGTACCAGTAGCGGCGATCCTTGCGGTACAGGTAGGTCAGCCGGTCGGAGAGCTGCGACAGGGCGTCGTTGAAGACCGAGACCTGCTCGCCCGGCTGCACGACGGCGAGGCGCATGCGCACGTCCTCGACGCCGCGCACCCGTTGCTGGGCGACGTGCGGCGCGCTGCCGAGAAAGACCGCCCGCGCGACGCGGCGCCCGGCCAGGGTCTGGCCGAAACGCGGGTTCTCCAGATCGATGCGCCGCGGCCCCGCGTTGCGGCCGTCGACGTCGCTCTCCAGCACGGACATCCAGCCTTCGGGCAGGTAGCGCGTCAACTCGTCGCGCACCGCCGCGGCATCGAGGCCGAGCGAGCCCGGCATGATCGCGAGGCCCGCATCGTTGCGCGCCCAGAGATCGTGGATCACCGCCGCCATCAACCGCAGGACGCCGCGCGTGCGTTGGAACCGCTCCAGCGTCGCCCAGTCGTTGTAGAGCCGGTCGAAGACCTCGGGATGGATCGGGTAACAGGCCTTCATCCGCTCGAGGTAACGGGCCTCCCGGCACTCGGACGGAAACTCGCCGCCGCCGTCGCGGTAGAGGGCGCTGAAGGCGCGGCACGCATCGTCGCGCGCCGACTCGTCGTCCGGCGGCAGGAACAACCGCCGGCGCACGACCTCGAAACCCTCCTCCGAACCGACCGGTTTCCAGATCGCCTCCATGCGGCCGAAGGTGTGCTCGATTCGCGCCAGCGTCGCCTGCCCCGCCTCGCCGCCGATCTCGATGTCCGATTCCGGGATCGTCGCGACCAGGGCCGTGTTCCTGCTGGCGCGCACGGCTTCGGTCAGTTCCTGGATGAAGGTTTGCACGGCGTCGAATCCGCCCGCCGGCAGACCTTCGACGCCGTAGATCTTGCGGGCGTAGGCGACGAGCTCGTCGACCAGAATCAGGCACGGGCCGCAGGCGTCGAACAGCGCGCGCAGGGCGTCGGAACCGGGCGGCACGCCCTTGCGGTCGGCATCGCGGACGTGGCCGTAGAGCTTCTTGTCGCCCGCCTGCTCGGCGAGCTGGGCGCCGATCTCGCCCCACAACGTGCGGATGGCGATGCCCGGCAGGTTCGGCGGCCGCCGCTCCCTGGCCGGGTTGAGCGCGGTGCCCACCAGCACGGCGACGCGGGTCCGCGGCGTCTCCCCGATCTCCGCCTCCTTCAGGAGATCGGCGACGCGGGGCAGCCTTTCGAGCGGCGCGCGGCCGCGCAGCAGGTGCCAGAGCGCCAGCAGCGAATGGGTCTTGCCGCCGCCGAAGGCGGTCTTGAGCTGGATGACCGGCTCGCCGCCCTTGCCGCATATCCGGCGCAACGCCTGAACGAGAAGCCCGCGAATGCCCTCGGTCAGATAGGTGCGGGCGAAGAACTCGACCGGGTCCTGGTATTCGACCTCCGCCGCGCCGCGCGCGACCTGCGACAGGTCGGCCGCGAACTCGGCTTGCCGGTACCGCCCCGCGGCCACGTCCGGATGCGGCCGGGCGACCTCCCGCCACGGCCGGAGGCCGGGGCGCGGGACCGCCGTCAGGACGCCCGTTCGGGTCTCCTCAGGCGCCGCTGCGTCCTTCGCCGCGTCCTCGCCGCGCGCCGCTTCCGTCGACGCCCCCTCGGCGCCGTAGCGCACGATGCGGGCGAGGGCGCGCAACCGCTCGACCGCCTCGGCGTCGATCTGCTCGACGAGCCGGGTCATGGTGTCGAGCGCCCGCCAGGCATCCTCCTCCTGCATGTCGAGGAGCCCCTTATGCGCCCATTTGTTGCGGGTCGCGACCAGCTCCTTGACCCAGGTCCGGTGCTCGCGGCCGAGCTTGCGCCGGAACAACTCGCTCCATTGCGCGTCGATCAGGATCAGGCAGCGGCCGGCGTCGAGCGACGCCGTCAATTCGTCGTCCTCGCCGCCCCGCGGCAGGTCGCGCTTCTGGTCGTCGTAGAGGACGCGGAGCACGCCCTGGTCCCACCACTCGTCGGCGTAGCGCGCCCGCAGCTCGGCGGCGACGTAGGGCGCGAGCACGCCGGTCAGGATGTCGAGACCCTCGGTGACGCGCTGGTGGCTGGTGGTCATCGCGCCCTCCGGCGATAGGCGTCGCGGCGGCGGGCCGCGCGCGCCGCCGGCCCGCATTTCTCATACTGCTCGTCCGCGAACTTCATCCGGCGACGGGGGCGCCGCAGGGTCCGTTCGCGCTTCTCTCCCCCGACAGGGGGGGAGATCGGGAAGGAGGCGGGTCGCGGTCCCGCAACGCCGCGCAATCGTCGATCCCTGCCGGTATGAGAAATACGGGCTAATCCATATCGAGCAGCTCGCGACTGGCCCGGTCCCAATCCAGCATCGGGTCGTTCGGGTCGCGGAGCCGTTCGGCGGCCGCCTCCAGGTCGTCGAGATCGTCCAGATAGCGTTCGATCGCGTGGCGGACGACGTCCGCCCTGCTGCGCCTGAGCCGGGCCGCCGCTGCGTTCGACTCTTCGGCGAGGCCGTCCGGCAGACGAGCGGTGATCCGGTTCATGACGTCCTTCCGGCGGACGGTTCGGCGCGTCGTTCCCCGGTCTGCGCCACACCTTCGCCGACATATGATATACGATCGTTCTCTTTCGGCCAAACTCTTGTCCGGGTTCACTACATATGAGACACCGGGTGGGCCTCCGGGATCGGCGCGTCAAGCCGCTTCGCGGCTCCTTCGCTACGCTCCGGCCCTTCGGGCGACGCGCCGCTCCCGGAGGCTCCGAGGGCATCCATGGCCGTAAGCAGGCTTCCGGCCATGGAACGACCGGATATCGACTGGCGCGATGGGCCGCGTCTCACATGTGTCCGAACCAGGACACGCGCGGAGCCTGCCCCCGCGAAAGCGGGAATCCAGGGCGGGAAGGGACGAGTCCTTGGGCGTATCCGCCTCGACCGACGGCTTCCTTCGGGCCGTCGTCACAGGCCCCTTGTCCCCACGGAAACAGGAAGCGAGATACGAATATGGATTCCCGCTTTCGCGGGAATGACGGGGGGGGGGGCGGGACACTGGTCCCGGGAAGGCCATCGGCTCGAGGCGGATACGCCCCCCTCCGTCATTCCCGCGAAAGCGGGAATCCACAGGCGGCGCCCGCGTAACGTGACGGGGCAGGCCGGAAACCTGCATGGGGGTCCTCCTGCGAGCCGTCTGTTCCGAACCAACGGCTCCGGAGACCCCCAAACCTCCTTCAAGCGCCCCGTCTCACATGTGTCCGAACCAGGACACTCAACTCTTTCCTGACCAAACTGTCGGCGTATCCATGCTCTCGTGCAGCACGCGCACGATCAGCACGCCTTCGTTCTCCGGCATGTAGAATACGACGTGGGAGCGATACGGGTAACGTCGTAATCCAGGCGCAAGCCGATCGGCCCTGCGTCCGAGCGCCGGACGCTCCGCGAGATCGCCGAACCGCCGGCGCAGGCCGTTCAGGTAGTCTCGCGCCTGCTCCAACCCGAAATTCGTGATCGTGTACTCATGGATGCCGTCAAGGTCATCGGCCGCCTTCGGCGTCAGCCTATAGGCGGCCATCGGCGCGGAGCCGGGCCTCGACTTCCTCCATGATCCCCGGCACGGTCCTGTCGCTTACGCCGCTGTCGACGCCTTCCCGGATCGCGGCTTCGAGCGCCTGGAATCCGGCGTTCTGCTCCTGGTCGCGACGGATCAGATCGCGGACGTATTCGCTGTCGTCGGCGAAGCCGGCGGCGGCGATCCGCGCGTCGACCCAACGATCCTGCTGATCGGTCAGCGTGATGGTCCTGCGCACGGTTCCCATGTCGACCTCCATGATCACGCTTTCATATTATCGATACAGAATAGCACGGCTTGGCGCGCATCCAAAGCCGACCGGCGCTCCGCGGCCCCGGAGCGGCGGCGCGGCGGCGCATCGATCTCACACCTCCATTTCCGCCTGCGCCGGGCCGCCGGCGGCGAGCGCGGCGGCGCCGGCCCGGATCTGCGGCCAGGAGGCCACGAGGACGTTGCAGGCCACCGCCTCCTCGGTCCAGCCCTTGCGTTCGGACACGGTGTAGAGGCGATAGGCGAGCGCGCGGGCGTTCTCCGCCCGCCCCGGCCCCATCGCATGGGCGAGGCGCGCGGCCTCCGCCACGCCGCCGCCGGTCTCGGCGGTCATCGCGCGCACCAGATGCTGCGCGCACTCCCAATCGACGAGGCGGCGGTCGCGCGCCGGGTCCCAGTCCGGCTCCAGCTCCTCCCGGCGCCTGAGCCGCACCCGGCCTCCGCCGCCGGCGATCACGCCGGCCTCTTCGAGCCCCTTGAAGGACGTGTTCTTGGCGGTGAACAGCACCTCGGCCTCGCCATAGGCGCGCTCGGCGGCGCCGTACTGCTCGAACCAGGCGACGCAGAAGCGGGTGTCGGCGTCCATGTCGCCCTCGGCCTCGGCCAGCGTCTCGTCGAGCACCCGGTTGATCTCGGCGAGCGCGGCGCGCACCGGCATCGGCCTGCCGTCGGCCTCCAGCACCCGGGCGTAGCGCGAGAAGACGGCCATGCCCGGCCCGATGGCGGCCTGGGCGAGGTCCACCGGCGCGACGTTCTCCGCTTGCAGGCGGCGGATGGCGGCGGGCAGTTCGCGGCGCAGCGCGGCGGCGAAGTCGCGCCGCGTCGCCGTCGGCGCGTCGTCCGCGCGCGGCCGGCAGGCGAGGACGATGGAGGAGGCGAGGGCCGCGACGCGCTTCTTCAGGGCGCCGGCCAGTTCGGTGCGCACGGGCCAGGTGCCTTCGACGGTGAAGCCGGCCGCGACGACGCCCGCGAGCATCGTTTCCCAGCCGGTGGAGACCGTCGCTCCGTCGCCATTGTCGTCGTGCTTCGTTTCGGCCTGCTTGAAGGCGTAGTAGAGCGTCAGCGGATAGGCCGGATCGTGGCCCGCGCGCAGCCGCGCCATGCAATCGCGGAAACCCGTCTCGAAGAAATCCCGCGCCTTTTCCCGGCTTCCGTCGAAGCGGTAGGGCGTGGCGACGAGTTCCGCCGACTTCGGAACCAGCAGCGTCCGGAACAGCGCGGGATGGACGCCGGCGAGCGCGCGCCGCAGCCAGACGTAGAAGAAATCCGACAGGTCCGCGTAACCGATGTTGTCGTAATAGGGCGGGTCGGTCGCGACGATCCAGGGCGGCCGCGCCGGTTCGTTCCGCGTCGCGTCGGCCTGCGCCGCGGCGCCGGGTTGGACGCTCGCGGGCGACGCCTCGACCGCCTTGGCGAGATAGCCGACCTGTCCGACGAAACTGCCGCTCGAATCGCTGAACGGATTGGCTTCGCAGAAATCCCACACCATCGGCAGCGCCTGCCGCGCAAAGACCTGCTGTACCTTCTCACCGCCGGGGTCCCAGAAGTTCAGATTTGAGCACCGGTTGGCCTGCCGGCTGACGCACAGCCCCAAATACGTCGCCACCGCATCGGCGTAGGCTTCGGCATCCCCTGGAAGCGCCAGCGCTTCCAGGGCGCCGCGCTTCACCCGCTCGCGCGCTTCGGAAACGAGATCAGAGAACGTCGTCAGCGCCGCCAACTGGCGCGGCGTGAAGAGGTCGGCGAAGGTCGACAAACCGTATGGTATGCACCAGACATTTCGCGGGTCGTCGGAAAGGTCTTGCTCTGGTCGCCATTCCGGCTCCGCCCGCTGCGCGGCTTCCTCCATTTCCGCCGTCGGGTCGAGATAGACGCGCCCACGCTTGCCCTCCGCCACCACCGCCATCAGCCGTGCGCTCATCCGCTTGGCCATGCCTTCGGCCTTGATATGCGCGGCGGGGACCGGCACCCCCGACAGCAAGCAGGTGAAGTTGGCGCCGCGCGAAGCCTTGGCTCCCTTCTTCGCCCGCGCCAACTCGTCCGGCCCGACGCCTTCCGTCTTCACCGCGAAGCGGTATCCGCCATTCTCCACGACCGGAACGACGATCGCCTCCCGGCCCTTCTTCGACGACAACACGAAAGAGCGGACCAGCGGCGTATGCGCGCCGCCCGCCGCCGGGTTGGGGCTCGCCACCGTGCGCGCCCACAGCCAGGCGATGACCGCGGCCTTCGAGCCGTCCGGCAGCCGCGCCTTGGGGTAGAGACGGCCGATCCGCCTCTCCGCCTCGTCGCGCATCCAGCGCCCGTAATGGCGCACGTCCTCGGCGAGCCCCTCCGCGCCCGCGCCGTTCCAGACCGCGCCGACGGCGAACCTGGCGCGGGCCTCCGGGTTGACCGGGGGCAGCCCGGCGAAGCGCGGCGGGATCTCGACCAGCGCCTTGGTGATCAGCACCGCGACCGGGTTGAGGTCCGAACCATGGGCGCGCAGGCCCAGCCGCTGCGCCTCCAGCGGGATCGAGCCGCCGCCGCAGAACGGATCGACCACCGGCGGCGCATGCTCGGCGAGGAAGGCGTCGACCTCCGCCCGCGTCCGCGGCGGCGGAACGTCCCGGACGCGGGCCGCCGACCGCGCGACCTCCCGCCGCGCGGCGCCGATCGCGTGCGGATCGTTGGAGTTCTCCCATTTCACCAGCCGCTCGACGACGCCGAACAGCCGCCGCCGCTCCCGCTCCTGCGCCGCTTCGTCGGGAAACTCCTCGGGAACGGAGGACGGATCGTCCACCAGCTGCGCGAACAGCACCGCCCGGCACGCCGCCAGCGGCCTGCGCGCCCACCACAGATGCAGCGTCGAGGGATGCCCATGCCGGATCGACTTCTCCCGCCCCGAAGCAGCATTGATCGCCGCCAACGGCAACGCGACCTCGATGAGCTTTTTGCGGGAGCCTGTCGTCACTCAGGCATCCTTGCCGTGAGATGGAGAACCCTCTCGACGGGAAAATCGGCGAGAGCGTCCAGTTTCCCTATGTCGAGAGAATCGAGTCGAGGATCGCCGATCAAGCACTTGATATGGTTTTCAAAGAAATTCTGCACGCTATGATGGTATAGACCGAAAACATCCCTTGACTTTAGTCCGAGAACAGAAATCGCCGGGACTACCCTTATTCCTCTCTTTCGTGAATAGACAAACACGAAGGAATCGCGTGTGCGTTCGAGCATCTTTTTGCATTGGTCGGTCAAGCGATTCCAATCTCGTGACTCTGCTTTCTTTGCCTGAACGAGAAATCCTTTCTTTATCTTGTAATCGGGAAAATCGACATCGAGAACGCCCATGAAATCCGCGCCGTGGAGCTTTTCCTCAGCAGTTGGTCCTCTACTTGTGAGTATACGTGCATTCCATGTCACGCCACTGAATTTTCTACTTCTTATACGTTCGCCTATTGCTCCTAGCATCAGACCGGTGATGTCGGGCTCGTCAACCTTCTCGCCCAAAGCATAGCCTTTGAACGCGCCATTCGCGGCCTCCGATATTTCGCGGGCGACTTCTCTTACCATCGCGTAATGCCGCAGCATCTCCCTACCCATCCTCTCCAGAACGTCGTTTCGCGTCGGCCATCCTCATCCGCCGGTCTAGCGAGGGTTTGAACGATCCGTCGTCGTGACTCGCCCGGTCGTTTTCACCGCCGCGCGGTAGGCATCGAGCTCTCGATCCTTCTCCCGCCAACCGTCGTAGACTTGCATGACTTCGCGAACGCCCGGACGGGCAAGCGCGGCCTCAAGCATGGCGGCGCGCTTCCGCTCGCGTTTGGAGCCGGACTGCTTGTCCGCTTCATTCTTCGTCATCTCTCTTCCTCCATTCACGACTCATGCGGGCAGGCTGTCCGATCGTTCCAGTTCGGCGAGAGCGTCGCGCACGAACCCGTCCGGCAGCCCGCGCGTCTCGGAATAGCGCGCGCGGCGATGCGCGCCGTTCATGTTGACCGAGCACAAGGCGCCGCCGTCCGAACCGCACAGAAGCAAGACCGAACGTCCGGGCCCGCCCGGAACATGGATCGCAATCTCTGCGTCCGGCATTGGATAGACCTCGAAGCGCCGGGGAAGTATGCGGTACATGGCGTGCAACAGCCGCCGCGTATTCTCCAAGGCCGCGTCGGAAGGCGCAGGGAGTTCCTCTTCACGCGCCTCGTCCTTCGCTTCGTCGAGATCGCGCAGGGCGTCGCGCAGATCGTCGGGGCAGTGGTCGTCGCTCTCGGTCATGTCCCGTTCCTCCCATTGCGGACCATACAAGGCCATATAGGCGGTGTCCGCCCGGAATACACCTTTCCGGGAGCGCCGGCGTTCCGCCGGCGCTCCCGGGTTCACGACGGCGCCTCCGCCCGCGCGAGCAGGTCCGCGAGCCGGTAGGTCACGCTGGTGGCGCCGAAATCCGGCTCGCGCGCGAAGGGCGCGCGGACGTAGCGCGGCTCGGACGCGAAGCCGTCCGCGACCTCGACGATGGCGAGGACGTAGGCGTCGGGCGCATTCAGCGCGGTCAGGATCTCGTTGCGGGTGACCGTCACCGTCCCGGCGCCCTCGGCCCGGCCCTTGACCTCGATGAAGCGCAGCCGGCCGGCGCCGCTCTCGCGCGACTCGCGCGACTCGACGTCGTAGCCCAGCCGTTCGCCGCTCACGTCCCTGGGCGCATGGCCGAGGGCGCGTTCGGCCGCCATCACGGCCTCCATCGCCATGCGCTCGACCGCGGCGCGGCCTTCGGCCGTCGTATCCCACAGCTCTCGCGCGTCGCCGGCCGCCTTCGCCGCCCGGCGGAGCAGGCCGCCCGGCGCGACGACGGCGGCGCCGCGCAGCCGCGGCGGCAGGGCGGAGACGTCGCGCTCCAGGGCGAGCGCCGCGAGGCGGCGTCGCAGGCGGTCGGCGAGGTCGTTCGCCCGCGCCTCGGCCTGGCCGGCCGAAAGCCGGGCGCGGCGGCCGGCCCGCTCCCGCGCCTTCAGGTCCTGGGCGCGGCGGTCCCAATGGTTGATCTCCTTCTTCAACCGCGCCGCGACCTCGCGCTCCACCTTGTCGATCTCCGGCAGGCGCCGGGCGCGGACCTCTTCGACGTGACGGGGGACGATGGACGCGGTCGCGTAGCCCACCGCCTTCGCTTCCCCATCGCGGGAGAGCCAGGGCGCTTCGAGCGCGGCGGCGACGGCGGGGCGCTCGTCCTCCTTCAGCGGCCGATAGTCGAGATAGGGCGCCGGGCCGGCGTCCCGCGCGCCGCCGTCCGCGTCGATCTCCACGAACTGGAGACGCCGGGAGATCGCCCGCGGCCGACCGTCGCGGCCGCGCCGTCCGTCCCGGACCGCGTGCTCGAGATAGAACAACGCGCGGAGCGCCTCCCCGTCGTCGGTCTCGTCGACCAGGACGGCGCCGCGCATCAACAGGTCCCGATGCCGTTCGAGAATCAGGTCCGTCGTCGCCTCGAGCAAGGGATGGCCGGGGCAGACATGGGCGGCGACGGGAGGCCGGTCGATCTCGTCCTTCTCGAAACAGATGCGCTCGTAGCGCGGCTGTATCGGCGCGCCGGTCCCGGTCGGCCGGTCGCGGACGGGACCCGGAACGCGGGCGACCTCCCAACGCCCGGCCTCGCGCCGGTCCACGCGGCCGCCCAGATGGCGGAACGCCTCGAGGAAGAAGGTCCGGATGTGAAACGGTTGCAGGCGCCGGGCTTCGGCGCGCGCCATCTCCTCGCGGACGCGGGCGACGTCCGCCGCCGTCATCGCGTCGTAGGCGAGGGCGCGCCCGGCGAGCAGGCCGCGCAGACGCCGCCGGTCCACCGCGTCGTCCACCGCCCGGAACAGACGCGCCTTCACGTCCGGGCGCTCGCCGTAGCGGATGGCCTCCATCAGCAGGTCGCGGAGCGCGCGGGCTTCGAAGAGGCGGCCGAGCACGTCGTAGACCCGCCCGCCGAGAGCGGCCCTGGCGGCCTCGATCTTGTCCAGCAGGCGCGAATAGACCTCGCCTTCCCGCGTGTCGGCGGCGACGAGATTCCAGCAATGGCAGATTTCGGTCTGGCCGATCCGGTGGATGCGGCCGAAGCGCTGCTCCAGGCGGTTCGGGTTCCAGGGCAGGTCGTAATTGACCATGAGGTGGGCGCGCTGGAGATTGACGCCCTCGCCGGCGGCGTCGTTGGCGACCAGCACCAGCGCCTCCTTGTCGTGGGTGAAGGCCCCGACCGCCTTGCGACGGCCCTCGCGCCCGATGCCGCCATGGATGACCGCGACGGCCTCCGGCCGGCCGAGTCGCGTGCGGATACGGTCGGCCAGATCGTTCAGCGTGTCGCGCGGCTCGGTGAAGACGATCAGCTTGCGGCGCTCGCCGCTGGCGTCCGTCATCAGGGGATGGTCGAGAATGGAGTCGAGCTCGCGCCATTTGGCGTCGGCGCCCGAGCGGCGCAGCGCCCGGGCCCGGGCCTCGAGCCGGCGAAGCGTGTCGATCTCGATCTCCAGCTCGGCGACGGTGCGCGCGGCCGTCGCCCGGCCGAGGACCGCGTCTTCCGTCGCCTCCATTTCGTCGGCGGGGACGTCTTCGATTTCGGCCATTTCGGCCTCGTCGTCTTCCGGCCAGGCGGGCGGGCCCGTCTCGGCCGCCAAGCGCGCCTCCCGGCCCCGCTTCGTCAGCGGCTCCTCCGCCAGGCGCGCCTCCAGCCGCTCGCGGCGGCGGCGCAGCGACTCGTGGATGGCGGCCGGCGAGGACGCGAGGCGGCGTTGCAGGATCGTGAGCGCGAAGCCGACGTTCCGGCGCCGCCCGTCGTCGCCTTCGGCGGCGAAGCGCTCGGCCCGGTTCATCTCCTCGCGCACGTAGTCGGTGACCTCGGCGTAGAGCGCGGCTTCCGCCGCCGAGAGCGCGTACTCGACGGTGTAGGCGCGGCGCTCGGGGAAGAGCGGCTTGCCGTCGAACCTGTACAACTCCTCCTTGGTCAACCGACGCATCAGGTCCGACGCGTCGGCCTTGTGCGCGCCGTCGCGGAAGCGGCCCTCGAACCGGTCCGCGTCGAGCAACGCCATGAAGAGCTGGAAGTCCTCCTCCTTGCCGTTGTGGGGCGTGGCGGTCATCAACAGGAAGTGTCGGCAGCGGCCGCCGAGGAGCCGTCCGAGCCGGTAGCGCTTCGTGTGTTTCACTTCGCCGCCGAAGAAGCTCGCCGACATGCGGTGCGCCTCGTCGCACACGATCAGGTCCCATTCCCGCGCCGCTTCGAGCCTGGACTGGAGGTCCGGGTCGCGGGCGAGCGCGTCGAGGCGGGCGATCAGCAGGTTTCGCTCCGAGAACGGGTCGCCGGCGCGGGCGGCCTCCACCCCCTCCCGCGTCAGAACGTCGAAATCCAGGCCGAATTTCTCGTGAAGCTCGTCCCGCCATTGCTCGACCAGCCCGCCGGGCGCGACCACCAGACAGCGCTCCACGTCGCCGCGGATCATCAGCTCCTTGACGAGCAGCCCGGCCATGACGGTCTTGCCGGCGCCGGGATCGTCGGCCAGCAGAAAGCGCAGCGGCTGACGCGGCAGCATCTCGCCGTAGACCGCCGTGATCTGATGAGGCAGCGGCTCGATGCGCGAGCCGCGGATGGCGAGATAGGGGTCGAACAGATGGGCGAGACGGATGCGGCAGGCCTCGGAGACGAGCCTCAACAGCGCGCCGTCGCCGTCGAAGGACCATGGGCGGCCGGCCTCGACGACCTCCATCGACGGCTCTTCGTCGCGGTAGACGAGGCGGTTGCCGACGGCGCCCGCCGAGTCCTCGAAGGTGACCTTGACCGCCCGGTCGCCGAACCACTCCGCGTCGACGACCCTGGCCGCTCCGCCCGGCGCCAACCCGCCGACGAACGCCCCGACCCGCAGCTCTTCGAGAGTCGCCACCGCCAGCCCCATACGCGGCCCGGGCCGACGGGCCCGACATCGAGTCGATATCGGTCCCGACTCGCCCCATACGCATCCCGGGCCGTGTTTCCATCGCGACCCGTCCGCCGATTATCGAGACTTCGGCGACCTCGCTCAACCGCCGCGCCCGACCGGCCGGCTCCCCCGACGGACCTGCGCGCCGCCGCGATCGCGCGGCCGGGAAGGGAAGGGCGGCGGAATGGAATCGGCCAAACCGCGCCGACGCCGGACCGGGGGCAGGGCGGTTTCGCGCCCGACAGGACCGATGCGCCCGCGCCTTCTTCGGCGCCGTCCGCATCGCCGCCATCGTCGTCTTTCGGTCAAAGATCCTGAAACTAGGGTTTATTCCCCTCCGCTGCTCCGGCATCGTGAACCGCAGAGTGACGTATTCGTCCGAATCTTGCAGAGGAGACGATCATGCGCGACGATGCTTACCAGGAAGGCGCTTACCGCCTCATTCGCCAGCAAGGCGTCGTTCTTCAGAACCTCGCCGACGCCTGCAGTTCCGACGAGGCCCTGCTGCGCGAGATCGAAGAGCGTCCGAAGGAGGTTCTGCGGGAGCGCGGGATTGACGTGCCGGTGGACGTGGACGTGAACGTCGTCCTCAACACCCACGACACCTTCCACCTGGCCATGACTCCGGACCCGAACCAGGTGCTCCAGGACGAGGCGCTGATGGCTGTCGCCGGCGGCAAGAGCGCAGGCACGGCGAGCTCGGCGGGAACCGCGGGGAGCATTCCTTCCACCGCGAGTTCGGTCAGCTCCCTGGGCTGCGCCAGCAGCCAGGCGACGTAGAACAGGCAAGGTTACGTCAGTAGTGCGTAGTACGCGCCCGACGTTTGGCGGAGCATCCACCCGGACATCGCAAAGGAGACGATCATGAGCGACGACATTCACCAGGAAGACGTCTACGGCATCGTTCGCCGGCGAGGCACCGTCCTTCAGGGCATCGCCGACGCCTGCCGTTCCGACGAGGATCGGCTGCGCGAGGTCGAGGAGCGTCCGAAGGACGTTCTGCGGGAGCACGGGATCGACATGCCGATGGACGTGGACGTGAAGGTCGTCCTCAACACCCGCGACACCTTCCATCTGGCCATGCCTCCCGACCCGAATCAGGTTCTCCAGGACGAGGCGCTGATGGCGGTCGCCGGCGGCGGCAAGACGATGGGCACGGTGGGCACGATGGCGACCACCTCGACCCTGCCTTCCTGCGTGGGTACGGCCGGAAGCGTGAGCAGCTTCGCAACCGCGAGGGACAGCCTTTAGGATGCCGTTTCCGGCGGGAAGGCGGCGGTCGCGACGACCGCGCCCTCCCGCCCCGGCCCCGTCGGCGACGGACGCCGGGGCCGTGCGGCGCGGCCTGTGACGTGGACGACGCCGGAAACGACGCGCCGGTCGTCGACCCGGGGGACGCCCCGGACCTTCGTTGGGCGACGGCGGCTCGAGGCGGGCGAATTGGGCGTCGGATAGCCAGAAAGGGCGGTCGGACATGACGCCCCCCTATATCCGGCCCCCTATATCCGGCCCCCTATATCCGGTAGGGTGTGACTCACGTCCCGCATCCCTATACAACCCCCGTTACAGGTCCTGAGCCCAGGGTTTACCCCCCATCCGTTACTCCATCGTCTCGAACCGCAGGATGGAGCATTCGCCCGAACCTTGCAGAGGAGACGGTCATGCGCGACGACGTTCACCAGGAAGGCGCTTACCGCCTCATTCGCCGGCAAGGCGCCGTTTTTCAGAACCTCGCCGACGCCTGCCGTTCCGACGAGGATCGGCTGCGCGAGGTCGAGGAGCGTCCGAAGGACGTTCTGCGGGAGCACGGGATCGACATGCCGATGGACGTGGACGTGAAGGTCGTCCTCAACACCCGCGACACCTTCCACCTGGCCATGCCTCCCGACCCGAATCAGGCGCTCCAGGACGAGTCGCTGCTGGCGGTCGCCGGCGGCAAGACCGCAGGCACGGCGAGCTCGGCGGCAACCATCGGGTGCGTTCCTTCCACCGTTTCCACCGCGGGTTCGCTCGCCTCCGTAAGCAGCGCGGCGATTACTTCGACTCCGACCAACCAACCCTATAACCCTTGACCGCGAATCCACCGTCGGCGGGAAGGCGGCGGTCGCGACGACCGCGCCCTCCCGTCCCGGCCCCGTCGGCGACGGACGCCGGGACCGCGCGGCGCGGCCTGTCGACGCGTTCGCCTCCTCGCTCGGAAGAAATTAGGGTTTACCCCCTCCGCCATGGTTATGGATGATGCCGAAGACCCGGGGGATGGGTTCCAGCATCTCGAACCGTTGGACGGAGCATTCCCCCGAACATCGCGGGGAGACGATCATGCAAGACGACATCCACCAGGAAGACGCCCACGACGCCTTCCTTCGGCGCGCCCGTGTTTTCCAGGACCTCGCCGACGCCTGCCGCTCCGACGAGGATCGGCTGCGCGAGATCAAGGAGCATCCGAAGGACATTCTGCAGGAGCACGGGGTCGACGTGCCGGCGGACATGGACGTGAACGTCGTTCTCAACGACCACGACACCTTCCACCTGGCCATGCCTCCCGACCCGAATCAGCAGCTCCAGGACGAGGCGCTGATGGTGGTCGCCGGCGGCGGCAAGACCGCGAGCACCGCGGGCTCGATCGCATGCGCCGGAACCGTTCCCTCGACCGCGAGCTCGCTCAGCACCGCGGGCTCCGTCGGCAGTGTGGACTCGGGCGGCGCCTTGCCATGGGCGTAGCGCGCCGTCCGTCGGCGCGCCGGCGGTGACGGTCGCTCTCCCGTCCCGGTCCGGGCTTCCGCCCGCCGCGGCCGGGACGGGAGGAGCGGTCTGCGACTCCCGTTCGGACGGCGATTCGCGACTCTACGCGCATGTGAAGCGCTTCCGCGAGCGCTGGCTGGCCGACGAGCGCTTCCGCGCCGCCGTCCGCGACGATCCCCGGGCCGCCGCGGCGCGGGCCGGGCTCGATGTGGATCCTTCTCCGCTCGCCTTCCTCTGGCGTTCCGGCGAGCCGATCGACCGCGCCGCGCCGGCCGTCCGCGCCTATCTGCGCGTCGAAAGCCGGGCGCAAGCCTATATCGACTTCGCCGCCGACGATGCGGGCGCGGCCGAGCCCTACCGGCTGTGGCGGGCGCGCCAGAAGGCGCGGGCCGCCTTCGCGGAAGGCTACGTCATCGCGCCGCTGTCCCTGCATCTGCCCTTCACCGCGGAGCTGACCCAGGGCTGTTCGCTCGGCTGCTGGTTTTGCGGGCTCGCCGCGCGGCCGCTGGAGGCGGTCCTGCGGACGGACGTCGACGCCTGGGAAGAGATGCTGCGGGCGCTGCGCGGGGTCTTCGGCGAGAGCGCCGCGCGGGGTTTCCTGTTCTGGGCGACGGACCCCCTCGACCATCCGGAGTACGAGGCTCATGCGGACGCCTTCCGCCGCGTGCTCGGACGCTTCCCCACGACCACGACCGCGGCGGCGACCGCCGACTTTGACCGCGTCCGGCGTCTCATGGCCCTCGCGCGGTCCGCGGAGTATCCGTATCCGGTGCTGCGTTTCTCCGTGGTCTCGCTGCGCCGGCTGAACGAGATCCATGCGGCGTTCTCGCCCGAGGAGCTGGCGGAGGTGGACTTCGCCCTGGTCAACCGCGAGTCCATGCTCGCTCTCGCCGAGGCCGGTCACGTCCGCGACGTGGCCAGGCGCTGGCCCGAGCGCGTCGCGCATGAGCGGCGCAAGTTCGGCGAGAACAGGAGCGGCCCGTATGCCGACGACGACGAGATCTGGTCGCATCGCACCATCTGCTGCGTCTCCGGCTTCCTGATCGAGCCCATCGCCGGCCGGGTCCGTCTGATCTCCCCCGAACCCAGTTCCGACCGCTGGCCGGACGGCAGCGTGGTCTTCGGCGAGGAGCGGTTCGCCCATGCCGGGGAGCTGGCGGGCGCGCTCGACCGGCTGATCGCCGGGCATATGGGGCCGGCGCCGCCGGAGCGTCTGGCGTTGCAGCGCGGCGTGACGGTCACGGCGCCGTTCCGCGTCCAGGCGCGCGCCGAGGGCCGCGGCCATCGGGTCACCTTTTCGGCGCGGCGCGACCTCGCCCACATGCCGGCCCTCGCCGAGGCCTTTCGCGGGGGCGCGCGGGTGGAGGACGCGGTCGCGCGCGTCGCCAGCCGATTCGGGATCGAACCCCGCCTCGCGCGCAACGACGCCGCCGACCTCTGGCGCCATGGGGTGTTGATCGAGACGATCTTCGATCTCGCCGACGCCGGGGAGGCCTCCCGAGAGGAACGGCGCGGGAGCGGAAGCGCGCCTTGACGGGGGGCGGCGGTCCGCGGACGGCTTCCCTCCGTATCTCCGGGTCTTGAATCGCATCCCGCATCCCCGTACGACCCCTGTCACAGGTCCCGAGACCGGGACGCGCCCTGTCCTGATTCCCGCGAAAGCGGGAATCCAGGGCGGGCAAGGACAGGTCCTTGGCGTCCGCCTCGAGCCGATGGCCTCCCTGGGGTCATCGTCGCACCCCCCCCCTCGTCATTCCCGCGAAAGCGGGAATCCAGGGCGGGCAAGGACAGGTCCTTGGCGTCCGCCTCGAGCCGATGGCCTCCCTGGGGTCATCGTCGCACCCCCCCCCTCGTCATTCCCGCGAAAGCGGGAATCCATGGCGGGAAAGGACGGGTCCTTGGCGTCCGCCTCGGGCCGACGTCACAGGCCCCTCGTCCCCACGGAAGCAGGGATCGAGATACGAATATGGATTCCCGCTTTCGCGGGAATGACGGAAGGGGGGGCGTATCCGCCTCGAGCCGATGGCCTCCCTCGGACCGTCGTCGCACCCCCCTCGTCCCCACGGAAGCAGGAATCGGGATACGAATATGGATTCCCGCTTTCGCGGGAATGACGGAAGGGAGGGGCGTATCCGCCTCGAGCCGGTGGTCTCCCTCGGACCGTCGTCACAGCCCCCTCGTCATTCCCGCGAAAGCGGGAATCCAGGGCAGGCAAGGACGGGGCCTTGGGCGTACCTCGAGCCGACGTCACAGGCCCTTCGTCCCCACGGAAGCAGGAATCGAAATACGAACATGGATTCCCGCTTTCGCGGGAATGACGGAAGGGGGGCGTATCCGCCTCGAGCCGATGGCCTTCCTCGGGCCGACGTCACAGCCCCCCTCGTCATTCCCGCGAAAGCGGGAATCCAGGGCGGGGAAGGACGGGGCCTTGGCGTCCGCCTCGGACCGTCGTCACAGGCCTTTCGTCCCCATGGGAGCAGGAAGCGGGATACGAATATGGATTCCCGCTTTCGAGCGTGTGAAGGAATCCTGGTGTTCGTTCGGGATAGGACCCTGCCGGTTCGGTGTGGCGGTCGTGCGGCGGCGGCGGGTTAGGGCGTTGCGTGGTGGGTTCGTCCGGCGCGGCGGCGGTCGTGCGCGGCGGCGGGTTTCAAGCCGCTCCCGGCATGGGTCGGGCAAGGGGCGGGGCGGCGGCAGGGCGGGTTGCGATGCTCATCCGGCCATACAGGCGAGCCGATGACCGCGCCACAGATTGTGCGCCAGAGCGTGCAGCAACGCCACCGCCCGCACCTTGGCAAGCCCGCGGACCACAAGGCGGCCCAATCCCCGTTGCTTGACGACGCCATTGACCCCCTCGACCCTCATGCGACGACGATAGATCGTTTGCCCCGCCTCGCTCGCCATGCGGGCGCGCCAAGCCTGCAACGCAACCGGTTCGCCGGCGCGTCCGCGTTCACGACGGCGCACGCTCTCGGCCTTCGCCGCCTGTTTCACCGGAGCCGGCGGCGTGTAAACCTCCACCCCCTTCCCACCCAACGCCAGCATGTCCTTGCGCGCGGCATAGCGCGTATCCGCCAGCAAGCGCGCCGGGCGCGCGCCATAGCGCCGCTCGATCTGCTCAACCATCGAACCCGCCAAACCCGCGTCGTTGCGACGATCCGTCTCCTGGACCCCCACAATGACGTGACTATCGGTGCTCACCGCCAATTGGAGATTGTACCCCGCCCCCACACCGCCGTCGGCAAACCGCATCCGGCGCGCCTGCGCATCCGTCGTCGAGACCTTCGGCCCCGGCTTCTTCTTCTCCGCCTTCTTGTGCGTCCGAGACCGCCCCGCCTTCTCCGCGCGCAACGCCGCAAGCTGTTTCCGCGCCGCCGCAACCTTCTCCGCAAGCTCGCGTTCGGCCCGCGCCCGCGCCGCGCGAAGACGCCGCGACCCGGCCGCCGGATCGCTCGCCAACTCCGACCTCAGCGCCGCAACCCGTTCCCGCGCCGCCGCCTCGTAGCCCGACAAGCCCCGCTCGCCGCGAAACGAACCCGAACCCGCGCTCGCTCGAACCTTCGTCCCGTCAACCGCCACCTCCTCCAAACTCACCATCCCCGACGCCACAAGCGCCGCAACCTGCTCGCTCAATAGACCATCCAGCACAACCCCATGCCCACCCCGGAAATCGCTCAGACCATGGTAGTTCACTCGCACACCTCCACACAGCCACCGATACGCCATGTCACTCTCGCACAGATGCGCAAGACGACGCGCCGAACCCACTCCCTCCAACGTCGCGTACAGCCACAACGCCAACAAAACCGCAGGGTCCGCCGCAGGCCGACCCGAACCATGCTCACGAGAACCGATCCGCGCATAAAACGCGCTCAGATCCATGCCCGACACGAAACCCCAAACCACACGCGCCCGATGATCCGGCGCAAGCGTCCCATCCAAATCCACCATCCGCCACTCCAACTGATGACGATTCGGGCGCATGCAGCGAGCACCTCCCAAAACCGACATAACAACCCTCCCACTCAAACCAACGAACAAACCCACAGAATCACGACCCATCCCAAACGCCAAGAGTTTCTTCACACGCTCTTTCGCGGGAATGACGGAAGGGGGGGCGTATCCGCCTCGAGCCGATGGCCTCCCTCGGACCGTCGTCACAGCCCCCTCCGTCATTCCCGCGAAAGCGGGAATCCAGGGCGGGGAAGGACGGGGCCTTGGCGTCCGCCTCGGACCGACGTCACAGGCCCTTCGTCCCCACGGAAGCAGGAATCGGGATACGAATATGGATTCCCGCTTTCGCGGGAATGACGGAAGGGGGGGGCGTATCCGCCTCGAGTCGGTGGTCTCCCTCGGACCGTTGTCACAGCCCCCCTCGTCATTCCCGCGAAAGCGGGAATCCAGGGCGGGAAAGGACGGGTCTTTGGCGTCCGCCTCGAGCCGACGTCACAGGCCCCTCGTCCCCACGGAAGCAGGAAGCGGGATACGAATATGGATTCCCGCTTTCGCGGGAATGACGAAGGGGGGGCCGCGACGGCCTCCCTCGGGCCGTCGTCACAGGCCTCCCTCGTCATTCCCCTGCGCCCGGGGATTTCGTGCGCTCGGTCGGCTGAACCGACGCCCACGCGGATGTCTCGGGATTTCTTCACACGCTCTTTCGCGGGAATGACGGGTCCTTTCGGAGCGGTCGCGCCGCGGCAGGACCCGATTTCTCAAACCGACGCTCATATGCGGTGAAACTGGACGCGCCCTTGTCCCGGCGGCGCGCCCACGGTTAGGTTTCCCGATGCGGAGCGAATTGCGGGTCGCGATCGTCGGCGCCGGGCTTGGCGGCATCGTCGCCGGCGCGCTGTTGCAGCGGCGCGGCCGCCGCGTCCGCATCTTCGAGCAGGCGCCGTCCTTCGCCCGCCTCGGGGCCGGCATCGCCCTCAGCCCGAACGTGTTCAAGGTCCTGCGCGCGATCGGCGTCGAGCCGCGCATGCTCGACGTGGGCCTCCGGCCGGCGGCGTGGCGGAGCCGGCGATGGGACAGCGGACGGGTGACGTTCGACTACCCGATGCGGGACGTCCTCGAGGCCGAGTTCGGCGCCTGCTACATGCTGATCCATCGCGGCGACTTCCACGCCATCCTCGCCGATGCGGTCGAGCCCGGCACGGTCGAGTTCGGGAAGCGGCTGACCGAGGCGACCCAGGGAGGCGGAGCGGTAAGCCTTCGCTTCGCCGACGGCGACGCGGCCGAAGCGGACGTGCTGATCGGAGCGGACGGCGTCAACTCCAGGGTCCGCGAGCTGCTGCTGGGGCCGGAGCGGCCGGTCTATTCGGGATACGTCGCCCACAGATGCATCATCCCGGCCGCCCGGCTCGGCGGGGCGGCGCCGGGCGAGATGACGAAATGGTGGTCCGACGACGACCATGGCGATACGCATATCGTGGTCTATTACCTCGACCGCCGACACGAGGAGATCTACTTCGTGACCGGCGTTCCCGAACCCGTCTGGGATCACGGCCCGTCCCACGTCGATGCGGACGGGGACGAGCTCCGCGCCGCCTTCGCCGGCTTCCATCCGGAAGTCCAGGGGCTTCTGGAGATCGCTTCGGGCGTGACCAAATGGCCGCTGTTCGAGCGCGCCCCGCTACCGCTCTGGAGCCGCGGGCGCATCGTGCTGATCGGCGACGCATGCCATCCGATGAAGCCGCATATGGGGCAGGGGGCGGGGATGGCGATCGAGGACGCGGCCATCCTGACGCGCTGCCTGGAGCGCTGCGGCGCCGACGTCGAGGCCGCGTTCGCGCTCTACGAGGCGAGCCGCAAGGACCGCGCCTCGGCGGTGCAGAGGCATTCGCGCGAGAACAAGTGGCTCCGCGACCCGATGGATCCGGGCTGGGTGTTCGGCTACGACGCGATGACGCAGGCGCTCGGGCCGCCGGCGTGACCGCGCGGCTTTCCGGTCGTCGATTTTCCGATCGTCGATTTTCCGATCGTCGATTTTCCGATCGTCGACTTTCCGGTCGTCGACTTTCCGATCGTCGGCGGGCGCTCCCGGCGACGCTCCCTTCGGACGCCGGATCGCGCCGGGCGCGGCCGGGGCCGGAAAGGAGGGCGGCGGCCCGTATGGACCGCCGCCCCCGCGGACGCCCGCGGACCGGGATCAGCTCGCGATCGGGATCCGCCTGACCTTGGGCTTGGCGTCCTCGGTCTTGGGAAGCACGACGCGCAGGACGCCGTTCGCGAACGAAGCCCGGACGGCGTCCTCCTCGATCGGGACGTCGATCCGCAACGCCCGCTCGAACGCGCCGAAGCTGCGCTCGCGCAGCCGGTAGCGGCCGTCGTCCGGCGGCGAGTCTTCGGACTCCTTCGCCCGCTCGCCGCGGACGGTGAGGACGCCGTCCGCCAAGGTCGCCTCGACGTCCTTCTCGTCGAGGCCGGGGAGTTCCACCGTGACCTGGACGTCATGCTCGCCGTCGACCACGTCCATCCTCGGTCGGACGGCGCCTCTGGCGTCCGGGGCGTCGAACGCCGCCGGCAGGTCGAAGCGGCGCAGCACGCCGTCGAACAGCCGGTCCATCTCGCGATGCAAGGCGAGGTTCGGAACCAGCCGGTTGCGGTTCGGGGAGATCGGATTTCTTGCCAGCATAGCTTTCACCTCCGTAGCTGGACGATGAGCGCGCGGCGCTCCGCGTCGCGCCGCCGCCGTTCATGGGACCCTCATCAGGCATCCCCGGCGGCAACCCGGATATGGGGAGGAGCCGCGGGCGTTTCAAGGGGGGAGAGGGGGAGGGACGGTGACACGCCCGATCGCCTGGGCTACACAGCCGTCGGCATGTCGGGAAGGGTCGGGAGTCGGCGCATGGTGCTGAGCGAGGCCGCGCTGAAGGAGCTCGTCGGCGAAATCCTGCGCCTCGGCGGGAGCGAGGACGCGGAGGCGCGGCTGGCGGCCGGCCATCTGGTCGAAGCCAACCTCATGGGACATGACAGCCATGGGGTGGGGCTGGTTCCGGCATACGTCGATCACCTGCGGGCCGGGCTGCTCGCGCCCAACACCTCCGTCCTACGGGTCAAGGACGACGGGGCGATCCTCGCCTTCGACGGACGCCGCGGCTATGGCCGGCGCGTCGCCGGCGAGGCGATGGACGCCGCGGTCGAGCGCTGCCGCGAGACCGGAGTCGTGCTGGCCGCCCTCCGCAACGCGCATCATATCGGCCGCGTCGGCGCCTATGGCGAGTCGTGCGCCGCCGCCGGCCTGATTTCGGTCCATTTCGTCAACGTCGTGGACCATGCGCCGACGGTCGCGCCCTTCGCCGGCGTCGCCGCGCGCTTCGTCACCAACCCGGTCTGCGTCGCCTTGCCGGGAACCGGGCGGACCCCGCCGGTGCTGCTCGACATGGCGACGTCCAGGGTCGCCCTGGGCAAGCTCCGGGTCGCGCGCAACAAAGGCGAGCGCATCGCCGACGGGTCGGTGCTCGACGCCGAGGGGCGGCCCAGCAACGATCCCGGCGTCATGTTCGCCGATCCGCGGGGCGCGATGCTGCCCTTCGGCGAGCATAAGGGTTCCGGGCTGGCGCTGATCTGCGAACTGCTGGCCGGCGGCCTGACCGGAGGCGGAACGATTCAGCCGGGCAATCCGCGGCGAGCCGGCATCGTCAACAACATGCTGACCTTCGTGATCGACCCGGCGCGGCTGGTGGAGGCCGCGTGGCTGCGATCGGAGATCGACGCGCTGGTGGCCTACGTCAAGTCGAGCGCGCCGGCGCAAGCCGACCGCCCGGTCATGGTCGCCGGCGATCCGGAGCGCGAAGCGAAGCGGCGGCGCGAGCGGGACGGCATACCGGTCGACGAAACGACCTGGAGCGAAATCCTGGACGCGGGCGAGACGCTGGGCCTCGCGCGCGACCGGGCGGCGCGAATCGCGGGGGTCTGACCGCCGACGGCCCGGCCTCCGCCTTGCGGGGCGCGCCGACATATGCGACGACTGGGCCGGTTCGGCCGGGAGGATGAAGATGGCGAAGAACATCCCGATCACCATCGTCTGCGGCAATTACGATCGCGTGGCCGCCATTCGCGACGGGCGGGTCCGGGTGGAAGGCTGCGACGTGACCTTCATCCCGATGGAGCCGGAGGAAATCTTCTTCCGCGCCTTCCGCTACGAGGAGTTCGACGTCTGCGAACTGTCCTTTTCGAGCTACATGATGGTCACGTCGCGCGGCGAGAGCCCGTTCGTCGGCATCCCGGCTTTCGTGTCGCGGGTGTTCCGCCATTCCGGCATCTACGTGCGGACCGATCGCGGCATCGACCGGCCCGAGGACCTCAAGGGTAAGACGGTGGGCGTGCCCGAGTACCAGATGACGGCCCCGGTGTGGATGCGCGGCATGCTGGAGGACGAGTACGGCGTCCGACCGCAGGACATCCGGTGGCGCAACGGCGGACAGGAGGAGACCGGCCGCGACGAGCGCACGCCGCTCGAACTGACCAACGGCGTCGATCTGCGCCCGATCGGCCCGGATCAGACTCTGGTCGGGATGCTCGAGGAGGGCGAGCTCGACGCGGTGATGACCGCCCGCGCGCCCTCCAGCTTCGTCGCCGGCAAGCCGCACGTCGCGCGGCTGTTCCCGAACTACCGCGAGGTCGAGCGCGCCTATTACGCGAAGACCCGGATGTTCCCCATCATGCATCTGATGGGCGTCAAGAAATCGCTCGCGGAGCGCCATCCCTGGTTGCCGGGGAGCTTGTACAAGGCGTTTCTGGAGGCGAAGCGGATCGCCCTCGAAGAGGTCCGCCAGATCGCCGCCCTCAACGTCACCCTGCCCTGGGTCGAGGCGGAGGCGCTCGAGACGAGGGCGTTGATGGGGGAGGATTACTGGCGCTACGGCATCCCCGACTGCGCGCACGAAATCGACGCCGCGACGCGCTACTCCTACGACCAGGGGCTGTCCGAACGCCGTCTCGCCGCCGAGGACCTGTTCCCGGCGTCGACCTTCGAGATTTCGCGTATCTGAAGCCGACCGACCGCCGCCGCCGCCGGCGAGGGCGTCGGCCGGCGAGGGCGTCGGCCTTCGAGATTCCGCGTATCGGAGGAGCGGCCTGCGGGCTACGTCACCGGTTCGACCCGCAGCACGTCGGGGACGTAGTGCCGGAGCATGTTTTCGATGCCCATCTTGAGCGTCGCCGTCGAGCTCGGGCAGCCGGCGCAGGCGCCCTGCATGTGGAGATAGACCACGCCCTGGTCGAAGCCGTGGAAGACGATGTCGCCGCCGTCCATCGCCACCGCCGGACGCACGCGGGTATCGAGCAGCTCCTTGATCTGGGCCACGACCTCGTCGTCGTCCTCGTCCTGCGCGGCCGCCTCCGGCGCGCCGGTATCGTCCACGACCGGAAGCCCCGCGGCGAGATGCTCCATCAGGGCGCCGAGGATCGGCGGCTTGAGGATGTGCCACTCATGCGCGCCCGACTTGGCGACGGTGACGAAATCGGCGCCCAGGAAGACGCCGGTCACGCCTTCGATCCCGAACAGGCGCTGCGCCAGGGGCGAACGCTCCGCCGCCTCCGGCGACGGAAAATCGGCGGTGCCGCGCTCCATGACCGTCTGTCCGGGGAGGAATTTGAGTGTCGCCGGGTTGGGGGTCTGCTCGGTCTGAATGAACATCGTCGTCCTCCTCCTCCGTGGCGTGCGGCCGGGGCGCGCGACGGCCGTATGGCTTAGATAGCGCAAGAGCCGCGATAATCAAGCGGACGTCCGGGTCGATGCGTATGAGACGCCGCGGGGCCTCCGGAGCGGCGGTCATGCGCAGGCTTGCCGGATGCGCTCCGCGTTCTCCAACTGCCGCTCGACGACCTCGGTCGAGACGCCGAACTCGTCGGCGATGGAGATGGTATCGAGACCGTCTTCGCGCATGGACCGGACCTCGTCGACCGGGGCCAGGAACTCCGCGGCGAAAGCGCGGCCGCACGCCTGGCGCGACGCGAAGGGGAGATCGTTCACCGCCGATCGCCGTGCGGGCGGGTTGGCGACCGCATCGCCGATCGCGCGGCCCAGTGCGAACAGGTTGCCTCTGTTGTCGCCGGTGCGCCGCAGATGAATGCGGGTTTCGCGGTCGTCGGATCGCACGAGAGCGCGAATCCCGGGGACGGAAGGGACCATGCCGAAATGGCCGGCGCCCAACCGCTTCGCCAGCGCCGAAACCGACGTGAAACGCTGCTCCTGCGACATCTCCAGCGCCCGTCGGGTTGCGCGCGCGCATCGATAGCCCGGCGCCCAGGGACGTTCCGCGTCGGCGCCGCTTCCCTCCGCCGCCGCGTTGCGAACGTGTCGCTTCACGTCTTGCAGCACCGGAAGGCGCGACTTGTAGCGAGGCCATTCCTCGGACCTCCGTATCCAGTCCAGCACGGCCTCCGGTTCGTCGGCGCCGCGCAGACCGGCAAGAAACTCGGCCAGCGGCTCGCCCTCGAACAATACGCCGCTGGCCTCGATAAACGCCGCATCGTCGTCGGACACGTCGTAAGGATCGAGGCCGAGCGCGCCCGCGGCTTCGCAGAACCGGACCTCGTCTTCGTCTTCGCGGGACGCCCGGATGCGCGCCCATCTGAGTTGCAGACCGGAGTCCTGCGTGTTCCCGGCATCGAGATGGGCGACCACCTCGTCCAGAAACCCGCCCAGCGCGTGCTCGACATCGGCGCGTTTCAGCCGTTCCTTCCCGCATTCTGTGAAAAAAATGGGAGGATTTTCATAGCGATACGGCGCGCAGTCGATGTCGAAACCGGCGCCGTCGAAGCGAATGCGTATGTCCGGGATGGCGTAGCCGCCGCGATATTTGCGCAGGCGATGCCATACGTCGCGACCGCCGAACAGCCTCCACCAGTCCATCGCAACGCTTTCCGCCAGAGGGTAGGCGGAAATGGAGAAATCGTCGCAGAGCGGCGCATCGCGGTCTCCTGTTCCCAGACAGCGGCAGACGTTCGTCCCCCCGACGTGAATACGAAGCTCGCCCACGGCCGACAGATCGACGTCCGGGCTCCCCCGATCGCCGTCCCGCCAGTCAACCGAAAATTTCACGACGCTCGTCCTCGTTTATGGGCCAGCCCTTGTATTCTCCTTTGGAGCGATTCGAGCATCTGCCGTACCAGACCCCGCCATCGGGCTCTCTATGCCAGACGTGCTTGGGAAAATCCTGGTCTCCCTCCACGAATTCGTATTGGCCCGATCCGATGGCCTGCCGAATCCACCTCGTCGCCCGATCCCTGTCTGCGCCAGTCGTCAGCGGACAGATGGTGGTCAAAGTAGTCAACTCTCGCCTGGACCCGGACGTCGGAAGTCCACCCCACCACCGTTTGTCCTTGTGTTCGGAACTGCCGACATAGCTTGCGCTTTGCGCCGCGTTGGAGCGGGCGGAGGGTCTCGTCCCGCCGGTTCGGGTCGGCCGTTTCACGGGCCGTCGCCTCGCCGCCGGGCCGTCAACCCTGCTTCCGCGCCTGGGCGGCGAGGAAGTGGCGTCGCAGCATGGGCATCTGGCAGATGGTGAAGGCGATCGCCAGACCGGCGATGCCGAAGACCTTGAAGTTGACCCAGACGTGTTCGGGCTGCGTCCGCCAGACGATCTCGTTGAGCGCGGCCATCGCGACGAAGAACAGGCCGAAGCGGCGCGTGAGCTGGCGCCAGCCGTCGTCGCCCATCTCCCAGCTCGTCCCCAGGACGGGCTTCAACAGCGGCTTGCCGAAGGCGAGGCCGCCCAGCAGGACTCCGGCGATCAACGCCTGCACGATGGTCGGTTTGACCTTGATGAAGATCGGGTCGTCGAACCACAGGGTGAGCCCGCCGAAGACGACGAGCGCGCCGGCCATGACCAGGGGAAATTTCGGGATCCGGCCCGCGACCACGCGCGCCACGACGAGGACGATCGCGGTGGCGATCATCAGCGCCGCGGTCGCGGTCAGCAGGTCGTCGCTCCATTGATAGACCGCGAAGAACGCGACCAGCGGGGCGTAGTCGGTCGTCGGCTTGACCCAACGCGGCGGGGGGGATTCCTCCGGCATCGTTCGCGTCGCACTCCGGAATCGGGCGAGGAGCGCATACCGATATAGCGGGCGGGGCTCGATTCAAAGCGGAATCTTCGCTCCGCCCGGTGCTATACTCGCCCTCGGCGGCGCCGTCGCCGCCGGCCCGGAGGAGTGGACGAAGGTGACCGCCGCGGTCAGGCCGTTTTCGGAGACGGAACAGGCGCGGTTCCGCGCCCTGCTGACGCTCGCCGCAGCGAGCCCCTTCGACGGCGAACGCGCCAACGCGCTCGCCGCCGCGACCCGCTTCGCGGCGCGCCACGGCATGACCCTGGAGGAGGCGGCGCGGCGGGAGCGCCCGTCCGACCGGCCTCAGCGGCAGACGCAGCGCTTCCGGCGGCCGCAACCGCGCGCCGCCGGAAGCGCGTTCGCCTCCGCCGGATTCGGCGATTCGCACGTCCAGGCCGACAAGCTCCGCCGCGAGGCGGCCCTGCGCGAGGCGATCGCGCGCGGCCTGGACCGGGACCGGCGCGGAGGAGCGGACGAGCCCAGACCTGCCGCGAGATGGCGGCGCGGCTCCGTCCGCCGCAGCCCGCTCAGCCATGCGCGCGTCCTGCTGGCGGAGACGTCGCTGCCCCTGCGGGAGATCGTCTCCCTGACGGGGCTCGACATCTATCAGGTGGTCGGGCTCAAGCTCAAGATGCGCCGCGCGGTCTGACCGGCGTATCGGAGCGCGCCCCCCGCCGGCCGGCGAGGGCGTCCGGCGTGTCGATGTCCGTGAGCACGCCGTCGTCGGGCATCGCGACCTCGCACAGCGCGTCGGCATGGGCGCCGATCAGATGCCGCGCCCCGACGTCGCCCGCGACGTCGGCCATCTCGGCGAAGAACTGGCGCCCCCACAGCACCGGATTGCCGCGCTTGCCGCTGAAGGTAGGCACGCAGATCGCGCGCTGCGCCGCCGGATCGAACGCCGCGATCAGCCGGTCGATATGCGCCGGCGTCACGTCCGGCATGTCGGCCAGACACACCAGGACGCCGTCGACGCCGCGGGGGAGGGCGACGATCGCCCGCCGGAGCGAACTCGACAACCCGCGGGCGTAATCGGGGTTGTCCACGATCGTCACCGGGCGCGCGCCGATCATGGCGCGGATGCGGTCCGCCTCGTGCCCGACGACGACGAGGGCGGGATCCGCCCGCGACGCCAGCACCGCATCCGCGGTCCGCACCAGCATGGGGATTCCCTCGATCTCCGCGGCCAGCTTGTTGAGGGCGCCCATGCGCCGCGACTGGCCCGCCGCCAGGATCACCGCGGCCACGCGCGCCGCGCCGCCCTCGCGCCGCGCGCGGCCCGCGTCGTCGCGCGGCAGCGGGCGGCTCGGGATCTCCTTCAACAGGCCGCCGACGCCCATCCGCATGACGTCGCGGCCGGCGACGGGCAGCCGCGCGCATATTCGCTGGAGCACCCAATCGAACCCGTGCAGGCGCGGCGACCGGGCGGAGCCCGGAACCCCCAACACCCGCATCTCGCCGCAGCGGGCGAGCAGGGTCAGGTTTCCGGGGTCGACGGGCATGCCGAAATGCTCGACGACGCCGCCCGCCCGCTCGATCGCGAGCGGCACGACGTCGCGGCGATCGACGATCGCCGAAGCGCCGAGCACCAAAGCGACGTCGCACCCCGCCGCCGCCAGCCGACCAAGCGCGCCGGCCACCGCGTCCTCGTCGTGGGCGCAGCGGAGTTCCGGGCCCAACGCCGCTTCGACCGCGGCGAGGCGGGCGCGGGTGGTCTCCACCATCTTCGCGATCAGGCTCTCCTTGAGCCCCGGCAGGCGGGTCTGGATGAGCCCGACGGTCATCTTCTCGAAGGCGGCGACCCGGACGACGCCCGAGGCCTCGGCGGCGATCGAGAGACAGGCCTCGACGACGCGCAGCGGGACGCCGAAGGCGATGATCTTGGCGGTCGCGACGATCTGCCCGCGCTCGACCGGCTCATAGGGCCGGAGCGTCGCCAGCGTCGCCGTCTCGTCGATCAGGTTGATGCGCTCGACGCGGCGCTCGTCGATGACGGCGACGCCGCGCGCCGCGGCCCGGAGGTTGCTCCGGCCGGCGAAGGAGGCCTCGAGCCGGACGTTGGCCCCGCCGCAGGCGGCGCCGATCCGCCCGGCGGCTTCGTTCTCCGCCAGCTCGTCCGGTTCGAGACGCGCGGCGACGATGCGGTCGCGCCCCGCCGCGCGCAACGCCGCGACGTCCTCGCGGGCGAGCGTCCGGCCTTTCTTGAGCGCAACCCCCGGCAGCCGGATCGAATGGGCGAGTATGGCGCCCTCGGCCTCCGCCAGCGGGACGTCGCCGAACTTCACGCCGCCTTTGCGTCCCCGTTCCGCCGATGCAGGGCCTGGGTCACCTGGGCGAGGATCGAAATCGCGATCTCGGCCGGCGAGACCGCTCCCAGCGACAGCCCGACCGGCCCGTGGATGCGGCCGATAGCGTCGGCCGCAACGCCCTTGCCGGTGAGCCGCTCGACCCGGCCGGCATGGGTCTTCCGGCTGCCGAGCGCGCCGATATAGAATGCATCCGAGCGCAGCGCGACCTCGAGGGCCGGATCGTCGATCTTGGGGTCGTGGGTCAGCGTCACCACCGCGGTGCGCCGATCCGGGTCGAGCGCCGCCAGGGCCTCGTCGGGCCACTCGCATACGAGGTCGACGCCGGGGAACCGGTCGTCCGTGGCGAAGGAGCCGCGCGGGTCGACGACGGCGACGTCGTAGCCGGCGACCGCGGCCATGCGGGCGAGGGGTTGGGCGATGTGGACCGCGCCGACGACGATCAGCCGGAGCGGCGGGTTGAACACTTCGACGAAGACCGCGCCGCCATCGGTCTCGACGGTCGCCGAGCGGTCGTCGCGGATGGCTTCGATGGCCGCCGCGCGCAGCGCCGTATCGACCGGGAGCCCGCCCACGACGCCATCGGGATAGACCAGCGCCTGATCGCCGCCGTCGAGCCGCGTGAGCAGGGCCACCTGGCGCTTGGCCTCGCGGTCGTCCAGCAGCCGGGCGAGCAGATCGGCCTTCATTCGAGCTTCTCGACATAGACCTGGACCTGGCCGCCGCAGGCCAGGCCGACTTCCCAGGCGAGTTCGTCGGTGACTCCGTATTCCAGGATGCGCGGCTTGCCGTCGGCCATCACCTCGAGCGCCTCGTGGATGACCGCTCCCTCGATGCAGCCGCCCGAGACCGAGCCGACGAAGTTCCTGTCGCGATCCACCGCCAGATGGCTGGCGACGGGGCGGGGCGAGGAGCCCCAGGTCTTGATGACGGTGGCGATCGCGACGGTCTTGCCCGCCTCGCGCCAGCGCGCGGCCTCGGCGAGCACGTCGTCGTCGCCGGAAGGGGCGTTCACGCCGCCGGGGCCGAGATCGCTCGATGCCATGCCTCCATTCCTTCCTGCCGCCGCGGCGGCGGGCGGCTCAGCGCCTCGACGAGCCCGGCCAGACTCTCCAGGTTGTGGACCGGCCGGAATTCGTCGACATAGGGCAGGATCGCCCGGACGCCTTGGGATTTAGGCTCGAAACCCTCGAAGCGCAACAACGGATTCAACCAGATCAGCCGCCGGCAGGACTTGTGCAGCCGCTCCATCTCCGCCGACAGGCCGCGGCCGGCGTCGCGGTCCAGCCCGTCGCTGATCAACAGCAGCACCGCGCCCTGGCCGAGGACGCGGCGCGACCAGTCGCGGTTGAACGTCTTCAGGCTGTCGCCGATCCGGGTGCCGCCCGACCAGTCCTCCGCCGCGTCGGTCACCTTGGCGAGGGCCACGTCGATGTCCTTGTGCCGCAGGTGGCGCGTGACGTAGGTGAGGCGGGTGCCGAACAGGAAGGTGTCCACGCGGTCGCGATCGTTGGTCAGCGTGTGCATGAAGTGGACGAACATGCGGGTGTAGCGGCTCATCGACCCCGAGATGTCGCACAGGACGACCAGCGGCGGCGGTCGCGTCCGGCGGTCGCGCCAGCGCAGCGGGATGCCGGCCCCGCCGGAGCGCAGCGCCGCCCGCAGGGTGGCCCGCATGTCGATCCGCCGCCCCTGCGCGCGCGCGGCGAAGCGTCGCGTCGGGATCTCGTCGATGGGGAGGCGCATGCGCGCGATGGCCGCCTTGGCCCGCGCCGTCTCCTCGGCGCTCATCTCCTCGAAGTCCATCCGTTGGAGCGCCTCGCGCGCGGAAGCGGTCATTGCGGCGTCGAATTCGATCTCCTGCTCGCGTTCTTCGTCCGGCCCGTCGTCGGCGCCGGGCGACAACGCATCCAGCAGGCGTCGGCTCGGCGGGTCGCTCTGCGGCGGTATGCCGGAGTCGATGTCCGGCATCGCCACCCCGAGCATGCGTTCGAGGAGTTTCGGGTCGCGCCAGAAGATGTGGAACGCCTGGTCGAACAGGTCGTGCTGGTCGCGCCGGTCCACGAACACGGCGTGCAGCGCCCAGTAGAAATCGGTGCGGTCGGCGACGCCGACCTCGCGCGCCGCGTTCACGGCGTCGAGAATCTTCCCCGACCCGACCGGCAGGCCGGCGGCGCGCAGGATGCGCCCGAAATGCATGACGTTGGCCGCCAGCCGGCCGCCTTCGCGCCCGCCGGGCGGGCCGAGCGCCGCGGGTGCCGCGGTCGTCACGACGGAACGGCCGCCGGGCCGGACTTCACGGCCGGACCGCGGCGAGTCCGGCCTTCACCTCGTCGAGGATCGCGGCGGCCTCGCTGCCCCGGATCCTGGCGATGTCGTCCTGGTATTTGAGCAGGACGCCGATGCTGGCGTTCACCGTTTCCGGGTCGAGGTCGATCTTGTCCAGCTGCGTCAGCGCGTTGGTCCAGTCGATGGTCTCGGCGACGCCGGGGAGCTTGAACAGGTCCATCCCCCGCAGCCGCTGGACGAACGCCACCACCTGTTCCGACAGCCGCCTGTCGACGCCGGGGGCCTTGACGTTGAGGATCTCGAGCTCGCGCCCGGCATCCGGGTAATCGACCCAGTAGTAGAAGCAGCGCCGCTTGATCGCGTCGTGGATCTCGCGGGTGCGGTTGGACGTGATGACGACGATCGGCGGCCGCGCCGCGGTCACGGTGCCGATCTCGGGGATCGTCACCTGGAAGTCGGACAGGACTTCCAGCAGGAAGGCCTCGAACGGCTCGTCGGTGCGGTCGAGCTCGTCGATCAGCAGCACCGGCGGCCGGCCGGTCATGTCGGGTTCGAGCGATTGCAGCAGCGGGCGCTTGATCAGGAAGCGCTCCGAGAAGATGCCCTCCTCGATCCGCTCGCGGTCGCGGTCGCCGGTCGCCTCGGCGATGCGGATGTCGATCATCTGCAGGCTGTAGTTCCACTCGTACACCGCCGAGGCCACGTCGAGCCCCTCGTAGCACTGCAACCGGATCAGGCGGCGGTCGAGAGCCTCGGACAGGACCTTGCCGATCTCGGTCTTGCCGACGCCCGCCTCGCCTTCGAGAAACAGCGGACGCTCCAGCTTCAGGGCGAGATAGAGCGCGGTCGCCAGGGACCGGTCGGCGACGTAGTTTCCGCCGGCCAGCAGCGCGAGGACGGAATCGACGGAATCGACGGGTTCGGGCGCGGAGTCGGGCATGCGTTCGGTCTCGATCTCCGGTCGCGCGCCCCGGCGGGGGCGCATGGCGGGGAAGGGGAGGCCGGTCCGGACGCCGGCGCTTCCCGCGGACGGTGAGGCCGGGCCCGGCGCCGGCGGCGCGCCGTCAGGCGGCGGCTTCCGCCACCGCCCGCTTGGCCATGATCGTCACCAGATGAGCGCGGTATTCGGCGCTCGCGTGGATGTCGCTGTTGAGGCCGTCATCGGGAATCCAGATGTCGGCCACCGCATCGGACGCGAAGCGCCGGTCGAGCGCGTCCTCCATCTCCTTGACGCGGAACACGCAGGCGCCCGCGCCGGTCACCGCCACCCGCGCGCCGCCGGCGGTCTTGGCCACGAACACCCCGACGATGGCGTAGCGCGAGGCGGGGTTGGGAAACTTCATGTAGGCGCTTCGCTCCGGGATCGGGAAGACGACCTTGGTCACCATCTCGCCCGGCTCCAGCGCGGTTTCGAACATGCCGGTGAAGAAGTCGTCGCCCGCGATCCGGCGCTTGTCGGTATGCACGGCGGCGCCCAGCCCGACCACGGCCGCCGGATAGTCCGCCGCCGGGTCGTTGTTGGCGATGGAGCCGCCGATGGTGCCGCGGTTGCGCACCTGCGGATCGCCGATCATGCCGGCGAGGCCGGCCAATCCCGGGATCGCGCGCTTCACGTCGCCCGATCCGTGCACCTGGGCGTGGCGGGTCATCGCGCCGATCGTCACGCCGTCGGCATCGACGGCGACGCCGGCGAGGCCGTCGACGCCGGCGAGGTCGATCAGGTCGGACGGCTTGGCGAGCCGTTGCTTGATCGTCGGGATCAGCGTCATGCCGCCGGACAGGAAGCGGCCGTCCTCGGCGCCCGCGACGAGGCCGGTCGCCTGGTCGACGGAAGCCGCCTTGGTATAGGTGAAGTCGTACATGTCGTTTCCCTTTACGCCTGGGATTTCGCCCGTTGGATCGCCCGCCACACGTGCAACGGCGTGGCCGGCATGTCGATATGCGTCACCCCCAGCTCGCCGAGCGCGTCCACGACCGCGTTGATCACGGCCGGCGGCGCGCCGATGGCGCCGATCTCGCCGACGCCTTTGACGCCCAGCGGGTTGAACGGGCAGGGCGTCTCGGTGCGGTCGGTCTCGAAGCTGGGGAGGTCCTGCGCCCGCGGCAGGGCGTAGTCCATGAGCGAGCCGCTGACCAGCTGCCCCGATTCGTCGTAGACCGCCTGTTCGAGCAGGGCCTGGCCGACGCCGTGGGCGATGCCGCCATGCACCTGGCCGTCCACGAGCATCGGATTGACGATCCGGCCCACGTCGTCGACCGCGTTGAAGCGTTCGATCTCGACGACGCCGGTCTCCGGATCGATCTCGACCTCGCAGACATAGGCCGCGAACGGAAAGTTGAAGTTGGCCGGGTCGAAGAAAGCCTGCTCGTCGAGGCCGGGTTCGAGCTCGTCCAGCGGATAGTTGTGGGGGACGTAGGCGGCGAAGGCCACGTCGCCGATGCCGACGGACTTGTCGGTGCCGGTGACCCGGAAGTCGCCGTCGGCGAACTCGATGTCGTCGGCGGAGGCTTCCAGCAGATGCGCGGCGATGCGCTTGCCTTTGGCGATGATCTTGTCCATCGCCTTGTCGATCGCGCTGCCGCCGACCGAGAGCGAGCGCGAGCCGAAGGTGCCCATGCCCATGACCGCCCGCGCGGTGTCGCCCTGGACGACCTGGACGTTCTCGAAGGGGACGCCGAGCTTGCCGGCGACCAGCTGCGAGAACGCCGTCTCGTGCCCCTGGCCGTGCGAATGCGCGCCCGAGATGACGGTGACCGTACCGGTGGCGTCGAAACGTATCTCGGCCGATTCGTAGAGGCCCGCGCGCGCGCCGAGCGATCCGGCGACCGCCGACGGAGCCGCCCCGGTGGCCTCGATCGGAGCCGCCACGCCGATGCCGCGCAGCCGGCCGCGGCGCTTCGCCTCCCGGCGCCGCTCGGCGAAGCTCGCATAGCCCGACGCCTCCAGCGCCTTGTCGAGGGCGCGCTCGTATTCGCCCGAATCGTACAACAGCGCCACCGGCGTCTGATAGGGGAAGGCGTCGGCCGGGATCAGGTTGCGCCGCCTGATCTCCGCCGGATCGAGTCCCATCTCGCGGGCGGCCAGGTCGACCACGCGCTCGATCAGATAGGTCGCTTCGGGGCGGCCGGCTCCGCGCAGCGCATCGACCGGGGTGGTGTTGGTGAACACCGCCAGCACGTTGGCGTAGATTGCGGGCGTCCGGTACTGGCCGGCGAACAGCGTCGCGTAGAGGAAGGTCGGGATCAGCGGCGCGAACGCCGACAGATAGCCGCCAAGGTTGGCGGTCGTGTTCACCCGCATCCCGGTGAACGCGCCCTCCCGGTCGAGCGCCAGCTCGACCTCGGTGACGTGATCGCGGCCATGGGCGTCGGTCACGAAGGCTTCGGCGCGCTCCGACGTCCACTTGACCGGCCGGTTGAGCTTCTTCGCCGCCCAGCAGAGGATCGGGTATTCGGCGTATGGATAGATTTTGGAGCCGAACCCGCCGCCCACGTCGCGCGAGACGACGCGAAAGCGCTGTTCGGGATGCTGGAGCACGAAGGCGCCCAGCAGGAGGCGCATGGCGTGCGGCGCCTGGCTGGTGCAGTAGAGCGTCAGCATGTCGCCGGCGAGATCGTAATCCGCGACCGCCGACCGAGGCTCCATCGCGTGCGGCACCAGGCGTTGGTTGACGAGCGACAGCCGGGCGACGTGATGCGCGGCCGCGAACGCCTCGTCGGTCGCGGCCTTGTCGCCGAACTCCCAATCGAAGCAGACGTTGCCGGCGGCCTCGGCGTGGACCTGCGGCGCGCTTGGCCCGTTGGCTTCCGCGGCGGCGGCGACCGCGGGCAAAGGCGCGTAGTCGACGATCACCCGCTCGGCGGCGTCCCTGGCCTCGGCCGCGGTCTCGGCGACGGCCACCGCGACGATCTCGCCGACGAACCGGACCTTGTCCGCGGCGATGGCCGGCCAGGGCGGCTCGATCATCGGGCTGCCGTCCTTCGACTTCACGCCCCAGCCGCAGGGCAGGCCGCCGAGGCCGTCGGCGGCGAGGTCGGCTCCGGTCAGGACCGCGACGACGCCCGGGCCGGCCGCCGCGGCCGCCGCGTCGACCGAGCGGATCGCCGCATGCGCGTGCGGCGAGCGCACGAACGCCGCGCAGGCCTGGCGCGGGAGGTCGATGCCGTCGGTGTAGTTCCCGCGCCCGGTCAGGAAGCGGAAGTCCTCCTTGCGCCGCATCGGCGCGCCGACCGGTCCGTCGGTTCCGTTCGCTCCGTCAGGCATTTGGAGCCTCCTTGTCGATCCGCCGCCGGCCTATGCCGCGCCCTTCATCACCGGGGCGGCGGCGAGGATCGCTTTGACGATGTTGTGATAGCCGGTGCAACGGCAGAAATTGCCTTCGAGCTGATGGCGGACGGTCTTTTCGTCGAGCGAGTCGTGGGCGTTGACCATGTCGATGGCGCTCATCACCATGCCCGGCGTGCAGAAGCCGCATTGCAGGGCGTGGTGTTCGCGGAACGCCTCCTGCATCGGGTGCAGCTTGTCGCCGTCGGCGAGACCTTCGATGGTGAGGACATCGGCGCCTTCGGCCTGATGCGCGAGCACCGTGCAGGACTTCACCGAGACGCCGTCCATATGCACCACGCACGCCCCGCACTGACTGGTGTCGCAGCCGACATGCGTTCCGGTGAGCCGGAGCTTCTCTCGCAGATACTGGACGAGCAGCGTCCGGCCCTCGCATTCGGCCGATACCTGCTTTCCGTTCACCGTCATGGAAACGGTTGTCGTCATGGGATCCTCCTGAAACGGCCGGTCGCCCGGCCCGGTTCGCTCCGGCGCTCCCGTCCGGCCCGCGGTCCCCGGCCGGCCGCGCCGACGGCGCGCGACGAAGCGAGGCGAGTATCCCGCCCGGCGCGGCGCGGGTCAAGGCGCTGTCCTGGTTTACTACATATGAGACACCGGGTGGCCTCCGGGATCGGCGCGTCAAGCCGCTTCGCGGCTCCTTCGCTATCCGGCCCCCCCTCCGTCATTCCCGCGAAAGCGGGAATCCATATTCGTATCCCGCTTCTCGCTTCCATGGGGCCGAAGGGCCTGTGACGACGGCTCGAGGCGGACGCCAAGGCCCCGTCCTTGCCTGCCCTGGATTCCCGCTTTCGCGGGAATGACGGAGGGGGCCGTTCGCGGAGACCGCCCCGGCTCGACCGGGGGAATGACGAATCGTCGGCGTATCCGCCGCGAGCCGATGGCCTCCCTCGGACCGTCGCCACAGGCCGGTATTTCAGAGCGACGCAATACAATCTCCGATTGCAGGACGTTCGCCTCGGATTCCGCGCCATGCCGGCCGGCGGCCGGGCGGGGCCGTGGGCGCGCCCGAGGCCGCGGCGTCGACGAAAAATCGCAGTATCGTTGTATTCCAATGGGTTACGACGAAAAAGCAGGGAAAAAGCAGGACGAAAACCGGCCGAAACCGGGGCCAAAGGAGGCGAAAACCAGGGGCAATTCGCGCTCCGAAACCACTTGCCGGCGGGTCGCGGCATCCAGGCCGCCTTGCCTTGCCCGGGTCCGGGCCGGTGGAGCGGGGCGGCATATGCGACGTCGCATACACGATCTATGGTTGCAGGGAAGCAGCTCATGGGAAACTCCCTTCCGGGCGACGAAGAACCCTGCGGGGCGGGCCGCAGGGCTTCGGTCGCGTTCGTATTGTCGATTGCGGAGGGACACTAACACAGACGATCCGAAATGTCAAGCGAAAAATTCGCTCTGCGTATCCAGGAATGGATTCCCGCTTTCGCGGGAATGACGAGGGGGCTGCGATGATGGTCCAGGGAGGCCATCGCCGCTCCGGCCCTTCGGGCGACGCGCCGCTCCCGGAGGCTCCGAGGGCATCCATGGCCGTAAGCAGGCTTCCGGCCATGGAAAGGCCGGATATCGACTGGCGCGATGGGCGCCGTCTCTCACATGTGTCTGGACCAGGACACGGGGCGTCGCCGCGCCGGGCGGGACCTCCGGGCGGCCCGGACGATGCCGAGGACTCGCCCCCGCGTCGCGGCGCTCGCCGGCGTCTACCTCGCCCTCTCCACCGCCATGTCGCCGGGGCTCCAGGTCGATCCCGTCCTCGGTTGCGCCGGGGTCGCCGTCGTCGTCGGGCTGGCCGCGCCCGGCGTCTATATCGGCCTCGTCAGGAAACGGCGCTCGCCGCGGCCGCGGTAGACGGGTAGCGATCGATGCCGATCGCCGCCCGCAGCCCGGTCGTGGCCTCCGCCTTGTCGTCCTCCAGCGGGATGCCGGTCGCGTCGGCCACGCGGTCGACGGTGTTGAAGGTGGCGCAGATGGCGGCCGAGTCGACGAGGGCGTCCTCGCCCAGCGCCGCGGCGACCGCTTCGCGCGCGCGGGCGAGCGCGTCGTCGTCGCCCGCGACGACGGCATCCGCGAAATCCATCAGCAGCCGCCCATGCGGCACGCCGCCGTCGCCCTCTTCGCCGGAGATGGCTTCGAAGTCGTATCGGTCGCCGGAATGTTCGCTGCTCGCACGGAGCAGCATGGCATGGGAGGTGGTTCAGTAGACGCACTGGTTGAGGGCCGAGACCCGCGCCGCGATCAGCTCGATCTGGGCATGCGAGATGGCGCGGTATTCCTGCGCGAAATCGGTCATCGCCGCGCCGGTCAGATACTGGTTCTCGACCAGATCGAACAACGCCCGCGCCTCGTCGGGGACGAGGGTCAGCGCCCGGCGGATATGCGCCGGCCGGCGCCGGAAATAGAGGTCGGCTTCCGGCCCGGCCGCGTCCGCCGGGTCGATCCAGGGCGTCCAGGCGGGGCCCTGCTTCGCGCCTTGCGGCCGCACGCGCGGGGGCGCGCCTTCGACCGGCTGCGGGAGCGGGGCCGGGGCCATGCCGACGCCGCGCCGGAAGGTGTCGACGGCGACGACGGTAACCACGACCGCGACGGTCTCCACATAGGCCGTGTCGGCGACGCCGCGGTCCAGCAGGTCGAGATACCAGCCATGGGTGAGCCGTCCCGGATCGGTGGCGACGCGGTGGACGACGTCCACCGTCTCCGCCGGGAGTTCGCCCGACGAGTCGTGCGCGCCGTCGATGGCGTGGGGGGACAACGCCGCCTTGCGCTCCCGGCACAATGCGCAGGCCGCGGCGCTCCGGGTCTCCGCCGCGATCGCGACCCGCTCCGCCCCGGTGAGCCAGGTTCCGGCGCGCGCGATGCGGTCCCAGGCGCGCTCGTGGGCCGCGGCCAGATCGTTCCGTATCGCCATCGGCGCATCGTCATAGGCGAGAAGGGTCATCCTTCGGTCTCCCGACCGTCATGCCGTTCGATCCGAGCGTAGCGCCGCCGCGGGATTCCGGCAACCGCAAGTTGACCGCGGAATTGGACGTGGATTAGCCTCGCATCCGGGTTTTCCGCAGACGGACGGCGAGGAGGTCGGGATGTCGGATCGCGGAGTCGGCGCGTCCATCGCGCGCAAGGAAGACGCCCGGTTTCTGCGCGGCAAGGGCCAGTTCGTCGCCGATCTGCAGTTCGACGGCCTGTGGCACGCGGCGTTCCTGCGCAGCCCCGCGGCCCACGCCAGGCTCGACGGGATCGTCAAGCCTGCGGGCGCCGAGTCCCAGGTATTCGTCGCGGCCGATCTGACCGGCGTCAGGCCCGTCCGCTCGGGCGCGAGCCTGCCCGGCTTCAAGTCGGCCGACTTTCCCGTCCTCGCCAAGGACAAACTCCGCCACGTCGGCGAGCCGGTGGCCATGGCCGTGGCCCCGACGCGGGCGGAGGCGGAGGACATCGCCGCCGCGGTGGCCCTGGACTATCGCGAGCTGGCGCCGGTCGTCGACGCCGCCGCCGCGGCGGCGGAGGGCGCGCCGGCGATCCACGAGCATTGGTCCGACAACGTCGTGCTCGAGACCCGGTTCGAGAACGGCGATCTGGAGGCGGCCAAGGCGGCGGCGGCGCACGCGGTGACCCGGACCTTCCGGCTCGCCCGCCAGACGCCGATGCCGTTGGAGGGGCGCGCCGTCTGCGCCCAGTACGACGACCGGCTCGACGAGCTGGTGGCGTGGATATCGCACCAGCTGCCGCACCCGATGAAGAACGGGCTGTGCAGGTTTCTCGGCCTCGACGCCAACCGGGTGCGGGTGGTCTGCCCCGACGTGGGCGGCGGGTTCGGCCTCAAGACCTTCCTCGACGGCGAGACGCTGGCGGTGAGCTGGGCGTCGATGCGGCTCGGCCGCCCGATCAAATGGGTCCAGGATCGCCGCGAGCATCTGGTCGCGGACGCCAACTGTCGCGAGCACGACTATCGGGTGACCCTGTATACCGACGACAAGGGCGTGATCCTCGGCATCGACTGCGAATGCACGGTCGACGCCGGCGCCTATTCGCCCTGGCCGTGGCCGGTCGGCGTCGAGGGCGCGACCGCGGTGGGCAATCTGCAGGGCCCCTACGACGTCAAGGCTTTCCGCGGGCGCTCGCGCACCGTGTGCACCAACAAGCCGGCGAGCCAGCCCTATCGGGGCGTCGCGCGCCCCGGCGTCTGCTTCGCGCTCGAACTCACGCTCGACGCCGCGGCGCGCCGGGTGGGGCGCGAGCCGCGGGAGGTCCGGCTCGACAATCTGGTCCGGCCCGAGCAGATGCCTTACGACACGATCACGCGAAAGCATCTCGACAGCGGCGACTATCCGTTGGCGCTGCGGCGCGCGGCCGAGCTGATCGACGCCGAGGGGGTGCGGGCGCGCCAGGCGGCGCCGGAGCCCGACGGCCGGCTGATCGGCCTCGGCTTCGCGTCCTTCTACGAACAGACCGCCTACGGCACCGGCCCCACCGGCTACGCCGCCTGGGGGATCGAACTGGTGCCGGGCCTCGAGATGGCGACGGTCAAGCTCACGCCGACGGGCGGCATCTGGACCTCGGTCGGCATCCATTCGCACGGCCAGGGGATGGAGACGACGCTGGCCCAGGTGGTCAACCAGCAGCTGGGGGTCGATCCGGACCGGGTCGCGGTGCGCTACGGCGACACCGCGACCAGCTACGCCGGAACCGGGACTTACGCCTCGCGCGGCATGGTCGCCGCGGGCGGCGCAGTCGCCCTCTGCTGCGAGAAGCTGAAGCCGCTCATCGCCCGGATCGGCGCGCATCTTCTGCAATGCGGCGCCGACGAGGCGCGGGTCGAGAACGGCGAGGTCGTCGGTCCCGGCGGCAGCGTCGGCTTCGACGCCGTCGGCGAGGCCTTCTACAACCATCCCGAAGACCTGCCCGACGACATCGACCCGCGCGGCCTCGCCGTCACCGAAGGGTGGGAGGGCGTCGAGGGCGGGGTCTTCGGCTACGGCGCCCATGCCGCGGTGGTCGCGGTCGATCCCGAGACCGGCGAGGTCGAGCTCCTCGACTATGCGATCGTCGCCGACTGCGGCGCCATGGTGAACCCGCAGATCGTCGGCGGGCAGATCGTCGGCGGGTTCGCCGGCGGCGTCGGCAACGCGCTGTACGAGGAGTCGCGCTACGACCGGAACGGGCAGCCGCTGTCGGCGACCCTGGCGGAGTACCACGTTCCTGCGGCGGCGGAGATACCCGATCTCAAGCTCGAACACATCGAGACGCCGTCGCCCTATACCGCCTTCGGCATGAAGGGGATCGGCGAGTCGGGAGCGATCGCCCCGCCCGCGGCCGTCGGCAACGCGGTCAACGACGCGCTCCGGGGGATCGGCGCCGAGATCGGCGAGACGCCGATCACGCCGCGCCGCGTCCACGCCGCGATCGGCAAGGCGCGGGCGGCCTGAAGCCGGCGGCGCCCCGGCCGCGCCGCTATTCTCCCGGCGCGGCCTGCGGCGGCGCGTCGGGCGCCTCGGGCCCGGCTCCGGCGTTCGTCTGCTGACGCCGCCACATCGCGGCGTAGAAGCCGCCGCGGGCCAGCAGCGCCGCATGGCGCCCCCGCTCGATCACGCGGCCGCGGTCGAAGACCAGGATCTCGTCTGCGTCGATCACGGTCGACAGCCGGTGCGCGATGACCAGCGTGGTGCGGTCGGCGGAGATTCGGTCGAGCGCGTCCTGGATGTCGCGTTCGGTCCGCGTATCCAGCATGGAGGTCGCTTCGTCGAGCAGCAATATCCGCGGGTCCTTCAGGATGGTCCTGGCGATGGCGACGCGCTGCTTCTCCCCGCCCGAGATTTTGAGGCCGCGTTCGCCGACCATGGTCTGGTAGCCGTCGGGCGTCGACATGATGAAGTCATGGATCGCCGCCGAACGCGCCGCCGCCTCGATCTCCGCCGGCGTGGCGCCGGGCCGGCCGTAGGCGATGTTGTAGAAGATGGTGTCGTTGAACAGCACCGTATCCTGGGGCACGATGCCGATCGACGCGCGGAGGCTCCGCTGGGTCACGTCGCGGACGTCGACGTCGTCGATGCGCACCGCGCCCCGGTCCACGTCGTAGAAACGGAACAGCAGGCGCGAGACGGTCGATTTGCCGGCGCCGCTGTGACCCACGATGGCGACGCGGCGGCCCGCCGGCACGCGGAAGCTCACATCGGTCAGGATCGTCCGGCGCGGATCGTAGCCGAAGGAGACGCCGTCGAAGACGATCTCGCCCGGCCCAGCGCCGAGATCGGGCGCGTCCGGGCGGTCCTCGACCTCGCGCCGGATGCGCAGCAGCCGGAACATCTCTTCCATGTCGGCGAGCGACTGCTTCATCTCGCGATAGACGAAACCGAGGAAGTTGAGCGGCAAATAGAGCTGGATGAGATAGGTGTTGACCAGCACGAAGTCGCCGACGGTCATGCGGCCCTGGGAGACGCCGCGGGCGGCCATGTACATGATCAGCGTCAACCCGATCCCGACGACGATCGATTGGCCGATATTGAGCAGCGACAGCGAGCTCCTGCTGATTACGGCGGCGCGTTCGTAGCGCGCGAGCGCGCGGTCGAACCGCCCGGCCTCGTGCTCCTCGTTGCCGAAATACTTGACCGTCTCGTAGTTGAGCAGGCTGTCGATCGCGCGCGTGCTGGCCTGCTGGTCGTTCTCGTTCATCCGCCGGCGGTATTTGAGGCGCCATTCGGTGACGACCATCGTGTAGGCGATGTAGCAGGCGATCGTGGTCAGCGTGACCAGGGCGTACCAGACGTCGAACAGCGCCCAGAGAACGCCGCAGACCATGGCGATCTCGAGCAGCGTCGGCAGGATGTTGAACAGCATGAAGGTGAGGAGGAAGTCGATCCCCTTGGTGCCGCGGTCGATCGCCCGCGACAGGCCGCCGGTCTGGCGCTCGAGATGGAAACGCAGCGCCAGCCCGTGCAGATGACGGAAGGTGCGCAGCGCCGCGTCCCGGATCGCGTGCTGGCCGACCTTGGCGAACACGGCGTCCCGCAGCTCGGCGAAGGCGATCGCCAGCACCCGAAGGATGCCGTAGGCCAGGATCAGACCGACGGGCAGCGCCACGGCGATGCCGGCGTCGCCGTTCAGGACGTCGACCGCCCCCTTATAGAGGATCGGCACGTAGACGTTGGCGACCTTGGCCGCGGCGAGCAGCGCCAGGGCGAGCAAGACCCGGCGCTTCATGCCGGGCCGCCCGGCGGGCCACAGATAAGGCGCCAGGGCGCGCAGCGCCCTCCATTCGAGACCGTGGTTCTTCTTGCGCCCGGCCGGGGCGTGCGGGTCCATCGCGGGAAATCGTCCGGTTGTACGACGCAGGACGGGCGCGGAGGCGCCGGTCGTCGCGTCACTTAGGGCGCGTTTCTCACCCTGTCCATGGTCTGCGCGTCGTCGCCCGTCCGATGGCGGGCGCTACCGCAGGAGAATCGAGCAGATGGCGACTGCGGCGCCGATGCCGATGACGTCCGCGGTGAGGCCGGTCGCCAGGGCGTGCCGGATGCGCCGGATGTTGACGGCTCCGAAATAGACCGCGAGCACGTAGAAGGTCGTTTCGGTGGAGCCCTGGAGCGTGCTCGCGAGATAGCCGGCGTAGCTGTCGGGGCCGATCGCCGGATCGTTGACGATCGAGGCGAGCACGCCATAGGCGCCCGATCCCGACAGCGGGCGCAGCAGGGCCATGGGAAGCGCCTCGGCCGGCATCCCGATCAGTCCGGTCACCGGCGCGATCGCCGTCACCAGCGCCTCCAACGCGCCGCTGGCGCGAAACATGCCGACCGCAACCAGGATCGCGACCAGATACGGGATGATGCGGACCGCGACCTGGAAACCGTCCCGCGCGCCGTCGACGAAGACCTCGTATACGCGGACCCCGCGCAGGACGCCGAAGCCCAAGAGGGCCGTCATCAGGCCGGGGATGATCCAGGGCGAGATCGCCCTGCCGTAGAGGATCGTGAGCGGCATCAGCCCCGCGACGGCCAGCAACGCCAGCGCGGAGATCCATCCCGGGTAGGATTCGCCGGCGGCGCGCCGGATGTCTCCGGCCTGCGGGATATCCCCGGCTTCGGCCAAGCCGGCGGCCGCGCCGTCATGCGCCGCGGCGCCGTCCGCGCCCGCCCCGGCGGCGGATACCGGCGGTCGGGACGAGCAGCGCTGATACAGCTTGGCGGCCAGGATGGCGGCGGCGGTCGAGCATATGGTCGCGAACAGCGTCGTCGGCAGAATCCCGGCAGGGTCGTCCGACCCGGCGGCGGCGCGAAGGGCGATCACGCCGGTCGGCAGCAGGGTAACGCTCGACGTGTTGATCGCCAGGAAGAGCGCCATCGAATCGGTCGCCGTTCCCTTGTGCGGGTTCAGCTTGTCGAGCTCCTGCATGGCGCGGATGCCGAACGGCGTCGCCGCGTTGCCGAGCCCCAACACGTTGGCCGACATGTTGAGGATCATCGCGCCCATCGCCGGATGGTCGCCCGGCACGTCGGGAAACAGCCGCACCATCAGCGGCCGGATGGTCTTGGCGATGACGGTCAGCATGCCGCCCGCTTCGGCGACCTTCATCAGGCCCAGGAACAGGGTCATCACCCCGACCAGGCCCAAGGCGAGCGTGACCGCCTCGCCGGCGGTCTCGATCATGCCCGAGGCCAGCAGCTGCATGGGCGCCTGGGCGTCCCCGCCGTCCGCGGTCCAGACGGCCTGCCGGTAGCCGGCGACGACGAATGCGGTCAGGACGATGGCGAAGAAGACGGCGTTCATCGCCCCGGCCCGGCGCCGCCGGGCGGCGCCGGCGTCGGCTTCGCGTCAGACGCCCGCTTGCAGGCCGGCGGCTTCGATGCCGGCGACCGCGGCCGCCTCGTCGTTGTCCGACGTGTCGCCGCTGACGCCGACGCCGCCGACCACCTCGCCGTCGGCCGTCTTGATCAATACGCCGCCCGGAACCGGGATCAGCCGCCCCTGCGCCGCGCCGATCAGCGCGTTGACGAAATGGGGCCGCTCCAGGGCCATCGCCCCGAGCGCGCGGGACGACCGGCCCATGCCGACCGCGCCGGCCGCCTTGCCGGTCGCGACCTGGGGCCGCAGCGCCGCCCCGGGGCCGTCCTGCCGCTTGAACGCCTTGAGATGGCCGCCGTCGTCGACCACCGCCACGGTCAGCGGGTTGAGCTTCATCTCCGCGCCCTTGGCGAGCGTCGCCTCCACTATCGTCGAGGCCTGCTCCAATGACAGTCGCGCCATGTTCTTCCTCCGGCCGATCGGTCCAGCGTCCGCCTTCGAACCTACGCGGTCCGGGCCGGGCGGGGAAGGTCGTTTTCACGCCGGGCGCAGCGTCAGCAGCTTCACCATGTCCTTGACCAGATATTCCCGGCCCGCCAGCCGGAGCCCGGCCGCCGCGGCGTGGCGTTCGGTATCGGGCTCGAAGCCCGCCCCGTAGACCAGCCGTTCCCATGGTTGCCACAGCCTCATATACAGCCGCCAGAAGGTCCGGTCGGACAGCGCATGGTCGAGCAGCCGTATCTCGCCGCCCGGCTTGCAGATGCGGGCCAGTTCGCCGAGCGCCGCGCCCTGCATGGCCTCGTCGAGCGAGCCGAAGACGAAGGCCGCCACCGCCGCATCGAAATAGCCGTCCGGCAATCCGGTGCGGCGGATGTCGGCGGCGATCAGCCGGACGCCGCGGCCGAGCCGCTGCGCCCGCCGCCGCGCCCGCGCCAGCATGGCCGGGCTCGCATCCAGCCCGATCATCGACGCTCCGGCGGGATAGCAGGGGAGGTTGCGGCCGGTCCCGATGCCGGCGTCCAGTATGACCCCGTTCAAGCCCTCGAACAGGCGCGGGCGCAGCCGATGCTTGAAGGTGTGCTCGGCGAGGTCGAGGAGATCGTAGACCGGGGCGATCCGCTCGTATTTTTCGACCCCCGCCATGGCGCCGGCCTCTCCGCCCCGCCGCCCGGCCGCCGGTCAGGCGCGGGGTCGCCGGTCGCGCCGCCGCCCGATGGCGCGGCCCAGCCCTTCGAGCGCGTCGCGCAGCCCCGGATCGTCGATGCCTTCGAGCCGCGCGGCGAGGACGGGATCGGCCGCGTCCGTCGGCGGCTCCGGCCGCCGCCCGCCCGTCCGCCGCCGCGTCGGGACCGGGCCTTGGGTCAAGGCCAGCCGGGCGACCGCGCCGAAGCCGAAATAGCCGTTGATCCGGTCGATCACCAGGGGCGCCAGATGTTGCAGTTCGGTCGCGAACGCGCCCGAGACCCGGACGTGGAGCGTCCCGCCGCTATGGCTGCCGCGCGCGAAGACCAGCCGGTGCGGGACCGTTTCCGCCGCCAGCGCCTCGCCGACGATGACCGGCCATTCGGTCACCACGCCGGTCTCGACGAAACCGCGCCGCCGCAGCGCCCGGCCGCAGATTCCGGGCAGGGCCGCGGCGATCGCGGTCAGCCCCCGGCGGCCCCTCCCGTCGCTGCGCTTGGCCCGCATTTCTCGTACCGTGGGGCGCATCGAGGTTCCGCCGGAGGGATGATTCCTTGTGAACGGAGGGTTTGTCCGACGGCGGAGAAGTTCCCCGACGCAGACGGAGCGTAGCGCAGCGGCGTTCGGTTTCCAAGCCGTCGCGCCGCCGGCCCATGCCCCGCTTCGCGGCGCGGGCTAGAACTGCACCTGGACGCCCAGGCTCCCGCCGTATTCGCTCGTACCGCCTCCGCTCGTCCGCCAGCTCGCCGCGACCCGCGCCAGGACGTTCTCGCCCAACGCGAACGTCCCTCCCGCCTCCAGGCGCAGCGACGTCGCCCGCGCCTCCGTCCGCAGCGCCTCCCGGCCCACCCTCACCGTCGTCTCGTCCGAAAACCCCTGCTCCACGTCCAGCGAGCCGAACAGGCGGCCCGAAGAACCCGCCGCCGCCTCCAGCGTCGCCCCCAACCGACCCGTCACGCCGCTCGCATCCTCCATCGGCACCCGGACCCGCCACGGACCGCCGGCCCTCTCCATGTCCGTGAACGCCGCCAACTCGACCCGCGACCACGCCACGCCTGCGCGCGGCGTCACCGACGCCCCGCCCACGGGCAGCCGCCCGCCGACCTCCACGCCCAGCGCATACCCCGCGCCGTGGACGTTCTTCTTCGACATCTTGCCATGCGTGTGCGACTTGACGTCGACGTCGTAGGACGTCATCTGCGCCTGCGCCTCCGCGTAGAACCTCCCGGCCAGCCAGGCGGCGGAGAGGCCCGCCCCCACGCCGTCCAGCTCGACCTCGCCCACGCCCGCCATCTCCGCCTTGCCGCGCAGCCCGTGTACCGACGCTCCCAACCGGCCGTTCTCGCCGGCGAGGAGATCGACGCCCGCCCGCCCCACGCTCCGGCGGTGGTCGTAGGCGAGCCTTCCAGGCGACGTCGCCTTCTTCGCCCGCCATTCGCCCCGCGCCGCCGCCACCTGCGCCCAGCCGCCATGCGCGTCGCGCGCCGCCGACATCCGCTCCGCCCAGGTCGGCAGGCGGTTCATCGCCAGCAGCATCGAAGGCAACGCCTCGTACAGGCGGCAGCGGCGGTCTCCGTCCTTCTCCACGTCCTCGCAGGAGAACGTCGGCGTCGGAGCTCCCGGACCGCCCGTTCCCGGATCTGTCCCCGGGCCCGTTCCCGGATCGCCCGGGCCCGTCCCTGGGTCCGTTCCCGGGCCTGTTCCCGGGCCTGTTCCCGGATCGGTTCCCGGATCGGTTCCCGGACCCATCGGGTCCCCGGACCCACCGTCCCCCGTTCCGCACACACCGTCAGCGCCGCGGACCGGGGCGTCCGGGGGGCACGGCCGCGGGGGAAGCTCGCCGGTGTTCAACATGCCGTCGTCGGTGACCATCAACGGCGTGCGGTAACCGGTGAATACGCCGTCCCGATGCTCGCGGAAACGGACGGCTTCGACGCCCGGGATGGACCCCTCCACCCGCGCGTTCTTCGCCTCGGCGGCGTCCTCCTGGTATGTGATGACCCGGTCGGTGGCCAGGGTCAGCGTGGTCGCCGCGTCGCCGCCGCCCCGGATGGCGTGGTCGGCGCCGTTGGCCTGCACCTTCCCGTTCGGGCCGACGATGACGCTGCCGCCGCCGGTCAGATGCACCGCCGCGTCGCCGCCCGCGCCGCCCTTCACCTCGCCGCCGACATGCACCAGCGCCGGGCCCGGGTCGTTCACCAGAATCCCCACGCCCGAGGAGCCGGCAAGCACCTCGCCCCCCTCCAGGACGAGCACCGCGCCGCCGCCCGAGAGGTGCACCGCCGCGTCCGTCCCCCCGGTCACCGTGCCCGCAACTTCGACGAGCTGGTTGAGCCAGGGCGTCTCGATGGCGTCCCCGGCCGCATTGAGGCTCCCGATGGCGATCAGGTCGTCCTCGCCCGCGGCCGCGTTGCCCGCCAGCTCCCGGATGGCTTTGGGCGCGTATCTCTTCCGTATGCGCAGGCCCTCGCCCGCGTTCGCGACGTGGACGCCCGCCTTGGCGCCGGTCACGGTCACGCCCGCGCCGATGGTGACGCTGATGCCGCCGTTGTTGTCGTTCGGCGTCGCATAGTAGGCGCGGATGCCGTCGCCGCGCGAGTCGATGGAGCCGGCCGTCATGCTGACGCGGATGTCGTCCAGGTTGTGGCGGTCCAGCAGCGCCTTCACCAGGCTCCAGTAGTCGTTGGGGTCCGAGGCGTCGTCCGAGAAGCCCGCGGCCGTGAGCGCGGCGTCCACGCCGTCGTTCGTCGCCACCGCCCGCAGGATCGCCTTCTCGTCGTCCGAGAGGCCCTGCGCCAGGACGTTCCGCAGCAGGGTTCGCGTGGCCCCGTTGTCCGTGCTCAGATACGTCACGATCTGCGTGTCGGTCAGTTGCGACGCGGCGGTCGTGGCCGTGGTCCCGATGGCGGTGAGGATCGGCGCCGCGACCGCGATCTCGTCGTTGCCGAGCGCCGCCCGGAACTGCGCCAGGATGGCCGCCCTCCGCGAATCGGCGTGCGTCGTCGACAGCAGGTTCATCTGCGCCGCGTTGTTCGCGATCTCGCCCGGGTCGTCGCCCTTCGCCGCCTGCGCCGCCACGTCGCGCCAGGACAGGGCGTGCGCCTCGATGCCCGCCGCCCCGCCGTAGTGGAGCGTCCCCTCGACGGCCTTCCCGGCCGCCGACTCCCGGTCGAAGGCCAGTACTTGCGCCGCGGTCGCCGCCCGGAAGCGGCCCTGGTCGTCCGTCGCCGTCCCGCGCGCGACGTTGCCTCCCGTCCAGGCGACGTCGATCGCGGGAACGTGGTTCCCGTCGCCGTCCGCGCTGCGCGTGTCGCCCATCGCGCTCTCACGCGTGACCTGGAGGGTGACGCCCGTCCGGCCCGAAGTAATCGTCCCCGCCGTCTGGTCGAAATCGATCCGCGCCGCCTTGCCGACGTAGATACCGTGCCACCGCCCCGAGACGTTGGCGCTGGTCGTGGACGTGCCGCCGTTCGCGAACGTGACGTCGCCCTCGGCGCCCCAATCGAGCCGGATGCCGTCCCCGTCCTCCGAGACGACGTCGCCGCTGTTGGTGAGTTCGAGGTCGTCCCCATTCGCCGTGGAGGCGGGCCTGAAGACGTAGAGGGCGTGGTTCTTCGAGCGCAGGGCGCCTTCGTTGACGATCGTGACGTCGCCGGCGGCGACGCCGTGGCCGCTCTGGGCGTAGGTTCTTCCATCGCCGACGATGAAGTTGTCCACCAGATAGATGGCGTGCCCCTCGTTCGTCGCCGCGTCGCCCGTCACCGTGATGGCGCCGCGGTTGGTGAGCGCGACGTCGCCGCCGGAGAGCTTCTTGAGCCGGATGCCGAACTCGGACGCCGTGATGTCGCCCGAGTTCGTGAGGGTGACGGCGGCGGTGCTCCGGTTGTTCCAGTAGTTGTAGTTGAACTGGATGCCCTGCCTGGCCGTCTGCCCCGCCACCGCGGCGATGTCGCCGCTGTTGTCGAGGCTCATGACGCCGGCGCCCCACTTGTTCAGCAGGATGCCGGTGTAGGCGCCCCCCAGCGTGATGTCGCCCGAGTTGACGACGACCACCGAGCCGGTCATCTGGGTTCCACCCTGGAGATGGTAGATGCCGTGCGGCCGGTCGACGTAGCTGCCGGTGGCGGCGGCGTTGCCGACGCCCGAGAAGATGGCGCCGGTGTTCGTGATGGTGGTCGCCGCGTTGGTGCCCCCGGTCTCCCGCCTGACCCGGATGCCCTGCCTGGCGGCATGGATGGTCGCCGCGCTGGTGATCGTGCCGGCGGTGGCGCCCACGCCCAGGCTGGCGGCAGTGGGGCGCAGGTCGACGTAGATGCCGTTCTGCTTCATCGGGGTGGTCGAACTCCCGATGGTCACCCCGCTTCTCACGTCCAGCGTCGTCGTCCGATGGTTGCTCTGCTGCCTCAGATAGACGCCGTTGTTCCGGTTGGCGTCGGTGTTCGTGTTCGTCCCCTGGACGATGTTCACGACGTGGGCGGTCCCGCCGGTCGAGCCCCCGACGTTGACCGTGAATCCGTGGGTGGCTTGGCTCTCGACGTGAATGCCGACCGCCTGCGAGGAGCCGGCCGTGATCGTGGTCGACCCGGCGCTGCGGCCCGGGATGTTGACCGTGGGGTTGCTGCCGGCGAGTTTGGCGCTATCGGGGTAGTAGATGCCGTCGTTGTACGCCGCGTTCGAGCAGGTAAGGGTGTTCGAGCCTGCCGGCCCGCATTCTATCAGCGCCCGCGCCTCCCCCGGCGCCAGCAGCAGCGCCGCCGCGAGCAGCGCGGCGCCCAGCAGGCCGGAAACGGGCATGGCCGGCTTCCCGCCCGCCGCTTCCAGGAGGCGGGCCTTCATTCCGGGGGCCCATGCGGCGGGGGGGGGGGGGGGGGGGGGGATTATGCGGTCAGTGCTTCCGGCCATCCTCGGGACCTTCCTCGATAAAAACCCGTCCGGCTCGAACCGTCCGCGCCGCCCGGCGGCGCCGGCCCGAATCGCACCGGTGGCTCGACTATGGACCAGGACAGCCTCTTTTCGCAAGCCTCATCCCGCGACGGGGCGCCGCAAGGTCCGTCCACGCTCTTCCCCTTGCAGGGGGGCGGACCGCGGTCCCGCAACGCCGCGCAATCCTCATGCCCCACCAGTTCGAGGAATGCGGGCCAGCCATGCCGGTCGCCGCTCCGGTGTTCGGCCGTCTTCATCGTGTTATCTATGCCGCGGCGCTCGACGACACAACCGGCAGGCGCGTGAACGCTCCCGTACAGGCGCCGAACAATGGCGAGTCCGACGCCGTGCGTCGGCGTCTCCTGCTCGCTTGGTACGACCGCCATCGGCGCGCGTTGCCCTGGCGCGCTTTGCCGGGCGAGACGGCCGATCCCTATCGCGTCTGGCTCAGCGAAACGATGCTGCAACAGACCAGAGCGGCCGCCGTCATACCCTATTTCCTCTCCTTCGTCGCGCGCTGGCCGACCGTCGGCGACCTCGCAGCGGCGCCGCTCGACGACGTGCTTCACGCTTGGCAGGGTCTCGGCTACTACGCGCGGGCGCGGAACCTGCACCGGACCGCGCGCATCGTCGTCTGCGAACATGCCGGGGCGTTTCCGGCCGACGAGGCTGCTCTGCGCGCGCTTCCCGGCGTCGGGCCGTATACGGCCGCGGCGATCGCGGCGATCGCCTTCGACCGGCCCGCCTGTCCGGTGGACGGCAACGTCGAGCGCGTGATGGCGCGGCTCCATGGCGTGGACGAGCCATTGCCGGCGGCGAAGCGGCGGCTCGCGGCGCTGGCGGCCGAGCTGGCGCCGCGCCGCCGGCCGGGCGATTTCGCCCAGGCGACGATGGAGCTGGGGGCTACCCTGTGCACGCCGCGCAAGCCCGCCTGCGGCCGCTGCCCGCTGGCGCGTTGCTGCGCCGCGCGCCTGTCCGGAACGCCGGAGCGGCTGCCCCGTCGCGCGCCCAAGCCGGATCGCCCGCTGCGCCGCGGGGTCGCGTTCTGGGCGCAGCGCGTCGACGGCGCTCTGCTGTTGCGTCGCCGGCCCGAAAACGGCCTTCTCGGCGGCATGATGGAACTCCCGACCACGCCCTGGCGGGCGCGGCCCTGGACCGCCGCCGCCGCGATCCGGGCGGCGCCGTTTCCCGCGCCCTGGCGCGCGCTGCCCGGCGTCGTCCGCCACGGCTTCACTCATTTCGAGCTCGAACTCGGCCTGATGGCCGCGCGCGCCGGAGACGCCGCCGCGGGCATCGGGGACATGGGCGGCGTCTGGTGCCCTCTCGACCGGCTGGGCGACCATGCGTTGCCCACCCTCATGGTCAAAGCGATTCGTCACGGCCGCGCCGAGGCCGCGCCGTAGGCGCTCAGCCGTCGGCGTCGTCCGCCGGCGACGGCCTCATCTCGGCGCGGATGCGCGCGCGCAGCGCGTCCAGCGGCTCCGCCTTGCCGTTGCTCTCGAAATGCCAGAACGTCCAGCCGTTGCAGGCGGGGAGTCCCTGGACCTCCGCCCCGACCTTGTGGATCGAGCCGCGCAGCCGCGCCGACATGATGCTGCCGTCGGCGCGGATGCGGGCCGTGTGACGCTTGCGGAAGTCGAACAGCTTGTCGCCCGGGGCCAGCAGACCGCGTTCGATCAGCGCTCCGAACGGCACCCGCCGGGCGGCGCGCGGCTCCTCCGTCTCCAGCCAGGACGGCTCGTCCGCCGGCTCGACCGCGGCGATCCGCGCCTTGGCGAGGGCGGCGTAGCCCGCGTCCGCCTCGATCCCGATCCAGCCGCGCGCCAGCTTCCGCGCGACCGCCCCGGTGGTGCCCGAGCCGAAGAACGGGTCGAGCACCAGATCGCCCATGCCGGTCGACGCCAGGATCACCCGGTAGAGCAGCGCTTCGGGTTTCTGGGTCGGGTGCGCCTTGCGTCCGTCGATGCGCAACCGCTCCGCTCCGCCGCACAGGGGCAGAAGCCAGTCCGAGCGCATCTGCACGCCGTCGTTGAGCGACTTCATCGCCGTGTAGTTGAACCGGTAGCGCGACCGCTCGCGGTCCTTGGCGCACCAGATCAGCGTCTCGTGCGCGTTGGTGAAGCGCTTGCCACGGAAGTTGGGCATCGGGTTGGTCTTGCGCCAGATCACGTCGTTGAGAATCCAGAAGCCGAGATCCTGGAGCGTAGCGCCGACGCGGAAGATGTTGTGGTAGCTGCCGATAACCCACAGCGTTCCCTCGTCCTTGAGGACGCGCCGGGCCTGGGCGAGCCAGTCCCGGGTGAAGCGGTCATAGGCGGCGAAGTCGTCGAACCTGTCCCATGCCGCGGAGACGCCGTCGACCGGGCTGTCGTCGGGCCGGCGGAGGCCGCCCGCCAGCTGCAGGTTGTAGGGCGGGTCGGCGAACAGCATGTCCACCGAACGCGCCGGCAGCTTCGCCATCTCGGCGATGCAGTCGCCGACGATCACCCGATCGCGCGGAATCTGCCCGGGCGGCACCATCCGGCGACCATGGAGGCGCCGGGATTCCTCGTCAACGAGTATATTGGATTCAGTATCTTACTACAAGATCTTCCGGTTGTCCGGCAGATTCACGCAACATCTTGACCAGCGGCGCGAAGCTCAACCGGTGGTGCGGGGTGGCGCCCAGGCGGCGCAGCGCCCGGCGATGCTCGGCCGTGCCGTAGCCGGCGTTGCGCTCCCAGCCGAAGCCGGGATAGCGCGCGGCGAGGGCGGTCATGATCCGGTCGCGCGTCACCTTGGCGGCGACCGATGCCGCCGCGATCGAGAGCGCCCGCCCGTCGCCGCGGATCATCGGCCGGGCGGGGCAGGGGAGTTCGGGCGCCCGGTCGCCATCCACCAACGCCAGGTCCGGCGTGACGCCGAGCGCGGCGACCGCGCGCTGCATGGCGCGCATCGTGGCCCGCAACACGTCGCGCGCATCGACCTCGCGCGCGCTCGCCGCGCCGAGCCCGATGCGCGCGCCGCGCCGGAGCGCGTCGAACAGCTCTTCCCGCCGGACGGGCGACAGCGCCTTGGAGTCGTCGAGACCCCGGAACAGGCCGGCCGCGACGGCTCCCGGCTCCAGGATCACCGCGGCCGCGACGACCGGCCCGGCGAGCGGCCCGCGCCCCGCCTCGTCGATCCCGGCGACCGTCCCGCCCGCCGCGCGCTCGATCGCGAAGTCCGGCCCGCGGCGCGCCATCGCTTACCCGCCGCCGAACAGTTCGAGCTGGCCGCCCGGCGCCGGTGGGACGCGGAAGCGGCTGGTATCCAGCCGGAACCGTGCGGTGTTGAAGCCGAGTCGGCGGCAGGCGCGTTCGAAGCGGCGTTCGAGCAGCTGGGCGTAGGGTCCGGTCCCGCGCATCCGTCGGCGGAAGGTCGGGTCGTACATGGCGCCGCCCCGCGTCTGCCGGATCAGACTCAGCACCCGGCCGGCCTTGCCCGGCGTATGGGCCTCGAGCCATTCCCGGAACAGTTCCTTTATCTCCAGCGGCAGCCGCAGCAGGATATAGCCTGCGCTCCGCGCCCCGGCCGCGTGGGCCGCGTCGAGGATGGCTTCGAGCTCGGCGTCGTTGAGGGCCGGGATCATCGGCGCGGCCATCACGCCGGTCGGTATCCCGGCCTCGCTCAGCCTGCGGATGGTCTCGATGCGGCGCGGCGGCGTCGCGGCGCGCGGCTCCAGCCGCCGTGCGAGATCGCGGTCGAGCGTCGTCACCGAAACGCAGACCTGCGCCAGCCCCCGCGCCGCCATCGGCGCCAGGACGTCGAGGTCGCGCAGCACCAGGGTGGATTTGGTGACGATCCCGACCGGGTGATCGAAGCGCGCCAGAACTTCGAGGATGCTCCGCGTGACGCCGTGTTCGCGCTCGATCGGCTGGTAGGGATCGGTGTTGGTCCCCATCGCGATGACGCCGCACTCGTATGCGGGATGCCGCAGCTCGCGTTCGAGCAGCGCCGCCGCGTCGGGCTTGTAGAGCAGCCGGCTTTCGAAATCGAGCCCGGGGGAAAAGCCGAGATAGGCGTGGGTCGGCCGGGCGAAGCAGTAGACGCAGCCGTGCTCGCAGCCGCGATAGGGATTGATCGACCGGTCGAACGGCAGGTCGGGCGAGGCGTTGCGGGCGATGATGCGCCGCGTCGCGTCGGGGACGACGGTGGTCCGCAGCGGGGGCGCGTCCTCATCCGCCGGGTCCGTCGGCCAGCCGTCGTCGATCGCGACGCGGACATAGCGCTCGAAACGCCCGTCGCGGCTGCTGACGGCGCCTCTGCCCTTGCGCGGCCGGTCCGGGAGCTCGCTTTCCATGCGGGCATCATGGCGTCGTTTTCGGAACTTTGCAAGAACTTCTCGATTGCGCCGCGCTTCGCGGTTGCGCGGAGGCCGTCGGCGGGACGGGTCAGCGCAGGCGGCCGCGGACGAAGACGCTCAACTGCTCGACGGCGACGACCATGACGAGCACGACCAGGGTGAGCGTCGCTACCTTGTCGTAGTGGAACGACCGGGCGTAGAGCTGGACGTAGAAGCCGACGCCGCCGGCGCCCACCAGCCCCAGCACCAGCGATTCGCGGAGGTTCATCTCGAAGCGGAACAGCGTGTCCCGCGCGAGGTCGGGGGCCGCTTGGGGGAGGATGCCGAACCGGATCACCTGCCAGCGGCCGGCTCCGGTCGAGGCCAGGGCTTCGAGCGGGCCGGCCCGCGCGCCCTCGATCGACTCGGCGTAGAACTTGCCGAGCATGCCGGTCGAATGGACTGCGACGGCGAGCACGCCCGGAAACGGCCCGAGCCCGACCGAGGCGACGAACAGGAGCGCCAGCAGGATGACCGGGACGCCGCGCAGCGCGCCGAGCAGCCAGCGAACCGGCCGGTGCACCCAAGGCGGCGTCAGGTTGACGGCCCCGAGCGCGCCCAGAACCGCCGCCGCCGCGGCGCCGAACGCGGTGCCCAGGAGCGCGATCTGCACCGTCTCCGTCACCGACAGGAACACGGTCCGCGCGATCGTCACGTCGGGCGGGACCATCCGGGCCAGGAACGCGCCCATCCTCGGCAGGCCGGCCAGGAGCTTCCCCGGTTCGATCTCGGTTCCGGTCCAGGCCCAAACGAGAGCCGCGGCCAGGGCGAGCAGAGCGCCCGACCGGGCGACGCCGTCAAGCCACCCGGGTTTCGAAGCCGCCATGCCCCGCCTCCGCGGCGCCCGCTTCGACCGGCTCCGGTCCCGGGCCGCGCCCGTAGACGGCGCGGAGGGCCGCTGCGTCGAGCGGGCCGTCCCGGTCGCCGTCATAGGCGATTCGCCCAGCCGCCATGCCGACGATCCGCTCGGCGAATTCCCGCGCCAAAGCCGGGTGGTGGACGGCGACCAACGAGGTCCCTCCGCGCCGCCGCCCGGCGCCCGCCAGCGACCGCAGCATGGCGGCCGCCAGCACCGGATCGAGGTTGCTCACCGGCTCGTCCGCGGTCAGCAGATCCGGGTCCTGGGCGAGCACGCGGGCGATGGCGGCGCGCTGGCGCTGGCCGCCGCTTAGGCTGTCGGCCCGGCGGCGCGCCAGGGCGGCGAGGCCCGTCTCCTCCATCGCCGCCGCGGCGAGCGCCCGGTCGGTCTCGGAGAAGCAGCCGAGCAGGCCCGCCAACCCGCGCGTCCAGCCGAGTCGTCCGCACAATACGTTGCGCCGCACGCTGGCGCGTTCGACGAGGGGGAACTCCTGGAACACGAAGCCGATGCGGCGGCGGAATTCGCGCCGCCGCGCCGCCCCGTCGGCGAGATCGACGCCGAGCACCGCGAGCCGGCCGGCGGCGGGACGGATCAGCCCGTTGACGAGCCTGAGCAGCGTCGTCTTGCCCGCCCCGCTCGGGCCGATGACCGCGACCCGCTGGCCGGCGGGGATCGACAGCGAGATCCGATCGACCGCCGGCGCTTCGCCGCGCCCGTAGCGGACGGTCGCCCGTTCGAGGACGACGGCGGCGGTCATCGGATCACCCCGTGGCGTCGCGCCGTCTCGGCGACCGCGTCGTAGTCGGCTTGGCGCGACCGCACATAGCCGTCGGGGTTGTAGACGTGACGCAGCAAATGACGGCGCTCTGGCCGGTTGAGGGCCAGCATGGCGGCGACGAACGCCGCGCGCAGCCCCGGGTCGAGCCCCCGTCTGGCGATCACGGCGTGGGACGGGATCGGCCGGGACAGCGCGATCGGGGCGACATCGGCCCGCCGGCCGGGCGGCAGCAGGAGCGGCGCGTAGACGCTGACTCCGGCGGCATCGACCAACCCGTCGGCGACCGCCCGGATCGCCTGCTGATAGCCGCCGGCGAAGTAGACCCGCGCGAAGAATCGCTGCGGGTCGGCGCCGCGTTCGAGCAGCCCGGCGCGCGCCAGGATGTCGAGCGGGTACAGATAGCCCGATTCGGAGAGGGGATCGGCGAAGGCGATGCTGCGCCCGCGCAGATCTTCGATCCCGCCGACGCCGCCGCCGCGGCGGACGAAGATCGCTCCGGCGTAGGACGGTTTGCCGCGATAGACCTCGGACAACAGGATCTCCGCCCCGATCCTCGACCGGGCGAGCGCCGCGGGCAGGGCGCCCATGAAGGCGATGTCGGCCTCGGCCGCGGCCAGCGCCTCGATGGCCGCGGCGTGGTCCAGCGTCACCCGGCCCCGGACTTCGCGCGCCAGCGCGCCGGTGAGATAAGCCGCGATCTCGCCGATGTCGCCGACCAGCTTCTCCGGATTTTCCTGCGGCAGGAAGGCGAGCGTCAGCGGCTGCTGCGCCGCCGCCGGTCCGACGCAGCACAGCGCGGCCGCGGCCAGGGCGGCGCGCCAGCCGCGGGCGAGGCGGGCCGCGCGCAGACCGAGTTCAGTACATCTCGGCCGCATGGTCCCGCTCGGCGGTCCTGTAGGCGGCCCGAAGCCGGGCGGCCGCGTCCCAGTCGCCCGCCGCGATCGCCGTCCCTATCGCCTCGATGCGGCCGGCCAGCGCGTCGGCGAGCTCCATTCGGCGGACGTTGGACATCGCCTGCGCCTCGGCGCGCAGCTCCCGCGCCGCAGTGCGGATCAGGAGTTGCGCGTGAAAGGCGTCGCGCGCCGGGATCAGCGCGTCGAGCGTGCTCAGGAAGACCGACAGCTCGTCGAAGGCGAGGCGAAACCGCGTGTTCTCGCCGTCGAACGTCTCGTAGGGGTCCGCCCCGGTTCCGACCGCTTCGAGATAGGCGGTCAGGTCGGCCTTGCCGCCGGCGTCGAGGCCGAGGCCGAAGCGGGCGTTGAACCAATCGACCGCGTCGGCGAGCGTCTCCAGCGAACCGTCATGGAAATAGGGCGCGGTGTGCGCGATGCCGAGCAAGGTGGGCGTGTCGAACGCGCTGTCCCGCGCATGAGCCGAGGACGGATCGCCCGACCCGATGTCGTGGCGGCGCCCGTCGAGGAAATTGGCCGTCGGCAGATGGCAGGAGGCGCAGGAAAGGCCGCCCATGCCGGGGAAGGGCCGGTGGAACAGCCGCTCGCCGCGCTTCGCCGCGGCGGATGCGCGGGCGTTGAGCCGGCCGTTGCGATAGAGGAACGGGGCGGGCAGGAAGTCGAACTCGTTGAGATAGGCGATCATCGCGTCGAGCATCAAGGGCGTCGGCTCGGAGCCGGCGAACTCGTTGACGATCACGTTGCGGACGAACGCGCGCAGGCTCGCGAACCGGCCGTCGCGGCCATAGGGGGCGGTGAAGCGGATGCCGCGCAGGCTCGGGATGTCCAGCGGGTCGAAGCGATGATCGTTGGCGCGCGGGTTGAACAGGCCGCCGTCGACGTCCACCCCGCCGCGCCGGCGGCTGAGCCCCGGCAGATAGAAGCCGCGGTTCGCCTCGCTCCGGTTGTGGCAGGACGAGCAGGCGAAGCCGAGGCTGCGCGCGGGCTCGCCGAAAATCTCGGGCGAGTCGAACAGCATGTCGCCATAGGCGACGAGGAACAGGTCGGCCTCGTCGATACCCCGCTCCTCGGCGTTGAGCACCAGGCGCGGCAGCGGGTCCTGTTCGCCGATCTCCGCGTCGGGCGGAAGCCAGGGCGCGGCGCGGCGGGCCAGGTCGGGCGTCCGCGCTTCGAACCGCTCGACCAGATAATCGGCGACGACCGCCGCGGCGGGGGCGAAACGGCGGCGCGCGCGCGCGGCGTCCCGGTCCGCCGCGGCCGTCGCCAGTTCGAGCCAGGCGAGGCCCAGGCGGCGAGACCCCTCCGGGTCGACCTCGCGCAGGCGATCCGCGAACGCCGCGAACAACGCCCGCGCGCGGCGCGTTTCCCGGCGCGCCTTTCCGGCCTCGCCCAGCCGGGCGCCGGCGCGGAACAGCCGGAGGCGAATCGCGGCGGCGACGGCCCGGGTCGAGGCGGCCCGAAACCTCGCCGCGTCCCGCGCCGCGACGGCGGCCCGGATCTCGGCGGCGAGGTCGACGCCCGCGAACGCGCTCGCCGCGCCGAGCCGGTCGTAGACCGACCGGTCCGCGTTGTGCGCGAACACGGCCGAGGTCGTAGCGAAGCGATCGGCGATTCCGGTCCAGTCCACCGGTTCGAGCGACAAGGCGAAGGCGCCGTACAGATAGGCCGCGGCGATCGGGTCCCAACGCGCCCGTTGCGGCGGGTCCGCGCGCGAATCCGGGATCGCGGCCAGACAGACGACGAGGAATGCGACCGGCAGGCGGGCCGCCGGCCGGGCCGCGGCGGGTCGGCGTCGCGAAGTCGTTGTTTGCCGCAACCGAATTGATTCGTCCTATCAAATAATTTTAGCCTCCACCAAGATAGTTCGCGTTCACCAAGGATTTGTCAAGCGGAGGGAGATCGGGCATAGTCGGAAAATCATGGTCGGCAAGCTCAAGATCGATCGAAACAGGCGCAAGGCGGTCGAGCCGGTGATGGTCGAGCCGGACGAGCAAGCCGACCATCACCGGCAGGTCCGCATCTCGCGCCAGACCGAGATCGCCGAAGACTACGTCGAGCTGATCGCCGACCTCATCGATTCCACCGGCGAGGCGCGCGCCGTCGACATTTCGCGACGGCTCGGGGTGACGCAGGCGACGGTCGCCAAGATGATCAACCGCCTGAAGCAGGGCGGGTTGGTGACCACCCAGCCCTACCGCGCGATCTTCCTCACGGGCGAGGGCAGGCGGATCGCCGATGCGTCGCGGCGGCGCCATCAGATCGTCGTCGCCTTTCTGCGGGCGATCGGCGTCAGCGAGGACACCGCCCGCGCCGACGCCGAGGGTCTGGAGCACCACGTCAGCGAGGAGACGTTGGCGGCGTTCGAACGGCTGGTCGACGGGCGGACGTAGGTTCGGGACGTGATCGGCGAATCCGTGCGCCGGGTCGAGGATCCGGCTTTGCTCGCCGGGCGCGGGCGCTTCGTGGACGATATCCATCTGCCCGGCGCCTTGGCCGCGGCCTTCGTCCGCAGCACGCACGGGCATGCGGCGATCCGGGGAATCGACGGCCGCGCCGCCGCGCGTATGCCGGGCGTGCGCGCGGTCTACACCCTGGCCGACGTCGCGCCGTTGCTGACGACCGACAAGCTGTCGGTAGCGCTGCCGAGCGCCGCCTATCGCCAAGCCGTCGACCGGCCGGTCCTTGCCGGCGACGAGGTCCGTCACGTCGGCGAACCGATCGCCGTCGTCGTCGCCGAGGGGCGTTATCCAGCGGAGGACGCTGCGCGCCGGGTCGAGGTGGAGTACGAGCCGCTTCCCGCGGTCGCCGATTGCCGCGCCGCCCTCCGGCCGGACGCGCCGCCCGCGCATCGCGGCGGCGCCGGAAACCTGATCGCCGCCTTCACCGTCGCCTACGGCGATCACGACCGCGCGTTCGCCGAGGCCGCCTGCACCGTCCGCGCGGCGCTTTGGCAGCACAAGGGGTGCGGCCATGCGATCGAATGCCGGGGCGTCGTCGCCGCTCCCGACCCGGCGCGGGACCGGCTGACCCTGTGGTCCTCGACCCAGACGCCGCACGTAGCCCGGCGCATGCTGGTCAAGCTGTTGGGCTGCGACGAGGAGCAGGTCGCGGTGGTGGCCCCCGACGTGGGCGGCGGGTTCGGACCCAAGCTCGTCTTCTACCCGGAGGAGGTCGTGGTCGCGGTCGCGGCGAAGCTTCTCGGGCGTCCGGTCAAATGGATCGAGGACCGGCGCGAGCACTTCACCGCGACGACGCAGGAGCGCGACCAGTATTGGGACGTCGAGGCCGCGGCCGACGCCGAAGGGCGGCTGCTCGCGATCCGCGGCGAGATGATCCACGACCACGGCGCCTATACGGCGCGCGGGCTCAATCTCGCGCACAACGCGGCGACCATCCTGCCGGGACCGTACCGGTTGCCCGCCTATCGGCTCGACGTGCGGATGGCGCTCACCAACAAGGTGCCGACCACGCCGGTCCGGGGCGCCGGCCACCCCCAGGGCGCGTTCGCGATGGAGCGTCTCCTCGACGCCATCGCGCGCGAACTCCGGCTCGACCGGGCGGAGGTCCGCCGGCGCAACCTGATCGCCGCCGCGGAGATGCCGTTCGCGCGTCCGATCGCCAATCGGGGCGGCGCGCCGATCGTGCTCGATTCGGGCGACTATCCGGCCTCGTTGGCGGCGGCGCTGTCGGCCGCCGGCTATGACGGCTTCGCCGCCCGGCGCGAGCGGTCGCGGGCCGCCGGGCGCCATATCGGCATCGGCGTCGCCAACTGCATCAAGGGCTCCGGGCGCGGCCCGTTCGAGACCGCGATCGTCCGCATCGGACCGTCGGGGCGGATCGCCGTCCTGACCGGCGCGGTCGCGATCGGGCAGGGGACGCATACGATGCTCGCCCAAGTCTGCGCCGGGCATTTCGGCGTCGCTCCCGAGGCCGTCAAGGTGGTGTCCGGCGATACGTCGGCGGTCGCCATGGGCATCGGCGCGTCGGCGAGCCGACAGGCGGTCAACGCCGGCGCGTCGGTCGACGCCGCCGCTACCGAGCTCGTCGGCAAGGTCAAGGCCGCGGCCGCGCATTTGCTCGAAGCGCCCGCGGCCGACCTCGAACTCGCGGACGGGCGCGTCCGCGTCAAGGGCGTCCCCGACCTCTCGGTCGGTCTGGGCGAGATCGCCGACTCGCTCGCCGGCGCCCCCGGCTATCCGCTGCCGGGCGGCATGGCGCCCGGGCTGGAGGCGAGCGCCAATCCGGTGTTCGATGCGATGACCTATCCCAACGGGGCCCATGTGGTCGAGGTCGAGGTCGACGTCGAGACCGGTGCGGTGGAGATACTCCGCTACGTCGTGGTCAGCGATTGCGGGCGGGTCATCAACCCGATGATGGTCGACGGGCAGCTCGCCGGCGGAGCGGCGCACGGCGTCGGCAACGCGCTGCTCGAGTGGATGGGTTTCGACGACGCCGGCCAGCCGCTGACCGCGACCTTCGCCGAGTATTTGCTGCCCGGGGCGCTCGACGTGCCGCGCTTCGAACTCCACAGCCGCGAGACTCCGACCGACCACAACCGGCTCGGCGTCAAGGGCGTCGGCGAGAACGGCGCCATCCCGGCCGCCGCCGCGATCGTCTCCGCGGTCGAGGACGCGCTGGCTCCGTTCGGCGTCCGCATCGCCGAGACCCCGATCACCCCGCAGCGCATCGTCGAGCTGATCGCGCTTTCCGGGGTCCCGGCGCCGCGCCGTCCGACCCCGTAAGCGGGGCCGCCGGCGCCGCGCGCCGCAGCCGGGACGCGCTTGGCCGCGCCCGCCCCGGTCGTGCTATGCTGGACGATGCGACGGTCTTCACCCAGGCGGTCGGCTGGAGATGACGACGATCCTTCGACGCAACGCGCCCCCCGACATCGACGTCCACGACCTGATCCGGGAGGGGCCGGCGGATTTCCGGGTCAACGGGCTGGTCTATACCGACCGCGACGTATTCGACCTCGAAATGGACCGCATCTTCGGCGCCAGCTGGGTCTACGTCGCCCATGACAGCGAGATCCCGAACCCGGGCGACTTCCGCACCGCCTATATCGGCCGCCGGCCGGTGATCGTGAGCCGGGGCGACGACGGCGGGATCAACGTGCTGCTCAACCGGTGCCGCCATCGAGGCTCGGTGGTGTGCCGCGACGAGCGCGGGACGGCGAAGGAGTTCCGCTGCCGTTATCACGGCTGGCTCTACGCCAATAACGGCGAGCTGATCGGCATCGCGCATCATCGCGGCGGCTATCCCGACGACATCGACAAAGGCGCGCTCGGGCTCCGGCGGGCGCCGCGCGTGGACAGCTATCGCGGGCTGATCTTCGCCAGCATGGAGCCGTCCGGCGACAGCCTGGCCGACCATCTCGGCCCGGCGCGGCGCTATATCGACCTCCAGTTCGACCGTTCTCCGGTCGGCCGGGTGCGGGCCGAATACGGCGCCCACCGGTCGGAATACCGGGGCAACTGGAAGTTCCAGGCCGAGAACACCACCGACGGCTATCACGGCGACACCGTGCACGAGTCGTTCTGGCGGGTGCTCGCCGAGTTCGGCCATGCCGGCGGCCGTCACGGGGCCTATACGCAAAAGGACGTGCGCGACATCATCCGGCATCGTCAGACCGGGCGCACGCTGGGCTTCGAGAACGGCCACGGGATGCTCGAATATCCGATCGCCGAAGATGCGGTCGATGCGATGCGCCGGGGCGAACATGCCGCGTATATGGGCAGGCTGGAGGAGACGCACGGCCGGGCGGCGCTCGGCGACATCTTCAACCAGATGAACGTCCTCGTCTTTCCCAATCTGGGCCTGCTGCACGGCCAGATCCGCGTGATCCGCCCGGTCGCCGTCGACCGGACCGAGGTGAGCATCCAGTTCTACGCCCTCGAAGGGGCGCCGGACGCCTATAACGACGAGCGGCTCGACGGTTACGAGCGCTTCTTCGGCCCGGCCGCCTTCGGTTCGCCCGACGACGTCGAGATTTTCGCCATGAACCAGACCGGGCTCCAGGCCCGGGAGGTCGAATGGCTGCTGCTGCGGCGCGGCATCGAGCGCGAGACGCGGGCCGCCGACGGGACCCGGACGGGCGACCCCACCGACGAGACGCCGCAGCGCGCCTTCCACCGAATGTGGAAGCGGCTGATGGCGGCCTGACGGAGGGGTCCTCGGTGGCGCGGATCGGGCGGGAGGAGGCCGCGGACTTCCTCTACGACGAGGCCCTGCTGCTCGACGAACGGCGGTTCGAGGAATGGCTCGATCTGTTCGCCGAGGACGGCGTCTACTGGCTTCCGATCGACGAGGCGAGCGGCCCGAAGCGGCATCTGTCGCTGATCCACGACGATGCGCTGCGCCGCCGGGAGCGGGTCTACCGCCTCCTGCATACGCGACCGCCCTCGCAGGACCCGGTCTCACGCACCCAGCATTTCGTGAGCAACGTGCGCGCCGAAGACGGCCCCGACGAGCATGCGGTCGTGCGTTCGGCCCAGCTGATCTGCGAGATCCGCCGCGGGGCGGGGGACGACCGGCAGCTCGGGCTGAGCGGCCAGCAGAACCTCGCCGCGCGCTGCGAGCACCATTTGCTGCGGGTGGACGGCGCATGGCGGATCAAGCTGAAAAAGCTGGTCCTGCTCCGCCGCGACCTGCCGATCCCCAACCTGACGTTCATCCTGTAAGGCGGCTGCCGGGCGGTTCCCCGGTCGGGCGCGGCGCGTTCATGAGGGAGCGTCGCGCCGCCGCCGATCGGGCCGATCAGAAGGGAACCTGCGGCGTTGCGGAGCCGGGCGCAAGGGCATATCGTTCCGGACGACCTCTGAATCAGTGTCTCGGGATCCCGACATGGCAGCCACGGATGCGACCGAACGCGAGTCCACGGGGGAGACGGTGGCGGAGCGCACGCGGCGGCTCACGCGCAACACGGCGATGAGCTTCGTCCTCTTCGGGGCCGGCATCGCGGTGTATTTCCTCGCCATGTTCGGCGTGTTCTGACCCCGGCGCCCGAGCCGGGGCGGGGTCAGCCCGCAAAGCCGCGCGCGGCCATCCAGTCCAGGCAGATGCGGACGGCCTGCGCGAGCAGGGCCGGTTGGCCGACGTAATAGTGGTTCGCGCCGGCGATCACTTCGAGCGTCTTGTCGGCGCTCGCCGCGGCGTCGTGGATGACGCCGGTATGCGTCTGCGGCACGGCGTCGTCGGCCGAGTTCTCGATCGCCAGCAACGGCGCGGCGATGCGGGCGGCGCAGCGCGGCCCGTGGACGTTGCTGTCGTCGTAGGACCATTGCGAAAGCCAGGACCGCAGCGTCGAGAAGCGGGCGACCCCGACCGGCCCCGAATTGACCGTCTCGGGCCGTCCCAGATAGCACCAGCCCGGCTTGCGGTCGTTGGGCTCCACGGTCGGGTCGACGAAGCGCGGCTCCGCCATCGTGCGGTGGGTGACGAAGCCGCGCTCCAGCTCATGGCCGCCGCGCCGTTTCAGCCGCTCCAGCGCGTCCTTGACCCAGGCGGTCCGACGCCGCACCCGCGCCAGCTGCGCCGCCCGGTAGCGCGCGATATAGGCGGGCGCGTAGGGCGGCCGGTTCGGGTTGGCGGGGTCGTAGATGTCGAGTTCCGGGTCGCGGCGGTCCGGGTCGTCCTCGTCGCCTACCGAGGGGTCGATCCAGTCGGCGAGCAGGATGGCGCGGCTCAGATGCGCCGCCTGGAAGATCACCGCGTCGGCCGGGACCAGCCCCGCCGCTTTCAGGTCCACCGGATCGCCCGCCGGCGTCGCCGCGATCGACGGGGATTCGGCCTCGCTCTGATAGAACAGCGACAGCGACCCGCCGCCCGACCAGGCGCAGAGGACGATCTTGTCGTAGCCCCATTCCTCCCTGGCGTGGCGGATATAGGCGCCGAGGTCGAGCGCCACCTTCTCCATGATCAGGGCCGAATCGTTCCTGGCGTAGCGGCTGCCCGCGCACAGCACGTGCGCGCCGGCCGCGGCCATGGCGCGCGGCATCGGCAGGAGCTGGAGCGTGGACGAGGGATGCATGTAGACCAGCAGCGTGTCCGACGCCCGGCCCTCGGGCAGGTATCGGATTCCCTCCAGGTTCACCATCCCGTGCGCGCCGGCGAAGCCGTAGGTCTCGGTGAACTGCGCGGTCTCCGCATATTGCAGATGGACCCATTCGGGCCGGATCTCGAACTTGCCCATGGTCCCGGCGGGAGTCATCTGCGCGCGCCTCCTCATGCGGCACTCTGCGACGGGCGCCCCGCCGATGGCAAGACGGAAACTCGCTTTCGCCGGGCGCGGTCCGTAGTATCCGCCCGACCACCGAACCGGGGAGGCCGCCCGCGATGGCGACGCAGGACGGAGAGGGCGCGCGGGCGTCCTGGATCCAGCACAACGACCGGCACGAGGACCTGCGGGAATTCCTGGACCGGGTCGACGGGATCGGCGAGTTGCGGCGGATCGACGGTGCCGACCGGGACATCGAGATGGGCGCGATCTCGGAACTGCTGGGCGCCGAGCGGCCGGACAACCCGCCGGCGCTGCTGTTCGACAACGTGCCGGGTTTCGCGCCGGGCTTCCGCGTCGCCTGGGGCGCGACCAACACGCGCCGGCGCTTCGCTCTCACCTTCGGCTTTCCCGAGCCGGCCGGCGGCGCCGATTGCGTCCGCGCCTATCGCGACCGGATGCGCGCGGGCTTCGACCCGCTGCCGGAGATCCGCGTCGCGCGCGGGCCGGTGCTCGACAACGTCGACCGCGACGACGAGGTCGACCTGTTCAAGTTTCCCATCCCCACCGTGCACGAGCGCGACGGCGGGCGCTATCTCGGCACCCACGATCTCGTCGTCATGCGCGACCCGGACGAAGGCTGGATCAACGCCGGCGCCTACCGCGTGCAGCTGTTCGACCGCAACAGCGTCGGCCTGTGGATGTCGCCCGGCAAGCACGGCCGGTTGATCCGCGAGAAATACTTCGCCCGCGGCGAGCCCTGCCCGGTGGTTATCAGCGTCGGCACGGATCCGCTGCTGTTCCTCGCCGCCGGCAACGAGATCGACTACGGGACGTCGGAGATCGCCTATGCCGGCGGCCACCGGGGCCGGCCGTTCGAGGTCGTCGAGAGCGAGCTCCACCGGTTGCCGATCCCGGCCCGCGACGAGATCGTGCTCGAAGGCGAGATCCGTCCCGACGACATGCGCGTCGAGGGGCCGTTCGGCGAGTTCACCGGCTATTACGCCAGCGGCGAGCAGACCCAGCCGGCGGTGCGCGTCCGCCGCGTCTACTACCGGGACGACCCGATCATCACCACCGCCCGGCCGGGCCGGCCGCCGCACGACTACGCCTTCTCCAAATGCGTCACCAAGGCCGCGACCATCTGGGACGAGGTCGAGAAGGCGGGGCTTCCCGGCGTCAGAGGCGTGTGGTCGCACGAGGCGGGCGGAGCGCGCCTGTTCAACGTCATCGCCATCGAGCAGCTCTACAACGGCCACGCCCGGCAGGCGGGCCAGCTGGTCAACAGCTGCCATGCCGGGAACTATATGGGCCGCTGGGTGGTCGTGGTCGACGACGACGTGGACCCGACCAACACGTTCGACGTGATCTGGGCGCTGTCCACCCGCTGCGACCCGGCCCGCGACATCGAGTTCATCCACAAGGCCTGGAGCGGACCGCTGGATCCGCTGCTGCGGGCGGGCGAGGACGCCAACACGCGGGCGATCGTCGATGCCTGCCGGCCCTATGACTGGCGGGACGAGTTCCCGCCGGTCGCCGCGGCGAGCGAGGCGGTCATGGCCGAGACCCGGCGCAAATGGGCGCATCTGCTCGAAGGCTGAGGCGACCCCGGCCGGCGCGCCGGGGCGGCCGATGCCCGGGTTCGACCTGACGCTCGCAGAAGCGGCTCTGATCAACGCGGCCGTGCTGCTGGGCTCCGTCGTCCGCGGCTTCACCGGATTCGGCGCGGCGCTGGTGATCGCGCCCGTGCTCAGCGTCGTCGTCGGCCCGCGCGTCGCCGTGCCCGCGATCCTGCTGCTCCTGATCCTGTCCACCCTGCAGCTGCTGCCGGGCGCATGGCGCGACATCGGCTGGCGGCGGGTGAGCGCCCTTTCGGTCGCCGGCTGCATCGGCGCGCCGATCGGGGTCCTGGCGCTGGTCGCCGTCGATCAGGAAGTCATGCGCCGCGGCATCTCCGCCGCGGTGGTCGTCATGACGCTGGCGATGATGCATGGCTGGCGCTACCGGGGATCGCCAAGCCGCTACGTCAGCGCCGGCGTGGGCGGGCTGGGCGGCCTGCTCACCGGGGCCGCCTCGATCGGCGGCCCGCCGGTGATCGCCTATCTGCTGGCGAGCCCCGACCGCGTCGCGGTCAACCGGGCCGACATCATCTGCTACTTCCTGTTCGTCCAGCTCGTCGCCCTGCTGGTCTTCGCCGCGATCGGCGCGTTCGGGGCGACGGCGCTCTGGGTCGTCGCGATCATGGTTCCGTCGCAGGCGCTCGGCACCTGGATCGGCGAGCGGCTGTTCCGCGTCGCCAGCGAGGCGCAGGTCCGCCGCGCGGCGTTGTGGCTCCTGCTCGCCATCGGACTCGCCACGCTGGCGGCGTGAGCGGCCGTGCCCGTCGATCCGTCCCTATCCGCCCTCGACTGGTCGATCCTCGCCGTCGCGGCCGTCGCCAGCGGGGTCGTGCGCGGCTTCACCGGCGGGGCGCTCGCCAACTTCCTGCTCGCGCCGGTGCTGAGCGCGCTCATCGGCCCGCGCGAAGCGGTGCCGATCGTGCTGCTGCTGAACTCGCTGACGACGCTCCAGCTGGCGCCGGGCGCGCTGCCGCATGTCGGCTGGCGCGAGATGACGCCGCTGGTCGTCGTCGCGGCGGTCGCGACGCCGTTCGGCGCCGCGGCGTTGCTCACCATAGACGAGGAGGTGATGCGCCGCGCCGTCGCCGGTTCGGCGGTCGTCTTCGCGATCCTGCTGCTTACCGGCTGGCGCTATGCCGGGCGGCGCGGCCTGGCGGCGGGGGCCGCGGTCGGCGGGGCGTCGGGGATACTGGCCGGGGCGGTGTCGCTCGGCGGGCCGCCGGTCTTCCTCTATCTGATGTCCGGCCCCGGCGGCGCCGCGGCCAATCGCGCCAACTTCATCTTCTACGCCACCGTCGTGCAGCTGGCCGCGACCGGCGCCTTCGTCGTCGGCGGCGCCTTCACCGGGCGGATGCTGTGGATCGGCGCCTTCGCCGCCATCCCCTATCTGCTGGCGGTCTGGCTCGGCGCCGGGCTGTTCGGCCGCGCGAGCGACCGGACGTTCCGCCGGGTCTCGCTCTGGGGCATGGCCCTGGTGGCCGGCGCGCTCCTGCTGCTGTGACGCCCGGCGCGCGGCCCTATCCGCGAGCCTCCGACAGCGGCGCCCCGGGCGGCAGGTCGAACAGCCCGTCGGGCAGGCTCTCGATGTATTCGATCGTCTCGTCGACGCCCACCACGTCGGCGTATTTGGCGTTCATGTCGCACAGGTTGATCGCGTGCGACGCTTCGGAGCGGTCGAAGCAGCCTTCCTCGACCAGGGCGATGCGGTAATTCTCGCTGAAGCCGTCGATCACCGAGGCGCGCACGCAGCCGCTGGTGGTCGTGCCCACCATCAGGATCGAGTCCGCCTTGAGGTTGATCAGGAACGAGTTGAGCGGCGTGCCGTGGAATCCCGAGGGCTTGAGCTTCTCGATCACGATGTCGCGCGGCCCGGGCGCGACCTCGGCGTTGATCTCGTTGCCGTCGAGGTTGGTCGCGCGCGGGTCTTCGACGGAGCGCCATTCGCCGGTCCGGCTGTTCTTCCACGCCCAGGAGCCGCGGTCCCAGCCGTCGGCCCGCATCGCGCCGGTGGTGTAGATCACCGGGAGGCCTTTGCCGCGGCCGGCCTCCAGGAGTTTCCTGGTGTGGCGCATCGACTCCCAGGCCTCCTCGCCGCAGGAGTTGGGCCAGCGCTTGATCGATTCGAGGATCGGCTCGGGCTTGTCGCCGGTGAAGTTGTAGTTGACGTCGATGACCAGGATGACCGGCCGCTCGCCGAAGCCGGCGCGCCGGCCGTAGCCGGCGGCGCCGAAGACCTGCTTGTCGCGCTCGGTCAGGAACCGGTTCCAGACGGGCTCCGCCATTGATCTTGCCTCCGTGGCTCGGGTTGGGTCATGATGAGTCGCAGGGGATCGAGTCCGAACCTATGCCGGGCGTCCGGCCGACGCAAGGCGCCCGGCGCGCCCGGGGAGGGTCACGCCATGCCGATCACGAGTCTCAACCACGTCAACATCCGCACGCTGCTCATGGAGGAGACGAAGGACTTCTACGTCGACGTCGTGGGCTTGACGATCGGCGACAGGCCGCCGTTCGACACGCCCGGCTACTGGCTCTATTGCGGCGACCAGCCGATCGTCCACCTGTCGCCGAGCGAGCCCGACAGCCCGCCGCGCACCGATCCCGCCGGCATGGGCGACGGCCTCGACCACGTGGGGCTGTTCGCCGCCGGCCTGCGCGGCTTCGAGGCGAACCTGAAGCGGCGCGGCATCGCCTACGACCGGCGCCGGGTCGCCGACGGCAGGGTGGTGCAGCTGTTCCTGTACGATCCCAACGGGGTCCTGGTCGAGGTCGGTTTCGACGCCGCCGCCGAAGGCGTGCGGAAGGAGAAGCCGGAGCCCGCGATGGCGTAGGATCCGTGTCAGGTGACGTAACGAAGCACGTGTGAGAGCCGAACGCCGACCGGCGTCCGCACCGTCCTTCCCTGCTGCTCATGGGTCGAACCGCGCTTGAGCGGCGGTATACGGTCCCGACGCGGGCGGATGTGGGTCGGTTCGACGTCACACATACCGCATGGCGTGCGAGCGCGCTGGGAGGAGGAGAATCTGCGGTGGATGTCGCGACCTACTACATCGAGAAGGAATGGCTCAGCAAGCTGCTCAGCGAGGTCGGCGACGGCAGGACGCAACTGCCGGACTTCCAACGCGGTTGGGTGTGGGACGACGACCACGTCAAGAGCCTGCTGGCGAGCATCTCCCTCGGCTACCCCATCGGCGCGGTGATGATGCTGCGGGCGGGAGGCGAGACGATCCGCTTCCGGCAGCGTCCCCTGGAGGGCGTATCCGCGCCCCCGCGGCACGACGCAGAACGCCTGATCCTCGACGGGCAGCAGCGCCTCACGTCCCTTTTCCAGTCGCTCAGCCTCGGCGAGCCCGTGCGGACGAGCGACCAGGGCCGCGAGGTAGAGCGCTGGCATTACATCAACATGCAACGGGCCCTCGATGAGAACGCTGATCGCGAGGAGGCGGTCATCTCGCTGCCCGCCGACCGGCAGGTCAAGCGGTTCGGCAGAGACATCGTCGAGGACTACTCGACTCCCGAACGCGAGTACGAAGCCATGCTTTTTCCGCTTGGCAAGGTGTTCGGCGCAAGCGAGTGGAGAATGAATTTCGAGCGATTCTGGGAATACGACAAAGAGAAAATAGAGTTGTGGAACAATTTTGAAGAAAGAATCATCAAAAGGTTCCAGCAATACCAAGTGCCGGTCATCCAGCTTGGCAAGGACACCCCGAAGGAAGCGGTCTGCCAAGTCTTCGAAAAGGTGAACACACGTGGCGTGACGCTCACCGTGTTCGAACTGTTGACGGCGACCTTCGCCGCCGACGATTTCCAGCTGCGCCCCGATTGGGAAGATCGTGAGCGCAGAATCCGCTCCCGGTCGATCCTCGCCGAGGTTTCCAACACGGACTTCCTGCAGGCGGTGACCCTGCTCGCCACGCAAGAGCGCCGGAACGCCGCGCTCGCGAGCGACACGGACGAGGGCCGCGCGCCAGGTATCGGCTGCAAGCGCGCGGACATGCTGAAGCTCGAGTTGGCCGAGTACCAGCGCTGGGCCGAGCCCATGATGGCGGGTTTTGAGCGCGCGGCGCGGTTCCTTCACTCGCAGCACCTGTACGACATCAAGTTTCTGCCCTACGGCAGCCAGCTGATTCCGCTCGCGGCCATACTGACCGTACTCGGCAAAGACTGGGAGGCGCACGACGCCCGGGAGAGACTCGCTCGCTGGTACTGGTGCGGGGTATTCGGCGAGCTGTATGTCGGCGCGACTGAGTCCCGCTTCGCTCGCGATCTCCCTCAGGTCGTGAGCTGGGTACGGGACGGCGGCACCGAACCCGACACCATCTACGACGCGGAATTTGCGACGGCGCGACTGACCACACTCCGCACCAGAAACAGCGCGGCCTACAAGGGCATCTACGCCCTGCTGCTGCGTGAGCGCGCACGCGACTGGGTGACGGGAGAGGAATCGTCGATTCAGAGCTACTTCGACGAGCGCATCGACATCCACCACGTCTTTCCGCAGGGGTGGTGCCGCGAGAATGGCATCGAGTCCACGCGATGCGACTCGATCATCAACAAGACGCCGCTCAGGGCGCGAACCAACCGCAGCATCGGCGGGCGGGCGCCGAGCGAGTATCTCGGGCGCATCGAGGTTGAGGTTCCGCACGACAGGCTCGACGAGTACCTCCGCACGCACCTTATCGATCCCGCGCAGCTGCGCGCCGACGACTTCGACGGGTTCTTCGCCGCGCGCCAGTCCGCACTCCTCCGCGTAATCCAGAAGGAGATGGGCAAGCAGACCGCGCCCGACACGATCGAGGAAGGCTCGGAACCGCCCGTGGATTACGAGCTGGTCCAGCAGGACAGCATGACCTCGGAGGATCTAACTTACTGATCTTCAACCCCACCCGCGACGCGCGGAGAAGCGTGCGCCGAGGAAACTCTCTTCGACCTTGACGATCCCGAACGGCGCATTGAGCCTCACAGGCGCGCGGGATGCGCCCCGCAAGAGACAGAGCGGTCGATGGCGTTACGGTTCGGACCGCCCTGCGCCGCCGCCAGATCGGCGACGAAACAACGGGCAACTTCGCAGGACTTCGCTTCGGAAACCCTTGAACGCTCACATACCTGTTTTTCATTGCGTAGTCGGCCGGCGGCGGCGTTCAGCGGAAATCCCGCGACGGGAACATCCGGCCGCTGCGCCCGGCGGACCCGGAGGCGGAGCGGCCGGGGAAAGAGCGCTCGGGGGAGGGATGCGCGGCCCCGTCGGGCGCGGCGAGGGCGTGGAGTCGGGCGGTCAGGTCCTCCAGCCGCCGGGCGACGACGTGGATGACGATCCCTTCCCGCTGTAGCTCGCCCGCGGCGCGCATGAGCCGGGCGCCCGTCACCGCCCGGCGGCAGCGCTCGGCTATGGTCGGCCAGACGACCAGGTTGGCGACGCCGGTCTCGTCCTCGAGGGTGACGAAGATCACGCCGCTCGCCGTCCCCGGCCGCTGCCGGGCGAGGACGAGGCCGGCCAGTGCTGGGCATGGACGTTCGCGAGAGAGGCGACGGAAGAATCCAGAGCGACCGCCCCAAGAATCCTAAAGCTTTACTCTTAAGTTCTTCAGGTAAATGGTGCCAGTTTCCACCTTCGGGAATAAGATTCAGATAACGTTCCTTCGAAGGGAAGAACGGATAGTAATCCGGGTTTTCCTCATTCAATCCCTCCAAAGTTTGGGGCTTATATACCTGTTTACCCAAGCCGCTCATTCCTGGTCGCCGCCATTGGGTTCCCGCTCACGCTTGAGATAGTCCCATTCCTTCTTCGGCGGTCCCTGCATGATCGCCCGCGCGATGTTCTCCGGTGTGTCCGGGATCGCCGGAATGTCGCCGCGTTTCGGGTTCCGGGTCATAATTCCCTCTCTTGCGTTTGCCATGCGCGCGTAGATGACAGTCTACGCATAGCAATTCTAGGTTGTCCAAACCGTACCAAGAACCGCCCGCCGATGGAGGTATCTTGTGGTGCACTTGATAACCCCCGGATTGTGTGCCGCACCGCTCGCACCTGTGCTCCGCTCGATGATAAACGGCCTTTTTGCCTTAGCCCATCCTCTCGTGCGGTATATCAGCTGTTCTTGCATGCGAAAGATATCGTTCTGTCTCAACGGCGGTAGATGCGGGTTCATAAAGAAAGATTGCGGAGACTTGAGGGCGGCAGCGAGGGCGGCGGAGCGGGCAGCGGCACCGGCAGCATAACGGGCGCGCTGAGCGGCGTTCACGCGGCGGCGCCGGCAGTCACGGCACCGCAGCGGAGCCCCGCGAGCGGGATTTTTGCGTTCTACGGATGCCCCGCAATCCTCGCACTTCGGGTTCGGGTTATAGCCATTGGCACCGCCGAACAGGTCGTATTGCTCGCTCATGCGGCCAGCACCCGATAGGGAAGCCGCTTGCCGTTCAGCGCGCCCGCGATCGCCCGCATCTGGTCCACGGTGTCGGCGGCGCGGTCGTTGTGGCGCCCGGCGAACTCGCCGACGTAACGACCAAGGTGCTTCTCGCTCAGCTTGTGGAAGGTGCCTTTGTGCCCCCGCTTGAGCATCGACCAGAACGACTCGATGCCGTTGGTATGCGCCATGCCGCGAACATATTCACCGACGCTGTGTCGCACGGCGCCATGCCGGTAGCCGTTGAACATGTCCGGCAAGCTCGCATAGGCCGCCGCGTCGTCGGTATAGATGGTTGCGCCATGCGCCGCGCGCTCTCGAACGAAGCCTTGCAGGGTGCATGCGTCGGTCGCCGGCATGACCTTCGCGCTCACCCTGTTCGTAGCCCGGTCCCTTGCGCCCGCGACGGCGGCCTTGCCCATGGCCCCGCGGCCCTTGAGTTTCGCCCGCTTGGCCTTCGGCATGTTGCGGCGCTTCCCGCCCATGAACGTTTCGTCGACCTCGACCGGCCCCGCGGACGGCCCGGCTTCGCCCTGCCATGTCTCGTGGATGCGGTGCGCCAAGTACCAAGTCTTCTGTGTGATCGAAAGGTCGCGATGGAGCTTCATGCTCGATACGCCTTTCAGGTTCGTTGCGAGCAGGTAGATGGCGATGGCCCAGACCTGGAACCCGAGCTTCGAGTTGTGCATGAGGGTGTCCGTCTTGACCGAGAAATCCTTGCGGCAATCCCGGCAGCGGTAGGGTTGCGGCTTGCGCGACGGGCGCTCCTGGATGCTCACCGAGCCGCATTTGGGACAATGGACGCCTTCCGGCCAGCGGGTTTCGACGAACCAGCGTTCGGCCGCCGCGTCGTCGGGAAACATCCGAGTGATCTCCACCAGCGAGAGACCCTTGCGAAAGTGCTTGCCTGGTGCCTTGCGCGCCATCGTTCAATCCCCTCGTTACGGGAACGACTTTACCCAAGCGGCAATGAGCCGTCAAGCACTATTTGGGTAAGCAGGTATATAAGCCCCAATTTTTTCATCGTAGCATCAAGCCTCTGCACGGCCCCTGCGGTTAGCTTATACCTCTGAGCGTTGCTGTAGAGGTTCATCGAGCGTCATCTGTTTCACTCACCCTATCTCCTCGATGTTTGCGAACGTGCAGGGATTTCCACGCCAGCATCGGCATGGTCCCGATACGCGCTCGGATCTCGGGCCCGACATCAAGCAGGTTGGCGTCGACTTCGCCGCGTTCGAGAACGCCGTCGAGAAACGCCTGTTCGTTCACCGACAGGTCGAACAGGAATGCGAACTTCTTCCGGCAGAGCGTGACGGTCTCCTTGACCCACGCATTGACCTCCCCCGTACCGACGAAGCAGCTGCGGGGAAGGCAGATGGCGAGCTCTTGACGAAACTCGCGCGGGTCACCGTCGATGGCGTCGGCCGACACGGTCCGCCAATCACAGCGCCCGCTGGCGCCCATGGCCAGTACGGCGGCCTTGATCCAGCGCCAGTCGAGCCCCTTGATCGACAGGATACGGCGCGCATCGAACAGATCGCGCGCAGCGCGCCGGTCGACGAGCGCGACAATCTTCCCGGCGACGGTTTCATGTAGGTCGAGAACGAGAACGTTGCTCGCCCGAACGTCGCCAAGAGGACGGGACGCCATACGCGTCACGCCGAACAAGGGCTGGCGCGCCATGTAGTTCACGTCCAGCTCTAAAACGGCGCTGCCGCCGAGCGCCGACATGTAGCGGGACAGCCACTTGCCGCCGGCATGCGCGTCAGGCCGACGGCGGACGCCCTAGCCTTGGGAAGCCAGGAGACGATCGATGGCGGCATCGACCGCAGGGCGGTCGCTTTCCATCGCCACCCGGTCGAGCGCGCCGACATAGTTCAAGTCGATATCGACCGAAAGCCGGTCGAGGTCGAGGTGGAACAGGTTGAGCGCCGTTCCGCCCTTGAGGGCAAGTCGTCTGGAGAGGATCGGATCCTCTGCGATCTCCTGCAACAGGCCCAGGATTCGCAGCGCCTTCTCGAGGGCGCCAAGCTGGTACCCGGTCTCACTCGCGAGGCGTTGCAACGTTTGGACGGAGGGCGACGTCATCTCATAGCCCCTCGAAACGGCGTTCAGCGACGCCGATGGGGAGAATCACGTTCCAGCCCTTCGCCGTTCGTCCTGCGCCCGGCTCGGCGCCGAGGGCATAGCATACCCGGCGAGGCGCCAGCGCGCGGAGGTTCGCCAGCACCCGATCCGGTACGCCCAGCCGCTTCCGCTCGCACTCCAGCCAGAAACCCAATACGCCCGCAGCAGTGGCGTTGCCTCTCGTGCGCGCGTGCCGAACCAGCGCCCCGGCATCGACGCGCGCCACCAGATCCAGCGAGTTGAAGAGTTCTTCCGCGCCCCCAGCCAGATCGTGGCGGTCGAACAGGTTCACGACGGTCCACTCGAGCGTCGTCACGTCGACGTCCAACCCCAGGCGGTCGACAGCGGTAACCCCATCCGTCAATGATCCGTTTCGCCCAGCGAAGCCACGCGGTGGTCTGACGAACCGGCAGGTGAGGCCGACTGCCTTGAACAGACAAGGCTCGCCACGCGCGACGACCTGCAAGTCATACCCCTCGGTGTAGGCGCAACCGTGCAGCTCAAGGGCCGAGTGGTAAGCAATCACGCCATCGGAGCGCAGGCGGGAGGCAGCCAGAAAACGATCGACGGACCATGACCGGGCATCAGCATGTTTGGGTACGGACGCGAAGACGCCGCGCGCGATGCGCCGTATGTTGCCCGCCCGAAGGTGCTGGGCGAGCATGGCCGTGACGACCTTGTCGTCCGACCGTCGGCCGACGGCGATGGCGTATTCGGCGCGGCGGAAGACGGGGTGTGCGCTGAAGAAAGGCGCGGATATGAGATGGGGCACGGCAGCCCGTCAGTAATTTATTAGATATCGACCATAGCTATATATGAAATATGTTTTTGTCCGTCAACGGTCAACTAAAGCCCGGCCCACCCGAATCCAGGGGTCGAGGTCTACGCGCGTATGCAGAGGGAGGCCGCCGAATCACCCAAGTACACCACCCCGGTCCCGGTCTTCGAGTCCGGCAACCGAAGCCTCCCGGTATCCAGCTCCCGCGCGACAGCTCCGCGCTCCGACCTCCGATGGCTTGCGTTGCCGCCGGCGAGAGCTTGACTCCCGCTTTCGCTTCGTCCACCCTGGCGGCGTGCGGCGGACGGTCCGGGCAGGAGGAGCGCCATGAGGGAAGCCCCCCGTCTTCGAGCATCCCGGGCTTGCGCCCGCCGGATCGGAATCGTTGCAGCCGGGCGGCTTCCGGCGCGGCCGCCGATGAGGATCCGGCGGGTTCGGAACCTCCGCGCGGGCCGCGCCCGATAAGCCCGGCGGGAAGCGGTCCCCGGCGCCTCGCCCGATGGCAGCCGCACCGGGCTGGTTCGAGACCCGGATCGAGGGCGACCGCCTGATCCTGTCGGCGGGCGGCCGCTGGGTCATCGGGACGCTCGCCGGGATCGACGCCGAGCTGCGCCGTCTGGCGCCCGGCGACGCCCGGCGCGCCTCCATCGACATCGCCGCCGTCGAGCGTCTCGACACGGCCGGGGCGTGGGTCCTCTGCCGGACCCGGCGGCAGCTTCGCGCCCGCGGGATCGAGGCCGAGTTCGCCGGCGTCGGACCGGCCTACGGCGCCATCCTGGATCGGATCGGACCCGACGGCCCGGCGCCGGTCCCCGGCGACGACCGCCCGCCGCCCGTCGTCGCCATGCTGGCGCGGCTGGGCGCGGCCGTCATCGGCGCGGGCCGCGAGGGCGTCCACTTCCTCGGCTTCCTCGGCGAGATCACGCACGCGCTCCTGCGCGCCGCGATACGGCCGGGGCGCATCCGCTTCACCGCGCTGGTCCACCACGTCGAGCGCGCCGGGCTCGACGCCCTGCCGATCGTCGGGCTGTTGTCCTTCCTGATCGGCGTCGTGCTCGCGTTCCAGGGCGCCGGCCAGCTGTCCCGCTTCGGCGCCGAGATCTACACCGTCAACCTGTTGGGCCTCTCGGTGCTGCGCGAAATGGGCGTCCTGCTGACGGCGATCATCGTCGCCGGCCGGTCCGGCAGCGCGTTCGGCGCCGAGATCGGCGCCATGCGGGTCAACGAGGAGATCGACGCCATACGCGCCCTGGGACTCGACCCGGTCGAGATCCTGGTGTTGCCGCGCGTCCTGGCGCTGGTGCTCGTCCTGCCGCTGTTGACCGTATTCGCCGATGCGATGGGCCTTGCCGGCGGCATGGTCATGTCGGCGGCGGCGCTGGACGTCTCGCCGGTCCAGTTCTTCGAACGGCTGCGGAGCGTCGTCCCGGCATGGACGTTCTGGATCGGCCTGATCAAGGCGCCGGTGTTCGGCTTTCTCATCGCTCTGGTCGGTTGCCGCGAGGGGTTGGCCGCCGCCGGGAGCGCCGAAAGCGTCGGCCGCCACACCACCCGATCGGTCGTCGTCTCGCTCTTCCTGGTGATCGTCGCCGATGCCGCCTTCTCGGTCTTCTTCTCGGTGGTCGGGGTCTGAATGGACCGGGCGCCGGTCATCCGCGTCACCGGCCTCCGCACGCGGTTCGGCGCCAACGTCGTCCATGACGGCCTGGAGCTGGAAGTCCGCCGGAGCGAGGTGATGGGGATCGTCGGCGGTTCGGGCAGCGGCAAGTCGGTGCTGATGCGGACGATCGTCGGGCTGCGCCGCCCGACCGCCGGCAAGATCGAACTCTTCGGCCGCGATACCGCCGGGCTCGACGGCGCGGCGCGGCGGGCGGTCGAGGTCCGCTGCGGGGTGCTGTTCCAGCAAGGCGCGCTGTTCTCCTCGCTCACGACGGCGGAGAACGTCATGGCGCCGCTGCGGGAGCATACCGACCTCGCGCGCGACCTGATCGGCGAGATCGCCGCGCTCAAGCTGGCGATGGTCGGGTTGCCGCCCGACGCCGGCCCGAAATACCCCGCCGAACTGTCCGGCGGCATGCGCAAGCGGGCGGGTCTCGCGCGGGCGCTGGCGCTCGACCCGGAGATATTGTTTCTCGACGAACCGACCGCCGGCCTGGACCCGATCGGGGCCGCCGGGTTCGATTCCCTGATCGAAAGCCTGCGCCGGACGCTCGATCTGACCGTGGTCATGGTGACCCACGATCTCGACAGCCTCCACGCGATCTGCGACCAGGTCGCCGTGCTGGTGGACAAGCATGTTATACTGGGCGCCGTCGAGAGCCTCCTCGACGAAGCGCATCCGTGGGTGCATGACTATTTCCACGGCCGCCGGGCGCGCGCCGCGCTGAACGGTTGAGTCCCGCCATGGAAACCCGAGCCAGCTACGTCCTCGTCGGGATCTTCGTCCTCGTCCTCGCGGGAGCGGGACTCGGGGTCGTCGCCTGGCTCGCCCGGGTCGAGTTCGAGGCGGCGCCGCGCGCCTACCGCATCTATTTCGACGGACCGGTCACCGGCCTCTCGGTCGGCAGCCCGGTGCGCTATCGCGGCGTGCCCGTCGGCAGCGTCGCCGGGATACGCATCGACCGGCGGAACGTCGAGCGGATCGAGGTCGTCATCGAGATCGACGCCGAGACTCCGATCAAGACCGACACGGTGGCGACGCTCGGCCTGCAGGGCGTGACCGGGATCGCCTATATCCTGCTGAGCGGCGGAACCCAGGCCGCGCCGCCGCTCGCCGCGGCGCCGGGCGAGGAGACCGCGGAGATCGGATCGAAGCCGTCCGGCCTCGAACAGCTGTTCGACAAGGCGCCCGAACTGTTCGACCGGGCGGTGGCGCTGGTCGATCGCCTGAGCCGGCTGGTCGACGACCGCAACCGGGCCGCGTTGACCGACACGCTGGACAATCTGCGGCGGCTTTCGGGCTCGCTCGCCGGCGGGAGCGAAGGGCTGGACGCGCTGCTGGGCGACGCCCGGCTGACGATGGAGGCGATCCGCAAGACCGCCGTCGACATGAACGGGCTGGGCGAGACGTTGCGCGCCCGCTCCGGATCGCTCGGCGAGGGCGCGCTCGGCCTGTTCTCCGACGTGAGATCGACTCTCGAAGACATCCGCGGCGCCGCGAAGGCGATCCACGAGATCGCCGACCGGGTGGATACGGTGGTGGCGGAGAGTAGCGGGCCGCTGCGGGACTTCTCCAACAGCGGGCTGTACGAAATGTCGCAGTTCGTCGCCGAGGCGCGGGTGCTCGTCGCCAGCCTGACGCGGCTGAGCGCGCGCATCGAGCGCGACCCCGCGCGTTTCCTCCTGGGCGACAGCCAGCAGGGGTTCGAGGCGGAATGAACGACCGCGCCCGCCGTCGGGCAACGCGCCGGGCCGCGCTCCGGACCGGCTTCATGGTTCTTCTCGCCGGCGCGGCGGCGGGCTGCGCCGACGGTCTCCAATCGGTGCTTGGCGAGCCGCCCAAACTCTATCTGCTGACGGCCAAGAGCGCGTTTTCGCCCGGCCTGCCCGAGATGGACTGGCAGCTCGCGATCGAGCCGCCGATCGCCGAGGCCGGACTCGACACGGCGCGCATCGCCCTGCGCCGCGATCCGGCGTCGCTGGAATACTATGCCGGAGCGAGCTGGGTGGACGCCGCCCCGATCATGATCCAGACGCTGCTGGTGGAGAGCTTCGAGAATTCGGGCAGGATCGTCGGCGTCGGCCGCCAATCGGCCGCCCTGCGGTCCGACTACAGCCTGCGCACCGACCTGCGGGAGTTTCAGGCGGAATACGACGGGCAGGGGCAGGGTCCGCCCCGGGTCCGCGTGCGGCTCAACGCCAAGCTGGTGAAGATGCCGCAGCGGACCATCATCGGCACCACGACCGTGGAGCGGACGGAGACCGCGGCGGCGACCGATATGGGATCGGTCGTCCAGGCGTTCGACCAAGCCCTCGGCAAGGCGCTGAAGCGCATCGTCGAGTGGACCTTCGACCGGCCGGCCCCGAAGGAATCCTGAAACTCAGGACTCCTTCGGCTTCTCCAGGATGTCGTCGATCTTGGTCGTGAGCCGTTCTCCCTCGCCGGCCGAGAGTTCGTAGACCCATCCCCTGGTCCGGGCGTTGATCGCCCCGGCCTTCTCGGCGACGGCTTGCCGCGTCTTCTCGTCGCCCCGGGCGTCGTCGGCCGAGGCCGAGAACCGGCCCCAGGCGACGTCGTCCACGAAGGTGATCTCGACGCGGACCGCGAGCCCGTCGAAGGTCCGGTACTCGGCGACGTGGAAGCGCTCGGGGAAGGCGAGGTCGGCCGCCGGCTTTACGTCCTCGAAGGTGAGCCGCCACAGGCCGCCGGCGAGGTTCTTGCCTTCGTTCTTCTTGAGCGTGCGCCCTTCGGGAACGCCCGAGACCGACCATTCCTTGTCGTCCGGCTTGGGCTTGCCGACGACGATCTCGGCCCCGTCGGGCTGGCGGATGACCGCCCGCGTCACGTCGTCGGCGTCGACGTCGACGACGTCGCGGACCAGCCAGTCGTTGCGCTCGGCCCCGAGGCTGACCTCGCCCTCGGCCAGCCAGGAGAGATCCTCTCCACCCTTGCGGAGATAGGTTCCGCCGCCGCCGCCGCCGAACAGGTTGGCGTTGAGCTTGCCGACGATCGCCGCGGCCAGGGTTTCGCCCCCGGCGTCCCGGAGCTCGATCGCGACCGACCTGGCTTCGGGCGAGTCGGGGTTCTCGACGTGGAGGCGGGCGTGGCGCGCCGGATCGCTGGTCTTCGATTCGAGCAGCTTGAGTTCGGCGAGCCCGACGATCGCGGCTTTCACCTTGTCGAAATGGACCGGGTAGCCGCCCCGCTCCGTGAGGCCCCAGCCCGCATCGCCGCGCTCGACGGTGAAGCTCGCCTTGCCCGACTCGATCGAGATCCGGGTCACGTCGTTGACCCGCTCCGCGAGCGCGGGGAAGACGCGTTCGCGGTCGGCGACGACGCCGGCCGGCTCCCGCTGGCCGAGGACGGCGATGACGGCGGCGACGACGAAGATCGCGGTCACCGCGGCCAGGATCATGAAGTTGGCGGGTTTCACGATCCGATCCTCCTGTCGTCCGTTCGCGGGCGGGGGTTCAGGACAGCGCGCCGCTGTAGCGCCGCCGCGCCCGGTTGCGGCGTATCCCGGCGAGCAGGATCGCGCCGAGGGCCACCACGACCGGCATCGCCCCGATATTGATCAGCTTGAGCGACGCATCCAGCCCGTCGATGTCCTCGCGCAGCTTGCGGCGGACCTCGCGGATCTCGCCGCGGGTCCGGATCATCTCCTTGCGGAAGTCGGCGATCGCGGCTTTCTGCTTGGGCGTGAGGATCGCCGTTCCGCCGCCGGCGTCGGCGGTCTCCTTGGTCTGGAGGTCGGTGAGCTTCTTCTCCACCTCCCCGAGCTGCTTCAGCAGCGCCTGCTCGCGGTCGCGGTAGCGCAGCTCGGCGGCTCGCTGGATCTCCTGCACCCGGTCGAACGGCCGCGCCGACAGGCCGCGGCTGCGGAGCCCGATGAGCGCACTCGAGCCCGAGAGGTTGTCGAGCGCGTTGATCGCGAAGTCGCCGTTATTGGCCGTCGGCACGACCAGCCGCTGGCCGAAGAACTCCTGCACCTGGAGCCAGAAATTGTCGGCGAGGATGTCGGTGTCGGCGACGATGACGAGGTTCACGTCGTCCCCGGACCGGGCGAGGTGCGGCGGCGCGGACCGCCCGGCGCCTTCGTCGCCGGTCTTGCCGTCCGCCTCGTCGTCCTTCTTCTCGGGCGGCCCGTCGGGAAAGGCGCTGTTCAGCCGGCCGCCGACGCGCGCGGCGACGACGAAGGCGCGCTCCTCGGACTTGAAGTCCTTCAGGATTTCGGCGGGCTTGGGTTGGAAGCGGATCTTCTGCGCCTCGATCGGGCCCGCCGTCGCGGTCGAGGTGATCAATGGTTCGATCGTCGTATCGGCGCCCTCGGCCTTGTCGAAAAAGCCGGCGCTGGCGAGGTTGATCCGTTGCAGGTCGCTGGTAATCACGTCGCCCGGGTTCAGCCGGTCGCGATTCATCGTGAGCCAGGCGACGTAGTCGGTGATGATCGGCCGGCCCAGCTCGTCGAGCCCGGCGGACACGCGCTGCGCCGAGCCGCGATCGCCCAGCACCTTGTCCCGGTCATACGCGACGCCCCAGGCCCGGAACAGTTTTTCGAGGTCGGAGCCCGCGTCCGGCGGCAAGCGCATGGCGGCGTTGCTGCGGCTGCCCTCCTCGGCGAACGGATCGACGAAGACGATCGCCTTGCCGCCCCGCAGCACGAACTGGTCGATTGCGTAGAGCGCCTCATCGGTCAGACCGATCGGGTGGACGATCATCAGCACGTCGACGTCGTCGCCGATTTCGGGGTCCAGCCCCATCGCGCGGACGTCGAAGAACTGCTTCATCTGCTCGATCGTCGCCCATGGCTTGTATTCCTTGAGCGGGTCGGCGTCGATCGGCAGGCCGGTGACCAGCCCGACGACGGTCTTCTTGGGGTTGGCGAGGTTGTAGACGAGGCGCGTCAGGTCGTATTCGAGGAACGGTTCGCGCTGCGGCTGGAAGAAGCCGATCACGTCCTGGTCGTCGGTCGTGTTGGTGCCCGCCAGGCCGAAATAGCCGAGCTCGCCTCCCTCGTTGAGCGGGATGCCCTGGAGGCCGAAGCCCACCGCCCGGTCCTCGGCCTGCGAGAACGGCTCGGGGTCGATGATTTCGAGGCGGATCTTACCGCCCGCCATCGCGACGTAGCGTTCGATCAGCTCGCGCACGCGCGCGGCGTAGGCGCCGAGGCCCGGGCTCGCATCCAGCAGGTCGCGCGACAGGAAGTAGCGGAGCGTGATCGGCTCGTCGACCGAGGCCATGACTTCGCGGGTGCCCGCCGACAGCGAGTACAGCCCCTTGTCGGTGAGGTCCAGCTGGGCGTTGCGGATCGCCGCGCCGGAAAAGACGTTGAGCGCGAGAAACAGCACGACCGCCAGGACCAGGGCGGCGACGCCGAGCGTCCTCGGAGTCCAGCTTCTCACGTCACGCTCCCTTCTTGAGGTCGATGGTCACGACGTTGGCGAACAGGAAGATCACGATCGCCGAGCCCAGATAGATCAGGTCGCGCAGGTCGATCACCCCCTTCATGATGCCGTCGAAATGGGTGAGGAAGCTGAGCGAGGCCACCATGTCGACGACGAACGGGGGCGCCCAGCCCTTGAACGCCGACAGCACCAGATCGAGGCCGCTCATCATGAACAGGAAGCAGACCGCGGCGGCGATCACGAAGGCGATGACCTGGTTGCGGGTCAGGGCCGAGACGAAACAGCCGATGGCGAGAAACGCGCCCGCCATCAGGAAGCTGCCGATATAGCCGGCGGCGACGATGCCGTTGTCGGGGGCGCCGAGATAGTTGACCGTGATCCAGATCGGGAAGGTGAGGGCGAGGGCGATCCCGGCGAAGACCCAGCTGGCGAGGAACTTGCCGACGACGGCCTGGCCGGTCGAGACCGGCAGCGTCATCAGGATCTCGATCGTCCCGGTCTTGCGCTCCTCCGCCCACAGGCGCATCCCGACGGCGGGGATCAGGAACAAATAGAGCCACGGATGGAAGGCGAAGAAGGGTTGCAGGTCGGCTTGGCCGCGGTTGAAGAACTGGCCGAAATAGAACGTCACCGCTCCCGCCAGGGCGAGGAAGATGACGATGAACACATAGGCCAGCGGCGTCGAGAAATACGCCGCCAACTCGCGTTTGCAGATCGCAAGCGTGGCCTGCATGGCGTTGCTCCCGTCAGCCCGCGGTCGTGATTTGGCGGAACACTTCGTCGAGATGACCGCGCTCGGCGGCGATCTCCTCGACCGGGAGGTCGGCGGCCCGGACGGACGCCCCTACGGCGGCGAGAATGGCTTTGCCGTCCGCCGGCAGCACCGCCAGCCGGGCGGCGGCGCCCGAACGGTCCAGGACCTCGACGCGCTCGACGTCGGGCAGGGCCTGCATCTCGCGCTGGAAGCGTTCGATCGATTCGGCGGCGAGTCGCACCGTGACCGCATTGTGGCGGCTCGACCGGGCGAGCAGCTCTTCGGGCGCGCCGTCGGCGACCAGCCTGCCGCGGGCGATGATGATCGCGCGGGTGCAGACCGCGTCCACTTCTTCCAGCAGGTGGGTCGAAATCACGATCGCCTTGTCCGCCGCCATGCGCTTGATGAGCTCGCGGACCTCGTGCTTCTGGTTCGGGTCCAGCCCGTCCGTCGGCTCGTCGAGGATCATCACCTCGGGGTCGTGGAGCACCGCCTGGGCGAGGCCCACGCGCCGCTTGAACCCCTTGGAGAGGGTCCCGATCGGCTGGCGCATCACCTCCGTCAGGTTGATCATCTCCGCCGCGCGGCCGACGGCCCTCGCTTTCCGCGCTCCCGTCAGGCGCCGCACTTCGGCGACGAAGGACAGCAGGTCGAGCGGGGTCATGTCCTCGTAGAGCGGCGCGCCCTCGGGCAGGTAGCCGATCCGCCGCTTGACCTCGATCGGCGATCTGGTCACGTCGAAGCCGGCGACGACGGCCGTGCCCGCGCTCGGCGGCAGGTAGCCGGTGACCACGCGCATGGTCGTGGACTTGCCGGCGCCGTTGGGGCCGAGAAACCCGAGCACCTCGCCCCGGCCGACGGAGAAGCTCACGTCGTCGACGGCGACGAACGGGCCGAAGCGTTTGGTCAGCCGGAGAATTTCCAGCATCTGGCTCACGCCGCAAATCCCCTCTGCGCGGATGGCCCGGGGCCCCGCGATACCGCCGCATCCTCGCTGGCTCGTGGATCGAACCGACAGGCGCGGCCGACGAGCGCCCGAAGATTTGGCGAGGCGGCGCGGCTTTGTCAAGGGAGTGTCCTGGTTCACTACATATGAGACGGCGGGGGGGGGGCCTCCGGGGGCGGCGCGTCAAGCCGCTCCCGGAGGCTCCGAGGGCATCCATGGCCGTAAGCTGGCTTCCGGCCATGGAAAGACCGGATATCGACTGGCGCGATGGGCGCCGTCTCACGTGTGTCTGGACCAGGACAGGGAGGCGCGGGCGTTCGGCGCGCGACGCCGAGCCGCTGGACACCGCGGGGAACGCGGGTTAGCCTGCGCGCGGTCGACGGATCGGACGTGAGTGTCCGGGCCGATGGACACTGACTGAACCTTGAACTGACTGAACCTCGAGGAGTGCGAGCAATGCGCAGCATGAAGGGAGTTTTTCTGGCGGCGGCGTTCTCGGTCGCCGCGTTCGGTCCCGGCCAGGCGGCGACGTTGGACGACGTGAAGGCCGCCGGCGTCCTCAAATGCGGGATCAACACCGGTCTGCCCGGCTTCGCCTATACCGACGACCAGGGCAAGTGGACCGGCTTCGACGTGGCCTTCTGCCGCGCCATGGCGGCTGCGGTCCTGGGCGACCCGGACAAGGTCAAATACGTCAACCTGACCGGCAAGAACCGCTTCCCGGCCCTCGCCTCGGGCGAGGTCGACGTGCTGTCGCGCAACACGACCTGGACCTTCTCGCGCGACGTCGATCTCGGCTTCACCTTCGTCGGCGTGAACTACTACGACGGCCAGGGGTTCATCGGGCGCAAGTCGCTCGGGGTCAAGTCGGCCAAGGAGCTCGACGGCGCGTCGGTCTGCATCCAGACCGGGACGACCACCGAGCTGAACCTCGCGGACTTCTTCCGCGTCAACAAGATGAAGTACGAGCCGGTGCCGATCGAGACCAACGAGGAGGCGCGCAAAGCCTATCTGGCCGAGCGTTGCGACGTCTACACCACCGACGCTTCGGGCCTCGCCGCGACCAAGACCACCTTCTCCGATGCGGACGCCCATATGGTGTTCCCGGAGATCGTCTCCAAGGAGCCGCTGGGGCCGCTGGTCCGCCAGGGCGACGACCAGTGGGCCGACGTCGCGCGTTGGACGCTCAACGTCCTGATCAACGCCGAGGAGTACGGCGTCACCGCGGCCAACGTGGACGCGATGGCGAAGGGGACCGACAACCCCGAGGTCAACCGCATGCTCGGCTCCGAGGGCTCGCTCGGAGAGATGCTGGGGCTGCGCAAGAACTGGGCGGTCGGCGTCCTCAAGGCGGGCGGCAATTACGGCGAGATCTTCGATCGCTATCTCGGGGCCAAGACGCCGCTCGGCCTCGCGCGCGGCCTCAACGCGCTCTACAAGGACGGCGGCATCCTCTACGCGCCGCCCATGCGCTAGGGGGTCCCGCCGGCCGGGATGCGACGCGGCGCGAGGGGCCGCCAAGCCGGTGCGGTGGCGACTGTGGACCGATGAGCGGTCGCGCGGGCTGCTGTTCCAAATCCTGGTCGTTCTGGGGCTGGCGGTGGTCGTTGGCGTCATCGTCGCCAACACCATCGCCAACCTCCAGCGGGCGGGCCTCGCCTCGGGCTTCGGCTTTCTCGCCGAACAGGCCTTCTTCGACATCAACCAGCGGCTGATCGAGTACAGCTCGACCTCGACCTATGGCCGCGCCCTGGTGATCGGCTTCCTGAACACCGTGCTGGTCGCCGCGGCGGGCGTCCTGGCGGCGACCGTCATCGGGTTCTTCGCCGGCGTGCTGCGCCTGTCGCCCAACTGGCTGCTCAGCCGCGTGATCGGCGCCTATGTCGAGGTCACCCGCAACGTTCCCCTGCTGCTGCAGATCATCTTCTGGTGGTCGGCGCTGAGCGGGCTTCCCAAATTCCGCGACAGCCTGACCATCGGCGGCGCGGTCTTCCTGAACAACCGCGGCGTCCGCCTGCCGTCGCCGCTGCTGGAGCCGGGGTTCGAATGGGTCCTGGCGGCCCTCGCCGCGGGCGCGGTCGGCGCCGTCGTCCTGTCGCGCCGGGCGAAACGGCGGCAGATGCGGTCGGGCCAGACGACGCCGTCGGGCCTGATCGGGCTCGCGTTGATCCTGGGCCTCCCGGCCGCCGCCTTCTGGATCGCCGGCGCTCCGATCGAGTGGGACGTGCCGGAGCGCACGCGGTTCAACTTCCGCGGCGGCTTCAACGTCACCCCCGAGCTGGTGGCGCTGTGGTTTGCGCTCTCGACCTATACCGGGGCGTTCATCTCGGAGATCGTGCGCGCCGGCATCCTGTCGGTGGGCAAGGGCCAGACCGAGGCCGCGCATGCGCTGGGGCTGAGCTCGCGCCAGACCATGCGGCTGATCGTCGTTCCGCAGGCGCTGCGCGTCATCATCCCGCCGCTCACCAGCCAGTATCTGAACCTCACCAAGAATTCGTCGCTGGCCATCGCCATCGGCTACCAGGACCTGGTCTCGATCGGCGGCACCATCCTCAACCAGTCGGGCCAGGCGCTCGAGGTGGTGGGCATCTGGATGGCGGTCTATCTGAGCCTGAGCCTGCTCACCTCGGCGTTCATGAACTGGTACAACCGCCACATCGCGCTGGTCGAGCGATGACCGCGCGAGCCTTCCATCGCGATCAGTCCGAACTGCTGGCGGCGCGCGCGGCTCCGGTCGCGACCGTCGGGTTCGTCGGCTGGCTGCGGGTCAACCTGTTCTCCGGCTGGGCGAATACGGGGCTGACGATCGTCGCCTTGTATCTGCTGTGGCTGATCGTCCCGCCCCTCGTGGAGTGGGCGCTGATCGACGCCGACTTCGCGGGCGAGGACCGGTTCGCCTGCATGGGCGCCGGCGCCTGCTGGGCGTGGCTCGATCAACGGATCGAGCAGTTCCTCTACGGCTTCTACACGCCGGAGCAGCGGTGGCGGGTCGACGCGGCGGTGATCCTGCTGGTCCCGGCGCTGGCGCCGCTGCTTCTGGAGCGGATGCCGGGCGCGCGCTGGCTGCGCTGGTTCTCGCTCGCCTATCCGGTGATCGCGTCGATCCTGCTGGTCGGCGGCCTTGGCCTCGAAGGCGTGCCCACGGACAAATTCGGCGGCTTCATGCTGAACCTCACCGTCGGCCTCGCCGGCATCCTGCTCTCGCTGCCGGTGGGCGTCGTGCTGGCCCTCGGCAGGCGTTCGCGCCTGCCGGTCGTGCGCGCGCTGTCGATCGGCTTCATCGAGATCGTGCGCGGGGTGCCGTTGATTACGCTGCTGTTCGTCTCCAACATCATCCTGCCGATCTTCCTGCCGCCCGAGGTCACGGTGGACGCGCTGATCCGGGTGATCGTGATGGTGACCGCGTTCGCATCCGCCTACATGGCGGAGGTGATCCGGGGCGGCTTGCAGGCGATCCCGCGCGGCCAGTTCGAAGCGGCGCAGGCGCTGGGACTCGGCTACTGGCGGGCGATGGGTCTGATCGTCCTGCCGCAGGCGCTGAAGATATCGATCCCCGGCATCGTCAACACCTTCATCGGCCTGTTCAAGGACACGACCCTGGTCATCATCATCGGCCTGTTCGACATTCTGGGCATCGGCAATGCGATGGTGGCGAACCCCGACTGGCTCGGGCTCGCGACCGAGGCCTACGTCTTCATCGCTCTGTTCTTCTTCATCGCGTGCTGCGCCATGTCGCGCTACTCGATCCATCTGGAGAAGCGCCTCGATACCGAAGAAAGGCGGTGACAATGACCGACGCGCCCGCCGGCGGCGCCGAAGCGGCGCCCGAGCCGATCATCCGCATCGCCGGGCTCAACAAGTGGTTCGGATCGTTCCACGTACTCCGCGACGTCGATCTTGCGGTGGAGCGCCGGGAGAAGATCGTCATCTGCGGCCCGTCGGGTTCCGGCAAGTCGACCCTGATCCGCTGCATCAACCGTCTCGAAGACCATCAGCAAGGGCGCATCGTCGTCGACGGCACCGAGCTCACCCATGATCTGAAGAACATCGACCGAATCCGCCGCGAGGTCGGCATGGTGTTCCAGCAGTTCAACCTGTTCCCGCATCTGACGGTGCTGGAGAATCTGTGCTGCGCGCCGATCTGGGCGCGCAAGACGCCCCGCGACAAGGCCGAGGCCCTGGCCCATCGTTATCTGGAGCGGGTCAAGATCCCGGAGCAGGCCGGCAAATATCCCGGCCAGCTGTCGGGCGGGCAGCAGCAGCGCGTCGCCATCGCGCGCAGTCTGTGCATGGAGCCCACCATCATGCTGTTCGACGAGCCGACGTCGGCGCTCGATCCCGAGATGATCAAGGAGGTGCTCGACGTGATGATCGACCTGGCGGAATCGGGCATGACGATGCTGGTCGTGACCCACGAGATGGGGTTCGCAGCCGAGGTCGCCGACCGGATCATCTTCATGGACCAGGGCCAGATCGTCGAGCAGAACACGCCGGGGGAGTTTTTCGAAAACCCCCGATCCGACCGCACCAAGCTGTTCCTGAGCCAGATCCTCGGGCAGTAGCCGGCGCCGCGCCGGAGCAGGTCAATTCACGCGACGCCCAGGTTCTCGATCCGGTTCTTCCATCTCGAGCCGCGAACTCGGTTGGCGAAAGCGCGGTCCGCCGTGACCATCCGCGTCCCGTCGTCCTGGGCGAGCGCAAGATACAGGCAATCGTAGATTGGGTGGCCCAGAACGCAGGCCATCTCGAACGCCGCTTCGTGCAGTCTCGCCGACGGGACGAGCGCTTCGAACCAGTGCGGCAACGAACTGAGAAAGGCGCGCGCCTGGGCCCGCGGGATCGTCGCGCTTCGCACTCTCCGCCAAGCAGCGTTCGCGCATTCCGCGAGAATCAGATCCGGAGCGGAAAACGCCGCGTCCGACCGGGCCAACAGAAGCGCTTCCGACGACAGATCTTCCTCGAAGAACCATTTGCACGCGACGCTCGCGTCGACCACCAGATTCATCGGCCGTCGCGGTCTATGCGTAAAAGCGACACGCTGTCCTCCAAAGGCCCTGCGGTCATGGAGCGGATGCGGTCGGTCTCGGCGATCAGATCCGCCCGTTGCGGACGCGCCGCGCGCGTCAGGATGATTCTCAACTCCCCCTCCAGGGAACGACCCTCTCGTTTCGCTCTGCGCTTCAGCCGGGCGACGACGTCCGCATCCAAATTGCGCACGATCACCTGCGACGGCGCACGGGCGGTAAGGGGTTCTTCAAGAGAACGGCCAGATCGCACGAAGCGAACCTGCTCCGTTTCCAGGCAAAACCACCCGACCTTCCAGTCCTCGTCCAACCAGCTTCGCGCTTGCGCATGCGTCTTGTCGTTCTCCCACCACGACTTGCGTTTCCTGGCGCCGAGGGGAAGAGGCTTGCAGATGATGTTCTCGATGGCGGAGAAAGTCAGCGTGAGGGTCGGGCCGTCTCGCTCCGACAGGAATCGTCGCAGCGGATCGTATATTCCCATGGCGTATCCCCAAAGAGGGCCCGAGAGCGTCACGATACCACAGGATACCCGTCGTCCAAGCGGACGTGCGCGCCGTTCCGGGGCCGTCTGCGCCGCGTTATCCCCCGGCGGCGCGCGCCGCCAGCGCGTTCTCGCGCGCTTCGCCGGTCAGGAACCGGATATGGTGGTCGTCCTTGGAGACCGGCGCCAGATCGTCGGCGATGCAGGTCCAGGACGCGCCCTCGTTCTCGCTGGCGTAGACCTCGCCGGCGGCGGTGCCGACGGCGAGCATCATGCCGCCGTCCCAATGATGCAGGGCCATCGCTTCGAACGATCCCGGGACGGGCCGCGGCAGCCCCTCATGCAGTTCGATCCAGCTGCGGCCGTCGTCGGCCGAGCGCATGACCGTCGAGTCGGCGCTCTCGTCGCTGCTCCACTGGCCGGGGTGTTTGCCCGAACCGCTCAGATAGACGACGCCGTCGTCCTTGGGATCGAAATAGAGGAAGTCCGGATACCCCATCCGATCGTCCCGGCGGATGAGATGATCCCAACTCTCGCCGCCGTCGCCGCTGCGATAGAGCCCTTCCCCGGTGGCGAGATAGAACACGTTGGCGTCGATCGGGTTGATGATCAGCCGATGGACGTCGCGATAGGTTTCGTCGTCGGGCCGCGAATAGCCCGCCAGCTCGACCCAGCTGCGGCCGTCGTCCACCGATTTCAGCAGCGCGCCCTGCTCGATCAGCGCATAGAGCGTCTCCGGCTCGTGCGGATGGACGACGACGCCCTTGACGTGCGGGACGTGGGGCGCCGGCGGAAAGGTCCAGCGTTCGGTCCCCGGCACGTCGCGGAGGGAGGAGATCTCGCGCCAGCTCTCGCCCAGGTCTTCGCTCCGGTAGAGCGCCGCCGGCGAGGTCCCGGCGAAGATCGTCGCCCGTTCGCCCACGCGCCGGGTGGCGAGGGCGTAGATGTGCTGCCGGTCGATGCCGGCGGTCAGGCGGCGCCAATGCGTCGCCTCGCCGTCGTCGCTGACCCACAGCCCGCCGCCGTGATGGGCGCCCGCGAACAGCTTGCCCGAGCCGGGCTCGAGGGCGAGGCAGCCGACATGGCGATCCGCGAGCGACCGGCCGGCGAGGGACCAGCCGCCGCCGGGCGAGGCGCGCCGCAGCGTGACCACCCCCTCGGTGGTCGCGACCATCAGCCGGACGGCGGGGCCGTCGCCCCGGGTCCAGCCATGCCCGTTCGGGGACAGGTAGGCGGTTTCCTCGGCCATCGGTTGGTCTCCTTATCGTCGGCGCCCGGCCCGGCTCGATCAGACCACATCGCGGCCCGGCCCCGCAACCCGCTGGCGACCGGCGTCCGCCCCCGCTATCCTGGACGCCGAACATGGAGGCCCGCCATGCCGCTCGATCAGCCGCTCGACGTGAGCAAGCTCGTGGAGCCCGACCGCGTCCACCGCAGCTGCTACACCGACCCGGACATCTTCGCCCTCGAGATGGAGAACATCCATCACAAGACCTGGATCTATGTCGGGCATGACAGCCAGTTGAAGCGGCCCGGCGACTTCTGGACCACCCATGTCGGCGCGCAGTCGATGATCATGGTGCGCGACGGGCAGGGCGAGATCCACGTGCTCTACAACCGCTGCCCGCATCGCGGCACGCGGCTGTGCAGCGCCCGCCACGGCAATGTCGGCGAGGTGTTCCGCTGCTCCTATCACGCCTGGCAGTTCCATCTCGACGGCTCGGTGGAAAGCATCCCGATGCAGCGGAAGGGCTATGACGGCACCCGCCTCGACGTAGACGGCGGCGCGCTGGACGTGAAGCGCGCCGCCAGGGTCGAGACCTATCGCGGCTTCGTCTTCGCCAACCTGTCCGGCGAGGGTCCCGGTCTGCGGAGCTGGCTGGGCGGCGCGGCGGCCGCGTTCGACGACATGTGCGACCGGGCGCCCGAGGGCGAAGTCGAGATCGTGCCCAACTGCTTCCGCATGATCCAGAAGTCCAACTGGAAGATCTTCCTGGAGAATCAGCTCGACGCCGGCCACCCCGCCGCGACCCACGAATCCACCGGCCGCGCGGCCAGCGAGGTCGAACGCGGCTATGAGCGGCGGACCGGCGAGAAACCGCCGCTGTCCTATCACTATCTCTCGGCGTTCCTGGTGCCGGTCGAGAAGTTCGACGAGTTCCATACGAGCGGCCACCCGCGCGGCCATTGCCTGCTCGAAGGCTATATGGGCCTGCGGCCGCGCGACCCGGACACGCTCGCCTACGAAGAGATCATGCGGCGGAGCTACGGCGCCGAGCGCGCCGAGGAGATCCTCTCGGTCAACCTCCACCACGTGCTCGTCTATCCGTCGCTGTCGGTGCAGCCGCCGCTCCAGCAGCTGCGCGCGATCCGCCCGCTGGCGCCCGACCGCACGCTCACCGAAATCTGGCATTTCCGGCTGAAGGGCGCGCCCGAGCCGATCTATCGCCGGGCGCTCGACTATTACTATCTGGTCAACGCGCCGTCGACGATGGTCAACGCCGACGACCTGTTCAACTTCCGCAAGGTGCAGGAAGGGCTTCGCACCCAGGGCGGCGATTGGGTGAGCCTGCACCGCAATGCCGGCCAGGACCCGGTCGAGAACGGCGTCACCCGCTCGGCCACCGGGATGAGCGAGGCGCCGCTCCGCAACATGATGAAGGCGTGGGCCGAGTACATGGCCGCGGGGAGCGGCCGATGACCGGGCCGGCGCGCGACGGGACCCAGCGCGCGGTCGAGCAGTTCCTCTATCGTCAGGCGGAGATTCTCGACGACCGGCGGTGGGACGACTGGCTTGCCCTGTTCGACGAGGACGGCATCTACTGGATGCCGGCTTCGGCGGATCAGGAGACCGGCGACGGCGCGCCCAACATCTTCTACGAGGACCTCGACCTGATGACCATGCGGGCCCGGCGCATCGAGCATCCGCGCGCCTGGTCGCAGCATCCGCGCAACCGGACCAGCCACGTCGTCTCCAACGTCGTGATCGAGGAGGAGGATCCGGCCGGCGGCGACGTCGTGGCCCGCGCCAAGTTCTACGCCTGCGAATACTGGTACGACGAGGTGCGGCATTTCGCCGGCAAGTACCGCCACCATCTGCGCCGCGACGGCGACGACTATCGCATCAAGCTCCAGCGCGTCGATTTGCTCAACGCCGAGGGTCCGTTCGACTACGTGATCCAGTTCTGGCTGTAGCGGGCGGGCGCGGTCACGGCGGCGCGTCGATCCAGAGGGTCACCGGGCCGTCGTTCACCAGGCGGACCGCCATGCGGGCGCCGAACTCGCCGGTCCGCACCGGGACGCCGCACGCGCGCAAGCCGTCGCAGAAGCGTTCGTAGCAGGCCTCGGCGAGGGCGGGCGGGGCGGCGCGCGAGAAGCCCGGCCGGTTGCCCCGGCTCACGTCCGCGGCCAGCGTGAACTGGCTGACCACGAGCGCGTCGCCGCCGCGGTCGAGCAGCGAGAGATTCATCTTGCCGGCCTCGTCGTCGAAGATGCGGAGCTTGGCGATCTTACGCGCGAGCGCCTGGGCCTTGGCCGCGTCGTCGCCGCGCTCGGCGCAGAACAGCACCATGAGCCCCGGTCCGGCCGCCGCGGTCGCGCGGCCCGCCACGCTCACCCCGGCTTCGCTCACCCGCTGGACGAGCGCCTTCACGCGCCTGCGCGCATTATTGAAACCCGAGGCCGGCGCAGATCGCGAGCACGATCGACTGCACCATGTAGACGTCCTTCACCAGCGGGAAGGCGATCACGCCGACCAGCAGCAGCGCGCCGACCAGGAGAAACTCGCTTCTCCCCATGACCGCCTTTCTCCGAGCCGCCGTCCTTCCGGCGGACGCGCCCGAAGCTAGCCGGTTTCGTCCGGTTCGCCAAACCCGCGGTTCGCGCGGCCGCGCGGGTTGGCGCGGCCGCCGGTTCGGGCTACACTCCGCGCGCTTGGTTCGATGGGTTGGAGGATGCGCATGGCCGCTTCCAGACGGGCCGCTCCCGATCGAATCCTGGACGCCGCGATGGCGCTTGCCGCACAGAAGCGCTGGCGCGACGTGTCGCTGGGCGACGTGGCCGACGCGGCGCGGGTATCGCTCGCCGACCTCCGCGCGGCGTACCGGTCGAAGGCGGCCATCCTCGCCGCGCTGGGCGACAAGGCCGATGCGGCGGCGCTGGCGGGCGGCGACGGCGAAGCCGCGGGCGAGCCCCCGCGCGACCGCCTGTTGGACGCGCTGATGCGCCGCTTCGAAGCCCTTTCCGCCTACCGACAGGCGATCTCCTCGATCGTCCGGGACATGGGCGGCGATCCGCTCGCCGCCCTCTGCGCGGGCGGGCGGCTGATGCGCTCGATGGCGTGGACGCTGGAGGCGGCCGGCATATCGTCGGCGGGCCTCTGCGGCCGACTGCGGATCAAGGGCCTCGCCGCGGTCTACGGCGCGGCGTTCTTGGTCTGGCTGCGCGACGACAGCCCGGACGCGGGCCGCACGCTGGCCTGTCTCGACCGCGGCCTGCGCCGCGCCGAGCGGCTCGCGCTGCTGCTGGGCGTCGTTCCGCGCCGGACCGCGCCCGACGCCGCCGGGTGACGCCGCGCGCGCGGCCCGGACGGGCCCGCTCGGACGGGCCCGCTCAGACGGGGAGGCGAAGCCGCGCTCGGACGCCGCCGCGGGGCGAGTCCTCCAACCGGACGTCGCCGCCATGGCCGCGCATCACGTCGCGCGCGATGGTGAGCCCGAGGCCGGTGCCGCCGGTCTCCGGGTTGCGCGAGCCGTCGAGCCGGTAGAACGGCCGGAACACTTCCTCCCGCTCTTCCGGCGGAATGCCGGGGCCGTCGTCGTCGATGACGATCTCGATCGCGTCGCCGTTGCGGCCGGCGCGGACGGCGACGTTGTCGGCGTTGAGCTTCGCGTTGGCGATCAGGTTGGCGACGCAGCGCTTGAAGCCGTTGCGCCGCACCGGGACGGTCATGCCGGCGTCGGCGGCGAGTTCGACCGCGGCGCCGCCCCGCCGCGCGCCGGCGACGACTTCCTCCAGGAGGGTCCCGATGTCGGCGGCGGCGACGGCTTCGGTGCTCTCGCCGCGGGCGAAGGCGAGGTATTCCTCGACCAGCTTTTCCATCTCCGACACGTCGTATTTGAGCTCGTCGACGTCGCGGTCGGCGCCGAGCATCTCGAGCTCCAGCTTCATGCGCGTGAGCGGCGTCCGCAGGTCGTGGGACACGCCGGCGAGCATCGTGGTGCGCTGCGCCATGGTGCGCTGGATGCGTTCGCGCATCAGGTTGAAGGCTGCGGCCGCGGTGCGGATCTCGGTCGCGCCCTCGGGCTTGATGTCGGGCACGTCGCGCCCCTTGCCGAAGCTGTCGGCGGCGACGGCGAGGCGGCGGATCGGCCCTACCTGGTTGCGCATGAAGACGCTGGCGACGGCGAACAGCACCAGCGACGTGCCCACCATCCACATGACGAAGATGTAGGTCGTGGAGCTGAACAGCCGTTTGCGCGACACCACGACGTCGAGCACCCCGCCGGCGAGCTGGATCTTGATCGACACGTCGCGCTCGTTGCGCCAGCTGTCCATGTGGAACGGGCGGCGGACCTGATGAGCGAGCGCGCTCGACAGCCGCCGGTCGAGGATGCCGGAGCCGATCTCGGGCGCGACGTTGGGCAGGACTTCGCCGCGCAGATAGCGGATGCGCAACCCCGTGCGCCCGGCCGACCGCAGCACGAGGTCTTCGTTCGCCGCGCCCGGAAACTGGCGCATGTTCTCGATCACCATCGAGATCTCGCCGGCGACCGCGCCGGCCAGACGCCGCGTGACGTGATCCCAGTGGCGGCCGTAGAAGACCGCGGTCGAGACTACCTGGAGCACGATCAGCGGCGTCACGATGATCATCACCGAGCGGCCGAGCAGGGTGCTCGGCAGGATGCGTTTGAAGGCCGCGCCGATCGTCATCCGTCGGGCCGCAACACGTAGCCCGCCCCGCGCACGGTCTGGAGATAGCGCGGGAAGCGGGGGTCGGGCTCCAGCTTGCGGCGGAGCCGCGTGACCTGCACGTCCACCGAGCGTCCGCCGCCGGCGATGCGGCTGCGATGGGACAGATCGTCCCGCGACAGCGTCCTTCCCGGATGCCGCGCCAGCGTCGCCAGCAGCCTGGCTTCCGCCGGCGCCAACCGGATCGGCCGGCCGTCGCGCCGGAGCTCCTTGCGCGAGAGGTCGAAGTCGCAGGCGCCGAGCTTGATCGTCTCCGCGAGGCCCGGCGGTTCGACGCGGCGCAGGATCGTCTCGATGCGGAGCACCAGTTCGCGCGGTTCGAACGGTTTGGAGAGATAATCGTCCGCCCCGCGCTCGAAACCCAGGATCCGGTCCTCGGGCTCGCCCCTGGCGGTGAGCAGCAGGACGGGCACGCGCGACGCCCGCCGCAGCGATTCGGTGAGGGCCAGACCGTCCTCGCCCGGCATCATCACGTCGAGCACGATCAGATCGAAGGCGAGCCCGGCGAGCCTGGCGCGGGCGTCGGCGGCGTGCGCCGCGGTGGTGACGCGGAATCCGTGCTCGGCGAGGTATTTCCGCAGCAGTTCGCGCAGGCGCCGGTCGTCGTCGACGACGAGGATATGCGGCGCTTCGTCGATCGTTCGGCCGGCGGGGCCGGCGAAAGACGGCCGGGCGGTTCGTCGTGTGGATTGACGCAATTCGCCATCGTTCCTAGTTTCGGCGATCTTTCGACCCTTTCGCCCGAACGGTCAAGGCGAAGCGTAGATGCCGTCGCCGGTCAAGCCCGCGCGCAAGCCGCGCAACCCGCGGTTCTCGTCCGGACCCTGCCCGAAGCGGCCGGGCTGGTCGCCGGACGCGCTCGCCGGCGCCTTGCTCGGCCGGTCGCACCGGTCGGCGGCCGGCCGGGCGCGGCTCGCCGCCGTGATCGAACGGAGCCGGGCCCTGTTGGGCGTGCCCGACGACTATCGGATCGGCATCGTTCCGGCCTCGGACACCGGCGCGATGGAGATCGCGCTGTGGTCGCTGCTGGGGGCGCGCGGCGTCGACATGCTGGCGTGGGAGAGCTTCGGCGCCGTCTGGGTGGACGACGTGACCCGGCAGCTGCGGCTCGACGACCTCCGCGTCCTGCGGGCGGCCTATGGCGAGCTGCCCGATCTCTCCCGGGTCGATTGCGACCGCGACGTCGTGTTCACCTGGAACGGGACCACGTCGGGCGTCGCCGTCCCCGACGGCGACTGGATCGCGCCCGACCGCGGCGGACTCACGATCAGCGACGCCACCTCGGCGGTCTTCGCCATGGAACTGCCCTGGGAGCGGCTCGACGTCGTGACGTGGTCGTGGCAGAAGGCGATGGGCGGCGAGGCGGCCCACGGCATGTTGGCGCTGAGCCCGCGCGCGGTGGAGCGCCTGGAATCCCACACCCCGCCCTGGCCGCTGCCCAAGCTCTTCCGGCTGGCCGGCGACGGCGGCCTCGACGAGGCGATCTTCCGCGGCGACACGATCAACACGCCGTCGATGCTGTGCGTCGAGGACGCGCTCGACGGGCTCGCCTGGGGCGAGGAGATCGGCGGCCTCGACGCGCTGACGGCGCGCGCGCGGGCGAACCTGGAGGCGGTCTCGGACTGGGTCGCCGCCGCCGGCTGGGTCGATTTCCTCGTCCGCGATCCCGCGATCCGATCGTGCACGTCGATCTGCCTGGCGATCGTCGATCCGTGGTTCCGCGCCCTCGACGACGCGGCGCGGGCGGCGGTGCCGAGGCGGATCGAGGCGCTGCTCGAGGCCGAGGACGTGGCCTACGACATCAGCGGCTACCGCCGCGCCCCGCCGGGGCTGCGCATCTGGGGCGGCCCCACGGTCGAACGATCCGACGTCGAGGCGCTCTGCCCCTGGCTCGACTGGGCCTACGCCGTCGTCAAGCGCGACCCGGCGGCGGCGGGCTGAGGGGCGGTCATGGCCCGGGTGCTGATCGCGGACGAGCTGCACCCGCGCGCGGTCGAGATTTTCCGGCGTCGCGGCGTCGACGTCGACGTCCGCCCCGGCCTCCCGCCGGACCGGCTCGCCGCCTGCATCGCCGGCTATGACGGGCTCGCCGTGCGCTCGGCGACCCGGGTGACGCGGCAGGTGCTGGAAGCCGCTTCCGCGCTCAAGGTCGTCGGCCGCGCCGGCATCGGCGTGGACAACATCGACGTCGAGGCCGCCTCGGCGCGGGGCGTCGTGGTGATGAACACGCCCTTCGGCAACGCGATCACGACCGCCGAGCACACCATCGCGCTGATCTTCGCCCTCGCCAGGCACATCCCCGCCGCCGACGCGTCGACCCGGTCCGGCGGCTGGGAGAAGTCCCGTTTCCTGGGCGTCGAACTGACCGGGAAGACCCTCGGCATCGTCGGCTGCGGCAATGTCGGCTCGGCCGTCGCCGAGCGCGCCTTGGGGCTGCGCATGCGGGCGGCGGTGTACGACCCCTACTTGTCGCCGGCGCGGGCGGCGGGGATGGGGGTGGAGAAGCTCGCCCTCGACGCGCTCTACGAACGTTCCGATTTCATCACCCTGCACACGCCGTTGACCGAGGCGACCCGCGGCATGATCGACGCGGCCGCGCTGTCGCGGACGATGCCGGGCGTGCGGATCGTCAACTGCGCCCGCGGCGAGCTGATCGTCGAGCCGGACATGAAGGCGGCGCTCGAATCGGGCCGGGTCGGCGGCCTGGCGGTCGACGTCTACACCGAAGAGCCGCCGAAGAATTTCAGCCTGTTCGGGCTGCCCAACGTCATCGCGACGCCGCATCTGGGCGCCTCGACGGCCGAGGCGCAGGAGAAGGTCGCGTCGCAGATCGCCGAGCAGATGTCGGCGTATCTCACCGACGGCGCGGTGGCGAACGCGGTCAACCTGCCGTCGCTCACCGCCGAGGAGGCGCCGCGGCTGAGCCCCTACATGTCGCTCGCGCAACAGCTGGGAAGCCTGGCCGGGCAGGTGGCGGAAACCAGCATCAAGGCGGTGGCGGTCGAGTACGAGGGTCAGGTGGCGCGGCTGAGCACCCGGCCGTTGACCGCCTGCGTGCTTCAGGGGCTGTTGAGCCCGATCGTCGAGTCGGTCAACATGGTGAGCGCGCCGGTCATCGCCCGCGAGCGCGAGATCGACGTCTCGGAAGTCCGCCACGACCGCGACGCCGAATACCAGACCCTCATCCGGCTGACGCTGACCACCGAGCGGCGCGCGCGCACCTTCGCCGGGACTCTGTTCGGCGGCGACAAGCCGCGCATCGTCGACGTGAACGGCATCACGCTGGAGGCCGAGCTCGGCCCCCACATGCTCTATACCGTCAACCGGGACCGTCCCGGATATATCGGCCGGCTGGGCTCGCTGTTGGGCGACGCCGGCGTCAACATCGCCACCTTCCATCTGGGGCGGACGTCGGTCGGCGGCGAGGCGATGGCGTTGATCGGCGTCGACGGCCCGCTGCCCGGCGAGGTCGTCGGCGACGTCCGCGCCCTCGACGAGGTGGTGCAGGCGCGCGCGCTGCGGTTCTGACTCCCCGCCGGGCGGCCCGGGCGGCTCAGTCGACCAGCTCGGGGACCTTGTCGCCGTCGGAGCCGGAGTCGCCGCCGCCCGGGCGTTCGCGCTCCCTGCGCGCGGGCGCGGACGGCCGGCGGAAGCGGAAGCCCAGCCCGTCGCCCTTGAGCACCACCCGCACCAGCCCGCCCTTGGCCAGCTTGCCGAACAGCAGCTCGTCGGCGAGCGGCGTCTTGATGTGCTCCTGGATGACGCGGGCGAGGGGGCGGGCGCCGAACGTCGGGTCGAATCCCTTGCCGGCGAGCCAGTCCCGCGCCTCGCCGCTCAGCTCGATGGCGACGTTTCGGTCGCCCAGCTGCGCTTCGAGCTGCATGACGAACTTGTCCACCACCTGCGCGACGACCGGCGGGGGCAGGGCGGCGAACTGGATCACCTTGTCGAGGCGGTTGCGGAACTCGGGCGTGAACATCCGCTTGATCGCCTCTTCGTCCTCGCCGCTGCGGTCCTCGCGCTCGAAGCCGATGGCGGGCTTCGCGAGTTCGACGGCGCCCGCGTTGGTGGTCATGATCAGGATGGCGTTGCGGAAATCGACGCTCTTGCCGTTGTGGTCCGTCAGCCGGCCATGGTCCATGACCTGCAGCAGGATGCTGAACAGGTCGGGATGCGCCTTCTCGATCTCGTCGAGCAGCAGGACGGCGTGCGGGTGCTGGTCGATGGCGTCGGTCAGCAACCCGCCCTGGTCGAACCCGACATAGCCGGGCGGGGCGCCGATCAGCCGCGAGACCGAATGCCGCTCCATGTATTCGGACATGTCGAAGCGGATCAGCTCGATCCCCATGGTGAGCGAGAGCTGGCGCGCGACCTCGGTCTTGCCGACGCCGGTGGGCCCGGAGAACAGGTAGCAGCCGATCGGCTTTTCGGGTTCGCGCAGCCCGGCGCGCGCGAGCTTGATCGAGGAGGCGAGCGACTCGATGGCCCGGTCCTGCCCGAAGACCACGGTCTTGAGGTCGCGCTGGAGGTTCTTGAGCGCCTCCTGGTCGTTGCGCGAGACGCTCTTGGGCGGGATGCGCGCGATCTTGGCGACCACGGCCTCCACGTCCTTGACGGTGATGAGCTTCTTGCGCCGGCTTTCGGGCACGAGCTTCTGCGCCGCGCCCACCTCGTCGATCACGTCGATCGCCTTGTCCGGCAGCCGGCGGTCGTTGATGTAGCGCGCCGCGAGCTCCGCCGCCGTGCGCAGCGCCTCGGCGGTGTAGCGCACCCGGTGATGCTTCTCGTAATACGGCTTGAGGCCGCGCAGGATCTTTACCGAATCCTCGATCGACGGCTCCTTCACGTCGATCTTCTGGAAGCGGCGGACCAGCGCCCGGTCCTTCTCGAAATAGGAGCGGTACTCCTTGTAGGTCGTCGATCCGATGCAGCGCAGCGTTCCGCTCTGCAAGGCGGGCTTCAGCAGGTTGGATGCGTCCATCGAGCCGCCGCTGGTGGCGCCGGCGCCGATGACCGTGTGGATCTCGTCGATGAAGAGGATCGCCCCCTCATGGGCGTCGAGCTCGGCGACGACGGCCTTGAGGCGCTCCTCGAAGTCGCCCCGGTAGCGCGTGCCGGCGAGCAGCGCCCCCATGTCGAGGGCGAAGATCGTGGCGTTCAGCAGCACGTCGGGCACGCAGCCCTTGACGATCCGCCGCGCCAGCCCCTCGGCGATCGCCGTCTTGCCGACGCCGGAATCGCCGACGTAGAGCGGGTTGTTCTTGGTCCGCCGGCACAGCACCTGGATCGTCCGTTCGATCTCGAGTTCGCGGCCGATCAGCGGGTCGATCTTGCCCTCCGCCGCCTTGCGGTTGAGGTCGACGCAATAGGCGTCGAGCGCCTTCATGTCGCGCTTGCCGCCATGCTCGGCGGGCGGCTCGTCCTCGGACCCTTCGGAGCCGCGCACCGGGCGGGTCTCCGACCGTCCGGCGACCTTGGCGATGCCGTGCGAGATGTAGTTCACCGCGTCGAAACGCGACATGTCCTGTTCTTGCAGATAGAAGACGGCGTGCGATTCGCGCTCGGAGAACAGCGCCACCAGCACGTTCGCGCCGGTCACCTCCTGGCGGCCGGACGACTGCACGTGGATCGCCGCCCGCTGGACCACGCGCTGGAAGCTCGCCGTGGGCTTGGGGTCTTCGCGCGGCTCCATCACCAGATTCGACAACTCGTTGTCGAGATAGCCGGTCAGGTCTCCGGCCAGCTTCTCGATGTCGACGCCGCAGGCGCGCAGCACGGCGATGGCGTCCTGGTCCTCGATCAGGGCGATCAACAGATGTTCGAGCGTCGCGTATTCATGGCTGCGCTCGCTCGCGAATGCGAGGGCGCGGTGCAGGGTCCGTTCGAGATTGCGCGACAGCATGGGGGATCAGGCCTTCTCGAGGGTGCATTGCAGCGGATGCTGATTCTGGCGCGCCGCATCCATGACCTGCGTGACCTTGGTTTCGGCGATCTCGTAGGTGTAGACGCCGCAGACGCCGACGCCCTTCTGATGCACGTGCAGCATGATGTGGGTCGCCTCCTCGCGGCTCTTGTTGAAGAAACGTTCGAGCACCATGACGACGAACTCCATCGGCGTGTAGTCGTCGTTGAGCATGACGACCTGGTACATCGACGGCTTCTTGGCGCGCGTCCTGGTCTGGACGATCACGCCGGCATCGCCGTCTCCGTCGCCGCGGCCGCCGTCGTCCGCGTCTCCCACGCGCGGCCCGGCGATCTTCCAGAGCAGACTCATCGCGACCTCCCGACCTCCCGACGGCCATGATATGGGATCGTCCCGATCCGCGCAAAGGCCATGTTCGGCGCGGCGCAAGCCGAAACGAGTGGACGGAGGCCACCGATTCGGCTAACAATCCGGCAACGATCACGCATAAGAAGGCGGTCGGAGGCAGGCGTTCGGCGGCGCCCCGCGCGTCATCGGCGGAGAGTGGGACGCGATGGGGGTGGTGGCTTGCGCCGGTTGTCTGCGGCCGCGGCGGCTCTGTGCCTGGCGTTCGGCGTCTTCGCCGGACCGCGCGCGGCATGGGCGGGATACGCGGCGCTGGTAGTGGACGCCCGCACCGGCGCGGTCCTCCACGCGGTGAACGCCGACCGGCGCAACTATCCCGCCTCGCTCACCAAGATGATGACGTTGTATCTGGTCTTCGAGGCGCTCGATTCGGGGCGGCTGCGGCCGGACCGCAAGCTCGTCGTCTCGCGCGTCGCCGCCGGGCGCTCCCCCTCCAAGCTCGGCCTCCGGCGCGGACAGCGCATCTCGGTCCGCGACGTCGTCCGCGCGCTGGTGACCAAATCGGCCAACGACGCCGCCACCGTGATCGCGGAGGCGCTGGGCGGAACCGAGCGCGGATTCGCCCGCGCCATGACCCGCAAGGCGCGCGCGCTCGGCATGAAGCGGACCGTCTTCCGCAACGCATCCGGCCTGCCGAACTGGCAGCAATTCACCACCGCCCGCGACATGACGATCCTCGCTCGCGCGCTGCTGCGGGACTTCCCCCACCATTACGGCAATTTCTCGCTCCGCTCGTTCCGCTATCGAGGGCGCACGTATCGCAGCCACAACCGGCTGCTCGGCAGCTATGCCGGAGCCGACGGCATCAAGACCGGCTATACCCGGGCGTCGGGATTCAACTTGGTGGCGTCGGCCAAGCGCGGCGGGCGCCGGCTGATCGGCGTCGTCATGGGCGCCAACTCGGGACGATGGCGGGATCGCCGGATGGCGCGCCTGCTCGACCGGGGCTTCGCCATGGCCGCCAAGCCGTCGCGGCGGGCGAAGCGGGTCGCCCAGGCGGGCCGCCCGCCGGCGCCGAAGCGCAAGCCGGAACGGGCGCGGCCCGGCGGCGCGTGGTCGATCCAGGTCGGCGCGTTCGAGCATCCGGCGACGGCGCGGCGCGCGATCGCCGTCGCCGTGCGCGCGGTTCCGGCGCTGTTGCGGACCCGGATCGCCGTCGAGCCCGGCGACGATCCGCGCCGGCGGCTCTACCGGGCGCGGCTGGCGGGGCTGAGCGAGAAGGCGGCGCGCCGCTGGTGCGCCGCGCTCGTCCGCGTCGATATCCTGTGTATCGCGGTTCCCTCGGACAGGGCCCAGGGAAGCCGTTGATTCGCGGCTCTCGCGTCGGGTCGGGCGATGCTGCGGTCGAGGCCTTTGCGCCGCTTGGCCTCGAGGCCGCCGCCGCGGTAGGAGACGGGGAGTTCCGGGCGCCGGCGGCGGTGGTCGAGACGCCGCGCCGGGGTCGCGCCGGAGCGGTTCGCGGCGTCCGGTGAGGCGTCGCGTCCCGTGAGGCGGTGAAAGAAGAGCATTCGTGAACGGACGCAACCGGAAAAGGCGCAGCGCCGACCTTCGCCAGCGTGGCGGCCCGGACCGGGAGGCGACTTCCTCGCCCCCTCCCGCGGCCCCGTCCATCGGGGAAGCGCCGTGGTTCGCCCCGGCGCTGACCGCGGCCTACGCCCTCGTGCTGGCCTTCGTCCTCTGGCATCACGAACTGTGGCGCGACGAGGTCCAGGCGTGGATGTTCGCGCGCGACAGCGCGGACCCGTTGGATCTGTTCCGCAACATGGAGTACGAGGCGAGCCCGATGCTGTGGCATCTGTTGCTGATGCCGGTCACGCGGCTCACCTCCTCGCCGGCGGGCATGCAGGTCCTCCATCTGGCGATCGCCTCCGCCGTCGTCTTCGTCGTCGCGCGGTATGCGCCGTTCGGCCCGCTACAGAAGGCGCTGTTCGCCTTCGGCTATTTTCCTCTCTACGAGTATGGCGTGTTGTCGCGCAACTACGCCCTCGGCCTGCTGTTCGTCGTCGTGACGTGCGCGCTTCTGCGGCGGCGCTACCGAAGGCCGCTATGGCTGGGGGTCGTGCTGGCGCTCATGAGCCACACCAGCGCGCATGCCTGCATCCTGGCCATCGGAACGCTGTTCGTCCTGGCGCTCGATTACGGGATCAACCGCCGCTCGCTGGCGGAAGACGACGCGGTGGACGCGCGGAGGATCTACGCCGGCTTCGCCGTCGCCGCGATCGGGATCCTGCTCTCGGCGCTGCAAATGAATCCGCCTTCCGACGTGACCCAGTCCGCGGGAAGCGCGACCTGGTACTATTCGCCGCTCCTGACGCTGAATCTATCGTGGATCGAAAAGACCCTGAAACTGCTTCCGTTCGTCGTCTTCTTCCCCGTCGATCCGAGATTCGCGCCGGTGGTGGGGCTGGCGCCGGAGCAGCCGGAGGTGGTCTATGGAGCGTTGACGGCGGTGGCGCTGGCGGCGGTCGTCGTCGCTTTCCACTGGCGGAGGCCCGTCGCGCTGCTGCTGTTCCTGTGCCCCGCGGCGGGGCTGCTGATTTTTTTCTATGCGATACATGTCGGCTCCTTCCGGCATCACGGCTTTCTCCTGATCGCGTTGCTGGCGCTGGTCTGGGGCGGAAGATATCTGGGCGGCTCCGCCGCCGGTCGCGAGGGCCGCCGGGCGGTCGCCGCGCGACGCGCGGGGAGCGTCCTGCTGACCGGTCTCCTGGCGATGCACGCATTCGGCGGATTGAGAGCCGCCGCCATCGAGGTCGAACGTCCATTTTCCCAGGGGAAGCGCACGGCGGAATACATCCGCGCCAACGGGCTGGAGGAGTTGCCGATGATCGGTTACCCCGACTGGTCCGCCAGCGCCGTGCTCGGGCATCTGCGGCCGGACAAGCGGATTCACTACGTTCAGGGAAACCGGGAAGGCTCCTTCGTCGTTTACGACGGGGCGCGGCGGGGCGCCGGGCCGAGAGGCAGCGTCTATATCTCGTCCCTGATGGCGCAGACGCGGGCCCTGGCCGCCCGAAACGACGGCAAGGCGCTGATGATCCTCGCGGGCAAGTTGGAGATTCCACCCGGCGAACGCCATCTCCGGCCGCTGGCGTCTTTCACGGGAGCGATAGCCGACGACGAGAATTTCTGGCTGTATCTCTACCAGGCGCGCGCGGACCAGGGTCGGGCGCGCGAATAGGCCTCCTGGCGTCTTCGCGGTCCGCATTCATTTCCCGCGCGCCGCGAGGAAACGAGCGCATGACGATCCCGAAGGACATCGCGATCCTCGTTCCCTGCCGCGACGAGGCCGCCACCGTCGGGCGGGTGGTGGCGGACTTCCGGCGGGCGTTGCCGGCGGCGCAGGTCGTCGTCTGCGACAACGGCTCCGACGACGACACGGCCGCCGCGGCGCAGGCCGCCGGCGCGGACGTGCGCCGCGAGCCCCTGCGGGGCAAGGGCCACGCGGTGCGGCGTCTGTTCGCCGACGTCGAGGCCGACGTCTACGTGCTGGTCGACGGCGACGCGACCTACGATGCGCCCAGCGCCCCGGCGATGGTCGATATGCTGGTCGGGCGGGACCTCGACATGGTGGTGGCCCGCCGCCGTCCGGTCGCCGGGGAGGCGTGGCGCCCCGGCCACCGCTTCGGCAACCGGCTGCTGTCTGGCGCCGTCCGCCGCATGTTCGGAGGCCGCGTCGGCGACGTGCTGTCCGGCTACCGGGCGTTCTCGCGGCGCTTCGTCAAGTCGTTTCCGGGCCGAGCCCAGGAGTTCGAGATCGAGGCCGAGCTGACGATTCACGCGCTGGAGCTGCGCCTTCCCGTCGACGAGATGGACACGCCGTACCGTCCGCGTCCGGCGGAGTCGTCCAGCAAGCTCGGCACCTGGCGCGACGGCCTGTCGATATCGCTGGCGATCGTCCGGTTGTTCGCCCTGGAGCGTCCGTTCCGCTTCTTCCTGGGGCTGGGGATCGGGTTCTTCCTGGCGGCCAGCGTCCTGTTCGCGCCGGTGCTGGGCGAGTATCTGCGAACCGGCCTCGTGCCCAGAATGCCTACCCTGGTGGTCGCCGTCGGCGGTTACGCGCTGGCCTTCGTCAGCCCCATCGTCGGCCTCGTCCTGCACGCGATCTCGGTCGGCCGGCGCGAGGCCAAGCGGCTGGCGTGGCTGGCCCAGACGCCGCGCCGCAACGGATGAGGCGGCGGCGGAAGGAAGCGTGAGCGAATTGAACATCGACAACTTCATCTGGGGCATCGCCGACGACGTGCTGCGCGACGTCTACGTGCGCGGAAAGTACCGGGACGTCATCCTGCCGATGACGGTGATCCGCCGCCTCGACGCGGCGCTCGAGCCGACCAAGGACGCCGTGCTCGAAATGCGCGAGCGACTGGACCGCGCGAAAATCGTGAACCAACACGCGGCCTTGCGCCAAGCCGCCGGCGAGGCGTTCTACAACGTATCGCCCTTCCGGCTTCGCGATCTCGCGTCCCGCGCCCGCCGCCAGACCCTCAAGGCGGATTTCGAAGCCTATCTGGACGGCTTCTCGCCCAACGTCCAGGAGGTCCTGGACAAGTTCGAGTTCCGCAACCAGATACCGAGGCTTGCGGATGCCGACGCGCTCGGATTCCTCATCGAGAAATTCCTCGACCCGTCGATCAATCTCGGCCCCGGACCGGTGCTGAACCAGGACGGAAGCGTGCGCCTGCCCGGCCTCGACAACCATTCGATGGGAACGATCTTCGAGGAGTTGATCCGGCGCTTCAACGAGGAGAACAACGAGGAGGCCGGCGAGCACTTCACGCCGCGCGACGTGGTGACGCTCATGGCCCATCTGGTGTTCATGCCCGTCGCCGACGCCATCGAGTCGGGCACCTGGCTCGTCTATGACGGCGCCTGCGGCACCGGCGGCATGTTGACGGTGGCCGAAGAGACGCTGGCCCGGCTCGCGGCGGATCACGGCAAGGAGGTCTCGGTCCATCTCTACGGCCAGGAGGTCAACTCCGAGACCTACGCCATCGCCAAGGCCGACCTGATCCTCAAGGGCGAGGGGGCGGGGGCCGACAACATGGCCTATGGATCGACGCTGTCCGCCGACGCCTTCCCGGGGCGGGAGTTCGATTTCATGCTGTCGAACCCGCCATACGGCAAGTCCTGGAAGACGGATCTCGAGCGGCTGGGAGGAAAGAACGGCGTTCGCGACCCCCGCTTCGTGATCGGGCATGGCGGCGACCCGGAATACGGCTTGATCACCCGCTCCAGCGACGGCCAGATGCTGTTCCTGGCCAACATGCTGAGCAAGATGAAGACGGCCTCGCCGCTCGGCAGCCGCATCGCCGAGGTCCACAACGGCTCGTCGCTGTTCACCGGCGACGCCGGTTCCGGCGAGAGCAACATCCGCCGCTGGATAATCGAGAACGACTGGCTCGAGGCCATCGTCGCCCTGCCGCCCAACATCTTCTACAACACCGGCATCGCGACCTATGTCTGGGTGCTGAGCAACCGCAAGGCGCCCGGGCGCCGCGGCAAGGTCCAGCTCATCGACGCCGCGGGGTGGCTCCAGCCGCTGCGCAAGAATCTGGGCAGGAAGAATTGCGAACTCGGTTCCGGCGACATCGAGCGCATTCGCGCCTCGTTCCTCCGGCTGGAGGAGAACGAACACTCGAAGGTTTTCCCCAACGAAGCGTTCGGCTACCGGAAGGTGACGGTCGAGCGTCCGCTGCGCATCGAGGGGGCGGACCCGAACCGAGCCCACAGGCCCGCCGAAATCAAGAAGCTCAAGGAGAGCGGCGCGCGAAACGAGACCGCGCCGCCCGTCATCCGGAAGATCCACAAGCGGGGGGTCGATGCCGATCCGCTACGCGGCCTGTTCGCGGCCGTCGTCGACGGCGCGGCCGCGGTGGTGGAGTACGAGCCGGACGCGGAACTTCGCGACACCGAACGGGTGTCCTTGCTGGAGGACGGCGGGGTCGAGGCGTTCTTCCGTCGCGAAGCGCTGCCCTACGCGCCCGACGCCTGGATCGACGACTCGAAGACGGCCGTCGGCTACGAGATCAGCTTCAACCGCTACTTCCACAAGCCGAAGCCGCTGCGGCCCCTCGAAGAGATCGAGGCCGACATCCGGGCGCTGGAGAAGGAAACCGAGGGGCTTCTCGACGATCTGTTGGCGGGACGCGGTTGACGGGCTTGGCCGGCGACCCGGCGCAAGGCGTCCCCCGTCCGCCCATACCATCGCCGGGCGACAACATAGACGGCATCCTGTTCCATAGTGTCGCCAGCCGATAGCATGGGCGGCATCCTGCTCCATAGTGTCGCCAGCCGATAGCATGGGCGGCATCCTGTTCCATAGTGTCGCCAGCCGATAGCATGGGCGGCATCCTGCTCCATAGTGTCGCCAGCCGATAGCATGGGCGGCACCCTGTTCCATAGTGTCGCCAGCCGATAGCATGGGCGGCACCCTGCTCCATGGTGTCGCCAGCCGATAGCATGGGCGGCACCCTGCTCCATGGTGTCGCCAGCCGATAGCATGGGCGGCATCCTGCTCCATAGTGTCGCCAGCCGATAGCATGGGCGGCACCCTGCTCCATAGTGTCGCCAGCCGATAACATGGGCGGCATCCTGCCCCATAGTGTCGCCAGCCGATAACATGGACGGGATCACGCCCCATAGTATTGACAGCCGATAACATGGGCGGCATCCTGCTCCATAATGTCGCCAGCCGATAACATGGACGGGACCGCGCTCTATGGTTGTCGCCGGAGCGCGCCATGGGAAGGGTCGCACCCCGGCGAGGGCGCGCCATGACGGACGCAGGCGGAACGACCGACCGGGGCCGCGCCGGTCGTTACGTCCTTCAGCCCGCCGGCTACCGGGCGTTCGTTCCCGCTCCGCTGCCGCCGCGGCCGCCAGTTCGCATGACGGGAGCCGTACAGGTCCTGTTGTCGGCGGCCGACCGCGCCCTGGGCCGGCTGGACGGCGCCATACACACGTTGCCCGAAGCGGACCTCTTCGCGCTCATGTACGTGCGCAAGGAGGCCGTGCTCTCCAGCCAGATCGAGGGCGCGCAAAGCTCTCTCCGGGACGTGCTCGCCGCCGAGGCGCGTCTTCTCTCGCCCCGCGGCGCCGGGGATGCGGGCGAAGTGATCAACTACGTGGCGGCCATGAACCACGGGCTCGAACGGTTGCCCGCCCTGCCTCTGTCCGTTCGCCTGATCCGCGAGATGCACGAAAGGCTGTTGCAGGGCGCGCGCGGCGGTCGTTCGGCGCCGGGCGAGCTGCGCCGGTCGCAGAACTGGATCGGCCCGGCCGACTCCACGCTGCGCGATGCAGTCTTCGTTCCGCCTCCGTTCGAGGAGGCGCCGCGCGCGCTGGACGATCTGGAGGCCTTTCTCCACCGGGACGACGATCTCCCTCCGCTCGTCCGGATCGGATTGGCTCACGCCCAGTTCGAGACGATCCACCCCTTCCTCGACGGCAACGGCCGGGTGGGGCGGTTGCTGATCGCGTTCTTTCTCTGCGAAAGGAAAATTCTGGCGAAACCGGTCCTCTACATCTCGCATTTCTTCAAGCGACATCAGGGCGAGTATTACGACCGTCTTCAGGCGGTGCGCGACGCCGGCGATTGGGAAGGCTGGCTCGCGTTCTTCCTGCGCGGCGTGGCGGAGGTCGGCGACGAAGCCGTGACGACGGCCCGGCGCATCCTCGACCTGCGAGAGGCGCACCGCGCCGCCGTCACCGCCCGCTTCGGACGGGCCGCCGGCAACGGCCACCGGGTGCTCGAAGCGCTGTACCGGAAGCCCGTGATGACGGTTTCCGACGTCCGGGAGATCGCCGGCCTCAGCTACCCGGCGGCGAACGCCCTCGTCGCGCGCCTGGTTTCGATCGGTATTCTGGAGCAGTTCGGCGACCGCAAACGAAACCGGGCGTTCCTCTATCGCGATTACATCCGCGCCTTCACGGACGATCCGGAACCCGCGCCCGGCGAGGGGCAGGCGGCATGACCCGCGCCCTCGAGCCCTATCCGGCCTATCGCGACAGCGGGTCGCCGTGGCTCGGCGAGACGCCGGAGCATTGGGAAGTGCGGCGGCTGAAAGCCTGCGTGACGGATGTTATCGACATGGCAAGGGGGCGTGAGCCGGGCGACGTCTACGTCGCGTTGGAGCATGTGGAGAGTTGGACGGGCAAGATTGTCGATATGGATTTAGACACGACGTTCGAGAGCCATGTAAAGCGTTTTCGGCCCAATGACGTGTTGTTCGGCAAGCTCCGGCCGTACTTGGCGAAAACGACACGCCTTGATCGGAAAGGCGTCTGCGTCGGGGAGTTTCTCGTTCTGCGTCCGTCGAACGACAGTCTACTGCCAGCTTATCTTGAGATTTTGCTTCGCTCGAAGTCGGTGGTGGATGCCATCGACGCTTCGACGTTCGGCGCGAAGATGCCGCGCGCGGATTGGCAGTTCATCGGCAATATGCGCTTTCCGCTTCCACCCCTCCCCGAGCAGGCCGCCATCGTCCGCTATCTCGATCATGCCTGTGAGCGCATCGATGGCTATGTCGACGCCAAGGAACGCCTGATCGCGTTGCTGGAGGAGTGGAGGCAGGCGATCATCGGCCGCGCAACCACACGCGGCCTCGACCCGAACGCGCCGATGAAGCCGACGGGCATGGACTGGATGCCGGAGGCGCCGGCGCATTGGAACGTTACCGCCCTGAGACACCGGTACTCGCAGTGTCTCGGCAAGATGCTCGATTCCAAACGAATTACGGGAAATCATTTGCTTCCCTACCTTCGCAATACGGATGTCCAATGGGATCATATCAACGTTGAAGATCTTCCCGAGATGGACATTCTACCGAACGAGTACGACCGATATACGGTTCGAGAGGGGGATTTGCTGATATGCGAGGGCGGTGAAGTTGGTCGATGCGCGATTTGGTCCGGTGAATTGGCCAAGTGTGGATTTCAAAAAGCGCTACATAGAATCCGGCCTCGCAACGTCGATGAAGATGTTCCACGCTTCATGTATTATGTCCTTTGCACCGCAGTGAATAGAAGTGCTTTCGACGATGGGCATGTAAGCACCATCCAGCACTTGACAGGAGATAAACTTGGAACTCACCGATTTCCGTTCCCGCCCCGCGCCGAACAAACCGCTATCGTCGAGTATCTTGACCAAGCTGCCACTGCCATCGACACCGCCATCGGTCGCGCGCGCCGTCAGATCGGCCTTCTTCGCGAATGCCGTGAACGGCTGATCGACGACGTCGTCACCGGCAAGCTGGACGTGCGTGAAGCGCATATCGTGGATGGCGGTCGTTCCGAAGAAACCGGGGACGAGCGCAGGCGGCGGCTGTTGAACGAAGTGTTTGCGGACTTCGATGCGCGGGGCGTGGGGTTACGCATGGCCGACAACCTCCCTCGCGAAGCCCTGTACGATCGCGATGCGTCCAGTTGACGCCAGCCTGTCGATATCGTCCGTGAATGGTATTGTTGAGCCTGGGGAGCAACAGCGATGATCCGCTTCAAGGCTGGCGACGTCCTCGCCGAAGACGTGGACGCCCTGGTCAACACGGTCAACTGCGTCGGCGTCATGGGACGCGGCATCGCGCTTCAGTTCAAGAAGGCGTTCCCGGCCAATTTCGAGGCTTACGCCGCGGCCTGCAAGCGTGGGGAGGTGAAGCCGGGCCGAATGTTCGTGTTCGAGACAGGCGCGCTCGCCAACCCCCGCTGGATCGTCAACTTCCCCACCAAGCGGCACTGGCGCGGGCGGAGCCGGATGGAGGACGTGGAGGCAGGGCTGAAGGCGCTGGCCGCCGAGATCCGGGCGCGGAACATCCGCTCCATCGCCGTTCCGCCGCTCGCCTGCGGCCTGGGCGGCCTCGCCTGGGATGACGTGCGCCCGCGCATCGAAGCGGCGCTGGCGGGTTTCGACGACCTTGAAGCCGTCGTCTTCGAACCGGGCGGCGCGCCGGACAGGCCGTTGGAGCGCGTCCCCGGCGCCGCGCCGACGGCGCTCCGATGACGACCGACACGAGCGAGCGGGGCCTCGAGGCTCTCATCGTCCGCTCCCTGATCGACGAGGGCGGCTACGTCGCGGGCGACCCGAAGGACTACGACCGCGAGCACGCCATCGACGCGGCGCAGCTCTTCGCCTTCCTGAACGCGACCCAGCCCGAGGCCGTCGAGGCGCTCGGCATCGGCGCGGACGGGCCGGCGCGCCTTCGCTTCCTCCATCGCCTGCGGGGCGAGATCGACAGGCGCGGCGTCGTCGACGTGCTGCGCAAGGGCGTCCGGCATGGGCCGGGCTCGGTGGAGTTGCTCTACGGTGCGCCGACTCCCGGCAACGCCAAGGCCGCGAAGCTGTTCGCCGCCAACGTCTTCGGCGTCACGCGCCAGCTCCGCTATTCGAAGGACGAGACCCGGCTTGCGCTCGATCTGGCGCTGTTCGTCAACGGCCTGCCGGTCGCCACCTTCGAGCTCAAGAACAGCCTCACCAAGCAGACGGTCGAGGACGCCGTCGCGCAGTACAAGCGCGACCGCGATCCGAAGGAGCCGCTGTTCCGATTCGGCCGCTGCGTCGTCCATTTCGCGGTGGACGACCACGCGGCGCGGATGTGCGCGCATCTGCGCGGCGGGGACTCGTGGTTCCTGCCCTTCGACAAAGGCTGGAACGACGGCGCGGGCAATCCGCCGAACCCCGATGGCGTCAAGACCGACTACCTGTGGAAGGAGGTTCTGGCCCGGGAAAGCCTGATCGACATCCTGGAGAATTACGCCCAGGTCGTCGCGGAGGCGGGCGGGCCGGGCGGCAAGACGAAGCGGAAACAGATCTTCCCGCGATTCCATCAGCTCGACGCGGTGCGCCGGTTGCTGGCCGACGCCGCGGCCGCCGGCGCGGGCCGACGCTACCTGATCCAGCATTCCGCGGGCTCGGGCAAGAGCAACTCCATCGCCTGGCTCGCGCATCGGCTGATCGGCCTGGAGACGGGCGGCGCGCCGACCTTCGACTCCGTGGTCGTCGTCACCGACCGGCGGGTCCTCGACAAGCAGATCCGCGACACAATCCGGCAGTTCGCGCAGGTGTCCTCCGTCGTCGGCCATGCCGAGCGCTCCGGCGACCTCCGCAGGCTGCTTGCGACCGGCAAGAAGATCGTCGTCACGACGGTGCAGAAATTCCCCTTCGTCCTGGACGAGATCGGCGACGAGCATCGGGGCCGGAAGTTCGCCATCGTCATCGACGAGGCGCATTCGGGCCAGGGCGGCCGCGCGACGGCGACCATGCACATGGCGTTGGGGGAGGGCGCGCCCGCCGCCGACGAGGACGACGTCGAGGACGCCGTCAACCGCCTGATCGAGGCGCGGCGGATGTTGCCCAACGCCAGCTATTTCGCGTTCACCGCCACGCCGAAGAACAAGACGCTGGAGATCTTCGGCGCGCCCGCGCCGGAGGGCGACAAGGTCAGGCGCGTCCCCTTCCATACCTACACGATGAAGCAGGCGATCCAGGAAGGGTTCATCCTCGACGTGCTCGCGCGCTACACGCCCGTCGACAGCTATTACCGTCTGATGAAGGCGGTGGACGACGATCCCGCGTTCGACGCCGACAAGGCGCGCGCGAAGCTGCGGCGCTACGTCGAATCCCACGAGCACGCGATCCGCCGGAAGGCCGAGATCATGATCGACCATTTCCACGACCGGGTGATCGCGCGGCGCAAGATCGGCGGCAAGGCGAGGGCCATGGTGGCGACCGGCGGCATCCGCCGGGCGATCGGGTACTTCCACGCCTTCGAGGACTACCTGAAGGAGCGCGGGAGCCCTTGGCGGGCCATCGTCGCCTTCTCGGGCGAGCATGAATACGGCGGCCGGAACGTGACCGAGGCCTCGCTCAACGGCTTCCCGGGCGCCAGGATCGAGGAGGAGATCCGGAAGGACCCCTATCGCTTCCTGATCGTCGCCGACAAGTTCCAGACCGGCTACGACGAACCGCTCCTGCATACGATGTACGTCGACAAGGTGTTGTCGGGGATCCAGGCCGTGCAGACGCTCTCCCGGCTCAACCGCGCCCATCCGCTCAAGCACGACACGTTCGTGCTCGACTTCATGAACGACGCGGACGGCATCGCCGCCGCGTTCGGCGACTACTACCGCGCGACCATCCTCGGCGAGGAGACGGACCCCGACAGGCTGCACGACCTGAAGGCGGCCCTCGACGGCCATCAGGTCTATTCCCCCGAGCAGGTCCGGGAGTTCGCGACTCTCTATCTCGGCGGATGCGCCCGGGACGAACTCGACCCGATCCTCGATACGTGCGTCGCCGTCTACGTGTCGGACCTCGACGAGGACGGCCAGGTGGACTTCAAGGGGAAGGCCAAGGGTTTCCTGCGCGCCTACGGCTTTCTGGCCGCGGTCCTTCCCTACGGCGACCCCGAATGGGAGAAGCTCTCGATCTTCCTGAACTTTCTGGTCCCCAGGCTGCCGGCGCCGCGGGAGGAGGACCTCTCCAGGGGCATCCTGGAAACCATCGACATGGACGGCTACCGGGTCGAGGCCCAGGCCGCCATGGCCATCGCCCTCCCGGACGCCGACGCGGAGATCGGCCCCGTGCCGGCGAGCGGCGGCGGCGGGTTCCGCGAGCCCGAGATCGATTTTCTCAGCAACATCCTCGAAGAGTTCAACCGGTTGTTCGGCGACATCGACTGGAAGGACGCCGACAAGATCGGCAAGGTGGTCGCGGAGGAACTGCCTGCGAAGGTCTCGGCCGACCAAGCCTACCGGAACGCGATGACGAACTCGGACAAGGACAATGCGCGCATCGAGCACGACAAGGTCCTCGAACGCGCGGTCATCGATCTCCTGTCGGATCACACGGAATTGTTCAAGCAATACAGCGACAACCCGTCGTTCAGGAAGTGGCTGTCGGAAACCATATTCAAGGAGACCTATACCGGCGCGTCTTGACGCGAAAAAGGCGCGTCATACGGGGAAGGGGATCTGCGGGCGCGGCCCCGGCCGCGATCCGGACAGGGCGAGGAGGGCGGGTCAGCCCGAACGCCGCGATTTCCGGCGGCGACGCCAAGCCTCCGGCTCCCACGGCGTCGCGGTCGGGCGCGCCGCGCGGCCGGCGGCGAAGACCCACGCCGCCAGCCGGTCGCCCGCCGCGGTGACGACGTATCGTCTGACCGCGCGGTATTCGCGTCCCTCGAAGTCGGCGAGGCGCCGCGCGGCGGCGGCGTCGAGGCCGTGGGCGAGGCGGCCGGCGACATGCGCCTTCCGGTCGGGGACGATCACCGGGTAGGTCCGCCGGCGCAGGCGCACCCGGCGGTAGCCCGCCAGCGTGGCCGGCTCGGTGCGGATCGCGCGCGCCGGGGCGCCGAGCACAAGCAGCCGCGTTTCCGCGTCCATCAGCGTGCCGTAGAAGAAGTAGCGTCCGCCCCGCGGCGCCATGGCCGGCGCGCCTACGCGACCGCGGCCGCCAAGCGCGCCCCCCGCGAGGCCATGAAGTACAGCCCGAGATGATGCGTCAGCTCCTGCGGATGGGAGGCGGTCGCCGGCAGCCGGGCCGCGTCGGCCGCGGCGCGGGGCAGGTCGTAGGTGGCGCAGCCCGGTTCGTAGACCACGACGTCGGCGAGGGCGGGCATCAGGCGGTGGTTGCGCGCCGACAGCATCGTCAGCACGAAGTCCATCACGCAGACGTCGGTGCAGATGCCGACCACCAGCAGCTTCTCGATCCGATGGCGGTTGACCCAATCGACGATGAGGTTGTCGCCGCTCCCGGTCGAGATCGCGCCGACGAAGCCGTTGATGCAGTCCTTCCGGATCTGCGTCGCCTGGGGGCAGTCGGCGAGCCACGCCAGCTCGGGCACCAACTGCTCCTGGCCGCTGCCGATTTCGCAATGCGGCGGGTAGGGCGGTTCCGGCCGCCCCGGCTCGTGGGTGTCGAGGAAGACGGCGATCGGATCGCCGCGCTCGGCGAAGCGGCGCGCCAGGCGGTCGGTCTCCGCCACCATCCGGGCGACCTGCGGGTCGGGCGCCTGCGGAGCCAGCGGACCCGCGCCCACGGTGGCGAAGCCGTTGACCTCGTCGACGACGGCGAGGCCGGCGGGCGAATCGCCGGCGTCGAACGTCTCGAAGGCGACGGGCAGATGATGGCGCAGCCCGTCGAGAACCGCATCGGCGGCGATGGTGGCGCTCATGTCGTCTCCTTCCCCGGCGGGACCGCCCGCCGGTCACAACCCGGGCGCGGCGACGCCGGACAGGGCGAGCTGCCGGCGGAGCGCCGCCCGGAGCCTGGCGAGGCCGGCCTCGTCCGCGGCTTCGCATCGCGCCGCCAGCGCATCCTGCGTGTTGGACGCCCGGAGCAGCCACCAGCCGTCGCCGGTCTGCGCCCGGACCCCGTCGATGTCGACCAGACGCGCCCCGGGCTCCGCGGCGAGTCGCCGGCGCACCTCCTCGACGACCGCGAACTTGCGGTCCTCGGCGCAGGCGAAGCGCAGTTCCGGCGTGTTGACCGCGCGCGGCAGGCGGTCGCGCAGCTCGGCCAGGGAATGCGCCGACCGGGACAGGAAGCCCAGCAGCCGCACCGCGGCGTACAGCGCATCGTCATAGCCGTAATAGCGGTCGGCGAAGAAGACGTGGCCGCTCATCTCGCCGGCCAGCGGGGCGCCGATCTCGGCCATCCTGGCCTTGATCAGCGAGTGGCCGGTGCGCCACATCACCGGCTCGCCGCCGAGCCGGGCGATCTCGTCGAACAAGGTCTGGCTCGCCTTCACGTCGGCGATGACCGGCGCGCCGGGATGCGACGCCAGCACCTCCTCGGCGAGCAGGATCATGAGCTGGTCGCCCCACAGGATTCGCCCCTTGCCGTCGACCACGCCGATGCGGTCGCCGTCGCCGTCGAAGGCGATGCCGAGGTCGCACGCTCCGGCGGCGACCGCTTCCTGGAGCTGTTCGAGATTCTCGGGCACCGTCGGGTCGGGGTGGTGGGCGGGAAACCGCCCGTCGATGGTCTCGTTCAGCAGGACGTGCGTTCCCGGCAGCCGGGCGCATAGCGACGCCATCGCCGGGCCGGCGGCGCCGTGGCCCGAATCCCACGCGACCTTGAGCGGTCGCCCGCCCCGGAAATCGGCGGCGATGCGTTCGACGTAGCGGTCGAAGACCGGCCGGTCTTCCCGCGTTCCCGCCCCGTCGGCGAAGCGCCCGCCGGCGGCGATCGCGCCGAGTTCGCGGATGTCCGGGCCGTAGAAGGAGCCGGCGGAGGTCATGAACTTGAAGCCGTTATAGGCGGGCGGGTTGTGCGACCCCGAGACCATGACCCCGCCGTCGGCGGGCAGCGTGCGGACGGCGTAGTAGAGCATCGGCGTGGGGCCGAGACCGACGCGGCTCACGGCGAGGCCGCAATCGGCCAGCCCGTCCGCCAGGGCGCGTTCGAACGGCGGCGAGCTCGGCCGCCCGTCATAACCGACGCACACCCTGCCGCCGCCGCGCCGGGACAGGACGGTGCCGAAGGCGCGACCGATGAAATAGGCGTCGGCGTCCGACAGCGTGCGGTCGACGACGCCGCGAACGTCGTATTCCCGCAGGATCGTCGCATCGAACGTATGGGCCGCCGGGCGGCCCGCCGCGGTCGCCGCGGTCATCGCGGCGCCTGCCCGTCCACCGGGGGACGGCCGATGCTGTGATAGGAGAACCCCGCCGCCCGCATCTCGTCGGGCCGGTAGATGTTGCGCAGATCGACCATGACCGGGCGGGCCAGCAGCGCGCGCGCGCGCGCGAGGTCGAGGGCGCGGAACTCGTTCCATTCGGTGACGATGGCGACGCAATGGGCCCCGGTCATCGCCTCGTAGGCGTCGGCGCACCATTCGACGCCGCCGAGCAGCGCCCTGGCCTCGTCCATGCCCTGCGGGTCGAAGACGCGCACCGCGGCGCCGTTCTCCTGAAGCCCGGGCACGATGTCGAGGCTGGGGCTGTCGCGCATGTCGTCGGTGTTCGGCTTGAAGGTGAGGCCCAGCACGGCGATCGTCATGCCCGCCGCCGATCCGCCGCACGCCTCCGCGATCTTGTCCACCATCCGCCGTTTGCGCGCGTCGTTGACCGCGACCACGGTCTCCACGATGCGCATCGGCGACCCGGCCGCCTTGGCGCTTTGGGCCAGGGCCAGGGCGTCCTTCGGAAAGCAGGAGCCGCCATAGCCCGGGCCGGCATGGAGGAACTTGCGCCCGATGCGCCCGTCGAGGCCGATGCCGCGGGCGACGTCCTGCACGTCGGCCCCGACCTTTTCGCACAGATCCGCGATTTCGTTGATGAAGGTGATCTTGGCGGCGAGGAAGGTGTTGGCGGCGTATTTGATCATCTCCGCGGTTTCGAGGGCGGTGAAGATCATCGGCGTCTCGGACAGATAGAGCGGACGGTAGAGCGCGCGCATGACCTCCGCCGCGGCCTCCGAATCGGCGCCGATCACCACCCGGTCCGGCCGCATGAAGTCGGCGATCGCGGATCCCTCGCGCAGGAATTCCGGGTTCGAGACCACGTCGAAGGCGGCGTCGGGGCGGGTCTCGCGGACGATGCGCGCCACCTCGCGCCCGGTGCCGACCGGGACCGTCGATTTGGTGGCGACGACGCCATAGCCGTCCATCCGTTCGGCGATCTCGCGGGCGGCTTGGTACACGAAGCGGAGATCGGCATGGCCGTCGCCCCGCCGGGCCGGCGTCCCGACGGCGATGAAGACCGCCGCCGCCCCGCGCACCGCCTCGGTGAGGTCGGTCGTGAAGCGCAGCCGCCCCGCTCGGAGGTTGTTCTCGATCAGATCGCGGAGGCCCGGTTCGTAAATCGGGATCTCGCTCCGTCGCAACCCGTCGATCCGGGTCCGGTCCTTGTCCATGCAGACGACGTCGACTCCGAACTCGGAAAAGCAGGCCCCCGACACCAGACCGACATAACCGACGCCGACCATACCGATACGCATATCGGCCCTCTCAGCTCGCCGATGCGGGCGGGGCGGCCCCGCGGGAACGCTCCATGGCCGTCACCGATAGCCGGACAGGAACGACCGCACGTCCGCGCCGAGATCGTCGCGGGCCAGGGCGAAGGCGAGGTTTGCCTCCAGGAAGCCGGCCTTGTCGCCGCAATCGAAGCGCCGCCCGGCGAAGCGCAGGCCGTGGAAGGGCGTCTTGCCGACGAGTCGCGCCATGGCGTCGGTCAGCTGGATTTCGCCGCCCGCGCCGGCTTCCTGGCGGGACAGTTCGGCGAAGACGCCGGGCTGGAGGATGTAGCGCCCGATGACGCTCAGCGTGGATGGCGCGTCGGCCGGGTCGGGCTTCTCGACCAGCCCCCTGACCTCGGCGAGCAGCCCGTCGTCGGCGCCCGGTTCGAGGATGCCGTACCTGTCGGTATGGGCGCGCGGCACGTCCATCACCGCGACGACGTTGCCGCCGGTCCGGGCATGGACGTCGACGAGCTGCGCCAGGCACGGTCGGTCGGCGAGCACCAGGTCGTCGGCCAGCAGCACCGCGAAGGGTTCGTCGCCGACGAGCTCGCGGGCGCACCAGACCGCGTGACCCAGGCCCAGCGGTTGCTGCTGGCGCGTATAGGCGATCCGTCCCGGCGCGAGGACCGCGCCGTCGACCGCCGCCAGTCCGGCGGTCTTGCGGCGTTCGGCCAGGGTCCGGCGCAGTTCGGGGAGGTGGTCGAAATGGTCTTCGATCGCCGCCTTGCCGCGTCCGGTGACGAAGATCATCTCGTCCACGCCGGCGGCGAGGGCCTCCTCGACGGCGTATTGGATCAGCGGCTTGTCCACCACCGGGAGCATCTCCTTGGGCACCGCCTTGGTCGCCGGCAGGAAGCGCGTGCCCAGGCCGCCGACCGGAAAGACCGCCTTGCGGATCCGTTCAGCCACGGCGTCCGTCCGTCGCGCGGGCGAGCAGCAACTCCTTGGCCTGGTTGATCTTCGCCGCCAGATAGGTGGAGCCGCCCTGGTCGGGGTGGATTTTGAGCATCAGCCGCCGATGCGCGTCGCGGATTTCGTCGGCGCCGGCGCCGCGCGCGAGCCCCAGGATTTCATAGGCCTCGTCCACGCTCATCGACGCGCCGCCGGAGGGCGGGGCGGAGCGGGCGCCCGCGTCGCCGCCGTCTTCGGCGCGCCACGCCGCGCCATGCACCCGGTCCATATAGGTCTCGAGGATGGCGGCGGACTGCTCGTCGTGCAGCCGGCACTCGCGCAGCAGGGCCATCAGCTCGGACGGGGCCAGCTCTTCGAGCAGGCGGCCCTGGAACCGGCCGCGCAGGATCGTCCCCTCCAACTCGCCGGTGTCGTGGTCGAGGCGCATGCGCAGATAGGCCGTCTCGACGTCCGACGACTGGCCGGGGGTCGGGCCGCGCCAGCTTCTGGCCATCCGCCGCAGCGCGCGGAGGCGCATGAGGAAGGGCAGCAGGGCGGCGCCGAGCCAGCCCAGCAGCGCCAGGCGTCCGGTGACCGCAAGATAGGCCAGCAGCGCCACGCCGATGACGATCGCCGACCATTTGAAGATCCGCCGCACGTTGCGGGGGTCCGCGCCGACCAGCCCGCGCACCAGCAGCGCCAGGCCGATGACGACGGCGATCGCCAGCAGCAGATACGGCATGGCCGGACTATTTCACCTGGCTGGTGATCTGTCGGACGGCGCCGCCCGTCCGTCTGCCGTAATCCTCCAGGGCGATCCGCCCGCCGGCGGCGTAGACTGCGACCGCGCTCAACAACTCGCGCAGCTGGCGCGCCGACGACGCATCGAAACTGCAATAGGCGCCGTTGGTGAGCTTCGCGATCTGCCGGAAGGCGCGCATCGCGAGCGGTTCGGAGCCTTCCTGGAACATGAAGGCCGGTACGCCGAGAAGACCCAGCTCCCCCGCTACATGGCACAGCTTGTCGACGTCCTCCTCCATGCAGTCGCCGACGAAGACGAGGGCGTTGACCTTCTTCTTCCTCGCCTCCTTGAGCGTGTGCGCGAGCACCTTGCGGATCTGCGTCTGGCCGCCGAGGCAGCGCACCGCGGTCATGCGGCGCACCAGCTCGGCCGACGAATCGACCCAGCGGCTGGCCTTGCACTCGCCGAAGCCGCGATAGAACACGAGCTGCACCTCGATGCCGCCCAACAATTCGGTCTCGCGGAACATTTCGGCCTGGAAGTGGCAGGCGCGGTCCCAGCTCGGCTCGCGGCTCGCGGTGGCGTCCATGGCGAACACCAGACGTCCCCTGGTCCCCGCGGCGTGGACCTTGGGCAGGCGGGCGATCTCGTCCAGGAAGGAGGCCACGTCGCCGGAGGTGGCCCTCGTGGTCAGGCGCCCCTTGTTCGCGCGCGCGCCGCCCATGGGTCGGCTAGGCCGCTTCGACCCGGACGGCCGTGTCGTGGAACACCGCGCCGCCCGCCGGCGGGCCGGGGTCGGCGCTGATCAATTGGTTTACGCCGACCCCGCCCTCGAAGGCCTCGTTCGGCCACACGCCCTCCACGATCACGACGCCGCGTTGCAGGCCGTCGAACGGTTCGACATGCGCGACGACGCCGCCGCGGCGGTTCACCAGCCGGACCCGGTCGCCGCCGGCTACGCCGAGCGCGGCGCAGTCTTCGGAGTGGAGCTTGGCGGTCGGGCGTCCTTCGCGCGCCGCCGAAGTCGGGGTCTCGGTGAAGCTGGTGTTGAGGAACTGGCGCGACGGGGCGGTCACCAGGCGGAACGGGTGCGTCTCGTCGGCCTCGTCGATGATCGCGAAATGGTCCGGCAGGCGGGGCATGACCGCGTGGTCGCGGCCGATGGCGCGCCAATCGGGCGCAAAACGGAAGCGCCCGTCGGGAGTCGGGAAGCCGTCGATGAAATGCGCCGTCGCGAAGTCGGGCCGGCAGTCGATCCAGCGCGCCGCCGCGAGCTCGTCGGCGGAGCCGTAGCCGGAGTTGCGGAGCGTCCAGTCGATGATCTCCCAGGCGGTCATGCCGAACGCCGGATGCGACGCCCCGAGACGTTCGGCGAGGGCGCAGATCGTCGCGTGGTTGCTGCGCGCCTCGCCGGGCGGCTCGATCGCCCGGGGACCGATCTGGAGGTGGCTGTGGCCGAGCGAGATATACAGATCGTCATGCTCCAGGAAGGTCGTCGCCGGCAGCACGATGTCGGCCATCTTCGCCGTCTCGGTCAGGAACTGCTCATGCACGCAGACGAACAGGTCCTCGCGGGCGAACCCCTGGCGGACCAAGCCCGATTCGGGGGCCACCGCCATCGGGTTGGTGTTCTGGATCAGCATCGCCGCGACCGGCGGGCCGTCGCCCAGGTCGCGGGGGTCGCCCGTCAGCACCGGTCCGATCCGGGACATGTCGAGGACGCGCGTGCTGCGGTCGATGCGGTCGCCGGCCTCGATCATCGCCGTGTCGAGCCGGTAGAGATCGGTGTAGGAGTAGATCGCGCCGCCGCCTTTGCGCCGCCAAGCGCCGGTCACCGTCGGCAGGCAGGTCACCGCGTGGAACGACGCCGCGCCGTTGCGCGACCGCGAGAAGCCGTAGCCGCAGCGGATCATCGCGCGTTCGTGGCTGCCGTAGAGGCGGGCGAAGGCGGTGATCTCGGCTTCGTCGAGCCCGGTGACGCCGGCCGCCCATTCCGGCGTCCGCGACGCGAGGTGGGCTTCCAACTCCTCCGGGACGTCGGCGTAGCGCGCCATATAGGCGCGGTCGGCATAGCCGTCCCGGAACAGGACGTGCATCACCGCGCAGGCGAGGGCGCCGTCGGTGCCCGGCCGCAGCGCCAGATGGCGGTCGGCGAGGGCGGCCGTCGCGGTGCGGTAGGGATCGACGACGACCAGCTTCGCCCCGCGCGTCTTCCGCGCCCGCGCGATGTGATGCATGAGGTTGACCTGGGTGTGAACCGGATTCGACCCCCAGATCACGATCAGGTCGCTGTCGGCGATCTCGCAGCTGTCGGGGCCGTACTTGGCGCCCACTCCGGCGCGCCAGCCGGCGTCGGTCAGCGACGCGCAGATCGTCCGGGCCTGCCGCGAGTAGCCCATGACGTGGCGCAGCCGGTTGATCCCGTCGCGTTGCAGTAGGCCCATCGTGCCGGCGTAGCAATACGGCCAGACCGCTTCGCCGCCGTATCTGCGGGCGGCTGCGGCGAAGGCGTCGGCGGTTTCGTCGAGCGCGCGGTCCCAAGACACCGGCTCGAACGCGCCGCCGCCCTTGGCCCCGACCCGCTTCAGCGGGCGGGTCAGCCGGTCGGGGTGATGCGCCCGTTCGGCGTAGCGCGCGACCTTGGCGCAGACCACGCCCGCGGTGTAGCGGTTGTCGCGCGCGCCGCGGACGACGCCGATGCGGTCGGGCGCCAGCCGCTCGACGTCGAGCGCGCAGGCGCTCGGACAGTCGTGCGGGCATACCGAATATGCGACGTCGAGAGGCATGTCTGGCTGCGCCATGCTCCAGCGAGATTGCGCCATGCTCCAGCGACAGAAAGTATAGGCCGGGAATCGGCGGCCGACAATCGCCCGCGCCGTCCGAAGGCTTCGCGCGGCGTCGATGCGTCGGGAGTCATCGTCCGCCTCGCGCCGGGTCTTGCGGATCAACCCCGCCATCGAAGCGAGCGCGTCGCGAACCCGGTCGATCCGCGGCGCAAGCGTCGGCGCCGCGCGCGCCTATCCCATTCCTTATCCCGTCCTCATCGAGCCTTATCCCGTCCTCATCGAGGGTCGGGTTTCACGAACAAGCAGGAATACGATCGCCCCGCGTCCGGCAAGTGGGCGGTACACAAGGGCGAGGCGGCGCGGTAAATTGCGCGGCCGACGCGGTGGAGTTCGGGAGAGATCGAGATGGTCGGCGATCCCAAGGAACGCCCGAGGACGAACGGCGAGGATCCGGACGAGAAGGAGCGCAAGGAAGTCCCCTGGCCGGACGACAGCGTACCGAGACCGCCCCATATGCCGCCGCCCGATCGGCCGCAGCCCGACGCCTGAAACCGACTCGCAGTCAATCGCCTTCCGCGGTCCGGGGCGCGGCGGCGGGGTTCCATTGGCCGCGCCGCATACGGTTGATCTCGACGCGCTCGAAGACGCCGCCGGCGCGGAACGGCTCGTCGGCGGAGAATCTCTCGGCCTCTTCGCGGCTCCCGACGTTGACGATCAATACGCTGCCGGTGCGCGTGGCTCCGTCCTCGGCGAGCATCGCCCCGCCGAGGACGAGAATCTCCTTGTGGTCGTCGAGATAGGCGAAATGCCGCTGGCGCAGCCGCGCCCGCAATTCGCCCGAACCGGGTTTGTCGACCTGATAGATGACGTACAGCATCGCCGGATCACGCCGGACGGCGGCCGATGAAGTGCAGGCTGGTCAGGATCATGACGACCTCGTCGCGCTGGTTGAAGGTCTGGTAGCGGATGCGGACCGCATCGCGGCCGCCGGGACTCCGGGCGGGAGAGAGTTCGACGATCTCGGCGATCACGCGGAGCGTGTCGCCGGGACGCACCGGCTTGCGCCAACGCAGCTCGTCCACGCCCGGCGAGCCCATGCCCGAGGCGCGGAAGACGCCGGCGTCGGTGAACAGGCCGAAGGTCAGCGCCGCGGTCATGTAGCCGGGCGCCACCAACCCGCCGAAGGCGGATCGGGCGGCCGCCGCCGCGTCGGTGTGGTAGGGGAGGCGGGCGTAGCGGCGGCCGAACCGGACGATCTCGTCTTCGTCGATCGTGACCGAGCGGGTCTCGAACCTCTGGCCGAGCCGGACGTCTTCGAAGTAGAGATCCGGCATCGCGCCTTCCCACAGGGATCGAGGCGACCATAGCGGCGATCGATCGAGGCCGCGATCATAGCCGCCCGCCGGCCGGCCTGTCATCGGCCGGGCGGCGCGCCGATTTCGGCCAGCTCCCGTATCAGCCGTTGCGCCCCGGCGAGACGGCTTTGCGCGTCCCGCCAGTCGCGGCGCCAGACCAGCTTGTGATCGGGGCGCAGTCTGGCGCGGCCGGCCTCCTTCTCGATCAGGCGGACCAGCCCGGCGGGATCGGCGATGGCGTCGTCCCGGAACGACACCGTGGCGCCCTTGGGGCCGGCTTCGAGCTTCTCCACCCCGGCGGCGCGGCACAGCCGCTTGATGGCGACGATGCGGAGCAGGTTCTCGACCGCCGTCGGCAGCGGCCCGAAGCGGTCGATGAGTTCGGCCGCAAACGCATCGATCTCGCCTTGCGCCTCCAGCCCGGCGATACGCCGGTAGAGCCCCAGCCGGGCGTCGAGATCGGCGACGTAGCCGTCCGGGATCAGCACCGCCGCGCCGAGATTGATCTGCGGCGTCCAGCCGTCGTCGGCCTTCGGCGGTCGCCCGCGCGCCTCGGCCACCGCGTCTTCGAGCATCCGCTGATACAGTTCGACGCCGATCTCCCGGATATGGCCCGACTGTTCGTCGCCCAGCAGGTTTCCGGCCCCCCGTATGTCGAGATCGTGGCTGGCGAGGGTGAAGCCGGCCCCCAGCGTGTCGAGCGTCTGCATCACCTCGAGTCGCTTCTCCGCCGCCGGGGTCAGGATGCGGCCGGGCGGCAGCGTCAGATAGCAATAGGCGCGGAGTCTCGACCTGCCGACGCGGCCGCGCAGCTGGTAGAGCTGCGACAGCCCCAGCATGTCGGCGCGATGCACCACCAGCGTATTCGCGGTCGGTATGTCCAGCCCCGATTCGATGATCTGGGTGCTCAGCAGCAGGTCGATCTTCTGGTCGTAGAACGCCGTCATGACGTCCTCGAGCGCGCGCTTGGGCATGCGCCCGTGGGCGACGCCGAGCTTCACCTCCGGCGTCAGCGCGGCAAGCCGCTCCGCGACCGGCTCCAGATGCTCGATGCGCGGGCAGACGTAGAAGATCTGGCCGCCTCGGAAGCGCTCGCGCATGATCGCCTCGCGGACCACCACCGGGTCGTAGGGCGTGACGAAGGTCCGCACCGCCAGCCGGTCGATCGGCGGCGTGGCGATCGTGCTCATGTCCCTGACCCCGCTGAGGGCCATTTGCAGGGTCCGCGGGATCGGCGTGGCGGTCAGAGTGAGCACGTGGACGTCCGCCTTGAGCCGCTTGAGCCGCTCCTTGTGGGCGACGCCGAAATGCTGCTCCTCGTCGACGACCAGCAGCGACAGGTTGCGGAAGGCGACGCCCTTGGCCAGCAGCGCATGGGTGCCGATCACGATGTCGACCGAGCCGTCGGCGAGCCGGGCCTTGACCTCGGTCGCCCGCGCCGTCGCCACCAGACGCGACAGCTGCTCGATCCGCACCGGCAGGTCGGCGAAGCGATCCCGGAAGGTCGCGAAGTGCTGCCGGCACAGGAGGGTAGTCGGCGCGATCACCGCGACCTGGCCGCCGGCCATGACGGCGTTGACCGCGGCGCGCAGGGCGACCTCGGTCTTGCCGAAGCCCACGTCGCCGCAGATCAGCCGGTCCATCGGGCGTCCGGAGCCGAGATCGTCCATCGTTTCGGCGATCGCCTGTTCCTGGTCCTCGGTTTCGGCATAGGGGAATCGCGCGCAGAACTCGTCGTAGACCCCGGCGGCCGGGGCGATCGCCCGCGCCGGCGTCAGCGCGCGCGAGGCGGCGACCTGGATCAGCTGGTCGGCCATGTCGCGGAGCCGCTTCTTGAGCCGCGCCTTGCGCGCCTGCCAGCCGGCCCCGCCGAGACGGTCGAGCGCCGCCCCGGCCTCCTCCGAGCCGTAGCGCGACAAGGCCTCGACGTTCTCGACCGGAAGATAGAGCCGGTCTTCCCCGGCATAGGTCAGCCGCAGACAGTCGTGCGGCGCGTTGCCGACGACCACGGTTTCGAGCCCCTCGAACCGGCCGATGCCGTGATCGACATGAACGACGAGGTCGCCGGCCGAGAGGCTTCCTGCGTCGGCGACGAAATCGGCCGGCCGGCGTCGGCGGCTTCGCACCAACCGCTCGCCCAGAATGTCCTGTTCGCCGAACAGGGCCGTGTCGCGGGTGGTGAAGCCGTGATCCAGCCCGAGCACGACGAGCGCCACCGCGTCGGCGGGAAGGGCCAGCGCCGCGGCCCAGCCCTCCGCCGGGGCGAGTCCGCGGACCGCATGATCGGCGAGCAGCTGGCGCAGCCTCTCGCGCGATCCGGGGGTGAAAGCGGCGACGACGACGCGGCGTCCCTGGCGCGCTTCGGTCACCACGCGCTCGCGGAACTGGTCGAACACGTTGGCGTCGGGCGGCTCCGCCGTCCCGGCGCGCGCCTTGGCCCGCGCCGCCGCGAAATCGTAGGATCGCCGGCCGCCGAGATCGACGACGGCGCCGCGCCGCCGCGCTTCCGGCGGGGCCGCGAAGGGAGAGAATTCGCCCACCGGCCGGGCGGCGAGACGCCGGTCCCACTCCGCGGCGTCGAGATAGAGCATTTCCTGCGGCAACGGGCGGTAGGCGGGAGCGTCGTCGTCGGCTTGGCGTCCGCGCCCGCCGCGCGCCTCGAGGAACGTCCGCCGGGCGTCGTAATAGTCGGCGATCGTCTCCAGCCGGGCGTCGCGCATGGCGTCCGCGCCGTGGTCGAGCGTCACCGCCGCATCCGGGGCGTAGTCGAACAGGGTGTCGAGCCCGGCATGGAACAGCGGCAGCCAATGCTCCATGCCGATCTGCTTGCGGCCCTCGGAGACGGCCGCGTACAGGGGATCGCCGGAAACCGCGCCGAACAGTTCGCGATAGCCGGACCGGAAGCGCGCGACCGACGCCTCGTCGAGCCAGATCTCGCCGGCCGGCTTCAACGTCAACCGGTCGCGGGATCCACTCGTCCGCTGCGTGCCGGGGTCGAAGACCCGTATGCGCTCCAGCGTGTCGCCCAGCAGATCGAGCCGCAACGGTCGTTCCTGGCCGGGCGGAAAGACGTCCAGAATGCCGCCCCGCATTGCGTACTCGCCGGCCTCCCGGACGGCGCCCGCGCGATGGTAGCCGTTGCGGGCGAGGAAGCCGGTCAACGCCTCGACGTCGACGTCCTCGCCCGCGGCGGCCGAGAAGACCGCGTCGCGGAACGCCCGCCTTGGCGGCACGCGCTGCGTCAGCGCGTTCACCGTCGTCAGCAGAAGCGGCGGCGGCGCGGCGTCCGCGGCGAGCCGGCTCAGCACGTCGGCGCGTTCGGCGGCGATTTCGGCGTTGGGCGACACCCGGTCGTAGGGCAGGCAGTCCCAGGCCGGAAACCGCCGGACCTCGACGTCGGGAGCGAAGAACGACGCCGCCTCCGCCAATCGCTGCAACCGGGCGTCGTCCCGCGCGACGTGGAGAAGCGGCGGTCCCTCGCCGCGGCGGGCGAGTCCGGCGAGCACCAGCGCGTCATACCCTTCGGGCGCGCCGGACAGCGTGCAGCGGCCGGGAGATACAAGAAGATCGCTGTTGTCAAACAATTGTTTACAGGGAATATCTAAAGTTCTTCAGAAGCGACATCACGTCGTGGTCGAACTCGCTCGGAACCGGGTGCGAGCCGACGATCCAGCCGAGCAGCTCGGGGTCGCTACGCTCCAGCAGCGCCTCGAAACGCTCCAGCTGTTCGTCGCTCAACGCGCCGAGGTGACGTTCGGCGAAACCGCCCAGCAGCAGGTCGCTCTCCTTGACGCCGCGGCGCCGGCTACGAAACAAGGCTCGTCTGCGCCGTGAATCGATCGATCGGTCCATGGTCCGCATCTGCGATGAAGGGTATATAGCTTGCTTTCCGGCCTGTCAGCCCCGGCCGTCCGCGATCCACGATGCGCCCCGAGACGCTGTTTCCGCTCTTCGCCCCGGCGACGTCGCTGCCCGGGATCGGCGCGCGCCTGGCGCGGCTGGTCGAGCGGGTCAGCGGCCCGCACGTCGTCGATCTGCTGTGGCATTTGCCGACCGGGCTGATCGACCGCAGATTCGCGCCCAAGGTCGCGGAGGCGCCGGCCGGCGTCGTCGCGACGATGACCGTCCGGGTCGAGGCGCATTCGCCGCCGCGCAACCGGCGAGTCCCCTACAAGGTGCGTTGCAGCGACGACAGCGGCGCGCTCGATCTGGTGTTCTTCCACGCCCGGCCCGAATACCTCGAGACGGCGCTCCCCCCCGGCTCGATCCGGGTCGTCAGCGGCAAGGTCGAGCAGTACGACGGCGGGGTCCAGATGAGTCATCCCGACCATATCGGCGCGGCGGAAGAGCTGTCCGAGCTGTTGACGGTCGAGCCCGTCTACCCGCTGACCGCCGGGCTGTCGCCGCGGCCGCTACAGCGGGCCATCCGCGAGGCGGTGAACCGGGCGCCGGCCCTGCCCGAGTGGAACGATCCGGCATGGTTGGCGGATCGGGGTTGGCCGGGCTGGCGCGAGTCGGTGCGGGCCGTGCATGCGCCGCGCTCGGCCGCCGATCTCGAACCGGGCGCGCCGGCGCGTATGCGGCTCGCCTATGACGAGCTGCTCGCCAACCAGCTCGCGTTGTCGATCGTCCGCTCCCGGCACCGGCGGCTGCCGGGACGCCGCATCGCCGGCGATGGGGCCTTGCGCTCGAAGGTGATGGAAGCGCTGCCTTTTTCCTTGACCGGGTCTCAGACCACGGCCCTGGCGGAGATCGCCGCCGATCTGGCGTCGGATTCGAGGATGCTCAGGCTGTTGCAGGGCGACGTGGGCAGCGGGAAGACGGTCGTCGCCTTCCTGTCCATGCTGATCGCCGTGGAAGCGGGCGCCCAGGCGGCGCTGATGGCGCCGACCGAGATTCTCGCGCGCCAGCATTTCGCGACCGTGGCCCCGCTCGCCGAAGCGGCGGGCGTTCCGGCGGCCATCCTGACCGGGCGAGAGAAGGGCCGCGCCCGGCAGGCGGCCCTCGATCGCCTCGCTTCGGGGGAGGTCGCGGCGATCGTCGGGACCCACGCCTTGTTTCAGGAAGACGTGGATTTCCGCGACCTCGCCTTCGCCGTCATCGACGAGCAGCATCGGTTCGGCGTCCATCAGCGGCTCTCCCTGGCGGCGAAGGGCCGCGCGCTGCACATGCTGGTCATGACCGCGACGCCGATTCCGCGCACGCTGATGCTCACGTCCTACGGCGATCTGGACGTATCGAAGCTGACCGAAAAACCCGCCGGGCGCAGGCCGGTCGATACCCGGGCGATGCCCCTGTCGCGGCTCGAGGAGGTCGCGACGCGGCTGGAGAGCGCGCTGGCGCGCGGCGCCCGCGCCTATTGGGTCTGCCCCCTGGTCGAGGAGTCGGAAGCGGTGGACCTCGCCGCGGCGACCGAGCGGCGGGCGGCGTTGGCGCAGCGTTTCGGCGATCGGGTCGGCCTCTTGCACGGCCGCATGAGAGGGGCGGAGAAGGATACGGTCATGGCGCGCTTCGCCGGCGGCGACGTCGTCATTCTGGTGGCGACGACGGTGATCGAGGTCGGCGTCGACGTTCCCGAGGCGAGCGTGATCGTGATCGAGCATGCGGAGCGTTTCGGGCTCGCCCAGCTGCACCAGCTGCGCGGCCGGGTCGGCCGCGGCGACCGTCCTTCCGCCTGCCTGCTGCTGTACGACGAGCCGCTGGGCGACACGGCGCGGGCGCGCCTCAACGCGCTGCGCGAGACCGATGACGGCTTTCGCATCGCCGAGGAGGATCTCAGGCTGCGCGGCGCGGGCGAGTTGCTGGGAACCCGCCAGTCCGGCCTGCCCGAATTCCGGCTCGCCGACCTCGGGGCGAACGCCGGGCTGCTCGCCGCGGCGCGCGACGATGCGCGGCTGATCCTGGAGCGCGACGCCGAGCTGACGACGGAGCGCGGCCGGGCGTTGCGGACGCTGCTCTACCTGTTCGAACGGGACGCGGTGGCGAACACGCTCCGGTCAGGCTGATTCCGCCGGTTCGGCCGCCGGCGTTCCGTCGTCGTAGGGGATGGTCTTGCGCTCGCCCTCGGCCGGAGCCACGCGCCGCATGCGCCGGGCCGCCGCCGGGCGTCGGTCCGGCGGCGTGACGATGCCGCCCGAGACCACCATCTTGATGCCCTCCTCGACCGACATGTCGAGGAAGACGAGCTCCTTGCGCGGGAGGAACAGCAGATAGCCCGACGTCGGGTTGGGGGTAGTCGGCAGGAAGACGTTGACCACCTCGTCCGCGGTCACGTTCTGGACCTCGCCCGAAGTCTTTCCGGTGATGAACCCGATCGCCCAGCTTCCGCGACGCGGATATTCGAACAGGACCACCTGTCGGAACGCGGTGGACTTCTGTTGCAGGATGGTCTCGAAAATCTGTCGGATTGCGCCGTAGACGCTGCGCACCACCGGCATCCGGGCCATCGCCTTCTGGGTCGTGCGGACCCAGAAGCGTCCGACCAGCCCGGTGGTCAGCGCGCCGATCACCGTCAGCATGACCAGCGCGACGACCAGCCCGGTGCCGGGGATGCGGAACGGCAGATAGGTTTCGGGATTGTAGGCCGCGGGCAGCAGGGGCGTGACCGAGTCGTCGACCCATTCGATGACCGCCCAGACGATGTAGAGCGTGATCCCGAGCGGGGCGGTCACCAGAATGCCGGCGAGCAGGTTGGAGCGGGTGTGGCGCAGGAACCCGAGCCACCGCCGCCGGGCGAGACGCCTGCGGCGGGTCGCCCGGCGGCGGCGTCTGCTCCGCCTGGATGCGGCGGGTTCCGTACCGCGGTCGTCCATGCCGCAACCTAACGCAGCGCGGCGTGGAACGGAAATCGCCCGGGATGGGAGCCGCCCCGGCGGCCTCCGGGTAACGGGATTGTGGTTGGCCGCGGGCCGGCGCATGATCTACGGAAGTCGGCCGGGTCCGGTTTCGCAGAGGAGGCGCGCAATGATCTCCAGGTTCGCCGTCGTCGCGCTCGCCGCGGTCCTCGCTTCGCCGCCGTCGGCCGCCATGGCGATGGGTCCCGCCGGCGGCCAGGCGTCTCCGCCCGCCAAGCCGTATGACGAAGCGGTCGAGGCGGTGAAACGGGACGACTATCGCGGCGCGATCAAGCTGCTGACGCGGGTTCTGGCCGACGAGCCGCGCCATGCCGATGCGCTGAACTATATGGGCTACAGCCACCGCAAGCTGGGCGACTTCGAGCGCGCCGTGCGGTTCTATCGGCGAGCGCTGGCGGTCGATCCGGACCATCGCGGCGCCAACGAGTATCTCGGCGAAGCCTATCTCGGCCTGGGCGACCTTCCCAAGGCCGAGGAGCTGCTCGCGCGCCTGATCGACATCTGCGGCCGCAGCTGCGCCGAGACGCAGGAGCTGGATCGCGCGATCCGGGCCTACCGATCGGGAAAGCCGATGCGGAGCTCCGGCGCGCGTCGCTGGTAGGCCCGGCGCGCCGCCGCGCGCCGGCCGCGGGCGGGAGAGGCGCCGGGTGATCAGGCGCGTCCGCCTCGCGACCGGCTCGGTGCTGTTCGTCTACGTGACGACTCACCTGGCCAACCTGACCCTCGGGCTGTTGTCGGTCGAGGCGATGGAGGCGGGGAGGGCGTGGTTTCTGCTGCTGTGGCGGAACCCGGCCGCGACGCTGCTGCTCTACGCCTCGCTCGTCCTTCATCTGGCGCTCGCGCTGTGGGCGATATACCAGCGGCGGCGACTCCGTATGCCCGCCGCCGAGGCGGCCCAGCTCGTGCTCGGACTCGCCGTGCCGATCCTGCTGCTGGGCCACGTCGTCGGCACCCGCGGGGCGCACGAACTGTTCGGGACCAACGATACCTACGTCTACGTCCTGCTGGCGCATTGGGCGTTCGACGCCAGCTATGCCTATCAGCAGGCCGCCGGGCTGCTCGCCGCCTGGATCCATGGCTGCATCGGGATTCACTTTTGGCTGCGGCTCAAGCCGGCCTACGGCCGGTTGCTGCCGGTTCTCTACGGCGCGGCGCTGATCGTCCCCATCGTATCGCTGCTGGGCTATGCGGCCGCCGGGCGCGAGGTGCTTGCCTTGGCCGACGATCCGGTCTGGTACCGCGAAGCGTCGGCCGTCATCCAATGGCCGGACGCGCGACAGGTGGAGTGGCTGCTGTCGGCGACCAGGACCGCGCAAGGCGCGGTCGTGGCGCTGGTCGCGGGCGCCTTCGCCGCGCGCTTGGCGCGCGCCGCGGTCGAGCGGCGGCGCGGCTTGGTCCGCGTGACCTATCCCGGCGGGCGGGTGGCGACATCGGTCGCCGGACCTACGATTCTCGACATCAGCCGCCGCTATCGGATACCGCACGCTTCGGTGTGCGGCGGGCGCGGCCGCTGCTCCACCTGCCGCGTGCGCGTGAGCGAGGGGGGCGAGACGCTTCCGTCCCCGAGTCCCGAGGAACGGCGCGTACTCGCGCGGGTCGGCTGTCCGGCCGGCGTGCGGCTGGCCTGCCAGACCCGGCCCAGCCGCGACGTCTCGGTCGTTCCTCTGCTGCCGCAATCCGCAACTCCCAGCGATGCGCATCCCCGCGCCGCCCATTCCGAGGGGCGGGAGAAGGAGATCGCGATCCTGTTCGCCGACCTGCGTTCGTTCACGCAGATCTCGGAGAAGAAGCTCCCCTACGACGTGGTGTTCGTGCTCAACCGCTACTTCGCCGGTATGGGTCAGGCGGTGGAGCAGGCCGGCGGGCGGCTCGACAAGTTCATCGGCGACGGGGTCATGGCGCTGTTCGGGATCGAGACCGACGTGGAGACGGCATGTCGCCAATCGCTGGAGGCGGCGCGCCGCATGGCCGGCCAGCTCGCCGAGCTCAACCGCACTCTGGCGCCCGACCTCGACGAGCCGCTGCGCATCGGCATCGGCATCCACGCCGGGTCGGCGATCATCGGCGAGATGGGCTACGGCGCCGCGACCGGGATGACCGCGGTCGGCGACGCCGTGAACACCGCGAGCCGGCTGGAGGCGATGACCAAGACCTATCGGGCCGAGCTCGTGGTCTCGGACGACGCGGCGGCGCGGGCGGGGGTAGACCTCACGGCCTATCCGCGACACCAGATCGAAGTGCGCGGCCGCAGCGAGCCGGTCGCGATACGGGTCGTCGCCCGGGCGGCGGAGCTCGAGGCCGCGGAGCCGCATGCGGAGGCGGCGGACGCCGGCGAACCCTCGTCCGCGCCGCCGCTCCTCCCGCCGGTCCCGTTCAGCGGCCTGTGAACGGGTCGAGAAGATACGCCGGATTCAGTCGAAGGCCGGGATCGGCCGGCGATCGAGGCTCCTGCGAGGCGGCGCGAGCGTCTCGGTTCGGGCCTTCTGCGCGAGCAACAACTCCTTCAGGTTCGTCTGCTCCATACTTCTCCTGCCTGCGCCGCCGTTCGATCGGCCCGTGCTTCGGGGCGCGGGGGCGCTCACGCCGTCTCGGCTCCGATCCAGTCCAGGAACGCCGGGTTGCCGGCTTCGATCGGGAGGCTGACCACGCAGGGGCAGTCGTAGGAATGGAGCGCGACGACCCGCCGGGTCAACGCCTCGACCAGCTCCCGACGGGTCTTGGCGATCAGGATCGACTCGCCGCCCTCCCGGACTTCGCCTTGCCAACGGTAGAGCGAGGTCATGCCGTCGACGATGTTGACGCAGGCGGCGAGCCGTTCGCGCAGCAGCGCCTCGCCGATGCGCCGCGCCTCGCCCGGCCCGTCGGTCGTCACATAGACGAGGCGGTTGTCGCTCATGCGAATCCTCCGGCGCTTCGCGCAGGATTTCTTTGCCCGCGGCGGGACAGTATCCTAGGATCGCGTCCCATGCCATCGGGCAGGAAGAATGGGGAACCGGAATGGCGCTCAGCGGCAACTTGCAGACCCTGATTTCGCTGTCGGCTCCGCTCTGGGCGGGGGAGGCCGAGGTCGTGCGCAGCTATTGGGATTCGCCGGTGCGGTCCCTCGACGCCGACCTGCTGTGGCTCCGGCGCCAGTGCTCCAAGGAGTTCAACGGCACTGGAATCGGCGAGCACAAGAACATGGGCCTCTTCCTCGGGCCGCTGACCGAGATACAGATGCTCTTCCCCAAGATCGACAACGGCGCCGACCGGCATCACGTCCTCGAACTCATCGAGATGCTGCATGACGAGTATTCGCACTACGTCGCCTTCGCCGACGTCTACGACCGGATCAAGCCCGACGACGTTCCGCCCATCAACGCGCACGAGCTGGAGACCTGGGACGAAGACGCGGCGCTGACCCGGACGCGCCACGCCCATATCGACGCGCATGGCGATCTCGGCGTCCGAGCCTGCCGCTTCACCGAAGGCGGCTATTGCACGCTGTTTCGGGAAGGCATGCGGCTGCGCGGCCGGGGCGGCCGGGACGAGCTGATCGCGGAAGCCTGCGCCAAGGTCTATGACGACGAGTTCGGCCACATGCTCGAAGGAATCATGGGTCTCGACGACGAAGGGTGGTCGAGCGCCGATTTCGAGCTGATGGGCGAGCTGGTCCGCACCCAGCTGCGGTTGCGTATCCACATGCGGAACGCCGAATTCAGCTTTCCGCTCGGCGCGGAGCGCGTCCAGGCGATCTTCGACGGCGACATCGAGCCCGAGCCGTTCGATTACGCGAGGGCCGAGCGCGCCCTGGCGTGAGGCCGCGGGCCGGCGTCACAGCAGGAAGCTGACCGAGCCCAGCCCGCCCAGCTCCTCCGAATCCAGCGTCGCCACGCGCTCGGCGATCCGGATCGCGCCGTCGTCGATCCGCAACCGGTAATCGTAGCGCCCGACATACGCGCCGATGCGCTGATCGCGGCGGAAGCGGTAGACGACGAAGTTCGCCGCGACCCGGATATGGGGTTCCTCGACCGCGAGGATACGCACGTTGGAAATCAGCCGCCGCGTGCGCGACCTGGGATATTCGGCATGCGCCTCGACGCTGAGCAGGCGCTTGACCCGGCCGCGGATTCTGTCGATGTCGTCGGCGACGATGAACAACGTCTCGCGATGGTCGCCGCCGGGCGCGTCGTTGGGCGGGATGCGGTAGGCGGCGTCGCCGGTCAGGAGGCCGAGCCATTCCTCCAGCCGCCAAGCGTCGAGAAGATCGGCCTCCGCGAACAGGAAGTCCTCGATCTCGGCCCGCGTGACCTGGGCCGCGCGGCGCGGGGCGGGCTTCACGGATCGGGCGCCGTCATCAGCGCGTTCCAGCGCCGCCAGAAGGCGCGGAGATGCGCTTCGTCCGTATTCAGCTTCTCCGGCCTGCCCATCCCCCGCGAGATCTCGGACCACGGCGCCTCGCGCCAGGTCGCGAGCCCCTGCTGCACCATTTCGAGCGCTTCCACGTCGTCCGGCGTCGCGAACCCGCCGGGTCCGTAGAAGGTCAGGAAGCTGTCCAGCCGCCGCGCCCGCGCTCCGGCCGATTCCTCGACCGGGCCGACCGCCCAGGAGGTGACCCGCATGTGATCGGGCGCCAGCGGCCAGAAGGTGCGGATCGTCACTGCCGAGCCGTCGTTGACGACCAGATTGGGGAAGACGACCAGGTTGCGATTCGTGTCGGCGACGCGACGGGCGCGCTCCTCGCCCAGCCGCGCCGCGAGCCCGGCGCGGATCGCTTCGATCTCGGCCCGCGCCTCTTCGCCGTAGAGCGGGATCCAGGCGGCGATCGGCCGGCCGCGATAGTTCACGTTGTCCACCACCGCGTGTCCGTTGCCGAGCCCCTTGCCGATGCCGGGCTTCGGCATCATCAGACCCGGCGGCAGGCTCACGTCGACTCCCGAATCCTTCATGTATTCGAGATAGGTCGAGTGCGTCGCGTGCAGGTGGTAGTCGTCGAAGCTGTTCTCGACCAGCAGCTTCCAGTTGGCGCGTATGTCGTATTCCTGGGCGCCGGCGACGATTTCGAGCCGGCCCGACGGGGATTGATCCACGATCAGGTCGATGTATTCCGCGGCGCCGGCGAGATACGCCGCCAGCGGCTCCGGCGCGGCGCCGAAATGGACGAACCAGAATCCGCGATAGGAATCGAGATGGGGGACGTCGGCGAGCGCGAACGCCGCCGTTTCGAAGCCCGGCCCGTAGGCGTCCCGGCCGGGGACGTGAACCAGGGCGCCGTCGATGCCGTAGGTCCAGCCGTGATACAGGCATACGAACCGGGAGCGATTGCCCTCCCGCTCGCGGCAGACGAGCGCGCCGCGGTGGCGGCAGCTGTTCAGGAACGCGCGCGCCCGGCCCGACCCGTCGCGCGCCAGGATGATCGGCCGTCCGGCGACCCGCCGGGTGCGGAAGTCGCCGGGTCGGCGTATTTCCGACTCGTGGCCGGCGTAGATCCAGCAGCGGTCGAAGAGCGCCGTCCGTTCCCGCGCCAGCACCTCGGGATCGACGAGCGCCCGCCGGTCGAGCTGGAACCGCCGTCCGGCCGGATCGTCGTGGATATACGGCCCTCCGTTCATCGCGCATCATGATGCCGCGTCCCGGCGGGCGCGTCCACGCCGGCCGCCCCGGCGCAGGGGACATTGACCGCCTTCCGGCGAATGTGATACTCCGGCCTCGATCCGGGGTTGGCGATTTCCGAGAGCGAGAGAAATGATTACAGACAGACACGGGCGCGAACCGCGCCGCGCGCTGCGCCGCGCCGCCGCCGCCGGGGGCGTCCTCGCCGCCGCGGCTTTCGTCCCGTCCGACGCGCATGCCGCGCTCGACGCCGAAGCGCAGTTCGTCCTCAACAGCTTCTCCTTCCTCATCTGGGGGGCGCTGGTCATGTGGATGTGCGCGGGCTTCACCATGCTCGAGTCCGGCACCGTGCGGACCAAGAACGCGTCGGTCATCTGCCTGAAGAATATCGGGCTCTACTCCATCGCCGGGCTCGCCTACTACCTGATCGGCTACAACCTCATGTATACCGACGTCGGCAGCTGGATCGGGACGGTCAGGCTGCTCTACGAGACGTCGTCCGCCGAGGTCGCGCTGCTGTCCGCCGGGGACGACGCCGCGGCCGCCGCCAAGGCGGCGGGAGCCGTGATCGAGAACGGCTACGCCACGATGTCGGACTGGTTCTTCCAGATGGTGTTCGTGGCGACGACGGCGTCGATCGTATCGGGCGCACTGGCCGAGCGCGTGAAGCTCTGGTCGTTCTTCGTCTTCATCGCGCTCCTCACCGCGATCGTTTATCCGGTCGTCGGCGCCTGGACCTGGGGCGGCGGATGGCTGAGCCAGGAAGGTTTCCAGGATTTCGCCGGGTCCACCATCGTCCATTCGACCGGCGGCTGGGCGGCCCTTGCCGGCATCATGGTGGTGGGGGCGCGGCGCGGCAAGTTCCGGGCCGACGGCAGCGTGAAGCCGACGCCGCCGTCGAACGTGCCGGTCGTGACCCTGGGCGTGTTCATCCTGTGGCTCGGCTGGTTCGGCTTCAACGCCGGTTCGCAGCTGGCCTTGAGCGGCGCGGCCGATGCGGTGGCGATCAGCAACATTCTGGCCAACACCAACCTCGCCGCAGCCGCCGGCGTCATGGCCGCTGTCTGCCTGTCGCGGCCCGTCCTCGGGCGAGTCGATCTGCTCGCCACCCTGAACGGGGCCATCGCCGGGCTGGTCGCCATCACCGCCGGCCCCGACATCGCCGAGCATTACTGGGCCGTCGTCATCGGCGCGGTCGGCGGCGTGATCTGCGTCCTCGGCATGAAGTTCCTGGAGCGCGTGAAGCTCGACGACGTGGTGGGCGCGATTCCGGCCCACCTGTTCGCCGGCGCCTGGGGGACCGTCGCGGTCTGCATCGCCGCCGGCGGCGACGTCGGCGTGCAGATCGTCGGCATCCTGGCGGTGGGAGTCTTCGTCTTCGTCGTCTCCGCCGTCCTGTGGCTGATTCTCGACAAGACGATGAAGGTCCGCGTCTCCTCGCGGGTCGAGGAGCTCGGCCAGGACGTGGCCGAGCTCGGAATCGAGGCCTATCCCGAGTTCGTCGTGATGCCCGACATGGAGGATACGGAGGAGTATCAGGCCGCCAGGAAGTGACCCGCCGCTATCGCCGCAGCGCCCGCACGCCGGCCGCGGCCGGGACCTTGCCCTCGCCGCTATAGGCTTCGTGGTTGGCCGCGATCTCGTCGGTCCGATAGAGATAGTTGACCATCATGCCGGCCGACAGCTCCAACCCCTTGGCGGAGACGTCGGCCAACCAGCCGATCCGCTCGATGCGGGCGCCGTTCGACAGGTGGAAATGGGCCACCGGATCGGCGATGCGGCGGCCGCCGGACTCCGCCTCGGTCAGATAGCGGGCGCACAGGCGGAGCAGCGGTCTGGCCAAGCCGGCGGCCAGCGCTTCGTCCCGGTGCCAGCCGGGGCGCGCCGTCGCCGAGCGCAGCAGCGAGCCCGCCGGGGCGTCGGGGAGGAGCGCGGCCAGCGCCCGCCGCTCGCCCGCGGTCAGCAGCGCGTCCTCGCCGGCGGCGTCGATCCGGCCGTCCAGCCAGCGGCGGAAGCCGGGAATCGGCGACAGGGTGGCGAAGGTCTTGAGGCCGCGCAGGTCGGCCGCCAGCTCGTCGACCACGCGCTTGATCAGGAAGCCGCCGAAGCCGATGCCGTCGAGCCCGCGTTGCGCGTTGGAGATCGAATAGAAGACCGCAGTATCGGCGCGGTCGGGCTCGACCGCAGGCGCGGTCTCGTCGAGCAAGGCCTGGATGTCGTCGGCCAGGCCGTCCGTCAGGGCGACCTCGACGAAGATCAACGGCTCCTCCGGCATGCGCGGGTGGAAAAAGGCGTAGCAGCGCCGGTCCGAGGCGAGCCGGTTCTTGAGGTCGTCCCAGCCGCGGATCTCGTGGACCGCTTCGTAGGCGATCAGCTTCTCCAGGATCGCCGCCGGCGAATCCCAGGTGATCCGCGCCAGTTCGAGGAAGCCCACGTCGAACCAGGAGGCCAGCAGCTCCTTGAGATCGGCCTCCAGGCTGGCCAGCGCGGCGTCGTCGCCGCTCGACGCCATCAGCTCCGCCCGCATGTCGACCAGGAACTTGACGCCCTCCGGCAGCGCGTTGAACTGGGTCAGCAGCCGCCGCCGGGGCGGGTCCAGCGCCTCGCGCAGCTGGCGCTCCTGCCGCTTGCGGCCGGTCCAGTCGTCGATCTCGTGCAGGCCGGCGACCGCGGCGTTGATGTTCTCGCGGTCGGTGTCGAACTCGTTGGCGAGGATCGCCAGGAAGCGTCGGCGGCCGGCCGGGTCGAGCGACAGGTAGCCGCGCCCCAGGGCCGCCGCCCGGGCGCGGGCCGAGACTTCGCCGCCGCGTCCTTCCAGGCAGGCCTGCATCTGCCGGCGGACCCGTTCCGCATCCGCGTCGGGCAGGCCGGCCCGCAGCCGGAGCATGCCGCCGTCCGGAGCCGGGGACGAAATGTCGCGCCACGCCGTCAGGAAGCGCTGGATGGTCCGCTGGATCAGGCCGTCGGCTTCGCCGCCGCTCATGCCGGCGCGGCTCCGGATGCTTCCAGCGCCGCGGCCGCGCGCAGGACCAGATCGTCCCGGCCCGGCGCGCCGACCAGCTGGACGCCGGCCGGCAGCGGTCCGCCCACGTCCACCGGCGCCGAGATCGCCGGCAGGCCGATGAAGGAGAACGGGGCCGTGTAGCGGCCGAGCGCGGCGCGGACCGGGACCTCCTGGCCCTCGATCTCGATTCGCGACTGGCCGCGCCGGGGCGCGGGGAAGGGCGTGGTCGGCGTCAGCAGCAGGTCGATGCGCTCGAACAGGCCGGCGACGAGATCGCGGAACCGACGCCGGAAGCGCTGCGCCTCCTGATGCCAGACCGACGGGATCAGGGCGGACGCGATCCATCGATCGCGGGTGTGCGGATCGAAATCCGCGGCGCGGCCGCGGAGCTCGTCGATGTGCAGCGCCGCGCCTTCGGCCGAAGTGATCAGCAGCGCCGCGGCGACGGCGCGCGCCGCCTCCGGCACGGCGTCCCGCCGATCCGCGCCCAGCGCGGCCGCGGCGCGTTCGACCGCCTCGAACGCGCCGGGCGTCCCGCCGGTCGCGAAATGGCCGTCGGCGACCGCGAGGCGGAGCCCGTCCACGCCCCGGTCCAGCAGCGGCAGGACGGGCGCCGCCGGCCGGTCGGCGCAGACCGGGTCGCGCGGGTCCGGCCCCTGGACGGCGTCGAACGCCATCGCCGCGTCGCGCGCCGTCCGGGCGAGGATGCCGACGTGATCGAAGCTCCAGGCCAGCGGCGCCGCGCCGGCGCGCGAGACGCGGCCATATGTCGGCTTGAATCCGTAGATGCCGCAGAGGGCGGCGGGAACCCGTACCGAGCCGTTGGTGTCCGAGCCGAGGCCGAGCCGGACGAGGCCGGCGGCCACGGCGGCGGCCGAGCCGCCCGACGATCCGCCGGCGGTGCGACCCTCGTCCAGGGGGTTTCGGGTGTCGCCGTAATGCGCGTTCTCGGTGGTGAAGCCGTAGGCGAACTCGTCCATGTTGGTGGCGCCGACGAGCACCGCGCCCGCTTGCCGGAGCCGGGCCACCGCGGTCGCGTCCTGCGCCGCCGGAGGGTCGTCGGCGCGGATCTTCGATCCGGCGCGGGTGGTCCGGCCGGCCACGTCGAACAGGTCCTTGACCGCGAAGGCGGCGCCCGCCAGCGGTCCGTCGCCGCCCTGCCGGTCGAGGGCGCGCGCCGCGGCCAGCGCTTCGTCGCGGAAGACCGCGGTGAAGCAGTTGAGCGCGCCGTCGCGCGCCGCGATGCGTTCGAGCGCGTCGCCGATCGCGGTTTCCGCGCTCACGGCCGGTAGACGTTTGGCGGGTCCGGCGCGTCGGACGGATCGAAACCCCGGACGGTTTCGTGCAGCGCCCGGAAGTTGCGGAAGTTCGCTCGGATTCCCGGCCGATACGCCTCCGCCGCCGGCAGGCCGAGCAGTCCGATCGCCCGGTCCACGAACCCGTCGATGTCCGCCTCGTCGTCCGCCATGCCGTCCTCCCCGCCGCGTCGGCAGACTACAATATGGGGGCTTGCGGCGGAAACGCCACCGGATCGACGAAGGCGGCGCGTCCGTCGAAAGATGGAGAACGGGACCCGTCCCTTGCGTCGCGGGATGCGTTTGCGTCAGGATCGGACCGCGATTCGGACGTTCCCGGAATGACGGATGCGAACTGCGACGCCTGCGGATGCGCCGACCAACGTCGAGACCGTTCCCGCGCCGCTCGCGCCGGCGCAGCGGGCGGCGATCGACGCGGCGGAGGGCCGTATCGACGAAAGCTGGATGACCGATACCCTGGTCCGGCTGGTCGAGACGCCGAGCCCGTTCGGCGAGGAGCGCGAGGTCGCCTGTCTCCTCGCCGACGTGATGGCGGATTGCGGTCTGCGCGCCGAGGTTCAGCCGATCGACGTCGAATCGGCGAACGCCATCGGCCGCTGGGGCGGCGGGGAGGGACCGTCGCTGTTGATCTTCGCGCCGCTCGACAGCCCGTTCACCGGGCGGGCGGCGGACGAGGTCCCCTGGGTCGGCGATGCGCTGCCCGACCATATGAAGCCGGAGGCGGTCGTGGACGACGGGAAGATCGTCGGCTTGAGCGCGGACAACCCCAAGGCGCATATCGTTTCCGCCATCGCCGCCGTCCGTGCCTTGGCCGCCGCCGGGGCCGCGCCCGGCGGCGCGGTGACGCTGGCCTTCGGGGCGGGCGGCGCGCCCGCCGGGCCGCGGCCGGGAGAGACCCGGGGCCAGGTCGGCCACGGCCGCGGTTGCGAGTTTCTGCTGACCCACGGGGTGCGCGGCGATTTCGCCATCGTCGCCAAGCCCGGCTATGCCGTCGCCTGGGAAGAGGTCGGACTGTGCTGGTTCCGCATCCGGGTTCGCGGCGTGCAGACCTATGTCGGGCGCAAGCACGTCCTCGCCTATCGCAACCCGATCGCCGAAGCGGCCAAGGTGGTCGCCGGGCTCGAGGAGTGGTTCGACGACTACGCCGCCCGCCACACCGACGGTCTGGTCGCGCCGCAGGGCGCGGTCGGCGCGATCCGGGGCGGTTGGACCTACAAGCCGTCGATGGTGCCCGCGGCTTGCGATCTCTACGTCGATCTCCGCGTCAGCCCGCGCGCGACGCCCGACCGGGCCCGGCGCGAGCTGGAGGAGGCGCTCGCGCGCATCAAGGCCGCGCATGACGGCCTCGAGACCGACTGCGAGATGATCCTCGCCATCCCCGGTCACGGCACCGACCCGCGCAGCTGGATCGTCCAGTCCTGCATCCGCGCGTGGGAGGACACCGAGGGCGCGCCGCACCGGCCGTTCCTGCGGACCAGCGGGCAGACCGAAGCGGTGATCCTGCGCCGCCACGGCATCCCGACCGCGCGCTTCGGACTGCCGGCCGTCATGACCGCGACCGGAGATCGGCCCCGCCACACGATGGGCGTGGCCGAACTCGCGGGCATGCGGCGTTATGCCCGCTGCCTGATCTACGCCATCGTGGACAGCTGTATGCGGACGCCCGGCGAGGTCGGACCTTGACCGCGGCGCGAACCGCCGCCGCCCGTCCGGAGGGCTACGCCGCGGCGATCGGCGGCCTGACGGAATACTGGTATCCGGTGCTGGAAAGCCGCCGGTTGCGCGGCAGGCCGAAGGCGGTGAAGCTGCTCGACTGGGCGGTCGTCCTGATCCGCGAGGCTGGGCGGGTCCACGCGCTGGAGGACCGCTGCCCGCACCGGGGGGCGCCGCTCTCCTGGGGCCGGAAGCTGTTTCCCGGCCATCTTACCTGCATCTATCACGGCTGGACGTTCGACCTCGCTACCGGCGCGCTCGCGGCGGCTTTGCCCGATGGCCCCGCATCGCCGATCGTCGGCAAGGCCTGCGTCCGGACCTTTCCGGTCGCGGAGCGTTGCGGCCTGATCTGGGTCTGGACCGGCGAGGGCGAGGCGGTTCCGGTGGAGGACGACATCCCGGCGGAGTTGCTCCGGCCGGACGCCCGCATCTTCGCGTTTCCGCGCCTCGCCCACGGCGACTGGCGCGACGCCTGCGAGAACGGTTTCGACGAGGCGCACGGCAAGATGCTGCACCGGAGTTCGCCCTGGGTCCTGTTCCGGCGCATGGCGGGCTGGAACGAGACCGAGATCGTGCGCAGCGACGACGGCGTGTGGCTGACCCGTTTCCAGCATGCGGTGCACGAGGACGACGACTATCCGGGGCTCGGCCGCTGGCCCCGTTTCAACTTCTGGCAGCGGCGGGCCAAACGGGTCGCGCAGGGATCGAACGAGCACGCCGTCTCGATTCGGCTTCCCTGCACCCTGCGGGTCCGCCAGCCGGGACGGGCCGGCTGGACGCATTACGAATGGTACGTCCCCGTCGAGCGCGGCCGCTACCGGTATCTGGTTCTGGCGGTCGCCTGGCTGCGCGGCTGGCGGCGGCCGGTCTGGTGGCTGCGCTACTGGACCTACATCCTGTGGGTCCATCACTACGGCTTCAACAATCAGGACCTGCGGGTGGTCCCGGCGATGAGGTCGGGCGGGCCGGCGCCCCTGTTCCGGCCCGACGAGTCGGTCGCCGCTTGGCGTCGGATGGTCGAGGAGGAGGCGCGCCCGCCCGGCCGCGGCGGGCTCAACCGCGACCCAGCAGGAAGTCGAGGTGAATCCGGTTGAAGACTTCGGGCTCCTCGAATTGCGGCCAATGGCCGCAATCCTGCATCACGACGAACCTGGCGCCGGGAATCCGGCCCGCAAGTTCGCGGCCGACCTCGACCGCCGCGGTCGGGTCGTGCGAGGTCCACAGCACCAGCGTCGGCGCCCGGATCGCCGCCCATTGCGCGTCCGTCACCGCGAATCTTCGTCGCGCCTCCGGGGTGTGCAGGCACAGCAGGCGATCGATGCTCCGCCGCATGTCTTCCCTGGCGTAGATGCGCCGGCGGCTGGCGACCAGATCGTCATGCACGTCGGCCGCATCGTGCATCAGCCACTCCAGCCGCGACCGCACCCGGTCCCATGCCGGGTTCTCGACCGCGGCCTTGGTCGAGACGCGCAGCGCCTCCAGCGCCTTCGGATCCACCCGGTCGGCGGCCGCGGTGTTGAGCACCAGCCGGTCGACCCGGTCGGGATGCGCCGCGGCGAAGGCGGCGGCGATCCAGCCGCCGAGCGATTCGCCGGAAAGCGAGGCCGTCTCCAGCTCCACGGCGTCGAGGAAACCGCGCAGATGGTCGACGTAGCGCGGGATCTCGTAGTCGTAGTCGGGCTTGTCGGTCAGGCCGTGGCCCAGCATGTCGATCGCATAGGTGCGAAAATGCGCTCCGTGCGCCGCGAGGTTCCTCGCATAGGCTTCGGCATGTCCGCCGGTGCCGTGCAGGAACAGCAGCCCGGGCATGTCGTCTTCGCCCGACCGCAGATAGCGCGTGTTCACGCCGCGGGCGCGGACGTAGCCCTGCGTGAAGCTCACGCCCTGGAGGTCGGACCAGACGCTGCGGAACGTCTCCGGGGCGCGCTCTGCCGCCATCTCGCCTCCGATCGCCCTCGCGCTCCCGCCCGGCGGGCGCGGCGCCCGAAGGGGGGGGTGTGTGCGTGGACGCGATTACGTTACCATCCGCGGCTCGGAGATCAACACAGCCACGAGGGAAGACGCGATGAAGATCGTCAGGCTTGTCGGCGCCGCGGCGTTGCTCGCCGCCGCGGCCGCGCCCGCTTCGGCCGCCGAGGTCCGGATCGGGTTCCTCAACGTGTTCTCCGGCGGGCTCAGCATCGTCGGCAGGCACGCCAAGGACGCCTTCGAGCTCGCCCTCGACCATCTCGGGCGCAAGCTCGGCGGCAACGAGGTCAAGGTCATCTACGGCGATACGCAGCGCAAGCCGGACGTGGGCCGCCAGCTCGTGGACAAGATGCTCAAGCGCGACCGGGTCCACTTCATCGTCGGCATCACCTTGTCCAACGTCCTCGCCGCGGTCCAGAAGCCGGTGGTGCGCTCCAAGACGATCCTCGTCACCACCAATGCCGGCTGGTCCGGCATGGCCGGCAAGCATTGCAGCGCCTACTTCTTCTCCACCTCTTGGAACAACGACCAGATGTCGGAGGCGATGGGCCAGCTGATGAACGGCGAGGAGATCGACAACGTGTTCCTGATCTCGGCCAACTACCAGGCCGGGAAGGACATGCTCACCGGTTTCGAGCGGTTCTACAAGCGCAAGGTCGCCGGGCGCATCCTGTACCGGCTCGGCCAGCGCGACTATCAGGCCGAGATATCGCAGATCCGCGCCGCCGGCCCGTCGGCCCTGTTCGGCTTCGTTCCCGGGCCCATGGGCGTCGCCTTCGTCAAGCAGTACCGGGCGGCCGGGCTGGACAAGCGGGTGCCGCTCTATCTGGTGCTGAGCGTCGACTACCTGACCTTGCCCGGTCACGGCAAGGCGGCGATCGGCACCTTCCACACCAACTACTGGGACGTGTCCTCGGATCGGCCCGACAACCAGCGCTTCATCAAGGATCACATGAAGAAGTACGGCTACCACCCGTCGAGCCTGGCGGCCCAGAACTATGACGCGCCGTTCCTGCTCGACGCCGGCCTCAAGGCCGCCGGCGGCGATCCCGAGGACACCGAGGGCATGATCCGGGCGATGGAGAAGGTCGCCTACCTGCCGTCGCGCGGAAAGTTTCGCTACAACCGCAACCATGTCCCGATCCAGAACTTCTACAAGCGGGAGGTGATCGCCGATGCGGACGGCAATCCCAAGATCGTCACCCGCGGCGTCGTGCTCGAGGACCACGCCGACGCCTACGCCGACCAGTGCCCGGCGAAGAACATGAAGCTCTAGTCGGGGTGCCCCGCGGGGGCGGCGGGGCGGCCGAAAGGGGTTGGCGCATGGGCGCGTTTCCGTTACCATCCGCTGTGCGGAGGTCAACACAGCCACGAAGGAAGACGCGATGAAGATCGTCAGGCTTATCGGCGCCGCGGCGTTGCTCGCCGCCGCGGCCGCGCCCGTTTCGGCCGCCGAGGTCCGGATCGGGTTCCTCAACTCGTTCTCCGGCGGCCCCGGCATCTACGGCAAGCACGCCAAGGACGGCTTCGAGCTCGCCCTCGACCATCTCGGGCGCAAGCTCGGCGGCAACGAGGTCAAGGTCATCTACGGCGATACGCAGCGCAAGCCGGACGTTGCCCGCCAGCTCGTGGACAAGATGCTCAAGCGCGACCGGGTCCACTTCGTCGTCGGCACCACCTGGTCCAACGTCCTCGCCGCCATCCAGCGGCCGGTGGTGCGCTCCAAGACGATCCTGATCAGCACCAATGCCGGTTGGTCCGGCATGGCCGGCAAGCATTGCAGCGCCTACTTCTTCTCCACCTCCTGGAACAACGACCAGACGCCGGAGGCGATGGGCCAGCTGATGAACAGCGAGGAGATCGAGAACGTGTTCCTGATCTCGGCCAACTACCAGGCCGGGAAGGACATGCTCACCGGTTTCGAGCGCTTCTACAAGCGCAAGGTCGCCGGGCGCATCCTGTACCGGCTCGGCCAGCGCGACTATCAGGCCGAGATCTCGCAGATCCGCGCCGTCGGCCCGTCGGCCCTGTTCGGCTTCGTTCCCGGGCCCATGGGCGTCGCCTTCGTCAAGCAGTACCGGGCGGCCGGGCTGGACAAGCAGGTGCCGCTCTATCTGGTGTTCACCGTCGACTACCTGTCGCTGCCCGGTCACGGCAAGGCGGCGATCGGCACCTTCCACACCAACTACTGGGACGTGTCCTCGGACCGGCCCGACAACCAGCGCTTCATCAAGGACTACATGAAGAAGTACGGCTACCACCCGTCGAACTTCTCGGCCCAGCCCTATGACGCGCCGTTCCTGCTCGACGCCGGCCTCAAGGCCGTCGGCGGCGACCCGGAGAAGACGAAGGGCATGATCCGGGCGATGGAGAAGGTCACCTACCTGCCGTCGCGCGGGAAGTTCCGCTACAACCGCAACCACATCCCGATCCAGAACTTCTACAAGCGGGAGGTGATCGCCGATGCGGACGGCAATCCCAAGATCGTCACCCGCGGCGTCGTGCTCGAGGACCACGCCGACGCCTACGCCGACCAGTGCCCGGCGAAGAACATGAAGCTCTAGCCCGGCCGCATCCCCGGCGGGGCGCCCGCGGCGGGCGTCCCGCCGGCTTCCTTCACCCCGCGCGAGCGCGCAAACCGGACGGTCGGGACATCGGCGCGAACCAGTCATGACGTGGTTGCTGTTCCTGGAGCAGACGCTGAACGGCGTCCAGTTCGGCGTCTTCCTGTTCCTGATCTCCGCCGGCCTGACGCTGGTGCTGGGGATCATGAACTTCGTCAACCTGACGCATGGCTCGCTCTACATGCTGGGCGCCTACTACGCGGCGACGCTCTATTCGATCACCGGGAGCTTCCTGCTGGCGCTGGTGGTCATGGCGCCGGCGGCGCTGCTGACCGGCATCCTGATCGAGGTCGTGGCGCTGCGGACGATGTACGAGCGCGACCACATGGATCAGGTGCTGGCGACCTTCGGCCTGATCCTGTTCTTCAACGAGGCGGTGCGCCTGATCTGGGGGCCGGAAGCCCAGGACATGGCGATCCCGGCCTTCCTCGAGGGCAACGTTGCGCTGATCCCGGATGCGCCCTATCCGATCTTCCGCCTCGCCATCATCGGCGCCGGGCTGTTCGTCGCCCTGTGCCTGTTTCTGCTGATCACCCGCACGCGCATCGGCATGCTGATCCGCGCCGGGGCCAGCAACCGCCCGATGGTGGGCGCGTTGGGCGTAAATATCGGCCTGCTCTACACGCTGGTGTTCGGGCTGGGCGCCATCCTCGCCGGCTTCGCCGGGCTGATGTCGGGTCCGATCACCTCGGTCGAGCCCGGCATGGGCGAGGACATGCTGATCCTCGCCTTCGTCGTGATCGTGATCGGCGGCATCGGCTCGGTGCGCGGAGCGGTCGTCGCTTCGGTCGTCATCGGCATCGTCGAGACCGTCGGCCGTTCGATCCTGCCCTTCCTGATGACCCAGTTCATCGGCGCCGACGCGGCCCAGACCGCGGGGCCCGCCCTCGCCTCGATGCTGATGTACATTCTGATGGCGGTGGTGCTGTTCTTCCGGCCCGAAGGCCTGTTCGCCGCGAGGACGGGCTAGCCGATGCTGGACCGCATCAAGCTCTGCGCCGTGCTGGCCGGCTTCGCCGCCCTGGCGCTGGTGCCGCCGGTGGCGACGCTGATCGACGAGCCGTTCTATCTCAGCCTGTTCGCCCGCATCATGATCTTCGCCATCGCCGCGGTCAGCCTCGACCTGATCCTGGGCTATGGCGGCATGATCAGCTTCGGCCATGCCGGCTATGTCGGCCTCGGCGCCTATTCGGTGGCGATCTTCTCCTTCTATGAGATCGACAACGGCTGGATCCAGCTCGTCGTGGCCATCCTCGCCTCGGCCGCGGCCGCCTTCCTGATCGGCGCCATCTCGCTCCGCACCCGCGGCATCTACTTCATCATGATCACGCTGGCCTTCACCCAGATGCTCTACTTCCTCGGCATCAGCCTCGAGGAGTTCGGCGGCGACGACGGGCTCAACAGCAACCGCAGCGAGTTCTTCGCCTGGCTCGACCTGTACGACGAGACCAACCTCTACTACCTGATCCTCGTCTTTCTGGCGCTCGTCACCTACGCCAGCTGGCGGCTGATCAACTCGCGCTTCGGCAGGGTGATCCGCGGCTGCCACTCCAACGAAGCGCGGATGCAGGCGATCGGCTTCCCGACCTTCCGCTACAAGCTGGCCGCCTTCGTCGTCTCCGGCGCCATGTGCGGCGTCGCCGGCTTCCTGCTCGCCAACCTGAACGAGTTCCTGACGCCGGAATACATGCATTGGTTCCGGTCGGGCGAGATCATGGCCATGGTGCTGATGGGCGGCATGGGGACGCTGTTCGGGCCGCTGTTCGGCGCCGCCGCTTTCCTGCTGCTGGAAGAGGTGCTGTCCGAATTCACCGAGAACTGGCCGATCGTCTTCGGCCCGCTGCTGGTGATCCTGATCCTGTTCGCCAAGAAGGGGCTGTGGGGCCTGGTGCCGGACCGGAGCGCCCGGCGTGACTGAGCCGCTGCTCCGGGTGCGCGGCCTGCGCAAGCGTTTCGGCGGCGTCTCCGCCACGGACGATCTGAATTTCGAAGTGCTGCCGGGCGAGATCCACGCCGTGATCGGACCCAACGGCGCCGGCAAGACCACCTTCGTCGCCCAATTGGCCGGGATGCTCAAGCCCGATTCGGGCGAGATCGTCTTCGACGGCCGCGACGTCACCGCTCTCGGGGCGCCCAAGCGGTCGCATCTCGGGCTCGCGCGGTCGTTCCAGATCACCAGCATCTTCAAGAACTTCACCGTGATCGACAACGTCGCCCTGTCGATCCAGGCGCATGCCGGGCACAGCTTCCGCTTCTGGCGGCCGGCGGCGACCGACCGGGAGCTGACCGAGCCGGCGCAGCGGCTGCTGAACGATGTCGGCCTCGGCGCGCGCGCCGCCATCGTCGCCGGCAACCTCGCCCATGGCGAGCAGCGCCAGCTCGAGATCGCCATGGCCCTCGCCACCGGCCCGAAGCTGCTGCTGCTGGACGAGCCGACCTCGGGTATGGGGCCCGAGGACTCCGAGCGCATGCGCGTCTTCCTCGCCGGCCTCAAGGGCCGCTATTCGATGCTTCTGATCGAGCACGACATGGATACCGTGTTCACGCTGGCCGATCGCATCACCGTGCTGGTCTACGGCAAGGCGATCGCGACCGGGGCGCCCGATGAGATCCGCGCCAACGACGAGGTGCGCTCGGCCTATCTCGGCGAGGACGAGGCGGCCCATGCTTGAGGTCCGCAACCTCGAGACCGCCTATGGCGAAAGCCAGGTCCTGTTCGGCGTGTCGTTGTCGGTGGACGACGGCGAGGTCGTGACGCTCATGGGCCGCAACGGCATGGGCAAGACCACGACCATACGCTCGATCATGGGGCTGACCCCGGCGCAGGCGGGGTCGGTCGTGTTCGACGGCCGCGAGATGCTGGGCAGGCCGTCCTATCTGGTGGCGCAGGCCGGGCTCGGCCTGGTGCCCGAGGGCCGGCAGATATTCCCCAACCTGACGGCGCGCGAGAATCTGGTCGCCACCGCGGCCAACCGCTCGGGCGCGTCGGACCCGTGGACGGTCGCGCGGGTGCTCGACCTGTTTCCCCCGCTGGCCGATCGCATCGGCGGCATGGGGGCGCAGCTGTCGGGCGGCGAGCAGCAGATGCTGGCCATCGGCCGGGCGCTGATGACCAACCCCAAACTGTTGATCCTGGACGAGGCGACCGAGGGCCTCGCCCCCATGATCCGCGCCGAGATCTGGAAATGCCTCGAGAGCCTCAAGGCCAACGGCCAGTCGATCCTGGTCATCGACAAGAGCATCGACGCCCTCGCCCGCATCGGCGACCGCCACTACGTGGTCGAGCGCGGCCAGGTCGTCTGGCAAGGCGGCTCCGACGAGCTGCGGGCCGACGAGAACGTCCGGCATCGCTATCTGGGCGTGTAGTCGGCGCGGCCGGGGACCATCCGATTGCAGCGGCGGACGGACGCGGGATTACGGCTTTGGCCCCCGCCGCCGCTACCGGACCTGTCGGAACTGCTTGCCCAGGGCGAGGGTCTGGCCCTGATAGGACGAGCCGATCCCGGGTCCGTAGAGCTTGTCCGAAGCCTCGGTCAGCCGTTCGTAGTGAAGCCGGCCGATGACCTGTTCATGCTCGAGCAGGAACGGCACGTCGTGCGACCGGACCTCGAGCACCGCGCGGTTGCCGCGGCGCGCGTCGGGGTCGTGGCCGAAGCCGGGGTCGAAAAAGCCGGCGTAGTGGACGCGGAATTCGCCCATCCGGGTATCGTAGGCGACCATCTCCGCGGCATGGTCGGGCGGCACGGTGATCTCCTCGCGGGTGACGAGGATATGGAAGTCATGCGGGTCCAAGATGATCCCCTGCCCGGCCGGGCGCCGGATCGGCTCCCAGAACTCGGCCGGGTCGTAATGGCCGATCCTGTCCACGTCCACCGCGCGGGTGTGCTTCTGCGCCCGATACCCGGCCAGCCCGTCCGCCGCCTCCCCGCTCAGGTCGAGCTTCAGCCGCAGACTCGCATATTCGCGGATCTCGTCCCGGACCGGCTCCGCGTCGATCAGGCCGATCTCCCGGTTCATCCGCCACAGGTCGTCGGAGCCGACCCGCGCCCCGCGCGACTGGAAGCGGAGCTGCGCCAGCCGCGAGCCCTCGCGCGCCAGGATGCCGAACGTCCGCGGCGAGACCTCGGCGTAGAGCGGCCCGCGATAGCCGTTTCGCACCACGTCGAACTGCGTCGCATGGTCCGTGATCACGCGGGTGAACACGTCGAGCCGCCCGGTCGAACTCTTCGGGTTGGCGAAGGCGGAGAGGCGGTCGCCGAGGGCCAGGCGCTCCTGTAGCGGAATGATGTAGACGCAGCCTCTCTCCAGCACCGCGCCTTCGCTCAGGTCCAGCCGGTGCACCTCGAACCGGCGGATCTTGTCCTCGACCGCGACCCCGGGCCCCGGCAGGAAGCTCGCCCGGACGCGATGCGCCGCCGGCCCGAGCCGAAGGTCCAGGCTCGCCGGCTGGACCATGTCGTCGTCGATCCCGGTATCGGCCGAGACCTCGCCGCCCTGGACCAGCGCCCGAATCGTCTGCGCGGGAAGGACGCCGCGGTCCCGCGGCGCCCAGCGTTCGGCGAGATCGGGGAACAGCCAAGCCCCGGCCACGGCGCTTCCCGTCTACCGGGGGCCCCACCCCGGAATGGCGGCCTCCGGGATCGCGCCGCCGGTCACGACGCCTTCTTGCTCTGCGACCAGTCGTGCTCCGAGATGTCGAACACCACGCCGTTGCAGTCGCGGTACTTGGTCTCGGCGTCGACCCCCGGCAGGTCGTCGGGGAGCTGCATGTAGAACTCGCCGCCCATCTCTTCGATTCGCCGGATCGTGTCGTCCTTGTCCTCGACCACGAAGCCGAAATGGTGCAGCCCCGCCCAGTCCGGCGTGTTGACGCCGCCGACCGCGCCTTCGGGGAAGTTGAGCAGAGTGAGGTTCATCACCCCGTCCGAGAGCATCAGGGCGTCGCCCACCGGGGTCTCGGCTTTGACCACGCGGTCGAGCTCGAACACCTTTTCGTAGAACGCCGCGGCCCGTTCGAGGTCCGGCACCTGCATGGCGACGTGGCGCAGCTTGGCCATCGGATGGCTCCCCCCTGGTGAGCGTTCGTGCCATTGTGGCCCCGACCGCCCCGGCTGTCCATCCGATCGTCCGATCGTTCGGTCATCCGGTCACCGGTCGTTCGGTCGTCCATCCATCCGGGAGCCCGCGCGTTGCGAATCGTCGATGTCCGCGAACGCACGGTTCCGCTCCGGGCGGATCTGCGCAACGCCGCGATCGGGTTCGACGAGATGACCGCGAGCGCCGTCGCCGTCGTCACCGACGTCCGGCGCGCGGGGCGGGCGGTGGTGGGCTACGGCTTCTCCTCGATCGGGCGCTATGGCCATGGCGGGCTGTTGCGCGAACGCTTCGCGCCGCGGCTCCGCGCCGCCGACCTGGCCGACGAGGCGGGCGCCAACCTCGATCCGTTCAGGGCCTGGGACGCGATGATGCGGAACGAGAAGCCGGGCGGCCATGGCGAGCGTTCGGGCGCGGTCGGGGCGCTCGACATGGCGGTGTGGGACGCCGCGGCCAAGATCGAAGGCGCGCCGCTGTGGCGGCTGCTCGCCGACCGGTTCCGCGGCGGGGCGGCGGCCTCGCGCGTGCCGGTCTACGCCTCGGGCGGCCATTACCGCGCGGGCGAGGGCGCCGCCGCGCTGGCCGACGAGATCCGGCGCTACCGCGACGCCGGCTATACGCGGGTCAAGATCAAGGTCGCCGCCGCCCCGCTCCCGGACGACCTTCGCCGCGTCGAGACGGCGCTGCGCGTCCTGGGCGCCGGCGAGGCGCTCGCGGTCGACGCCAACGCCGCCTGCGACCGGACGCGCGCCGTCGCCCTGGCCGGAGCGCTGGCGCCCTGTCGGCTCGCCTGGATCGAGGAGATCTGCGATCCGCTCGACTTCGAGCTCCAAAGCGAGATCTGCGCCCGCTACGACCGGCCGATGGCGACCGGCGAGAACCTGTTCTCGCTCGCCGATGCGCGGAACCTGATCCGCCATGCGGGCCTCCGGCCCGACCGCGACCTGCTCCAGTTCGACATCGGTCTGAGCTACGGGCTGGTCGAGTATCTGCGCATCCTGGAGATGCTCGAGGCCCATGGCTGGTCGCGGCGAAGCTGCGTCCCCCATGCCGGCCACCTGCTGGCGCTGAACGCGGTCGCGGGCCTGGGGCTGGGCGGCCACGAAGTCGCGCCCGACCCCGACCTTCCCCATGGCGGCTTCCCCGACGGGATCGTCGTCGAGGACGGCTGCGTCCGCCCGCCCGATCTCCCCGGCATCGGCTTCGAGGGCAAGTCGAACCTGTGGGCGATCCTCCGGGAGCTGGCCGATTGACCGCCGCCCCCCGCGCCGTCCCGGGCTCGTGACCGCGCGCCTTTCGCAACCCGTTCGCGGCGCGCTGTGGATGATCGGCGCCGCGGCGTCGCTCACCGCGATGGCGGTGCTGATCCGCCTGCTGACGCCGCAATACCCGGTGCTGGAGCTGATCTTCCTCCGCAGCGTCGTCAACCTGCTGCTGATGGCGCCGTGGATCGTCTCCGTCGGGCCGGGCGCGGTGCGCAGCGCGCGGATCGCCGGGCACGCGCTGCGGAACGCCTTTCTCTACGCCGGCAACGTCGCCTGGTTCTTCGGCGTCACCATGGTCTCGCTGGCGGATTTGTCGGCGTTGCAGTTCACCATGCCGCTGTTCACCGTCGTGATGGCGGGCCTGTTTCTGCGCGAGGCCATAGGACTCCATCGCTGGATCGCGACCGCGCTGGGCTTCGCCGGCGCGCTGGTGATCCTGCGTCCCGGCTTCGTCGATGCGGGCGCCGGCCCGCTGGTGGTGCTCGCCGCGGCGCTGTTCTATTCCTGCGCCTACGTCGCCACCAAGCGCCTGTCGGCGACGGAATCGGGGAACGTCGTCGTCTTCTACATGAGCGTCTCGATCCTCCTGTTCTCGATGGGTCCCGCGATCGCCGTCTGGAAGACGCCCGACCCGGTTGACCTGCCGGCGATCGTGGGGCTCGGCGTCGCGGGCTACGCGACGCATTTCTGCGTGACGCGCGCGATGGCCGCGGCGGACGCCAGCTACGTCGCGCCGTTCGACTTCCTGCGGTTGCCGTTCTCGGCGGCGCTGGGCTTCGTGCTGTTCGGCGAGCGCGCGTCGATCTGGACCTGGGTCGGCGCGGCGATCGTCTTCTCCGCCGCCTATTACAACACCTGGCGGGAGAACGCCGTCGGCGGCGCGCCGGCTAGCCGCCGCGCAGCGCGGCCTCGACCCGGGGGATGACCTCGCCCGCCAGCAGCTCCATCGCCCGATGCGCGCGCTCGGGCGCGATGCCGCCGAAATTCACCAGGAACAGCACGTGCCGCACGCCCATCGCGTGGAGTTCGAGCAGTTGCTCCGTCACCCGCTCGACCGAGCCGAACAGGCCGAGCCGCGACCGCAGGATGTCGTCGTAGACTTGGCGCCGGGCGTAGAGCCGGGTCTCCACGTAGAGGTCGAACGCGGCCCCGGCATGGGCGCGCGCCTCGTCGTCGGACCGGGCGACGTAGGTATGGAGCGCCACCAGAGCCGGGTCCGCCGGCGCGCCGCCGTTCGCCGCCTCGGCCAGACCGGCCCGATGCTCGCCGAGGAGCGGGCCGATGTCCTCCATGCGGTCGAGCGTCGCATAGGGGACGCACATCAGCCCGTTGCCCTGGCGCCCGACGTGCCAAGCTGCCTCCCGGCGCAGCACCGCGATGTAGATCGGCGGGTGCGGGCGTTGCGCGGGCAACAGCGACAGGCATCCGCCGTCGCTCTTGAACCACGGCTCGTCGTGGAAGATGCGCTCGCCGGCCCAGGCGCGCCGGATGACGTCGAGCGCGCCGTCGAAGCGTTCGCGCTTGTCGGCCGGGTCGATGGCGAAGCCCTCAAACTCGTGCTTCAGATAGCCCGAGCCGACGCCCATGATCAGCCGCCCGCCCGAGAGCCGGTCCAGCAGCGCGTAGTCCTCGGCGACCTGCAACGGGTTACGGAAGGTGAGGATCGAGACCGCCGGCCCCAGCCGGATCCGCGTCGTCCGCGCCGCCGCCGCGGTCAGGAACAGCGCCGGATTGGTGACGATGCCGTATTCGTGGAAATGGTGCTCGGCGACCCAGTAGCTCTCGAACCCCAGCGCTTCGGCGCGCGCGATCTCGTCGAGAATCTCGGCGAGATACCGTTCGCCCGACCGCTCGCGGCCGGGATAGTGGTCGCATACCGAGAACATCGAATAGCGCATCCGCCGCGCATCCGATCCTCCCGGCGCGGGAGCAGCGCCCGCTTCCGCCATGACGTCGCGTCCTCCGTCCTGTCTGCGCGCAGCATACAGGACCGCGCCGGTTTCCCGCCAATCCCGATCGGTCGTAGACTGTCGCGGATGACGTCGGTTCAGGCGGCCGCCGGGCGGTCCGGCATGGACGATGCGCGCGACGCCGCCGCGGCGCGCCCGGTCGTCAGGCTGCGCCCCGGCGCCCACAAACGCGCCCGCGCGGGCCATCCCTGGGCGTATTCCAACGAGATCGTCATGGATCCCGCGGCCAGAGCGCTCCCCGCCGGCGCGCTGGTCACCCTGGCGGACGCCGGCGGCGCGGCGCTCGGCGTCGCCAGCTTCAATCCCCATGCGCTGATCGGCGCGCGGCTGTGGACGCGCGACGCGGAGGCCTCGGTCGACCGGTCCTTCCTCGCCGGGCGCATCCGCCGGGCGCAGGACCTGCGTGCGCGGCTGTTCGATGCGCCCCATTACCGCCTCGTCTGGTCCGAAGCCGACGCGATGCCGGGCGTGGTCGCCGACCGGTTCGGAGACACGCTCGTCCTCCAGCTCAACAGCGCCGGCGCCGACAGGCTCGAGAACGAGCTGATCGCCGCGTTCGACGAGGCGCTCTCGCCGGTCAACGTTCTGCTGCGCAACGACGCCGCCGGGCGCGACCTCGAAGGGCTGCCGCGCGAGGTCCGCGTCGTCAGGGGGACGGTGGACGGGCCGCTGGAAGTGGTTGAAAACGGGGCGCGCTTCCTCGCCGATCCGCTGGGCGGGCAGAAGACCGGCTGGTTCTTCGACCATCGCGAGAACCGCGCCCGTCTCGCCCGCCTCGCCGAAGGGCGGCGGATGCTCGACGTCTACAGCTATCTCGGCGGGTTCGGCATCCAGGCCGCGGTCGCCGGGGCCGATGCGGTGACCTGCCTCGACCGGTCGCGCGCCGCGCTCGCCCTCGCCGTGCGCGCCGCCGAGCGCAACGGCGTCGCCGGCCGCTGCGATTTCGTACGGGGCGATGCGTTCGACGAGCTGGCTCGTCTCGCTCTGGCCGGCGAGCGCTACGATCTGGTCGCCGTCGATCCGCCGGCCTTCGTCAGGTCGAAGAAGGACCTCGCCGCCGGCCTCAAGGGCTATCGCAAGCTGCTGCGCGCGACCGCGGCCCTGGTACGGCCCGGCGGGGCGCTGTTCGCCGCCTCCTGTTCGCACCACGTCGACGCGGCGCGGTTCGCGGAGCAGATGCGCGGGGTGCTGCGCGACCTTCGGCGGACCGGGCGCGTCCTCCATGCCGGCGGGGCGGGGCCCGACCATCCGGTTCACCCCTTTCTGCCCGAGAGCGCCTACCTCAAGACGCTGCTGCTCCAGATCGACTGATCGCGGCCGCCGTTTGGTGTATGCTGCGCGCAACGGGCGAACCGTCGGCGCAACGGAGGAAAGCGGACATGTTGAAGATTCTCGGGCGGCCGACATCGGCCAACGTGCAGAAGGTCGTCTGGCTGTGCGACGAGGTCGGCTTGGCGTTCGACCGCGAAGACGTCGGCGGGCCGTTCGGCGGCAACGACCGGCCGGAATATCTCGCGCTCAACCCCAACGGCCGGGTGCCCACCATCGTCGACGACGGCTTCGTGCTCTGGGAATCGAACGCCTGCGTGCAGTATCTCGCCTCGAAGCATGGGGCGGGCAGCTGGTACCCGGACGACCTCCGGGTCCGGGCCGACGCCGTTCGCTGGATGGACTGGACTCTGGGGACCCTCGCCTCCGCCCACGTGCCGGTGTTCCAGGGCTTGATCCGCACCCCGCCCGAGAAGCGCAACCCGGAGGCGATCAAGGCGGGCCGCGACAACTTCTCCAGGCAGCTCGCGATCCTCGACCGTCACCTGGGCGACAACGCCTATCTGGCCGGGGAGGCGATCACCATGGGCGACATGCCGCCGAGCATCCTGGTCTTTCGCTGGTTCAACCTCGACATCGAACGCGAGAACTACCCGAACCTCAAGCGCTGGTACGACGCCATCGCCGCCCGCCCGTCCTTCAAGAAGCGCGTGATCGACATCGGCCTCGCCTGACGGGCCGGGCCGGGCCGTCCATACCGGCATACCGGGCCGCCGATAACGTAAGTCCCGAACGGACCAATCGAACGGAGGATCGAGAATGTACATCGCGGCGACGAAATCGCGCCTGGGCGCGGCGTTCGCGGCATTGGCGCTGCTGCTTCTCGCGCCGGCCTCGGCCGGGGCGCATTGCCAGATCCCCTGCGGCATCTACGACGACGGCGCCCGGGTGGCGTCGATGCTGGAGGATGCGGCCACGGTGCGAAAGGCGGTGAGACAGATCGCGGCGCTCGCCGGCAAGACCGATGCGCTATCCCGGAACCAGCTCGTGCGATGGGTCATGAACAAGGAGCGGCACGCGCAGCGGATCATCGAGACGATCGGCGACTACTTCCTGACCCAGCGCGTCAAGCCGAAGCAGGAGGACTACGCCGAGCGCCTGCGCAAGCATCATGCGGTCATCGTCGCCGCCATGCGCGCCAAGCAGACGGTGGACGACGCGGCGGCGGACGGGCTGACGCGCGCCGTCGAAGCGCTCGCGCCCTACTACCCGAAGCATGAGCACTAGCGGCGCCGGACCGACGCCCGCCGGCGGCTATCCCAGTCGCCGGAACGCCGGTTCGAGCCGCCCCAGCCGCCGGGCGCCGGCCTCCTCGACGACGATGCAGCCGCCGGCGCGGATCGCGCGCGCGCCGTCGGCCGAGGTCGCCCAGGGCTTGAGGACGAGGCAGTGGCCCGCCCGGATTACGTGGCCCTGGGCGTCGCCGCCCGGGCGCGTCGACGGGCCGTCATGGCCGAGCCCCAGGCCATGGCCGATCGTGGGCGCCGCGCGCAGCCCCGCGGCCGCCATATGCTCCTCCCACAGACGGATCAGCTCGGCGTAGGGGACGCCGGGTCTGGCGGCGCCCGACAACAGGCGGAAGCAGGACAGCGAAGCCTCGTACAGGCGATCGTAGTCGTCGGCAGGCGCGCCCAGACAGGCCGCCTCGACGCTCTGCGCCGAGTAGCCCGCGTATTTGGGCTCGCACTCGGCGAGGATGATGTCGCCCGCGGCGAGCCGCCGCATCGTCGGCGTCAGGAAGGTCTGGTTGGGTCGCTGGCCGATGCCGATCAGCATCATCGAGGGCGTCTCGCCGCCCAGGCGGATATGGGCCGCCTGCATGGCCGCGTAGAGCTCGTGCTCGGTCACGCCGACGCGCGCGGTCTCGAACAGCGTGTCGCCGATCGCATCGGCGCAGGCCTGCGCGCGTTCGATCATGGCGATTTCCTCGGCGCTCTTGACCATACGCAGGTCGTGCAGAAAGCCGGTCGCGTTCTCGAATACGGCGCCGGGAAGCTCCCGCCGGATGTTGGCGAAGGCGCCGTGGGAGATCGTCCCCTCGGGCTCGCGCAGATGGCCGGCCAGTCCGACGACGCCGATGCGTCCGCTTTCGCAGCCGGCGTCGCGGACGGCCTGGATCAGGGCCTCGCTCCACACCGCGTCGCGGGCGCCGCGGACGTCGGCGACCCAGTCCTGGGCGGCGCGCCAGAACGCGACCCGCCGCGGCTCGCGCACGATGGCCGCCGGCTCGCCTTCCAGCGGAAACACCGCCGCCGCGCCGGCGCCGCCGCCGCCGATGCAGGTCAGGTAGCGGACGTCGGGCTGGCAGTTGTCCCATTCTCCCGTGTGGTGCGGGATCAACAGGGCGTCGAGTCCGCGCCGCGCCATCTCGCGGCGGACGGCCCGGTAGCGGCGGTCGCGCTCGGCGAGGCTGAAGCGCGGCAATGCGACGCCGGTCATGAGGGACTCCCCGATCGCGGATTTCGTTTGCCCCGGGCGGGCCGGGACGATACGTTCGGCGCGCGAGGCTATCGGAAACGGCCCGTTCGGACACTCGCCATGAGCGCCCCCGCCTTCGCCGACCGCATACCGGTCTTCGCGCCGCGCCAGGGGCCGGGTTGAGCGAATCCAAGCGGTTCGGGACGTTCCTCGCGCCGTTCCACGCGGTCGACGAGAACCCGACGCTCGCGCTCGAACGCGATTTCCTGCTGGTGGAGCATCTCGACCGGCTCGACTTCGACGAGGTGTGGATCGGCGAGCACCATTCCGGCGGCATGGAGATCGTCGCGTCGCCCGAACTGTTCATCGCCGCCGCGGCGACGCGCACCCGCCGCATCCGGCTGGGCGCCGGCGTGGTGACGCTGCCCTACCACCACCCGTTCTTCGTCGCCGAACGCATCAACCAGCTCGACCACCAGACGCGCGGCCGGACGATGTTCGGCGTCGGCGCGGGCGCGCTGCCCTACGACGCCGACATGGTGGGCATCGACGTGGCCTCCATCCGCGAGCGGATGGAGGAGGCGATCGACGTCATCCTCCCGCTGCTGCGGGGCGAGCGGGTGACCCGCAAGACCTCCTGGTTCGAACTCCGCGACGCCCGCCTCCAGCTCGGCCCCTACACCCGGCCGCACGTCGAACTCGCGATCCCGTCGGTGGCCTCGCCCTCGGGGCCGCGCACTGCCGGCGCTTACGGCATGGCGCTCCTGTCCACCGCCGCGACCACCCGCGCGGCGTTCGAGGCGCTTCCCGCCGTCTGGGACGTCTTCGCCGGGGCCGCCGCCGCCAACGGCCGCCAGGCCGACCGCGCGCGCTGGCGGCTGGTGGGTCCGGTCCACGTCGCGGAGACGCGCGAACGGGCGCGCGAGAACGTCAAGTTCGGCCTCGGCAAATGGCTGCATTACTTCGCCCATGTCGGGCATCTGCCGCTCGGCGTGACCGGCGAGGGCGACATCGACCGCGAGATCGACGCGCTGATCGGCGACGGTATGGCGGTCATCGGCACGCCCGACGATCTGGCCGCGCAGATCGACCGGCTCGACGCGCAGTCGGGCGGATTCGGCGTGTTCCTGGACATGGCGCATAACTGGGCCGATTTCGAGCCGACCCGGCGAAGCTACGAACTGATCGGCCGCTACGTCGCGCCGCGCTATCGGGGCTCGGCCGGGCGGCAGGCCGAGGCGTACGAATGGGCGATGCGGAAGAAGCCCGTCCTCGCCGAACGCCGGCAGGCCGGGATCGACGCGGCCGTCGAACGGCACCGGCGGGAGCGCGAGGCGAGGCGGGCGCGGTCTGCCTCCGCCTCCGCCGGCCGGGAGTGAGCGGATGAAGTCCAGGGTCATGGTCCAGCTGGGCGACCGCCGGATCGAGCCGGACGCGCAGGAGATCCCGCCGGTCGGCCCCGACGAGGCGCTGTTGCGCGTCGAAGCCTGCGGTCTCTGCGGCAGCGACGTCGAGCAGTACCGCGGGACCATGGCGGCGAAGGGGATCATGCGCTACCCCGTGATTCCGGGCCATGAGCCGATCGGCCGCATCGCCGAGATCGGACCCGCCGCCGCGCGCGCCTGGGGGGTGGGGGAGGGCGACCGGGTAGCCCTCGAGCCTCATCTGTCCTGCGGGCGCTGCGCGCTGTGCCTGCGCGGCGACTATCACAACTGCCGTTCGTTGATGCCGCCGGGCGCGCCGCCCTGCTACGGCTATACGCCGCGCGACGTAGGTCACGGGCTATGGGGCGGTTACAGCGAATACATCCACCTGCACCCGCGCACGATGCTGCACAAGGTGCCCGATGCGATGCCGCTGGCCCTGGCGACGCTCTATCAGCCGCTCGCCGCCGGCATCCGCTGGGCGGTCCAGCTCCCGGCGACGGCGATGGGCGACGTGGTGCTGATCCTGGGCCACGGCCAGCGCGGACTCGGCGCCGTCGTCGCCGCCCGCGAGGCGGGGGCGGGGACGATCATCGTCACTGGCACGTCGCGGAGCGCCCACAAGCTGCGCCTGGCCGAAGCGCTCGGCGCCGACCACGCCATCGAGGCCGATCGCGAGGACGTCGTGGCGCGGGTGATGGAGATCACCGGCGGCCGCGGCGCCGACGTGGCGCTCGATGTGGTGCCGGTCGCCGCCAGGCCGGTCGCCGATGCGATCGAGGCCGTGCGCATCGGCGGCGTCGTCGTCCTCGGCGGCATCAAGGGCGGGGATCAAGCCGTCGAGCTCGACGTCGACCGCGTGCTGTACAAGGAGCTCACGATCAAGGGCGCCTATTCCCAGGCGCGCGAGGCCTATGTCGAGGCGTTCCGCCTGCTGTCCGAGAACGCATACCGGCTAGAGCGGCTGCACACGCACGAATATCCGCTGGAGCGCGCCGAGGAGGCGCTTCGGACGCTGGGCCGCGAGCGCGGCCCGGCGGAGCGCCCGGTCTGCATCTCGCTGCACCCCGATCCGGCGACGATGCGGCCGCCGGATCGGGGCCGGATCTAGGGCGGGCGCGCCTTGCCGGCGGCTCTCGATCCGGCGGCGGCGTATCCGCCGCGGCGTCCCGCGGCGATCATCCTGACCGTCGTCCTCCCGTTCGGCTGCGGCTATTACCTGTCCTACCTGTTCCGGACGGTCAACGCGGTCATCTCGCCGCAGCTGGTCGCCGAGGCTGGGCTCGACGCCGCGGATCTCGGCTTCCTCACCAGCGTCTACTTCTTCACCTTCGCGGCGATCCAGCTGCCGCTCGGCGTCGCCCTCGACCGTTACGGGCCGCGGCGCGTGCAAGCCGTCCTGCTGCTGGTCGCGGCGCTGGGCGCGGCGGTGTTCGCATCCGCATCCGACCTCGCCTGGCTGACCGCGGGGCGCGGTCTGATCGGGCTCGGCGTCGCCGGCTGCCTGATGGGCGCGTTGAAGGCCAATGCGATCTGGTGGCCCAAGGACCGCCTGCCGCTGTTCAACAACGTCATCCTCGCCTTCGGCGGCTTCGGCGCGCTGTCGGCGACGACGCCGGTGGAGGCGCTGCTCCAGGTCGCCGACTGGCGCGACCTGTTCGCCGCTCTCGCCGCGGCCAGCGCGCTGGTCGCCTCGATCGTCTTCTTCGTCGTGCCCGAACGCGAGGGGAGCGCCCCGGCGCCGGCGTCGATGGCCGGGCAGATCGCCGCCATCCGGGCGATCCTGGCCGACGCCTTCTTCTGGCGCTACGGCTCGCTGTTCTTCGTCTCGCACGCGGTGTTCCTGGCCTATCAGGCGCTGTGGGCCGCGCCTTGGCTCCGCGACGTGGCCGGCTTCGACCGCGGCGGCGTCGCCCACCATCTCCTGCTGCTCCAGTCCGGCATGTTCGTGGGCGTGCTGTCCTTCGGCATCGTCGCCGACCGGCTGCGCAACGTCGGCATCGGCCCCGAGAAGGTGTTCGCCGTCGGCGCCGCGATCTTCCTCTTCGTGCAGCTCCCGCTCGCCTTCGGGGTCACCCGGGCGGCGGGGTTGCTGTGGGCGCTCTACGGCGTATTCGGCACTGCGACGCTGTTGAGTTTTTCGATCTTCGCCCAGCACTTCCCGCAGGCCGTCATCGGCCGCGTCACGACGACGGCCAACCTGATGGGTTTCGTCTGCGCCTTCGCCTTCCAGTGGGCCATCGGCGCCATCATCCATCGGTATCCGCAGACGCCGGACGGCTACGACCCGCGCGGCAACGAGGCGGCGTTTCTCGCCATGCTCGCGCTCCAGGCCGCGGCCTTCGTCTGGTTCGCCTGGCCGCGGCGGGGCGACGCGGCCTCGCGACGGTGAGGGAAGGGGAGCGCATGGCGGCATCGGCGGCATCGGCGTCGTCGAACCGGCGCACCGGCGCCGAAGCCTTCGTCCACATGCTCGATCGGTTCGGCGTCGAGCATGTCTTCGGCCTGTGCGGCGACACCAGCCTGCCGCTCTACGATGCGCTGCATCGCCTCGATCACGGCATCGAGCACGTGCTGACCCGCGACGAACGCTCCGCCGCCTACATGGCCGACGGGTATGCCCGCGTCTCCGGCAGGGTCGGGGTCTGCGAGGGGCCCAGCGGCGGCGGCGCGACCTACATCCTGCCGGGCCTCGTCGAAGCCGGCGAGTCGTCGATCCCGGTGCTTGCCGTCACCACCGACATCGCGGTCGGCTCGCGCGGCCGGTTCACCCTCACCGAGCTCGACCAGGAGGCGCTGTTCCGCCCGGTCACGAAATGGAACGCGGTCATCGACCGCGCCGCCGACGTCCCCAGGATGCTGCGCGCCGCATTCCGCCACATGACCACCGGAACGCCGGGGGCGGCGCAGCTGGGGCTGCCGTTCGACGTCCAGCGCGATCCGGTGGACGACGCCGAGCTCCACGCCGACCCGGCGTTCGGCCGCTATCCGGCGCGCCGCGCCGCGCCCAACCGCGACGACGTGCGCGCCGCGGCGGCGGCGATCCGCGCCGCGGCGCGCCCGGTCTTCGTCTGCGGCGGCGGGGTGACGATCTCGGGCGCGGAGATCGAGCTTCGCGCCCTCGCCGAACGCCTGGGCGCGCCGGTGGCGACGACCGTCAGCGGCAAGGGCGCCATCTCCGACTCGCACGATCTGGCGGTCGGCGTCGTCGGCAGCAACGGCGGCACGCCCGAGACCCGGGCGGTCGTCGACGCCGCCGATCTGGTCGTCTTCGTCGGCTGCCGCGCCGGTTCGGTCACCACCGAGCGCTGGCGCCATCCGGCGCCCGGCGCGGTCCGCGTCGTGCACGTCGATTCCTGCCCCGGCGTCGTCGGGGTCAACTATCCCACCGAGGCCGGTCTGATCGGGGACGCCAAGCTGTGCCTGGGGGCGCTCGACGCCGAGCTGGCGCCGTCGATCCCGACCCCGCCTGCGCGAGCGCTCGACGCCGCCTTCGTGGCTGCGCGCAAACGGGAGAAATACGAGGCGTTTCTCGCCCTCGCCCGGGCCGACGACACGCCGATCCGCCCCGAACGGGTGGTCGGCGAACTCCGGCCGCTGCTGCCCGAAGACGCCGTGGTCGTCGCCGATCCGGGAACGCCTTGCCCCTATCTCGCGGCCTATTGCGACTTCGCGACCGCCGGCCGCCGCTTCCTGTCGAACCGCGCCCACGGCGCGCTCGGTTACGCCTTGCCGGCATCGGTCGGCGTCCATTACGGCCGGCCGGGCGCCAAATGCGTTGCCGTGATCGGCGACGGCAGCTTCGGCTTCTGCGCCGGCGAGCTCGAGACGCTGGTGCGGCTCGCCGTCCCGGTGACCGTCGTCGTGATCGCCAACGGGACGTTCGGCTGGATCAAGGCCGGACAGAAATCGGGCTTCGACGGGCGCTATTATTCGGTCGACTTCTCCATCACCGATCACGCGCGCGTCGCCGCGGCCTACGGGTTGCGGACGTGGCGCGTGACCGATCCCCGCGACCTTCGCGCGTCGCTCGCGGCCGCGATCGCCCATGACGGCCCGACGCTGGTCGACGTCGTCTGCCAGCCGCTGCACGAGGCGCGCGCCCCGGTGAGCGAATGGGTGGCGTGACGCGGGGCGCGGCTTACGCGCCTGCCTCGATCAGCGCCGCCATCTCGTCCGACGACTTGTGCGCCGTGATCGGGCCGGGCCGGTCGAGGGCCGCCCAGGCCAGTTCGGCCGCGGCCAGCGTCGCCAGCTTCAACTCGCCCATCGCCACCTTGTCCGCCGTATCGCCCGAGGTCAGCAGGTAGCGCGCGCCGGCGTCGGGTTCGTCGAACCCGGCGATCAGCCGGAGCGCAGGCACGCCCCGCCGGGCGAAGTTGAAATGGTCCGAATTGCGGGCGATCGGCCGGATCGGCCGCAACCCGATGCCGACCTCCGCATCCACCGCGCGCACGAACTCGTCGAGCTCCGCGAACCCGCTGGTCAGGCAGGCGAGGCGGGGGCTGCCCGCCAGGGTGTCGAGATTGACCACCGCGGCGATCGCGCGCAGCTCGTCTTCGGCGAGCGAATCGACGTAGAGGCGCGATCCCAGCAGGGCCGATTCCTCCGCCGTGAACAGGATCACCCGGAGGCCCCGGCGCAGCGCGCCGACATGCGGGGCGAAGCTGCGGAGAATCTGTAGCGCCGCGGCGACGCCGGTCGCGTTGTCGAGCGCGCTCTGAGCCAGGTCGTGGCCGTCGTAATGGGCCGAAACCACGACCCATTCCGCGCCGCGCCCGGGTATCTCGGCGACGATGTTGGCCGCCTGCGCCGGCGCCCGCCGGTTGCGGACGGTCATGCGGACGCCGGGGCGTCCTTCGCCGCCGGCGAGCAGCGCGCCGGTCTCGAAGCTCACGCCGAGCCCGGGGATGTTGTCCGGCCCGTCGCGCCCGCAGGACCCGGCGACCGGCATCTCGCCGGCGAGGTCGTTGGCGATGAGGAATCCGACCGCGCCGCGCTCCAGGCTCGCCGCGTATTTGCGCCGGCGGTGTATCGAGCCCACGGCGAACGGGTATTCGTGCCGCGCCAGGACGATCCGGCCGGCGATTTCGTCGCCGACGGCGGCGAAGTCGGCCGGCGCGCCGCGTCCCAGGTCGATGACCTCGGCGTCGATGCCCGCCGCCGGCGTGTCGCCGCACCGCAGCAGCGGATGGCAGGGGAGCGCGCGTCCGGGCGCGGCGCGCAGTTCCAGGCGATGCGTCTCGTTGGTCCAGCCCTCATAGGCGAAGACGTGTTCGCCGACCCGCGCCGGGCGCGCCGCGCCCGCGCGCTCCCGCAGCCATTCCCGGGCCGCGGCCTCGCCGTCGGAGCCGACCAGCCGGCCGCCGAATGACGTGAGCCGGCGGAAGTCCCGGCCGAGTTCGGGCGATCGCCAGATGTCGCCGATGGCGGCGTCGCGCGCGCTCACGTCATGCGCCTTCGCGCGCGACCCCGAGCTGGACCACCCGCTCGCCGCCGGACACCGCGGGGAAGGTCGCGACGCGGACGACCGGGCCGCTGCGCGGCGCCCGGATCTCCTCCAGAGTCTCGCCGAACGGGCTGGCGATGCGCGCCACCGCCTGGCCTTCCTCCACCTCGTCGTTCAACTCGACCAGCCGGCGGAGGAGACCCGCCCGCCGGGCGCGCACGACCTCCATGGTCCGGATGACGCGCCGGCGGCCGAACTCCTCCGCGTCGCCCGGCAGCATCCCCACCTGGCGGAGCACGTTGCGCACGCCGCGCAGCGCGCGCTCGACCTCGTCGCCTTCGACCCGGCCGCCTTCGCCGATCTCGACGCCGAAGGCCGGGACGCCGCGCTCGGCCATGACCGTGTGGGGGTTCTTGTCGCCGACGTACATTCCTTTGTCGTTGGCCAGGATGTAGTCGGCTCCGAACGCGCGGGCCAACGCCTCGGCCTCGGCGACGACCGCGCCGCAGCGCGTCGGCGGCAGGAAGGCGAACGGCGCGTAGCGGCCGCCGGTGGTCGGGGTATGGATGTCGATCGCGTAGTCGGCATGGCGCATCAGCCGGTCGAAGACGACGTGGGCCAGGATCGACGCCATGTTGCCGTCCGGATCGCCTGGGAACGCGGCCCAGGGATCGGCGGGGTTCTGGTCCATCGGCGAGTTCAGCATATGGCCGACGAAGAAGCGGTGCCGGACCTGGAAGGCGAGCGGGTTCTGGACCGGAACCAGCAGGACGGTCCCGCCGAGCGCGCCGGCGTCGAGCGTCGATGCGAGCTGCGCCACGACCTCGGCGCCGGCGATCTCGTCCCCGTGGAAAGCGGCTCCGACGTAGAAGACCGGTCCCGGCCGCGCCCCCCGGATCGCCATCAGCGGTATCTCGACCAGGGTCCCGTCGGCGAGTTCGGCCGCGGGCAGCCGCGTCCGCGCGCGCCGGCCGCGTTCGAGCGCAAGCCCCTCGACTTGGAAGTCGGCGTCGGCGCCGTCGCGCGGTGCGGTCATTACGATGCGCTCGCGGGAGTGCTAAGGTCAGGATAGCAGGGATCGGCGATCCCGCCAGCGATGGGGCGAGGCGTGGCCCGACTTCAGGATCAGGTCGTCGTCGTGACCGGCGCCGCGCGCGGGCTGGGCCGCGCCTTCGCCGCGCGCTGCTGCCGCGAGGGCGCGCGGGTGGCGCTGCTCGACGTCCGGGCCGGGCCGGGCCGGGCCGCGGCGGCCGAACTCGCCGCCGAGGGCGCCGACGTGTTGTTTCGCGAGGTCGACGTGACCGACGGCGCGGCTCTGACCGCCGCGGTCGATGCCGTGATCGGGCGTTGGGGGCGCATCGACGGGCTGGTGAACAACGCCGCCCTCGCCGAGGGGCTCGGCGGCCAGCGGTTCGAGGACATCGCCGAGGCGGAGTGGGACCGCGTGATGGCGGTCAACGTGAAGGGGTTGTGGCTCGTCTGCCGCGCCGTGGCCCCGCGGATGCGCGCTGCGCGCGCCGGCAGGATCGTCAACGTCGCCTCCGACGTAGCCTGTTGGGGGGCGGACCTGTTCCTGCACTACGTCGCCAGCAAGGGCGCGGTCGTCGCGATGACGCGGGCGCTGGCGCGCGAGCTCGGCGGCGACGGCGTGACGGTGAACGCGGTCGCGCCCGGCCTCACCCACACCGAGGCCACCCGATCCGCCTCGAAGCGGCGCTGGGGTCAATACGCGGCCGGCCAGCTGCTGGATCGCGAGGCATGGCCCGGCGACGTCGCCGGCGCGGTGGCGTTCCTGCTGTCGCCCGACTCCGATTTCGTCACCGGCCAGCTGCTTGCGGTCGATGGCGGCATGGTGATGCGATAGCCCGTATTTTTCATCCCGGCCATGGCTGGGCTTCCTCGCCGGACCGTTCGGCGGCGGATGCGCTAGCCCGCATCTCTCGTCCCGGCCATGGCCTGTGGGGCGCCGTCAGCCGGCGTCGAGCGTTTCCGCGAACATGCGGCGGAGGCGCACGATGCCCAGGTCCGACTGGGCCAGGAACTCGTTCTCGATGGCGCGGCCGCCGCGCTGCGAGACCAGGATCGCCTCGTCCGCGTCGATCACGTCGTACATCTTCCGCCGCAGGCGGAGCTGCCACAGCGTCCACCACAGCCACCATTTCCATCCGGTGATGCGGCGCTTGCGCACCATGTAGACCTGGGTGTTGTCGGCGTCGATCGGGGTGACGTAGACCAGAATGCGCATCGGGCCGCCGGGTCCGGCCGTCCAGGGATAGGGAATGTCGATCCGGAACCAGTTGGGGAAGTGGTACTCCGCATAGTCGAAATTGATCAGCTTCTGCCCGACGCGCTCGACGAAGAACCCGTCGGGCCGCTCCTCGACCCGGATCGTGTCCTGGCGGCTGCCGTAGCCCAGCGTGTAGGTGCCAGTGTGCAGGAACGGTCCGTGAAGCGGATCGACCAGATTCTCCAACGCCCGGAACCAGCGGGCGCCGGCCCAGTGATGCGACAGGATGAAGCCGCTCCAGCCCGGATCGGTGAGCTCCTCCGGGCGCGGGCAGGGGTCGGGCGCGCCCTCCTGCGTCTCGTCCGACAGGAAGCCGAAGATCATCCCGCCGAGCTCTTCCGCCGGGTAGCTGCGGACGCTCGCCATTCTCGCCAGTTCGCAGGCGCCGCCCTCGGTCGGAATGGCGATGCACCGGCCGGCCCCGTCATAGGTCCAGCCGTGATAGCTACAGGCGAGGCCGTCGCCCACGACCCGGCCCATCGACAGCTTTGCGCCGCGATGCGCGCAGGCGTCGCGGAACAGGCGGGGACGTCCGTTCGCGTCGCGCCACAGCGCCAGCTCCTCGCCGCAGCGCCGGAGCGCGACGGGCCGGGCGCCGAGCTCGCGCGACGGGATCAGCGCATACCAATGGTTGCGGAGCCCCGCCTTGAGCCGCTCCTCGACCTCGGGCCACGGCCTGCGGCGCGGCAAGCCGGCCGTCGCGCCGTCCCGGCGCGTTTCGACTGCGGTCTCCCCGTCCATGCCGACTCGCCCTCCGCAACGGCGTCGAAGCGAACGCGGTGATTGTCGCGAAGAGGTCGGGGCGCTGTCAACGGGGTGTCCTCGTTCAATAGATATGAGACGCCGCGTGGGCCTCTGGGATCGGCGGGTCAAGCCGCTTCGCGACTCCTTCGCTACGCTCCCGGCCCTTCGGGCGACGCGCCGCTCCCAGAAGCTCCGAGGGTATCCATGGCCGTAAGCAGGCTTTCGGCCATGGAAAGACCGGATATCGACTGGCGCGATGGGCCGTGTCTCACATGTGTCCGAACCAGGACAGATGCAGCAAAGCCTGCCCCGGAGCGAGAAGTTGCCTCCTTATGTGAGTGGTCACGAGGAAGATGGTGGTCCGGCCGGCGACGGCGTTCACCGCCATATCGCCGTCGTCGCGGACCTGCCACGCCATCGTATACTCTATATCGCGCCGACCCGGTTGCAGCGTCACGGCATAAATTGGCGGGAAGTCGCAAACGACCACCGCCAAGTGACACGCGCCCTGGAAGGGATGGACGTTCTGCGCGCCGGCCGCGCCGGCCGATTGGCGCTCGTTCCATGGCCGATCGACACGGAGGACGATCCGTTGTTCGCCTCTTCTCGAACCTGGGAAAGCGTTACCGAATACGACGTGACTCGCTATAGCCGCCGCATCGGCGATGAGGAGGCATTGAAGGCCGATGTCGCCGCCGAGCTCCAGCGTTGCGGCTGGCCGCTTCCGGCGGCCGGCGCCATAGAGGTCGTTGCGCTCCGCCGCGGGCCGCGCGGCGGGCTTTCCGGCCGCCTGCGCCTCGTCTTCGCCGCCGCCCAGCCCGGCCCGCTATTGATTGGCCGGACCGCGCATAAGGGCGGCGGGTTGTTCGCCGGACGCTGACCCGGCGATCCGACTTATGCCGGCGGCGCGCAGTTCACCGTGCCCATGTCCGAAGGCAGGGAGATTTCCAGGAGTTCCAGCGACTCCGAGGTCGCGGTCTCCTGGTGGCGGAGGCCGCCTGGGATCATCGCCGAGTCGCCGGGCTCCAACCGTACCGCGCGCCCGTCCTCGAACTCCAGATCGACCCAACCCTTCAGCATGTAGACGAACTGCATCTCGCATTCATGGTAGTGCCAGCCGGTCGGCTCCGTCAGGCCGGCCTCGGCGGAGGTCACCTGCGCCCGCATGCGGCCGCCGGTTGCGTCGGTCACCCCGAGATCGCGGTATTTGAAGAAATCGCGCCGACCCTCGACGTAGCGGGCCTCATGGGTCGCGGCGAGCGCGAGTTTCATCGCGGACGCCTTCGACGACATCGCTTGGCTGCTGCTCATCTGCGTGCGGCCTTCCTGCTTGCGTTTCGGTCGGCCCCAGGATAAGCCCTGCATCCGTGCGGACGCAACGAAGGCCGCGGCGACGCCGTGACGGGGAGGGGAAGCCATGGCGGACAGGGTCGCGATCGTCACGGGCGGCGCCCGCGGGATCGGGCAGGCCTCGGCGCGCCGGCTTGCCGGGGACGGCGCGCATATCGTCGTCGCCGACATCGCGCCCGCCGACGAGACCCTGGAATCGGTGCGCGCCATGGGCCGCGAGGCGCTCGCCGTCCACTGCGACGTCTCGGTCGCCGATGACGTGGCCCGCCTCGCCGGCGAGGTGGAGCGGCGCTTCGCCCGCTGCGACATCCTGATCAACAACGTCGGCGTCTACCCGTCTCAGCCGTTCGAGGAGGTGAGCTTCGAGGACTGGCGCCGCGTCCTGTCGGTCAACCTCGATTCGATGTTTCTCACCGCCAGGGCCTTCGCGCCTGGCATGAAGGCGCGCGGTTGGGGCCGGATCGTCAACTTGGCGTCGAACACGTTCGACACGCCGGTCACCGGCTATGTCCACTACATCGCCAGCAAGGGCGGGGTCATCGGCTTCACCCGCGCGCTGGCGAGCGATCTGGGCGGCGACGGCGTCACCGTCAACGCCATCGCGCCCAGCCTGACCCGGACCTATGGCACGACCGTGACCTCGCCGCGCTCCGACGAGCGTTTCGCCGCGGTGTCCGCGATGCAGGCGATCAAGCGCGAGCAGACGCCGGCCGATCTGGTTGGCGCGGTGTCGTTCCTCGCCGGCGACGACGCCGGCTTCGTCACCGGGCAGACGCTCTATGTCGACGGCGGCTGGGTGCGGAGCTGAGACGCGGCGCTCGCGCCGCCTCGGCGTAGCAGCTTGACCGCCGCGTCCAGCCCTTCGAGCGTCAGCGGGAACATGCCGCCGTCCATCAGCTGGTGGGTGATGCGCACCGATGGCGTCGTCATCCAACGTCCGACTGGAACCGGGTTGAGCCATACCGTGTCGGCGAACTGGCGGCGGAGCCGACGCAGCCAGACCTCGCCCGGCTCCTCGTTCCAATGCTCGATCGAGCCGCCCGCCTCGGTAATCTCGTAGGGGCTCATCGTCGCGTCGCCGACCAGAATCACCTTGTAGTCCGGCCCGAAGGCGTTGAGCACGTTCCAGGTCGGCACCCACTCGTCGTAGCCGCGCCGGTGCTTCCGCCACACCCGCTCGTACAGGAAGTTGTGGAAGTAGAAATACTCCAGATGTTTGAGTTCTGAACGTGCGGCCGAGAACAGCTCCTCGCTGATCCGCACATGGCTGTCCATCGTGCCGCCCACGTCGACGAACAGCAGCACCTTGATGCGGTTCCGACGCTCGGGCCGCATCCGGATGTCGAGATAGCCGCCGTTGTCGGCGGTAGCGCGGATCGTGCCGTCGAGATCGAACTCGTCCTCGGCGCCCTCGCGGGCGAACTGGCGGAGCTTCCGCAACGCCAGCTTGAAGTTCCGCGTGCCGATCTCGAGCGCGCCGTCAAGCCCGCGGAAGGCGCGCTTCTCCCAGACCTTCGTCGCGCGTCCGCCGCCGCCCTCGCCGCCGATCCGGACCCCGGCGGGGTTGCGCCCGGCGTTGCCGAAGGGCGACGCGCCGCCGGCGCCGATCCAGCGGTCGCCGCCATGATGCGCGCGCCGCTGCTCGGCGAGCCGCTTGGCGAGCTCGTCCATCATCTCGCGGAAGCTCATGGCTTCGAGCTTCTCGATCTCATCCTCGTCGAACGTGCGCTCGGCCAGCCGCTTCAGCCAGTCGGCCGGGATGTCGGACTCGAAGATGCGGCCGGTGGCGTTCATCGCGCCCTGGAAGAAGTTGGCGAAGACCTTGTCGTAGGTGTCGAAATACCGCTCGTCCTTCACCAGCGCCGCGCGCGCCAGATAGTAAAAATCGTCCACGGCGTATCCCGCCGCTCCCTTGGCCATGGCTTCGAGCAGCATCAGGTATTCGCGGACCGTCGCCGGGACGCGCGCCGCGCGAAGCCGATAGAAGAAATCGACGAACAGAGGCTCAACCCTGCCGGCGCCGGGCCAGGAACGCCAGGCGCTCGAACAGATGGACGTCCTGCTCGTTCTTCAGCAGCGCGCCGTGGAGCTGCGGGATCGCCTTGGCGGAGTCCTCGCGCAGCGCTTCGGGCGGGATGTCCTCGGCGACCAGAAGCTTGATCCAGTCGAGCAGTTCGGACGTCGACGGCTTCTTCTTCAACCCATCGACCTCGCGCATCGAGAAGAATACTTCGAGCGACGACGCCAGCAGCTTCTTCTTGATGTCCGGGAAGTGGACCCGGACGATCCGCTCCATCGTCTCCGGGGCGGGGAAGCGGATATAGTGGAAGAAGCAGCGGCGGAGAAAGGCGTCCGGCAGCTCCTTCTCGTTGTTGGAAGTGATGATCACCGCCGGGCGATGCCGGGCGCGGACGGTTTCTCTGGTCTCGTAGACGTGGAACTCCATCCGGTCGAGCTCGCGCAACAGGTCGTTGGGGAACTCGATGTCCGCCTTGTCGATCTCGTCGATCAGCAGCACCGCGGGCTCGTCGGCGGCGAACGCCTCCCATAGCATGCCGCGCTGGATGTAGTTGCCGATATCGGCGACCCGGTCCTCGCCCAGCTGCGAATCCCGCAGGCGCGAGACCGCGTCGTACTCGTACAGGCCGTGGCTCGCCTTGGTCGTCGATTTGACGTGCCATTCATAGAACGGCCGCCCGAGCGCATGGGCGACCTCCTGGGCGAGCAGCGTCTTGCCCGTTCCCGGTTCGCCCTTGACCAGCAACGGCCGCTCCAGCGCGACCGCCGCATTCACGGCCAGCATCAAATCGTCGGTGGCGATATAGGAATCGGTTCCGGTAAACTTCATTAGGGCTTCATCGCCGGGCCGGGAGAGGAGCGGGCCTCCGGCCGCGCCCCGGAAGCTTTCGACCAAGCTAGCCCGCATTTTTCGCCCTGTCCATGGCCTGCGCGGCGGGCGGGAAGTGCGGCGCGCCACAGGGAGATTCGCATGTCCGCCCAGTTCGGAGTCGCCGTCACGCTCCATTTGCTCGCCGCGCTGGTCTGGGTGGGCGGCATGTTCTTCGCCGTCCTGGTCCTGCGTCCCTCCTCCGGGCCGCTCGCGCCGCCGGAACGGCTGGCGTTGTGGCGCCGGGTGTTCGGCCGCTTCTTTCTCTGGGTCTGGCTCGCGGCGGCTCTCCTGCCGGCTACCGGTTACTGGATGATCTTCGTCCGTTGGGGCGGTCTGGGGGCGCTGCCTTTCCATGCCCATCTCATGCACGGCCTCGGCTGGCTGATGGTCTTGATTTATCTGTATCTGTGGTTCGGACCCTACCGGGGTTTCAAGGCGGCGCTCGATGCGGGCAGGCCGCCGGACGCCGCGGCCTGCCTGGACAGAATCCGGCGGATCGTCACCGCCAACCTGGCGTTGGGGCTCGCGACCGCGGCCGTCGGCGCATCCGGCCGCTACTGGTAGCCGCCCATGGACCGGACGAAGGGAACGAACGCATGACGCGACCCCGGCCCAACTTTCTGCTGTTCGTCACCGATCAGCAGCGCGCCGACCATCTCGGCTGTTACGGCAATGGGATCGTGAAGACCCCGCATGTCGACGGGCTGGCGGCGCGGGGGCTCGTCTTCGACCGCTTCTACGTCGCCTGCCCGATCTGCATGCCGAACCGGGCGACGCTGATGACCGGACGGATGCCCAGCGTCAACGGCGTGTTCACCAACGGGCTCCCGCTGCCGCTGGAGACCACGACCTTCGTCGATTTGCTGCGCGCGGCCGGCTACCGCACCGCGCTTCTCGGCAAGTGCCACCTCCAGAACATGCTGCCGACGCCGGTGGACGAGGCGACCTACCCGCTGCGCGGCGCCGGCGAGCCGCCGCCGGCTTCCCTGCGCGAGGCCCACGGACGGCGCGTCGTCGGCCCCGAATACGAACGCGAGCGCGCGGATCTCTGGGTCGAGAACCCCGGGCGCGAGGTCGACACTCCCCATTACGGTTTCGACCATGTGCGCTTCGCCAACCTCCACGGCGACGGAGTCCACGGCCATTACACGGGATGGCTCGCCGAACGCCATCCCGATCCCGATTCGCTGCGCGGCCCCGCCAACGCGCTGCCCGGGGGCGGCTACGCCGCGCCCCAGGCGTGGCGGACGCGGATGCCGGAAGAACTCTACCCCACGACCTTCGTCGCCGAGGAGACGATCGCCTATCTCGAAGATCACGCCCGCAACGGCGGCGCCCGGCCGTTCTTCGTCCAGTGCTCCTTCCCCGACCCGCATCATCCGTTCACGCCGCCCGGCCGCTATTGGGACCTGTACGACCCCGACGAGATTCCCGTTCCGCTCTCGCTCGGCGTCCCGCACGTCGATCCGCCGCCGTTCATGCGCCGGTTACGGGACGAACTGGCCGCTGGCGTCGCCAAACGTCATCGCGTCCACCCCTATGCCTGCACTGCGCGCGAGGCGCAGGAGACGATCGCGCTCACCTACGGCATGATCTCGATGATCGACGACGCGATCGGCCGGGTTCTCGCCCGGCTGGCGGCGCTTGGGCTCGAAGACGACACGGTGATCGCCTTCACCTCGGACCATGGCGACTTCATGGGCGATCACGGGCTGATGCTGAAGCACTGCTTCCACCATCAGGGGCTGATCCGCGCTCCGTTCCTGTGGGTGGATCCCCAGGGCGCGGCGCCGGCGCGCACCGACCTCCTGTCGGGGACGATCGACATCGCCTCGACCGTGCTCGCCCGCGCCCGCCTCGCCCCGTATCACGGCATGCAGGGGTTCGACGTCGTCGCGACGGCCCGCGCCGGTCGGACGCTGCCCCGGCTCGGGATGGTGATCGAGGAGGACGAGCTGCCGATCAACGCCAATGTCGGGGCCTACACCCGCACCAGGAGCTTCGTCACCGGCCGATGGCGTCTGACGCTCTGGCCCGAGGGCGGCGTGGGCGAGCTCTACGACCGTGACGACGACCCGCTGGAACTCGCCAACCTGTGGAACGATCCCGGCGCCCGGGGCGACAAGGCCGCGCTGCTGGAGGCGATGTCGCGCGAGCGCATCGCGCACGAGGACTGGACGCCGCGGGCGAAATCCTGCGCCTGACCGGGCGGGCGGGGGATCGGTCGTGAAGATCGGCGTGCTGGGCGGCGGACCGGCCGGGCTCTACTTCGCCTATCTGACGAAGAAACGCGACCCGGCGCACGACGTCGTCGTCCTGGAGCAGAACCCGGCGGGCGCGACCTACGGCTGGGGCGTCGTCTTTTCCGACGTAGCGCTCTCCCATCTCAAGGAGGGCGACGCGGAGGTCTATGGCGAAATCGCCGGCGGCCGGCAGGCGGGCCGCGCGATCCACATCGTCCATCGCGGCGAGACGGTGCCGGTGCGCGGCAATGCGTTTTTATGCGTCCCCCGTCTCGAACTCCTCCGCGTCCTGCAGCGCCACTGCCGGCGGGTGGGCGTAGCGATGCGCTTCGAGACTCGCGCCGGGGATCTCCGCGCCTTCGCCGATTGCGACCTCGTGGTCGGCGCAGACGGGGCGAACAGCGTGCTTCGCGACCGGACGCCGGGCAGGTTCGGGGCCGAGTTGGAGACCCGGCCCAACAAGTTCGTCTGGTACGGCGTCGAACGGCCGTTCCACCCGATCTCGCTGATCTTCCGCGAATACGGGGGCGGCCTGTTCATCGCCCACGCCTACAGCTACAGCGAGACGATGAGCACCTTCATCGTCGAATGCGACGCCGCGAGCTGGCGGGATGCCGGGTTGGCCGCCATGTCGGACGCGGAAAGCCGCGCCTTCTGCGAACTCGTGTTCGCCGGGGAGCTCGCCGGGCGGCCGCTGCTGTCGAACAAATCGGCCTGGGCCAACTATACCGTGGTGCGCAACCGGCGGTGGTACGATGGCAGGCTGGTGCTGCTGGGCGACGCCCTGCGGACGGTGCATTTCTCCGTCGGTTCGGGGACGCGAATGGCGATGCAGGACGCGATCGCGCTCGACCGGGCGTTGGCGGCCGCCGCCGGAAACGTGGAGGCGGGGCTGGCGGCGTTCGAGGCCGCCCGGCGGCCGGTCTCCGATTCGTTCCAGGAGCTCGCCCGCAACAGCATCCTCTGGTACGAAACCGTCCGCGACCGCGTCCATCTCGACCCCACCGCCTTCGCCTACAGCTACATGCGCCGCACCGGCAAAGTCTCGCACGAAGCGCTCCGCCGCCGGGCGCCCGACCTGGTCGCAGCCTACGAGGCCGCGCACGGCGCTCCGGCCGTTTCCCCGGCGCGCTTCGAAGAAGCGCGATGACCTCCTGCACCACCGCCGGTCTCGCCGCGTTGCTCTCGGATGGAGAGTCTCACCTCGTCGAACGGAAGCGGCGCGCCGCGGACCGCAGCGCGATCCGCCGAAACATCTGCGCGTTCGCCAACGCTCTCCCGAGCGCGGCGAAGCCCGGGGCGCACCCGTGATTCGCCGGTCGCCGCGTAACGCTGGCGACGGCCGGCCGGCGTCGACATAGTGTACGCTATGCTCGGCCCGTCCGGTCGGTCTCTTGACGCCGCCGGGTTCGCGGCCCCGTCCGGCACGCGCATCTACGCGGTCGGCGACGTTCACGGCCGGGCGGATCTGCTGCGCCGGTTGCGGGGCATGATCCTGGCCGATGCCGCCGGAGCGGAATGCGCCCGCAAGCTGATCGTCCATATCGGCGATTACATCGACCGCGGCGCCGCCTCCCGCGAGGTCGTCGACATTCTGCTCGACGAGCCGCTGCCCGGGTTCGAAGCCGTGAATCTCAAAGGCAACCACGAGGATTTCCTGCTGCGCTTCCTCGACGACCACGAGACCGGTCCCCTCTGGTTCATGAATGGCGGGGCGGCGACGCTGCGCAGCTACGGCGTCCATGGCTCCGGGGAAGGTGGTGGGGACGGGTGGCTGCGGCGGGCCGGGGAAGCGTTGCGGCGAAGCCTTCCGCCCCGGCATCTCGCATTCTTCCGCGCGCTGGCCCTTCGCCATCGGGAGGGCGACTACCTGTTCGTCCATGCCGGCATCCGGCCGGGCGTCGCAATCGACCGGCAGCGCGCCGACGACCTGCTCTGGATCCGCGACGAGTTCCTCCGGTCGGATGCCGATCACGGCCTGTGCGTTGTCCACGGCCATACCGCCGGCCCGGCGGTGGAATTCCGGCCCAACCGGATCGGCATCGACACGGGCGCGTTCGCGACCGACACGCTGAGCTGCGCCGTCCTCGAAGGTCGGACGCGGCGCCTGTTGCAGACTTAGGCGCGAATCCCGCCGATGTATGGCTGGCGCGCCAGGATCGGTCGCATCAACCCATCGCCCGAGACCGTCGGCGACGAGGAATGGCGCCGCCTGTGTCCCGACGGGGTTATCGTGGTGAGCGCCCGTATGCTGATCGAGCGCGTCGACCGCGAGGGGCTCGCCGGCATGGTCCGCCACGTCGACCGCGCGGCGCGGGAGCTCGCGACGGCGCGCCCCGGGGCGATCCTGATGGCCGGCACCGCCGGCGCGTTCAACGGCGGCCCCGGCTTCGACCGGCGGCTGATCGAGCGCATCCGGAACGCCGCCGGCATCCCGGCGACCACCACGATGACTGCGGTGCTCGCCGCCCTCGATGCGCTCGGCATCCGGCGCGTCGCCGTCGCCACCCCCTACATCCGGGCGGTCGACGACGACCTCGCCGCGGTCCTCCGCGCCGCCGGGCGGGAGGTCGTCGCCATCCGGGGCATGGGCATCCTGAAAAGCATCGACATGGGCGACATCGAGCCCGCGGCGACGCACGCCTTCGTCCGCGACCTGCTCGCCGGGGTCGGGGCGCGGGCCGATGGCTGCCTGATCTCCTGCGGTAATCTCCGCGCCCTCGAAGCCATCGGACCGCTCGAAGCCGAGTTCGGCCTGCCCGTCGTCACCAGCAACCAAGCTGGCCTGTGGCAGGCCCTCCATATGGTAGGCCTCCCGCCGGGTGAGGTCTCGGGCGGCGGCCGTCTGTTCGCGATGCCGGGGGCAGGGCCGTCATGAAGGCGATCCGCGTGCATGGGCATGGCGGGCCGGACGTCCTCCGTTATACCGACGCGCCGGACGCGACGCCGGGACCGGGCGAAGCGCTGGTGCGCATCCGGGCGGCCGGGGTCAACTATCTCGACGTCTATTATCGCGACGGCTTCCACTGGGGCGGCCATCGCGGCCGCGCCCTGCCGTATACGCCCGGGGCGGAGGCCGCGGGCGTCGTAGTCGCCGTCGGGCCGGGCGTCGCCGGCGTGGCGCCCGGGGACCGGGTGGCCTACGGCATCTCGAACGGCCAGGGCGCCTATGCCGAGCTCGCCGCGGTGCCGGCTTGGCATCTGTTCCGTCTCCCCGATTCGATCGATATGCGGACCGCCGGTGCCGTCATGCAGCAGGGCATGACCGCGCATTATCTGTCGCACGACGTCTATCCGCTGGCCGCCGGGCGCACGGCGCTGATCCACGCCGCCGCCGGCGGCACCGGGCTGCTGCTCGTCCAGCTGGCCAGGCTGCGCGGGGCGCGCGTCATCGCCGCCGTGTCCAGCCGCGACAAGGCGCCGGCGGTCGAACGCGCCGGGGCGGATCACGTCGTCGTCACCGGAGAAGAGGATTTCGCCGCCGAGACGCGGCGCATCACCCGTCGCGCCGGCGTCGATGTGGTCTACGATTCGGTCGGCAAGGCCACTTTCGAACGCAGCATCGACTGTCTCGCCCGTCGCGGCGCGCTGGTTCTCTACGGCCAGTCGAGCGGCCCGGTGCCGCCGTTCGACACGGCGATCCTCAACGCCAGAGGCTCGCTGTCCCTGTGGCGGCCGAGCCTCACCGATTACGTCGCCGACCGGGACGACGTGACCCGCCGGGCCGGCGACCTATTCCGCTGGATCGCGGACGGCCGGCTCGCCGTCACCGTCGGGGCCAGCTTCCCGCTCGCCGCCGCGGCCGAGGCGCACCGCCTGCTCCAGTCCCGGACCACGATCGGCAAGCTGCTCCTGCTGCCGCCGGACGGCTCGTCGCGGCTGGACCGCGACGCCGCCGGTCCCTAGGCTCAGGACCTATAACGTGGGTTGTATGGGGATGCGGGATGTGATTCAACCCTACCAGATATAGGGGGAGCATCATGTCCGACCACCATTTCTGGCTATCCGACGCCCAATTCGCCCGCCTCAAGCCGCTGTTGCCCAACAAGGTCCGGGGCGTCCCCCGGGTCGACGACCGGCGCGTCATTTCCGGCATCGTCCACGTCATCCGCAACGGGCTGAGATGGCGCGACGCCCCGACCGAGTACGGCCCGCACAAGACCCTCTACAATCGCTTCGTGCGGTGGAGCGAAGCTGGCGTCTTCAACCGCATCTTCGAGGCCCTGGCGGCAGAGAGCCGGGCTACGGGCATGGTGATGATCGACACCACCCATCTGAAGGCCCACCGCACCGCAGCCAGCCTGCTCAAAAGGGGGTTCTTCACCGCTGCATCGGGCGAACCAGAGGCGGCCTGAACTCCAAGCTGCACGCCGTCTGCGATGGTGACGGCAAGCCCTTGGTTCTGCGGCTGACCGCAGGACAGGTCAGCGACTACCGGGGAGCCGACGCCATGCTCGACGACCTCCCGGACACCGATACTCTGATCGCCGACAAGGGCTACGACAGCGACCGCTTCCGCCAAGCCCTGGCCGAGCGGCGCATCGAGGCGTGCATTCCGGGCCGCTCCAACCGCAAGACGCCCGTCGCCTTCGATGCCGAACTCTACAAGCGGCGCAACCGCATCGAGCGCATGTTCGGCCGGCTCAAGGACTGGCGACGCATCGCAACGCGATACGACCGATGCGCTCACACCTTCTTGAGCGCCATCTGCATCGCCGCTATCCTCATCTTCTGGATATGAGTCCTGAGCCTAGATTCGCGGCGGACGGGATGGCGATGGACCTCGACGCCTTCTTTCGCGACGAGCTGGATCGGCATATCGCCGTCGCGCGCGGGACCCGGGACGGCCTGTCGCAGGCGTTCGGCCGGCTGGTTCGCCTGTCGGCGGACGCCCTGCGGGACGACGGCAAACTGGTTTTCTTCGGCAATGGCGGCAGCGCCGCCGACGCGCAGCATTTGGCCGCCGAGCTGGTCGTCCGCTACCGGGCCGACCGCAAGCCGCTGGCTGCGGTCGCGCTGACTACCGACAGTTCGATCCTGACCGCGGCGGCGAACGACCTCGGATACGACGGCGTGTTCGCCCGACAGGTGGCGGCGCTCTGCACCGCCGGCGACGTGGCGATCGGCATCACTACCTCCGGCGACAGCGCCAACGTCGTCCGCGGGCTGGAGGCGGCGCGCGATCTCGGCGCCGTCGCCGCGGCGTTCGCCGGATGCGCCGGCGGCCGGCTCGTCGGGCTCGCCGACCCGCTGCTGGTCGTTCCGTCCGACGACGTTCCCCGCATTCAGGAGATGCACATCGCCCTCGGCCATATGCTGTGCGGCGCGCTGGAGCGGATATGCAGCCGACCGCCCCGTCGTCGCTGATCGACGGGGTCCGGGCGTTCGCCGGCGCGCGCGTCCTGTGCGTCGGCGACGTGATGCTCGACCGCTACGTCTACGGCGCGGTATCCCGGGTATCGCCGGAGGCGCCGATACCGGTCTGCCGCGTTGCCGACGAACGCGCGATGCCGGGCGGGGCGGCCAACGTCGCGCGCAACTTGGCCGCGCTCGGCGCCGGCATCGACCTCGTGGGCGTCGTCGGGACCGATGCCGCCGGCGCGCAGCTCGGCCGGCTGGTCGGCGAGGCCGACGCGCTCGATGCGGTGCTGCTCGAAGACCCCGGCCGACCGACCACGGTGAAGACTCGCTACGTCGCCGGCGGGCAACAGCTGCTGCGCGCCGACCGCGAGACCGATGCGCCGGTCTCCGAAGCGTTGCAGGCCGGCATCGGCGACGCGGTTGGGCGTGTGCTGGCCGAGGCCGGCGCGGTCGTGCTGTCGGACTACGGCAAGGGGCTGCTCACCGAGCCGCTGACCGCGCGCATCGTCGAGGCGGCGCGGGTGGCCGGCAAGCCCGTCGTCGTCGATCCCAAGGGGCCGGATTATGCGCGCTATCGCGGCGCCGCGCTGATAACGCCCAACCGGCGGGAACTCGCCGAGGCCGGCCGCGCGCACGGCTTCGCCGGCGGCGATCCGGTCGGCGCCGCCCGTCGGATCATCGAGACTTGCGGCATCGACGCCGTGCTGGTTACGCGCGGGCCGGACGGCATGACCCTGGTCGATGCCGGGCGCGAGATCCATCTGCCGGTCGAGGCGCGCGAGGTGTTCGACGTGTCGGGAGCGGGCGATACCGTCGCCGCTGCGCTCGCCGCGGCCTGTGCGGCCGGGGTCGATCCGGTCGCCGGGGCGCGGATCGCCAACGTCGCCGCCGGCCTCGTCGTGGGCAAGGTCGGAACCGCGGTCGCGACCGCCGACGAGGTCGTCGATGCGTTGCGCGCCCGCGCCCGGCCGGGCCGCGGACAGACGGCGGTATCGGTCGAAACCGCGCTCGAACGGGTCGCCGCCTGGCGTTCGCGCGGCCTCTCGATCGGCTTCACCAACGGCTGCTTCGACCTCGTCCACCCCGGGCATGCGGCGCTGCTGCGCCAAGCCCGCGACGCTTGCGACCGGCTGGTCGTCGGGTTGAACGCCGATGCGTCGGCGCGGCGTCTAAAGGGCGCCGGCCGGCCGGTGCAGCCGGCGGCGGCGCGCGCCGCGATGCTGGCGTCGATCGAAGCCGTCGACCTCGTCGTCGTCTTCGACCAGGACACGCCGACCGCGCTCATCGAGGCGATTCGCCCGGAGCTGCTGGTCAAGGGGGCGGATTACCGCCTCGATGACGTGGCCGGCGCGGCGTTCGTGCAGGGCTATGGCGGCAGGGTTCTGCTCGCCGACATCCTTCCCGGCCACAGCACCACGGCGACCGTCGCCAGGATGCGAGAGGGCGGGTGAGGCCGTCACCAGCCCGGGTCGAACGCCCGCTGGAGCCGGCCGCTCGCCTGCAGGGCGAAGCGGAGGAGCTGGCGACGCCTCCGCGCGGGGTGGATCGCGGTCGGCGGCGCCTCCCGCCGGACGGCTGCGCCGAAGCCGTCGGCGACGATGAGCCCGCAATCGCCGGGCAGGACGTCGCTCGGAAAGCCCTCCGGGACGGCGAAGAAGAACCGCTCGCAATAGGGCAGATACTCGCGCCATTTCCGGTCGCCGCGATAGTCCTCGATCCCGCTCTTGACCTCGACGATGACGAACTCGCCGTCGCCGTTGAGGCCGATCACGTCGACCCGCCGCCCGCAGGGCAGGCGGAACTCGGTCAGTGCGCCATAGCCCTGCGCCGTCAGCATCCGGCAGACTCCCCGCGTCACCAACCCCGTCGTCCGGCGGACGTCCCTTCGCCCTTTGTCGCCGGCCATGCCTTCGCCCCCGGTCGTTTCCGTCGCCGGATGCCCGCGGGCGCGCGCCTGCGACCCGGCGCGCGATTATGCCGCCGAAAGCACGATTCATGAACATGTGTCTGGGTCGCCGCCGGCCGCCGCCGGCCGCGTCGTCAGTGCGGTCTGGTCGCTTTACCGCCATGGACGCCGGGTTCGGCGCACCATTGCGCGCGCAGCAGCGCGAGCGGTTCGATCACGTCGTCGGGAAGGCCCAGCCAGTCCAGCAGCACCGCCCGGTCGAGCGCTTGGCGCGTCTCGTCGCGATAGGCCTCGTTGGCGGGAAGGAGGGTCCGTGAGCGGAAGGAATCGAACAGCGCCTCCGCCTGCCCGATCTGCCGCGCCGTGAGCGCCCTGGGGTCGAGCGCCGGAAGCCCGGGCAGCGCGCTGAGCGTCAGCCTCGCGCGCCCCTGCTGCTGCCGCGTCCCGACCCACCAGAAGCAGATCAGCCCCAACGTCGTATTCGCCCATAGCAGCAGGGGCTTCTCCCAGGCGTCGTCCTTCGGCAGGAAGCCGGGCCATGCCGGCCCGCCGATGGCGGGTTCCGGCGTGAGACAGGCGGCGAGGGGTTGGGAGTTGAGGCGGAAGTCGCGGTTGAAGTGGAGCCGCGCCGCGTTGCGCCGCCACAGCTCGACCGCCTTGGCGTCGCAGCCCGGCCGGGCGCGCCCCTCCGAGTCGGGCGCAACGACCATCCCGGCCTCCCGGCCCGCATCGTGCTTCCACAGCACCGGATACGTCGCCGGGCGCGCCCCGTCATGCGCGAGGATGTCGAGGGGTCCCCGCGGCAGCCCGTCCTTGCCCGCCTCGGCGCCGTTTATGTCGCGGTCGATGGCCCCTCGCGAGCCGAGGTCCGCCAGCCGGGCGATCGGGACCGGCAAGGACTCCCGCATCCTCGGCAAACGCAGCCTCCCGGCCCGAAGGTCCATCGCCGTCCGCGCCAGCAGCGGTTCGCGCAACCCCGCGCATCCGGTCTCGTGGAACGGCGCCCGGATGAAGTTGCCGGCGCGGCCCTCGCCGCCCACGGCGAGTATCCCCTGTTCGGCGCCGGCGGCCGCGTCGCGGATCGTCCGCGCCGTCTCCACCGCCTCCAGCAGCGTGCGCGGGCGGCGATGGAGGTTCACGAAACAGGCGGCCTCGGGCGGCCCGCCCTCGTCGCCGTTCCTCCTGGCGGCGACGATCAGCACCTCGGCCATGCCGGTATCGGCCGAGAACGCCCGCTCGGTCGAACCCGCGGCGGCCAGCGCCACCACCAGCAGATCGCGGTATTCGTCCGCCAGAAGCCGCCGCATCCCGGCCCAGGACTCCCCTTGCAGGCACGATGCGGGAAGGACCAGCGCGACGATGCCGCCGGGCGCCGCCTTGACGTGGGCGAGGTCCACGAAGCTGGACGCGAGCCCCGCATTGCCGTGGCTCGCCGGCGTCCCCCGCGCGCGCCGGATCTGCGCCAGACGCTTCGACATCGCCTGCTGCTCCTTGCGCGACGTGTCGAAGCCGGCGAAGGACGGCACCGGAACCGAGGTCGACTCGTGGTTCGTCGGCCGCGTGAACGGCGGGTTCATGATCACTACGTCCATCGCCCCGTGGGCGAGGGACCTCGGAACCGCCGCATCGTCCTCCCGCTCCCGCCCGGCGCCCCGGACCCGCCGGCGACCGGTGCCGAACAGCGGAAAGGTCGTTTCGTCCTCGATCAGGTCGAGCGAGCCGATGGCGATCGACCGCCCGCCGCCGGATTGCTCTCCATACGGCATGGTGAAGATCTGCGTGTCGGCGAAGGTCCGGTCGGGATGGGCGCTCGACAGCGTGGCCGCAGTGAGATGCGTCGCCGCCGGCATGATGTCGGCGGCGATCAGCCCGCGCTCCATCATCGCGCCGTGAATGTCGGCGTCGTCGCCGCCGGCGCGGCGGTGGCGGGCGCAGACCGCGCGATAGGCCGCCCCGACCAGGGCCCCGGTGCCGCAGGCGAGATCGGCGATGCGGAGGTTCGTCACCGCATCCGCGCGCGACCAGTCGACGTCCAACCGCGCGATCGCCAACTCGGCCAGCAGCGCCGACGAACTCGGCAACGTGTAGAAGGTCGCCAGAAACTTCCGGTCCATGATCAGACGCTGGAACATCCGCCCCGACAGATCGTGCATGCTGGTCGCGCCGATCTCCGCCAGTTCGTTCGCCAGCCGCTCCAGCCGGCGCAGGATCGGCTGCGCGGTCGCGTCCGGAATCGGTCGCAGCAGTTCCGAAGCGATGGCGAAGATCGGCCAGTAATTGACCTCGTCGAGAATGCGCCGCCAGCACGCCAGCAGCCGCGTCTTCAACAACCCCGCCAACTCGCCATGCAACTCCTCCAGCGGCTCGATGCCGTGCGACCCGGCGATCGAGGCGTGAAAGCAGAGCGCGTTGGCGACGATCGCCATCGCCATCCGCGACGTCTGCACGCCGTCCTGCTGGTGGAGCGCCGCAGCGATGCGCTCCAACGTGTCGGGATGGCCGGCCAAGGCTCGCTCGCGGAACAGATGCGCGGCCTCGCCGACGCCGAGTTCGAGCAGCCCGGCGCCCTGGATCACCCGGTTCTCGGACAGCGACGCCAGTTCGATGCAGGTCGCGACGTCGTCGATGCCGCCCGCAACCCAACCGCTCTCCGGCCAGCGCGCAGCGCCTTCCCGTCCGTCGGAGAAGACGCAATAGCGAAACTCCGCCTCCTCGATCCGCCCCGCCAGCGCCGCCTGGTCACCGCGCAGCGCAGCCGGGATCCGGAGCGCAACGGCCTGCTCGACCGGCCTCCCCGTATGCGCCAGAACCTCCCCGAGACGACCGCGGGCGTCCCGCTCCACCGTCCGCGCCGGCTCGAACTCCGTCTCGACGATCACCGGAAGGCCGCGCGGATCGAAGATCGCGATGTCCGGGCGCCGCCCCCGCGCGCGCAACACGCCGGTCTGCTCCGAACCCAACGCCCCCGCCCAACGCGGGTGTCTGCGGCGCAGCGCATCCGCCAGCCAAACGTTGAATCCAGGCTCCGTCGTCCTCGCCAACCAAGCCTCCCCAACAACCGCAACGCCGCCCGCAACACCCTACCACGAAGCGCCGACCCGCCGCCGCCGGCCGCGTCGTCAGTGCGGTCTGGTCGCTTTACCGCCATGGACGCCGGGTTCGGCGCACCATTGCGCGCGCAGCAGCGCGAGCGGTTCGATCACGTCGTCGGGAAGGCCCAGCCAGTCCAGCAGCACCGCCCGGTCGAGCGCTTGGCGCGTCTCGTCGCGATAGGCCTCGTTGGCGGGAAGGAGGGTCCGTGAGCGGAAGGAATCGAACAGCGCCTCCGCCTGCCCGATCTGCCGCGCCGTGAGCGCCCTGGGGTCGAGCGCCGGAAGCCCGGGCAGCGCGCTGAGCGTCAGCCTCGCGCGCCCCTGCTGCTGCCGCGTCCCGACCCACCAGAAGCAGATCAGCCCCAACGTCGTATTCGCCCATAGCAGCAGGGGCTTCTCCCAGGCGTCGTCCTTCGGCAGGAAGCCGGGCCATGCCGGCCCGCCGATGGCGGGTTCCGGCGTGAGACAGGCGGCGAGGGGTTGGGAGTTGAGCTGGAAGTCGCGGTTGAAGTGGAGCCGCGCCGCGTTGCGCCGCCACAGCTCGACCGCCTTGGCGTCGCAGCCCGGCCGGGCGCGCCCCTCCGAGTCGGGCGCAACGACCATCCCGGCCTCCCGGCCCGCATCGTGCTTCCACAGCACCGGATACGTCGCCGGGCGCGCCCCGTCATGCGCGAGGATGTCGAGGGGTCCCCGCGGCAGCCCGTCCTTGCCCGCCTCGGCGCCGTTTATGTCGCGGTCGATGGCCCCTCGCGAGCCGAGGTCCGCCAGCCGGGCGATCGGGACCGGCAAGGACTCCCGCATCCTCGGCAAACGCAGCCTCCCGGCCCGAAGGTCCATCGCCGTCCGCGCCAGCAGCGGTTCGCGCAACCCCGCGCATCCGGTCTCGTGGAACGGCGCCCGGATGAAGTTGCCGGCGCGGCCCTCGCCGCCCACGGCGAGTATCCCCTGTTCGGCGCCGGCGGCCGCGTCGCGGATCGTCCGCGCCGTCTCCACCGCCTCCAGCAGCGTGCGCGGGCGGCGATGGAGGTTCACGAAACAGGCGGCCTCGGGCGGCCCGCCCTCGTCGCCGTTCCTCCTGGCGGCGACGATCAGCACCTCGGCCATGCCGGTATCGGCCGAGAACGCCCGCTCGGTCGAACCCGCGGCGGCCAGCGCCACCACCAGCAGATCGCGGTATTCGTCCGCCAGAAGCCGCCGCATCCCGGCCCAGGACTCCCCTTGCAGGCACGATGCGGGAAGGACCAGCGCGACGATGCCGCCGGGCGCCGCCTTGACGTGGGCGAGGTCCACGAAGCTGGACGCGAGCCCCGCATTGCCGTGGCTCGCCGGCGTCCCCCGCGCGCGCCGGATCTGCGCCAGACGCTTCGACATCGCCTGCTGCTCCTTGCGCGACGTGTCGAAGCCGGCGAAGGACGGCACCGGAACCGAGGTCGACTCGTGGTTCGTCGGCCGCGTGAACGGCGGGTTCATGATCACTACGTCCATCGCCCCGTGGGCGAGGGACCTCGGAACCGCCGCATCGTCCTCCCGCTCCCGCCCGGCGCCCCGGACCCGCCGGCGACCGGTGCCGAACAGCGGAAAGGTCGTTTCGTCCTCGATCAGGTCGAGCGAGCCGATGGCGATCGACCGCCCGCCGCCGGATTGCTCTCCATACGGCATGGTGAAGATCTGCGTGTCGGCGAAGGTCCGGTCGGGATGGGCGCTCGACAGCGTGGCCGCAGTGAGATGCGTCGCCGCCGGCATGATGTCGGCGGCGATCAGCCCGCGCTCCATCATCGCGCCGTGAATGTCGGCGTCGTCGCCGCCGGCGCGGCGGTGGCGGGCGCAGACCGCGCGATAGGCCGCCCCGACCAGGGCCCCGGTGCCGCAGGCGAGATCGGCGATGCGGAGGTTCGTCACCGCATCCGCGCGCGACCAGTCGACGTCCAACCGCGCGATCGCCAACTCGGCCAGCAGCGCCGACGAACTCGGCAACGTGTAGAAGGTCGCCAGAAACTTCCGGTCCATGATCAGACGCTGGAACATCCGCCCCGACAGATCGTGCATGCTGGTCGCGCCGATCTCCGCCAGTTCGTTCGCCAGCCGCTCCAGCCGGCGCAGGATCGGCTGCGCGGTCGCGTCCGGAATCGGTCGCAGCAGTTCCGAAGCGATGGCGAAGATCGGCCAGTAATTGACCTCGTCGAGAATGCGCCGCCAGCACGCCAGCAGCCGCGTCTTCAACAACCCCGCCAACTCGCCATGCAACTCCTCCAGCGGCTCGATGCCGTGCGACCCGGCGATCGAGGCGTGAAAGCAGAGCGCGTTGGCGACGATCGCCATCGCCATCCGCGACGTCTGCACGCCGTCCTGCTGGTGGAGCGCCGCAGCGATGCGCTCCAACGTGTCGGGATGGCCGGCCAAGGCTCGCTCGCGGAACAGATGCGCGGCCTCGCCGACGCCGAGTTCGAGCAGCCCGGCGCCCTGGATCACCCGGTTCTCGGACAGCGACGCCAGTTCGATGCAGGTCGCGACGTCGTCGATGCCGCCCGCAACCCAACCGCTCTCCGGCCAGCGCGCAGCGCCTTCCCGTCCGTCGGAGAAGACGCAATAGCGAAACTCCGCCTCCTCGATCCGCCCCGCCAGCGCCGCCTGGTCACCGCGCAGCGCAGCCGGGATCCGGAGCGCAACGGCCTGCTCGACCGGCCTCCCCGTATGCGCCAGAACCTCCCCGAGACGACCGCGGGCGTCCCGCTCCACCGTCCGCGCCGGCTCGAACTCCGTCTCGACGATCACCGGAAGGCCGCGCGGATCGAAGATCGCGATGTCCGGGCGCCGCCCCCGCGCGCGCAACACGCCGGTCTGCTCCGAACCCAACGCCCCCGCCCAACGCGGGTGTCTGCGGCGCAGCGCATCCGCCAGCCAAACGTTGAATCCAGGCTCCGTCGTCCTCGCCAACCAAGCCTCCCCAACAACCGCAACGCCGCCCGCAACACCCTACCACGAAGCGCCGACCCGCCGCCGCCGGCCGCGTCGAAATCGTGATCGACGCCGCGTTCGATTGGGGTGGAATCGGACCGCGTTTTCCGGCATATGCGCGCCGCCGACGTCGGAGGCCGACCATGATCGCCGCCATGCTGTCCGTATGGGCGCTGCTCGTCGGCATCTCGCTGCTGATGGCGGGGAGCGGCCTGCAAGGGTCGCTGCTGGGCGTGCGCGCCGCCGCCGAGGGATTCCCCGCCTTCGTCACCGGCGTCGTCATGTCGGGCTATTTCGCGGGCTTCGTCGCGGGCTCGCTGGCCACCCCCCGCCTGATCCGCCGCGTCGGCCACATCCGGGTCTTCGCCGCTCTGGCGTCGGTCGCCTCGGCGGCGGCGCTGCTGCACTCCGTGTTCGTCGAACCCCTGGCTTGGACCGTTCTGCGGGGGCTCACCGGCTTCTGCTATATCGGCCTCTTCGTCATCGCCGAAAGCTGGCTCAACGACCGCGCCACCAATGCGACGCGAGGCCGCATCCTGTCGCTCTACATGGTCGTCATGACCGGCTCGATGGCGGCCGGCCCGCTGCTGCTCAACGCCGCCCCGGCCACCGGATACGAACTCTTCATTCTGGCCTCGGTTCTGGTGTCGATGGCCCTGGTTCCGGTCGCGCTCACCACCTACTCGGCGCCCGGATTCGAGGAGCTGGATCGCTTCAGCATCCGCGAACTGGCGCGAATTTCGCCCCTGGGCGTCGCCGGATGTCTGGTCAACGGCGCCTCCAGCGGCAGCCTGGTCTGGCTTGCGTCGCTCTACGGCGAATCGATCGGGATGGGCATCGAGGGGATATCCACCTTCGCCGCGGTCTCGATCGTCGGCGGCGCGATCCTCGTCTGGCCGGCGGGCCGGCTGAGCGACTGGTTCGATCGCAGGCTCGTACTCACCGGCGTCGCCTTGCTCGGGGCTTGCGCGGCCCTGATCGCCTCGTTCGTCGGCTCCGCCCCGCTCACGCAGATGATCGCGGTCGCGGCGGTCGGCGGGCTGTCGATGCCGATCTATTCGCTGGCGGTGTCCCACACCAACGACTATCTGCAACCCAGACAGATGGTCGCGGCCTCCAGCGGTTTGCTCCTCGCCACTGGTCTCGGCGGGATGATGGGCCCGGCCATCGCCGGCGGCGTCATGCAGCTGCTCGGTCCCGGCGGCTATTTCTGGTTTCCCGCCGCGGCGATGCTGTCGCTGGGCGGCTTCGCGCTTTATCGGATGACGCGGCGGCCGGCGGTCCCCAACGAGCGGCAGCGGGACTTCATTCGCCTGCCGCGCACCTCGGGGGTGTTCGCCCGCATCGCCTTCCGCCACCGGATGGATCGCGAGCGCGGGCGCGCTCAGTGACGCCGCGGCAGGTCGAAATAGTCGTAGCGGTCGCCCGACCGTATGCGCAGCGTCACCACGTCGTCGTCGCGCAGCAGGGTGAAGCGGATCTCCTCGCCGGGCCTGGCCGCCCGCCACAGCGTGCGATACAGCTGCGCCAGCCCCTCGACCGCGACCCCGGCGGCGTTGAGGATCACGTCGCCCGGCTCCACGCCGGCCTGATCGGCGGGCGCGTTGGGGGCCACGCCGGTGACGACCAGACGCCGGGCCGCCTCGGCGGTATACATCCCGAGCCAGGGCAAGCGCGCCCGGTCGGCCCGGCCGGTCCGGATCATGGAGTCCCGGATCGGCTGCAACAGGTCGATCGGCACGAACATGTTGCCGGGCCGACGCGTCCCGCCGGCCGCGGCCTCTTCGACGTAGAGCGACCCGGCGCCGACCAGCGCGCCGGCCCGGTCGATCAGCGCCGCCCCGCCCCAATAGGGATGGACCGGGGCGGTATAGATCGCCTCGTCGAGCAGGTACTCCCAGGATCCGGCGAATTCGCGCTTCGAGACCACCTTCCCGTCGACGGCGTGGTCGTACCCGCCGAAGGCCGCAACGACCACCCGGTCCCCCTCTCGCACCCTGGCCGACGCGCCCAGCGGCATCGGCCGCGCCCCCAGCGGGGCCATCGCGCGGACCATGCCGAACCCGGTCTCGTGGTCGTAGGCGATCGGCGCGGCGTCCACCGTCTCGCCGCCTTCCAGGGTCAGCGTCACCCGGCTCGCTTCGGCGATCAGGTAGCCGATGGTGAGCACCAGCCCCTCGTCGTCGATCGCGACGCCGCTGCCCTCGCGCTCGGCGCCGAGGATCGTCGCCGTGAACGCGCTCCCCGGGATCTCGGCGCGGAGCCGGACCACGGCGCCGAGCGTCCGGTCGAGGTCGAACTCCAGCGCCGACCGGTCCGGCCGGGGCGCCGCGCGCAGCGCCGGGTGCGAGACGTCCCGCAGACCGTCATGTCGATGCCCGTTGGCGTGCTCGATGCCGGAAATGCCCGATCCTCCCGACCATGGCGATCCCGCCGGAAGCTATCGCCTCCGAACCGCTCCTCAAACCCCGAAATACGGGACGGCTGGCGAATGTCGTTGAAACACGGCCCCGATTACCGCTATATCTGGTAGGTATCGTAGGAACACTTCGATATGTGGCAGGGGTTTCGACGAGCCGGACGCTTCGGATGCGCGCTCTTGCTGGGCCTGTCGCTGCCGGTCGAGGCGGCGGCGGAGCCGGTGGTGACGGGGGCGCGGATCGGCGTCAATGCCGGTAAGACCCGTTTCGTGGTCGATCTGAGCGAGCGCGTCGCCTTCCAGGCCTTCACCCTCGCCAACCCGTACCGGGTCGTCGTCGACCTGCCGCCGGTGCGGTGGCGCATGAAGCCGACGCCGGTGACCCGGGGCGGGTTGATCGGCGATTTCCGCTACGGCGCGTTCCGCGCCGACATCGCCCGCATCGTGCTCGATCTCCGGGCGCCGGCGCGGATCGTCAAGGCGTTCCTGCTCGATCCCCGAGGGCGACAGGGCCACCGTCTGGTGATCGACCTCAAACGGGTGAGCGCAGCGGCGTTTCGCCCCGGCGCGCCGTCGCATGGCGCGCGGCGTCCGCCGGCCGCGGCGACGGCCCCGAAGCGGGCGGCCGGGCCCCGTCGCGCCGGAGCCAAGCGCGTCGTCGCCGTCGATCCCGGCCATGGCGGCGTCGATCCGGGCGCGATCGGGCGGAGCGGCGTTCACGAGAAGCGCGTCGTGCTGGCCCAGGCGCGGGTATTGCGCCGCACGCTGGAGGCGTCGGGGCGCTATCGGGTGATGCTCACCCGCGACCGCGACGTTTACGTCCGGCTGCGCGGCCGCATCGCCCGCGCGCGGCGCGCCGGGGCCGAACTGTTCATATCGCTGCACGCCGATTCGATTCACAAGCCCCGGGTGCGCGGCGCGTCGATCTACACCTTGTCCGAACGCGCCTCCGACCGCGAAGCCGCGGCCCTGGCGGCGCGGGAGAACAAGGCCGACGTGATCGCCGGGGTCGACCTCGGGGTGCAGAATCGCGAGGTCGCCGATATCCTGATCGATCTGGCGCAGCGCGAGACGAAGAACGAATCGGCGATCTTCGCGGCCCATCTCGTGCGCGAGCTCGGCAAGGTTACCCGCATGCTCCGCCGCCGCCCGCACCGGTTCGCCGGCTTCGCGGTGCTCAAGGCGCCCGACATGCCGTCGGTCCTGGTCGAGCTGGGCTACCTGTCGAACCGGGCCGATGAGAAGTTGTTGCGCTCGGGCAAGCATCGCGCCAAGGTCGCAGTGGCGATATTGCGCGCGATCGATGCGTATTTCGCGCGTCAACAGGCGCTGAACCGGCCATGAACCCGCCACAATCGCCGGGTAGCGTTCCCGCCTCGGTGCCTCCATCGAATCGGAGCGTCGTCGATGAAACCCGTCCTGCTGGCGCTGTCGGTGCTGGTCCTGCTCTTGTCGGCCGCCGCGGCGGGCGGCGCTTGGTTGTTCTACCGCTACGGCCGGGATCTTCCCGACTATAAGCAGCTCGCCGATTACCGCCCGCCGATGGTGACCCGGGTCCATGCCGGGGACGGCCGTCTGCTGGCGGAGTTCTCCACCCAGAAGCGCGTCTTCGTGCCGATCGAGGCGATCCCTCGCCTGGTGGTCGAGGCCTTCGTCTCGGCCGAAGACAAGACCTTCTTCGACCATCCCGGCTTCGACCTGCCGGGCATCCTCGGCGCCGCGGTCCGGAATCTGGGCCGCATGGCGAGGGACGAACGTCCCGTCGGCGCCTCGACGATCACGCAGCAGGTGGCCAAGAATTTTCTGTTGACCACCGAAGTTTCGTTCGAGCGCAAGGCAAAGGAGGTCATCCTCGCCTTTCGCATCGAGCGCGCTTTCTCCAAGCAGACCATCCTCGAACTCTATCTGAACGAGATCTATCTCGGTTTCGGCTCCTACGGCGTCGCCGCGGCGGCGATCAACTACTTCAACAAGTCGTTGGACGAGCTGTCTTTGCCGGAGGCGGCGTTCCTCGCGGGCCTGCCCAAGGCGCCCAACAACTACGACCCGCACCGGCGGCCCGAGACGGCGCGCGCGCGGCGCGATTACGTCGTCGAGCGGATGCTGGACGACGGCTATCTGGACGAGGCCGAGGCCGCGGCGGCGATGGCGGAGCCGGTGCGCGTTCGCCCGCCGGACCCGATCCGCATCGCGCGGGCCGGGTATTTCGTCGAAGAGGTCCGGCGCGAGCTGCTCGAACGCCGCGGCGCGGACGAGCTCTACGGTGGCGGCCTGTCGGTCCGCACCACCGTGGCCCCCCGCCTCCAGGCGATCGCCGACGACGTGCTGCGCGCGGGGCTGCTCGCCTACGACCGGCGCCATGGCTGGCGCGGCCCGCTGCGCCGTCTCGACCCGGAACGCCCCTGGCGGCCCGAACTGGCGAAGATCTCGACGCAAGTGGCCGCCGCCGGAACGCCCGAGGCGTGGCGGCGCGCGGTCGTGCTGGCGGTCGATCCCCGGGGCGCCGACATCGGACTCGCGGACGGGTCGCTCGGCAGGCTTCCCCTGGCGGAACTGTCCTGGGCGCGCCCGAGCCGGAGCGGCGCGAGGTTGGGGCCCAAGGTCGAGCGGCCCGGCGACGTGCTCGCCGCGGGCGACGTCGTGCTGGTCGAGGCCGCCCCCGCGCGCGAACCCGATGAATCGCCCCCCGGCGCCCGCTACGCGCTCCGGCAGCTGCCCGAGATCGACGGCGCGCTCGCCGCGCTGGACCCGCATACCGGCCGCGTCCTCGCTCTGTCCGGCGGCTTCAGCTACCGCCGCAGCGAGTTCAACCGAGCGACTCAGGCGCGGCGCCAGCCGGGTTCGGCGTTCAAGCCCTTCGTCTATCTGGCGGCCCTGGATCGGGGCGTCACCCCTTCGACCCTGGTGTTGGATGCGCCCCTCGTCATCGACCAGGGGCCGGGACTCGGCAAGTGGCGGCCGTCCAACTACAGCCGCAAATTCTTCGGCCTCAGCCCGCTGCGCCTCGGCATCGAGAAGTCGCGCAATCTGATGACCGTGCGCCTGGCGCAGCATGTCGGCATCGAAACCGTCGCCGACTACGCCGAACGCTTCGGGATCGTGGACCGCTTGCCTCACGTCCTGTCGATGGCGTTGGGCGCGGGCGAGACCACCCTGCTTCGTCTTACCGCCGCCTATGCGATGCTCGTCAACGGCGGGCGGCGGATCGTTCCCGCCCTCATCGACCGTATCCAGGACCGCCAGGGGCGGACCGTCTATCGCCATGACGCCCGCGCCTGCGACGAATGCGCCGGCGTCGCCTGGGAGGGGCAGGAGCCGCCGATCCTCCCCGACGGCCGCGCCCGGGTCGCCGATCCGCGCAGCGCCTATCAGGTCGTCTCCATGCTCCAGGGAGTCGTCGAGCGGGGCACCGGCCGGGCGGTGCGGACGGTCGGCAAGCCGCTCGCCGGCAAGACCGGAACCACGAACGACAGCCGCGACGCCTGGTTCGTCGGCTTCTCTCCCGACCTCGCGGTCGGCGTGTTCGTGGGCTTCGACGAGCCGCGGACGCTGGGACGCTACGAGACCGGCGCGTCCGTCGCTGCGCCCATTTTCCGCGACTTCATGGCGCGCGCGCTCGCCGACGCGCCGGCCATCCCCTTCCGCGTCCCGCGCGGCATTCGTCTGGTGCGGGTCGATTCCCGGACCGGCCGCGTCGCGCGGAGCGGCGGCCGTCACGTCATCCTCGAAGCGTTCAAGCCCGGCGCCGAGTCGGCGGGCCGCGGCGGCGCGCTCGGCGGCGTCCCGCCCGCCCGCGCCGGCGTCCGGCCCGGAACCGGGATGCGGGACCTCTATTGAACCCACCCACGCTCTTGTTGAACCCACCCGCGGGAGATACCGATGCGCGCCGAAACCCACGCCCTCGTCGCCGATATCGAGCAGTCGCTCGGGCTGCTGAGGAGGCATCTTTGACGTAGACGCCGCGCAACGACGTCTCGACGAGCTCGATCGGCAGGCGGAGAGACCGGGTTTCTGGGACGATCCGGCCGCGGCCCAATCGGCGATGCGCGAGCGCACTCGGCTGGATGGCGCGCTCGCGCGGTTCCGCGCGCTCGAACGCGACACGGCGGACAACGTCGAGCTGATCGAACTCGGAGAGGCGGAGGGCGACGACGGCGTCGTCGGCGAAGCCGAGGCGGCGCTGGCGGCGCTGCGCGACCGGGCCGCGCGGCTGGAGCTCGAAAGCCTGCTGTCGGGCGAGGTCGACGGCAACGACTGCTTCCTCGAGGTTCACGCCGGCGCCGGCGGCACCGAGTCGCAGGACTGGGCGCAGATGCTGCTCCGCATGTATGTCCGCTGGTCCGACGCGCACGGCCACGCGGTCGAGTGGTTCGAGGAGAGCCCCGGCGAGGAGGCCGGCGTCAAGTCGGCGACGGTCCGCATACGCGGCGACAACGCCTATGGCTGGCTCAAGACCGAGAGCGGGGTGCATCGCTTGGTCCGCATCTCGCCCTTCGACGCCAGCGCCCGGCGGCATACCAGCTTCGCTTCCGTCTGGGTCTACCCGGTGATCGACGAGGCGATCGAGATCGAGATCCAGGACAAGGACCTGCGCGTCGATACCTATCGCGCGTCCGGCGCCGGCGGCCAGCACGTCAACCGGACCGACAGCGCGGTCCGCATCACCCATCTGGAGACCGGCATCGTCGTCCAGTGCCAGAACGACCGCTCGCAGCACCGCAACCGCGCCGCGGCGATGGCCATGCTCCGCGCCCGCCTGTTCGAGCTGGAGCTGCGCAAACGCGAGGCCCGCGCCCAGGCCGAGCACGAGGCCAAGTCCGAGATCGGCTGGGGCCGCCACATCCGATCCTACGTCCTCCAACCCTACCAGATGGTCAAGGACCTGCGGACCGGCGTCGAGAAGACCAACCCGCAGGCGGTCCTCGACGGCGATCTCGACGGATTCATGGCCGCGGCGCTGGCCGCCCGCGTCGGGGCCGGTGGGGAGGGCGGGTAGGTCCCCTACGCCCCGCCGCGGACGCCGCCCTCGGAGTCACTCGGTCCGTTCCGAGACGGGCTCCGGGATCAAGGCGTCCACCGTCACGCCCAGGGCCGCGGCGAGGGCGGCCAGGGTTCTGGCCGATCCGGTGCGTCGGCCGCCCACGATCTGCGACAGATAGACCGCGTTGATCCCCGCGGCCTCGGCCAGCCGCTTGCGAGTCGTCCCGCGATGCTTGTCCTGGTCCAGACACATGTGAGACGGTGCCCATCGCGCCAGTCGATATCCGGTCGTTCCATGGCCGGAAGCCTGCTTACGGCCATGGAGGCCCACCCGGTGTCTCATATGTAGTGAACCCGGACATCGGCTTGACAAGCTCGGGCCGCGGTGACGACATTCGGCCGCGTTCCGGCGCGGGGAGGCGGGGTGCGGCCATGACGCTCGAGTTCGAAGATCACCCGTTCTGGGACTTTTCGCTTCGCGTCTACGGCAGCGCGGATGTCCCGGCCGCCTGCCTCGCCTTGCAGGAGCGGCGCGGCATCGACGTGAACGTGATGCTGTTCTGCGCCTGGAACGGCGAGAGCGGCCGCGGCCGCCTGACGGATGCCGAGCTCGATTCCGCCCTCGCCGCGGTCGAGACCTGGAGCCGCGAGGTCGTCTGCGCCCTCCGCGCGGTGCGCAACCGGCTCAAGGGCGGGCTGGCGCCTGTCCCGCGCGACCGCAGCGACGCGCTGCGCCGGCGCATCCTGAAGCTCGAAGTCGATTGCGAACATGCCGAGCAGCTCGCCCTCGCCGGCGCGGTCGACCGCGCCGCGGCGCCCGCGCCCGAGGCCGGCCGCGCCGACGATGCGGCCGCGAACGTGACCGCCTATTTCCGCCGTCACGGCTTCGTCCCCGACGACGCCGACGCCGCCCAGACGGCGATCGTCCTCGACGCCGCCTTGCCCGGCATCGGTCGGGCCGGGATGGAGGCGCGCTGCCGGGAAGCGGCGGTCTAGGCGCGGCGCGCGGCCCGCATGGCCGACGACCGGGAGTTCGATTACGTCGTCGTCGGCGCCGGCTCCGCGGGCTGCGTTCTCGCCAACCGCCTCAGCGCGTCCGGGCGCGCCCGCGTCTGCCTGATCGAAGCGGGGCCCAGGGATCGCAGCCCGCTGATCCACGTCCCCGCCGCCCTGTTCGCCCTGGCCAGGCATCGCGTCCTCAACTGGCGCTTCTCGACCGTCCCGCAGGCGCGAATGGATGGCGCCTCGGTCTATGTCCCGCGCGGGCGCGCTCTCGGCGGGTCGAGTTCCATCAACGCCATGGTCTATGTCCGCGGCCACCGGCGCGATTACGACGATTGGGCGGCGGCGGGCAATCCCGGCTGGGCCTGGGCCGACGTGCTGCCCTGCTTCCTGAAGTCGGAGCGTAACGAGACCTTCGGGCGATCCGATCTCCATGGCGGCGACGGGCCGCTCAACGTCACCTTCGTGGACCGTCCGAACCGGCTTCATGAAACGCTGTGCGAAGCGGCCGAGAGCCTGCAATACCGCCGCACCGATGATTTCAACGGCCCCGAACAGGACGGCTTCGGCCTGCATCAGGTCACGCAGAAGGACGGCAGGCGCTGTTCGGCCGCCGCGGCCTTCCTCGCCCCGGCGCGGGGCCGGCGCAATCTTGCCGTCGTCACCGGCGGCCATGTCGCCCGCGTGACGTTCGACGGCCGCCGCGCCGTCGGCGTCGAGCTCGCCGGCGGCGCGGCGCGGCGGATCGCCGCCCGGCGCGAGGTCGTCCTGTCGGCGGGCGCGATCGGCTCGCCGCAGATCCTGATGCTGTCCGGCGTCGGCGACGGCCGCGCCCTGTCCGGTTTGGGGATCCCGGTCGTCCACGCGCTGCCCTCCGTGGGCGCGAACCTCCAGGACCACGTCGCCGCGCGGGTCGAGTTCGACAGCCCCAGCACGACCCCCTACGGCGTGTCCCTGCGGGCGATGCCGGGGCTCGCCTGGAACGCCGTCCGGTATCTCGCCGACCGGCGCGGCTTCTGGTCGAGCAATCTGGTCGAGAGCGGCGGCTTCTTCCGCACCGACCCGGCGCTCGACCGGCCCGACATCCAATGCTCGTTCGTTCCCGGACGCCGCGCCCGCGACGGCCGGCTGCTGGGCTGGGGCCACGGCTTCAGCCTGAGCGCCGCGCTGCTCCGGCCGCGCAGCCGGGGCGAGGTGCGGCTGGCCTCGCCCGACCCCGCCGCGGCGCCGGTCATCGACCCTCGCTTCTTCTCCGCCGAGGAGGATCTCGCGACCCTCCTGCGCGGTTTCAAGCAGGTCCGCCGCCTGATGTATGCGTCCGCCTTCGATCCCTATCGCGGCGCCGAGCTCCACCCGGGGGCAGGGGTCGACGGCGACGAGGCGCTGTCCGACTGGATACGCCGCAACGCGGGCACGATCTTCCATCCGGTAGGCACCTGCCGCATGGGGAGCGACGCCGGCGCGGTCGTGGACCCGGAGCTCCGCCTGCGCGGGGTCGAAGGACTCCGCGTCGCCGACGCCTCGATCATGCCCACGATCGTCGGCGGCAACACCAACGCGCCGTCGATCATGATCGGCGAGAAGGCCGCCGACATGATCGGCGCATAGCCCGCATCTCCGGACCGGGCGTGAGAGAAGCGGAATGGCCGAATGGAGAGAAACCTACCGCGCCGTCGTGTTCCCCTGGCATTGCGACCATTTCGGGCACATGAACGTGCGCTGGTACGCGCATCACTTCGACGACGCCGGCTTCCATCTGTGGACGGTCGCGGGCATCCCTCAGTCCGAGCTCCGGGCCGCCGGCGTATCCATGGTCGTCGCCCGGAACCAGCTCGACTTCAAGCGCGAGCTGGTGGCGGGCGAGCTGTTCTACATCCAGAGCGCGTTCGTCCATCTCGGCAACCGCAGCCTCAGCCATCTGGGCCGCATGTACAACGCCGATACCCATGTCCTGTGCGCGACCCAACTCTCCGTCGAAGTGTTCTTCGACCCCGAGATGCGGAAGTCGGCGCCGATGCCGGACGGCGTGCGGCGCGTGGTCGCGGCGAACCTGATCCCGCTCGAAGGCTGATGATTGGAGCGCCGAATTTTTCACTTGACATGGAGGGGCGATGTGTGTATGATACCCATGATCGAAGGGCGCGACCGGAGCCCCGCGGCGAACCGCCGGCGGGGTTTTCGCAACCCTGGCGCCCTGCAATCGAAGATTGTAAAGATGGAGGTGAATTGAATGTTGGCGTCGCTCCTTCGCCGCGCTTTGGCCCGAGCGGCCGCGTCGAAGCGGGGAGATGAAGCGCGGATGATTCCGCCCGCCGCCCGTCGAATTCGGACCGGGAATTCGCCCCGCGTTTCTCCTGCTTTCGGCCTGCTTTCGGCCGGTTTCGGGAGGATTCGACGGCCGGACCTCCCGCAATTGAAAGTTGTATTGTTTTGTAACGAATCCTTGCCGACGACGGCGCCGTCCCGGGCCGATCTTGACAGGTTCGGGCAGGCCTTCCTAACTGTCCCTTCCTAACTGTCCCTTGAGCCTGCGCGCGTGAACCGGTCCCGCCGCGCCCTGGAGGAGTAGGGTGGCGAGTTATCTCCGTCCCACCGGCATCGACGAGGCGCTGGACGCCTTGGTCGGGACGCCTTGCGTCGTCGTCGCCGGCGGCACCGATTTCTATCCCGCCCGCGTCGGCAAGCCGCTCGACGACGACGTGCTCGACGTCTCCGCCCTGCCGGGCCTCCGAGGGATCGAAGACCGGGGCGACGACTACCGTATCGGCGCGCTGACCACCTGGACCGATCTGATCCGCGCCGACCTTCCGCCGTGGTTCGATGCGCTCAAGCTCGCCGCGCGCGAAGTCGGCGGCGTTCAGGTGCAGAACGCGGGCACGATCGCGGGCAACGTCTGCAACGCCTCGCCGGCCGCCGACGGGATGCCCTGCCTGTTGGCGATGGACGCCGTGGTCGAGCTCGCCTCCCGCGCCGGTCGCCGGTCGGTGCCGCTGGCCGGGTTCGTCGTCGGCAACCGCGAGACCGTCCGCCGCCCGGACGAGCTGGTCACCGGCTTTACCCTGCCCAAGCCTGCGCACGAAGCCGCGAGCGCCTTCCTCAAGCTCGGCGCGCGGAAATATCTGGTGATCTCCATCGTCATGGTCGCCGCGATCCTGGAGCGGACCGGCGACGGGCGGGTCGCCGCCGCCCGGGTCGCCGTCGGCTCCTGCTCCGAGGTCGCGCGCCGGCTGCCCGATCTGGAGGCCGCGTTGATCGGCGCGCCGATCGCCGACGGGCTGGCCGGGCGCGCCGCCGCCGGGCATCTGTCGGTCCTGGCCCCGATCGACGACGTGCGCGGGACCGCCGATTACCGCATGGATGCGGCGCTGACGTTGGTGCGCCGCGCGCTGCAAACCTTCGGGAGCGCCGCATGACGGACGAGACGACATCCTTCACGGTCAACGGCCGGCCGGCGACGGTCACGGGCGATCCGCTGCGGCGGCTCGTCCACGTGCTGCGCGAGGACCTCGGGCTCACCGGCGCCAAGGTCGGTTGCGACGCCGGCGATTGCGGCGCCTGCACGGTGCTGATCGACGGCGAGCAGGTCTGCTCCTGCATGACGCCGGCGGCCCAGGCCGCCGGACGCGAGGTGATGACGGTCGAGGGTCTCGCCGACGCCGACGATCGGCTGGCGCGGCTGCGCGACGCCTTCCATCTCGGCGATGCGGCGCAGTGCGGCATCTGCACGCCGGGCATGATGATGGCCGCGGCCGATCTCCTGCTGCGGGCCGACGACCCGACCGACGAGGCGCTCCTCGACACGATGGGCGGCGTGCTGTGCCGTTGCACCGGCTACCGCAACATCGTCGGTGCGGTGAAGACGGCGCTGTCGCCGAACGGCGCGCCGGCCGCGCCGCCCGACCCGGCCGCCGGCGAAGCCGTGGGCGCGCCGGTCCCCAAGACCGACGGCCTGCGAAAGGTCAACGGCGAGGAGGTCTTCGGCGCCGACCGTGCGCCGGCCGACGCCCTGTGGCTCCGCGTCGTCCGCTCGCCGCATTTCAGCGCCGCCTTCACCCTGGGTTCTTTCGATGCGCTGCACGCCGCCTGGCCGGGCCTGGTCAAGGTGCTCACCGCCGCCGACGTCCCCGGACGCAACGGATTCGGCGTCTACCCCGCGGTCAAGGATCAGCCTGCTCTCTGCGACGGCGAGGTGCGCTATCGCGGCGAGGCGGTGGTCGCCCTGGTCGGGGATTACCGATCCGTCTTTGGCATCCGCGACGAGGACGTCCCGATCCGCTACAGCCCTCGCGAACCCGTCCTGGGCTTCGACGGTGCCCTGGCCGAAGGCGCCCCCCGCGTCCATGCCGACAAGCCCGGCAACGTGATGGGCCGGGGCTTCCTGCGCCGGGGCGACGTGGAGGCGGGCTTCACGAGGTCCCGCGTCGTGGTCGAGGACAGCTTCGAGACGGGCTTCGTCGAACATGCCTATATCGAACCCGAAGCCGGTTGGGCGCGCCGCGTCGGCGACCGGCTCGAGCTCACCGTCACCACCCAGTCGCCCTATATGGACCGGGAGGAGGTCGCCCAGCTGCTCGGCATCCCCGACGATGCGGTGCGCATCCTCCCCACCGCCTGCGGCGGCGGTTTCGGCGGCAAGCTCGACCTGTCGGTGCATCCGTTCCTGGCGGTCGCGGCCTGGCTGCTCGACCGGCCGGTTCGCTGCGTCTACAACCGGATCGAGTCGATGGCCTCCTCGACCAAGCGCCATCCGTCGCGCGTGACCGCCAGATACGGCTGCGACGAGGACGGCTTGCTGACCGCCTTCCGCTTCGACGGCGACTTCAACACCGGCGCCTATATCTCCTTCGGCCTGACGGTCAAGGATCGCGTTCCGATCCACGCCACCGGCCCTTACTTCGTGCCCGCGGTCGAGGCGCGGACGCGCGCGGTCTACACCAACGAGACTCCGGCCGGCGCCTTCCGCGGCTTCGGCGTGCCGCAAGCGGCGATCGCGCATGAGGCGCTGATGGACGAGATGGCGGAGCGGCTCGGCATGGATCCGCTCGAATTCCGCCACAAGAACGCGATCCGGCCCGGCCAGCCGACCCCCGCCGGCCAGTCGCTCGCGAGCTGCGGCCTCGCGGAATGCCTCGAACGACTGCGTCCGCATTGGCGCCGCGCCCGCGCCGAGGCGGAGGCGTTCAACGTCCGCGCGGACGGCGCCGCGCGCCGCGGCGCCGGCATCGGCTGCATGTGGTACGGCTGTGGCAACACCGCGATGTACAATCCTTCCACCATGCATGTCGGGATCTCGCGCGAGGGGCGGGTCACGCTCTATTCGGGCGCCCAGGACATCGGCCAGGGCGCCAACACCACCATGGTGCAATGCGCCGCCGACGGGCTCGGCATTGAGATGGGGCGCGTCCGGCTGGTCTGGGGCGATACCGACCTGACCGCCGACGCCGGCAAGAGCTCCGCCTCGCGGCAGGCCTACATATCGGGCAACGCGGCCAAGCTGGCCGGCGAGGACTTACGCCGGCGGATACGCAGGCTGGCGAATGTCGGCGACGAGGCCGGGATCGAGTTCGGCTCCGGCCGGCTGGTGGTTCGCGACGGCGACGCGGTGCGCGAGATCGACCTGGCGAGCTTGCCCGAAGGCCGCAACGGCGACGTGCTGCTGGGCGAAGGGTTCTTCAACCCGCCGACCACGCCGCTCGACGACGAGGGGCAGGGCGAGCCCTACGCCACCTACGGCTTCGCCGCGCAGATGGCCGAGGTCGAAGTCGATGTCGAGCTCGGCGTCGTCAAGCTGCGCAAGGTCACCGCCGCCCACGACGTCGGCAAGTCGCTCAACCCGGCCCAGGTCGAAGGCCAGATCCATGGCGGGGTGGCGCAGGGTCTGGGCCTCGCCTTGATGGAGGAGTTCATCCCTGGCCGCACCGAGAACCTGCACGACTACCTGATCCCGACCTTCGGCGACGTGCCCGATATCGAGACCATCGTCGTCGAGCAGCCCGAGCCCACCGGCCCCTGGGGAGCCAAGGGGATCGGCGAACCCGCGCTGATCCCGACCGCGCCGGCGATCTTCGGCGCGATCCATCACGCGACCGGGGTCCGTATGCGGCGCGCGCCCGCGACCCCCGATCGCGTCCGCGCGGCGCTTCTGGCGGCCCGCAAATGACCGGCGCCGCCGCAGCCGGCGGGACGGCGCGCGACGGCGTCATCACCTGCGACGCCTGCCCGGTGCTGTGCCGTATCCGGCCCGGCCGCACCGGCGCCTGCGACCGCTACGGCAACGTCGACGGCGTGCTCACCCGCACCGACCCGCTGGTCGTCACCCAGCAGGTCGTGGACGATCGGGGCCAGGTGGTCCCGTTCCTGTCCGACGCCGGGGATTGGGACGGCTCGCTGATCGGCCGGGTGCCGACCTTCGTCACCGGGATCGGCGCCACCACCACCTATCCCGACTACAAGCCGGCGCCGTTCATCGTCGCCAGCGAGCATGACGGCGTCGACATGGTGACCGTCGTGAGCGAGGGCATCTTCAGCTATTGCGGCATCAAGGTGAAGATCGACACCGACCGCTATATCGGTCCCGAGCCGGCCCCGGTGCGCGTCGACGGCGAACAGATCGGGCATGTGACCACCGCCGAGTACGGCTCGCAGATGCTGGCCCTGGGCGGAGTCCGTCACCTGACCGGCGGCAGCAAGAAGGAGGGCAACGCGACCTGCGCGGCGATGCTCGCGCTGTGCAACAAGCAACCCGTCGAGATGACCGTCGACGACGGCGCGGCCCTCGTCGTCCAGGCCGGCGAGCCGCCGGTCATCGACGGCGTGCGCGAGGAGCGCATGCGCGTCGGTTGCGGCTCCGCCGCCATCGGCATCTTCGCCCTCCAATGGCATGGCCATGTCGATGAGGTCATCGTGGTCGACGATCACATCACCGGAGTCCTGACCGAGCACCAGTCCGGCCGTTTCCTCGACATGCCCCATGCCGGCATCCGCGTGCGCGGCCGCCGGTCTACGCCCGGACGCTACTTTCAGGTCGCCGAGCCCGGCGGCGGTTGGGGCGGCACGGACGTGACCGATCCGCTCTCGATCGTCGAGACCATCAATCCCAAGGTCGCTTGGCCGGGGCTTCGTCTGCTGATGGTGAGCACCACCGGGGAGGACGCGGCCTATTTCGTCCTCGACGACGACCTCCGCCCGGTCGCGCGCGAGATGCCCGCCGAGCTCCGGCTCACGGTCGATCGCATCGGCGAGAACTGCGAACCCGCGTTGTGCTCGGTCATGTTCATGGGCGGGGCCGGCGGGTCGCTCCGCGCCGGCGTCACCGTGAACCCGGTGCGGCTCACCCGGTCGGTCAAGCATCTGGTCACCCGCGTCACCTGCGGCGGCGCGCCGGTCTTCGTCTGGCCGGGCGGCGGCATCACCGTGATGGTCGACGTGACCCGCACCCCCGACAACTGCTTCGGCTACGTCCCGACGCCCGCGCTGGTGGCCCCGATCGAGTTCACTCTGCCGCGCGCCGAATACGAGCGGCTCGGCGGCTATGGCGACCGGGTGGTCACGCTCGACCAGGCCGTCGCCGGGCGCCCGGTCCGATCCGAGGCCTGGACCGCGGCCAATCCTTGGCCGTTCCAGGAACAACGAACGCTGGAGGACGTCTGATCTTGGCGGATCGCCGATGACGGGCGCGCCCGAAGCGCGGCTGCTCGCCGATGGAGGACGGCTGCATCTCCATCACGGGCCGATCGACCTGATCGTCGGCGCCAAGGGCCCGCCGGCCGAGATCGCCCGCGCCTACGGCCGGGCGCGGACGCGCTTCGCCGATCTGCTCGCCGTCCTGGTCGAGGAGCTCGCCATGCTGCGCAAGCCCGCGGCGCCGCCGCGCTGGCGCCCGCGCGGCCCGGTGGCGATCCGCATGATGGACGCGGTTTGGCCGCATCGCCGCGCTTACGTCACGCCGATGGCCGCGGTCGCGGGCGCGGTCGCCGACGAGATGCTCCAGGCGCTCGCCTCGGGCCGCGATCTGGAGCACGTCTGGGTCAACAACGGCGGCGACGTCGCCTTCGATCTGGCCCCCGGCGCGTCGCTGACGCTGGGCATGGTCGGCGACCTCCGCCGTCCGGCGATCGACGGGATCGCCCGGCTTGCGCATGATCTGCCGGCGCGCGGCGTTGCGACCAGCGGATGGACCGGGCGCAGCCTGTCGCTCGGGATTGCCGACGCCGTGACCGTGCTCGCGCGCAACGCCGCCGCGGCGGATGCGGCGGCGACGCTGATCGCCAATGCCGTCGACGTGGATCATCCCGCCGTCGAGCGCCGGCCGGCGCGCGAGCTCGACGACGATACCGATCTCGGCGATCTGCCGGTCACCGTCGCCGTCGGCGAGTTGGACGACGGCGCGCTCGCCGCGGCGCTCGACGCCGGGGAAGGAGTCGCCGAGGCCATGCGCCGGACCGGGCTGATCCTGGCCGCGGCGATGACGTTGAAGGGGCGCAGGCGGATCGTCGGCGATGGGCCGGCGGCGCTCGCCGCATAAGGCAAGAGGAGGGGACGATGGACGATGCGCGAACGGTCGTTCGGACCGCGGCCGAGGGCGACTTCGGCGAACTCGTCAAGGTGCGGAAGTTCGTCACGCATGTCGAACAGGTGTTGCACGAATTCGGGCCGCCGGCGGATCCGCCGCAATGGAAGGGCTATATCGCCGCAGTCGCCGGCAACCCCTATGCCGGCCGCCACGTGGACGATCTCCTGCCGTTGATGGAGGCGCTGAAGCCGCTCGGCGTCGAGATGGCCAAGCGGCTGATGGCGTTGCTGGGAGGCGCCGACGGGATCGTCGCCTACGGCAAGTCCGCCATCGTCGGCGAGGACGGCGAACTCGAACACGCCGCGTTGTGGCACGAGCCGGGCGGCTACGGCATGCGCCGGCTGATCGAGAAGTCCAAGGCCATCGTGCCCTCGACCAAGAAGGTCGGCGGGCCGGGCTGCTCGGTCGACGTCCCGATCGGGCACGCCAATGCGGCCTATGTGCGGAGCCATTTCGACAGCATCGAATGCGCCATCGCCGATGCGCCGCGCGCGGGCGAGATCGTCTGGATCCAGGCGATGGCGACCGGGCCCCGCATCTATGCGAGGGCCGGCGGGCTGGCGGACTCCGACGTGAAGGGCGAGGACGGCTTGCGATGAGCGTCTCGATCCGCAAGACCGGCGTCGTCGTCGAGGAGATCCGCAAGGAGGTCGGCCGCGCCATCGACCCGCCCACCCGCAAGGCGGCGGCGTTGGCGGTGATCGAGAACCCCTGCGCCGGCGGTTACGTCGAGGACCTGTCGGCGCTGATGGAGGCGGGCGAGGAGCTCGGCGGTTTGCTCGGCGGTATGTGCGTCCGGGCCCTCGGCATCCGTCCCGACCAGGCCGAGAGCTACGGCAAGGCGGCCATCGTCGGCGAGAACGGCGAGTGGGAGCACGCGGCGGCGATCCTCCACCCCAAGCTCGGCGCGCCGCTGCGCAAGGCGGTCGGCAAGGGCGCGGCCCTGGTCCCCTCGGTCAAGAAGATGGGCGGCCCCGGCACGCCGATCGACGTCCCCCTGGGCCACAAGGACGCGGCCTATGTCCGCAGCCATTTCGACGGCATCGAAGTCCGCCTCGCCGACGCCCCCCGCGCCGACGAGATTCTGGTCGCGGTCGCGGTAACCGACTCGGGCCGTCCGCTGCCCCGCGTCGGCGGCCTCACCGCCGCCGACGCCAAGGGCGAGGACGGGTTGCGGTAGTCTTCGGGTTGCGGTAATCTTGGAGAAGCGGCTCGTCGGTCCGGACGATATGCGAACGGATTTCGGAATCGGTGAAATAAGCGTGGATGTCTGAACATGAGTTTGGAGCAGATATTGAATAACGCGGTTGGTCATCTTCGCTCCGGCCGATTGAACAAAGAGGAGCAGGTCAAGTTCGCGATCATTTCTCCGGTTTTGCGCGCGCTGGGCTGGAACGATGCCGATCCCGACGTGTGCGTGCCGGAATATTCCGTCGAAGGCGGCTCGGTGGACTACGCACTTCTTGATCGCGACCAAGCGCTGGTCTTCATCGAAGCCAAACGTGTCGATGCCATGGATGGCGGCGGAGAGGAGCAACTATTCAGATACGCCTCTAACCAAGGAGTCCCGTTCCTCGTCCTGACGGACGGTAATCGCTGGGATTTCTATCTCAGCATGGTGCCCGGCCCCCCCACAGAGCGGCGTTTCTACCGGCTGGAATTGAGGCAATTTGAACACAGGATATCTGAATACGTCGATTTTCTGGAAAAACATCTTCGGAAGGATCGCGTTGTTTCCGGGCAAGCCAGGCAAGACGCAGAGGAACGGCACGCGAGCAATCGGGAGCGAGAGAGAGCCTGTGAAGCTATTCCAGGAGCTTGGCGAACCCTGCTGGAGGAGCCCGATGAGATGCTTCGCGACTTGCTTGCAGAAAAGGTGGAGACCGTATGCGGGACGAAGCCGGAACTCGATGACGTGGAAGCGTTTTTGAAGGAGCGCCTTAGGACGTCGGAGCCGGCTCCGGAACCTCGACCGTCTTCTGACCCGAAACCACCGGTACTTGGCTTACGGTCCAAGATCGTCGGATTTGTCTATAGAGAAGAGCATATGGAGACTCGGACCGCTATAGGTACCTTGGTGGAGATATTGAACAGGTTCCATCGCGAGAATTCCGAATTCATGGATAGGTTTGCTTCTGTGACCGTTAGCAGAAAACGAAAGCTGATATCGAGAAATCGTGAGAAACTTTACGATAATGACCGCCTCATAGCAACGGCATCCATAGATTTGGGAAACGGCTGGTGGTTGGGAAGAAATATAGGTACAATGGTCATTCGAAAACATATTGAAACCGCATGTCATGTTGCGGGAGTGAAATATGGCGACCAGTTGCGACTGATCGAGCGTTAGCCCGTATTCTCATGCTGGACAAGGCCCGCGCGGCATCGTCGCGCCGCCGGAGCAGGAAAAGCACGCGGCGGCCTCTCGGTCCTTCTCAGTGTCCGTTTGAGAAATCAGGTTCTGTCGGGGCGCGACCGCTTCGGTCGGTTTCGTCGAGGTCCCTGGATTCCCGCTTTTGCGGGAATGACGGGGCTTGTATTGACGGCCGCGCCAAGGATCCGTCATTCCCGCGAAAGCGGGAATCCATTTCGGATGAAGCCTTCTCGCCGGGGACGGCTCTCATGAATAAGCGGGGATCGACTCGCTTCAGCCCCGCGCATGGCGCATGGCGCCGCCGTCGCCATCGCCCGTTCGCCGAGCGGGGCTAATGTGGTATGGTGGAGAACGACACGCAACTCTCGAGTGCAGTTTACCGGACGCCGGATCGAGATCGATTAGCGGGGATGCAGACGGTGCGCATGAACCGGCGCCTTTCGACTCCTCTATCCCGTCGACCGGGGATACGTGCAGTCAGGGAGGCGTCCGCGGCCCGTCCGCCGGCGGCCGTCGAACTGACGCGACGCCAGCTCGTTTCCGGACTCGCGTCGGGCGCCGTCGTCGCCTTCGCCGGCGTCGGTCTCTCCGGCTGCCAGAAGAACGCGGCGTTGGGCCGTGAGCAGCTGCTGCTGGTCTCCGACGGACAGCTGGCGGCCCTTGCCGCCGGTACTTGGCGCGAGGTCGTAGCCCGGACTCCGCGGTACGAGGACCCGCGCCTGTGGCGGGTCGGACCAAGAATCGTCGACGCCGCTGCGCAGCAATATCCCGACAGTGGCCTCGACCGCCATGAATGGGAGTTCGTGGCTTTCGACGACGATCAAGTCAACGCCTGGGTCATGCCCGGCGGCAAGGTCGGCTTTTACGCCGGTATTCTCGACATCATGGAGAACGACGATTGGATCGCCGCCGTGATGGGGCACGAGGTCGGCCATGTCGTAGGCCGCCACGCCGCCGAGCGGTTCAGTCAGCGGCTGCTTCTCCAGAGCGGCGTCGCCGTCGCCGCCGCCGCTTTGTCCCAATCCGACTCGCGCTACGCCGGCGAGGTCGCCGCCGTGCTCGGCGCCGGGGTGACGTTCGGAATCATCCTCCCCTATTCGCGCCAGCACGAATACGAGGCGGACGGCCTCGGCCTGGACTTCATGATCGGCGGCGGCTACGCCGCGCCGGAGGCGCTCCGCTTCTGGGGGAAGATGGCGGGACGTTCCGGCGGTCGGGGGCGCCTGGAGTTCCTGAGCACCCACCCACTGGACGCGAACCGGATCGCCGCCATGCGCCGCCACCTCGCCGCCCGCGGCGTGGCCTGACGGCGGCGGATCGGGCGTGTTCGCCGCCGACGACAAGCGTCGTAAATCGGCCGGGATCGACTCGCTTCAGCCCCGCCCGGCGGTCACGATCCAGGTCGCGGCGTCCAGCGTCACGCCGGTCGGAGTCAGGTATTCGGACAGCGCTTCGCGGAGATCGGCGGCGATCCGGCTCCGGACGTCGGGCGGCGCCTGGGCGATGACCAGCGATGCGGGTCCCAGCTCCTGCGCGTGCGGGACCGCGGCGTCGAGATCGGGGCCCAGACTCACGCCTGCATCGAACGGGGTTACCTCCGGCGCCTCGAAGCCCGCCCCGGTCAGGATGCGCCGGATGCGGTCGGGGTCCTTGAACGAGAACGGCCCTGGATCCTCCGGGCCGAGCCGCGGCATCGGCGGCAGATGCCGACCCGCGGCGGCGATCGGCGCCAGCGCCCAGGGGTTGTCCTTGACCGACCGCCAGCACACGAAGGCGAGCCGCCCGCCCTTGCCCATGGCGGCGCGCAGATTCTCGAACGCGCGCGTCGGATCGGCGAAGAACATGACGCCGAAGCGGGAATAGATGCGGTCGAAGGCGCCCGGCGCGAAGGCGCGCGTCGCAGCGTCGGCGGTCTCGAAGGACGCGCGGGAGCCGGGTTCGGCCGCGGCGCGTTCGCGGGCGCGGGCCAGCATCGGAGCCGAGACGTCGATGCCGATCGCCCGGCCCGCCGGCCCGACGCGCCGCGCGATCTCCAGCGTGGCGCCGCCGCAGCCGCAACCCACGTCCAGCACCCGCTGGCCGGGGGCGAACGCCGCCGCCGCCATCGCCCGTTCGCCGAGCGGGGCCAGCATGGCGTCCTGCGCCGCCTGATGCGCCGTCCAGAGCGCCGCGACCGGCCCGTTCCAGAACTCGATCTGGTCGGCGTCGGATTCCATGCGCGTCGCCGGGCCGCCGGTCAGCCGCTCGCCGCGTCCCGCAGCGCGGTCCATACGCGCCACGGCGTCGCCGGCATGTCCAGCCGCTGCACGCCGCGCGTCCCCAGGGCGTCCATGACGGCGTTCATCACCACCGGCAGCGAGCCGCCGTTCCCGGCCTCGCCGCAACCCTTGGCGCCCAGCGGGTTGGTCGCGCACGGCACGGGATGCATCGAGAAGTCGATGCTGCACAGGTCGCCCGCGCGCGGCATCGCATAGTCCATGTAGGAGCCGGTGATCAGCTGGCCCTCCGGGTCGTAGACCGCCTGTTCCAGCAGCACCTGCCCGAGCCCTTGGGCGATGCCGCCATGCACCTGTCCGGCGACGATCAACGGGTTGATGACCACGCCGAAATCGTCCACCACCGTGTAGCGCAGCACGCGGGTCTCGCCGGTTTCGGGATCGATCTCCACCTCGCAGACGTGGCAGCCGTTGGGGTAGCTCGACGGGCTGGTGGCGTGGTTGACCTTCACGTCGAGCGTTCGCGGCAGCCCGGCGGGAAGATCGGCGCGTTCGCGCAGTTCGCGCGCGAGATCGAGCAGGGCGATCGACCGGTCGGTGCCGGCGACGCGGAACGCGCCGCCCGCGAATTCGACGTCTTCGTCCGCCGCCTCCAGCAGATGGGCCGCGACCTTGCGCCCGCCGTCCACGATCCGCTCGCTGGCTTCCAGCATCGCCCCGCCGCTCGCGATCGCCGAGCGCGAGCCGCCCGAGCCGCCGGCGCCGTCGCTCATGAGGTCGCTGTCGTTCTGGACTACGCGGATGCGGTCGAACGGGACGCCGAGCCGGTCGCTCAGCACCTGGGCGAAGGGAGCGGCGTGGCCGGTGCCGAAGTCGCGCGTGCCGGTGATCAGCGTCACGCTGTCGTCGTCCTCGAAGCGGATGTCGGCGAGCTCGGCCCCGGCCGGGGCCGTGGTCTCGAGATAGGGCGCGATGCCGATGCCGCGCAGCCATCCCGCCCGTTCGGACTGCGCGCGGCGTTCCGGGAATCCCGCCCAGTCGGCGGCCGCGACCGCCTTGTCGAGAATCGCCTCGAACTCGCCGCTGTCATAGGTGGTGCCGACCGGCGCGTCGTAGGGCATGTCCGCCGGCGAGATCAGGTTGCGCCGGCGCAGCTCGATCCGGTCGCGTCCGGTTTCGCGCGCCGCCTGATCGATCAGCCGTTCGAGGAAATACTTGGATTCCGGGCGCCCGGCGCCGCGATAGGGACCGGTCGGCACGGTGTTCGTGAAGGCGCATTTTACGGCGTAGGCGATCGCCGGGGTGCGGTAGACGCTCGCGATGTTGCGGCTCGTGACCATGGTCGGCGGGGCGGGTCCCATGGCGGTGAGATACGAACCCATGTCGCCATAGCCGGTGAAGCGCGCAGCGAGGAAGCCGCCGTCGGCGCCGAGGGCGAGTTCGGCTTCGATCTCGCTGGCCCGGCCGTGATGGTCGGAAAGAAAGCTCTCGGTGCGCTCGGCGCACCACTTGATCGGCCGCCCGAGCTTGCGCGCGGCGAACATCGTCACCGCGGGCTCGGCATAGGCCATGCCCTTCATGCCGAACGACCCGCCCACGTCGTCCGACACCACGCGGACCATTTCGGGCGCGATCCCGAACAGGCCGGCCATCGCGTTGCGGAAGCCGACGACCCCCTGCGACGGGACGTGGAGCGTGAACCGGCCGTTCGAGGAGTCGTATTCCGCCACCGCGGCGCGCGGCTCCATCGCGTTCACCACCATGCGCGTGTTCGCCAGCGCAATGCGCGTGACGTGCGCAGCCCCGGCGAAGGCCGCATCCACCGCCGCTTCGTCGCCCAGAAAGAAATCCAGGCAGACGTTGCCGGGCGCCGCGTCCCACAACGGCTCGGCGCCGTCCGCGGCCGCGTCGGCCGCTTCCGTCAGCGCCGGCAGCGGCGCGATGTCGGCGCGCACCAGCTCGGCCGCGTCCTTCGCCTGGGCGAGGGTTTCGGCGACCACGGCTGCGAACGGATCGCCGACGTGGCGCACCCGGTCGACCGCCAGCGCCGGGCGGGGCGGGGTGACGAGCGCGCTGCCGTCGCGGCTCTTGAGCGGCATGTTGCAGGGCAGGTTGCCGAGACCGTCCGCCCGGAGGTCTTCGCCGGTATAGACCGCGAGCACGCCCGGCGCGGCCGCGGCGTCGACGCGGTCGATCGCGCGGATCTCGCCATGCGCGAAGGCGGAGCGGATCAGCCAGGCATAGGCTTGGCCCGGCGCGCTGTAGTCGTCGGCGTACTTGCCGCGGCCGGTCAGCAGCCTCGGGTCCTCGGTGCGCGGCGCCGGCTGGCCGATGCCGAACTTCATCGTCTCGAGCGGGGTGTCGTCGGGCATGAAGGGTCTCACTCGCTACACGTTGAAGGACAGGGAAGGGCGGGTCACGTCGCCTCGGGCAGCCGGTCGGCCGGGGGCGTGTTGCGGCTCCGTCCCGAAGCCACTTTGCCGTCGATGACGACCATGCCGACCGCGGCGAGATCGCCCAGTCGGACCGACTCCAGCAGGTTGCGGCCGGCGCTGTGCTGGGCGCGATCGAGAAATACGAAGTCGGCGGCGCGGCCGACCTCGATCATGCCGCAATCCAGGCCGCGCCGGCGCGCCGTGTTGCCGGTCGCGAAGCAGAAGGCCGTCTCCGTCGGCACGTCGCCCAGGGCCGACAGCATCGACACCATGCGGAGGATGCCGAGCGGCTGCACGCCCGAGCCGGCCGGGCCGTCGGTCCCCAGGATGACGCGCTCGGGCTGTCCGAGCTCATAGGCCGTTCGCAGGGCGAACAGGGCCGAACGCTCGTTGCCGTTATGGACGATCTCGATCGCCGCCGGCGACTCCTCGCACAGCCGACGGATCTCCTCCTGCGGCAGCGAGGTGTGCCCGCCGTTGATGTGTCCGATCACGTCGGGTCCGGCTTCGAGCACGGTGTCGGCGTCGATCAGGCCGGAGCCCGGGATCGACGGCCCGCCGGTGTGAATGGTCGACTGGATGCCGTATTCGCGCGCCCAGCCGGCCATGATCCGGGCTTCCTCCCCGGCCTTGACGCCGCCCAGGCCGATCTCGCCCAGCAGCGTCACGCCGGCCTCGGCCATGTAGCGAAAGTCTTCCTTCGTCATGCCTTGCTCCAGGATCGGCGCGCCGGCATGCAGCTTGACCCCGCCCGGAGGAAATGCGCTGAAGGCGCGCTGGGCGGTGATCGCGAGCGCCACCACGCCCTTGGGGTCGCGCGGCCTTCCCGGCAGGTGGGCCTCGCCCGCCGAGATCATGGTCGTGACCCCGCCATGCATCGAACTGTCGATCCAGTTGAGCTGGCTTTGCCGCGGCGTCCAGTCGCCGAACACCGGATGGACGTGGCTGTCGATCAGCCCGGGACAGAGCGTCGCTCCCTTGGCGTCGATGGTCGTCGCCGCGCCGCCGGTGTCGCAGTCCGCCGCCTTGCCGAGCTGGGCGATCCTGCCGCCGGTCGCGACCAGCGTGTCGGCGTCCAGGATCGGGTTCTCCAGCGCGCCGGACAGCATCAGGCCGATATTCGCGACGACGAGTTTGCCGGCGTCGCCGCCGGCCGGACTCGGATCCGCCATCCCGTATCTCCCGTGCGTCAGCTTCGTCGGGCGAGCGGCGCAGCCTCGCCCGGCGGGTCGCCCGCGATCAAGGGCTTCGCCGGTTGCGTCGCGCCGACGCGTCGAGTCGGGCCACGATCTCGTCGGTCGATTGCACGTCGCCGAAGAAGAGATAGAAATTGCCCATCGCCGCGGCGTGCTCTTCGTCGGACGGCGCGGCGCAGCCGTCCGAGACCATCATCGTCCGGTAGTTGAGCATCATCGCGTCGCGCGCGGTCGATTCGCAGCACACGTTGGTGGCGACGCCGGTGACGATGACGGTGCCGATGCCGTTGTCCCTGAGCACGTTCTCGATGTCGGACGATCCCTGGATGAACGCGCTGTAGCGCCGTTTGATCACGCGCTCGTCCTCGGGCCGGACGTCGAGGTCGGGCCACAGCTGGAACGGTTCGGCGTCGCGCTGCATCGAGCGCATCCGTATCTCGCGCTTCTCCGGCAGATAGCGCTCCTGGATGGTCTTCCAGCTGTCGAGCGTCTCCCACGGGTTGAGGTTCTGGATCCAGATCACCTTGCCGCCGGCCTTGCGGACCGCGTCGGCGAGCCGGTTGACGTTGGGGACGATGTCCCGCGCCGCCGGGCAGGCCATCTGCTGTCCCTCGGCCATGAAGTAGATCTGCATGTCGACCACGACCAGGGCGGTCCCGGGGCCGTCGAAGCTCTCGCAGGTGTGCTGCCGACCCTGCCGGTCGATCACCCGATCGATATAGGCCTGCGGCATTTCGAATTCGTGCATGGTCTCCTCCCGGCCCGCCGCCGGCAGAATCGCAAGGCGGGCGGCGCGGCGCAAGAGGCGCGGGCGCCGGATGGTCGCGCCGCGGCGCCGCGCCTGGAGTCTTCCCCCGGGACCGCGGGAATCGGAGCCGCCGCCGATACTTGAAAAATGTCGAATATCTGCCAGCATGGCCCCGGACGCTCTACCGCCCGGCGCAGAACGGAGACGTCGATGAACGATCCCGCCCGGACCTCGACCCTCGCCAAGGCCGACAAGGTCGCCCGCTTCCTGATCCTCGGCGTGCCGGGGTTCATCATCGGGGTGCTGATCCTGGTCGGCATCGTCATCAACTTCGCCAATGTCGTCGGCCGTTACGTGTTTCTGGCCCCGGTCATCTGGGCCGAGGAGATCATGATCTACATCATGGTGTGGACGGTGTTCGTCGGGGCGGTGCTCGTCACCTGGGACGGCCGCCATCTCAAGATGGACTTCTTCTCGATCAAGCTGCCCTCGCCGTGGAAGGAGGGCCTCAACCTGATCGGGGTGGCGGCGTTCATCCTGACCTGCATCTTCGTGCTGCCGCAGAACTTCGCCGTGGTCGAGATGATGCATCAGGGCGATCAGCGTAGCGTCGTCGCCGAGATCCAGATGGTGATCCCGCACTTCGCTCTGCTGCTGGGCTTCGGGCTGATGTTGGTCGCCATCGTCTGGCGCTTCCGGTCGCTGGTCACCGGCGCCCTTGAAAGCGAAGCCGAAGACATCGTCCACGACTACGCCGGCGACGAGGGGCCGGACGCCGGAACCCGATGAACGCGGACGCAGGAGCCGGCAGGGAGAACGGGGAGGGGCGCGCATGGAGTGGGTGATGGTGCTCATGCCGGTGGCGCTGCTGCTGCTCGGCTTCCCGATCTTCATCATTCTGCTGGCCACGTCCGCGGTGATCCTGGTCTATTTCATGGACGTGCCCCACACCGTGGTGCACCAGGTCATGTTCGGCAGCGTCGACAAGTTCGCCCTCATGGCGGTGCCGTTCTTCATCTTCGCCGGCGAGCTGATGGGCCATGGCGGCATATCGCGCCGCATCATCGACTGGGTTCTGTCGATCATCGGCGGCGTTCGCGGCAGCTTGGCCCTGACGACGGTCGGCACCTGCACGATCTTCGGCGCCATCTCCGGGTCGAGCCCGGCGACCGTCGCCGCGGTCGGCCGCCTGCTGTATCCGCCGCTCCGGGAGGCGGGCTACGACGAGAAGTTCTCTACCGGCCTTCTCACCTCGTCGGGGGCGATCGCCATCGTCATCCCGCCGTCGATCTCGATGATCCTCTACGGCGCATCGGCCGAACAGTCGGTGGCTCTCCTGTTCATCGCCGGCTTCTTCCCCGGCCTGCTGATGGCCGTGCTGATGGCGGGCTACATCTATTTCTTCGCCGCCTCGCGCGGCATCCGCGATTCCGGCGGGTTCGAATGGAGCAACTTCATCCGCGCGAGCCGCTCCGGAGTCCTCGCCCTCGGGACGCCGTTCATCATCCTGGGCGGCATCTACGCCGGCGTCTTTTCGCCCACCGAGGCCGCCGGCATCGCCTGCGTCTACGCCATCCTGGTGACCAAGTTCATCTACCGGGACATCTCGTGGCGCATGCTGTGGGAGGTCTCGGTGAGTTCGATGTATCTCACCGCGCAGGTGCTGATCATCGTCGCCGGGGCCGGCGTCTTCTCCTGGCTGCTCACCGTGAGCGGCATTCCGCAGACCGCGGTCGCGCTGATCCAGGAGATGCCTGTCGAGCCCTGGATGATTCTCCTGGTCATCAACGTCTTCCTGCTGTTCGTCGGATGCCTGCTCGATCCGGGCTCGGCCATCCTGGTGCTGACGCCGCTGCTCGCTCCCATCGCCGCGGCGATCGGGGTCGATCTCATCCATTTCGGCGTCATCATGACCGTGAACCTGGCGATCGGCATGTTCACCCCGCCTTTCGGGCTCAACATCTTCGTGGCCCAGGCGCTGTTCAAGGCGCCGCTGTCGAGCATCTACCCTGGTCTGGTGCCGTTCATCGTCATCAACATCGTGGCCCTCGGCATCGTGAGCTACGTCCCCGAACTGTCCCTGTTCCTGACCCGCTATATGGGGTGAGGCGAAGCGGGCGCGCGGACGGCGGGTCTACGCCAGAACGAAGCGGAATACGTCGCCCCGCCGCGCGATGCGGAACGGGTCGAAATGCGCTGGCAGCACCCAGGCGCCGGTTTCGCAGTAACGCTCCAGGAACGCGCGGCGGGTGTCGCGGGCGAGGCGTTGGTCCTCGCAGGCGAAGCTGTTCCAATCCGGGTGAACGGCCTGGATCGGATGGTGGATCATGTCGCCGGTGGCGATGGCGAGCGCGCCGCCTGACTCGATCCGCACCGAGACGTGGCCGGGCGTATGGCCGGGCGACGGCTCCAGGCGCACGCAGTCGTCGATCTCGTGCTCCATGCCGACCGCGACCGACTGGCCGGACTCGATCACCGGCAGCACGCTGTCCTCGTAGAGCGCCCGATATTGCGGATGGGCGTTCTCGCGCCGGTCGTCGAGCGCGGCGAGTTCGTCTGCGGTCATCAGATAGTCCGCGTTGGGGAAGGTCGGGATCCAGCGCCCGTTGTCGAGCCGCGTATTCCAGCCGGCGTGATCGACGTGGAGATGCGTGCACATCACCACGTCGATCTCCTCCGGCCGGAAGCCGGCCCGCGCCAGATTCTCCAGGTAGGGCCAGCGGCCGCCGTTCCAGTCGTCGCGCCTGCGGCCGGTCTTGTCGTTGCCGACGCAGGTGTCGATCAACACGTTGCGGCCGCCGCTGCGGAAGACGAAGCCCTGGATGCAGGAGACGTACCGGTTGCTGCCCGGATCGAACAGGTCGGGCAGCAACCAGTCATACTCCGCTTCGAGGGCTTCCGGCGTCGCGTCGGGGAAGAAGATCTCGGCGGCGAACATCGGGCCGCGGCTTTCGACGACCCGCGCGACCTCGATCTCCCCGACCCGGATCGTATCGGCCATCGGCCCGCTCCGTTCGTCGGCCGCCGGTCACCGTTTGACGCGGTAATCGGTGTACCGGTTCCACCTGTCGAAGAAGGGCCAATAGGAGTCGTGCACCTTCTGCATCCACATGTTGCCCTTGGCCGCCTGCCGCTTGGCCTGTTCCGCGCTCCACAGGCGCGCGATCTCGGTCACCCGGTCCCTCGCCGACGCCGGCAGCTCGATCCAGGTGTTGCGGCCCTGGCGCATCTTCTCCATCGCCTTGATGTCTTCCATGCCCTGGTGGAGGTCGGTGTCGTATCCGGCGAGCCTCGTCGCCATTTCGAGCTTCTGCTGCAAGTCGCGCGGCAGCTTGTCGTAGTCCGACGCGCGGACGACGATCTCCTGGGCGGTGGTCGGCTGATGGACGCCGGGGATGATGATGTATCTGGCGATCTTCTGAAGCCCCATGCGGATGTTGCTCATCGGCGTGATCCACTCGGTGCCGTCGATCACCTTGCGTTCGAGCGAGGTGTAGATGTCGCCCGGCGCCAGCACCGTCGGCGACGCGCCGAGATCCTTGAGGATCGAGGCCCAGGCGCCGGTGGTGCGGATCTTCATCCCCTTGAGGTCCTCGATGCTGTTCACCGGCTTGTGCGAGTGCAGGAAAATTTCGCTCGGCCCCATGCCGCCGATGATGAACACCTGGAGGCCCCATTCCTGGCGGCGGAAATCCTGGAACAGCTTCTCGCCGCCCCCCTCGCGCAGCCAATGCTGGAAGGCCATGCCCTCCATGCCGCCGGCGATGCCGCCGTAGATCGCGTTGACCGGATCGACGTTGGTGATGAAGGGCGGGAAACACAGACACATGTCCGCGGTGCCCTTCTGCACCGCCTTCCAGGAATCGAAGGCGCCGGCGAGGACGCCGACGCTGTAGCCCTTGATCTTGATCTTCTCGTCGGTCAGCAGATGGACCCGGTCGATGAACGGCTGATGGAAGACGTCCCGCCAGGTCGTGCTGCCGACCGGGACGTAGGAGGTGAGCTTCCAGACCTCGGGTTGCGCCTGGGCGGGCGCGGGCCCGGCCGTCGCGGCCAACCCCCCGGCGCAGACTGCGGCGAAAAGGCCAGCGGCGGAAGAACGCCATCGTTTCGTGATCATCTTCGTCTCCCCGGATTCGATTTCTTATGTCGGTCGCGGATCGATCCTAGCATATGGCGGCGGCGCGGCGGAACTCGATCGACCGGTCCGGTTGGTCTACCCTGGCGGCCGGTTCCACAGGAGACGGAGCGTCGTCGTGGCCGACATCGTGCATTTCGAACCCGGCGGCTATCGCTATATGCGCGGGCCGTTCCAGTATTCGGGCGGCGTGGCCGCGGCGCCGGGCTTCGCGATCGAGCGCGCGCGTTTCGCCCGGCCCGTCCCCATCGTCGAGGGGTTCCGGGCGATCGAGGCTCATCTGACGGCGTCGGGCCGACCGCTCGTTTCGTTCTGCGCCTGCGAGCTCCGCTCGCCCGCTCCGTTCACCGAGGAGGGGTTCGTCGCCTTCAACCGCGTCTATGTCGGCGCGCTGGAGCGCTGGGGCCTGTTCCGCGACGACGACAACCCGGTCGCGCGGTCGAACGTCTGCCCCGAGATCGACCCGCCCCCGGAGCCCGCCTTCGAGGCGTTCTGCTACACGGTCCCGGCGGCGTCCATCGCCCGGGCGGACGGCGGGACGAGCTTCGTCATCGCCGGCTCCGGCGAGGCCGCCGAGGGGCCGGGCAGCTACCGGGAGCGCATCGTCCGGCTCGACGACCGGTCGCCCGAAGGGATGCGCGAAAAGGCGCGCTACGTCCTGGGCGCGATGGAGACCCGGATGGGCGCGCTCGGCGTCGGCTGGGCGCAGGCCAGCGCCACGCAGGCCTATACCGTTCACGACCTCCACCCCTTCTTTGCCGACGAGATCGTCAGGCGCGGCGCCGCCCCCGCCGGCCTCACCTGGTACTACGCCCGCCCTCCGGTGCAGGGGCTCGATTACGAGATGGACGTGCGCCGCGTCCCGATCGAACGGGTGATCTGACGTCGCGTGAGCGCCCTGGTTCGGACATATGTGAAACGCGACCGGCGGCGGTGTCTTGCGCGTTCCGCCTTTCGCTCCAGCGCGTCGAACCGCGCCGCGGCGTCACCGCTTCTTCAGCGGGCTTTCGGCTTTGGCGGCCTTGAGCGCGGCGGCGAAGGCTATGATGTCTTCGAGCTGCTCGACGGTGAGTTCGAAGGAGGTGGTGTTCAGCCGGTCGGGCGCGGGCGGAGTTATACCGGGGATGCGCACGAAGACCGGGTGAGGGGGGCGGGCGTAGAAGCTCGCGAAGCGGTCGAGCGCGTCCGCCATGCTGCTCAGCGATTGGAAGGACGGCGTGCTGCCGATCCCGCCCATGCGGTTCTTCGCCCCGACCACATGGCAGCGGCTGCAATGTTCTTCTGCGATCGCGCGGCCGCGCTCGCGGTCGCCATCCGCCGCGGCCTCGGCGGGAAAGGCCAAGCCGGCGGCGAGCAGCGCCGCCGCTGCGCCCGTCGCCTTGCGCCTGCGCCGTCGCCGCATCGTCGCCGCCGGCTTCGGCCGCTACAGCCGCGTGGAGCCGAAGCGGGACTGATGCTCTTGGCTGGTGCTCGAATCGACGCCGTCGAGGATGACGGCGGCGGCCGCGGAGATGACGACGATCACGATCAGGCTCGACAGGAACGCCTTCACGACGCTTTCTCCCATTGACGGTTGCGGTCCATCCTAGCGGGCTTCGCCCGGTGGGTCGAGCGGCCGCCGGTTCGGCCGCGTGATGCGTTCGAGATAATCGACCAGCGCGGCGCGGTCGGCCGCGCTGGGGATGCGTTGCAGCGGCATCTTGGAGCCGGGGATCAGCTCGTCCGGTCCGACCGCGAACAGCGCGTTCACCGTCTCCGCGCTCCAGACGATGTCGCTGTCGCGCAGCACGTCGGAATAGGGATATGCCCGCACCGTCCCGGCGCGCCGGCCGAACAGGCCGAACAGGGTGGGCCCGGCGCGGAAGGCGCCGTCCGGCGTCGTGGTGTGGCAGGCGGCGCATTTCCGGAACAGCTTCGCGCCCGGATGGTCGGGCGCTTGGGCGGGCGCGTCGATCGCCCGGTGTCCGGCCGCGGCCATGCGCGGTTCGGCCGGTCGGATCTCGACGCCGCCGTCGACGTCCCAGGCGCGGACGACCCCGTCGCCGGTGGCGGAATAGAGCCGGGCGCCGTCCTGCGAGAAGGCGAGGGACCAGACCGGGCCGCCCCGGCTCTCCAGTCGCCGGAAGACCGACCGGTCGCCGTCGATGCGCCAGACCCGGACCACGCCGTCCATGCCGCCCGAAGCGAGATGCGCGCCGTCGGGCGAAGCCGCGACCGAAAGAACCGGACCGTCGTGGCCGAGGAAATGGCCGAGCCGCGCGCCGGATTGGAGGTCCCAGAGCCGGACGGTCTCGTCGATCGAGACCGAAGCGACCTTGACGCCGTCGGATAGCGGGATCAGCGCGTTGACGCCGTGGCGGTGGCCGTCGATCGCCAGCAGCTGGCGCCCGGTCGAGCGCCGCCATACCCGGATCGTGCCGTCGTAGCTGGCGCTGAGCACCCGGGCGCCGTCCATGGAGAAGGCGACGCCGTTGATGTTGTTGTCATGTCCGCGCAGGATGCGGCCGGGCCGCGGCGACCGGAGGCGCCACAGCCGGACCGTGCGGTCCCAACCGCCCGATACCGCCATCCGTCCGTCGGGGGAGACCGCGACCGAAGAGACTTTCCCCTGGTGGCCGCGCAGGCGGCGCAGCAGCTTCGCGTTCTCCAAGTCCCAGATCGCGAGGGTGCCGTCGTCGCTTCCCGAGACGGACTTGCGCCCGTCGTCATAGAGCGCCACCGAGGTGACGGCGGCGTCGTGCCCGTACAAGCGATGGCGAAGGGTCTGGGTTTCGAGGTCCCAGACGATCAGGCTGAAGTCGAAGCTGCCGGTGACGGCGATGCGCCCGTCGGGAGACAGGGCGATCGTCGTGACCGCGCCGCCATGGCCGACCATCGCCGCCGTCGTCGGGCCGAGCGGAAATATGCAGGCGAGCAGCCAGACGACCCCGGCGCGAAGCGCCGCCGACGGAAAGCGGCGTCGGTGCGGTCTCGGCGGCACGGCGGGAGGGTCAGTATTCCTGCGCAAGTCCCTCCGCGGCCGGCGCGTCCCGCTTCTTCTCCTCCATCTCCTCGACCCAGATCGGGTGATGTTCGCGCGCCCAGTTCTCGTCGACCTCGCCCGTCCCCATGGCGTCGAACGCGCCGACCATGCCGAGCGTGCCGATATAGACATGGGCCACGATCATCACGATCAACCCGATCGCGACCATCGTGTGCCAGATCTGCGAGAGCTGCATCTCCTGGATCGGGGTGAGGGTGGTGGGCAAGTCGAAGCCGAACAGGTTGAGCACGGCGAAGGTCTTGGCGAACAGCGCGAACTCGAACGGGAAGATCAGCGCCAGCCCGGACGCGCTGACCGATGCGCCGCCCAGGATCACGATCCAGAACACGATCTTCTGCCCGGCGTTGAATTTCCGCGCCGGCGGATGGGCGCCCTTGGAGAAGAGGCCGCCGCCCTTGAGGATCCAGATCACGTCGTGACGGTTGGGGATGTTTTCCTTGATCCACAGCACGAACAGCAGCACGAGGCTGATCATGAAGGCGAAGGCGACGTAGTTGTGGGCGTATTTCCCCCACAGGGTGACCGTCGCGAAAAATTCGGCGCCGAAGATCGGCAGCAGCAGGTCGCGGCCGTACATCAGGTTGAGCCCGGTGATGGAGAGCAGGATAAAGCTCACCGCCGCGACCCAATGGCTGCTGCGTTCGATCGCGTTGAACCGCGTGACCCGGCGTCCACTCATTCCCGACCGCACCCGGATGCGGCCGCGGATCAGATAGAACAGAACGACGAGGATCACGACCGCGAGCAGCGCCCAGGCGCTGTAGGCCGCGAGCGGGCCGTTGCGAAAATGGCGCCAGCCCTCGCCCTGGGACTGGATCAGCACCGCCGCGTTGCCGTCCTGGATCGATATGCTGCCCTGCGCGCCGTACCGGATCGCCCGCCAGATTTCGGTGTCGCTCCGGTTGCCGAGCGCCTCGCCCGGGACGTTGCCCCGGAGTTGCGCGCTCGCCGGCGAGACAGGGTTCACGGGCGCGCCCGAACTCGCGACGGCGAAGGCGACGACCGCCGACAGGAGCGACAGCTTGACGCGACGGAGAAGGCTCATCGGACGCCCTCCTTCATGACGGTTGGAGATTCTCCCGGACCGGATCCGGGCGCGCCGCGCCGCGGCGTCTGTTGCCCCGCCGATGGCGCGCCGGGCGCTCTACAAGGAGCGCCCGGCCACCATCCTACGCTGCTCACGAAAGGTTACGGGTCCTTTCGCGACGATCGGCGGAGCGGATCAGCTGCCGCTCTTGATCTGGTACGCGGTGCCCCAGCCCCAAGCGCCGGAGCCGAAGCCGCGCGCCACGACGCGCTCGCGATAGACGTTGGCGATGATGTCGCCGTCGCCGCCGAGAAGCGCCTTCGTCGCGCACATCTCCGCGCACAGCGGAAGCTTGCCTTCCGCCAGCCGGTTGCGGCCGTACTTCTGGAACTCGGCCGCGCTGTTGTCCTCCTCGGGGCCGCCGGCGCAGAAGGTGCACTTGTCCATCTTGCCCCGGCTGCCGTAATTGCCGGCCTGCGGGTATTGCGGCGCGCCGAACGGGCAGGCGTAGAAGCAATAGCCGCAGCCGATGCACAGATCCTTGGAGTGCAGCACCACGCCGTCCTCGGTCTGGTAGAAGCAGTCGACCGGACAGACCGCCATGCACGGCGCATCGGAGCAGTGCATGCAGGCGACCGAAATCGACCGCTCGCCGGGCTGGCCGTCACTGATGGTGACGACCCGGCGCCGGTTGATGCCCCACGGGACCTCGTGCTCGTTCTTGCACGCGGTGACGCAAGCGTTGCACTCGATGCAGCGCTCCGCGTCGCAAAGGAATTTCATCCGTGCCATGAGTCGTGCTCCCTAAGCTCTCTCGATCCTGCACAGGGTGGTCTTGGTCTCCTGCATGTTGGTGACCGAGTCGTACCCGTACGTCGCGGTGGTGTTCGACGATTCGCCCAACACGTAGGGGTCGGCGCCCTTGGGGTATTTCGCCCTCAGGTCGGCTCCCTGGAAGTGACCGCCGAAGTGGAACGGCATGAACGCCACGCCGCGCCCGACCCGCTGGGTGACCATGGCCATGACCTTGACCTTGCCGCCCTCGGGACCCACGACCCAGACCTGCTGCTTGTCCTTGATGCCCAGGGTGTTGGCGTCGTAGGGGTTGACCTCGACGAACATGTCCTGCTGCAGCTCGGCGAGCCAGGGGTTGGAGCGCGACTCGTCGCCGCCGCCCTCGTACTCGACCAGCCGGCCGGAAGTGAGGATGATCGGGAAGTCTCCCGAGAAGTCCTTCTTCTGGATCGACTCGTACATCGTCGGCAGCCGGTACATCTTCCGGTCGCTGTAGGTCGGGTAGTCCTTCACCAGATCGCGCCGCGGGGTGTACAGCGGCTCGCGGTGCAACGGCACCGGATCGGGGAAGTTCCACACCACGCAGCGGGCCTTGGCGTTGCCGAACGGCGCCGCCTCATGCTTGATCGCGACCCGCTGGATGCCGCCCGACAGGTCGATCTTCCAGTTGGTCTTGTCGCCCGCGATGCTCTCGATGGTCGCGCGCTCTTCGGCGGTCAGGTCCTTGTCCCAACCGAGCTTCTTGAGCATGGCCATCGTGAACTCGGGATAGCCGTCCTTGAGCTCCGATCCCGAGGAGTAGGAGCCCTCGGCCAGCAGGTTCTGGCCGTTGCGCTCGACGCCGAACCGGGCGCGGAAGGTCAGCCCGCCCTCGGACACCGGCTTGGACGGATCGTAGAGGATCGGCGTTCCCGGATGCCCCATCTCGGGGTTCCCCCAGCACGGCCACGGCATGCCGAAATACTCGCCGTCGCACGGCCCGCCGATCGCCTGCAGCGTGGTCTTGTCGAAGGTGTGCTGGTTGGCCATGTGCTTGCGCAGCCGCTCCGGCGACTGGCCGGTATAGCCGATCGTCCACATGCCCTTGTTGATCTCGCGCGTCACGTCCTCGACCAAGGGCTCGTCGGCGTTGACCTTGATGTTCTTGAACATCTGGTCGGCGAAGCCGAGCTTCTTGGCCATCATGTACATGATGGTCTGGTCCGGCTTGGACTCGAACACCGGATCGACCACCTTCTCACGCCACTGGATCGACCGGTTGGACGCGGTCACCGAGCCGTAGGTCTCGAACTGGGTCGAGGCCGGCAGCAGGTAGCAGCCGTCCTTGCGGTCGTGCAGGACCGCCGACAGGGTGGGATACGGATCGACGACGACGAGGAGGTCCAGCTTCTCCATCGCCTTCTTCATCTCGGGCAGGCGGGTCTGCGAGTTCGGCGCGTGGCCCCAGAAGACCATGGCCCGGAGATTGTCGGGCTGATCCATGTTCTCCTTGGCCTCGAGCACGCCGTCGATCCAGCGCGAGACCGGCATGCCGGCCTTCTCCATCAGCTTCTTCGACTGGAAGCGGCCGAGAAGGTAGTCGTACTCGACGTCCCAGACCCGCGCCCAGTGCTTCCACGACCCGGTCTTGAGGCCGTAATAGCCGGGGAGGGTGTGGCACAGCACGCCCAGATCGGTGGCGCCCTGGACGTTGTCGTGGCCGCGGAAGATGTTGGTTCCGCCGCCGGCCTTGCCCATGTTGCCGAGCGCCAGCTGCAGCACGCAGTAGGCCCGCGTGTTGTTGTTGCCGTTGGTGTGCTGGGTGCCGCCCATGCACCAGATCACGGTGCCGGGGCGGTGGTTGGCCATCAGCCGCGCGACCCGCTTGAGTTGCGAGCCGGGGACGCCGGTGACGCGGCGGACTTCCTGCGGAGTCCACTTGGCGACCTCGGTGCGGATTTCCTCCAGCCCCCAGACGCGCTGGCGGATGAACTGCTTGTCTTCCCAGCCGTTCTCGAAGATGTGCCAGAGGATGCCCCAGATCAGCGCCACGTCGGTGCCCGGGCGGAAGCGCACGTATTCGTCGGCATGCGCGGCCGTGCGGGTGAAGCGCGGATCCAGCACGATGAGCGGCGCGTTGTTGCGCTCCTTGGCGCGCAGCAGATGCAGCAGCGAGACCGGATGCGCCTCGGCCGGGTTGCCGCCGATCAGGAAGATCGCCCGGCTGTTGTGGATGTCGTTGTAGCTGTTCGTCATCGCGCCGTAGCCCCAGGTGTTCGCCACACCCGCGACCGTGGTCGAATGGCAGATCCGCGCCTGGTGATCGCCGTTGTTGCTGCCCCAGAACGCGTAGAACTTGCGGAACATGTACGCCTGTTCGTTCGAGTGCTTCGCCGAGCCCAGCCAGTAGACCGAGTCGGGGCCGGAGGTTTTGCGGATCTCCAGCATCTTGTCGCCGATCTCGTTGATCGCCTGTTCCCAGCTCACCCGCGTCCAGGCGCCGCCCTGGAGCTTCATCGGGTATTTCAGCCGACGTTCGCCATGCGCATGCTCGCGCACCGAAGCGCCCTTGGCGCAATGGGCGCCCAGGTTGAACGGGCTGTCGAAGCCCGGTTCCTGGCCGATCCACACGCCGTTCTTGACCTCGGCGATGACGGAGCAGCCCACCGAGCAGTGGGTGCAGACGGACTTGACCTCCTCGACGCCGCCGGTCATGGCCGTCTGCGCCTCCGCCTTGCGCACCATGCCGCCCGTCAGGGCGGACGCGGCGGCGAGCCCGCCGGCGGTCAGACCCGACCTCTTCAAGAACGTTCGACGATCGACGGCGCCTCCCGTCAAACCCGCCAGCGCCTTCGACATACGGGGGCCGTTTGCTACCCCGTTAGCCTTCCTGGTCAGCATTTCGATGGTCCTTCGATGGTGATGGCCGCTATGGTCGCCGCGGCCGGGTTAGAAGCGGGACAGTTCGTACGCCTTCTTGACGTGCGGCGTCTCCCGGTAGCCGCTTCCGGTCGCCATGTCGGCTTCGGCGGCGGATGCGTCCTGCCGGCCGGCGGCCAGCAGCGCCGCGCCCGCGACCGGGCCGAGCGATGCGATCCTCAGAAACCGGCGGCGACCCGGGGACGATGCGTTGTCCTTCTCGCTCATGGTTTCCCCTCTCCAGTTCCGGGCCGACCCGTCCGGGTCCGCCCATGCGCACGGCCATTTCGGTGTCGCCGGGTGCCGTGCCCTCCCGTCACGCTGCCATCCGGATGGCGGCGGATTCGATCGCCAGGAACTCGCGGCCGAGAGCGCCGACGGCGCGATAGAACGCCGCGCTCTCCGCCGTTTCGAGATCCTGGAAGAAGCGTCCGGCCCAAGGGCCGACATTCCTGTCGAAGAATCGGGTCTGGCGGGCCGCGTCGACGTCGAGCCCGTGCCCGCCTTCGATCATCGCCGCCATGATCTCGCAGACCGAGGCGATGTGGTCCTCGGGCTCGCTCACGCCGTCGGCGCGCTCGATGCCGAGCTCGGCCATGTCACCGCGCAGCTCCGCCAGCGGCTTCTCCATCAGAAACCCGGCCAGATAGTAGGAGCCGAACGGCACCAGCTCGCCGCGGCCGACGCCGATGAACAGATCGTGGAATTCCTGCCTCGCCGCATCGGCGACGGTCTCCCGCGCCGCCTCGCCGAGCGCGCTGACGGCTCCGCCCAGCGGCGTATCCGAGCCCTCCAGCTCCGCGACCAGGGCGATGACGCCCTCGTCCGGGGGGGCGGCGAGCAACCGACTCAGCAGCCGGTAGTACTGCGCCCGCTGGGTATCCTCTTCCGAAACCGCCCCGCGTCGCATGTCGTCTACGACTCCGACCGGCCTTCCCTGCCGCGCGGGGGCGCCGCCATGGCCGCGCACTCCCTACGCGATTCGCGTTTCTACCATGCCGACGTCCCCGTGTCGAGTCGAAAAAATCGTCCCGTCGGCATTTTCTTCGGCGGGCTTGACTCGCCGCTCGCGACAAACATATTGCCCCGATGGCGGCTCCGTGGCGGAGTAGCTCAGTTGGTAGAGCAGCGGAATCATAATCCGTGGGTCGCTGGTTCGAGTCCGGCCTCCGCTACCACCGCCGCTGCCGAAGCGGACCATGGCGCGGATGCCGCGCCAGATGCCGACGGCGGCATTGGCCGCGATGATGAGGCTTCCGATCTCGAAGTCGGTCATCGGGCGGCTCCCCGTCCGGGCGCGTCAAGCCGGAAGCAGCTTCACGAGAGCGACGATCAACGCGGTGTTTACGGCGACGATTTCGGCGGCGACTCCGTAGAGCCGGACCGTCAAGCGGGTTTCGAGGTCGGCGAGGTCGGCCCTGGCGGCGACGCCTTCGGTAACGGCGTCGCGGACGGCTTCGGCTTGGGCTTCGTCAACGCCGGCTTCCTTGAGCCGACGCGCATAGGCGAGCGCGTCGAAAGCGGCGATGGTCATGCAGCGAGGATAGGCCCGGGGCCGGCGCATGGCGCAAGCTGGTCCTGTATAGTCCGGCATAGGCGCGGACATGCCCGTTTCGAACCGTGGCTGATATTGTGGGCGGAAGCGGATGGTTCGAAAATATCGAACGTATTTTTCGCATGTCATGCGGTCCTGCGTAGGGAATCGTACTTCGTGGGCCGCTGGTCAGGATCCGGCCTCCACCGCCGCCGCTCTCCCATGATCGACGGCGCGCGCCTGAGCGTCGTCATCCCCGCCCTGGACGCGGCCGCCACGATCGGGCGGACGATCGACGGTCTGATCGGCGGCGGTTCGCCGATCGACGAGGTGATCGTCGCCGATGGAGGGTCCGCGGATGCGACCGCCGCGATCGGCGCGGCCAACGGCGCGGCGGTCGTCCGCGGACCCGCCGGGCGCGGGGCCCAACTCGCGACCGGCGCGCGGGCCGCGTCCGGCGCGTGGCTGTTGTTCCTCCATGCCGATACTTGGCTCGAGCCGGGTTGGGACGATGCGGCGCGGGCGTTCGTCGCCGATCCGTCGAACGCCCGCCGCGCCGCCGCGTTCCGGTTCGCCCTCGACGACGCCTCGCCCGCCGCGAGGCGCCTCGAAGCCGCGGTCGCCTGGCGCTGCCGCGCGCTCGCGCTGCCCTATGGCGATCAGGGCCTGCTGATCGGTCGCGCCTTCTACGACTCGCTCGGCGGGTTCCGCCCGATGCCGTTGATGGAGGACGTCGACCTGGTTCGCCGCATCGGGCGGAGGCGGCTCGTCCTGTTGCCGGTCCGCGCCGTCACCTCGTCGGCGCGCTATCGGCGGTCGGGGTATCTCATGCGGAGCGCCCGCAATTCGGGCTGCCTGATGCTGTTCTTCCTCGGCGTCCCGCCGCGGTTGATCGCCCGCCTCTACGGCTGATGCGGCGGCCCGGCGACCTGTATCTGTTCCTGCGCGCGCCGCAGATCGGCGGCGTCAAGCGGCGGCTCGCCGCCGATATCGGGACGCTGGCGGCGTGGCGGTTCTATCGGGCTGCGAGCCGGGCGCTGATACGGCGGCTCGCCGCCGACCCCCGCTGGCGGACGTGGCTCGCGGTGACCCCCGACCGGTTCGCGGCGCGCGGCCGATTCTGGCCGCACGGGCTCGCCAGGACGCCGCAGGGCCGGGGCGACCTGGGCGATCGCATGGCCCGCGCGCTGTGTCGGATCCCGCACCGGGCGGCGGTGGTCGTCGGCAGCGACATACCCGAGATCGACGCGCATCACATAGCCCAGGCGTTCGCGCGCCTCCGCGCCACGGACATCGTCGTCGGCCCTTCGGCCGACGGCGGCTATTGGCTGATCGGCGCCCGCAACGCCCGCCGCGACCGGTCGTCGTTCGGCTATGTTCGCTGGTCGACGCCGCACGCGCTGGCGGACACGCTGGCGGGGCTTCGCCGCGACCGGAGCGTGGCCCGGCTTGCGACGCTGGAGGATATTGACGACGGGGCCGCATTCGCGCGCTGGCGGGAGCGGCGACGGCAGGGCGGGGGCGGTGACGCCGAGCCTGCTCAGGTCTCGGCGGGTTCGCGCTCTCGCAGCCGCGGCATCAGCTCGACGAAGTTGCACGGCTTGTGACGCATGTCGAGCTGGTGCAGGAGGATGTCGTCCCACGCATCCTTGCAGGCGCCGGTCGAGCCCGGCACGGCGAACAGATAGGTGCCGCCCGCGACCCCGGCGGTGGCCCGCGACTGGATGGTCGAACTGCCGATTTTGCGATAGCTCAGCATGCGGAACAGCTCGCCGAAGCCCGGGATCTCCTTTTCGTAGACGGCGTGAAAGGCTTCCGGCGTCACGTCGCGGCCAGTGACGCCGGTCCCCCCCGTCGCGATGACGGCGTCGATCCGGGGATCGGCGATCCAGCGTCCGAGCCGGTCGGTGATCGCGTCGAGGTCGTCGGCCACGATGGCCTTGTCGGCGAGCCGGTGGCCCGCGCGCCCGATACGTTCGACCAGCGCGGCCCCGGAGCGGTCCGTCGCCTCGGTCCGCGTGTCCGAGACCGTCATCACCGCGATGTTTATCGCGACGAACGGGATCGTTTCGTCAATGCCGGACATGGTTCATCGCCGCCCGCGGCGGGGTTGCGTCCAATGCCTTGTAGTAGGGCGCCTCGCCCGCCGCAAGCGCGTCGAGAGAGGGTGCGCCCTGGCCCAGGCGGCGGCGATAGATCCACAGGTTGGCGAGCACGCGCTCGATGAAGTTCCGGGTCTCGCGGGAGGGGATGCTCTCGATGAACGTCAGCGGATCCAGATAGGCGTGGCGATCGGCGCGCTTGCGCCATTTCGCGAGATTGCCCGGCCCGCCGTTATAGGCGGCGGCGAGCAGCAGCATATCGCCGCCGACCGTTTCGTGGCCGATCAGATAACGCAGATATTTTTGCCCCAGGGAGAGGTTGAGCCCCGGGTCGTAGAGCAGCGCGCGACGCGCGCCCCCGAACCGCCGCTTGCTGATGAAGTTTGCGGTGGACGGCATGAGCTGCATCAGCCCCCGCGCCCCGGAGCGGCTCACCGCCCTGGCCTTGAAGCGCGATTCCTGGCGCATGAAGGCGTAGAGAATCGCCCGGTCGACGGCGAAGCCGTCCAACGGCCGCCAGCGGGGCAGCGGGTATTGCGCGGCGTGGCGCGGCGCTTCGCCGGCGCCGTCCGGCGCCTGCGAGACCCGTAGCCCGAGGGCCGGCAGCCCGGCCGCGTCCGACAGGGCGAACAACGCCCGGTCCAGCGCGTCGTCGTCGATGGCCGCCAGCGGGATCAGCTCGCGTTCGGCGCGCAACCCCTCGCCGACCTGCAACAGCGCCAGCGCCCGCCGGCCGCGACCGCGGCGTTCGATGGCCTCCACCGCCTCCGCGGTCAGATGCGGAACCGACCAGTCGAAGTTCGGATCGACGCCCAAGATCCGATTCGCCAAGAGTCCATAGAAGGTCCGTGGATGGGAACCGGCGCGCGTCAGCCAAGGCGTCACGCGATCGGGCCGCCGGGCGACCAGATTGGCGCGCGCCGCCCAGAACGCGGCCGCCGACCCGATCCAGGGCGACACGCCGCCGGTTTCGGCCAGACTCTGGAAATGGTCGGCGGCGGCGGCATGCTTGCCGAGCCGATAGGCGGCGAGCCCCGCGATCCAATGCGCCATCGGGACATGGCCGCCGGAGCGCTTGGCCGCCGTCCCGCTATAGGCATAGGCCTGCTTCGCGGTGCCGCGGAAGAAATACGCTTCGCCGATACGGGAGCGCGCGATATCCAGCTCCACCCGGTCGAGCAGCGCGCGGGTCCGCTTGCGCTCGAAGACGCGGCGGGCCTGCGCGATGCGGCCCTGCTGGGCATGGACCCGTATCGACCGGACCAGCCGCCGGGCTTCGCGCCGCTGTCCGGCGCTCCGGCGTTTCGGCGACCTGTATCCCGGGTTGCGTTGTCCGCCCGCGTCCTGCGCCGCCGTCTTGGCGACGGCGGCGGGCCGTTTCGGGGCGCGGGCCGACCGGGGCTTGCGTCTGAGCGCGAGGCGCCAGACGCGGCGCGCCCCCGGATGGTCGGAATACGCCGCCAGCCACGCCGACAATTCGTCGTAGCGCGACCGGTAGCGGGTCGGATGCATGTAGCGCTGAAACAGAACGTGCCCCAGCAGAATTCGGTCTTCGAGCCGGGCGATCTCGCCGTCGGCGCGCCCCCAGAGCCCGTGTTTCTGGAGGTCGAAGATTCGCCGATAGCGTTCGGCGTCGGCATCGCTCAACACGACGTTGGGTGGAGTCGGCGGCGGATTGGCGGCCTCGGCCGCCGGCGGGACCGCCGCTCCCGCGGTCCAGACCAGCAGCAGGGCGACCACAGCCGCCGCCCGGCGGCGCATGCGCCGATGCCGCCCGCGGTTCCGCATCGGCGACGAGGACTTCAACCGTCCGCCAATCGCCGCTTCAGCGCGATCAGGTCGCGCCATGTCTCGCGCTTATGAGCGGGGGTGCGGAGAAGATAGGCCGGATGCAGGATCGCGCAGGCCGGAATCGGGTTCGGGAGGTCCGGCCCCTCGTAGTCGAACCAGCGGCCGCGCAGCTTCATGACGCCTTCCTTCCGCCGCAGGAGAGTCTTGGCCGCAGTGCCGCCCACCGGGACGAGGATGGACGGGGCGGCGAGCGCGATATGGCGTTCGATGAATGGAAGGCACGCCGCGATTTCCGCATCCGTGGGGTTGCGGTTGCCGGGCGGGCGCCAGACGAGGATGTTGGTGATGTAAGCCCGGTTTCGGTCGAGGCCGATCGCGGCCAGCATCCGGTCGAGCAGCCGCCCCGCCGGGCCGACGAAGGGTTTGCCTTGCCGGTCTTCCTCCGCGCCGGGCGCCTCGCCGACGAACATGAGTTCCGCCGCCGGGTTGCCGTCGGCGAACACGAAATTGGTCGCCGTCTGCTTGAGGGCGCAGCCGTCGAACGCAGCGAAGGCTTCGCGCAGCTCCTCGATCGTCCGCGCCGCGCCGGCGATGTCGCGAGCGGATTGCTCGACCGCGCTCCGGGCGAGCAGGGCCGGGACGGCGGGGGCGCGATCTGTCGCCGCCGGCGCGGCCGGCGCCCGGACTCGCTCCGAGTCGGCATAGCGGTCGCGAGGCGTATCGCCGATCGCTTCGTCGGCTCCCGCCCCGGCGTACCAGTCGAGGAGATAGCGGAGGGCGTCGTCGCTCGGCATGACGCGAGCTTAACCCGCATTTCTTCCCCTGGCCATGGTCTGCGCGCCGGGCTATCCGACGGGCGATTCCCCGTGCTATACAGCGGGCCGCGCGTATCGAACCGGGTCCGGCCATGTCTCGGGACTCAATGGAATTCGACGTGGTGATCGTCGGCGCTGGCCCGTCCGGCCTGGCGGCGGCGGTTCGCCTGCGCCAGCTGGCGATCGAACGGGAAAGCGAACTCAGCGTCTGCCTCGTCGAGAAGGGGTCGGAGGTGGGCGCCCACATCCTTTCGGGGGCCGTGCTGGAGCCCCGCGCGCTCGACGAGCTGATACCGGACTGGCGGGAACGGGGCGCGCCGTTGACGACGCCGGCGACGGAGGACCGCTTCCTGCTGCTCACCGGGTCGCGCGCGATCCGCCTCCCGACGCCGCCGCAGATGCGCAATCGGGGCAACTATGTCGCGAGTCTGGGCAATCTGTGCCGCTGGCTCGCCGGCCAGGCCGAGGAGCTGGGCGTCGAGATCTATCCCGGTTTCGCCGCCGCCGAAGTGTTGTACGACGACGCTGGCGGCGTGCGCGGCGTGGCGACGGGCGACATGGGCATCGGACGGGATGGGCGGCCGACGGCGAACCACCAGCCGGGAGTCGAGCTGCTGGCCCGGCGGACCGTATTCGCCGAGGGCTGCCGGGGATCCTTGACCAAAGGGTTGTTCGACCGCTTCGAGCTGCGCCGCGGCGTCGATCCCCAGACCTTCGCTATCGGCGTCAAGGAGCTCTGGGAAGTCGATCCTGCACGCCATCGGCCGGGCCAAGTGACCCATACCATCGGCTGGCCGCTCGATTCGAGGACCTATGGCGGGTCGTTTCTCTATCATCTGGAGGATGGCCAGGTCGCCGTCGGGTTCGTCGTCGGCCTCGATTACCGGAATCCGCATCTCGATCCGTTCGAGGAGTTGCAGCGGTTCAAGACGCATCCCGCTATCCGATCGACCTTCGCCGGCGGCCGGCGCGTCGCCTATGGCGCGCGGGCGCTCAACGAAGGCGGCTTCCAGTCCGTTCCGGACCTCGATTTTCCGGGCGGCGTGCTGATCGGCTGCGCCGCCGGCTTCATGAACGTGCCCAAGCTCAAGGGGACGCATACGGCGATGAAATCGGGCATGCTGGCCGCAGAAAGTATCGCGGAGGCGCTCCTGGATGGCGGCGGCGAGGCGGCGACCGCCTATCCGGAGCGACTGCGGGCAAGCTGGATCTGGGACGAGCTGGAGCGGGTGCGCAACGTCCGGCCGGCATTCCGCTGGGGGCTGTGGGCCGGTCTAGCCCATGCCGCGATCGACAGCTACCTTCTGCGTGGGCGCGCGCCGTGGACTTTCCGCCACCGGCCCGATCATGTCGCGCTGGAGACGGCGCGCAAGGCGCGCCGGATCGCCTATCCCCGTCCCGACGGCGTACTGACCTTCGACCGGCTGTCGTCGGTCCACATCTCCAACACCAACCACGAGGAAGACCAGCCGGCGCATTTGAGGTTGGCGGACGATGCGGCGCCGATCGAGGTCAATCTGGCCCTCTACGACTCGCCCGAACGGCGCTATTGCCCCGCCGGCGTCTACGAGATCCTGACCGACGGCGAGAGCGGCAAGCCGCGGTTGCAGATCAACGCGCAGAATTGCATCCACTGTAAAACCTGCGACATCAAGGATCCGAAGCAAAACATCCACTGGGTGGTTCCGGAAGGCGGCGGCGGCCCGAACTATCCGAATATGTGAACAAGAAAAATTAGGAAAAACAGATAAATAGACATGTATTTCTTACCTGATACACGAAAATCGACCGGAACCGGCTCCAGGTTCCGCATCGGCCGGCCGCTCGCCGTTGCGGCCTGTTTGCTGGCGGCCGCTTGCGCGGACCCGCCGCCGGTCCGCACGGCCGCCATGGATGCCGGCCCCGTGACGCCTCCGCCGCCGGCCGCGGCCGGGGTGTCGGCGACCGGGAGTTATCTTGCCGGCCGCTTCGCCCAGAAGCGTCGAGACTTCAGAAACGCCGCGAACTATCTCGACCGCGCCCTGCGATCGAACCCGGCGAATCCCCGCCTGATGCGGCGAACCTTCGCCGCCATGCTGGCGGACGGCCGGATCGACGACGCGATGCGGCTCGCCGAAGGCGCGGCCGGGCAGGAGGCGAATGCCCCGTTGATTGCGGTTGCGCTCGTGGTCGGCGACCTCCGGGCCGGCCGGCCGGCGGAGGCCGAGCGGCGGTTGGCGGAGATCCCGAGGCGGGGGCTTGGCGGTTTTGCGGTGCCGCTGTTGGGCGCGTGGACAGCGGCGCAGCGGGGCCGGTCCGCGGAAGAAGCGATCGCGGCCCTCGAACCGCTGCGCAAGATGGCCGGATTCGCGGTTCTCCACGACCTGCATGTGGGGCTGATCCACGACTTGACCGGCGGTGCGGCGAAGGCCGAGGCCCATTACCTCCGCGCGGCGAAAGCGACCGCCCGTCCGGTGCCCCGCGCGGTCGAGGCCCTGGGTTCGTTCTACGAACGCCGGGGTCGCCCCGAGAAGGCCAGGGAACTCTACGAGACGGAGCGGGAACGGGACCCGCGGTCGCCGTTCGGGCTCGCGGTTGAACGGCTTGCCGCCGGCCGCCCGGCGGCCCGGGTCGTGTCGAACGGCGTCGAAGGCGCGGCCGAAGCCCTGTTCAACCTGGCGGGCACGCTGGCGGACGAGCGCTCGGCCGAAATCGCGTTGATCTACGCCCGTTTGGCGACGGTGCTTCGCCCGGCTTATCCTCCGATGCAGATGCTCGTGGGCCGTATCCTCGAAACTCTGCGCCGTCCGGCCGAAGCGATCGAGGTCTACGCGCGCATCCGCCGCGATTCGCCGTTCTGGTGGTCGGCGCGGCTCAGACGTGCGGCGAGCCTGGAGGCGCTCGGCGAGGACGAGAAGGCGATTGCCGAGCTCCGTGACATATCACGCGAGCGGCGGAACTGGCCCGACGCGCTGGTCGATCTCGGCGACGTCCTGCGCGGGAAGAAGCGGTTCGCCGAGGCGGCGGCGGCCTATGACGCTGCGGTCGAACGGATCGGCCGGATCGACCGACGTCACTGGACCCTCCTGTATTCGCGTGGAATCGCGCTGGAGCGCAGCAAGCAATGGGCGCGCGCGGAGGAGGATTTCCTGGCTGCGCTCGAGTTCCGACCGGATCAGCCTTACATCCTGAATTATCTCGGTTATTCCTGGGTCGATCGGGGGGTCAACCTCGAACGCGCGCGCAAGATGATCGAGCGCGCCGTGGCGCAGCGCCCCGAAGACGGATACATCGTCGACAGTCTGGGATGGGTGCTGTATCGGCTCGGACACAGGCGGCGCGCCGTGGAGCAGCTCGAACGCGCAGTCGAGCTGCGCCCGCAGGATCCGACGATCAACGACCATCTGGGGGACGCCTACTGGACGGTCGGCCGTCGCGTAGAGGCGCGGTTCCAATGGCGCCGGGCGCTGTCGTTGGACCCGGAACCGGAGCAGGTAGCAGCGATCCGCGAGAAGATGGCGGATGGCCTGTCGGCCGCGGAGGCTTCCGGGTCGGGAGGCGAAGACGGGGCGCCGCTTCGGGATGAACGGTAGCCAAGCGGTCCTGCGCCTCGAGGCGCCGGCGAAGATCAACCTGTATTTGCATGTCCTGGGTCGTTGCGACAACGGATTGCACCGGGTCGACAGCCTGATCGGTTTCGTCGAGGCGCACGACCTTCTCGAGGTCCGCCGGGCGCCGGCATTGCGCCTTCGCGCCGAGGGGCCGTTCGCCGGCGCGCTGCCGGAGGATCATGGCAATCTGGCGATTCGCGCCGCGCAGATGCTGCGCGACCGGGCCGGCGTCGATGTCGGGGCCGCGCTGCTGTTGCGCAAGAATCTGCCGGTCGCGGCGGGCCTCGGCGGCGGCTCGGCGGATGCAGCGGCGGCTCTCCGCGCGCTGGCCCGGCTTTGGGAGCTGGACGTCGAGGCGGAGGAGCTACAGCGGCTGGGAGCCGGGCTCGGCGCCGATCTGCCGGCCTGTTTGGCGGGGACGACGCTGTATGCCGGCGGCGCCGGCGAGGAAGTCGAGTCGGCGCCGCCGCTGCCGCCGGTCTCGGTCCTGCTGGTCAATCCCGGCGTGGAGCTGTCGACCGCCGCGGTCTACGATGCCCGCATGGGGGCGTTCTCGTCGCCGGGGCCGCGCGCCGGCTTCCCGGATGCGCGCGCGCTCGCGCGAGGGCTAGCGCATACCCGGAACGATCTGACGCACGCGGCCTGCGGCGTCTCGGGCGCCGTCGCCCGCGCCCTGACGGTGCTGGAGACGTGCGCGGGTTGCTTGCTGGCCCGGCTATCGGGCAGCGGAGCGACCTGCTTCGGTTTGTTCGAGACGAATGCCGCCGCCGAACGGGCGCGGCGGCGGGTCGCGACCGCCGAGCCCGGTTGGTGGGTCGTCTCGACGCGCTTCCGGCGCGCGCCGGCGGAGATCGCGGCCTTGACGCCATCGAACGATGAGGAGGAAGCGAAGTGACGACACGGTACGACGACTATACCGGGCTGAAATTCGAACGGCCGGCGGCGGGCGTCCTCGAAATCGTCCTCGACCGGCCAGGCAAGCTCAACGCGCTCACCGCGGATATGCATCGCGAGCTCGCTTCCGTCTGGCGGGACGTCGACGCCGATCCCGACGTGTCCTGCGCCTTGCTTCGTGGGGCCAACGACGCCTATTCGGCGGGCGGCGATCTCTCCTTGATCCAGCAGATGGGGGAAAGCTTCGACATGCGCGCCCGGATCTGGAGGGAGACCCGGGAGCTCGTCTACAACGTGATCAACTGCTCCAAGCCGATCGTCTCCGCGATCAACGGTCCCGCCGTGGGCGCCGGTCTGGCCGCAGGGCTGCTTGCCGACATCTCGATCGCCGCCCGGTCCGCCCGGATCATCGACGGCCATACCCGGCTCGGCGTCGCCGCGGGCGACCATGCGGCGATAATCTGGCCGCTGTTGTGCGGCATGGCCAAGGCCAAATACTACCTGCTGCTGTGCGAACGGATCGACGGCGAGGAGGCCGAACGCATCGGCCTCGTATCGCTGTGCGTGGACGATGATTGCCTGTACGACACCGCGCTGGACGTGTGCGGCAGGCTGGCGGCAGGATCGCCCAGCGCGATCCGCTGGACCAAATACGCGCTCAACAACTGGTTGCGCGCGGCTGGTCCCAGCTTCGATACGTCGCTCGCCCTCGAGATTCTCGGCATGACCGGGCCGGACGTGCAGGAAGGCGTGCGGTCGTTGCGGGAGAAGCGGCCGCCCGTCTTCGGCCCCGGCAGCCAAGTGTAATCAGGCCGCCGGAGCCTCGCGACGGCGGTCGAGCGCGTCGCGGATGCGCGCGGCTACTGCGCCGGCCTCGTCCAGCGGTTCGTAGCTCCATCGTTCGAGCCGCCCCCGGAAGCGCCGGGTCAGGCCGCGCCGCTCCATCTCGCGGTGGAAGACGGCGAGCCGCCCGCGCTCCTCCTCCAGGGGGGCGACGAGGACCGGGCGGCCGGTCCGGCAGGCTTCTGAGACCATGTTCACGGAATCGGCGGACACGATGATGTAGTCGGCGAGCCCGAGAAAGCCGATATAGGGGTTCGCGCCGTCGCCCGTCCACACCACCGCCGGCGTCCCTGCGAGGGCCGCCGACAGGGCTGCAGCCTGCGCCGCGCCGGTGCGGCGCGAGGTCGCGACCATCAGCCCGCACCCCTCGCGCCCGGCGAATTCGGCGAGCTCGGCCCCGAACGCCGCCATCCGCTGGACCGGCAAGGCGTAGCGCCGGTTCGATCCGCCGACGCTGACCGCCACCAGCGGCCGCGGCAGCTGGTCCACGCGGGGCGCCGTCTCGGCGGCCGCGGCCTTCAGCCGCTCGACGGTCAGTCCGTTGAGCGAGCCCAGCGTGCGGATCACGTTGCCGCCGCGCGCCGGATCGTGTCGGGGCGCGACCAGGAAGTCGAAATGGCGCGGCGGCACGCGCGGGTCCTGGATGTGAACGGTGAGAACGCAGCCGCCGGAGCGCCGACGCAACCCGATCGAGGCCCCGGCCAGGCGCCGGCCGCAGGTGATCGCTACGTCCGGCCAAGGCGGCGCCAGCGCCTCGCCGCCTTCCCGGGCGAGGGCTACGAATGGCGCGATGGCGGCGCGCGGCGCGGCGCGCAGCAGGCGCGAGGGGCGTATGCGCAAAACCCGCGCTTCCGCGCCGAGAGCCGCGGCCAGCCCGGTTCCCTGCACCTCGCGGCCGATGGTCCCGTCCGAAACGATCCATGCTTCGATGCCGGGCCGTTCCTCCTGCGCTCCGGTTGCGCCCCCTCCGACGAGGCGTCCGGTCACCGCGGATGCCGTTCCCGGATCATACGCGCAAGCTCATGGCGCTGGAGCTTGCCGGTCGGCGTGAACGGGAATTCCGGGAAGACCTCCAACGTTTCGGGGAGCTTGTAGGTCGCGACCCGATCCCGCAGCAGCTGCACGAAATCTTCGAGTTGAAGGTCGCGTCCGGCTCTCGGGACGACGCAGAGGCAATTGCGTTCGCCCAGGCGGGGGTCGGCGACGCCGATCACCGCGGCGTGCAGGACGTCGGGATGTGCGTAAAGGATTTCCTCGATCTCGCGCGGATGGAACTTCTTGCCGCCGCGGTTGATCATCTCCTTGTTGCGGCCGACGATCGTCAGGTTGCCCCGTTCGTCGAACCGTCCCATGTCGCCGGTCCGGAACCAGCCGTCGTCGGTGAAGGCTTCCGCGTTGGCGGCCGGGTTCTTGGCGTAGCCGAGATGCACCGACGGTCCCCTGGCCGCGATTTCGCCTTCGGCGCCGTCGGCGACGTCGCGGCCCGCCTCGTCGATCAGCCGGAGCCCCAGCGATTTCTGCGGCGCGCCGCAGGTGCCGGCGACGAGTTCGGGATCGTCCGACGGCCGCGTATAGGTGTGGAATCCCGTCTCCAGCATGCCGTAGAGCTCGACGAAGCCGCCTCGCATCCTGGTTCGGAACGCCCGGATGGTCTCGATCGGGCAGGATGCGCCGCCGGTCATGACCAGTCGGAGGGAGGACAGGTCGAACGCCTCGAGATCGGGCTCGTTCAGCATGGCGATCACCGAAGCGGGCGCGGTGGGGACGTAGGTGACGCCCTCGTCGGCGATCAGCCGCAGCGCGCCGCGCGCCGTGAACCTGTCGAGCAGCACCGCGCGCGCGCCCGCCAGGATCGTCTGCAACAGGGCCAGATAGCCCCAGTTCAGGCCGAGCGGGAGATAGATCAGGATCACGTCGTCCTGCGTGATGCCCAAGTCTTCGTTCTTGTAGCGCGCCGTCGGCAAAGTGGTGTTGTGCGAGTGCAGGACGGCCTTGGGATTCCCGGTGGTGCCGGAGGTAAAGGCCATGCGGAAGACGTCGTTGGCGCCGGTCGCCGCCGGGCGGAGCGGGGTGCCCGGTTCGCTGCCGTCGAGCGCGGCGGCCAAGGGCGCCGCGTCGGCGCGGCCCGGACCGTCGACCACGCAGACCTGTCGGAGGTCGGGCAGGCCGGGCCGCAACGCCCCAATCATCTCCGGATAGTCGAATCCCTTGAACGCCGTCGGGCAGATATAGGCTGCGCTTTCCGAGAATCGCAGGATGTATTCCAGCTCGGCGCTACGGAAATCGGGGTTGATCTTGTTGGCGATTCCGCCGACGCGCTCGACGGCGAAGAAGGCGCAAGCGAACTCGATCCAGTTGGGCAGCTGGATCGTCACCACGTCGTTGCGGCCGATCCCGAGCCGTTGCAACCGGGCGGCGACCCGATCCACGCGATTCCGGAGCTCGCCATAGGTGATCCGTGCGCCGCGGTCGCAGAGCGCCTCGCGGCCGGGATGCGCCTCCGCTCGTTCGGCAAGCAGTTCGGAGAAGGTGGTCGAGCCCCAATCGCCGCGCTCCGTGTATGTCCGGACCATCTCCGGCGTGAGGCGGGTATCGAAGATCGGCATGTCGTTCCCCGTCGGTGCGGCCGTTACCCGGCGATGATTTGCCCCCCGTCGACCTGGAGGATCTTTCCGGTGACGTAGCTTCCCGCCGGACCGGCCAGAAACGCGACGGCGTCGGCGATTTCCTCGGGCTTGGCGATGCGTCCCAGGGGAATCCCGGCGATGACCCGCTTGCTCGCTTCCTCGCCCCAGCGCTCGAAGGCGAGCGCCGTCTGGTCGGTATCGGTGAGGCCGATCGAGACCGCATTGGCGCGGATGCCGTACCGGCCCTCCTCGCGCGCGACCACGCGGATCAGCGCCTCCAACCCTGCCTTCGCCGCGGCGCCCTGGACGTTGCGCGCCTGGCACATCTGCGCCGCGATCGAGGAGACCGCTACGATGACGCCCGATCCGCGCTCGTGCATGTGGCGGAGGGCCGCCTGGATGCAGTGGAATGCGCCGGTCAAGTCGACGTCGATATAGCGCGCCCAGTCGGAAGCCGGCAGCTCCCGCACCGGAGCCCAAGCTCCCGCCGCGCCCGCCGAATGCGCCAGGACGTCGATCCGGCCCAGCTCGTCCACCGTCCGCCCGACCGCATCGTCCACGCCTGCCGCATCCGAGACGTCGACCCGCAGCGGCAGCGCGCGGCGTCCCATGCCTTCGATCTCGCCCGCCACCGCTGCGGCCGCCTCCGTCCGGCTGCGGTAGAGCAGCGCCACGTCCGCGCCGCGCCGCGCCAGACCGAGGCCGACGGCGCGCCCGACGCCGCGGCTGCCGCCGGTCACCAGCGCGACCTGCCCCTCGAATTCAAAGCCCATCTCCGCAGTGTATGGGGGAGGAGGGCGGGGTTCAAGAATCCGTCGCAAGGAGAATCGTCGGCGCAGGTGATTTTCTGCTTGACTTTGGGGAGATAGTGTTGTATGATCCATACAATTCGACGGCGGGCTGGAACCCGGCTTCCTGCAATCAGAAATTGTGGAATTGGAAACCCGTCGAAGTTCGGCGTCGCCTTGCTGACGGGCTGGAACGGCGTCTCGGCCCGGTCGGCTGTGTCGAAGCGAAGAAGCAGGAAGCCGGCGACGACAGGGCGGACGAGCAGTTTCGGGCCACGAAATCCCTGTGTTTTTCGCTTGCTTTCGCCCTGCTTTTGGCCGATTTTGACCCTGCTTTTTCCTTGATTTTTTAGTGTAACCCATTGATGTATAACGAAACCGAAAATTTTTTCTCCGGCGGAGCGATTTTCGATCTTCCTGCGCTGCGCCGCCTCGCCCCTGGCCGACACAGGAGACTACCGGCTCGGGGCGAATTCGGCAATCGGATCCGTAACAATCGAAAGTTGTATTTTGTTGTGATAACAAGGCGCCGACGGCATCTGGCGCTTCGCTGTTGCGCCGTCCGCCGCGCATCCCGATGATGGCGGCCGGCCGCTGCATGGAAACCGCTAGGACAGGAAAGGACACGCGAATGATCGATCTCTACGCTGCGCCCACCTCGAACGGCCTGCGCGCCAGGATCATGCTCGAAGAGAGCGGGCTTCCCTACGAGCTGCACGTGGTCGACCTGACGAAGGGAGAGCACAGGTCGCCCGAATTCCTGGCGATGAACCCGGACGGGCTTATCCCCGTCATGGTCGACCGTGACGGTCCGGGCGGCGCCTCCGTGACCTTGCCCCAATCGATGGCGATCCAGCTCTATGTCGCGGAGAAGATCGGCAGGTTCATGCCGGCCGACCCGGCCGAGCGCGCCGCGTTCTGGCCGGTGCTGATGAACGCCTCGACCGACGTGGGGCCCGCTTTGTCGGCGGTGTTCTCGGTCGTGCGTTCCGACAATCCGCGCAGCCCGTCGCTGGGTCTTTTCGAGACCAAGTTCAAGAACCACATGACGGTCTGGGACAAGATGCTGGGCGATCGGCGGTATTGCGCCGGCGACGAGGTGACGATCGCCGACTTCTCGCTATATCCGGTCTTCCTGCGCTGCCAGCAGGTGACCCCGGCTCTCGCCGAGGGGTTCCCCAACGTCGACCGCTGGGCCGGCGAGATCGGCGCGCGGCCGGCCGTCGCCCGGGGCGTGAAGTTCGACTGACGGCGCGGGGAGGCCGGCTACGCACGCCCGGTGGGGAAGGGCGAACGGTCCTGGAGCTCCATCATCCGGCGCGCCATCCGTTCGAACAGGTCCGCCCGCGCTTCCCGCGCCGACGAATCGTCCCATCGGTTGGCGATCTCGAGCGGGTCGTTCTCCAGGTCGAACAGTTCGCCCCAGTCGGCGTCCTCGCGGATGCTCATGCGCCAGCGATCCGTGACGTAGGTGCGGACCCGCATCGGCGGTTTCATGCCGATCATGCTGCGCTGGGCGTCCTCCTCGATCATCAGCCCGTCGGGGGGCGGCGTATCGGCGTCGAGCAGATCGCGCCCCTGTACGCCGTTGAAGGGTTGCAGGCCCGCCCGCGCCAGCACCGTCGAGGGAATGTCGATGGTGGCGGCGAGATCGTTGCGCGCCGCGGCGGCGCCGGGCGCGCCGGGATCGGCCCAGAGGAACGGTATGCGGATCAGCCCGTGGTAATGCAGCAGCATCTTGAGCATGATCCCGTGGTCGCCCATGAAGTCGCCGTGGTCGGCGGTGAACAGCACCACCGTGTCGTCGGCGAGGCCCGTCGCGTCGAGCTTGGCGAGGACGCGGCCGATGGCGTCGTCCACCATCGAGATCATGCCGTAGGTCAGCGCGATGATCTCGCGCGCCTCGCGCTCGGTGACGGCGAACGGATCCTGGCTGTTGCGGATCGCTTCGCCCTTCCGCAGCGTCTCGCGCAGCCATGCAAGCGGCGGCAGGTCGCCCTTGCCGAACGAGTCGGGCAAGGGGATCCGCTCCGGGTCGTACATGTCCCAATAGCGGCCCGGCGGCGTGAACGGGTGGTGCGGGTCGGGAAACGAGACCTGGATGAAGAACGGCGCCTCGCGGCCGTCGGCGGCGTGGCGGTCGAGGAATTCCTCCGCCATCTCGGCGACGTAGGTCGTCGGGTAGAGTTCTTCCGGCATCCGCGTCCGCCAAGCCTGCGGCGAGTCGATCCGGTTGTCCGGCAGCGCGTTGCCGGGACCGCGCAAGCTGTCGGGATCGGCATGCCGCTCGGCGAGCCAGCGGGCGTAATGCCCGCCGACCCGGTCGGCGTGCTCGGTGCAGATGCGCGTATGCTCGAAGCCGTAGAACGGCTCGATCGCCGTGAACGTCGGATCGTCGGTCCACAATTTCGGATTCTCGTTGTCGTAGGCCCGCCCGGAGCGCATATGCCGCGAAGCCTCCCGCAGCTCCGGCGGCGGCGGCGTCAGGCCCTCCCGGACGCCGTATGTCAGCATCGGCGGCGATCCGGTGAAGTTCTGGAGATGGGACTTGCCAGTCAGCGCCGTCCGGTAACCGGCCGCGCGGAGGAGATCGACGAAGGTGGTGTCTTCGACCGACAGCGGGATGCCGTTGCCCCGCACGCCGTGCAGCGAGGGCATGCGCCCGGTCATGAGCGAGGCCCGGTTGGGCATGCAGACCGGGCTCGCAACGTAGAACCGGTCGAAGCGAACGCCGCGCGCCGCGATCGAATCGATATGGGGCGTCCGCACGATGCCGTTGCCGTAGCAGCCCAGATGGTCGGCGCGATGCTGGTCGGTGATGAACAGCACGAAGTTGGGGCGTCTGGACATCCCGTCCACCTCACGGTTCCGATGGCGTCGGCCTGCCGCACGGCCTACGAATGGGCGATGCCGACGAGAAGCCGGGCGCGACCGGCATGATCGACAAGCGTATGGGCAGCGTCGGGCAAGCGGTCGCCGACGTCAAGGACGGCGCTACGGTGCTGATCGGCGGCTTCGGCGAATCCGGCAGTCCGATCGAGCTGATCCATGCGCTCCTCGACCAGGGCGCGCGAGGCCTGACGTTGGTCAACAATAACGCCGGCAACGGGCATATCGGTCTGGCGGCGCTGCTCGAGGCCGGGCGCGTGCGCAAGATGATCTGCTCCTTCCCGCGCTCGACCGGGTCCGACGTCTTCGAGGAGCTCTACCGCGCCGGCTCGATCGAGCTCGAAACCGTGCCGCAGGGAACGCTTGCCGAGCGCCTGCGCGCGGCGGGGGCCGGCATCGGCGGTTTCTATACCCGCACTTCGGTCGGCACCCCGCTCGAAAAAGGCAAGGAAACGCGCGTGATCGACGGCGAGGCCCACGTGTTCGAGCGCCCGCTCAGGGGCGACATAGCCTTGGTCAAGGCGGAGGCGGGCGACCGCTGGGGAAACCTCGTCTATCGCAAGGCCGCGCGCAATTTCGGCCCGGTCATGTGCATGGCGGCCGGGGTCACGATCGTGCAGCTGCGCCGTCTGGTCGAGCTCGGCGCGATCGATCCCGAAAACGTCGTGACGCCCGGAATCTTCGTCGATCGCGTGGTCGAGGTCGCCGATCCGGTCAGCGAACGCCAGGCGATCGCGAGCGGGGCGCGTTACCCGTGACCGGCGGGCTCACCCGGAAACAGGTCGCATGGCGCGTGGCCCGCGACATCGCCGACGGCTCCTACGTCAATCTGGGCATCGGCCAGCCCGAACTGGTCGCCGATTATCTGCCGCCGGATCGCGAGATCGTCTTCCACAGCGAGAACGGCATTCTCGGCATGGGGCCGAGGCCCGCTGCGGACGCCGGGGACGAAGACATGATCAACGCCGGCAAGAAGCCGGTGACGATGCTGCCCGGCGGCGCTTTCTTCCACCATGCCGACTCGTTCGCTATGATTCGCGGCGGCCATCTCGACATCTGCGTGTTGGGAGCGTTCCAGGTCGCGGCCAACGGCGATCTGGCCAACTGGTCGACCGGCGGCGCGGATGCGATTCCCGCGGTCGGCGGCGCGATGGACCTTGCGGTCGGCGCCCGAAAGGTGTTCGTCATGACCGACCATCGCACCAAGGCGGGCGCGCCCAAGCTGGTCGAATGTTGCGCCTGTCCACTGACCGGGGCCGGGGTGGTGACGACCGTGTTCACGGATCTCGCCGTGATCGACGTGACGGCGGAAGGCTTCGTAGTGCGCGAACACGTCGATGACGTAGCGTTCGACGAGCTCGCCAGCCGGACCGGCGCGCCGCTCCGGTTGGCCGAAGACTGGCGCCGCTTGCAGGCGCCCGAACTGGATTGACCCCCCTCGGCGTCGCCGGGCCGATAACATAGGAGAGCCAGATGAAACTTCTGTATTTCAACGATTTCCAGCTCGGTGTTCTCACCGGAGATAAGGTAGTCGACGTCTCCGCGGACGTGGCCGACATTCCGCACACCGGACCGCACGATTTGATCGCCGGGCTGATCGCGCGCTTCGCGTCGTACCGCCAGCGCCTGGAGGAGGCGGCCTCCCGCGACGGCGTGCCGGTTGCGGATGTCAGGATTCGGCCGCCGCTGCCGAGACCGCGCAACATCGACTGCATGGCGGTCAACTACATGGAGGACGGAACGCGCGCCGAGCCGGCGCCGATCAACGCCTTCCACAAGTCGCCCGGCGCGGTTATCGGCGACGGCGACAGCATGGTCCTGCCCGACGCGCCGGCGACCGTCTTCGAAGGCGAGGCGGAGCTCGCCGTCGTCATCGGCAAGCGGGCGAGCCATGTGGACGCCGCCCGGGCGATGGAGCACGTTTTCGGCTACACCAACTTCATCGACGGCTCGGCGCGGGGGCTGTTGCCGGCCGGCAACACCTTCTTCCAGATGAAGTCGCGCGACACCTTCGCCCCGATGGGACCTTGGCTGGTGACCGCCGACGAGGTGCCCGACCCGCACGAGCTGAGCGTCCGGCTGTGGGTCAACGGCGTGCTGATGCAGGATTTCAACACCGACGACATGGCGCACCGCATCCCCCGCTGCATCGAGTGGCTGAGCTCCATCCATGCGCTGGAGCCGGGCGACGTCGTCGCCACCGGCACGAATCACCGGGGTCTCAGCGCCTTTCAGGACGACGACCGGGTCGAGCTGGAGATCGAGCGGATCGGCCGCCTGCGAATCGGGGTGCGCGACGATCTCAAGCGCGGTTGGTCGCGGGACACGCGGCTCCAGCACCAGGAGAAGGGGCTGGAGGGCGCGTTCACGCCGCAGCTCACCGGCAAATATGCGGGAGGCTGAGGTCTTGCGCCGGGAATCGGAGGACGGTATGGCCGACACCAGGACATCCCTCGAACTGACCCAGGATGGCGCGCTCGGCGCCGTCCGCGCGGCGATGGGCAAGGCTGCCGCCATGGGCGTCCCGCAGTGTATTGCGGTGGTCGATTCCGGCGGCCATCTCCTTGCCTTCGTTCGCATGGACGGCGCTTTCGTGCAGTCCATCGATTCTGCGCTCAAGAAGGCCATGACCGCGGCGTCCTACGGCCAGCCGACCGGCGGTATCGAAGCTGGCGTCGACCTGAAGCTCGCCTTGGCTACCGGGGGCAAGCGGACCAACCTGCCGGGCGGTCTGCCGATCGTCGTGGACGGTCACGTCGTCGGCGGCATCGGCGTCGGGTCGGGCAAGGGCGAGGAAGATATCGAGGTCGCCAAGGCGGGCGTGGCCGCGGTCGCGGGCGCGCAGGTGTTCTGACCGCGGCGCGCCCCGCGAATCAGGTCTCGAGCAGGTTGCTCGTCTCCGGCGGAAGCGTGAGCGTCAACCCGTCGAGAGCGTCGGTGACGACGATCTGGCAGCCGAGCCGCGACGTAGGCGTCACGCCCCAGGCGAGGTCGAGCATCTCCTCCTCTTCGTCGCCGGGTGGCTCCAGCCGGTCGAAATCGGCGTCGGCGACGATGACGTGGCAAGTCGAACACGCCATCACGCCCTCACAGGCGCCCTCGATATCGATCCCGTTGTCCCAGGCGATTCGCAGCAGCGTCCGGCCGGCGGGGACGTTCAGGGTGCGCCGCCCGCCGCATGGCGTCATGAAAGTCACGCGAGGCATCGGCGGGACCGCGCCGGATCACGCCGCGCGGCGCGCGGTCCGCAGATATAGCGCCCGCCAGGCTTCGACCAGACGGTCGATATCGCCGGGTCGGGTTCGCCAACCGAGGCTGACGCGGATGGCGGTGACCGCTTCCGCGTCCGGCGCGCCCATCGCGGTCAGGACGTAGGGGGGATCGACCTTGCCCGCCGAACAGGCCGCGCCCGCGCTGACCGCGACGCCGGCGAGGTCCAGCGCCATCACCTGGATGTCGCTGGAGACGCCCGGCATGGAGAATTTGGACGTGTTGGGAAGCCGCGGCGCGTCGGCGCCGAACACCGTCGCCGTCGGCGCGATCCCGCGGATCCGCGCCTCCAGCGCGTCGCGCTGTTTGGCGAGCCGGCCAAAATCGGGAAGCGCTGCGGCGGCCAGTTCGGCGGCGACGCCGAACCCTGCGATACCGGCGACGTTTTCCGTGCCGGCGCGCAGGCCGCGCTCCTGTCCGCCGCCGTGAATCAACCGGCCGAACGCGCCGGGGGTCCGCAGGACCAGCGCGCCGACGCCTTGTGGGCCGGCGATTTTGTGAGCCGACAAGGCATAGGAATCGGCTCCGAACGCGGCGACGTCGACCGGGATTTTGCCGGCCGCCTGCACCGCGTCGCAGTGGACGACGGCGCCGAATCGCCGGGCGAGAGCCGCGATCTCCGCGACCGGCTGGATGACGCCGGTTTCGTTGTTGGCGAGCATCGCCGCGACCAGCGCCGGCTCGCGACGCGCGGCGAGCAGCCGTTCCAGCGCCGCAAGATCGATGAGGCCGTTGGCGTCGACCGGCGCCGGCTCGCAATCCGGCCGCGCGTTGCGGACCGATTCATGCTCGATCGCCGACAGGACGACGCGACCGCGTTCCGCGCAGCGCAGCGCCTGGTTGTTGGCCTCCGTGCCGCCGCCGGTAAAGACGACCTGTTCGGGTTCGGCGCCGACCAGGGCGGCGACCGAGCGGCGGGCCCGTTCGACATGCGCCCGCGCGGCCCGGCCCGGCCCGTGGATCGCCGAGGCGTTGGCGGTCTCGCGCAGGACCGCGACGATCGCATCGATCACCTCCGGCCGGGGCGGGGCGCTTGCGTTGTGATCGAGATATACGTGCCTGCTCATGTCGCCGCCCCTCGATGTTTCGGGCCGGAGCGACGACCGAAGGTTGAAACCCCGCCCCCGCCTGTGCTAGGATGCCGCGGATCGTCCGAGAAAACCGATTCGAACATGGCGCGGCGCGCTCGCGCCCGTCTGAGAAAACTATGCCGGATTCCGCGCTCGTCAACCGCAGACCGCGGCTGACGGATATCACCCGAACGCCCGAGACGCCGCGTTGGACCGGAGAGGCTGCCGACCGTGCCTGAAATCATCTTCAACGGTCCCGACGGGCGGGTCGAGGGGCGCTACCATCCCGGCAAGACCGCGGCGCCGATCGCGCTGCTGCTGCATCCGCATCCGCAATACGGCGGCACGATGAACCATCGCGTGGTCTATGAGCTGTACCACGCCTTCGCGCGCCGGGGCTTCTCGGCGCTTCGCTTCAACTTTCGCGGCGTCGGACGGTCGCAAGGCTCCTACGACGAAGGCCAGGGGGAGCTCAGCGACGCCGCGGCCGCGCTGGACTGGATGCAGTCCTGCAATCCCGACGCGCCGCAATGCTGGATCGCAGGCTTCTCGTTCGGAGCCTGGATCGGCATGCAACTTCTTATGCGCCGCCCCGAGATCACCTCGTTCGTTTCCGTGGCGCCGCCGGCCAACCTGTACGACTTCACGTTCCTGGCGCCGTGCCCCTCCTCGGGTCTGTTCGTCCACGGAGCGGACGACGACCTGGTGCCGCCGGACTCGGTCGAGACGCTGGCCCAAAAGCTGTCCAGCCAGCGCGGGGTAACGATCGACTGCCGGATCGTCCCCGGCGCCAACCACTTCTTCCACGACAGGATCGACGGGTTGACCGCCGCGGTGGACGGGTATCTGGACGCGCATTTGCCTGCCGACCCGACGCCGTAGCGCGGGTTAGCGCCCGCGCCGGAACAGGGTCCCGCCGGTTATCGGTCTTGCGACGCCGGTGGTCGACGGCAGGCTGAGGGGCAGGCCGTCGAGCGAGCGGACGGCGAGATAGGCGAATGCCTGGGCCTCCAGCGCATCGCCGTCCCACCCCGCACGTTCGACCCGCTCGACCGGAGCCGTCAGCGCGGATCGGAGCCCGGCCATGATCGCCGGGTTATGGCGCCCGCCCCCGGTGACCAGCCAGCGCCTCGGCGGCGAAGGCATGTGATCCAGGGACCGCGCCGCCGCAGCGCAGATGAATGCGACGAGCGTCGCCGCGCCGTCCGCCGCGCCGAGATCCGCGACCGGGGCGAGATCGAAATCCAGCCGGTCGCAGGACTTGGGCGGCGGGCGGGCGAAGTAGGGCCGCCGCAGCCAGGCATCGACCACCGTCCCGTCCGCGGTTCCCGCGGCGGCGAGCGCGCCGCCCAGATCGAAGGGGCGACCGGTGTTGCGGCGCACCCAGTCGTCGAGCGGCGCGTTGCCGGGACCGGTGTCCCAGGCGACGATCTCGCCTTCGGGACCAATCCAGGTGAGATTGGCGATCCCGCCGATATTGAGCACTGCGACGGGACGTTCGAGCCTTTGGCACAAGGCCTGGTGGAACAAGGGAACGAGCGGCGCGCCTTCGCCGCCGGCGGCCACGTCGGCCGAGCGGAAATCGCCCACTACGTCGATCCCGGTCAGCCGCGCGAGCAGCGCGCCGTCGCCGATCTGCCGGGTCACGCCGCGCGCGGGGCGATGATCGATGGTGTGACCATGGAACCCGACGACGGCGATGTCTGCGGGCGTCAGACCGGCGCGATCCAGGAGGCCGGACACCGCCGCCGCATGGGCTTCGGTGAGATCGCGCTCGATCTCACCCATCGGTCCCCGGACGCCCAGGGCGCGCCGCAGACGCTCGCGCAGCTCGTCGCCGTAAGGAATCGTCGTCCGGGGACCGAAGCCCGTCGTCGTCCGTCCGTCGGTTTCGACGATCGCGGCGTCGATCCCGTCGAGCGACGTGCCGCTCATCAAGCCGAGCGCGCGCCGGACGGCCCCGGCCCGGCCCGGCCCGGTCAGGGGGCCGCCTCTCGCCCGAGACAGAGACCGACATAGTGATCGACGATCTCGGAACCGGTCGCCAACCACACGCCGTCATGGCCGCAGACGTAATCGAGGGCCGAGTCGAGCGCCTGGATGCGGTGCGGGACGCCGATGACGAACGGATGCAGGCAGATCGCCATCACCCGGCCGGATTCGGCGCTCTCGCGATAGAGCGTGTCGAACTGCCGGCGGATCATGAGTTCGAACTCGTCCGCCGAACGACCCGCGCGCAGAATCTGCGGCAGGTCGTTGATCTCGCCGGAATAGGGGATCGAGACGATGCGCCGGCCGCCCACCTCCATCGGATAGGGCTGGTCGTCGTTGATCCAATCGGCGACGTAGGCGGCCCCGGCCTCGATCAGATAGTCGAGCGTATGCCAGCTCTCCTGCAGGCCGGAGCCGAGCCAGCCTCTGGGTCTTGCGCCGGTCGCGGCCTGGATGCGGTCGAACACGTCGAGCACCACCTCGCGCTCCCGGTCGGGCGTGAGCTGCGGGAGATAGCGGGCGTTGCTCTGGTTGTGGCCCATGAACTCCCATTCCAGCGCGACCGCGTCTTCGACGATCTGCGGGCACTCATCGCAGATTTCGCTGTTGAGGGCGACCGTTCCGCGGACGCCATGCTTCGACATCACTTCCATCAGGCGAAAGACGCCGACGCGGTTGCCGTAGTCGCGCGCCGCCCAGTTGATGAGGTCAGGCGCCATGCCGTTGCCGCCGGGCACGGGCTCGTCGAGCGGAAAGAACTCGACGTTGGGGATTACCCACAGCGCCAGTCGCTTGCCGTCGGGCCAGGACAGCTTCGGCCGGCGATTGATCGGCGTGTAGGGGAACGGCCCGTAGCGCCGCGGTTTCATGGTCGAAGTCCTCCCCGGCCGTGTGGGATATGATGAAAACCGAACGCCGTGGCGTCTGAACCGTCCGTCCGCCCCGCTCACGGGTCCGGGCGGCGCGAGCCGTTGTAGCTCCGTGGTCCGACCCGAAACGCGGCGCCAGTATAGAAAGCGGGGCGAGCGCCGCAACGGCGCGCGGGTTCCGCTCGGGCGGATGCGGCGGGCGAAGGGAGGATCGATCGCCGCAAGCCGCGGTTTCCGGCGTCGCCGGTTTTCCTCCGCGCGGGGGGCCGTGCTAAACAGTCGCCTCTCGCAGACCGGTATCCCGTCGATGACGACCTTCGAGTCCGACTTCCTGCGCGCCGTGGACGCGCGCGGATTCATCCATCAGTGCAGCGATGCGCAAGGGCTCGACCGGGTTCTCGCCGCGGACGGCTCGCCCAAGCTCTGCTATATCGGCTTCGACTGCACCGCCGACAGTCTTCATGTCGGCAGCCTGGTGCCGATCATGCTGCTGCGCTGGTGGCAGCGCAGCGGACACAAGCCGATCGTGCTGATGGGCGGGGGCACGACCAAGGTAGGCGACCCGTCGGGCAAGGACGACAGCCGGCGGCTTCTGAGCGACGCCGACATCGCCCGCAACAGGGCGGGTATCCAGGCGGTCTTCGCCCAATTCCTCGACTTCGGCGACGGTCCGACCGATGCGGTCATGCTCGACAACGCCGAGTGGCTGGATGCGCTCGCATACATCCCGTTCCTCCGCGACTTCGGCCGGTACTTCTCGATCAACCGCATGTTGAGCTTCGATTCGGTGAGACTCCGGCTCGATCGTCGGCAGCCGCTGAGTTTCCTGGAATTCAACTATATGATTCTCCAGGCCTACGACTTCCTGGAGCTGCATCGGCGGACCGGGTGCATCCTGCAAATGGGCGGATCCGACCAGTGGGGCAACATCGTCAGCGGCATCGAACTGGGGCGGCGCGCCGGGCAAGCCGAGCTCTACGGGCTGACCGCGCCGTTGATCACCCTGGCGTCGGGCGAGAAGATGGGCAAGACCGCGCACGGCGCCGTCTGGCTCAACGCCGAGCGGCTGAGCGCCTACGAGTATTACCAGTTCTGGCGTAATGCCGCGGACGCCGACACGGGCCGCTTCCTGCGCCTGTTCACGGAGCTTCCGCTCGACGAGGTCGCGTGGCTCGGACGGCTGTCCGGCGAAGACACCAACGAGGCGAAGAAAATTCTGGCGTTCGAGGCCACCCGGCTGTGCCGCGGCCCGGCAGCGGCCGAGGAAGCGGCGGCGACGGCGCGGACGACGTTCGAGGACGGCGCGCCCGCGGACGGTCTGCCGACGGTCGAGTTGCCGCGCGCCGATCTGGACGCGGGCATCGCGGCTTTCGAGCTGTTTCGCGTCGCCGGCCTTGCCGTCTCCGGCGGCGAGGCGCGCCGGTTGATCCGCGGCGGCGGCGCCCGGATCAACGACCGGCCGGCCGCGGCCGAAACCGCCCGCATCGGCCTGTCGGACCTCGACGATACGGGCGCGATCAAGCTCTCCGCGGGCCGCAAGCGCCATGTGCTCGTGCGACCGGCGTGACGGTCGCGAACGGAACGAACGACAAGGGAGCCTTGCTTGACCCCTTCCGGGGGTTGACGCAGTGTGCGGCGGGCATGGCCTGAGGGGTGTCCGCTTGGAGCCGATCTCGCGCGCCTTGGTGCCCGATCCGGCGAAGCTCGTCCGCGCCGGCGACGACGACGCGGCGGCCCGGCTCCTGCGGCAGTGGAGCGACGCTGCGGAGCGGACCGCGGATCCGGCGATTGCCGGGTTCGCCCGGGACTTGGCCCGCGACCGCGCCGGCCGGACCCTGCTGAACGCGATTTTCGGCAACAGCCCGTATCTCGGGCAGATGCTGGTCGGCGATATCGGATTCGCGCGCGACCTCGTCGTCCACGGCCCCGACCCCGCCTATGCGGAGACGCTGGCCGCACTGCGCGCCGACGCCGGCGACGGCGAGGAAGCCGCCGGGGCGATGCGGCGCCTCCGCATCGCCAAACGGCGGTTCGCGTTGACGACCGCCATCGCCGACATCACCGCGGCGTGGCCGCTGGAACAGGTCACCGCTGCGCTGTCGGAGTTCGCCGAAGCCGCGCTGCGCGCCGCCGCGGCCCACCTGCTTCGCCAAGCGGCGAGGCGGGGCGAGCTTGCGTCCCATTGCCCGGCGGACCCGGAACGCGAGTCCGGTTTCATCGTCCTCGGCATGGGAAAGCTCGGTGCGCGCGATCTCAACTATTCGAGCGACATCGACCTGATCGTCCTCTACGAGCGCGAGCGGATCGAATACACCGGCCCCAGGACGGTGGAGGAGTGCTTCGTGCGTCTGACGCGCGAGCTGATCCGCATGTTGGAGGAGCGGACACAGGACGGCTACGTCTTCCGCATCGATCTGCGGCTGCGCCCGGATCCGAGGTCGACTCCGCCGGCGATCTCGACGCTCGCCGCCGAGACCTATTACGAGAGCGCCGGCCAGAACTGGGAGCGGGCGGCGATGATCAAGGCGCGGCCCGTGGCCGGCGACCTGGCGGCGGGAGAACGATTCCTCGAGCTGTTGAGGCCCTATGTCTGGCGGAAGCATCTGGACTTCGCGGCCATCGCCGACATCCACTCGATCAAACGTCAGATCAACGCGCATCGGGGCGGCGGCGATATCGCGATCGCCGGACACGACGTGAAGCTCGGGCGGGGCGGCATCCGGGAAATCGAGTTCTTCGCCCAGACGCAGCAGCTCATCTGGGGTGGGCGCGACGCGACGCTCCGGGCGCGGGGGACGTGCGAGGCGCTGGACGCGCTGGCGCGCGCCGGGCATGTCGATCGCCACGTCGTCGAGCGCTTGCAGCAGGCCTACCGTTTCCTGCGGCGGGTCGAGCACCGGCTTCAGATGGTGGACGACCGCCAGACTCACAGCCTGCCGGCCGACGACGGCGCGCTGGAGGGGCTTGCGGCCTTTATGGGGTTCGACGACCGCCGAAGCTTCTGCGATGCGCTGGCGAACGAGCTGCGGACGGTCGAGCGGCATTATGCCGAGCTGTTCGAGGAGAGTCCGGATCTCAGCCGCCCCGGCAACCTCGTCTTCACCGGCGGCGAAGACGACCCGGACACGCTCGAGACTCTGTCCCGGCTTGGGTTCCACGACCCCCGGCTGGTCGCCGCGACCGTACGCGGGTGGCACCATGGACGGTATCGCGCGACCCGCAGCGCCCGCGCGCGGGAGATACTGACCGAGCTGATCCCGTCGCTGCTCGAATCTCTGGCCGGTACGATCGATTCGAACGCGGCGTTGATCCGGTTCGACGAGTTCCTCCGCGGACTGCCTGCGGGCGTCCAGCTCTTTTCGCTGTTTCAGAACAACCCCGGCCTTCTCGACCTGGTGGCGGAAATCATGGGGAGCGCCCCCCGCCTCGCCGAAGGCCTGAGCCGGCATCCGATTCTGCTCGACGGCGTGCTTACCCAGGGGTTCTTCGATCGTCTGCCCGACGCCGGGGCGCTGGCCGCGGAGATGGAAGGGCAGCTTGCTCAGGCGCGGGATTTCGAGGACGTGCTGGACTCCGTGCGGCGTCTGACGAACGACCGCATCTTCCAGATCGGAGTCCACGTCCTGCGCGGGAAATGCGATCCGGAGAGCGCGGGGCGCCCTTTGTCGGACATCGCCGACGCCGGGTTGCGCGCCCTGGCTCCGGCGGTCGAAGAGGAAGTGATCGCCCGGCACGGCGCCATGCCCGGCGGTGGTTTCGCGGCGGTCGCGTTGGGCAAGCTGGGCGGCCGGGAGCTGACCGTCGAATCGGACCTCGATCTCCTGTTCGTCTACGACGCGCCGGACGCCGTCTCCGACGGCGCGAAGCCGCTCGCGCCGGCGCATTTCTACGCACGCCAGAGCCAGCGCTTCATCAACGCGATCACCGCGCCGACCGGCGAAGGCAGGCTCTACGAGGTGGACATGCGGCTTCGCCCGTCGGGCAATGCCGGGCCGATCGCGACCGGCTTGCAGGCCTTCCTCCAGTATCAGCGCGAGAACGCCTGGACCTGGGAGCATATGGCGCTGACGCGCGCCCGCGTGGTGTGGGCGCCGGCGGATCTGGCGCGGCGCCTGGACGAGGCGATCCGCAGCGTTCTCACGGCTCCGCGCGACGCGCGGAAACTGCTATGCGACGTGGCCGACATGCGCGCCCGCATGGCTCGCGAGCACGGCGCGGACGACATGTGGGCCATCAAGTCCTATCGCGGCGGCCTGATCGACATCGAATTCATCGCCCAATACCTCCAGCTGCGACACGCCGCCGACCATGCGGACGTGCTCTCGACCAACACGACCGACGCGCTCGCTCGTCTCGCGGATGCAGGGCTGTTGTCCCGCGCCGTCGCCCGCGACCTCATCGGCGCGATGCGTCTCTGGCGCAATCTCCAGGGCATGCTGCGGATGAGCGCGGGCCGCGGGTTCGACGAGGCGCGGGCGCCGGAGGGGCTTCGGACCACGCTCGCCCGCGCCTGCGGCGCGCCGGCCTTCGATGTCCTGAAGGCGCAGGTGGAGACGACCGCCCGATGCGTATACGGTCATTTCGTCGACCTGATCGAAGCGCCGGCCGCACGGGAGACGGACGCCGCGCCGGCATGACCGGGGGAGGGACGCCATGCTGGAAGACGTCGTTCTCAAGATCGACGAAATCTACGTTCCGGTGAAGCAGCGGAGGACGCTCGATCCGGCGAAGGTGGAGGAGACCGCCGAAGACATCGTCGCAACGGACGGGCGGTACGCGCCGGTCCAGGTGCGCCGCGACGAAAGCCGCTTCGTGCTCGTGAGCGGACTCCATCGGCTGGAAGCCCTCAAGGCGGTAGGCGAGGATACGGTCGAGGCCTTGATCGTGGGCGCCCGCCGATATTGACGACGGCCCGGCCCGCTTGCCCATCGGCCGCGGCGATGGCAGAATAGCCTGGACGAAGCGCGCTTTCGGAGATGGCCATGCGGACCTTGCGCTTGGAGGCGACGGCGCCCTTTCAAGGGCTTCCCGAGCTGGTCGCCTATGACGAAGGGCTGTTCGCGGAACAGGGGCTCGACGTCGAGTTCGTGCCGCGCGAGCATAAGGCGGTCAAGGCGACGCGGGTCGATGTGACCGATCCGGCGGGCCTCGATCCGTTTTCCAGCCATGGCGCCCAGTTCGAGGTCGGCGGGGCGGAGATGTACAACGCCTGCGAGTGGGGAAACTACGCGCGGGTGAGCGCCTCGGAGATCGGCAGCCGCCAGCTCGGGCGGCGGCCCATCGTCGCCTCTGGCGCCCTGGTGGTGCGGCCCGATTCCGACATCTACACGCCGCAGCAACTCGCCGGCCGGCTGATCGGGTTGCCGTATTATTTCGGCACCCATTATCTGGGCGCCCTGATGCTCGAAGGCTTCGTGCCGCGCGACCTCATCAAGACCTGTCAGGCGCCAAGCGGCTCGCGCAAGCGCTACGCTTCCCTGATGTCGGGCGAGATCGAGGCGACGACTCTCAGCGAGCCCTATATCACCGTGGCCGAAAAGGCCGGCTGTCGGATCATGGTCCTGGCGCCGTGGCACGGAACCCAGGTGGCGGCCGACGGGGTGGACCTCGATACCTACGCCGCCTTCACGCGCGCGATGAAGGAGGCGGTCCGCCGCATCGCCGCCGACAAACGCAGATACATGCAATACTTCATCGACTACCACAGGGACGATCCCGACGTGGCGGCGCTCACCGTGGACGACTTGCCGTTGAGCCGTCTCCAGGTGATCGACCCGGAGCCGATCCCGCGCGACGAGCTGCTGCGGACCTTCGAGTGGATGCGGAGCTGGAACATGCTCGACGAGGACGCCAGCGCGGACGCGCTGGTCGATCTCGAGATCCAGGAGAAGGCGCACCGCCTCGCCGCAGCGCGGTGAAGGCGCGCCCGGACACTCGTCGGAATCTCCGAAGCCGTCCCGCCGAGGCGTAGCGCCATGCGCGTGAGCGCCGGCCTTCCGACCGGGATGGAGGGGCTGACCTACCCGATTCCCTTTTCCGAGCCGGAAGCGGTGATCGAGATCGCCCGCCGCGCCGAACAGCTGGGTTACGACTCGGTGTGGGGCAACGACCACATGACCACCCAGCGCTACGTCCGCGCCGAATTCCCGACGCCGCCCCGGTTCTGGGAGCCGCTGATCGTCTATTCGTTCGTCGCCGCCGAGACCAGCACGCTCCGGCTCGGGACGGGTATCCTGGTGCTGCCGATGCGGCGCGACATCGTGGTGACGGCGAAGCAGCTCGCGACGCTGGATCATTACTCGGGCGGGCGGCTCGAGATCGGCGTGGGCATCGGCGCCTATCGGGAGGAGTTCGACGCGCTCCAGCCGCGCGAGACCCTGCGGCGCGGCGCGATCCTGGACGAAGGGGTGGCGGCTCTGCGCAAGCTGTTCACCGAACGCGAAGCAACGTTCGAGGGCGCCTATTACCGTTATCGCGACGTCGAGCTGTTTCCCAAACCCCGGCAGGCGCGGATACCGCTCTATATCGGCGGCAACAACGCCAACAATCTCAGGCGCACGGCGGAATGGGCGGATGGCTGGTTGCCCGCGGGCGTCCATGTGGAACGGCTTCGCGCCGACGTGCGGCGGCTGCGCGAGCTGGCGGAGCAGGCGGGCCGGAACCCCGATGCGATCGAGATCGCCCCCCAATACGTCGTCCATCTCGGCAAGACCCGGGAGGCTGCGCTTGCGCGCTTCCGCCGCAGCCAGATGAACAGGCATTTCACGTCGCTGCGCGAATCCACCCTCAAGGAGCAGGGGGCGCACAGCCATGAGGATATCAACCTGATCGGCACGGCGGACGATGCGATCGAACGGGCGACCGCGTTCCGCGAGGCCGGCGTCACCCATCTGCTCGGCCTGTACTTCGCCGCCGACTCGGTGCCGGAACTGCTCGACCAGATGCAGATGTTCGCCGAAGAGGTCATGCCCGCCATCGTTTGACGGGCGCGCTTCCCCGGTCGCGGTTTCGCCTTGCGCGCGGTCTGTTGACCGGGTGCTTCGCCCGTCTGTCCGACAACACGCGCGCGAGGTCCTCCGCCGCGATGCGGGCGATGGCGTCCAGGCATTCGCGAGTGGAGCCGGCCATGTGGGGGGTGAGGATGACGTTGGGCGCGTCGAGGATGGGGCTTTCGGGGTCGGGCGGTTCGCCGTCGAGGACGTCCAGGGCCGCTCCGCCCAGCCGCCCGCTTCGGAGCGCCCGTGCGAGCGCCGCCTCGTCGATCAGGGGGCCGCGGGCGGCGTTGACGATCATCGCGCCCCGCTTCATCCGGGCGATCGCCGTCCGGTCGATCAGATGATGCGTCGCCGGCGTGTGCGGCGCGTGGAGCGAGACGACGTCCGAGACCGCGAGCAGCGAGTCCAGCGTCATCGGACGCGCGCCCCGGGCGCGGATTTCCGGCGACCGGAGACCGGGGTCGCAGGCGCAAACCTTCATGTCGAAGGCGCGGGCGATATGCGCCACGCGGACGCCGATCCGGCCGAAGCCGACGAGGCCGAGCGTCTTGCCCCTGAGCTCGCGCCCGGTGTAGCGCGCCTCTCCCCATACCCGTTCGGCGCGAACCCGCTCCGCGCATTGGGGGATGCGCCGCATGAGGCTGAGCATCAATCCGATGGCGAGCTCGGCGGCGGCGTCGGCGTTGGCTCCCGGCGCGTTGGTCACCAGCACGCCGCGCGCGGCGCAGGCGGCCACGTCGACCTGATCGACCCCCGCGCCGTGAACGGCGACCACGCGCAGATCGGGCAGCCGGTCGAGGAGGGAAGCCGTGACGTAGCCCGGGCGGAGAAGAATTCCGCCCGCGCCTTGCAGCTGCCCGGCGAACCGTTCTTCCTCGGCGTCGTTCAACGGCCTGAACGGGAGCGGCACGACTCTCGCCCGAGCGACTCCGCGAAGAGCTGCCCGCACCGGCCCGAGCGCGACCGGGAAGTCGTCGGTCGCCGTCACGGCGACCCAGGGGCGGCGAGCGGCCATGGTCCGTCTGGCGGTGAATGCGGCCCGGGGCTCCGGGGGCCCGGAACCGGTCGATCATGGCGTGTTCGACCCGGCGCCTCAAGCGGCCGCGCGTTCGGTTTGCGGCATGTAGCGGACCGGCTATGATCGGCCGATCGCTTGAGACGGGAGGCTTGGCATGAGCCTGGAAGAGAAGTTGGCCGGCATCCGGCAGGCGAGCGCCCGGCGTATCCCCGAAGACAAGCGCGCCGTCATGGCGCGCGCGACCCGGGAACTCCGCGACTCGGGCATCGTGGGTCGCGCCGTGAAGGCGGGCGATCCGTTGCCGGCGTTCGCGCTGTCGAACGCCCGAGGCGTCCAGGTCCGGTCGTCGGATCTGCTGGCCCGGGGCGCGTTGGTCCTCACGGCGTTCCGCGGCCACTGGTGACCCTACTGCAATGCGGAGCTGTATGCTCTGCGCGACAAGGCGGACAGGCTGAACGAACTCGGCGCGACGCTGGTTGCGATCACGCCGCAGCGACCCGAGCACAGCCTCGGCATGATCGAGAAGCATCGGTTGACCTTCGATCTGCTCAGCGATCCGGGCAATGCCTATGCCGCGGCGTTGGGCCTGCGATTCGCGCTGACGCCGGAGATCAAGGAGATCTACGGGGGGTTCGGCCTCGACCTGCCCGCGATCAACGGCGACGACAGCTGGACCTTGCCGATGCCGGCGCGGCTCGTGGTCGATCGCGAGGGCGTCGTCCGCGCGGCCGACATCGACCCCGACTACACGCGGAGACCCGAGCCCGACAAGACGCTCGCCGAGGTCGAAGCGCTGGGCCGGTCGTCATGACACGGGAGGCGCATGGATGAGCCAGCCGCTCACGCTGGAGATCTTCACCGATTACGTCTGACCCTGGTGCTACCTCAGTACCGTGCGTATTGAGAAGCTGAAGGCGGCGTTCGACATCGACGTGAAGTGGGTGCATTTCCCGCTGCATCCGGAGACTCCCCAAGGGGGCCGTCCGATGGCGGAGCTCTACGCCGAGCGCAAGCTGGACCCCGAGGCCGTCTATCGTCGTATGAAGGGGTTGATGGATGCCGAGGGTCTGCCCTACGGCCGACGGACGCATACCTACAACAGCCGGCTGGCGCAGGAGCTGGGCGCATGGGCGGATACGCAGCCCGACGGCGGCGCCATCCATGACGCCTTGTACCGAGCCTATTTCGTCGATGGCCGCGACATCGGCGACATCGACGTCCTGGTCGGGCTGGCGGCGTCGGCGGGGTTGTCGGCCGAGGGCGCGCGCGACGTTCTGACCGGGCGGCGGTTCAAGGACGTGGTCGATGCCGATTGGGCGAAATCGCGCGACTACGGCGTCACCGGCGTCCCGACCTTCGTCGCCGGCGGCTTCGGCGTCGTGGGCGCCCAGCCCTACGCCGCTCTGGAAAAGCTGCTGGGCGCGGCCGGAGCCAATCCCAAGGCGGAGCAGGCCAAGTAGAAAGGAAAGGGCGGCGCGCGGCCGATCCTACTCTTCCCACAATTCGCGGATCGCGCCGGCCACGCGCTCGAACCGGTCGTCCGCCGGCAGCTCGATCTCGGTCTCGTCCTCCTCCTCCCGCGTGAGATTGCGACTCCAGTCGAGCACGTAGTCGCGGAGGTCGTCGTCGCTCAGGATAAGCCCGAGGATCTTGTTCTGCACCTCCACGGGCGCGTTGGCCTCCCCGGTCACGGTTTTGATCGCCGCCCGCAGATAGGCCAGCGCGTCCAGGATGAGCTGCGCTTCCTCTCTGCTCCACTGGCGCGACGGATGGAAGTCGTTGGCGGCGAGGCTTCTCATCTGCGCCCGCGTGATGGTCCCGGGCTGGCCGAGGCGGGGCATCGATCTCGCCTCGTCCGGCTGGAGTCCCTGCGTTTCCCGAGCATGCATGAGCTGCCGCTGCCGGGCGATCCGGCCCCGTCGTATGAACAGCCAGACGACGACGGCGATGGCCATTAACAGGAGGATGCTGTCGTTCATGGGCCGAACCCGCCATGAATGGAGTTGCGATGCGCGCGCGCCATTATCCTTCGCGAGGGATGGGCTTGGCCAGCCCGGATGTTTCGCCGGGTTCATCCGTGCTATCCAGCCCCCCGGCCTCCGCCGTTCTCCGAATCGATGACCCCGCTGGCGCGCTACGCCGCATCGCTGTTCGAGTCGGTCCCGCCGCAGAGTCGGGGCGTGATCCTGATGATGGCCGCGGCGCTCGGCGCGGTCGCCATGAACGTGACCATCCGGCAGATCTCGGACGAGATCCACGTCTTCGAGATATCCTTCTTCCGCAGCGTGTTCTCGCTGCTGCTGTTCGCGCCGCTGCTGTGGCGCGCGGGCGCCGCGCCGTTGCGGACCGGCCGAATCGGCCTGTTCGTACTGCGCAGCGTACTGCATACCGCGGCGATGCTCGCCTTCGTGGTCGGGCTGACGATGATTCCCCTGGCGCAGGTGACCGCGCTCGCGTTCACTTCGCCCCTGTTCGCGACGCTGCTCGCGGTGCTGATCCTGCGCGAAGCGATGAGCCTGCGTCGTTGGGCGGGGCTGCTGTTGGGCCTCGTCGGCGCGCTGGTCATTCTGCGGCCCGGATTCGCGGCGGTCGGCGTCGGATCGCTGCTGATCGTCTTTTCGTCGGCCGCCTGGGGATGCACGCTGATCTGCATCAAGGTCCTGTCGCGGACGGAGCCGGTGCTGACGATCGCCGTGTATGCGGCGTTGTTGCAGGTCCCCTTCGCCTTCGCGGCCGCCCTCTTCGTCTGGCAATGGCCCAGCGCGGAGCAGCTGTTCTACATGGCCCTGGTCGGCGTGTTCGCGACGCTCAATCAGCTCTGCCTCGCTCAGGCCTTTCGCGACGCCGATGCGACGCTGGTCCTGCCGGCCGATTTCACCAAGCTGGTATGGGCCAGCCTCGGCGGCTATCTGTTCTTCGCCGAAGTCCCCCAGATCTGGACCTGGGTCGGCGCCGCGATCGTCTGCGGCGCCGTCGTCTACATGGCCTATCACGAGCGCGGAATACCGGCGCCGGGCCGCTCGCCGTAGCGCCGCGCCGCGGCGAATGGCGCCGGCGGCGCCGACCCGATATGATCGCCGGCGACCAGCGACCGGAGAGCGCGGGAATGGCCGAAGCGAAGCGGGCGACCGTCTGGCGCGACTACACCCAGGAAGAGCTGGACTTCAACTACAACCAGCGCACGATCGTGCCCGACTGGCAGGCGTATTTCGAGCACAACCGGCGGGAGAGCGAGCGCGTCCGGGCGGCGCTCGACTGCCGGCTCGACGTGGCCTACGGGCCGTCGGCCGACGAAATCCTCGACATCTTCCCGGCCCCGCGCACGGGCGCGCCGGTGGTGGTCTACATCCATGGCGGCGCATGGACGCGGACCCACAAGGATTCCAACAGCTATCAGGCCGAGGCGTTCGTGGGCGCAGGCATATGCTTCGTGTCGGTCCATTTCGGTCTGGTGCCATCGGTCACGCTGGACGAGCAGGTGCAGCAGAACCGCGCCGCCGTCGCCTGGGCGCGCCGCAACGCCCGCGAATTCGGCGCCGACCCGGAACGGCTCTATGTCGCCGGCCATTCGTCGGGCGGCCACAATGCCGGCATGATGATCACGACCGATTGGGAGCAGGCGTTCGGCCTGCCGCAGGACACGATCAAGGGCGCGCTCGCCTGTAGCGGCATCTACGACCTCGAGCCGGCGCGGCTGAGCGCGCGCAACGAGTATCTCCGGCTCGACGACGCGGGGGTCGATCGCAACAGCCCGATCCGCCATATCCCCGACGACGGCTGCCCCCTGGTGGTCGGCTACGGCGAGCGCGAACACGAGGAATTCCGGCGCCAGTCGATCGAGTTCGCGGCGGCCTGGCGCGGACGCGGAAACCCGTGCCGGGAGTTCGACCTTCCCGGCCTCAATCATTTCCAGGTGGGCCAGCAGCTGGCGAACCCGGACAGCCCGGTCCTGACCGCCATGTTCGAGACGATCTCGGCTTGACATGACCGGCCGCCGCCGGGGCGACGCGGGCCGGACCACCCCCGCGCAGGAAAGCCGGGCGCAAGCCGGCGGCGGCTTGTTCGCCGGCTATCCGGCGAACCCCGCCTTCTACGACGAAATGTTCGACGAGACCGGCGAGGCGCGTCCGCATTGCCGGATGCTGCGGGAGGCGCTCGACGCCATGCTCCCGACGGAGATCGCCAACATGCAGGAGCGCGCCGAACGCTCGTTTCTGCACGAAGGCGTGACCTTCGCCGTCTATGGCGAGGAGGGGGCGCACGAACGGGTCATTCCGATCGACTTTCTGCCGCGTATTCTCGACGCCGGCGAGTGGGACCTGATCGAACGCGGGCTGCGCCAGCGCCTCGCGGCGCTCAACCGGTTCCTCGCCGACGTCTACGGCCCGGCGCGGATCCTCGCCGATGGCGTCGTCCCGGTCGATCTGGTGCGCGGCTGCCCGCAATACCGGATCGAGATGCGCGGGGTGGAGGCGCCCCACGGCGCCTACGTCTCGGTCTGCGGCACCGACCTCGTGCGCACCCGCGAGGGATTCCAGGTGCTCGAGGACAATCTGCGCGTCCCGTCCGGCGTGTCCTACATGCTGGCCAACCGCCGCGCGGTCAAGACCAGCCTCCGCAACCTGTTCCGGCGCCACCGCGTGCGCGGCATCGAACATTACGGCGGCCTGCTGCGCCGGACCCTGGCCGATCTCGCGCCGCCGGGCGTCGCCAATCCGTGCATCGCGCTGCTCACCCCCGGCGTCTACAACTCGGCCTTCTACGAACACATGTTCCTCGCCCGCGAGATGGGGGTGGAGCTGGTGGAGGGGAAGGACCTGCTGGTCCATAACGGCTACGTCTACATGCGCACCACGGACGGGTTGCAGCGCGTCGACGTCGTCTATCGCCGCATCGACGACGATTTCCTCGATCCCCTGGCGTTCCGGTCCGATTCGCGGCTCGGCGTGCCCGGCCTGTTCCATGCCTACCGCCTGGGCCGCGTCACGCTGGTCAACGCCCCCGGGACCGGCGTCGCCGACGACAAGAGCGTCTACGTCTACGTCCCCGACATGATCCGCTACTATCTTGGCGAAGAGCCGATCCTGGCCAACGTCGAGACCTATATGTGCCGCGACCCGAAGGGGCTCGAATACACGCTCGACAATCTCGACCGGCTGGTGGTCAAGACCGTCGGCGGCTCGGGCGGCTACGGCATGTTGGTCGGCCCGCACGCGACGCCCGGGGAACGCGCGGAATACGCCGACCGGATCCGGGAGAACCCGGCGAACTTCATCTCGCAGCCGACGTTGGACATTTCCTGCGCGCCCTGCCTGACGGACGAGGGCGCGGCGCCCCGCCACGTCGATCTCAGGCCGTTCGTGCTGTGCGGGCGCGAGACCGAGATCGTGCCCGGCGCCTTCTGCCGGGTCGCGCTCACCCGGGGCTCCCTCGTCGTCAATTCCAGCCAGGGCGGAGGCGGCAAGGACCTGTGGGTCCTGGCGCGCTGAAGACGTGCTCTCGCGCAGCGCCCAGGGCCTGTATTGGATGAGCCGCTATCTGGAGCGCGCCGAGCATGGCTGCCGTCTGCTCGCCGACCAGCTGGAGTCGCTGGAGGACCGGCCGGTTGAGGAGATCGACCGGAGCTGGCGGCGCCTTTATGCCGGGCTCGGGCGCAAGCCCATGGTCGGCGGGCTGGAGTCCGGCCCGGGCGGCGACGAGTTCATGCTCGCCGACGCCTACACCCTGGCCGACGAGCTTACGTTCGAGTCGCGCAACCCCGACTCGATCCGCGCCTGCATCGCCGCGGCGCGCGAGAACGCCCGGCAGGTCCGCAACAGCATCGGCCAGGAAATGTGGTCCTGCCTCAACGCCATCCATCTCGACCTCCGCCCCGTGCGCATCGAGGACGTCTGGAAGGACGGCCCGCGCCAGTTCTATCTGCGCACGGGCGACGCCGTGCGCACGTTCTCCGGCATCACCGAAAGCGTCATGTATCGCGACCACGGCTGGCATTTCCTCGAACTCGGGCGCTTCGTCGAACGCGCGCAGGCGGTCGCCGCCCTGGTCGATGCGCAGCTCTCGCTGTTCGCGACCGATGAGCCGCACGCCGAATCGGAATGGGGTTCGCTGCTGCGGATATGCATGGCGCGGGCCGCCTACCGACGGCTGCACTCGCTCGAATACCGGCCGGCGGCGGTGGTGGACTTCCTGACCTGCGATCCGCTGCTGTCCTATTCGATCCGTCATGCGCTGGCGCGGATCCGCGACGCGCTCGGCAAGGTCGCCGCCCGTCGCGAGCCGCCGCCCGCGGTCGAGGCCGCCCGTCGCGCCGGGCGCATGGCGGCGCGGATCGACTATGACTGGCCGCAACGCGACCCGAAATCCGACGCCGCGGCGCGGTCGGTCCTGACCGAAATACGCGAGTCCTGCCGCCTGCTGCATCTCGACGTCGAGGCGGCGTATTTCGACTATCCGATCGAGGACGCGCCGGGGCCATGACGAAGGTCGCGAAACCGCATCGTTTCGAGATCGAGCACCTCTCCGAGTTCCGCTATACCGCCCCGGCGCGCGGCAACGTGATGGCGCTCCGGCTGCGTCCGCGCGAGGACCGGGGCCAGCGCGTCGCGGCCTTCGACCTCGCCATCGATCCGCCGGCCGCGGTGTCGCAGGCGGAAGACTGGTTCGGCAACGCCTGCCATCTGTTCAACATCCACCGGACGCATGGCGGGACCTCCATCCGCTCCGCGGCGCGGGTCGAGACCGCGCCGGCCCCGGACTTGCCCGACCGGCCGGGGCGGGACGGCTGGGACGCGCTGGCGGCGGCGGCGGATCCGGTCGCCTGTTGGGAATATCTGAACCCCAGCGCCTTCGCCTATCCGTGCCCGGCTCTCGATGCGTTCGCCGCCGCCCGCGGCATCGGGCGCGGGGCGGACCCGCTGGAGACGCTGCTCGAGGCCGGCCGCGCCCTGTATCGGGCCTTCGCCTATGCCCCGGGCAGCACCGACGCCCATTCGCCGATCGAGCGCATCCTGGAGACCGGGCGCGGCGTCTGCCAGGACTATACGCACGTGACGATCGCCCTCGCGCGCTCCTGGGGGATTCCGGCGCGCTACGTCTCCGGTTATCTCCATCTCGAAGGGGCCGCGGGCGAGCAGACGCCGGACGGCGCAAGCCACGCCTGGGCGGAATGCCTGCTGCCGGACGTCGGCTGGCTCGGCATCGATCCGACCAACGACACGCTTGCCGACCACCGGCACATCCGCGTCGCCGTCGGCCGCGACTACGCCGACGCCTGCCCGACGCGGGGGGTGGTGACCGGCGGCGGCGCGACGGAATTGCGGGTCCGGGTGACGGTCGCGGGGGAGGGCGAGCCGACGTCCCCCGGCGCGACGCATATCGAACCCGTGAACCTGCCGGGCGCCGCAAAGGGGCCGGAGTCGGGACCGGAGGCGCGCCCGCGCGGGTCCGACCAGTGACGCCGCTTCCGTCGTCAGCATCCCGGTCGCGCCTTCCCGGCTTCGCGCCCGGCGGCGACCGTCTCCGCCAGCGATTTCTTGGAGACCTTGCCGAAGCTCGATAGCGGGAAGTCCTCCATCACTTCGAGGCGTTCGGGGAGCTTGTGGCGGGCGAATTCCTTGCCCTCCAGGAACGCGACGAGGGCGTCGAGGGTCAGCGTCTCGCCCGGCTTCAGGACGACGCAGGCGCACATGCGTTCGCCCAACCGCTCGTCCGGCATGGCGACGCAGGCGGCGTTGCGCACCGAGGGGTGCTGGAGGATCAGATTCTCGATCTCCTCGGCGCTGATCTTCTCGCCGCCGCGATTGATCACGTCCTTGATGCGCCCCTCCACCATGTAGCCGCCGCTCGGATGCAGGCGCATCAGATCGCCCGAGCGGTAGAACCCGTCGGCGGTGAACGCCTTCGCGTTGTGCTCGGGCGCGCCGTAATAGCCGCGCAGCGTGTAGGGTCCGCGCACGCACAGCTCTCCGACCTCGCCGGGCGGAACCTCCTCGCCGTCCTCGCCGACGAGGCGCACCTCGTCGTCCTCGCATACCGGGCGCCCGACCGTCCGCAGGCGCGCCTCTTCGGAGTCGGTCGGGCGCACGAACATCAGCGTTCCCTCGGACATGCCGAAATTCTCCTGTACGAAGGCGGAGGGAATCAGCGCCCGGGCCCGGCGCCTGATCTCCGGCTGAAGCCGTTGCCCGCCGCTCTGAATGACGCGCAGCGACGAAAGATCGAACTTGCCGATGGCGTCGTCGTCGAGCCAGCGGATGAGCAGGGCCGGCACGACCTGGACGTGGGTGACCCGGCGCCGCTGGATCAGATCGAACGCCTCCCCGGCCCCCACGCCGGGGCTGAGAACGACGCGGGCGCCTTTCATCAGGAATCCTTGCAGGCCGGGGCAGGCGAGGGGCAGGTTGTGGGCGATGGGAAGCGCCAGCAGAAGGCAGCTGTCGGCCTCGACTCCGGTCGCCTCCGCGGCGAGGCGGGAGTTGAGCCAATAGTCGTTATGCGTGCGTGGGATGAGCTTCGGCGCGCCGGTGGTCCCGCCCGACAGTTGGAACACGGCCGGATCGGTCGGGTCGATGTCGATCGCGGCCAATGCGTCGCGGCCGCTGCGGTCGCCGGCGGGGGCGTCGGCGAGGAGGTCCGCGAAACCGACGAACCCGTCGGGCACCTCGCCCAGGAGGATCGCGTGCTCCAGGCGCGGGTTCTCGCGCCGCACCCGTTCGATCATCGGCGCGAAGGCGAAATCCCGCGCCCGGTCGGGCGCGACCACCGCCCTGGCCCGGGCGATTTCGACGAACTGGCTGAGCTCGCGATAGCGGTGGGAGGAAAGCGCGCAGATCGGAATCGCGCCGAGCTTCTGGAGCGCGAAGTACAGATAGACGAATTCGATCGCGTTGGGCAGCATCACGACCACGCGGTCGAGCGGCCGCAGCCCGAGCGCCCACAGGTTGCGCGCGAGCCTCCCGGCGACGGCGTCGAGCTCGCCATAGGAGACCCGCCGCGCGCCGTCGATCACCGCGACCCGTTCGGCGAACGGCGCGAACACCTTGTCGGCGAACTGGTCGCGCAGCGACCGATCCTGCCAATATCCCTTGGCGCGGTATCGCGCCGCGAATTCGGGCGGGAAGGGAGCCACCCCGTCGAGCATCGCGATTCCCTTCAGGTCGCGTTGGCGTAGCCGCCGTCCACGACGACGGTCTCGCCGCTGACGAAACGGTTGCTCCGCACCAGGCTCAGCATCGCATCGGCCGCGTCTTCGGCGGTGGCGCAGCGTTTGAGCGGAGTCATCCGGGCGCGGCGCGCCATCAGCCGGTCGTACTCGTCGCCCAGCATCCGCTTCATCCAGTCGCCTTCGATCCAGCCGGGCGCGATCGCGTTGACCCGGACGTCGGGGCCGAGGGCGAGGGCCAACGTCCGGGTCAGCGACACCACCGCGGCCTTGCTGGCAGAATAGGCCAGCGGCTGCGGTCCGGGGCGCAGGCCGACGACGCTCGCGGTATTGACGATGCAGCCCTTGGCCGCGCGCAGGGCCGGGGCGCAGGCGCGCGTGACCTGGACGACGCCGCGCACGTTGACGGCGAACACGCGATCCCATTCGTCCAGGTCGATCGCGTCCAGGTCCGCGAACGGCGCCGAGGCGGTGACGCCGGCATTGTTGCAGAGCACGTCCAGCCTGCCGAAGGCGGCGGCGACCTCGGCCGCCATCGCCTTGACCGCGCGGTCGCATGCCACGTCGCATTCGACGACCACGGCGCGCGCGCCGCGGCGTTCGCAGGCCGCCGCGGCCTCGGCCGCGCGGTCGGCGCTCCGGCCGTAGTTGACGGCCACGTCGTAGCCCGCCCCGGCGAGGGCGATCGCCTCGGCCCGGCCGATGCCGGTCGCCGCCCCCGTCACCAGCGCCGCCGGCCTGCCGTCAGCCACGCGCCCCGCGGCCCCCGGTCGGGCTGACCGCGCCGGCGGCGGCCCCGGCTCCGACGGCGACGCCGGTCTTGTCCGCGCGCGCCATGGCCGCGGTTCAGTCGCGATCCGGGCGGATCGCCTGGGCGCCGAGCTGTTGCCAGGCGACGGGGGCGCCCGCCGCGGCGACGTTTTCCTCCGGCGACCGGCCGGCCTCCCACAGCGCCGCCTGGAGCCGCATCCCGTTGATCGCCGCCGACGCTTCCGATGCGAGCCAGACGACGGGCGGGACCATCCGTTGCGGCTGCACGAGCGCATCCCGCGCGAAGCCGCTCTCCTCGGGGATCATCCGGGTGTTCGCCGGGCCGCCCGGGATCAGCACGTTGGCGGTCACGCCGGTGCCGTCGAGGTCCCGCGCCATGATCAGCGTATTCGCTTCGAGGGCCGCCTTGGACGGGCCGTAGGCGCCGCCGCCCTGGAGATACATCGTGTCGAGGCTGGTGGTCACGTTGACGATCCGCCCCCAGCCCCGCGCCAGCATGTGCGGCGCCGCCTTGATCGCCATCAGATGCGAGCCGTAGGCGTTGACGTCCAGCACGCGCCGCCACAGCGCCGCGTCGGGCCGCCAGAACTTCACCGGGTCGGTGAACATCGCGCCGCCCACCGCCTGCGGGCCGATCGCCGCGTCGTTGACCAGGACGCCGATCCGGCCGAAGCGCTCGATCGTCTTGGCGACGACCTCCTCGGCGCTGCGCTCGTCGGTCACGTCGGCGACGACCGGCATGGCGCCGCCCTGGCCGCCCAGCCTCTGCGCCGCGGCGACGGCCTCCCGCAGCACGTCCTCGTCGACGTCGATCATCGTGACGGACGCCCCGGCCTCGACCAGCCCCAGCGCCATCGCGCGCCCCAACCCCCGGCCCGCGCCGGTCATCAGGACGACCGTTCCTTCGAGTATCCGGTCGGGCATCCGTCGTCTCCCGGTCAGCCGGAGTCGCCGATGTCGAGGGCGATATGGACGACCTCGGCATCGTCCTCGTATTCGCGCCCGAGCGCCCGCACCGCCTTGTCCGCGTCGTCCAACGGGAACATGTGCGTGCATAGCGGTTCGAGCTCCTCGCCGCGGCGGCGGAGGATGTCGAGGGACTTCTCGATCGAGGTCCAGCCCGCCGACAACACCCCCATCAACTGGATCTCGTTGATGACGATCTTGTCGGTGATCAGGTCGTTCACCGGACGGAAGCTCTTGAGTCCGGCCAGCACCACCTTGCCGCCGCGCCGCACCATGTCGACCGCATCGACCACCGGCCGGGTGGCCCCGGCCGAGACTTCGAGCACGACGTCCGCCTTGCGGCCGTCCGTCAGCTCCCGGACCCGTTCGACCGGGTCCTCGTTGTCGACGTCGATGGTCGCCGTCGCGCCGAGTCGCCGGGCCAGTTCGAGCCGGTGCGCGTCCTGCGACGTGCCGGTGACGACGATCGTTCCGGCGCCCGCCTCCCTGGCCGCCACCACCGACAGCAGCCCGCGCTGGCCCGGCCCTTCGATCACGATCGTGTCGCCGAGGCCGGTGTTCGGCGCTTCGTAGGCCCAGCGGACCGCATTCGACAGCGGGTTGAACAGCGACAGGACGTCGCGCCGGACGTCGTCCGGCGCCTTGTGCACCTGCACCTTCGGATGCAGGTACATATGCGTCGCATAGCCGCCCCAAAGGCCGGGCGGGACCTCCGTCGAGGCGTAGAGCCCGTACCCCTGATGGCTTTCGCACAGCGTCGTGGCGCCGATCGCGCATTGGAAGCAATGACCGCAGGGGATGATCCCCTCGACGACGACGCGGTCGCCCTCCTTGACGCTCCAGCGTCGGGCGGCGTCGGCGCCGATGCGGTCGATCCAGCCCATGATCTCGTGTCCGGGGATGATCGGCGTCACGTCCCAGCCGGTGCCCGCGAGATGGCCGGCGTATTGCTCGTAATCGGTGCCGCAGAGCCCGGCCGCCTCGACGCGGAGGATCGCGTCCTCCGACCCGATCTCGGGGATGGCGAAATCCCGGAACTCGAAACTGCGCGGTCGGGTCAGGACCGCCGCGGTCGCCTTCTCGCTCATCCGAGCCTCCCCGCCGGCAAGCCGGCCCGCATCCTTCGCCGCGGCACGATGGCCCAACCCGCCCGACCTGTCCATACCGGCGGACCGGCGACGGGGATTCTTCCGATGCAGAGGATTTTCGCTGCAACGGAATGCAATCTCCGATTGCGAAGAATCCGGCCGTCCGCCCCGTCCCGATCCGGCGCGCCTGCCGATGCGGGGCAAAGGCGGCGACGCGATGCGGGGGAGGGAGAGGGCGCCTCGCCGGTGAAAAATTTCACGATTTCGTTGTATTTCAACAGGTTATGCTGAAAAAACAGGGCGAAAACCGGTCAGATGCAGGGCGAAAGCAGGCGAAAACCAGGGCGGTTTCGGCGCTCGGATCCGGCGGACGGCGACCGGCATGGTCCGCGTCGAGCTTGCCTGCTTCGATGCGGTCGGCCAAGCCGGAGCGCGGCCCAGGGGCGGCGCCGACATGCGGCGCGGCTCCGGTTCCGCAATCTGCGATTGCAGAACGCCGGGGCTTCCGCCGGTCGGTCCGGGGTGGAGGGGCGGTCGTGGGGGCAATTCGTTTTCTCCTGCTTGCCGGTCAGAGGATCGGGCCGTTCGGGTCGCGGCCACGGCGTCGCCGGTCGTCGTTCCTTGCGGCGATGCGCGGCTTTCGACGTTGAGAAGGATCATAACACGGACGCTCCCCAATGTCAAGAACAAAATGAGAACAACGGATCCCTGGCAAGTCCGTCGTTACAGGCCCCGTCATTCCCCCGGTCGGGGCCGGGGGCAGGCTTCGAGAATGCGGGAATCCATATTCGTATCCCGCTCCTGCTTCTTTCGCGGGAATGACGAGGAGGGTTGCAATGACGGGCGAGGACAAGGCCATCGTCACAGCCCCCTCCGTCATTCCCGCGAAAGCGGGAATCCAGGGCGGCAAAGGACGGGTCCTTGGGCGTACCTCGAGCCGACGTCACAGGTCCTTCGTCCCCACGGAAGCAGGAATCGGGATACGAATATGGATTCCCGCTTTCGCGGGAATGACGGAAGGGGGGACGTATCCGCCTCGAGCCGATGGCCTCCCTGGGGCCATCGTCGCACCCCCCTCGTCATTCCCGCGAAAGAGCGTGTGAAGGAATCCTTGGCGTTTGGGATGGTTCGTGATTCTGTGGGTTGGTCGTTGGTTTGAGAGGGAGGGTTGTTATGTCGGTTGTGGGAGGTGCTCGCTGCATGCGCCCGAATCGTCATCAGTTGGAGTGGCGGGTAGTGGATTTGGATGGGACGCTTGCGCCGGATCATCGGGCGCGTGTGGTTTGGGGTTTCGTGTCGGGCATGGATCTGAGCGCGTTTTATGCGCGGATCGGTTCTCGTGAGCATGGTTCGGGTCGGCCTGCGGCGGACCCTGCGGTTTTGTTGGCGTTGTGGCTGTACGCGACGTTGGAGGGAGTGGGTTCGGCGCGTCGTCTTGCGCATCTGTGCGAGAGTGACATGGCGTATCGGTGGCTGTGTGGTGGTGTGCGAGTGAACTACCATGGTCTGAGCGATTTCCGGGGTGGGCATGGGGCTGTGCTGGATGGTCTATTGAGCGAGCAGGTTGCGGCGCTTGTGGCGTCGGGGATGGTGAGTTTGGAGGAGGTGGCGGTTGACGGGACGAAGGTTCGAGCGAGCGCGGGTTCGGGTTCGTTTCGCGGCGAGCGGGGCTTGTCGGGCTACGAGGCGGCGGCGCGGGAACGGGTTGCGGCGCTGAGGTCGGAGTTGGCGAGCGATCCGGCGGCCGGGTCGCGGCGTCTTCGCGCGGCGCGGGCGCGGGCCGAACGCGAGCTTGCGGAGAAGGTTGCGGCGGCGCGGAAACAGCTTGCGGCGTTGCGCGCGGAGAAGGCGGGGCGGTCTCGGACGCACAAGAAGGCGGAGAAGAAGAAGCCGGGGCCGAAGGTCTCGACGACGGATGCGCAGGCGCGCCGGATGCGGTTTGCCGACGGCGGTGTGGGGGCGGGGTACAATCTCCAATTGGCGGTGAGCACCGATAGTCACGTCATTGTGGGGGTCCAGGAGACGGATCGTCGCAACGACGCGGGTTTGGCGGGTTCGATGGTTGAGCAGATCGAGCGGCGCTATGGCGCGCGCCCGGCGCGCTTGCTGGCGGATACGCGCTATGCCGCGCGCAAGGACATGCTGGCGTTGGGTGGGAAGGGGGTGGAGGTTTACACGCCGCCGGCTCCGGTGAAACAGGCGGCGAAGGCCGAGAGCGTGCGCCGTCGTGAACGCGGACGCGCCGGCGAACCGGTTGCGTTGCAGGCTTGGCGCGCCCGCATGGCGAGCGAGGCGGGGCAAACGATCTATCGTCGTCGCATGAGGGTCGAGGGGGTCAATGGCGTCGTCAAGCAACGGGGATTGGGCCGCCTTGTGGTCCGCGGGCTTGCCAAGGTGCGGGCGGTGGCGTTGCTGCACGCTCTGGCGCACAATCTGTGGCGCGGTCATCGGCTCGCCTGTATGGCCGGATGAGCATCGCAACCCGCCCTGCCGCCGCCCCGCCCCTTGCCCGACCCATGCCGGGAGCGGCTTGAAACCCGCCGCCGCGCACGACCGCCGCCGCGCCGGACGAACCCACCACGCAACGCCCTAACCCGCCGCCGCCGCACGACCGCCACACCGAACCGGCAGGGTCCTATCCCTAACGAACGCCAAGATTCCTTCACACGCTCGAAAGCGGGAATCCATATCCGTATCCCGCTCCTGCTTCCGTGGGGACGAAGGGCCTGTGACGCTGGATTCCTGCTTTCGCGGGAATGACGAGGAAGGCTGCGATGACGCCCCGGGAAGGCCATCGGCTCGAGGCGGATACGCCCCCCCTTCCGTCATTCCCGCGAAGGCGGGAATCCATATTCGTATCCCGCTCCTGCTTCCGTGGGGAGGGCGGGCCTGTGGCGCTGGATTCCCGCTTTCGCGGGAATGACGAGGAGGGCTGCGATGACGGGCGAGGAAAGGCCATCGGCTCGAGGCGGATACGCCGACAATTCGTCATTCCCGCGAAGTTGTTCCGCCGGCGCGCGGGGGTTACCATCGGCGGCGGCGTTCGGAAGGGATGGGGCGGATGGCCGGGGGCGCGTTGGAAGGTAAGGTCGCGATCGTGACCGGCGCCGGCGGCGGCATGGGCCGGGCGATGACGCTGGGCCTCGCCGAAGCGGGGGCGCGGGTGCTGGCGACCGACGTCCGGAGCGACGGCGTGGAGGCCGCGGCCCTCGAGGCCGGGCGGTCCTGCGGCCCCGGCCGCGTGTCGGCGCATCCCGCGGACGTGACCCGCCCCGAGGACTGCGCCCGGATCGTCGCCCGGACGATCGAGGCGTTCGGGGCCGTCCACGTCCTGGTCAACAATGCCGGGATCGGGATGCAGACCATCCGAGAAGACTACATGAACGCGCCGGTTCGCTTCTGGGAGACCGACATCGACCGCTGGCAGCGCATGTTGGACGTGAACTTCAAGGGTCCCTACCTGCTGGCGCGCGCCGCCGCGCCGCACATGATCGCCGGAGGGTGGGGCCGGATCGTCAACGTGACCACCAGCCTGGACACCATGCTGCGCGCCGCCTACACGCCCTACGGGCAATCGAAGGCCGCGCTCGAGGCGGCGAGCGCCAGCTGGGCCAAGGACCTGGCGGGCGCCGGCGTCACGGTGAACGTCCTGGTCCCCGGCGGGCCGACCAATACCGGCTTCATCCCCGCGAGCGCGCCGTTCGACCGCGACAAGCTGGTGCAGCCCGGGGTGATGGTCGCGCCGATCCTGTGGCTCGCCTCCGACGCCTCCGACGGCGTGACCGATTGCCGGTTCGTCGGCGTCGACTGGGACCCCGACCTGCCGCCGGACGAGGCGGCGCGCAACGCGCGGGCGCCCGCCGGCTGGCCGGACGCCGGCGCGCAGGCGGTGTGGCCCGGCTGACGCCGGGCGCCGGCGGCGACGCGGCGCTCGTGGACGAGTTGAGCCGCATCGCGCATCGCGCCGGCGAGGCGATCCTGGCGCATTATCGCGGCGGCGGCCCGGTCGAACGCAAGACCGACGGATCGCCGGTGACGGAAGCCGACCGGGCGGCCGAGCGCGTGATCCTGGCGGCGTTGCGGGCGCTGACGCCGGACCTTCCCGTCGTCGCCGAAGAGGAAGCCGCGGCCGGTCGCGCGCCGGCGCGCGGCGGCGAGCGCTTCTGGCTGGTCGACCCGTTGGACGGGACCAGGGAATTCGTGCGCGGGAACGACGAGTTCACGGTCAACATCGCCCTGATCCGCGGCCGGGACCCGGCGCTGGGGGTCGTGCACGCGCCGGCGCTCGGCCGGACCTATGCGGGGGCCGGGCCGCGAACCGCGACGCTGCGGCTCGACGGCGGCGCGGCGCGGCCGATCGCCGCCCGGCGTTCGCCGGAGGAAGGCGCGCTGCTGGTCGCCAGCCGGTCGCATGGCGACGCGCGGGAGATCGAGGCGCTGACCGGCGGCGTCGCGATCGCCGGACGGCGGACCGCGGGGAGCTCCCTCAAATTCTGCCTCGTCGCCGCGGGCGAGGCCGACCTCTACCCACGCTACGGCCCGACCAACGAATGGGACACCGCCGCCGGTCACGCCGTGCTGGCCGCCGCCGGCGGCCGCGTGCTCACCGCCGACGGGGCGGAGCTCCGCTACGGCAAGCCGGATTTCCTCAACCCGGGGTTCGTCGCCCGCGGGCTCGCCTGAGAGTCCATTCGAGAAATCGCATTTGTCCATGAGAGTCGTCCCCGGCGAAAGGGCTTCGTCCGAAATGGATTCCCGCTTTCGCGGGAATGACGGAGGGGTTGTGACGACGGTCCGAGGGAAGCCATCGGCTCGAGGCGGATACGCCAACCTTCCGTCATTCCCGCGAAAGCGGGAATCCATATTCGTATCCCGATGTCTGCTTCCGTGGGGACGAAGGGCCTGTGACGTCGGCTCGAGGCGGACGCCAAGGACCCGTCCTTTCCTGCCCTGGATTCCCGCTTTCGCGGGAATGACGAGGGGAGAGGTGCGCCGACGGCTCCAGGAGGACCATCGGCTCGAGGCGGATACGCCGACAATCCGTCATTCCCCCGGTCGGGCCGGGGGCAGGCTCCGCGAAAGCGGGAATCCATATTCGTATTTCGATTTCTGTTTCCGTGGAGGCGAGGGGCCTGTGACGACGGCCCGAGGGAGGCCGTCGGTCGAGGCGGATACGTCCAAAGACCCGTCCTTTCCCGCCCTGGATTCCCGCTTGCGCGGGAATGACGGGGGGAGGGGGGCGATGGCCTTCCTCGGCGCATGACGCCGGGGTCGCCGAACCTGCGGCCGGCCGGGCCGGCCGCCATCGCCGAGGCGGCGGCGGCGATCCTGCGCGGCGGGTTGGCGGCATTCCCGACCGAGACCGTCTACGGGCTCGGAGCCGATGCGACCAACGACCGGGCCGTGGCTTCGGTCTTCGCCGTCAAGGAGCGCCCGCGCTTCAACCCGTTGATCGTCCACGTCGTCGACCTTGCGGGCGCGGCCCCGCTGGCGCTGCTCGATTCGACCGCCGAGACGCTGGCCGCGCGGTTCTGGCCGGGGCCGCTCTCGCTGGTGCTGCCGCGGCGGGCGACGTCGCCGGTATCGCTGCTGGCCGGGGCCGGCCTGGATACGCTCGCCATCCGCGCGCCCTCCCATATGACGGCGCGGGCCCTGCTCGCCGCGGTCGGTCGGCCGATCGCCGCGCCGAGCGCGAACCGCTCCGGCGAGATCAGCCCGACCCGGGCGGATCACGTCGCCGATTCGCTGGGCGCGGCGGTGGAGCTCGTCCTCGACGGCGGCCCGTGCCCGCTCGGCCTCGAGTCGACGGTCGTCGACCTGACCCGCTCGCCGCCGGCGCTGCTTCGCCCGGGGGCCGTGACGCGCGAACGGCTGGAGGAGGTCGTCGGGCGGCTCGACGTCCCGGCGGGGTCGGGCGCGGCGCCGGCCTCTCCGGGTATGCTCGCCCGCCACTACGCGCCCCGGCGGCCGCTGCGGATCGACGCGCTGGCGCTGCGCCCGGGCGAGGCGCTGTTGTCGTTCGGGCGTCACGACATCGCCGGGGCCGCGGCCGAGCGCAACCTGAGCGAAACCGGCGATCTCGCCGAAGCCGCGGCGAACCTGTTCGCGATGCTGCGCCAGCTCGACCGGCCGGAACGGACGGGGATCGCGGCGATGCCGATCCCCGATCGCGGGCTGGGCGCGGCGATCAACGACCGGCTGCGCCGCGCCGCCGCGGACCCGCCGCCGCCCTGACCCGCGGGCCGGGACGATCTTTCGCATGACGCGGCGCCCCGGCGCTTGTTATACCGACGACCGAAATGGCGATTCCGGACGACTTCCTGCGCCGGCTCGACGCCGTCGTCGGCCGCAAGGGCCTGACCACCGACGCGGCGACGATGGCGCCCTTCCTGGTGGACGAGCGCGGCATGTACCGGGGCGAGGCGATCGCGCTGGCGCGCCCCGACTCGACCGAGCAGGTGGCGGCGGTGGTCGCGCTGTGCGCGGAGGCGCGCGCGCCGATCGTCCCCCAGGGCGGCAATACCGGCCTGTGCGGCGGCGCCACGCCGCACGAGCATGGCGGCGAGATACTGTTGAGCCTGACGCGCATGAACCGGATCCGCGCGGTGGATGCGGCGAATTACACGATCACCGCGGAGGCCGGCGCGATCCTGGCCGACGTCCAGCGGACCGCGGCCGAAGCGGACCGCCTGTTCCCGCTCAGCCTCGGCGGCGAGGGCAGCGCGCGCATCGGCGGCAACCTCTCCACCAATGCGGGCGGGACCGGCGTGCTGCGCTACGGGACGGCGCGCGATCTGGTCCTGGGCCTCGAAGTGGTCCTGCCCGACGGGCGCATCTGGGACGGGCTCACGGCGCTCAGGAAGGACAATACCGGGTACGACCTCAAGCAGCTCTTCGTCGGGGCCGAAGGGACGCTGGGCGTCATCACCGCGGCGGTCCTCAAGCTGTTCCCCCGCATCGCCGATACGCAGACGGCGTTCGTCGCGGTCCGCGACGCGGACGCCGCCATCGAGCTCCTGTCGCTGGCGCGCGCCCGCAGCGGCGATCGGGTGAGCGCGCTCGAACTGATGCTCCGCCTGCCGGTCGCGTTCGCGCTGCGCCACACGCCGGGCGCCCGCGACCCGCTGTCCGCGCCGCATGACTGCTACGTGCTGATCGAACTCGCTTCGAGCGAGGCCGAAAGCGATTTGCGGGGCGTCATGGAAGCGATCCTCGCCGACGCGATGGCGGCCGGGCTGGTCGTCGACGGCGCGATCGCCGCGAGCGCGGCGCAGGCGGCGGATTTCTGGAGGCTGCGCGAGACCATTCCCGAGGCGCAGAAGCGGGAGGGCGTCAGCATCAAGCACGACGTGTCGGTCCCGGTCGCCTGCGTCGGCGCCTTCCTGGCCGACGCCGCGGCGCAGGTCGCGGCGCGCGCGCCGGGGACGCGGGTCTGCGCCTTCGGGCACGTCGGGGACGGCAACGTCCATTTCAACCTGAGCCAGCCCGAGGGCGGCGACGGCGCTTCGTTCCAGGCGCGGCAGGCCGAGATCAACCGCATCGTGCACGACGTTGCGGTCGGGATGGGCGGCAGCATCAGCGCCGAGCACGGGATCGGCCGGCTGCGCCGCGACGAGCTGGCCCATTACAAGGCCGGGGTGGAGCTCGATCTGATGCGGCGCGTCAAGGCGGCGCTCGACCCCGACGGCATCATGAACCCCGGCAAGGTGATCTGATCCGCGCGATCCGATGCGCGCATCGGATCCGCGCCGGGGCCGGACCGAGAAAGGACGCCGCCGATGACCGCCTACGCCGCGCCGCTGCGCGAGATGCAGTTCGTCGTCGAGGAGCTGGTCGGGCTGGAGCCGATCCGCGCGCTCCCCGGCCGGGAGGAGGCGACCGGCGACCTGCTGCGCGCGGTGCTGACCGAGGCCGGCAGGTTCGCGAGCGACGTGTTGGCGCCGCTCAACCAACCCGGCGACCGGCAGGGGTCGAAGCTGGAAAACGGCGTGGTGTCGACCCCCGACGGGTTCGCCGAAGCCTACCGGGCCTTCGTCCGCGGCGGCTGGAACGGCATCGCCGCCGACGCGGCTTGGGGCGGCCAGGGCCTGCCGAGCCTCGTTGCCACCCCGGTGGCGGAGATCTGGGACGGGGCGAACCTCGCCTTCAGCCTCTGCCCGCTGCTGACCCAGAGCGCGATCGAACTGCTGGCGCGGCACGGCAGCCCGGCGCAGCAGCGGGTCTGGCTGCCGCCGCTGGTCGAGGGCCGGTGGACGGGCGCGATGAACCTGACCGAGCCGCAGGCGGGATCGGACGTGGGCGCGCTGCGCACCCGCGCGGTCCGCGACGGCGACCGCTACCGGATCGTCGGGCAGAAGATCTTCATCACCTGGGGCGACCACGACATGGCCGAGAACGTCGTCCATATCGTCCTCGCCCGGGTCGCGGGCGCGCCCGGGGGCGTCAAGGGGCTGTCGCTGTTCATCGTCCCGAAATTCCTGGTCGGCGCCGACGGGTCGCCGGGTCCGCGCAACGACCTCCGCTGCGCCGCGCTCGAACACAAGCTCGGCATCGCGGCGAGCCCGACCGCGGTCATGTCCTACGGCGACGACGGCGGGGCGACCGGCTATCTCGTGGGCGAAGAGAACCGCGGGATCGAATACATGTTCACGATGATGAACAGCGCCCGCCTGGGGGTAGGCCTCGAAGGCGTCGGCGTCGGCGAGCGCGCCTATCAGCAGGCGCGCGACTACGCATTGGCGCGGGTGCAGGGCCGCGACCTCGCCGATCCGGCGGCCGGCCCGGCGGCCATCATCCGCCACCCCGACGTGCGCCGGATGCTGATGACGATGAAGGCCGAGGTCGAAGCCGCGCGCGCGCTGGCCTATTGGGTCGCGGCCTCGCTCGACGTCGCGGCCTCCCATCCGGACCCCGAACTGCGCGCCGCGCATCGCGCGCGCGTCGATTTTCTCACCCCCGTGGTCAAGGCCTGGCCCACCGACCTCGGCGTCGAGATCGCCTCTACGGCGCTGCAGCTGCATGGCGGGGCCGGCTACATCGAGGAGACCGGGGCCGCCCAGCATTACCGCGACGCGCGCATCGCGCCGATCTACGAAGGAACCAACGGCATTCAGGCGCTCGATCTGGCGCGCCGCAAGCTGCTTGGCGACCGGGGCGCGGCGGCGCGGGCGCTGATCGGCGAAATGCGGGCCTTCGACCGGGCCCTGGCGGGGTCCAGCGATCCCGCGCTGGCCCCGATCCGCCGCGGCCTCGCCGAGGGCGTCGACGCCGTGGATCGCGCGACATTGTGGCTTCTCGACGCCGACGACCCGGTGCTGGCCGCCGGCGGCGCGACGCCCTATCTGGGCCTGATCGGGTACGTCGTCGGCGGCTATCTGATGGCGCGCGCGGCGGCGATCGCGAGCCGGAAGCTCGCCGACGGCGACGGCGAACGCGCCTTCTACGCCGCGAAGCGCGCCGCCGCAGGCTTTTACGTCGGGCACGTCCTGCCCCGCGCCGGGGCGCTGGAGCGGGCCTGCAAGGCCGACATGGCCGAAACGATGGCGCTGTCCGAAGCTCAGTTCTGACGACCTCGCCCGCCATGGGGGCGGAATTGCCGTTTTCGCTTGAAAACCCGCTTGGAATGGGCGAAACAGCGCCGCTCACTCGATACTTCGCTCCGTTACTACGGTCGGCGCGGTCGGCGACGCGGGGAGGTCCGATGAATGGCGCAGAATACGTCCCTGGCGGCGCGTAGACCGGTCCAGGATCATGCGGCGGGCGACGTAACCGCCAAGGATTACGTCGTGAGAAAGGACGGGCTCGCGTTCGCCGGAACGCATGTGCTCGTGGACTTCTGGGGCGCTTCCGGTCTGGGCGACGGGAAGCTGGTGGAAAACGCGCTCCGCGAGGCCGCCGCGGCCTGCGGCGCCACCCTGCTGCATCTTCATCTCCACCGATTTTCCGTCAATGGCGGGATCTCCGGCGTGGCCGTGCTGGCGGAGTCCCATATCAGCATCCACACCTGGCCGGAGCTCGACTATGCGGCGCTGGACGTCTTCATGTGCGGCGCTTGCGATCCGCATCGGGCGGTTCCGGTCCTGCGCCGTTTCTTCCGGCCGGCGCGCGAAGCCGTCGGCGAGCAGAAGCGGGGGGTCGTGGGTTGACCGACTGCTGGTTCGTCGAGACGCTGCATGCGGACTTCCAGCAGCGTCTGCGGATCACCGACATATTGTGCGAGCGCAGAACCGCGTTCCAGGAGGTGACCGTCTTCGAGAACCCGCAATTCGGCCGGGTGCTCGCCCTCGACGGCGTCATCCAGACCACGGAGAACGACGAGTTCTGCTATCACGAGATGCTGGCGCACGTGCCGATCCTCGCGCATGGGGCGGCGGCATCGGTGGCGATCGTGGGCGGCGGCGACGGCGGCGTGCTGGAGGAGGTGCTCAAGCACCCGGTCGAACGGGCGGTGATGGTCGAGATCGACCGGGAGGTGGTCGACATCTGCCGCGCCTATCTGCCGTCGATCTGCGGCGATGCGTTCGACGATCCGCGCGCCGAGCTGGTGGTCGCGGACGGCGCGCGCTTCATGAAGGAGGGCGACGAGCCGTTCGACGTCATCATCGTCGATTCGACCGATCCGATCGGGGCGTCGCGCGCGTTGTTCGAGCGCCGGTTCTACGCCGACTGCCGCCGGCGTCTGAGCGAGCGGGGGATCCTGGTCACCCAGAGCGGCGTCACCTTCATGCAGGAGGACGTGGCCCGCGCGACCCATGCCGGGATGCGCCCGCTGTTCGCCGACGCGGCGCTCTATCTGACCCAGGTGCCGAGCTACGGCGCCGGCTACATGATGCTCGGCTGGGGGTGCAGGAGCGAGCTTCCGCGCCGGACGCCGATCGAGGAGATCCAGCGGCGCTGCGCCGCCGCCGGTCTGGAGACGCGCTATTACAGCCCGCGCGTCCATGCCGCGAGCTTCTGGCTGCCGGGTTACATCTCGGCGATCCTGGACCGGAGCGCGCCCCGGGGCGGCTGACGGCGCGGCGTCCTCACAGGGGGCCGGCGGGCCCGGCGGCGCGCGCGGCGCGGTCGCGCAGCGCCGCCCGGTCGATCTTGTTGGTGCCCGACAGCGGCAGCGAATCGACGAAGAAGACCCGCCGGGGATGGGCGTAGGCGGGCGCGTTGCGCAGCGCGTGGCGCTTGACTTCCGGCTCCTCCAGCGCGGCGTCGGGACGGGCGACGACGAAGGCGTAGGGCACGTGCGCCTTGAGCCGGTCCGGGGCCGGGACGACGACGGCCTGCATCACGTCGGGATGGCGCTCGAGCACGGCCTCGACCTGGCCCGGATAGATGTTCTCGCCGGCGCAGACGAACATGTCGTCGGCGCGGCCGACGAAGTAATACCAGCCGTCCGCGTCGCGCCGCAGGACGTCGCCGGTGTCGAGCCAGCCGTCGTCGAGCCGTTTCGCGGTCTCGTCGGGCCGGCCGTGATAGCCGGTCATGACTCCGGGGCTGCGGACGTGGAGGACGCCTTCGTCGGGCGCGGCCCCGCCGACCAGCTTGAGTTCGACGTCCTCCAGCGGATAGCCGACGGTCGCGCGGGGGCGCGCGAGGCCCCTCGGATGCCGCCAGGAGAACAGCACCGGGCCGCCCTCGGTGATGCCGTAATTGAGGTTGAGGTCGGCGTGCGGAAACGTCTCGGCGAGCCTGTCGAGCAGGTTGTCGGAGGCGGGCGCCGAACCCATGCTGCAAGCCCGGACCGACGACAGGTCGGCGCGGGCGAGATCGTCCCGCCGCTCCAGGATCAGCGCGTACATCGTCGGAACGCCGGTCAGCAGGGTCGGCCGGTAGCGTCCTATGGCGCGGACGTACTGCGCGGCGTCGAAGCGCGCGAACAGCACGATGCGCCCGCCCGCGGCCAGGGCCGACTTGACCGCGAGCAGCGCGTTCTTGTGATAGAGCGGCGCCGATACGACGCTGCAATCCCCGGCCGTCATGCCGCGCGACTCGATCAGCCGCCCGACCATCCACAGCTGCCCCGCATGGGGCAGCAGCACCCCTTTGGGCGCGCCGGTCGATCCCGAGGTGTAGGGCTGTTCGGCGACGTCGTCCGGGCGAGGGGCGTAGGATTCGGACGGTCCCGGCCGGACGAACGCCTCATAGTCGCCCTCGAAGGCGACGAAGCGGACCTCGTCCGGGCAGAGCGGCCGGAAGTCGGGATCGCCGAAGGCGAGCTTCGCGCCGGCGTCGCGGACGATGGCGTGCGCGCCTTCGGGCGGCAGCTTGACGTTGACCATGACCGGAACGCAGCCCGCGCGCATCGCTCCGAACAGCGCCTCGAGGTATTCGAGCCGGTTGAGGGCCAGGATCGCCACCCGGTCGCCGGGGCGGAGGCGGGCCCGGCGCAGGCCGTTGGCGACCGCGCCGCAGCCGGCGTCCAATTGGCGGAAGCTCCGTTCGCGCGGCGACCCGGCGTCGTAGAGGTCGATCACCGCCGTCCGGTCGCTGTCGGCAAGATGGGCGAAAATGTCGCCCAGATTGCCGCCGCCGGGGCTCATGGCGCGATGACGACCTTGCCGATGACCTCGCGGTCGCGCAGCAGCCGCACCCCTTCGCGCGTTTGCTCCAGGGGAAGGACGGTGTCGATGACCGGCTTCAGCCTGCCCTCGTCGATGAGCGCCAGCAGCCTGTCGAGATCGTCCGGGGTCCAGCTGTTGGAGCCGAGGATCTGCAGTTCGTAGCTCCAGATGTAGCGCAGGTCGGTGTTGGGATCGTAGCCGGCCGTGGCCCCGCAGGTCACCATGCGTCCGCCGCGGCGGAGGCATTTGAGCGACGGCACCCAGCTGTCGCCGCCGGTGAAATTGACCACCATGTCGACGCCGCCGTCATGGGTGCGGCGGTGCGGCTTGCCGAACGATCGCCAGATCTCCCCGACGAAATCCGATTCCCTGTAGTTGACCACGTGATCCGCGCCCCAATCGCGCAGCGCCCGGAGCTTCTCGTCCGTACTGCCGCAGGCCACGACCTCGGCCCCGGCCAGCTTGGCGAGCAGCACGCAGCACGAACCGACGCCGCCGCTCGCGCCGAGGATGAGGACCCGCTCGCCCGCCGCGAGCTTGCCGTGGGTGATCAACATGCGGTGGGCGCTGCCATAGGCGACGGGCAGGGCGGCCGCCTGTTCGAAGCTCACGGCGTCGGGGATGCGCAGCAGCCGCGCCTCGTCGACCAGACACAGTTCCGCGGTCCCGCCATGGAGCATCTCGCCCATCAGCCCCTTGCGCGGGTCGGTGGGGTCGAGCGGGTTGACCAGCACCCGGTCGCCGGCCGACCAGCCGTCGACGCCGGGCCCGACCTCGACGATCTCGCCGGCGACGTCGAGGCCGATGATCATGGGCAGGGGCACCTTGATGCCGGGCATCCCGTTGCAGGTGAACACGTCGTGATAGTTGAGCGAGGTCGCGCGCACGCGGACGACCACCTGGCCGTTCCCCGCCGCCGGGTCGGGGAACTGCGCCTCCAGGGTCAGCGCGTCGATCCCGCCATGCTCGTGCAGACACACCGCTCGCATACGAACGCTCCTGTGGGCTTGCCGATGCGGCCGAACCTAAACGCGACGGACGGAGGCCGCAAACGGGGTTGCCGAACCGCCAAGGCCGCCGCCGCGGGATTCCGCCTGCCCTCAGGGCCCGTTTGAGAATCGCGCTTATCCATGAGAGTCGTCTCCGGCGAGAAGGCTTCGTCCGAAATGGATTCCCGCTTTCGAGCGTGTGAAGAAATCCCGACATGTCCGCGTGGGCGTCGGTTTCAGCCGATCAAGCGCGCGAAATCCCCGAGCGCGCGGAGCCTGCCCCCGTGAAGACGAGGGAGGCCCGTGACGACGGCCCGAGGGAGGCCGTCGCGGCCCCCCCCCCTCTCGTCATTCCCGCGAAAGAGTGTGTGAAGAAACCCCAAGACCTGTAGTCTATCCAGTCGATTCACCACATTTGACCCACATACGTTCCTTATATAGATCATTTGTGTTCCTATCGACATGGCGAAAATCCCGAATTACGCGGATGCCTTGGGATTTCTTCACACACTCGAAAGCGGGAATCCATGGCGGGAAAGGACGGGTCTTTGGGCGTATCCGCCTCCGACCGACGGCTTCCCTCGGGCCGTCGTCACAGGCCCCTCGTCTTCACGGAAACAGGGATCGAAATACAAATATGGATTCCCGCTTTCGCGGGAATGACGAGGGGGGGGACCCCGGGACACTGGCCCCGGGAAGGCCATCGGCTCGAGGCGGATACGCCAAGGGTTTCTCCACACGCTCTTTCGCGGGAATGACGGATCCCTGGCGCGGCCGCCGATAAAAACCACGTCATTCCCGCGAAAGCGGGAATCCAGGGCGGTTGCGCCTTGGCAGGATCCGATTTCTCAAACGGACTCTCAGGGCGTATGTCCGCACCCGTGTACGATCAGCCAGGCCCCGGCCGCGGCCGCGGCGTCGACGCACAGGGCGTCGTCCCGGTCGAACGCCAGCGCGACGCCGCGGCGGCGCAGGAATGCGCGGGTGCGCGGCAGGTCCCGGCTGCGCAGCAGGGCCGCGCCGATGAACGGCCGGGCGGGGAGGAGGGCTCCGGGCAGGAGCGCCGCGAAGCCCTCCGGCGAGACGAAGACCACCTCGCCGCGCTCCAGCCGGATCGCGAGGCCGCCGGCCCGGCGCGCCGCCCGCCGTCCGGTATAGCGGGCGAACCGGCGGGCCGCCTCCGCCGGGTCGTCGCTGCACACGAGGACGCCGCTCAGCGCGTCGATGGCGTTGTCGCGGGCGATTCGCGAGGGTTGCCAGACGAGGTCCGGCGCGTCGTGGCGCAGCATCTGGATGCGGCCCTCGGGCATCGTTCCGGGCGGCGTGCGGACGACCGAGAAGGCCAGCGTCGCATCCTCGCCCCGGTCGGTCCGCGTCGGCCGGCGCAGCCGGACCACCGGTTGCGGCGCGAAGCCGGCGGCGGCGAGGCGCGACCGCTCGGCCTCGGCGTCGGCGCAGGCGAAGGCGATCAGGTGGATTCCGGCGTAGCGCTCCAGCCCGGCGCGCAGCTGCCGCGCCAGCGGAAGATCGAGATCCGGCGCCGCGACGAGGAATTCGAGATAGCCGCGCTCCAGCATCGCGCAGCGGTTTCCCGTCCCCGACGGCTCGGCCGCGCCGTCCGGCGTTTCGTTGCGATGCCAGGCGAAGGGGGTGAGCCGGAATCCCAGCCGCTCGAAGGCCGCCGATGCGGCGTCGACGTCCGCCGCGTACCAGCCGATATGGTCGAGATAGATCTCGCCGGCGCCGGGCGTCCGGCGCGCGCCCGGGGCGCTCACGCCGGGTCGGCGCGCCGGTGGGGCCGCGTCAGCCCCGCCGCGGCGACGCAGAGCAGCGACGCGGCGCAGAGGGCGAGGAACAGCCAGGAGGGTTGGCCCGCATCCATCGCCCAGCCGCCGATGGCGGGGCCGATCGCCGAACCGATGCCGAGGCCCGTCGAGGTGAAGCCGTAGGCGACGCCGAGCGCGCCGGGCGGCGCCGCCGCCCGCACCAGGAGGTCGCGCGACGGGTTGGCCACGCCCAGCAGCAGCCCGGCGAGAGCCATCGCCGTCACCGCGGCCAGGACCGGGGCGAAGGCGAGGGCCACGAAGAAGAACGCAGCCGCCGCCCCGGCCGCCGAGAGGCCGGCGACCAGGCTGTGCCGGGCGGTCGAATCGGCGAGCACGCCGCCGATCAGCACGCCCGCCCCGTGGGCGACGAGGAAACCGGTGAGCGCGTAGTTGCCCAATGCGCGGTCGGCGTCGAACAGCGCCATGACTCCGACCACCGAGAAGCTGTTGACCGCCCCGCTCACCGTCGCCAGGAAGACGAAGAAGACCAGCAGCGAGATCATCGAAGTCGATCGCATCGTCTCCAGGCCGCGGCGCAGCGCCGACTCCGATTCGCTCCGCCGGTCGCGCGGCCGGGGCCGCCGGACGGCCGCATCGTCCAGGCTCGCCCCCTGCCAGCACAGAAGCGCCGCGACGGCGAGGCCGGCGAAGCCCGCGACCGAGACCGCCGAACGCCAGTCCATCAGCTCCGACAGCCCGAGCATCGCCGCCGGCGCCGCCGCCCAGCCGATATAGCCGCTGAAGCTGTGGACGCTCATCGCCCGCCCGAGGAAGCGCTCGTCGACGCGCGCCGACAGGATCGCGTAATCCGCCGGGTGGAACACGCCGTTGGCGAGGCCGGCGACGGTCGTCAGGACCATCAGATGCCATAATTCGCCGGTCAGCCCGACCAGGGCGAACGGCAGCGCCAGCAGGGTCAGCCCCGCGAGCAGCACCGGCCGGGCGCCGAACCGGTCGACCAGCAGGCCGCAGGGGATCTGCGACACGCCGGTGGCGACCGCGAAGGCGATCATCAGGGCGCCCAGGGCGAGATAGCTGGCGCCGAACTCGGCCCGCATCAGCGGGAACAGCGGCGGCAGGATCAGCCAGCTGAAATGGCTGTAGAAATGGCCGCCGCAGATCAGGCCGACGACCTTGTTGCGCTCGCCGGCGGCGGCGACGGCGGAACCGGCCCGCATGTCTCACCCCGTCCATGGTCCCGTCCATGGTCCGTGCGATCCGCGCGGCGCCGACCGGACGCGGGTCGACGACGCCCGGAAGGCGAAGACGGAGAACAGTCTGAAGGCGCGGGCCGGCGATGTCGAGCGCCCGCGCGGGGCCGCCCGACGATACGGCTTGAATCGCCCGCCGCCGCCGGTTATGGTCCGCGCGATCCGCGGCGCGGACCCGCGGGCCGGAACGGGTACAGGGAAGACAGGCGCATGCTGAGATTCGCGGAAGAGATCATGCTGCTTCTCCTCGACGACGAGAACGGACAGTTCGCGCACGTCCCCCAGGCGTCCGTCGATTGCGCGCTCGCCGGGGCGGTGCTGATGGATCTTGCGTTGGAGAACCGCATCGACACCGACCTCGACCGGCTGACGCTGGTCGATGCGGCGCCGGTCGGGGACGATCTGCTCGATCCGACGCTCGCCCGCATCGCGCAGACGACGGAGACGCACGACGCTCGCCACTGGGTCGAGGATACGACCGAGCATGCCGACCAGATCCGCGACCGCGCGCTCGCGCGGCTGGTCGAGGGCGGCATTCTGCGCCGGGAGGAGGACCGCTTCCTTTGGGTCCTGCGGACGCGGCGCTACCCGGTCGTCGACGACCGGGCGGAGCGCGAGGTCAAGCTGCGCATCATGGAGGTGCTGTTCAGCGACGAGATCCCGGACGCGCGCGACGTCGTCATCATCTGTCTCGCCGACGTCTGCGGCATCTTCCGGGAGCTGTTGTCCAGCAAGGAGCTCAAGAGCGCCTCCAGGCGCATCGAGCAGGTGCGCAAGTTGGATCTGATCGGCCAGGCGGTCTCGCGGGCGGTCCGCGACATCGAATCGTCGCTCGCCGCTTCGATCGCGCAGCCCTTCTACTAGGCTTGGGGCGCGCGCCCGGGGGGAAATGCTTCGTTTACAGCGCGCGCGGACGGGACTATCCTGCGGGCCGATTGTCGAGACAAACCACAACTCAGGAAAGCAGGCACGGATGGAGCTGAACGCCGAGCACGAAAACGGGACCCTGATCGCCAAGGCGGAAGGTCGCATCGACGGCGGCAACGCCCGCGAATTCGAGGACGCGCTGAACGCCTCGATCAACGAAGACGATCGCGCCGTGATCATCGATCTCGAGAAACTCTCCTACATCAGCAGCGCCGGTCTCCGGGCCATCCTGCTGACCGCCAAGACACTCGGGAAGCGGAATGCGAAATTCGCTCTCTGCTCGCTTTCGGACGCGATCCGGGAGATTTTCGAGATCAGCGGCTTCGACAAGATCATCGCGATCCACGCGACCCTGGACGAGGCGCGCGCATCCATCGGCGATTAGCCCCGACGCGCCGGTCGGGCTTCGCCGCCTTCGTCGAAGCCGTCCTCCGGCGAGGGATGGAGCCGGCGGAGGTCGGCGACCTCGAAGGCCTCGGGGTCCGCGAGCGAGACGCGGAGCACCGCCCCGTTCGGCAGACCGTAGACGGCCCCGCCGCCCGCGCGTTCGATCAGGATGCGCGCGACTCCGCTGCTGGAGACGATCAACGGCCATCTGGCGTAGAGCGGCGCCATGCCGCGGAACGCCGACAGCGCCCGGCCGCGGAACGCGGCGTCGGATTCGCCTCCCGGCGGCGTCGTCCCGCCGGCGAGCAGGGACTGCGTCGCCTCGACGCTGCGGCCGTTCCAGCCGCCGAGCCGCCGTTCGATGAGCGCCGGTTCGACCTTGACCTCGAGATCCATCCCGGCGTTCAGGATCGCCGCGGTCTCGAGCGCGCGGGACAGAGGCGAGGAGACGATCAACCCCGGGGCGACTCCGAGCAGACGCAGCCTGGCGCCCGTGTCGCGAGCCTGTTCGCGGCCCAGCCGGGTCAGGGGCGGGTCGCATTCGCCGCCGGAGCGCAACCCGTCGCGGTTTGCGGTGGTTTGACCGTGGCGAAGGAAGAACAGGCCGGCGCCCGGCTCGTCACCCATCATCGGGATACAGTATTCTCGCCGGCCATTCGGTGATCGGGGCCACCCGGTCGCGGTCGAACGCGCGGTCGTCGCGCACCCAGCGCGCAACCTCCTCCGTCAACTGAACGTCGCCCAGGCTGGGCGTGTGTCCGGTCTCCGGCAGATGGATCACCGACAGGCCGCGATGGCAGCGCATCCGTTCGACGGTCCGGTCGTCGGTGGCGTCGCTCCGGGCGCCGTGGAGCAGCAGGACCGGGCAGTTCACCCTGGCCCAATCGTCCCACAGATCGAGGCTGTTCGCGGCCTCCGCGCGGTAGGCCAGCAACGCGCGCAGGTCGTGCCGATAGACGCGGCCCCGTTCTTCGTCCGACCAGCGGGTCTTGTGATGGGCGCTGTGCAGCAGCACCGCGTCGGGCGCCGGCCCGGCATGCCGCTCCGCGGCGCCGGTGCGGCGGAACATCTCCGCCGGGCTGTGGAACACGTAATGGCGCGCCACCGCCTTCGCCCGCCGCGCGCGCCGTTCCGCCGGGATGAAGGGGCCGGAGTCGTTGAGCACGATCCGTCGCGCGCGCTCGGGATGGCGCGCGGCGAAGCGGATGGCGACGGTCCCGCCCAGCGACGAACCCAACAGCGTGCAGGAGTCGAGCCCGAGATGATCCAGCAGCTGGATCAACTGTTCGACGTAGCTTTCCAGGCGATAGTCCGACAGTTCGGCCAGCCAGCCGCTGCGTCCGCGGCCCGCGAGGTCCAGGCCGACGACGCGCAGGGCCGGCATCGCGTCCAGGGCCAGAAAGTCGAAACGCTGGATGACGTTGGTGATCCCGCCGATGGCGACCACGGGCTCCCCCGAGCCCCCCGGATCGGAATAGGCGAGCCGGACGGGGTAGGGCTTGCCGACGCCGAAATCGGGATCCTGCAACCGTTCGGGGTGTTCGTAGACGAAACCGCCGAGTCGCGGCGGATCGCCGATCCCGGCCTGCATGGCTTCCGTCAGCGAGTCGTAATCGTCCCATTCCAGCCGCCCGGGCGGCGGCGACCCGCGCGCGGCGTGCCAGTCGCGGATGGCGGCGTCGGCCCGGTGCGCGGCGGACCGCGCGTCCGCGTTCATTTCGGCGACCGCTGGATCAGCACCATGCGGTTGCGGCCGTCGCGCCGTTCGTATTGCACGTCGTCCATCATCGACTTGACGATATGGACGCCCAGCCCGCCGACCCGGCGTTCGTCGACGTCGGCCTCCAGGTCGGGCTCGGGCGCTTCGGAGAACGGATCGAACGGCGCCCCGTCATCCTCCAGGACCACCTCCAGGCAGCCGTCCCGCTCGGTCAGCGCGATGCGGATTTCATGCTCGCCTCCGTCCGGATAGCCGTAGGTGACGACGTTGGTGATCAACTCGTCGAGCGACAGGACGGCGCGTTGGGCCCAGGCGGGGGGCCAGTCGCGGGCTTCGCCGCGGGCCTCGATCTCCGCGGCGATCCGCGCCAGCTCCGCGAGGTCGTTCTTCAGCGTCAGGGTCAGCGTCGCGTCCGGCGGGACGCCGTTCGATGCGTTCGCGCTCACGCCAGTTCCTCCGTCGTCTCGTTATCCGCGCCGGGCGGGCCTCCGTCCTTTTCGTCTCCCTTCGGATCCTTGAAGGTCAGCACCACGCAGGTGATGTCGTCGAACTGCGGCTCCTCGCCGGCGAAGGTCTCGACCGCGGCGACGATGTCCCGGACGTCTTCCTCGGGCCTCTGGGCGGGGAGGGCGCGCGCGGTGTCCAGCAACCGCCGCTCCCCGAAATCCTCGGAGCGGGTGTTGAACGCTTCCGTCACCCCGTCGGTGATCAGGATCAGCCGCGCTCCCGGCGTGAGCTCCACGCAGGCCTCGGCGTAGTCGAGCTGGCCGAACATGCCCAGAGCCACGCCGCCGGTCGTCCGCAGCGGACGAACGCCGTTGCCGTCGGCCAGGATCGGCGGATTGTGGCCGCCATTGGCGTAGGTGAAGCGGCCGCTGCGTTCATCCAGCACGCCATAGAACACGGTCACGAACAGCTGTTCGTCGTTGTTCTGCTCCAGGAAGTCGTTGATGGCGGCGAGGAACTGCCCGGGCGAGTCCACCTGCTGCGCCGTCGCCCGCATCAGCGTGCGGGCCATCACCATGAACAGGGCCGCCGGCACGCCCTTGCCGGAGACGTCGGCGACCACGACGCCGACGCGATGGCGGTCGAGGCGGAAGAAGTCGTAGAAGTCGCCGCCCACCTCCTTCGCCGGCCTCATCGCGCCGGCGACCTCGAAGACGTCGGACGGCGGCATGGTCTCCGGCAGCAGGGACAGCTGCACGCGGGTCGCGATGTCCAGCTCCTTCTGCAGGGCGATGAAGGCGTTCTTGGCCTGGAGGGCCTCGCGCAGGCGGGAATTCTGGTCGCGCACCCGGTCGGACATCTTGCGGAAGGCGAGCGCCATCATGGCGAGGCTGCTCGATCCCCGCGCCAGATCGACCGAAGCGCCCTCGGGCGCGCCGGGGGTCGACGGCGCGCCCGCTTCCTCGCCCGGCTCGTCGCGCACCTGTTGCTCCAGCTGCTCCAGCTCCTCCAGCACGTTTGCGCGCTCTTCCTCGTCGAGCGTGTCGGCGAGCTGCGTCATCTCGCGCCGGATGAAGCGTTCCTGGCGGCTGCGCTGGCGTTCGCGGGAGCTGCGAAACCGGTCGATGGCGATCAGATGGGCGCGGAACACGTTCACCGCGTCGGCGATCCGGCCCACCTCGTCGCGGCCGCCGGCGTCTTCGATCTGGACTCCGAGATCGCCGCGCGACAGGGCGTTGAGCACCCGCACGCCCTCCGACAGCGGCGTGAAGGACCGCGACAGGTAGTAGCCGAGGCCGACGAGGATGACGACCAGGAACACCGCCAGGACGACGATCGTGACCTGGCCGACCCGCTCCTGCTGGCTGGCGAGCAGCGTCACGTCCTTGATGCTGATGAGGCGGGCGACGAGGCTTCCGAGGTCCGCCCGCTGCGGCAGCACGACCGCGGAATAGACGCGCTCGCCGGTGTCGGCGGTCTGCAAGGTGTTGACGTCGGTGAGGTTGACGAAGGAGCCGAGCGTGTCCCACAGCTCGCGCGCCGAGCCCGCGAGCAGGCGGCCGCGGCGGTTGGCGATCAGGACCGAGGAGCGCGCCACGCGCTCCATCTCGGCGATCGCCTCCTCGATGTCGGTGGCGTAGACGCCGAGCCCGGCGACCCCCGCCGCATCGCGGAGCGGGATGCCGAGAACCACCGCGACGTTGCGCTGTCCGTCGTTGCCGACGCCGCGGATGCGCGCGTCGTCCCGAATCGCGTCCCGCGCCGCGCCCACGGCGACGATGGGAGTCTGGAACAGCACCGACCGCGACGAATAGGCGAGCGCGCCGTCGGGATAGATCGCGTCGAAGCGGGTGACGATGCCGATGTCCTGGAGCTGGGTGGCGATGTCGGCGCCGAGCCGCTGGATCTCCGCGCGGTCCCGCCGCCGGACGGCGCGGACGAAGGTCTCGCTTTCGGCCACGACCCAGGCCTTGTCCTCCATGCGCTGGACCAGCTGGTCGATGATCTTGCTCCACAGGGTGGACTGGTCGGCGATCAGCTCGTCCGAATACTGCGCCCGGATCAGCTCTTCGCGCTTGAACGCGGCGAAGGCCAGGCTGGCGCAGACGACGGCGAAGGTCAGCGCGACGAACAGGCCGATCCGGGTGCGTAGCAACAAGGGATTACGTCCCGCCCGCCGCGGCGCCGGTCATTTGGCGCTGGTCTTGAAGTCGGCGATGGCGATCATGTTCATGGGCGGATACATGCCGATTTCGCGCACCACGTCCATGTTGATCCACAGCCGGTAGCGAACGAGCCGCGCCACGGGGACGTCTTCCGGCCGCCGCTTGCCGACCAGGACCCGTTCCGCCTGGACCGCCGCCAGCTTGCCCAGCGTGTGATAGTCGGTGACCAGCCCGAACATGGCGCGGGAGCTCCGCAGCGGCGCCTGGGTGGAGGCGAAGGTGGGGATGCCGGCGGCGATGGCGGCCGAGGTATAGACCTTGCCGTGCCGCGTCAGGAAGGAATCCGGTCCGATATAGAGGAGTTCCGCCCCGGCCGCCTTGGCCTGCTCCACCAACCGGGGAAGCGTCGCCGGATCCGGCTTTCCCTTCGCGTTCAGCGGCACGGGCAGTTCGATCAGCTTCATGCCGGCCTGCGCCGCGCCTTCGCGCAGCTGGGCCACGTTGATGCGCGAGTTGCGCGCCGTCCGGTCGTAGACGACCGCGATCGTCTCGAACGGCCGGTAGGCGCGGATGGTGTTGAGCTGGATGTCCACCGGGGCCAGGAAGGTGACGCCGGTGATCGACCGTCCGGGCTTCTCGAAGCTGGTCACGATGTTGGCCGCCTTGGGATAGGCGACCATGACGAATACGCCCGGGATGTCGCGCACGAAGGCCTCCGGGGTCTTCGCTTCGACCTGGCCCACGATGCTGGTGGTGGTGCCCGTGCCCCAGGTGTAGACGAGGTCGGGACGCGCCCGCTTGATCTCCTCGACGATGGCCGGCGCCCGGCCGCGGTCGAGATTCAGATTGCGCACCGTCATCTTGAACGGGATGCCGCGCTGGGTGAGATAGTCGCGGAACCCGGCTTCGACCTCGGTCTCGCCGCGCCAGACCACGGCGAAGATCTCGAACGGGCCGCCGCCGGGGCTCTGCGCCCGCCCCGGCGCCGCCGACAGGACGGCCGCGCACAGGATCAGGAAAGCTGCGAAGCGTTTCATGCGGTCTGCGATCCTTGCAGGCCGGGCGCCTCCTTCGCGACGCTCATCAGCGCCGCATAGAGGCCCACCGACGCGAGTACGACGACGCCGATGCCGATCATGGCGCCGCGATAACCGAAGCCGGCGGCGAAGGCGGCGGCGGCGATCGGCCCGATCACCAGTCCGGCCCGTTCGATCATCCGGTAGGCGCCGATGACCGTCGCCTGGCCGACGACGTTGCGATGGCGCTCGGCGACCTCCTGGATGACGGCGAGCTGCGAGGTCAGCGACAACGCATGCCCCGCGCCGAGAGCGAGAATGGCGATGATCACCGTCTCGACCGGCCCCCCCAACGCGCTCTCGAACAGGGCGGCGAGGCATCCCAGCCCGGCCAGCGCGCCGCCGCCGGCGATTATCACGGCGTAGCGTCCGCTGCGATCGGCGAAGCGCGACGCGAGCGACGTGCAGGCGATGGTGGCTCCGCCGTACAGCATCATGATCCAGCCGATGGTCGCCTGGTTGTTGCCGGCCTCGCTCAGATAGAGCGGCACCAGGAAGAAGAAGAACCCGGTCAGGATGAGCTTGCCCGGGACCGCCGCGAACACCGACACGGCGATGAAGCGCAGGTCGAACAGCAGCGGCCGCCACGCCGTGGCGCCCACCGCGGTCCGGCGTTGAGTCGGCGCCGTCTCGGTCGCGTCGAGAACGAAATACACCATCAGCCCCGACACGATCGCCAGGACGGCGCCGATCAGGAACGTCGCCTCGAAGCCGATGCGGTCGGCGAAGATGCCGCCGATCGACGGTCCGCAGATGGCGCCGACGAAGACCGCGCCCACGAACACGGCCATCCCCTGGGCGCGGCTGCGCGAGTCGGTATTCTCGGCGACCCAGGCCTGGGCGGCGATGAAGATCAGCCCGTAGCCCAAGCCAGTGACGATGCGCCAGACGACGAGGTCGTAATAGCCCTGGGTCAGCGAGGTGCCGACATAGCCCGCGACCGCGGGGACGATGCCGGCGAGGAAGATCCGCCGCGCCCCGAACCGGTCGGCCAGCACGCCGCCGATCGGGGTGACGATCGCCGCGGCGAGCATGAACAGCGTGATCGGCAGGCCGATCAGGAACTCCGCCGACAGGCCGGCGTCGGCGACGCTGTGGCGGGCGACGAACAACGGCAGGAAGGAGCGCGACAGTTCTTCGGAAAAGATGAACAGGAACAGGGGGATGCGGATCTGCGCCGCGTTGCGCGGCCGCAACTCCCTGCCGCCGGTGAACCGGTAGCGGTCGTCCACCCGGTCGCAGACGGCCTGGACCCGCCCGGCGATGTCCTCGTCGATCTGGCCGTTCTTGACCTCCTGCGCCTCGAAGCGGAAGTCCTCGTAGCGCTGCCCCAGACTGCGCAGCAGGCGGTTGAAGCCGGCGATCACCTGGCCGATCTCGTCGCGGGTCCGGAGCGCCAGGCGATTGGCGAACAGGCCGCGCGTGCCGTCGGCGAGGGCGGCCTCGAAATGCCGCAGCGGTTCGGTGACGCGGGCGCCGACGAAGAACATCATGAATTCCAGAGTCACCAGCCAGGTTATGGCGATGACCGTGATGACCTCGAACAGGATCTCGGACAGGCGGCTCCGCACGTAGCGGCGGCTCACGCCGACATGCAGCACCGCGGATACGCCGTCGCCGGATTCGATGCGGAAGGCGCCGTCGATGTAACCGGCGGGGCCTTCCTCTTCCCCGCCGCCGGACAGGCGGGGCAGGATGCGCGCCAGCTCGTCCGGCGGCGGGCCGCGCGCGAACAGCGGCTCCGCCGAGGGCTCCAGCATGGCCAGATACTCGATGTCGGGGTTGGCGGCCAGGACCTCGTCGAAGAACGGCTCGACGCCGACGAGTTCGCGCGGCGGGATGCCGAGATCGCGGACGGCGAAGGTGATCTGGTCGGTGAGGGCGCGGCCCACGGCCTGCGCCTTCTGATTGAGCTGCGGGCTGAGCTCGCGCTCGAAGCCGGCCAGGGCGAACCAGGCGACGGCGATCTGGCCGATCAGCAGCACGGCGACGGCGAACAGCACCAGCCTGCTCAGGAGAGCCCGCGGCCGCACGATCCCGGCCCTGCCTTGCGCCGCAGCCTCCCGCAACCCGCTCACTCCGCTCCCTCCTCGTCGAGGCGGCGGACGTCGGCGGTCGCCGCGTCGATCGATTCGTAGGCCGCCAGCGCGGAGCCCGAGAAGGCGGCGAATTCCGGGTGCTGCTGGCGCGCCCAGTCGAGCGCGCGCCCGTCGGGCGCCCGCTCCATCACATCGTTCATCGCCGCGTTCAGGTGGGTGAGCTCGCGGTTGGAGCGCCGCAGCAGCAGGATCGTGCCCAGGATGCTGATCACCGTCATGCCGACCGCGGCCATGGCGGCGATGACCAGCAGGCGCGAGGCCTGCGCGGTAACGCTGCGGTCGAGGAAGTCGCGGGAATAGCGGAGCGCCAGCGAGCCTACGTCCTGGTCGAGGTTGTTGCGCAGCGGCGCGCCGACGACGCCCGCATCGCGCTCCAGGTCGGACCATACGTCGCGGCCGCGGCTGGTCCGCCAGGCGATCATCCATTCCTCGGCCACGAGGTCGCCCACGAAGCTGGGGTCGGTGCTGAACAGCACGGCGCCCGTGTCGTCGAAGACTTCGATCGACAATATCTGCTGGTCGGCCCGGATATACCCTTCCAGCCGTTCCGATACGCCCTGCAGGCCGGACAGCGCGAGGCCCAGGTCCATCTGCGTCTCGATGCGCTGGCGGATGTCGCTCACCACGAACTCGAAGCGCGACGCGAGGAAGTCGGCGAGCGTGCGCTCGAACTTGTGCACGCTCAGCCCCCCGGTCGCGGCGACGCCGGTCCCCAGAATGACCGCCATCAACAGCGCAATTCTCGTCGCAAAGCCGAAGGTCAATCGACAGCCTCCCCGACGCCGCGTCAGGTCAACATAGCGCGGCGGGCAAGTCAAGCGCGCAACGGACCGGTCGCAGCTGCTACCGGCCGGGGCCGGTCCCGCCGTCGAGCCACCCGGCCTTGCGCAGAACGCCGAGACGGCTTCGGCTGACCGGAACGCTGAGCCCGTTCGTCAGCGCCAGCCGCCAGCGCCGCCCGCGGCGCTCGGCCGCCGCCACGGCCTCGCGCGCCACCCAGAAGGAGCGATGCACCCGGAGGCCGTCCGTTCCCTCCAACTCGGCCAGCGCGTCCGACATGCGCAACAGGATCAGGTCGTCTCCGGCGGCGGTATGCACCCGCAGATAGTGGTCCGCCGCCTCGACGCATAGCAGGTCGCGGCCGAGGCGCGCCGGAATCCGCCGCAGGAACCGGTCGGTCGCGGGCGCGTCGCCGGGCGCCGCATCGGGCTTCCGGCCGGGGACCAGGCGATTCGCCAGCGGAACCGAGATCGCGAGGCTCAGCGTCAGCACGTAGCCGTATAGCAGCCAGAAGGGGGGAAGGGCGGGGCCCGCCGGAAAGGCCGCGTCCGGGGACCGGAAGATGCGCTCCAGCCAGATCACCTCGAACGTCGCCGGGAGCGAGGCGCCGACGCAGGCCAGGGCGGCGACGGCGATCTTTGGCGCGCCGGCGGCGAAGCGCGATCCCGCGAGGACGTGGGCGAGGACCGATATCTGGAGCCAGTTGACGATGACGATCGAGAGCCAGTAGGCGAACCGGTCGGCGGCCGGAAGGTCGTCGAAGGTGCCGAACGGCCCGACGGTCGCGAGCACGGCGCCGATCGCCGCGCTGATCGCCGCCTGCCGGACGATGGCGTTTCGGGGGATCCATTCGCGCATCGTCAACGGTCCATGGCCTCCCCGCGAAAAACCCAGCGCAGTTGGCGAAAATACCATTGTCGGCCCGTCTTCGTCCGCCCTATCTGTGCGCGCACGCCGCCCGGCGCGGAGGCGAAGGGCGCGGACATCAAAGGAGGAGACGAAGCGATGGGTCGATTCACCGGAAAGGGGCCGTTCCTGGGCGCGGCGCTGTTCGCCGCCGCCGTCGGCCAGGCCGAGGCCGCGGATCTGCGGATTTCCGTCGGCGGCGTCCGCAGCGCCGACGGCCTCCTCTTGATCGCCGTCTATGACGACCCGGCGCGGTTCCGCCAACCGGGCGCTGCGGCGGCGACGATCCGCCTCAAGGCCCGGGCCGGCGATTCGAGCGTCACCCTCAACGGCCTCGCCCCCGGCGGCTATGCGGTCGTCGCCTTCCACGACGAGAACGCCAACGGCGAGCTCGACGCCAACCTGCTGGGGATTCCGACCGAGGGGTACGGCTTCTCCAACGACGCGCGATCGTCTTTCGGTCCGCCGAGCTACGACGCGGCGCGGGTGGACGTGGGTGCCGAGGGCCCGCGGACGGCGTCGATCGACCTTCGCTATTAGGGCGCGCGCCATGGACCGGCGAGAATTCCTCGAACTGGCGTTCACGACCGCCGCGCTCGCCGCGGCGAACGTCCCCGGGCGGTCGTTCGCGACCGCCCGGGACGAGTGGGCTACGGCCTTCCGCGCCGCCCTGGCGGAGAAGCCGTGGCTGTTGGGCTGGCTCGGCGTCGACGCGCAACGGCTGGAGACGCCCGCCCTCGAGATCGAAGGGAGGCTCCCCGCGGCGTTGACCGGGACGCTCTATCGCAACGGGCCCGCCCGGCAGGAGCACGGAGGTCTCCGCTATCGCCACTGGTTCGACGGCGACGGCATGGCGCAGGCCTTTCGGTTCGGCGGCGGCCGGGTATCGCATCTCGGCCGGTTGGTCGGGACCGACAAGCTGATCCGGGAGCGCAAAGCGGGGCGGCGGCTGCGCCCGACCTTCGGCACCGACGTCCCGGACGCCGAGCCCGTGCGCCGCGTGGACGACATCAACCCGGCCAATACCAGCGTCCTGTCGCATGGCGGACGCCTGTTCGCCCTGTGGGAGGCGGGCTCCCCCCATGTCCTCGATCCGGTCACGCTCGAGACCGGGGGCAGACATCGCTGGTCGCCGGAGACCGCCGGGTTGCCGTTTTCGGCGCATCCCAGGATCGACGCCGACGGGTCGCTCTGGAGCATCGGCTGCGCGAGCTTCGCCGACGTCCTGATCCTCTACCATATCGGCGCCGACGGGCGGCTGCGGACCGCGCTGCCGGTGCGTCTCGACCGGGTGCCGATGGTGCATGACTTCGTCGTCACCGGGCGGCACCTGCTGGTCGTCCTGCCGCCCCTCGAGTCGGACGGGAACGCCGGCCCCACGATCCGCGACCAGCTGGTCTGGCGGCCGGAGCGGCCGGCGCGCGTGTTGATCGTCGACAAGAACGACCTGTCGGCGCGGCGCCTGATGGAGATGCCGGCCCATTTCGCGTTCCATTACGGCAACGCATGGGAGGATCGCGCCGGAATCGTGCGGATGGACATGTGCCGCTATCCGGACCCGTCGGTCCTGATCGACGGCTTCCGCTACGTGATGCGGGGCGAGGCGCGCCCGAGCGCCCCCGCCCGCCACTACGTCGTTTCGATCGACCCGGCGGCGGGCGCGATCGTCGAGGAGCCGATCGGCGACCGCGGGATGCCGGCCGAGTTTCCCTACGTCGATCGCCGCGTGTCCGGCCGGCGTTATCGGCGCGTGACGGTGTTGCTGCGCGATTCGCGCGCGGCGACGCAGCATCCGCATCTGAACGCCGTCGGGCGACTCGACATGGAGACCGGCCACCTGGACAGCTACGCCTACGGCCCGACTTCCATGCCCGAGGAGCACATATTCGTCCCTCGTCCCGGCGGGGCTGGCGAAGACGACGGCTGGATCCTCGGATCCTCGCTCGATTTCGCCGCCGCGGTCACCCGACTCGCCGTGTTCGATGCGGCGCGCATCGCCGACGGTCCGCTGGCCGTGGCGAGTCTTCCCTACCCGCTGCCGCTGAGCCTTCACGGCGCGTTCGTCGCCGCGTAGCCCGCATCTTTCAGCCGATGCGGAAGCCGTCGTCCGCCTTGCTCGCCCTGGCCGCGGCGGCCAGATCCGAATCCGCGTTGGCGTGGATCCGGTAGATCGGCTCGCCCGCGGCCACCCTGTCGCCGACCTTCTTGCAAAGGTCGATCCCCGCGCCCTTGTCCTGCGGCGCGCCGGCGCGCCGCGCGATCCCGCCGATGCGGTAGCAGTCGATCGCGGCGACGGCGCCGCCGACCCGCGCCCCGACGTCCACGGTCAGCGCGCCCGGCGGCGCCGGTTCGGGACGCCGCCCCTGGGCATCGACGATCCGCTCCATGACCTCCAGGGCCGCGCCCGACCGCAGCAGCTCCATCGCCCGCCGCCGCCCGCCGCCCGGCGGCAAGGTCGGGTCGAAATCGAGCAGCCGGCCGGCCAGGAACAGCGCCTTCTCGCGCAGATCCGCCGCCGCCGCCGGGTCGTTGCGCAGCACCTGCATCGCGTCGCGCGCTTCGAGGGCGGGCCCCACCCCGCGGCCGACGGGTTGCGTCCCGTCGGTGACGTGGATCGCGACCGTCATGCCGAGACCGGCGCCGACATGCGAGAATCGCGCAGCCATTTCGTCCGCCTCACGCCGCGTCCGCACCTTCGCCGCGGGTCCGACGGGGATGTCGATGACCAGATGCGTCGATCCGGCGGCGAGCTTCTTCGACAGGATCGAGGCGACCGACAGGTCGTTGGAGTCGATCCCGAGCGGCCGCGTGATCGCGTTCATAACGTCGTCGATCGGCGAGTGGTCGAGCCGGCCGCTCCAGACGACGCAGCCGCCGGCGGATCGCACGACGGCCTGCATCTCCGCCGCGTCCAGCTCGACGCGGGCGAGCGTCTCCATCGCATCGGCCGTGCCGGCCGCGGAGGTGATCGCCCGCGACGAGGCCTTGGGGATCGTCAGCCCGTGCGCCGCGACGACGGGGACGACGATCATCGTCACCCGGTTTCCCGGGATGCCGCCGACCGAATGCTTGTCCACCACCATGTCCGCCGTCCAGTCGAGCCGCCGGGCATGCCGCGCCCGCGCCCGCGCAAGGCTCAGGATTTCGTCCGCGGACAGCGAGGCGGCGGCGACCAGGAAGCCGGCGATCTCCCGATGCGCGTAGCGGCCGGCGACGATGTCGGCCATGATCGTCTCGATCGCCTCCGAGTCGAGCGTCCGGCCCGCCACCTTCGCGCGGAGCGCCTCCAGGCTCGCCGGCCTGCGGGCGCGTTCGATCCCGACCGGCGCCCCCTCCGGCAGGCCCAACCGCTCGAATGCGCGCCGCGACAGGCCGATCTCGTCGGCCGCGAGGATCCGGTCGTCCTCCACGACGTTCACCCGCGCCGTCGCGACCCGGTCGCCGCCATGAACCTCGACCTTGCCCGGGCCCAGATACGATTCGGCCCGGTAGCCGCGGCAACGCCGATGCAGGAAGGCGACGTCGTCGCTCCAACTGTCGATCGGCATGCGCTTGAGGGCGAGCGCCGGCCGCCTGGCCGAAGTCAGGGCGGCGACGAAGCGGGCGACGCCCTCCGCCGGCGTCCCGTCATTCGCCACCCGCTCGACGGCGAGCTCCGCCGGGTAGGGGACGCCCTTGCGGGCGAGCCGGCGCGCGGCGTCGGCGGCGTCTTCCCGGCCCCGCGCCGCAAGCCGTTCCGCGCGTAGTCCCGGCGGCGCGTCGACCTCGATGACCGTCGTGTCGGCGAACCGCCCGGCCGCGGCCGCGACGACGCCGCGCGACACGTTGGCGACGACATTCCGACCCGCCCGCAGCTCGTCTTCAAGCGCGCGCGGCAAGCCGTACTCCAAGCCGTGCGCCCGCCACCACAGCAGGAACGAGCCGCCGGCGCGCAGCGTCTCGAACTCTTCCGGCGTGACCGCCCGGAAGGCCTCGCCGCCGGCGTCGGCGGGTCGGGTGACGACGCGTCTGGCGAAGACGAAAGACGGGTCGTCGCCGAGCGCCCGGCGCGCGCCGTCGAGCAGCATGTCCTTGCCGGCTCCGCTCGGCCCGACGACGAGAAACAGCCGGCCCGGCATGCCTCAGCCGGCGATGCGGACGTCGAGGCCGATATCGGCCGCCGGAGCGGATTGGGTCATCCGGCCGACCGAGACGTAGTCGACCCCGGTCGCGGCCTTCTCGCGGATCGTCTCCAGCGTGATCCCGCCGGAGGCTTCCAGCTCGCATCGCCCGCCGACGATCGCCACCGCTTCGCGCATGGTCGCGGAGTCCATGTTGTCGAGCAGGATCTGGTCGGCCCCGGCCGCGAGCGCCTCTTTCACCTGATCAAGCGTGTCGCACTCGACCTCGATCTTGGTGAGGGTGGGCGTCAGAACCTTGGCGCGGGCGACCGCGCCGGCGATGCCGCCGTAGATCGCGATGTGGTTGTCTTTCACGATCACGCCGTCGTCGAGGCGGATGCGGTGGTTGCGCGCGCCGCCGACGCAGGCGGCGTATTTCGAGAGTTGGCGATATCCCGGAACGGTCTTGCGGGTATCGATCAGAGTGGCGCCGGTTCCCTCGACGAGCCGCGCATACTCGTTCGTCCGGGTGGCGATGCCGGTCAGAAACTGCAACAGGTTGAGGGCGGTGCGCTCGGCCGTGAGCAGGCCGCGGGCGGGACCGGTGACGCGGGCGAGGGCGGTCTGCGCCGCGGCCGGCGTCCCGTCGGGCGCGTACACTTCGACGCTGCATTCCGGGACGTGGAAGCGGAACACTTCGGCCGCCAGCTCGATGCCGCAGACGATCACCTCGTGGCGCGGACTCATCACGAAATCGGCCGCGGTCCCGGCCGGGATCAGGAACTCGGTAGTGACGTCGAGGCGGCCGATGTCCTCCCGGAGCCATCCGTCGATCATCCGGCGCAGCTCGTCGAGCGGCGGCAGCAGCGCGCGCAGCGCTACGTCGCCGGGCCGATCGGGCCTGTACGCCATCGTCCGCGCCTCCCGGGAGAACCGTCGGCGGATTGGTACATAACGGGTTTTTCAAGGTCAAACCCGCGTCGGCCGGGGCAGGGCGACGCGGGCGGTCAAGCCGCCGCCGGGCCGGTCTTCGAGGGTCACGTCGCCGCCGTGGTGACGGACGATGTTGCGCGCCACGGCGAGCCCTAGCCCGGCCCCGCCGGTCTCGCGGCTGCGCGACCCCTCGAGGCGGAAGAACGGCGCGAAGGCGCGTTCCCGCATCGCGGCGGGGATGCCGGGTCCGCGGTCGGCGACGGCGACCACGATCTCGCGGTCGTCCGCGGCGAGCGCCACCGCGGCTTCTCGGCCGTAGGTCGCGGCGTTGCCGATCAGGTTGCCGAACGCGCGACGGAGCGCCACCGGGCGGCAGGCGAAGGGGAACCGGTCGGGGCCGTCGAAACGCGCCTCCCGACCGGTATCCCGAATCTCGTCGCACAGGCTCCGCAGCAGGCCCGCCAGATCCACCCGCGTCGTCGCCTCGGCAAGCGCGTCGTCGCGCGCGAAGGCGAGCGTCTCGGCGAGCATCGTCCGCATCTCGTCGATGTCGGCGTTGGCCTTCCGCCGCTGCTCTTCGTCGTCGATGAATTCGGTGCGGAGCTTGAGCCGGGTCAGGGAGGTGCGAAGATCGTGGGAGATCGCGGCCAGCATCAGCGTTCGGTCGTCGACGAAGCGGCGGATGCGCTCCTGCATCCGGTTGAAGGCTTGCGCCGTGCGTTCGATCTCGGCCGGGCCGTCGGCGGCGAGGGCGGCGTCGTCGTCGCCGGCGCCGAGTCGTTCGGCGGCGGCGGAGAACCGTCCCAACGGCGCCGTCACCCGCCGCGACACCCAGACGGCGAGCCCGGTCAGCCCGGCCGCGGCCACCAGGACCGCGAGGGCCAGGGCGAGCAGGCGATACGGTTTTCCGCCGGGATCGACCGCGGCGAAGCGCAGCCAGGACCCGTCGCCGAGCTCGATCCGGGCCGCCAGCGGGTTCGGCCCCAGCTCGGGGAAGTCGCGGTCGCTGCCCTCGATGCGGCCCACGGTCACGGCGCCGACCCCCTCCGGAGCGAGGGCGCGCCGGAGTCTGCGCTCCACGCGGCGGGAGAACCAGGCGCGGTCGATCGCCGCCTCGGCGCGGTCGTCGTCGGCAAACCAGCCGGCCCGCATATCGCCGGCGGCGATCTTCGGCGCCTCGCCGTGCGCTGCGGAGGGAAGTTGGTTCGCGATCCCGGTGGCGATTTTCAGCGTCTCGTCGCGCGCTGCGGGGGGAAGCCGGTTCGCGATCGAAGCGAGGGTCTCGATCCGGCTCGCCAAGTGCCAGATGCGCGGCGCGCGGGTCTCGCCCGAGAGCGTCAGCCAGAACACCGTCGTCGCCAGGAAGATCACGCCGAACATGCCCAGGATCAGCACCAGCGTCGTCCGTCCGGCGATGCTGCGCGGCCACAGTCGCCTCATTCGCGCGTCACCTCGCAGGTGAAGACGTAGCCGCCGCCGCGCACCGTCTTGATCAGCGCCGGCTCCTTCGGGTCGGGTTCGATCTTGCGCCGCAGCCGGCTGAGCTGCACATCGACGCTCCGGTCGAACGGCGCCGCGGCCCGTCCCCTGGTCAGGTCGAGCAGGCGATCCCGGTCGAGCACCCGCCGCGGGCGTTCGGCGAAGGCGGCGAGCAAATCGAACTCGCCCGCGGTCAGCGGGACGAACACCCCGTCGGGCGCGGTCAGCGCGCGGGCGGCGAGGTCGAGGCGGAAGCCGGCGAAGATGAGCGCACGGGCGGCGCCGGCGTCGACCCGCTCGTCCGCCCCGCCGGCGCGCCGCAGCACCGCGCGAATGCGCGCCAGCAGTTCGCGCGGGTTGAACGGCTTCGCCAGATAGTCGTCCGCTCCCATCTCCAGGCCAACGATGCGGTCGGTCTCTTCGCCGAGCGCAGTCAGCATGATGACCGGGAGCCGCGAGTGGGCGCGGAGTCGCCGACACAGCGACAGGCCGTCTTCACCCGGCAGCATCAGGTCCAGGACCACGAGGTCGAACCGCGACGTCTCGATCAGTCGCATCATCGCGCGGCCGTCGGCGGCGGTCTCGACGCGGTAGTCGTGCCGGCGCAGGAAGCGCGCCAGCAGGTCGCGGATCTCCCTGTCGTCGTCCACGATCAGGACATGCGGCGTAGGCGGCATGGCGTGATTATAGGCCGGCGGCGGGCGGCGACCGCTGAATCGTGTAACCGAACGTTGCAGCCCCGGCGAACGCAATCCGCGGTTACCGACCGGCCGACGTCGCGACATCGACGCCGCGCCGGGAGGGCATATATCCATGCCCGGCGCGGCGTAATGCCGCGCGGAACCGCCAGGGAGCAGAGCATGAAAGCGAAACGCATCTTGATCGTCGCCGCCGTCGCCGGGCTGGGCGTGACCACGGCTTATGTCGGCTGGAACGCGCTCCGGCCGACGGTGGCCAGCCACGCCGCCGAGGCGTTCGCGCGGCACGCGCATTTCGGCGGCCATCATCGGGGATGGGCGCGCGGCTGGCGCGGCCATCCGAAGATCTGCAGCGACCGTCGGGATCGGCGGATCGAGGACGCGATCGGATTCGTCGAGGGCTTCGCCAACTTCACCCCGGCGCAGACGGAACGGTTCGAGGAGCTGGCGGAAGCGGTGCGCGCCGGCAGCGCCAGCGTCGGCGAGACCTGCGCGGCCCTGGCCGAGGCCTCCGATCCCGTCACCGCGCCGCAACGCCTCGCCCGGCTGGAGACCATGGTGGCGGCGGGCCTCGGCGTCATCCAGCGCGTCCGCCCGGCGTTCGACGGCTTCTACGCATCGCTCGACGACAAGCAGAAGAAGCTGATCGACGATCTGATGTCCCGCCAGCGGTCGCGGCCGCGGGAGCGCGGGATGCAGGACAACTGAGCGCCGGAAGATCCGGCCCGGCTTGGCGAAATCCCCGGGCGCGGAGCTTGGCGGCTTCGCGCCCGGGGAACCGGCGTTTCGAGGGAGAGCCGAATTTTTCGCCGCCGATCGCCGAATCGTTTCGATTCGGTATCCAGTCCGCGGTAGCCGGAAGCCCCGATACGGCCGTGCGATTTCCCCTTGATCCGTCGATGAGGCTCCGGTACATCGGCCCTTGTACGCAGACGCGAGGGATGCCGGCGCCGACCGACGCGCGCGATAGCTTGTCCGAACGCATCGACGGATTGCAACCCCGGTTGCAACGCATCGATCCCGGCGGCGCAATACGTCCGGGGAAGTGGAAAGCCTGATCGGCGCGGTACTGCGCTTCGCTTCCCGCGCGGCGCGCCCGCTTCGGCCGATCGGCCAACCCGCTATCCGCAGCTTCCGCGCCACGCCAGGCGACCTATTCGATGGAATACGTGAATCTCGGCCGGTCGGGGCTCAAAGTCTCCCGCATCGGGGTGGGCGGGTTCTCCTTCGGCTCGCCGTCCTGGCAGCCCTGGGTCCTCGACGAGGAGCATAGCCGGCCGATCCTCCGGCGCGCGGTGGAGCTCGGCGTCAACTATTTCGATACCGCCGATATGTACTCGGACGGCGCCAGCGAGGAAGTCATCGGCCGCGCGATCCGCGACTTCGCCCGCCGCGAGGAAGTCGTGCTCGCGACCAAGTTCTATCATCCGACCGGCCGGTCGGTGAACGAGCGCGGACTGTCGCGCAAGCACGTCATGGACGCGATCGATCTGTCGCTTCGCCGGTTCGGCGTAGACTACATCGACCTGTACCAGTTCCACCGCCTCCAGCACGCGACGCCGATCGAGGAGACGCTGGCGGCGATGGACGACCTGATCCGGTCGGGTAAGGTGCGCTATGCCGGCGCGTCCAACATGCTCGCTTGGCAGCTGGCGCGCGCGCTCTACACGCAGGACCGGCGCGGTTGGACCCGGCTGATCTCGATCCAGAACCACTACAACCTCGCCTACCGCGAGGAGGAGCGCGAAATGCTGCCGCTCTGTCGGGAGGAAGGCGTCGGCGTCACGCCGTTCAGCCCGCTCGCGCGCGGCTTCCTGAGCCGCGGTCCCGACGACCAGTCGGCGCGCGCCGGCGGCGACCCGTTCATCGACCGCTTCTACGGCCGTGACAGCGACCGCGAGATACGCGACCGGGCGATCGCGCTCGCTTGCCGCCGCGGCGCGGCGCCGGCGCAGATCGCGCTAGCCTGGCTGCTCCGCCAGCCGGCGGTGACCGCGCCCATCGTCGGCGCGACCCGTCCGCGGCATGTCGAGCAGGCGGTCGCCGCCCTCGACATCGCCCTCGACGACGACGAGCTGCGCAGCCTCGAAGAGCCTTACGAGCCGCACCCGCTGATGCTGCACGTCGAGCAGCTGTGGTGAGCGCGGATCCGGCGGGAATTGGCGCGGCCGCCGGGATCGGGTAGCATCGTCGCCCGTTCCGGGACAACGCGCGGGAGGAACCGATGCCCATCAGCGATGCCCAACTCGATTCGATGTGGCGCGAAGTGTTGGAGCTTTCCAGGGTGAAGGCGGGCCAGACCGTCGCGGTGCTGACCGGCCCCAACTCGAATCCGAAATATATCGAGGCGTCCCTGAACGCCGCGCAGAGCCTGGGGGCCACGGCGTTCCGCATCGACCTGCCGCCGGTGAACGAGGAGAAGGCGTTGGGCACCGACCCCTCCGCCTATGTCGGGGTGACGCCGCTCGACGGCAACAAGGCGGCGATGGAGGCGATGCGCCAGTCCGACATCGTGATCGACCTGATGATGCTGCTGCACTCGCCCGAACAGGAGGAGATCCTCAAGTCGGGCACCCGGATGTTGCTCGCGGTCGAACCGCCCGAGATCCTCGCCCGCATGATGCCGACGCCCGACGACAAGCGCCGCGTGCGCGCGGCGTCGGCCCGGCTGAAGAAGGCGCGGACGATGCGCGTCACCTCCGAGGCCGGGACGGATCTGACCTGCGCCGTCGGCGACTATCCGGTGCTCGAGGAGTACGGCTTCGCGGACGAGCCCGGCCGTTGGGACCATTGGCCGAGCGGGTTTCTGGCGACGTGGCCCAACGAAGGCAGCGCGACGGGCGCGGTGGTGCTCGACGTGGGCGACATCGTCTTCCCGTTCAAGTCCTACGTGCAGACGCCGGTCCGTCTGACCGTGGAGAACGGCTTCATCGATCGGATCGAGGGCGGGTTCGACGCCGAATATCTGCGCGAATACATGGCGTCGTTCGACGACCCCGACGCCTACGCGATCGCCCATCTCGGCTGGGGCCTGCAACCCAAGGCGCAATGGACGGCGATGGGCATGTACGACAAGGACGCAAGCATCGGCATGGACGGACGGTCGTTCTACGGCAACTTCCTGTTCTCGACCGGCCCGAACACCGAAGGCGGCGGCAAGCGCCATACGCCCTGCCATATCGACATCCCGATGCGTAACTGCTCGCTGAGCCTGGACGGCAAGCCGATGACCCGCGTCGGCGACGTGGTGCCGAAGAACCAACGCGCCGCGGCCTGAGGCGCCGACCGCCCGCGCCGCCGCGGGCGCGCCGCTTGGCGAATTCGGGGCGCGCGCCGGAGCGCAGGCCTCGATCGGCGGCGCGCAGGCCGGAGGCAGGCTGGAGGAAGGCGCTTTCGGCGGGGGCGGGGTGCGGTCCTGCTGGGCGAGGGCCGGGGCGCTACTGAAGCCGGTAGCCGATCTCGTAGTGGATGTTGATGCCGTCCCAGAACAGGTATTTCATCCGTGCGCCCTCGCGCGCCCAGTGGATCGCCAGCTCCTGCGTGTCCTGCGTCGTGCAGTGCTTCTCCAGCATGTCGAAGACGCGCCCGCCATGTTCGATATCGGCTTCGGCGTGCAGCCACCAGTATTCGAGCTCGTGCTCGGAGAAGCCGTAGGCTCCGCGCAGCGCCGGCAGGATTTTCGAGAACAGCTGCGGCTCCTGCGCTTCGCTCGCGACATGGACCGCGGCGAGGCAGGCGATCCAGGGTTCGCGCCGGGTGACCTCGAGCTCCCAGTTCAGCCACGCTTCGGTAGTCGGCAGCCCGCGCCCGGCCTTGAGCGTCTCGAATGGCGTGCCGCTGGCCTCGGCGAAGCGGACGATGAGATCGACATGCGGGTTCTCCGGGTCGGTCTCCTCGGCGAGATTCTCCATCTCCATGTCGATCACGTCCTGCGGCGCCTTGGCGCAGATGTTGAAGAACGCCTCGGGCAGCAGGAAGTTGATCCAGTACCAGTGCTCCCGGATCGCGCCGGCGACGGTCTCGCGCTTGACTTCTCCTGCGGCCCATTTGTCGACCAGGGGATGGTTCGCCTGATGGCGCTCGTTGACCGCCTCCTGGAGTCGTTCGCGGAATTTCACGGTCATGGCGGTGCTTCTCCGAAGATGTCGATCGGTCGTTCGCCGCGCCCGGCCGTCACCCGGGCGACATCAGCCCCGGCAGCCACAGCACGATGTCGGGCGCGGCGATGAGCAACGCCAGCATGACCAGCGCGCACAGGATATAGGGCAGGCCCGCGATCACCACCTCGCCAAACGTCGTGCCGGGCGGGGCTACGCCCATCATCACGAACAACAGCAGCCCGAAGGGCGGCGTCACGGTGCTGATTTCGAGGGCCAGGATGATGACGATGCCGAACCATACCGGATCGAAGCCCAGCGTCTGGGCGAGCGGGATGAAGATCGGGATCGTCAGCATCATCTGCGAGATCTGATCGACGAACATGCCGAGCACCAGCAGCACGCCGAACATGATGAGCAGCATGACCAGCGGCGACAGTTCGAACGCCGTGGCCCAATCGACCAGCTCCGAACTCGCCCCCGAGAAGGCCATGATCTGCGAGAAGGTGGACGATCCCAGGAGGATCATCAGCACCATCACCGTGACCACCAGCGCGCCCTCGAGCGATTTCCGGAGCGCTTCCCAGCTCAGGCAGCGGAACAGCCCGGCCAGCGCGATCACGCCGACCACGCCGAACGCCGCCGATTCCGAAGGCGTGGCTACGCCGAGGACGATCAGCCCGACTACGCAGAAGAACACCAGCCCGAGCGGCAGGATGTTGACCGCGGCCAGCAGCAGCTTCTGCGCGACCGATACGCGCGCCACGTCGTATTGCGGCGCCGCCGACGGGTCGATCCGGACCAAGATGAAGATGGTCGCCGCATAGAGACCGGCGAGGATCAGGCCGGGAATCACGCCGCCGATCAGCAGCGCGCCGATGTCGATGAAGGCGAGGGACCCCAGCAGCACCGTCAGGGCGGATGGCGGGATCAGGATGGCGAGGCTGCCGCTGCCCAGGATCGGCCCCATCGCCATGTGCTTCTTGTAGCCGCGGTCGGTCATCTCGGGGACCATCGTGGTCCCCATCATCGCGGTGGTGGAGATGCTTGATCCCGACAGGGCGGCGAAGATCGTGCCGCCGGCGACCGCCATGTAGGACAGCCGGCCGGGCAGGCGCCCGAACAGCTTGTCCAGCGTCGCGAAAATCCGGTTGGAGAGGCCGGTATGGAAGAAGATCTCGCCCATCAGGATGAACAGCGGCACCGGGACGAGCAGGAAGTTGCTGATCGACCGGATGCAGTTGTTGACGAGCTGTTCGAGCCCGGCGACGCCGCCCATGAAGAGGAAGGCGCCGACGATGTTGGCCAGCAGGAAGGCGAAGGCGACCGGGACGCTGAGCGCCATCAGCCCGACCACCAAGCCCAGCATCAGCGCGCCGGTTTCGTACCACGCCAAGCCTAGAGGCCCTCGTGCTCGCGCGTCTTGGCGTCCAACATCGAGTCGGCGCCGAACAGGAAGCGGCCGAACTCGACCGTGAGCAGCAGGAAGCTCAACGGCATCGGCGCCGTCACGATCCAGAACGGTATGCGAAACGAACGGATATCGACGATCCCGCGCTGATATTCGTCGATCGCGACGGTCAGCGAGACATAGGCCAGCAGCAGGCAAACCAGCAGGCCCGCGGCATAGGCCGTATGCTCGACCACGCGCCGCGGCGCGCGCGACAGGCGCGAGGTGAGGATGGTGATGAACACGTGCGACTTGCGCCGCAGCACCCAGGGCGCGGCCAGCAGGGTGGCGTATAGCAGGCCGTATTCGGCGAGCGAGACCGTCCATAGCGGCGAGCGCAGGCCAACGGTGCGCACCGTCACGTCGTAGACGATGGCGAGAAAGATCGCGGCGAGCACGGCCCCGCCGGCAAAGGCGAGTCCCGTGATCGCCGCGTCATACCATCTGGCGATGCCGCGCATCCGCGCCGGCGCCCGGCTGGCGGTGCGGGCGTCCGGCCTATGGCCGGTACATGCGCTGCTTGAACTCTTCGATCACCTCGGCCGGGACCTCGTTCTTCGCCATACCCTTCCAGACGCCGATGTCGTAGGCCGCCTTCAGGTACTTCTTCGCCGCCTCGCCCTCGAGGTCGATGTTGGTCATGCCGCGTTCCTTGAGCTTGACGATCTCGTCCTTGCTGTACTTGTCGAACAGCTGGTGCGCCCAGATCTCGCTCTCGATCGCGGCGCGCATGAACATGCGCTGCTGCGCGTGGGGAAGCTGGTTCCACTTGTCCATGTTCATGACGAGGACGATGTCGCCCTGCCAGTAGGGCGGGGTGATGCGGTACTTCAGGAACTTGTCCCAGCCGAAATTGGTCACGAACGGGCCGATCCAGCCGATCCCGTCCACGACCCCGCGCTCCAGGGCGGTGTACATCTCGGCGACGTGGACCAGCACCGTGCTGGCGCCGAACTGGGCGAACATCTCGCGGTAGATGGGTGCCGCGCGGAGCTTCCAGCCGGTCATGTCGGGCAGGCCGGCGGCGTCGAGCTTCGGCTTCTTCGAGGTATAGATGTAGAAGGTGTAGCCGCAGCCGTAATAGCCCAGCAGCTCGGCGTTGAGCCGCTTGCGGGTGTAGGTGTTGAGCATCGCCAGCCCACCGGTCGTGCGTATCTCCATCGCCTGCCGGTTGCTGCCGTTGAGCGCCTGCACCTCGGGGATCGAGCCCAGGTAGTAGGACATCGGCCCGTAGAACAGGTCGGTCACGCCGCGCGTCAGCCCCTTCATCTGCTCCTGGACCGGGGTCACGTCCGGGCCGCCGAGATAGCGCAGCTCGACCGTTCCGCCGGCATATTCATGCAGACGTTTGGTGAAGTCTTCCAGCGGCTTGTTCAGCGGGTGCTTGCGCGGCAGCGCGCTGATCGACTTGAAGTTGAAGTCCGCGGCGATCGCCGAGCCGATGCCCAGCGCGAAGGTCAGGACGAGACCCCAACCGAATTTTGCCAGCTTCATGAGTCTTCCCCTCCGAAGGCTTGCGTTTCGTGCGCGCCGGGGATGTTCCGGTCAACGGCGGGGGCTGTCAAGCGAATGTCCGGGTTCACTACATATGAGACACCGGGTGGACCTCCGGGATCGGCGCGTCAAGCCGCTTCGCGGCTCCTTCGCTACGCTCCGGCCCTTCGGGCGACGCGCCGATCCCGGAGGCTCCGAGGGCATCCATGGCCGTAAGCAGGCTTCCGGCCATGGAACGACCGGATATCGACTGGCGCGATGGGCGCCGTCTCACATGTGTCTGGCTCACATGTGTCTGGACCAGGACAGCGAAAGCCGGCTTCGCGACGAGACGCAGGCGGGGGAAGCCTTGGTCGCATCCGTGTTGCGTGGTGATGTGTTGGTATTGGTGGTGTGGCGATGGCGTGTGTTGTGGTGTTGGGGTAGTTTGTTGGTTGCGGGACATGACCAGCTGGCGCGCCTCCATCGACCAATCCCTGCGGACGTTCGCCGAGGCGGTGACGGTCAAGCTGGGGCGTATTCCGGCTGGCGCGGCGGAAGAGCAGCTGCGGGCTCCGTTCGAGGAGTTGATGGCGGCGGCGGCGGCGGCGTTGGGTTGGGACGTCGTCTGCATTGGCGAGACGCGCTTGCCCGACCGCTTGGGCCGCCCGGACTTCGCCGTTCACCGGGACGGGTTGCTTGCCGGTTACGTCGAGCTCAAGGCTCCCGGCGTCGGCGCTGACGCGGCCCGCTTCAAGGGCCGCAACCGCGATCAGTTCCGGCGTTTCGCTGCGGTTCCCAACCTGCTTTACAGCGATGGCGACGAATGGGCGCTCTATCGCGGCGGCGAGCGCGTTGGCGCGCTTGTCCGCCTTGCGGGCGAGGTTGCTGCGGGGGGCGGGTCGGCCGTCGGCGCCGACGACGCCCGCGCCATCGAGGGTTTGCTGCGCGATTTTCTTTTGTGGGAGCCGGTTCTGCCGCTGGACCGCAGGGGCAGGATCGATCTCAAGGGGTTTGCCGCCCTGCTGGCCCCGCTGTGTCGGATGCTGCGCGACGACGTGGCCGACGCTCTTGGCGACGACGCCTCGCCGCTGGTGACGCTGGCCGGGGATTGGCGGCAACTGCTGTTTCCGGATGCTGCGGACGAGCAGTTCGCCGACGCCTACGCCCAGACGGTGACGTTCGCTCTGCTGCTGAGCCGCAGCGAGGGGGCGGATCCGCTCACCCTCGACGGCGCCCGAACGGCGTTGTCGGCGCAGCACAACCTGCTGGCGCGCGCCCTGCAGGTGCTGACCGATCCGCAGGTGCGCGCCGAACTGGCTGCTTCTCTCGATCTGCTGCTGCGCGTCGTTTCCGCCGCGCCGCCGGCTGCGTTCGCCGCGCCGCAGGACCCGTGGCTGTACTTTTACGAAGACTTTCTCGCCGATTACGATCCCAAGCTGCGCCGGGATGCGGGCGTCTACTACACGCCGGTCGAGGTCGTCCGCGCCCAGGTGCGCCTCATCGACGCGCTGCTAACGGAACGTCTCGGTCGGCGGCGGGGTTTCGCCGATTCCGGCGTCGTCACCCTGGACCCGGCTGCCGGAACGGGGACCTATCTGTTGGGGGTCATCGAGCATGCCCTGGGCCGCATCGAGGCGGAGCAGGGCGCTGGCGCCGTCGCCGGGCAGGCGACGGAACTCGCCCGCAATCTCCATGGGTTCGAACTGCTGGTCGGCGCCTATGCGGTGAGCGAGTTGCGGGTGAGCCGCGCCCTTGGCGACCGGGGCGCGTCGCTGCCCGCCGAGGGGACGCGCATCTATCTGACCGACACTCTCGAGAGTCCTCACGCCGAGCCGCCGCAACTGCCGTTGTTCCTGCAGCCGATCTCCGAACAGCGGGTCCGGGCGCTGGCGGTCAAGCGGGAGGCGCCGGTTCTGGTTTGCCTCGGCAATCCGCCCTACGACCGCCATGAGGCGGCCCGCGCCGACAACGGCGACCGCACAGGCTCCTGGGTTCGCTGGGGCGACGGCGGCAAGGGGGCGGGCGCCATCCTGGGCGATTTTCTTGCTCCGGTCGTCGCCGCCGGTCATGGCGTCCAGGCCAAGAACCTCTACAACCTCTATGTGTATTTCTGGCGTTGGGCGCTGTGGAAGGTGTTCGAGCACGAGACCGCGTCCGGTCCCGGCATCGTCAGCTTCATCACCGCGTCGAGCTATCTCGACGGCGACGCCTTTCTCGGCATGCGGGAGCATATGCGCCGGGTCTGCGACGAGATATGGGTTCTTGACCTCGGCGGCGAGGGTCGCGGCGCGCGCCGGAGCGACAACGTGTTCGCCATCCAGACCCCCGTCGCCATCGCCGTGGCCGTCCGCACGGGCGAGGCGAGGGAAGGGCCGGCGCGGGTCCGCTACGCCAGGATCGAGGGAGACCGGGAGGGAAAGCTCGCTGCGCTGGACGCCATCGACGGCTTCGGGGCGGTGGAGTGGGCGGAGTGTCCGAGCGAATGGCGGGCGCCGTTCCGTCCTGCGGGCGAAGGCGCGTACTTCTCCTGGCCGCTGCTTGCCGAGCTGATGCCGTGGCGGCATTCGGGCGTGCAGTTGAAGCGAACCTGGCCCGTGGCGCCCGACGCCGACACGCTGACGAGACGCTGGCGCGCATTGCTGCAAACCCCAAACCGCGCCAATGCATTCCGGGAAACCGGAGACCGGACGATCGGCGGCGCGTATCGCAGCGCCTTGACGGAGGAGGGCGATGCGTCGCCGGTCGCCGGGTTGCCCGACGATGCCCCTTGCCCGACGGCGCGGCGATACGCTTACCGCTCCTTCGACCGACAGTACATCCTCGCCGACGGCCGTCTGGCGTCCCGCCCGCGCCCGTCGCTGTGGCGCGCCCACGGGGCGCGGCAGATATATCTGACGAGTCTGTTCAACGACACGCTCGGCGGCGGACCTGCGCTCACCGCCTGTTCGCAGGTCCCCGACCTGCATCACTTCTCCGGGCGGGGCGCGAAGGACGTGATCCCGCTCTACCGCACCGCCGACGCCGCCGAAGCGAACCTCCTGCCGGGCCTGCTTGACCGGTTGCGCAGGCAGTACGGGCGCCCGGTCTCGCCGGAAGACTTCCTCGCCTATCTCTACGGCGCGCTCGCCCATCCCGCCTTCACCGCCCGCTTCGCCGGCGCGCTGGAGGCGCGCCAATTGCGCGCGCCGGTCACCACCGACGCCGCTCTGTTCGAGAAGGTCCGCGCCGTCGGCGCGCGGCTGCTCCGGCTGCACAGCTACGGCGAACGCTTCGTTCCCGAGGGCGAGCCGCAAGGCGCCGTCCCGCCGGGCGCAGCGCGATGCGTGCGAGCGGTTCCCGGCGACGCCGGCGGCTATCCCGAAGCGTTTCGTCACGACGGCGCGACGTCGACGCTTCATGTCGGGGACGGCGCGTTCGCGCCGGTGACGCGGCAGGTTTACGAGTTCGAAGTGTCGGGTCTCAAGCCGGTGCAGTCATGGCTGCGGTATCGCATGAAGAAGGGTGCGGGGCGGAAGTCGTCGCCGCTGGACGACATCCGCCCGCAACGTTGGACCGCGCGCTTCACCACCGAACTCCTCGAACTGCTGTGGGTCCTGGAGGCGACGGCGACGGGCTATCCCGAACAGGCGGAATTGCTGGACGCCGTGGTCGCCGGCGGCTGCCTGCGGGCGGACGACCTGCCGCCCCCGCCAGCGGCGATGCAGAAACCGCCCGAACGCGAACCGCTCCCCCTGTTGTAACCCCACTCCACCCCAGAAGGGTGGCCAAAAGGCGATTGCCCGACCGCTACAGGCCTTGGTCGCATCCGTGTTGCGTGGTGATGTGTTGGTATTGGTGGTGTGGCGATGGCGTGTGTTGTGGTGTTGGGGTAGTTTGTTGGTTGCGGGACATGACCAGCTGGCGCGCCTCCATCGACCAATCCCTGCGGACGTTCGCCGAGGCGGTGACGGTCAAGCTGGGGCGTATTCCGGCTGGCGCGGCGGAAGAGCAGCTGCGGGCTCCGTTCGAGGAGTTGATGGCGGCGGCGGCGGCGGCGTTGGGTTGGGACGTCGTCTGCATTGGCGAGACGCGCTTGCCCGACCGCTTGGGCCGCCCGGACTTCGCCGTTCACCGGGACGGGTTGCTTGCCGGTTACGTCGAGCTCAAGGCTCCCGGCGTCGGCGCTGACGCGGCCCGCTTCAAGGGCCGCAACCGCGATCAGTTCCGGCGTTTCGCTGCGGTTCCCAACCTGCTTTACAGCGATGGCGACGAATGGGCGCTCTATCGCGGCGGCGAGCGCGTTGGCGCGCTTGTCCGCCTTGCGGGCGAGGTTGCTGCGGGGGGCGGGTCGGCCGTCGGCGCCGACGACGCCCGCGCCATCGAGGGTTTGCTGCGCGATTTTCTTTTGTGGGAGCCGGTTCTGCCGCTGGACCGCAGGGGCAGGATCGATCTCAAGGGGTTTGCCGCCCTGCTGGCCCCGCTGTGTCGGATGCTGCGCGACGACGTGGCCGACGCTCTTGGCGACGACGCCTCGCCGCTGGTGACGCTGGCCGGGGATTGGCGGCAACTGCTGTTTCCGGATGCTGCGGACGAGCAGTTCGCCGACGCCTACGCCCAGACGGTGACGTTCGCTCTGCTGCTGAGCCGCAGCGAGGGGGCGGATCCGCTCACCCTCGACGGCGCCCGAACGGCGTTGTCGGCGCAGCACAACCTGCTGGCGCGCGCCCTGCAGGTGCTGACCGATCCGCAGGTGCGCGCCGAACTGGCTGCTTCTCTCGATCTGCTGCTGCGCGTCGTTTCCGCCGCGCCGCCGGCTGCGTTCGCCGCGCCGCAGGACCCGTGGCTGTACTTTTACGAAGACTTTCTCGCCGATTACGATCCCAAGCTGCGCCGGGATGCGGGCGTCTACTACACGCCGGTCGAGGTCGTCCGCGCCCAGGTGCGCCTCATCGACGCGCTGCTAACGGAACGTCTCGGTCGGCGGCGGGGTTTCGCCGATTCCGGCGTCGTCACCCTGGACCCGGCTGCCGGAACGGGGACCTATCTGTTGGGGGTCATCGAGCATGCCCTGGGCCGCATCGAGGCGGAGCAGGGCGCTGGCGCCGTCGCCGGGCAGGCGACGGAACTCGCCCGCAATCTCCATGGGTTCGAACTGCTGGTCGGCGCCTATGCGGTGAGCGAGTTGCGGGTGAGCCGCGCCCTTGGCGACCGGGGCGCGTCGCTGCCCGCCGAGGGGACGCGCATCTATCTGACCGACACTCTCGAGAGTCCTCACGCCGAGCCGCCGCAACTGCCGTTGTTCCTGCAGCCGATCTCCGAACAGCGGGTCCGGGCGCTGGCGGTCAAGCGGGAGGCGCCGGTTCTGGTTTGCCTCGGCAATCCGCCCTACGACCGCCATGAGGCGGCCCGCGCCGACAACGGCGACCGCACAGGCTCCTGGGTTCGCTGGGGCGACGGCGGCAAGGGGGCGGGCGCCATCCTGGGCGATTTTCTTGCTCCGGTCGTCGCCGCCGGTCATGGCGTCCAGGCCAAGAACCTCTACAACCTCTATGTGTATTTCTGGCGTTGGGCGCTGTGGAAGGTGTTCGAGCACGAGACCGCGTCCGGTCCCGGCATCGTCAGCTTCATCACCGCGTCGAGCTATCTCGACGGCGACGCCTTTCTCGGCATGCGGGAGCATATGCGCCGGGTCTGCGACGAGATATGGGTTCTTGACCTCGGCGGCGAGGGTCGCGGCGCGCGCCGGAGCGACAACGTGTTCGCCATCCAGACCCCCGTCGCCATCGCCGTGGCCGTCCGCACGGGCGAGGCGAGGGAAGGGCCGGCGCGGGTCCGCTACGCCAGGATCGAGGGAGACCGGGAGGGAAAGCTCGCTGCGCTGGACGCCATCGACGGCTTCGGGGCGGTGGAGTGGGCGGAGTGTCCGAGCGAATGGCGGGCGCCGTTCCGTCCTGCGGGCGAAGGCGCGTACTTCTCCTGGCCGCTGCTTGCCGAGCTGATGCCGTGGCGGCATTCGGGCGTGCAGTTGAAGCGAACCTGGCCCGTGGCGCCCGACGCCGACACGCTGACGAGACGCTGGCGCGCATTGCTGCAAACCCCAAACCGCGCCAATGCATTCCGGGAAACGCGCGATCGAAAGGTTACGTCCAAATGCTCGCCCCTGTTCGATGACCGCAATGTAGATCCGCCCGTCGCCGCTTTGACCCGCGACGCCCCGACCCCGCGCGTCGAGCGCTACGCCTATCGGTCGTTCGACCGCCAGTGGATGCTTCTGGACACGCGGCTGGGCGACTATCTGCGCCCGGCGCTGTGGCGTGCACATGGCGCACGGCAGATATATCTGACGAGTCTACTGACCCAAGTCCTCGGCAATGGACCAGCGGTGACGGCTTGCGCGCTGATCCCCGACCTTCACCATTTCCCCGGTGGGAGCGGAAAAAGCATCATTCCCCTCTACCGGAACGCAGACGCTTTGGAAGCGAACCTCCCACCCGGTCTGCTCGACCGGTTGGGCGAGGAATATGGACGTCCGGTCTCGCCGGAAGACTTCCTCGCCTATCTCTACGGTATCCTCGCTCACCCCGCCTTCACCGGCCGCTTCGCCGAGGAGTTGGAAACCCGTAAGTTGCGCGTGCCGATCACGATGGCCCCCGGATTGTTCGAGCGGGTTCGCGAGACCGGCGCGCGGCTGCTCCGGCTGCACAGCTACGGCGAACGCTTCGTTCCCGAGGGCGAGCCGCAAGGCGCCGTCCCGCCGGGCGCGGCTCGATGCGCGCGAGTGGTTCCCGGCGACGCCGGCGGCTATCCCGAAGCGTTCCGCCATGACGGCGCAACGGCGACGCTCCATGTCGGGGACGGCGCGTTCGCGCCGGTGACGCGGCAGGTTTACGAGTTCGAAGTGTCGGGTCTCAAGCCGGTGCAGTCATGGCTGCGGTATCGCATGAAGAAGGGTGCGGGGCGGAAGTCGTCGCCGCTGGACGACGTCCGCCCGCAACGCTGGACCGCGCGCTTCACCACCGAACTCCTCGAACTGCTGTGGGTCCTGGAGGCGACGGCGGCGGGCTATCCCGAACAGGCGGAATTGCTGGACGCCGTGGTCGCCGGCGGCTGCCTGCGGGCGGACGACCTGCCGCCCCCGCCAGCGGCGATGCAGAAACCACCGCCCGAACGCGAACCGCCCCCCCTGTTGTGACTCCCCTCTTGGAGCCGGCGCAGCGCCGCCATTGCCCGAATCGGCCGCCCTGTGGCACTTAAGGCCGAAGATCGGACCAGCCGGGCAGGGCAGGGGACGAGGATGCCTGCGCCGCTCATCGCAAAAATCGGACGGCTCGCGCTCATCGGCGCGGCGGTCGCGTTGACGCCGCCGGCCGCGGCGCGGGCGGAGGCGGGCTTCGCCTCCTGGCTTGACGGCGTGAAGCGCGAAGCCGCGGCGCGGGGTTTCAAGGCGGCGACCATCGAGTCCACGCTGACTGGCCTCACGCCGTTGCCGCGCGTCGTCGAGCTCGACCGCAAGCAGCCCGAGTTCACCATGACGCTCGATGCGTATCTGCGCCGCGTCGTCTCGCCCCAACGGGTCGGGAAGGCCCGCGCGAGGCTCGCCGAGCATCGTGCGCTGCTCGGCGAGGTCGCGGCCAGATACAGCGTGCAACCTCGCTTCATCGTCGCCCTGTGGGGCATCGAGAGCGATTTCGGCCGCTTGACGGGCGCGTTTCCGGTCATCCGCGCCGTCGCCACGCTGGCCTTCGACGGCCGCCGGTCGGCCTATTTCCGCAAGGAGTTGTTCAACGCGCTGACGATCGTCGACCAGGGTCATATCGCGGCGAAGGCGATGACCGGATCCTGGGCCGGGGCCATGGGGCAGAACCAGTTCATGCCGTCCTCCTTTCTCGCCCATGCGGTGGACCACGACGGCGACGGACGGCGGAACATCTGGACCAGCCGGGCCGACGTGTTCGCATCGACGGCGAATTATCTGCGCAACGCAGGATGGCGGGGCGACCAGACCTGGGGACGCGAGATCCGGCTCCCACAGGGACTCGATGCGTCGCTGATCGGCCTCGGGGTGCGGAAACGCCTGTCCGCGTGGCAGGCCCTGGGGGTGCGGCGCGCGGACGGGACCGCATTGCCGCGGCGCGATCTCGAGGCTTCGATCGTCCTGCCCGGCGGCGAGGACGGTCCGGCCTATTTCGCCTATCGGAACTACCGGGCGATCCTGAAATGGAACCGGGCCCATTTCTTCGCCGTGGCGGTGGGCCGCCTCGCCGACCGGATGACCGATGGCTGACGCGCGGCGAGCCGACGGGCAGAGCGGATTCGCGAGGCAGGCGAGACGGGCGCGCTGCGCCGCGGCGCTCCTCGGGGCGAGCCTCGCCGCCGGCGCGTGCGGCGGCGGCGGACCCAAACCGGTGTATTCGGCGGGCGAGGGCGCGGCGGCCCGACCCGGCCCCGCGGCGGGTCAGAGCGGCTACAAGGTCGGCAAGCCTTATCGGGTGGACGGCGTCTATTACTATCCGGCCGTCGATTACGGCTACGCCAAGACGGGCATCGCCTCCTGGTACGGCTCGAAATTCCACGGCAAACCGACGGCGAACGGCGAAATCTACGACATGAACGCGCTCACCGCCGCGCATAAGACGCTGCCGATGCCGAGCATCGTGCGCGTCACCAACCTGGAGAACGGCCGCGCGATCGACCTCCGCATCAACGACCGCGGCCCGTTCGTGCGCGGCAGGATCATCGACGTCTCCCGGCGGGGAGCGCAGCTGCTCGGTTTCCGATACAAGGGCACCGCCCGCGTCAGGGTCGAGATCCTCGCCGACGAAAGCCGCCGTTTCGCCTCCCTCGCCGCCGGCGGTAAGCCGCTTCCGCGGCTCGCGGAGGCTTCCGCGTCGGCGCCCGCGATACGGCAGGCGGGACGGGCGGAGCCGGTTCGGCCGAACGCGCTCTACGTCCAGGCCGGCTCCTTCGTCGATCGGAACCGCGCAGCGCATCTGCGGACCCGGCTCGCCCGCCATGGGACGGCGCGCGTCGTGCCGGCGCGGGTCGGCAACCAACGGTTCTTCCGCGTCATGATCGGCCCCTTCCAGGATCTGGCGCTCGCCGACCGCGCCCTCGCCCTGGTCGCCGGGGACGGCTATCCGCGCGCCCGGCTGGTGGTGGATCGGCCGGGGGGCGGCGATGCGCCTTGACCGGCGCGCGCGCTGCGGCCTCGCCGCAGCGTGGCTGGCCGCATGGTTGGCCGCGGCCGACGCGGCGGCGATGGAGACCGTCGCCAAGCACGCCTTCGTGATCGACGCCGGCACGGGAACGGTGCTGCTGGAGAAGGACGCCGACGCCCCGGTGCCGCCGGCGTCATTGAGCAAGCTGATGACGGTCTACCTGGTCTTCGAACAGCTCGCCGCGGGGCGGCTCAGCCTCGACGACGAATTCCTCGTCAGCAAGAAGGCTTGGCGGAAAGGCGGCTCCAAGATGTTCGTGCAGGTCGATACGCGCGTCCGCGTCGAAGACCTGTTGCGCGGCATCATCGTGCAATCGGGCAACGACGCCTGCATCGTCGTCGCCGAAGGACTCTCGGGCAGCGAGGAGCGGTTCGCCGAGGAGATGAACCGGCGGGCCGGAGAGATGGGGCTGTCGCAGAGCCATTTCCGTAACGCGACCGGTTGGCCCGACCCGCGGCACGTCATGAGCGCCAGGGACGTGGCCATCCTGTCGCAACGCCTGATCGAGGACTTCCCCGACCTGTACCGGTACTTCGCCGAGAAGAGCTTCACCTACGGTGATATCAAACAGCCGAACCGCAATCCGCTCCTCTACCGCGACGTCGGCGCCGACGGGCTGAAGACCGGCTACACCGCGGCGTCCGGTTACGGGTTGGCCGCCTCGGCATTGCGCGACGGCCGCCGGATCGTCGTCGTGCTCCAGGGGATGAAGAGCGCCAGGCGACGCGCGGCCGAGGCGCTGCGGCTGGTCGAGTGGGCATTTCGATCCTTCGACAACTACCTCCTGTTCGAGAAGGGGGCCACGGTGGAGGCCGCCGACGTATGGCTGGGCGCCGCCTCGCGGGTTCCATTGACCATCGGCCGCGACCTCGCGGTTACCCTCACCAAGAAAGCGCGCCGCGGGATGAAGGCCAAGCTGGTCTATACCGGGCCGGTTCCGGCGCCGATCGCCAAAGGCGATTCGTTCGCCCGGCTGGTGGTGACGGCGCCCGGTCTGCCGGCTATCGACGTCCCCCTGTATGCGGGCGCCGACGTGAGCCGGCTGCGCCTGTTCGGCCGGATCGGCGCCGCTGTCCGCCATATGCTGTGGGGCGCTTCGGGATGACGGGCGGTTGGGCGGCAGGTTGATCACCGTCGAGGGCATCGACGGGGCAGGGAAATCGACGCAGATCCGGCCTCTTGCGGCGATGCTGCGCGCGGCCGGGCTGGTCGTGACGGTCACGCGGGAGCCCGGCGGCGCCCCCGGCGCGAACGACATTCGTCGGCTCCTGGTGGAGGGCGATCCCGAACGTTGGGACGCGCTCACCGAGACCCTGCTCCACGTCGCCGCGCGACGCGATCATCTGGCCAGGACCGTCCGTCCGGCTCTCGACCGGGGCGAGTGGGTGGTCTCGGACCGTTTCGCCGACTCGACGATGGCCTATCAGAGCTATGGGCTGGGAATCGAGCGCGAGACCGTGGCCGGCCTCCATGCGCTGGCGATCGGCGATTTTCGTCCCGATCTCACGCTGCTGCTCGATCTGCCGGCGGCGCTCGGCCTCGCCCGCATCGGCGAGCGGCGCGACGACGAGAACCGCTACGAGCGGATGGACGCGGAATGCCATCGCCGGATTCGCGAGGGGTTTCTCGCCATCGCCGAACGCGAGCCCGAACGCTGCGTCGTCATCGACGCGCGAGGCTCGATCGAAGACGTATCCGACGCCGTCCGCGCCGCGGTGAAGGAGCGGCTGGGGGTCGGGCGCCCGTGACCGACGCGGAACCGGATCCCTGGCCGTCGCCGCGCTCGACGCCCGACCTTGTCGGCCATGACGCCGCCGAACGACGGGTGCTCGAGGCTTGGCGCGCGGGTCGCATGCCCCATGGATGGCTGATCGCGGGCCCGCCGGGGATCGGCAAGGCGACGTTCGCGTTTCGCTTCGCCCGCTTCGCCTTGGCCGCGGAGGGCGCCGGAAGCGGCGGCGACGGCATGTATCTCGCCCCGGACCATCCGGTCTTCCGCCGCGTCGCCTCCGGCGGGCATAGCGACCTGATGACGCTCGAACGGGGTATCGACCGCGCCGCCAGACGACGCCGGTCGGTGATCGTGGTCGAGGACGTCCGCGCCGCCGGCGGGTTTCTTCGACTGACCGCAGGAGAGGGGGGCTGGCGCGTGCTGGTGGTGGATACGGCCGACGACATGAACGCGAACGCCGCCAACGCCCTGCTCAAGCTACTCGAAGAACCCCCCGGACGAAGCCTGCTGCTACTGGTGAGCCACGCGCCGGGGCGGCTGCCGGCGACGGTCCGGTCGCGCTGCCGCCGGTTGACGCTCGGCGCGCTCGCGGCGGGCGATGTCGCCCGGCTGCTCCGCCGCCACGCGCCCGAGCTCGACGATTCGGACGCGGCGACGCTGGCGCGGATGAGCGAAGGCAGCGTCGGCCGCGCCTTACGGCTCGCGCGTAACGACGGGCTCGCGCTCGACCGCGCATTGGCGAATCTTCTTGACGGGCTGCCCAAACTCGACCTTCCGGAGCTGCACCGCTTCGCCGACCGGCTGTCCGGCGTCGACGCCGAGGCCGCCTATCGCACGGCGACCGAACTGCTGACCCGGCGGCTCGCGCAGGCGATCCGGACGGGGGTCGGCGGCGGGCCGCCGACGGGCGAGGGGGGCGAAGCCCGGCGGCTCTCCAGTCCCGCCGGGGTTGAACGACGGATCGAGCTATGGGACAAGGTCACGCGCCTGCTCGGCCAGGCGGAGGGCCTGAACCTGGATCGCAAGCAGACCGTCCTGAATATCTTTCACGCCGTGCAGAGCGCCGGGCAGGCGTAGAAGAGTCGAGCGCGAGGCGCGCCTTCGACCGCCGGAGTCCGCGAATGGCCGGGCCAAACACCTATTACCTGACGACGCCGATCTATTACGTGAACGATCTGCCTCATATCGGTCACGCCTACACCACGCTGTCCTGCGACGTGCTGGCGCGGTTCCTGCGGCTCGACGGGTTCGACGTCCATTTCCTCACCGGAACCGACGAACATGGCCAGAAGGTCGAGAAGGCGGCCAACCAGGCCGGCATGGCGACTCAGGCGTTCACCGACGAAGTGTCGGGGAATTTCCGTCGGCTCGCCGCGGCGATGAATATCAGCAACGATCAGTTCATTCGCACCACCGAGCCGCGCCACATCCGGGCGTCGCAGGCGATCTGGCGCGCGCTCCGCGACGCCGGCCATATCTATCTCGGCACTTATGCCGGCTGGTACGCGGTCCGGGACGAGGCCTTCTACACCGAGAACGAGGTCAGCGAAGGTCCCGGCGGCAAGAAGGTCGGCCCCTCGGGGGCGGAGGTCGAATGGGTGGAGGAGCCCAGCTATTTCTTCGACCTGTCGCGATGGGGAGACAGGCTGACGGCGTTCTACGCCGACAACCCCGACGCCGTCGCCCCGCGCAGCCGGCGCAACGAGGTCGCCAGCTTCGTCGCCGGCGGGCTGCAAGACCTGTCGATCTCGCGGACCAGCTTCCGATGGGGGGTTCCGGTCCCGGATGACCCCGATCATATCATGTATGTCTGGCTCGACGCGCTTACCAACTATCTGACCGCGGTCGGTTACCCGGATCAGGATCCGGACATGCTATCAAGGTATTGGCCGGCAGCTCTTCATATGGTGGGGAAAGACATTCTACGGTTTCACGCGGTCTATTGGCCGGCTTTTCTGATGGGCGCGGGCATCGCGCCGCCGCGCCGCGTCTTCGCGCATGGCTGGTGGACCAACGAAGGGCAGAAAATCTCCAAATCGCTCGGCAACATCATCGACCCGTTCGAAATCGTGGATCGCTACGGGCTCGACCAGCTGCGCTACTTCCTGCTGCGTGAAGTGCCGTTCGGCAACGACGGCGACTTCTCGCACCGCGCCATCGTCAATCGCGTCAACGACGACCTGGCCAACGATCTCGGCAACTTGGTGCAGCGGGCGCTATCGATGATCCACCGCTATTGCGACGGGGCGGTGCCCGGACCGGCGGCGCTGTCGCCCGACGACGACGAGATGCGCGCGCGGGCGAATGCAATGCTGCCGCAGCTTCGCGAACGGATGACGGCGCAGCGCTTCCATGAGGCGCTGGACACGATCTGGGCGGTCGTGCGGGCGGCGAACGTCTATGTCGATCGTCAGGCGCCGTGGAAGCTGGCCCGGACGGACCTCCGGCGGACGGGAACGGTGCTCTACGTTCTGGCCGAGACGATCCGCTGCGTGGGTATCCTCCTGCAACCCTTCATGCCCGATTCGGCGGGACGCATCCTCGACCAGCTCGCGCAGCCTTCCGGCGCGCGCCGCCTCGACCGGTTCGGAAACGGCCACGAAATCCGCGCCGGGACGAAGATCCCGACACCGAAAGGACTGTTTCCGCGCCATGTCGAAGAGGCCGGACGGGCGTCCGGGTCCGACGGTTGATGCTTGTCGACAGCCACTGCCATCTCGACTTCGACAGTTTCGACGACGACCGCGAGGCCGTAATCGAGCGAGCTCTAGCGGCCGGGGTCGGGGCCATGGTCACGATCTGCACCCGGCTGACCGGATTCGCCGGCGTGCACGCCATCGCCGCCCGACATCCGGCGGTCTACTGCTCGGTGGGCGTGCATCCGCACCATGCGAACGAGGAGGGCGTCGCTTCGCCGGACCGGCTGATCGAACTCGCGGCATCGCCCAGGGTGGTCGGAATCGGCGAGACCGGGCTCGATTACCATTACCGGCGCAGTTCGCCGGACGCGCAGCGGCGAAGCTTCCGCAACCACATCGATGCGGCGCGGCGGACGGGGTTGCCGCTGATCGTCCATGCCCGCGACGCCGACGAGGAGATCGCCTGCATACTCGGCGAGGAGATGCAGTCGGGTTCGTTCGCCGGCGTGATGCATTGCTTTTCCGCCGGCCCGGAGCTCGCGACGGCGGCGCTGGAGATGGGGCTCTATTTGTCGTTCTCCGGCATCGTGACGTTCAAGAAGGCCGACCGACTGCGCGACATCGCGCGCGCGGCGCCGCTCGACCGCTTGCTGGTCGAGACCGATTCGCCCTATCTCGCGCCGGTTCCCGAGCGCGGCAAGCGAAACGAGCCGGCCCGCGTCGTCCATACGGCGGCGGCGCTGGCCGCGTTCAGGCAGCTCGATCCGCCGGCCCTGGCCGAGGCGACGACGCGGAACTTCTTTCGCCTGTTCGCCCGGGCGGCTCCGGCGGCGGCCGACGCATGAAGATCACCGTTCTCGGGTGCGGCGGTTCGCACGGCGTGCCGATGATCGGCAATCGGTGGGGCGATTGCGACCCCGGCGATCCCAGGAACCGGCGACGGCGGCCGTCGGTGTTCGTCGAATGGGGCGATGCGCGCATTCTGGTCGATACGTCGCCGGATCTGCGGGCGCAGCTGCTCGATTCCGACATCGGGCGCGTCGATGCCGTGCTGTTCACCCATGCCCATGCCGACCACACCAACGGCATCGACGATCTGCGCGCGGTCCATCGAGCGACGTGCGCGCAGATCGACGTATTCGCCGAACCCGACGTGCTGCGCGCCATCGAAGGCCGGTTCCCGTATCTGTTCGACCGCGGGGGCGCGTCGGCGCATGCGTTCTATCCGCCGGTGCTTCGTCCGCGCGAGGTCTGCGGCCGGTTCGCAGTGGACGGTCACGCGGTCGCGCCGTTCGCGCAACAGCACGGCTTCGGAACGCGCTCGACCGGATACCGTATGGGGCCGTTCGCGTATTCGACCGACGTCGTGGCGTTGGACGAGGCCGCGTTCGAGACGCTGGCGGGGATCGAGCTCTGGATCGTCGATTGCCTGCGGGTGGGGCCGGAGCATCCGACCCACGCGCATCTCGACAGGACGCTCGCCTGGATCGATCGCGTGCGGCCGCGGCGTGCGGTGCTGACGCATATGAATCATCAGACGGATTATGCGCATCTCGCCGGGCTGCTGCCGGACGGTGTGGAGCCCGCATATGACGGGCTGGTGCTGGAGATCGACGAATAATTTGACATAATATATATTATGCGACTATTGGAGGTTGGATTCGATATGAAAACGCCGCCTCTCCCTGCGAACCGCCCCGCCGCGGCATCGGCCATCGACCGGCTGCTCGATATCATGGCGAGGCTCCGCGACCCCGAGTCCGGCTGCCCCTGGGACAAGGAGCAGACCTTCGCGACCATCGCTCCCTACACCATCGAGGAAGCCTACGAGGTCGCCGACGCCATCGAACGGCAGGACATGGCCGCACTCGAGGACGAGCTGGGCGATCTCCTGTTCCAGGTCGTGTTCTACGCCCGGATGGCGGAAGAATCCGGACGGTTCGGCTTCGCCGAAATCGTCGACGGAATCTCCGATAAGATGCTGCGCCGCCACCCGCACGTCTTCGGCGACCGGATCGCCGGAGACGCCGACGCGCAAGGCCGCGCATGGGAGGACCACAAGGCCGCCGAACGAGCCGAACGGGCGCAGCGGACCGGGCGCGCCCCCAGTGTGCTCGACGGGGTCGCGCGCGCCCTTCCCGCTCTCACCCGGGCGCAGAAGGTCCAAAGGCGGGCCGCGCGGGTGGGTTTCGATTGGCCCGGACCGGCGCAGGTCTTCGACAAGATCGAAGAAGAGATCCGGGAAGTTCGGGACGCGCTGGCGCTTCCGGCGGCGGCGGACGCCCGTGAGGAGGAAATCGGCGATCTTCTGTTCGCCTGCGTCAATCTCGCCCGACATCTGTCGGTCGACGCCGAAGCGGCGCTGCGGCGGGCCACCGCCAAGTTCGAACGACGATTCCATCGGGTCGAGGCTGCGCTGGCCGCGGACGGCCGAGAGCCGACCGATGCAAGTCTGGACGAGATGGACCGGCTGTGGGACGAAGCGAAGTTACAGGAAAAATCGAGAAAACACGTATAACCTGTTGATTACAGGAAGATCATTTTCATCACTCTCCGGTCAACAGCAGCATCAGACTGGATGTGTCCATGCGGTTGCCGCCCCGCCCCTGCACCTGCTTGTAGAACTGGTCCACGAGGGCGGTGAGCGGCAGCCGCGCGCCGTTGCGATCCGCCTCGGAGAGACAGATCCCCAGGTCCTTCCGCATCCAGTCCACGGCAAAGCCGAAATCGAACTTGCCGTCGATCATCGTTTCCGCCCGGTTGTCGAGCTGCCAGGACTGCGCCGCTCCGCCGGAGATGACCCGGGCCGCTTTCCTGGCGTCGATTCCGGCGCGGACGGCGAAGTTGAGACCCTCCGCCAGCCCCTGGACGATCCCGGCGATGAAAATCTGGTTGACCATCTTGGTGAGCTGACCCGACCCGGGCGGTCCCATCAGGACGACCGTGCGGCCGAAGCACTCCATCGCCGGCTTGGCCTTGTCGAATGCGGCGTCGCCGCCGCCCGCCATGATCGTGAGGACGCCGTTCTCCGCCCCGGCCTGCCCGCCGGAGACGGGCGCATCGAGAAACTCGAGCCCGCGGCCATGCGCCTCCTCGTGCAGCTCCCGCGCCAGCCGGGCGGAGGTGGTCGTGTGATCGACCAGCACGCAACCCGGCGCCATGCCCGCGAACGCGCCGTCTTCGCCGAGCACGACGGCGCGCACGTCGTCGTCTCTGCCGACGCAGGTAAAGACGACATCGGCGCCCGCCGCCGCCGCCGCGGGCGTCGCCGCCGCCGCGCCGCCATGCCGCCCGGTCCAGGAGTCCGCCTTGGAGCGCGTGCGGTTGTAGACCCGCACGTCGTAGCCTTTGGCGGCGAGATGCCCCGCCATCGGGTACCCCATCACTCCCAGCCCGATAAAGGCGGCCTTGCCGGTCGCGGCCATCGTTCGCCACTCCTGTTTCCGTGTTTCCGCCGAGGCGCCGAACGCCAGCGTATCATAGGGGGCGATGCGCGCGAATCCAGCGCGCAATCGGCCTCAACCCGAACCGGCGAGGGCGGCCGAAATGCCGGCGGCGATGCGCTCCCAGCTGTCCCGGTCGGGGGCCAGCAGCAGGCTTTCGGCGTCGGGCGACGCGGGATCGTAGCGCGCGCCGTCGAGGCAGGCGTTGTAGCCGCCCGCTTCGCGATGGAGCAGCTGTCCGGCCACGTGGTCCCATGGCTTGAGCCGTCGATAGAAGGCGAAATGCCGCTCTCCCCGGACCATCGCCAGATAGTCGATGCCGCAGCAGCCGGAATAGACAACCCGGGCGAACCGGCCGCTGAGCGCCTTGTTGCGACGCAGCCGCGGGCCGAGCGATCCGGTCATTTCCCGGAGGGGAACGGGGTGGGCCACGGACAGCCGCTCGGAGTCGATCCAGGCGCCCTTCCCCATCACCGCAACGGCCGTGGAGTCGGTCACCGGGCTGTGGATCCAGCCGGCGCGCGTCTCGCCTGCGACCACGAGCCCGACCATGACGACGAACTCCGGCTTACCGGCGGCGAAGTTGGCGGTGCCGTCCACCGGATCGATGACCCACACCGGATCGTCGCCGGCCAGAAGGGAGAGGACGCCGGGCCGCTCTTCCGCCGCCTCCTCGCCGACCACGCGGGAACGCGGCAGCAGGGCGACGAGACCCGCGGCCAGTTTCCGCTCGGCCTCCTGGTCGGCGACCGTGACCACGCTTCCCGGCCGCTTCTCCCAGTATTCGCCTCGCCGCAGACACCGGAAGCGAGGCAGGATCTCCCGCCGGGCGACGTCGCGGATCAGGCCGGTGACGACATCCGCATCCGGCATCCGCAGCGAGGCGCGCGCGGGGCTCATGCGCCCGGCGGCGCGAGGGAGCCGCGGCGCTCGAACCTGGAAAGATCGACCGCGTCGAGCCGCACCTCCAGATGCGCGAACCGGTCGTCGTCCCGCCGCTTCGTAACCCGGCCATGCCGATACAGCCAGGCGATCGCAGCCCCATCGGTCAGCGCGACCGACAGCCGGGCGGTCCGCCCGGCCGCGGCGAGCCGCGCGTCGAGCATGTCGAGCAGGGCGCCGCAACCGTCGCCCGTCAGCGCGGACAGAACCGCCCCGTCGCTCCGGCGCGCGGCGCGGTTGGCGAGCCGGGCGCGGCCGGCGGCGTCCATGCGATCGGCCTTGTTGAGAACTTCGAGGATCGGAACGCCGCCGTCCAGATCGAGACCGAGGCTCGCGAGAACGGACAGCACGTCGGCCTTCTGCGCTTCGCCGTCGGAATGCGACGCATCGCGGACGTGGACGACGATCTCGGCCTCGACCACCTCTTCGAGCGTCGCCCCGAAGGCCGCGATCAGGTCGGTGGGGAGGTCCGAGACGAAGCCCACCGTGTCGGACAGGACGACGCGCCGCCCCGAGGGCAGTTCGATTGCGCGCATCGTCGGGTCGAGGGTCGCGAACAGCGAGTCGTCGGCGAAGGTTTCGGCGCCGGCCAGCCGGTTGAACAGAGTCGATTTCCCGGCGTTGGTGTAGCCGACCAGAGCCACCACCGGATAGGGAACGCGGCGACGCGCCCGGCGGTGCAGCGTCCGCGTCCGCTTGACCGCGCCGAGCGCGTGTTTGATGGCGACGATGCGTTCGTCGATCTGGCGGCGGTCGGCCTCGATCTGGGTCTCGCCCGGTCCGCCGACGAAGCCGAGCCCGCCCCGCTGCCGCTCCAGATGGGTCCAGGCGCGGACCAGCCGGCTCCGCCGATAGGACAGCTGCGCGAGCTCGACCTGGAGCCGGCCTTCGCGGGTGCGCGCGCGGGCGCCGAAGATCTCGAGAATGAGTCCGGTGCGGTCCACCACCTTGCAGTCCCAGGCGCGTTCGAGATTGCGCTGCTGCACCGGCGTCAACGCCGCGTCGAAGCAGACCAGCTCCACCTTCCCGTCGGCGATCGACCGGCGGATCGCCTCGATCCGGCCGCTCCCGAGATACGTCGCGGGCCGCGGGCGTCCGATCGGGATGAGGTCGGCCGATACGACATCAAGGAAGATGGCGCGGGCCAGCCCCACGGCTTCCGCCAGCCGCGCATCCGGGCTCCGCCCACCGCCGTCGGCGGATTTGCGGTAGGGGTGCAGGACGATCGCCCGGCCGACGCTTCGGTCGGTCGGCGCGGTCGCCCGGGCGTTGGCTGAGCTACGCGCCGAGGCTCTCTTCCTTTTCTTCCGTGAGGTCGATCGGCCCGACCGGCATCACCGTCGAAATCGCGTGCTTGTAGACGAGCTGCGAATGCCCGTCGCGACGCAGGAGCACGCAAAAATTGTCGAACCAGGTGACCGCGCCCTGAAGCTTCACCCCGTTGACCAGAAAGATCGTCACCGGAGTCTTGTTCTTGCGGAGATGGTTGAGAAACGTGTCCTGGAGAGTCCGGCCCTTTTCCATCGTCCTGTTCCGGCCATTATCGTTCTGGTTCGTGCGGCGGGCTCCCGGGTCCGCAGGCTTTCCCGGGGCGACCAAGCAAGGAGAATATGGCGATCTAAAGCCGCATGACAAGCGACAGCAGCTGCCGACAGTCGCGAAAGCGGTGGTCGGGGGCGCAGGAGCGAAGCGCCGGATCCGGGCCCCGCCCCTCCTCTTCCTCCTCGTCCAGCAGGATAGCCACGCAGCCGGTGTCGCGCGCGCATTTCATGTCGATCCAGGTATCGCCGCAGAACCATACGTCGCGTCCGGCGGCGATGCCGCTGCCGGCGAGAGCCAGTTCGACCGGGTCCGGGGCCGGCTTGTCCCGCTTGGCGTCCGCAGCCCCGACCAGCCGGGCGAACCATCGGTCCCAGCCGAGATGCCGCGCCTCGCGGCGCAGATGCTCGCCGCCTTTGTTGCTGACCACGCCCAGATAGGCGTTTCTGGCGGCAAGCGCCCGAATCAGCGCCTCCGCTCCCGGTCGCGCGGCGAGGCGGTCGAGATGAATGGCGCGAAATCGTCGGTAGAACAATTCGCGCGCCTCCTCCCATTGCGCGCCGAACAGTTCGGGGAAGGCCTCGCGCAGCGACCGGCGCGCCCGCCGGCGCGTTTCGTCGGGCGTCCAGGATCGATGACCCATCGCCCGCAGAGTTTCGTTCATCGATTCGTGGATCGCGCCCCAGCTGTCGACCAGCGTGTTGTCCCAGTCGAACAACACGGCGCGGGGCAGCCGGAGCGCGAACGTCCCTTCCGTCGCGGCGGATCGGACCATCAGAAGTATTCGAGTCGCACGGCGAACAGCTTCTCGATGTGGCGGACCGCGTCGGGCGCCACGAACATGACCACCCGATCGCGGGCGCGGAGCGTCGTGCCCGCGCGCGGGATGATGACCCGGGCGTCGCGGACGATGGCGCCGAAGAGCACGCCCTTGGGGAGGTCGGCCTCCCGGATGGCGCGCCCGACGAGGCTGGAGGTTTCCAGCAGTTCGGCCTCCATGATCTCGCCAAACCCTTCGCGCAGCGAATGGACGGCGCGGATGCGTCCGCGCCGCACGTGCTGGAGTATGGTGGACGCGGTGATCGCGCGAGGGCTCACGACCGCATCCACGCCCAACGTCGTGACCAGCGGCGCGTAGTTCATGTTGTTGATCAGCGTCAGCGCGCGCTGGCAGCCATAGCGCTTGGCCAGCAACGACGCCAGGATGTTTGTCTCGTCGTCGTTGGTCACCGCGACGATGGCCTCGGTCGCCGCGACGTTGGCCTCCTCCAATATCTCGGGGTCGAGCGTGTCGCCCCGCAGCACGATGGTCTGCGGCAGGTGCAGCGCGGCGCGTTCCGCCTGCTCCCGGTCGGCCTCGATCAACTTGGCGCTTACGCCTGGATGATCGGTATCGACGAGATGCGCCAGAAACTGGCCGATATGCCCTCCCCCGGCGATGACGATACGCCGGGCCAAGGGCTCTTCGTGGCCGAAGACGGTCATGGCGCGCCCGACATGCTCGTTGTCGGCGACGAAATAGACCTCGTCCCCCGGCAGCATCTGGTCTTCGGCGGACGGAACGATGCCCTTGTCGTCGCGAACGATGCCGACGACGACGATGTTGAGATCGGGAAAGAGGCCCGTGAGCTGGCGCAGCGGCGTGTTGATGACCGGGCAATCTCCATCGCAGCGCACGCCGATGGCGCGCACCTTGCCGTCGGCCAGCGGGATGGAATCGAAGGCGCCGGGCACGAACAGACGGCGCGAGATCGCCCGCGCCACTTCGATCTCGGGCGAGATGATCACGTCGATCGGCAAATGGTCGCGGCTGAACAGGTCGGCCCATATCGGATCGAGATACCCCTGATAGCGGATGCGGGCGATCTTGGTGGGCACGTTGAACAGGGAGTGCGCCACCTGGCAGGCGACCATGTTGACCTCGTCGGCCTGGGTGACGGCGATGATCATGTCGGCGTCGCCCGCGGCGGCGCGCTCCATCACGTCGGGATAGGAGGCGAACCCGACCATCGCCCGCGCATCGAGCGCATCGCCGACGCGGCGAACAAGCTCGGCCGACTGGTCGATCACGGTCACGTCGTTGTTCTCCGCCGAGAGCTGCCGGGCGATGTTGAACCCGACCTGGCCGGCGCCGCAGATGATGACCTTCATGATTCGACCGTGATTCGACGAGCCGCGCCGGCGCCGTCAGCGGCGGGAGTCGTCCGACCCGTCCGCGCCGCCGACGCCCAGCGCCTTGAGCTTACGGTGGAGGGCCGAGCGCTCCATCCCCACGAACGCCGCGGCGCGGGAGACGCTGCCGCCGAAACGGCCGATCTGGGCCAGCAGGTACTGGCGTTCGAAGATCTCGCGCGCTTCGCGCAAGGGCAGGCCCATGACCGCGCCGCCCTGTTCCCGGACGGCCGGCGCGGTTGCGTCCGACGTCACGTCGGGCGGCAGCATGTCGGCGCGGACGAGATCGGACGCACCGCCAGGCGCCATGATCAGAATCCATTCCACCGCGTTGCGCAGCTGGCGCACGTTGCCCGGCCAGCGATAGGATTGCAGCGCCGCAAGCGCATCTTCCGCCAGCACGCGCCGGGGTTTACCCAGCATCCCGGCCGAACGCGCCATGAAGTAGCGGGTAAGCGCCGGGATGTCCTCGCGCCGCCGGGTCAGCGGCGGCACGGAAATGGGTACGACGTTGAGCCGATAGTAGAGGTCCTGGCGGAATCTTCCTGCGGTCATCGCGTCTTCGAGGCTACGGTTCGAGCTGGCGATCACCCGCACGCTCGCGTCGACCGCCTTGGCCCCACCGGCCCGCTGGAAGGTCCGTTCGTGCAGAACGCGCACGATCTTGCCCTGGGTTTCCGGCGGCATGTCGCCGACCTCGTCGAGCAGCAGCGTGCCGCCATGCGCCTGCTCGAACGCGCCGACGATCCGCGAACCCTCCGATCCGTCATACCCCTGTTCGCTGCCGAACAGTTCGATCTCCAGCCGTTCCGCTGACGTCGCGGCGCAGTTGAGCACGACGAAGGGAGCGTCGCGCTGCGGCGACGCGGCATGAATCAGCCGCGCCGTGAGTTCCTTCCCCGACCCGGCGGGCCCGGCGATCAGGACACGGCTCCGGGCCGGCCCGACGCGCTCGATGGCGGTGCGGAGCTGCGTGATCGGCGGCGACGCGCCGATCATCTCCCATTCTACGCCGGCGCGCTGGCGCAGCTCGGCGTTCTCGCGCATCAACCGGGCCGTGTCGATGGCGCGTTTCACCATCAACAGCAGCCGGTCCGACTTGAACGGCTTCTCGACGAAGTCGTAGGCCCCCATCTTGATCGCGGCCACCGCGGTCTGGATCGTGCCGTGTCCGCTGAACATCACCACCGGCAGGTCGGGATGCCGACCCTTGATCCGTTCGAGCAGTTCGAGTCCATCGGCGTCGCTGCCCTGCAGCCAGATGTCGAGGATGACGAGATTCGGGCGCCGGCGTTCGACCGCATCGACCGCCTCGGCTTCATTGCCAGCGACGCGGCATTCATAGCCCTCGTCGCGGAGTAGTCCCGAGACCGATGCGCGGATGTCGGCCTCGTCGTCGACGACGAGAATATCAAGCGCCATGTTTCGCAGCCTCTGTTCCCGCCCCCGCATCGAACACCAGCTGCGCGCGGGCGCCGCCCTCCGCGCCGTCGTCCAGGCTCAGATCGCCGCCATGGTCCTCCATGATTTTCTTGACGATGGCGAGGCCGAGTCCGGTACCCTTTTCCCGCGTGGTGACGTAAGGCTCGGTCAGCCGGTCGCGCCGTTCGGGTGGAAGGCCTCGCCCGTTGTCTTCTACGGCGATGGCGATCCGGCCGTCCCCGTCGCCCGCGATCTCGACCCGGATACGGCCTCCGGGCGGGGCGTCGTCGTCGATCGCCTCGACCGCGTTCTGCAGAAGGTTGGTCAGCGCCTGGCCGACCTGCCGGCGGTCGCAGAGGACCGGTCGGGATGCGTCGGGACGGACGAAATCGATGTCCAGCTCCGGGTGCGCGGTCTTCTGCAACGCCACCGCCTCCGCGCAGATGTCGGCAAGATCGGCCGGCGCCATCGCCGGAGCCGGCATGCGGGCGAAGGACGAAAACTCGTCCACCATGCGGCCGATGTCGTCGACCTGGCGGACGATCGTATCGATGCATGTGCGGAAAGTTTCCGCGTCGCCGCGAATCTCGCTGAGATACTTGCGCCGCAACCGCTCCGCCGAGAGCTGGATCGGCGTCAGCGGATTCTTGATTTCGTGGGCGATCCGGCGCGCGATGTCAGACCAGGCGGCCTTGCGCTGCGCCGACAGCAGGTCGCTCACGTCGTCGAAGGTGACGACGAAACCGTCGACCCCTCCGCCCGACCCGTCGGCGACCACCCGGACCAGGAGAGTGCGGGGCCGTCCGCCGCGGTGCAGCGTGACCTGGGACTCGCGCATCCGCTCGGGGTGGCGGCGGGCGTCGTCCACGAGCGGCCCGGCCTCGGGGAGGACAGCCCGCAACTCCCGGCCGATATGCGCGTCGAAGTCGGTCGACAGCAGAGCCGAAGCCGAGCGGTTGGGAAGGTTGATGCGGCCTCGGGCGTCGAGCCCGATGACCCCGGCGGATACGCCGGACAGTACGGTTTCGGTGAAGTGGCGGCGCGCCTCCAGCTGCTGGTTGGCCTGGATCAACTCGTCGCGCTGGCGGCCAAGCTGGTCCGTCATCCGGTTGAAGGCCCGGCTGAGCGAACCGATCTCGTCGCCGGTCGGCCCCTCGGGAACGCGCGCGGCCAAATCGCCCTGCCGCACGCGTTCGGCGGCGGTCGCCAGCGCGGCGATCGGTTTGGTCAGGCGCGTGGCGAAGGTCAGGCCGACCCAAATCGCCGCCAACAGCAGCAACAGCGCCACCAGGACGAACAGCATCGCAAAGGTGATCTCGATGGTCGAGCGCTGGCCCTCGACCCGCTGGTATTGCGCAACGGCCCTCCGGGTGCGGTCGATGTAGTTCAAGACGTGCGGTTCGACGTAGCGCCCAACGTAGAGAAACGTATCCAGGAAGCCGTTGAGCTTGATCAACGCGCGAAGCCGGTCGTCGTCCTCGCTGGTGAGCACGACCAGCGCTCCGTCGCGCGCCTGCTTGATCGCCCGGTTCGGAATCGGATCCTGATCTAGGGCGAAGCCGCGGCGCCATTGGGCGAGCACGCGGCCGCCGCTGAACACCAGAGCCTCGCTCAGATTGCGGAACAAGGCTTGCTTGGCGACGAATTCGTTGAAGCGCGCGCCGTCGCCGACGATCTCGATCGGCGCCTGATTGAGGTCCCGCGCCATGGCGAGCACGTCGCCCCGTATCACGCGCTGATGCTCTTCGAGATACGCCTTCGCGACCCGGTTGGATTCGACGACTGCGGTGCGAACGAGATCGCTGAACCATGCTTGCATGCCGAGGCTGAAGAACACCGCCGAGAAGACCGAGACGATCACCGCCGGCGTGAGCGCCACCAAGCTGAACAGCAGGACCAGCCGCGTATGGACGCGCGAACCAACGGAGCCGCGGCGCCGCTGAATCCATATCGCCACCAGCCGGCGCGCGACCACCGCCCCGAGCAACAGGAGGAGGACCAGATCGAGGTTGAGCAGCAGCAACACGACCCCGGCGTCGGCCCCGAAGGGCGACGATCCGCTGAGTGCGGCATAAGTCGCGAGGGCCGAGGCCAGCGACGCGACGGCCAGCGCTACGGCGAACTTCCGCCCGAGCCCGACGCGGCCGGCCCAGCCGGAGATCCGGGTCATCAGGCCGGCTCGAGGAGATGCGATCGCGACCGTCATGCGAAACGTCGGCCCGCTCCGTCAATCCGACGGCGCGGCTCGGGCCGAGCGCCGCCGGCGTCGTCGTATCCTAGCCCGTATTTCGCGCCCCGGCCATGGTCCGCCCGGTCACGCGGCGCTTCCCGCGCGCGCTCTCCGGGGCGCCACCCGCCATTGCCAATACAGCGTCGCGGCGACCAGAGCCATGCCGCCGAGCTTGCACGCCGCGAGATCGATCAGCGCCAAGCCGGCGCCGACGAAGATCAGGCCTCTGATCGGGCGCGCGATTCCAACCCCCAGATGTCCCTGAATCGCCACCGCCAGCCCGACGACGCCGATGACGACCGAAACCGCGGTAAAGAGTATGTCGGCGGTGGAGCCTGCGAGCAGGAGAGCTTCATCGGTCACGAAGACGAACGGCACCACATAGGCGACGACGCCCATCTTCATGCCGTGGACCGCGGTCTCCATCGGTTTGGCCCCGGCGATCGCCGCCGCAATGTAGATGGCGACGCAGACCGGCGGCGTAATGAAGGACATGATCGCGAAATAGAACACGAACAGATGCGCCGCCATCGGCGATACGCCGGCATCCACCAAGGCGGGCGCCGCGAGCACCGCCAAGATGACGTAGGACGCCGTAACCGGCATGCTCATGCCGAGCAAAATGCTCGCCGCCGCGGTCAGCAGGAGAAGGAGAAACAGGTTGCCGCCCGAGAGCGACGTCAGGATCTCCGAGAACACCAGGCCCAGGCCGGTCAGACTGACGATACCGACGATCAGGCCGGCGACGGCGCCGATGACGCCGATCTCGATCAGCAGCCGGCCGGTGTCCTCGAGTGTGTCGACGAACAAGACTCGGAGGGAGATCCGCCGGCCCGGGACCAACAGGCCCGCCGCGAGGCTCACCGCGATCAGCGCGGCGAAGGCGATCAAGGCCGACTTGGCCGGGCTCACAAAGATGACGAACAGGCAGTAGACGAGCACCGCCAGCGGCAGGCAGAAGACCCATCCGTTCGTCAGCACTGGTCGGAGAGCGGGAAGTTCGCCGGCGGCGAGCCCCTTCAGGCCGGCCTTGGCGGCCTCCAGATCGACCTGGATGAACAGCGAGGCGTAGTAGAGGAGCGCCGGCAGCGCTGCGGCCAGGGCGATGTAGCGATAGGGCGTCTCGATCATCTCGGCCATGATGAACGCCGTGGCGCCCATGATCGGCGGCATCAGGCTGCCTCCGCTGGACGCCACCGATTCCACCGCGGCGGCGATCGATCCCCGATAGCCCGTATTCTTCATCATCGGGATGGTCAGCGACCCGGTAATGACGACGTTGCTGCTGGTGCTGCCGGACAACATCCCGAACAGTCCGCTAGCGACCACGGCGACCTTCGCCGGCCCGCCGCGCCGCCGCCCCATGAGCGCCAGCGACAGCTGGGTCAGGAACTCGCCGCCGCCGGTGGCGAACAGGGCGCGGCCGAACAGGATGAAGCCGAAGACCATCCCGAACACCACCGCGGCGATCAGGCCCAGGATGGCGCTCTTATCGGTGTACAGATGCGCCGCGAGCCGATCCCAGCCGTAGCCCCGCCCGCCGAGCGCGCCGGGCAACAGATACTGGAAATGCGCATACAGGATGAAGACCGACGCGAGGATCACGATCGGCCAGCCATACAATCTGCGCGTCGCTTCCAGGATCAACAGAACGGCGACGCCGCCCAGGATCACCTTCTCCGGCGTCAGCGTCCCGACCATGGCCGCGACGACCGCAGGCCAAGCGACGAAGATATAGCCGCCGACCAGGAGGCCGGCCGCGGCCAGGATCAGGTCGTATACGGGCACCCGATCGCGCGGGCTCCGTTTCGTCGCCGGGTAAAGCAGATAAGCGCCAGCGAGCACGAGGGCGTAGAGAAGACCGAAGAACTGCTCCCGAAACAGCGTGACGTCGAAATAGAGGGCGATGTCGAGGATGTAGGCCAGGGCGACCAGCGACGCCCCGATGGCGAGCGCCTTTCCGACGAGACGCCACGGCTTGCGGCCGAGGTCCCGCGTTCGCCGAAGGTCCTGGCCGCTTTGCGACGCCATAACCGACCTGCCTGACGAACCGAAGGCGGCGACCGGAGAGTCCCCGGCCGCGGCGGCGACCGGGAGGTCGGATGCGCGGCGCGGACGCTAGTTGCCGGCCATCAACTTCTTCTGCTGCATGGCCACGCTTTCGGACCAGAGGCCCTTCTCCTCGTACCAGCGGACCGCGCCCGCGTGGTAGGGAACGATGGCCTGGGAGGACACGAACTTCTCCGTGGTCCAGCCTCTCATTTTCTTGTTCAGCTTGACCAACGAGGCGTTGCGCTCCCACAACGCTTTGGCCACGTCGTAAACCATGTCCGGCTTCACCGACTCGTGCGCCAGCAGGTAGGTCTGGAGGAAGACGAGGGTCATGTCGCTTCGGATTCCCGGCGGGCCGGCCTTCACCTCCCTGGTCAGCACCGGATAGATCTCGCGCATGCTCGCGAGGGCGGCGTCCGACATGTCGAGCCCGAGAAAGCGGATGCCGATCGTGGTGTCCAGCTCGCGGGTGATGCCGGATCCGACCGAAGCGTAGAACACGTCGAGCCGCTTTTCGGTCACGTCCTCGCGCTGGCCGGCGTACAGCCCGGTTCGCGGCAGCGCCTTCACATCGCTCCAGGACAGGCCGGCATTGGCGATTTCCGCCGCGGCATAGACCGCGATGGTCGGCGCGCCGGCATAGACCGAAGCGATCCTCTTGCCACGCAGATCTTTCCGCGACCGGATGTCCGAATCGTTACGGACGTAGAGGCCGACAGTGAAGCCCGCTCCCGCGGCGATCAGCCGCAGGGGAAACGCCTTCGGGTAGGGTTTCTCCCCGTTGGCCGCAAGCCAGGCGTCGTAATGGGACATGAGGCCGATATCGAGTTCGCCCCGGTCCATCATCGGAAGCCAGACGCCGGCGCCGGCGAGCGCCGATACCTTGCCGGTCCTCTTCGTCCCTTTGGTGATGACGTCGGCGATCGCCGCGCCATAGGCGTATAAGGTCGAACCCGGCTCGTGCGCGCCGATCACGACGTCCCGTTGGGCGTTGGCGTTCCCGCCGCCCAACCCGATGACGCAGGCCGCGACCGCCGCCCCGGCGATGCGCGGCGGCGTCCACCGCGTCTTCTTCGACATCGTTCCCCTCCCCTGTTTTCTTTGATGTCGCGCCGAAGGTTACTCCTTGCGCCCGGCGACTTCAAACCTACCCGCCGCCCGCATCAGGCAAGAACGACATCGGTCACGAACTTGACCCCGGGATAGGCGAGCGTCAGCAGCAGATAGGCGAGCAGGGCAAGACGGGCGGCCCGCTGGCCGCGAATCCCAAACCTTAGCTGCGCGACCAACAGGGCGAGGATTACCGCCAGAGTCGCCATCGACAACAAGGTCTTGTGGCCGAACGGGATCAACGAACCGTCGGCGACGTATTGCGCCGCCATGCCGGTCAGGACGCCGCATCCCAGGACGACCGCGCCGATCGTCAACAGCTGCAGCTGCAGCGACCGCCCGTCGGCGACCGAGGGCAGCATCGCGGTCAAGGGCGTCGGGCGTTTGCGCTTGAGAGCGCGTTCGTGCAGGAGGACGGCAAGACCGGCGATCGCTCCGACCGTGAGCAGCCCATACGTGACGAGAGCGAAGGCGATGTGGAGTCCGGCCCACGGACCGATGTCCGCGTCCGACAAGGGGCGCCCGGGGCGATCCTGCCAGATCGTCGCCAATATGCCGAACAGGACCAGATAGGGCAGCAGCAGCGGCCCCAGACGCCAGCCCGAACGGGTGAACGCGGCGAGGGACGCATAGGTGACAAGGCTCACCGCGACGGTGAGCCAGAGCGCCGGGGACAACCCGGTCCGCCAGCCGGAAGCGAAGGAGGCGTGGAGAACCGCCAGCGGTCCGACCGCGGCGACGGCGAGCAACGCCCAATACGACGCGTCGCGCCGATGCCCGGCGCGCAGCGGCAGCAGGGTCGCGGGCAGCAGCGCGAGGACGGCGGAGATCGACAGCAGTAGCGGAACCGGCATCGTCACCCGTGATGGCGCGGCCGGGGGACGAAGGCCGCGCCGGGTCGCAGATGGCCATCCTTGACGTAGAGGACGACGCCGTCTTCGGTCCAGGGCGTATGAACGCTTGCCGCCGGCTGGCGGATCCAGTCGCCCGGCAGGGCCGACCCGTACTCGTCCTCGATCGATCCTTCGAGGACGAACATCTCGTTGCCGCCGGGATGGTCGTGCCGGTCGATGCGCGTACCGGCGCCGAGCCGGGTGAGGCGGATGTTCTCGGGGAAGCCGTTTTCGTCGTAGAGCTGTTTTACGGCGCGGCCGGCCTCCCCTTCCTCCAGCCAGTCGATCCCTTCGGTATCGACGACGACGCGGCGCCGGTTCGCGCCGGGGTATTGCCGCAACTTGACGAACAGCACGCAACCCTCGCGCGAGTGCGGCGCGTGACGGAAACCCTCCGGATTCAGCAGAAACACGCCCTTGGGATACTCGCCGTGCTCGTCGCAAAGCAGGCCGTCGAGCACCAGTATCTCCTCGCCGTCGGGATGATCGTGGGCCGGAAAAGACGCGCCCTGATCGAACCGCACGAGCGACGTCGCGCGCCCGCCTTCTTCCGATCCCGTATGTTCGAGGCGCTTGCGCCAGACGCCGGGGATCGGGCTGGGTCGCCACGCGGCTTCGGCGGTCCTGACCATCGCCCGCACGGAGATATCGTCGTTGACGCCTCCGCTCATGCCCGTCATCCCCCTACCCTCGCGCTGCGGTCATTGCGACGACAGGACGCTAGCCAGCAGATTGCTCGCGAAATCGGCGGCGGCTTGCCGATCCATGCGAGTGGCGCTGCGCAGATATTCCTTGACCGCGCGGAGCGATGCGGCGGAGTTCTCGGAGAGCTTGCCGACCAGCGACTCGACGGACGCCTCCAGCCCAGCGGCGTCGGCGATGCAGCTGATCAACCCGATGCGCATCGCCGCGGCGGCGTCGATCTCGTCGCGCGAATAGACCAGCCAAGCGACGGCTTTCGGCCCCACGCATTCGAGCAGGGCGGACATCAGCAGGGTCGGCGGCAGGTCGCGGTTCATCTCGGGCGCTTGGAAACGGGCGCCGGCGGCGGCGATCGTCACGTCGCATAGCGCCGCGAGGCCGCACCCCATGCCCAGCGCCCGCCCCTGCACGACGCCGACGACGGGCGCCGGGCAGCGGCGGAACGCAGCGTAGAGGGCGAGAGCCGGCTCGGTCAGCGTCGCCCGGACGTCCTGCGCGCTCAAGCGAGCCGCGGGCGGCGGGCCCGGGTCGCGCCCGAGGCAGAAATCGTTCCCCATCCCCCGCAACAGGACGAGCTTGGCTTCGTCGGGGACCGACAGCAGCCCGTCGGCGAGCGCCGCTCCCATCGGCACGGTCACGAGGTTGCCCATGTCGGGACGGTCGATGGTGAGAGTGACGACCCGGTCGCGAATCTCCCGGACGACGCGATCGGACATGTCGTCGTCTCCCCCGCCTCAGGCCTTTTCCAACCGCAGCGCCGCGCGCTTCGGGATGTCGAAATCGGGCAACCCGGCCTCGCGCCAGGAGTCGAGCGCCCGCATCATCACCTCCTGCCGCGGCAGCGACAATTCACCCGAATCGACGCTCTGCGTCGCATCGACGACGATCTTGCTGGCGAGTTCTCCCGGCCCGCCATCGACCCGGATCGACGGGTCCATGTGCAGCGCGAACGGGATGTCCTCGATGATCACCGTGTCGCGCACCGGATGGAAGCGGGAGTTCATGGCCCATTCGACGTGCAGGGAATCGCGGATGTCGACGTCGGGGTCGACCACGGTGACGCGCTTGACCGGGCTCGAATCGGCGACGATGCGACCGACCCTCTTGGCGTGTCCGGCGCCGCGCGGCTCCATCGCGATGATGGCGTGGGCGAGCAGACCGCCGAAATGGAGGTCGATATAGGCGTCGCGGACGGCGTGCTCGCCGAGGTCGTGACGCAAGGTCTTGAGCAGGACGCCGGCGTTGGTCAAGCTCTGGATCACGGTGCTCTCGCTCGGCGGCATCTGGCTGGTGACGCCGTAGAAGCGCGCGTTCTCGCGCATCGTGATCGCGGTGATCCGCGCCACCGGCTTCGGCGCCACGCCGCCCATATAACCAGCGAATTCGCCGAAGGGGCCTTCGAGTTCCGTCTCGTCGGGCAGGAGCTCGCCCTCGATGACGATCTCGGTGTTCGCCGGGACCAGGAGTTCGCTCGTCCGCGTCTTGACGAGTTCGATCGCTTCGCCCTTGAGCGCGCCCGCGACCTCGATTTCGTCCTGGCCCCAGGGCAGGTTGCAGGTCGTCGCGAACAGCACCAGCGGCTCGGCGCCGATCGCCCAGGCGATAGGCGCCGGCTCGCCGCGCGCCCACCAGGTCGAGGCGTTGAGATAGCCATCCCGGCCGGGATTGATGTTGACGACGACGGAGTGCGCATCGCGCACCATGGTGCGGTAGAAGGCGTAGTTCTGGCGCCCGGTCTCGGCGTTGCGAGTGACGACGGGCGAGGTGATGTACGGCCCTACGTCCTTTCCCGGCGTCCATACCGGGATCGGCAGACGGTCGAGCCGGGCGTCGTCATCGAGATGGACGACCTCCTGGCAGGGCGCATCGGCGACGGTGCGGGTCGCGAGCGGATCGAGCAGCGCCCGTTCCCAGGCTTGGTTGATCTCCTCCGGCTCGACGCCCAGGGCGAGCGCGTAGTTCTCGGTCGATGCTCCGAGCGCTCCGGTCACGACCGGGATATCGAACCCGTCGACGTTGTCGAAGGAGAAGCCGAACCGCTCCTTCTCGGGCAGGGCCTGAAACGCCCATTTCGCGAAACAGGCCGGCTCCCAGGTACGATCCACAGGCTTGACGATCCGCCGGAGCTTGCCGCGCTGCTCCAACACCGCCAGGAAATCCCTCAAATCCCGATGCGCCACCCGCCGATCCTCCTGCCCCGTCCGCCCGTCTTGCGCCGATCATAGCGCGGGCGGCGTTGACGGCAAGCTCCGCAGCACCCGGCCCGGAAACGCTCGCCGCCGGCGCCGCGATTCCGAAAGACGATACAATTTTCGATTGCAGAACTTCCCTCCGCTGGATCTGCCTCGAGCCGCCCCGTAGACAGTTGCGGCGCGGAGCCGTAAGACTGTCGTCCCCTTCACGACGATGGGACGACGTTCATGGCCCGGCCACGGAAATCGCCCGGTTTCGCCGAGAACCCGGAATATCGCGTGCGGTTGGAGCCGACGCCCCGCCGCCTGCGCGTCGAGCTCGACGGCGCGTTCGTCGCCGACACCACGCGCGGCATGATGATGTTCGAGACGCGACACCTCCCAGTCTATTATTTTCCGCTGCGGGACGTGCGCATGGACCTGATGTCACGCACCGACCATCGCAGCCACTGCCCCTATAAGGGCGAAGCGTCCTACTGGTCCGTCTCGGTCGGCGGCCGCACCGCCGAGAATGCGATGTGGTCCTATGAGACGCCCTATGCCGAACTGCCCGAACTCGAAGGGTTGGGAGCGTTCTACTGGGACCGGGTCGATCACTGGTACGAGGAGGACGAGGAGGTCTTCGTCCACCCGCGCGACCCGTATAAGCGCGTCGACGTCGTCCAGTCGAAGCGGCGGGTAAAGGTGACGATAGGCGGCCGGACGGTCGCGGAAACCACGCGGGCGCAATTCCTGTTCGAGACCGGCCTGCCGGCGCGTTACTACATCCCGATGGAGGACGTGCGGCTGGAGCTGTTCACCCCGACCGAGACGAACAGCCGCTGCCCCTACAAAGGGGTCGCGCGCTACTGGTCGGCGACGGTGGACAGCCGCGTCCATGAGGACGTGGTCTGGAGCTATCCCGACCCCGTCGATGGATGTTCGCGCATAAGAAATTTGATGTGTTTCTTCAACGAAAACGTTGATTCTATTGAAATAGATGGAAAAATTGTAGACAGGCCTCGGACCAAATGGTCCCGGGCATCATGACAGACAGCGCCGCAGCGAATGGGCAAGCTGGCGCATCAGCGTAAGATATCCTTCGATTCCGTCAGGCGCCGCCGCAGCGCCCAGCGGATCGAGGACGCCGCTGCGCGCGTCGGTATCGCGGATGACGGCGCGGACGAGCGCGGGCTGGAATTGCGGCTCGCTGAACACGCAGCGCGCCCCGGTCTCGACGATCTTGCGCTGTATCCTGGCCAGCGACCCCGCTCCGGGCTGGCGTTCGGGATTCAGGGTGATCGCGCCGACCGGATTGGTGCCGTAGCGGCGCTCGAAATACCGATAGGCGTCGTGGAAGACGACGTAGGGCGCCGCGCGAACAGGCGCCAGGATGCGGTGGATCTCGGCGTCCAGCTCCATGAGCCGCTGCCCGGCGAGGCGGGCGTTGGCTTCGTAGCGCGATGCGTTGGGCGGATCGAGCTCGCCGAGCACGGCGGCGACACGATCCACGATCCGTCGGGCGTTCCGGGAATCGAGCCAGACATGGGCGTCCACGGATCCGGCGTGGCCGTGGTCGTCGTGATGCCCATGTCCATCGTCATGCTCATGTCCATCGTCGCCGCCGGTCAGCAGTTCGAGATCCGCATCTTCGATCAGCGTCACGATGCGCGCCTTACTGGCGTGCAGAGACAGCGGTTTTCGCAAAAACGTCTCCAACTCCTCGCCGACCCAGACGATCAACTCCGCCTTCCCGATACGCCGTGCGTCGGATGGGCGGAGCGCATAGGTGTGCGGCGACGCCCCCGGGGGCAGCAGGAGAGTCGGCTCGCCGACGCCCTCCATCGCCGCGCCGACGAGGGAATGGATCGGTTTGATGCTGACGACGGTCTCCGGCGCAGCGAAAGCGGGCGCCGGCAGGACCGACAGCAGCGTTGCGGCGGCAAGAAGTCTTTTCATCGTCTCATCCTTGTTGTGCTATAGATCGTCTCATCGTTGGTACGTTATAATATAACGAAATGATGCCCGGCGCAAGAGAAACATCGGCCCCCACCCCGTTTCGGCCCTATCGGCACGATCACGCGGCATGCGTCGGCGACGCCGTGGACGCCGCCGAGCGCGTCTGCGCCGAACGGGGCGTTCGCTTCACGGCGCTGCGGCGGCGTGTATTTGAGTTGATCTGGCGGCAGCATCGTCCGGTGAGGGCCTACGATCTGCTCGACGCGCTGCGCCAGGAGCGAAGCGGCGTCGCCCCACCGACGATCTATCGGGCGCTCGAATTCCTGCTCGAAAACGGGCTCATCCACCGGATCGAGCATCTGCACGCCTTCGTCGGCTGCGGCGAGCCGGGCGGGGCGCATATGGGGCAGTTCCTGACGTGCCTGCAATGCAATGCGGTCGGCGAGCTGTGCGACCCCGACATCAGCTCCCTGGTCGAACGCAAGGCCAGGCGCGCCGGCTTCCGCGTCAGCCGCCAGACGATCGAAGTCGCCGGGCTGTGCCCGGCCTGCATCGAAGAGGGACATGGCGGCCTCGCCGGCGACTGAGGGGCATGGGGAGCCGGCGCTCCTCGCCGCAGCCCGCGCGGTCGTCGTCCGGTTCGGCGGACGGCTAGTGCTGGACGACGTGGACATCGAGGTCCGCAGCGGTGAAATCGCCACGGTCATCGGCCCCAACGGATCGGGTAAGACGACCCTGGCCCGGACGTTGCTCGGACTGGTCCGCCCGGCGTCGGGGACGGTGACGGCGAAACCGGGCGTCCGCATCGGCTACGCGCCGCAGCACGTTCATGTCGACCCGACGCTGCCGCTCACCGTCCGGCGTTTCATGGCGATGAGCGGGGTCGCCGACCGGGGGCGGATCGACGGCGCCTTGGCCGAGGCGGGCGTCGGCTATCTGGCCAACGAACAGTTCCATGAATTGTCCGGCGGGGAGGCGAAGCGCGTTCTACTGGGCCGGGCGCTGCTGCGCGACCCCGATCTGCTGGTGCTGGACGAGCCCACCGCCAGCATCGACGTGGCCGGCCAGGCGGAGTTTTACGGCCTCCTCCGCACGATGCGCGACGACCGGGGTTGCGGAGTCCTGTTGATATCCCACGATCTGCATCTGGTCATGGCCGCGACCGACTTCGTGACCTGTCTCAACGGCCATGTCTGCTGTCGCGGCCGTCCCGAGGCCGTGGCTCGCGACCCGGCCTATCTCGCTCTGTTCGGGCCGCGGGTCGCGGAGACTCTCTCGATTTACGCCCATAGCCACGACCATCGCCACGGTCTTTACACCGGATCGCCGACGGACGCCGAGGACGGCAATGGATAGCTTCGTCGTCTACGCCCTCGTAGCCGGCGTGGGCGTAGCGCTGTTCATGGGGCCGCTCGGGGTGTTCATCGTCTGGCGCCGTATGGCCTATTTCGGCGATTCCGTCGCCCACTCGGCGCTTCTCGGCGTCGTCCTCGGCGTGGTTCTCGACGTCGATCTGACGACGGGGACCGTCGCGGTCTGCCTGACGATGGCGCTGATGCTGGTCTTCCTTCGCCAGCGCCAGCGTCTTGCCGACGACACGCTGCTCGGCATCCTGGCGCATAGCTCGTTTGCGCTCGGATTGGTGACGATCTCGTTCGTGGCCGCTTTGCGCGTCGATCTGATGGGTTATCTGTTCGGCGACATCCTCGCCGTTTCGCCCGCCGACATCGCCTGGATTTACGCCGGCGGCGCCTGCGCGCTGACCGCGCTCGCCTTCCTGTGGCGGCCCCTTCTCGCCATCACCGTCCATGAGGAGCTCGCCCGCGTCGAAGGCGTGAACGTGATTCGCACCCAGGCCGCGTTTATGCTGGTCATCGCGCTCGTCATCGCCCTGGCGATGAAGGTCGTCGGCATTCTTCTGGTGACATCGCTGCTGATCATCCCGGCGGCCGCCGCCCGTCGTTTCGCACGCACGCCGGAGCGGATGGCGTCGTTCGCCGCCCTGTGCGGCTGCGCCGCGGTCGGGCTCGGAATCGAAGCGTCGCTGCTCTGGGATCTGCCCTCGGGTCCCGCGATCGTCGTCTCGGCGGCGGCGCTGTTCCTGCTGACCGCCCTGCCAACCCTGACCGTGCGGCGCCGGTCACGGCTTACGGCCTCGCGCGAAGCCGATTCACAACCCTCGCTTCGGTAATGGGCCTGCGTCGCGCTCGGGCGATGCAAGTACGGCGGGGGCGCCGCGGCGCCCGTCGCCGACAATGCATCGGCCCGCCAAGCCGCAAAGCAGGCGCGGGAGCCCAGCCTTCGCTTCGCCTTGCCCTTCGTTCGACCTTGGCCGGCTGACAAACGACGCAGCCGGCGCCGAGCGGCGCTTCGCCGGGTTGGATACAGTCCGGCGGCTAAAGCACCCTCTCAGCGAGCAAACGCACGGCTTCGGGCGTGGCATCGCTCGCCAGGAGGGCCGAAACGCGACCCTTGGACGCGGCGTCCTTCCATGCCGCCAGCCGGTCCGCGATCCGGTCGGGCGGCCCGACCAGGGCCATGCCGTCGACCAGGTCGTCGGGGACCGCGGCCACCGCTTCGGCGCGTTTGCCGTCGAGAAACAGGTTCTGGATCCGCCGGGCCGCGTCGGCGAACCCGAGTCGGGCGACGTAGTCGGTGTAGAAGTTTTTGTCGCGCGCGCCCATGCCGCCGACATAGAGCGCGAGATGCTCCTTGATCGGACGGCGGCAGGCATCAAGGTCTTCGCCGAGGCGGACAGGCACGAACGGGCTGATTTGGAACCGTTCGAGCGACTTGCCGCCGCCCGCCTTGCCGAATCCTTCGTTCAAGGCGGCCTCGAAGATGTCGAACCGCTCCGGAATCATGAAGACCGGGAAGAAGCCGTCGGCGATCTCGGCGGCGGCGGCGACGCCTGCCGGAGTCACCGAACCGGTGAAGATTTCGAGCGACGGATCGCCGTGCAGGATGCTCTTGAGCGGTTTGCCCAAGCCGGTCGCATCGGCCTTCCGGTAGGGGAGCTGATAGTGGTAGCCGTCATGTCGGACGGGCGCCTCGCGGGCCAGTATCTGGCGCAGGATGGCGACATACTCACGGATCCGGCTTACCGGACGCCCATAGGGCGCGCCGTGCCACCCCTCGACGACCTGCGGTCCGGAGGCGCCGATGCCGAGGACGAACCGGCCGCCCGAGAGCGCTTGCAGGGTCATCGCCGTCATCGCGGTCGCGGCCGGCGTGCGGGCTGCCATCTGCATGATGGCCGTGCCGACCCTGATCGTCGACGTCTGCGCGAGCACCCAGGCGGCGGGACTTACCGCATCGGAGCCGTAGGCTTCCGAGGTCCAGACCGAATCGAAGCCGAGCGCTTCAGCCTCGCGGATCGCGTCGATGTCCACGGCGAACTCCGCACCGGAGTAGCCGAGGACGAGACCGAGCTTCAATGCAGCCATTTCACCCGTCCGTCGTGTTCGTCACAGGTCGTCGGCCGGGCGCAGTCCGCCGCGCATATGGCGGCGCGGGTCGTCGCCGGCCGGGTCGTCGGCGATCTCCCAGCCGAAGCGGAGGAGTGGGGTCGCCTCAATCACATGGGTGCGGACGATCCCTACCAGATCGCGGCTGCCGGCCTCGCGCTGCGTTACCGGACGCGTCATCAGGAAGGATTTCCATTTGAGATAATTCTCTACCGCCGAACCCGCTTGGTCGCGGAATCCGCGCGGAAGCGTCTTCAGAGCCGAGATCGTTCGCATATAGGTCTTGCCGCTCTTTTCTTCGGCCGGCCGGACGGCGGCGAGCCAACATTCCGGGTCCTCCGCCATGCGACTGCGCCAGCGGGTGAGCATGTCGGGGCGCGGGCGCCAGAAACCCGCCGAAACGAAGCAGTTGCCGGGTTGGACATGGACGTAGACGCCGCCCTGGTCGCCGCGCCCGCCGGAGCGGGACAGCACTGCGCCGATATGCGTCTTATAGGGGCTCTTGTCCTTCGAGAATCGAATGTCGCGGTGGATTCGAAACATTCCCCGCGCGGGGTCGCCGCGCACCGGAAGGTCCTTGCCGGCGCGATCGGAAGCGAACTCGGCGACCAGACATTCCATCGGGAAGCGCAGCTCGGTCTCGTAGGTATCCTTATTGGCGTGGAACCAACCGCGGTCGTTGTTCCCGGCGAGGTCGCGCAAGAACGCGAATCCGGCGCGTCCGAAGCCGGAAAAATCTGGGCGGACGTCGTCGGGGAAGACCAGTCGCGGCATGGACGACAAGCGGAGCGATCGGAAGCTCTGCGCGCGGCGCGTCAGGCGCCGTCCCAGACGCGGACGAACTGGCCCGGGTCCGCGGGGCGGAACTTCTTCAGCGGGCCGTCCGGCGTGCCGAAATACATGAACCCGACGATCGAATCCGCGACCGTCAGCCCCAATCCTTCCTTGACCGCCGGGTCATAGGCCGGCGCGCCGGTGCGCCAGAAGCCGCCATAGCCCATCGCATGGGCCGCCACCATCATGTTCTGAGCCGCGGCGCCGACGCAGATGATCTGCTCGATGTCCGGCACTTTCGGATTCTCGCGAATCGCCGCGACGACGACAACCACCAACGGCGCGCGCAGCGGTTTCGCCCGTTCGCGTTCGAGATCCTCGTCGCCGGCGTCCGGCGCGCGCTTCTTGAGGGCGTCCGCCATGAGCGCGCCCAGCCGGTTCCGGGCTTCTCCTTCGACGACCAGAAAGCGCCAGGGTTTCATCAGCCCGTGGTCGGCGGCGCGCATCGCCGAGGCCATGATCGCATCCAGAGCCTTGTCCGACGGGGCCGGGGTAGTCAGCTTCATCGCAGAGGCGCGGGTCGTGAGCGCTTCCACCGCATCCATATCGTCGTTCTCCTTGTTTGTCGGCGCGGGGCCGGACACGAAACGTCAGCAGCGAAGCTGAAGTCCCCTGCTATTCGGCCGCCAGATGAGCGTCCCGGCGCTCGAACAGCGCGTCCTCGGCATAGCCCATGGTCTCCGGCGCGCCGCGACCGAGCATGACCTGGAAGTATACCGGCTCGAGGCTGTCGTTGACGTAGCCATGAATGACGCCCGGCGGGCAGGCCACGCATTCCCACGGACCCAGCCGGCGCGTGACGCGGCGCCCGCCGCCCTCCTCCTCGAAGAAGACGGTCAACAGACCCTTGAGAACGAAGAACACCTCCTCGACTTCGTGGGTGTGGGCGGCGTTGCCCTGCCCCGGCTCCACATACATGATGCTGAGGGTGAAGTTGCCCGGCGGCACGACATCTGGATCGTGGTGCTTGCCCGACCCGCCGGCACCGATGAACCGATGCTGCGCCCGCTTGTAGCCTTCGATCCTGGCGTCCTCGAAGGCCTCCCAATCGGATGCGATGTCGCGGTAGCGGCGGACGTATCTGTCGGCGATCTCGTCGATGCCGACGCCCTCGAGTTCCCTGGGGCGCGGATGTCGTGCGACGCTCATTCGCTCCTCCCTTTCTCCGGGTCGTTCCGGTTCACGCCGCGGTGCGGATCGCCTCGGCCAGGATCGAGAACATCCGTTCGATCTCCGATTCGCCGACGATCAGCGGCGGCGACAACGCCAGGACGTCGCCGGTCTGGCGCAGCAGCAGCCCCAACTCGAAGCATCTGAGATAGACGTCGAAGGCCCGCGTCCCCGGCGCGCCGTCGCGCGGCTCGAGCTCGACCGCGCCCATCAGCCCGATATTGCGGATGTCGATGACATGGGGCAGGCCCCGGAGCGCGTGGATCGCATCCTCCCACACCGGCGACAGCGCCCCGGCGCGGGCGAACAACCCCTCCTCCGCATAGACTTCGAGCGTCGCGAGCCCGGCGGCGCAGGCCAGGGGGTGCGCCGAATATGTATAGCCGTGGAACAGCTCGACCCCGGCCGGCCCAGCCATGAAACTGTCGTAAATCTCCTTGCGGACCGCCACCGCGGACATCGGTACGGTAGCGTTGGTCAGCCCCTTCGCCATCGTCAGCATGTCGGGCAGGACGCCGAAGCGTTCGGCGCCGAACGCCTCGCCGGTCCGGCCGAAACCGGTGATGACTTCGTCCAGGATGAGCAGTATCCCGTGCCGGTCGCAGAGCTTGCGCAACCGTTCGAGATATCCCTGCGGCGGCGGTAGGACTCCGGTCGAGCCGGCCACCGGCTCGACGATGACGGCGGCGATCGTCGAGGCGTCGTGCAGAGCGACGATACGTTCGAGGTCGTCCGCCAGATGGGCGCCCCAGGCGGGCTGGCCGCGGCTGAAGGCGGTTTCCTTCAGGTTGTACGTGTGCGGCAAATGATCCACGCCGGCGAGCAGGTTGCCGAACTGCCGGCGGTTGGCCGAGATGCCGCCGACTGCGGTTCCGCCGAACCCGACGCCGTGATAACCGCGCTCGCGACCGATGAATCTCGTGCGCGTCGCCTCGCCGGCCTGCCGGTGATAGGCGAGCGCGATCTTGAGGGCGGTATCGACCGCCTCCGAACCCGAATTGCCGTAGAACACATGATCGAGATCTCCCGGCAACAGCGCCGACAGCCGCGCCGACAGTTCGAACGCGCCAGGATGGCCGCATTGGAAGGCCGGCGCGTAGTCCATCTTCGCGGCCTGTTTCTGCACCGCCCGGACGATCTTGTCGCGGCAATGGCCGGCGTTCACGCACCACATGCCGGCCGAACCGTCGAGCAGTCGGCGTCCGTTGTCTGCGACGTAGTGCATGTCCTTGGCGGCGGCGACGATTCGAGGCGCCGACTTGAACTGCCGGTTGGCGGTGAACGGCATCCAGTAGGGTTCGAGCGTGTTGACCGCGGTCCGGGCATCGTCGGGCATGGGGCGTTTCCTGGATCGTTCGCCGGGCGAAGCTATAACGCCGCCCCGAGGCCGGCAAGGCGATATTCCCGCACACGCCGCGCGCCCGAGGCGATCTTCGGGCGGCGTGAGGTCATGGCCAGGGCGAGAGATACGGACTATGCTGTCGTTCGCGTCAACGCTTGGTTGGCGGACCGACAGCATCGGGAATGAATCTGAACGCCGGGTTCGGCGCCATCGCGCGCGCGCTGTCGCATCGCAACTACGGGATCTACACCGCGGGCAACGTCGTTTCCCACATCGGCACCTGGGTCCAGCGCGTTGCGGTCGGCTGGCTGACATGGGAGCTCACGGAGTCGGGCGCGTGGCTCGGCGTCATCGCCTTCGCCGACCTGTTCCCGACCGTCGTACTCGCCCCGCTCACGGGGGCGGTCGCCGATCGGATGGACCGCCTCCGCCTGTTGAAGATCACCCAGGGCGCGAGCTTCGGGCAGTCGCTCGCGCTTGGGATCTTCACGCTCAGCGGCGCGATGACGATCGAACTGCTGCTGTGCCTGGTCGCCGCGGGCGGCGCAGTGCTTGCTTTCCAGCAACCCGCGAGGCTCGCCATCGTCCCCAGCCTGGTGCCGCGTCGTGACCTGTCGGCTGCGATCGGGGTCAATTCTCTGTCGTTCAACGGCGCCCGCTTCGTCGGTCCGATGATATCCGGGCTGCTGATCGTGCAGTACGGCGTCGGCTGGGCCTTCGCGTTGAACGCCGGCACCTACGCCCTGTTCATCGGCGCGCTGAGTCTGTTGCGGCTGGACACGGCGCCCGCGGGCGGGTGGGGGCCGGTGCGCAACATCGCGGCCGAGATCGGCGAAGGGTACGCCTATGCGGCGCGACATGCCGGCATCGGACCGGTGATGCTGATCCTGACTTTCGTCTCCGTGTTCGGACGGCCCTATGTCGAACTGCTGCCGGGCTTCGCCGACCAGGTGTTCGGCCGCGGCGCCGAGGGATTGGCCTGGCTCACATCGATGGTGGGTCTCGGCGCCATGCTGGGCGGCCTGTGGCTAGCCCGACGGGGCACGGTCGTGGGCCTCACGACCGTCTCCATCCGCAGCGCCCTGCTCCTGTCGGCGGCGCTGATCGGTTTCGCCGCGACGGATCAATTCTGGCTGGCTCTGCCCTGCCTCGCCTGCGCCGGCTTCGCGATGATCGTGCTCGGCGTCGGAGAGCAGACGTTGATCCAGAGCGCGGTCGATCCCGCCATGCGCGGGCGGGTGCTGGGGCTCTACGGCATGATCGGGCGCGGCGCGCCGGCGATCGGCGCGCTGATGATGGGTGGATTGTCCGGCTATGTCGGGCTGCGATGGCCGGTGTTGGGCGGCGCGGTCCTTTGCCTCGGGGCATGGCTGTGGGCGGAGCGGCGCAAGCGCGTCATGGCCGCGGCGCTCGAGGTTGAGCAGTCCCGTCGGGACGGATCGTGACGCCATGGAACACGATCCCTATCTGATCGACGTCATCGTGATCCTGACCGCGGCGGTCGTGTCGGCGTCGCTGTTCCGCCGCCTCAAGCTGGCGGTGGCGCTTGGATACCTCATCGCCGGGGCGGCGATCGGGCCGTTCGGAATCGGTTTCATCACCGACGTGGAGACCGTGCGGCCGATCGCCGAGTTCGGCGTTCTGTTCCTGTTGTTCACGATCGGTCTCGAACTTCCGCTTGAACGCCTTCGCGTACTACCGCTGACGACGTTCGCACTTGGGCTCGTCCAGGTCCTGGCGACCGGCGCCTTTGCCGCCGCGGTAGCGGTCGGATTTGGCTTGCCGGTCGAAGCCGCCGTCGTCATCGGTTTGGGCCTCGCGCTGTCGTCGACGGTCTTCGTGGTCCAGTTCCTGATCGACCGGGGGCGGCTCGCCACCCGGTTCGGAAGGACCGCCCTTGCCGTCTTGCTGACCCAGGACATCGTGGTCGGGCCGATTCTCGTGGTCATTCTGGCTCTTGGCGCGGAGTCGGAGTCGTTGGGCCGGGCGCTGGGTCTCGCGGTTGGAAAGGCGGTCCTCGCGCTCGCAGCGTTTCTGCTCGTCGGCCGCTACGGCCTCCGACATCTGTTTCGCTTCGCCGCGATCGCCCGCAACACCGAAGTCTTCGTCGCGACGACGCTGTTGTTGGTGTTGGCGACCGCGCTCCTGACCCGCACCGCCGGTCTGTCGATGGCGCTCGGCGGCTTCCTCGCCGGCATGATGCTCGCCGAGACGCAGTACCGGCATCAGGTCGCCGCCGAGATCCAGCCGTTTCGCGGCCTGCTCCTGGGTCTGTTCTTCATGACGGTAGGCATGTCGGCCGACCTGGATCTGACGCCGCCGGCCCTCGGCGCGGTCGCGGCCCTGGCGGTCGCGATCATCGTGTGCAAGGGCCTCATCCTGGCAGGGCTCGCCCTGGCGTTCCGGCTGTCGGCGGCGGTCTCGGTTTCACTCGGGCTGATGCTGTCGCAGGGCGGCGAGTTCGGTTTCATCCTGCTCGGCGTCGGGGTGATGCAAGGCGTCCTGGCCCCGGAGCTGGCGAATCTGTTGATCGTCGCCATCGCGGTCACGCTGCTGTTGACGCCGGTGCTCGCCCACGCCGCTCTCACCTTCAACCGCCGTTTCGGGCGTTTCGTCGCCGCACGCGGCGACGCCGTCGCCGACGGCGCGCCGATGCTTGGCGATCATGTCGTCGTCGGCGGGTACGGGCGGGTCGGCAGGACCATCGGCGCCGAGCTGAAGGCCGGCGGGATACCCTATATCGCGGTCGATCTCGACCCCGACCGCGTCGCGCAGGCGCGGGCGCGGGGCGAGACCGTGTTCTATGGCGATGCGACCCGGCCGGAAGTACTGGAGGCGCTCCGCATCGAAAGCGCGCGGGCGATGGTGATCGCGCTCGACAACCCGCGGGCGGCTACGCAGCTGGCGGGCATGTTGCGCTACGTCTTTCCGGGGCTGCGCGTGCTGGCGCGCGCCCATGACGACGACCACGCCGAAGAGCTGCGCAACGCGGGGGCTGACCTCGTGATTCCGCAGCTGGTCGCGACGGGGGAACGGCTCGCCGATTCGATCCTGGGGAACGAGGCGGGGCGCGGCTGACCTGCCGCAGCGCGCCCGTTCACCGACGGGCGGTCGACAGGTAGACGCCGGCGAAGATCGCGACCACGCCGACGAAATGGAAGGGTTCGACCGCTTCGCCGAGGATGACGATCCCGAAGATCACGCCGAACGCGGGTTGGAGGTAGAGGCTGACCGCGGCGCGATTGGCTCCCAGCACCGGAACCGCCATGTTCCAGAACAGATAGGCAAGAACGGAGGCCACCACCGCCGAATAGCCGACGATGAGCAGGTTGCCGCCGGTCGGCTCGAACGTCATGCCGCGCGCGAGCTCCCACGCGAAGCCCGGCGCCAACATCAGGCAGGACACGCCGATCATCGCCACCAGGAAGCTGTACTGACCGAGCCCCTGTGGGCGCCAGCGCAGCATGACCGTGTACATCGACCAGGACAGGTAAGCCGCCAACACCAACCCGTCGCCGAGATTGAAGGCGAAGACCGCGAGACGGTCGAGATCGCCGCGCGCTACGATGACGAGCGCGCCGATCAGCGCGAGCCCGATGCCGGCCAGCTGCCGCCGCGCGATGACGACCCCCAACATCGCGAAGGACAGAAACACCACCATGATCGGGCCGGTGGCGTTGAGGATCGTGCTGTTCACCACCGTGGTGAAGTGAAGCCCGACGTAATACGGGGTGGTGAAACCGACGATGCCGAAAAAGCCGAAGGCGACGACCGTCTTCCAGTGTTGCAGGAACGCCCTGCGCTCACGCCATAGCGGAAGGCCCCCGAACGGGAGAAACAGGAGAAGGGCGATGGACCAGCGGAGGAAGGCCAGCGTGACCGGCGGCACGTTGCCCGCGGCGGCGCGCGCGGCGACCCCGCTCCCCGCCCATGACGCCGAGGCGACGATCAACAACGACATGGCGAGCCATAGCGGAAGGCGGCGTTCGGCAAGACCCGGGGCGCCGCCTCGCCGAGAACCGTCCGACATGGCTGCGGCGCGCTCCGCCGGCGGCCGGCGCCAAGCGGCGCGTCAGCCGTCCAGCACCGACTCGTGGAACAGCAGCGCAGGGTCGAGCGGCCGGTCGATCAGATGCTGGTCGTGGCAATAACCGATGAACCGTTCGAGATTGGCGCGGTTGGCGACCAATCCCGACGGCCACAGGTCGTCGCCGAGACCGTCGCGCTGGCGCTCGAACTCGTTGCGGGCGAAGGCCAGCATCGAGAATCCCGGGTCGGCGTAGTAGCCGGCGGTCTGGGCCTTGGCCTGCTCCCACATGTCCACGATCGCGCGCGGCAGCCACGGCTCCCGCGCGGCGAGGTCTTCCCCCAACGCCATCAGATGCATGATCGGGTAGAACCCGACGCGCTCGTGATACTGCGCGCATTCGGCCGAGGCGTCGGGAAACAGCCGCCGCGCCCGGTCCGTCGCCGCCAGCACCGAGTGCGGCGGGTGCGGGCTGATCAAGGCGTCGAGCTCGCCGGCGATCAGCATCTCGCCGGGATCCGCGCCGGCCGGAATCGGTCGGATCGACAGGCCCTCCGGCACCTCCCAGGGAATCTCCTCGCGATTGACGACGAACCAGTCGATCCGTTCCCACGGGACGCCGTAGATCGACTTGAGGTCGCCCTTGGCCAGCACCGACATCGTCACTTGCCAAGCCCAGATCGCTACCCGCCGACCGGCCAGGTCCTGCGGCCGTTCGATGCCGGCGGCCGCGTTGACGAAGATGTGGTTCTGGCAAAACAGACGGCGTGGAAATACGGGCACCGCGGTGAACGCCGCGCCCCGGGCCTTGGCCATGACGTAGGAAGCGAGCGAGACCTCGGCGATGTCGAACTCCCGGTCGCGCAGCATCCGCCCGTGGCGATCCGCGCCATGGCGTGTCGACGGCGTCATGCCGACCTCGAGCGGTTCGAGTTCGACTCCGGCCGGGGGCGTGACCGTGCCCAGAAAAAATGGCATATGGCGGTCGTAACGTTCGAGCGCGATCGTCAAAGTAAGGCGGGGCATGCGTCGCTCCGTGCCGGCGGCCGGGCCGGATTATCGGATTCACAGGCGCGCCCGGCAACCGGCCGGGGCGCGAACCGGATGACGGCATGACCAATACGAAGAACCGAACCGGCGAACCGGCCGAAGCGGACGGCCTCCGCTGGATAAAGGAGATTGCGACGGGCGCGGGATACGTCATCCTCGATCGGCCGCCGATGAACGTGGTGAGCTTCGCCGCTCGCGCCCGGATCGCCGCTCTGTTCGAGGAGATGGACCGCGATCCCGAGATTCGCGTGATCGTCCTGAAGGGAGCAAACGGCGTGTTCACCGCGGGCGGCGACATCACCGGATTCCTGGACGTGCCGCCGGACGGTATGTCGGATTTGGCCTGGAACGTGGCCGCGCCCGAACGCTGCTCCAAACCGGTGATTGCGGCGATGGAGCGATTCGCCATGGGGGTCGGCTTCGAGCTCGCGCTCGCCTGCGACTTCCGGCTCGCCACCCGGTCCACGGCGCTCGCATTGCCCGAGATCAATCTCGGCACCATTCCGGGATCGGGCGGCACCCAACGGATCGCCCGGATCGCCGGGCTGGGCCGCGCCAAGGAGATGATCATGCGCGGTCGGCGGCTGTCGGCCGAAGAAGCCTTCGATTGGGGCCTCGTTACCGAAGTCGTCCCCGACGGCGAGCTCGACGCCGCCGTCGCCCGCTGGGTCGGGGACATGGCGGCGCGCCCGTCAATCCCACTGGCGACGCTGAAAAAAGTGCTCGACCAAGCTTACGAAGCTCCCCTCGGCAGCGGGCTCCGGATGGAAGGGCAGGCGTTCGAGAAAATCCGCTTCGGGGAGGCGTTCCGGCACGGTATCAACAGCTTCATTTCCAAGAAAAAACCAGATTTTTCAGATATCTAGAACAGAAAGGCAAGATCATGCTGGAAGAAATTATACCCGGCGCGCTCGTCCGCCACCCGGCCCGGCCCGACTGGGGGATCGGCCAAGTGCAATCGACGATCGACGGCCGCGTGACCGTCAATTTCGAACATGCCGGGAAACGCCTCGTGAACGGCGACGTGGTGAGCCTCGCCGTCGTCCGCGAAGAGGAAGACGGGTGACCGGCGACAGACGGCGACGGAGGCTGTAGAGTCGCGGGCGACCTCCGCGCCGACGCCAGACCGATGCCCGCAGACGAAGCAAGGCTCCGCAAATTCTCCCATCCGGGTTCCGGGCGGCATCGGGCGGCGCCCTTTCCCAAGGGCCGGCAACTCGACGCGGACGCCCATGAAGAGATACGCGCCCTGCTCGGCGACCGGCCGCGCCGGCGCGATCTCCTGATCGAACATTTGCATCTGATCCAGGATGCGTATCGCTGCCTGTCGCCGGGGCATCTGACGGCACTTGCGCACGAGATGCGGCTATCCCTCGCGGAGGTGTACGAGACCGCGACCTTCTACGCCCATTTCGACGTGCTGCGTGAAGAGCGCGCGCCGCCCCCCGAGATCACCGTCCGGGTCTGCGACAGCCTGACCTGCGAGATGATGGGGTCCAAGTCGCTGCTGGACGAGCTCGCGGCGGCGGAGCTCGACGGCCGCGCGCGCATCCTGCGGGCGCCCTGCATGGGGGGGTGCGACCGGGCGCCGGTGGCCGAGGTGGGTCATAACCAGATCCCGCGCGCTACCGCCGCCGCCGTCCGGCGCGCCGTCGAAGGGCGGGAGACGCGCCCTGTCCTTCCCGACCATGTGGGCTATGACGACTACGTCGCTGGCGGCGGTTATCGTTTGCTGCGCGATTGCCTCGGCGGCGGGCGGACGCCCGAAGACGTCATCGCGGCGCTGGAGGATTCGGCGCTGCGCGGCCTCGGCGGAGCCGGTTTCCCGACCGGACGAAAATGGCGGCTGGTGCGCGCCGAGCCCGCGCCGCGCTATATGGTCGTGAACGCCGACGAGGGCGAACCCGGCACCTTCAAGGATCGTCACTTCCTCGAAACCGATCCGCACCGCTTCCTCGAAGGGATGTTGATCGGGCAGTGGGCGGTATCGGCGCAGGAAACCTATGTGTATCTGCGCGACGAATACCCGGCGGCGCGGCTTCTGCTGTCGGCGGCGGTCGCCCGCCTCGAGCGCGAAGGGCTGTACCGCCCCGGCGCGCTTCATTTGCGGCGGGGCGCCGGAGCCTATATCTGCGGCGAGGAGTCGGCGATGCTCGAAAGCATCGAGGGCAAGCGCGGGCTGCCTCGCCACAAACCCCCCTTCCCCGCCCAGGTCGGACTGTTCGGACGGCCGACGCTGATCAACAACGTCGAGACGCTGTTCTGGGTGCGCGACATCCTCGATCATGGCCCAGCGTGGTTCGCCGGGCGCGGCCGTAACGGACGCAAGGGGCTGCGGTCGTTTTCGGTCTCGGGCCGGGTGAACGATCCCGGGGTGAAGATCGCCGACGCCGGCATTTCGGCGCGACAGCTGATCGACGAGCATTGCGGCGGCGTGCAGGCCGGCCACCGCTTCAAGGGCTACCTGCCGGGCGGCGCGTCCGGCGGCATCCTACCCGCCCGTCTCGCGGACCTGCCGTTGGATTTCGGCGCGCTGGAGGAGCATGGCTGCCTGATCGGCTCGGCCGCGGTCGTCGTGCTCTCGGACCGGGACAGCGCCGCCGACGCCGCGCTCAACCTGATGCGCTTCTTCGCCGACGAAAGTTGCGGCCAATGCACGCCCTGCCGCGCCGGTTGCGAGAAGGCCGCGGCGCTGATGGAGCGCCCGGGATGGGACCGGCCTTTGATCGAGGAGTTGAGCGCGGTCATGATGGATGCTTCGATTTGCGGTCTGGGCCAGGCGGCGCCCAACGGGCTGCTATGCGCTCTGCGATATTTTCCGGAGGACGCGCCCGCGCGCGGTCCGGCGTAGAATGACGGCGACGCCCGGAGCTCGGACCGCCATGCAGACGAACGCCGAAACGTCGGCGGGGTTGACGTTTACCCTCGACGGCGAGGAGGTCACCGCCGCGCCCGGCGAGACGATCTGGCAGGTCGCCCATCGGCGGGGGACAGAGATCCCGCATCTCTGCCACATGTCGGCGCCGGATTACCGCCCGGACGGCAACTGCCGCGCCTGCATGGTCGAGATTGAGGGCGAACGGGTTCTGGCCGCATCCTGCGTCCGGGAACCCAGCGCGGGGATGTCGGTCGCGACGGCGTCGGAACGCGCCCGGCGGTCGCGGCGCATGGTGTTCGAACTGCTGATTGCCGACCAGCCGCGCCGGGCGGCGGCGCACGATCCGGCGTCCCGTTTCTGGGGTTGGGCCGACCGGATCGGAATCGGGGACAGCCGTTTCGCTCCGCGCCCCGCGCCTGCCGCCGATTTCAGCCACCCGGCGATGGCGGTGAATCTGGATTCCTGCATCAACTGCACGCTGTGCGTGCGCGCCTGTCGCGAGGTCCAGGTCAACGACGTGATCGGTATGGCGGCGCGCGGAGCGCAAGCAAGCATCGTGTTCGATTTCGACGATCCGATGGGCGCCAGCAGCTGCGTCGCCTGCGGCGAATGCGTCCAGGCCTGCCCGACGGGCGCGCTGCTGCCCGCGACCGTGTTCCAGGCCGACGGCCAAGGAAAGGTCGAGGCGGACCGGCAGGTCGACAGCGTTTGCCCCTATTGCGGCGTTGGCTGCCAGCTCACCTATCGCGTCAAGGACGACCGGATCGTCCGGGTCGAGGGGCGCGACGGCCCGGCCAATCGCGGCCGGTTATGCGTCAAGGGCAGGTTCGGCTTCGACTACGTGGCCCATGAAGACCGGCTGTCGACGCCGCTGATCCGTCGGCGAGACGTCGCCAAGGATACCGATCTCGACTTCGACCCTGCCGACCCGTCGACGCATTTCCGCGAGGCGAGCTGGGACGAGGCGCTGGACGTCGCCGCCGCCGGACTCCGGCGCATTCGCGACCGGCATGGCGGCAAAGCGCTTGCGGGTTTCGGCTCGGCCAAGGGCTCCAACGAGGAAGCCTATCTGTTCCAGAAGCTGGTGCGCGCCGGGTTCGGCAGCAACAACGTCGATCACTGCACGCGGTTATGCCACGCCTCTTCCGTCGCCGCGCTCATGGAGACGATCAACTCCGGCGCGGTCACCGCGCCGTTCTACGACTGCCGGAATTCGGACGTGATCGTCGTGATCGGCGCCAACCCGGCGGTGAACCACCCGGTGGCCGCGACCTTCTTCAAGAACGCCGTCCGGCGCAGAGCCACGCTGATCGTCATGGACCCGCGCGGCCAAGCGCTTTCGCGCCATGCGACGCATATGCTCGCGTTCAAGCCGGGAACCGACGTGGCGCTGCTGAACGCCTTGATGCACGCCATCCTCGAGGAAGGCCTTTACGACGAGAGTTACATCGAGAAATTCACCGAGGGATTCGAGGAGTTGCGAGCGCATCTCGCGGACTTCCCGCCCGAGGCCATGGCGCCGGTCTGTGGAATCGACGCCGGGACGATTCGCGCCATCGCCCGCATCTATGCCGAAGCCGAAGCGGCGATCGTCTTTTGGGGGATGGGAATCTCACAGCATATCCACGGGACCGACAATGCCCGCTGTCTGATCTCGCTGGCCCTGATGACCGGCAATGTCGGGCGGCCGGGGACCGGGCTCCACCCGCTCCGGGGCCAAAACAACGTCCAGGGCGCTTCCGACGCGGGGCTGATCCCGATGTTCTATCCCGACTACCGGCGGGTGGGCGACGCCGGCGCCAGGAGCGACCTGGAATCGTTCTGGGGCGCGCCGCTCGATCCCGACCCGGGCTTGACCGTCGTCGAAATCATGGATGCAGTCCATACTGGCGAAATCCGCGGCATGTACATCATGGGCGAGAATCCGGCGATGTCGGATCCGGACGCGGCGCATGCGCGCGAGGGGCTGGCCAAGCTCGAACATCTCGTGGTCCAGGAATTGTTCCTCACCGAGACGGCTTATTTCGCCGACGTCGTCCTGCCGGCGTCGGCGTTTCCGGAGAAGGACGGGACCTATACCAACACCAACCGCCAGGTGCAGATGGGCCGCGCGGCCCTGCCGCTGCCCGGCGAAGCGCGCCAGGACTGGTGGATCGTCCAGGAGATCGCCCGCCGGCTTGGGCTCGACTGGCGCTATGCCGGCCCGGCCGACGTCTTTGCCGAAATGCGCGCCTGCATGCCCTCGATCAAGGGGCTGTCCTGGTCGCGGCTGGCCCGCGAGGATTCGGTTACCTACCCGGTGGAGGCCGAGGACGAGCCGGGCGCCGAGGTGATTTTCGGCGGCGGCTTCCCGACCGGGAACGGGCGCGGACGATTCGTCCCGGCGGCAGTCCTGCCGCCCGACGAACTTCCGGACGAGCGGTTTCCGATGATCCTGACCACCGGCCGGCTGCTGGAGCATTGGCATACTGGCGCAATGACCCGCAGGGCGCAGGTGCTGGACCGGATCGAGCCGGAGGCGATCGCGGCCATGAACCCCCGCGACCTGCGCGCGTTGCAGCTCGTGCCCGGGGCGGCAATCCGCGTCGAGACCCGACGCGGCATGATCGAACTCGGATCGCGCGCCGATCCGGACGTCCCCGAAGGCGTCGTCTTCATCCCCTTCTGCTACGCCGAGGCTGCGGCCAACTTCCTTACCAATCCGGCCTTGGATCCGGTCGGCAAGATCCCGGAATTCAAGTTCTGCGCCGCCCGCATCACGCCGGCCCGCGAGGCGGCGGTGGCCGAATAGCGCGTCAGGGCGACGCCACAATTTGCCGGCGATAGGCCAGCGGCAAGGCGTCGCGGCCCAGCGCGTGCGAACGCGCCCGGCGCAGGCCGTCGTCGTCCAGACAGTCGCGGATGAAGTCGTCCAGCTTCTGGCCGGGCGCCTGCCTGTCGCGCAGGACGCCGAGAATTTCGGGCTGGGCGCGGGCGGGAAACCGCCGGCCGCGCGCCGCGATGGCGGCGAGAGCGACGCATGCGCCGCCGACGTTCAGGCATCCGACCCGCGACGAATAGGCGAAGGCCGAGGTCAAGGTCTCCGCCGTTCCGTCCAAGGCGAGGCGGATGCTGTCCAGGCGGTCGAACGTATAGCTGCCCTCGGTCTCGTGCATGCGCGCCAGCTGCGCATCGTTCAGCCACAGGACGAAGACGGAAACGGCCGTTCCGGGCGCGCGCCGGAAGGTCGCAGGAACCGAGCCGTAGCCGGTGATGTGGGCGGCGTAGACGGAGTCGAAATTCCACAGGTAGCCGCGCTGCGCGGGGATCACGATCTCGCCTTCGAGGCGGGCGTATTTGCGCGCGATCTGCTCGGGCGACTGGTTGGAGCCGGCGGCGAGGACGGGTATGCGGCCCTCGCGTTCGACTTCCGCCGGCCTGTAGGGCTCGACCGCGCCATTCCGATAGACATAGGCGCGGTCCGGAATGGCGAACGGATACGACTTGGCGTGACGAATGCGGTCTTCCACGACGGGCCGAACGGTCGTCCTTTCGTAGACGGGAAAGACGGTTTCGGACTCTCGCGATCCGGTTGCGTCAGGGGCGCGCGGACGGTCCTCGACCGCGGTCGTCCGGGGCGGTTCGTTTGTATCCGATATTCCTTCGGTTGCAATCGATCGACTCCAACCGTTGTCGGCGGCTCGCCCGACGTTCCGACTTTCCGGAATCGGCTCGACTCTGCGATTGTTCCGCCGGTCGCTTGACCTGCCCTCATCGTTGTTGCCTGATTGGCGTTCGGCCATGGTTTATGCCTCCCTCCGCGATTTCGTGCATCGGCTCGAGGCCGAGGGACGGCTCGTCCGGGTGACGACTCCGGTATCGGTGGCGCTCGAAATCACCGAGATTCAGACCCGGCTGCTGGCGGAAGGCGGTCCGGCGGTCCTGTTCGAGGCGCCGACATATGCGGACGGACGGCCGTCGCCGATCCCGGTGCTCGCCAATCTGTTCGGCACCGGCGAGCGCGTCGCATGGGGAATGGGGCGGGAGATCTCCGACCTGCGCGCGCTTGGCGAACAGCTCGCCTTCCTGCGCCAACCCGAACCGCCCGGCGGCTGGCGCGACGCCGTCGAGATGCTTCCGTTGCTCAAGACGGCCCTGGCGATGACGCCGAAGACCGTGACCCGCGCGCCCTGCCAGGAGGTCGTGCTGACCGGAGACGAGGTCGATCTGGGCCGGCTGCCGGTCCAGACCTGCTGGCCGGACGAGCCGGCGCCCCTGATTACCTGGCCGCTGGTGGTGACCGAGGGCGACGACGGGCGGGCCAATCTCGGCATCTACCGCATGCAGGTCACGGGGCGGAACAGCACGCTGATGCGCTGGCTGCGCCATCGCGGCGGCGCGCGGCACCACGCCGCCCGCGCCGCCCGCGGCGAGGGGCTGCCGGCAGCCGCGGTCGTCGGCGCCGATCCGGCGACGATCATAGCGGCCGTGACGCCGGCGCCCGAAGGCATGTCCGAATACCGCTTCGCCGGGCTGTTGCGCGGCCGACGCGGCCGGTTGGTCGACTGCAAGACGGTCCCGCTCAAAGTGCCGGCCGAGGCCGAGATTGTAATCGAAGGCCATGTGTCCGCGCACGACTGCGCGGACGAGGGGCCCTATGGCGACCACACCGGCTATTACAACGCCGTCGAGCCTTTCCCCATATTCTCTGTGAGCGCGATCACGATGCGGCGGCGGCCGATCTATTTGACCACCTTCACCGGCCGGCCGCCGGACGAACCCTCGATCCTGGCCGAGACGTTGAACGAGGTGTTCGTTCCCCTGCTGACGCAGCAATTCCCCGAGATCGTGGACTTCTGGCTGCCGCCCGAAGCCTGCTCCTACCGCATCGGCGTGGTCAGCATCCGCAAGGCCTATCCGGGTCACGCCAAGCGGGTCATGATGGGCATATGGTCGTTCCTGCGCCAATTCGTATACACCAAGATCATCATCGTCGTGGACGACGACTTCTCGGCGCGCGACTGGACCGACGTGATGTGGGCGATCTCGACCAACGTGGACCCTGCGCGCGACCTGACCGTCATCGAGAACACGCCGATCGACTATCTGGATTTCGCGTCGCCGCAGCCCGGCCTCGGCGCCAAGCTCGGGATCGACGCCACGGCCAAGTCGCCGCCGGAGACCGCGCGCGAATGGGGACGCAAAATCCGGATGACCGATTCGGTCGTGCGGAGGGTATCGTCGATGTGGTCGGATCTGGGCCTTCCCGGCTCGGGCAAGCCGATCTGGCGGTCGCCGTGATCCGCGGCCCCGGATGACCCGACCCGGCATCCAGCGTTCCGGGACGGACATGACCCGCGCCCCCGCTCCTCTTGATCTCCTCGACCGGCTTCTCGCCTGCGCCAAGCGGGCGGGAGCGGACTCGGCCGACGCCGTGTTCTTCGAGTCGGCGTCGATCGAAGTGGCGCAGCGGCTCGGCAGATCCGAGAAGCTCGAGCGGGCGGAGAGCCGCGATCTCGGCCTGCGGGCCTTCGTCGGCAGGAAGCAGGCGATCGTGTCGTCGACGGATCTCGCGGCGGACACCTTCGCCGCCCTCGCCGAACGTTGCGTCGCCATGGCGCGCGCTGCTCCGGACGATCCCTATGCCGGGCTAGCCGATCCGGGACAGCTGGCCGGCGTCGCGCCGGCGCTTGACATCTGCGACCCGCAGGAGCCCTCGGCCGATTCGCTGATCGACAAAGCCGCCCGCGCCGAGGACGCCGCGCGGGCGGTTCCCAAGATCACCAATTCCGAAGGCGCCGAGGCGGGCTGGAGCCGGTCGGTGGCGGCCCTCGCCGCGACCAACGGCTTCGCGCGGAGCTACGACTCGTCCTCCCATAGCCTCGCCGTGTCGGTGCTCGCCGGCGACGGCGCGGACATGGAGCGGGACTACGACTACGCCACCGCGGTCCATGGCGCCGACCTGCCGCCGCCGGAGGAGATCGGGCGGCGCGCCGGGGAGCGAGCGGCCAGGCGGTTGGGCGCGCGCAAGATCAAGACCGCACAGGTCCCGGTGGTCTACGACCGGCGCGTCTCGGGCGGACTGGTCGGCCATTTCGCCAGAGCCGTCAACGGCGTCCCGATCTCGCGCGGCACTTCCTTTCTCAAGGAATCGATGGGCGAGCGGGTCTTCGGCGAGGCGGTCGCGATCGTGGACGACCCTCATCGTCGGCGCGGCTTGCGCTCCAAGCCGTTCGACGCCGAGGGGATCGCCAACGCGCGCCGCGCCCTAGTCGAGAACGGCCGGCTCGCGAGCTGGGTGCTGGATCTCGGCTCGGCCCGCCAGCTCGGCCTCGAGACCACTGGAAACGCGGCGCGGGGAACCGCCTCGCCGCCGTCGCCGGCGACGACCAACCTCTTCATGCAGGCGGGCGGTATCACCCGCGAAGACCTCATCGGCGACATCCGCAGCGGGTTCTACGTCGTCGAGCTGATCGGCATGGGCGTCAGTGTCGTCACCGGCGATTACAGCCGCGGCGCGACCGGTTTCTGGATCGAGAACGGCGAAATCGCCTATCCGGTGAGCGAACTCACGGTAGCCGGCAACCTCAAGGACATGTTCGCCAATCTGACGCCGGCCGAGGACCTCGAGTTCCGCTACGGCGTCGATGCGCCAACGGTCCGCGTGGACGGGATGACGGTCGCCGGACGGTAGCTCGCTCCGCGCGGGAAACGCCGCGTTCCTCGCCCCTCCCCCAGGCCATGGCCAGGGCGGGAAATGCGGACTAGGATGATCCGGCGCGACATAGGTGCCAATCGGTGGGCGAGGTCTCCGCCATATCTCCCGATCCGGCTCGTCACCTGCCGACGGCGGAGTTGGTGCGCCGGCTGCTGCGGGACTATCTGCGCACGCACGCCGTGCGCCTGTCGCTCGCGATCCTCTGCATGATGGTCGGCGCGGGCGCGACCGCGGGAAACGCGTGGTTGATGGAGCCCGTCCTCGACGACGTGTTCATCGACCGGGATATGCGGCTGCTCTACTTGGTGCCGCTGGCGGTCTTCGTGCTCGCCGTCGTCAAGGGGACAGCCGGCTATCTCGAGGCGGTGCAGATGGAGTTCGCCGGTCAGCGGATCGTCTCGACCCTGCAAGCCGGCATGTATGCGCGCCTTATGCGCGCCGATCTCGCTTTTTTCGCTGATACTTCGAGCGGAAAACTAATCTCACGCTTTATCAACGACGCCAACATGCTGCGTTATTCGGTGGTGAGATCGCTCACCGGGATCGCCAAGGACGCGCTGACCCTCGCCTTCCTGGTGGCGCTGATGTTCCATCAGGATGCGCTGCTCGCCATGATCGCGTTCATCGTCTTCCCGGGATCCATCTACCCGATCCTGCTCATCGGCCGGCGCGTCCGCCGCGTGTCGGCGGATACGCAAGCGCGGATCGCCCAGTTCACCACCCTGCTCGACGAGACCTTCCAGGGCGTCCGCGTGGTCAAGGCCTACGGCATGGAACGCTACGAAACCGGGCGCGCGCGGTCCTTGCTGGAGGCCATCTTCCGGCTGTTCTGGAAGGCCGCGCGGGTCCGCTCGGCGAGTCGCCCGCTGATGGAGACCCTGGGCGGGGTCGCGGCCGCAGCGGTGATCTTCTACGGCGGCAGCCAGGTGATCGCCGGCGCAACGACGCCAGGGACGTTCTTTTCCTTTCTGACGGCGATGCTGCTCGCCTATCAACCGCTCAAGAGCGTCGCCAACATGAACACAACCCTCCAGGAAGGGCTCGCGGCGGCGCAGCGCGTCTTCGCGCTGCTGGACATAGAACCCGACGTCGTCGACCGGGCGGGCGCGAGGCGACTCGCGGTAACCGCCGGCCGGATCGCCTTCGACCGGGTGAACTTTGCCTATAACGGCGAACGGCGCGCCCTCGACGGCGTCGACCTCGACGTCCCCGCCGGCCGGACGGTCGCATTGGTCGGCCCTTCGGGGGCCGGCAAGTCGACCGTTTTCAACCTGATTCCGCGATTCTACGACGTCGACGAGGGCGCCGTCCTTATCGACGGGGCCGACGTCCGGGACGTGACGCTCACCAGCCTGCGCGCCAGCATCGCGCTGGTGAGCCAGGAAATCACCCTGTTCGACGATACCGTCCGGGCCAACATCGCCTATGGCAGGCCCGACGCCGGCGAAGAAGAACTCATCGCCGCTGCGCGCGATGCGGGCGCCCATGACTTCATCGCCGCCCTGCCTCGCGGTTACGACACGCGCGTGGGTGGGCGCGGGGTCAAGCTTTCGGGCGGCCAGCGCCAGCGTCTCGCGATCGCGAGGGCGATGCTCAAGGATGCGCCGATCCTGCTGCTCGACGAGGCGACCTCGTCGCTGGACGCCGAGTCGGAACACCGCGTGCAAGCCGCTCTCCTGCGCCTCAAGCAGGGGCGAACGACGCTGGTCATCGCGCATCGCCTGTCCACGATCCACGACGCCGATCTGATCTACGTCCTGCAACAGGGGCGCATCGTCGAGACCGGATCGCATGGCGAACTCCTCGCCCGCAGAGGCGCCTACGCCCGGCTCCATGCGTTGCAATTCGCCGACGCCGGCGACCGGTGGGACGCCGTGGCGGCCAGGGCCTGAGCATTGGCCATCCTCCGCCGGCTGGCGCGCATGCGGGCGGTCCGCGAGATCGGATACCGGAGCGCAGCGCGCTATATCCAGTTGGTCCGCGCGTCGGGGCGCTGGACGGTGGAGCACGCCGAGCGTCTGGAGCGGCTCGTCGAACGCCGCGAGACCTTCATCGCCTGTTTCTGGCACGGTCGGCTGTTGATGATGCCGATCGTCTGGCGCTACGAAGCGCGCATGAGCGTCGTGGCCTCTCTCCATCCCGACGGCCAGTTCGTCGCGCAGACGGTGCGGCATCTGGGCATGGGAATGATCGCCGGTTCGTCGTCCCGAGGCGGCGGCGGCGCGTTGCGCGGCATCGTCAAAGCGCTGAAATCGGGGCAGTATGTCGGGATGACGCCGGACGGGCCGCGCGGACCGCGTATGCGCGCCGGCACGGGGGCCGTGCATGCTGCGCGTCTGGCCCAGGCGCCGATCGTTCCGCTCAGCTACGCCGCATCGCGGCGCCGCGTCATGTCGAGCTGGGATCGGTTCGTTCTGCCGATGCCCGCCGCCCGGGGTGTGATCGCGGTCGGCGAGCCGATCGCGCCGCCGTCTTGCGCGGGCGCCGTGGAGGCGACCCGGCGGGAGCTGGAGGACCGGTTGAACGCGCTCACCCGCGACCTCGACCTGCGTTTCGGCTTCACGCCGATACCGGCTGCGCCCGAGGTATCCCGCGAATCCCGATGACGCTCGCCCTCTATCGCGCCGCAAGCGGGATAGCCGCGCCCTTCCTGCGCGGCTATCTGGGCCATCGGGCGCGCAACGGGAAAGAAGACCCGGCGCGCATCTCAGAGCGTTTCGGCGCGCCCTCGGCCGTTCGCCCGGCCGGACCGGTGATGTGGATTCACGCCGCGAGCGTCGGCGAATCGCTCTCGCTGCTGTCCCTGGTCGAGCGGCTCGACGTCGAGCGCCCCGCGCTCGGATTCGTCCTGACCACAGGCACCGTGACCTCTGCTCGACTCCTGGCGACCCGTCTGCCGCCGCGCGTACTGCATCAATACGCTCCTCTCGACTGTCTCCGCTGGGTGCGCCGTTTTTTGGATTATTGGCGGCCGGACGTCGTGCTGTGGGCGGAGTCCGAGTTCTGGCCCAACCTTCTGCACGAGATCGGCGATCGCGGGATCCCGGCGATCCTCGTCAATGCCCGGTTATCGCCCCGATCCTACAAAGGCTGGCGCCGTCTGCCGGGCCTGGTCGAGAAGCTGTTGGCGAATTTCGATCTCTGCCTCGCCCAGACCGAGGAGGACGCGGCCAGGATTCGGGCGCTCGGCGCCGGTCCGGTTCGCGCGCCGGGGAATTTGAAGTTCGCCGCCGCCCCCCTGCCCGCGGCCGCCGAAGCGCTGGCTGCCGAGACTCGCGCGATCGACGGCCGCCCCACCTGGCTCGCCGCCAGCACGCATGAAGGAGAAGAGGCGGTGATCGCCGCCGCCCACGGCATCCTCCGGTCGCGGCGGCCGAACGTGCTCACCGTCATCGTTCCTCGACACCCCTCGCGCGGCGTCGGGATCGCCGCGCGGCTGCGCGCCAATGGCGTCGCAACGGGGCTGAAATCCGCGGCGGAACGGGTGACGCCGGAAATCCAGGTCTACGTCGCCGACGGCATCGGCGAGCTCGGCGTCTATTATCGCCTGGCCCGCGCGGCGTTCGTCGGCGGCTCTCTGGTGCCCCATGGCGGGCAGAACATCCTCGAACCGGCCCGGCTCGGCTGTCCCGTCGTTCACGGCCCGTATATGACGAATTTCCAGGCCATCGCGGCGGAGATGGCCGCCGCTGGGGCTACGGCCGAGCGGACGACCGCCGGCGAGATCGCGGCCGAGGTCGAGAAGCTGATCGAAGATCGGGACGAGCGCCGCCGGCGCATCGCAGCCGGGCGGCGCGTGGCCGCGGCCAAGGCCGGCGTTCTCGACGCCGTCGTCCGCGAGCTGGCGCCCTATCTCGACGCCGCGGTCGGCGCCGCCGGCATCGCGAAGCGGTATGCGCACGCCTGACTTCTGGGACCGGGACGGCCTGTCTTCGCGCCTCCTCGCGCCCCTCGGCGTCGCCTACGGGGCCGTCGGCCGAGCCCGCCGACGTCTGATCGGCGGCCGGTTCGCGCCGACGCCCGTCGTCTGCGTCGGCAACGTCGTCGCCGGCGGCGCAGGCAAGACGCCGGTCGCCTTGTCGATCGGCGGCGCGCTCGCCCGCGCCGGCGACCGGCCGCACTTTCTCACCCGCGGCTACCGAGGCCGGCTACGCGGCCCCGTGCGGGTCGATCCTCACCGCCACTGCGTCGGCGATGTGGGCGACGAGGCGCTCCTGCTCGCCGACGTGGCGCCCAGCTGGGTGGCGCGCGACCGAGTGGCCGGGGCCCGCGCGGCGGCCGCGGCGGGCGCGCGGATCGTCGTTATGGACGATGGGCTCCAGAACCCCGGCCTCGTCAAGCAGTCGTCGCTGCTGGTTCTCGACGGCGGCTACGGGGTGGGCAACGGCCGTCTGTTGCCGGCCGGCCCGTTGCGGGAATCCCTGGACGATGCGCTCGGCCGTGCGGATGCCGTCGTCCTGCTGGAGCCGGATCGGCTCGGCTACGGGGACGAACTTGCATCGCGGCTGCCAGTCCTGCGCGCCCGGCTACGACCGGGCCCGCAATCCTGCGGCCTAGCCGGCCGGCGCGTCCTCGCCTTCGCCGGGATCGCGCGGCCGGCCAAATTCTTCCGCACCCTCGACGAGCTGCGCTGCGATGTCGTCGCGGCGCACGCCTTTCCGGACCATCACGTCTATACCGAGCAACAGGTAATGAGGTTGGTCGAGCGCGCCGCCGCGCAGGAGGCTAGGCCGGTGACCACGGCCAAGGATGCGGTGCGCCTGCCGCCTGGGGCGCGCGCGATGGTCGAAATCCTGCGCGTCGCGGTCGAATGGGAAGATCCGGAGGCGATCGAAGCGTTGCTCGCCGCCGCGGCCGCGGGCGAACCGGCGCCCCGTCAATGGGTATCGAACACTTCCTGATAGATCGCGACCTTGGCCATGACGGCTTCGGTTTCCGCCGCGGTCGGCCGGTCGGGATCGGCCGCCGCCGGCAGGGCGCCGAATTTCATCAGGCAGGCGATCAACAGGAGCCGCGCCTTGGTCGCCGTGAGGTTGCCGCCGCCGATATAGCCGGCGCCGCCGGGCGTGAAGCCGTCATTGTTGCCGCGCCCGACGCGGACGACGGGCATGCCGCTGTAGACGGCGCGGGTCATGAGCCTGTTGCGCGCCGAATTGGTCATCGTGCCGTAGGGGGATTGCCCCTCGACGACGAAACCAGCAAGCGGCGCATGCTGCAGATTGTCTTCGATGAGCGCAACGATATCGACTTCGCGCCCCGGCCCGCTGTCCTGCGAATCCGCGGTGTAGTTCCCGTCCTTGACGATACCGACCTTGGGGACGCCGTCCTCCGTCAAGTCGCCCGACTCGTTCTTGATCGCCACGTCGACCGGGACCATCCGGCCGTCCCTGCGCAGGAGGCCTTGGACCGTCGCCGGGAGGCGCGAGCGGTTCACGTCGGACAGGTAGGTATGCCGGCAACCCGGCAGATATGTGAGGATCGGCGGCTGATTGTGGCGGACCGCGCCCAGCAATCCGCCGTGGCCGCCGGTCGTGACGTAGCCGCCCGGGCGCGCGTCGCCCTTCTGCACGTCGCGGGCGGCGAAGATCTGCTGTTCCTGGATCAGGACGAGGCCGGCCTTGTTGCGCCCGTGCTCGTCGGCCCAGACGCGCGATGCGATATATTCCACGGAGTCGACGATGTTCTTGGGTCCGTCGTTGCTGATCTCGCCCAACGTCCGCTGCGCCGCGTTGCCGCAGACCGGGAGAGTCGTGTCCAGGAACAGGCCGAGGAGATACATCGTCTCCTCGATGCGCGGGCTTCCCTGGGTCCAGATGGCGCCGAGATAGCGCCCGTCGTCCAGCACCCGCTGGACCCGGTTGACGATCCGGGCCAGGGCCTCCCGCGCCGGCGAAGCGGCGAGGTGGAGCGGACGGTAGGCGAAGAAGTCGCGGCCCATCGTCTCGGGTGGGATGTCGCCCTCCCCGATATCGGTCCGCTCGTTCGCTGGCAAGCCCTTGGTGTAACCGCCGGGTGGGATGATTCGATAGAAGTCGATGTCGGCGCGCGATGAGATCAGGCTGCCGTGACCGTGATCGTCGATGCCGAACCGGTCGATCTCCTCGAACATGCGCGCGCCGTCCGGATAGTAAGCTTGCCGTGAACGCTCGGCCGGCGCGCCGGGGAACGCGCAGTCGTCCTCCCAGGGGCTGCCGTCGGCTTGGCGCGCCATATAGGGAAGCGGCAGCAAGCCGTCCTCAGGGCGAAGCTCGACCCGGTAGACGGGCGTATCGTCGTCGTTCCGCCGGGCGTCGTGGAACGCCCCTTCGGAATCGACGTAGCCGTCGGGCGGCGCGTAGAGAGCGGCGGCGTCGCGCTCCAGCGGATGGGCGCTGAACTGCTCGACATAGACCGTCGCCGGCGCCGCCAATCGCTGCGGCCGGAGCACGTCGAAGCGGGGCTCGCTCCCGTCCGGGCCGATCATCGGCGCCAAGCCGTATTGGCGTCGCGCCTTGTTGCTGGTCACCAGAGGCGGGCTGTTGCCGATCGTGGCGTTGGGTCCCGCGAGATGGGCGATACGAGGTTTGTCAGTCATGAGTCTCCCCCTGCCCCGCCTAACCCAGGACCTCGAGGAGGATGTCGCGATACTCCCCAGGATCCGGTTTTCGCGGGCTCGTGTCGTTGAACCGGGATTCGACCGCGAACGCCGCCATCGACTCCAGGTCGTTGTTGCCGTACCCCATCGCGCGGACGCTCGCAGGCAGCCCGACGCGCCGGTTGAGCCGGGCGATCGCGTCTGCGACGGCGCCGCCGCCGTTCACGTCCAGCGCTTCGGCGAGGCGGTCCATCTTGTCGCCCACCGAACCGGCGACGAAGCGGATGACCGCAGGCAACGACAAGGTCACCAGCGCGCCGTGATGGAGGTCCGAATCGCTGAACGTCATCGACAGCGCGTGGGCGATGCCGAGACCCTTGGAAATCGCCATGCCGCCCTCCAGGGCGGCCATCATCATATGCCACCGCGCCTCGCGGTCGGTCCCGTCCTCGACCGCCCGTTCGATGAAGGCGGCGGCGCGGCGAATGCCGTCGAGGGCGATCGCATCGACCGGCGGGTTGATCGAGGGCGACAGGAACCCTTCGACGCAATGGCCGAGCGCGTCCATGCCTGTCCCCGCGGTCAGCCGCCGCGGTAGCCCGATCGTCAATTCGGGGTCGCAGATGGCGATCTTCGGCAACACCTTCGGCCCGCCGACGCCGAACTCCCGTGCGCCGTGCGCGGGATGGATGCCGGCGCCGCGGGTGACCTCCGAGCCGGTGCCCGCGGTGGTGGGCGCCGCGACGATGGGGGCCGTCTCGCCCGTCGCCTTGCCGGAGTTGCCCGCATATTGCTCCAGAGGGCCGGGATTGCCGGTCAGGATCGCTGCCGCCTTGCAGTTGTCGATGACCGAGCCGCCGCCGATCGCCACGAAGCCGTCGCAATCATGGGCGCGGAACGCCGCCAGGCTGGCGTCCACGCCGGCGACGGTGGGGTGTTCGGGAAGTTCGGTGAACTCGGCGGCGGCGACCGTAGCCGGCAGCGCCGCCCTTGCCCTGTCGAGGATCCCGGCGGCGACGATGTTCGGATCGGTCGCGAGCAGCGGCCGGCGGATGCCGAGTTCCTCGCAGGCCGCACCGAGATGGGAGATGGCGCCGAAATCGAAGTGAACGGTGCCGAACGGATGAATCACCGCCATGCCGTATCACCGCTCCCGCCCGGACATAGCCGGAATATAGCGAAGTGGAAGAGCGGGCGCAGGTCAGCGCGGCGTCGGCCCGACCAACAGCATCGGATCCAGGCGGGTCTGGAACAGGTTGACCCGCCAATCGAGATGCGGGCCCGTCGACCGCCCGGTCGAGCCCACTGCGCCGATCCGTTCGCCGCCGGCTACCCGATCTCCCGGCTCGACGTCGATCTCGCTCAGATGCGAGTAGATCGAATTGATCCCCGACCCGTGATCGACGATCACCGTCCCGCCGGTGAAAAACATGTCGCGCCGTGCGAGGGCGACCACGCCGCGGGAGGCCGCCACGACCGACGTTCCGCGCGGCGCGGCGATGTCGATGCCGAGATGGGGTCGGCGCGGCTGGCCGTTGAGGATTCGCCGGCTGCCGTAAACGCCGGAGACGATACCCTCGACCGGCCAGACGAAACCCTCGCGAAACCACGCTGCGTCGCTGTCGCGGGCGCGCGCGACATGGATCAGCCGCGATTCCCGCCGGATGCGCCGCATGTCTTCGGCCGACGGCGTGACCTGCCGCGCGGGCAGGCCGTCGATGCGCTGGACGTCGTAGGCGCGCCGGCCGACCTGGAGACTCGTCGCAACCTCGCGCCCATCGGGGCAGGTCGCGGTCAGCAGAGCGCGCGGCGGCGCGTCATGGCCGAAGCCGAACAGGAACAGGCCGTCCGCGGCGACCCGCAGCGGGCGGCCGTCGAGCGCCACCCGCGCGCCAGGCGGCGCCAAACCTTGTATCAACCCGCCCTGGACCATCGGGCCGTCAAGGCGCAGGCAGGCGGTTCCGGCGTCCGCAAATCCCGAGAGCAGGACGGCCAGCGCCGCGACGACGAGTGCTCTCACAGCAGCCGCTCCTGCGGATCGCCTGCCGGCGCGCGCTTCGCATCGCCGCCCGCATCCAGCTTCGCGCCGCGCGCGCCGTCGCTGAACTGAATCGTCACCCCGGCGCCCGGCGGAGCCGCCGCCGCGCGGGTCATCGGCGCGCCCGCGCGATCGCGGACGACTGCATAGCCGCGTTCCAGCACCCGCTCGTAGGACAGGCTATCGAGCAGTTTCTCAGCCCCTCGCAAGCGGTTCTCCGTATCGCGGACGGCGCGGGCCATCCCGGATCGCAGACGCCCTACCGCATCGAGCGCATCGAGCTGACCGCGGCGTGCGCGGATCGAGGCGCCGAGCGCCTGTATCAGCCGAATACGGAGCTGCTCGATGCCTGTCTGTGCGAGCGCCAGCAGTTCGCGCGGATGGCGCAGCCCCGCCCCGCGCCGTTCGATCAGCCCCGAACGCGACTGAAAAAAGCTCCGCACTGCGACGCGCAGTCGATCGACCTCGGAGTCGAGGCTCTGATCCGCCTGTTCGAGCAGCCGGCGCGGCTCCGGCAGGCCGCGCCCGAGGCCGTCGAGCCGCGTCGCCCGCTCGGCCAGCAGCCGACCCGCGCCGGCCATCATCCGGCGCTCGCCGTCGAGCACGCGGGCGAGCAGCTCGGCCCGGACCGGCACCGCCAGCTCCGCCGCCGCAGTCGGCGTCGGCGCCCGCATGTCCGCGGCATGATCGATGAGGGTCGTATCGGTTTCGTGCCCGATCGCCGAGACGATCGGAATCCGCGAGGCCGCCGCCGCGCGCGCCACGATCTCGTCGTTGAAGGCCCAGAGGTCTTCCAGGCTCCCGCCGCCTCGGGCCACGATCACGACGTCGGGCCGGGGCGGCGCACCCCCGGGCGCAAGCCGGTCGAACCCCTCGATCGCCGCGGCCACGCTTTCCGCCGCGCGGTCGCCCTGGACCGGGACCGGCCACAACAGGACGCGACGCGGGAAACGATCGTCGAGGCGATGCAGGATGTCGCGAATCACCGCGCCGGTGGGAGAGGTGACGATGCCGATCACCTCGGGCAGGAAGGGTAGCCGTTTCTTGCGCGCCGAGTCGAACAGACCCTCCGCCTCGAGACGGCGGCGGCGTTCCTGCAGGAGCTTGAGCAGCGCGCCCTCGCCTGCCGGCTCCACTGCATCGACGACGATCTGGTAGCGCGAGCTGCGCGGATAGGAGGAGACGCGGCCGGTGCAGACGACCTCCATCCCCTCCTCCAGCCGCAGCGTCAGCCGGCTGGCGGTCGAACGCCAGCACACCGCGTCGAGGGCCGCGCTTTCGTCCTTGAGCGTGAAGTAAAGGTGACCCGACGAGTGATAGTTGGGGCGGCCGACTTCGCCGCGGACCCGCACATGGCCGAAAGCGCCTTCCAGCGTCCGCTTGACGGCTTGCGCGACCTCGCCGACCGTATATTCGGCGAGGTTGCTCGCGGGAGGCGGATCGGCCGGCCTGTCCGTCATCGCGACTCGCATACTACGTTGGACGCGGATTCGGTGGGAAGGCGGCGCGCATGAACGTCCTGGTGATCGGCTCCGGCGGCCGCGAACATGCGCTGTGTTGGGCGATCGCCGCGTCGCCTTTGGCGGACAGGCTCTACTGCGCCCCCGGCAACGCCGGTATCGCCGAGCACGCGCAATGCCTGCCGGTGTCGGTCGACGACGCGGCTGGGTTGGTCGAGACCGCGAAGGACCTCGCGGTCGACTTCGCGGTCGTGGGCCCCGAAGGTCCGCTGGTCGCGGGGCTGGCGGACGAGCTGGAGGCGGCGGGCGTCAGGGTCTTCGGACCGAGCGCCGCGGCCGCGGCGCTCGAAGGCTCGAAGGGGTTCACCAAGGATCTCTGCGCCCGGCAGGGCATTCCTATCGCCGCCTATGCGCGTTTCCGCGACCCGGCCGCGGCCAAGAGCCACATCCGCAGTCGGCCGATGCCGATCGTCGTCAAAGCCGACGGTCTCGCCGCCGGCAAAGGAGTCGTCGTCGCCGAAACACACGCCGCCGCCGATGCCGCGGTGGACGACATTCTGATGCGCGGAGTCTTCGGATCCGCCGGGGCCGAGATCGTGGTCGAAGACTTTCTGGCTGGCGAAGAAGCAAGCTTCTTCGCGCTGGTGGATGGCTCGACCGCGTTGCCGCTGGCGGCGGCGCAGGATCACAAGCGCGCCGGCGACGGAGACGTCGGCCCGAACACCGGGGGGATGGGCGCCTATTCGCCGGCGCCCGTGGTCACCGAAGAAACGGCGGGGCGGGTCATGGATCGGATCGTCCTGCCGACCGTCGCGGCGATGCGCGACCAGGGGCGCAGTTATCGGGGCGTGCTCTACGCCGGGCTGATGATCGCGGACGGCGAGCCCCGCCTGCTGGAATACAATGTCCGCTTCGGCGACCCTGAATGCCAGGTCCTGCTCGCGCGTCTGAAATCCGATCTGCTGCCGGCTCTGCTGGCGACCCGGGACGGCGTGCTCGACATGTTCGATCTGCGCTGGCGCGACGAAGCCGCGCTGGCCGTGGTGATGGCGTCCGACGGCTATCCCGGCCCTCATGAAACCGGCGGCGAAATTACGGGCCTCGACGTCGCGCGGGCGATCGAAGGCGTGCATGTCTTCCATGCCGCCACCCGGCAAGACGACGGCCGCGTTCTCGCCGACGGCGGCCGTGTGCTGAGCGTTACGGCGCGTGGCGGAACCATCGCCGATGCGAGGGCGCGCGCCTATCTCGCAGTCGATGCGATAAGCTGGCCGGGCGGATTTTACCGCCGGGACATCGGACAACGCGCGGCGGCGGCGAAAGGCTGATCGAAACAAGCGCCCGTCACCGTCCTTCCACCGGCGTCGGACGGCCGTTTCCGTCGACTCGGACATAGGTGAACTCGCCTTCGGTGACCTTTATCGGGTGCCCGCCCGCCCGCCGTCGGGTCCACACCTCGACGAAGGCGCCGACCGACGTGCGCCCGATCCCGCACACCTCGGCGTAGCAGCTTACCTCGTCTCCGACCTGCACCGGCGCCAGGAAGGCGATCTCCTTCACCGCAACGGTCACGATCCGCCCGCCGGCCCGCAGAAAGGCGACGCTGGCCCCGGCCATGTCCATCAGCGACATGATGTAGCCGCCGAAGATATCGCCGCTCGGGTTGGCGTCGGCCGGCATAGCAATCATGCGGATCGCCGGGTCGCGCCCGGACGGATCCCCCGATAAGCCTATCAACGCTGCCCCCACATTATCTCGTTGTCCGATCTTGGTCATATACTGCATACTGTGGGCTACGAAAAGCGTTGCGAGATTCCGATCCAAGACCGTCCGATGCCGAAACCGTCCCGAAACCGCGGGCAAGCGCGATACGAAGCCGAGGATATCGAGGTCCTTGAGGGGCTCGAACCCGTGCGCCGCCGGCCGGGCATGTATATCGGAGGCGCCGACGAGAACGCCTTGCATCACTTGGCGGCGGAAGCGATCGACAACGCCATGGACGAGGCGGTTGCCGGCCAGGCGACGACGATCGAGGTCGAGCTGTCGGCCGACGGGACGCTCGCCGTTCGCGACAACGGCCGCGGGATACCGGTCGGACCGCATCCCAAGATCGCCGGCAAGTCGGCCCTCGAAGTTGTCCTGACGACGCTTCACGCCGGCGGCAAGTTCCGCGAGGGCGCGTACCGGACGTCGGGCGGGCTTCACGGCGTCGGGCTGTCGGTCGTGAACGCGCTCGCCGACCGGCTCACCGTCGAGGTCGCGCGCGACCAGGCGCTCTGGGCCCAGACCTACACGCGGGGCCAGCCTCTGACGCCGCTGGAAAACCGGGGCGCGGTGCGGAACCGCCGCGGCACGTCGATCTCCTTCCACCCCGACCCCGATATTTTCGGCAATGCGGCGTTTCGGCCGTCCCGCCTCTATCGTATGGCCCGCTCAAAGGCCTATCTGTTCCGGGGCGTACAGATCCGCTGGAGCTGCGCACCCGATCGGATCGACCGCAGCGACGATACTCCCGCTGCCGCCGAACTGCGTTTCCCGGGCGGGTTGAGTGATTTCCTCGCCGCGAGTCTCGAAGCCCGTCCGACGGTGACGTCACGGCCGTTCGCCGGCGAAGCCGGGCTCAACGGCGACGCTGGACGCATTGAGTGGGCAATGACTTGGCCGGAGACAGGAGACGGATTCCTCTCGTCCTACTGCAACACCGTCCCGACGCCGCAGGGAGGCACTCACGAAGCTGGCCTGCGCGCCGCCCTGCTGCGCGGGTTGAAGGCCTATGGCGAGCTCGTCGGCAACCGGCGCGCCGGCATCGTCACTGCAGACGACGTCCTGGCGAGCGCCTGCGGGCTGCTGTCGATCTTCATCCGCAACCCGGAGTTCCAGGGCCAGACCAAGGACCGCCTGGCCACGCCTTCCGTCGCCAAACTGGTCGAGAATTCGCTGAAGGATCACTTCGACCACTATCTGACTGGCGACCCGGAGAACGCGAACGCGCTGCTCGATCTGGTGCTCCAGCGCGCCGACGAACGGCTCAAACGCCGTGAGGCGCGGGAATTCTCGCGCAAGGCGCCGACCCGCAAGCTTCGCCTGCCGGGCAAGCTCGCCGACTGCACGCGCGGTGCGCCCGACGGCACGGAGTTGTTCCTCGTCGAGGGCGATTCGGCGGGCGGCTCGGCCAAGCAGGCCCGCGACCGCGAAACCCAGGCGGTGCTGCCCTTGCGCGGCAAGATCCTCAACGTCGCCAGCGCCACCAATGAAAAGCTGCGAGGCAATCAGGAGCTCGCGGACCTCGTCCAAGCGCTCGGCAGCGGCAGCGGCGGCCTTTACGACGAGAGGAAACTCCGCTACCAGCGAGTCATCATCATGACCGACGCCGACGTCGACGGCGCGCATATCGCGGCGCTGCTGATGACGTTTTTCTTCCGTGAGATGCCGGAGCTGATCGAGAACGGACATCTCTACCTGGCGCTGCCGCCGTTGTTCCGGCTGAGCCAGGGGGGCGTCACCGCCTACGCAATGAGCGAAGCGGACAAGGACTCGCTGGCGGCGAGCCGTTTCAACGGCCGCAGCCGCATCGAGGTCAGCCGATTCAAGGGGCTGGGCGAAATGCCCGCGGCCCAGCTGAAGGAGACCACGATGGACCCGGCCAAGCGCAGCTTGCTGCGCGTGACCGTGAGCGAAAACGGCGTAAGCTCCGGCGGCGGGGCGGACGGAGCGCCGCCGTCGCCCGTCGCCGATCTGGTCGAACGACTCATGGGCCGGAAACCGGAGCTGCGCCTGAGATTCATCCAGGAGAACGCGGAGCGTATCGAAGCGCTCGACGTCTGATTCCGATATTCGTTGACTTCTGCGGGCGATGCCTTACATTGAGGCATCGGCGCAACGGTGCGGTCGAAATACAGTCCAGCGTAGCATATGAGTTTTGCAGATCTTGGTTTGAGCGAGGGTGTTCTGCGCGCGGTCGAGAGCGCCGGCTACGCGGAACCTACGCCGATACAGCAGCAGGCTATCCCCCATGTGCTCACTGGGCGCGACGTGCTCGGGCGCGCACAGACGGGCACCGGCAAGACCGCCGCCTTCATCCTGCCGATGATTGAGCATCTCGCGGTCGGCCGCGCTCGCGCGCGGATGCCGCGATCGCTCATCCTGACGCCGACCCGCGAGCTGGCCGGCCAGATCGCCGAGCATTTCGACCTGTTCGGCAAGGAGCAGAATCTGGACACGGCGCTGTTGATCGGCGGCGTGCGCGGCAACGACCAGAGCCGCCTGCTGGAACGCGGCGTCGACATCCTGATCGCGACCCCCGGCCGGTTCCTCGACCACATGGAGAACGGCCGTATCCTGCTCAACGACATCAAGATCCTCGTGATCGACGAAGCCGACCGGATGCTCGACATGGGCTTCATCCCGGACGTCGAGCGCATCGTGCGGCTGCTACCCAGAATCCGGCAGACGCTGTTCTTCTCGGCGACCTTGCCGCCCGAGATCCGTAAGCTCGCCGACGCCTTCCTCATCAACCCGAAGGAAGTTTCGGTCGATCCGCCGGCCACCCCCGCGGCCACGGTGGAGCAACGCCTCTGCATCGTTCATGCGAGCGACAAGCGTGAAGCATTGCGGCGTATCGTTCGCTCCGAGGACGTCCGCAACGCGCTGGTGTTCTGCAACCGCAAGCGGGACGTCGATCTCCTGTTCCGTTCGCTCAAACGGCACGGGCTCAACGTCGCCGCACTCCATGGCGACATGGACCAGGCAAGCCGGACCGAGACGCTCGGCGCCTTCAAGGACGGCAAGGTTACCCTGCTGGTCGCGAGCGACGTCGCCGCGCGCGGGCTGGACATCGCCGATCTGTCGCACGTATTCAACTTCGACGTGCCGATCCATTCCGAGGACTACGTCCACCGCATCGGGCGAACCGGCCGCGCCGGCAAGACCGGACGGTCGTTCACCCTCGCCACGCCTGCCGACGCGCCCTATGTCGAGGCGATCGTCAAGCTGATTGACGAAGACATCCCGCACCACGCCATCGACGGTATGGGGAAACCCGATCCCGGGCGGACGACGCGCACTCGCCGCTCTCGGCCCGCCCATTCCGCCCGGCCCGCGGCCAAGGCGCCGGCCCGCCAGCGCCGGGACAACGCGCCGCCGCGCAAATCGGCCGGCGAGCCGGTCGTCGGCATGGGCGATCACGTACCGGCGTTTCTGCGCCGGCCGCGCACCGGCAAATGAATTCGCAGCCGCGAGACACGCGGCTCAGACGGTAAACGACTCGCCGCAGCCGCAACGGCCCTTCTCGTTCGGATTGTTGAAGACGAAGCCCGACTGGAGCTTGCTCTCGACGTAATCCATCTCGGCGCCGATCAGGAACATCAACGCCTTGGCGTCGATCAGCACCGTCGCTCCCTTGTCGTCCACCACCTCGTCGAACGGCTCCTTCTCGGCGGCGAACTCCATCGTATAGGCCATCCCGGAGCAACCGCCCTTGCGGACGCCGATCCTGAGCCCGAGAACCGGGTCCTCGCGGGTCGATACGAGATGACGCACCCGATCCGCCGCAGCGTCGGTAAGGCTCATCGCCTGTTTGATCGTCATGGTCGTGCTCTCACATTCAGAGTTGCCGGGCCGCCGACGGCTACATGAAGCCCAGCTCGAGCTTGGCGGCTTCGCTCATCAATTCCGGGGTCCAGGGCGGGTCCCAGGTGATCTCGACGTCGACGTCGTTGACGCCATCAACGCCGCGCACCTGCATTTCGACCTCGCCGGGCAGCGTTTCGGCGACCGGGCACATCGGCGACGTTAGCGTCATGAGGATCTGGACGTTCGACTCCGGGGTCACCGCGATGTCGTAGACCAGCCCCAGCTCGTAAATGTTCACCGGGATTTCCGGGTCGTAGACCTCGGAGACGGCGCCGATGACGCGGTGCTTGAGCTCCCCGTCGTCCGATCGGGCCGCCGTCGTCCCCGGTAGCTGCTGCATCGCCATATCGTCGCTCATATCGGTCTCCGCGCCGAGCCGGCTCCAGTCGCCGGTCCGGCTACTCCGTCGTCACGTCGCCGTCGGTCCCGGCCAGGGCCGCGGCCATCGTGTGCCAAGGCAACGTCGCGCATTTGACGCGCATCGGGAAGTCGCGGACGCCGATCAGCGCCGCGAGCTTGTCGAGCCGTTCCAATTCCTCCCCGTCCGGCGCGTCCTTCCGCGTCACGGCGTCATGGAAATTCGCGAAAGTCTCGCGCGCGGCTTCGACGGTCCCGCCCTTGACGAGTTCGGACATCATCGATGCCGCGGCGACCGAGATCGCGCAACCTTTCGCTTCAAAGCGGACATCCTTCACCACGTCCCCGGCGACGGAGAGATATACGACGATCCGGTCGCCGCATAGCGGATTGTCGCCCCGCGCCTCGTGACTGCACGGATCGAGCCGACCGGAATTGCGCGGTCGTCTGCTGTGATCGAGGATCACGTCCTGATACAGGTCGCGCAAGCTGGTCACGAGCCGAATATCTCCTGCGCCCGTTGGAGCGCATCCACCAGCGCATCCGCTTCTTCCCGGCGATTGTACAAGCCGAACGAGGCGCGCACCGTCGCCGCGACGCCGTAGCGGTCCATGACCGGCTGGGCGCAGTGATGCCCGGTGCGGACGGCGACTCCTTCGCGGTCGACGATCGTCCCTACGTCGTGCGGATGGATGCCCTCCAGGTTGAACGAGACGATCGCGGCCTTATCGCGTGCGGTGCCGATGAGCCGGACGCTGTTCACCGCCTGCAACCGCTCGGTAGCGTAGGCGAGCAGCTCCCGTTCATGCGCCCCGATCGCGGCCAGACCCAATCCATCGACGTAATCGATCGCGGCGCCGAGTCCGATCGCGCCGGCGATATGCGGCGTCCCGGCTTCGAACTTGAAGGGCAGTCCGGCGAACGTGGTCTCCTCGAAGGTCACGCGGTCGATCATCTCTCCGCCCCCCTGATAGGGCGGCATCGCCTCCAGCAGCGCCTCCTTGCCGTAGAGTATCCCGATCCCGCTCGGGCCGTAGAGCTTGTGGCCGGAGAAGACGTAGAAATCCGCATCCAGGGCCTGCACGTCCACCGGCATGTGCGGCGCCGCCTGGCAGCCATCGACCAGCACCTTGGCGCCGCAATCATGGGCGAGTCGAATCACCTCGGCGACCGGCACGACGCTGCCCAGGGCGTTCGAGACATGAGTTATCGCGACCAGCTTCGTCCGCGAGCTCAGCAGGGCCGCGAATTCGTCCACCGGCAACGCGCCCGCCTCGTCGATCGGCGCCACCCGGATCGCAACCCCCGTGCGGTCGCGCAGCATCTGCCAGGGCACGATGTTCGAGTGGTGCTCCATGTGGGAAAGCACGATCTCGTCACCTTCGCCGAGCGCGGGCAGGCCCCAACTCGCGGCGACGAGATTGATGCCCTCGGTCGCGCTTCTGACGAACACGATCTCCTGCGCGCTGCGGGCGTTGAGGAAAGCGCGGACTTTCTCGCGCGCCGCCTCCATCGCCTCCGTCGCCTTCTGGCTCATATAGTGGACGCCGCGATGCACGTTGGCGTATTCGGTCTCGTAGACCGTGCGCATCGCGTCGATCACCGCGCGCGGCTTCTGCGCGCTCGCGCCCGAATCGAGATAGACCAGCGGACGGCCGTACACCCGCTCCGCGAGGATCGGAAAGTCCTCGCGAATCCGGTCGATGTCGTAGCCGCCGTTGGCAGTGCTCATGCGGCCATCTCCAGCATGTGCTCGGTCCCGACCCACGCGGCTATGCGCGCGCGCAGGCGACGCCGCGCCACGCCTTCCGGAGCGGCCTCGATCAGCTCGCCCAGGAACGCCTCGATCAGCAGCGCCCGCGCTTCAGCCGCCTCGATGCCGCGGCTCTCGAGATAGAACAGCGCATCCCGGTCCAGCTCCCCGACCGTAGCGCCATGGCCGCACTTCACGTCGTCGGCCAGGATGCGGAGCTCCGGCTTGGCTTCCGCCCGGGCGCGCGGCGACAGCAGCAGGTTACGATTCGACTGCCGGGCGTCGGCCTTGCAGGCGCCGGCGCGAACGACGATGCGGCCCTGGAAGACCGACCTGCCGCGGTCGTCGAGGACGTTCTTGAATGTCTGGCGGCTGGCCCCGTGCGGTACGCGATGATCGATCTCGGTCGTGATGTCGCCATGCTGGCGCCCGCGCGCGAGGACGCCGCCGTCGAGCCGACAGCTGGCCCCCTCGCCGACGATCGCCGTCCGGATCTCGCTCCGCGCCGTCGCCGCCCCGACGGATGCGACGAAGCCGGTGACGCTGCTGTTGCGATCCTGCTCGATCCGCAGTAGCCCGGTATGGTAGGCGGCCGCCGACTCGTCCTGCAGTTTGACGTAGCGCAGCGTCGAGCCCGCCCCGGCGGCGATCCTGGTGACGGCGTTGGTCCAATAGCGTCCCCGCCCGCCGCCGGCATAGGTCTCGATCACGGTAGCCTGGCTTCCTTCGCCGGCGACGATCGAATGGCGCGGATGGACGGCGATCGCGCCCTTCTCCGAGGTGACGAAATTGACCAGGTGAACCGGCTTGTCGACGGTTGTCCCCCGGTCCAGCAGCAGGACGGCGCCGTCGCGCATGAGCGCCGTATTGAGCGCCGCCAATCCGGCCTCGTCGGCGTCGTCTACACGCCCGAACGCCGCCTCGAGGTCGGCCGGATCGGAGTCGGCGAGCGCAGCCAGGGAGGTCAGCCGCGCGCCCTCGGGCATCGCCCCGAGATCCGAGAGATGGGGCGCGAAGCGCCCGTCGATCAACACCAGCCGGTGGGTTTCGTCGTGGTCGAGCAATCCCGGCGGCAACCCGGCCGCAGCGCCGCCGGCCCGCCCGGCTTCGCCGAACGGCGTCCGCGCAAGCCGGGTCAGGTCGGTGTATTTCCACGCTTCGACCCTGGACGTCGGAAAACCGAGATCGGCGAACCGCGTGATGGCCTCGTCGCGGAGCTGCGCCAGCCAGGGAACGCCGCATCCGGGCAATCCCGGCTTCACTGCCGCATATTGCGCCAGATAGGGTGCCGCGGCGTCGAACTCCCGGCCCATTGCGCGCGCCCCGGTCACGCCGCGGCCGGCGCATCGTCGCCATACATGGCGTAGCCTTCGCGCTCCAGCTGCAGCGCAAGCTCCTTCCCGCCCGCGGCAACGATACGCCCCTGGGCAAGGACATGGACCCGATCCGGGACGATGTGGTCCAGCAGGCGCTGGTAGTGGGTGATAACCACCATCGCGCGATCCGGGCTGCGCAGCTTGTCGACGCCGCCCGCCACCACCTTGAGCGCGTCGATGTCGAGACCCGAGTCGGTCTCGTCGAGCACGGCGAGCCTCGGATCGAGCATGGCCATCTGGAATATCTCGTTCCGCTTCTTCTCGCCGCCGGAGAAGCCGACATTGACTTGGCGTTGCAGCAACGCGTCGTCCATCTGCAGCAGCCTGCCCTTGCCGCGGGCGACCTTGAGGAATTCGAGGGCGTCGAGCTCCGGCTCCCCGCGCGCCTTGCGCACCGCGTTCACCGCGGTCTTGAGAAACGTCACGTTCGATATGCCGGGAATCTCAACCGGATACTGGAACGCCAGAAAGACGCCCGCGGCGGCGCGCTCGTCGGGCGTCATCGCCAGCAGGTCTTTGTCGCCGAACAGGATTTCGCCGGCGAGAACCTCGTAACCGTCGCGGCCGGCGAGCACGTGGGCGAGCGTGCTCTTGCCCGAGCCGTTGGGACCCATCACCGCATGCACCTCGCCGGCGCCGACCTCGATATCGACGCCGCGAAGAATCTCCTTGTCTCCGACGGCGACCCGCAATCCTCTGACCTGCAGCATTCCCGTTACTCTCTCGCCGGCCGCGGCCGTCAGCCCACGCTGCCTTCGAGGCTCACGCTCAACAGTTTTTGCGCCTCGACCGCGAACTCCATCGGCAGTTCGCGCAGCACTTCCTTGCAGAAACCGTTGACGATCAGAGATACGGCCTCTTCCGCATCCAGGCCGCGCTGACGGCAATAGAACAGTTGATCCTCGTCGATCCGCGACGTCGTCGCCTCGTGCTCGACCTGCGCGCCGGGATTTCCGACCTCGATGTAGGGCACGGTATGGGCGCCGCACTCATCGCCGACCAGCAGCGAGTCGCATTGGGTGAAGTTGCGCGCACGGTCGGCTCCGCCCAGCACCTTCACCAGCCCGCGATAGGTGTTCTGGCCGTGTCCGACGGAAATCCCTTTGGAGACGATCGTGCTGCGGGTGTCGCGGCCGATGTGGGTCATCTTGGTTCCGGTATCCGCCTGCTGGCGGTTGTTGGTCACCGCAACGGAGTAGAACTCGCCTACCGAATTGTCCCCTTCGAGGATGCAGCTCGGGTATTTCCAGGTAATCGCCGAGCCCGTCTCGACCTGGGTCCAGGATATTTTGGCGTTGCGTCCGCGGCAGGCGCCCCGCTTGGTGACGAAGTTGTAGATCCCGCCCTTGCCGTCCTCGTCGCCCGGATACCAGTTCTGGACTGTCGAGTATTTGATTTCGGCGTCGTCGAGGGCCACCAGCTCGACGACCGCGGCGTGGAGCTGGTTCTCGTCGCGCATCGGCGCGGTGCATCCCTCGAGATAGCTGACGTAGCTGCCCTCGTCGGCGACGATCAGCGTGCGCTCGAACTGGCCCGTCTTGGCGGCGTTGATGCGGAAATAGGTGCTCAACTCCATCGGGCAGCGGGTGTGCTTCGGCACATAGACGAAGGTTCCGTCGCTGAACACGGCGGAGTTCAGCGTCGCGTAGAAATTGTCGGCGTAGGGCACTACGGTCCCGAGATAGCGCCGGACCAGATCGGGATGATCGCGGACGGCCTCCGAGACGGGACAGAAGATCACGCCCGCCTCTTCGAGTTTCTCCTTGAAGGTGGTCGCGACCGAGACGCTGTCGAACACTGCGTCCACCGCCACTCCAGCGAGGGCCGCGCGCTCGGCGAGCGGAATGCCGAGCTTCTCGTAAGTTTCCAGCAGCTTGGGGTCGACCTCGTCGAGGCTCTTCGGCGCATCGGCCGGATTCTTGGGCGCGGCGTAGTAATAGGCATCCTGGAAGTCGATCGGCGGATAGTCGACGAACGCCCACTTGGGCTCGTCCATCGTCAGCCAATGCCGGTAGGCCCGGAGGCGCCATTCGAGAAGCCACCCGGGTTCGTCCTTCTTGGCCGAGATGAACCGGACGATGTCCTCGTCCAGCCCCTTGGGCGCAAACTCGGACTCGATGTCGGTCACGAAGCCGTATTTGTAGTCTCCCCCGGCGAGGGTCTCGATGTCGCTGCTGTCGACCGCCATCGCCCGCCCCCCTCCTCTACTCCGCGTTCGCCGGCGCCGTCATTTCGGCCAGCGAAACGTCCGAGAGCGCGCGGATCAGAGCTTCGTTGATGCGCCGCCAGTTGGTGCTGGTCGGGCACAGCGCCTCGATCTCGCAGATGGCGCCGTTCGCCGCCACGCAGTCGGTGAGGGCGATCGGGCCGTCCAGCGCGCCGATGATCTCGGCCATCGAAATGTTGCCGGCCGAGCGAGCCAGCCGGTAACCGCCGTTGATGCCTCGCTGCGAGTCGAGGAGCGCCTCCCGCGCCAGCCGCTTGAGCAGCTTGCTGACCGTCGGCGCCGGCAGGCCGCTCGCCTCCGCCAGTTCCGGGGCAGTGCGAACCCCGCGCGGCTCGCGAGCGAGCTCGGCCATCAATACGACGCCGTAATCCGCCATCCGGCTGAGCTTGATCACGCCGATCTCCGCGCCGAAAACAGTACCAATCCAGTGCTGTTTACAAGATAGGGCTTCCGCCGCCGGTGTCAAGCGGGCGCCGGCTATCCGTCGCGGGCCGCGTCCATCAGCGGTTTTTGTTGGCCGCCGTCGATTTCGATCATGGCGCCGTTGACGAAATGGGCCAGGGGCGATGCGAGATAGGCTACCAGATTGGCGACCTCTTCCGACTCCGCGATCCTCCCCAGCGGGATGCTGCGCGGCGCCAGCTGGTCCGCTTCTTCGTAGGGGATTTTCATGTCGCGCGACATCGCTCGGACCAACCCGTCCCAACGTTCGGTGCGCACCGGGCCGGGGTTGACGGCGACGAAGGTGATGTTCTGGCGACCGTACCCGCTGGCGAGGGCCATGGTGAGATTCTGGCCGGCGGCGTTGGCCGCGCCGGGAGCCACCTCCCAATAGGAGTGTTTGACCCCGTCATTGCCGATCAGGTTGACGACGCGCCCGCCGCCTTGGCGCTGCATATGCGGCAGGACCGCCTTGATGCAGCGCACGTAACCCATGAATTTGAGCTGCAAGGCCGCGGCCCAGTCGTCCTCGCTCAGATATTCGAGCACGCCGCCGGGCGCAGCGCCGGCATTGTTCACCAGGACGTCGATGCGGCCGAACCGCTCCGCCGCCTCGGCGACGAAGGCCGCTGCGTCGTCGGGTCGGGTCAGATCGGCGGCGATCGGCGATACCTTGCGCCCGGTTTCGCGCGATATGTCGGCGGCGGCGCTTTCGAGGTCGTCCAGCCCGCGCGCGCAGATCGCGACGTCGCAGCCTTCCTGCGCCAGGACACGGGCGATCGCCTTGCCGATTCCCTTGCTGCCGCCGGTCACGAGAGCGATCTTGCCGGTCAGTTGCAGATCCATCCGATGTCCCCTGTCCTCTTCGTCGTCGATCGGCGGGCGGCAAGCAGGTAACGGCGCCGGCCGCCGCGGCGCATCCTTCGATCAGCCCCCTTTGCCCCGCTTGCCGCCGGCCTCGTCCGGCGCCGGCCGCTGCGTCACCACGTCGTCGATCAGCCCGAACTCGCGCGCCTCCTCCGGCGACATGAACTTGTCGCGATCCAGGGCGTCCTCGATGACCTGGATATCCTGGCCGGTATGGGCGACGTAGATCCGGTTGAGACGAGCGCGCAGGTCGAGAATCTCGCGCGCATGAATCTCGATATCGGTCGCTTGGCCCTGGAACCCGCCCGAGGGCTGATGCAGCATGATCCGCGAATGCGGCAGAGAGAAACGTTTGCCTTTGGCGCCCGCGGCCAGCAGAAGCGAGCCCATCGACGCGGCTTGACCGATGCATACCGGCGAAATGTCGGAGCGGATGTATTGCATGGTGTCGTAGATCGCGAGCCCCGCGTTCACCAGCCCGCCGGGAGAGTTGATGTAAAGAGCGATGTCCTTGGTCGGGTTCTCCGATTCGAGATAGAGCAGCTGCGCACAGACCAGGCTGGAGACCACGTCGTTGACCGGCCCGGTCAGGAAGACGATCCGCTCCTTGAGCATTCGCGAATAGATGTCATAGGCGCGCTCGCCGCGGTTGGTCTGCTCGACGACCATCGGCACGAGATTCATGTAGTTGTCGATCGGGTCCGTCATCGGTTCGGGAACCTCGTTGTTGCGTCGCCGCGCCGCCCGGCGGCGGTCAGCCTTCTCCCGCGGGTCCGGCCTCGGCGGCCTCGGAGTCGCGCAGCTCGTGGGCCGGGACGATACGATCGGTCACCTGCGCCATGGCGAGGATGAAATCGACGACCTTGTCCTCGAAGATCGGGGCCTGCAGCTCGCGCAGCGCTTCGGGATTCTTGTTGAAATAGTCGGCGATCCGCCCTTCCTGCCCCGGAAACCAGCGCGCCCGGTCGGCGAGGGCCCGGTCGGTGTCGTCGCCGCTGACGGAGATGTCGTTCACCCGTCCGACCTCGGCGATCAGCAGCCCGAGCCGCACCCGCCGCTCGGCGATCTTGCGGTAGCGCGCTTCGAGCTCCTCGTCGCTCCGACCCTTGTCGTCCTCATCGAGCCGGTCCCCCTCTTTCGCCTCCTTGAGCCGCTCCCAGATCGCCTCGAATTCCTGCGCGACCAACCCCTCCGGCACCGGGAAGTCGTGCGCGTCCGAGAGCCGGTCCAGCAGCGTTCGCTTGAGTCGGGAACGGGAAAGCTCGGCATATTCGCCTTCGACCTGCTCGCGGAACGCGCCGCGCAGCGCGCTCTCGTCGTCGAAACCCATCGACTTGGCCAACTCGTCGCCGACGACCGCGGGCCGCGGCTCCCGCAGCTCCTTGAGATCGACGGCGAAGACGGCAGTCCTGCCCTTCAGCGTCTCCTGCGGGTAGTCGTCGGGAAAATCGATCTCGAACTCGACCGAATCGCCGGGTTTTACGCCGATCAGCTTTTCCTCGAAGCCCGGAACGAACCGGTCCGATCCCAGGTCGAGGACGAAGTCGTCCGCCGAACCGCCTTCGAATTCCTCGTCGTCGATGCGGCCGACGAAGCGGATCGTGGCCCGGTCGCCCGACTGCGCGGGCCGGACTTCGGCCGGCGGCTCGTAGGACTTACGCGCTTCGGCGAACCGGCCGAGCGCAGCCTCGACCTCCCCGGCGTCGACTTCGACGACCTGACGCTCCAGTTCGAGCCGGGAAAAATCGACAGGCTCGATGTCGGGCGCCAGTTCGAGGGCGAGCTTGTATTCCAGGTCGGCGCCCTCGGCGAAGCCGACGATCTCGATGCGGGGCTGCATCGCCGGCCGGATGCCGTTCTCGCTGATGGCGTTGGCGGTCGTCTCCTGGATGGTTTTTTCCAGGACCTCGCCCCGCACCGAATCGCCGTAGCGCTTGCGCAGCAGGTCCACGGGCGCCTTGCCCGGCCGAAACCCCGGGATGCGCGCCGATCTGGCGAGTTCGGCAAGCCGCCCCTGCATCTCGGTTTCGAGGTCGGCCGCCGGCACGACGATCGTGAACTCGCGCTTGAGGCCTTCTGAACTGGTCTCGGTTACTTGCATCGAAATCCCGGACTCGTGGTGCGCCGTGCGGTGTGGTGCGGGCGGAGGGACTTGAACCCCCACGGCTTGCGCCACCAGATCCTAAATCTGGCGTGTCTCCCATTCCACCACGCCCGCGCGTCGCTCGGGGGCGCCGACCGCGCGCCGCGGCCATCTATAGCAGAGCCGCTCCCGTGGCAACTATATAATGCGGCGGCGGGCGGCAAACGCTTCACCCGACGCGCCCGGCTTGGCGCAGACAAGCGCGCGCGGCCCCGTCCAGGATCGCCGCGCAGTCGATGCCGTAGGCGCGATAGAGATCGGGAATGTCGCCCGATTGACCGAATCGGTCGACGCCCAGCGGATAGATACGATGACCTGCGACCGAGCCGAGCCAGGACAGCGCGCCCGGATGGCCGTCGATGACGGTCACCAGCGCCGCGGTCCGGGCGAGCGGCGCCAGCAGCCGTTCGATATGGGCGCTTCCGCCCGCCGCGCCGGACATGCGCGTCCGGCGCGCGGTCATCCATTCGGCGTGCAGCCGGTCGGGCGAGGTAATCGCAAGCAACCCCGCCCCCGGGATGTCTTCGAGCAGCTGCGCATGCGCGGCGATCGCCTCGGGCGCCACCGCGCCCGCATAGCCGATGGCGAGCCCCGTCCCCGGTTCCGGCGGCGCCAGCCAATAGCCGCCGGCGATCACGTCGTCGGCTTCCGCCGCCTCCAGCGCGCGCGCCGGCTGGTCGATCGCGCGGGTCGAGAGTCGCAGGCAGACCGAGCCGCCGTCGTCGGTCTGCATATGGACGAAGCCCCATCGCATCACCACGGCGAGCTCGTCCACGTAGGCCGGCTCGAAGGCGGCGAGGCCGGGCTGGGCGAGGGTGATCAGCGGCGTCTCCTGGGATTGGTGCGCGCCGCCTTCGGGCGCCAGCGTCACGCCCGAAGGCGTCGCCACCAGCATGAAGCGGGCGTCCTGGTAGCAGGCATGGTGTAACGCATCCAGCCCGCGCCGGATGAAAGGGTCGTAGAGCGTCCCGACCGGCAGCAGCCGGGCGCCGAACAGCGATCCCGAGAGGCCGAGCGCCGAGAGCATCAGGAACAGGTTGTGTTCGGCGATGCCGAGCTCGATATGTTGGCCGGCCGGCGACATCGCCCATTTCTGCGCCGAGGCGACTTGCTCGGAGGCGAATATGTCGGCCGATTCCGTGCGATGGAACAGACCTCGCCGGTTGACCCAGGGACCCAGATTGGTCGAGACGGTCACGTCGGGCGAGGTGGTGACGATCCGCTCCGCCAGCTCGCCGCCGGCGCGCGCGATCTCGTTGAGAATGCGTCCGAAACCTTCCTGGGTCGATTGGCGGGTCTGGCGCGGCCCGGTCTCCAGCCGGGCGGGCACGGCGACGCGCGGCGCCTCGGCCCGACGCGGGTCGCGCGCCGCGAACGGGATCCCGTCCAGGAACCGACGGAGCTCGTCGGCGGGCGCGTCCAACCCGGCGAACGGCGCCCACTCTTCGCCCTCCGCGATCTTCATCTCCGCCCGGAAGGCGCGCATCTGCTCCGGGTTCATCAGCCCGGCGTGGTTGTCCTTGTGGCCTGCGAACGGCAGCCCGTAGCCCTTGATCGTGTAGGCGATGAAGCAGGTCGGCGTGTCGTCGTCCATGCCCCGGAAGGCTTCGACCGCGGAGTCGAGGTCGTTGCCGGCGAGGTTCGTCATCAGCGCGTGCAGACCGTCGTCGTCATGCTCGTCGAGCAGCGCCCCGATGCCCGCGGCGGCGCCCAGATCGCGGGCCAGATGCTCGCGCCAAGCGGCTCCGCCCTTATAGGTCAAGGCGGCGTAGAGCGAATTGGGGCAGTCGTCGATCCAGCGGCGAAGCGCGCCGCCGCCGGGGCGTTCGAAGGCCGCCTGCAACCGTTTGCCGTACTTCATCGTCTCGACGCGCCAGCCGACCGAGCGGAACAGCTCGTCGATGCGTCCGAACAGGCGGTCGGCGATCACCGAATCGAGGCTCTGGCGGTTGTAATCGATCACCCACCAGACGTCGCGCACCTCCTTCTTCCACCCTTCCAGCAACGCCTCGAACATGTTGCCCTCGTCCAGTTCGGCATCGCCCACCAGGGCGATCATGCGGCCGGGCGCCGCCTCGCCGGGCCCCAACCCCCGCAGTCGGACGTAGTCCCGGACCAGGGCCGAGAAGATGGTATGGGCGGCGCCCAACCCGACCGAGCCGGTGGAGAAATCGACGTCGTCGGTATCCTTCGTCCGCGACGGATAGGACTGCGCCCCGTCGAAAGCGCGGAAGCGCTCCAGCTTGTCGCGCGTCTGCCGGCCGAGCAGATACTGGATGGCGTGGAATACCGGCGCGGCGTGAGGCTTGACCGCCACCCGGTCTTCGGGCCGCAAAGCGTCGAAATAGAGCGCGGTCATGATCTGGACCAGCGAAGCGCTCGACGCCTGATGCCCGCCGACCTTCAGCCCGTCGCGGCTGGGGCGGACGTGGTTGGCGTGATGTATCGTCCAGCTCGACAGCCAGAGGATCTTGCGCTCCAGGGCGCGCAGCATCGCCATCGAGGCTTGCGGCATCGCGAACGACCCTCTCGCCGACGAAACGACCGCGAGCATAGCGGATCGCGACGAAACGTATCTTGCGAAACTGCTTGCCGATTGATCCAAATACGCTATATCATGCCTGAAATACGTTCCAAAGAAGAGAAACATGCCGAAAACGCCGCTTGATGGAATCGATTGTCGGATTCTCGACCTGCTCCAGGAGAACGCGCGCGTCTCCAACGCCGATCTTGCGCGCCATGTCGGCCTGTCGCCGTCTCCCTGTCTGCGGCGCGTGCGCGAACTCGAACGCGCCGGCGTGATCAAGAGTCACGTATCGCTGCTGGACCCCGCCGCGGTCGGGCTGCCGGTCAGCGTATTCGTCCAGGTCACGCTGGAACGCCAGGTGGAGCGCGCTCTGGAGACGTTCGAGCGGGCGATCCTGCAACGACCCGAGGTGATGGAGTGCTATCTGATGACCGGCGACGCCGACTATCTGTTACGGGTCGTAGTCGCCGACGTCGAGGCTTACGAAGCCTTCCTGAAGGACCATCTGACCCGCGCGCCCGGCGTCGCCAGCATCAAGTCGAGCTTCGCCCTCAACCAGGTGAAATACCGGACCTCCCTGCCGCTGCCCTACCCCGCCGGGTCGGAGCCGCGACGCCCGCGCGATGGGCGAACGGCAGGCGCGCCCGAACATCCGCCGGGGCCCAGCTCCGGGCGCTCGTCGAGAATGGCCTCCGCGCCGTCGTCCGCCGCCAACATCCCGCAAGACATGCTCCACCGCGATCCGCATGTCGCGAATGATCGGCTTGCCGCCGAAGACCTCGGGCCGCTCGGTGAAGCGAGATAGAGGTTCGGCCTCCGTCATGTTCTTCCTCTGCGGCAAGCGGTATCCGGGCTCATCGGAGCGCCGCGAGCAGCATGACGTCCGGCGGCCGCTGTTCCACGCCGCCACGCGGGTGGAAGGCGAAGAGGGCGCTGGCGAGGCGTAGGAAGTCGGGACCGCGCCCCTGTTCGACCTCGGTTCAAGGGGCGTCGCGCCGCCCTGCGCCCGCCGGCCCGCAGCAGCAGCGCCGCGGGCGCGGCTATCGTCGGTCCGCCGCGGCTATCCGAGCCAGCGGCTGGTCAGGCGCCTGACCATGCCGGCGTAGACGTCGAAGGCCGCGTCGCCGTCGCCGTCGCTGATCGCCGCGACGGCGGCGTCGATCCGCTCGCCGATCCAGTCCCAGTCGGCGTGACCGGCCGGGATCGCCGCGACGATCGCGGGCGCCGTCTCGTAGTAGGCCGCGACCATCTCCCGGCGCTCCTCCGTCTCCGACATGTAGCCGTCGCGGAAGCCCCGCAGCGCCGACAGCGTCGGCCCGTCGTCCGCCTCGCCCCGGCGCCCCGCCACCGCCGTGGTCAGGAAGCAGTCGCCGCTCCGGGAGCGCTGTATGAGGTTGTCCAGTCTGGCGGACCACTCCTCGTACGTCATCCTGCCGGTCCCGCCGACGACGACGCCGAGATCGTCGTCCGACATCGCGCGGTTGGGGTCGGGCGGGGCCACCACGTGGATCGTGTCCTCGCTGTCCACCGCGAGGCGCACGTCGACGCCGCTCGGAATCTCGATTCCGTGCTCGGCCAGCGCCGCCCTCGGGTCCGCCTCCATCCGCGAGCGGAACCCGGGGTCCCTGCGCCAGCTCTCCTCCATCTCCGTCCAGCGGCCGCCGTCGGTCTTCTCGTCCGTCATCTCTCTCGCCTTCCGTTCCTTGGATCACTCCGCCCGCGGGCGGACCTGACCGTCATACGCCCCCGGGGGGGGGGGGGGTAAACCCTAATTTGCATTTCTCATACCTGTCGAGGGCTGAGGGTCTGACGTCCTGGCGCGGGTGAGCGGCGGCGATTGGGTTTGTGTTGTGTGGCTGCGGCGTTTTCGGGGCGCGCGTCGGCGCCCGCCGGTTGGCGGTTGGGTCGTCCTGGGGCCGTTCTGTGTTGTTGGAAAGAAGCGCGCGTGAGAGCCGCTTCACGCTGCGGCGGTGAATAGTCGGCGGCGGGCGATGGTGAACTCGTCCTTCCAGGGATGGGGGCCATGGCGATCTTGACCCGGCGCGCGCCGATCCCGATCCGGATGCCGATCTTGCGCAGCTTGCGGCGGCGAGCCGGGTGCGGGCGAGGCCTTTTCCTGGCGGATCGCGTCACCCGAACGCGGCGCAGACCGCTGCCAGTATGAGAAATGCGAGCTAACGCGAGTAATACTCGACCACCAGGTTGGGCTCCATCTGCACCGGATAGGGGACGTCGGCGAATTTGGGAATGCGGAGCAAGCTCCCCTGCATCTTGTTGTAGTCGACGTCGAGATAGTCGGGCACGTCGCGCTCCGGGGATTCGATCGCTTCGAGCAGGACCGGGATCTCGCGCGACCGGTCGCGTATCTCGATCACGTCGCCCTCGCGGACCCGATAGGACGGGATCGTGACCCGCCGGCCGTTCACCTTGACGTGTCCGTGATTGATGAACTGGCGCGACGCGAACACGGTAGGGACGAATTTGAGCCGGTAGACCACGCTGTCGAGCCGCTGTTCGAGCAGCCCGATCAGGTTCTCGATCGTGTCGCCGCGCCGCCGCACGGCCTCTTCGTAAGTCCGGCGGAACTGCCGTTCGGTGACGTTGCCGTAATAGCCCTTGAGCTTCTGCTTGGCCTTCAGCTGGATGCCGAAGTCGGACGGCTTGCGCCGACGCTGGCCGTGCTCGCCGGGGCCGTAGTCCCGCATGTTGATCGGGCTTTTCGGCCGCCCCCAGAGATTGACGCCGAGGCGCCGGTTGATCTTGTATTTCGACTGCAACCGCTTGGTCATGCGCCGCGTCCTTCGTTCGTCGCTGTCCCGATCGTTCGCGCCCGGACCTCGCCGGCGACGGGCCCCCGGCCCTCTTCCCCGGGAAGGCGGCGGAGTATAGGCGCAGCCCGCCGCCTGTCAAACCGGATCGCTCCGCCCGCCCGCGGGCGAACTCGGACCGGGACGGGGCTTGCCATGCCTGGGCGGCGGGCGCATAGTCGCTCCTCCACTGGGGGGAGCCGGTTCGCCCGGCTGAGAGGTCCGATACGCGGACGACCCCTCGAACCTGATCCGGTTCGCACCGGCGTAGGGACCAGTGCAGTTGAGCCAGCGACGACCCGCCGCCCCCGATCCGAACCCGCCGTCGCCGCCGCCGGCGGTGATCGTCGAGGCGGCGCGGCTCTCCTTCGGGGCGGAAATTCTGTTCGACGATCTCGAATTCACCCTCGAAGGCGGGGGCTGGACCTGCCTGCTGGGTCCCAGCGGCGTCGGCAAGACCAGCCTGCTGCGCGCGATCGCCGGGTTGGCGCCGATGTCGGCGGGCACGCGGATATCGTGCAGCGACGGCCGTCCCCTCGCCGGGCGCGCCGCCTACATGGCGCAGCAGGACCTGCTGCTGCCCTGGCTCAGCCTGCTCGACAACGTGGCGCTGGGCGCCCGGCTGCGCGGCGCGCGGCGCGGCGACCCGGCCTTGCGGCGGCGCGCGCGGGCGCTGCTGGCCCGGGTCGGACTGGACGACCGGCAGGACGACCGGCCGGCGGCCTGCTCGGGCGGCATGCGCCAGCGCGCGGCCTTGGCGCGGACTTTGCTGGAGGACCGTCCGGTGGTGCTGATGGACGAGCCCTTCTCGGCCCTCGACGCCATCACCCGGGCGCGCCTCCAGGCGCTCGCCGCCGAGCTGCTGGTCGGCCGCACCGTGCTGCTGGTGACCCACGATCCGCAGGAAGCGCTGCGGCTCGCCGACCGCATCCACGTCATGTCGGGCAAGCCGGCCCGTCTCGACCGGGCGCTGGAGCCGCCGGGCCCCGCCCCGCGCGACCCGGCCGACCCGGTCCTGCTCGCCCGCCAGGCGGAGCTGCTGCGCCGGCTGATCCGGGCCGGGGACGCGCCGTGAGCGCGGCCCGGCGCCTCGCCGTCGTCTTCTGCGGGCTGGTCGCCGCATGGCAGGCGGTGGTGTGGCTCACGGGCGCGCCCCATTTCATCCTGCCCGGACCGGCCCGCGTCGCCGCGGCGCTGGCCGACGGGGCCGGGCTCATCGCCTCCCATGCGGGGACGACCTTCTTCGAGATCCTCGCCGGGCTGGCGATCGGCGCGCTGATCGGTTGCGGGACCGCCCTGACGATGAGCTATTTCCGGCCGGCGCGGCGCTGGCTGCTGCCGGCGCTGGTGTTCAGCCAGGCGATGCCGGTGTTCGCCCTGGCGCCGCTGCTGGTGCTGTGGTTCGGCTACGGCCTCGCCTCCAAGATCGCGATGGCGGTGCTCATCATCTACTTCCCCGTCGCTTCCGCCTTCTTCGACGGGTTGCGGCGCACCGACCAGGGATGGCTCGACCTCGCCCGGGTGATGAACGGCAGCCGCTGGACGACGCTGCGCCATATCCGCATCCCGGCGGCCCTGCCGGCGCTCGCGTCCGGCCTCCGGGTGGCCGCCGCGGTAGCGCCGATCGGAGCCGTCGTCGGCGAATGGGTCGGTTCGAGCGCCGGCCTCGGCTATCTCATGCTGCACGCCAACGCGCGGCTTCAGATCGACCTCATGTTCGCCGCCCTGTTCGTGTTGGCGGCGTTCGGCGTCGCGCTCTACTTCGCCATCGACGGGGCGTTGCGGCGCGCTCTCCCCTGGCAGGCGGAAACGCTGCCGGCAGGGGAGCAGGAAGAACGGAACGGAACGTAATCGAACGGAGGAGGCTCCAATGCTTCGACGTGTTTTCGGCGCGATCCTGCTCGGCGTCCTGGTCGGCGCGAGTTCGGACGCGACCGCGAGGACGATGACCGTCCTGCTCGACTGGTTCGTCAACCCGGACCATGCGCCGCTCTACGTCGCCCTCGAACGCGGCTACTTCTCGGAAGCGGGCCTGGAAGTGGAGCTCAAAGCGCCCGCCGATCCCAACGACCCGCCCAAGCTGGTCGCCGCCGGCAAGGCCGACGTCGCGATCTCCTATCAGCCGCAGCTGCACCTTCAGGCCGCGGCCAGGCTGCCGCTGGCGCGCATCGGGACGTTGGTGGCGACGCCGCTGAACTCGCTGGTGACGCTCAGAGACGGCCCGATCCGCTCGATCGCCGATCTGAAGGGGCGGAAGGTGGGCTTCTCCGTCGGCGGGTTCGAGGACGCGCTGCTCCGGGCGATGCTCGCCGGGCACGGGCTGACGCTCGCCGACATCACCCTGGTGAACGTCAACTTTTCGCTGTCGCCGGCGTTGATCTCGGGCAAGGTCGATGCCGTCATCGGCGCCTACCGGAATTTCGAACTCAACCAGCTCGACCTGGAGAATCGCCCGGGCCGCGCCTTCTACGTCGAGGAGGAGGGCGTTCCCGCGTTCGACGAGCTGATCCTCATCGCCAACCGGGCGCAGCTCGCCGACCCGGCCCTCGCCGCCTTCGTGTTCGCGGTCGAACGCGGAACGCAATATCTGATCAACCACCCGCAGGGGAGTTGGGAGTTGTTCGTCAAAGGCCGGAAGGAGCTGGAGAACGAGCTCAACCGGCGCGCCTGGCGCGACACCCTGCCGCGGTTCGCGCTCCGACCCGCGGCCCTCGACCGGGCGCGTTACCGGCGCTTCGCCGCCTTCCTTCAGGCGCAGGGGTTGATCGACTGGATCCCGCCGCTCGACAGCTATGCGGTCGAGCTGGCGCGGGACGAATAGGAGCGCCGGAGCGGAGGCCGGCGGTCCCGCGCCGGCCTCCGCCTTCACGCCAGCGGGGCGCTCGTGGTGCGGATGTCGGTCGCCTGCAGGCCCTTCGGGCTCTCGGCGGTGCGGACCATGACCTGCTGACCGGTAATCAGCCCGGCGATGCCCGCCCGCCGCAGCGTCACCATGTGGATGAAGATGTCGGTCTCGGACTCCACCGGGCAGACGAAGCCGTACCCCTTATGCGGGTTGAACCACTTGACCGTCGCCTCGATGAACTCGCCGGTCGGCTGCGGCTCGGGCGGCGGGGCGAAGCGCGGCCCCTGATGCGGGGCCTCCTCGACCGCGGTCGACAGGTCCAGCCGGAGGATCGACGAAACCTGGCGGCCCCGCGCGCCCTGCGCCGTCTCGCATTCGACCGTGGCCCCGGTCGGCAGTTTCTCGTGACCCGCCTGCCGCAGAACGGTCATATGCAGAAACACGTCCGCCGAGCCGTCCTCGGGCGAGACGAACCCGTAGCCGCGCACGGCGTTGAACCATTTGACGGTGCCGCGGATCGGCGTCGACGCGGCCCCTTCATACCCACCCTCGGTCTCGTTCACGCTGAGACTCCTCCCTACTTTTACCGCCAGTCTACCATCGCCGGCGGCGATTTTCGCCAAGTTTTTTTCGTCGCCGGCGGCGTGGGCCGGAGCGAGTTTTCGCTGGAAACCGCGCCGGGGCCGTAATAGGATCCGGCGTCGCGGCCGCCGATGCAGCGCGTCCGTAGAAGACAACGTCGGCAAGGCGCTCGTGGTTCACGCGATCTCTCTCGGACTGGTGTCGTTCGGCGTCTGGCTGCTGCTCTCCGGCCATTACACGCCGTTGCTGCTGATCTTCGGGCTGGCGTCCTCCGCCGCGGTGGTGGCGGTGGCCCTGCGGATGGAGCTGGTCGATCACGAGGGCCATCCGATCCACATGACGCGCCGCGCCTTCGTCTACTGGCCCTGGCTCGCCTGGGAGGTGGCCAAGGCGAACGTCGACGTGGCCCGCCGCGTTCTCGCGCCGAGCCTGCCGATCAGCCCGACGCTGGTGCGGCTGCGCGCGAGCCAGCGCTCCGAACTCGCTTTGGCGGTCTACGCCAACTCGATCACGCTGACGCCGGGGACGATCTCGGTCGATGTGGAGCCCGGCGAGATCCTCGTCCATGCGCTGACGCGAGACGGCGCGCGGGCGCTCCAATCCGGCGAGATGGACCGCCGCGTCACCGACATGGCGGGCGAGGAGCCGGTCCAGGAGGCGGGCGATGTTTAGCGCCGCCGCCGCGGCCATCCTGCTGACCATGGGGCTCGCCCTGATCCGCGGCTTCGCCGGGCCGACGCTGTACGACCGCATCCTCGCGGTCAACATGTTCGGCACCAAGACGGTGCTGATCATCGGCGTGATCGGGTTTCTCGCCGGGCGGCCCGACTTCCTCGACATCGCGCTGGTCTATGCGCTGATCAACTTCGTCGCCACGATCGCCATGCTGAAATACTTCAAATACGGCGATCTCGGCATCGGGCCGGGCGGCCGGGACGGGCGGAGCGGTGGCGGCGGCGATTGACGCAGCGAGCTGGGTTCTGCTGCTGGCGGGCTCGGCGTTCACGATCGCCGGCGGGATCGGCGTGCTGCGCCTGCCCGACGTCTATACCCGCGCCCACGCGGCCAGCCTGACCGACACGCTGGGCGCCGGGCTGATCCTGATCGGGCTGATGCTCCAGGGCGGCTTCACCCTGGTCACGGTCAAGCTGATGCTGATCCTGATCTTCATCGCCTTCACCAGCCCGACCGCGACCCATGCGCTGATCCACACCGCGCATGCGAGCGGCCTCGACCCCCTGCTGCGGGACGGAAAGGACGAAGCATCGAAGACGTCCTGAACATCGTCATCCTGACCTTCATGGCGCTGACCGCGGCGGCCATCGTGCTGCTCCGCAACCTGTTCGCCGTGGTCATGCTGGGCGGCATCTACAGCTTCCTCGCCGCGGCGATCTTCGTCGTGCTCGACGCCGTCGACGTGGCCTTCACCGAGGCCGCGGTCGGCGCCGGCATCGCGACGGCGCTCTTCCTCGCCACCCTGGCCCTGACGACGCGGACCGAGAAGCCGCCGGCGCATTCGCGCTGGATCCCGCTGGCGGTCGTCGCCGTCACCGGGGCCGCCCTGATCTACGGCAGCCTCGACATGGCGAGCTACGGCGACGCCTCGGCCCCGCCGCACGTCCATGTGGCGCCGGTCTATCTCGCCGACGCCGAGCGCAAGACCGGCGTCCCCAACGTGGTGACCGCGGTGCTGGCGAGCTATCGCGGCTACGACACGCTGGGCGAGGTGACGGTGATCTTCACCGCCGGGATCGGCGTCATCCTGCTGCTGGGGAGCTGGCGACGCAAACGCCGGCCGACGGAGGACGGGGGATGAGGGAATACATCGTGCTCCGCGTCGTCACCAAGCTGCTGACGCCGTTCATCCTGCTGTTCGCCCTCTACGTCCAGTTCCACGGCGATTACGGCCCCGGCGGCGGCTTCCAGGCCGGGGTCATCTTCGCCGCCGGCTTCATCCTCTACGCGCTGGTCTTCGGCATCGACAACGCGCAGCGCATCGTGCCGATCGGCGCGCTGCGGGCCGGGATCGCCGGAGGGGTGCTGCTGTTCGCCGGCGTCGGCGTCGCCGGGCTGCTGCTGGGCGGCAACTATCTCGACTACTTCGTGCTCGACCGCGACCCCAGGAGCGGCCAGCATCTGGGCATCCTGCTGGTCGAGCTGGGCGTCGGCGTCACCGTGGGCGCGGTGATGATGACGCTGTTCTACACCTTCGCCAGGAAGGACGGCTGACGGCGTGGACGTCGTCGGGCACTACAACTACTGGATCGTCATCTTCCTGATGATGGCCGGCTTCTACGTCGTCGTGGCGCGCGGCAACCTGATCAAGAAGCTCATCGGGCTCAACGTGTTCCAGGCCTCGGTGTTCGTCCTCTACATCTCGATGGGCAAGGTCGCGGGCGGCACCGCGCCGATCCTCGACGACGCCTACTCCACCTATTCCAACCCGCTGCCCCACGTCCTGATTCTCACCGCGATCGTCGTCGGCGTCGCCACCACCGCGCTCGGCCTCGCGCTGGTGGTGCGCATCCGCCACGCCTACGGCACGATCGAAGAGGACGAGATCCACGAGCTGGACGAGGAGCCGTGATCGGCGCCCATCTTCCGGCCCTGCAGGTCGTGGCGCCGCTGCTGGCGGCCCCGGCCTGCGTTCTGCTGCGCGGCGGGGACCGGGCGTTCGTCCTCGCCCTCGCCGCCGTCTGGATCGCCTTCGCGATCGCCTGCCTGCTGGTCGGCGAGGTCATGGAGCGCGGCGTGATCTCCTACGAGATCGGCGGCTGGGCGGCGCCCTGGGGGATCGAGTACCGCGTCGACGCGGTCAACGCCTTCGTGCTGCTGGTCGTCACCGGCATCGCCGCCGTCGTCATCGTCTACGCCCGCGCCGACATGCCGCTCGCACTCGACCGCGAACGCCGCTACCTGTTCTACGCCGCCTTCCTCCTGTGCCTCGCCGGGCTGCTCGGCGTCGCGATCACCGGCGATGCGTTCAACCTGTTCGTCTTCCTCGAGATCTCCTCGCTGTCGTCCTACGTCCTGATCGGGCTGGGGCGCGACCGGCGGGCGCTGACCGCGGCCTACCAATACCTCGTGCTGGGGACGATCGGGGCCACCTTCATCGTCATCGGGGTGGGGCTGCTCTACCACGCGACCGGCAGCCTCAACATGCACGACATCGCGAACCGGCTTCCCGACGCCGGCTACGACCGGACGGCGATCGTCGCCTTCGCGTTTCTCACCGTCGGCGCGGCGCTCAAGCTCGCGTTGTTCCCGCTGCATCTGTGGCTGCCCAACGCCTACGCCTACGCGCCCTCGGCGGTCAGCGCCTTCCTCGCCGCCACCGCCACCAAGGTCGCGATCTACGTCCTGCTGCGCTTCTTCTTCACCGTGTTCGGGGTTGAGTTCTCGTTCGAGACGCTGCCGACCAGATACCCGCTGATGGCCCTCGCGACCGCGGCGATCTTCGCCGCCTCGACCGTCGCCATCTTCCAGAACGACGTGAAGCGCCTGCTCGCCTATTCGAGCGTGGCGCAGATCGGCTACATGGTGCTGGGCGCGAGCTTCGTCACCGCGGCGGGCCTCGCCGCGGGGATGCTGCATTTGTTCAACCACGCGCTGATGAAGGGCGCCCTGTTCCTGGCCGTCGGATGCGTGTTTCACCGGCTGCGCTCGGCCCAGCTGGACGATTTCGCCGGGTTGGGACGGCGCATGCCGTGGACGATGGCGGCGTTCGTCGTCGGCGGGCTGAGCCTGATCGGCGTGCCGCTGACGGCCGGGTTCGTCAGCAAATGGCATCTCGTCCTGGCCGCCCTCGACTCCGGCCTGTGGCCGGTCGCGGCGCTGATCGTCGCCAGTTCGCTGCTGGCGGTGATCTACGTCTGGCGCGTCGTCGAGGCGGCCTGGTTCCGCCCGGCGCCGGCGGGCGCGGCGGGGCGCGCCGAGGCCCCGGCCGCCCTCCTCGTCCCGGCCTGGATATTGACCGCGGCCAACGTCTATTTCGGCATCGAGACGTCGGTGAGCGTGGGCGTGGCGCAGCGCGCCGCGGAGACGCTGCTGGGATCGGCGGGATGAGCCCGCCCATCCTCATGGCGGTGGCCCTGGCCGCGCCCTTGGTCGGCGCCGCGGCGATCGCCGCCCTTCGCCGCCGGCCCAACCTGCGCGAGGCGGCGACCATCGCCGCCGCCGCGGTCACCTTCCTGGCGACGCTGCCGCTCCTGGGCGTCGTCGCCGACGGCGGCCGGCCCGCCCTCGTCTTGTTCGAGTTCCTCCCCGGCCTCGCCTTCCGCTTCGTCCTCGAACCGCTCGGCATGCTGTTCGCCCTGGTCGCGTCCTTTCTGTGGATCGTCACCTCCTTCTATTCGATCGGCTATATGCGCGGGCATCGCGAGGCGAACCAGACCCGCTTCTACGTCTGCTTCGCGGTCGCCGTCGCCGCCGCGCTCGCGGTCGCGATGGCCGGGAACATGATGACGCTGTTCGTCGCCTATGAAGTGCTGACGATCTCGACCTACCCGCTGGTCGCGCATCATCAGTCGCCGGAGGCGATGCGGGGCGCGCGGACCTATCTCGGCATCCTGCTGTCGACCTCGATCGGGTTGCAGCTGGTGGCGATCCTGTGGACCTGGCAGGCAGCGGGAACGCTCGACTTCCGCCCCGGCGGCATCCTCGACGGCAAGGTCGAGGGGCCGCTCCTGGGCGTGCTGCTGTTCCTCTACATGTACGGGATCGGCAAGGCGGCGCTGATGCCGCTGCACCGCTGGCTGCCCGCGGCGATGGTGGCGCCGACGCCGGTCAGCGCGCTGCTGCACGCGGTGGCGGTGGTGAAGGCGGGCGTCTTCACGGCGCTGAAGGTGATCCTCTACGTCTTCGGCGCCGACCATCTGCGCGAAACCGGCGCCGGCGAATGGCTGACGTACGTCGCCGGGGCCAGCATCGTCGTCGCGTCGCTGATCGCCCTCTCCAAGGACAATCTCAAGGCGCGGCTCGCCTATTCGACCGTCAGCCAGCTGAGCTACGTCGTCATGGGCGGGGCCATGGCCACGACCTTCGGCATCGTCGGCGGGGCCATGCACATCGCGATGCACGCCTTCGGCAAGATCACCCTGTTCTTCTGCGCCGGGGCGATCATGGTGGCGGCGCACAAGACGGAGATCGGCGGCATGGCCGGGCTCGGCCGGCGCATGCCGTTCACCTTCCTCGCCTTCCTCATCGGCGCGCTCAGCGTCACCGGGCTGCCGCCCCTGGGCGGGGCGTGGAGCAAATGGTATCTCGCCCTGGGCGCGATCGACGCCGGCCAGCTGGTTCTGATCGGCGTGCTGATGGCGAGTTCGCTGCTCAACGTCGCCTATCTCATGCCGATCCCGGCGCGCGGCTTCTTCCTGCCGCCGCCGGCCGAGCCGGAGGCCCACCGCGTCCATGACCACGGCGATCGGGGCCGCGGCGACCGGGGCGGCATCCGGGAAGCGCCGTTCCTATGCGTGGCGCCGCTCTGCTTCACCGCGCTCGCCTGCATCGTATTATTCATATTCGCCAACGAAATATACGAATTTCTTCTTCCTATCGCGCAACCGTGAGGAGACGGGCGTGACCTCGAAGGAAGGCTGGCTCGACCGGCCCGGCAGCGTCGACAAGGTGTATTGGGCGGTGGTCGCGGTCTGCGCCGTTCTGTTCGCCGCCGATGCGTTCTACCACAAGCATGGCGAGTTCGAGGTCGAGCGCATGTTCGGCGCGCACGGCGTCTACGGCTTCGTGTGCTGCGTCTTCCTGGTCGTCGCGGCCAAGGAGATGCGCCGGCTGGTGATGCGCAGCGAAGACTATTACGACGATCCGGGCGACGGCGGCGGCGATGGCGATGGCGATGACCGCCGCGACGGCGACCGGGCGGCGGAGCCGCGGGACGCGGACGAATGATCTTCGACCTGCCGCCGGGACTGCTGCTGATCGCGGGCGCGCTCGCGACGCCGCTGCTGCGGGGGGCGGCGCGCGGCGCCTGGCTGCTCGCTTTGCCGGCCGCGGGGCTGGCGGCCCTGATCGCGACCGATCCCGGCGTCTACCTCGCCTTCCGCTTCCTGGACCTCGACCTCGTTCCGGTGCGGATCGACCCGCTGAGCCGGATCTTCGGCTACATCTTCCACGTCGCGGCGTTCCTGGGCGCGATCTACGCCCTCCACGTCAAGGACGCGGCGCAGCAGACCGCGGCGATGGTCTACGCCGGCAGCGGCATCGGCGCCGTCTTCGCCGGCGACCTGATCACCCTCTTCGTCTACTGGGAGGCGATGGCGGTCTCGTCGGTGTTCCTCGTCTGGGCGACCGGGACCGAGCGGGCCTACCGCGCCGGGATGCGCTATCTCGTCATCCAGGTCGGCTCCGGCGTCCTGCTGCTGGCCGGGGCGGGGCTGCTGGCCCAGGAGTCGGGATCGGTGGCGTTCGGAAAGATCGGGACCGGGAGCCTCGCCGGCTGGCTGATCTTCCTCGCCTTCGGGATCAAATGCGCCTTTCCGCTGCTGCACAACTGGCTGCAGGACGCCTATCCCGAGGCCACCGTCACCGGGACCGTCTTCCTCAGCGCGTTCACCACCAAGACGGCCGTCTACGCCCTGGCGCGCGGCTATCCGGGTACCGAGCTGCTGATCTATGTCGGCGCGGTCATGACCGCCTTCCCGATCTTCTACGCGGTGATCGAGAACGATCTGCGGCGCGTGCTGGCCTACAGCCTCAACAACCAGCTGGGCTTCATGGTCGTAGGCGTCGGCATCGGCACGCCGATGGCGCTCAACGGCGCCGCCGGCCACGCCTTCGCGCATATCCTGTACAAGGCGCTCCTGTTCATGTCGATGGGGGCGGTGCTGTTCCGCACCGGAACCATCAGGGGCACGGATCTCGGCGGGCTGTACAAATCGATGCCGTTCACCGCCGCCTGTTGCATCGTCGGGGCGGCGTCGATCTCCGCCTTTCCGCTGTTCAGCGGCTTCGTCGCCAAGTCGCTCACCTTGTCGGCGGCCGCCCATGACGGCCATCTGATCGTCTGGCTGGTGTTGATGTTCGCCTCCGCCGGAGTCTTTCATCATTCGGGCATAAAGATCCCGTTCTTCGCCTTCTTCGCCCACGACTCGGGCCGCCGCTGCCGGGAAGCGCCGTGGAACATGCGCATCGCCATGGGGCTGACCGCGGCGCTCTGCATCGGGCTCGGCGTCCATTCGCCCTGGCTCTACGGCCTGCTGCCCTACGACGTCGACTACCGGCCCTATACGACGAGCCACGTCATCGGCCAGCTGCAGCTGCTGATGTTCTCGGCCCTCGCCTTCTCGGTGCTGATGCGCTACCGCATCTACCCGCCGGAGATGCGCTCGACCAACCTCGATTTCGACTGGACCTATCGCCGGCTGCCGCCGCGGCTGCTGCGCCTGTGGTCCGGCGTCGTCTGGCCGGGATATCTCGGCGTCCTCGAAGAGCTGCGGCTGGGCCTCGACCGGCTGATCGCGGGCCTCTACCGCCATCACGGCCCGCAGGGCGCCCTGGCGCGGAGCTGGCCGACCGGCTCGACGGCGCTGTGGGTGGCGGTGATGCTGGGCGGGCTGCTGGTGGTGTATTACGTCTGAGCCGCCGGACGCGCCCGCTACGTCCGGTCCGCCAGCCGCTCCCGCCAGGCCGACAGCAGCGCGCCGCGCTCGTTGTCGCCCAGATGGTCGAGCGCCTGGGCCACGTAGTCGAAGCCGAACAGATCGTTGAAGGCGCGGATCAGCCGCATCGTCACCGGACCGGGCAAGGCGGCGCCGATCCGCAGCCCGTTGAGCGCCCCGACCGGGGCCACGGTGGCGCTGGTCCCGGTGGTGAAGGCCTCCTCGGCGTTGTAGACGTCGTAGGGCGTGAAGTCGCCCTCGTTGACCTCGATGCCGAGTTCGCCCGCGAGTTCGATCGCCGCCTCGCGGGTGATGCCGCCCAACACGTTGCGGGCGGTGGAGGTGAACAGCGCGCCGTCCCGGACGAAGAAGAAGTTCGCCCGGTCGGTCTCGCTTACGTTGCCGTCGATGTCGAGCATCAGCGGCGTGGCCCGGGGATCGGCCTGCCGCGCCTCGAAGACCGCGATCTTGTGGTTCATCTTGTTGGCGATCTTGGCCTTGGCCTCCAGGCTCTGCGGCGGGATGCGCCGGGTCGCCGGCGTCACCAGCGTCACGCCCTCGACGTATTCGCGGGCGAACTCGTCGAACTCGACCGGCAGGCAGAAGATCGCCAGCGTGGCCCCTTGCCCGCCGACGCGGGAGCCCCGGCTCACGACGTGCCACAGGGAATGGTCGTCCCGGTCGCCCAGCCGGCCGAGATTGCGCGCCGACGTCTCGCGCGACGCCGCGATCATCGCGTCGCGGTCGAGCCCGCAGTCGATGCGGGCGTAGCGCAGCGACCGGAACAGCCGGTCGACATGCGCGTCGAGCCGGAACAGGCGATGGCCGAAGGTCCGCGTCACCTCGTAGACCGCATCGCCGCTGGTGAACCCCAGGTCGAACACCGATATTCGCGCCTCGCTCTCGGGCAAGAACGCGCCGTCGAGATAGACCACGGCTTGCGGCATGACCGAATCCTCCCCGTTCCGCGCCGTTCCGTCGCTTCCCCGGCGCCGTTACGCCCCCGCTGCGCCCCCGCTACTACTCCACGGTCACCGACTTGGCGAGGTTGCGCGGCTGGTCGACGTCGGCGCCCCTGGCGACGGCGGCGTGATAGGCCAGCAGCTGCGCCGGGACGGCGTAGAGGATCGGCGCCGCCAGCGGATGGGCCGACGGCAGTTCGATCGTCGCGGCGGCGACGTCGGCGAGTCTCTCGATCCCCTCCGCGTCCGACAGCACGATCACCCGCCCGCCGCGGGCGGCGACCTCCCGCAGGTTCGAGGCGGTCTTGTCGAACAGATCGTCGGGCGGCGCGATCGCGATCACCGGCACGGTCTCGTCGACCAGCGCGATCGGGCCGTGCTTCATCTCGCCCGCGGCGTACCCCTCGGCGTGGATGTAGGAGATCTCCTTCAGCTTGAGCGCGCCCTCCAGGGCGATCGGGTAGCCGGTCCCGCGGCCGAGATAGAGCACGTCGCGCGCCTCGGCGATCTCGCGCGCGAGGTCGGCGATCCGCCGGTCGCGGACGAGCACCTCGTTGACGCGGGACGGCAGTTCGGTGAGCCCCCGGCACAGCTCGGCCTCGCGCGCGCGGTCGATCGCGCCGCGCCGCGCCGCCACCGCGATCGTCAGGCAGGCGAGCATGGCCAGCTGCGTCGTGAACGCCTTGGTCGAGGCGACGCCGATCTCGGGTCCGGCCCGGGTGCGCAGCGCCAGGTCCGACTCGCGGGCCATCGAGCTCTCGGCGACGTTGACGATCGAGATCGCGTACTGGCCGCGCGCCCGCGCATGGCGAAGCGCCGCCAGCGTGTCCGCGGTCTCACCCGACTGCGAGATGAACAGCGCCGTCCCGCCCGGCGGCATCACCGCGTCGCGGTAGCGGAACTCCGACGCGATGTCCGCCTCGACCGCCGCCCGCGCGATCCGCTCCAGCCAGTACTTGGCGACCTGCCCGGCGTGATAGGAGGTGCCGCAGGCGACGATCGTGACCTTGGCCAGCCGTTCGGGATCGAGCGCCGCCGGCAGGGTCGCGGTTTCGCTCCACGGATCCAGCACGCTGTGCAGCGTCTCGCCGATGACTGCGGGCTGTTCGTGGATCTCCTTGAGCATGAAATGGGGATAATTCCCCTTGCCGACCGGCGCCCCCGACGCCTCGGTCCGCCGGACCGGGCGCTCGACCACCGCGCCGGAGCCGTCGTGGATCACGGCCCCCGCGGTCGTGACCTCCACCCAGTCGCCGTCCTCCAGATAGCAGATTCGCCGGGTCAGAGGCGCCAGGGCCAGCGCGTCCGAACCCAGATACGTCTCGCCCTCGCCATAGCCGACCGCGAGCGGGCTCCCGCGCCGCGCCCCGATCATCAGATCGCCCCGCCCGGCGAACAGGATCGCCAGGGCGAACGCGCCCTCGAGCCGCCCCAGCGCCGCGGCGACGGCCTCCTGCGGGGTCCGCCCCCGGCGCAGATAGCGGCTGACGAGATGGACCACGGCCTCGCTGTCGGTCTCGGTCTCGAAGCGATGCCCGGCCGCCTCGAGCTCGCGGCGCAACGCCTGGAAGTTCTCGACGATGCCGTTATGCACCAGGACGACGCGGTCGTCGGCGTGCGGATGGGCGTTGGTCCGGCTGGGCGGGCCATGGGTGGCCCAACGGGTATGGCCGATGCCGATCGCGCCGGCGGCCGGCTCCGCCGCCAGCAGGGCCTCGAGCCCGGCGAGCTTGCCCTCGGCGCGGCGGCGCTCGACGACCCCGTCGCGGAGCGTCGCGATGCCGGCGGAATCGTAGCCCCGGTATTCCAGCCGCCGCAGCCCGTCGATCAGCAGCGGGGCGGCCTCCCGCTCGCCGACGACGCCGATGATCCCGCACATCCGGCGTCAACCCGCCGGCCCGGCCCGCCTGCGCGACCGATAGGCCGCCGCCCAGCCGGGTTTCACCCGCTGCCCGTTCCGTTCGACGGCGAGCGCATCGGCCGGCACGTCGGCGGTAATCACGCTGCCGGCCCCGACGATGGCGCCCGCGCCGACCGACAGCGGGGCGATGAGGGAGGCGTTGGAGCCGATGAACGCGCCCGCGCCGATCTCGGTGCGCGACTTGGCGAAGCCGTCATAGTTGCAGGTGATCGCCCCGGCGCCGACGTTCGCCCCCTCCCCGACCCGGGCGTCGCCGATATAGCTCAGATGGTTCGCCTTGGCGCCGGCCTCGATCTCGGCCGCCTTGACCTCGACGAAATTGCCGACCTGGGCGCCGCGCCCGATCCGGGTCCCGGGGCGGAGACGCGCGAACGGCCCGACGACCGCGCCGGCCTCGATCTCCGCCCCGTCGATATGGCTGAACGCGCGGATCTCCGCCCCGTCGCCCACGGTGACGCCGCCGCCGAACACCACCTGGGGCCCCACCGTCACGTCGCGCCCGAGCTCGGTGTCGTAGCTGAAATAGACCGTATCCGGATCCGGCAGCGTGGCCCCGCCGGCCATCGCCGCCCGGCGCAGGCGCGCCTGCATGATCGCCTCCGCCGCGGCCAGCTCGGCGCGGGTGTTCACGCCCCGGACGTCGTCGCCGTCCGCCGCCTCGACCGCGGCGCAGGCGAGGCCGCGCGCCCTGGCCGCGGCGACGATGTCGGTGAGGTAGTATTCGCCCGCGGCGTTGGCGGCCCCGGTCGCCTCGACCGCCGCCAGCAGCCCGAACAGATGCTCGCCCGCGACCGCCATGACGCCGGCGTTGCACAGGCCGATGGCGCGCTGGCCGGGCGATGCGTCGCGATCCTCGACGATCGCTTCCAACGACCCGTCCCGGCCCAGGACCATGCGCCCGTACCCGGCCGGATCGGCGGGCGTAAAGCCAAGCGCCGCGACCGCCGGCGCCTCGCCGCCGCGCCGCGCCGCCAGCGCCGTTTCCAGCGTCGCCGTCGACAGCAGCGGCGTATCGCCGAACACGATCAGCACGTCGCCCCGGAAACCCGCCATCGCTTCGCGCGCGCAGGCCGCGGCATGGGCGGTCCCCAAGGGCCGGTCCTGCACGACGGTCGCCGCCGGGCGGACGGCGCGGGCGACCTCGGCCATCCCGGGCCCGATCACCACCGCCATCCGCTCCGGGGCGAGATCGCGCAACCGGTCCATGACGTGGGCGATCATCGGCCGCCCCGCGACCGGATGCAGCACCTTGGGCAAAGCGGATTTCATGCGGACGCCCTTGCCCGCGGCGAGCACGATGGCGGCGATCATCGGGGCGTTCCCCGCGCCTCCTTTCCGACCAGCGAGTCGAAATGCGCCGCGGCGCGCGCCGCCACGTCGCGCACCGTCTCGTCGAACGACTCGAAGACCAGCGCGCCGCAGGATCGCCCCATGACGGCCTTGAGGGCCGGCGTCGCGTCCTCCCCGGTCGGCGTCCCCTCGACGGTCAGACGCAGGACGCCGCGCATGTTGCGCCACAGCGTCACGGCTTCGATCAGCTCGTCCGCGGCGTCGGCGTCCATCCGTCCGCGCTCGCGCGCGGCCTCGAAGACGGCGACCGGATCGCGGACCGGAGCGCCGTCCGTCCGTCCGCCACCGGCCAGCTGCACGAAACGGGCGATCAGCTCGGCGTCCAGCAGCCCGCCCGGCATCCGCTCGACCGACCAGGGATCGTCGGTCGCCGCCGCGTCTTGCAGGTCCTCGCGCATCGCGACGATCTCCCCGGCCAAAGCCGCGCGCGCGCGCGGCCGCGACAGCGCCGCCTGCCGGATCGCCTCAATGCGCTCGCCCAGATCGCTTTCGGCGCCCGGATCGCTTTCGGCATAGACCACCCGCGCCCGGGCGAGATCCCTGAGCGCCGGACCCCAGCCCTCGGCGGCCTCGGCCTGCGCGGCGAACGCCGCCAGCGACCGGGCGGCGGGCTCGCCGTCGTCGTCCGGGCCGGGCGGAACGCGGACTTCGTACAGCCGGCCCTCGCCGGTCTGCGCCGAGACCGCATCGACCAGACGCCGGAACAGTTCCGCGTACCAGGCTTCCGGGGTCAGCGGACTCGCGCCGTCGGACTCGCCGGCGCCGGGGTCGCAGTCGTAGATCAGCGTCAGATCGAGCGCCGCGCCCGGCGTCGTCTCGCGGCCGCCCAGCTCGCCCAGGGCCGCCAGCGCCGCCCGGCCGCCCGGCGGGCGGCCATGCGCCGCCGCCAGGTCGTCGGCGATGGCCGGCAGCAGGGCGCGGAGACAGGCGTCGGCGATGTCGGACAGCGGGCGGGCGGCCTCGACCGGCGTGAGGAAGCCCCGCAGCATGTGGACGCCGATCTGAAAGCTCCGGTCGTTGGCCCAGCGCCGCGCGGCGTCGAGGAAGTCCTGCACGTCCCGCGCCCCGTCGGCGAGGGACGCGAGCTCGGCCTGCATTTCCTCGATGCCGAACTCGCGGGCGTAGAACAGCCGCACCAGGCCGCGCCGCGCGGTATCGGCCAGCTCGTCGTCCAGCCCCAGATCGTCCGGCAGCTCCAGGTCGGCGAAGTCGCGGCTGAGCACGCTGTCGAGCAGCGCCGGATGGTCGCCCAGCCGCTGCGCGAGCCGCGGCGCGGACGCCATGATCTCGGCCACCAGCCGGAACAGTTCGGGGCGGGCGGCGAACAGCGAGAACAGCTGCACGCCGTGGGGCAGGCGGGCGAGGAACCCGTCGAAGCGCGACAGCGCGGCTTCCGGATCGGGCGAAGCCGCGAACGTCTCCAGGATGGCGGGGGCGAGCCCCACCAGCAGGTCGCGCGCGCGGGCGTCCTGCATGGCCGGATGCGCGCCCGCGCGCCAGCCCCGCACCATCGCCGACACCCGCTCGGGCGCGGCGAATCCCAGCGCCGAGATCGCCGCCAGCGCGCCGGGATCGTCGCCGTCGCCGGTAAAGTCCAGATCCGCGCGGCCGGGAAGTTCCGGCCGATCCTCGAACAGCGCCGCGTAGTGGCCCTCCACCGTCCGCAGCTGCGCCAGGATCGCATCGGCCATCGCCGCGGCGGACTCGAACCCCAGAAACGCCGCCAGCCGGGCCAATCCGTCGTCGTTCTTGGGCAGGCTGTGCGTCTGCTGGTCCTCGGTCATTTGCAGCCGGTGTTCGATCCGGCGGTGAAATTCGTAGGCCGCGCGCAGCTCGACCGCCGCCTTGCGCGCCAGATGCCCGGCGGCGACCAGCCCGTCGAGGGTCCGCAGCGTGCCGCGGTCGCGCAGATCGGCGTCCCGCCCGCCCCAGACCAGCTGCTGGGTCTGGGCGAGGAACTCGATCTCGCGAATGCCGCCGCGCCCCAGCTTCATGTCGTGGCCGGCGACGGCGATGCGGGCGCTGCCGCGATGGGCGTTGATCTGCCGCTTGATCGCCTGGATGTCCTGCACCGCGGCGAAGTCGAGATGGCGGCGCCAGACGAACGGGCGGAGCGTCTCCAGGAACGCCCGTCCCGCCTCGACGTCGCCGGCCACGGGATGCGCCTTGATCATGGCCGCGCGCTCCCACGTCTTGCCGACGCTGGCGTAATAGGCTGCGGCGGCCTCGACCGACAACGCCGGGGCGGTGGACCCCGGGTCGGGGCGCAGGCGGAGGTCGGTGCGGAAGACGTAGCCGTCGGCGGTGCGCTCGTCCATGAGGGAGACCAGGTTGCGGGCCAGCTGCACGAACGCCCGCTGCATCCCGTCGCCGCCGGTATGCGGCGTCCTCGCCTCGTCGTAGAGCAGGATCAGGTCGATGTCGCTCGAATAGTTGAGTTCGCCGGCGCCCAGCTTGCCCATGCCGAGGACGATCAGGCCGGACCCGCGCTCGGGCGCCGCCGGCTCCGGCAAAGCCAGCTCGCCCGCGTCGTGCAGCCCCCGCAGCAGATGCCGGCAGCAGGCGCCGAGCGCCGCCGCGGCGAAACCGGAAAGCGCCCCCGTCAGCCGTTCGAGCGGCCACAGCGAGGCGATGTCGGCCATCCCGATCGCCAGGGCCGCGCGCCGCTTGGCGATGCGCAGCCGCTTCATCACGTCGGGCGTCGATTCCGCGCCCAGCCCGGCGGTGTCGGCGGCGGCGGCGAGCGCCGCCGCGCAGGCCGCCTCCGGGCCGTCTTGGACCAGCGACCGGGCGAACGGCAGGTCGGCCGTCAGGCTGCGGGCGAGATAGGGACTGTTGCCGAATACCGCCGCCAGCAGCGCGTTCGCCGCGGGGTCGTCATGCGCGTCCTGGGCGAAGGCCGCGAGCTCCTCGTCGTCTCCGGCGCGGGCGGCGTCGAGCCACCGCTTCCACTGCGCCTTCAACGCCCCCTGGTTCGCCGCCGCCGGCAACGGCGCCGAGCCGGTGGTCCAGATTTCAGCCAGGTTCGCCAACCGGATCGTCCCGATGCCGGACACCGCCGTGCAGATTGCGGACGCCGCCCGGCAAGGTCAACCGGCTTGACGAAACGCCGGGCCGTCTCTCGACAATCGAGCGAGCCGCCCTATATCCTGCGATCCGTAACGACGGACCCCGGAAAGGGGCGATAGGGGGGGATGCCATGACCATGATCGAAATCGCCGTCGTCGTCGCCGCGATCGCGATCCTCGGCGGCGCGGTCCTGTGGCGACGGATGCGCGAACCGCGGCGCGGCCCGGGCGGCGCGGCGATCCGACTCCCCGAACCGGCGCACCGGCTCGACCGCATCCGCCGCGCCGGGCTGTAGCCGGCGGCGTTTCTCGCCCTGTGGACTCGCTCAGGCCGTCTCGATATCGGTGCGAGCGAAATCCCCGCCCTTGAACAGTAGCGGGAGACTCCTCCGCCGGGCAAGCGCGTAAGCGAAGACGTCGCCCAGGTTGAGGCCCGCGGGATGACGACCCTTGCCGTAGCGCCGGTAAGCTTCCCCCGCCGCGACGGCTTGCTCCGCGTCCAGCGGCTCGACGGAGATGAACGGCTCGTCCAGGAACGCTCGCGCCGCCGAGAAAAGGTCCTCGTCGCGACAGGCGACGGCGGCGAGCTCGACGGCGGTCCCGGCCGATACCATGGCGCCGCCTGCTTCGCCGATCCGGTCGCGAAACGACGCCGCCTCTTCTTCTTCCAAAAGGATGGCCAAAATCGCCGAGGTGTCGAGGACGATCATCCCGGCAGCCCGCGCTCGTCGTAGAGCGCTTGCTGCAGGGACGGCGACGGCGGCGGATCGCCGCCGTTCCGGCCGGCCAGACGCTCGCGCAAACGGGGCCCATCGGCGATGTAACGATCGAGCGCCGCCGTAATGGCTGCCCGATCAGGCCGGTCCTGCGCCACGTGCTTCTCGAGCAAGGCGAGCGCCCGCTCGATCGTCGCGGTCTTGCGCCCGCGACCCTTCAGCCCGAGGCGATCGGCGAGTCGCTCGACGCGGCTGTCGAGATCCGGCCTGTGCGCGAGATTGATCGCCATCGGTCCGTTCTCCGCTATCGAAAGGCCCTCCCCCATTGTAGCATTCAACGCATACAAGGATCATGCGCGACGAAACGCCGGGGGGGAGCATCGTTCTCCGTCCGCCGGTCTCGGAGCCTGTTTGAGAATCCCGCTTGTCCATGAAAGCCATCCCCAGCGAGCGGGCTTCGTCCGAAATGGACCCCGCATTTTCGGAGCCAGCCTTCAGCTCGTCCAGGGGAATGACGGATCCTTGTCCGTTCGCCTTTAGCCGACGGCGTTTCTCGGGTCGTCGTTACCAAGCCCGATCAAGCAGGATTCTGCCCGGTCGAAGGTTGGTTCTGCCTGGCCTCGTCCCACGCCGCGGAGACGGCGTCGGCGAGCTCGAACAGCGTTTCCTTATGCGTATTCCATTCCGACCGGTCCAGGATGCAATACCGCTGTTCGGAGACGTCGTTCGTGGGCCAGGTGTGGGTTGGACGCTCGCGTTCAAAAGGAATGGAGCGTTCCGCCTCCTGGAATTTCGCTTCGCAGAGATGCACCGAGACGGCGAAGAAGGTCACGAGCACCTTTCCTTTCCTGATCCTCAACGACAATGAGGCGTTGAATTTCGTCTTGTGTTCGGGGAGCTCTAACGATCGTGCGTTGAAGGTGTACCCATCCGTGAGGGTGCTAAGCGTGCGGCCCGACCGCCTGAATCTCTCGACCGCCTCGCCGAATATATCGCTTACCCCGTGTTCTTTGGCCAATTCGTCAACGGCGCGACGGCTTTTCTTCTCTTGCTGACCGCGAGACTTTCTTGCCGCTTCGGTTGCCCGTACTGTCCTGGCGAGGAACGTTTTATCTTCGTGTTTATAGCCGTGGAAAGTCAAGAGCGATATGTCCATGCCCTGGGTCGCTAGGAAATCCACCATTCGGGTAGTTCGGTCATCGGCGTCGAGGCCGACGAGCATCATCTTGACAGGCCACAACCGAAGCTCCCCAAAATTCTCGTCATACCAAGCTTTGAAATCCTCTATCCTGTCTATGCCGTCGCGGCCCGACCGTTCGATGAGCGTCGCCAGTTGATCATCGCTCATGGTATCGAGATCCGAAGCGTAGTCGATGATCTGAGCGACCGCCTCCCGCACGAGCTCGCCGCGCTTCAGTTCGAATACGACGAGCCGGCCGTCTGGGTCCACGCCCAGCAGGTCGAGCGAGCCTCGACTGGTCGGAATCTGCCGCCCCACGAGTTTCAGATCATGTATCAACATGTCCGGGTCCCTAACGAGTGCGTCCTCAAGCAGGTTCTCGGTTTCGGTGTGCCTCGCCCCCTCCACCCGAGCAACCTCGCCTCCGCCCTCGATCGCCCACATTTTCAGTTCTTCCGCCATGCTCGCCTCTCCACCTCCGTCTTTCTCCGCAAGTTACAGCCTGCCGGGAACGAACCCGCGCGCGCCTTTCGCGCTATCACGCGGCATTCTTTTCTGGAATACCAGCCTGGAGCGCATTGTCGTCAGGACGTGTCAGAAGTGACTGCGTCTAGAACTGTTTGAATACCCTCCTTGTTCATATGGCCTCGGCGGCGTTTTGCGGAGTCCAGACAATCTCGTACGCGACGTCTGATAATGTACTCTGACAAATCTCCAGCTTCCCGTCGAATTCGTTCTGCTTCGTCTAATAGATCAGATGGAAGCTCCGCGAATGTTCCTATGTCTAACGCAATTGGAAGCGTTGCCTCCACATCTTTGGAAACTTTAGAACGGATGGGTCCAATTGAAAGATAATTCACAAGAAAATCTGCGCTCATGACTGGCGTGGATGGCGTTCTGTTCTTCAACGTTGTTCGGATCTCCTTGTCTACAGAATCAACAGACCGGTCGAGCGTGAGCCACCATGCCGAATAGCCAAGCGCAGAGATATTTTCTTTGCGCCGGAGCTCTATCACTCCAAGATAATTCTCAACATCATGCCGAACCAATCGATCAATTGTGATCTCATCCAAATTTTCACTAGCCGTGTCTCGTCGTTTAGCGTGTACAGAACGCCACGCTTCATGTACAGTTGCCCGGATTTCGTCATCCGCCTTCATTACTTCCTCTTCAAGACTCTTTCGTTCTATAGCGAAGAACTCCCTCAAGAAATCAGCGATGTCATCCTCTGGACGTTGTGCTCCCATAAAGTTCTCCTTCCAAGAACTAAATCCACCAGGATCTCGTCCCGACCGCAGATATGCATCCGCCAAAAACGGTATGGAACCTGTCCATTGAGAATGACGCATGTGCAAGTATGCTTGACATCGATTGATGTGTCGCTCAACCTCCTCGACTACTCCAGGTGTGATTCGGAGTTCGAGACCTGCTTGTGATGCCACATTCAGCATCTGCGAGAAACGTCGCTGCCTATCGACAGATATGAGTCTTTCGGCAAACAGAGGGAGAGCAACAGTCGTGTCTAGCCAGATCTCACCATGAGAAAACATCGCTGACACCGCGGTTTGAACATCCGTTGTCCGTCCCAGAAACGCAAAAAGAGTGTATGCGTCCGCCTTAGAACGAAGATGATTTTGTACATCTGTAGACGGTTCCGTGAGAAGTTCAACAATACATGATTTAATGATTTCCTCTTTAGTATCGTTATAGTTGTTTATATCTTCTGAATCGATCACATAATTCACAGAATTTTGTAGCTCGTCTATGCCGATTTTGTCAAACCTATTGTTGGTGATAGCGGCCGCAAACGCCTCGCCTCGTTCAAATAGATAGCGATCTAACACGGAGCGAACCAGAGCACAAAATTCTTCCATCTGTCTTGATTCTTCTCCGCAGCGAACAAGACAGGCCTGTATCTCAGAATCCAGCGATATGTTGGCAATCTCCACTTCAGATAGGCGCTCTCGAACACGTTGAGCCTCCTCGTGGGTTAAGCAAAACTCGTCTGGTTTCGTCCAATGACGGATATACCGCTTGGTCAATTTATTGAGAGCGGAATTCGCCAATTCCTGAATACGTTCCGGGTCATGATCAGGAAACATGTTCACAATTTTCTTGTGTACATCTGTCCGGGACATTTTCGATTCACTATTCGTGTTTCTCAATACTGCTCTGACCAACGCCTCAAAGGAAAGCCTTGTCAATCCTTTCTCACGTGTATCGTCTTCCCACTGCAATTGTAGAAACGTGAGCGCAGCTTTGTATTCTGTGTGCGATAAGGTCGGCGCCGTATGCTCAAGTACTCCTTTGCTCATCAAATACGGATCAACTATTTTCTTGGCCAAATTCTCCGCTGCGGCTTCCCGATGTTCATCCCCAAAAACTCGATCGAGAAACCAAGTAGAATCATGAATATCAAGTACTAATTCATACTCATTCTGCACCTCCTGCTTAAGCGAGTCAGCAGCAGAAAGGATCGATTTATTAGTGACATAGATCAACATACGAGAATTGGGCATATTTTTTGATATTTTTTGCGCCGTGACACGAATTTTATCTTTCCAATTTTGTGTTACAGAGTACTGAAAAACGGTATGAATTTTGCCATTATACGAGAAGAGTTCAGCATCTCGTCCTTGGTCTCCGGCAGGTGAGGCAAGGGTACGGAGTTCGGGATACAGGGTCGACAGAAATGCCGAAGCGAATTCTTCGAATAACTTCCATTGTTCTGGGCGGACACGTTCTAGGCTCAGGACTCATATCCAGAAGATGAGGATAGCGGCGATGCAGATGGCGCTCAAGAAGGTGTGAGCGCATCGGTCGTATCGCGTTGCGATGCGTCGCCAGTCCTTGAGCCGGCCGAACAAGCGCTCGATGCGGTTGCGCCGCTTGTAGAGTTCGGCATCGAAGGCGACGGGCGTCTTGCGGTTGGAGCGGCCCGGAATGCACGCCTCGATGCGCCGCTCGGCCAGGGCTTGGCGGAAGCGGTCGCTGTCGTAGCCCTTGTCGGCGATCAGAGTATCGGTGTCCGGGAGGTCGTCGAGCATGGCGTCGGCTCCCCGGTAGTCGCTGACCTGTCCTGCGGTCAGCCGCAGAACCAAGGGCTTGCCGTCACCATCGCAGACGGCGTGCAGCTTGGAGTTCAGGCCGCCTCTGGTTCGCCCGATGCAGCGGTGAAGAACCCCCTTTTGAGCAGGCTGGCTGCGGTGCGGTGGGCCTTCAGATGGGTGGTGTCGATCATCACCATGCCCGTAGCCCGGCTCTCTGCCGCCAGGGCCTCGAAGATGCGGTTGAAGACGCCAGCTTCGCTCCACCGCACGAAGCGATTGTAGAGGGTCTTGTGCGGGCCGTACTCGGTCGGGGCGTCGCGCCATCTCAGCCCGTTGCGGATGACGTGGACGATGCCGGAAATGACGCGCCGGTCGTCGACCCGGGGGACGCCCCGGACCTTGTTGGGCAACAGCGGCTTGAGGCGGGCGAATTGGGCGTCGGATAGCCAGAAATGGTGGTCGGACATGATGCTCCCCCTATATCTGGTAGGGTTGAATCACATCCCGCATCCCCATACAACCCACGTTATAGGTCCTGAGCCTAGAGCAAGCTGTAATCGTTCACGTTGCATTTTCTAGTTCCCTTCATGGTAGAGAGGCCTCGTAAAAGTCATTCGTGAGGACCCATATGAGATACTGGGTGGGCCTCTGGGAATGGCGCGTCAAGCCGCTTCGTGGCTCCTTCGCTACGCTTCCCCGGCCCTCGGGTGATCCGCTGCTCCGAGGATTCGAGGGTAGCCATAGCTTCCTGCCGTGGTAAAGACCGGATGCCGACTGGCGCGATGGACCGCGTCTCACATCTGTCTGGACCAGGAGAGCCATCACGTTCGACCAACGCGCGAACCTTCATCGCCCATATGCACAAACGGTTAGCCCCCGCGACACCTTGCGGGCATCTCACGGGAGCTTCGAACGTAGGATGCCCGGCTCGCGCTGTCAAGTCCCAATTTGGCGCCGCGTCAGAACGCCAACCGCCAGCCCGCGGCGAAGGTCACGTCCGGCCGGGCGCCGGCGACGTGGTTGGGATCGAGCGTCCAGCCGACGCCCAGCCCCACTTCCCCAGCCCTCCGAAGCGTCCGCCGCCAATGCGCCGTCATGTCGATCCGGCGGCCCGACGGCTCCAGCCGGGCGGCGACCCGCCGGCGCGGAACGGAAAGCGCCGCCCGGCCATCGAACCTCGCCACGACCGAACGGCTCTCTACCGCTTGGAATCCGAACGACGTCGCGCCACGCTCCATTTGCATCGGGGAGATCCGCCGCCGTCGGACAACCATCTGTTCACAAAGAGTCATCTCAGCGGGCCAGGGGCCGGCGCGCCGCTCGGAAGGCCGTCCGCACATGACCGTGGCGGGCGTGGAACCGACCCCGCGGATGGTCGCGCGCCGACGGCCGATGCGGTCACGGCGAATGTTTGGTGGAATGCCGGCCGCGTCGACGGTCGCCCGGGGCCTCGCCGCGGCGGGTTGATGAACGCCGCACCCGGTGCTATGAAGATCGGAGCGAAGGCAGGCTTCCGCGAGGCTTGGATTGCGCAGGTTCAAGACCAAGCCGTTCGCCCGCTTCGCCGATCGCGAGGAGATGGAAGATGCCGCTTTGCGCGACGCCGTCCGGCGCGCCGGAAGAGGCCTGATCGATGCCGATCTCGGCGGTGGGGTCATCAAGCAGCGCATCGCGCGAAGGGGACGGGGCAGGTCCGGCGGGTTCCGCGTCATCGTACTGTTTCGCCGGGGCGAGCGCGCGTTCTTCGTCTACGGCTTTGCGAAGAACGATCGGAAGAACCTCCGCCGGGACGAACTCGAAGCCTTCCGGCTGCTGGCCGGCGAGATGCTCGGATTGGACGAAGCGGGCCTCGGGGCGGCGCTGGCGAATGGGACGATCATCGAGGTGAGCGGCGATGGCTAAGCAGTACGAGAGCGACGCCTTGGCGGCGGCGCACGAGACCGCGCTCGGCCTGACGGAGGCGGGCGTCATGGCGAAGCGCACGATGAGGGTCTTCGACGAGATGTGCCTTACGCCGGTCGAGGACATGACGCCGGAGGCGATACGCGAACTTCGGATACGCGAGAATGCGAGTCAGGCGGTCTTCGCCCGCTACCTCAACGTGACCACGAGCCTGGTAAGCCAGTGGGAGCGGGGCGAGAAACGGCCGCGAGGCGCTTCGCTGAAACTCCTGACCCTGGTCGCGAAGAACGGCCTCGGCGCGGTCGCGTGATGGGGGCATCCGCCCCCGGCGCCGCGCCCGCGGAATACCGGGATCGGGGATGCGCGGGGCTGTGCGAGTTGGAATAAACGGCTCTCGAACCCGAACTCATCGCGCCGGCCGGGCCGCGAAGCCTCGGATCCCTGGCCGTTCGATACGAGAGCTCGCCTGCGGGTTGTCCTGGTTCGGACACATGTGAAACGCGGCCCATCGCGCCAGCCGACATCCGGGGTCTCGCCATGGCCGGAAGCCTGGGCTGCTCTCGGAGCCTCGGAAGCGGCGGGTCTTCCAGAGGCCCATCCGGCGTTTCATATGCGGTGAACCCGCACGTCGCAAAGGCCGCCTCAGAACGCCAACCGCCAGCCCGCGGCGAAGGTCACGTCCGGCCGGGCGCCGGCGACGTGGTTGGGATCGAGCGTCCAGCCGACGCCCAGCCCGATTTCCCCCGCTCTCCGAAGCGTCCGCCGCCAATGCGCCGCCATGTCGATCTGGCGGCCCGACGGCTCCAGCCGGGCGGCGATCCGTCGGCGCAGCACGCCGCCGTCCTGCGTGCGGCCGACCGGGACGGAAAGCACCGCCCGGCCGCGTTCGACGCGCAGCGGCTGCGCCAGCGAGAACCGCACCGTGTCGCCGCCGGCCAGACGGCGCGTCGCATGGGCCGCGAAGGCCGTCGTGGTGAGGGGCTGCATGTCTGCGACCAAAGCGCGCCGGTAATGCGGCGTCACGGCGCCGATCTGGGCGGCGGCGGCGACCCGCCACGGGCCGAGGGCGAAGCCGGTCTCGACCCCGGCGAAGCCGGTATCGGCCGAGAACCCGCCGAACGCGCCGCCGGCCCTGGTCCCCAACAGCTCCTCGCGCTCCGTCAGCCAACCGGCCGTCAGCCCCAACGGCGCCCGCGAGGAGCGCCAGGACAGCGCGCTTCCCGAGACGCGCGGCAGGTCGCCCCGGCCGGTGAAGGCGGTCGCGGCGAGGCCGCCGCCGAAGTCGAGCGTCGCCGCGGGACCGGAGCCGGCGAGGGCCAGATGACCGGCCGCCGCCCCCGCCGGGACTTCGAGCAGGCCGGCGCGCAGGCGGCCGGGGCCGGGAACGGCGGCGCCCGCCAGGGCCGGCCGATGCCGATCCTCCCCGCTCCGCCGCGCCGCGCCATGCAGACCCGGCGGGGCCGTCAGCTGGCGCAGCCGGTCGGCCGGAGACGGGCCGCGGGCGGCGCCGACGAGGCCGCCGAGATCGAACCAGAACGGCGCGCCGAGCTGGTCGAAGGCGGCGATCTCCCGCCCGGCCAGCGACGCAGCGAGGCCGTCGCCGAACGCGCGCCCGAGCGCGAGCCCGGTCTCCCGCAGCCCGGCCCCGCCGGCCGCGACCGCGGCGCCGCCGGCGACCGTCATTGCGCCCACCGGCGCCGTCGCCGCCCCGAGGTTCATCATCCCCTGGCCGTAGATGTCCTCGTCGGCGTAGCGGCCGGTCTTGTCGGCGGTCGCGAACAGCCGGGAGACCAGCGCCGCGCTGGACAGCTGGCCGCGGAAGATCTGCTTCATCACCGCGAGGCCGCCCGCCACCGTGGGCGCGGCGAGCGACGTTCCGGCGGAAAATCCTTCGCCGTAGACGGGGCCGTCTATGCCCCGATCCTCGTCAAAGTAATACCCGAAATAGGCGACCGGGACGCCGGTGCCGCGCATGTCGCCGCCTCCGGGAGCGGCGATGCAGAAGTCGGCGGCGATGCCGCAGCGGTTGGAATAGCTGGCGATGACGCCGTCGGGATCCACCGCCACCGCGGCGACCCAGTGGCCGCGCAGCTCCGGGAAACGCACCGGAAGTCCCGAGGAGACGGCGACCGACCGGGCGTCGACCGCCCCGTTGGACTCCCCTTCCTCGATGTTGCAGGCCCGCCCGTCCGAACAAACGCGGCCGTTCATGTTGCCCGCGGCCCAGACGAGGATCGTCTTGTCCGCGACGCCCGACTGCGCCGCCGCGGCGACGAGCGTCGTCATGCGGCTCTGCAGATCCTCCGCGGAATAGTGGTCGATGATTCCGGTGACGCTGAGGCTCATGTTCAGGACGTCGACGCCCCGGGAGAGGGCAGTGCTCAGGTAGCCCCCGAACTCGTTCGAAAACGACCCCATGCCATCCAGGTCTATTTCACGGTAATCCCCGCCCCCGGAGCCCAGTTGAATCGCGAACATCCTGATGTTCGCGCCGGGGGCCACGCCTTGCCCCAACCTGATGCTCACCTTGGTACCCGACTCGGTTTCCTCCCTGACCTGCACACCGCGGGCCGCGCCGGCGGCGACGCTGGCCACCGCCGTCCCGTGGGAACTAGGGTACGTCCCATCGGGCGAGGCGGAGACGAAATCGCTGGCAGGATCGCCCGCCCCCACCTCCAAAATCTCTTCGGTCACGCTCCTGGCGCCGCCGGTGGACGCGAAGCGACAGTCCCCGGGTCTGGCGCCGTCGACGAACGCGGAGTGACACGGCTCGATGCCGGTGTCGATGATGCCGATGGTGACGCCGTCGCCGAAGGGTACGACGGCGTTGCGCGCGCGGACGACGTTCTGGTAGGCCGCGCGGACGCTGATCGCCGACAGGTTCTCGGTCGGGTTCAGGCCGCGTATACGCGCCAGCTCATCCCGGACTTCTGCCGTCAGGACTTGCGGAGCCGGCGGGGCTGGGGCTGGGGTCGGGTCTGGGGTCAGATCTGAGAATGGGTCTGGGGTCGGTTCCGGTTCCGGTTCCGGGGTCGGTTCCGGGTCTGGGGTCGGGTTCGGTTCCGGGGCCGGTTCCTGCCGCTCTGGCGGGTCTGCCGGATCGGTCGGGACTTCGGCTCGTTGCGGGCCGGCCCCGCCTCCCCCGCCGCCGCATCCGGCGGCGAGCGCGCCCGCCAGGGCGAACAGGGCGGCCGCGGCGAAACGCCGGGCCGGCCTCATCGGAACAGCTCCGGGTAGCGGGCGCGCACCTCGCCCGCCAGCTCGGGCGAGCTGCGCGCGACGCGGGGGAAACTCTCCCGCCGTTCGTAGGGGATGCATGCGTCGATGACGACGCGGGAGTTGTACAGCCGTTCGTCCGTCACCATGGTGTCCAGTCTGGACGACCAGCAGCGGTCGAGCAACGTGAAATCCGTCTTGGGGTCCGACCGCGTTCCCATCGCCCAGATCACGTCGTGAATGTCGGTGGGGTCGATGTCGTCGTCGACCACGACGACGTAGCGCCCGACATAGCCGGTCGGATTGACCTGCGAAGCGACGATGCCGGCCTGGTTGGCGTGCCCGAAATAGCGCTGCGCGATCGAGACGGCGACGAAGGTGCGGCCGGCCCCGGCCTGATGGACCCACACCCCCTTGACGTCGGGGACGCCGGCGCCTTCGAGCGAATCCAGCAGCGCCGCCGAGCGGAGGAAGCAGCGTTCGAACAGATGCGAATGCGGCGGCTTCTGGCTCGCCGCGCAGGTGAGGATCGGGTCGTTGCGATGATAGACCCGCTTGATCGCGATCACCGGCTCGTCGCGGGCGCCGCCGGCGTAATAGCCGGTCCACTCGCCGAAGGGCCCCTCCGCCGCCTTGTCCGTCGGCGAGACCTCGCCTTCGAGGACGATCTCCGAATGGGCGGGAAACGGCAGGCCCGTGACCTCGCCCTCGATGCAGTCGAGCGGCCGCCCGACCAGCCCGCCCGCCCAGTCGAGCTCGGGGACGCTGTCCGACAGCGTGTAGCGGGCGGCGACGTAGGTCGCCGGGTCGATGCCGACGACGATCGCCATCGGGCAGGGCCGGCCGGCCTGGAGATACTTGTCGCGGTGGATGCGCCCCTGCTTGCCGTTGGAGATGTAGGAGGTCGCGAGGTTGGGACCGTTGACCTGGACCCGATACGTGCCGACGTTGACGCGGCCGGTGTCGGGATCGCGCGTCACGACGCCGCAGGCGGTGCCGATGTAGCGGCCGCCGTCATGCTCGTGATGGATCGGGACCGGGAATTTCAACAGGTTCACGTCGTCGTCCCGGTCGACGTTCTCCAGCACCGGCCCCCCGTTTACGATGCGGGGCGCGACCGGGCGCTGGCGGGCGATCTTCCCGCGCCAGGCGTCGAGCAAAGCGCGGCGGTCGCCCGCGGTCCCGGCGTCCATGCCGAGGGCCAGCGCCAGCCGCAACGGCGAGCCGAGCATCCCGTAGGCGCAGCGCCAGCCTTTGGCGTAGCCCGGGATGTCGTCGAACAGCAGCATCGGCGAGGCGTCGACCTTGGCCCGGTACAGCACTTCGGTCACCGCCCCCAACTCCTTGTCCCAATGGGCGCCGGCGACGGTCTCGAGCTCGCCGCCCGCCTCGACCGCGGCGACGAACGCGCGAAGATCGGTCTGCACGGAATCCCTGCCGCTCACCGCTCGCCTCCCTCCCCATCCGCCGCCGCGCGGAGCCGCGCCCCCCTCCCCGCGCCGCGCAAGCTTGCGGCTTTTCGCCGGGCGAGGCAAGTTGATCGAGGAGGCGCCCGGCATGTCGCTGTTCGATCCGCTGCGGCTCGGTCCGCTGGAACTGCCGCACCGCGTGGCGATGGCGCCGATGACGCGGAACCGCGCCGGCGCCGGCAACGCGCCCGGCGAGCGCAACGCCGAATACTACGCCCAGCGGGCCGGCGCGGCGCTGATCGTGACCGAGGCGGCGCAGATTTCGCCGCAAGGCGTCGGCTATCCGGCAACGCCGGGAATCCACACGGCCGCCCAGATCGAAGGCTGGCGCCGGGTCGTCGGCGCGGTGCGCGGGGCCGGCGGCCGCATCCTGCTGCAACTCTGGCATGTCGGGCGCATCTCGCACAGTTCGATGCAGCCCGGCGGAGCGCTTCCCGTGGCGCCCTCGGCGGTCGCGGCCGCGGGCCAGGCCATGACCCATGACGGGATGAAGCCGTTCGAGACGCCGCGCGCCCTCGTCGCGAGCGAGATCCCCGGCCTGATCGCCGACTATCGCGCCGCGGCCGAGAACGCCCGCCAAGCGGGATTCGACGGCGTCGAGATTCACGGCGCCAACGGCTATCTGCTCGATCAGTTCGTCCGCGACGGCGTCAACCGGCGCGCCGACGCCTATGGCGGCCCGGTCGCCAACCGCGCCCGCCTCCCGGTCGAGGTGGCCGAGGCCGTCGCGGAGGTCTGGGGCGCCGATCGCGTGGGTTACCGGATCTCGCCCTTCCAGTCGTTCAACGACATGACGGATTCCGATCCGCCGGCGACGTTCTCCCATCTGGCGCGCACGCTCGACCGTCTGGGCCTCGCCTATCTGCACGTCGTCGAGACCGATGCCCCGGGAGCCGCCGACGCCGGCGCCCCGGCCGAGACGTTCCTCGCGCGGCGCCATCCGCTGTTCGCCGCGCTTCGCGGCCTCTTCTCGGGCGCGCTGATCGTCAACGGCGGCTACGACCGCGCGCGCGGCGAAGCGGTCGTCGCCGCCGGGGCGGCGGACGCGGTGGCCTACGCCAAGCTCTTCCTCGCCAACCCGGACCTCCCCCGGCGCTTCGCCCTCGGCGCGCCCCTCAACCCGCCGGACAAGGCGAGCTTCTACGGCGGCGGGCGCGCGGGCTATACCGACTATCCGTTCCTCGATGCCGGAGCGTGAATTTTTGTTCTCGATTTGTGCTTAACATTGAGGGGCGGCTGCGCTATATTCCCCAACGTCGGACGAGCCCCGCCCATCCCCGGGCGGGCCGGATCGGCCGGAAGGCGGGAGAGAGAATTGACCCCAACCGGAATCGCCCGTTTCCCGCCGCGTTTTCCTCCTTGCTTTTCGTCTGCTTTCGCCCTGCTTTTGGCCCGTTTTCGCCCTGCTTTTTCCTTGGTTTTTTGGCGTAAGATATTGATCTACAAAGAAATTGAAAAATTTTCGTCGCAATCTCGTCGATGGAGGACGCGCATGGGCCGGAGAGTGTGCCGAAGAGGTCGCGAAACGTCGGCGCCCGCCTTGGCGTCGGCGCCGCGCGCCGTTGTCCGGCGCGCGCCGTGCTGATATGAACCCTCGCCCCTGCCATCGACGAACCGTCGGGAGAGACGCATGAACGAACGGCCGAGCGAAGAGGTCCTCGCCGCCAGACGCGCGGCGGACGCGCTCAAGGAACGCATCCGGACGGCCGACGGGCCGTCGCTCGACCTCCTGTTCCGGGAGGCGCGGAGCCATAACGGCTTCCTCGACGAGGAGGTGACCGAAGATCTGCTCCGCCAAGCCTACGCGATCGCCAGGATGGGGCCGACCAGCGCCAACTGTTCGCCGGCGCGGTTCGTCTTCCTGCGCACGCCGGCGCAGAAGGAGCGGCTGATCCCCGCCCTCGCTCCCGGCAACGTCGACAAGACCCGCGCCGCGCCGGCGGTCGCGATCGTCGCCCATGACGTCGAGTTCTACCGGCATTTCGGCAAGCTGTTCCCGCATCGCGCCGCCGAGATGGAGCAGCGCAACTCGGCCGACCCGGCGGCGGCGGAGGTGACGGCGTTCCGCAACGGCACGCTCCAGGGGGCCTATTTCCTGCTCGCCGCGCGGGCGGTCGGGCTCGATTGCGGGCCGATGTCGGGCTTCGACAACGCCAAGGTGGACGCCGAGTTCTTCGCCGGCACCAGCTTCCGGTCGAACTTCCTGTGCAATCTCGGCCGCGGCGATTCGTCGAAAATCTTCCAACGCCTCGATCGCTTCGACTTCGACGAAGTCTGCCGGCTGCTGTAGGGGAAACGCCGATGTCCGAACCCAGGGTCGCCGCCGTCGACGTGCTCGAAGCCAGCAAGGGCATGTTGCAGAAGCAGCTCTACGTCGTCTTCACCAAACCGACCCGGGGACTGGGGCCGGTGATGGAGAATCTGGAGGCGCATCTGGCGTTCCAGGTCTCGCTCGAGGAGCGCGGCGTCATGTTCGGGGCCGGCCCGTTCTGGACCGACGACGAGAAGGACTGGCGGGGCGAGGGCATGGTCATCGTCCGGGCGCGCGACGTCGCCGAAGCCAGAGCGATCGCCGCCGAGGACCCGATGCACGCGAGCGGCGCCCGGTCCTTCGAGGTGCGGCCGTGGCTGCTCAACGAAGGAACGATGACGCTCAAAGTCCGCTATTCCGACGGAAGCCGCGAGCTGATCTGACGAAATGGATCCCCGCTTTGCCCCATCCGCCTCAAGCCAATGGCCTCCCCGAAGCCAGTATCCCGCCCCCCTCGTCATTCCCGCGAAAGAGTGTGTGAAGAAATCCCAAGACATCCGCGTAATTCGGAATTTTCGCCGTGTCGATAGAAACATAAATGGTCTATATGAGGAACATATATGGGTCAAATGTGGTGAATCGACTGGATAGACCACAGGTCTTGGGGTTTCTTCACACACTCGAAAGCGGGAATCCATATCCGCATCCCGTTCCCCGCTTCCGTGGAGACGAGGGTGCTGTGACGACGCCCCGGGAAGGCCATCGGCTCGAGGCGATCCGTCAGCGGGGACCCAGGAACCTTGACGAGATCGATCGAAGCGGCCGCGCCCCGGCGGGAACCGATTTCTCGAACGGGCTCCGGCCGGCCCGGCGGCGCGCGTCATGACTGACGTCGCATTCCGCCCGGCCCGGAGCCTGGCCGGCATGATCCGGCGCCGCCGGATCGGCTGCCTGGAACTGCTGGAGCATTACGCAGCGCGGATCGAACGTTTCAACCCGGCGCTCAACGCCATCGTCGTCACCGACATGGACGCGGCGCGGCGGCGCGCAAGGGCGGCCGACCGGGCGCTCGCCAGGGGCGAGGTCTGGGGTCCGCTGCACGGCGTGCCGATGACGGTCAAGGAGTCCTTCGACGTCGCCGGGCTGCCGACGACCTGGGGCGTGCCGGCCTTTCGCGACAACGTCGCATCCGCCAACGCGCTCGCCGTCGAGCGCTGGCTCGGCGCCGGCGCGGTGGTGTTCGGCAAGACCAACGTGCCGCTCTGGCTCGCCGACGCGCAGACCTTCAACGACGTCTACGGGACGACCAACAACCCGTGGGACCTGGCGCGGACCCCCGGCGGCTCGTCCGGCGGCGCCGCGGCGGCGCTCGCCGCCGGCCTCACCGGCGTCGAGATGGGCAGCGACATCGCCTCGTCGATCCGCAACCCGGCGCATTTCTGCGGCCTGTTCGGGCACAAGCCGACGCACGGCGTCTGCCCGCCGCACGGTCACTCGCTCACCGGCAACCCGTCGCCGATGGACATACTGGACATCGGCCCGCTGGCGCGGAGCGCGGGCGACGTCGCCCTGGGACTCTCGATCATGGCCGGGCCCGACGACATCGACGCCGCGGGCTACCGGCTCGCCTTGCCGCCGCCGCGCAAGAAGACGCTGCGCGAATTCAAGGTCGCGATGCTGGTCGATCACCCGACCTCGCCGGTCGAGCGCGGCGTGGCCGACCTGCTGCGGGCGCTCGCCGACTTCCTCCGGTCGGAGAAGGTCGAGGTCGATGACGGCGCGCGGCCCGACATCGACATGGACGACGTCCACCGGACCTTCAACATACTGCTGCGCGCGGCGACCTCCGTGAGCCAGGGCGACCGCGAGTTCGCCGACAATCTGCGGGCGGCCGAGGCGCTCGACCCCGCGGACGACGGCTTCCCGGCGCGGCGGCTGCGCGGCCTCACCATCCGGCATCGGGACTGGCTGCGGCTCGACGAGCGCCGCCATCGGCTGCGCTGGAAGTGGCGCGAGTTCTTCGACCGCTACGACCTGCTGCTGTGCCCGGCCTTCGGCAAGGCGGCCTTTCCGCACGACCCCGCCCCGCCCTATGAGCGGCTGTTGCCGGTCGACGGCGAAATGACGCCCTATCGCGCCCTCACCTTCTGGGCCGGCTATAGCGGGGTCGCGTATCTACCGGCCAGCGCGGCGCCCATCGGGTTCACCGGCGAGGGGCTGCCGGTCGGGGTGCAGATCGTCGGGCCGCAATACGGCGACCGAAGCTGTCTGCGCTTCGCCCGTCTGCTGGAGCGGAGCTATCGGGCCTTCGTCCCGCCGCCCGGCTACGAATGACGCGGGCGGTTGTACGCGCGCGGCGGATGGTCCAGGATCGGCCCGCGCGGCGGCAGGACGCGGCGCATCTCGGAGAGAGCGCGACATGACCAAGCATCCCTTCCCGGTCTTCGACGGCGACGGGCACGTCCTGGAGGACGACGACGAGATCGCCCGGTATTTCGAGGGCGAGTACGAGGGGCTGCGGATGCAGAAGACCTTCGGCATCTGGCCGAGCCTCGACGGCTGGGCGCGCGGCTTCATCAACACGACCGAGGACGGAGGCCGCAAATACGTCCATACCGACGCCGAAGTGTGGCGCGAGATGGTCGAGCTGATCGGCGTGGAGGGCACGGTGCTGTACCCGACCGCCGGCCTCGCCTGCGGGTTGATCTCGGACGTCGAATGGGCCCGCGCCACCGCGGCCGCCTACAACAACTGGCTGGAGGACCGCTACACCAGCCGGGACGAGCGCTTCTACGGCGCCGGCATGATCGCGGTGCAGGACCCGGCCGCCGCCGCGGCCGAGATCGAGCGCTGCAAGAAGCGACGGGTCCGCTTTCCGGCCTGCCTGCTGCCGTCGCAGACCTATCTCGGCAAGAGCTACGGCGACGAGTTCTTCTGGCCGATCTTCGAGGCGGCGGAGAAGCACGACATGCCGCTGGCCATACACGGCGCGCCGAGCCGCGGGCTCGGCTTCGACCATTTCAACGAGTTCGCCAAGGTGCACGCGCTCGAACACCCGTTCCCGCTGATGATCCAGCTGACCGACATCGTCTTTTCCGGCGTGTACGACCGGTTTCCGGGCCTCCGGATCGCCTATCTCGAAGGCGGCTGCAGCTGGGTGCCGTTCATGATGGACCGGCTGGACTACGAGTTCGACTCGATCTTCGGCGCCGCCGCGCGCAGGCGGCTGAAGAAGCGCCCGTCGGACTACATCCGCGAGGGCGAGAATTTCTGGGTGGCGATGGAGCTGGGCGAGACCGGCCTGAAATACACCATCGACGCCATCGGATCGAAGCGCATCCTCTACGCATCCGACTATCCGCACGAGCCGACGGAGGACGACCTGACGACCGAACTGCCGGAGTTCATCGACTCCAACGAATACAGCGAGGCCGTCAAGCGCAACCTGCTCTACAACAACATGATCGACTTCTACCGGCTGCAATAGCGGCGGGTTGATCAACCCCGGGGAGGGAAACGATGAAACACCCATGTTCGATCGCGCGGCGCGCGGCGGCCGCGGCCGCCGTCGGCGTCCTGGCCATGGCCGCCGGCGCGGCGTCGGCGCAGACGTTCGACATGAAGATCGGCTTCGTCACGGTCAACGATTCGCAGCACGAGTCGGCCAAGATCTTCAAACGGAAGATCGAGGAGCGCACCAAGGGCGACATCCAGGCGCGCATCTTCCCGCTGGCGCAGCTGGGCACCATTCCGCGCCAGGTCGAGGGCATCCAGCTCGGCACCCAGGAAGTGTTCATCTCGCCGCCCGGCTTCTTCGTCGGCCTCAACCCCGCCTTCCAGGCGCCCGACGCGCCGGCGCTCTTCGACTCGCAGTGGCACCAGCACAAGACGCTCAACCATCCTCTGGTGCGCGACGCCTTCCTGCGGCTCGCCGAACATGCCGGGATCGTCGGCAACTACACCTGGTCGGCCGGGGCGTCGGCGATCGCATCCCGCGCGCCGATCAAGACGTTGGCCGACATGGACGGGCTCAAGATCCGCGTGCTCGCCACCAAGATGGAGACCGCGGTGATGGCGACCGTGGGCGCGGCCGGCATCCCGATGCCCTATTCGGAGGTCCTGCCCGCGTTGCAGCGCCGGGTGCTCGACGGGGTGCGAAGCGCGGTCATCGTGATGGGGCCGTCGAAGTTCTATACCGTCGCCAAGCATCTCTACAACGAGAAGTCGGGCTTCATCCCGAGCGCCTTCTGGATGAACAAAAAATGGCTCGAAAAGCTGCCCGCGGCCCATCGCGACGCGATCCTCGACATCGGCAAGGAGATGGCCGACGTCACCGGCAAGATCGCCATCGAGATCACCGCCAAGTGGGAGAAGCTGTGGGTCGAGCATGGCGGCGTCGTCGTCGAACCCACCGACGCCGACCGCGAGGAGCTGTTCCGCCGCGCCCGCCCGCTGGGCGACGAATATCTGGGCAAGAACCCCAAGATCGCGCCCATGTACGAGCGCATCAAGAAGGCGGTGGAGGCCACGCGCGGCAAGGCGTAGCCGGCGCTCGCCCGGCGGCGGCGGCCCCTTCCCCGGCCGCCGAACCGGCGCGCCGCCGTCGTCAAGCCGAGGCCGGGCGGCGCGAGAACGCTTCCGCGGGCCAGGCGCCGGGGTGGCGCCGGCCAACCGAGGCGAGATCCGCCGGCGTCGGGCAGCCGAGCTGGCCCAGCGTCGCCGCGAGCTCCTCGATCAACAGGTCGATGAGATGCCCGGGGCCGCGCGCGCCCAGCGCGCCGAGGCTCCACAGGAAGGCCTTGCCGACGAACGCCGCGTCGGCGCCCAGGGCCAGGGCGCGCGCGACGTCGACGCCCGACCGCACGCCGCTGTCGAGCAGGACCGCGGCCCGCCGTCCGATCTCGGCCGCGACCGCGGGCAGCGCGTCGATCGAGGGCGGCAAGGCTTCGATCTGCCGCCCGCCGTGATTGCTCACCACGACGCCGTCGAGGCCGAGCGACACGGCGCGGGCGGCGTCTTCGGGATGGAGGATGCCCTTGAGCGCCAGCGGCTTCCGCCATCTGTCGCGGTAGCGCGCGATCTCCTCCCAGGTGAACGCGCCGCCGCTTTCGCGCTGGATGAAGGCGGCGGTCTCGGCGAGGCTCCGCCGCCCCCCGCCCATATAGGGGGTCAGCGACGCGAAGCGCGGTATGCCGTGGCGCCGCAGCGCGCCGAGCCAGGACGGGGACGACAGCGCGTCCAGCCGCAGCCGGGCGGTCAGGCGGAAGGGAGTCGCGATGCCGCTCTTGACCTCGCGCGGCCTGGTCGTGCGGATCGGCGTATCGACGGTCAGCATCAGCACGTGCACGCCGGCGGCGTCGGCGCGGCGCAGCAGGTCGAAGCCGATCTCATGGCCGTTCCGGGAGAAGCGATACAGCTGAAGCCACAGCACGTCGGGAGCGAGGGCGGCCGCCCGCTCGATGTCGATGCCCGACAGAAGGCCCAGCACGTAGGGCGCGCGCGCGGCCTGCGCGGCGCGCGCCATGTAGGTCTCGGCGCCGGGGAAGCCGGTCCCCGGCCCGCCGAAGGGCGCGATGCCGATCGGTGCCGCATAGTCGCGGCCGAACAGCCGGGCGTCCGTCGGCGGCGGCGCGATCACCCTGCCGTAGCGCGGCATCAGCTCGATGCGGTCGAACGCGGCCCAGTTGCGGTCGATGCCGACGTCCGCCCCGGCCCCGCCGTCGATGTATTCGAAGGCGAAGCCGGGGAGGGCCCGGCGCGCCCGCGCGCGAAGGTCGTGGGCGGTGGGAAAGCGCCGCTTCAGGGCGGGGTCCGGCGGCCGCGCCGGCCGCGCGGGCTCGGGCATCCGGGCGCTCCCTCCGGCGACGGGAGGCGCAGCCTATCACGGTCGGCGGGGCGGGTCCCGGCCATAGACGATCTCGGCCAGATAGAGCCCCGCCGCGGGCGCGGCCGGCCCGCCTTGCGAGCGGTCGCGGGCCGCGAGCGCGCGGGCGAGATCGTCGGCGTCCCATCTCCCCTCGCCCACCAGCTTCAGGCTGCCGACCATGTTGCGCATCTGGCGGTGCAGGAACGACCGCGCCCGCGCCGAGATCCGGATCTCGCGGCCCGTCCGCTCCACGTCCAGCCGGTCGAGCGTCTTGACCGGGGATGCGGCCTGGCAGGAAGCGGCGCGGAAGGTAGTGAAGTCGTGCCGGCCGACCAGCCGTTGCGCCGCCGCTTGCATGGCGTCGGCGTCGAGCGGCGCGACGACGCGCCAGGCGCGGCCGCGATCCATCGCCAGCGGCGCGCGCCGGTTGACGATGCGATAGAGATAGGCGCGCCCGCTGGCCGAGAAGCGCGCATGGAAGCCTTCATCGACCGCCTCGGCGGCGATCACCGCCACCCGGTGCGGCCGGAGATGCGCGTTCACCGCATCGGCGACGACGCCGGGGGCGGCCGGGCGGGCGATGTCGACATGGATCACCTGGCCGAGCGCATGGACCCCGGCGTCGGTGCGCCCGGCCGCGAACGCCGTCGCCGCCTCGCCGCAGAAGGCGCCGATCGCGGTCTCGACCGCCTCCTGGACCGAGAGGCCGTTGGTCTGGCGTTGCCAGCCGACGAAGCCGGCGCCGTCGTATTCGAGCGTCAGCTTGAACCGGGTCATGTCGACCGGGTCATGCCGGCGCGGCGCCGGGGCTCGGCAGCACGCGACCGGGCGGGAGGTCGAAACCGCGCAGGAACGCCGCCGCGTCCATCTCGCGCCGTCCCTGCCGCTGGACGCGGAGCAGCCGCAGCGCGCCCTCGCCGCAAGCGACGGTGAGCGCCTCGTCGAGCACCGCGCCGGGCGCCGCAGGCGCCGCCGCGGGGACCGCCGCCGCCGCCGCCGCCCGCACCCGCTCGCCGCCGCAGGCGAACCAGGCGCCGGGCCGGGGGGTCAGCGCCCGCACCTGACGTTCGAGCGCCGCCGCCGGGCGCCGCCAGTCCAGCGCCCGGTCGCCGGGGCCGATCTTGGCGGCGTAGGTCGCGCCGGCCGCGGGCTGGGGAACCGGGCGCAACCGGCCCCGGTCGAGCCCGGCCAGGGTCTCGACGACGGCCCGCGCGCCGAGTTCCGCGAGCGAATCGTGAAGCGCGCCGCCGGTCGTCCCGGCGTCGATCGCGACGCGCCGGACGAGCAGCGCGTCCCCGGTATCGAGCCCTTCGTCCATCCGCATGACGGTGACTCCGGTCTCGGCGTCCCCGGCCATGATCGCGCGCTGGATCGGCGCCGCCCCGCGCCAGCGCGGCAGCAGCGAAGGATGCAGGTTGAGGCAGCCGAGCCGCGGGGCGGCCAGCGCCGCGGCCGGAAGCAGCAGCCCGTAGGCCGCGACCACCGCGGCGTCCACGCCCAGGGCCGCGAACGCCGCGAACGCCCCGGCCTCCTTCAACGAGGCCGGCGCGCGCAGCGCGAGGCCGCGCCGGTCGGCGAACGCATGGACCGGCGAGGGCCGCGTCCCGAGGCCGCGCCCGGCGGGCCGCGGCGGCCGCGTATAGACGCAGGCGATCTCGTGGCCGGCTTCGACCAGGGCGGCGAGCGACGGCAGCGCGAACGCCGCCGTTCCCATGAACGCCAGGCGCAGGCGGGGCATTTCAGCCGCGCGCCTTCGCGTCCGCCTTCCTGGCCTTGATCAACTTGCGGAGGATGATGCCGCGCTTGAGGCTGGAGATGCGGTCCACGAACAGGACGCCGTCCAGATGGTCCATCTCGTGCTGGATGCAGGTCGCGAGGAGGCCCTCGGCCTCGAGCTCGCGCCGCGCCCCGGTCTCGTCGAGATAACCGATCCGGGCGCGCCCGGGCCGGGTCACCTCGGCGTATTGCCCGGGCAGGGACAGGCAGCCCTCCTCGTGGACGTCCAGCGCTTCGGACCGCCACAGAAGTTCGGGGTCGGCCATGCGGAACGGCGCCGGCTGCTCGCCGCGACGGCTCACGTCGACCACCAGCACCCGCTTCGGCACGCCGACCTGGGGGGCGGCGAGGCCGATCCCCGGCGCTTGGTACATGGTCTCCAGCAGATCGTCCATCAGGCGGCGCACCGCCCCGTCCACGCGCTCCACCGGGGCGCAGGCGAGCTTCAGCCGCGCATCCGGCGCGACGACGATGGGAAGGACCGCCATGCGCCTTAGCCCGCATTTCTCGTACTGTGTGGCGCATCGGGGTTCTGCATGTGAGATAATTCTTTGTGAACAGAGAGTTATCTGACGGCAGAGGGGTTCCCCGATGCAGACGGAGCGTAGCACGACGTCGTTTGGGTTCCAAGCGGTCGAGGGCCGTTCGGTTGCGGCGGGGTTCGACGGCGGGGCGGTGAGTTCGCGACCACGGTAGCGGGGAAATCGACGCTGAACCGACTGGAGTTGGGCGGGAGGGAGCGACGTCGGCGCGCCGCCGGATCACCCATCACGGGGCTGCGATCGAACGTCTGCCGTTGCGCGGCCGGCGGGATCGGCGTGCGAATGCGGGCTGACGCTCTCTCCCTCGACAGGGAGGAGGAGTGGCGATCCCCGCCCGGCTTCGGACCATCGCCCGAAGGCGGTCGCGGCCCTTAGGCTTCCGCCCTATCCCGAGGTCAGTCCGCCGGAAAACGCGAAAGCAAACGGAGTCTGAGGAACGTCATAAGTTCCTATCATCCAGCCATTACCCATTATCATCCAATCAGTGCCGCCAACGACGCCCTGGAGCGAGGCGTCGGACATCGCGCCGTTCGGATCGGGCGGAAAAACCATGTGAACGGTTTCCTCGCTGTCCACCGCGAGGCGCACGTCCTCGACGCCGCCGGGGAGTTCGATCCCGTTCTCGGCTAGCGCCGCCTTGGGATCCTCCTCCATCCGCGAGCGGAACTCGGGGTCCCCCCGCCAGTTCGCCACCATCGCCGCCCAGCGTTGGCCGTGAGTCTCCTTGTCCATCCTTCGTCTCCCGGCTCCTTCCGCTTCCGCCCGTGCGGACGGTCCGCAAGCGTTCCCGCCCGTGTTTGAAACCGATTCGAAACCTAGCGGCGGGAAGCAGGAGAGAAAAACCCTAATTTGAGTCATGCGCTCGATCATGAATCGCGCTTTGCCGGCGCTTCGCGAAAGATTGGCGCGGCTCCGCCCTGCTCGTCGCGGCCGTATGCGCGTTGCGCAGCGCAGCGCCGACCCGACTTGGTTCGGACACATGTGAGGCAGGGCGCCTGCCCGGCGTCGCGCCTGTACCGCCATGGCCGCCCATCCCTGGAAGGACGAGTTCGCCATCGCCCGCGCCCGATTATCCACCGCCGTAGCCCCCTTCGATCCTCCTCCGACGACGCGGGAACGGCGCCAGGGCGACCCCAACCGCCAATGGCGGGCGCCGCCGCGCGCCCTCAGACCGGCCGCCGGGCCTCCAGGGCGGCGAACAGGGTGCCGTCGTCGAGATAGTCGAGCGCGCCGCCGACGGGCACGCCATGCGCGAGGCGCGAGATCTCGACCGCCGCCCCGGCGAGCCGGTCGGCGACGTAATGCGCGGTGGTCTGGCCATCGACCGTCGCCGAGGTGGCGAGGATCACCTCTCTGGTCGCGGGCGCGGCGGCGCGTTCGACCAGTCGGTCGATGGCCAGCGCTTCGGGTCCGCGCCCGTCGAGGGCCGACAGGACGCCGCCGAGGACGTGATAGGCGCCCTTGAACGCGCCCATGCGCTCGAGCGCCCACAGATCCGCGACCTCCTCGACGACGCAGATCACGGCCGGGTCCCGGCGTCCGTCGGCGCAGATGGCGCAGGGATCGCGCGAATCCAGGTTGCCGCAGACGCCGCAGGCGACGACCGAGCGGGCGGCGTCGGCCATGGCCGCGGCCAGCGGGGCCAGCAGCGCCTCGCGGCGCGCGATCAGGTGAAGCGCGGCGCGGCGCGCCGAGCGCGGGCCCAGCCCCGGCAGCTTGGCGAGGAGCCGGATCAGCCGCTCGATCTCGCCCCCGGACATCCCAGGCCGCGCCCCCGCCGGCTCAGGCGGCCGACAGGATCGCGTCGGCCGCCTTCTCCGCGATCATGATCGTGGTGACGTTGGTGTTGACGCTGACGATCGACGGCATCACCGACGCATCGACGACGCGCAGGCCGTCGACGCCGCGCACCCGGCAGGACGGATCCACCACCGCCCGAGGGTCGCCGGGCGCGCCCATCCGACAGGTCCCCGCCGGATGAAAGAAGCCGGTCGCGTTGTCGCGGACCCATTCCTCGAGCAGGTCGTCGTCGGCCATCAGCCGGCCGAGCTCGGCGCCGGGGCTGACTACCCGGTCGATGAGGCGGCGGCGCAGCGCCGCCGGCCCGTCGAGGGTCAGGGCGAGCAGCCGCGCCCGCGCGCCGTTCGCCGGCCGATAGGCGTTGAGTCGGCGCACGCGCTCGGAGAAGCTCGCCGGAAAGGCTTCGTTGATCAGCGCCCGGACCGGAGGCGCCTGGACCAGCTCGCCGGCGAAGCGGACCCCCGCCTTCATGCGTTCGAGGTCGCGCCGGTCCGACAGGAGATCGAGCTCGATCCGGGGCTCCGCCGACGGATCCGCGCCCGCGAGCGACACGCGGCCGCGCGAGAACGGCCGGTAACAGGACACGGTGAGCGACGCCATGCGCGCCCCGAGCGCGTGCCACGACACCTTGTTGGGCGCGCTCATATACATGTCGGTCGGCGGGCAGCCGGCGAGTCCGGACGAGTATCGCAGCGCCACGTTGCCGGCGGCGCGAAGCGACCGGGGCTGCATGGCGGCGCGTTTCAGATGCGCCGCGACGGCGACCGTCGGATGGTCGCACAGATTGCCGCCGACCCCCGGCAGATCGAGGCGGACGTCGACGCCGTGCGACTGCAGATGATCGGCGGGCCCCACGCCCGACCGCATCAGCAGCGCCGGCGACTGGAACGCGCCGGCGGCCAGGATCACGTTGCGCGCGGCGAGGACCTCCCGCCTTCCGCCGCGTTCGACCGCGACCCCGTCGATGCGCGCGCCGTCGAAGGCGAGATGCAGCGCGCGCGCCTCGGCGAGGATGTCGAGATTGGGCCGCGCCCGCGCGTCGCGGTCGAGATAGGCCATCGCCGCGGACACGCGCCCGGACGGCAGGTTGTTCATCGGAATCGGGATCACGCCGTCGCGGAACTCGCCGTTGGCGTCGGCGAGGCGGGCGAAGCCCCGCGCCGCCAGCGCATCGGCGACCGCGCGGCAGAAGGGCGGCCAGTCGCCGGGATCGTGCCGGCGGATCGGAATCGGCCCGTCGGCGCCGTGCGCCGGGCCGGTGAAATCGAGATCGCGTTCGAGCCGGCGGAAATAGGGCGCCACGTCGTCCCACGACCAGCCCGCCGCGCCGAGGGCCGCCCATTCCTCGAAGTCGCGCGGGAAGCCGCGCAGCGCGACCATGGCGTTGATGCTGGAGCCGCCGCCCATGATGCGCGCCTGCTCGTAGCGCCTCGGCCCCGCCCGCCCCGGGGCGCCGCAAGGCCCCGCCCGCCAGTGGACCATGATCCCGGGCCATAGGTTCCGGGCGTGGTAGACGGCGGTGTAGAAGCTGTCGCGGACCTCCGCGGGTTCGGCGCCGGGCGGGTAGTCGCGGCCGGCCTCGATCAGCAGAACCCGGTTGGCGGAGCGGGCGGAGAGGCGCCCGGCGAGCGCGCAGCCCGCCGACCCGCCGCCGACGATGGCGTAGTCGTAGCGCATGGGGCGCGGGCGGCGGGTCCGTTCGACGGCCGGCCTATTCGGCGGCCGCCCGCTTGCCGGCGAAATGCGGGATGACCCTCTCGCCGAACAGCTTGACCGAACGCTCGGCGTCTTCGTAGGAGATCGTGTTGTAGTTGACCTGCAACGAGGCGTCCTCGAACCCGCCGACCGCCCGGTCGTAGGCTTCGATCTGCTCGATCAGGTCGGCGGGCGCGCCGGCCCAGGCGGCGCCCTTCTCGAGCTGGGATTCGAACGTCTCCCGGTCGAGGGCGTCGATCAGCTTGTCGTAGCCCTTGTAGTCCGCCGAAGAGGCGCCGCTGGTCCAGTCGGACGCCGCATCGACCAGCGATTTGAGATAGCGGTTCAACGGATCGCGGCCGATGCGATAGGCCTCCTCGCGGTCCTCGTGGCAGTACATGTGGAAGGCGAGCATCACCCGGCCGTTTCCCGGGTGCCCAGCCGCCTTCCAGGCGTCGCGGTAGACGGCCACCAGATCGGCCATCGCCCCGCCGCCGATGGGGATGGCCATGATCCAGCTGCCGTTGCGGCCGGCCTTTTCGAAGGATTGCGGCGTCGTGAAGGCCGCGGTCCAGAACTGCGGCCGCGGCTTCTGCGTCGGGCGCGGCAGCGAGGTCACGTTGGCGAAGCTGTGGAAGCGCCCCGCCATGGTGAGGTTCTCCTCCTCCAGCAGGCGGCGCACCTGTTCGACGCCTTCGTCGAAGCGGGCGACGCTGTCGTCGAGTTCGACGCCGAAGCGGGCGTATTCATGCGGCAGGAAGGCGCGGGCGAAGCCGCATTCGAGCCGCCCGCCGGAGATCGCGTCCAGCATGCCGATCTCGCCGGCGATCTTGAGCGGATGGTTGAAGACCGGCAGCACGGCGCCGGTGACCATGCGCGCGTTGCGGCTGCGCTGCGAGGCCGCGGTCAGGAAGATGTGAGGGTTGGGGCTGTAGCCGCCATACGGGTGGAAGTAGTGCTCGACCGTGCGCACGTGGGTGTAGCCGTAGACGTCGCAATACTCGATCAGCCGCAGCGATTCGTCGAAATAGCGCGCGCCGGTCTTCTCGTCTTCCCCGACGTCGGGGAAGAACTGCATCCCGAATTCCATCGGCGTTCCCTCCAGCCTCGCCGCCGCATGCTATCATCGCGGCCGCCGTCGCGCCAAGGGCGCGTCTTCGTCGGCGATGCGCGGGACGCCGGGCGAGCCGCGGCGGGGCCGGACACCGATCGGCGTCGGAAGGAATGAACGGACTCTTCGCTGCGCCGCTCCCGCTCGGCCTGTTCTACGCCGCGGCGTTTCTCTATGTCGGGGTGCATCTGCCGTTCTGGCCGGTGTGGCTCGCCTCGCGCGGGGCGGACGCGGCGGAGATCGGGATACTCCTGTCCGCGGCCGCCTGGATCCGCGCCGTCGTCCCGCCGTTGATCGCGCATGGCGCGGATCGGCGCGGCGAGCGCAAGCGCGTCATCGTCCTGTTGCTGGCCGCGACCTGCCTCGCCTATCTCGCCTATGCCGGAGCGCGCGGTTTCTGGCCGTTGCTCGCGGTCGGCGCGCTGGCCGCGGCCTGCTTCAGCGCGGTGATTCCGCTGGGCGAGAATCTGGCCATGCTGGCCGCGCGCCAACGAGGCTTCGACTACGGCCGGGTCCGGCTCTGGGGCTCGCTCACCTTCATCGCCGGGGCCGCGTTCGGCGGCCGGCTGCTGGCCGGGCGTCCCGACGACCTGGTGCTGTGGCTGGTCCTGGCGGCGCTCGCGCTGACGCTGGCGGCGAGCTTCGCCCTGCCCGACATCCGCCCACCGCCGGCGCAGGGCCCCGGGCCGCCCTCGTCGGACCTGCTGCGCAACCGCGTCTTCGTCGTGTTCCTGTGCGCCGCCGGTCTGATCCAGGCGAGCCACGCCGCCTATTACGGCTTCGCCACCCTGCACTGGCGCGCCGCCGGCCTGGACGACGCTGCGATCGGCGCGCTATGGGCCGAAGGCGTCGTCGCCGAGATCGCCCTGTTCGCCTTCTCCGGCGCGGTCGTGGCCCGGCTGGGTCCGCTGCGGCTGCTCGGCGTCGCCGCGGTCGCCGGAATCGTCCGCTGGAGCGTCCTCGGGCTCACCACCGACCTCGCCGCGCTGGCCGCGGTCCAGCTCCTGCACGCCGCCACCTTCGCCGCCGCGCATCTCGCGGCGATGCATTTTCTCCAGCGCGCCGTACCCGCCTCCCGTTCGGCGACGGCGCAGAGCCTCTACGCCGGCTTCGCGATGGGGGTCGCGATGGGGCTGGCGATGATCGCCGCCGGGCAGCTCTACGCAGCGTTCGGCGGGGCGGCGTTCCACGCCATGGCGGCGATGGCGGCGGCCGGCGGCGGTCTCACGCTGGTCCTGGCGCGGATGTGGTCGGGCGGCCCGGCGGGCGCGCCGGCGTCGTGAGCGCCGCCCGCCCGGCCTCCGGTCGCTCCTCCCCCGGGTCGCCCCCCCCCGTCAGCCGACGTGTTCGGCGAACATCGCCAGCGCGCGGCCATGCATGCGCTCGCACGCGCCGGCGTTGTAGACGTCGCGGTCGTCGCAGCAGAAACCATGCGCCGAATCGTCGTAGACGAAGGTCGGGACGTCGGGATGCGCGTTCTTGATCTTCTGCACGTCGTCCAGCGGAATGGCGTGGTCCTTGTCGCCGAAATGGAACTGGACCGGGCAGCGCGGCGTGTCGTTCTCCGCCCGCGCGGCGACGCCGCCGCCGTAGCAGCTGGCCGAACAGGCGAGGCTGTCGAGCCCGCAGGCGGTCACCCAGGCGACGTAGCCGCCGAAGCAGTAGCCGATGAGCCCGACCTTGCCGGCGGTCCCGACATGCGCCGCCGCGGCGCCCACGTCGGCGAGGATCATGTCGTCGGTCAGCCGGCCGCGCAGGTCGCGGCCCTTGGCGAAGGAGGTCTCGTCGTAGCCGAGGGCCACGCCCTTCTCGAAGCGGTCGAACAGTTCGGGCGCGACGGCGAGATAGCCCTTCCCGGCGAACATGTCCACCAGGTCCTGGATATGGCCGTTGACGCCGAATATCTCCTGAATGACGATCACGCCGCCTTTCGGCGTTCCCGATGGCTCCGCCACGAAGGCGCCGAGCTGGTGGCCGTCGCTTGCCGTCAACGAAATTCGCCTTGCCATCCGACAGGTCTCCCGACAGGGTTGAGGTTCGGCGGGCGGGGCCGCCCGCCGCCGCGCCAATATAGCCTCCATCGCCTCATACGTTGAAGCGAAAAAGGATCACGTCGCCGTCGCGCACTGGGTAGTCGCGGCCTTCCCGGCGCAGCGCCGCCGCATCCCGCGCCCCCTGCTCGCCGCCAAGGGCGACATAGGCGTCGGCCGGGACGGTCTCGGCGGCGATGAAGCCGCGCGCCATGTCCGAATGGACGCCGCCCGCGGCGTCGATCGCGCGCGTCCCCGCGGCGACGGTCCAGGCATGGGCCTCCTTGGCGTTGGCGGTGAAGAAGGTGATCAATCCCAACAGGTCGTAGATTTTACGAATCAAACCCTTGAGACCGGTTTCTTCGAGTCCGATCGCAGCCAGGAACGCGGCCCGTTCGTCCGCGTCCGCAAGCCGGGCGATCTCCGCCTCGATCGCCGCCGAGACGATCGCGACCGGCGCCCCCCGCGCCGCCGCCCAATCGGCGAGGCGCCGCGACCGGTCGTTGCCGGACGCCGCCGCGTCCTCCTCGACGTTGCCGACGTAGAGCGCCGGCTTGGCGGTCAGGAGCTGCAACCGGTCGAACGCGGGACCCTCGCCCGCGGCGCGCGCGGGCCGGCCTTCGCGCAGGACCGCAAGGCAGCGCTCGACGGCCTCTTTCTCCTCGATCGCCGCCCGGTCGCCGCCGCGCGCCTTCTTGATCAGCGGGTCGAGCCGCCGCTCCAGACCGTCGAGATCGGCCAGCAGCAGCTCGGTTTCGACGATCTCCGCGTCCCCCGCGGCGTCGAGCGGGCCGTCATGGGGGACCCCCTCGTCGTCGAAGCAGCGGACCACGTGGGCGATGGCGTCCATGTCCCGGATCGTGGCCAGGAACCGGTTGCCGAGCCCCTCGCCCCGGCTCGCGCCCTTCACCAGCCCGGCGATGTCCACCATGTCGAGCTGCGCCGGCGCGATGCGCGCCGACCCGGCGACGCGGGCGATTTCGGCGAGCCGCGCATCGGCGACCGGAACGCGGCCCAGATTGGGTTCGACCGTGGTGAAGGGGTAGTTCGCGACCTCGGCCGCGGCCGAGGCGGTGAGCGCGTTGAACAGGCTCGACTTGCCTGCGTTGGGAAGGCCTACGACGCCGCAGCGCAACCCCGTCACCCGGCGTCCGCCCGCGCCTTGGGCGGCGGGTTGAGCAGCGCCACCCGGGTCATGAAGCCCGGGTCGTCGCCCGCGATCAGCAGCGGCATCGCCGTACAGACCGCATCGACCACGCGGTCGAGCATGTCGGCCTCGGCCGCGTCGAACTCGGACAGCACGTGGCCGCGCACGCGGCCGCGGTCCCCCGGATGCCCGATGCCGAGCCGCATCCGCCGGTAGTCGCGGCCGATGCGGGCGTCGATGCTGCGGAGCCCGTTATGGCCGGCCGCCCCGCCGCCGGTCTTGACCCGGACCTTCCCCAGGGCCAAGTCGAGATCGTCATGCGCGACCAGCACGTCCCGGGGGCGGAGCTTGTAGAAGCGGAGCGCGGCGCCCACCGCCCGGCCCGAATCGTTCATGAACGTCTTCGGCTTGAGCAGCAGCACCCGCCGGCCGGCGATGGCCCCGGCGGCGACGCTGCTGTGGAAGCGCGGCCGGGCCGCCGCCAGTTCGTAGCGGGCGGCCAGGGCGTCGACGACCCGGAAGCCGACGTTGTGCCTGTGCCCGGCGTAGCTGCGGCCCGGATTGCCCAGCCCGACCAGGATCAGCATCGCCGCGCGGTCGGCCCCGGGGTCGGTCCCGCGCCCGGCTCCGCGCTCGGTCCCGCGCTCAGCCCTCGGACTTCGCGCCCGCTCCATCGGCGGTCTCGGCCGGCGCATCGGCCGGCGCATCGGCCGCCGGCACCGCTTCGCCGTCCGTCTCCGCGGCCTGATCCTCCGCCGCCTCCTCGGCGACGACGGTGGGGGCGGCGATGGTGGCGATGGTGAAGTCGCGATCGGTGATCGCGAAGCGGACCGCTTCGGGCAGGGCTACGCTGCTGGCGTGGACCGCATCGCCGATGTCGTAGCCGCTCAGGTCGACGACGACGACCTGCGGGATGCGGTCGGCGGTGCATTGCACTTCGATCGCGTGGCGGACGACGTTGAGCACGCCGCCGCGCTTCAGCCCCGGCGAGGCGTCCTCGTTCTCGAACCGGACCGGGACGTCGGCGGCGATCGTGCGGTCGGCGGAGAAGCGCAGGAAATCGACGTGCAGCGGCGCGTCCGTGACCGGGTGGAGCTGGACCTCGCGCGGCAGCACCCGGTGGCGCCGGCCGTCGACCGCGACGTCGAGCAGCCGGGTGAAGAACCCCTCTTCGTGGAGAGCCAGTTCGAACGCCTTGCGTTCGACGCCGACCGGCAGCGGCGCGTCGTCGTTGCCGTAGATGACGGCAGGCACCAGCCCGTTCCGGCGCGCCGCCCGGGCGGGCCCCTTGCCGGCGAGCGGCCGCTCCGCCGCCGCAAGCGTCCGGATCTCTTCGCCCATCGCGCTCCCCTCGCCGCTCCGCCGCGCCGCGCGCGCCAGGATGTACGCGCGCGCAGGACGTACAGGATGTATCCGTTCGGCCGCGGCTAGTCAAACAGGCTGGAGACGGATTTCTCTTCGCTGATGCGCTGAATGGCCTCGCCCATCAGCGCGGCGATGGTGAGCTGCCCCAGCTTGTCGGAGACCCGCACCGCCTCGGTGCTCTGGATGCTGTCGGTCATCGTCAGCCGCTCCAGCGGCGAGCCGGCGACGCGGGAGACCGCGCCGCCGGAAAGGACGCCGTGCGTCGCATAGGCCGATACCGTGCGCGCGCCGATCTCGCGCAGCGCCTCCGCGGCGTTGCACAGCGTGCCCGCCGAATCCACGATGTCGTCGACCAGCAGGCAGATGCGGCCGCTCACGTCGCCGATGACGTTCATGACCTCCGACTCGCCGGCCCGCTCGCGCCGCTTGTCGATGATCGCCAGATCCGAGTCGAGCCGTTTGGCGATGCCGCGCGCGCGGAACACGCCGCCGATGTCGGGCGAGACCAGCATCGGCCGCTCGCCGTCGTAGCGCTCCCCGATGTCGCGGACGAAGACGGTCTCGGCGAACAGATTATCCACCGGTATGTCGAAGAACCCCTGGATCTGGCCGGCGTGCAGGTCGAGGGTGAGCACCCGGTCGGCGCCCGCGGTGGTGATCAGGTTGGCGACCAGCTTGGCCGAGATCGGCGTGCGCGGGCCGGACTTCCGATCCTGGCGGGCGTAGCCGAAATAGGGGACGACCGCGGTGATGCGCCGGGCCGAGCCGCGCCGCAGCGCGTCCAGCGTGACCAGCAGCTCCATCAGGTTGTCGTTCGCCGGGTAGGAGGTCGACTGGATGACGAAGGCGTCCTCGCCGCGCACGTTCTCCTGGATCTCGACGAAGCACTCCATGTCGGAGAAGCGGCGGATGCTCGCCGCGGTGAGCGGCGTCTGAAGATAGGCCGCGATCGCTTCGGCGAGCGGACGGTTGCTGTTGCAGGCGACGATCTTCATGCCGGCGGGCCATCCCGATCCCGCCCCGCGCGGGGACGACGAGCCATGATCGATCCTACCCCCCGCCTCCCGGCGTGTAAACCGGCGGTCAGGCGAAGCAGGTCGCCATCATGCCGAGGATCAGCAGACATGCGAACAGGATCAGATAAGGCACGTCACCGCCCGGACAGCGCGATGGCGGACAGACCGTGGCCATGGCCCGGCTCGCCGCGCAGCCGCGCGCGGCGATGGCTGAAGAACCGCCGCTCGTCGGCGCAGGTGTCGGCGCGCGCGGCCTGGACGCCGGCGAGGCCGGCGGCGCGGAGCCGGGCGGCGACGTAGCCTTCGAGATCGAACCGGAAACGCTCCCCCGCCGGGGCGAAGAAGGCGGCGGCGGCGGGGTCCCGGGCGGTGAACGGCGCCGGGAACTCGGGCCCCACCTCATAGGACCGGCGGCCGATGCAGGGGCCGATCGCGGCGGCGATCGCCGCGCGGCGGGCGCCCAGCTCCTCCATCGCCGCGATCGCGGCTTCGAGCACGCCGGCGAGCGCGCCGCGCCATCCGGCATGGGCGGCGCCGACGACGCCGGCGCCGGCATCGGCCAGCAGCACCGGCGCGCAATCGGCGGTGAGCACCGCGATCGCCCGGCCCGGCGTCCGGGTCGTCAAGGCGTCCGCCTCGCGCCGCCTTTCTCCGCCTTGCCCTTTCTTGCCCCGCCCTTCCTCGTCCCCGCCGGCGCCCTCGACCCGATGGACCGCGACGCCGTGGACTTGGCGGACCGTCGCCAGCGCCTCGGGCGCGACCCCCAGCCGCCGCGCGGCGCGGGCGCGGTTCTCGGCCACCCGCGCCGGGTCGTCGCGCGACCCCCAGCCGCAGTTGAGCGAGGCGTAGACCCCCTCGCTCACCCCGCCGGCGCGGGTGAAGAAGCCGTGACGGACGCCGGGCAGGCCGTCGAGAACGGGGAGCGTCAGCATCGCGACCGGTCGCCTGGCCCGTCGGGCTCGAAACCGGCGAGCGCGCCCAACCCGGGCTGGGCGATGGCGAAGGCCTTGAACAGGGCGCCCATCTCGCCGGGATGGGTCAGGCGGCGGCAGCCGGCGCGGATCGCCTCGGCCTGGGCGGGGCGCGCCGATGCGGCCAGGCGGTCGGCGCGCAGGCGGACGCCGAGCCGCTCCAGGAAGACGCCCTGCGGGACGGGCCCGTACACGGCGGCGCCCGCCGCGGCCGCGGCCAGCGCCTGGAAATCGACCTGGGCGCTCACGTCGGCGGTTCCCGGCGCATCGAACGGGTCGTGGGGGCGGTGGCGCGACACCGCCTGGACGGTGTCGCCCAAGCCGCTCGCCGCGTGTCCGTAATCGACGATCAGCGCGGCGCCGCCGTCCGCCGCCAGCCGCCGGGCGAGGGCCGCGGCCAGAGCCTCCGCCGCCGGGCAGGTCTCGAACACGGCGCCGGGCGCGGCGTCGCGGAGCGCCGGCGGGATGCGCTGCGTCCAGTCGACGGGTTCGGCGGGAGCCACGACGCCGAGCCGACCGTCCGGCCCGCGGAGCCCGACATAGCGCCGCCGCCAGCCCTTCGCGGCGCGGACGTATTGCTCCCTGGCCAGGGCGTCGAAGAACTCGTTGGCGAGCAGCAGCATCGGCCGCCCCGCCGGCAGGTCGTCGAACCGGTCGCGCCAATGCGCGCGGACGCCGTCCAGCGCGCGGCGCTGCCGGCGGCGCAGCGTCTCGCTGGCCTCCACCAGATGCAGTTCGATCGCGGCGGAGAAGGCCGGGTCCGTCCGCGCCGCGCGCAAGGCGTCCGCCATCTGGGAGCCGCGGCCCGGCCCCAGCTCGACCAGCATGACCGGGCGCGGCGCGCCCATCCGCCGCCACGCGGCGACGCACCACAGCCCCAGCAGCTCGCCGAAGATCTGGCTGATCTCCGGCGCGGTCACGAAGTCGCCGCCCCGGCCGAACGGGTCCCGCGCCCGGTAATAGCCGTGTTCGGGATCGCCCGACGCGGCGGCCATGTATTCGGCGATCGAGATCGGGCCGTATCGGCGCATCCGCGCCCGCAGGCTTCGCTCCAGCGGGGTCATCGCGCGCGCGGACGCGAGCTGCGGCGGATCAGCAGGACGCCGGCCAGCAGCGCCGGCAGGCAGAGCAGCTGGCCCATCGTCGCGCCGGCGAAGACGAACCCGAGATGCGCATCCGGCTCGCGGAACAGCTCCCCCGCGCTGCGCGCCGCGGCGTAGCCGACGAGGAACGCGCCGCCGATCAGCCCCGGCCGCTCCGGGGCGCGGGTGGCGAGGGCCAGCCACGACAGCAGCAGGAACAGGACCGCCCCCTCCAGGAACGCCTCGTAGAGCTGGCTCGGATGCCGCGGCGACGGGCCGCCGCCGGGAAACGCCATCGCCCAGGGAAGGGAGCTGGGGCGGCCGAACAGCTCGCCGTTGACGAAGTTGGCGAGGCGGCCCAGGAAGAGCCCGATCGGCGCCGCGCAGGCGACCAGATCGCCGAGCGCCAGCCAATTCGTCCTGCGGGCGCGGGCGAACAGCAGGAGCGCCGCGGCGACGCCCAACAGCCCGCCATGGAACGACATGCCCCCCTGCCAGATCGCGAAGGCCTGCAACGGCTCGTCGGCGAAGAAGGCCGGGCGGTAGAACAGGACGTAGCCCAGCCGCCCGCCCAGGACGATGCCGATCGTGGCCCAGACGACGAAGTCCTCGACCTCGCGGGGCCCCACCGGCTGCGGCCAACGCCGCGCCAGATAAACCATGTAGCGCCAGCCGGCGAGGATGCCGAGCACGTAGGCCAGCGCGTACCAGCGGATCGCGACGGGTCCGAGCTGAAGCGCGATGGGATCGATCGCGGGAAAGGCGATGGTCGGCATCGGTCCCGCCGCCGGCTGTCGTCGAGGGTCTCGGGAGCGCGGCGCCCGTTATACGGCCCGGCCCGGCGGCCGGCAAGGCCAAGCCGAGCCGCCGGCGACCCGTTGCGCTCCGCGGCGCGAACCGCCATATTCGGGCCATGGAAGACGACCGCGCGCAAGGCGGCCCCCGCCTGTTCGACGACGCAGCCAAGCTGGCCGAAGGCGCCCTGGGCGCCCTCGCCGGCGTCCGGCGCGAAGTCGAAACGCTGGTCCGCCATCAGGTCGAGCGCCTGATCGCCCGGATGGACCTGGTGACCCGGGAGGAGTTCGAGGCCGTCAAGGCGATGGCCGCGAAGGCCCGCGCCGAACAGGAAGACCTGCTCCGGCGAATCGCCGAGCTGGAGGCGGCGGCGAATCGCCGCCGTCGCCGCCGCCCCGGCCCCGAAGGCTGAGAGTCCGCCGCGCCCACGCGGCTTCTGAGACTATCCGAGACTATCCGAGACTATCCGAGACGAAGCGGGATTCGGCGGAAGCGCCCGGCGCATCCGCCGGGCTACCCGTTCCCTGGCGCCGGCGAGCCTCGACGCCGGCCCGTGGGTAGGGTTTTGCGGCCCGCGCGCAAGCGGTTACGATGGATGCATAACGTCATTGGCGAGTCGGCCGGGCGGCAATCCGGCCGGGCCGCGGCGGCGGGATCAACCAGCGGCTCCGCGGTAATGACTAGCGTCGGCCCGGGAAGCGATCCAACCCGGGCCGGCGTGCGGCAAGAAGGAGCGCCCGGCGCATCCGCGGGGCTACCCCACCAAATGTTGGGGTAGCGTTCCGTCCACCCACAAATACTTGTTGCGTCGCGCCCGCCCGTCCGGCAGCATGGCCCCCATGGCGGGCCGTCGGCGCCCGCCGCCGGCGGACGGGGGCGCGAGACGCATGGGCACCGGACTGGAGACGATCCTCGAATCGACGCCCAACCCGCTCGACCTGATGGAGCACATCGCCGGCGCGCATGATTGGCCGTTCGAGCGCGGCGGCGAACGGGAGATGGCGGTCGAGGTGACCGGCGGCTGGTGCGATTACCGGATGCTCCTGTCCTGGCATCCGGAGGTCCAGGCGCTTCTCTACGCCTGCGTCTTCGACATGCGGGTGCCGGTCAACAAGCGGCGCGACGTATCGGGGCTGCTGGCCCTGATGAACGAAAAGATGCTGGTCGGGCATTTCGACCTGTGGTCGGACGACGGCGCGCCGGCGTTCCGCCATGCCGTCCTGCTGCGCGGCGTTCCCGGCGCCAGCGTCGAACTGCTCGAAGACCTGCTCGACATCGCCCTCACCGAATGCGAGCGCTACTACCCGGCGTTCCAGTTCGTCGTCTGGGCCGGCAAGACGCCCGGCGAGGCGGTCGCGTCGGCGATGCTGGAGACCCACGGCGAGGCTTGATCTTCCCTCCCCTCCCCGACCCGACCCGCCGGCGCGGCCCGCGCCCGATGCAGGACGATTTCGGCGCCTTCTGTCGCCATGACGGCGCAGCCCTCGCCGGAGCCGGCGGCGGGCCGCTCGCCGGCCTGACCTTCGCCGTCAAGGACGTCTTCGACTTGGCCGGCCGTCGCAGCGGGTTTGGCCATCCCGACTGGCTGCGCACCCATCCGCCGGCGCGAACGACCGCCGCCGCGGTCCGGCGGCTGCTGGACGCCGGCGCCGACATGGCGGGCAAGACCGTCTGCGACGAGCTCTGCTACGGCCTCACCGGCGAAAACGTCCATTACGGGACCCCGGTCAACCCCCGCGACCCGGCGCGGGTTCCGGGCGGGTCCTCCAACGGCTCGGTCGTGGCCGTCGCCGCGGAGCTGGTGGATTTCGCCCTGGGCACCGATTGCGGCGGCTCGGTGCGGCTGCCGGCGAGCTATTGCGGCGTCCTGGGCTTCCGCCCGACGCATGGCCGGGTGTCGACCGAGGGCGTGATCCCGTTCGCGCCGAGTTTCGACGTAGTCGGCTGGTTCGCCCGGAACGCCGGGCTGCTCGGCCGCGTGGGCCGCCTCCTGCTCGACGACGGCCCGGAACCCGCCCCGGCGCGGCGCCTCCTGGTCGCGACCGATGCCTTCGCCCTCGTCGACCGCCGCGTCGCCGACGCGCTCGCGCCCGCGGTCGACGCCGCGGCCCGCGTCCTCGGCGCACGGGGCGAGATCGTCGTCGGCGACGACGGCTTGCCGCGCTGGATGGAGGTGTTCCGCGTCGTCCAGGCGTCGGAGATCTGGGCCAATCACGGCGCCTGGATCCGCGAGACCAAGCCCCAATTCGGGCCCGGCGTCCGCGAACGCTTCCAATGGGCCGCGGCCCGCGGCCCCGCCGAGATCGAGGCCGGCAAGACGCGGTGGCGGGAGATCCGGCGGCGGCTTCATGCCCTGCTCGCCGCGGGCGACGTCCTCTGCCTCCCCACCTCGCCCCGCGTCGCGCCGCCGCGCGACGCCGAGGTGACCGACAAGGAGGTCGTCTTCCGCCATCAGGCGATGCGCCTGCTGTGCATCGCCGGGCTCGGCGGCCTGCCGCAGGTCAGCCTGCCGCTGGGTTCGCTCGACGGCCTCCCGCTCGGCCTCTCCTTCGTCGGGCCGCCCGGCGCCGACGAAGCGCTGCTGGCCCTGGCCCGCGAACTCGCATGACGCCCGGGGCGGCCGGAATGGATTCCCGCTTCCGCATCCGGGGGGACGAAGGAGGCCGTGACGAGATCGATCGACGCGGCCTCTCACGCCGCCATCAGCGCCGGGTCGGGGCCTTTCAGGCCGAACAGCCGCCGGCAGCGCTCGAACACGATCTCGTGGCGCAGCCCGGCGTCGACGCCGGCGAAGATCCGGTCCATCACCGGATCGACGTCCGGCCAGACGCCCTGCGGATGCGGGTAGTCCGCGCCCCAGACCAGGACGTCCCGCAGCATCGATTCGTCGTGTTGCAGCAACAGCCCGGCTATGTCGTCCTCCTCGAAGGTGATCGTCACCTGGCGGCGGACGTATTCGCTCGGCGGCAGTTCGAGCCCCGACTCCGCGAACAGCCCGGGGCGCTCGCGCGCCTGGCGGTCCATCCAGTGGAGCAGGAACGGCGCCCAGCCGGCGCGGCATTCGCCGTAATGGTAGCGGAGCCCCGGATGGCGCTGGAACACGCCGGCATAGGTCAGCTGCGCGATCGGCCGGGCCGCGGCGAAGGGCGCGGTCGAGAAATGCGCCATCCGCACCCCGCGTTCGGTCGGCGGGTACGGCTCGCCCGCCTTGTCGCCGATATGGCTGCATAGCGGGATGCCGGCCTCGGCCGCGACGGCCCAGCACGGCTCCCACGCCTCATGCCAGACCGGCAGGCCCGCGTCGAACGCCGGAAACTCCACCCCCTTGCACCCCTTCTCCGCCATCCGCCGCAGCTCTCCCGGACAGGCGGCCGGGTCGAAGGTCGGCAGATGCGGCAGCACCAATAGCCGATCCGGGTCGGCCGCGTTGATCTCCATCGCCCAGTCGTTGTAGACGCGGTGGACCTCCATCCGCAGGTCATGGTCGTCGATGTCCCATTTGCGCACCGCCCCGAAGGACACGCAGGCGTAGATGCCGGCGAGGTCCATGTGCCGCAGCAGCAGATCGGGATCGGCCGGCGGCAGCGAGCCGGGCGGTACGTCCACCCCCGCCGGCCCGTAGAATTCGGCCAGCAGGGCCGCGTTGTCGGGGCCGTCGGCCGAGCCGCCGTCGCGCCCCCGGATCGTCTTGCCTTCCCAACTCCAGAACGAGCCGCCGTCGATCTCGACCACCTTCGGCGCGGCGTCGCGGAAGCGGCGCGCCACGCGGCTTCGCCACAGGTCGCGCGGGATCCAGCGCTGGTCCAGATGATTGTCGGCGGAGTTGTACTTGTATCGGACCATACGGGCCTCCATCGTCGCCGCGTTCGGCCTGGATCGCGGCCCGGCCGGCGGCAGGATGCCCCGCCCCCGGCGCCCCGAGCAAGCGAATAGACGGGCGGGATCATGGAGGCGCGCCGGCCGCGTTCCGCGATATAATCGCGGGGCGAAGAATACGGGCGCGATGGTCGCGCCCGACCGGAGAGACGCCATGGCCGATGCCGTCTTCGACGCGCTTGCCGCGGCCGGCGATACACAGGCGGCCTGCGGGACCTGCGCCGACGGCTCCAGGAGGGCCATCGGCTCGAGGCGGATACGCCGACAATTCGTCATTCCCCCGGTCAAGCCGGGGGCAGGCTCCGCGAACAACCCCCTCGTCATTCCCGCGAAAGCGGGAATCCATATTCGTATCCCGTTTCCTGACCAGGACAGTGCTTCCGTCGGGGCCGCCGCGGCCGGCGCGGGCGCCGCGTGAGTCCGCACTCATGAACATGTTGCGTAGAGTCGTGCGGGCGCTCTTTCCGGCGGACCGCGTCGCGCGGCTGGTCCGTCTGTTCGCGTTCCTTCTGGTCGTCATGGCCATCGTCATGGCTTCCGAAGAACCGAAATTGGCCTATTACCTCTTCGGCGTGGAGAAGAAATTCCGGGTTCTCGAATATCTGGGCGTCGGCATGGGCGGCGTGCTGCTGGCCATCGGAGCCGTGATCGCCAACCGCCGCGCCGTGGCGATGGAAAAGGCCGCGAACGCGCAGGCGGCGGCCAACCAGGGCGCGGAGGACGGGCGGCGGCAGGAGCGGCTGAAGAACGCCATCGAACATCTGGGCCACGAGTCGGACTCGGTGCGCCTGGGCGGGGCCTACGAGCTCTTCCATCTGGCGCAGAACACCGAAGACATGCGCCAGACGGCGCTGGACATCCTCTGCGCCCACATCCGCCGGACGACGGGGGAGGACGGGTACCAGGAGAAACACAAATCGGAGCCCTCGACGGAGATTCAGAGTTTGTTGACTCTGTTGTTCGTGCAGGAGCACGAGATCTTCAGAGGTTGCCGTATCGACTTGCAGGGAAGCTGGCTGAACGGAGCAGATCTTACCAGGGCGCGCCTGCAAGAAGTGAGCCTTTCCGGTGCGCAACTACGAGGGGTGAATCTTTTCCAGGCACAACTGCAAAACGCATCCCTTCTGAGGGTGCAACTGCAAGAGGCGGATCTTGAGGAGACACAATTGCAAGAAGCGAACCTTTACGATGCGCAACTGCAAGGAGCAAACCTTTTCGGGGCTCAACTGCAAGAAGCAAACCTTTACGAGGTGCAACTGCAAGGGACGAGCCTTGATGGAGCGCAACTACAAGGGGCGAACCTTGCCGATGCGCAATTGCAAGGGTCAATCCTTGACGGAGTACAACTGCAAGGGGCGATCCTTAGCGGAGCGCAGCTACAAGGGGCGAGCCTTGACGAAGCGCAACTACAAGGGGCGATCCTTAGCAGGACGAAACTGCAAGGAGTTACTTGCCAATTTATCATATGTCCATCGTTCAAGAATTGTATCCACGTGAGGATCGGCCGAGAGAGCGATTTGTCCGGATCCTTTCTTCAGAATGGTCTTGACCAGAAAATCTTAGACTCTCTTACTGCTAATCTTTCTGAGAAGAAAACGAAAGAGTTGCGAGAGACACTGGAACCGCATATCGGCAAGCCGGCAAGCAACGAACTGCCGGAAGACAGCGGCGCCATAACCGGCACCTACACGAAGGAAGAGGCCGAGCGGTGGATCAAGGAATACGAGGAGGCCATGCGCGGCGTTCCGATTAAGGCGGACGGATAGCCGATGCCGACGCTGCATTGGTTGACGCGGGACGAGGACATCGGCGCGGCGTCGCGCGCGCCCTACCGGCTGCTGGAGGAGGCGCCGGCGCTCTCCGCCGGGGAGGCGGCGGCGGACAACATGTTGATCCAGGGCGACAACCTGGAGGCGTTGAAGGCGCTGTTGCCGTTCTACGCCGGGCAGGTGAAGTGCATCTACATCGACCCGCCCTACAACACGCGCTCGGCCTTCGCGCATTACGACGACAGCCTGGAGCACGCCAAATGGCTCGCCATGATGTGGCCGCGGCTGGAGCTCTTGCGCGACCTGCTGGCGGACGATGGCTCGATCTGGGTCTCCATCGACGACAACGAGGGGCACTATCTCAAGGTCATCATGGATGAAGTGTTCGGTCGCGACTCCTTTGTAGCGGATATATTTTGGCAACGTACACACACGAGGGAGAATCGGACAGATATTTCAAACGTTCATGACAACATTCTGATTTTTGCGAAGAATCGTGGTATTTGGCGTGAAATCAGGAATCCTTTGCCAAGTTCTGAAGAACAGATAGCTCGTTTCAAGAATCCGGATAATGACCCTCGTGGTGATTGGTCATCCCTTCCTATGCACGCCAAGGCCGAAAAGGGACGAAGAAGAGATCAATTTTTCACGATCACCCTTCCATCAGGAAGAATGGTTGATCCTCCACCAGGCCGATGTTGGCTATACACGGAAGATCGCTTTCGTGAAATGTGTGCGGAAAATCGGATATGGTTTGGAGAGACAGGAAATAATGCTCCTCGCCTCAAAAAATTCTTATCTGAAGTTCGCGTTGGTCTTGTTCCTTCGACACATTGGTCCCATAAAGAGGTTGGTACAACTGGAACAGCAAAAGGCGAAATCGTGAATCTGTTTGAGGGAGAAACACCGTTTTCTACCCCGAAACCTGAGGCGTTAGTTGCAAGAATCATTCACATCGCCACGGACCCAGGCGATCTCGTGCTCGACTCCTTCCTCGGCTCCGGAACCACGGCCGCGGTCGCGCACAAGATGGGCCGGCGCTGGATCGGCGTCGAGATGGGCGAACACGCCGTCACCCATTGCGCCCCGCGCCTGCGCAAGGTCGTCGAGGGCGAGCAGGGCGGCGTCTCCGAAGCCGTCGGCTGGAAGGGCGGCGGCGGCTTCCGCTTCCACCGCCTCGCCCCGCCCGCCTTCGACGCCGACGGCCGCATCCGGCCGGACGTGGCCTTTCCCGTCCTCGCCGCCCATGTCTGGTTCACCGAGACCGGCCGGCCATGGACCGCCCCGGCCGATCCCAGCCCCTTCCTCGGCGCGCATGAAGGGCGCGGCTACGCGCTGCTCTACAACGGCGTGCTGCGCGACCGCTCCGCCGGCGGCGGCAACGTGCTGACGCGCCGCACGCTGGCGGCCGTCCGCGCCGCGGCGGGCGGCTTCGACGGGCCGCTCACCGTCTACGCCGCGCGCTCGGCCTTCCGGGACGCGACGCTGAAGGCCGAACGGCTGACCTTCCGACAGACCCCCTACGACGTGACCGCGCGGGGCTGAACGGGCGCGCGTCGGCGCGCGCGAAGATTGACGGCGCGCACCATCATGCGGCAGTTTATGTGTGTGTTAATTTTATGTGTACATTGTTTTTGTGTACAGTATACACTATGTGTACAGATGTCCACGATCTGGAGAATGCCCGATGGTTCGATGGAATCTCTCCATTCCCGAGAAGACGGATCGGACGGTCCGCGCCTTCCTCGCGCGCAACGGGGTCGAAGAGAGCGATCTCTCGCGCTTCGTCGACGAAGCGGTGCGCCGCCGCGTTCTGGACGCCACCGTTCACGACGTCAAGGAGCGCAACGCCCGGATCGACGGACAGGCCATCCTCGACCTGATCGACGAGGAAGTGGACGCCGTGCGTGCGGGTCGTCCTTGATACCAATATCCTTGTTGCAGCCCTCATCGTCAGGGGCACGCCGCCGGACAGGCTCTATCGGACATGGTTGCGCGGCGAGATCGGGCTCGTGACGTCCACCGCGCAAATGGCCGAGTTCGCCGAAGTTCTCGCGCGGCCTCGCCTGCAAAGGTGTCTCGATACCGACGAGGCGGCGAGGATCATCGAGAACATCGGCGCGCGCGCTCTTGTCCTCGAAGATCTGCCGACCGTGAACCTGTCTCCCGATCCCAAGGACAATCCGATCCTGGCGGCGGCCATCGCCGGAGAAGCCGACATGATCGTTTCCGGCGACAAGAAGCACGTCCTCGCGCTCGGGAACGTCGAAGGCATACCCGTCGTAACCGCCCGCGAAGCATTGGCGCGTCTCGGCGAAGCGCGAGGTGGAACGCGCCCGTGACCGCGCGGGCCTGACCGGTGGAGCTCAAACCCTACCAGACCGAGGCGCTCGACACGCTGCGGCGCTTTCTCGAGGAAGCGCGGATCGCCGGGCCGGCGGCGGCCTATGCGAAGCTCATCGCCGAACCGGAACTGGCGGCGCGGCTCGGTCGCCGCGCCGCGACCTACCGGCCGCTCGCCGGCCTGCCCGCCACGCCGCATGTCTGCCTGCGCCTGCCGACCGGCGGCGGCAAGACGCTCCTCGCCGCCCACGCCGTCGCCGTCGCCCGCCGCGCCTGGATCGAGCGGGACCATCCCCTCGTCCTGTGGCTGGCGCCGACCAGCATCATCCGCCGCCAGACCGCGGAGGCGCTGAAGAACCCGCGCCACCCGTGCCGCCGCGCCCTCGACGCGGCGTTCGCGGGCCGCGTGCGCGTCTTCGACATAGCCGACTTCGCCCAGCTCCGCCCCCACGACCTCCGCGACAAGTGCTGCGTCGTCGTCGGCACCATCCAGACCCTGCGGGTCGAGAACACCGAAGGCCGCAAGGTCTACGCCCATCACGAGGACATGGAGGCGCATTTCGCCGCCCTGCCCGCCGCCGCGGCCGCCGCGCCGGGGCTGGAGCGACTCCCCGAGGGCGGGGCCAAGTTCTCCTTCGCCAACCTGCTCCATCTCCACCGCCCGCTGATGATCGTCGACGAGGCGCAGAACGCCGTCACCGGACTCACGCGCGAGATGCAGGCGCGGGTGAACCCCTGCGCGGTGATCGAGTTCACGGCCACGCCGCGCAAGGGTTCGAACGTCCTGTTCAACGCCCGGGCGTCGGAGCTGAAGCGCGAGGCGATGATCAAGCTGCCGGTGGCGCTCGCCGAGCACGACGACTGGCGAGGCGCGGTGAGCGCCGCCGTCGCCGAGCGCGCGAGGCTGGCCGAGACGGCGAAGGCCGACCCCGGCTACGTCCGCCCGGTGGCGCTGTTCCAGGCGCAACCCAAGAACCGCGAGGTGACGGCCGAGGCGCTGAAGCGGCATCTGATCGAGGTCGAGCGCGTCCCGGCGGAGCGGATCGCCGTCGCCACCGGCGACCAGCGCGAGCTCGACGGCGTCGACCTGTTCGACCCCGCCTGCCCGGTCGAGCACGTCGTCACCGTCCAGGCCCTGAAGGAGGGGTGGGACTGCTCCTTCGCCTACGTCTTCTGCTCGGTGTCGCGGATCCGGAGCGCCGCCGACGTGGAGCAGCTGCTGGGCCGGGTGCTGCGGATGCCCTACGCCGAACGGCGCGCGCACGCCGCCCTGAACAAGGCCTACGCCTTCGTTCACGAACCCGACTTCGCCGCCGCGGCGAAGGACCTGAGCGACAGGCTGGTGGCGATGGGGTTCGAGGAGGACGAGGCGAAGGAGAACGTCGAGCCGGCGCAACCGGAGCTCGACCCGAACCGCGGCCTGTTCGCCGCGCGCGACAGGCCGCAACCCGTGTTCCGCCATGCGGTCGCCTTGCCGCCCGAAGCCGCGGCGGCGCTCGAAGGCGCGTTGCCGGAAGGCGCGGCGGCGCGCGCGACGGACGACGGCGCGGTCGAGATCGCGGTCGACGGCTGGGTGGGCGACGCGCGGGAGAAGGCGATCCTGGACGCCCTGCCCCCGGCCGCGCAGGCGGGCTTCGCGGAAGCGGCCGCGCGGTTCCGCCATGAGGAAGAGCATCGGTTTCCGCCGTCGGCGCGGGGCGTGCGGTTCGAGGTCCCGGCCCTCGTCGCGATGGAGCAGGGGGAGCTGGAACTCGCCGATACCGACCTGTTCATGGAGAGTCACGACTGGTCGCTCGCCGCCCATCCCTACCGGCCCGACGCAAGCGAGTTCTCGATCCGCGAGACGGCGCGCGGGTTCGAGATCGACGTCCGCGGCGACCGCGACGGCGACCGCGTGACCTACGCGCAGACCGGCGCGGAGGCGCAATTCATGCTCGACGTCGACGTAGAGGGCTGGACCTCGCAGAACCTGACGCTGTGGCTCGACCGCGAGGTCCGCGCCGACGACGTCGACCAGAGCGACCTGATCGCCTGGCTGTCCGGCCTCCTGAGCCATCTGACCGCGGCGCGCGGCCTCTCCGTCGCCGCGCTCACGCTGGCCAAGTTCCAGCTCGCCCGCAAGGTCCGCGACCGGATCGCCGCCATCCGCCGCCGGGAGCGCGAGGCGGTCTACCAACGCCGCCTGTTCGCGCCGGAGACCCGGCCGCAAGTCTCCTTCGGCTGCGCCTTCGCGTTCCGGGACGGCATGTATGCCGACGAGCGCCGCTACCGCGGGCGCTGGCGGCCGAACCGGCACTTTCTCGGCCCGGACGCGGTCCCCGCCTTCGACGGCGACGACGACGGCGAGGAAGTCCGCTGCGCGCAGGCTCTCGACTCCCTGCCCGGCGTCAAGCACTGGATCCGCAACGTCGCCCGCCACCCGGAGTCGTTCCGGCTGCCGACGGCTTCGGACTGGTTCTACCCCGACTTCGCGGCGGAACTCGACGACGGACGGCTGCTCGTCGTCGAATACAAGGGCGCGCACCTCGCCGACGGCGCCGACGCGGCCGAGAAGAGCGCCGTCGGCGAACTATGGGAGCGCGCGTCCCAGGGCCGGGGCCTGTTCCTCGTCGTCGAGAAGGAGATCGACGGCAAGGACCCGCGCGCGCAGCTGACGGAGAAGCTGGAGCGGCCGGAGCGGGCGCGGAACATCGAACCTGCGTCATAAGTCGGGTTCCGCGCGGTCGCCATTCGAAGCTCCTTCAAATAGCGGTTGACAGGGGTTTAGCGGCGCGGTAAACGGGGGTCGTTCGGCGTCAATCGGGCCGTTCCCCCTATGATCGTCGCCGGGCGCCGCAGCGGGATGGCGACTGTGCGCGCCATCGCTCTCCCTCCCTCTCGTATATCCGCAGCCCCTTGCGCATGTTCGGAGGCGGCGGCCGCACTCCCCCTCCCCGCAAGGACGCCGACATGCAACCCGCCGCACCCGAACCGCTGGACGCCTTCGACCTCGCCATGGACGACGGCGCGAAGCTCCGTATCCGCCGCCATGGCGACGCCGGCGCCGCGACCCGCCTGTTCCTGAGCCACGGCAACGGGTTCGCCATCGACGGCTACGCCGCCTTCTGGGCGCCCTTGCGGGAGCGCTTCGAACTGATCCTGTTCGACCATCGCAACCATGGGCGGAACGCGCCCTCCGATCCGGCGGGGAACAACTACGCGCAGCTGTCGCGCGACGTGGAGACGGTCCGGCGCGGGGCCGCGGCGCGATACGGCGCCAAGCCCGGCGTCGGCGTCTTCCACTCCATGTCCGGGCGGGCGGCGATGAAGCACGCCCTCGAGATCGGCTGGGGCTGGGATGCGCTGGTCCTGTTCGATCCGCCCAACATCCCGCCGCCCGGCCATCCGGCCCACCGGCCGATGATCGATTTCGAATACAAGCTCGAAGCCTGGGCGCGAAGCCGGCAGGACCGTTTCGCCCATCCGGACGAGCTGGCGGGCCAGTACGCCGCCGCCCGCGCGCATCGCGGCTGGGTCGAAGGCGCCCATGCGGCGATGGCCCGCGCCGTGCTGCGCCCGGAGGGCGGCGAATGGGCGCTGGCCTGCCCGCCCGCGGTGGAGGCGGAGACCTATCTCGCCAACATCCCGATGAATCTGTGGCCCCGCGCCGACGAGTTCGGCGGACCGGTCAAGCTGATCGCCGCCGACCCCGACCTCCCCCGCCCCGGCCCCACCGCGATCGCCAACCGGGCGTTGGCGGAGGAGAACGGCTACGATTACACGCCGATCCCCGGCGCCGGACACCTGCTCCAGGTCGAGGAGCCGGCCGCCTGCCGCGAGGCGATGATCGGGTTCCTGCGCGCGCACGGCGTCGCCTGCTGACGCGACCCGGGGCGCGTCGTTCCCGCTTCCGAGCGTGCGAAGAAGTCCGACGCATCCGCCTCGAGCCGATGGCCTTCCCGGGGCCATCGTCGCACCCTCCTCGTCATTCCCGCGAAAGCGGGAATCCAGGGCGGGAAAGGACGGGTCCTTGGGCGTACCTCGAGCCGACGTCACAGGCCCTTCGTCCCCACGGAAGCGAGAAACGGGATACGAATATGGATTCCCGCTTTCGCGGGAATGACGGAAGGGGGGCGTGACGATGGCCCCAGGAAAGCCATCGACTCGAGGCGGATACGCCAAGGGTTTCGTCCCATGCTCTTTCGCGGAGCCTGCCCCCCGCCCGACCGGGGGAATGACGGGGGAGGCCGCGACGGCCTCCCTCGGGCCGTCGTCACAGGCCTCCCTCGTCATTCCCGCGCGCCCGGGGATTCCGCGCGCTCGGTCGGCTGAACCGACGCCCACGCGGACGTCTCGGGATTTCTTCACACGCTCGAAAGCGGGAATCCAGGGACCTCGGAATCACGGCCCGCGACGCGGCTTGATGCGACCCGTCGATGACTGCGCGGAGGTCCGCAGCTTCGCCAAGTCGTTCGTGGTGTTGCAGGTCGAACGGCAGAAGGCGGACTATGCGCTGGACGTGGAGGCTTACCGGACGTCCGACGTTCTGGAATACATAGTCTCCGCAGAGCGCGCCATCGACCGGTTCGAGCGGGCGGACGCCGCGGCCAGGCGCGCCTTCGCCGCTCATGCATTGTTCAGGCAACGACCGTCCCAGGAGATTCCGAGATGAACGAACGGCAGGTCCGCGAGATCGCGGAGGCGGCCTTCAAGGCCCGTTTCGCCGACATCCCCATCGTCAGCATCGACGTCAAGCCCGGCTTCGACCACTACGACGACCCTTTGCTGGACGTGAGGATCGTCTATGACGGCAAGGTCGAGCAGCTGATCGACCAGGGACGCTCGATGGACGTGCGCTCGGAGATCATCGAGAAGGTGTGGGTGGAGGCGGAGGACTCCCCGGGCTGGCCCCAGGTCCACTTCATCGCCAAATCCGACCTCGAGCAGCCCGCCCCGGCCGCCGCCTGACCCCCGGCTCCGCGGAGGCGCCCCTGCGGAGACAGGCTCCGCGGGCCGCGCCGCCATCCCCGCATCCCCTCGTCACTCGGGAATCCATTTCGGACGAATCCCTTTCGCCGGGACGACTCTCATGAATAAGCGGGATTCTCAAACGGACTCTCGATACGACCCGTCGATGGCGGCGCGGACGCGGGGCGATTCGGCCTTCTTCTCCACCGCCGGACTCCTCGCCTTGGCGTAGGTGTGCTTCTCCTTGAGCTTGCCGCCCTCGAAATGGAGCAGGTCGAGGCCGCGCCAGCCGCCGGCGCGCTCCGGGGTCTCGATCGTGAGCAGCCAGCGGATCATGGCCTTCCCCGCCGCCGGGTCCAGAAACATGTCCTCGGCGTGGAAGCGCATACGGCCGAAATCGCCCCGGAACTGGGGGACGAACGCCTCGCGGATGGCCGCCTTCCCCGCATGGCGGACGCCGTTGAACTCGTCGTAGATCGCGTCCTCGGCGAAATAGGACATCACCTCGTCGATGTCCTCGCGGTTGAACGCCTCGGTGAAATCGGTCGTCAGCTTCTCCAGCGCGGCCCTGTCGGCGGTCATGTCGCTCCCTCCCCGGTCCTCCGTCTGCGCCCGCCGCGGTCCATGGCCGCCCGGCAGCGGGCCAGCGCGCCCAGCGTCTCGAACGGCTCCTCGACCAGCATATAGGCGGGAACGCCGCGCGGCTCCAAGAAGGCCTTGGCCTCCAGGTTGCGCTCATGCTGTCCCATGAAGGTCACCAGGACCGGCTTGTCCGGCGTCTCGCGCGCGATCTCCACCAGGAAGTCGTAGGATGGCGCGCCGGTCTCGTCGGTGACCAGCACGATCGCCACCGCCGCATCGACGTTGCGGTCGGCGAGCACCGCCCGCAGCGCCTCGCCATAGGCGAACTCGAAGCCGTGCAGGCTCACGGCGCCGTAGATGTCCACCGGGTTGCGCATCCGGATGAAGGGCGGGCTGATCTCCTGGAGGCGCTTGCGGGTCTTGGCCTCCAGCGCCGGCACTTCGAGCCCCTGAGCGCGGCACAGATCGGTCATGCAGACGGTGAACGCGCCCGAAGGCGACAGGAAGGACACGCGCGGCCCGCGCGGCAGTCCGGCGCAGGCGAGCGCCTTGGCCACCTGCACCAGATGCGAGTATTTGTCGATGCGGACGACCCCGGCCTGACGCATGGCGCCGTCGACGATGCGGGCGTCGGAGGCGAGCGACGCCGTATGGGCGAGCGCCGCTTGGGCCCCAGCGTCCGAACGCCCCCCCTTGAGCAGGATCACCGGCTTGCGCCGGGTCACCTCGCCGGCGACGGCGAGGAAGCGCCGCGGCCGCTTGATGCTTTCGAGATAGAGCAGGATCGCCGCGGTCTCGTCGTCGTCGCCGAGATATTCGAGCAGTTCGCTTTCGTCCACGTCCACCTTGTTGCCGAGCCCGGCGACCCGGCAGACGCCGAAATTCTCCGCCGACATGATGTGGCGCAGCGTGATGCCGGAGAAGTTCCCGGTCTGGGCGATATAGGAGATCCGCCCTCTCGGGATCCTGCCGAGCGGAAAGAAGCTCGAAGTGAAGCCGCTCGGGGTGGAGACGTGCCCGGTCGTATTGGGGCCGAGCACGCGGACGCCGGTCTCGGCGATCGCGCGGGCGAGCTCGTCCTGGAGCGATTCGCCCATGCGATCGACCTCGGCGAACCCGCTCGCCGCCAGCACGATCGCCTCGATCCCCTTGGCGGCGCAGGCGCGGACTACGCCGGGATTGTCCGCCGCCGGCAGCGTCACCACCGCCTGATCGACGCCGTCGGGAAGCTCCTCGATCGACCGGTAGACCTTGCGGCCCTCGATCTCGCCGCCGCGCGGATTGACCGGATAGACCCCGCCGGCGTAGCCGTTGGCGTCGAGGTTCCGCAGCAGCACGTTGCCCGGCTTGCCGGGCGTCGCCGAGGCGCCGATCACCGCCACGCCGCGCGGGGCGAAGAACTTCTCCATCGCGCCGGTCACCGCGGCGGCTCCGCCAGGACGACCAGCGCATCGACCGCGATCGGCCGCCCGCCCTGCACGATGAGCGGGTTCACGTCGAACTGCTCGACGTCGTCATGGTCGAGGCCGATCCTGCCGAGCGCCCGGACGCTTGCGCTCAGCAGCTCGAGATCGACCGGCTCCATGCCGCGCACCGGGCCGAGGATGCGGCTGCCGCGGATGCTGCGCAGCATGTCGAGCGCATCCCGCTTGCCGACCGGGGCCACCCGGAACGCTACGTCCTCGAGTATCTCGGCGAAGATGCCGCCGAGCCCGAACATCACCGACGGGCCGAACTGCGAATCGCGGATCATGCCGATCGTCAGTTCGCGCGCGCCGTCGATCTTCTCCTGGACCAGGAAGCCGCCGTCATGCCCCTCGCCCGCCCGCGCCGCGATCTCCGCGAAGGCCGCCGCCAGAGCGCGCTCGTCGGCGAGGCCGAGCGCGACCAAGCCCTTCTCCGTCTTGTGGATCGCATCGGCCGCGCACGCCTTGAGGACCACGGGATAGCCGATCCGGCGCGCGGCGCGCGCCGCTTCCGCCGGCCCGCCCACCAGCGCCTCGCGCGCTACGGGAACGCCGTAGGCGGCGAGAATCCGCTTGCCGTCATGCTCCGAAAGCGTCCGCTGGCCGCGCGCGCGGGCGGCCGCCAGGATCGCTTCGACCTCCCTCGCCGCGCTGCGGACCGGCGGCATCCTCAGAGTCCGTTCGAGAAATCGGGTTCCGCCGGGGCGCACATGGATGAGCGCGATCCTCGAACGGACCCTCAGTCGCCGTAGAGTTCCAGCAGATTGCCGTCGGGATCGCGGAAGAACACCAGCCGGCCCACGCCGTGGTCGGGTTCCGGCGGCAGGATCGGCGACTCGAATTCGACGCCCGCTTCCCGCAGCCGCCGCTCCACGGCTTCGATGTCTTCCACCGCGAAGGAGATGTAGCGGACCCCGGTATGCGTATCGACCAGACCCTGGGTCGATTCCGGCCGGCCTTCCACCTCGACCAGCTTGAGCGCGAGCGGGCCCATGCGGAAGGTGCGGAAACGGAAGCCCTTGCGCGCGAACCCGCCGTCCGCGGCCTTGCCGTCCGGCACGACGACCTGCTTGATCTCCTCCATGCCCAGCACGTCGCGATAGAACGCGACCGCGGCGCCGACGTCCTTGACCACCAGAGCCAGGAAGATCGGCGCATCCGCCTGGAGTCGCATCGGTTTCGTCATCCCGTCCTCCCGATCCTCCCGCCGCCCGTCCTCACCCCGCCCGCAGCCGGAAGCGCGTTTTTTCGGAAGCAGCGTAAGAAACCATGTAGCGCCTCACCCGGCCCGCAGCCGGAAGCGCTGGATCTTTCCGGTCGCGGTCTTGGGCAGTTCGTCGACGAAGTTGAACCAGCGGGGATATTTGTAGCGGGCCAGCCCGGCCCGGCAATGCTCGCGCAGCTCCTCGCCCAGCGCGGCGCCCGCATCGCCGGGATCGTTCGGCACGACGAACGCTTCCGGCTTGGTCAGCCCGTCGTCGTCGGCGCGGCCCACGACCGCCGCCTCCAGCACCTTGGGATGCTCGATCAGCCGGGCCTCGATCTCGAACGGCGAGCACCACAGGGCGCCGACCTTGAGCATGTCGTCGCCGCGCCCGCAATTGACGAGATAGCCTTCTTCGTCGCGGTAATACATGTCGCCGGTGTTCAGCCAGCCGTCGCCCAGCATCGTCGCCGCGGTCTTCTCCGGATTGTTCCAGTAGCAACGGGCGGCCGACTCGCCCTTGACCAGCACGACGCCGATCTCGCCCGGCCCGACCGGCTCGCCGGCCTCGTCGACGATCTTGACCTCGTAGCCCGGCACCGCCTTGCCCGAAGTGCCCGGCTTGAGGTCGGTTTCGCTGTTGGAGGCGAAGATGTGCAGCATTTCGGTCGAGCCCAGCCCGTCGAGGATGGCGAGCCCGGTGCGCTCCCGCCAGCGCCGGAACACGTCCGCCGGCAGGGCTTCGCCGGCCGAGATGCACAGCCTGAGCGACGAGAAGTCCGGCGCGGCGCTTTCCAGCGCGTGCAGCTGCTGCGCATAGAGCGTCGGCACGCCGTAGAACACCGTCGGCCGGAACCGCTCGATGATCTCGAAGGTCATGTCGGGCGAGACGCGCCGGTCGCTGAGCACGATCGTGGCCCCCGCCCAGAGCGGAAAGGTCATCGCGTTGCCGAAGCCGTAGGAATGGAACAGCTTGCTCACCGAGAAGCAGACGTCGTCTTCGCGGATCCCCGCCACGTCCGCGGCGTAGCGCTGGCTGGTGCACACCATGTCCCGATGCGAGTGGACGACGCCCTTGGGGTTGCCGGTCGAGCCCGACGAATACAGCCAGAAACAGTCGGTCGCCGCGGTCGCGGGCGCCGGCGCGAGCGCGGGCGCGGCCTGCGCCGCCAGACCGGAAAGGCCGTCGTCGCCCCCGGTCTTCAGCATGTGGCGCGGCTTGTGCGCCGCCTCGGACGCGGCCGCCTCCACGACCTCGGCGAATTCGGGGCTGTAGGCCAGGACCGCGCATCCCGAATCCTCGATCAGATAGCGATAGTCGCTCGCCCGCAGCAGCGTATTGACCGGCGCCGGAACGGCGCCCGCCTTGACCGCGCCGAAGAACAGCGCGATCAGGGCCGGGCCGTCCTTGACCACCATCAGCACCCGCTCGCCGGCGCCCACGCCCAACGTCTTGAGCGCGTCGCCGCAGCGGTTGACCCGTTCGGCCAGCCCCGCGTAGCTCACCTCCTCGTCGACGGTCCGGATCGCGGTCTTGGCGCCCCGGCCCTCGGCGAGATGCCGGTCGATGAACGGAACCGCGACGTTGAACGCGGGCGCGAAGCGGAGCGCGGCCGGCGTCGCCGAGCGGTCTACGACGACTGTGTTGTCCTCCATCCGCATCCGTCCATCGCTGCCGCTCCCCCGGCGCCGCAAGGCGCCGCGCCCATCCTGTGCGGTTCGATCGCGCGGCGCAAGCGTCCGTCCTCGTCCACTGCATATGAGACGCCGGGCGGGCCTCCGGGATCGGCGCGTCAAGCCGCTTCGCGGCTCCTTCGCTACGCGCCGACCCTTCGGGCGACGCGCCGCTCCCGGAGACTCCAAGGGCATCCATGGCGGCAGGCTTCCGGCCATGGAAAGGCCGGATATCGACCGGCGCGATGTGCCGTGTCTCACATGCGTCCGAACCGGGGCGGCGCGGATGCCGGTCGGTTCCGGTTCGCGCGACCCCCACCCCGACCCTCCCCCTGCAAGGGGGGGGAGAACGAGGGGGCGGGAGGAAGCCATTGACGCTCTTTCCCCCTGACAGGGGGGAGGTCGGGAGGGGGGGGGGGCGCTACGCATGGCGCAAGGCTCCGCCGCCCGGCCTCGCCGTCTCCGCCACCCGCCGCGACTCGACTCCACCCACCGGTTCAGGCGTCGGCGAAGCCTCGGCGGGCGCGGGTCACTTCAGCTTCAGCAGGGGACGATCCGGCGACTCCGGGCGCGGCCCAAGCGTGCGGTTGGCGCAGTCCGCCGCCAAGTCCAGCGCTTCCAGCACGATCTGGCCGATCAGCGGCTCGCTCGAAGGCGGGCCGATGATGCAGTCGGCGTTCATGAAGCGGTCGCCGATGTGGACCGTCACCGGCCCGGCGACCGGGCGGGTCTCCCTGTATTCGTTGGCGTAGGTCACGGCGACCTCGCGCCGCGTCCTCAAGCCGAGCCGGTCGACGACGTCCTCCGGCAACACGAGCATGACCGCGCCAGCGTCGACCACGCCGTCCACCGTCGCGCGGCGCACCGTGGATTCGTCGCGCAAGCCATCGCTGGCGTTGTCGCGGTCGACGGTGTTTTCCAGCTCCATCGAAGCGACTATCTCGCCCATTCGTCCCGTTCCTCCGCCAACCGCCGTCATCTAGGCTCAGGACTCATATCCAGAAGATGAGGATATCCAGAAGATGAGGATAGCGGCGATTTGGATGGCGCTCAAGAATGTGTGTGCGCATCGGTCGTATCGCGTTGCGATGCGCCGCCAGTCCTTGAGCCGGCCGAACATGCGCTCGATGCGGTTGCGTCGCTTGTAGAGTTCGGCATCGAAGGCGACGGGCGAATTGGGCGTCGGATAGCCAGAAATGGCGGTTGGACATGATGCTCCCCCTATATCTGGTAGGGTTGAATCACATCCCGCATCCCCATACAACCCCCGTTATAGGTCCTGAGCCTAAGCTGGGCTGGTCGATTTGCAACGGGCAAAAAGCAGCCCACCCAGAGGCACCGAGGCGCAGGAGGCGGTAAACGGATGGGAAAAAGACGGCGGCAGTTCGAGAGGGTATGGCAGAGGGACGGCGGACTGTGCGGGATTCACCTGCAAGGATGCGGGAAACGGGTGGAAGCGTCGGAAGGAGACGTTGGGCACATCATACCGAAGACGATGAGCAACAGAGGGCACCTCGATGAGCACATGTCGCGGGCAGAGCACAAAGAGCTTCGGAGAAAGCACGGGGTGGTGATCGGCCGCGACATGAACGTACAGCCGATGCACAGAGAGTGCAACGAAGCCATGAAGAGCGTGTTCCCTCCCTGGCCGATACGGAGCCACTGCGACTGCTGCGTATGGGTATACGAGGAGAGAAGGGACGGCAGGTGGGAGCCGATCCTGGGGCTGAGCACAGAAGAGGAGGAAGTGGGGATCCCGGAAGGCAGGACCGGAAACGAATATCAGCTCAGCCGGTGGATCAGACTCCCGGGAACAGGCGGGAAGGTGATGATGGTGGGCCAACACTTCGCGGCGCGGATGCAGGTGAGCGACCCCGAAGGGCCGGTTTCACACTCAGTATTGTTGATGATGGGGAGGGAGCGAAGCGGAAAGATGAGGGCGAACAAAACGATGGGCAACCTCGGCGTGACGCTGAGGCAAATGCACAGACACAACATGAGCGTAGCAGAGAAAGGGAAGATTCACACACGGAACGCATACGCAGAGGTAGCAAGGTGGAAAAAAGACTTCCGTGAGTAAAAGGTCAGGGAAAATAGAGAAGGACAGCCTCCTGCATGCGCAACCCTCTCATGGTAGTTTCTTCCGTGGAACAATTCAAACTAATGTTGTATCCCTCAAATGACCGATACGTTTCTGGTTGGTTTCCCACAGGAGTCCAGCCATGGCCCCCGGTCGCCCGATCGCACCTATCGTTCTCGACGACACCGAGAAATCCCAATTGCTCAGTCTCACCAATGCGCGCTCCTTGCCCCATGGGCTGGTCCGGCGTGCGCAGATCGTCCTGGCCTGCGCCGAGGGCGAACCCAACGCCTCCATCGCCAGACGGATGCGCCTGACCCCCGCCAATCTCGCTGGCAACACAAAGATGAATGATGCGTATGTGATATTTATGGCGTGCAAACAACAAATACGCAACGAGACGATCATCCTGAGAGACCTCCGCCCGAAAAGAGATAGTGTGAAAGGATCTTATCGGCAAGGAGGCCGAGCGTCTCAGTGTTAAGACTCCTCAATGCATCGACAGATCTTAATTCGGCACCGGTAAGAGCCACAATAGATGGTGAAGGTTTCACAGTTGTCTCGACTCCGATCACGGTTACCTCACGGTTCAAGCACGGGAGAAAATCCAGATTCTCCTAAGTAATCATTCGTAACAGGAATTTACACGGCAGTCATGATTGTCTCGTGGTAACATCTGTGTCGGCATGCAATGACCGCAGCGTACCAGTCCTCAGGTTCCTCAAAACTGGAACGGCTCCCAGCGAATATAACGTCAACATCTATGACGACCAGGAGCCGACCTGTGCATGCTTTCATGCCGTCACGCGGCTTCCACCTCCACATGCGCTATGTCGCATTGCGGTGGCGGCACCGGCAATCCTTTTGCCCGCAGCCCTTCGACGTGAAATACAACCGCTTCCTCCAGCAAGCGCAACGTCTGCTCCCGATCCTCGCCAACCGCGATGCAACCGGGCAAGTCGGGAACAAACGCCCCGTAGCTTGACTCACCTTTTTCCACAATCACCGTATACTTCATGGGGTTCTCTCCGGCTGTTTCAGACCCGCCTGCTTGAGCACACTGTTCAGAGTGCCCAGCGGCACATCAATGCCTGCCTTGCCTGACACCGTGACCGTTCCCGGCTTGACGGGATGCGTGAACTGCCGGTGGCTGCCTCGCGTTCTCACTTGTATCCAGCCATCACGTTCGATCATCCTGATCAACTCGCGAATCTTCATCACCCATGCGCACAAACGCCGCCAGCCCCCGCGGCGCCCTGCGAACGCCTCACGAAGACTTCGGAAAGACAGGCGCCACCCATGCTCAACGCTCCGCTGGTCGGCGGCATGGCCCGTAGATGTCGCCGCTGCTGCTCTTCCGCCGCGATGGTGACCACCGTCCGCCGACCACTGCCCAGGCCACATCGAGCCAGACCCGTCACGCAGCACATCACCTCGCTACCCCGGCGGCCTTCCCTTCGAATTACGCTGAGCACCCTCATTCCATCCATCCCGTGCGCTCCTAGCTGCTATCGGCGGCGGAGACTACACCGAATGCAATCTTGAGTCATATTGTCCTGGTTCACTACACATGAGACACCGGGTGGGCCTCCGGCCATGGAACGACCGGATATCGACTGGCGCGATGGGCGCCGTCTCACATGTGTCTGAACCAGGACAGTGGCGGACTCCCGGCCGGGAAGCCCGGCGATCCCTGCTATCGGCCGCCATGGCATTCCAGAAACGGCGCCCCCGGTTCGCCGCAGGCCCCGTAGTTCAGCGTTCCGTCCGCCCCGTAACGGGTCAGCGTCAGCGACACGGGGCGGCCCAGATGGTGTTGCAGGACGACGACCCTCCCGTCCGCGGTCTCTCCGGTAAAGAACGGGCTGTCTTCCGGGCCCATGCGCGCGCGCAGCCTCACCGCCGCGTCCAGGAAACCCGCGCCGACATACGTCCCTTCCGGTCGGTGCTCGACCTCCATCCGACACGACTCGCCCGTGAACCGGACGCCCGTCCACCAGTTGCCCGGGTCTTCCACCGCGACCTCGCCGGGATGCGTCCCGGCCCGTATCTCATGGATCGGGCCGCCCGGGTTTCGCGCCGCAGCCTGGTAGCGCTCCCGGCTCCAGCAGTCGATTCCGGGATCCAAACACCCGCTCAGCGCGGCCCCGGCGGCCAGAACCAGCATCGCCGTCTTCATGACGCCGTCCATCCGCCCCTCCTCCCGGCCTTCCGCCGGGTCGCCGCATCGGGAATCGAAAGCGAGTGTAAAGAACCGCGCGGGCGTCCGTTCAGCCAACCAAGCGCGCGGAACCCGGGCGCGCGGGAAGCCTGTGACGACGGCCCGAGGGAGGCCGTCGCGGCAACCCTCGTCATTCCCGCGAAAGCGGGAATCCATTTCGGACGAAGCTTCCTCGCCGGGGACGGCCGGACGCTCCGCCGAGCGAAGATGGGCCTCGATCGCCGCGCGCCCTTCCGCCCAGGGCGGACAAGGCGTTGGTTCGGACAGCGCGCCGAAGCCGGCCATCCCGTCCGGCGCGACCGTCGTCCTTACGGCGCAGGAGCTGCGCCTCGGACGCCGCGAGCGGCGGCAAGCGCCTTGGCCTGCCGGAACATGACGTCGGGAAGTTCGATGGTCGTCTTCATCGCGCCACGCTCCCATGAAGACGGCGCGCCATCAAGCCCCCGTCCTGGTTCGGATACGTGTGAGACACGGCCCGTCGCGCCAATTGACCGGCGACGGCGGCGCCCCCATGTTCAAGCAAGCAATTCGGAACCCGCGGCGTCGAAAGGGAAACTCATGAACCGGGAAGAGCTCGTGCGGGACGCGGCGGCGCGCGGCAAGTACGCCCCGCTCTATCGCCATCTCTCCGCGCGTTCCGAGGCGGAATGGCGCGCTTCCTTCGGTGAGGTCGAGGCGATCCTGGGCTTCCGCCTGCCGGATTCGGCGCGCCTGTACCGGCCCTGGTGGTCGAACCGGCGAAAGGGCGGCGGACATGGCCATGCGCTCGCCTGGCAGGCCGCGGGCTGGCGGACGGGCGCCATCGACCTCGAGGCGGAGACGTTGGTGTTCCGGCGCGCGGAGGACGCGCCCGCGCAGGCCGGGCAACCGCCCCGCGGGCGGCGGTTCGACGTCGACGAGTTCTGGCCGCCGATTCGGAGCGGGTCCTGGCCGCCGGGTTTCACGGTCGGCCGCGAACAGATCTACGACGAGGCCGGGCGTCTGACCGGCGGACCGCAGGACGATCCCGAAGGCGATCGTTGAGGCTCTCCGACGCCGCGGCTTGACGGCCGCTCCCGGAGGCCCGTCCGGCGTCTCATGTGGTGAGCCTGAGCGGTCGCCCGGCGCATCCTGGCGCATCCTGGGAGGCCGGTCGCCGTCAACGGGCGGGCTCGGGCTGCCGGATGCCGTCGAACATGTCCCAGTGAAGACCGGGCCGCGCGGGTTCGTGGCGGCGACGCGCTTTGATATTGGGCCAGCGGACGCGATGAGAGTCGGTGTATCCGTCCCTGGAAATGCGCACGTCAAGTCTGTCGGTGGAGAAATCGAAGTCGAAACTCACACCTTCCCGAACCGGGCCGAAGGAGGGGTGCATACTGAAAATTTGGGCCGCCGGGGCGAGGGGCGCGACGACGACGACGGCGAAGGCGAGGGCGAAGGCGGCGCGCGTCATTCTCTATCTCCGCTGGGACGGCCGCGGCGGATCACGGGACAACCGCCGGGGGCGTGTCAAGCGCCGTCGCGATGGCGAGCTATGGCGTGTGGGCTATCGGACCCAGTGAAGCCAATGCTTCAACGAGGCCGGGCGGCCGCCAAGGCTCAACCCGTGTAGCGAATCGAGAGGCCAAACCCGCTCGGAAGGCCATCGCGACGGCGGGCCGGATCATGGGAGTGAACCAGGACGGCATCTTGCCGAACGGGCGCGCGGCCTGTAATGATGGCAATGAAGACGTTTCATTGGAGGCGCGCGCCATGGCGCAGTTGACGGTGCGAAAGGTGAGCGACGAGGTGGTCGGCGCGCTCAAGCGCAGAGCCGCCGCGCACGGGCGGTCCGCCGAGGCCGAACACAGGAACATTCTGCGCGCGGCGCTTCTCGGGGCGGAGGAGGATTTCGCCGCGCGCGCCGAAGCCTTGCGGCGGCGGCTGCGCTCTTCCATCGACAGCGCGGAAACGATCCGGGCCGACCGCGACCGGGACGGCTTGGCGTGACGGGCCACGTGGTCGACGCCAGCGTCGTCGTGAAATGGTTGGTGACGGAGGAATTCTCCGACGAAGCGGCTCGTCTTCTGGAGGGCGGATCGACGCTCGCGGCGCCCGAACTCGTCTTCGCCGAAGTCGCCAACGCGCTGTGGGCGTTGCGGCGGCGGGGCGACGTCTCCGATGAGGACGTTGCGGCGGCGGTGGACGCGCTGAAGGCGGCGCCGCTCGCGACCCCCTTCTCCATGCCCCAGCTCGCCGCCGCCGCCGCCCGGCTCGCCGCGGACGTCGACCACCCGGTCTACGACTGCTTCTATCTCGCCTTGGCGATCCAGACGGGGTATCCGGTGGTCACCGCCGACGCGCGATTCCACGACAAGCTGCGCGCCCATCCCTATCTGTCGGACCGCATCCTGCACGTGGCGCGCGCCGCGCCGCGCCGGATGGCCCGATAGGCGGGAGGAAAGCCGCGATCGCCTCGATTCGCCTCGAAAACGCCAGGAACTTCGCCGACCAGTCGCTGCGCAAGCCGTGGTCAGGCCGGCTGATACGGGCTAACATGCCGCACGGCCGCCAACGAAGAGGACGCCGCGCATGGCCGCGCAACTGGACAGGAGCCGCCCGATCCCGAACACCAGGATATTCGACTGCGACGAGACGCGGCGGGGCTATCGGCTCAACAAATTCGCCATGTCGATGACCAGGGCGGAGAACCGCGAGGCGTTCCGGGCCGACGAGGAGGCCTGTCTGGCGCGCGCGGACCTGACGGACGAGGAGCGGCGACTGATTCGCGCCCGCGACTGGCGGGCGATCCTGACCGAGCATGGCGGCAACATCTACATGATCATGAAGATCGGGGCGGTCGTGGGCCAGGGCCTCTATCAGATCGGCGCGCATCAGCGCGGCGAGACCTATGAGGAGTTCCTCGCCACGCGCAACGCCCGGGGCGCGCGGTAGGCGGCGGCGATGGCGAGAATCGTCGCCGGCGTCGGCTCCTCGCACGTCCCTTCCATCGGCGTCGCCTACGACCAGGGGCGCACCCGGGAGCCCGACTGGAAACCTTTGTTCGACGGCTACGTCCCGGTCGAGAGATGGCTGCGCGAGGAGGCGAAGCCCGACCTCGCCATCGTCGTCTACAACGACCACGGCGCGGATTTCTTCTTCGACAAATACCCCACCTTCGCGGTCGGGGCGGCGGAATGCTACCCGGTCGGCGACGAAGGCTGGGGACGGCGGCCGCTGCCGGACTTCCCCGGCGACGCGGCGTTCTCCTGGCATCTCTGCAACTCCCTGGTCTATGACGAGTTCGACATCGTCGTCTGCCAGGAGCTGGCGGTGGAGCACGGCTTCATGGTGCCGATGCATCTATGCTTCCGGCACGACCCCGGCTGGCCGGTCAAGACCGTGCCGGTCGCCGTCAACGTCATCCAGCACCCGCTGCCGACGGCGCTTCGCTGCTGGAAGCTGGGTCGGGCGATCCGCCGCGCGGTGGAGAGCTACCCGGAGGACCTCCGCGTCGCGATCCTCGGCACCGGCGGCATGTCGCACCAGCTGAACGGCGCCCGCTTCGGCCATCTGAACCCCGAATTCGACCGCGACTTCCTCGACAGGATCGAGACGGACCCGTCCGCCCTCACCGCTCTGACCCATCAGCAGATCATGGAGGCCGCAGGCGCGGAAGCGGTCGAACTCATCATGTGGCTGGTCATGCGCGGCGCGCTGGACGGCCCGGTCGAGCGCGTCCACCGCAACTACTACGCGCCGATGACCACCGGGATGGGGTTGATCGCCCTGCGCCCGGCCGACTGACGGGCCGCGCCGCCGATTCCGCCATCGACCGCGCCCCCGGCGGAGCCGCGGCGCATCCTCGAACTTTTTCGGAACATCGCGCATTTTTCGCTTGACAAAACCGAGTCCATGTGATACGATCCCCTCACGCTCGAAGAAAGCGACCGGAACCCTGCAACGGCTCGCGGGGTCGCCCCGATCCTTCGCAATCGGAAATTGCGAAGACGGCGACTCGGAAATGTCTCGGAAACGTCCGGCGTCGCTCCTTCTTCGCGCCGGCCGCATCGGAGCGGGGAGGCGCAAGGCGGCGGCGCCGAACGCCGCCCACCGGGCTTCGGACCGGGAATCCTCCCTGCTTCTCCCCTGCTTTCGCCCTGCTTCCGACCGGTTTTTGCTCTGCTTTTTCCCTATTTTTTCGGCCTAACCCCTTGAAATGTAAGGAAAGCCATGAAATTTCCCTCTGGCGATGCGCGTTTCGACCTTCCCCAAGCGCCCGTCCCGCCCCCCGGCGGCGTCGGAAGGCGCGCGGATTCGGCGGCGGGCTTCCCCGCGGCCGAAGCAACCGAAGGTTGTATTCCGTCGCAACGGAAAGGCGCCGGCGGCAGGCGTCCCGGAGCCGGGCGTCGTCGCGCCGGGCGTGTTGACGGGCCGGAGAAAATCGGCATGTTGAGCGCGGGTCGCACCCCCGATCCTCACACGCGGTCCCCGACCCCGCGACGACGGAAAGGCGAACGGGCGATGGCGGAGCGCGCCGAAACGGAAACCTTCGTCGGGCGGTCGGTCGAGCGGGTCGAGGATGCGGCGCTCCTGACCGGACGGGCGCTGTTCTCCGACCATCTGCCGGTCCGCGCCGGCGCCCTCCACGCCGCGATCCTGCGCTCGCCCCACGCCCATGCCGAGATCGTCGGCATCGACGCGGCCGCGGCCCTCGCCCGGCCGGGCGTCGCCGCGGTGCTCACCGGCGAGGACGCGAAGGCCATGTCGGAGCCGTTCCAGACCGTGCTCCGCCAGCCGATGCATCACTGGTGCCTCGCGGTGGACCGCGTCCGCTACGTCGGCGAGGCGGTCGCGGCGGTGATCGCCTCCGACCGCTACCTCGCCGAGGATGCGCTGGAGGATATCGACGTGGACTACCGGGTCCTCGATCCCGCGGTGGACCCCGAGAACGCGGCCCGCGACGGCGCGGCGCTCCTCTACCCCGACATCGGCTCCAACGTCGTCTCGGTCCGCGACTTCGTCTATGGCGACCCCGACAAGGCCTTCGCCGAGGCCGAGCGCAGCGTCAAGCTCACCGTGCGCTACCCGCGCAATTCGCAGACCCCCATGGAAGGCTACGTCGTGGTCGCCGACTACCGGCCCGACGACGACCTCTACGACGTCGCCTGCAATTTCCAGGGACCGTACAGCACCCATCCGGTGATGAGCCGCGCCCTCAGGGTGCCGGGCGCCCGGCTGCGGCTGCGGACGCCGGCCTTCTCCGGCGGCGGCTTCGGCGTCAAGGTGCAGATCTTCCCCTACGTCGTGCTGATGGGCCTCGCCTCGAAGAAGACCGGCAAGCCGGTCAAATGGGTCGAGGACCGTCTCGAACACCTGACCGCGGCTTCCGCCGCGCCCAACCGGGTCGTCGAGATCGAAGCCGCGGTCGGACGCGACGGCCGCATCGCCGCCTTTCGCTTCGACCAGCTCGACGATTACGGCGCCTATCTGCGCGCGCCCATGCCGGGGCCGCTCTACCGGATGCACGGGGTCCTCACCGGCGCCTACGACGTGGCCAACCTCGCCGTCGTCAACCGCGTGGTGATGACCAACAAATGCCCGTCCGCCATGGTGCGCGGCTTCGGCGGGCCGCAGATGTACTACGCCATCGAGCGGCTGATCCAGCGCATCGCGGTCGAACTCGGACTCGATCCGCTGGCCGTGATCCGCCGCAACCTGATCCCCGCCGGCGCCTTTCCCTATCGCGCCGCCGCGGGCGCGCTCCTGGACTCGGGCGACTACCCGCGCGCGGTGGACGCGGCCGTCGAGGAGGGCGGGCTCGCGGAGCTCCGGCGGCGTCGCGACGAGGCGCGCGCCGAAGGCCGGCTCTACGGCATCGGCTTCGCCGCCGTCGTCGAGCCGGCGCAATCCAACATGGGCTACATCACCAACATCCTGCCGGCGGCGGAGCGGCGCCGCAGCCCCAAGGGCGGGGCGGTGTCGAACGCCACGGTCAACGTCGACCCGCTGGGGGCGGTGAGCGTCACCGCCGATTCGATCCCCCAGGGGCAGGGACATGCGACGATCCTGTCCCAGATCGTCGCCGACCGGTTGGGGCTCCGGCCCGACGACGTCAGCGTCAACCTCGAACACGACACCCAGAAGGACGCCTGGTCGATCGCGACCGGCAACTATTCGGCGCGCTTCTCGTCCTCGACCGCGGTGGCGGCCGACAAGGCGGCGCGGAAGGTGCGCGACAAGATCGCCCGCATCGCCAGCCAGACCCTCAACGCGGCCCCCGAACGCCTCGACTTCGCCGCCGGCAAGGTCTTCGCCGTCGACAATCCGGACAACGCCATCCCCTTCTACCGGGCGGCGGGGACCGCGCATTGGTCGCCCGGGGAACTGCCCGCCGGCATGGATCCCGGCATCCGCGAGATCGGCTCCTGGTCGCCGCCGGAGATGGAGCCGCCCAACGACGCCGACCAGATCAACACCTCCCTCACCTACGGCTTCGTGTTCGATTATTGCGGGGTCGAGGTCGATCGCGACACCGGCGAGGCGCGCATCGACAAATACGTCACGATGCACGACTCCGGCGCGCTGCTGAACCCGCTGCTGGCGAACGGGCAGGTCTACGGCGCCTTCGCCTGGGGCGTGGCCGCGGCCCTCTACGAGGAGTTCGCCTATGGCGAGGACGGCAGCTTCCTGTCCGGGACCTTCGCCGACTATCTGTGCCCGACCGCGGCCGAGGTGCCCGAGCCGGTGGTGCTGCACATGGAGACGCCGTCCACGGTGACGCCGCTGGGCGCCAAGGGCATCGGCGAGGGCAACTGCATGAGCACGCCCGTCTGCGTCGCCAACGCGGTGTGCGACGCGCTGGACGCCGCCGACCTCGCCTTGCCGCTCACCCCGGATCGGCTGAGCGCGCTGATCCACGGCGCGGAGCGCCCGCCGCCCGCGCGCGCAACCGGCGAGGCGGACGATACCGACGCCGCGCCCGCCGCCGTCCCGGGCGCGCGCGCGCTGTCCGGCCGGGGCGAAAGGCTGTTGCCCGCGGCGCGGGAAGACGTCTGGCGCGCCCTGCTCGACCCGGACGCGCTCGCCGCGGTCATTCCCGGCTGCCACGCGCTGGAGCGGACGGGCGAGAACAGCTACCGCGCCGAAGTCTCGCTCGGCGTGGGTCCGGTGCGCGGGCGGTTCCGCGCCGGCGTCCGCCTGTCCGACCTCGATCCGCCGCACAGGGCGACGCTGTCGGGCGAACTGACCGGGCCGCTCGGCTCCTCGCGGGGCGAAGGCCGGGTGCGGCTCGATTCCGCCGACGGCGGCGCCCGCGTCTCCTACGACTACACGGTCGAGATCGGCGGCAAGGCGGCGGCGGTGGGCGGGCGTATGCTCGAAGGCGCCGCGCGCGCCCTGGTCGGCCAGTTCTTCGACCGCCTGGCGGCCCGGATCGCCCGACCGCCGGCTTCCGGCGCCGCGCCCCCGGCGCACTGGCTTCGCCGCCTGCTGCGCCGGCTCGGGATCGGGCGATGAAGCCCCGCGCCTTCGATTACCTGGCGGCGGCGACCGCCGGGGAAGCGCTCGACGCTCTCGCGCGCGCGGCGGAGGATGCGCGCGTCATCGCCGGCGGCCTGTCGCTGGCGCCGATGATGAACTTCCGGCTGGTCGAGCCGCGGCTTCTGGTCGACGTCTCGCGCATCGACGCGCTGCGTCACGTCCGCGCGGAGGACGGGTGGATCGAAGTCGGCGCCGCGGCGACCCAGGCGGAGCTGTCGGCCTGGCCCGGACTCGCCGCGTCGAGCCCGCTGCTCGCGGCCGCGCTCCCGTTCGTCGGCCATTTCCAGACCCGGAGCCGGGGCACGGTCTGCGGATCGCTCGCCCATGCGGACCCGAGTTCGGAACTGCCGCTATGCCTCGCCGCGCTGGGCGGCGAGGTCGTGTTGCAATCCGCCGGCGGCCGCCGCGTCCTGGCCGCCGGCGACTTCCAGCGCGGGATGCTCGCCACCGCGCGGCGGGCGGACGAGCTGGTGGTCGCCGCCCGCTTCCCCGTCCGGCGTCCCGGCGAAGGCTGCGCCTTCCGCGAGGTTGCGCGCCGGCGCGGCGATTTCGCCATCGTCTCGGTCGCCGCGCTGGCCTCGGACCGACGCATCCGGCTCGGCGTCGGCGGCGTCGCCGACCGCCCGGCCCTCCGCGATTGGGACGATCTGGCCGGCGACGACCTCGACGACGCGCTCAACGCCTTCGCCTGGGAGCTCGAAGGCTACGACGACATCCACGCGACGGCGCGCTATCGCCGCGAACTGGTCAGGCGGTTGGGGCGCAAGGCCATCGAGGAGGCCAGATCATGCCGCAGCTGAGTCGCGACGACCGCCACCCGGTGACCCTGGTCGTCAACGGCGCGCGCATGGCCGGTCGCGCCGAGCCGCGCCTGCTGCTGAGCGACTTCCTGCTGCGCGAGCTCGGGGTCACGAGCATGCATGTCGGCTGCGAGCACGGCGTGTGCGGCGCCTGCACGATCCGCCTCGACGGCAAGATCGCGCGCGCCTGCCTCGTCTTCGCGGTCCAGGCCGACGGGCGGCGCATCGACACCGTCGAGGGGCTGGCCGCGGACGGCGGCGAGCTGTCCGACCTGCAACGGGCCTTCCGGCGCCATCACGCCCTCCAATGCGGCTATTGCACGCCCGGCATTCTGATGTCGCTGAGCGCCTGGCTGGAGGACAACCCGGCCCCGACCGAGGACGAGCTCCGCGACATGCTGAGCGGGCATATCTGCCGCTGCACCGGCTATGTCGGCATGGTCCGCGCGGTGCTGGAGCTCACCTCGCCGCGGCGGGGGTCGGACGCCGGGCCGTCTTCGTCCGGGCCGTCTCCATCCGAACCGCCTCCATGACGTCCTGAAAGCGGCCGCCTCGCCTTTCTCACCGAGGATCGTCGCCGGGGGCGCCCCCCGATCCGTCCGCCCGCAACCGGAGCATGAGCCGATGAAGCGCCTGCACGTCCACGTCACGGTCGACGACCTCGACCGGGCGATCGTCTTCTATTCCCATCTGTTCGACGCCGAGCCCGCGGTCCGCAAGTCCGACTACGCCAAGTGGATGGTGGACGATCCGCGGGTCAACTTCGCCGTCTCCAGCCGCGCCGGCAAAGGCGCCGGCGTCGATCATCTCGGCATCCAGGTGGACGACGAGGCCGAACTCGCCGACGTCGAGGGCCGGCTGCGCGCCGCCGAAGCCCGGGTCCTTCCGCAGCCCGGCGCCGCCTGCTGCTACGCCAAGGCGGACAAGGCGTGGAGCTTCGATCCGCAGGGCGTCCCGCGGGAGGCCTACGTCCTGACGGGCGAAGCCCGGGTCTTCGGCGACGACACGCTGGCGATCGCCATGGCCCAAGCCCCGACCGCCCAAGCCTCGACCGCCCAAGCCTCGACCGGATGAGGCGAATGCCCCCCTTCCCGCTCGCCGACCGCCTGTTCGCCGAATGTCTGGGGACCGCGTTCCTGGTCGCGACCGTCGTGGGCTCGGGAATCATGGGCGAGCGGCTCGCCGACGGCAACGCGGCGATCGCGCTGCTCGCCAACACGCTGGCGACGGGGGCGATCCTGGTCGTCCTGATCCTGATCCTGGGGCCGGTTTCGGGCGCCCATCTCAACCCGGCCGTGACGCTCGCCTTCGCCCTGCGGCGAACGCTCGCGTGGCGCGAGGCGGGGCCGTATGCGCTGGCGCAGATCGCCGGCGGCGTCGCCGGCGTCGTGGTCGCGCATCTGATGTTCGACGCCGCCCCGCTCGCCCTGTCCACGACCGTGCGCACCGGCCCCGGCCAGTGGCTCGCCGAGTTCGTGGCGGCGTTCGGCCTCCTCGCCGCCATTCTCGGCTGCCTCGCGGCCCGACCCGGCGCCGTCCCCTACGCCGTCGGCCTGTTCATCTCGGCGGGTTACTGGTTCACCTCCTCCACCTCCTTCGCCAACCCGGCGGTGGCGATCGCGCGCAGCCTCACCGACAGCTTCTCCGGCATCCGCCCGGCGGACGCGCCGGCCTTCGTCGTCGCCGAACTCCTGGGCGCCGCGGTCGCGACGGCGGTCTTCGCCCGGCTGCGGCGGACGGCGGCCGCCGCGTCGGAGTCGGAATCATAGTCGGAATCGCAGCCGCGCCGCCCGTTTGGCCGCCCCGGCCGTCGATGGCATCATGGCCGGGCCGGGAGCGGCCGGCATGACCGGGACTCGCGCATGACCATGGCGACCCGCGGCTACGCCGATCTGCAAGAGCATCTCCGCGCCCTCGACGCGGCCGGGCTGCTGCTGACGATCCGGGAGCCGGTCGACAAGGACGCCGAGCTGCATCCGCTGGTGCGCTGGCAGTTTCGCGGCGGCGTCGCCGAGGCCGACCGCAAGGCGTTCCTGTTCACCGGCGTGATCGACGGCAAGGGGCGCAGCTACGACATGCCGGTCGTGGTCGGCGCCCTGGCCGCCTCGCGCGGCGTCTACGGCGTCGGCATGGCGGCCCCGGTCGAGGAGATCGGAGCCAAATGGGACCGCGCCATCGCCGGGCCGATACCGCCCCGGCCCGTCGACCGCGCGCCCTGCCAGGAAGTCGCGATCGAAGGCGACGGCCTTATCGGCGAGGCCAGGGGGCTGGACGCGCTGCCGATTCCGGTCTCGACGCCGGGCTTCGACAGCGCGCCGACGCTGACCGCGACCAACTGCATCACCCGCGACCCGGATACCGGCGTCCAGAACATGGGCACCTATCGCGCCGGGCTGAAGGCGTCCGACCGTCTGGTCGTCCGCATGGCGACCCGCGTCGGCGGCGCCGGGGGCTATCTCCACTGGCGCAAATACCACGAGCGCGGCGAGGCGATGCCCTGCGCGATCGTGCTCGGCTGCCCGCCCTGCGTCGCCTATACGGGGCCGCAGAAGCTCCCCCTCGGCGTGGACGAGATGGCGGTCGCGGGCGGGCTGGCGGGCGAGCCGATCAACGTCGTCCGCGCGCGGACGGTCGATCTGCTGGTCCCGGCCGAGTCCGAGCTGGTCATCGAGGGATTGATCGACACCGCCTGGCTGGAGCCGGAGGGGCCGTTCGGCGAATCGCACGGCCATGTGGCGCTGGAGGAGTTCAACCTGCCGATGCGGGTCACCGCGATCACCCGCAAGCGCGCGCCCGTCGTCCCCTCCTATATCAGCCAGGTCACGCCGAGCGAATCGAGCGTGATCAAGCGCGTCGCCTACGAGCCGCTGTTCCTCGCCCATCTCCGCGACGCGCTGGGAATCGGCGGCGTCGAGAAGGTGTCGTTGCACGAGCCGTTGACGGCGCTGCTGCGCCTTACCGTCGTCGTCATGGCGCGCGGCGTCCCGCGCACCGAGATCTGGCGCGCGCTCTACGGCGCGGCGAGCTTCAAGGGCGATTGCGGCAAGATGGTCGTCGCGGTCAACGACGACATCGATCCCGACAACGCCGACGCCCTGCTATGGGCGCTCGCCTACCGCCACAACCCGACGGAGGACGTGGTCGCCCTGCCCCATCGCGGCCAGGGGCACGGCCCCAAGCGCGAGCGCGAAGGCGAGGAGGATTCGACCCTCCTGATCGACGCCACGATGAAGAGCGACATGCCGCCCCTCGCCTTGCCGGCCCGGCGCTACATGGAGGACGCCAAGGCGCTGTGGGAGCGCCTCGGCCTGCCGCCGCTCCGCCCCGAATCGCCGTGGCACGGCTACTCCCTCGGCGACTGGACCGACGAATGGGACGCGGCGGCGGCGCGCGCGGCCGCCGGCGACTATCTGGAGAACGGCCGGCGCACGCTGCAACGGCGGCGCCAGGGGCTCATGCCCGAGACCTCGGTCCGCGCCGTCGAAGACGGGGAGTGAATCGTTGACTCCCGCCGCCGGCGACCGGTTCGACTACGTGGTGGTCGGCGCCGGGGCCGCCGGCTGCGTCCTCGCCGCCCGGCTGAGCGAACGGCGGTCCAACCGCGTCCTCCTGATCGAGGCGGGCGAGGACTTCGCGCCGGGGAGCGAGCCGCCCGAACTGCGCAACCTGTTCGCCGGCGTGGCCCACGGCAGCCCGCGCTTCACCTGGCCCGGCCAGCTGGTCGCCTTTTCGCCGCGCCCCGGCAATGCGCCCGACCGCCGGCCCCGGGTGCGCTTCGCCCAGGGCCGCGTCATCGGCGGCGGATCGGCGGTCAACGGCATGATCGCCATCCGCGGCCTGCCGAGCGATTACGACGGCTGGGCGGAGCGCGGCGCCGCCGGATGGGGTTGGGACGACGTGCTGCCCTATTTCCGCAAGCTCGAGACCGACGTCGACTTCGACGGCCCGCTCCACGGCGCGGACGGCCCGATGGTGGTCCGGCGCGCGCCGGCCGAATGCTGGCCCGGTTTCACCCGCGGCTTCGTCGATGCGGCGCGCGAGGAAGGCTGGCGCGACTTGGGCGACAAGAACGGGGTCTTCTCCGACGGCTGGTTTCCGGTGGCCACGTCGAGCGTCGAAGGACGGCGCGTCTCGACGGCGACGGCGTATCTCACCGCCGCGGCGCGGGCGCGGGCCAACCTGGAGATATCGTGCGAAACCCAGGCCGAACGTCTGCTGTTCTCCGGCGGACGCGCGACCGGCGTCCGGACGCGCCGCCGCGGCCGCCGGCTCGACCTGGATGCGGGCGAGATCATCCTCGCCTGCGGCGCGCTGCACTCGCCCGCCTTGCTGCTGCGCTCGGGCATCGGTCCGGCGGCGGAGCTGGCGGAGCGCGGCATCGCCCCCGTGGCCGACCGGCCGGGCGTCGGCAAGCATCTGATGGAGCATCCCGGCGTCAATTTCGGCTTCTACATGAAGCGCGGCGCAAGGCTCGGCTCCGACCTGCGCCTGCCGATCATGTATGCCGGCCTCCGCTGGTCGTCCCGACTCGAGGGTTGCCCCACCGGAGACATGTATTTGATTCCTATGAATAAATCCTTCTGGCACGCGGTCGGCCGCCGGATCGGTCTCCTGATGCTGTGGGTCAACAAGTCCTATTCGACCGGCGAAGTGCGGCTCGACCGGGCCGATCCGACGGCGGCGCCCGAGGTCGATTTCAACATGTGCTCGGACCCGCGCGACCTGGAGCGGCTGGCCATCGGCGCGCGGCTGATGATCCGCCTGCAGGCGCGGGAGGCGCTTCGCGACGCCGCCCACGACGTCTTTCCGATCAGCTACAGCGACCGCGCCCGCCGCGCCGCGGTCCATAACGGCTACAACCGCGCTCAGACTTGGCTCGGCGGCCAGCTGATGGACGCTTCGGGCCCGCTCCGCCGCTGGATGATCCGGAAGCTGATCGCCGACGGGCCCACGATCGAGGACCTCGCCCGGGACGACTCGACGATGCGGTCGTGGATTCGCGATACCGTCCTCGGCCATTACCACCCGTCCTGCTCCTGCCGCATGGGCGCGGCGGACGACCCCGGCGCGGTCACCGACCCGTCGGCCCGCGTCTACGGCGTGGCGGGGCTCCGCGTCTGCGACGCCTCGATCATGCCCGCCGTCCCCTGCGCCAACACGGCGCTCCCGACGATCATGATCGCGGAGAAGGTGGCGGCGACGATTCTCGCCGGCGGCTGACGGGGCGCGCCGCGTCAGTTCCGGTTTTCGTAATCGGTGAGGCCCGCGATCGAGGACGGATCCTCGGCGCGTCCGCGCAGCTCGATGACGTTCCCGTCCGGATCGCGCACGAAGACCGAGACGTGTCCGTCCCGGCCGAACGAAACCGGACCCTGGGTGATGCGGACGCCGTTGCGGCCGAGGGCCTCGATGGTCCGCGCGATCGACCCGACCCGAAGCGCCACATGGGTGTAACCGGGATACTTGTCCTCCACGTCCATCAGCACGTTGCGGCCGCCATTCCGGTTGTTGGCGTTGTGGACGAGGTTGAGCTCCACGTCGCGCCCGTTGCGGACCACCGCGACGGCGTCGTTCTCCGCCGCGTATTCGAAGCGGAAGCCGAGTATCTCGTAGAACGCCAGCGCGCGGTCGAGATCGGCGACCCGTACCCCGATATGGTCCACCCGCTCGACGTCGATCACCGCGCTCCTCCCCGCGCCGCAGGCGCCGGGCGGGCGACGGGCAGTTCGCCGCCCGCCCGGTCGGCTATTTCTCGTCGCCGAAGATCAGCTTGCGGGCGTGCGCCACCACCTTGGGCGACGCCTCCGCGACCGCCTGGTCGACGATCTGCTGGATCTTGGCTCCGTCCGACGGGATCAGGCGCAAGCGGCGCTTCTCGAGATCGGCGGCGAAGGCGGGGTCGGCGTTCATCTTGCCGTAGGCGGCGCGGAGCGCGGCGATCGACGCTTCGGGCGCTTCCGGCGGAGCGACCAGCCCGCGGCCCAGCAGGCCCGCGACCGCGATGAACTTCACCGCCGCCTTGTCCAGCGGGTCGTCGACCAGATCGGACAGCATCGGGACCTCGGGCGGCAAGTCGGGATCCCGGAAGATGCCGACCTGGATGATCGCGCGCGCGAAGGGCTCGTCGCCCTCGAACCACTGCGGGACCTTGGAGCTCCAGGCCAGCCAGTTGAACGAGGCCATATGCGCCTCGCCCTGCTCGACGGCGAGGATGCTCCGGGACGAGCCCTTGTAGCCCGTCACCATGCGGAGGTTGAGGCCGAGCAGGCCCTTGGCCAGCATCGGCACGATATAGCCGGTGGAATACTTGCCGCTGGTGGCCCCGATGGTCGGGATCGTCTTCATGTCCTTCCACGACTTGACCCCGGTATCGGAGCGCACGACCAGCACCATGTTGGTCTGGTTGCTGGAGCCCAGCCATGTGAAGCCGCGCGCGTCGTAGCGCATCTTCTTCGGCCGCATCAGCTGGTTGACCACCGAATTGTCCAGCGGCGTCAGCAGATGCAGGCCGTCGCGCGGCATCGCGTTGAACGCCCAGTTCATCGCCTTGGCTCCGCCGGCCCCCGGCATGTGCTGGACGATCAGGGTCGGCTTGCCGGCGAGGTGACGCCCCAGATGGTCGGCGAAGGTCTGGCCGTACTTGTCGTAGGTGCCGCCCGGCCCGTAGGGGATGACGATCTTGATCGTCCGGTCCTCGAAGGACTGCGCCGCCGCCCCGTCGTAACCGGCGACCAGGAAGACCGCCGCGGCGAGAGCGCAGCGGCCGAGCGAATTCGCGATCCTTGGCATCGGCAGTCTCCCTTTGGGGCGCATCCTCGCGCAGCGTGACTCGATCCCGCGCGACTGACAAGCCGCTGTCCGGGTTCACTACATATGAGACACCGGGTGGGCCTCTGGGAGCGGCGCGTCAAGCCGCTTCGCGGCTCCTTCGCTATGCTCCGGCCCTTCGGGTGACCCGCCGCTCCCGGAGGCTCCGAAGGCATCCATGGCCGTAAGCAGGCTTCCGGCCATGGAAAGACCGGATATCGACTGGCGCGATGGGCCGCGTCTCACATGTGTCTGGACCAGGACAGCCGCGTCTTCCGCCGGGGCCCCGGGATCAGCCGCCGCCTCTGGCCCGGACCTTCGCCCAGCCGTCGCGTAACGCCGCGGTGCGGTTGAAAACCGGCTTGCCGGGGGTCGAATCGGGGTCGAGCGTGAAATACCCCTGGCGCTCGAACTGGACCGTCTCGCCCGCGGACAGGTCCCGGCAGGCCGGCTCGACCATGCAGCCCGACAGGACTTCGAGCGAACGGGGGTTGAGATGGTCGAGGAAATCGCCGTCCGCGCCTGGATCCGGCCGGTCGAACAGATGGTCGTAAAGCCGCATCTCGGCCGCCTCCGCATGGGCGGCCGAAACCCAGTGCAGCGTCGCCTTGACCTTGCGCCCGTCCGGCGCGCCGCCGCCCCGCGTCGCCGGATCGTAGGTGCAGCGCAGCGCGACGAGCTCCCCCGACTCGTCCCGCACCGCTTCGCGGCAGGTGACGAAATAGGCGTAGCGCAGCCGCACCTCGCGACCCGGCGCCAGCCGGAAGAATTTCGCCGGCGGCTCCGCCATGAAGTCGTCGCGCTCGATGAAGAGTTCGCGGGAGAACGGCGCCCCGCGCGCGCCGGCGCCCGCATCCTCCGGGTTGTTGACCGCCTCGATCGTCTCGACCTCGCCGTCGGGATAATTCTCGATCACCACGCGCAGCGGGCGGAGCACCGCCATGCGCCGCTGGGCGGTCCGGTTCAGCAGCTCGCGGATGCAATGCTCCAGATACGCCATCTCGACCAGATTGCCGCTCCTGGTCACGCCGATGCGGGCGATGAAGTCGCGGACCGCCGCCGGCGGGACGCCGCGGCGCCGGAGCCCCGACAGCGTCGGCATGCGGGGATCGTCCCAGCCCGCCACGCAGCCCTCTTCCACCAGCCGGATCAACCGCCGCTTCGAGAGCACGGTGTGGGAGAGGTCGAGGCGCGCGAACTCGTACTGCCGCGGTCGGGATGGCGTCGGCAGGGCGTCGATCAGCCAGTCGTAGAGCGGCCGGTGGTCCTCGAACTCCAGCGTGCACAAGGAATGAGTCACGCCCTCGATCGCATCCGACTGGCCGTGGGCGAAGTCGTAGGTCGGGTAGATGCACCAGGATCCGCCGGTGCGCGGATGGCGGGCGTGGAGGATGCGGTAGAGCACCGGATCGCGCAGGTTGAGGTTGCCCGAGGCCATGTCGATCCGGGCGCGCAATACGCGCGCGCCGTCGGGGAATTCGCCCGCGCGCATGCGGCGGAACAGGTCGAGACTCTCCGCCGCCGCGCGGCCGCGCCAGGGGCTGTCGCGGCCCGGCTCGGTCAGCGTGCCGCGGAAGACCCGGATCTCGTCGACCGAAAGGTCGTCGACATAGGCCCGCCCCGCCTCGATCAGCGCCTCCGCCCATTCGTAGAGCCGCTCGAAATAGTCGGAGGCGAAGCAGGGACTCGCGCCCCAATCGAAGCCCAGCCAGCGTAGATCCTCCTGGATGGCGTCGATGTATTCGCGCGCCTCCCTGGTCGGGTTGGTGTCGTCGAAGCGGAGGTTGCAGCGGCCGCCGAACGCGCTCGCGACGCCGAAATTGAGGCAGATCGACTTGGCGTGGCCGATATGGAGATAGCCGTTGGGCTCGGGCGGAAAGCGGGTGACGACGCCGTCGACGCGGCCCGCGCGCAGGTCTTCGCGCACGATGTCGCGGATGAAGTCCCGCTCGGCCCCGCCGCTCACGCCATGACGCTCCCGCATCGCGGATCCGGCCTCTGTCTGCCAAAAAAACCCGCCCGCGCCAAGGGCGCTGCGCCGCCGCGTCGCCGCCGTCGTCCGTTGACGCCGCGTCGCGCGCGCCGCATCGTCCCGCCATGGCCGCACTGTGCCGCGATTGCCTTGCGCAGACGGCCGGAGCCGCAGGCGAGGTCGCGGCCTGCCCCGCCTGCGGCTCCGGCCGCATCGTCCGCCACGACGAGCTCGCCTCGCTCACGATCGCCCATCTCGACTGCGACGCCTTCTACGCCAGCGTCGAGAAGCGCTCCGACCCGTCGCTCGCCGACAAGCCGGTCATCGTCGGGGGCGGCGGCAAGCGCGGCGTGGTCATGGCCGCCTGCTACATCGCCCGAGGCTACGGGCTGCGTTCGGCGATGCCGATGTTCAAGGCGCTCGCAGCCTGCCCCGATGCGGTGGTGATCCGACCGGACATGGCGAAATACGCTCGCGTCGCCGACGACGTGCGCGCGCTGATGCGCGAGGTCACGCCGCTGGTCGAGCCGATCTCGATCGACGAGGCGTTCCTCGACCTGGCCGGCACCGAACGCCTGCACGCAGGCTCCGCCGCGCGTTCGCTCGCCCGCCTCGCCTTGCGGATCGAGCGGCGGCTGGAGCTCACCGTCTCCGTCGGACTCAGCTACAACAAGTTCCTGGCCAAGGTCGCTTCGGCGCTCGACAAGCCGCGGGGATATGCGGTCGTCGGCCGCGCCGAGGCGGTCGAGTTCCTGGCCGGGCGGCCGGTCGGCGTCCTCTGGGGCGTCGGCCCGACCATGCGGGCCCGGCTCAAGGCCGATGGGATCGAGCGCGTCGGCGACCTCCAGGTCTTGTCCGAAGCGGCCCTGGCCCGACGCTACGGCGCGCTCGGCCGCAGGCTCGCCCGCTTCTCCCGCGGCATCGACCCGCGCCCGGTCGGCCATGACGGCGAACGCAAGAGCCTGTCCGCCGAACGGACCTTCGCCGAGGACATCGCCGACCGGGAGGCGTTGCGGCGGGAGTTGTGGCCGTTATGCGAGGCGGTTTCGGCACGGCTCAAGACGAATGCGTTGTCCGGTCGCACGGTGACGCTCAAACTCAAATCGGCCGACCGCCGCTTGCGCACGCGCTCGGCGACGCTGACCGACCCCACCCAGCTCGCCGACAGCATCTACCGGGCGGCGGCGCGGCTGCTGGACGCCGAGGCCGACGGCGTGCGGTTCCGCCTGATCGGCGTCGGCGTATCGCGTTACGCGACGCCCGCGGAGGCCGACCCCGAGAACCTCGCGGACGCCGGGGCGGTCCGGCGCAAAACGGTGGAGCGCGCAATCGACGCCGTGCGCGAGAAGTTCGGCGACGGCGCCATCGGCCGCGGCCGCGGACCGGAACCGAAGCCCCGCTGACCCCGCGGACGCGCAATCGTGACAGCGGACCGGACATGTGGAATGCTGCGCCGATGCTGAACGCGGACCAGAACGAGCTGGTCACCCGAACCGGATCGGGGACCCCGTGCGGCGGGGTGATGCGCCAAGTCTGGCAACCGGCGGCGTTGACCGAGGAGTTGGCCGGCGAACGCCCGCTCAAGGCGCTCCGCCTGATGGACGAGGACCTGGTTCTGTTCCGGGACGGCGGGGGGCGATACGGGCTGATCGGCCGGCGCTGCCCGCATCGCGGCGCGGATCTGGGCTTCGGCCGGCTCGAGGATGGCGGTCTCCGCTGTCCGTTCCACGGCTGGCTGTTCGACGACGCCGGGCGCTGCCTGGAGCAGCCGGCCGAGCCGCCGGGGAGCGACTTCCACACCAAGATCGCGCACCGCGCCTATCCGTGCAGAGAGCGTAACGGGATCGTCTTCGCTTGGCTGGGATCCGGCGCGCCGCCCCCTTTCCCGGGCTTCGACTGTTTCGCCGCGCCGGCGGAATACTGCTTCGCCTTCAAGGGTTTCCTCGACTGCAACTGGTTGCAGGCGCTCGAGGTCGGCATCGACCCGGCGCACGCCTCGTTCCTGCACCGCTTCCTCGACGACGACGACCCGGAGGAGGGTTACGGCCGGCAGTTCCGCGACCGCACCGCACTGGCGACCATGCCCCTGACCCGCCTGCTGCGCGAATATCCGCGCCCGAAGATCGAGGTCGCGCCGGCGGATCACGGCCTCCGCATCCTCGCCTCGCGGACACTCGACGAGGCGTTCACGCATGTCCGGGTCACCAACCTGGTCTTCCCCAACGCCATCGCGATCCCGATGAGCGGCGACATGACGATCACGCAGTGGCATGTCCCGATCGACGACCGGCGCAGCTGGTGGTACGCGATCTTCTCCGCTTTCGAGCACCGGGTCGACAAGGCGCTCATGCGCCGGCAGAGGCTGGAACTCTATACCCTCCCCGACTACATGCCGCGCCGCAACCGCGCCAACGATTACGGCTTCGACCCGGCGGAGCAGCGCGACCGCACCTATACGGGGATGGGAGCCGACATCAACGTCCACGACCAATGGGCGGTCGAATCGCTGGGCGCGATCGCCGACCGGACGGCCGAGAATCTCGCCACCACCGACAAGGCGATCGCGGCCTGCCGACGGATGCTGCTGCGGGCGATCGAGAGCGCGGCCGCGGATGCGCCGACGCCGCCCGACGGCGGGGCGGCGTCCCGGCTGCGGGGTCCGGTCGCGATCGACGCTATCGGCGGCGTCGGGGACGGGCCGGGATTCTGGGCTGCGCGCGACCGCGAACGCCGCGACCGGTCGCCCTGGGCGACTCCCATCGGGCCGGTCCCGGGCGAAGCGGCCTGAACGGCGGCAAGGCGGTGCGCGAGGGCACGACCGGCCGGGCCGACTTCGTCGCCCGCCACGGCCTGCGCGGCGACGCCGACGGCGACGCCGTGCGAGACGCGCTCGACCAGACGCGGCGGCGCGGGCTCGATCTGGTTCGGCTTTCCTTCGCCGATCAGCACGGCATCCTGCGCGGCAAGAGCATCGTCGCCGACGAGCTCGATGCGGCGATGCGCAACGGCTGCGCCATGACGACGACGCTGCTGGCCAAGGACACGTCGCACCGCACCGTCTACCCCGTGTTCACCGCGGGCGGCGGCTTCGACATGCCGGAGATGACCGGCGGCGGCGATTTCGTCATGGTGCCGGACGCGCGGAGCTTCCGCGTCCTGCCCTGGGCGCCCGGCACCGGCTGGATGCTGTGCGACGCCTATTTCGCCAACGGTCGGCCGGTGCCGTTCGATACGCGGCGCATCCTGCGGGGCGCGCTCGACGAGATCGGCGCGTTGGGTTTCGATTACGTCACCGGGCTCGAAGTCGAGTTCCACCTGTTCCGGCTCGAAGATCCCAAGCTGCGCCCGGAGGATGCCGGGCAGCCGGCCGCACCGCCCGAAGTCGGCCTGCTGGCGCATGGCTTCCAGTACCTGACCGAACTGCGCATGGACGAGCTCGACCCGGTGCTCGAATTTCTCCGGCGCGATCTCGCCGCGCTCGGCCTGCCGCTGCGCTCCATCGAGGTCGAGTTCGGCCCCAGCCAGTGCGAGTTCACCTTCAAGCCGGGCGCGGGCCTCGAATCCGCCGACACGATGGTCCTGTTCCGCAGCGCCGTGAAGCAGATCTGCCGTCGGCGCGGCTATCACGCGACCTTCATGTGTCGGCCCGGCCTCGCCAACCTGTTCTCCAGCGGCTGGCACCTGCACCAATCGCTGCGGGAGCGAGCGTCGGGCGCCAACGCCTTCACGCCGGCGGGCGATGGCGACGGGAGCGACGACGGCGGCGAGGCGCTGTCGCCTATCGGCCGGCGCTTCGCCGCCGGGCTGGTGCGACATGCGCGCGCGGCGTCGGTGTTCACGACGCCGACGATCAACGGCTACAAGCGGTTCAAGCCCTATTCGCTGGCCCCCGACCGGGCGTCCTGGTCGATCGACAACCGGGGGGCGATGATCCGCGTCATCGGCGGCGCGGGCGACCCCGGCGCCCGGCTCGAGAACCGCGTCGGGGAGCCGGCCGCCAACCCATACCTCTACCTGGCCTCGCAGATCTTCTCCGGGCTGGACGGAATCGAGCGCGCGCTCGACCTGCCGCCGCCCACCGACTCGCCCTACGAGAGCGACGCCGAGGCCCTGCCGGGCAGCCTGATGGAGGCGCTCGACGCTCTCCGCGCCGACCGGCGATTGGCGACGAAGTTCGGCGCGACCTTCATCGACTACCTGCTCGCGATCAAACAGGCCGAGGTCGCCCGCTACCTGTCCGAGGTCACGGACTGGGAGCAGCGGGAGTATTTCGAACTGTTCTGAGCTGCGGCGACCCTACGCCAAGCGCACCGTCTCGCCGTTCGGCGAACGGCCGAAACGGGCGTAGAAGCCGAGGGCGCGGAGCGTCGGCTCGTCGCTGACGACGAACAACACCGCATCGTCCGACTGCGAGCCGTTGACGTGCTCGCACCATTCGCCGCCGGGGACGGCGAAGGCGTCGAACCGCTCCCAGTCGAGGCGCTTTCCGCCGACCCGGCTATGGCCGCCGCCCTGGAACGGGAAGCAGACGAGGCTCGCATTCTGCTTCTGCGGCAGCGTGCGTTCGCCGGGGCGCAGCAGCTGGCCGAAGAAGGTCATCGTCGGGTAGGCCGCGCGCCCGGTCAGCGGATCGACGTATTCGACCGTCACGCCGTCGTAAGGGCTGCCGTCATGGTCGCGAAACGACTCCAGAAGTTCGCGCGTGCGCTCCCAGCGATAGACGTACATCGGCGAGTGCCTGCCGGCGCCGCGGTCGTGGTTGACGAAACGCGGAACCAAGCCGCCCCGGCCGTAAACCCGATGCGAGTAATCGTCGGCGTAGCGCGCGGTCTGCTCCCGCCGCCGGACGAGCGCGCCGTCCTGCTTCTCGGCATAGCCGTGCTCGAAGCTCGCCGAGTTGAGCACCTCCGACAGCGGCAAGTCGAGGACGCTCACATTGACCGCGAAGTCGTCGCCCCGATTGCCGTGATTGTGCCACGCATCCGCCGGCGTCAGCACCAGATCGCCCGGCCCGAAGACGATGTCCTCGCCCTCGACGCCGGTGAAATTGCTCTCGCCCGTCAGGCCGATTCGCACCGCGTTGATGCTGTGGCGGTGGGGCGGCATGACCTCGCGCGGGTCGTTCAGCCGATAGGCGGTATAGAGCGTCGTCACCGTCGCCCGCACCGGGGCGAGCCCGGGATTGACGAGTACGATCGAGCGGCGCTCGGAATCGTCCATCGACACCAGCTCCGCCGCCCGGTGCAGGCAAGGCTCGATGTCGGCGTACTTCCAGACATAGGGGACCGCCTTGCGCGATTTGAGGACCTGCGCGTCCTCGTCATGCTCTTCCCGGCCGCTCTCGACCGCCCAGTAGGGCGCGAGATCGAGCTCGTCGAGCCGGGCGTACAGCGCGGCGAGGCGCGCGTCCCTGTTGTCGCCGGCGGCGGCGCTGGACGGCTCGGGCATCGCATCCCCTCCGATACGGCTCACGCGCGGGATGCTAGCGCCGATCGGATGGCGGGGCCAGCGCGTCAGACGCAGGTCCGGTGGCGTTCGATGCAGATCCGCACCACCTCGTCCGGGTCGCGCCGCCACCAGCTGCGGGAGAAGATCTCGACCTCGTTGAAGCCCGCATAGCCGGCGCGTTCGACCCATGCGCGGATGCGCGGGATGTCGATCACGCCGTCGCCCATCATGCCGCGGTCGAGCAGAAGATCGGTCGTGGGAATGAGCCAGTCGCAGACGTGGAATGCGAGGATACGACCGGCGGCGCGGTCGATCTCGGCCTCCAGCCGGGGATCCCACCAGACGTGGTAGACGTCGACGGCGACGCCGAGCCCCGCGCCGAGTTCGTCGCACAGTCCGTTGGCCTGCGCCAGGGTGTTGACGCAGGCGCGATGCAGCTGCATCGGATGCAGCGGCTCGATCGCGAGCGGCACGCCGGCGGCGCGGGCGTGGTCGAGGAGCGAGGCGATGCCGTCGCGGACGCGCTCCCGCGCTCCGGCCAAGTCACGCGAGCCTTCGGGCGGGCCGCCGGCGACGAGGACGAGGCAGGCGGCGCCGATGGCCCTTGCTTCGTCCACGGCGCGGCGGTTGTCGTCGAGCGCGGCGCGGCGCTCGGCCGGGCTCGGCCCGGTGAACGCCCCGCCCCGGCACAACCCGGTCACGGTCATGCCGTGGTCGTCGAGCAGCCGGACGGCATCGTCTACGCCGCAGGCCGCCAGCTTGTCCCGCCATACACAGATCGCCCGCACGCCGTGGCGGGCATAGCCCTCGATCGCCTCGCGCAGGGACCACCGGTCGCGGGTGGTGATCTGGTTGATCGACAGCCGGTCGACGCCGGGCACGGCCTAATTCTCGATCCCGTGGACGGCGAGCACGCGCTTCATCCGCGCCGCCGCCAACTCCGGATCGCGCAACAGCCCGCATCGGTCGGCGCGCCGGAACAGTTCGGCGAGATGGCCGATCGAGCGCGCGCTCTGCTGGCCGCCGATCATCGTGAAATGATCCTGGTGGCCGTTGAGATAGGCCATCAGCACCACGCCGGTCTTGTAGAAGCGCGTCGGCGCGGCGAAGACGTGGCGCGACAACGCCGCGGTCGGCGCGAGGATATCGTGGAAGTCCTGCGGCCGGTTGCCGGAGAGGGCCGCCAGCGCGGCCGATGCGGCCGGGGCGATGGCGTCGAAAATCCCGAGCAGGGCGTCGCTATGGCCTTCCTCGTCGCCGGCGATCAACTCGGCATAGTTGAAGTCGTCACCGGTATACATGCGCACGCCCGCCGGCAGCCGGCGGCGCATGGCGATCTCCTTCTCCTTGTCGAGCAGCGATATCTTGATCCCGTCGACCTTGTCGGCCATCGGCTCGATCACCGCGAGGCACGCCTCCATCGCCGCATCGTAGTCCCGATGGCCCCAATATCCTTCGAGCGCCGGGTCGAACATCTCGCCGAGCCAATGGACGATCACCGGCCGAGCGACCTGGCCGAGGATGCGGTGATAGACCGTCGCATAGTCCTCCGGCCCGGCCGCGCAGGCGGCGAGCGCACGGCTCGCCATCATGACGATGCGCCCGCCGAAACGCTCGACGGTCTCGCATTGCGATTCGTAGGCGGCGATCACGTCGTCGAGGGTCGCGGCGCTCTCCGCCGGCAGGTGATCGGTCCCGATCCCGCAGGCGACGACGGCGCCGGGCGTATCGCGAGCCGCATCGACGCTGCGGCGGATGAGTTCGCGCGAGGCTGGCCAATCGAGCCCCGCCCCCCGCTGGGCCGTATCCATCGCCTCGGCGACACCGAGCCCCAGCCGCCACAGATGCCGACGGAAGGCGATCGTCCGATCCCAGTCGATCGCGGGTTCGAGCCACGGGTCGTGATCGGCGCGCGGATCGGCGACGACATGCGCCGCGGCGAAGGCCGCACGGTCGAACGGACGGTCCGCGGTCGCGGGAAAATCGCCCGGCAGCCCCATGCGGTAGGGTCGGAGTTCTTCTCCCTCGACCGGAAGATTCAGCGTCGGCACGTTCAGGCCTCCAGCGCGGGCACGTCGATCCAGCGGCGTTCGGCCCAGCTGCGCATCGCCAACTCCGCCAGCTGCACGCCTTTGGCGCCCTCGCGGAGGGTCCACTGGAACGGCGCCTCCTCGTACAGGCTGCGGATGAACATCTCCCATTCCATCTTGAAGCCGTTGTCGAAGGCGAGTTCGGCGCCGTATTCCCGCCAGCTGCCGAAGAAGTCGGTTTTCTGCGGCTCGTCCGGGTTCCATACCGGCGACGGCGTGGCCTCGCGATCCTGGATCATGCAGCGCGTCAACCCGGACACCGCCGCGCCCAACACCCCGTCGGCGTGGAAGGTCACCAGGTCGTCCTTGCGGACGCGCGTGCACCAGGAGGCGAAAATCTGCGCCACCGCGCCGTTGTCGAGCTCGACCAGGGCGCAGCAGCCGTCATCGGCGTCGGCGTCGTAGGGATCGCCCTTCTCGTCCCAGCGCCGGTCGAAATTGACCGCGCCGCGGCAAACGACGCTCCGCACCTCGCCGAACACGTTGTCGAGCACGTAGCGCCAATGCGGCATCATGTCGAGAATGATGCCGCCGCCGTCGTCCTTGCGGTAGTTCCAGCTCGGCCGCTGGGCGGCGCGCCAATCGCCCTCGAACACCCAATAGCCGAAGTCGATCTTGACCGTAAGCAGCCGGCCGAAGAAGCCCTCGTCCATCAGCCGCTTCATCTTGCGCAGGCCGGGCAGGAATATCTTGTCCTGCACGACGCCGTGCTTCACCCCGGCCCGCTCGGCGGCGCGGCAGACGGCGAGCGCATCGGCCAGCGTCGCGGCGACCGGCTTCTCGCAATAGACGTGCTTGCCCGCGGCGATCGCCTTGCGCAACAATCCGGCGCGCCCGTTGGTGCTGGCGGTATCGAAATACAGCGCGTCCGCCGGGTCGCCGATGGCTGCGTCGAGATCGGCGGTCCAGCGCTCGACGCCGTGGGTCCGCGCCAGCGTCTCCAGCTTGCCGGGATCGCGCCCGACCAGGATCGGATCGGGCATCACGCGGTCGCCGTTCGAGAGCGCAACCCCGCCTTCCTTCATGATTTCGAGCACCGAGCGAATCAGATGCTGGTTGGTTCCCATGCGCCCGGTGACGCCGTTCATGATGATCCCGAGGCGATGTTCGCTCATGCCGCACTCCTGATTCCACCCCCGATTCCATCGTCGCGAGGATGGCGCAATCGCGGCATGGGATCAATTTCGCAGATCGCAGGAAAGCTGCGCCACGCCCTCGCCGGCCGGATCGACGAACGGATTCGCTCCGACCCCGCGGGCGGTTCACGGGCGCAGCGGCGAAAGAAGGCGCCACCCTTGCCGGGCGGCGCCAAGAGAGAAACCGTTTGGTTGGACCGCGATGTTCTGGTTGCGCGGTCCCCGTGATTGGGCCGTCGGCGCCCGATCACCCGGTTGGCGTGATCGAAGCCGCCATGTTCGTCGTATCGGCGGACGCCGCCGCGGCAAACACGGTCACCAAAAGGTCAGACATCCGATCACCTCCTTTCCGTCGTTGCACTCGGGCGCATAGTCCGCGGCCCCGCAACGGGCTGTCAAGCCCGCGTCGATCCGTCCTCGAGCGGCGGATCCTCGCCCGGCGGCACCGGGACTTCGAAGGCGTTGAGCGTCGCCGACACCAGCGTGTAATAGCCGATCAGGCCCACCAGCTCGATGACGCCCTGTTCGCCGACCTGTTCGAAGGCGGCGGCGTAGGTGTCGTCGGCGACGCGGTGCGTCTCCAGCAGCTCGGCGCAGAAGGCGAACACCGCCGCTTCGGCGGGATCGCCGAAGTCGGGCGTCCGGCGCGCGGCGATCGCCGCGACGATGCCGGGGTCGAGCCCTTCCTCTTCGGCGATCGGCGCATGGGCGAACCATTCGAACTGCGCCGTCCAGCGCCGGGCCACGATCAGGATCGCGAGCTCGCGCAGCCTGCCGGCAAGGCTCCCCTCATAGCGGAGAAAAGCCCCCAGCCGCTGCGCATGCTCCGCGAGCCCCGGGGTCCGCACCCAGACGCCGAGCGGGCCGCGAACGCTGCCGCGCGGCCCGGCGACGATGTCGTCGTAGGCGCGGCGCTGGGCTTCCGTCATCCGCTCCCGCGGCAGATCGGGCAGGCGGCTCATGGCGAACCCCTCTCAAGGCAAGCGACGGGCGGGAAGGTAGCAAAGCTCGCCGCGGCGGGCGAGTCTCGAGATCCGCATGATCGAATCATTCCATGTCTTGCATCCAGGCGATCGGTAAGGTACGATGTGTTGGTAACCGTTATGGAACTTGAGATGTACGGGTTCTACATCGGCGCTTTGGTTGTTGGGATATATCTTGCCCCTGGTCTGGCGCTGATTCCTCGCGCCGCATTCGACTCACGAATCGCTTATGCGGTACCCGTTGTCAGCGTCTTGATTGTTACTATACTGGCTCGAATACTCAAAAAAGTCAACCTCTTCACCGACACGAATGTCTTGTGGATTACAATCATTTTCTTAATGATTTCAGCTTGGCGTTTATACAAAATCCGACCTACAGTGAATATTCACTGGCCAACTGCGCACCGGCTTGTGTATCTGATCAGTTTTTGCGTAGCTCTACCCGCCGCCGCCAGACTTGGTGTTTCCGGATTTGAGATCCATGACGAGATTTACAGTTGGAATTTGTGGGCTATCCAACATACACGAGGAGAAGGTCATGATTTGTTCTTCACTGTAGCGCCCTACACTCAAACATTTCCTTACTTGATTGCTTGGAGTTATCAACTTCTCGGAAGTATAGATCTTCAATCGCCAGTAAAATGTAGTTTTTTTATATTCACGGCATCACTTATGGCAGCCATTGGGACAGCGAATCCTGACCAAACATCCAGATCTCTTCTATGGTCCATGGCCGTTATCGTATTCGTCCTATTCGCCGCAGAGCTTTCCAGACAGCTCGCCCGCGGTCACGCGGAGACTCTCATGGTGCCAGCTCTGGTCGTCTCGGTCGCTCTCTATCTTCAGGATAGGAGATCTCCCTACGGAAGTCTTCACCTTTGGCTGTCGAGCGTTGCCGCGGTAGTTGCCGGGCTCAGCAAGCAACCAGCACTGATCTGGCTTGTGTTCGCACTTCCTTTTCTCTCCACCGTGGATGTCGTTCGACGTCGAAGGCCATACACCAGATTGATTCCAGTCGCCATCTCTTGCTGCTGCGGCCTGCTCTGGATGGCGACCGAAGGGGACGGCTTCATGGACAACCAAGGCGTCATCGGACGGTCGATGGAGGATCGATCCTGGCTCGAACAATTGCTCTTCGCTCCTGGCAGCCTCATGGGTAGCCGGCCCGGTATCATTTTCGTTTTGATTTTGTGCTGCTTGATCCTTCTCCGTAGGCGCACGGGACGAGACGTTTTCTTTTGCTTGATCATCCCCTCTCTTCTGCTCTGGTTTCTTTTCGGCGCATATGGACTACGACTCGGTTTGCATATCGTAGCGATAGCTGCGCTGCTGATCGCCGCGAACGAAATAAAGGCCTCCGCACGCCATAGTACCCCCCCCCTCCCCCGATCTCGCCTCGCGTCCGTATCTTCGTCTATAGCTTCGCCGCGATAGCGGTCGCTTTTTCCGGGATCGATGCCTGGAGACGATACACCGACAGAGGAGTTGCGTTTTCACCCTATGACGGCGGAAAAACAACTATCTATACATATTTTGCAGAAAATGCAGAGTTCGTTTATCGCAACATTTACCGTAGCGGTAAGACGGTATGGACGTCCGACCCAATCGCCTACGGTATTTTTTATGCACACAATCCCATTATTCGGCCAAATTATCGCATAACGAAACTCAACATCGAACGAATCAAAAAAGAAATCGCTCGTGATCGCCCCGACTATCTGTTCGAGTCGGGCACTCGTCACCCAGCGGCAACACTGTTTCGTAAGCTTGTCGTGAAATGCGAAGACTGGTTCTCAGTCGTCTTCCCACGGTCTCGCAGCTCGATGAACCCAAACTACACGGCATATCGCTTGATTGGCGATGCGGTGACGAAACGTGAAACATGCGACCCGTGATCGGAATCGTCATACCTGCTCTGGATCCACCTGAAACATTGGTTAAGCTCGTCGATGATCTGTGTTCCAGGAGGACTGCGGATATCGTTATCGTGAATGACGGATCGAACAAAACGTCATCCTTCCGTAAACTTGAAGATATGCATAATATCACCGTAATTCATCACGACAAAAATCTCGGAAAAGGAGAAGCGTTGAAAACGGGATTTCGTTACCTTCTATCGAATAATGCAATTACGCATATTGTTACAGTCGATTCGGATGGGCAACATTTGCTCAAAGACGTTGTTCAAATTTTCGATACGGTCAAATCGTACCCTAACACGTTCATTCTCGGAACGAGAAATTTCGAGGAAGACATTCCCTTCAAGAGCGCGATGGGAAATAAATTAACAAAGATAATGCTTCGATCGATTGCTGGAATCGATCTCAAGGATACACAAACAGGCTTGCGGGCGCTTCCAAGGAAACTTGCCGAACAATCTCTTTCCATAACATCCGCTCGCTACAGATTCGAGATCGAGATAATTTTGCTTGCCAAGCAACTAAATTTTTCATTCCATGAAACAGACATCAGTACTGTCTACATTGATGGAAATCGCATGAGTCATTTCCGTCCTATCCGCGACTCGATTGATATTTACACTGTATTTTTTCGATTTTCGGCTGCATCTTTTGGATCCTTTGGGGTAGACGTTTCTCTTTTTGCTTTCCTATATCATTATTCGAATGATGTCTTGTTCAGTACGTACATAGCTCGAATACTATCTGGATCTTTTAATTTTCTCTGCAATCGACATTTTGTATTCCGAAGAAAATATCGTCGTGATCTGTTTCAGGACGCCATCGCGTATCTAATTCTTGCGTTCTTGATCGCCACGGCATCGGGCATCGGCGTCCGCATATTGTCGGAATGGTTCGACTGCACGCCAGTCGTCGTCAAACTTGTCGTGGAGCCAATCCTCTTCCTCGCAAGCTTCTCCGCGCAGCGCTGCCTGATTTTTAAATCGAACAACACGCCAAAATAGAATTTGCTTTCGTAACCATATGGCATCATAATGGAACGGTGACCGAATTGCAATGCGTGGATTCGTATCATGGAAGAGCCCTACGTCAGAGATTTCATCGGCTACGGCCGCAACCCGCCCGACCCCGACTGGCCCGGCGGGGCGCGGATCGCGGTGCAGTTCGTCGTCAATTACGAAGAGGGCGGCGAAAACACGGTGCTCAACGGCGACACCCATTCGGAGGTCTTTCTCAGCGAGACGCCGGGCGGCCAGCCGCTCGAAGGCGTGCGCAACATCAACACCGAGACCATGTACGAATACGGCAGCCGGGCCGGGGTCTGGCGTCTGATGCGGCTGTTCGAGCAGCGCGGCCTCCGCTTCACCTGCTACGCCGTCGGGCTTGCGATCGAGCGCAATCCGGAGGCCGTGATCGCGATGCGCGACGCCGGCCACGAGGTCGCGTCGCACGGCTATCGCTGGATCGACTACCAGTTCGTCGACGAGGCGACCGAGCGCGCGCATATGACGCGAACGATCGAAGTCCACCGGCGGATACTCGGCGAGCGCCCGCTCGGCTGGTATACTGGCCGGGTGAGTCCGATCACCCGGCGGCTGGTCGTCGAGGAAGGCGGCTTCCTCTACGATTCGGACGCCTATAACGACGATCTCCCCTATTGGGTCGCCGTCGACGATCGGCCGCATCTGGTGATCCCCTATTCGCTCGACAACAACGACATGAAATTCGCCGTGCCGCCCGGCTTTACTTCGGGCGACGGGTTCTTCGGTTATCTCAAGGATTCGTTCGATACCTTGTACGCCGAGGGCGAAACCGCGCCCAAGATGATGAACGTCGGGCTCCATTGCCGGCTCGCGGGCCGGCCGGGCCGGGCCGCCGCCCTCGCCCGTTTCCTGGACTACGTCCTCCAGCACGACCGCGTCTGGGTGTGCCGGCGCATCGACATCGCCCGCCACTGGATCGAACGGCATCCTTGCACTGCGCCGTAGTCTCCCGCCGCCTATTTTCGCCGCCGCTCGACGAGCACGCCGTCGGCGGCCAGACGCTCTACGTCCTCGGGCGCGTAGCCGTGTTCGGCGAGAATCTCGCGGCCGTGGCGGCCGAATCCGGGCGGCGCGGCGCGCGCCGTCCCCGGCGTGCGCGAGAACTTGATCGGCGTGCCGGTCCCGCGGTAATCGCCGGCCTGGACGAGCATCGCCCGGTGCGCGGTATGCGCGTGCTCCATCACCTGCCGCGTATCGAGGATCGGACCGGCGGGGACGCCCGCGCCCATCAGCCGCGCGCACAGCGCCGCGGCGTCGATCCGGCCGGTCGCGTCCTCGATCTCCGCCTTCAGGGCGTCGCGGTTGGCCAGCCGGTCCGAATTGCCCGCGAACCGCGGGTCTCCGGCCAGTTCCGGCCGGCCGATCTCGGCGCACAGGCGGGCGAAGGCGCGGTCGTTGCCGGCGGCGATGAACACGTCCCCGGTCGCCGTCCGATAGCTGTCATAGGGGTTGAGGTTGGGATGGGCGTTGCCGGTCGCCCGCGGCGCGTCGCCCGACAGGAAGAAGTTGGCCGCGTGCGGATGCATCAGAGCTACGCCGCAATCGAACAGCGTCATGTCGAGATACTGCCCCCGCCCCGATCGGTCTCGCTCGACCAGGGCCATCAGGATGGCGATCACCGAATAGAGGCCGGTCCCCAGATCGACCAGCGGGACGCCGATCCGCGTCGGCCCTCCCTCGCCGTCGCCGTTGATCGAAAACATCCCGGCCATCGCCTGCACCACGGCGTCGTAGCCGGGCAGGCCGCCCAGCGGGCCGTCGGCGCCGAATCCGCTGATGCGACAATGGATCAGCCGCGGGAAGCGCGCCCCGAGCGCGTCGTCGTAGCCCAGCCCCCAACGCTCCATCGCGCCGGGCTTGAAATTCTCGATCAGCACGTCCGCCCGCTCCAGCAGCCGGAACAGCACCTCGCGGCCCGCGGGGACGGAGAGGTCCAGCCCCAGCGAACGCTTGTTGCGGTTGACGCCGATGAAGTAGGACGCATCGCCGTCGTGGAAGGGCGGCCCCCAATCGCGCGTCTCGTCGCCCTGCGGCGGCTCGACCTTGATCACGTCGGCGCCGTGATCGCCCAGTATCTGCGCGCCGTAGGGCCCGCCGAGGACGCGCGTGAGATCGACCACCCGGAGGCCGGCGAGAGCGCCGGCTTCGCCTCGTCCGCCCATGCCGCCCCGCTCCTCAACTGCCGCGATAGGTCGTGTAGCTCCAGGGCGACACCAGGAGCGGCACGTGGTAATGGCCGTCCTCCTCGGCGATGCCGAAGCGCAGGATCACCTCGTCGACGAAGGGCGGGTCGGGCAGCTCGACCTCCTCGTCGCGGAAATAGGCCCCGGCGTGAAACACCAGCTCGTAGACGCCGGGAATCATCTCGTCGCCTTCGAGCAGCGGCTCGTCGCAGCGCCCGTCTTCGTTGGTGACTCTGGAAGCGACCAGCTCGAGCTCGTCCTCGTCCTCGATCTCGGCGAACAGATCGATCCGCATGCCGGCCCCAGGCGCGCCGCGCGCGGTATCCAGTACGTGAGTCGTCAACCGTCCCATCCCCGTCTCCGTCCTTCGCCTCGTCCGGCCCTATTCGATGTTCGCGCCCTCGTCGATCCAGCGGCCGAGCAGCGCCCGCTCCGCCTCGGTCATCCCGGCGTCGTCGCCGAGCGGCATCGTCCTGGTCAGCACCGACACCGCCCGGATCTTGATCGCCTGGCGCTGGATCTGCTCGGCGGTATCGAACATGACGTTCTTGGGCGGCGCGTCGAAGTCCTCGTTCGCGGGCTTCGCCGCATGGCAGCTCACGCAGCGCTCGGCGATGACCGCATAGGCCTCGGCGAAGGTCACCGGCTCCCGGTCGTCCGCCGCGGGCGCCGCGCCGGCGAGGAAGGCGGGCGGCGTCGCCAACCAGATCGTCGCCAGCAGAATCGCCGCCGCGGTCGGGAACGGCCAATAGGCGATCCGCCCCGCGTTCTTCAGGTTGAACCAGTGGCGGACGACGGCGCCGACCGCGAACAGCGCGAGCAGGATCGCCCAACCGTAAGCGTGGCCGAACGTGCTCGGGTAGTGGCTGCTCATCATGATGAAGATGACGGGCAGCGTCATGTAGTTGTTGTGGACCGAGCGCTGCTTGGCGTCGAACGCCAGCCGGGGGTCGAGCGGCGCGCCCGCCTTGGTCGCCTCGACCAGCTTGCGTTGCCCGGGAATGATGATGAACCACACATTGGCGGCCATGATCGTGCCCAGCATGGCGCCGACATGGACGTAGGCGCCGCGGTCGCTGTAGACCAGCGTCAGGCCGTAGGACAGCGCCGCCAGCAGCCCGCAGCCGATCGCCTCGACGAGAAACCCGGCATGGCGCAGCGGCGACCGGTACAACCGGTCGTAGATCAGCCAGCCCGCCAGCAGGATCGCGAGGCTCAGCCCGATCGCCGTCCCGGCCGGGATGTCGGCGACCTGCGGGTCGATCAGGTAGACCTCGGCCCCCAGATAATAGATCACCGCCAGCAGCAAGAAGCCGCTGATCCAGGTGAAGCCCGCTTCCCATTTGAACCAGTGGAGGGTCTTCGGGATCTCCGCCGGCGCCAGGTCCATCTTGGCGATCTGGTAGAAGCCGCCGGAATGGGTGAGCCACAGCTCGCCCTCGACCTTGCCCTTGGGCCCGGCGGGCGGCTCGATATGGCTGTCGAGCCACATGAAGAAGAACGACGTGCCGATCCAGGCGATGCCGGTGACGATATGGAGCCAGCGCAGCACGAGGTTGAGCCATTCGGCGATGATCGGGTCCATGCGGCGCGCTCTCGCTGTCGTTACCGGCCCGGGTCCACGTCGCCGGGCGGCGATCCGTCATTCGAACCTGGCCGAACTCCCGGCCGCCCGGGCTTCGTCGGCGTGGAAGCCATGCGTTCGTCTCGCCCCGCCCTCACGGCTCCCGGATCAGCTCCCCCAGCCGGAGGCGGGCGATGCGGGCGACGTTGCGGAGGGCCTCCTCCAGCTCGGCGGCGCGGTCGTGTCGCAGACGCCGCTCGAAAGCCGCCAGGATGGTCGACTTCGTATGGCCGCGCACGGCGATGACGAAGGGGAAACCGAAGCGCGTCTTGTAGGCGTCATTGAGCGCATGGAAGCGTTCGTATTCCTCGTCGGTCAGCCGGTCGAGCCCGGCCCCCGCCTGCTCGCGGGTCGAATAGTCGGTGAGCGTCCCGGCCCGCGCCGCCTTGCCGGCGAGGTCCGGATGCGCGCGGACCAGGGCGAGCCGCGTCGCCTCGTCGGCGCGGCCGACCGCCGTCGCCATCGCCGCATGCAACGCATCGACGGAGGCGAAGGGACGCGACGCCCACGCCGCTTCGGCGACCCAGGGCGAGGATTCGAACACCGCCCCCAGGGCGGCGACGAACGCCGCGCGATCGGCGGCGTTGATCGCGGACAGCGACGGCGCCACGAGCGCTCACCCGTCGGCGTCGAGGAGCGGGAAGGACCACGGGCTCACCTGCCCGGCGGTGCGCTCCTGCGGGTCCCATTCCTGCCAATGGTCCCACATCCACTGGCCCGCCGCCTGTGCGTCCTGCCGCAGCCGGTCGAGATCGAGGCCGGGAATCGTCCGGTCCTCCATGCGGACGACGCCGTCCACGATCACGGTGTCCACGTCGTCGGCGACCCCGCATTCGACCAGGCTCTTGATCGGATCGCGCACCGGGCCGTAGCGCAGCGAACCGGTGCGCGACTGGTCGATGAGCAGGATGTCGGCCTTGGCCCCGGCGGCGAGGCGGCCCAGATCCGGCCGCCCGAGCGAACGGGCGCCGGCGAGCGTCGCGGCCTCGAACGTCTCCGCCGCCGAGGCGGACGAAAGATCCTTCGACACCAGCTTCCCCATATAGGACGCCATCCGCATCTGCATGATGAGGTCGCGCGGGTAGGTGTCGGAGCCAAGGGCCAGGTTGACGCCGGCCTTCCGGTATTTGGCGAAGGAATCGAGATAGCGGGCGCGGCGGATCAGGTTGGTCGGGCAGTGCGAGACCGTGCAGCCGTAACCGCCCATGAGATCAATGTCGCGACCGCCGGAATAGGCGAGCCTGGGATGCTCGGCGACGAGATTGCCATGGCCGATATTCACCCTGGGTCCCAACCGCAACAGGCCGAGCGACTCGAGCAGCTCGATCGGCGTCTTCAGATGCTCGCGCACGACGTCGTAGAATTCGAGCACGTTGTAGGACGCATGGATCGCCACCGGCATGTCCAGGTCGCGCGCGAGGTCCGCGGTCGCGCGGATCTGCTCGACCGATACCGATTCGATCTCGCGCGGCACCAATATCCCCTTCGCCCGGCCCGAGACGCTGCCGTCGATCCGCTTGACGAAGGCGACGGCCTCGTCGAACTCACGGCGGCCGGCCTCGAGATCGACGTCGCGGACGAGCCTGCCGCCCTCGCCGCCGACCCAACGCCCGACATCGTAGCCGGGACCGAGATAGCCGCGCAGCCCGAACCGTTCGAGGTCGCCCAGCAGCGCCTCCTGGATCGCGGCGCCGGCGCCGAACTCGACGAAGGTCGTCGTCCCGCAGCGCAGCAGGTCCACGACGGTGAACAGCGACCACAGCGCGATTTCGGATCGCGCCCTCGGATCGTCCGCGTCGTAGCGCGGGTCGCCGCCGACCCGCGCGCCCCGGCGCGCCGTACTGATCTCGAGGAAGGGCTGGCCGAAATAGTCGGGACGGCCAGTGTCGCAGATCAGGCGATGCGAGGCGCGATGGCCGGAATGGACGTGGGTGTCGATGAAGCCCGGCGAGACCAGCTTGCCCGCGGCGTCGATCTCGCGGTCGACCGGACCGTCGAAGCCGCGCCCGACATGGACGATCCGGTCGTCCTCGAAGACGACCACCCCGTCGGGGATCAGCCGGTGGCCGGGCTCCTTGAACCCGACCACCCAGCCGCCGCGAATGAGCGTCCGCATTTCACCCCTCCGATCAGGTTTCCAGCCCGCCGCCCGCATCCCGGGCGCGAACGTCCGCCACCGCCCGCAGGATGCGCTCGGGCGTCGCCGGCGCATCGAGGGCCACGAGATGACGATGCCCGGCGAGCGACGAGACCGCGTCGCGGATCGCGAGCCAGACCGCGACCGCCAGCATCAGCGGCGGCTCGCCGATCGCCTTGGAGCGGAAGATCGTCGGCTCGCGGTTGGGCGCGTCCTCCAACATGTGGACGTTGAACGCCGCCGGCGCATCGCGGCTTCCCGGGATCTTGTAGGTGGACGGCCCGTGGGTCCGCAGCCGGCCGGCGTCGTCCCACCACAACTCCTCCATCGTGAGCCAGCCCATGCCCTGGACGAAGGCGCCCTCGATCTGGCCGAGATCGATCGCCGGGTTGAGCGAGTTCCCGCAGTCCTGGAGGATGTCGGCGCGCAGCACCCGGCTCTCGCCGGTCAGCGTATCGATCGCCACTTCCGAGACGCAGGCGCCGTAGCTGAAGTAATAGAACGGCCGGCCCTGCATCGCCTCGCCGTCCCACTCGATCTTGGGGGTGCGGTAGAAACCGGTCGCCGACAGCGACACGCGCTCCCGCCAGGACAGCTGCGCGAGCTCGCCGAAGGACATGTTGCGGTTGCCGGCATGGACCCGGTTGCCAGCGAAGACGATCTGCTCGCGCCCGACGTCGAAATGCCCGGCGGCGACGTCGGTCATCCGCTCCCGGATTTGCAGCGCGGCGTAGCGGGCCGCCATGCCGTTGAGATCGGAGCCCGAGGAGGCCGCGGTCGGCGACGTGTTCGGCACCTTGGCCGTCGTCGTCGCCGAGACCTTCACCTTGTCGACGTCGATCTGGAGCGTCTCGGCGACCACCTGGGCGACCTTGACGAACAACCCCTGCCCCATCTCGGTTCCGCCATGGTTAAGATGCACGCTGCCGTCGGTGTAGACGTGGACCAACGCCCCCGCCTGGTTGAGCGTCGGCAGGTTGAACGAGATGCCGAACTTGACCGGCATCAGGGCGAGTCCCTTCTTGACCAGCGGGCTGGCCCGGTTGAACGCCCGGATCTCCTCGCGGCGTCGTTCGATCCCGACCTCGCGTTCGAGCCGGTCGACGATCTCGACGATGACGTTGTCCTCGACGGTCTGCCCATAGGGCGTCACGTCGCGACCGGCCCCGCCGTAATAGTTGCGGCGGCGGACGTCGTCGATCCCGAGCCCCAGGCTGCGCGCCACGTGCTCGATCACGGTCTCGACGGCGAGCATTCCCTGCGGCCCGCCGAAGCCGCGGAACCCGGTGTTGGACACCGTGTTGGTCTTGCAGGCCTCGCCCCTGAAGAGAACGTTCGGCAGGTAGTAGCAGTTGTCGACGTGACAGAGGGCGCGCGTGAGCACCGAGGTCGTCAGGTCGGCGACGTTGCCGGCCCGCGCCGCGAGCAGCATGTCGAGCCCCCGGATCGCGCCGTCGTCGTCGAACCCCGCCTCGTAGCGGAACAGGAAGTCATGCCGCTTGCCGGTGACGATCATGTCGTCGTCGCGCGACAGGCGGAGCTTGACCGGCCGGCCGGTCTTCCAGGCGAGCAGCGCGGCGATCGCGGCGATGATCGTGGACTGGCTCTCCTTGCCGCCGAACCCGCCGCCCATCCGGCGGATCTCGACCGTCACCGCATTGTCCGGAATGCCGAGCACGCGGGCCACGCCGTGCTGAGCCTCGGTCGGATGCTGGGTCGAGCTGTAGACCAGCATGTCGCGGTCTTCCTGCGGGAGGACGAGCGCGACCTGCCCCTCGAGATAGAAATGGTCCTGACCGCCGCAGCGGACCTCGCCCCGCAGCCGGTGAGGCGCCGCGGCGATGGCGGCCGCGGCGTCGCCCCGGCGCATGATCTGCGGCGGCCCGACCCGGAGCCGCCTCTCCAGCGCGTCCTCGATCGAGAGGACGGGCGGGAGCTCCTCGTACTCCACCTCGACCAGGGCCGCGGCCTGGCGCGCGGCGTCGCGCGTCGCCGCGGCGACCGCGGCGACCGGATGGCCGTGATACTCGACGACGCCGTCGGCGAGGATCGGTTCGCCGGAAAAGATCGGCGCGACGTCGTTGACCCCCGGGATGTCGGCCGCGGTGACGACCGCGCCGACGCCGGGAAAGGCCGCGGCGCGGGTCGCGTCGATGCGCCGGATGCGCGCATGCGGCAGCGCGCTGGTGACGAGCCAGGCCTCCTGCGCGTCGGGCGGCGCGGGCATGTCGTCGACATAGACGGCTTTGCCGGTCACGTGCTTCCCGGCGCTGTCATGCCGCACGGCGCGATGGACGCCGCCCTGGATGCCGGCGGTCACAGCGCCGCCACCTCGGACGGCGCCGCCCCGCCGGCGGTCTGCGCATGCAGCCGGATCAGCAGGTTGGCCGCGACCTCGGAGCGATAGGCGGCGCTCGCCCGAAAATCGTCGATCGGCGCGTAATCCGCGGCCAGGGCGGCCCCGGCCGCGCGCGCCCCGGCCTCGCTCCAGGGCTTGCCCAGCAGCGCCGCTTCGCAGGCGCGGGCGCGTTTCGGCGTCGCCGCCATCCCGCCATAGGCGATGCGGAGATCGGTCACGATCCCGCGGTCCACGCCGATGCGACAAGCGCAGATCACCGCCGAGATGTCCTGATCGAACCGCTTGGAGATCTTGTAGGCGTGGAAGCGCCGGCCCTCGGCGGGGAGCGGAACGCGGATCGCCTCGATGAACTCGCCGGGATCCAGCGCCGTTTCGCGATAGCCGACGAAGAATTCCTCGATCGGCATCTCGCGCCGCGCCGCGACCGACCGGAGAACCAGCGTCGCATCGAGGGCGATCAGGCAGGGCAGGCTGTCGCCGATCGGCGAGGCGTTGGCGACGTTGCCGCCGATCGTGCCGAGATTGCGGATCTGGCGCGAACCCAGACGCCGGATCAGACGGGCGAAGGACGGGTAGCGCCGGTCGAAGACCGGCAGGACCTGCGTATAGGTCGCCGCGGCGCCGATCTCGATCTCCCCGCGGCGGCGCAGGATCCGTCGCAGCCGGGGCGCATGCGACACCGAGATCAGCGTCTCGTGGGGTTCGCGGTCCTTGGCGATCGACAGGCCCAGATCGGTGCCGCCGGCGAGCAGGCGGGCGCCGGGATGGTCGGCGCACAGCCGGGCGAGCCCGGCGACGGTGCGCGGGGCGAAGAAGCGCTGCGCCCCGAAGGCGTATGCCCGGCCGGAGCGCGGCAACGCCGCCAGCATGTCCGCAATCCCGGCCTCGTCGGCGGCGAACCGGTCCCGCACCCGACCGCCGACGCGCCTCGCGGCGTCGACGATCGGCCGGTAGCCGGTGCAACGGCAGAGATTGCCCGCCAGCGCGTCGTGGATCGTGTCGTCGTCCGCCGCCTCGCCCGAATGCGCGAAAGCGAACAGCGCCATGACGAAGCCCGGCGTGCAGAAGCCGCACTGGGCGCCGTCGGTATCGACCAGGGCCTGCTGGACCGGGTGCAGCGCGCCGCCGGCCTCCGCCAGCCCCTCGACGGTGAGGACGAACTTGCCGTCGAGCTGCGGCAGCGCCATCAGGCAGCTGTTGACCGCTTCGTAGCGCATCCGGCCGCGCTCGGCCTCGCCGACGACGATCGTGCAGGCGCCGCAATCTCCTTCGGCGCAGCCCTCCTTGACGCCGCGGCGGCCGGCGGCCCCGCGCAGCCAGTCGAGCGCCGTCGCCGTCGGGGCCGCGTCGGCGACGGCGCGGGCCTCGCCGTCGAGAATGAAACGTATCGCTCCCGGCATCGAACGCTCCCGATCAGACGCCCGCGCTCACGGTGGAGCGAAAGGCCCAGCGCGTGGTGCGCAGTTCGATCCAGGCGAAGACCGCATACATGGCGATGCCCTCGACCGCGAGCGCGATCAGCCCGGCCCAGACCAGCGGCACTTCGAAGCGGGAATAGGCGTCCAGCATCATATGGCCGATCCCGGCGTTGGCGCCCACGGTCTCGGAGACCACCGAACCGACGAAGGCCAGCGTGATCGCCACCTTGAGCGACCCGAAGAAATACGGCATCGAGCGGGGAATGCCGACCCGGAACATGATGTCGATCTTCTTCGCCCCGAGCGCCCGCAGCACGTCCTCCAGCTCGGGCTCCATGGTGGCGATCCCGGTGGCGACGTTGACCACGATCGGAAAGAAGGAGATCAGGAAGGCGGTCAGGATCGCCGGCACCTCGCCGATGCCGAACCAGATGATGAGGATCGGCACCACCGCCACCTTGGGGATGCTGTTGAACCCCACCATGACCGGGTAGAGGCCGTTATAGACGGTGCGCGACCAGCCGACCGCGATCCCCAGCAGCAGCCCGAAGCCGACGGCGATCCCGAAGCCCAGAAGCGTCGTCCACAGGGTGACGACCGAGTTATGCCAGACGGCGCGCCAGAACTCGATCAGGGCGGCGAAGATCAGCGACGGCGCCGGCAGGACGAACGCATCGAGGTCGAACAGCCGGCAGACCAGCTCCCACAGCGCGAGCCCGCCGACGGAGAACAGCCAGGGCGAAAGCCGCTCCCAGGGAATGGACCGGCTCATCGCTGACGCACCTCGGCGATGTGCGAGCGCAGTTCGTGGACGATGTCGACGAAGCGCCGGTCGTAGCAGACCTCGAGGTCGCGCGGGCGCGGCAGATCGACGCGGCGGGTGGTCACGATGCGTCCGGGCCGCGCGCTCATCACGTGGATGGTGTCGGCGAGGAACACCGCCTCGCGGAGATCGTGCGTGACCAGGGTGACGGTGAATCCCTTCTCCTGCCAGAGGTCGCGCATCACGCACCACAGCTCCTCGCGGGTGAACGCATCGAGGGCGGCGAAGGGCTCGTCCAGCATCAACAGGTCGGGGTCGTGGATGAGCGCGCGGCAGAGCGAGGCGCGCTGCTGCATCCCGCCGGAAAGCTCCCAGGGGAAGCGTTCGCCGAAACCGCCGAGCCCCACCGTGTCGAGCAGCTTCTCCGCCGCCGCGACATACGCCGCCCGGTTGGCGCGGAACCGGCCGCGATGCGGCTCGACGATCTGCATCGGCAACAACACGTTGTCGATCGTCTTGCGCCAAGGCAGCAAAGTCGGGTTCTGGAACGCCATGCCGGCGATCTTGAGCGGCCCGGCCACGGCGTTTCCGGCGACGACCACGCCGCCCTCGTCGGCGCGTATCAGCCCGGTCACGAGCTTCATCAGCGTCGATTTGCCGCATCCCGACGGCCCGACGACGGCGGCGAACTCGCCCTTGTCGATCCGCAGGCTCGCGCCCTGGAGCGCGAGCACGCCGCCGTCCGCCCCGCCATAGGTGAGGGTCACGTCGTCGATTTCGACGAACGGGGTCACGGCCGCTCCCGGCCCGGCGCGCGGCGGAACGCATAGGCGGCGTCGAGCCGTTCGGCCAGATAGCGGCCGCCGGTCGTCGCCTCGTAGCGGGGCGGGCGATCGTCGCTTACGCAGGCGTCGAGGCAGGATATCTCGGCGTCGTCGTTGGGGTCGTGGAAGAACGCCATCGAATAGCGCTCCCGGCCCGACCGGTTGACCACCCGGTGCGGCGTCGAAACGTAGACGTCGTTGGTCCAGCGCATCAACAGGTCGCCGATGTTGCACAGGAAGGCGCCGGGAAGCGCGGGCGCCTCCAGCCATTCGCCGCCGCGGGCGCGGACCTCCAGCCCCTCCACGCCGTCCTGGGCCAGCACGGTCACGTCGCCATAGTCGGTATGCGGCGCGCAGCCCAGCCGGTCGGGCGCGACGGGGCCGGGATGCGGCGGGTAACGCAGAATGCGGAGCGTCGCCAACGGCCGGTCCAGGCTGGGCGCGAAGAACTCCTCCGGCAGGCCGAGATCCAGCGCGAACGCGCGATGCAGGGTCTCGCACAACTCCTTCATCCGATCGTAATGGCCGGTCATCGCCGCGCGCCAGCCGGGCAGGTCGGGCCACTGGTTGACGCCGTGGAACGGGCGGCCGGCGAGCACGTCGGGATCGTCCGGCGCGAGGTCGCGCCCGATGTTGAACGCCTCCTTGAGATCGGGCCGCCGCGACGGGTCGAGGCTCTCGCCCTCGAGCGGCACGTAGCCCCGATTATGCGGCGACGCCGAAATCGACACCCGGTTCTTCACCTCGACCGGCAGCGCGAAGAAGCGGCGAACCCGGTCGAACGTCTCCGCCATGTAGCGATCCGAAAAACCGTGACCGGTGACGTAGAAGAAGCCGACGTCGCGGCAGGCGGCGCCGATCCGCCGGGCGACGCGGCGGCGGGCGGACAGGTCGCCGCCGGCGAGGCCGGCGACGTCGACGACCGGGATCTCGCCGGCCGCCGGGGCGCGGCTCCGGATCGGCTCCGGCGCCATGGCGGGGCTCACGCGGACGCCGACGGGCGGCGCGGACGGGGCGGCCGATGCGCCGCCCCGCCCGCGCAACGAAGGCGCGCCGCGTTTATCGCAGCATCCGTTCGCTGCGGGGCGGCAGGAACTCGGCGGTGAACACGTCCTCCGGCTTGGGCTTGTTGGTGAAGTCGTAGGTCACCGCGATCTGCTCGATCGAGTTGGCGAACCGCTTCATGTCCACGTCGCCCATGCCGTTCTCGGCGACGTAGGGCGTGAGCACGTTGTCGCGGATGATCATCTTGAGCCGTTCGACCTCGACCGCCTCGCGCAGGACCGTGTTGTGCTTGCGGAGGATCTCGACCGCGCCCTCGGGATCGCGAACCGTGTCCTGGTAGCCCTTGATCGACGCCCTGACGAACGCCTTCACCACCTCGGGACTCGCCTTGGCGAAGTCCGGGTTGACCATGACGGCGTTGCCGTAGAGGTCGAGCCCGTAATCCGACATCAGGAAGATCTTGATGTCCTCGGGCGCGATCCCCTTGGACTTGAGGTTGAGGAACATCGAAAAGGCGTATCCGGCGATGGCGTCCACCTGGCCCGCGACCAGCATCGGCGAACGGACCGCGAAGCCGATGTTCTTGATCGTGACCTTGGACGCGTCGATCGCGTTCTCCTTGACGAAGGACTTCCACTGCGCGTAGGCGCCGTCGGCCGCGGGCGCCCCGAGGACCTTGCCCTCCAGGTCCTTCGGCGACCCGATCCCGGTGCGGGCGAGCGTGCCGATGGCGAAGGGCGGCGCGTCGTAGAGCATCATGACGCCCTTGACCGCCACGCCCGGGTTCTTGTCCCGGAACTTCACCAGCGAGTTGATGTCGGCGCTGCCCAGCGGATAGACGCCGCTGGCGACGCGGTTGATGCCCTGGACCGAGCCCTTGCCCGAGTCGACCTGGACGTCGAGGCCCTCCTTGGCGTAGTGGCCCTTCTCCAGGGCCACGAAATAGGGCGCCGCCGGCGCCTCGAACTTCCAGTCGAACGCGAACTTCAACTTGGTCTGGGCCGCCGCCGGCTGGGCGGCAGCGGCGACGGCCAGCCCGAGCGACAGGGCGGCGCCCATGCTCCATGCGCGCTTCATCGTTCCATGCCTCCGCATCTGGTTGTACGGCCCCGGACGGGGCGCGAGCCGATTATGCGCCATCGCGGCGTCGCCGCCAAGCGGGCCGTTCGGCGCTTCTCCGTCCGCGATCGGACGACGGGCCCCGCGCCGTCGCCGGCGCTCCTCCTTTACGGCAGAGTACAATCTTCGATTGCGGAACGTCCAGCCGACGGGCGAGGGTCGAAGATCGCTCCGTCCGCGAAAAAAACGCAATTTCGTTGTATTTCAATACTTTACGAAGAAAAAACAGGAAAAAAGCAGGGCGAAAACCGGCCGAAAGCAGGGGGAAAGCAGACGAAAACCAGGACGGATTCACCGCTCGAAACCGCCTGCCGGCGCGGCTCGCCGGCCATCCGGTCCTTCTCCCGTCGCCGCCGCGAATACAATCCTGGATTGCATCGGGTCGGCCTTCGATTGCATGGGATCGGCGCATGTGGTTCTCCGGCCAGGGGGACGAAAAACCCCGCCGGCGGGCCGTCGCGGGGCTTCGGTCGCGTCTGTCAATTGCGGGGAGTGTAACGCAATCGCCCCCATTTGTCAAGCGAAAAATCGCCGCCGCGGCGATTTTTTTCCGCGCCTGAAGTCTTCGTCCGAAATGGATTCCCGCTTTCGCGGGAATGACGGAGGGGGGTGCGATGATGGCTCCAGGAGGGCCATCGGCTCGAGGGCGGATACGCCCAAGGACCCGTCCTCTCCCGTCCTGGATTCCCGCTTCGCGGGAATGACGAGGGGGGCTGCGATGATGGATCCAGGAGAGCCATCGGCTCGAGGCGGATACGTCGACGACCGGCATTCCTCCTCAGCGCCCCTGCTCCGCCTGGACGATCGGGCGGACGAACTGGAGCTCGGTGTCCCAGGGGAAATAGATCCAGGTGTCCTGGCTCACCTCGGTGATGAAGCTGTCGACCAGCGGCCGGCCGGCCGGCTTGGCGTAGACGGTCGCGAAATGCGCCTTGGGCAGCAGCTCGCGGACGACCTTGGCGGTGCGCCCGGTATCGACCAGATCGTCGACGATCAGCATTCCTTCGCCATCGCCGGCCGCCTCCTTCAGCACTTCGACGCCGCCCTGCTCCATGTGGTCGTAGGACGAGATGCACACCGTGTCGATCAGCCGGACCTCGAGTTCGCGGGCCACGATCGCGGTCGGAACCAGGCCGCCGCGGGTGATCGCGATCACCCCGCGCCAAGGTCCTCTGTCGGCGAGACGCCAAGCCAGCGCCCTGGCGTCGCGATGAAGCTGATCCCACGACACCGGAAAGCCCTTGGTGAACCGGTCGGTCATGACGCCCGCCATCCTCCGTCGCCCCGCGCCGGATTTAACCCGCATTCCCCACCCTGTCCATGGCCTGGGCGGCGGGCGCCCGGCCGTATTAGACTGCCGGGCCCGCCGCGGCGGCCTTCGGAGAGACGCGATGTCGATCAAGAGCATCTTCGTGCCGATTTCGGGCGCCGGGGTCGACCGGGGCGCGCTGGAGGCGGCCTACGTCGTCGCCCGCCGGTTCGCCGCGCATATCGAGGGGCTCGACATCGCCAGCGACCCGGGGGAGATCCTGCAATACGCGCATAGCCGCCTCGACAAGACGGTCTATCAGCAGGCGCTCAGGAGCCTGGAGGAGCAGGCCGCCGCCAAGGTCGAGGAAGTCCGCCAGATGTTCGACGACTTCATCGCCCAGAAAGGGCTGGAGGTGACCGACGACCCGGCCAACGCCGACCATCCGACGGTCTCCTGGCAGGTCGCCGTCGGGAAGGAAGCGGAGATCGTGGGCCAGATCGGCGGCGCCTACGATCTGGTGGTCGTCAGCCACCCGGCGAAGGGGGCGGAGAACCCGTCGGCGGAGCTCCTGGACAGCGCCATCTTCAACACCGGGCGGCCGGTGCTGCTCGCGCCCGCATCCGTCCCGCCCCATCTCGGCGATTCGATCGTCGTCGGCTGGAATCGCGGAGTGCAGGCGGGCCGGGCCGTCTTCGCCGCCATGCCGTTCCTGGAGCGGGCCAAGCAGGTCGTGATCGTCACCGTGACCACGGGCGCCAAGCGGGGGCCGACCGAACGCGACATCGCGCGCAACCTCGCCTGGCGCGGCATCAACGCCCAGGTCCGGGAAATCGCGCCCGACTACCGCAACATCGGCGAGATCCTGCTGTTCGAGGCCGAGAAGTTCGGCGCCGACATGCTGGTGATGGGCGCCTTCTCGCAAAGCCGCATCCGGGAGCGCGTGATCGGCGGCGTCACCAAACAGATCCTGGCGGATGCGGAGCTCCCGGTGCTGATGGCGCGATAGCGCCCCGGAACGCCGGCCGGGCGTACTGGCCGGTTCGCCGACGATACGGGTAAGGTGAGGCGGGAGTCGGAAAGGAAGCAGCATGGACGCTGGCGACAGGGTGCCGGTGATCGACCTCGCCCCGTATCTGGCCGGCGGGGAAGACGCCAAGCGCGCCACGGCGAGGGCGATCGCCGCGGCCTGCACGGACTCGGGGTTCTTCTGCGTCACCGGCCACGGCGTCGACGAGGCGCTGGTCGGACGCACGCGCCAGGCGGCGCAGGATTTCTTCGCCCTGCCGGTCGAGCGGAAGCGTCTGGTCGCGCGCGCGGCGGACCGGGTGAGCAACGGCTACTACCCGCTCGCCGACCGGTCGCTCGCCTACACGCTGGGCGTCGAGACGCCGCCGGACTTGCAGGAAGCCTGGGCCATGGCGCCGCCCGACGTTCCGGACGAACCCTATTTCCGCACCGACCACGCCGGCTATTTCTTCGCGCCCAACCGATGGCCGGCGGACGTACCGGGGTTCCGCGAGACGGTCAGCGCCTATTTCCTCGCCTTGCGGGGGCTGGCCGGGCGCATGATGGGCGCGGCGGCGCTGGCCCTCGACCTCGAAGAGGACCATTTCGCCGACAAGATCGACAAGTCGACCTCGGCGATGCGGCTGATCCACTACCCGCCGCAGACCGCGGCGCCCGAGCGGAACCAGCTGCGGGCAGGCGCCCATACGGATTACGGCACGCTCACGATCCTTCGCAGCGACGACGTACCGGGCACGCTCCAGGTCAAGCTGCCGCAGGCGGGATGGACCGACGTCCGTCCGCCGCCCGGGGCCTTCGTCTGCAATCTCGGCGACGCGATGGCGCGCTGGACCGGCGGCCGTTGGGCCTCCACCCTCCACCGGGTCGGCAACCCGCCGCCGCACGTCCCGGCGAGCGACCGCATCTCGCTCGTCTTCTTCCACATGCCGAATTACGACGCGGTGCTGGACGGGCTCGGCGGCGACGGCGGCGATGGCGGCGACGCGGAGCCCGTCACCTACGCCGAGCACTACATCGAGAAGATCCACAAGGCCGCCGGGCCGCCGGCATGACCCGCCGCCGCAACCAGGGACCGCCGCCATGCCGCTGACGCCCCGCGCCATGCCGCCCGCGCCGTCGAGCGCGGAGATCTACGCCCGCCAACGGGAGCTCGCCCGCAACCCCGCGCCCAGCGCGTTCAAGCTCCGCGCGCAGCTCCTCGACCGGGGGCGGACGGACATCCCGCTGGCGGCGTCGGAGGACATGACGGTCCGGCTCAAGGTCTACGCCTCGGGCGGCGAGAACACGCTCCATGCGCATCCGCACGAAGACCATATGTTCCTCGTCCTGGACGGGTCGGCGGAATTCGAAGGCCCCGACGGCGAGACGGTCGAGCTCGGAGCCAACGAAGGCATCATGCTTCCCAAGGGCAGCTTCTACCGCTTCACCGCCACCGGCGCGGAGCCCCTGGTCCTGCTGCGCGTCGGCGGCCGCAACGACGACCGCCCGGACAGGCCGCGGCGCATCGACCGCGAGGGCAGGCCGATGGCGGGCGATTCCAAGGAGAACCGGACCGAGCCGGTTCGCTTCCGCGACGGCGCCTGGTTCGGCGCGCCATAGGCGCCGGCCCGCCCGGCGAAATGACGAGTCGTCCGGCGTATCCGCCCTCGAGCCGATGGCCCTCCAGGAGCCATCGGCGCACCCCCCTCCGTCCCCACGGATACGAATATGGATTCCCGCTTTCGAGCGTGTGAAGAAACCCTTGGCGTATCCGCCTCGAGCCGATGGCCTTCCCGGGGCCGGTGTCCCGGGGTCCCCCCCCCCCCTCGTCATTCCCGCGAAAGCGGGAATCCATATTCGTATTTCGATTCCTGTTTCCGTGGGGACGAGGGGCCTGTGACGACGGCCCGAGGGAAGCCGTCGGTCGAGGCGGATACGCCCAAAGACCCGTCCTTTCCCGCCCTGGATTCCCGCTTTCGCGGGAATGACGGAGGGGGGGGCCGCGACGGCCTCCCTCGGGCCATCGTCACGGGCCTCCCTCGTCATTCCCCCGCTTTCGCGGGGACAGGCTCCGCGCGCTCGGGGATTTCGCGCGCTTGGTCGGCTGAACCGACGCCCACGCGGACGTCTCGGGATTTCTTCACACGCTCTTTCGCGGGGCGGCGGGCGAGATCGCGCTGCTATGCGCCTGGCTTGGCGCTCAGAATTTCGTGCAGACGCGCCGGGGAGAGAGGCAGCCGCGTCACCGCGCCGGGCCGGCCGATGGCGTCGTCGACCGCCGCCGCGACCGCCGCCCCGACTGCGTTGACGCCGCCCTCGCCCGCCCCCTTGAGCCCGAGCGGGTTGGTGGCGCTTGGCGCGTCCTCGCAGACCAGCACGTCCACCGGCGGCGTCTCGTCCGCCGACGGCAGGAGGTAGTCGACGAAACTCGCCGACAGGGGCTGACCGGCCTCGTCGTAGAGAAACTCCTCGTAGACCGCGCCGCCGATTCCCTGCGCGACGCCGCCGGCGATCTGCCCCTCGACCAGCATCGGGTTGACCGCGCGCCCCACGTCGAACGCGACCGCGAACCGTTCGAGCGCGACCGCGGCGGTCTCCGCATCGACCGAGGCCACCGCCAGATGCACGCCGTAGGGGTAGGTCATGTGCTCGGCCTCGAAGGTCGCGTCGGCGGCGATCACGCCGGTCTCGCGGCCGCCGAGTTCGGCGCGCGCGACGTCGGCGAGGGCGGCCGACGGGCCGTCCGGCGCCGCGGCGACGACCGCCCGCCCGTCCCGGAGCTCCAGGGCCTCGGCCGGGGTCTGCAACAGCCGCGACGCCGCGGCCAGCAGCCTTCGCTTCAAGCGCCGGCTCGCCTCCGCGGTCGCGCTTCCGGTCATGACGGTGACGCGGGAGGCGAACGCGCCCAGGCCGCGCGCGATGCGCTCCGTCTGGCCGTGGGTCACGCGCACGTCCTCCAGCCGGCATCCCAGGCCGTCGGCGCAGATCTGGGCGATGACGGTCTCGACGCCCTGTCCCAGCGACGCCGCGCCGGTGACGACCTCGACGCGGCCGCCGCCGTCGATCTCGACGCGGACGTCGTCATAGGGACCGAGGCCGCTCTTCTCGACGAAGCACGCGATGCCGAGACCGACCATCTCGCCGGCCCGGCGCCGCCCGGCGAGAGTCTCCGTCAGGCGCGGATAGGCGACGTGATCGAGCAGGCGGTCGAGCAGCCCGCCATAGTCGCCGCTGTCGTAGACCGCCGGCGTCGCCAGCGCGCGGAAGTAGCGCGCGAAGGGCATACGCTCCCTGGGGATGAAGTTGATCCGCCGGACTTCGAGCCGGTCGAGGGCCAGCGCATGGGCCACGGCGTCCATCAGACGCTCGCGGGCGAAGGTGGATTCGTAGCGGCCGGGCGCGCGATAGGTCCCGGCCGGGGTCTTGTTGGTCATGCGGATGCGGCAGCGGGCGCGGAAGGCGGGAAAGACGTAGGGTCCCGGCAGCATCGCGGCGCCGATGTCGGCGACCGTCGCGGCGTGGGTGCGCACATAGGCCCCCTGGTCGGACCAGATCTCGTCGTCCACGCCGAGCACGAAGCCGCGCTCGTCCACGGCGGCCCGGATGCGGTGCCGCTGGTCGCGCGAATGGTTGGTCGCGACCAGATGCTCCCGGCGGTCTTCGATCCATTTGACGGGGCGTCCCAGGCGCATGGCGGCGAGGCAGACGAGCACGTCCTCGGGGTAGAGCTCGCCGCGCACCCCGAACCCGCCGCCGACATGGCCCTCGAACAGCTGGACCGCGTCCGGGCCGACGCCGAGCATGGCGGCGATGGCGTCGCGGTTGTAGTGCGGCACCTTGGCGGCGCCGTAGAGTTCGATGCGCCCGGCGCGGGCGTCGCGGCGCGCGATCGCGCCGCGGGTCTCGAGCGGTACGCCGCTGTGGCGGCCCACCGCGAGGTCGAGCTCGATCACGCGCCGGGCGGCGGCGAAGGCGGCGTCGAGATCGCCGTAGGACTTCTCGACGACGGCGGGCTCGTTGTCGAGGCCCGGCGCGAACGCGCCCGCGGGCCCGGCCGCGGCCATGCGCGGGGCGCGTTCGTCGACGTCGATGCGGACTAGATCGGCGGCGTCCTCCGCGAGATAAGGATCTTCGGCGAACACGGCCGCGACCGGCTCGCCGGCATAGCGGACGTCGTCCCGGGCGAGGATGGGCTGGCGGTAGGGTTCGAGCCCGCCGATGCGCGACAGGCGGAAGTCGATCGGCGGGACGTCGGCTACGTCGCGGCCGGTCCAGACCGCGACGACGCCGGGCAGCCCGGCCGCGGCGGCGGCGTCGACGCCGCGGAGCCGCCCGCAGGCGACGGGCGAACGCAGGACGCGCATATGGACCTGGTCCGGGAATCCCACGTCGGCGGCGAACCGGCCGCGGCCCAGCAGCAGCGGGCGGTCCTCCACCCGTCGGACCCGTTCGCCGATCAGCGTCATGGCGGACAGGCGGGCGGACAGGCGGGCGGACGGACGGGCGTCAACGCAGCTTTTCCTCGTCGGTCACCAGCCGCAGCGGCGCGAGCCCGTCGATCAGACGGCGCACGTTCTCCGCCGCGCGGCGCGCCGCGGCGGGCAGGCTGCCGGGCACCACCGCCGAGTTATGCGGCGACGCGATCACGTTGGGGAGTTCGAGGAGCGGGTGTTCGAGCCGGAACTCGCCATGGCGGATCGGCTCCACCCACCAGGCGTCCAGGCAGGCCGTGCTGCGCGGATGGGCGAGAAGATGGCGATAAAGCGCGCCCTGGTCGATGAGTTCGCCGCGCGCCACGTTGACCAGGATGACGTCGTCCCGGGTCCAGGCGAGTTCGCGCGCGCCGATCAGGCCTTCGGTGACGCGGGTGAGCGCGAGGGACAGGACCACGACCGCGGCGGGCCGCAGCACCGCCTCGAGGTCGGCCAGCCTGCCCAGGAACTCGACCGGCTCGTCGGCGACGCCGGTCCGGTTGACGGCGTGGACCTTCATGCCGAGCGCGCGGACGAGCCGCGCCGCCGCCCGGCCGACGCCGCCCAGGCCGAGGATCGCGCAGACCTCGCCCGCGAGCATGCGGTTCGGCGTCGATTGGTTGAACTCGCCCCGCCGCATCGCGCCGTCCTCGACGGCGAGCCGCTTGGCCGCGGCGAGCATCATCGCGACGGCGTGCTCGGCCATCGGCGCGGCGAAGGCTCCCGCATTGCCGGCGACCGGAACGCCGGCGGGAAGCGTGGCGAAGGGGACGTGATCGACCCCGGCGGTGAGCTGCTGGACGAGTCGGAGCCCGCCCAGCAACCGGCGTTCGTCGGGCGCGATCTCTTCGCGGAGGTTGATCGTGACCAGGACGCGGGCTTCGGCCAGCGCCTTCGCCCGGTCGCCGGGCGCGGCGCCGTGGACGTAGGCGATGCGGCAGCGCGGGCCCAGCAGGTCGTCATAGACCGCCCGCACCGAATCGCCCGCGGCGTGGGCGACCGCAACCCGCCAGTCGCTCATCGCCGCCGTCCCGGCCGGAGCGGAGCCCGCATCGCGGAGATCATATCTTGAACGAGGATTGCACTTCCTCGGCGAACAGCTCCTCGACCGCCAGCCGGCGCCGGCAGACGCCCTGTTCGAAGGCGTAGTCGAGGAACGCCTCCAGCGTCGTCCGGTTGGGTTCGACGCCGTAGGGAAAGAAATCCGCGCCGAAAAGCGCCGCCGCCCGGCGCGCCGACTCGTAGCACCAGGCGAAGGGAAACCGCGTCGCGGTGAACTGCATCGCGCGGTCGAGGCTGTTGTTCTTGGCCGCCTCGAACGCCTTGAACAGGTTCATCGCGATCCAGCGGTTGGCCCGGAACACGTCGCCCCGCAGGGCGATCACGTGCATGATCGGGAAGATGCCGGTCTCGCGGTAATAGGCCTCCTCGACCTCGCGGAAGTTGGGATAGAGCTGGACCACCTCGGGCCGGCCCTGCTCGAACGGGGCCGGCGGATGGGCCGATGCGACCGCATCGAGGTCGCCCGCGAGCAGCATCTCGGTCAGCGAGCGGTCGGGGACGCCGGCGCAGCGGACGCCCTCGGGCAGGTCGAGGGCGACCTTCTCGATCCGCCCGGGCTCGTTGACGCCGGCCTGAACCCAGTCGATTTCCTGCAACGGGACGCCGATCCGGTGGGCGAGCCAGCCGCGGGTGTAGATCGACGCGGTCTGCGCCCATTCGGGGACGCCCACGCGCTTGCCCCGCAGCTCGCTCGCCTGGGTGAGCGGGCTGTCGCGGCGGACGTAGAGCGAAGACTGGCGGAACACGCGGGAGGGAAACACCGGCAGGGCGGTGAGGTCGGCGGCGTCCCGGGACTTGAGGGCCGCGTATTTGCCCATCGACATCTCCGAGACGTCCCACTCGCGGAACCGGGTGAAGCGATAGAAGGTCTCCTCGATCGACAGGTTGAGCCAGTTGAGCTCGATCCCCTCGGCCTGCACGACTCCGCCGGTCAGGTCGCGGAGATGGTCGTACTCGCTCGCCGCAAAGGTCAGTCGGAGTCTGGCCATCGGAGTCGGATAGCCCGCATTGTTCGGTTTCCAAGCCGTCGGCGGCTCCGCCAGCATCGCCGCCCGGATCGACTCGCGTCAAGCGCCTCGCGCCACCCTGGATTCCCGCTTTCGCGGGAATGACGGAGGGGCTGCGATGACGGGCGAGAGAGGCCATCGGCTCGAGGGCGGATACGCCCCTTCCTGCTTCCGTGGGGACGAAAGGCCTGTGACGTCGGCTCGGGGTACGCCCAAGGACCCGTCCCTTCCCACCATGGATTCCCGCTTTCGCGGGAATGACGAGGAGGGCTGTGACGACGGTCCGAGGGAGGCCATCGGCTCGAGGCGGATACGCCCTCCCTTCCGTCATTCCCGCGAAAGCGGGAATCCATATTCGTATTTCGATTCCTGCTTCCGTGGGGACGTGGGGCCTGTGACGGCGGCTCGAGGTACGCCCAAGGACCCGTCCTTTCCTGCCCTGGATTCCCGCTTTCGCGGGAATGACGAGGGGGGCTGCGATGACGGGCGGGGGAGGACGTCGGCTCGAGGCGGATACGCCGACGACTCGTCATTCCCCCGGTCGGGGCCGGCGCGGGCTAGAACTGCACCTGGACGCCCAGGCTCCCGCCGTACTCGCTCGTGCCGCTTCCGCTCGTTCGCCAGCCCGCCGCGACCCGCGCCAGGACGTTCTCATCCAACGCGAACGTCCCTCCCGCCTCCAGGCGCAGCGACGTCGCCCGCGCCTCCGTCCGCAACGCCTCCCGGCCCACCCTCACCTTCGTCTCGTCCGAAAACGCCTGCTCCACGTCCAGCGAGCCGAACAGACGGCCCGAAGAACCCGCCGCCGTCTCCAGCGTCGCCCCCAACCGGCCCGTCACCCCGCTCGCATCCTCCATCGGCACCCGGACCCGCGGACCGCCCGCCAACTCCATGTCCGTGAACGCCGACAACTCGACCCGCGACCACGCCACGCCCGCGCGCGGCGTCACCGACGCCCCGCCCACGGACAGCCGCTCGCCGACCTCCACGCCCAGCGCATACCCCGCGCCCGAAGCCCCCTTCTTCAGCAGCCTGCCATGCGTGTGCGACTTGAGATCGACGTCGTAGGACGTCATCTGCGCCTGCGCCTCCGCGTAGAACCCCCCGGCCAGCCAGGCGGCGGAGACGCCCGCCCCCACGCCGTCCAGCTCGATCTCGCCCACGCCCGCCATCTCCGCCTTGCCCTGGAGCCCGTGTACCGACGCCCCCAGCCGGCCGTTCTCGCCGGCGAGGAGATCGACGCCCGCGCGTCCCACGCTCCGGCGATGGTCGTAGGCGAGCCTTCCGGTCGTCGTCGCCTTCTTCGCCCGCCATTCGCCCCGCGCCGCCGCCGCCTGCGCCCAGCCGCCATGCGCGTCGCGCGCCGCCGACATCCGCTCCGCCCAGGTCGGCAGGTCGTTCATCGCCAGCAGCATCGAGGGCAGCGCCTCGTACAGGCGGCAGCGACGATCTCCCATCCTCTCCACGTCCTCGCAGGAGAACGTCGGCGTCGGCGCTCCCGGACCCGTCCCCGGACCGCCCGGACCCGTTCCCGGACACTCACCTTCAGCGCCGCGGGACTGACCATCGGGGCACAGCCGCGAGAGAAGCCCGCTGGTGTCCAACTTGCCGTCGGTGACCGTCAGCGACGTGGTGTAACCGCTAAATGCGTCGTTCCGGTACTCGCGGACACGGACGACGGGGGCGACGCCCTCCAGGGAGCCCTCCACCTGCGCGTCCACGTCCTGCCGGTACGGGCGCGGGCGGTTGGCGGACAGAATCAGGTCCACCATGGTCTCGTCGATGCCGCCGCCCTGGATGGCATAGTCGGCGCCGCTGGCCTTCACGCTCCCGTTCAGGCCGATGACGACGCTGCCGCCGGCGGGCAGAACCATCGCCGCGGCGCCGTCCACGCCGCCCCTCACCTCGCCGTCGACGTATATGAGCGCCGGACCCGGGTCGTTCACCTTGATCGCGACGCCGGAGGAACCGGCATACACCTTGCCCCCCGTCTCGACGACGACCGCGCCGCCGCCCGAGAGGTGAATCGCCGCGTCCGTACCGCCGGTCACCATGCCGTGAACGGTGACGAGCTGGTCGAGCAGGGGAACCTCGTTCGCGCCTTCGCCGCGCGTCACCGCCACGAGCTCGTCGGGATCATCGCCTTCGGCGAAGCCGGGCGTGTACTTCCTGGCCAACATCAGGCCCGGCCCCGCGTTGGCGACGTAGACGCCGGCCATGGCGCCGGTCACGCTCGCGCCTTCGGCCACGGTGACGCTGATGCCGCCGTTGTCGGCGTGGGGCGTCGCGTAGTAGGCGCGGATGCCGTCGCCGCGCGAGTCGATGGAGCCTCCGGTCATATTGACCCGGACATCGCCGTCGTTGTAACGCTCCAGCAGCGCCCGCACCGCGGTCTTGTAGGCGTCGGTGAAGCCCGCGTCCGCGTCGTCGAGCGCGGTAGTGAGAGCCATGGCGTCACCCGCCGCCACCGCCTTCAACACCTCCTTCTCCTCGTCCGAGAGACCCTGCGCCAGCACGTCGCGCAACAGGACTCTCGTGACCGCGTCGTCCGTCCGGAGGTACGCCACGATGTCCGCGTCCATCACGTCGTCCAGGCTGGCCGCGCCCGTCTTGATGGCCTCCAGGACCGCCGCCGCGACCGCGACTTCCTCGTTTCCGAGCGCCGCCTTGAACTGCGCGACATAGGCGTTGTCGTCGGCGGTGGCGCCCGCCGGCACGAGCGCCGTCTGCGCCGCGGCGTCCGCGATCTCGCCCGGATCGTCGCCCTTCGCCGCCTGCGCCGCCACGTCGCGCCAGGACAGGGCGTGCGCCTCGATCCCCGCCGGCGCGTCCCAGCGGATGGTCTCCGCGACCGCCTTCCCGGCCGACGCCTCCCGGTCGAAGGCGAGCGCCTCCCCGGCGCTCTCCGCCGTGAAGCGGCCCGCGTCGGAGGACCCCTCCGCGTGCGAGAACGTCCCCGTCCAGGTGACGTCGATCAGCGGCTGGTCCGACGCCGCGCGCGTCTCGCCCGGCGCGCTGGCGCGCGGGACCGCGGCGTAGACGCCCGTGCGGCGATCCGAAATCGTCTCCCCTTCGTCGATGACGCAACGTCCGTCCACCGCCGCCGCGCAGTCGAACTGCCGCGGCCGCGAGGGGAGCTTGGTGGTATCCATCATGCCGTCGGCGGTGACCCCCAGCGTATAGGAGTAACCGGTGGGGACGCCGTCCCGGTCCTCGCGGAGAAGGACTTCGGCGACGCCCGCAAGGGAGCCGTCCACCTGAGCGTTCACGTCGTCCCGGTACGGGACCAGACGGTCGATGACCAGGGTCAGCGTGATCGCCGCATCGTCGTCGCTCCGGATGGCGCGTTCGGCGCCGTCGGCCTGCACGCGCCCGTTCGGACCCACCGTGACGCTGCCGCCGCCGCTCAGATGCACCGCCGCGGCGCCGCCCGCGCCGCCCTTCACCTCGCCGTCGACGTACACGAGCGCCGGGCCGTCCGACAGAACGCCCACGCCCGAGGAGCCGGCATGAGCGCTGCCCCCCTCCATGACGATGACCGCGCCGCCGCCCGAGAGGCGAACCGCCGCGTCCGTCCCCCCGGTCACCGCGCCGGAGACGGTGACGAGCTGGTTGCGCAAGGCGACCGCGTCCGCGCCCTCGCCGTGCATCGCCGCCACGAGCTCGTCGGCGGTATCGCCCATACCGAAGCCGGGCGTGTACTTCCTGGCCACCATCAGGCCCGGCCCCGCGTTGGCGACGTGGACGCCCGCCGCGCCGCCGGTGACGGTCACGCCCGCGGCGATGGTGACGCTGATGGCGCCGTTCATGTCGTTCCGCGTCGCGTAGTAGGCGCGGATGCCGTCCCCGCGCGAGTCGATGGAGCCTCCGCTCATGGCGATGCGGATGTCGTCGATGTTGTGGCGGCCCAGCAGAGCCTGCACCGCCGCCTTGTAGTCGTTGGGGAAGCCCGCGTCCGCGTCGTCGAGCGCGATGGTGAGGGCCGTGGCGTCGCCCGTCGCCACCGCCCGCAGCACCGCCTTCTCCTTGTCCGAGAGGCCCTGCGCCAGAATGTTCCGCAGCAGGGCTCTGGTGGCCCCGTTGTCCGTCTGGAGATACGTCACGATCTCCGCGTCCGTCACGTCGGCCAGGCTGGTCGCCGCCGGGACCACCGGGGGCCCCGAGGAGCCGGGGTCGATGGCCTCGAAGACCGCCGCCGCGACCGCGAGATCCGCGTTGCCGAGCGCCGCCCGGAACGCCGCCACGTAGGCGTTGTCGCCGGCGGTGGCGCCGGTCGGCACGGCCGTCAGTTGCGCCGCGTTGTTCGCGAACGCGCCCGGGTCGTCGCCCTTGGCCACCTGCGCCGCCACGTCGCGCCAGGACAGGGCATGCGCCTCGATGCCCGCCGGCCCGCCGTAGTGGAGCGTCCCCTCGACGGCCTTCCCGGCCGCCGACTCCTGATCGAAGGCCAGCGCTTGCGCGGCGGTCGCCGCCCGGAAACGGCCGTTGTCGCTCTCCGCCGTCCCGCGCGCGATGCTTCCTCCCGTCCAGTCGACGTCGATCGCGGGAACGTGATTCCCGTCGGCGTCCTCGCTGCGCATGTCGCCCACCGCGTTTTCGCGCGTGACCTCGGCGTAGACGCCCGTGCGGCCCGAAATCCTTCCCGTCGTCTGGTCGTAGTCGATCCGCGCCGCCTTGCCGACGTAGACGCCGTGCCACCGCCCCGAGACGTCGCCGCTGGTCGTGGACGTGCCGCCGTTCGCGAACGTGACGTCGCCCTCGGCGCCCCGCTCGAGCCGGATGCCGTCCCCGTCCTCCGACGCGACGGCGCCGGAGTTCGTGAACGCGAGGGCGGCCGTCTTCGCCGCGCCCATGACGGCGTAGAGGGCGTGGTTCTTCGAGCTGAGATCGCCGCTGTTGGTGATCGTCACGGCGCCGCTGCCGTTCTCCGTCAGCCAGATGGCGTGCCCCGCGCCCGCCGCCGCGTCGGCCGTCACCGTCACGTCGCCGCTGTTGGTGAGGGTCGTCGCGCCGGCGCCGCTGTGCTTTTCGAGCCGGAGGCCGAGGGTGGCCGCGCTGACGTCGCCGCGGTTCGTCAGCGTGGCGGCGCCGTTGTTCGTCAGCCTGGAGTCGCCGTTGGCGTGGACGAGATGAATGCCCGACCCCAGCGGCGCGTCGATGTCGCCCTCGTTGTCGACCTCGGCGGCGCCGATGCCCCGGTAGTTCATGACGATGCCGTATTTGTCCGCGCCCGACACCGCGATGGCGCCCGTGTTGGTGATCGTCGCGCCGCCGGTGAAGGTGTTCAGGGTGGACAGGGGGGCGCTCACCCAGGGCGCGACGACCCGGCTGTACCACAGGTAGATGCCCTCCTCCCCCGAGCTGATGTCGCCGTTGTTCGTGATCGTCGTCGCCCCGGTGATGTTCGAGACGTTCCTCGCGAACAGGATGCCTCTCTTGGCGGCGAAGATCGGCGCCGCGCTGGTGATGGTGGCCGGGCCGGAGCCTCGGCCTCCGGAGCCGCCCAGCACCGCCCAGAGGCCGTTCTGCTTCATCGGGTCGGTCGCCGAGCCGATGGTCACCCCGCGCCTCAGTTCTATCGTCGTCGCCGCCGAATTGTTGACGCTCTGTACGTCCGTCCGGAAGTACACGCCGTTGTTCCGGTCGGTGTCGGTGTTCGTGCTCGTCCCCTGGACGATGTTCACGACGTGGGGGGTCCCGTCCGTCTCGCCCCCGATGATGATATGGGCCCAGTCGTTCGAGCCCGTGCCGCCGCGCGCGTAGACGCCGACCGACTGCGTGCTCGTGCCATCGGTCGTGGCCGTGATCGTGGTCGTCGCGCCGGCGCTGCCCGGGACGTTGATACGGTTGTTGCCCTGCAGCCACCTGCCCGTGTCCACTCCCCCGTAGAAGATGCCGTCGGGATACGACGCGCCCGAGCAGGTGACGACGGCGTTAAGGCTCGCGGCCCCGCATTCCTGTATCGCCCGCGCGTCTCCCGGCGCGAGGAGCAACGCCGCCGCCGCGAGCAGCGCGGCGCCCAGCAGGCCGGAGAGGCGGGCCTTCATTCCGGGAGCCCATGCGGCGGGGGGGGGGGGGGGGGGGGGGGGGGGGGACGCCTGCCGTCGGAGCTTTCAACCATCCTCGGAACCTCCCTCGAAAAACCCGCCCGACTCGAACCGTCCGCGCCGCCCGGCGGCGCCGGCCCGGATCGCACCGGTGGCTCGACTATGGACCAGGACGGCCTCTTTTCGCAAGCCTCATCCCGCGACGGGGCGCCGCAAGGTCCGTCCACGCTCTTCCCCTTGCAGGGAGGGGCGAATCGCGCTTCCGCAACGCCGCGCAATCCTCACGCCCCCACCGGTTCGAGGAATGCGGGTCAGGTTTCCAGCGCGTCGCCGGCGGCGACGATGCCGTTCCAGTAGTTCTCCCACACGATGAGGTTCACGCGGCAGGCCTCGACCACCGCATCCTCCATGCCGAGTTCGGCCGCATACGCGGCGATCGTGTTCCAGCCCAGGTCGGAATGCTTCACGTCGGCTTCGGAATGCATTCGGAAGAAGAGCAGCCGGTCTTCGTCGAGGCCGAACGCATCGCGCCATTTCGGGCCTTCGACTCCGAACCATCCCTTGTCGCGGAACGCGCCCTCGCCATAACCCGGCACGTTGGTTCGCTCGGCGCAGGTGTTGGCGATCAACCCTTCCAGCCAATGGCGGTTGGACATCAGCGCCTCCCAGGCGAGCCAGGACAGCTGCGTGCTGGGCAGGAGCTTCGCGTTGCGGACGTCGTCGCGCGTCAGACCGAGATCGATCCCGAGATCTTCGACGATTTTCCAGTGCGGGCGTCCGTCGCCGAACTCATGGTCGGCGACGATCTCCTCGGTCACGGCCTCGATCACGCCGAGCTTCACGTCCCAGTCCGGGCAGTTGGTCGCCACCCGCAGCTTGAGCACGGAATTGCGGTAGCGCGTGTTCTGCCGGTGTTGCAGGCAGAACATCCGCGCCCGGCCGAGGGTGATCGGCTGGTGGAAGATGGGGGTCCGCATGACGAAATCGTGGACCGCCTCGTCGAGCCTGGCGACGACGTCTCTCTCGCCCATTCCCCTCGCCTCTCCCTTCCGCGGCCGCGCCGCGCCATCCGGGTTTTACCCGCGCCGGCGGCGGACGGCCAGCGCGCGCGGCGCGGCGAACCGGCCGTTCCTCCCGGCGCGGGGCGGCGGCATTATGCGCCGCATCGCCGCGGCGATGGGAACGGCGGGAACGGAGGCGGAAGTCATGGCGGTCCGAATCGGCGCTTCCGAGGAAGGCGGCACTTTTCACACCCAGGCCCGGGCCATCGCCGCGATGCTCGACCGCAGCGGGGCGCTCCCCGGCGTTCGCGTCCTGCCGAGCGCGACGGCGAGCATCGGCAACGCCGAGCGGCTGGCGCAAGGCGAGCTGGAGTTCGGCTTCATGGCCTCCAACTGGATCGAGCCGGCGCGGCGCGGCTTGGCGCCGTTCCGGACCGCCCTCGCCCTCCGCATGGCGTGCCCGGCCAATGCCGGCCCCCTGTTCTTCGTCGTCCTCGCCGGCTCGCCGATCGCCTCGGTTCCCGACCTCGCCGGCAAGCGGGTCGCCGTGGGGCCGCGCGACGGCGGCATGGCGCAACACGTCCGGGTCATGTTCGGCGCGCTGGGGATCGACTATGCGCCGGTCCATCTCGGCTTCGCCGACGGGGCGGACGCCCTGGCGGCGGGCGAGATCGACGCGCAGTTCCAGTGCCCGATCCCCAACCGGGTGATGACCGGGTTGAGCGAGCGCGCCGACGTCCGCGTCCTGCCCTACGCCGACGGGCAGATCGAAGCGTTGCTGGCGGAGAGCGCCTGTTACCGGCCGACCGTCATGCGCAGGGGCGCGTTGCGGGGCGTCGACGCCGACGTCGACCAGATCGCCGTGGTCAACGTCATCGCGACCCATGAGAGGGTGGACGAGGAGACGGTCTACCGGCTGGTCAAGGGGGTGGCGGGCGATCCCGCCGGGCTGGCCCGGCGCAACCCGCTGTTCGCCGGCCTCGACGCGCTGTTCGAGCCGCTGCGGACGCAAGGCGCGGCGGCGCTCGCGTTCGGCGGCGCCCCGCTCCACGCAGGCGCGCTCCGCGCCTGTCGCGAGGCGGGTTATCTGGAGTAGTCGAAACCGCGGCGGCGCGCCGCCGGGGCGGGAAGGACGGCCCGGGTCCCCCGGGTCCGCAGATTCCGCCGCCGCGGAAACGCGCGCTATTCCGCCTCGATCGGGTTGTCGAGGGCGCCGACGCCGGCGATCTCCACCTCCAGCTTGTCGCCCGGACGCAGCCAGGCCGGCGGGTCCATCGAGACCGCCGAACCGCCCGGGCTGCCGGTGGCGATGACGTCGCCGGGGTTGAGCCGGATGAAGCGGGAGATGTGGGAGATCAGGAACGGTATGTCGAAGATCATCCTGTCGACGCCGCCGTCCTGGCGCGTCTCGCCGTTGACCCGCGTGACGATGCGAAGCTTGGTCGGATCGGGGATCTCGTCCGCGGTCGCCATCCACGGCCCGATCGAGCCCGAGCGGTAGAAATTCTTGCCGGGGCAGTTCTGCGTGCCCCGGTCCTGCCAGTCGCGGACCGACCCTTCGTTGAGGCAGGTGTAGCCGCCGACGTAGGACAGCGCGTCGGCCTCGGCGATGCGCCGGCCCTGGCGGCCGATGACCACCGCGAGTTCGCCTTCGTAATCGAGCTGGTCCGACTCGCGCGGCTTGAGGATCGGCTCGCCGTGCGGCGCGAAGGATTCGACGAAGCGCGCGAACACCGACGGCCATTTCGGCGCCGCGCCGTCCTCGACCACTTCGTGATAGGCGCGGTAATTGCGACCGATGCAGAGAATCTTGGTCGGCCGCGGGATCGGCAGGCGGTAGGTCATGTCGGTCAACCCGAAATCGGGCTCGGCGCCCTCGGCGGTCTCGCGCGCGAGATCGACGGCCCCGGCCGCGAGCAGCTCGCGGAGATCGGTGAAGCGCGTCTCCATCAGAAAGACGCCGGACAGGTCGACGACGCCATCCCCCAGGACGGCCCCGAACCCGTCGCGGCCCTGATGGCGAAAACTGACGAGTTTCATTCGCTTCTCCCTTCCGCCGCGCCCGGCCCGGTCAAGCCAGGCCGCGCGCGGCCTCGGCGAACAGCTCCTCCGCCTCGACCGCCGACGGCGAGATCCCCTGATCGACGGCGAAGCCGATCACCGCCTCCAGGGCCTTGCGGTTGGCTTCGACGCCGAACGGGAACGGATCGCCGACGACGGCGCCCAGCGCATTCGCGGCCTCGTCCTCGGGCGAGAGGCCGTCGCCGGCGCGGAGCTGCGCCAGATAGGCCTCCTTCGACGCCTGGAAGGCGCGGAACAGCTGCGCCGCGACCTCGGGACGCCGTTCGAGCACGTCGTCCTTGACGACCACCATGTGGTTGAGCGGGTAGATGCCGGTCTTGCGGAACCAGGCGGCGCCGGCCGCCTGGGGATCCGGGATGAGCGGCGCGATCCGGTCGGACCGGCTGCGGACGTCGCCCACGGCCGCGTCGATCTCGCCGGCCAGCAGCAACTCCTCCACCGACCGGCCCCGAAACCCGTAATCGACGTGGGACGGCGGCCGGTATTCGAGCACGTGCTCGTCATCGGTCGCCGCCCAGGCGACGGCGCCGAGATCGACGCCGTATTCGCTGGCCAGGATTCCCCTCGCCCACAGCCCGGTGGTGACGGTGTAGCCGCGCGCCACGCCGACCTTGCGCCCCTCCAGGTCCCTGGGGGTCTCGACGCCCGATCCCACGCGGCGGACCGCGGCCCGGTGATGGAAGTTCCTGGTCACGAACACGGGGATGCCGACGATCGGCTTGCCATGCGCCCGGGCGCAGAGATAGGTGGCGACGGCCATCTCGCAGACGTCGAACTCGAGCGCCCGCACCATGCGGCGCATGGCCGCGGTGATCGGCTCGACCTCGATCCACTCGAACGCCAAGCCGGTCGACTCCGCCGGGGCGCGCTTCAACGCCCTGGTGAGGCCATACTCTCCGACCGCGATCTTGAGCGGCTCCACGGCGACGCTCCCTCGATGGCGGGGCGGAGGATAGCCGCCGCGGCGAGGGGCCGCAAACCGGCCATGCCGCGACGAGCCGCCGCGCGCCATGGCTCCGGCCCGCGAGCGGGACTATTCTGCGCCCGGTCCGGCGCCGGACGCGGGAGCCGCCAATGCCCTCGGACGACGACTCGCCAACGGCCGAAGACTGGGCGCGGCTCGGAGCCTGGCTGGCCGAACGGGGCCATCGTCTCGGCGGGGACGCCGCGCCCCGCCGGTTCGCCTCCGGCCTCGCCAACCTCAACTATCCGATCGAGATCGACGGCCGCAAGGCGGTGCTGCGCCGGCCGCCGCCCGGCCCGCGCGCGATCGGGGCCAACGACATGAAACGCGAATACCGGGTGCTGAGCCGGTTGTGGCGCGCCTATCCGCTGGCCCCGCGGGCGTTCCTGTTCTGCGGCGACGAGAGCGTCTTGGGGGCCGAGTTCCTGGTCATGGACTACCGGCGCGGCGTGGTCGTCGGCGGCGCGTTGCCGGACGCCATCGAGGCCTGCGGGACGACCTTCGTCAGGCTCGCCGAGGTCGCGGTCGACGCCCTCGCCGATCTGCACGCCGTCGATCCGGATGCGGTCTCGCTCGGCGAGTTCGGCCGCCCCCAAGGCTTTCTCGGCCGCCAGATCGACGGCTGGGAACGACGCGGGCTCGCCTGTTACGGCGGCGAACTGCCGGCGTCGATGCGCGCCGCGCTCGACTGGCTGCGGCGCGAACTGCCGGCGGAGAACCCGCCGACGCTGCTGCACAACGACTTCAAGCTCGACAACATGATCGTCGATCCGGCGTCGCTCGCGGCCGTCGCGGTGCTCGACTGGGACATGTCGACGCGGGGCGATCCGATGATCGACCTGGCGACGCTGCTCGCCTATTGGGTCGAACCGGGCGATCCGGCGGGAGTCCATGCGCTGGGCCAGATGCCGTCGCTCGAACCCGGCTTCCCGCCGCGCAGCTTCGCCGTCGAACGCTACGCCCGGCGGACCGGACGTCCGACGCCGGACCTCCGATTCTATCGCGTGCTGGCGACGCTCCGCCTCGCGGTCGTCATCCGGCAGCTGTACGAACGATACCGCAGCGGGGTGTTCGACAAGCCCCGCTACGCGACGTTCGACCGGCTGGCGGCGGCGCTCGCGGCCTTCGCCCTCGAGATCGCCCGCGGGCGATACGATTGACCCCGATACGATCGACCCCGATACGATCGGCCCTGGGGGGGCGGGTCACGACAGCAGCGCGTTCATCTCCGGGTGGAGGATGACGTCGCGCGCGAAGCCGAACGTGCCGGCGTCCCGGAGCTCGCGCGCCGCGCGGCGCAGCAGGGTCGCGGCGGCGAGCGACAGCAGCCCGCCGACGCTCACCCGCGCCACGCCCAGGGCGCGGAGTTCCGCCAGCGGCGGCGTCGTCGCCCCGGCGAGTACGTTGACCGGCCCCGCGATCCCGCGCGCCAGAGCGCCGATGGTCTCCGCGTCGCGGACGCCGGGGACGAACAGGCAGTCGGCGCCGGCGTCGCGGAACGCATTGGCGCGCCGGAGAGTCTCGTCGAGGGCCCCGGCCCCGGCCCCGCCCCGGAGATAGACGTCGGTGCGCGCGTTGAGGACCATCGGGACGCCGGCGGCGTCGGCGCTCTCCCGCCCCGCGCGTATGCGCTCGACCGCGAGATCGAAATCGAGCAGCGGCCGGGCCGCCTCGCGCGCGCCGTCCTCGAGGTTGATCCCGACCGCGCCGGCTTCGATCGTGAGCCGCACCGTCTCGGCCACGTCCTCGGGCGCGGGTCCGTAGCCGCCCTCCATGTCGGCGGTGACCGGAAGCGCCACCGATGCGGCGATGCGCCGGACCATCCCCAGCATCTCCGCGCGCGGTATGCGCTCGCCGTCGGGATAGCCGAGCAGCCAGGCGACGCCCGCGCTCGACGTGGCGATGGCGGGAAACCCGGCCTCGGCGACCACCCGGGCGGAGCCCACGTCCGAGGTGTTGGCGAGGACCAGCACGTCGCCGGCCCGGTGCAGGGCGCGGAACGCCTCGGCCTTCGCCTCCTGCCCGCCGGCCGCCATCGCGTCGCGCCCACGCGCCGGGATCATGCGGCGATCGGGAGGCGCGGGACCTTGCCGCCTTCCGCCATCGCCAGCAGCGGTTCGACCAGCGCGTCCGGGTCGGCCTCGCCGCCGAACGCGAGGAGGTCGCGCGCCTTGGCGATCATCTCGCCGCGGTCGAGGGCGGCTTCGGGGTCGCCCTTGCAGTGTTGCCGCGCCGCGACGATGCGCCCGCCGCCGGCGAGGACCGCGGTGACCTCGCCGCCCCAGGCGGCGGGATAGGCGCCGGCATAGGGCTCGCCCGCGCGCACCCGGACCTTGGCGCGGAGGGCCGCCGCGGCCTCGCGCGCCGGGGCTTCGAACGACTCGAAGCCGATCTCGCCGAAGGCCGCCGCCGCGGCGACGCAGTGTTGCAGCGAGAATTTGGCCTCGTAGGGGGTGGCGGGCGCCGGGCGGTCGCACACGTCCACCGCGGCCCCGTAGGTCACGGCTTCGAGGGCGGCGATTTCGTCCCGGTCGATCCTGCCGTGCAGTTCGAGGGCCGCGTCGATGACCGGATGGGTATGGCGGCAAGACGGCCAGGGTTTGATCGACACGGCATGGACCTGCCAGGGCGCGGCGGGATCGCGGAGGACCGCGCCGGGGTCCGGGTCGGGGCAGGCGCCGGCGAACAGGCCCCGATCGCCTTCGAGGATCGCCGGCGGGCCGGTGAAGCCCTCGGCCGCGAGCGTCGCCGCCACCACCCCGGCCTCGGCCGCCCGTCCGGCATGGAGATGCTTGCTCATGGCCCCGGTGGCGAGGAACTCCCACAGGCCGGCCGATTGCGTTCCCGCATTGCCGAGCGCATGGACGGCCTGCCGGTCGTCGAGGCCGAGCAGCTCGGCGGCCGCCATCGCAGCGCCGAACGGCCCGCAAGTGGCGGTGTTGTGCCAGACCTCGTAATGGCCCTTGCCGACAGCCATGCCGACGCGGGCCACGGCTTCGAAGCCCCGCAGCGCCGCGTCGAGGAAGGCGGGGCCGTCGTCGATCCCGGCTTCCCCGGCGAGCCCGAACGCGGCCGGGAGGACCACGCAGCCCGGGTGCGTGACGGAGGCGCGATGCAGGTCGTCGACCTCGAGAACGTGCATCAGCCCGCCCATCAGGAAGGCGCGCCGCCCGGCGTCGCCCTGGCGCGCCCCGATCCAGCGGCGCAGGATGCGTCCCGGTTCGGTGTTGCGCCCGGCGACCGCGTTGGCGACGCCGTCGAGGACGAACAGCGCCATCGTCTCGCGGTCGGCCGGCGACGCGGTCCTGGACCGGACGAGGCGGACCAGCTCTTGGGTCAGGGTCAGGGTCGGGGCCGCGGCGTCGGCGGCGGCCCGTTCGCGGCGCTGCGGGATGGGCATCGCGCTCCTCCTCATGCCGCCCTACGCCGCCATCGGCCGGTAGCCGGGGAAGCGGTCGCTCACGTCGATGCGCAGCAGTTTGCGGGCGTTCTCGCCGAGAATGTTGCGCTTGGCCTTCTCGGACAGGAAGGGCAGATCGTAGACGACGCTCGGCACGTCCATGTCCCAATGGGGATAGTCCGAACACCACATCAGCTGGGTCTCGGCCTTGATGACCTTGAAGGTCATCTCCAGCAGTTCGAGGTCGTTCGGCGTTTCCATCGGCTGCGACGAATAGAACATGTCCTGCATGTACTCGCTCGGCAGGCGCTTGAGGGAGGGCGCTTCGGAGGAGCGCATCCGGTAGTCGTTGTCGAGCCGCTGCATGACCCAGGGGATCCAGGCGAGCCCGGATTCGATCCAGATGAGCTTGAGTCCGGGGAAGCGCTCGGGCAGCCCGTTGACGATCCAGTTCATGCAGTGCAGCGCGTTGTAGATCGTGAAGCCGAGCGCGTGGGTGACCAGGAATCGGTTGGTGTTGCCGAGCGTCGGGTCGCTCCAGTTGTAGGAGGCGTGGAAGGCCAGCGGGCGGCCCATCTCCTCCAGCAGCGCGTAGGTCTTCATGTAGGCGTTGTCGTAGACCGGCTTCTGACGCACCGAGACGACCATGAAGCCCACCACCCCCGGCTTGTCGCCGAAGTCCCGGACCATCCGGTAGGACGCTTCGGGGTCGTTGAAGGGCAGATACAGCATCGCCTTGAGGCGCGGTTCGCCGTGCAGGATCTTCTCGACCAGCCAGCGGTTGTAGGCCCGCGACATGCCGGCCTCGACCTCGGGCTGCGGGTGGAGGCCCAGCAGCAGCATCGGGGTCGGGAACAGGGCGACGTAATCGACGCCCATGGCGTCCATGAATCTGAGCGACAGATGCACGTCGCGATGGGCGCCGTCGGCGGGCGTCTTCTCCAGCTTGCGGAGCTTGTAGCGCATCACCCGGCCCGACACGTCCTGCGTGCCGACGACGCCGGGGAGCAGCGGCGACTGCGCGCCGGTGTGGTTGCCGGAATAGACCCGTCCGGTATGGCGCAGCACCGGATCCTCGATGAACTCGACGATCTCGGCCAGCGACTCGTTCTCGTAGTGATGGCAGTCGACGTCGATGATCGGAAATTCCTGGAGCCTGCGCTCGTCGCGCTGCCGCGCCGCGTTGGTCAGGAGCTTGGCGGTGTCGAACTCCTCGACCGTCATCCTGTGGACGTCGCTGCTCGTCGGAATCTCCATCGCTTCCTCCTCAGGCGCCGGAGAACGCCTGCCACATGCCGACCTCGAACAGTTCGACGTTGACCGCCCGCAGCATCGCCGTCGACATGATCATGACCGAGGTTGCCGGCATCGCCCGGTCGTCGGCGAAGGGCGACCAGCGCTCGCCGAGCTGGAACTTGACCGTATACAGCCGGGTGAGCGCCGTCAGGCCCTGCTGGATCAGCTCGTCGGGCAGTTCTTCGCCCTCGTCGCGATCCAGCACCCGCCGCGCGAACGCGCGCAGGGCCGCGGTCTCCTCGCCCATGTCGGCGAGCAGCTCGCCGGACTCGCCAGCGGAGTCAGGCGAGGACATAGATCTCGCCCTCCTTCTCGACGACCTCGTATTTTCGCAGCCGGAACGCCTTGTCGGCGACGTTGATCCCGGTCGCCAGGTCGTACTCCCAACCGTGCCACGGGCAGACGATGTGCATCTCGTCGTGGTTGAAGCGCATGCCCTGATAGGTCCGGTCGTCGGCGATGACCTCCTCGACCTTGGCCATCAGCAGCCCTTCGCAGGCCGGACCGCCCTGATGCGCGCACAGATTCCGATACGCATACAACTTGCCGTCGACGCGATAGACGCCGATCTCGGACCGGCCGTGAGGGACGATCCTGCGCTCCCCGTCCGGCAGGTCCGACGACCTGGCGACGAACAGTTCCTTCCGCGCCATATCCCCTCCCCTCGCGCCGCGCCGCGCCGGACGAGACTACCGCATCCCGCCGCGCGGCGCGACACGGCGCGCCGGGCGGTGACAGGGAGCCGCGGTCGGGGTAGGCTGCGGCGGATCGCGGACCTCAGGGGGATTCCGAAATGACCCGGTCGACTCTTTCGGCGCTCGCGGCGGCGCTCCTCGCCGCGACGGGGGCGTTGGCGCAGTCGCCCGACCACCGGATGGCGGTCGAACGATCGCGCGACATGACGCCCGCGCCGCCCTGGCCGGCGGGCGACGAGCGCGGAATGGCGAACACGCTGGGCGCCGGAACGTGGCTCCGCTGCGCCTACCACCTCGCCAAGCCGGGGGCGAAGCCCTACGAACTGTCGCATCTGCGCTCCAACACGATGCCGCTGTCGCCCTTCGGCGCGCCGCTCGAATACGAATTCCAGCCCACCGCCGGCGTTCCCTACTCGCGGCACGTATTCAACGGCGAACGGGTGATGAGCGGCGAGCCCGGCGCGCAGGGCACGCAGATGGACGCGCTGGGACATTTCGGCGTGCTCGGCGAGACGTGGAAGGGCGAAGGACCGGTCCCGGTCGACGGCGCGACCTATTACGGCGGCTTCACCCAACGGCAGGTCAAGCCGAACGCGGCGTCGCCGCTGTTGAAGCTCGGCATCGACAAGGTTCCGCCGATCGTCACCAGCGCCGTCCTGCTCGACGCCAAGGCGCATCTCGGCGGCGGGCGGCCGATGAAGCCGGGGCAGCTCGTCACCGCCAAGGACATCGAGGACATGCTCGCCGCCCAGGGGCTGGGCTGGCGCGGCCTGCTGCCGGGCGACGTCCTCTACGTCCATACCGGCTGGGGCGACAACTGGCGCGACCCCGACGCCGAGAAGACCTATTACACGATGGGCCCCGGCCTCTCCTACGACGCGGCCAAATACATCGAGGAGAAGGCGGTCGTGCTGGTGGCGCTCGACAACCCGTTCACCGACCCGGTGGCCGAAGGGATGCTACAGGGCAAGGCGCCGCCGGCCGAGGGAACTCCGCCGGGGCTGCCGTTCGCGATCCATCACCACAACCTCACCCAAGCGGGCGTCCACAACATCCAGAACGCCAACCTCGGCGCGCTCGCGCGCGACCGGGTGTGGACGTCGTGCACGATGATCCTGCCGCTCCGCTCCAAGGGCGGCGCGGGATCGCCCGTGCGCCCGGTCGCGATCGGCGCGCCCTGAGCCGCGGCGCAGGCCCCGGCCGAAGCCGCCGCCGCGGCTCCGGTCCGCTCACCCCCGCTTTGCGCCTCGCGCGCCTACGTCGCGGCCGGTCGACGCCTCGCCGCCGGCGCGGGTGACGATGGGGGCGCTGTAGCCCGGCTCGACGACGACGTCGACGAGATACGGCTCGCCGGCTTCGACCGCCCGCAGGCCGCGCTCGATCGCGGGCGCGAGTTCGCCGACCTTCTCGATCGGCCCGGCGGCGGCGACGCCCTGCGCCCTGGCGAAGGCGGCGACGTCGAGGGCCGGGTCGTCGATGCGCTGGCCGATCCAGCGATTCTCGACCGGGCGGCCGCGCTGCCGCGCCATGGTCTCCTGATGCACCTCGTCGTTGAAGTTGGAGCGGTTGTTGCTGATCACGAACAGCACCGGGATCCGGTAATGCGCCGCGGTCCAGAGCGCCGTGCCGCCCTGCAGGAAATCGCCGTCGCCGAGGATGGCCATGGCGATGCGCCCGCCGCCCATCAGCGCGAGCCCGGCGCCGACGGCGTTGCCCGCCCCGGAGCCCAGCCCGCCGCCGCCGTCGTTGCCGAGATAGTCGAGCGGCCCGTCGAAGCGATAGGCGTCGCTCGCCCAGCCGAGCGGCACCCGGGTCAGGGTGATCTCGCGGCCGCCCTTGACCTCGTTGAGGGCCAGCGCGATGTCGCGGGGCGCGATGGCGGCGTCCGGCGCCTTGTCGGAGCCGGCGACGGGCTGGCCGGCGAGCGAGCCCTCCGCCGGCGTTCCGTCCCATTTCGGCGCGCCGCCGAGACGCTCGCCCGCGGCGGCCAGCAGCTGGGCGGCGAAGGCGTCGGGATCGGCGAGCACCGGCAGGTCGGCGACCGCCAGGCCGAAATGGTCCATCGACCAGCCGTTGTGCAGGTAGGAATCGAGGGTGCAGTTGATCACCCGCGCGGGAACGCCGTGGCCCAGCCCGGCGGTCTTGAAGGTCCCGGCGAGATCGACCCAATCGAGGGCGAGGATCGCATCGGCCCCGGCGAGGGCGTCCCTGGCCTCGCCCCGGGTCCAGTTGGCGGGCGCGCCGACGTGCAGGCCGTGGCCGGTGGGAAAGGCCGCCGAGGTCTTGATGTCGGTCACGACCGGCGCGGCGAGCATCTCGGCGAGGCGGACCCGCCGGTCCCAGTCGTCGCGGCGGCGGGAGACCCGGCCCATCAGGATCAGCGGGCGCTCCGCCGCCAGCATGGCCTCCGCGGCCGCCGCCGCGGCGGCGGCCGGGGCTTCGGGCGGAGCGGCGGGGGCGAAGCGGGCGACGTCGGGGACGTCCACCGGGGCGGCGAGTTCGGCCTCCTGGAGGCCGGCGTCGAGGCATACGTAGACCGGCCCTTTGGGAGGGGTGCGGGCGATGGCGTTCGCGCGCAGCATGGTCTCCACGATGGCCTCGGCCGAGCGCGGCTCGTCGTCCCATTTGGTGAAGTTGCGGAGCAGCGCGCCCTGGTCCTTGGCGGTGTGGATCCAGTCGATCCAGGGCCGGCGGAGCGGCGCATCGACCGGGCCTGTGGCGCCCATGACGATGACCGGCGCCCGGTCGCACCAGGCGTTGAAGACGTTCATCAGCCCGTGCATCAGCCCGACGTTGGAATGGAGGATCGCGCCCATCGGCTCGCCCGTCACCTTGGCGTAGCCGTGGGCGATGGCGACCGCGTGATCCTCGTGCAGGCAGAGCAGCATCTGCGGGTCGCGGTTGCCGAGATAGTTGACGATGCTGTCGTGGAGGCCGCGATAGCTGGCGCCGGGGTTGAGGGCGACGTACTTGACCCCCAGCCGGCGGAGCATCTCGGCGGCGACGTCGCTGGTCCAGGCCATGCGCAGGTTGTCGCCGATCGCCGGGCGATCGAAGCGGTCGGGTGCGGACATCGTGGGTGCTCCGGGATCGGGGAACGGAAGGCCGCCGGGCGCGCGGTGGGGCCGCGGCGGGGCGTCAAGCGAGCTTCAACAGCTTGCGGGCGTTGGCGGAATACAGGCGTTCGCGCTCGGCTTCGGTGACGTCGAGCGCATCCAGGCAGCGGATGGTCTCGCGGATGAAGAGCGGCCCGCCTTCGGGGTCGAACGGGCAGTCGGAGGCGAACATGCAGTTGTCGACGCCGTAGAACTCGACGCCGCATCGGGTGGCGCCGAGGGAGCCGAAGACCGCGGTGTCGCAGTGGAACATCTTGAAGTAGTCGATCGGCCGGCGCCGCATCGACTCGCGCAGCCTCGCGTATTCGTCGCCCGGCGTCCGGCTGCCGAGCTGATCCCAGCCGTAGCCCACGCGGCCCTCGAGATAGGGGACCAGCGCGCCGAGATGATGGGCGATGATCTTGATCCCCGGCAGCTTGTCGAACAGCCCCGAGAAGACCAGCCGCGCCATCGCCGCCGAGGTCTCGAACGACCAGCCGAAGGCCCACCAGATCTCGTATTTGGACAGGTCCTCGGTCTTGTAGTCGGAGAAGGAGGCGTTGCGGGTCGGGTGCAGCCAGATCGGCAGGTCGTGGGCGCGCATGCGCTCGAAGACGGGGAAGAACTCGGGCTCGTCGAGCGGCTTGCCGTTGACGTTGGAGAAGATCTGGACGCCGCAGGCGCCGAGCTCGCCGACGGCGCGGTCGAGCTCGGCGACCGAAGCGTCCGGGTCGTTCAGCGGCAGCGAAGCGATGAAGCCGGGGAAGCGGTCGGGATGGCGGCGGCGGAGATCGGCCATGCCGTCATTGGCGAGCCGCGCGAGGGCCGGCGTCGCGTCGGGCCCGGCGAGGAACTCGATCGGCGGGGCCGACAGCGAGAGGATCTGCTGGTAGTCGCCGAACTCCTCCATCATGCGCAGCCTGGCGTCGACGTCGTAGAGCACGGGGACGTTGAGCCAGCGCTTGATCGGCCCGTGGTCGGGCATGACCTCCTGCATCTTCTCGAAGAAGGCCAACGGGAAGATGTGGTTGTAGATGTCGAGCTTCATGACCGATCCGCCTCCCCCGCCTGGCCGGCCGGTAGTCTATACCCCGACCTCCGCACATAGAAACGCAGCCGGGCGGGGAACCTGCCCCCGGCGGACCGTCGTTCCACAGCCCTCCCAACCGCGTGGGAAATATGAGCTCGCCTTGCCGCCTTGTCGAACGATTTTTTTCGCAACCGCCGCCGGCCGTCGCCGGCGTCAGCGGGCGGGGGTTCCGGGTTCGACGCCGCGGCGGCGGCGTTGGGCGGTGCGGCGGCCGTTCTCCCGCCAGTCGCCGGCGACGGCGCGGGCCGCGGCGGCGTCCCACTCCTCGCTCCAGTCGCCCAGCGAATAGCCGGACCAGGGCGGTTCGGGGCGGAGCGCGGGCAGGCCCAGCTCGTCCCAGATCGCGCGCGCGCGCTCCATGAACTCGCGCTTGGGCAGGGCGACCGGCGGCAGGTCTCCCTTGAGGGTCGCATCGATCAGCAGCGTCGCGTCGTCCTCGTCCGCCGGACCGGATTCGGGGCTGGGCCTGGGGCCGTGCCCGCGGCCCCGATGCCCCAGCACCCGGAGGTCCCGCGCCGGGTTGGCGCGATAGCCCAGCGACCACAATATGGCGTCGGCGTTGTCGGGGTCGACGTCCTCGCTCACGGCGATGACGTATTTGCCGCAATCGGCGCGCAGGTTCGCCGCCCCGTAGAGGGCGCGCCAGATTTCGGCGCGGGGCGCGCCCGGCCCGAACTGCACCAGGATCACCCGGCGGACGTTGGTGAGCGGCTCGTGCAGGGCCACGCGCCGGACCTGGCGGACGCCGAGACGGTCGCGGAGATGGGCCAGGAACATGGGTTCGTAAGCCACCCGCTTGATGACGCTCGACTCCGAGGGCGTCACCTGGCTGATGATCGAGGGGAAGATCGGCGCCCGCCGGCGGGTGATGGCGGTCACCGCGAACGACATGTTGTAGTCTTCGAGCGCCACGTGGCCGTGCGACTCGCCGAACGGCGCCTCGGGCTCCAGATACTCGGTGTCGATCAGCCCCTCGACGACGATCTCGGCCTCGGCCGGAACCAGAAGGTCGACCGTGCGGGCGGGCGCGACCGGCAGCGCCCGCCCCATGATCGCGCCGGCGACCGCGAGTTCGTCGAGCCCCTGCCGCAGCTTCTGCGCCCCGGCGTAGGAGACCGCGGGCGGGCCGCCCAGCGCCAGCGCGCAGGGCATCGGCTCGCCGCGCGCCCGCCAGCCGCGCCAGTGGAGATACCCGCCCGCCCCGCCGATGCGCGTCCCCATGCGGATGGCGAGCCGGTCGGGCGCCTTGAGCCCGCAGCGATAGATGCCGACGTTCTGCGCCCCGGTCTCCGGGTCCCTGGTGATGCAGTTGGCGGCGGTGAGATAGGGCGCGGCGTCGAAGCCGGGGGTCGAGACCGGCGTCGGCAGCGCATCGAGCCCCCCGCCGTCGCCGCGCAGCTCGTCGCCTTCGATCACGACCTCCTGGCAGGGCGCGGCGTCGGCGCGTCGGGGCGGGATCGGCGCCTCGACCGCCTGCATCCACAACGGCCCGATTCCCGCGACCGGCGCGCCCATGCCGACGCCGTAGATCGCCGGGTTCGCCGCCAGGGCGCCGACGACGACCGGCGCGTCGTAGGCCCGACCGCGAGCGCAGGTGACGCGGGTGAACAGGAACGCCTTGCGGTCGGCTTCGGCCAGCCCGCCGCGGAACTGCCAGCGGACCAGCGGATGCAGCTCGGTATCCTTGTTGATGGGCCGGTCTACGGTGACCAGCAGGCCGGCGCGGTCGAGCGCGCGCAGATGGGTCCGGAGGTCGGGGGAGCCGCGCAACGGCTACCACATCGCCGAGCCGCCATCGACGACCAGCGTCTGGCCGGTGACGAAGGCGCTGTCGTCGGAGGCGAAGAACACGCAGGCCCCGATCAGATCTTCGGGGAGCTCGTCGCGCTTGAGCGCGCGCGAGGCGCGGGTCTGTTCGGGCCCGCCGCCCTTCCAGTTGGTGCGGGCGCGCACGTTCTCGCTCATGGTGGAGCCCGGCGCGATGGCGTTGACGCGGATGTGGTCGTCGCCGAGTTCGCGCGCCAGCGCGCGGGTGATGCCCAGCACCGCCGCCTTCGAGGCGTCGTAATGCAGGAAGAAGGGCGCGCCCTTGAAGATGCGGCCGGTGCAGACGTTGACGATCCGGCCGCCGCCGGTCCTGCGCATCTCGGGCACCGCCGCCTTGCAGCACAGCCACACGCCCTTGGCGTTGACGGCGAGCACGCGGTCCCACTCCTCGACCGGGATGTCGGTGAAGGGCTTGCGCTCGACCGCGGTGAATACGGCGGCGTTGTTGACCAGGACGTCGAGCCGGCCGAACGCTTCGACCACGCGGGCCGCCATCGCCTCGCAGGAGGCCTCGTCGGCCACGTCGGTGGGTACGTCGATCGCCGCGCCGCCGGCGCTCTCGATCTCCCGCGCCAGCGCCGCGCCGCTGTCGAGGTCGGCGACGGCGACCCTGGCGCCTTCGGCCGCCAGGGCGCGGGCGAAGGCGGCGCCGATTCCCTGGGCCGCGCCGGTTACGACCGCGACGCGTCCTTCAAGCTTTCCCATGTCAGATCGCCTCCCGCCGGGCGCGAATCGCCGGCGCCGGGGTTGCCCTCGTCGAGGGTGCGCACCTCGGTGTTCATGGCCACGTCGCCGCGCCGGCGCTGCGCCAGGATGCGTCCGGTGTCCCAGTATTCGCTGCGGACGGCGCGCCGGGCCATGATCTCGAGGTCCTCGTTCCACTCGCCGAGGTCGTAGCCGAACCAGGGCTTTTCGGGCTTCAGCCGGGGCAGGCCCAGTTCGTCCCAGATCTCCATCGCCCGCTCCATGTATTCGCGCTTGGGCAGCGAGACCGGCGGGTAGGTCTCCTTCAGCGTCGCGTCGATCAGCACCGCCGAGTCCTCGCCGTCGACCATGCTGCGCGGGCCGTGGCCTTCGTCCTTGTTGCGCAGGATCTCGACGTCGCGATGCGGCTTGCAGCGATACGACATCGCCCAGAAGACGGCGTCGGTGTTGTCGGGGTCGATGTCCTCGTTGACGGCGACGATCCATTTGCCCTCGGCGCGCCGCAGCGAGGCGACGCCGTACAGCGCGCGCCAGATCTCGGTGCGCGGCGCGTCGCGTTCGAACTGGACGATGATGAGCTTGTGCAGCGAGGTCAGCGGCTCGTGCGTCGCCACGTGGACGACCCCCCTGACGCCGAGATGGTCGCGGAGATGCTCGATCTGCGCGGCCTCGTAGGCGGGGCGCTTGATGGCGCTGGACTCGGACGGCGTGACCTGGCTGACCCAGGAGGTGATGACCGCGTTGCTGCGCCGGGTGATGCAGGTCACGTCCATGTAGCCGTTGTATTCCTGCAGGTTGACGTGGCCGTGCGACTCGCCGAACGGCGCCTCGGGCTCCAGCAGCTCGGTCGAGATATAGCCTTCGATCACCACCTCGGACTCGGCCGGGACCAGGAGGTCCACCGTCCGCGCCTTGACGACGTTGATCGGTCCGCCGGCGAGGCCGCCCGATATGTGCAGCTCGTCGTACTTCTCGGGTACCTTCTGCACCGCGGTGTAGGAGACCACCGGCGGGCAGCCCAGGACGATCGCGCAGGGCATCGGCTCGCCGCGCTCCTTCCACTGCCGCCAGTGGATGTAGCCGCCGGTCCGCAGCTCGATCGACGGGTTCATCCCGATCCGGTCGGGCGCCTTTATCATGCCGCGGTAGTTGCCCATGTTCTGGATGCCGGTCTCGGGATCCTTGGTGATGTAGTGCGACGAGGTGGTGTAGGGCGCGTTGTCCCAGCCCGGCGTCGAGATCGGCACCGGCAGGGCGTCGAGCCCGTTGCCGTCGCGCAGCGCGCCGCCCTCGAAGACCAGTTCGTGGCAGGGCGCGTCGTCCACCACGCGGGGCGCGACCGGGTTGTTGAGGGCGCGGATCCAGGTCTCCTTGAGCCGGTCGAGCGGCGTCCCCATGCCGACGGCGTAGACCGCGCCGTTGGCGGCGAGGCCGCAGACCAACACCGGGATATCGAACTTCCGGCCCTTGGAGTCGGTAACGTTGGTGAACAGGAACGCCTTGCGGTCCTCGGCCGGGATGCCGCCGCGGAACTGCCAGCGCACCAGCGGGTGCATCTCGGTGTCCTTGTTGATCTCGCGATCGATCTCGCGCAGCAGCCCGGCCTCGCGCAGCTCCTCGATGTGCTCGTGCAGATCGCGATACCCGCGCGCGGCCGGCGCCGGCGAGATGTCCTTCGTCCTCGTCGCCATGCGCTCCCTTTCGGCTTCCCGGTGGCCCCGCATGCATGATACGGCCCGCAAGGCCGCTTTACAACCGGACCGGGGCGGTGCTACGGGATGCGGGCGCATGAGGAGGGCCGCGCGATGGCGGGGCTTGCGAACCGTGACCGCATCGGCGCGCAGCATCGCCGTCACGGACCGATGCGTGAAGAAATAGGGCGCGTCGCTGAAGCGGCTCGCCAAGCGGCAGGCGGATGACCGACGATCTCGTCTTCTACACCAACCCGATGTCGCGGGGGCGGATCGTGCGTTGGATGCTGGAGGAGATCGGCGCGCCCTACCGCGCCGAGATCCTGGAATACGGCGCGGCGATGAAGTCGGCGGCGTATCTCGCCGTCAACCCGATGGGCAAGGTCCCGGCGATCCGCCATCGCGGCGCGGTCGTGACCGAAGCCGCGGCGATCTGCGCCTATCTCGCCGACGCCTTTCCCGAAGCCGGGCTGGCGCCGCCGCCGGCGGACCGCGCCGCCTATTACCGCTGGCTGTTCTTCGCCGCCGGGCCGCTGGAGGCGGCGACGACCAACCGGTTCCTGGGGTGGGAGGCCCCGGCCGACAAGCAGGCGATGTTGGGCTACGGCAGCTTCGGCGCGGTGATGGACGCCCTGGAGCGGGGGGTGGCCGGCGGCGGCCACGTCGCGGGCGAAGACTTCTCCGCCGCCGACGTCTATGTCGGATCGCATGTCGGCTGGGGGTTGCAGATGGGCTCGATCGAAGACCGCCCGGCCTTCGCCGCCTACTGGTCGCGCCTTGCCGACCGCAGCGCCCGGCGCCGCGCCGACGAGATCGACGAGGCGCTACGGCGCGAGGCGCAGGCGGACGGCGCCGCCCCGGCCGACGAGCCCGCCGCCGATCCTCCCGCGACCGCATGACGCGCCCGTTCGCACCCCGCCTCGCGGTCGCGTTCTTCGTCCTGTTTTCAGGATTCGCGGCGCCGGCGAACGCGGACAGCTATCAGGCGGGTCTCGAAGCCTACAAACGGGGCGATTACGCCGCTGCCCATCGGGAATGGCTGCCTTTGGCCCAGCAGGGAGACGCCGACGCACAGAACGGCCTCGGCGTGATGTACGCCAGCGGCGAGGGCGTGCCGGAGGACGACCGCGAAACGGTCAAGCTGATCCGCCGCGCCGCCGAGCAGGGAAACGCCACCGCACAGAACATCCTTGGCTGGATGTACTCCGGCGGCAGGGGCGTGCCGGAGGACGACCGCGAAGCGGTCAAGTGGTTCCGCCGCGCCGCAGAGCAGGGAGACGCCCGCGCACAGTTCAGCCTCGGCCTGATGTACGACAACGGCGAGGGCGTGCCGGAGGATGACCGCGAAGCGGTCAAGTGGTTCCGCCGCGCCGCAGAGCAGGGAGACGCCCGCGCACAGTTCAACCTCGGCGTAATGTACGCCAACGGCGAGGGCGCGCCGGAGGATGACCGTGAAGCGGTCAAGTGGTTCCGCCGCGCCGCAGAGCAGGGAATCACCAGCGCACAGTTCAACCTTGGCGTAATGTACGATATCGGCGAGGGCGTGCCGGAGGACGACCGCGAAGCGGTCAAGTGGTTCCGCCGCGCCGCAGAGCAAGGAGACGCCGGCGCACAGAACAACCTCGGCCTGATGTACGACAACGGCAAGGGCGTGCCGGAGGATGACCGCGAAGCGGTCAAGTGGCTCCGCCGCGCCGCCGAGCAGGGAAACGCCAGCGCACAGTTCAACCTCGGCCTGATGTACGACAACGGCGAGGGCGTGCCGGAGGACTACGTTCGCGCCTATGCCTGGACGAACCTTGCCGCGGCGCAAGGCCATGACGGCGCCGACAAGAACAAGGACTCCCTCCGCCGGCGCATGACTTCGTCGCAAATCGCCCGGGCGCAGGAGCTCAGCCATGCCCTCCAGCGTCGTATCGAGGGTAGAACCGGAAGCGGCAGCGGGTTCTTCGTCGATGCGCGCGGACACGTCCTGACCAACCGCCACGTCGTCGATGGCTGCGCCCGGCTCACCGTCGCCTTCGGGAGCGAGGAGCGCGACGCCGCCCTCCGCGCGGTGAGCGAGGCGGACGATCTCGCATTACTGTCCACCGGTCGGCGAGGCACCGTCGGCGCCCGGTTTCGCTCGACCCGCGCCAGACATGGCGAGACGGTCGCGGTCGCGGGCTTCCCTCTCGGCGGCCTGCTGACGGACGATCTCCACGTCACCGACGGCAGCGTCAGTGCGCTCGCCGGAGCCGGCGACGATCCGCGCCTCGTCCAGATCACCGCCCCGGTCCAGCCCGGCAATAGCGGCGGCCCGCTGCTGGACGCGGGCGGCAGGGCGATCGGGGTGGTGGTATCCAGGCTGGATGCGCTGAAGATGGCCATGCTGTCCGCCGCCGCGCCCCAGAACGTGAACTTCGCAATCAAGGGCACCGTCGCGCGCAGCTTCCTCGACATCCACGGCATCGACTACGCGGCGGCCGGCCCCGGAAAGGCGATCAGCGGCGAAGCCGTGGCCCGCCGCGCCCGGCGCTTCACCGTCTCCGTCGCCTGCTGGAATTGACCGGGCGACATCCTTACGACGAGACGAGTGGACGACGCCGGGCCGGGAGCCCCCTCCCCGTCAGAACAGGTTGAACCACACGCTGGAGCGCAGGCCGGGGAAGAAGTCGCCGACGACGGTCTGGGGCCAGGGGATGATCAGGATGTGGTGGAACAGGAGGTAGCAGAACAGCCACATCGGGACCGCGACGGCGAAGGCCATGCGCCAGCTCTCCCGCCCCACGGCGCGGATGAAGCCGATCAGGAACAGGAACAGCGCCGGCAGCAGGCCGACCAGGGCGGCGACCCCGAAGAAGCCCAGGCACCAGCCGAAATACTCGCTTGCGCGCAGGAAGATCGTGCGCCCGTCGAGGCCGCCGTAATCCGCCTGGATGTCGAAATGGACGTCGGAGGTGGAGGCGGTCGAGATGCGCTCGCGGTCGGCCTCGGTCGCCGCGACCGCAACCGGGGCCACGAACAGGCCCGAAAGCATATGCCAGCCGACGATGCCGACGCCGGCCCAGCCGACGACCTGCGGCGCCAGCCGGGCGCCGAACTCCCAACCCGATGAGACGTAGAGGCAGGCCGCGAACAGGGCCAGCAACATGGCCGCGAACAGCATGTCGGGGTTGAGGCTCTGCGGCTGGAAGGCGATGCCGCGCCCGCCCTGCGCGCCCAGCCTGCGCCGCGCCGCGTAGCCGCGCAGGATCGGGCTGAGCACGCCGTAGAGCGAGACCAGCAGGATGATCGCGACCCAGGGCGCGAACCTGCCCTCGCGGAAGATCCAGAGCCATTCCCAGTCGAAGCGCTCGACCGAGATGAACATGTAGCGTTCGACCGACGCGCCGAGGACGAATCCCAGGATCAGCGGCGGGCGCGGCCAGCGCAGCCGCTTCATCACCCAGCCGACGAAGCCGAAGATCAGCAGCGCATAGATGTCGCCCCAGGCCCGCGAGCCCTGGAAGGCGCCGACATAGGTGATCCCCAGCACCACCGGGGCCAGCACGCCGATGCGGACCAGCGCCACCTTGGCGAGCTGGTTGGCGAAGGCGAAGCAGACGCCGGCGCCGATGACGTTGGCCGCGGCGACGCTCCAGACCAGGGTGTAGGTGACGTCGAGCCGCTGCTTGAGCATTTCCGGCCCCGGCACCAGCCCGTGGATCAGGAAGGCACCCAGGATCAGCGCCATCGACGCGGTGCCGGGCACGCCGAAGGCGATGGTCGGCACCAGCGCGCCGCCCTCCTTGGCGTTGTTGGAGCTCTCGGAGGCGATCACGCCGCGCACGTCGCCCTTGCCGAAGGAGCGCCGGGCGTCCTTCTCGGTGCGCAGCGCATGGCCGTAGGCGATCCAATCGATCACCGAGGCGCCGATGCCCGGCACCGCGCCCAGCGACGAGCCGATCGAGGCGCAGCGCAGCACCAGGAACTTGTTGCGCAGCACGTCCCCGACGCCCTGGAGCTGCGACCAACGCGAACCGAGCTCGGCGTCGCCGGCGATCTTCCGCCGGGCGATCACCATGTCGGCGAGTTCGGGGATGGCGAACAGGCCGAGAGCCAGCGGCACCACCGGCAGGCCGTCCCACAGATAGAGCGAGTCGAAGGTCCAGCGCAGGGTCCCGGTCTGCGGGTCGTCGCCGGCGGTCGCGACCATGAGCCCGATGCAGGCCGCGGCGAGCCCCTTGAGCGGCGTGCCGCCGCTCAGCACCGCGACCAGCGACAGGCCGAACACGCAGATCGCCAGCAGTTCGGGCGAGCCGATCTCCAGCATGATCGGCCGCAGCACCGGCACGGCGAGGGCCAGCAGGAAGGCGCCGAACAGCCCGCCGAGCACCGATGACGCGAAGGCGGCGCCGAAGGCGCGCCCGGCCTCGCCCTTCCGCGCCATCGGGAATCCGTCGAGGATGGTGGCGGCCGAGCCCACCGTGCCCGGCACCCCGAACAGCACCGCCGGTATCGTATCCGAGGTGACCACCACCGCCTGCAAGCCCATCAGGAAGGCGAGCGCGGTATACGGGTCCATGTTGAAGGTGAAGGGGAGCAGCAGCGACAGGCCCACCAGCCCGCCGAGGCCGGGGATCACGCCCAGCACCAGCCCGATCGTGACGCCGAGGGCGAGGAAGGCGAGCCGGGTGGGATCGGTGATGATGACGGCGGCCTTGACCGCCATGCCGAGCATGTCGACGTCCATGCGCCTTCCCCGCCGAACCCCTGCCCGTCGCGAGCCGCCGCGGCTAGCCGCCCGCCGCCGGCGCGCGCCCGGGGCGCGGAGAACGGGTCGTCACGTCACGCCGGCGCGGCGCGCCCGGTCACTCCGCCGCCGCGGCGGCGGGGTAGCGCTTGCTCACGTCGAGCTTGAACAGCCGCCGCGCGTTCTCGCCCAGGATGTTGCGCCTGGCGCGCTCGTCGAGGAACGGCAGGTCCCAGATCACGCCCGGCAGGTCCATGTCCCAATGCGGGTAGTCGGAGGCGTAGAGCAGCGTGTTCTCCGCGTCCATCGCCCGGAGCGTCGCTTCCAGCAGCCAGTCCTCGTTGGGCCGCTCCATCGGCTGGCTCGAATAGTACATGCGCTTCATGTACTCGCTCGGCAGCATCCTGAGCGACGGACATTCGGAACTGCGCATACGGTATTCGTTGTCGAGCCGCATCATCAGCCAGGGAACCCAGGCGACGCCGGATTCGATCCACAGCACCTTGAGGCCGGGGAAGCGCTCGGGCAGGCCGTTGACCACCCAGTTGGTACAGTGGACCACATTGTACCAGGTGAAGCCCAGCGCATGGACGGTGATGAACCGGTTGGCTGTGCGGAACATCGGATCGTCCCAGTTGAAGCCCGAATGGAAGCCGAGCGGCAAGCCCAGCTCTTCGACCAGGGCGTAGATCTTCATGAAGTCGTTGTCATGCACCGGTTTGTGCCGGACCGAGGTGACCATGAAGCCGATGACGCCGGGCTTGTCGCCGAAGTCCTGCACCATCTTGTAGGCGGCGTTGTGGTCGTTCAACGGCAGATACAGCATCGACTTGACCCGGGACGAGCCGGGCAGCACCCTCTCGGTGAGCCAACGGTTGTAGGCGCGGGCGAGATGGTTCTCGACCTCGGGTTGCGGGTGCAGCGCGAGCGAGAGCATCGGGGTCGGGAACATGCAGGTGTAATCGACGCCCATCGCATCCATCCAGCGATGGCTCAGATGGATGTCGCGATGGACGCCGCCGCCCGGCGTCTTCTCGAGCCGGCGCAGCGGGTAGCGCGTCACCCGGCCGCCCACGTCCTGATAGCCGACCCGCCCGAGGGCGAACATCGAGCCGGAGCCCCGCTGCGAGCTCAGGCCGCTCGACTGCGCCAGCTGCTTGAGGATCGGGTCCTCCATGTACTCGACGATCTCGCCGATCGACTCGCTCTCGTAATGATGCGAATCGACGTCGACGATCAGCACGTCGTCGAAGCCGCGCTCGTCGCGCTGCCGGGCCGCGTTCGCCAGCAGCTTGTCGGTGTCGAACTCGTCGACGCTCATGCGGAAGTATTTTTCGTTGCCGGTCGGGAGTTCCATCGCGTCTCCTTTCGCCGGGAGCCGGCGGCATTGTTGGCGTCCGGCCGGCGGTTGTAAAGCCGCCGTCCCGGTTCGCTGCCCGGGCTTGGCCAGCGCGTCAGCGGGCGGGCGACCTCCCGCCGAGGCCGAGGTCGAACACGCGGTCGGCATTGCGCCCCGGAGTGTTGCGCTTGGCCCGTTGGTCGAGGAAGGGCGGGTCGTGGATCGCGCCCGGCATGTTGCGTTCCTCCCGGGGCGCGTCAGAGCAGGCTCGGCAGGAAGGTCGCCAGCGGCGGGAACGCCGCGATGATCGCCATGCCGACGATGAAGATGGCGACGAACGGCCAGGTCGCGGCGAAGATGTCGCGGAGCGGCACGTCGGGCGCGGCGCCCTTGAAGGCGAACATCGTATAGCCGAACGGAGGGGTGATGCCGCCGACGGTCACGTTCAGGAGCATGATCAGCCAGAACCAGATGGGATCGAAGCCGAGGGTTCCCAGCAGCGGCAGATAGATCGGGATGATGACCAGCATCAGCCCCAGCTGATCGATGAACATGCACAGGATGAAGGGGATCAGCATCATCACCAGCAGCATGAGCATCGGCGACACGTCGAGGGTGGTGACGATCTCGGTCAACTGGCCGGTGGCGCCGGTGAAGGCGAGCAGCTGCGAGAACATTTTGGAACTCGCCATGATCGCCAGGATCATGCTGGTGATGAACGCCGCCGAGGCCAGCGACTCCGAGAACATCTTCCAGTTGAGCCGGCGGTAGAAGGCGGCGGTGACGATCGCCCCGGCGACGCCGGTCGCGGCCGATTCCGACGGCGTGGCGACGCCCAGCATGATGAAGCCCATGACGCAGAAGATGATGACGGCGAACGGCATTACCCGCGCCAGAGCGATCAGCTTTTCCCGCGTCGAGGCCGCGGGCGCCGCGTCCGACTCCGCCATCGCGCCCAGCCGGGGGTTGAGCTTCACCCGGCCCAGCAGATAGGCCAGGAACATGCTGGCGAGCACCAGCCCGGGCAGGATGCCGGCGATCAGCAGGCCGGCGATCGAGACGTCGGCGAGGGTGCCGATGATGATGACGAGGACGCTGGGCGGGATGATCGGGGCGAGGCTCGCCCCGGCCAGGATCGCCCCGGTGGCGAGCCTGGAGTCGTACCCCCGGTTCATCATGCCGGGGTAGAGGGTGCGCCCCATCATCGCCGCCACCCCCATCGCCGCCCCGGACAGGGCGCCGAAGATGGTGGATAGCAGGATGCACAGCACGTATTGCCGTCCCTGCACCCTGCCGACGAGCTTGTCCACCGAGTCGAACAGGATATCGACCGAGCCGGAGCGGAACAGCAGCTCGCCCATCATGATGAAGAGCGGGATGGCGGTGAGCGCTGCGATGTTGGTGGTCTCGAAGATCGAGTTCGCGACCATGCCGAACCCGGCCGGCCCGATGACGAAGATGACGCCGGTGATGTTGATCGCCAGGAAGGCGATGAAGATCGGCGCGCCGGTCATGAACGCGGCGAGCAGTATCCCGAGCCCGCCCGACAGCGTCACCCACCAGGTCATGGGCTACATCCTCGCTTCCTCGCGGCGTTCGGCCAGCTCGATCCCGCGGTAGTCGAGCATACGCAGGAAGTAGAGCGCGGAACTGCCGAACCCGTAGGTGATCCAGGCCGAGATCCAGATTTTGGGGACCGGCCGCACCTTCATCAGATGCACGTCCTTGACGACCTGGCGGACGTTCTCGTCGAAGCTGATCCAGGTCGCCGCGGCGCAGACCAGGAAGCCGGCGAGATAGATGAACCAGTAGAGCGGGCGGGCATGGCGCGGCGGCAACGTCTCCAGGATGACGGTCACCGCGACGTGCCCCTTCTCGCGGGTGACGTGGGGCAGCATCAGGAACGCGCCGATGCACAGCGAATAGGACACCGCCTCGTTGGCCCACCAGGTCGGCGCGCCGAAGAAGTAACGCGCCGCCACCTCGTAGCAATAGGCGAAGAGGATGACGCCGAGGCAGAGCTTGCTGAGCTCGAAGCCGAGCCCGGTCAGCCGGTCGTGGAGCCGGCAGAGCAGGCGCGGGATCCGGTTCATCGGCCCCGCCCCGGCGATCGATCCCGGATGCGCCGCTACTGCGTCATGCCGTGCTTGAGCGCGAGTTCGCGCAGCCCGTCGGCGCCGTCGCCGCAGCACTTGCGCGCGAATCCCCAGAGGCTCTTGCTCCACGCCTCCTTGACCAGCTTGGCCTTGTCGGGCGGGAACTGGATCTTCTGGACCCCGAGTTTGGTCAGCTCGCGATCCTCCTGCATGTGGATCTGCTCGGAGAACCACGGGACCTCCAGCTCCGACCGCAGCGCCGCCTCGTGCAGGACCGCGCGGTCGGCATCGGTCAGCTTCCGCCACTTGTCGAGATTCATCAGGACGATCTCGTTGGTGGTCCCGAAGGTGGGACGCAGGCGGTACTTGGCGACCTCGAAATGCTTCATCGCCAACATGCCGGCGGCGGGCCAGCAGGCGCCGTCCACGACCCCCTTCTCGAGGGCGGTATAGACCTGGGCCGGCGGCAGCACGACCGGCGAGCCGCCGAGCGCCTTGATCACGCCGTGATAGCTCGCGGTGCCGCGGATCTTGCGGCCCTTGATGTCGCCTTCGGGGCTGAGCGGCTCCTTCAGGAACATGTGGTAGCCCGAGAAGCCGGCGGTCAGGACGGCCACGAGCTTGAGATTGTTGTTCTTCTGGTAGTAGTCGTCGATGTAGTCGTGGATGCCGACCTCGCGGCGCTTCATCGGGTCCATGTCGATGGTGTCGAGGACCAGCGACAGGCCCTTGCTGCCCATGTGGTACACGCCATGGGTGTAGAGCATGTCGAACACGCCTGCGACCACCGGCTGGAGCTGCTCGAAGGGCGGCACGACCTCGGTCCCGCTGATCTTGACCTGCACCTGGCCGCCGCTGGTGTGGTTGCCTTCGAACTTGCCGCCGCCGATCTTGGCGACGTTCTTGACGTAGAGTTCGAGCGGCGCGTAGGACGGCCAGAGGTTCTTGTTCCAGCTGGTCAGCAGCTTGACCTCCGCCGCATCCGCCGGCGTCTGCGATCCGACGGCGCAGAGCGCCGAGGCGACCGCGAGCGATAGCAAACGTTTCACTTCAACCTCCCCTGGTTTCGCGCCCCGTCGGGCGGCCCATTAGACCAAGCCCGGCGCATCCTCTCAAGCGGCGAATCCGCGCCGCGCTTGCGCCCCGCGCCGCGCCCCCGATAAGCTGTCCGCGCGACCGGAACCGGGAGACCCGCCGACATGGCCGAACCCGCCACCCGCATCGGCAGTCCCGCCTCGGACGTCGCGCGCTTCCGTATGCGCGGCAAGGACGTGCTCGGCGAGATTCTGGGCGAAAAGAGCTTCGCCGAGGCGTTCTACTTCATCGTCACCGGACGCGAGCCGACGGCGGGCGAGGCGCGCATCTTCGACGCCTGCCTGATCGTCCTGATGGACCACGGCATCACGCCGACGGCCCTGGTCGCCCGCATGGTCCAGGACTCGACGCCCGACGACGTCCAGGTGCCGCTCGCCGCCGGGATGCTGATGGTCGGCAGCCGGTTCGCGGGCACGATGGCGGGGGCGGGCCGGATCCTGGCGGAAGGCCTCGCCGCGGAGGGCGACAAGCGCGCCTGGTGCGCCGGGCTGGCTGCCCGCTACCGGGCGCGCAGGGCGTTCGTCCCCGGCTTCGGCCATCCCTATTACAAACCGGAGGACCCGCGCGCGGCGCGCATGTTCGAGATCGCGCGCGCCAACGGCGCCAAGGGCGATCACATCGAGCTGATCCATCTGCTCGGCGAGGAGATCGACCGCGCCGCGGGCAAGCATCTGACGCTCAACGTCACCGGCGCGCTGGGAGCGGTGCTGGGCGAGATCGGCTTTCCCACCGAGGTGATGCGCGCGGTCGCCGCGGTCGGGCGCTGCGCCGGGCTGGCGGCTCACGTCCTGGAAGAGAAGCGCGACCCGATCGCCCCGGCCGTGGTCGATTTCGTCAACGGCATCGAATACGTCGAGCCGGACTGAAACGCATCTTTCGCCCCGACCGCGGCCGGCGGCGCGCCCGGGCGGCGCGGGAGGCGCCCGGGCCGCGGTCACACCACCTTGTCGCGGCGCAGCGCGTCGATCGCTTCGGCGTCGTAGCCGAGCTCCGCCAGCACCTCGTCGGTATGCTCGCCCAGCGTCGGCGGCGGGGCCAGCGGCTGGTCGTCGCGCGCGCCGTCGTAGCGGACCGGGCGGCGGGTGAGCGTCAGCTCCCCCTCCGTCGGATGGGTGGCGCGGAAGAAGGAATCGAGATGCCGAACCTGCTCGTCCGCCATCACCTCGGGCAAGGTGAGCACCGGCGCGAAGGGCACGTCTTCCGCCTCCAGCCGCGCCGTCCAGTAGGCGCGCGGCCTGCGCGCGGCGGCGTCCTGGAGCGCCGCCTTCAGCGCGAGGTAGTTCTCGATCCGGGCGGCGCGGGTCGCGAAACGCTCGTCGCGGCCCAGGCCGGGGCATTCCAGGGCCGCCTGGATCCCCTGCCAGAACTTCTCCGGCGACGACAGGTGGACCGCCAGCAGCTTGCCGTCGCCGCAGCGCAGCGCATAGGATTGCGACGCCATGACCCGCGCCAGCGGATGCTGCGGGATGCCGCCCTGCATCATGTTCGCCCAGGGATCGAGCATGAAGGTCATGGCGGATTCCAGCATGTTCACGTCGACGCGCCGCGCCCTGCCGCTACGTTCGCGCTCGAACAGCGCGCCGAGAATGCCGTAGCAGGCGTTGATGCCGGTCATGTTGTCGGCGATCGTGGGGCCGGTGATCTGCGGGTCGTCGGGGTCGAGAAACATGCCGGAGACGCCGGACAGCGACTGGGCCACCGCATCGTAGGCGGGCCGGTCGCGATACGGGCCGTCCTCGCCGAAGCCGGTGATCGAGCAGTAGATCAGTTTCGGGTTGGCCGCGGACAGCGCCTCCGGCGCGAGACCCAGCCGCTCCATCACGCCGGGGCGGAAATTCTCGATCAGCACGTCGGCGGTCGCCGCCAGCTCGAGCAGGACGCCCCTGCCCGCCCCGGACCGCAGGTCGAGGGTGAGGCTCCGCTTGTTGCGGTTGAAGGCGCCGAAATGCGCGCTGTAGGTCCCGCCCCGCCAGCTGCGGAACATGTCGCCGCCGTCGGGTTTCTCGACCTTGATCACCTCGGCCCCGAGATCGGCCAGCATCTGCCCGCCCAGCGGCCCGGTGATCATCGTCGAGAGCTCGACGACGCGGACGCCGCCCAGCGCCGCCATGCGCCGGCTCCGGCCCGGCCGCGCCGCTATCCCCGGCCGGCGTTCTCCGCGGCGATGAGCTCGCGCAGCAGGCGGCGGCATTGCAGGCCGGGCGCATCGGCGTTGATGTCGATGACGTGCGCGGCCGGGTCGCGGTCGATCATCGCCTGCTGCGCCTCCAGGACGGCCTTGTCCTCCTGGAAGACGCCGGTGAACTGGGTCCGGTAGGCGTTCTCGACCTCCTCGTCGTCGAGGCCGAAATGCCGCGCATGGGCGTAGAAGTAATGCGTCGTCCGCTCGGTCTCGGGCGTCGGCGCGTTGAGCACGCGCATCTCCACCCCGCGGTCCCGGCGGCCGGGCCGCATGTCGGTCCCGGTATCGACGCAGCCGGCGTCGTTGACCGACAAGCAGGGCATCTGCGTATCGCAGGTGATCCAGCGGTCGACGTTGCCCTTGAACTTGCCGGCCCATTGGTAGAAGGGCGCCGCGGGCCGGTTCATCACGTTGCGGACCATGTGGACGGAGCGCGCCTTGCGCTCGGTCTTGACCGAGAAGTCGACGATGTCCGCGTTGCCGATCGAGCTGGTGTGGACGTAGCTCAGATGGGTGATGTCCTGGAGATTGTCGGTAATCAGCTGGTAGTTGCAGGCGCAATGGAGCGGCCGGCCGCCATTGCCCCGGACCGTCCGCCAGTCGGGATCGTCGACCCAGCGCCAGTCGGGGATCAGCCCCTCGTCGACCCGGTCGGGATCGCCCATCCAGATCCAGACCCAGTTCCACCGCTCGACCACCGGGTAGGACCTGACCCGCGCGTCCGGCGGAACCGCCGCCTGGCCGGGGACGGCGACACAGCGCCCGTCGGGCGCGTAGCGGAAGCCGTGATAGCCGCATTGCAGCTCGCCGCCGACCAGCTCCCCCATCGACAGAGGCAGCGCGCGGTGGCAGCAGCGGTCCTCCAGGGCCGCCGGCGCGCCGTCGGCGGCGCGGTACAGCACCACCGGCTCGCCCAGCAGAGTGCGCGCCAACGGCCGGTCGCCGATCTCGTCCTCCCAGGCCGCCACGTACCAGCAGTTGCGCAGAAACATCCCCGCCTCCGTCGATCGCCGCACCCCGGGCAGGATAGCACGAAAGCCGGAAGGAAACGATGCGCGCCGACCCGTCGCCGCCGGGCGGGAGGAGGCGAGGCGGACCGCCCTCGGTCGGGTTCAACGCCGAACAGGCGTCGCAAAGATCGCTACCCGGCCCGCTTGGCCCAGAGCCAGTCCAGTTCGGAGAACGCGAGAACCCGGTTGAAATTCTCGATGTTGTCCTCGACGTTGAGGATGAGGCATCGCTTGCCGCCGCCATTCAGCGGCCCCCGCAAGCCCCTGCCGATCATCTGGAAATAGAGGTTGGGGCTGTACACCGGCCGCGCGACGATGATGGCGCGGGTCTTGGGCGCGTCGAAACCTTCACTGAATACGCCGTAATTCACCAGCGCCTTGATGTCGCCGCCGCGGAACTCCTCGACCACGCGACGGCGGATCGCCGGCTCGGTCTCTGCGCTTACGGCGCGCGAGCAGATATCCTTCTGGTTGAGGAGCGCCGCCAGAGTCTGCGCGTGCTCGACCGAGGTCGCGAAGACGAGCGTGGGCCAGTCCGGATCGACGTGTTTCTCATACGCTTCGACGATGCGCCGGGTTCGCTCGACGCTCCGGGCGATACGTTTTTCCACGCTCTGCGGGAGCCAAGGCAAAGACGATTCCCGTTCAAAGGATTCGAGTATTCGCGCCAAATCATCGGGATCGAACGAGAACGTCTCGCCCCTGATGGTTTCATGGTCGGCTTGGGCGAGTACGCCCATTCCCTGTAATTCCTGGATAACGGCTTGAGGCTCGTCGCTCGCGAACGCGCACGAGTCCAATCTCTTGCTTCCGTAACGGCGGACGAGTCTGAGCGTCTCCTCCTCGTCGCGTCCGCGGTAGGGCGTGGCGGTGAGGCCGATTACGAACGGCTCGTCCGTCCGTTGGGAGCGCGTCAGGCCGATCTTATTCATGATCGACGTGAAGGTCGGCGCGAGGGATCGATGCGCTTCGTCAAACACGACCAACCCGAAATCGGCCAGAAACTTGTATTCGGAGAGCCTCGCATGGAGCGTCTGTCTGGTCGCGACGACGACGTGAAGCTCGTTCGTCGGCAGGGGTCTCTGTCGCCCGCCCCACATCCTGGAGATACGAAGCCGGGCCGCCTGGATGCCGATGCTCGACCACACCTGCCGCCACGCCTCCACGGCCTGCTCGCACAACTCATCGCGGTCCGCAACCCAAAGAACGCCCCCACGAAAACCGTCCTCCCGCATGGCTTCGACGACCGCCTGCACGGCGACGCGGGTCTTACCGGACCCGGTCGGCAGGCTGATCATCCCGCGCCGCTCGGCGCCGTTCCCGAATCCGCCGCGCAGCAGACTCCTAACGTTATTGGCGATGGTCCGTTGGTAGCCATGAAGCGGTGGAAGCGAATAACCTTCCACTTCCAAAAAAGGTTCGCGTTTTCTGTTTCGTTCTCCTGCCCACTCGGGAGAGAACCCGAGCGCCTGTGCGAACTCGACGGCTGGTACCGACCCGGCCCATTGCTTCGGCGGATTGAGAAGATCCAGCTCCCGTTTGTATTGCTTGAGAGCATCCGTATGCCAAGTAGCGATGGCGGCCCTCGCGAGGTCGAGGCCCGCCAGGGCTGCGCCGTCGCTCTCGAGTATGGCCAGAAGCGATTCTGGAAGCCCCTCGCGTAACGCTTGCTCGCCAACCGCCGCCAGGAGACGTTCGGCATCGGTCGAACATTTATGTCGTATGGCGTTGAGTCGTTCCTCGACCTCTCGTGGCGTCTTGCGTTGCAAGATCTCCTCGATCTGTTGACGATCCAGCCCAAGCTCCAGTTCGTCCGCGACGAGCTGGAGCTGACGTTGTCCGTTACCGCCGTCAGGCGGTTCCGTAGTATCTGAAAGATAGATATTGAGATCGTGAAAGACGCACTCTTTCGATTCATTGAGAACCAGGATTCGCTCACAGCGAATAAGATAGCACGTTCCAAGGTGTGGCGGGAGGTGTTCTTTCAAGCCGGGCCACTCGTCGGTCAGCGGAATCGGTTCTTCTTCGTCGATGAACTCCGGCGTGGGTTCCAGCAGATCGAACGCCGTTTTGATTTTTTCGACCATGGGATGGAGCAGCAACGCATGCAGGACAGCTGGGTTTTTTGGGGTCGGCCCGAGCGCGTCCTTCAGCAAAGCGATGCCGTCGGGAATTCGGATTTTCCCATGTTCTCGCAGCATATGAATCGTAAGAGAACCGTAGTAAACTTTTGGGTAAAATCGCCCGTTCGAGCCCGTATGCCGCATCGTCCATGGCTGGTAAGTGGCATCAAGATTCAGCAACGCGTCCGTATATATTTCCCCACCATTGTCGGAAAGAACGGTCAGGATTTCCAACGGGCCGACGCCATCGGACGACGTGAATTTCAAGTACCACAGGTTCGGATAATGAGGAAGATCGTTTCGTCTAGAATACTTGTTTTTGCACCAATTTTGGTACGAATCGTACTGCGGCTCCAGCCGTAAGTCGCGGCTACCGTCCGGCGCATCGGTGACCCCAAGGGCGCGCAATAATACGTTGTCACGTTCATGGAAATCGGTATCCACGGTGGCCTCGTTATCCCGGCTCCCATCACCCGGTACGATATCGCCCGGCAACAGCACGCTGTATAGGGGCTGCCAGTTTCCAGCCCGCGTTTGGACACGAATCCCGCCCCCACTCCCACCTTTATCGCGAACGATGGCGAGCGCGTCCTCCGGCGTCATCTTGCGCGACAGTATCCAGAACGTGTTATGGAGCTCGTCATCTTGTTCTGGACTGCTAATGCGTTCCACAAGAAGCTCGAACCTGCTCTCCGGCGTCAGCGGTTTGAGTCCCAGCTTCTTCAGCGCTGACCGCGTGTCGGGATTCGACGCCAGATTCGGGTGAACGTATCGATCCGTGTTCGTGGAGTCGCCGTCGGTCTGCGTCTCATCCGGCAAGAAGAGACGTTCTGGATTGAGCCTAGCCAAGCCACCGGCTGCGGTCAGCACGATTTCCCCGAGACCGGCGCTCTTTCGTATTCCCTCTGGGATACACACGGCGACTTGCACCGCCGCCATAGAAGCCTGGATCGCCCCGTCTGCCTCCTTACCTTCGACGAGCGCCTCCAGCCACTCGGCGACCGCGGCCCTGGGCGCGCCCGATGACGACCGTCCGGGCGGTTCGCTTTCGCGGTGAAACAGCCGATCGACAATGGCGAGCGTGTTGCGCGTGAGCGCCTTGTGGTGGAGCCAGTTGGATGGCCGACCTGGATACGCCGCCCATCGTTCAAAGGCCGCCGCCGCTTCTTGGCCAGCGTCCGTGAGCTCCTTGGGCGGATACGAGATGTCCCGGCGTGCGCGCAGGTTTCCGTCTTGATCGGGAACGATTGCGCGTTCGTGAAGATCGGCGAACAGGCGCTTGCGAAGAAGGTCTGCTTGGTCGGAATCGCCCGTCTCGCGCCGACGCGGCAGGGCGTCGAGATGTCGGGCGGGATCGTCGTTCGTCGCGAGTTCAGGCAGCGCTTCGGCGATCATCGCCGCAGCGGCTTCGATCAATTCCTCGTTGTACGGCCCCGGCAGCAGGTTCTGCCGATCCTCGTTGGTCTTCCATGGCGCGTTCAGGATGCCGGCGACGAGACTCGTGGCTTGCGTTGGGAAGAATGCCCAAAACTTGCCCGGGTCGGCCAATCGGTCGAGCGGCGCGGCCCACCAGACCGGCACTTTGTCGCGGTTGTCGCCGCTGCGCCGGTCGGCGCGGGCGTCGTCGGAAAGGCAATGGGTCCTCTCGAAGCGCAGCCATCGCGCGGTTCCCTCGCCGGTGTCGAGTTGAAGTTCGCCGTCCTGGTCCCGCCGGGTGAAGCTTCGGGAAGATTCTCCATCTTCGAGAGTAAGGTAGCGGACGTGATCGACGAACAGCAGAAACGCCGGTGGAAAATCCCGGATCTGTCCGGCTAGGTCGTCACGCGCACCGGATTTGAGCGGTAGGCGAACGATATTCGTCGCCCAATTCATCAGTTCATGGAGTTCCTCGTCCGAATCCCTTTCCTTGCGTGGGTCGATGGGTTCGGGAAGACGCAGGGCCGGGCAGCGTTCCGCATTGGGCGCGACTTCTCGTATGCGTGCGCGTGAACGGTCATGATCGAACCTGAAAGAGCCGGAGCGGCTGAAGAATTCCGGCGCATCGCTGACGCCAAGAACCGACTTGAAGCCGAGACCGAACATGCCGATCTGATCGGTCCCCCGCTTCGGCGACAGGCGCGAGAACATGAGCGATGTGACGCCATCCCGGTCGATCGGCGCTCCGTTGTCGGCGCAGTAGAGGAAGCGTTCCGTCAAACGAATCAGAATACTCTCCCCTTTCGTCCCTTTCGGCGCGTCGAGCAGGGCGTCGGCGCTGTTCTGGACCAACTCAAAGAGTTGGCGACACGCATAACCACCGCCCGCAATGTCGTCTTCAGTGATGACATCTTCATCGACCCGTATGGGCTGTGCGCGATAGGAGGCGAGGGTGTTTTTGGACTCCTCGACGATGAACCTCCCAAGCGATCCCTTGGGGCCCTCCCAATCCGGCTTTGCGTCAGACACGGGAAGGCTCAGCTCGACGCCTTCACGGAGAAATTTGCCACGTTCGCCTTGCGAAAAATTATATTCGGCTTTCATTTTCCGGCCTCGTACTGACGCCGCTCGTCACGGGTGGCCCGGCGAGCCGATATAAGACGCACGGTCGCGCCGCCGCCAGTCTCCTCAAAGGTGTGGGACACCACCAGCAGCCGACCGTCGGGAACGCAGCCCATGGTTATCCACCGCTCCTCGAACCCGCCGTGATCCTCGTCGGGAATCGACCGCATGAACCGATCCTGGAACACCGAGGCGGCAAGCTCGAAACCGATCCCATGCTTCCGGAGGTTGCTCGCCGCCTTGGCCGGATCCCACTCGAACTCGAACACGTCATTCCGTTCGGGGCGCCCGCGGGTCGGCCCCCTTTATCTCTCTCCCTCCATGCGCCGAGGAACGGAGGGGTCCATGTCTTCAACGCCGAAGATATGCAGCCCCAGCGGCATGTCAAAAAAATTCGAGACCGGCCGCGCCGCCGTCCAGGCGTTACCCGTGCATCGTGAGGCCGCCCGAGACGCTGATCACCTGGCCGGTGATGAAGGCCGCGTCGTCGCTGGCGAGGAAGGCGACGATGCCCGGCATGTCGTCCGGCTCGCCCAGCCGCCCCATCGGGATGGCGCGCCTGAGACCCTCGAAAATCCGCTCGCCCCGCGGGCCCTCCTCGACGAAGGCGCGCAGAATCGGCGTATCCGTGGGCCCCGGGCACACCGCGTTGAGCACGACCCCCTTGCGCGCCATCTCGCGCGCAAGCGTCTTGGTCAACGAGATCACGCCGCCCTTGCAGGCCGAGTAGACGGCCTCGCCCGACGAGCCGACCCGCGCGGCGTCGGACGAGACGCTGACGACGCGCCCGCGGCCGCGCGCCGCCATGCCGCCGAGCACGGCGTGGGTCATGTTGAGCGGCCCGCGCAGATTGACGTCGATGATCCGGTCCCAGAAGGCCGGGTCGGTATCGACGAAATCGCGCACCCGATCCCAGCCGGCGTTGTTGACGAGGATGTCGACCGGCCCGGCCGCGGCTTCGAACGCCGCGACGGCGCGCTCCACCGCCGCATGGTCGGCGATGTCGACCGTCTCCGCCCAGGCCGCTCCGCCGTCCGCGGCGATCAGGCGGACGGTCTCCGCCGCCGATGCGCCGTCGATGTCGAACGCGCCGACCCGCGCGCCCTCCTCGGCCAGGCGCCGGCAGATCGCCCGCCCGATGGCGCCGCCGCCGCCGGTGACGATCGCCGGCTTGTCGCGCAACCCCCGCATCGCCTCGCCCCGTATCGCCTTCCCGCGCCGACCGCACGGCAGCATAGCGGCCCGGCGTCCTTCGCCCAAGCCGGCGCGCCCGGCCCGGCGCCTGCGATGTTTTGTCGGCCGCGCCCGGTCGGCTATCTTCGCCCCGGATGACGGATACGACGATCGAGGCTGGAACCGGGCCGGCGATCCCCTTTCAGCCGGTCGGCGCGGCGCTCGCCCGCCATGCGGCGGCGCACCCGGACAAGATCGCCATCCACGAGCTCGACACCGGCCGCGCGCTGCGCTTCGGCGAGCTTCGCTGCGCGGTCGAACGGCTCGCGGCGCTGCTGGAGGCGTCGGGCGTGGCCCGAGGCGATCGGGTGGCGCTGCTGTCCGACGAACGGCTCGAGAAGCTCCTCGTCTTTCTCGCCGTCTGGCGGGCGGGCGCCGTCGCCTGCCCGTTCCACCCCGAGACCGGCCGCGAGCAGCTGCGAACGATCCTGGGTCACGTCGCCCCCGGGATGGTGCTGTGGCATACGGAGATGGACGGGCCGGCCTTGACGCAGGATCTCGATTGCCCCGCCGTCCGCTTCGACGCTTGGCCGGGCGGGACCGGGGCGGAGGACGACCTGTTCGCCCGGCTCGCCGGGACGCCGCCCGACGCCCGCGCCGCGGACGGAGGCGAAGCCGGGGACCTGGCCTGCATCTTCTCGACCTCGGGCACCACCGACCGGCCCAAATGCGTCGTCTGGGACCATCGCGGCCTGTGGCTGTGTGGATTGTCGACGATCGAGATGGCGGGTCTGAGCGCCGCCGACCGGCTGCTGGAATACCGGACCTTCAGCTGGCTGTCGCCGCAGATCCTCGCGCTGATGCCGTTTCTCGCCCTCGGCCTCACGCTGTACGTCGCCCGCCGTTTCTCGCATCGCCGCTTCTTCGACTGGATTCGCGACCATGACGTCACCGTCGCCGTCGGCGTCCCCGCGGTCGTCAACATGCTGCTCGCCAAGCCGCATCCGGTCGGCGCCCGGGACCTCCCCTCGCTGCGGCTCATGACCTCGAGCTCGGCGCCGCTGGCGCCGGAGCAGTGGCGCGCCTTCGAAGCCGCCTACGGCATCCGGCTGACGCAGTTCTACGGCGCCTCCGAAGGCGGCTGGCTGTGCGGCAACCGACACGACCGCCGCAAGATCGGCACCGTCGGGCCGGCGGCTCCGCATATGGACCTCGCGATCCTGGACGCCGACGGCGAACCCTGCCCGCCCGGCGCCGAAGGCGAGATCGCGATCCGCGGCCCTCAGACCGCGGTCGCGACGATCACCCCGGACGGCGTGTGGGAGGACCGTTCGCCGTTCCGCCTGACCGAACGGCTGCGAACCGGCGATCTCGGGGCGATGGACGAGGACGGGTTCGTCACCGTGACCGGGCGGGTCAAGGACCTGATCGTGCGCGGCGGAGTCAACGTGGCGCCGCTCGAGATCGACGGCGTCGTCATGACCCATCCGAAGGTGCGGGAGGCGGCGACCGTCGGCGTGCCCGACGAGATCTACGGCGAGGAGATCGCCTGCTACCTGGTGGCGAAGGACGGCGCCCGGATCGGCGCCCGGGAGATCGTCGACCATTGCGCCCGGCGCCTGCCGCCGTTCAAGCTGCCGAAACACGTCCGCGTCGTCGATGCGCTGCCGAGATCGGACCGAGGCAAGCTGCGGCGGGACGAGCTCCGGGCGCGCTGGCTGCGGGAGACCGCCGGGGACGGGGGCGGCGCATGACCGGACGCGAAGGCGCAGGCGCGGGCCCGGACGCGCCCGACGCGCCGCCCGGCGGGCCGCCGCAATTCCTGACCACGCGCGAGGTGGCGGGCCTGCTGCGCGTGAAGGAGCGCAAGGTGTACCGCCTCGCCGCGGCGGGCGAGATCCCGCATCGGCGCGTCACCGGCAAGCTCCTGTTCCCGAGGGCCGAAATCGCCGCCTGGATGGAAGGAGCGGCCGATCCCGAGCCAAGCCCCCGCCCGGCGGTTGCCGCCGGATCCCACGACCCGCTGCTCGACTGGGCGATCCGGGAATCGGGCTGCGGGCTGGCGTCGCTGGTGGACGGCAGCATGGACGGCCTCGCCCGGTTCTCGCGCGGCGAGGCGGCCCTTTGCGGGCTGCACGTCCCGGAGGCCGACGGCTGGAACGTCGCGACGGTCGCGTCGCGAGACCTCTCCGGCTGCGTGCTGATCGCCTGGGCGGCGCGGACGCAAGGGCTGATCCTGGGCGCCGCGGCCGCGGATACGGTCGGCGGCGTCGCCGATCTCGCCGGACGGCGCGTGGCGCTGCGGCAGCCGGGCGCCGGCGGCCGGGCGCTGTTCGACCGGCTGGCGGAAGCGGAAGGGCTCGATCCGACGGATTTCGACGCCGCCGGCGGCGTCGCGCGGACCGAGACCGACATGGCCGCCGCGGTCGCGTCGGGAGCGGCCGAGGCCGCCCTGGGTCTGGAGGCGATGGCGCGGCAGTTCCGCCTCGACTTCCTGCCCCTCGCGGCGGAGCGTTTCGATCTCCTGGCGGACCGCCGAGCCTACTTCACCGAACCGCTCCAGCGCCTGTTCGCCTTCGCGCGCACGCCGGCGTTCCGCGAGCGCGCATCGAATCTGGGCGGCTACGACCTCGCGGAGACGGGGGCGGTGCGCTGGCTGTCGCCATGAGCCCGCCCCGCGACTCCGGGATAGCGGAATTTTCCGCTTGACACGGCGAAGTTAATGCGCTACAGTACGATGCAAGTGACAAAAGCGAACGGAGCCCCGCGGCGACCCGACCGCGGGGTTTTCCGTCGCCCGAACCGAAGATGCCGGTCGCCGGACTTCTGCAATCTAAGATTGTGTTTCCTATGACGAATTGGCTGCGGCTTCGGCTTCTTTCCCGCGCCGGTCCGCATCCGGGAAATGCGGGGCGGGACGGGCGTCGTCGCCCGCCGGCAGGCGGTTTCGGGATGCGGATACACCCTGCTCTTCTTCTGCTTTCGCCTTGCTTCTGACCGGTTTTCGTCCTGCTTTTTCGCTGTTTTTTCAGCGTAACACATTGAAATACAACGAAACACGATTTTTTTCGCCGCCGAGACCGCCTCCGCCGCCGCCCGCCCTCCGGTCGGCATGGCGAAGCGCGCCGGTCCAGGGAGGATTCCGCGGCGGGCCTTATGCACTCAAAGGTTGTATTTCTTCTCCAGGAAAACGCCGACCGGTGCGGGCTACCTTCCCCCGGCGTTGGGGAAGAAGAGCTGCCTGCCGTCGATCCGGTAGCCGGCGATGGCCGCCTGCCCTTCCGCCGACAGCAGCCACGTCACGAACCGCCGGGCGAGCGCCGCCTTGACGCCCGGATGCCGGGCCGGGTTCACCGGGATCACCCCATACTGGTTGAACAGCCTCGGATCGCCCTCGACCAGGACCCGATGCCCGCCCTTGTTGCCGAAGGCGATCCAACTCGCCCGGTCGGCCATCACGTAGGCCCCCATGCCGACGCCGGCGTTGAGCGTCGCGCCCATGCCGGCGCCGGTCTCCCGATACCAACCGCCCGAAGCCGCGCCGGCGTCGATGCCGGCCGCCGCCCACAGGCGCAGCTCGGCCTTGTGGGTGCCCGAATCGTCGCCCCGCGAGACGAAGGGCGCGCCGGCGCGCGCGATCTTCGCCAAACCGGCCACGGCGTCGCGACCGCCGGCAACGCCGGCCGGATCGGCGGCCGGACCCAGGATCACGAAGTCGTTGTACATCACGTCGTGGCGGGCGAGGCCGTGCCCCTCGGCTACGAACGCCTCCTCCGCCCGCCGGTCGTGGACCAGCACCACGTCGCCGTCGCCCTTGCGGGCGTTCCGGATCGCCTGGCCGGTGCCGACCGCGACCACCCGCACCTCGATGCCGGCGCCGCGGGTGAAGATCGGCAGAATGTGATCGAACAGGCCGGAATTGCGGATCGACGTGCCGGACTGGACGAGGATGAACCGGTCGGCGGCGAAGACGGGGCCGGCCGCGCCGGCGGCGATCAGCGCCGCAGCGGCGAGGCCGAACAGGCTTCGTCGAAACACGCCCCATGGCGTCGCGGCGGCCCCGCCTCGACGTCCGCTGCGGCGGCGCCCTATCGTTCCCACGTCGGCAACCGGCCGTGCTTCGCCGGCGCGCCGGTCCCGGGCGAGAACGTCCTGTTGGGCGCGACCCCCATGGAAGACATGGATCTGGTCGTCGATCCGGAGCGGCGGCAGGTCACGGTCAACCCCGCGAGTCCGGACGTCTCTTCCGCCGTGGTCATGGCGCTCGCCTCCGGTCCCGATCCGCGCCGGCGTTGGGGAAGAAGAGCTGTCTGCCGTCGATCCGGTAGCCGGCGATGGCCGCCTGCCCTTCCGCCGACAGCAGCCACGTCACGAACCGCCGGGCGAGCGCCGCCTTGACGCCCGGATGCCGGGCCGGGTTCACCGGGATCACCCCATACTGGTTGAACAGCCTCGGATCGCCCTCGACCAGGACCCGATGCCCGCCCTTGTTGCCGAAGGCGATCCAACTCGCCCGGTCGGCCATCACGTAGGCCCCCATGCCGACGCCGGCGTTGAGCGTCGCGCCCATGCCGGCGCCGGTCTCCCGATACCAACCGCCCGAAGCCGCGCCGGCGTCGATGCCGGCCGCCGCCCACAGGCGCAGCTCGGCCTTGTGGGTGCCCGAATCGTCGCCCCGCGAGACGAAGGGCGCGCCGGCGCGCGCGATCTTCGCCAAACCGGCCACGGCGTCGCGACCGCCGGCAACGCCGGCCGGATCGGCGGCCGGACCCAGGATCACGAAGTCGTTGTACATCACGTCGTGGCGGGCGAGGCCGTGCCCCTCGGCCACGAACGCCTCCTCCGCCCGCCGGTCGTGGACCAACACCACGTCGCCGTCGCCCTTGCGGGCGTTCCGGATCGCCTGGCCGGTGCCGACCGCGACCACCCGCACCTCGATGCCGGCGCCGCGGGTGAAGATCGGCAGAATGTGATCGAACAGGCCGGAATTGCGGATCGACGTTGTGGACTGGACGAGGATGAACCGGTCGGCGGCCAAGACGGGGCCGGCCGCGCCGGCGGCGATCAGCGCCGCAGCGGCGAGGCCGAACAGGCTTCGTCCGGGCATGGTCGGTCTCCTTGCGGCGGTTCGAGATAGAGGCGGCCTTCGAGCCAGGCCCGCATCGCCGGTGAGCGCGGCGCGGCGAGCACGCGGGCGGCGGGGCCGAACTCCGCGATCCGGCCGCGATGCAGGAAGGCCGCGTCGTCGGCGCGCCGTCGCGCCTGTCCCAGGTCATGGGTCGCCATGACCACGGTCGTGCCGCGCGCATGGGCTTCGTCGACCAACCGTTCGACGGCCTCGGCGGAGGCCGGATCTAGGCTGGCCGTCGGCTCGTCGAGGAACAATAGATCGGGGGCGCAAGCGAGCGCGCGGACGACCGCGAGCCGCTGCTGCTCGCCGCCGGAGAGCACCCGCGCGGGGCGGCGCGCGAGGTCGACGAGGCGGGCGCGCTCCAGCGCCTCCGCTTCCCGGACCGCACGCTCCGCGCGCCCCAGCGAACGCCGCGCCAGGGCGAAGCGCAGATTGGCCCGCGCCGAACGGCGGAGCATCACCGGACGCTGGAAGACCATCGCCTGGCGGTCGCGCGCCGCCCGGTCGAGCGGCCGGCCGCGCCAGGACACCGCGCCCGCGGTCGGCTTGAGCAGCCCGTGCAGCAGCCGCAGGAGCAGGCTCTTGCCGGCTCCGTTGGCGCCCATCAGGGCGAGCCGGCGGCCGGCGGCTATGCTGAGGTCGACGCCGTCGATCAGCCGCCGGCCGCCGGCTTCGAAGACGAGGCCGCGCGTCTCCATCGCCGGCCCGGCGGGAGGCGCGGCCTCAGGCATAGGCCGCCCTCACCGCGGAAGCGCGGACCGCCATCACCGCCCCGTTCACCACCAGGGCCAGGACCAGCAGCACCGCCCCGAGAGCCAGCGCCAGCTCCAGATTCCCCTTGGAGGTCTCGAGCGCGATCGTCGTCGTCATCACCCGGGTGACGTGGTTGATGTTGCCGCCGACGATGATGACGGCGCCGACCTCCGCCACCGCGCGGCCGAAGCCGGCGAGGGCCACCGTCAACAGGCTGTAGCGGGCGTCCCAGACGAGCGCAGCGACGCGGTGGACGGGGCCGATGCCGAGCGACTCGAACTGCTCGGCATACTCCCGGTGCAGATCCTCGACGACCTGTCTGGTCAGGGCGGCCACGATCGGCGCCACCAGGACCGTCTGGGCCACGATCATCGCCGTCGGGGTGTAGAGCAGGCTCAACGGTCCCAGCGGACCCGCGGCCGAGAGCATCAGATAGACGGCCAGCCCCACCACTACCGGCGGCAGGCCCATCAGCGCGTTGAGGACGACCGCGAATGCGGTCCGTCCGGGAAAGCGGAACGCGCCGACGACCCCGCCGATCGGCAAACCGATCGCGCAGGCCAGCGCGACCGCCGTCAGGGTGACGCGGAGCGACAGGCCGATGATCTCGAGCAGGTCGGGGTCCCCCGACAGGACGAGCCCGATCGCGTCCGCGAAGGTGGACCCGAAACTTCCCATAAGTGCGTTTTCTCCTCTTGGAGCGGAAAAAATACCAGTATACGACATCGATACACAGCGGTTTTCGGACATGTCTCGTCCGCGCCGGACGGCTGTCCTGGTTTGGATGCATGCGAGACGGGGCGCTTGAAGGAGGGTTGGGGGTCTCCGGAGCCGTTGGTTCGGAACAGACGGCTGGAAGGAGGACTCCCATGCAGGTTTTCGGCCTGCCCCGTCACGTTACGCGGGGAGCCGTCCCGGCGTCGCGCCCGCGGCAATGGTTTGAAAGTCCGTTTGAGAATCGCGATTATCCATGAGAGCCGTCTATGGATTCCCGCTTTCGAGCGTGTGAAGAAACCCTTGGCGTTTGGGATGGGTCGTGATTCTGTGTGTTTGCTCGTTGGTTTGAGTGGGAGGGTTGTTATGTCGGTTGTGGGAGGTGCTCGCTGCATGCGCCCGAATCGTCATCAGTTGGAGTGGCGGGTAGTGGATTTGGATGGGACGCTTGCGCCGGATCATCGGGCGCGTGTGGTTTGGGGTTTCGTGTCGGGCATGGATCTGAGCGCGTTTTATGCGCGGATCGGTTCTCGTGAGCATGGTTCGGGTCGGCCTGCGGCGGACCCTGCGGTTTTGTTGGCGTTGTGGCTGTACGCGACGTTGGAGGGAGTGGGTTCGGCGCGTCGTCTTGCGCATCTGTGCGAGAGTGACATGGCGTATCGGTGGCTGTGTGGTGGTGTGCGAGTGAACTACCATGGTCTGAGCGATTTCCGGGGTGGGCATGGGGTTGTGCTGGATGGTCTATTGAGCGAGCAGGTGGCGGCGCTTGTGGCGTCGGGGATGGTGAGTTTGGAGGAGGTGGCGGTTGACGGGACGAAGGTTCGAGCGAGCGCGGGTTCGGGTTCGTTTCGCGGCGAGCGGGGCTTGTCGGGCTACGAGGCGGCGGCGCGGGAACGGGTTGCGGCGCTGAGGTCGGAGTTGGCGAGCGATCCGGCGGCCGGGTCGCGGCGTCTTCGCGCGGCGCGGGCGCGGGCCGAACGCGAGCTTGCGGAGAAGGTTGCGGCGGCGCGGAAACAGCTTGCGGCGTTGCGCGCGGAGAAGGCGGGGCGGTCTCGGACGCACAAGAAGGCGGAGAAGAAGAAGCCGGGGCCGAAGGTCTCGACGACGGATGCGCAGGCGCGCCGGATGCGGTTTGCCGACGGCGGTGTGGGGGCGGGGTACAATCTCCAATTGGCGGTGAGCACCGATAGTCACGTCATTGTGGGGGTCCAGGAGACGGATCGTCGCAACGACGCGGGTTTGGCGGGTTCGATGGTTGAGCAGATCGAGCGGCGCTATGGCGCGCGCCCGGCGCGCTTGCTGGCGGATACGCGCTATGGCGCGCGCAAGGACGTGCTGGCGTTGGGTGGGAAGGGGGTGGAGGTTTACACGCCGCCGGCTCCGGTGAAACAGGCGGCGAAAGCCGAGAGCGTGCGCCGTCGTGAACGCGGGCGCGCCGGCGAACCGGTTGTGTTGCAGGCTTGGCGCGCGCGCATGGCGAGCGAGGCGGGGCAAACGATCTATCGTCGTCGCATGAGGGTCGAGGGGGTCAATGGCGTCGTCAAGCAACGGGGATTGGGCCGCCTTGTGGTCCGCGGGCTTGCCAAGGTGCGGGCGGTGGCGTTGCTGCACGCTCTGGCGCACAATCTGTGGCGCGGTCATCGGCTCGCCTGTATGGCCGGATGAGCATCGCAACCCGCCCTGCCGCCGCCCCGCCCCTTGCCCGACCCATGCCGGGAGCGGCTTGAAACCCGCCGCCGCGCACGACCGCCGCCGCGCCGGACGAACCCACCACGCAACGCCCTAACCCGCCGCCGCCGCACGACCGCCACACCGAACCGGCAGGGTCCTATCCCTAACGAACACCAGGATTCCTTCACACGCTCGAAAGCGGGAATCCAGGGCGGGAAAGGACGGGTCCTTGGCGTCCGCCTCGGGCCGTCGTCACAGGCCCTTCGTCCCCACGGAAGCGAGAAACGGGATACGAATATGGATTCCCGCTTTCGCGGGAATGACGAGGGGGGGGGCCGCGACGGCCTCCCTCGGGCCGTCGTCACGGGCCTCCCTCGTCGTTCCCCCGCTTTCGCGGGGGCAGGCTCCGCGCGCCCGGGGATTCCGCGCGCCCGGTCGGCTGAACCGACGCCCACGCGGACATGTTGGGATTTCTTCACACGCTCTTTCGCGGGAATGACGGGGTTTGTATTGGCGGCCGCGCCAGGGACCCGTCATTCCCGCGAAAGCGGGAATCCAGGGACCTTGACGAGACCGATCGAAGCGGTCGCGCCCCGGCAGGGCCCGATTTCTCAAACGGACGCTCATGTGAACCCGGACAACGGCTTCCCCCGACGCCGTCAAGCGCCTATGCTGGCGGCGGTGGGAACGGGTCGAACGCCATGTTCCGCATGTCCGGTTCGAGTCGGTGGCCGCGCCCGAAGCCGGCCCGAGCGCTCGCCGCCGCGGTCGGCGAGGCCAGCGGCGCGCTGGGAGACCTGGGCGCGTTCCTCCCCTTCGTCGTCGCCGTGCTGGTCGCCGGGACGCTTACCCCGGAACCGGTGCTCGCCGGTTTCGCCGCCGGCTATCTGACGGTCGCGCTGGTCTATCGCATTCCGATTTCGGTCCAGCCGATGAAAGTGCTGGGGGCGGCGATCGTCACCGGCGGCCTGACCGCGCTCGAGATCGCCTGGGCGGGCATGGCGCTCGGCGCGGTCCTGCTGCTGCTGGCGGCGACGCCGCTGCTCGACCGGGCGGCGCGCGCCGTCCCGCAATCGGTCGTGACCGGACTCCAGGTCGGGCTGGGGCTGACGCTGGGGGCGATGGCGTTCGAACTGATGCGGCATGACTGGCTGCTGGCGGCCGCGGCCGCGGCGGTGCTGGCGCTCACCTTCGTCCGGGCGCGCGGCCCCTGGGTGCTGCTGGTCGTCGGTTGCGCGGCCGCCGCCGGGTCGTCTTCGGGCATCCCGCCGGCGCTGCCCGCAGCGTCCGAGTCCTCGCTGCCGCACGCTTTGCTCGCGGGCGCCCTGCCGCAACTCCCGCTCACTTTGGTCAACGCCGTCGTCGTCGCCGCCGCGGTCGGCCGGAGCCTGTACGGCGCGCGCGCGGACCGGGTCTCCGAGCGCAGGCTGGCCGCTTCGACCGGGTTCCTGAACCTCGCCTTGGCGCCGCTGGGCGCCCTGCCGATGTGCCACGGGGCGGGCGGCATCGCGGCGCATCATCGCTTCGGCGGCCGCGGGATGGGCGCGCCGCTGGCGATGGCGGGGCTATGCGCCGCGGCGGCCCTGGCCGGGCAGGAGACCGTGGCGCTCCTATCGCGCATCCCGGCCCCCGTCATCGGCGCGCTGCTTCTCTACGCCGCGGCGGACCTCGCGTTCAGCCGGCGGCTGCTGGACGCGCGCGCGGACTGCCGTCCGGTCATCGGCGCGGCCGCGGCGGCGACGCTGCTCTGGGGCGCCGCCGCCGGGCTGGCGGCGGGACTCGCCGCCGAGGCGATCCGGGCGCGGCTGCTGCGCCGCAGGACGGCCGCCGACGCATGACCGGCGTCGCCGAGACCGAGATACGCGGCGCGCTGAAGGCGGTGATCGACCCGGCGACCGGGCGCGGCGCCGACTCCTACGTCGTGGGGATCTCCTTCGCCGACGATCGCGTATCGGTGGCGCTGGACGTGGATCCGGCGGACGCCGGACGGCTGGAAGGGCTGCGCGGCGAGGCCGAGGCGGCGCTGGCCGGGCTGGCCGGCGTCGCCGGGGCGACGGTGGTGCTGACCGCCGAGCGCGGCCTCGGCGAAGCGCGGCCGGTCGGGGTCGCCGCGGCCCCGCGCGCCGCGCCCGCCGCAGCCGTCGCGCCGCCGCCGCAGCCGGGACCGGGAGGCGGCGTCAGCCCCGCGCCCGGGGTCTCTCGTCTGGTCGCGGTGGCTTCGGGAAAGGGCGGCGTCGGCAAATCCAGCGTCGCGGTCAACCTCGCGCTGGCGCTCGGCTCCGGCGGCCGCCGCGTCGGGCTGCTCGACGCCGACGTGTACGGCCCCTCGGTCCCGCGCATGATGGGCGTCTCCGGCAAGCCGGGCGCGCCGGACGGCGCGCGCCTGTCGCCGATGGAAACCTATGGCGTGAAGTGCATGTCGATGGGCTTCCTGGTGGCCGAAGACACGGCGACGATCTGGCGCGGCCCCATGGTGTCCAGCGCCATCGAGCAGATGCTGACCGACGTCGATTGGGGAACGCTCGACGCGCTGGTGGTCGACATGCCGCCGGGAACCGGCGACATCCAGCTCACCCTCGCCCAGAAGGCGCCGCTCGCGGGCGCGGTGATCGTCTCGACCCCGCAGGACATCGCCCTTCTCGATGCGCGGCGCGGGGTCGCCATGTTCCGGGACGTCGCGGTGCCGATCCTCGGGCTGGTCGAGAACATGAGCTATCACCTGTGCGCCAATTGCGGGCATCGGGAGGATATCTTCGGCCATGGCGGAGCCGAGCGCGAAGCCGCCAGGCTCGGCATCCCTTTCCTCGGCGCCATCCCGCTCGACCGCGCGATGCGCGCCGCCGGGGACGCGGGCCGGCCGATCTCGCTCACCCGGCCGGACGGCGAGATCGGCCGCGCCTTCGCCGCGATCGCCGGCCGGGTCTGGTCGTCCCTCGAGGCCGGCGCCGCCGCCCGGCCGCCGCCGCGCATCATGGGATAGCGGATAGCCGCGCGGTAGCGCGGCGCGCCTCCCCGCCCCGCCGATAGACCAGCGTGAACGCGGCGCCGGGCCGAAAGGCGTGCCAGGCGCTGCGGGCGGCGACGGCGTTGCGCACCCGCCGGCCGCCGACATGGGTGACGACGTCGCCCGGCTGGAGCGCCGCCCCCGCGCCGGACGAGACGGCGCGCACGAGCGCGCCTTCGATGGCCGCGGGGTGCCGGCGCGGAACGTCCGCGACCGTCAGCCCCATGGCGCCGCGCAGCACTTGGCCGCTGGCGATCAGATCGTCGAACACGCGCCGCAACAGGGCGGCGGAGGCGGCGAAGTTCACGCCGATGTCCGCGTCGGAGGCCTTGGTGAAGATCGCGCTCAACAAACCCACCAGACGCCCGGCGCGGTCGATCAGCGGGCCGCCCGACGCCCCCGGATTGACCGAGGCGTCGGTCTGAACGAAGTCCTCGATGGGGTTGAAGCCGACTCCCGACCGGCCCACCGCCGACACCACGCCGCAGGTCGCCGACAGGCCGAGGCCGAACTGGTTGCCGATCGCGCATACCGGATCGCCGACCGCCGCCGGCCCGCCGATCTCGATCGGCGGAAGGTCGAGCTCGACCTTCAGCAGCGCGAGATCGGTCATCGCGTCGCGGGCCGCAAGCCGCGCCACGAACAGCCGCCCGTCCGGCGTGCGGACGCGGATCGCGGTCGCGCGGTCGACGACGTGCAGGGCCGTCGCCAGATAGCCGCCGGCGCGGATCGCGACCGCCGTCCCCTCCGGCTCGTCGCGCCGCGCGCGGGACGCCGCCCGATGGCGCGGCCAGTCGGGCAGCACGCTCACCGTCGAGGCGAAGGCCCGCGGCAGCTCGGCCCGCTGCGCCGACGCCGGCGCCGCCGCGGCGAGGCCCGCAGCCAGGATGCAGAGCCCGGGAAGCGTCCGTCGCCGCCGGACGGCGGAGCGCCGTTCCATCCTTCTCCTTCCTTCCAGCCTTCGCGCCGGCGCGAAGGCTGGACAGTCATAGCGCAGATTCGCACAATCGGCATCCGCGATCCCGGAGGGCTTGGTGCCGCGCCTTTCGCTGCCGCCGATCTACGACCAACTGGCCGTCGCCGCGGACGAGGACCCGTTCGCGCTCGCCTGCCGGCGGGCCGAAGGCGGCGGGGCGGAGGCGCTGTTCGTCTGGTCGGACACGCCCGCGCGCGCCGCCGCCGCGGTCGTGCTGGCGCCGGATCGGCCGGCGGCGGAGGCGATCAAGGCGGTCTACGTCGCGACGGTCGGGCTGGGCGACGCGCTGGGCGCGCTGGTCCCGCCGGCGGTCCCGGTGTTGTTCGTCTGGCCCGACGGGATCGAGCTCGACGGCGGCCTGATCGGCGGCGTCCGGCTGGCGCGGTCGGACCGCGCCGACCGCGACGGCGCTCCGGCCTGGGGCGTGATCGGGCTCGATCTGGCGGTGCGGAGCGACCCCGGGACGGGCGCGCCGGGCGACCGCCCCGACCGGACGACGCTTCACGACGAGGGGTGCGGCGACGTCGATGCGCGGGCGGTGCTGGAGGGCTTCGCCCGCCACTTCCTCCATTGGGTGAACCGCTGGCAACATGACGGGTTCGACGCCGTCGAAGCCTCCTGGCTGTCGCGCGCCAAGGGCCGCGGCGAGGAGGCCGATTTCGGCCGCGTGGGCGGACCTGGCGCGGCCCGCATCGTCGGGCTCGACCGCGCCGGCGGGCTGGTCGTGAAGGCGGGAGACGCCGACCCGGTCGCCCTGCCGCTCGCCGCCTGGCTCGACTCATCGGAGCGCCGCCCGTGACGGCGCGGATGCGGTTCCTGCGCACGATCCGGCTCGACGGCTCCGACGAGCAGGTCTTCGAGAAGGCGGCCGCGGCGGGCGAACTCGCGGTCTCCGGCGGATTCGCATTCGCCGATGCGGAGCCCGCCGAACTCACCGGCAAGGCGCGCCAAGCCTTTCGCAACGGCTTCCTCGGGTTGGAAAGCTTCGGGCGCTCGACGCTGGCCGCGGTCGCCGAGATCGACGAGGCCGTCTTCGAGGAGGCCGTCGAAGCGTTGAGCCGGCATCTGCTGGCGCAGTACGGCGCGCCCGACATCGACGCGGCGCGGGCCGCCGGGCGGGCGGAGGCCCGCTTCGCCGCCGAACTATGCGAGCACCCGGTCAATACGCTGCTCACCGTGTCGCGGTCGATCGGCGCGGAAGGCGTCGTCGAGCGGTTCGGCGCGCTCGAGCCGTCCTCCGCGCGGACCCACGCCAGGATCTGGGAGATCGTCGCCGACGATGACGACGCCGGCTGATTTCTGGCTGAGCTCCGGCTATTTCCTGCTCGACCGCGGCGAGGACGGCAGGCTGTCGGTCACCGACGACTTCCTCCGGGCGTTCCTGCGCCGCCCGGAGATGCAGCCGGTCGACGAGTCCTGCGCCGCCGAGCGCGCGCTCAACGCCGCCTTGATCGACGACCCGCGCCAGCCCGTGGCCGCGGCGCGCATCGCCCGGATGCAGGACCCCGACATGCGCGAGAACTACGAGACCGTGCTGCGTTTCCGCGACCGCCTGTTGGCGCACGCCTCGGTCGAAGGGTTCTATCTCGACGCCTTTCGGCGGGGGACGGTCGACGTCCCGCCGATGTTCCTGGACCAGATCGCGCATGTAATCCTGCGCAGCGTGCTCGCCGAGACCCGGGACCCCCTGCGTCTGCGCGCGGCCGAGACGCTGTTCCGCACCCAGAAGGTGACGATCCGCGAGGGCGCGGTCCTGCTGGCCGACGAAGAATTCGTCGAACGCTACGCCGAGAGCGCCAATGCGACCCCGCTGGCGCAGCTCCTGGCCCAGGCCGGGGCTACGCCGTCTTCGGTCGAGCTCGACGTCCTCGACGAAAGCAACAAGGCGATCTATTTCGACCGCAGCGACCGGTTCGACACCGTGCTCGACATCTCCTTCGCCCGGCCCGGCCTGGACGCCCTGTGCCGGGTGCTGGAGTCCTGGGTTCGCCATTTCCTCGCGGTCGACGTGTCCGTGCAGCCGGTGCAGTCGATCCAGGACGAACGCTGGGTCTGGCATATCGGCCTCGACAACCAGTCGACCGGGATACTCAACGACCTGTACCGGGGCGCCGAGGTCGCGGACGACCGATTGCGCCGCATCCTGTCGCTCTTCCGGCTGGAGTTCCGCGATCCGGCGGTCATGACGCCCCGCATCGCCGGCCGGCCGGTCTATCTCGGCCTGGCGATGGGACCCGACAATGCGATGCGCCTGAAACCCCAGAACATCCTGACCAACCTGCCGCTTTCGCGCACCGTGTGAGGCGGCGACGGGAGACGACGATGGACGAAGAAGCCCTCAACATGAGCATCCGCAAGTTCCTCAAGCGGGTCGGCGTGACGTCGCAGCGCGAGATCGAGCTCGCGGCGCGCGCGGCCCGGTCCGACGGCCGCCTCGACGGACGGTCGAGCGTCGCGGCGAGCGTCCGGCTCAGCGTCCCCGACCTCGGGCTCGACGTAACGATCGACGACGACCTGACGATCGCCTGACCCGCTCCGCCTCCGCGGCCTGCGGCCGATCAGCCGTCCGCGCCGTCCAGCTCGCCCCGCCGGAGCGCTTCGCGGGCGGCGCGGACTTCCTCTTCCTCCTCGCGGAGATAGTCGTCGGTGGTTCGCGGGCGACGCGGGCCGCCGGCGGCGAAGGGGGAATCGGCCGCATTGGCCTGATCGACGACGCGACAGTCCTCGCACATGCGGATGCGGTCCACCATCGCGCCCTCCTTGAACATCGGGTGGCGGTCGGCGAGCTGCGAGACGATGCGTTCGATCGAGGCGCGGGTCCCGAACGGCTTGCCGCAGCGGACGCAGTGGAACGGCTCTTCCTGCTTCACCACCAGCGCCTGACGGGCCTCCTCGGCGAAGGCGATGCGCGGTCGAAGCGCGATGACCCGCTCCGGGCAGGTGGTCCGGCACAACCCGCACTGGACGCAGGCGTCCTCCTGGAAGCGGAGGGTCGGCGCATCCGGATCGTCCTGCAGCGCGCCGGTCGGGCAGGCGCCGACGCAGGCGAGGCACAGCGTGCAACCCGCGGCATCGACCTCGACGGTCCCGAACGGGGCGCCCGGCGGCAGCGCCACGACATCGACCGGCGCGGGCGCCGCGTCGTGCAGATGGCCAAGGGCCAGGCGGAACAGATCCCGCTTCCCTCCCAGGGGCAGGAACGCCGCCGGCGGGATCGGCTCCAACGGCGCCAGATCCCACAACGCCGCTTCGAGCGCGTCCGGATCGAGAGCGTCGATCATCTCGACCCGCGGAGCGGCGAAGGACAGCCCCTCCAGAACCGCGTTGGCGAGCGCCGCCTGCCCGGCGAGCCCGGCGGTCTCGTCGCGACGTTCCGGCGGCGTCAGGATCAGCACCCGCTCCGCGCCGTAGGCGAGCATACCGCCCAGCACGTCGAAGCCGATCTGCGTCACCTCGTTGACGACGAACGGGATTGCGTTGGCCGGCAGGCCGCGCCCGAACCGCGCCGCCAGGTGGATCAGCGCTTCGCCGCGCCGTTCGTCGTGGATCAACAATACCGGCCCGACGCCGCCGGCCGCGGCGTAGGCGCCGAGCGACGCCCGCGCCCGTTCGAGCAGCGCATTGGCCGTCGGCATCTCGTAAGCCGCCGCGCCCGTCGGGCAGACGCTCGCGCAGGCCCCGCAGCCGCCGCAGACATAGGGGTCGATCGCCACCGTATCGCCGTCCGGGGCGATCGCCGAAGCCGGGCAGGCGTCGAGACAGCGCGAACAGCCGACCAGCGTGCTGCGCGCATGGGCGCAGAGGTCTTCCTTGAAATCGACGTAGAGGGGTTTTTCGAAGACGCCCACCAGTTCGACCGCATCGAACAACGCGCGCTGCACCGCCGCCGGGTTACCGGGATCGGGATGGAAGTAGCCGTCCCGCTTTTCCGGAGCGGGGAGCAGCGGCGCGCCGCCGGTGAGATCGACGATCAGGTCGAAATCGAGGACGGCGCCGTCGCGGGCCTCGCCGAACGCCAGGGACCGCCGCGAGTCGACCCGATAGGGAGCGTAGCCGTCGAAGGTGACGACGAACGCGCCGAGACGCCCACGCGCGCTGCGCGCCGCGCCGCGAAAGATCGGCGCGTCCATCGCCGCCGGCGGCAGGATCTCGTCGTCGCCGGTCAGCACGACATGCGCCGCCAGACGGGGCGCGAGCCGCCGGGCGGCCTCGATCGCGGCCTCGTCGCGACCGTAGACCAGACAGGCGCCCTTCGACTCCAGGGTCACGCTGCGCGCCGGCGGAATGTCCACCATCGCCTCGGCCAGCAGCGCCGCGATTTTGGGCCCGGCGCGCGCGCCGTCCTCGGACCAGCCGGCGCGTTCCCGGATATTGGTGAACACCGCCGGCGCGTCGGCGCCGAGCTCATCGAGCGTCTCGCGGAAGATCGGCGCTTCCTGGGTGCAGGCGACGACCAGGGAGCCGCCGGCCGCGGCCGCATCCCGAGCCGCGTCCTTGAAGGTCTCGATCTGGGCGCGGCACAGGTGGCTGCCGATTGCGGGGGCTTGCCCGAGACCGCAGGCGCGGGCGACCTGCTCGCCGTCGATCCGCATGCTGCGCAGGCAGTCGCACAGCAGCAGGCGTTTGTTCCGGTCCGCCATTCGCCCTCTCCCGAGAGCCGGCCGCGCTCGGCCCGGATCGGGCTGCCGACGGCCCGATATTATGATACCGTCGCTGCGGAGACAACGCCGTCCGGGAGCGGACTCGTGACCGAGCGCATGCGCGCGATGGCGATGGGCGTGGTCGTCGAGCGGCGCGACATCGATCACGCATGGCAGCGCTGCCGCTGGCGCCCGGCCTCGGTCATCCCCGGCGCCGGTCCGATCGACGGCTGGCGGGTGCTGGGTCGCGGCGAGGGGTGGACGCAGTACCACGCCGCCACCCTGGAGCTCGAGCTGCACCGCAAGGAGACCGAGGCCTATCGGGTCAACCTGTCCAACGAGCCGCCGCTGGTCTATGTCGGCCTGCGCGCCGAGGAGACCGACCCGGATCCGGCGCACGAAGTCGAGCCGTTTCTGGTGACCGTTTCGCCTTACGAAGCGCAGGACTATCTCGACAGCGGCGACGACATCGTCGAAGGCGTCCCGATGCCCGAGGGCGTGATCGCCTGGGTGCAGGACTTCGTAACCCGCCACCATGTGGACGAGCCCTTCGTCAAGCGGAAGCGCAAACGTCACGATCCCGAGGCGGTCGCGTTCGGGCGGAAGGCCGCGCGCGGGCGGCGGGGCGACGGGTATGACGTCGATGGCTGATGACGAAGGCGCGTTCCGGCGCTGGTCGCGCCGCAAGCACGCCGCGCGACGGGGAATCGCGGACGAGACCGGCGACGGCCGGAAGCCCGCATCCGGAGCGCCGGCCGTCGCCGATGCGGATCCGCCTGCGCCGGCATTGCCGGACATCGACAGCCTCGACGCCGACTCGGACTTCTCGGTGTTTCTCTCCGGCGGCGTGCCCGAGGCGGTGCAGCGCATGGCGCTGCGCAAGCTCTGGCGTCTCAACCCCGTCTTCGCCAATCTCGACGGGTTGCTCGATTACGGCGAGGACTTCAGCGACGCCGCGACGGTGGTCGAAGGACTGCGGACCGCCTACCGCGTCGGCAAAGGGGTAATCGGCGACGAGGAGGAGGCGCCGGACGAAGCGACCGGCGAACCGGCGCCGGGCGCGGACTCCCCGGCCGAGGACGGCGCCGCGGCGGCCGCCGGCGGGGACGTCCGCCCGGAAGACGAAGGCGAGGGCGAGGAAGAGGACGATCCCGAGATCGTTTGACGACGCGCCGACCGGCCCGCCGCTGCGTCCGGGTGAGCGCTTCCCGTCCCGGCGGGCGCCGCTTATACTCCGTCCATGACCGCCCGTCTCGCCGACGACGACGTGCTGCTGCGAAGCGACGCGGACGGCGTAGCCACGCTCACGATGAACCGGCCGGCGGCGCGCAACGCGCTGTCGGCGGCCCTGCTCGCGGCCCTCGGGCGCGAGATCGAGGCGATCGCCGGCGACGACGCGGTGAGGGTCGTCGTGGTCGCCGGCAGCGGAGCCGCCTTCTGCGCCGGGCACGACCTCAAGGAGATGCGCGCCAATCCCGGGCGGCAGGCTTACGCATCCCTGTTCGCGCAATGCAGCGAGGTGATGCTGGGCCTCGCCCGGCTGCGCCAGCCGACGATCGCCAAGGTCCACGCCGCGGCGATGGCTGCGGGCTGCCAACTCGTCGCGGCCTGCGATCTGGCGGTTGCGGCGGAGACGGCGGTCTTCGCGACGCCCGGGGTGAACATCGGCCTGTTCTGCTCGACGCCGATGGTGGCGGTGAGCCGGAACGTCCCGCGCAAGCGGATGATGGAAATGCTGCTCACGGGCGAGGCCATCGACGCCGCGACCGCGGTCGAGCTGGGGCTGATCAACCGCGCGGCGGCCCCCGACGCGCTCGACGAGGAAGTCGATGCGCTCGCCCGGCGGATCGCCGCCAAGTCGCCGCTCACCCTCGCCATCGGCAAGGAGGCGTTCTACCGCCAGCTCGAGCTCGGCCAAGCCGAGGCGTATGCCTATGCCGGCGAGGTCATGACCCGCAACATGCTCGCCCGCGACGCCGAGGAGGGGATCGACGCCTTCCTCGAAAAGCGTTCGCCCGTGTGGCGGGGGCGTTGAGATGGACCGCGCCGGACCCGCGGCGGACGACGCCGCGCCGATCCATCTGGCGCATCACGACGACTACCCGGACGACGAGATCCGCGCGATCCTCCGCAGCGTGCGGACCTTCGCGATGGTGGGGGCCAGCGCGGCATGGCGGCGGCCGAGCTACTACGCCATGAAGTATCTCCAGAAACGCGGCTTCCGCATCATCCCGGTCAACCCGCGGCGCGCCGGCGAGGAGATCCTGGGCGAGACCGTCTACGCCGGCCTCGCCGAGATCCCGCACCGGCTCGACATGGTGGACGTCTTCCGCCCGCCGGCGGAGGCGGCCGACATCGCGCGAGAGACGATCGCGAACAGGGACAAGGGCATCGAGGTGCTGTGGATGCAGCTCGGGGTGCGCGACGACCGGGCGGCCGCACTCGCCGAGGCGGCCGGTTTGACGGTGGTGATGAACCGCTGTCCGAAGATCGAGTATGCGCGCCTCTCGGGCGAACTCGGCTGGAGCGGGATCAACACCCGCATCGTCTCGGCGAAACGCCCGAGGCCGCTCCGCGGATGAGCGGCGAGACCGACGGCGGGCCGCGCGGCTACGGCGTCGAGACGCTGGCGGTCCATGCCGGCGCCCGGCCCGACCCGACGACCGGGGCGCGTTCGACGCCGATCTACCAGACGGCGTCCTACGTCTTCGACGACGCCGAGCACGCGGCCGAACTGTTCAACTTGCAGACCTTCGGTTACATCTATTCGCGCATCACCAACCCCACCGTCGCGGTGTTCGAGGAGCGGATCGCGGCTCTGGAGAACGGCCGCGGCGCGGTCGCCGCGGCGAGCGGACATGCGGCGCAGTTCCTGCTTGCGGCCACCCTGCTGGAGCCGGGCGACGAATTCGTCGCGTCGCGCAACCTGTATGGCGGCTCGGTCACGCAGTTCGGCGTAAGCTTCCCCAAGCTGGGCTGGAACTGCCGCATCGTCGACATGACGGACCCCGAGAACGTGCGCGCGGCAATGACGGACCGGGTGAAGTTCGTCTTCTGCGAAACTCTCGCCAACCCGGGCGGCGTCGTCATCGACCTCGAGGCGGTGGCCGGCGTCGCCGGCGCGCACGGCGTCCCCCTGGTCGTCGACAACACGCTCGCATCGCCCTGTCTCTGCCGGCCGCTCGACTGGGGCGCCGACCTGGTGGTCCACTCGGCGACCAAGTTCATCGGCGGGCACGGCAACACCATGGGCGGGGTGGTCGTGGAGTCGGGCCGCTTCGACTGGGCGCGAAACGGCAAGTTTCCGGGTCTCGCCGAGCCCGATCCGGCCTATCACGGCCTGACCTTCGCCGAGACCTTCGGCGATTTCGGCTTCACCATGAAGGCCCGCGCGGTGGCGCTGCGGGACTACGGCCCGTGCATGTCGCCGCAATCGGCATGGAACCTTCTGCAAGGGGTGGAGACGCTGCCGCTCCGCATGGAGCGGCATTGCGCCAACGCGCAGGCGGTCGCGGCGTGGCTCGAGGGGCATCCCGCGGTCGCCTGGGTGTCCTATCCGGGGCTCGCTTCGAGCCCCTATCGCGAACTCGCCGCGAAGTATCTGCCGCGGGGCGCCGGAGCGGTGCTGACCTTCGGCGTCAAGGGCGGCTACGCGGCGGGAGTCGCATTGGTCGATCGCGTGGAGCTGTTCTCGCATCTCGCCAATATCGGCGACACGCGGAGCCTGATCATCCACCCCGCCTCGACCACCCATCGCCAGCTGACCGAGGCGCAGCGGGCCGGCGCGGGCGCCGGCGACGACGTGATCCGCCTGTCGGTCGGCATCGAGCATATCGACGACATCCTCGCCGATCTCGACCGCGCGTTGGCGAAGGCGTAGCCCGCGCCCCCCCCTGCCCCGCCCCCCGGGGCGGCGTTCACTCGGCGGGCGCCGCGACCGGGATGACGGCCCGGCGCGCCGGCGGCAGGAACAGGCCGCAGGCGGCGACCAGCGCGGCGAGCAGGGCGATGGCGACGAACAGCCAATAGAAGCCGCCGAACCGGTCGTAGATCGCGCCGACCATGGGCACGGCGAGCGAACTCACCCCGAGGGCCAGCACGAACTTGACCCCGTAGGCCGTGGCCCGCCAGTCGCGCGGACAGTAGCGCGCGACGAGGCTGTTCTCCGAGGGAACCGCCGCCGAGGTAAGCATCATCACCGCGGCGCAGGCGGCGACCAGCGGCAGTTCGCGCAGGCCGGCGGCGAGGACGGCGACCGGAGCCGCCATCGCCATCATGCCGACATAGACGCGCTCCAGCGGCCAGGCGTCGGCCAGGCGCCCGCCGACATACTGGCCGGCCATGCCGAACAGGAGCGCGGCGGTCACCAGCCCGCCGGTGCCGACCGGCCCGGCGGACGCGAACAAGGCGACGCTCACGTCGAACAGCTTGGGCAGCCCGACCATCAGCGCCTGCGCGATCAGGCCGACGGCGAGGGTGGTCACGGCGACGATGCCGAGGCCGCGGATCGAATCCGCGCGCGAGACCGCCGGGTCGGGCGGCCGCGCGATCCGGCGGCGCCCGACGCCGCGCCGCGCGGCGTACAGGAATCCGAGCCCGGTCAGCATCGACAGCGCGCCCGGCAGAAGGAAAGCGCTGCGCCAGCCCATGGCCCCGAGCAAACCGCTCGCGATCAGCGGCGCCAGGGCTACGCCGGCGCTCCCGAACACGCCGTTGACGCCGAGCGCGCGGCCGCGATTGACCGCGTTGCCGACGACGACCGCGGTGCCGACCGGATGGTAGATCGACGCGAACAGACCGATCAGCGCGAGGCCGGCCGCGAGCTCCAGCGCGCTCGCGGCGAGGCCGGTCAGGATCGCCGCCGCCCCGCTGCCGAGAAAGAACAGCGCCATCATGCCGTGCGCGCTCCAGCGGTCGCCCAGCCACCCGGCCGGAAGCGCCGCGACCCCGAACAGGACGAAGCCCGGCAGGGCCAGCGTCAGCAGCTCGCCATAGGACAGGCCGAACGCTCCTTCGAGGGCGAGAACCACCGTCGGGTAGAGCAGCATCAGAACGTGCGCGTAGAAATGCGCGACGTTCGCGAACGCGACCGCAATCCGATTCGACGACATCGCGGCGGGCCGGTATTCCATGCGACGGGCGGGGGCATCCTGCCAGCCGCCCCGGCGCACGGCAAGCGGCGGCGGCGTTCGCCAATCGGGAGGCGCGGAACGGGCTGGCCATTTCAGCCGGTCCCGCCACCCTTACGCAGGACGCCGCCGACCGCAGAGGCCCCGCATGAGCGACCCCGCGCAACGACCGCATCGCGGCAAAGTCCGCCTGCCGGTTTCCCGCCATCCGCTGGACGACCGTCGGCTGGAGCGCCTCGCCGTCCGCCTTGACGCGGCGGGCCGGCGCATAACGGACTCTTAGGCCGCAGCGCGTCCGAGCAACGGAGGGGCGCGGCCCCGGATCAGCGGCGGCCGGGGCGGGCCGGCCGGGGCGCCCCGCGGCGCCCCGGAAGACCTCGCGTCAGGAGCCTCCTTCCGCGATGTGCGACGCGCCGCGTCGATCAGTCCCTCCCGAAGGTCCACGAGTCGATGCAGCCTGCGCCACATCCGCAAGCCGGCGGGCCGGCGCACCCTCCATAGCCGGCGGTGCCGCCGCCGCCGCAGCCGGAGGCGCTCTTGCCGCCGCCGGCGACCGAATTGAGCACCTCGTCCCCCACGCCGACGTTCCAGTCGGGAGGGAAGACGAAATGGAAAACTTCGTCCGAGTCCTCCGCGATGCGCACCTCCGTATCGGGCCGCGCCGCGACGTCGTGCTCGGCGAGGGCGGCGACCGGGTCCTGGTCGACGCGCGAGCGAAAGTCCGGATCCTTGCGGTGCGCATCCGCGAAGGACAGGAGCCTGCTCGCGCTCTCCTGGACCTGCTCGGACGCCATCGGTACGTGAAGCACTGTCGTCAAGTTGATCATGTTCATCGTCCTTTTCAAGATGGGTGGACGCGCCCATCAGCGCCATCAGCGCCATCAGCGCCATCAGCGCCATCAGCGCCATCAGCGCCATCAGCGCCATCAGCGCCATCAGCGCCATTGTCGCGCTCGACACGTCCATTTGAAAACCCTAATTACCGGGGGGATCGACTCATGTTGGAGACGTTGGACGGACCGTCGGGGCGAAATGCGGGCTGGCCATTTTCGCCGACCCGGGCCACCCTTACGCGGAACGCCGCCGACCGCAGAGGCTCCGCATGAGCGATCCCGCGCAACGACCGCATGGCGGCAAAGGCTGCCTGCTGGTTTCCTGCCATCCGCTGGACGACAGCCTGTGCCGCTTCCTGGCGGAGCGGGCGCGGGCCGCCCTGGCGGCGCACGGCGTCGAGGCCCATCATCTCGATCTCTACGCCGCCGGCTTCGCGGCTCCGCTCTCGGCGGAGGAGTGGCGGAGCTATTTCGCCGACCGGTTCGACCGGTCGGCGCTGGCGGACGAGATCGAGGCGCTGGAGAGCGCCGAGATTCTGGTGCTGGTCTTCCCGACCTGGTGGTTCGGGTTCCCGGCCCTGCTCAAGGGCTGGTTCGACCGGGCGTGGGCGCCGGGGGTCGCGTTCGATCACCCCGAGAAGGGCGGCCGGATCACGCCCCGTCTCGACAAGCTGAAGCATTGCCTGGCCGTGACGACGTTGGGCTCGCCCTGGTGGTTCGACCGGCTGGTCCTCCGCCGCCCGCTGCGGCGCATCCTGAAGCGCGCGCTGATCGGGGCCTGCGCGCCGGGGGCCGACTTCCGCATGTTGAGCCTCTACAATGCGGTGGCGCTGGACGACCGTCGGCTGGAGCGCTTCGCCGTCCGCCTGGACGCGGCGATCCGGCGGATAGCGGGCTAGAGTCCGTTTGAGAATTCGGGTTCCGCCGGGGCGCGACCGCCGAGAGCGCACGAACCCCGCCGGCTATCCCGACCGGCGGGCGATTTTGCTCATCCCTCCGCGGGAGACTCGGGTTCGAGCACGAATCCCACGATCGAGAACCGGCCGGCCCCCCAGTCGTCGGGATCGCAGCTCACCGGCTCGACCTCGTGTTCGGTTTCGGGCGAGAACGCGATGAAGGCGTTGTGCGCCGGCCGAATCCGGACGGGCGCGACGCCGGGCGGATAGAGCACCAGGTCGCCTCCCGTGAAGGCGCGCGGCCGACGATGCAGGTAGTAGGCATACGCGATGCGGCGGTTGTCCCAGAAACTCGGTGTGGTCTCTCCGGCGTCGCAATGCCGGACGTGAAGATCTCCGCTGTGATGGCACGCCCAGGCGGTAAAGAAGTCGGGCGCGGCGGATACGGCCACCCCCAACTCCCGCGCCGTCCGCGGAAGCGCCGCGAGGACGCGCGGGAGCCACCATTTCCTCTCGTGCGCGCTCAGTTCGGCGTTGAAGACCGACCGGGACAGGCGGTCGATGACGCCGCCGCCGCTCAGCCCTATCGTCCAACCGCCGGAATACACGTTGTCGAACAACGCCGCGGCGTCGGCGGTGGGCAGAAAGTCGGGGATCAGAACATGCGACCCGGGTTTCATCCACCCTCCGCGCCGTCGTGGCCGGGCTCGGGCCGGGCCGGGAGCGCCATCACCCGCCGCGCCGTCGCCGGGGCCCCGGCGACGGCGAGAACCTCTCGCCAGTCGATGCGGTAACCGGTCCCCTCGAGCCGCTCCAGGGAGTGCCGGCCCGCCTGCATGAGATCCGCGACGCTCTGGGGGTGAATCTGAGCAGGCGCGCCATCGACGGCGAGCACGCATACGCCGGGTTCCCTGCCCGGCGCGTCGTCGCCGCCCGCCGCCCGCCACCGCACCGGCGAGTCCCCGGCCTGCATCCGGATCAGCACCGTCCGGGGCGGGCCGGCCGGGGCGCCGCGCGGCGCCCCGGAAGACCTCGCGTCAGGAGCCTCCTTCCGCGACACGGCGACACGCGACGGGCCGCGTCGGTCGGACAGGGGCGCGACCCCGCCCTCGCCGGCTTCGTCAGGGGCGATATCCCGTAAACCCCGGAAGGTTGGGCGGGGTGTAGCACGAACTGAAGCCGTCGGGGTTCAGCCCCCGCTGCCCTGCGGTCTTGCCGAAGCCGCCGGCGACCACATCGAGCACCTCGTCCCCCACGCCGGCATTCCAGTCGGGGGGAAGGACGAAGTGGAAAACCTCGTCCGAGTCCTCCGCGATGCGCACCTCCGTATCGGGCCGCACCTCGACGTCGTGCTCGGCGAGGGCGGCGACCGGATCCTGGTCGGTGCGCGAGCGAAAGTCCGGATCCTTGCGGTGCGCATCCGCGAAGGACAAGATCTTGCGCGCACTGTACTGGACCCCTTCGGACGCCATCGGTACGTGAAGCACCGTCGTCAAGTTGATCATGTTCATCGTCCCTTTCAAAATGGGTGGACGCGCCCATCAGCGCCATCAGCGCCATCAGCGCCATCAGCGCCATCAGCGCCATCAGCGCCATCAGCGCCATCAGCGCCATCAGCGCCATCAGCGCCATCAGCGCCATTGTCGCGCTCGACACGTCCATTTGGAAACCCTAATTTCTGGCGGGATCGACTCATGTTGGAGACGTTGGACGGACCGTCGGGAACGCCGGGACGGCCCGACCGCCTGGGGACGGGCTTCCGGGCATAGAGGAGAGAACCATGCATCGTATCGCCGCATTGGCCGTTCTGATGGCGGTGTCGCCGCTCGCCGCTCCTTCCGCCGGGGAGGGCGTCGCGCCCGAGGTCTTCGTCTCGCAGGATCCGAACCTTCCCGAGACCGTCCGTTACGCCCCGGCGGTCCGGGTGGGCGACATGCTGTACCTGTCCGGGGTCACCGGGACGCCGGTGGCGCGCGACGCCGACGACGAGGCCCTGACCGCCAACTTCGTCAGCATCTTCGAGGAGGTCGGGACGCGGCTCGCGCGGGCGGGCGCGACCTTCGACCACGTGGTGACCGTCGAAACCTACCGCCTGGACTATCTCAAGACCTTCCCGCTCTTCAACGAGGTGAAGAACCGCTACATCAAGGCGCCCTACCCGACCTGGACGGACGTCGGCGTCAGCGAGCTGCCGCCCGGCGCCGTCGCCGAGCTGGTGGTCACGGCCTGGCTGGGGGGCGCACGCCGGGAAGCCGAATAGCGCGGCGCGTCCTCCCGCGGAAGCCGCAATCGTCAGCGTCGCCGGTCGAACTTCGTCCGCGCCCCCCAGGTCGCGATCGAGCCGCCATCGACCCGGATGTCCTCGCCGGTGACGAAGGCGGCAAGATCCGAGACCATGAACAGCACCGCATTGGCCTGATCCCTGGGCTCGCCCAGCCGGCCCATCGGGATCTCGTCGAACGAGCGCGTCTCGGCCGATTCCAACGCGCCGACCGAGACGCCGGTCTTGGTCGGCGTCACGCTGTTGACCCGGATGTCGTGGGGGGCGAGATCCATCGCCATGGCGCGGGTGAGGTTGAGGACGCCCCCCTTGGACGCGCAATAGGCCAGCGCGTTGGCCCGCCCGCGATGCCCCGACGTCGAGGCGACGTTGACGATCGCCCCCGGCTTCTTCGCCGCCACCAGCCGGGCCGCGACCGCCTGGCAGCACAGGAACATGCCGGTCAGGTTGACGTCGATGACCCGGCGCCATTCCTCGTAGCTCGTCGCCAGGACGCCCTTGGGAATGGTGATCGCGGCGTTGTTGACCAGGACGTCGACGACGCCGTACTCCCCGGCGGCGCGGTCCAAGGCGGCCTGCACCTCGTCCGGGGCGGTCACGTCGAACGCCGCCGGGACGCCCGCCCCGCCGGCGTCCCGGACTTGGGCCGCGGCCGCTTCCGCGTGTTCGGCGCGCAAGTCGTTGCACAGCACCGTGGCGCCCGCCCGCGCCAGGGTCGCCGCGATCTCGCGGCCGATATTCGGCCCCGCGCCGGTCACCAGCGCGATGCGTCCGCCCAGATCGATCATGCCGTCTTCTCCTCCAGCCTCTCCGCGACCCGCTCGTCGTCGATCCGATAATCCGTCCAGGCCGCGGTCTCGCTCTTGAGATGCTGCTCGACGGCGCCGAGTTCGCCGCAATGCGGGCAGTAATACCGCCACAGTTCGAAGTCCGGGCTGTCGCCGCTCCAGCGTTGGGCGATGCGCGGCCCGGCCGCGCCGAGCGGGCCGCGCTCGCGGGCGAGATACGGCTTGATCGGCTCCGCGTCGCGGCAGATCGACCTGCGGCACCGGCCGCAATGGAGCCATCCGCCGGCGGCCTCGAAGGCGCCGAGCGGATATTCGACGGGCCGGTCGCCGCGCGGGCGCCCCGCCCCTTCGGGCGGCGCGCGGCTTGGTTCGGCGCGGGCGAGCCGCTCCCGGCGCATCGATTCGCGGAGGCGTCCGGTCGCCGCCGCATCCGCGCCCCCGGCGCGGTCGAGGACGACGCCGTAGAGGGCGCCGGCGCAATCGGCCGACACCAGCCCATGCGCCGCGTCGCGCGCCACCGAGTCAGGGTCGCGGCGCAGCGGATCGCCGTAGCCGCCGCCGCCATGGGGGTTGGCGACGAACACGTCGCCCGGCGTCAGCGCGAAGACGTGCTTCGCCGGGTGGGTTTCGAGGTCGCCGCCGAGCTCGCCGAGATCGAGCGGCAGCCGCCCGCTCCGCCAATGCGCGGCGATGTCGGTCCCGGCCTTGATCTGCACCAGACAGCCGCCGCCCGGATAGCCGCCGCACAGCCCGTTGCTGGAGGAGTGGTTGACGCCGACGGTGTTCACCGTCACGTCGATTCGCGGCGCCCGGTGGGCGGTCAGCGCGACCTCCGCCGACACCCCGCCGCGCCACAGGCCGGCCCCGCCCGAATCGGCGGTCCGGCGGCGATAGAGGTAGAGCAGCGGATAGTTCGCTTCGACCGATTCGACGTCGGTCACCTTGCTGCGCGGAGCGTTGAGCTTGCCGCCGACGTCGTAGCCGTCGGCGAAGGCGCGCGCCCCGCAGCCCTGGAGGTCGGAACTCAGCAGCATGGTGGCGAAGGACCGGTCGCGGTCGTCCTTGCCGAAGACGTTGTAGACGAAGGTGGAGCCGGCCCAGCCGGCCATGGCGTCGGCGCGATGCGCGCCGCTGCTGGCGAGCATCTTGTTCACCGCCAGCGCGGCCGCGTTCATCGACGTCCAGCAGGCATGGACCACGCCGTAGCCCACCGGGGCGGGGAAGCGGGCATGATGGATCGCGCCCTCCTCGACGGTCAGGTCGATCTGGCGCAGCACGCCGGCGTTCCACGGGATGTGCTGGCAGAGCAACGGGTAGACCGCGCCGTAGGCGCCGGCGGCGGCCCCCGCGAAGGTGGTGTTGATGAGCCCCGGCGCCTCGCCGCTGGTGCCGGTGAAATCGAACAGAAGCCGGTCCCGCCGTTTCTCGACCCGGCAACGGACGGTGTAGATGCGCTCCTCATGGCCGTCATGGTCGATATGGTCTTCGGCGTACCAATCGCCGTCCGGGAGTTCCAGGAGCTTGCGGCGGAACAGGACCTGCGAATAGGCGAAGGAATCGTCGATCGCGTCGCACACCGTCTCGACGCCGTAGCGGGCCACGAGCGCGTGCAGCCGTTCGCGGGCCACGTTGGCGGCGGCGATCTGGGCGCGGAGGTCGAGATCGACCAGATCGGGGAGTCGCGTATTGGTAAGCACGGTGGCCACGACGTCGGCCTGCGCCGTCCCGTCGCGGACCACCCGCAGCCCGCGATAGCGGGGCGCTTCCTCGAACGCCGACCGGGCGGCCAGGTTCCAGCTCCCCGGCGCCGGGCCGCCGACGTCGACCTGATGGATCACCGAGGCGGTCCAGGCGATCCGCCGGCCCCGCCAATAGACCGGCTGGATGACGCAGAAATCGTTCTGATGCCCGGCGCCGAGCCAGGGGTCGTTGACCAGATACATGCTGCCGTCGGCGATGTTCTCTTCGCCCAGGAGCGCCACCGTGTTGCGGATGACCAGGGTGATCGCGCTGACGTGGAGGGTGATGAAGGCGCCGACCGCCACCAGCTCGCCGCCGGCGTCGGCGATGGCGACGTTGAAGTCGTTGCCCTCGCTGGCGACCGGCGAGCCGGAGACGTTGACGATGGTCTGGCCCTGCTCGTCGTTGATCTGCCACAGTCGATGGCGCAGAACCTCGAAGGTGACGGGATCGTTGCGGGGCTCGAACCGTACCGGCTCCGGCATGTCGGCGCTCATGCGGCGAACTCGATCGACAGGTTGCGACCGGAGTCTACCCCGAGCCGCTGGCCGCGATGCAGCGGTATCGTCGCGCCGTAGGCGACGACGACCGCCGGGCCGTCGATCCGGTGGCCCGGACGCAGCGCGTCGACGGCGAAATGAGGCGTCGGCGCGAACCGCCGGCGTCCGGGATCGTAGACGTCCTTCACGCCGATGCGCGCTGCGGAAGCGTCGGCGGGGCCGAGCGGCTCGCGCGCGAGCGCCGCGGACGCCGGCGCCGGGGTCACCGATTCGAGCCGGAGATTGACCCACTCGATGCGCGCGGTCGGAGAGCTCGCGCCGCCGCCGTAGCGCCGGTCGTAGCGACGCTCGAACTCGGCGGCGAGGCGGTCCGGGCCGTCGTCGTCGAGCGGCGGCGCATCCGCCAGCGGCACGGCGATCTGGTGGATCTGGTTCTTGTAGCGGACGTCGGCGCTGTATCGCAGCCGCGCCCGTTCCGGCGCGACCCCGTCGCGCGCCGATTGCCGCGCCGCGCGGTCCGTCAACTCGGCGAAGATGCGGTTGATCTCGGCCAGCGGCGCGCGGTCGATGGCGCCGTCGAGCGCGCGCAGCTCATGGGGGAAGGCGCGCACCCAGACATGCCGCAGGTCGGATCGGCCGATCCCGAAGGCCGAGAAGACGGCGGCGCCGTCCGGCACCACCACCAGGGACACGCCGATGTCGGGGCCGTAGGCGGTGCAATGGGTCGGCCCGCAACCGCCGAAGGCGGCGAGCGCGAAGTCGCGCGGGTCGAAGCCGCGCTCCACCGTGACCCGGCGGATCAGGTCGGCCATACGGGCATTGACGATCCGGTAGATCGCGGCCGCGGCCTCGACCGCGCTCATGCCGAGAGGATCGGCGATTCCGGTCCGTATCGCGCGCTCGGCCGCCTCGCGCGATATGCGCATGTCGCCGCCGAGAAAGCGGTCGGCGTCGATATAGCCCAGCACGACGTCGGCATCGGTCACCGTGGGCGTATCGCCGCCGCGCCCGTAGCAGGCCGGCCCCGGCGTCGAACCCATGCTGCGGGGACCGACCTGGAGCATCCCGACGTCGTCGATCCAGGCGACGCTGCCGCCTCCGGCGCCGATCGTGACCAGTTCGACGGTCGGGATCGCGACCGTCTGACGCTCGATCACCGTGACCGGGGTGGTCAGCGGCTCGCCGTCGAGAATCAGACCGACGTCGAAGCTGGTCCCGCCCATGTCGGTAGTAATCAGGTTGGGCCGCCCGATCGACGCGCCGAGCGCCTGCCCGGCGATCACGCCGCCTACCGGGCCGGAGAACAGCGTCGCGACCGGCGCCCGCTCGACTTCCGACGCCGGGGCGAGCCCGCCGACCGACTGCATGACCAGCGGCTCGGCCCGGCGCCGCCCGGCGCGCAGCCGCCGGCGCAGGCCGCGCGCGTAGTCCGCGAACACGGGACCCAGGAAGGCGTTGATCGCGGTCGTGTTGGCGCGCTCGTATTCGCGGAGCACGGGGACGAGATCGCTCGACGCAACGGTGAACAGGCCGGGATGGCGCCGGGCGGCGAGCTCCTTCATCCGTTGCTCGTTGTCGGGGCGGCGGAACGACCAGAGGAAGCAGATCGCGAGCGCCTCGACGTCCCGCTCCGCAAGTTCGTCCAGCGCGCGAACCGCCTGGTCCGTATCGAGCGGCACGACGATCTCGCCATGCGCATCGACCCGCTCGATCACGCCCCGGACCAAGCCGCGTTCGACGATCGGGGCCGGCCATTCGGCGCGGCGGTAATCCATCAGCGCGGCCTCGTCCAGCCCGGCGGTGCGCCCGGCGACGTTGGCGATCGCCAGCGTGTCCTCGAAGCCGGCGGTGATCAGAAGCCCGGTCCGCGCGCCCTTGCGTTCGATCATCGCATTGGTGGCGACGGTGGCGCCGTTGCAGAACAGAAGCGTGTTCGCGAGCACTTCGTCGGGCGGCTCGCCGCCGGGCCCGGCGGCCGCGCCGACCGCATCGACGATGCCGCGCGGCGGATCGTCCGGGGTCGCCGCCGCCTTGCCGACCCGGAACCGGCCGCTGTCGAGATCCCAGATCACGGCGTCGACGAAGGTGCCGCCGGTATCGGTCGCGACGAGATAGCGCGGCGCGTCGGCGGCGCCGGCCCGCCGGCCGGGCGCGGCGGCGGGGCCGGGGCGGTCGCTCCCGGAAGCGTCGCGACGGATGGAAGTGCGCTCCCCCATCGACGGGATTCCGGCGGCGCCGCCGCTGCTCGCCGGCCATGCGTTCATTGCGGACGCCGCCATATCAGCAGCTCATGGGACTTCTTCACGTGGGACCCGCCGTTTCGCTCGCGGCGGTTCTCTCCGATCCGTGTGTCGCCTTGCCCGAAGGTATATTGCCATTCCGGCGTTTCGATCCGACAGTCCGCATACCAATCCCGGATCGTCGGGCAATCGTTGTAGGACAGGACGAAGCCGCCCTTGTGGCGCAACAGCAGGTCCCGCAGCCGTTCGTGCCGGAAGCCGTCGTGATGGATCGGGAAGTTGCGGTGCGGATACATGCCCACGAAGGTCTTGCCCTCTTCGAGGTAATAGGGCGGGTCGCAGTAGAGGAAGTCTCCCGCATGACGCGGAATCGATTCCGTGAAGTCGGCGCATTCGACGGAAAGCGGCGCCGCCCGGAACGCCTCCACCTTCTCGACCATCTTGGCGTAGCGGTCTTCGTTCAGATAAACGTCGGACGGCCAGCCGAGGAAATGCGGGCCGTAGGACGTGTTCGAGTTGAAATAGTAGTGCGCGGCCAGATCGCCCCACTCCAGCTCGTCGCCGCGCCGCCAATGCGCTTCGAGCCGCCGTTTCACGCGGGCGAAGGTCCGGCGGTCCGGTTGGAAGGCCCGGAGCCGCCGCGCCAGAGACGCCGGGGCGGAAAGCTGCGCCTGCCAATAGGCGCAGAGAACGTCGAAGACGTCGTAAGCCGCGACCGGCAATCCGAGTTCGCGGGAGACGGCGATCTCGACGGCGCCGCCGCCCAGGAACGGCGAGGCGAGGCGGCGAGTGTCGTCGGGCAGCAATTCGACGACCATCCCGACGGCCAGGCTCTTGCCGCCCGCATAGCGCAAGGGCGAGGCGAGATACCGCTTGTAGTCCAGCTTGCCGGTGCTTCGCAGGCCGTCGAGAAAGCGCGCCTTGCGCAGTTTCAGAGGCGGGCGGTCGTCGGCCGCCCTCCCCTCGCAAAGCGAGCGGCGGTCGAGCGTTTCCGCGCCGATTCCGGTCGGCGGGACGATCGTTTCGAGCGGCGTCACGCGGTCGACATCGAGAGGAAGCATTGCCTTTTTATACAATATCGTTGTATATCAATATATTACGCTGAAAAAACAGGGAAAAAGCAGGGCCGAAACCGGCCAAAAGCAGGGCGAAAGCAGGCGAAAAGCAAGGCGGATTCGCGGCGAAAAAACGGGCGGATCCGGTTTCGGCGGGTGGGCGGCCTTGGAACCAATTCTCTCTCTCCTCCGTTCCAGCCGGGCGCGACGCGACGGCCCTGCGGCAGGGCTTCCGGTCGCGGATTTCGACGATGGGGAGGAAGATAACACAGACGCTCCCCAATGTCAAGCACAAAATGAGAACATGGGCGGCCCCTGCGCGGATCCGGCGGCGGCGCATTGCCAGCGGCCCGCCTGTGCGCTATATCCCGGCCTTCGCGCGCCCGTAGCTCAACTGGATAGAGCGTCTGACTACGGATCAGGAGGTTGGGAGTTCGAATCTTCCCGGGCGCGCCAACCTACCCCGGGCCGGGGCCGGCCTCCCCGAGCTGGGCCATGATCGCCCGCTCCCACGAATCGGGATCGAAGCCGAACGGACCCGGCTCGCCGGCATAGGCGATCCCGCCGTCGCGATCGACGACGTAGAGGCGGATCGGCGTCGCCAGGTATTTCTCCTCCACGTCGTTGTCGATCCAATCGATCAGCATCGGCATGCGGAGATCGAGCTTCAGCCGGCAGACCGCGGCGATCTCGCCGCGCTCGGCGTCCGAGGTCGGCTCGTCGTGATGGATCCCCTGCTCCAGGTTCTCCGGCACCCGCCAGCCGTCGTCGGGGTGCGCTTCGCGGATATAGATCGCGTAAAAGGGGAGTCGGCCCTTGCAGCGGTCGTAGATTTCGTTCAGGCGCACGGCCCAATTGCGGTAGGGCGGTCAGGTGTAGGAGCCGAAGACGAGCGCCACCGGCATCCCGCGCAGGGCGCTGAGCCGGACCGTCTCGCCCGTCCGCGCGCCGTCCGGGGCGAGTCCTTCGAGCTCGAAGTCCGGCGCCATGCCGCCGGGCCGCGGCGTCCGCGCCAGACGCCGCCGCCGCCAGGCCTGGTAGGAATCGAAGTCCCGCCCGGTGATGCCCGGCGAGATTTCCAGCCACATCGCCCTGCGCTCCTCGAACGTCATCCGCGCGCCCGCCATGGCGCGCCGTTCGAGCGAGAGCTCCCGTTCGGCCATATCTTCCGATCCTTCCGCCATCGCCGCCGTCGGAGTCCAGCACGGGCCGCCGGGCGAAGTCAAATCAGAGGCGGTTCGCCGCTTCCTCTTCACCGCGTCTCTTTTCGGCCCCGAGCCGACCCATCCGCCCGCGACCCGGCGGCAAACGCGAAGTCCGCGCCGCGGGAACAGCCCGCGGGCTTGTGACTGACGGCATCTCCGATGCTCTTGCGTTGGACCGATCGGCGTAGTACGTTTTCGCCGTGATCCGCTCGTGGCGCAACGCAGCCAGCCGAAAAGTCTGGGAAGGTGAAACGCCGAACCGGTTTCGCGGCCTGGACTTCCCGGCCGCCATCGATTTGCTGCTGGCGCTCAACGCCGCCGGTACGCTCCGTGATCTGAGCCCGCTCGAGAGCGTCGGGTTGCACAAGCTCAAAGGGACGCGCGCAAACCAATGGGCGATGACGGTGAACGGGTCCTGGCGGATTTGCTTCGAGTTTCGGGCGGGTGACGCCCACCACGTCGAGATCGTCGATTACCATAAGGGATGAACGCCATGCTTCCGATCTCACATCCCGGCCGGCTGCTGAAGCGCGAACTCGAGGCGAGGGGCCTGAGCGCCAACCGGCTGGCGCTCGACCTGGGCGTTCCGTCAGGCCGCGTGACGGACATTCTGAATGGCCGCCGTTCGATCACGGCCGACACGGCGGTGCGTCTCGGCCTCTATTTCGGCAACGGCGCGCCGTTCTGGATCGGTCTCCAGAGCCAGTACGACATCGCGTTGATCGAACGGGAGCGCGGAACCGAGATCGCCAAGCGCGTGCGACCGGCGGATGCGGCGTGATCACTTCGCCGTCCCCGCCCGTTCCCGGTCAGCCGCAAGACGGGAGCAAAGCGTCACGGGGACCGGATGCCGGGCCAGCTCCCCGCCGGCCCGGAGAGGCGCGCCCGGCATGCTCCACGGCCCCTCTCCCACCGGCAAGGCCGAAGCGGCGATCGACGTCGGTCCCCGCTACGGCGCCGCCCGCTCCCCGGCGTGGACACGCGCCCGCGCGCGGATGCTCCGACCGTTCTCGATCGACTCCTTCGAGAGCTCATACGTCTTCTGCGCATTCATCCAAAACGCCGGGCTCCGCCTGAAATACGCGCCGAGCGCGATGGGTGGATATGCGCGACATCTCTTCGCTCCTCGTCGTTCGGACCGCCGGTCATCCGTAACGGTTGTTCAACTCCACGCCCCAAGCGTCGCCGTCCCGCCAGACTCTGCGATGCGATCGCCCTGACCCCCTCGCCCCCTCCTCGTTCGTTGTGCTAGGTTCGGGCCTTCCATACGAAGCAAGGGAGGCGTCATGAACTACCTGCTGCGAAACACGACCGTCGCCGCGGCCGCGCTGGCTTTCGCCGGAACGGTCTGGTCGGGGGCGGCGTCGCCGCAAGCCGAGGCGAAGGAGCTGAAGCTTGCGCATTTCATGTCCACCAAACATCCGATGGACCGCTTCATCATGCGGCCCTGGTCGAAGGACGTGGCCAAGATGTCGGCCGGCGGCCTGACGGTGAAGATATTCCCCGGCGGCGCGCTCGGCAAAGGGCCCGCCGCGCAGTTCAAGCGCGCCGTCGACGGCGTCGCCGACATCACCTTCGGCCTGCCGGGCTATACGGCGTCGCTGTTCCGCCGCACCGGCATCATCGAGTTGCCCGACGTGGCCAAGTCGGGACCCGACGGCGCCAACAAGCTGTGGGACGCCTTCGCCGAAATCTCGTCCGACTGGACCAAAGTCAAGGTGCTGGCGCTCTGGGTCGGCGAAGCCCAGGTGCTGATGACCAAGAGCAAGCCGGTGCGAACGGTCGCCGACATCGAGGGGATGAAGATCCGCACCCCATCGAAGATGCAGGCGGAAGCCATCAAGGCGCTCGGCGGGACGCCCGTGCCGATGCCGATCGGACGGGTCTACAACGCGCTCAACACCGGCGTGATCGACGGCGTGCTCACCGGCCCCAGCGCCATCCGGAGCTTCAAGCTCGGCGAGGTCGCCCGCTATTTCACGACCGGCCTGCCGACGGGACGCTCGCCCTTCTTCCTGGTGATGAACCGGAAGTCGTGGGACGGGCTGAGCGACGAGCAGCGCGCCCTGGTCGACAAGACGACCGGACGCGCGCTGAGCGTCAAGGCTTCGGAGACCTACGAGCGGCTCTCCAAGTCGGCGCTCGACTCGGTGCGCAAGACCGGCCGCCACGAGGTCATCGCCCTGCCCGCGGACCAAGCGAAGGCCGGTACCGCGCTGCTGCTGGAGAACCGCGCGAGGCTGGTGGCCCAGATGGAGAAGGACGGCGTTCCGGCGCGCAAGATCCTGGCGGCGATGGGAGTCCCGAGTAGCTGACCCTCGCCGTGAAGGACCCGTTGGAAAGGACCGGTTCGACCGTAGACGGCGGCGTGCGCCTGTTGGCCATCCTGGGCGGCCTGGGGCTGCTGTGGCTGATGGCGCTCACCGTCGTCGCGGTGATCCTGCGCAAACTGTTCAACGCGCCGATCTTCGGCGTCCAGGATCTGTCGGAGGCGACGCTGGTCGTCGTCGTGTTCTTCGGCATGGCCTATTGCGGCTGGACCGGCGGGCATATCGCGGTCAACCTGATCGGCTCCGTGCTGCGCGGCCGGGCGCTCGGCCTGCTCGACGCCGCAATGCGGTCGGTATGCGCGACCTTTTTCGGCTTCGTCTGCTGGGAGACGGTTCTGCGCGGGCTGGAGTCGCGGGAGCTGGGCGAAGCGACCAACCTGATCTTCATCCCGCAATACCCGTTCCTGTACGTCGTCGCCTTCGGGACCGGGCTCTACGCGCTCGTCCTGTTCCTGTTGGCGCTGCGCTCGGCGCGCGGCCTCGCAGACCCGCCGACCTCATGAGCCAGACCTATGTCGGCCTGCTGGGGCTGGCCGGGCTGTTCGCGCTGCTGGCGCTGCGGATGCCCGTGGGCGTCGCGATGATGATGGTCGGGGCCATCGGGATCGGCGTGATCAACGGCTGGCCGGCGGCGATCGCCACCCTGTCGGCCGAGCCGTTCATCATCGCCTCCAATTTCGAACTCATGATCATCCCGCTATTCGTGCTGATGGGGAATCTGGCCGGCGTGTCGGGTATGAGCCGCGACCTGTACGACGCGGCCTATGCCTGGCTCGGGCATTGGCGCGGCGGGCTCGCCTCGGCGACGATCGCGGCCTGCTCCGGCTTCGCCGCGCTGTCCGGCTCCTCGGTCGCTTCGGCGGTGACGATGGGCCGCGTCGCCCTCCCCGAGATGAAGCGCTTCGATTACGACCCCCGGCTCGCCACCGGCTGCGTCGCCGCCGGCGGCACGCTCGGCATCCTGATCCCGCCGAGCACGGGCTTCGTCATCTACGCCATCCTCACCGAGGAATCGATCGGCCAGCTGTTCCTGGCCGGCGTGCTGCCCGGGATCCTGTTGACGGCGCTGTTTATCGCGACGATCGCGATCCAGACGCGGCTCGACCCGCGGCTCGGCCCGCCGGGGCCGACGGAGCCTCTGGGCAGGCGCATTCGAGCGATCGGACAAGCGTCGTCGATGATCGGGATCGTCCTGGTCACCATCGGCGGCATCTACGCCGGCGTTTTCACCGTCGGCGAGGCCGCGGGCGTGGGCGCGTTCCTCGCCTTCGCGCTGACGCTGGCGCGCCGCCGACTGAACCGGGAGACGCTTACCTTCACGCTGCTCCAGACGATCCGCACCACGGCCTTCGCCTTTCTCATCCTGATCGGCGCCCACGTCTTCAGCCCGTTCCTCGCCCTGACCGAGATACCCACCGACCTCGCCGAGATACTGAGCGCCGCCGAATTGTCGCGCTTCGCCGTGCTGATGATCATCCTGGCGGCCTTCATCGTCATGGGGACGTTTCTCGAAGGCTTCGCCATCCTGGTGCTCACGCTGCCGATCGTGCATCCGATCATCACCGCGCTCGAATACGATCCGATCTGGTTCGGCGTCGTCATGGTGATCGTGCTGGAGATGGGACTGATCAGCCCGCCGGTCGGGGTCAACGTCTTCGTCGTCAAGGGGGTCGCCGAAGACGTGCCGTTGGGAACCATCTTCCGGGGCATCCTGCCGTTCTGGCTGGCGATGACGGCGTGTCTCGCGATCCTGGTGGCGGCCCCCGGCATCGCGCTGTTCCTGCCCGAGACGATGATCCGGTAGCGGCCCGTGGCCGGGAAGCCGCATGCCGAGATCGCGGGCGGCGGGTTCGCCGGTCTGGTGTCGGCGATCGCGCTGTCGCAGCGCGGCTGGTCCGTCCGCGTGCACGAACGCGACCCCGCGCTCCGCGCCTTCGGCGCCGGAATCTTCATCTGGGAAAACGGCCTCCGCGTGCTCGAGGCGATCGGGGCCTGCGACGACGTGATCGCGGGCTCGCACGAAGCGGGCGTGTACGAGGTCCGGGACGGCGACCGGACGATTTCCAAATCCGTGTTCGCGGGTGGGAATGGCGGACGCATGCTGACCATGACCCGCCAGACCCTGTATGCGGCCATCCTGAAGGTGGCGGAGAAGGAGGGCGTGGACTTCGCCCTGAACTCGGAGATCGCCGGGGCGTCGCCCGACGGCGCGCTGCACACCGCCGCGGGCCGCCGGCTGGCCGCGGACCTGGCGATCGGGGCCGACGGCGTGCGGTCGAGGGTGCGCGACTCGCTCGGCCTCCAAAAGGAGCGCGACGTCGGCGCGTTCGGCCTGTTGCGGGTGTTGGCCCCCCGCTGCCTCGACCGGCTGGGCGCGGGTCCGTGGCATCACGTGATCGACTATTGGAATCTCGCCTATCGATCGCTTCGCGTCCTGTACGTTCCGTGCAACGCGGAGGAGCTCTATCTCGCCCTGATGGCCCCGGTGGACGACCGCGAGGCGACGGCGCTTCCGGTGCGCGCGGACATATGGGCGCCGGGCTTTCCCCAGCTCGAGCCGGTCCTTCGCGAGGCCTCGCCCGACGGCCGGTTCGACGCCTACGAGACCGCCAAGCTCACCCGCTGGTCGGTCGGGCGCGTCGCCATCGTCGGCGACTCGGCCCATGCGATGGTCCCGTCGCTGGGCCAGGGCGCGGGCCTTGCGATCATGAACGGGCTCGCTCTGGCCGTCGCCGTCGAACGCGCGCCCACGATCGAGGAGGGTCTGGCGCGTTGGGAACGGCGCGAGCGGCCGCTGACCGAGTACACACAGGACTGGTCCGCAAGGGCGGCGCGCGAACGCATGACGACGCAGGGCCGGATCTGGCGCGAGGAGACGCTGCGGACGGCGCGCGCGATTCCCACCGGCACCGAGCGACTCCCCCGCCCGCTCGTCCGACGGGCCTGGGGTGGCAGAGGGGATTCGAACCCCCGACCTCCGGGACCACAACCCGGCGCTCTAACCGACTGAGCTACTGCCACCGCGGAACGTCCGGCGCGGAACGTCCGGCAGGGTCTACCTAACCCGTATTTCTCACCCTGTCCATGGCCGCCGCGACGGCGCCGCCCGGAACCCCGTCAAGCCCCGGCCCGGCCGAAATGAGCCCGCAACCGGCGGATCGCCTCGTCGATCGACGCCTCGGCCTTGCAGAACGCGAAACGGGCGAAATGATCGACGCCGGCGCTCCGGTAGAAGGCGCTCACCGGAACCGCGGCGACTCCCGCCTCGGTGGTCAGATGGCGACAGAAGGCGACGTCGGTCCCGTTGAAGCCGAGCGGGCGGAAGTCGGCGGTGATGAAGTAGGTCCCCTGGCAGGGGATCACGTCGAACCCGACCTGGGCGAGCCCGGCGGCCAGATGGTCGCGGCGAGCCTGCATGTCGGCGCGCAGGCCGGCGAAATAGGCGTCGTCCTTGCCCAGCCCGTAGGCGACGGCGCTCTGCAGGTTGGGAGGCGTGGTGAAGGTGAGGTACTGATGCGCTTTGGCGATCGGGGCGAGCAGCGTCGGCGAAGCGGTCACCATGCCGACCTTCCACCCGGTGAGCGAGAAGATCTTCCCCGCCGAGGCGATGCGCACGGCGCGTTCGCGCATGCCGGGCAACGCGATCAGCGGGACGTGGGCTACGCCGTCGAAGGCGAGATGCTCATAGACCTCGTCGCAGACGGCGAAGGCGTCGTGACGCTCGACCAGCCCGGCGACGAAGCGCAGTTCGTCTTCGTCGAAGACCTTGGCGCAGGGGTTCGTCGGGCTGTTGAGAAGGACCAGCTTGGTGCGCTCGGAGAAGGCGGCGGCGAGGGCCTCCCGCGGTAGCTCCCAGCCCGGCGGTTCGAGCCGGACGAGTCTGGGCGTAGCCCCCGCCCGGCGCACGATCGGCAGGTAGGAATCGTAGAGCGGTTCGATCAACACCGCCTCGTCGCCCGACTCCAGCAGGCCGAACAGCGCGCTCGCGAGCGCCTCGGTCCCGCCCGAGGTGACCAGCACCTCCCGCTCCCAGTCTACCTCGAGGCCGTAGAACCGCGCGGCATGGGCGGCGACGGCCTGCCGCAGCGCCGGGATCCCCATCATCGACGGGTACTGGTTGACGCCGTTGGCCAGATAGTCGGCCGCGGCGGCTACGACGTCGTCGGGACCGTTGCCGTCGGGAAACCCCTGGCCGAGATTGACCGCGTCATGCGCCTGGGCCAGGCGGGACATGACCTCGAACACGGTAACCGGCATATCGGCGAAAAACGTGTTTCCGCCTTTCATCGCGTGATCCTCCGCGTCCAGGGGTCCGACCGGGCGCGAACAACCGCGGTCGCATCCCCATGTCAAGGTGGATGTCGGTCAAGGCGGATGTCGGCCGCGACTTGCGCGGCCCGCTCGCCGGGTGCATAACGCGCGCGACCGGCTCGGCGGCCGGCGCAGCCCCGAAATTCCGCGAACGGGCCATGAAGAAGATCGAAGCCGTTATCAAGCCGTTCAAGCTGGACGAGGTCAAAGAGGCCCTGCACGAAGTCGGCGTCAACGGGCTGACGGTGACCGAGGCCAAGGGATTCGGCCGGCAGAAGGGCCATACCGAACTCTATCGCGGCGCGGAATACGTCGTCGACTTCCTGCCCAAGGTGAAGATCGAGGTGGTCATCGAGGACGGTCTGGTGGAGCGCGCCGTCGAGGCCATCCAGCAGGCCGCCCATACCGGCCGCATCGGAGACGGCAAGATCTTCGTCTGCACGATCGAGGAAGTCCTGCGCATCCGCACCGGCGAAACCGGGGCGGACGCGATCTAAGCCGCGAGGGCGCGATCCCGGACGACGAAATTTCCACTTGACACGCGGAAGTTCCTGTGTTATAGTCTCCCCCAATAGGCAGAGGCGACCTTAGCCCCGCAGCGGACCGTCGGCGGAGTTTTTCGTCGCCCGCGTCGGGGATGTCGACGGGCCGGCTTCCCGCAATCGGAGGTTGCGCACGCGACAACGCATCGTATGCGAGCGCGGCCTCTTCGCCACGCCGCCCGGATCGAAGCGAAGCGGCGCGGCGTGGATGACGCCGCCCGTCGGCAGGCGGTTCCGGAGCGCGAATCCACCTTGCTTTTCGCCTGGTTTCGCCCTGGTTTTGGCTGGTTTTGGCCCTGTTTTTCCCTTGATTTTTCTTCGTAACCTGTTGATGTATAACGAAATTGAGATTTTTTGCCCCGGCAGGACGGCGTTCGGCGCCCCCAACGTCGCCGACCGGCGTGACGAGGCGCACCGGCTTGGCTCGCGCTCCGCGGTGGATTTCCTGCAATCGAAGATTGCATTAGATCGCTCCAAAAAGCGGCGGCGGCGGACGGATCGAGGTTTCGCCGGCTTCGTTCGACAGGCCCGCCACTCTCACACGAGCGCCGCAACGGCCCGACGCAGTCCGCGGACGGGAGAAGAAATGCGGGCGAGCCTGTTGCGCCGCCGCCCGCGCTTCTGCTAACCATGTGCGGCGCAGCGCGGTCGCCGCCGCGCCTCCCGAGTTCACGTTTGACGCAGGAACACGCATCATGTCCGACCCCAAGAAGATCTTCGAGCTGATCGAAAAGCACGACGTGAAATACGTCGACCTCCGCTTCACCGACCCGCGCGGGAAGTGGCACCACACCGCGCAGGCGGTCTCGACCATCGACGACGACGCCTTCGTCGACGGCTTCATGTTCGACGGATCGTCGATCGCCGGCTGGAAGGACATCAACGAATCCGACATGATGCTGCTGCCCGATCCGGACAGCGCAACGCTGGATCCGTTCTCGGCGCAGACCTCGTTGATCCTGTTCTGCGACATCCTCGAGCCCACCACCGGACAGCCCTACGCCCGCGACCCGCGCTCGGTGGCCAAGCGAGCCACCGCCTATCTCAAACAGGCCGGCATCGGCGATACCGCCATATTCGGGCCGGAACTCGAATTCTTCGTGTTCGACGACGTGCGGTTCGACGTGTCGATGAACCACACCTTCTACCAGCTCGACGAGGAGGAAGGCCCGTACAACGCCGGCCGCGTCTTCGACGGCGGCAATGTCGGGCATCGGCCGGGAGTCAAGGGCGGCTACTTCCCGGTACCGCCGGTCGACAGCATGAGCGACCTGCGCGCGGAGATGCTCACCGTGATGGCGGAGATGGGCGTCGAGACGGAGAAGCACCACCACGAGGTGGCGCCGAGCCAGAACGAGCTGGGCGTCAAGGCGGGCCAGCTGGTGACCATGGCGGACCACGTCCAGATCTACAAATACGTGGTGCACAACGTCGCCCACTCCTACGGCAAGTCGGCGACCTTCATGCCCAAGCCGGTGATCGACGACAACGGTTCGGGCATGCACGTCCACCAGTCGATCTGGACGGACGGCAAACCGACCTTCGCGGGTTCGGGCTATGCCGACCTGTCGGAGGCGGCGTTGCACTATATCGGCGGCGTCATCAAGCACGCCAAGGCGATCAACGCGTTCACCAACCCGACGACGAACAGCTACAAGCGGCTGATTCCGGGGTTCGAGGCGCCGGTGCTGCTGGCCTATTCCGCCCGCAACCGTTCGGCCTCCTGCCGGATCCCGTTCTCGGCCAGCCCCAACGGCAAGCGCGTCGAGGTTCGCTTCCCCGACCCGTCGGCCAACCCCTATCTCGCGTTCACGGCGATGCTGATGGCGGGTATCGACGGCATCGAGAACCACATCGACCCGGGCGACCCGATGGACAAGAACCTCTACGACCTGCCGCCCGAGGAGCTCCAGGACGTCCCGACCGTCTGCCATTCGCTGCGCGAGGCGATGGCCTCCCTCGACGCCGACCGCGACTTCCTCAAGAAGGGCGACGTGTTCGGCGACGACTTGATCGACGGCTATATCGAGCTCAAGCAAGGCGAGATCGAGGCGTTCGAGCACACCCCGCACCCGATCGAGTTCAGCATGTATTACAGCGTCTGAGACGGACCGCCGCCGGGCGCAAGGACTACAGCCCGGCGCGCAGCCGCTTGACGAAATCGGTCAGGCCGGGCCGGCGCTCGCGCCGCAACCGCTCGGCGCGCAGGATGGCGCACACCGCCTCGACGCTGTCGCCGATGTCGCGGTTGACGACGATATAGTCGTACTCCGCCCAGTGGCTCATCTCGTCGGGGGCCTCGGACATGCGCGCCATGACGACGTCGTCCGGGTCCAGCGCCCGCAACTGCAAACGGCGGTTGAGCTCCTGCGTGGACGGCGGCAGGACGAACACGCTCACCAAGTCTTCGGGCGCCGCCTGGGCGAGCTGCTGCGTCCCCTGCCAGTCGATGTCGAACAGCACGTCGCGGCCGGCCTCGATCGCCTCCTCGACCGCCGCGCGCGGCGTGCCGTAGTAATGGCCGAAGACCTTGGCGTGCTCCAGCAGATCGTGGCGGTTGACCATGAGGTCGAACTCGGTCGCGTCGACGAAGTGATAGTCGCGGCCGGGGACTTCGCCGGGCCGCTTCGGCCGCGTGGTCGCCGAAACCGACATCGAAACGTCGTCGTCGCGCGCCAGCAGCGCGCGCGCGATCGTCGTCTTGCCGGCTCCGGAGGGCGAAGACAGGACGAGCATGATCCCTCGCCGCTGGATTCCGTCGGCCGGCATGCTCATTCGATGTTCTGGACCTGCTCGCGCAGCCGCTCGACCGCGGCCTTGAGCTCGAGGCCGATCTGCGTGAGCTTCAACTCGGCCGCCTTCGCGCAGAACGTGTTGGCCTCGCGGTTGAACTCCTGGCACAGGAAGTCCAGCCGCCTGCCGACCGCGCCCCCCTGCCGGATCAGGTCGCGCGCCGCGGCGACGTGCGCGGCCAGCCGATCCAGCTCCTCGCGCACGTCGGCGCGCGAAGCCAGCAGGGCGACTTCCTGCGCGATCCGGTCCTCCGGCGCCCGCGACTCGCCGTCCAGCAGCCCGGCCAATCGCTCCCGCAACCGGTCGCGGATCGCAGCGGGCTGGAGGGCGGCCGCGTCCGCCGCCTCGGCGCGGCGACGGTCGATGGCGGCGACGTGCTCCTCGACCGCGACGGCGAGGCGCGCGCCCTCGCCGGCCCGCATCCTCGCCGTCTCGTCGAGCGCGTCCCGCAACGTCTCGATCATGGCGGCGTCGCGCCGGCCGCGCCGGTCGTCGGGCTCCTCCTCCCCGACCGGCTCCAGGACGCCGGGCAGCGCGATCAGAGCTTCGGCCCGGGGCGGCGGCGTCCCGACCGCCGCCTTGAGCTCGTCGATCAAACCGAGCATGTCGGCCAACGCCTCGCGGTTCAGCCGGTAGCGATTCGGCCGCGCCGCGCGCTCGAGCGAGAGATGGATCGACAGGCCGCCGCGGCGGAACCGCGTTCGCGCCAGACCGCGCGCCTCGGCTTCCAGATGCTCAAGGCCGGGCGGCAGGCGGACGCGGACGTCGAGATTCCGCGCGTTGACGCTCCTGACCTCCCAGGCCCAACGGTCGCCGCCGTCGCACCCTTCGGCCCGGGCGAAGCCGGTCATGCTGTGGACGCGGTCGGATTCAGCCATTTCCGTCGTGCAATGCGAACGCGCCCCCGACGCCGCGTCTTCGAGCGCCGCCGCGACGGATCGGACCCGGACGATGGTGGGCGCGACTGGGATTGAACCAGTGACCTCTCGCGTGTGAGGCGAGCGCTCTCCCGCTGAGCTACGCGCCCGGGACGCCGGCATATAAGGCGGGCGGGGCCAGGGCGTCAAGAAGCCCCGCCATTCGCCGCCGGTGGACCCGGCGGCCCGGCGCGCATAGACTCCCGCCCTGCGCCGCGGGAGGCCGTACATCCAATGGCGGACCGGCCGAACTTCCTGCTGTTCGTCACCGATCAGCAGCGCGCCGACCATTTGAGCTGCGCGGGCAACGCCGTCCTGCGCACGCCGCATATCGACGGCATCGCCGAACGGGGAACCGCGTTCGACCGGTTCTACGTCGCCAATCCGATCTGCATGCCGAACCGCGCCTCGCTGATGACCGGACGGCTGCCCTCGCTGCACGGGGTCCGGTCCAACGGGATTCCGCTGTCGCGGCGCGCGCGCACCTTCGTCGAGGAGCTGGCGGCGAACGGATACGCCACCGCTCTGGTCGGCAAGTCGCATCTGCAGAACATGACGGGCCTCCCGCGCGAGTTCGAGCCGCCGGGGGCGAAGGCCGACCCGTCGGCGGACGGCGCCGACCGGGAGGCCGAGCGCTACGGACTCGACGGCGCGGAATACGAGTCGGAGAACTCGCCGAAGTGGAAGGCCGACCCATCCCATCGGGTCCGCACGCCGTTCTACGGCTTCGAGCACGTCGATCTCTGCACCCTGCACGGCGACCGGGCCGGCGGGGCCTACGAGCATTGGCTGCGCGAGCGCCACCCCGACCCCGACGGGTTGCGCGGCCCGGCCAACGCCATCCCCGACGACCGCATCTCGACGCCGCAAGCCTGGCGGACCCGGATCCCGGAGGAGCTCTATTCGACCTCCTACGTCGCCGACAAGACCGTCGCGTTCATCGAGAAGCGGGCGGCGGCCGAGGACGCGAAGCCGTTCTACCTGCAATGCTCCTTTCCCGACCCGCATCATCCGTTCACCCCGCCGGGCCGCTACTGGGACATGTACGACCCCGAGGACGTCCCCCTGCCCGCCTCGTTCGGAAAGGGCGAGTCGCCGATTCTGCGATTCATGCGGGACGAACTCCAGGCCGGAACCGCGATGCGCGCCGGGCAGATTCCCTACGCCGTCACCGAACGCGAGGCGCGCGAGGCGATCGCCCTGACCTACGGCATGATCGCGATGATCGACGACGCCGTGGGGCGCATCCTCGGCGCCCTCGACCGGCTGGGCCTGGCCGGGAGCACGGTCGTCCTGTTCACCTCGGATCACGGCGATTTCATGGGCGACCACGGCATCCTGCTGAAGGGGCCGCTGCACTATCAGGGAACGCTTCGGACGCCGTTCCTGTGGGCCGACCCGGAGGCGCGCGGCGTCTCGCGGACCGCGGCGCTGGGTTCGACCATCGACATTTCTACCACGGTGCTGGAGCGGGCCGGGATCGCCCCCTATTACGGCATCCAGGGCCGAAGCTTGCTCGGCGTCGTCGCCGGGACGGAGGCGCGGGTCCGCGACGCGGTGCTGGTAGAGGACGATCGGGAACGGATCTATCTGGGTTTCGACCGGCCGCAACGGATCCGGACCATGGTCACCGACGGCCACCGGTTGACCCGCTACCACCCGTTTCCCTGGGCCGAGCTGTTCGACCTCCGGGCCGATCCCCTGGAGATCGAGAATCTGTGGGAACGCCGCGACGCCCGCCCCGTGCGCGACGCCCTGACGGCGCGCATGCTCGACCTCATGATCGAGATGCACGACTGGACGCCGCTGATGACCGGAATGGCGTAACCGGCCGGCTACGGGCCCATCAGGCCGGGCAGGTACAGGGCCAGCCCGGGTATGAAGACCACCAGCATCAGCCGGACGATGTCGGCGAGGAAGAAGGGGCCGATGCCGCCGAAGATCCCCCATAGCGACATCTCCGGGAGGATCGTCTTCAGAACGAACACGTTCATGCCGATCGGCGGCGTGATCAGACTGATCTCGGTCACCATGATGACGACGATGCCGAACCAGATCAGATCGAAGCCCAGGCTCTGCACCACGGGGAAGAAGATCGGCACCGTGAGCAGGATCATGCCGATGCCCTCGAACACGCAGCCCAGCGCGACGTAGATCAGGCAGATCACCAGCACCACCGCGATCGGCGCGATGTCGAGCGAATCGACCCAACCGACGATATAGTTGGGCATGCCCGAGATGTTCATGAAGTTGGACAGGATGACCGCCCCGAAGGCGACGCTGAACACCATCGTGGTGGTCTGGCCCGCCTCGACGAGCGCGCCGCAGAACGCCCGCCATCCCATCTTGCGCCGCGATACGGCGAAGGCGGCGGCGCCGACCGCGCCGATCCCGCCGGCTTCGGTCGGGGTGAACACGCCGAGATAGATGCCGCCCAGCACCAGCACGAACAGGGCGACGATCCCCCAGACGGATTTGAGCGCCCGGAACCGGTCGCGCCATGGCGTCCACGGCCCGGGCGGACCCAGATCGGGCCGGAAGGCGATCAACAGTTTGATGACGAGGATATAGAGCAGGACGGTGATCACGCCCGGGAGGATCCCGGCGATGAACAGCTTGCCCACGTCCTCCTCGACGATGATGCCGTAGATCACCAGCGCGATGCTGGGAGGAATGAGGATGCCCATCGTGCCGCCGGCGGCGATGGTGCCGGCGGCGAGATTCTCGCTGTAGCGGTAGCGCCGCATCGACGGCATGGCGACCTTGGCCATGGTCGCCGCGGTGGCCACCGAGCTCCCGGAGACGGCGCTGAAGCCGCCGCAGGCCGCGACGGTGGCCATCGCGAGGCCGCCCTTGTAGTGGCCCAACCAGGCGTTGGAGGCGTCGTACAGGTCTTCCGACAGCGCGGCGCGATAGACGAACGCGCCCATGAGGACGAACAGCGGCAGCACGGAGAAGGAGTAGCTCATCGAGAAATCGAGGATGAGCTGACCGACGGTCTCGAGCGCCGGCTCCCAGCCGCGAACCAGGCCGAAGCCGACGAAGCCGACCACCACCATCGCGAAGCCCAGCGGAAAGCCGACGAAGACGACGAACAGCAGGACCGCGAAACCGATCAGCGACTCGGTCATCGGCGCAGCGTCCGCCTCACCGCGGCGCCCCCCGCAGCGCCTTGAGATCGTCCCGAACCATCAGCAGCAGCACCACGCAGGTCAACAGGCTGAGGAGGCTGATCGCGTAGGCCGCCGGCGCCACCGGCCATTCGAGATAGCCCGATTCGATCTGCGCCTCGGCCAGCCCCGCGCCCTGGCTGCGCAGGCGTTCGGCGATGAAGCCGACGACGGCCAGCGAGCCGACGTCCACGACCAGCCGTCGGACGTCGCCGGCCCGGCCGCGGAACCAGCCGTCGAGGATGCTGACGACGATATGCGTCCGGCGGCGGGTGATGATCGGAAGGCCCGAGAAGATCGCCAGCGGCATCAGGAACTCGATCAGCTCGAAGCCGCCGGGGATCGGCGCGTTGAACCCGTAGCGGCCGACCACGTCGACGAAGGTGATGGCCATCATCAGGAAGATCGCCGTCCCCACGACGGCCATCAGGAACGTCTCGAACCGGCCGTCCGGCCGGACGTCGTCGACGCCCGGCCCCGTCTCGCCTTCGGGCATGGTCCGGGGGGCGTCGCCGTTACTTGCGCATCTCGAAGACCCGCTTGGCCTCGGCGCGGAACCAAGCGAGCGCCTCCTTGCCGGGAACGCCCAGCTTGTCCGCCGCGGCGACCCACTCGTCGTCCTGGAACGCCCAGGCCTTGCGAAGAGCGGCGGTAAATTCCGGAGTCGCCTGCCGGACCCCGATCCCCTGCTTGCGGAACAAGGCCTCGGCCTCGATATCGATGTTGCCCCAGTTGTTGGAGTCGGCGGCGATCTTCTCCCCCGACGCAGCCATGACCACCGCCTTGTCCGCGTCCGACAGCCGGTCCCACACCTTCTGGTTCATGTAGAGCGAGAACACGGCGCCGTAGACCTTGCCGGGCACCTTGGTGAGGTGCTTGACGTAGGGCATCATCTTCAGCTTCCACACGTCGGCGGGCGGGAAGACCATGCCGTCGACGATTCCCTTGGAGACGACGTCGAACGCCTTGATCCCCGGGGTCGGCACGACCGCCGCGCCGGTCGCGCTGACCGCCTTGGAGACCGCGCCGGGCGGCGTGCGCAGCTTCATCCGCTTGAGATCGGCCATCGACGTGATCGGCTGTTTCAGGCTGAGCAGCTCGCCGCCGCCATGCATGACGTAGCCCAGGAACTTCACGCCCTTGTACTGGTTCTTGGACTCGAAGAAGCGCTTATGCGTGCGCCACAACGCGATCGCCGTCGAGGATGCGTCGGTAATGCTGAACGGCAACGTGCCGACCTGATCCAGCGACAGGCGCTTGCGTTCGAAATTGTTGTACATGACGGTGGCGTCGGCGATGCCCGACGTCACCATCTTCCACTGCCGCGGCGCGGGCGCCAGGGACTTGGCCGGAAACTCGACCTGCATGCGCCCCTGGGAGGCCTTCACGACACGCTCGGCCCAGCGGTCGATGACGCCGAGCTTGAGCGGGTGCTTGGGCGGCACGAAATAGTTGAACAGTATCTTGGTCTCGGCCCTGGCGGCGCCCGACGCCGCCGAAGCGGCGATGGCGCCCAGGCACAGGCAGAGAAGCGCGCGGCCGGGAATTCTCATCTCGTCCTCCCTTGGATCAGTGCGCCGCGGAGCCGGAGCCTCCGGAATCCGCTGCTCCCGATGCGTCGTCGACGCCCTATGCTACCATGGGACGCCGCCGCCGCCATCAGCCCAGCATCGTCGTCGGCAAATAAAGCGCCAACGGCGGGAACACGACCAGGATCACCACCAGAATCAGGTCGCAGAGCAGGAACGGCGCCGCGGCGAGGGCGACCTCGCCGAGCGTGGTGCCCCGCACCATGCCCATCATGATGTATAGCAACAGGCCGAACGGCGGCGTCGTGGCGCTCATCTCGAGAGCCATCAGCACGATCAGGGAAAACCAGATCAGATCGTAGCCCAGCAGCTGGACGATCGGATAGAAGATCGGCACGGTGATCAGCATCATGGACACTTGGTCCATGAACATCCCCAGCAGGATCAGCACCGCGAACATCGCGCCGAGGATGACGATCGGCGCGACCTCGAAGCCGGTCGCCCATTGCACCAGCCCGCGCCCCGCCCCCGACATCGACAGCAGCTGGCTGAACACGGTCGAGTTCATCAGGATGAAGAACACCATGCCGACGACCCGGATCGCCCCGAGCAGCGACGTCTTGAAGGCGCTCCAGGTAAGAGAGCGGAAGGCCGCGGCGAGGATCAACACCCCGACGACGCCGAACGAAGCGGATTCCGACGGCGTAGCCCAGCCGAGAATGATGAACCCGATCACCATGAACACGACCAGGCCCATCGGCAATATGTTGACGCACACCTGATAGAGCTTCTGACCCCAGCTGATGGATTCGACGTCGTAGCTCGGCGCCGAGGAGGGATCGATCCACAGCTTCAGCGTGATCCAGCCGGCGTAGAGCGCGGCGAGGACGAAGCCCGGCAACAGGCCGGCGATCAGGAGCGCGCCCACGTCGACGCCGGCGATGCTCGCCAGCAGCACGCCGAGCGATGACGGCGGGATGATCATGGCGAGGCCGCCGGTGCCGAGGATCGGCCCCATCGACATCTTCTTGCTGTAGCCGCGGCGCTGCATCTCGGGCACCAGGAGCGATCCCAGCATCGCCGTATTGGCCATCGTCGAGCCGGTGAGCGTCGAGAACAGCGAACCGCCGACCACGGTGAGGTAGCACAGCCGCCCGGGGATGCGCCCGAGCAGGCTGTCGAGGGCGTCGAACACCCGGATCGCCAGCCCGGTATGGAAGAACAGCGCGCCCATCAGGATGAACATCGGGATCGGCGACAGCGTAAAGGTGGTGATCAGCTGCGGCGCGTTGTCCGCGATCTGGATCAGGTTCGACCAGCCCTTGGCGAAGACGAACATGCCGACGACGTTGGCGATCAGGAAGGTGAACGCGACCGGAAAGCCGAGCGCCATGCCGGCGACGACGCAACCCAGCAGCAACGCGCCTGCCTCGTACCACTCCATCGCTCAGACGCTGTCCTTCACTTCGCCGAGATCGTAGCTGTAGTAGTGGCGCCGCCCGATCAGGTACATCAGGAATTCGAGCGAGACCAGCGCGTATCCGAACGGCATCGGCAGGAATTGCGTCCAGTAGGGCATGTCGATGCCGCGGACGTCGAGATTTCCGGTGATGCAGGCCTCGATGAACAGTTCGACGGAAAGATAGGCGAAGTACATCGCCAGGGTCGCGCACGCCAGATAGACGATTTTGGCCAGCCCCTCGCGCAGCGCCGGCGGCAGGATCGAGACCAACGCCTCGATGGCCACGTGGCCCTTCTGGCGCACCAGCCAGGGGGCCGAGCACATGGCGATGTAGAGCAGCGCATATTCGACGATCGACGAGGTGAACAGCGGCGGCGTCACGCCGACCGTCCGGATCGACACGTCGATCACGATCATGACGAAGATGCAGGGAATAAGGGCGCAGGCCACCCATACCAGCACCCCCACCAACCGACCGAGACCCCTGTCGAAGGAGTCCAACGGCGCGCCGTCTCGCATGGCGTCAGCGGGCGGACGCCGCCGGCGCGAACTCGACCGCGCGATGCGGAGTCGAGAGTTCGCGCCGGCCCGCGGACCCTAGTTGCGCAGCGCGCGGCCGAGATCGGCCTGCCGGTTCGGCTTGCCCGGGATGTACATCAGCGGCCGGAGCTTGTCGTGATACTCGGAGCGCTCCTTGAGCTGCTTCCAGACCTCGCCATGAGCGACGTCGAGATATTTCGCCGCCGCCGCGCCCTTGAGCTCGATGTCCTTCACGCCGGCGGCCTTCATGACCTTCTCTTCCTTCCGGCGCTCCTTCTCCATCCAGTGGACGGAGACGGTCTCATAGGTCAGCGCCGCGTCGGTCAGGAAATCGCGCTGCTTCCTGGTCATGCCGTCCCAGGCGTCGGCGTTCATCGTGACGACGGTATTGGTCTGATAGAAGTTGGGCGTGACGCGGTACTTGACGAGCTTGTGAACGCCGAGCTGCACGAGGGCCACGTCCGGCCAGCCGAATCCTTCCACCGTCTTGCGCTGGAGCGCGGTGAAGATTTCGCTCGACTTGATGTTGATGGTCGAAGCGCCGAGCGCCCGGAACAGCGGCCGGTAGGTGCCGGTGGCGCGCATCTTGACGCCGTTGAGGTCGGGCACGCCGTCCTTGTCGAGCTTGGGCATGATCAGAAGGTAGGTGTTGTAGGACGTCATGCTTTCGCCCCAGGCCAGGAGATAGGCGCCGGCCTTCTTGCGATAGACCTCCTGCAGCACGTCCCAGGCGCCGTTCTGGCGCAGGACCCTCGGCCCCTGATTGGCGGCGAGCAGCGCATAGCCCTCGGGAACGGTGCCGATGTAATAGGCCGTCGGGCTGTGCAGCATCTCGAACTGGCCGCGCTTGAGCGCGCTGGCCGCCTTGCGCGGCGGCACGATCTCCTGCCCGCCCAGATACTTGATCTTGGCGACGCCCGCGCCGGTCTTGTTGACCACCTCCATGTAGTTGGCGAGGAAGCTCTTCACCAGCGTATTGGTCGATTGCAGGCTGCTCACCGAGTTGAGAGTCGTCTCCGCCGCCGCCTGGCCGCCGAGCGCGGCCAGGATGGCCGCCGAAGCCGCGACGAACGAGCGCCGGGCATGGGTTGCGATCATGAGAACCTCCCTGTTCAGCTACGTCCACGCCGCCTTCGCGAGGCGGAATCCACCACCCGCATATTGCCCGCGCGGCGGGCGGCCGTCAAACCGTCCGGCGGGCGTATCGCCGCTTCCCGGCCGGCGTCATTCCGCCGCGATCGCGGGGGCCTCGGCCTCCATCAACGCCAGCAGCTTCGGCGGCGACATCGGCAGCGACCGGGGCCGGACGCCGATGGCGTCGCCGATCGCGTTGCCGATGGCCGCCAGCGTCGGCACCACCGGCACCTCGCCGACGCCGCGCAGACCATAGGGGTGACGCGGGTTGGGCACCTCGACGATCACGGTGTCGATCATCGGGACGTCGGAGGCGACCGGCATGCGGTAATCGAGGAAGCTCGGATTGTCGAGGCATCCCTTGTCGTCGTAGACGTACTCCTCGTTGAGCGCCCAGCCGACGCCCTGCACCGCGCCGCCCTGATACTGGCCCTCCACCTGCAACGGGTGGATCGCCTTTCCGGCGTCCTCGATTACCGTATAGCGCTTCACGTCGACGCGCCCGGTCTCGCGATCGACCGCGAGATCGACGATATGGACGCCGAAGCCGGGCCCCTCGCCGGTGACGTTCATCTCGGCATGGCCGGCGATGGCGCCATGGCTGATGCTGGTCTTGGCGGCGATGTCGGCGATCGACAGCGGCTCGAAATCGCCGACATTGGGGCTGGACGGGCGGCAATGGCCGTCCTCGAACACGATGCCTTCCTCGGGCACGCCCCAGATCTCGGCGGCGCGCCGGATCATCTCCCGGATCGCCTGACGGGCCGAATCGACGATCACCATACCCGACGAGAAGGTGGTGCGGCTGCCGGCGGTGACCCGGTTGTTGCCGATCGAGTGGGTATCGGCGAACACCGCGCGCACCTTGTCGATGGGCAGGCCCAGCTCCTCCGCCGCCATCATGCTGATGGAGATGCGCGAACCGGCGACGTCGGAGGTGCCCAGCATGATCGTCGCCGAGCCGTCGGGCGCGATCGTCAGCGAGCCCGTCGTATCGCCGCCGCGATTGAACCAGAAGCCGGCGGCCACGCCGCGGCCCTGGCCGGGCGGCGTCGGCGACCGGTAATGGTCGCACGCCTTGGCCGCCTCCAGCGTCTCGACGAAGCCCACCGGCCCCCAGGTGTCGCCGTAGATCGTGGTGTAGCCCTCGGTCGCGGCGTTCTTGAGGCGGAGGTCGATCGGATCCATGCCGATCCTGCGCGCCAGCTCGTCGATCACGTGCTCGACGCCGAACACGATCTGCGGCACGCAGGGCGCACGGAAGGCGTTCACCTTGGGGCGGTTGGAAACCACCTCGTAGGAGACCGCCCGGACGTTCTCGAGATCGTAGCGGGTGAAGATGGCTTGCGGCGCGTTGAAATGCATCGAGCCGGTAAAGGGGCCGGTCTGGAACACCAGCTCGGCCTCGGCGGCGGTGAACTTGCCGTCCCTGGTCATGCCCATCTTGATCCGGGAATGGGTGCCCGATACCGGGCCGGTGCAGCGGAACACCTCGTTCCGGGTCAACACGATCTTGACCGGCCGCCGCGCCTTGCGCGACAGGACGGCCGCCAGCGGCTCGCCGTAGATGCTGGTCTTGCCGCCGAAGCCGCCGCCCATCTCGGATTGCGACACCCGGACCTTGGACGAATCGAGCTTGAGGATCAGCGCGATCCGGTCGCGGAAGACGTGGGTCCCCTGGGTGCAGCACCAGATCTCGACCTGGCCGTCGTCGGTCCAGTTGCCGACGCAGGCCTGGGGCTCGATATAGCCCTGGTGCATCGGCTTGGAGTCGTACTCGTACTCGATCTCGATGTCGGCCTCGTCGAAGCCTGCGTCGGCGTCGCCCATCGAGAACTCGAGCCGCTCGACGACGTTGGTGGGCTTGTCGGCGGCGCCTTCGACGCCTTTGGCGCGAAGATAGTCGTGCAGGATCGGCGCGTCCGGGCGCATCGCCTCGACCGGGTCGATGACGTGCGGCAGCACCTCGTATTCGACCTCGATCAGCCTGAGCGCCCGCTTGGCGATGGTTTCGCTGGTGGCCGCCACCGCGGCCACCGGATGGCCGTCGTAATAGACCTTTTCACGCGCCATGGCGTTGCGGGTCATGTCGCCGGCGGGCGATCCCGCCGGGAACTCGGGGAAGTCGTCGCGCGTGATCACCGCCTTGACGCCGGGCAGCGCCTCGGCCCTGGAGACGTCGATCGACTTCAACGCCGCATGCGCGTGCGGGCTGCGCAAAACCTTGCCCACCAGCATCCCCGGCAGGATCACGTCGGCGCCGAACTTGGCGCGGCCGGTCACCTTGTCGGGCCCGTCATGCTTGACCGGGTTGCCGCCGACGACCTTGAGCGCGCGATCGGGATCGAAACCGCTCTTTTCGAGTATCGTCGCCATGTCAGCTGCTCCTCATCTCTTCCGCCGCCGCGATCACGGAGCGGATCACCTTGTCGTAGCCCGTGCAGCGGCAGAGATTGCCGGCGAGCCAGAAGCGTATCTCGGTTTCGGTCGGATCGGGGTTGCGCTCCAGCAGTTTCCGGGCCGCGATCAGGATGCCGGGCGTACAGATGCCGCATTGCAGCCCGTTCAGCTCGAGAAACTTGCGTTGCAGCGGATGCAGCGTCTCGCCGTCGGCCATGCCCTCGATGGTCGAGATCGACTTGCCGTCGATCTCGACCGCGAGCACCAGACAGGAGCACACCAGCGCGCCGTCCAGCGTCACCGAGCAGGCGCCGCAATCGCCGGTGGAGCATCCCTCCTTGGTGCCGGTCAACTCGAGCTCGTTGCGCAGCACATCGACCAGCGTCCGCCCCGGCTCGCACAGGAACTCGTACTCGTCGCCGTTGACCGTGGTCGTGACGTGAACCTTCTTCGCCATGATCTACCCTCTACGATCCTCCATTCGATTCCCGGTCGCGACCGGAGGCCGCGGCGAGCGTCAACCCGCTCGCGCCCGTTCGAGCGCCCGTTCGGCGGCGCGCCGGGCCATGACCGCGGCGGTCTTGATGCGATAGGACTTGGTTCCCCGCTTGTCCGAGATCGGATCGCAGGCCGCGCTCGCGGCCGCGCCGAGAGCGGCGAGCGCCGCCTCGTCGACACGGGAGCCGACGAGCGCCGCGGCGGCGTCCCCGACCAGCAACGGCCGCGGCGCCACCGCGCCGAGGGCCACCCGCGCCGCCACGCACACGCCGGTCTCGTCGAGCGTCAGGTTGACGCCGGCGCCGACCACCGCGATGTCCATCTCGGTGCGCGGGGTGAGACGCAGATAGCAATCGCCCGAATGCGGCGGGCGCGGCGGCAGCAGGAAGGACACGATGAACTCCCCGGCCGCGAGCGCGGTCTTGCCCGGACCGGTGACGATCTCCTCGACCGGCAGTTCGCGCCGGCCGTTCGGACCGATGATCGATGCCGCCGCCCCGGCCGCGATCATCGGCGGCACGCTGTCGGCCGCGGGCGAGGCGTTGCACAGATTCCCGCCCAGGCTCGCGCGTCCCAGTATCTGGACCGACCCGATCAGCGATACGCCCTCGATCACGCCGGGCCATGCCGCGGCGAATTCCGCGTGATCGATCAGCTCCATACCCGGCACGGCCGCGCCGACGCGGAAGCCGCCGTCCTGCCGGGAGATCGTTCGCAGTTCGGGGATGTTCTTGAGATCGACCACGAGCCCGGGTTCGATCGCCTCGCCGTGCAGCAACACCAGGACGTCGGTGCCGCCGGCCATCACGACGGCGTCCCCGCCGGCGCCGGCGAGCGACGATACCGCGCCGTCGAGCGTGTCCGGCGCCGTGTAACGCAACTCGGCCATTCGTCGCCTCCCTGAAGCTCTTCCGCGCGGGTTCCGGCCCGCGTCGCCCCCCGCCGCCCGCCGCCCGAACGAAGACGGCGGGGAGAGTACAGCATTGCGCCGCGACTTCAACCGCCCGCCGAACCCGTCTATAACGTCGCCCGACGACGTCGCTCGACGACGTTCCCGGCGCGACGGGACGGGGGAGGCCCGCCATGGAGATCCGCGGTCACGGCCGCTACGACTACCGGCCGATCGATTCGCGACCGGTCTACGACTGGCCCGACGGCAAGCGGCTCGCCTTCTTCGTCGGGCTCAACGTCGAACATTTCAGCTTCGGCGAAGGGCTGGGCCACACGCCGACCGCGCCGGGGCCGCAGCCCGACATCCGCAACTACGCATGGCGCGACTACGGGCTGCGGGTCGGAATCTGGCGGCTGTTCGAACTGTTCGACGAGCTCGGCCTGCCGGCCTGCCACCTGGTCAACACCGCCGTCTACGACCATGCGCCGCAGGTCATGGAGCGGATCCGCGCGCGCGGCGACGAGATCGTCGGACACGGGCGGACCAACAGCGAACGCCAGGGCGACCTGTCGGAGGACGAGGAGCGCATCCTGATCCGAGAGGCCACGGACACGATCCGGGCGCGCGAGGGGCGCGCGCCCGCGGGCTGGCTCGGCCCCTGGATCTCGGAGAGCGCGGTCACGCTCGACCTGCTCAAGGAGGCGGAGTACCGCTACGTCCTGGACTGGCCGTGCGACGATCAACCGGTCTGGCTGCGCACGCGCAGCGGGCCGATCCTGTCGGTGCCCTATCCGATCGAGCTCAACGACTCGCCGGCCTTGCTCAACCGCCACCACGGCATGGCCGAGTTCATCGACATGGCGATCGACCAGTTCGAGGAATTGCTGCGCCAGTCCGCGGCGCAGCCGCTGGTATGCGGGCTGTCGCTCCATACCTTCGTGGTCGGGCAACCCTTCCGCCTGGCGCAGCTGCGCCGCGGGCTGCGCCACATCGTCGAGCATCCGCAGGCGGACCGCGTCTGGTTCACCCGACCGGGCGAGATCGCCGACCACGTCGCGTCGCTGCCGCCGGGCGTCGTTCCCGGCGACGAAGCGAGGGGGCCGGCCCGCGGGTGAAGGAGAAGAGGGAGCGAACGGGGTGAGCGGATCCCCCGGCCCGGTCGTCTGGCCCGAGGAAGGCGTCACCCGCGCGCCGTTCGCCGTCTACGCCGACCCCGAGATCGAGCGGGCGGAGATGGAGCGCATCTTCCGCGGACCGATCTGGCACTATCTCGGCCTCGAAGTGGAGATCCCGCAAGCCGGGGACTACCGGCTGATGGAGGTCGGCGACGCCCCGGTCATCGTCGCGCGCAACGCGCGCGGCGAGGTCTGCGCGCTCCGCAACCGCTGCGCCCACAAGGGAACGATGCTGCTGTTCGAGCCGTTCGGCAACGTCAAGGAGTTGATGTGCGTCTATCACAACTGGCGCTACGACCTCGACGGCCGCCTGACCGGAATCCCGTTCGAGAAGGGGATCGGCGGCAAGGGCGGCATGCCGGCCTCGTTCGACAAGGCGAAGCACGGGCTCGACCGGCTGCGGGTCGATTCGATCGGCGGGATGATCTTCGGGACCTTCAGCGCCGAGGTGGAGCCGCTCCGCGACTATGTCGGCCCGCGCATGGTCCGCAACATGGAGACCGTCGGATGCCGCGAGTTCCGCGTGCTCGGCCGATACAGCCAGCATCTGGCCTCGAACTGGAAGCTCTACTGGGAGAACGCGAGCGATCCCTATCACGCGACCATCCTCCACGCCTGGGCCACCAAGCTGAAACTCAACCGCTTCACCATGGAAGGCGCGATCGAGATGGGCGGCGGCGGTCGGCATCATCTGAGCTGGTCGAGGATGGCGACCGACCGGGGAGGCGCCATCTACGACGGCGAGGCGTTCCGGTCGGGCGGCGAGGCGTTCGACCGGTTCGGCCTGCGCGACCCGTCGGTGATCGAGCAATGGGACGAGTACGGCGACGGCGTGACCACGCGGATCCAGACCGTGTTCCCCAACTTCGTCCTGCAACAGATCCACAACACGATCGCGACGCGGGTGCTGGCGCCGCGCGGCGTCGACGGCTCGGAACTGATCTGGACCGTCCTGGGCTACGCCGACGACGACGAACGCCGAACCGCGATGCGCCTCAAGCAGAGCAACCTGATCGGCCCGTCGGGCTACATCTCGCTCGAGGACGGCATGGTCGGCGGGCTGGTGCGAAGGGGCGTGGCCGGCTCCCGCGACAAGGCCGCGGTCCTGGAGATGGACGGCGACTCGATCGAGTCGATCGAGGGCTCGCGCGCGTCGGAATGCGGGGTGCGCGGGTTCTGGACCGCCTATCGCCGCTACATGGGGCTCTGACCTTGGCCGGCGCCACGCTCGCCGCGGACCATGCGCACGTCCCGGCGCGCATCGCCGAACTCTTCGCCGAGTATGCGCACGTCATCGACGGCGACCGGATCGAGGCGTGGCCGGACCTGTTCACCGACCCGTGCCTGTATCGGATCACCACGCGCGACAACGCCGACCGCGGCCTGCCGCTGGCGATCATGCTGTGCGACAGCCGCGGCATGCTGCTCGACCGCGTCGCGTCGGTGCGGCGGGCCAACGTCTACGAACCGCATCGCTACCGCCATCTGGTGAGCTGCATCCAGGTGACCGGGCGGGCCGGAGACGCCTACCGCCTGCGGTCCAACTACCTGGTCACGCGGACCATGCCGGGCGGACCGACGACGTTGTTCAGCAGCGGCGAATATCTCGACCGGGTGGTGATCGAGGGCGGCGCGGCGAGGTTCAACGAACGGGTCGTGATCTGCGACCACGGCGTCATCGACAATCTCATCGCCTTGCCGCTATAGGCCGCGGCCGGATACGGATCAGAGCGCCGCGACGGTCTGGACCTCCACCAGGAACGGCTCCTGGACCAGCCGGTCGACGACGAGCAGCGTGTTCGGCGGATAGACCCCGTCGGGAAACAGGCTCGGAAACGCGCGCAGCCGGAACGCCATGAAGCGCGGGACGTCCTCGGCGCGCACGAGATAGGTCGTGAACTGGACGACGTTCCGCCAGCCCGCGCCGGCCGACTCGAGGGCCGCCTGGATGTTGTCGAACACCTGCGCGGCCTGCGCGTCGAAATCGCCGACGCCTATGACGGCGCCCTCCGCATTCGCGCTCAACATGCCGGCGACGAACAGGAGTTCGCCGGTCTTGACCCGCGTGACGTGGCGGTACTGCCCGAGCGGCGCGCCGAGCCGGTCCGGGTTGTAGATTCGAATGTCCGCGCTCATCGCCGTCCTCCTCCGCCCGCCCGGTGGCGGCGCGGCCGCGACCAATGCTAACGTCCGGCGGGAATGTCAACCCGCCGGTCCGCGAGCGCGGCCCGGCGGCGGCGGAAGGGGCCGCGCGCGACATGACCGAGCGCATCGACTGCGCCGTGATCGGGGCCGGCGTCGTCGGCCTCGCCGTGGCCCGGCGGCTGGCGATGGCGGGCGCGGAGGTCGTGGTCCTGGAGCGCGCCGACGCGATCGGCGCCGAGACGAGCTCGCGCAACAGCGAGATCGTCCATGCCGGGATCTATTATCCGAAGGACAGCCTCAAGGCGCGCTTCTGCGTCGCCGGCAAGCGGGCGCTCTACGCCTACTGCCCCGAACACGGCGTGCCGCACCGGCGCTGCGGCAAGCTGATCGTCGCCACCGACGACGACCAGATCACCGAACTCGAGCGCCTCCGGCGGGTCGCCGCCGGGAACGGCGTGACCGATCTCGAATGGCTGACGCCGGCCGAGGCCGCGGCCTTGGAGCCCGCCGTCCGCTGCGCCGCCGCCCTGCTCTCGCCTTCCACCGGGATCGTGGACAGCCATGCGCTGATGCTCGCGCTGCGGGGCGACGCCGAGGGACATGGAGCGGCGATCGCCTTCCGGTCGCCGGTGACGGGCGGTCGCATCGGCGACGGCGCGATCCGACTGGAGGTCGGCGGCGCCGACCCCGCCGCGCTGGAAGCGGCGACGGTCGTCAACGGCGCCGGCCTGTGGGCGCCCGAGGTCGCGGCGAGCATCGCCGGCGTCCCGCCGGACAGCATCCCGCGCGGCTATCTCGCCAAGGGCAGCTATTACGCCTTGTCCGGCCGCCCGCCCTTTCGCCGCCCGATCTATCCGGTTCCCGAACGGGCGGGGCTCGGCGTCCATGCGACGGTGGACCTCGCCGGCCAGATCCGCTTCGGCCCCGACGTCGAGTGGGTGGACGAGATCGACTACGACGTCGACCCGCGCCGGGCGGACGCCTTCTACGCCGCGATCCGGCGCTACTATCCCGACCTGGCCGACGGCGCGATCCAGCCGGGCTACGCCGGCGTCCGGCCCAAGCTCCAGGCCCCGGGCGAGGACGCCAGGGATTTCCTCGTACAGGGTCCGCAGGTCCACGGCGTCCCCGGGCTGGTCAATCTGTACGGCATCGAGTCGCCCGGCCTGACCGCGGCCCTGCCGATCGCCGATCACGTCGCCGGGCTGCTCGGGTTTTCGCGCTGACGCCCCGGCGGCGGCGGTCCCGCCCGCAGCCGCCGCTGGACGGGAAACAGCCGGACGTCGAAGCGGGCGACGAACAGCCCCCACAACCCCTTGGGCGCCCGCAGCATGACGACCACCGCGGTCGCGCCCAGCAGGATCAGATACCACGACCCGTAAGGCGCGAGCGGCTCGCGCAGCAGGAAGTAGACCAGCGCGCCGAGGATCGGCCCTTCGATCGAGCCGATGCCGCCGATCACCACGATGAAGATCACCGTCGTCGTCCAGTTGATGTCGAAGGCCGCGCTCGGGCTGATGCGGAGCTTGGTCAGGTAGATCAGCGCGCCGATCGCGGAGGCCCCGAGGGCGGCGAGAACGTAGACCATGAGCTTGGCGCGGAAGTTGTCGACCCCGAGGCTGCGGGACGCTTCCTCCGAATCGCGGATCGCGGTGAGGGCCAGGCCGTGGCGCGACCGCAGCAGCAGATAGATCGCCGCGATCACGGCGACGACCACGGCGAGCGCGACCCAGTAGACCGCGGCGTCGCGCCCGGCCCGGCTGGCCGCGATCGACTTGATGACCGAGACCGGCAGGCTCATGCCCGAACCGCCGCCGAACGCCTTGATCTGGGCGAAGCCGAGCAGGAACACCTCGGCCACCACCCAGGTCCCGATGGCGAAGTAATGTCCGCGCAGCCGAAAGACCACGAACGCGATCGGCAAGGACGCCAGCGCGCCGACCGCGCCGGCCAGCGGCACCGTCCACAGCGCGCCGACGTCGGCGTGGATCGCGAGCACGAACAGCATGTAGCCGCCGAGCCCGACGAAGGCCTGTTGGCCGATCGACACCAGCCCGCCATAGCCGGCGAGCAGGTTCCACAGCTGGGCGAGGGCCAGGACGTAGAAGACCTCGACCAGCAGCCGCATCAGGGCGCGGTCGCCCCAATACGGGAGCGCGATCAGCCCCGCCAGCAGAACGATCCCGGCGACCGCCCCCGCCCGGCTGGTCCGGGTCGAACGCTCGACGCGGTAGCGGGCGGCCCCGGCCGGGCTATTCATCGCGCGTCCTCGGGAACAGGCCGTTGGGACGAAACGCCAGCACGACGAGAAACGCGACGTGGCCGGCGAGGATCTGCCAGCCCGGATCGAGCTTGGCCCCGACGTTCTGCGCGACGCCCAGTATGACGCCGCCGGCGAGCGTGCCCCAGATCGATCCGAGCCCCCCGATGATGACCGCCTCGAACGCGAACAGCAGCCTCGACGGACCGATCGACGGATCGAAGTTGGTGCGGACGCCGAGGAAGACGCCGGCGACGCCGACCGGAACGAGGGCGAGGGCCATGGCGAGGGCGAACAACCGCTTGTGGTCGATTCCCATCAGCTGCGCCGTCTCGGCGTCGTCGGAGGCCGCCCGGAACGCGCGCCCCAGGCGGGTGCGGCCGAACAGCAGCTGCAGGGCCGCGACCATGAGCACGGCGACGACGAAGACGATCAGCGGGAACACGCCGATCTCCATCCCCTCGACGACGCGGATGCTCATGGTCTCGACCGCGCCCGCCTCGAGGCGCCGGGAGTCGGCGGAGAACGCTTCCAGCAACACGTTCTGGATCACGATCGAGAGTCCGAACGTGACCAGCAGCGGCGGCAGGAGGTCGTCGCCCAGGGTGAAGTTCAGGATCCCCCGTTGCAGGACGTAGCCGAGGACGAACATGACCGGCAGCACGACGATCAGGCCGAAGAACGGGTCCACCCCCAGCGTCTCGACGACCACCAGGGCGAAGAACGCGGCGAGCACGATCAGATCGCCATGGGTGATGTTGACCAGGCGCATGACGCCGAAAACGACGGCGAGCCCGGTCGCGAACATGCCGTACAGGCCGCCGGTCAGCACGCCCTGGACGACGGTGTTGGCCCATTCGATCATGCGCCGCCGCCGAAATAGGCGGCGGCGATCCGGCCGCGCGTCAGCTCCCCCGGCGCACCGCTCAGCGACACCCGGCCCTCCTGGAAGCAATAGACCCGGTCGGCCACCGAGAGGGCCTGGTTGACGTCCTGCTCGACCACCACCAGCGACACGCCCTCGGCCCGGATGGCCGGCAGCGCGTCGTACAGGCCGCGCACGACGATCGGCGCCAGGCCGAGCGAGAGTTCGTCGAGCAGCAGCAGTTCGGGATTGGCCATCAAGGCGCGGCCGATCGCCGCCATCTGCTGCTCGCCGCCGCTCAAGGCCGCACCGGGCAGGCCGCGCCGCGCGCGCAGGGCGGGGAACAAGGCGTAGACCCGCTCCAGGGTCCACGCGCCGGCCCGCCGCCGGTGGGCGCCGATCAGGAGGTTCTCCTCCACCGACAGGCTCGGGAACAGGCGCCGGCCCTCCGGGGCCATGGCGATGCCGAGGCCGACGATCTCGGCGGCGGAGCGGCCGCCGAGGTCGGTCCCGCGATAGGCCAACCGGTCGGCCGAGGCCGCGACGAGGCCGGCGACGGCGCGCAGGAAGGTCGATTTACCGGCCCCGTTGGCGCCGATGACCGCGACCGTCTCGCCGTCGTCGAGCGTGAAGTCGATGCCGAACAAGGCCTGGAAGTCGCCGTAGCGGGCGGTCAGCCGTTCGATTTCGAGCAGGCTCACGACTCGCCGGGCCCCATGTAGACGTCGCGCACCAGCGGGCTGGCGATGACCGTCCGGGGATCGCCCTCGTCGAGCTTGCGGCCGAAGTCGATGACCACCAGACGGTCCACCACCGACAGCAGCGCATGCACGATATGCTCGATCCAGACGATCGACATGTCGCCGGCGCGGATGTCGCGGATGGTCTCGACCAAAGCCCGTATCTCGTGCTCGATCAGCCCGCCCGCGATCTCGTCCAGCAGCAGGACGCGCGGGCGGGTGGCGAGCGCGCGCGTCAGCTCCAGCCGCTTGCGTTCGAGCAGGGTCAGCGAGCCGGCGAGCCGGTTGGCCTTGTCCGCGAGGCCGGTGCGCTCGAGGGCGTCGCAGCAGACGTCGTAGCTCTCGGCCTCCGTGGAGCCGCCGCCGAACGCCGCCCCGACCAGCAGGTTCTCGAACACGGTCATGCCGGCGAACGGGTGCGGGATCTGGTAGGAGCGGCCGATCCCGGCGCGGCAGCGCATATGCGCCGGGAGGTGGGTGATCTCCCGGCCGGCGAAGACGATGCGACCGCCGTCGGGCCGGAGGCTCCCCGCGATCAGGTTGAAGAGCGTGCTCTTGCCCGCCCCGTTGGGGCCGATGACGCCGAGCGCCTCCCCCTGGGCCAGACGCATGTCGAAGCCGTCGATCACCTGCAACGAGCCGAAGCTCTTGGACAGGTTCTCGACGGCGAGGATCGGGTTCATGGGCGCGGGGCGCGCGTCGCTCGCGGCCGGGAGGGCGCGCGGAGCCGGCGCCCTCCCGGCGCGAGCCGCCCGATCGTTCAGCTCAGCGGATCGAGCTTGCCGCCGATCGGGATTTCGGGGGCCGACTCGTTGTTCACGATGACCAGATCGTATTTGAACTTCCCGCCGGGCTTCCACTGCCCGCCGACGAGCGGCGTCCGGCAGGCGTTCTTGACCGGGTTGCGACGGTCGCCGAACTTCCAGGAGACCGGACCCACGATCGACTCGTAATTCGTGTTCTCGATCGCCTGGAGAATGGCGCGGGGGTCGCCCGGATCGCCGCACCGCTTGAGGACGTCGACGGCGACCTCGATGTTGGCGTGCTTGAAGCCCAGCGGCTGGGTCCATTGCCGGCCGGTGGCCGCGGTGTAGGCGGCGGCGAACTCGGCCGAGGACTTGCCGGTGAGGTTCGACCGGAACGGGTGGGACGGCGACCACCAGACTTCGGTCGTGAGGCCCGCGCCGCGGTCGCCGAGCGCTTCGATCGCCGGCGGGAACAGCAGCGCCTTGGCGATCGTCGCCGCCTTGAGCTGCTTGACGAGGCCCTGCTGCGCGGCCTGGGTCCAGAAGGTCGAGAAGTCGGGCGGCGTCGCCACGCCGGTCAGCAGCTTGACGCCCCGCTTCTTGAAGTCGGAGATCTGCGCCGTGAAGTCGCTGGCGCCCGGCTGGAACAGCGACGGCTGGAAGTAGTCGAAGCCGCCGGCCTCCATCGGCGGCCGGAAGCCGAGCTTGGGGTCGCCGGCGACGACGCCGTCGGAATCGTTGACGATCAGGCTGCCCACCTTGCCGTCGGCGTCCAGGTCCCGCCACATGTCCATGAAGACGCCGATCATGTCGTCGATGCCCCAGAAGAAGTGGTAGGTCCAGGCGAACCCCTTGTCGGGCGTGGCCCCGCGGCCGAAATAGACGATCTGCCACGGCGTATCCGCGGTCACGCAGGGGATCTCATGGGCCTCGGCCTGATCGGACACCGGGTTGACGGTATCGCCCGACGACGAACCGATCATCAGATCGACCTCGTCCTTCAGGATCAGCTCCGCCGCCACCTCCGCCGCCCGGTTGGGGTTGGACTGCGAATCGCGGGATACGATCTCGACCGGATAGGTCCGCTTGCCGATCTTGACGCCGTCCTTGATCGCCGCGCGCGCGTCGGCGAGAACGAACCGGTCGGCCTCGCCGAACGGGGCCAGCGGGCCGGTCTGCGGGCTGACGAAGCCGATCTTGACCGGCCTGGCGGCGTGGACCGCGGGCGCCGGAAGGCTCGACGCCGCGACGGCGACGACCGCGCCGCCGCCGTATTCGAGGAACTTTCTCCGCTCGAGGCCGGTTTTCCCGGTCATGACGACGTCTCCCTGTATGCGGCGTATGCGGCGGCCGGCTCGTCCGGCGCGCCGGCGCCGATTGTATTCGCTTCGCCTCGCGGGCGCATACCCCGCCCGATCACGCCGCCTCGGCCGCCTCGCGCCGGATCCAGCCGCCGCCCAGCACGCGCTCGCCGTCGTAGAACACGCAGGCTTGGCCGGGCGCCACGCCAAGCGCCGGCGCCGCCAGACGCAGGACGGCCCGGTCCCGCCCCGCCGCCCGCAACGTCGCCGCGACGGGCGCCTGCATGGAGCGCAGCTTGACCTCCAGGTCGACGCCGCCCGGCGGCGGCGCGCCGTCGCCGAGCCAGTTCACCCCGGCGACGTGGACGACCGTCTCGGCGAGCGCGCCCCTGGGTCCGACGACGACCCGGTTCCGTTCGCCGTCGATCCGCAGCACGTAGAGCGGCGCAGGCCCGCCGCCGATGCGCAGGCCCCGGCGCTGGCCGACCGTGTAGCCGGCGACGCCCTCATGGCGGCCCAGCACCCGGCCCTCCGCATCGACGATGTCGCCCGGCGCGGCGGCCGCCGGGCGGAGACGCCGCACCAGAGACGCATAGTCGCCGTCGGGGACGAAGCAGATGTCCCGGCTGTCCGGCTTGGCGGCGACCGGGAGGGCCAGCCGCGCCGCGGCCCGGCGCACCTCCTCCTTGGTCATGCCGCCGAGCGGGAAGCGCAGGAACGCGAGCTCCTCGGCCGTGGTCGCGAACAGGAAGTAGCTCTGGTCGCGGCGCGCATCCGCGGCGCGATGGAGCTCGACCCCGAACCGGCCCGGGACCCGGCGCGCGTAATGGCCGGTCGCCAGCGCCGCCGCCCCCAGGTCGCGCGCGACCGCCCGCAGGTCGCGGAACTTGACCGTCCGGTTGCACAGCACGCAAGGGATCGGCGTCTCGCCGCGCGCATAGCCGGCGGCGAACGGCTCGATCACGTCGTCGCGGAACCGGCGCCGGTAGTCGAGGACGTAATGCGGAAACCCCAGCTCGTCGGCGACCCGGCGGGCGTCGTCGATGTCCTGGCCGGCGCAGCAGGCGCCCTTGCGCCGCGCGTCCGCATCGGCGTCGTAGAGCCGGAGCGTGATCCCGACGACCTCATGCCCCCGCTCGGCGAGCAGGGCCGCGGTCACGGCGCTGTCGACGCCGCCCGACATGGCGACGACCACGCGGAGCCGCCCCGGCGGCGCATCGAATCCGGCTGCGTTCATGGCGCGGACCATAGGGACGCCCGCTCGTCCGCGAAAGCTCACCATCGGAGGGCGGTATCCTCCCGACCGGTCCCCGCCGGCGAAAAAACGACGGTTTCTTTGTATTTCAATGGGTTACGCCGAAAAACCAGGGAAAAAGCAAGACCGAAACCGGCCAAAACCAGGGCGAAAGCAGGCGAAAAGCAGAGGCGATTCGCGACGGGAAACGGGCGAATCCCGATCCGGCGGGCGGGCGATCCTGGGGCCAATCCTGTCTCTCCTCGTTTCGGCGCCGCGCCGCGGCGCTTCCTTGGGGGAGAACATAATGCGGGCGCCTCTTCTTGTCAAGCACAAATGGAGAACATTTTTTCGCCGCGGGGAGACTCCGCCCCGAGGGAGACCGTCGCGCCCCCCCCTCGTCATTCCCGCGAAAGAGCGTGTGAAGAAACCCGCGGCGTATCCGCCTCGAGCCGATGGCCTCCCTCGGACCGTCGTCACAGCCCCCTCCGTCATTCCCGCGAAAGAGTGTGTGAAGAAACCCTTGGCGTATCCGCCTCGAGCCGATGGCCTCCCTGGGGCCATCGTCGCACCCCCCTCGTCATTCCCGCGAAAGAGCGTGTGAAGAAACCCTTGGCGTATCCGCCTCGAGCCGATGGCCTCCTTGGGGCCATCGTCACAGGCCCTTCGTCCCCATGGGAGCAGGGAGCAGGAAGCGGGATGCGGATATGGATTCCCGCTTTCGCGGGAATGACGGAGGGGGGCGTTTCGGTTCGGGCGCCCCCTTGATTTGTGGATGGCTTCTGTGTTTCGATTTGGCGCAGTCGATGGGAGTTTCGAGGATGACCAGAGGCGCCGAGAGTCCGTTCGGGAAGTCGGGTCCCGCCCGGCCCTACCCCCCCCCCCCCCCCCCCCCCCGCGTCATGGAGGATCGGAGGTTCGGCGTGAAGGCCCTGGGCGTTGCGGCGCTGGTCGCGGCGGCGGCGCTGCTGCTGGCGCCGGGGGAGGCGCGGGCGCAAGCCCTTCTATGCGGGAACTCGAACGACGTCCGCTTGGACTGCCCGAATCGGGATTATCCCGACGGCATCGTCTATGGCCTCGCGGGCGACAGCAGCAACATCAGCCACGGCGTCCCCCAGACGCTCAACCTCCTGGGCCACAGTTCCGGGCCGATCACGCTCACGGCCGGCGCCCGGGGGATCGCCTTCGGCGCGCAAGCCAGCGGAGGGTCAGGCCTCACGTTGAACATCGGCGGCGCGACGGGCGGGACCGCCCACGTCGTCAGATTCGTCCAGGGGACGAACTCGGTCTCCGGCATCGACCGGAACAACGGCATCTATATTTTGCGTACGGCCAACAACACCGGTGCGAGCACAACGCTGAACGTGAGAGCCGGTGTGACCATCGGCACGATGGCCACGCCGATGAAGCAGCACGGCATCTTCCTCCGCCCGCACGCCGACCGCCCCTCCGCTGGCCGGGGCAACGCCGGCCTCACCCTCACCAACGCGGCGACCATCCATGCCGCCGGGCAGGGCATCCGGATAGTCCGGCAGACCGGGGGCACCAACGACGCGACCACCGTCACCAACACCGGCGCCCTCCACTCGGGCGTCGGCAACGCCGCCGCCACCGGCGACTACTTCGACCGGCCGCACGGCATCTACGTGCTGCATGGGGGGACCCAATTCACCGGCTCGCTGACCGTCGACAACGACGGCGACATCACGGTGGGGGGCGCCTACACCGGCATCCTGCTGCGCTACTGGGGCGCCGGCGCCCTGAGCCTCGACAACAGCGGGGACATCGGCGCGGCGGCGGGGCAGACGGCGAAGCAGGGCATCCAGTTCAACTTCTCGTACTGGGACAACCAGAGCGCCCGGGCGGTCACGCTCACGAACTCGGGCGACATCACGGCGTCCGACTTCGGCATCCGGCTCAAGAAGCTCTCGGGCGGCGACGTCGAGCTCACGAACCGCGGCGCCATCACGGTGACGGGCGACGCGGCGCAGCACATGGGGTACGCCATCTATCTGGCGGAGGGCGTCACCTTCGGCGAGGGAAGAACCTACGCCGCCAACAAGGGCGACGTCACCGTCGTCAACGAAGGCGCCCTGCGCTCGAAGAACCACGCCCTCTACGTCTACAGGCCTACGGTGACGACAGGGAACGTGGCGGACGACTTCGAGCTCACCAACAGCGGCGCCATCACCTCGCAGGAGGGGGACGGCATCCGCATCGAGCGGCCCGACGGGACCGGCGACGTGACGATCGACAACAGCGGCGCCATCACGGCGGGGGCGAACGCCATCTGGATCGACGAGGTCCTGACCCCCGCGACCACCGGTACCGTCTCCGTCACCCATTCCGCCGGCGCGCTTTCGGCGGGGCGGTCGGGCATCGTCGTCCAGGTGACGTCCAGCAACACCGCCGCGACGGTGACGCCGCGCTCGTCGTCGGCCCCACAGCCGCTGATCGACGTCGCCTGGGGCGGCACCGCCTCGACCGGGGCGACCGCGCGCGGAACGACCGGGACCGCGGCCAACGACGACGGCCGCTTTGCGACGACGGGGGCGGGGAATGCGGGCGCCAGACAGGTGCTGACCTTCGACCAGGAGGCGGAGGGCGGCAAGGGCAGCGGCGGCGTCTATGGCGGCCCGGCGGGCATCGAGGCCTACGCCATATCGTGGCGCGACGTGGTGGCGCAGGTGGCGAAGGGCGACGACCCGGGCGCGTTCGCGAACGCCGCGGCGCAGACGACGGCCGTGCCCACCGGCGCCACCGTCGCGGACAACGCCTACGTCGCGCAGTTCCGGGCGGCGCTGGAGAACGCCGAGATCGCGGTCGCGCCAGCGCTCCTCATGGCCATCGGGACCACCGCCACCACCGCGGCGAGCGACCTGACCGACGCCCAGCTCGTGACCTTCCTGCGCGTGGACAACGCCGGCCGCAGAACCCTGCTGCGGAACGTGCTGGCGCAGGGCCTCACGGACGGGGAGAAGGCGATCCTGCGGGCGCTGGCGACGGGCGGCGACGTGGACGCCGCGCTGACCGCCGCGGGCTTCACGGACGACACTTCGGACGACGGCGACTACTGGAGCCTGGTGAAGGGGCTGCTGAACCGCTACAACGTGGGCGACATCCGCGTCAACATGCATAGCGGCTCCATCGCCGCCGCGCGGGGCGACGGCATCCGCGCCTATTACGCGACGCCCAACGACGACAACGGCGCGATCGACGTGACCCTCGCCGCGGGCACGGGGGTGACCGCCGCCGGGACGGGCGTCTACGTCGCCAATGCGGGCGGCGACGTGACGGTCGAGAGCGGCGCGGCCATCCGGGCGGGCGCCGACGGCATCCGGGTGATCAAGCCGGGGAGCTCGGGCGACCTCGCCATCACCACCACCGCCGGCTCGTCCATCGCCGCGACCTCGGGCGCCGGCATTCATCCGCAGGACAACGCCGGGCACACGGGGACGGTCACGGTCGTCAACGCCGGCGACGTCACGGGGGGCACGTGGGGCATCCTGGCCAACCGGCTCGGGGCGGGCACGGTGTCCGTCGCCAGCAGCGGCGGGACGGTGTGGGGCATGACCGAGCCCGGCATATTCGCGGCGAACAAGGCGGGCGACGCCAGCGACCTGTCGGTCGAGGTGACGGGAGGCGCGGTCCGGTCCTCGGGCCGGAACAAGGCCGCCCTCCATGCGCACAACCGGGGGACGGGCGACCTCTCCGTCACCGTCTCCGGGGCGACCTCGAAGCACGCCGCCGGCGTCTTCGCCGATCTCGGCAGCGCGTACTCGACCACCAGCCAGGTCGACGTCACCCAAGGCGGGCCGATCCAGGGGCGCACGGGGGTCTACGTCCGGGTGGCGCATGGGGCGACGGCGGCGACGCCGACGGCGCGGGCGGCGGGGGCGCAGCCGCTGATCGACGTGACCTGGACGGGGTCGTTCTCGCACGGGACGGCGCCCGCGGTGGCCCCGAACGACGACGGCCGCTTCGCCGCGGCGAGCGTCGCGGACGTGCTGGCCTTCGACCAGGAGGCGGCGGCGGTGAAGGCCCTGGAGGGGTCGCTCCGCTATGGCGGGGCGGCAGGCGTAGAGGCGCACGCCCTGTCGTGGCGCGACGTGGTGGCGCAGGTGGCCAAGGGCGACGATCCGGGCGCGATCGCGGACGCCTCGGCGCAGCAGACGGCCGTGCCGGCGACCGCCACCGCCAGCGACAACGATTACGTCAAGCAGTTCAAGGCGGCGCTCGTCAACGCGGACCTCGCGGTCGCGGACGCGGTGCTCACCGCCATCGGGACCACCGCCACGACCGCGGCCGGCGTGACGGACGCGGAGATCAGGACGTATCTGCGGACGGACAGCGACGCCACGCGCGCCCTGCTGCGGAACGTGCTGGCGCAGGGCCTGTCGGACAAGGAGAAGGCGGTGCTGCTGGCGGTGGCGGCGGGGACGACCACCAGTCTCACCAACGCGCTCGACGACACGGACGCGGCCTTCTCCACCGCCTACAAGAACGCGGTGAACGCGCTGCGCAACCTCTACAACGTGGGGAACATCCGCGTCGCCATGAACGGCGGCTCCATCACCGCCGCCCGCGGCGACGGCATCCGCGCCTATTACGCGACGCCCAACGCCAACAACGGCGCCGTCACGGTCACCGTGGCCGCGGGCGCCAGCATCACCGCCGGCAAGGCGGGGGTCTACGTCGCCAATGCGGGCGGCGACGTCACGGTCTCCAACAGCGGGAGCGTGACGGGGGGAACCTACGGCGTCTACGTCGTCAACACCGCGGACAACGGCGCCATCGAGGTCACCGTGGCCGCGAACGCGAGCGTGACCGGCGCCACGGCCGGCGTCTACGTCGCCAATGCGAGCGACGGCCTGACGTTGGCCCGGAAGTACACCTACGGGTTCGCCATGGGCCAGATGGCCGACACCTCCGTGGCGGCGTCGTACAACGGGGCTTCCCTGCTCGACCAGTTCGTCACCATCGCCGGCGCGGTGACCGGGGGTACGGACGCGGGGGTGCGCCTGAGCGGCGGCGCGGTGATCGTCATGGAGGGGGGCAAGGTGTACGCCGGCTCCTCGGGCGTGGGGATCAAGGCGGACGGCGCGGCGCTGGTGTACGTGGACGGCGAGGTGCGGGGCGGGACGGGCGGCGCCGCGGCGATTCACCTGAGCGGCGGCGGCGACGTGACGGTGGGCCTGAACGGGCGCATGCGGGCCAACGGCGCCACCCACGCCATCCAGAGAGACGGGACCGCGGGGACGACCACGCTGAGCCTGATCACCGAGAGCTCCCGGCTCACCGACATGACCCCGTACCGGGAGGACTTGCTCGCCCAGGTGGAGGGCTCCCTCTCGGGCATCGACAGCGCCCGTCTGCGCGAGTACGCGAGCGGCGTGCCCACCGGGTACTCCCTGACGCTGGGGATCACCGGCGGCCAGCTGGACACCAGCAAGTTTCCGTCGAAGCCCATATCGTATGACTGCGTGGCGACGGGTAGCGGACGCTGCATCCGCGCCGGGACGGGGACGATTTCGGACCAGCGCACGGGCGTCTACGCCGCGGCCCCGCGCGTCGGCGCGCGGGGGGCGAACCAGCCGCTGATCGACGTGGACTGGAGGGCGACGTTCTCGCAAGGGACGGCCGGCGACGCGGGCCGCTTCGCGGCGGCGAGCGCTCGGGACGCGCTCGTCTTCGACCGGGAGTCGGAGGCGGTGAAGGCGGCGGCGGCGACCATCCGCTGGGGCGCGCCGGCGGGGATCGAGGCGCACGCCCTGTCCTGGCGCGAATTGGCGGAGGAGGTGGCGAAGGGCGACGATCCGGGCGCGATCGCGAACAACGCGGCGCAGCTGACGGCCGTGCCCACCGGCGCCACCGCCAGCAACAACGCCTACGTCGCGCAGTTCCGGGCGGCGCTCGAGAACGGCGACCTCACGGTGGCGTCGGCGGTCCTGGTCGCCATCGGGACCACCGCCACGACCGCGCCGACCGCTCTGACCGACGCCCAGATCGTGACGTATCTCCAGACGGACGACGCGCCCACGAGGGCCCTGCTGCGGAACATTCTGGCGCAGGGCCTCTCGGACAAGGAGAAGGCGGTGCTGGCGGCGGTGGCGGCGGATGACGACGCGGCCCTCACCACCGCGCTCAACGACGCGGACGCGGGCTTCTCCAACACCTACAAGACGGCGGTGCGGGCGCTGCTGGGCCGCAGCAACGCGGGCGACGTCCGCGTCCGCATGGCGTCCGGCTCCATCGTCACGCAGGGCGACGGCATCCGCGCCTATTACGCGACGCCGAACGCCGGCAACGGCGGCATCGACGTCGCCATCGCCGCGGGCGCGCGGGTGACCGCCGACCTGGCGGGCGTCTACGCCGCCAATGCGGGCGGGGCGGTCACGGTCGCCAACGCCGGGATCATCACGGCGGACGCCCACGGCATCCGGGTCGCGGATGCGGGCGGCGCGGTGACGGTCACCAACCGCGGGACCATCACGGCCGACGCCCACGGCGTCTACGTCGCCGACGCGGGCGGCGCGGTCGAGGTCACCAACGACGGGACCGTCAGGGCGGACGGCTCGGACGCCCACGGCATCTACGTCGCGGACGCGGGCGGCGCGGTGACGGTTTCCAACGACGGGACCGTCAGGGCGGCCGTCTACGGCATCCACGTCGCCTCGGGGAGCTCGGGCGACGTCACCATCACCACCACCGGCGGCTCGATCGCCGTGACCGCCGACGCCGGCATCGGCATCTATCCGCAGGACAACGGTCATACGGGCGCGGTCGCGGTCTCCAACGGCGGCGACGTCACGGCGCCGACCTGGGGCATCTACGCCAACCGGTCCGGCTCGGGCGCCGTCTCCGTCACCAACACCGGCGGGACCGTGCGGGGCATGACCGAGCCCGGGATATTCGCCGTGAACAAGTTGGGCGACGCCAGTACCGTATCGGTCAGCGTGACGGGCGGAACGGTCCGGACCGAGGGCCGGAACAAGCCCGCCATCGATGCGTGGAACCGGGGGACGGGCGACCTCGACGTCGCCATCGCCGCGGGCGCCACGGCAGTCTCGAGGGGCGCCGCCGGCGTCTACGCGCGGCTGGGCGACGCGGACGACAACCAGCTCGGGATTACCCAGGGCGGGACGATCCTGGGCCGCACGGGCGTCCATGCCCTGGTGGCGCATGGCAGCACGGCCGAGACGCGGGCGGCCGAGGCCCAGCCGCTGATCTCCGTCACCTGGACGGGCGCGTTCTCGCACGGGACGACGGCCGACGTCGCCCCGGACGACGTGGGCCGTTTCCAGGCGGCGAACGCCGGGAACGCGCTCGCCTTCGACCGGGAGACGGCGGCCATGGAGGCCGTGGCGGAGACCATCCGCTGGGGCGCGCCGGCCGGCGTCGAGGCGCAGGTCATGTCCTGGAGCGAAGCGGCGCGCGTCGTGGCGGCGGGCGACGATCCGGGGACGATCGCGGACGACGCGGCGCGGCTCCTGCTGTTCGACGTCGCCTCGACCGACGCGGAGCTCAAGGCGCGGTCGGACGCCCTCGTGCGGCAGGCCAGGGCGGTGCTGGAGAACGACGAGATCATGGTCGAGGCCGGGAGCGCGCTCGCCACGGCCATCGCCGCCATCGAGACCGATGGAACGGAAGGGTTGAGCGACGCCGAGATCGCGGCCTGGCTGAGCGCGAACGACGCGGCCACGCGCACCCTGCTGCGCGACGTGCTGGCGCAGGGCCTCTCGGAGGCGGAGAAGTCGATCCTGCGGGCGGTGGCGGCGGGCGACGACGACGCGCTCGAAGACGCGCTCGAGGCCGCGGGATTCACGGACGACGAGGCGGACGACGACGACTACTGGAGCAGGGTGAAGGCGCTGCTGGAGCGCTACAACGTCGGCGACATCCGCGTCGCCGTGACCGGAGGCTCCATCGACTCCTCGCGCGGCGACGGCGTCCGCGCCTATTACGCGACGCCCCACGCCAACAACGGCGGCATCCGCGTCACCGTGTCCGCGGGCGCGCGCGTGACCGGCGCCGCGGCCGGCGTCCACGTCGCCAACGCGGGGCCGGGCCTGACGTTGGCCAGGAAGTACACGCTCGACCCCGTCGAGGGCGACAATCCCGACGAGCTCGTGGCGGTGACGCGCGGCGAGGGCGCGGATGCGGCTCCCCTGCGCAACCAGATCGTCACCGTGGCCGGTACGGTGACCGGGGGGACGGACGCGGCGGTGCGCCTGAACGGCGGCGGCGCCGTCCTCGTCATGGCGGGGGGCAAGGTGCACGCTGCCGGTTCCTCGGGCGTGGGCATTCTGGCGGACGGCCCGGCGCATCTGTTCATCGACGGCGAGGTGAAGGGCGGCGCGGGCGGGGCCGCGGCGGTGGACCTGCCCGGCGGCGGCGCCGTCATCGTCGGCCGGAACGGGCGCGTGCAGGCCGACGGCGCCGACAACGCCATCCGGGGCGGCGACCGCTTCGAGACCGCGGTGACCGTGACCGTGGCGACCGGCCCGACCGCGTACCGGGAGAACGTGAACGCTCAGCTGGCGGGCCTCCTGAAGGGCGTCGAAGGCGGGGTCGTCCGTCTCCGCGAGTACCGGAACGGCTTCACCGGTTACAGCACCGGGGAGCTCGCGATCGCCGCCGGCGGTACGTTCGACACCAGCGGACTTCCCCGGCGGCCGTGTTCCGAGGACGAGATCCGCGGCGCCGACGGCATGTGCGCGGCCCGACCGACGGACAGCGGCCGCGTCGCCTTCACCGAAGACGGCGGCATGGAGTCGCACGACGACGGCATCCGCGCCTGGTACGCCGAGCCCGGCGACGACAACGGCGGCATCAGCGTCACCGTGCCCGCAGGCGTGAACGTGACCGGCAGCGAGGCCGGCGTCTACGTCGAGAACGCAGGGCGGGGCCTGCGCATCCGCAAGAGATACGCGCCCGAGGCCATCCGGGACCTGGCGGTCAACGCGGACGCGGGCGAGGACGACCTGATCGCCATGGGGAGCCTCAACGCGGCCGGGGACGACATCGAGACGCCCTACCTCAACCAGCTCGTCACCGTGGCCGGTACGGTGACCGGGGGGACGGACGCGGCGATCCACCTGAACGGCGGCGGCGCGGTCATCGTCATGGCGCGGGGCCGCGTGCTCGCCGGCTCCTCGGGCGTCGCGATCCGGGTGAACGACCCGGGGCCGGCGCATCTGTTCATCGACGGCGAGGTGACGGGCGGCGCGGGCGGCGCCGCGGCGGTGGACCTGCCGGCCGGCGGCAGCGTCATCGTCGGCCCGAACGGGCGCGTGCGGGCCAACGAAGCCGCCCGCGCCATCCGGGGCGGCGACGACTCCGAGACCGAGGTGAACGTGGTCCTGGCCACCGGCCGGACCGCGACCACGGAGGACGTGAACGCCCGGGTGGAAGGCCCCCTGGAGGGCGTCGAAGGCGACGTCGTCCATCTCCGCGAGTACCGGGTCGGCGCGCCCACCGGTTACTCCACCGGGACGGTGACGGTCAGACGCGACGGTACGCTGGACACCAGCGGGCTTGTTGACTTGTCGAAGCCGAAGCCGCCGGGGAGGCTGACGTTCTCATCCTGCGCGGAGGCGGGGGACGGACGCTGCCGCCTGTACGAGGCGCTGCCTTCGGTGCTGCTGGCGATGAACCGCCTGCCGACCTGGGCGGAGCGGGCGTCGGCGGCCCGCGACGCGCATGGCGGCTGGGCGCAGGCTGCGGCGGCGCATGGCGAATGGCGGGCGAAGAAGTCGACCTCGCCCGGAAGGCTCGCCTACGACCACCGCCGGAGCGTGGGGCGGGCGGGCGTCGATCTCCGCGTCGGCGAGAACGGCCGGCTGGGGGCGTCGGCGCACGGGCTGCGCGGCAAGGCGGAGATGGCGGGCGTGGGCGAGATCGAGCTGAACGGCGTGGGGGCGGGCGTCTCCGCCGCCTGGCTCGCCGAGGGGTTCTATGCGCAGGCGCAGGCGCAGATGACGTTGTACGACGTCGACCTCAAGTCCTACGCCTTCGGCGGGCTGGTGAAGAAGGACGTTTCGGGGGCGGGGTACGCGCTGGGCGCGGAAGTCGGCGGGCGGCTGCCCCTGGGCGGAGCGTTCGTGACGCCGCGCGCGGGCGTGGCGTGGTCGGGGGTCGAGTTGTCGGCGTTCACGGACATGGAGAGGGCCGGCGGTCCGCGGGCCCGGGTGCCGATGGAGGATGCGGGCGGCGTGACGGGCCGGTTGGGGGTGACGCTGGAGGCCGAGACGGGATCGCGCGGCGCCCCGGGCCGCCTGTTCGGCTCGCTGGACGTGGAGCAGGGGTTTGCGGACGAGACCAAGGTGAGGATCGGCGGCGAGGCGCTGCAGGCGGAGGCCCGCCCGACGGCCCTGCGCCTGGAGGCCGGAGGGGCGTTCGCGCTGGACGAGAACGTCCTGGCCAGGATCGCCGCAAGCTGGCGGACCAGCGGCGGCGGAACCCGCGAATACGGCGGCAGCCTGGGGTTGCAGGTGCTGTTCTAGCCCCGGCCCCGACCGGGGAAATGACGGAGGCCATCGGCTCGAGGCGGATACGCCCCCCCCCTTCCGTCATTCCCGCGAAAGCGGGAATCCATATTCGTATCCCGATTCCTGTTTCCGTGGGGACGAGGGGCCTGTGACGACGGCTCGAGGGAGGCCGTCGGTCGAGGCGGACGCCAAAGACCCGTCCTTTCCCGCCCTGGATTCCCGCTTTCGCGGGAATGACGAGGGGGGCTGCGATGACGGCCCGAGGAAGGCCATCGGCTCGAGGCGGATACGCCCCCCCTTCCGTCATTCCCGCGAAAGCGGGAATCCATATTCGCATCCCGCTTCCTGCTTCCATGGGGCCGAAGGGCCTGTGACGTCGGCCAAGGACCCGTCCTGCCCCGCCCTGGATTCCCGCTTTCGCGGGAATGACGGAGGGGGGCTGCGATGACGGCCCGAGGAAGGCCATCGGCTCGAGGCGGATACGCCGCAAGGACCCGTCCTTTCCTGTCCTGGATTCCCGCTTTCGAGTGTGTGAAGAAATCCCAAGGCATCCGCGTAATTCGGAATTTTCGCCGTGTCGATAGAAACATAAATGGTCTATATGAGGAACATATGTGGGTCAAATGTGGTGAATCGACTGGATGGACCACAGGTCTTGGGGTTTCTTCACACACTCTTTCGCGGGAATGACGGAAGGGGCTGTCGGCGCGATTCGCTTCGACGTGGGCGACCTCGTGGAGGAGGGCGCCATGCTGCTGGACTTCGGAGTCCGCGGCGCTTAGGGTAGACATATCTTGATCCCTCTACCGGGAAACGGATGATGGGCCTGATCACCGTCGCGCTGGGCGAACGCCCGGAACGCGAACGATGGCGGCGCGCCGCCGACGCCTTGGCCCGGGACCTGCGCGCCATCGGACGGCGGTGCGCCGGCCTTCTGGGGCCTGGACCGTCGGCCGTGGAGCATGGCGACCTGCTCTACGACGAGCGGGGCCTGCCCAAGTGATCGTCGATACCTCGGCCATCCTCGCCATCCTGCGCGGCGAACCCGCGGCGTAACCGCGCGCGGGCCTTCCCACGTCCGGCCGCCGTCGCCGGCGATGCCCGGATGGGCGATGGCGCGGCCCGGCTCGGAATCTTTCGGCGCGATGCGCCGGACTCCAAACGACCTCCCCTCCCCCTCCCCCCGAGCAATGTAGGGCGGGCGCCGAGCGGGAGCGCGGCGACGTTCCGACGACGACGAACGGAAACCGATCGGGCCCGGTTGCGGGCTATTCCGCCATCGTCAGCCCCATCCGCCAGAAATCCGCTTCCAGGCGGGTCGCCTGGCGGAAGGTCTCCGCCAAGGCGGCGAAGCGGTTGGGCGCGCCGCGGCGGGAATCCAGCTCGTCGAGCCGGTCCACCGCGGCGCGCGCGACGTCGCGGTACTCCTCGCCGGCATAGGTCTCGATCCAATCGCCGTAGCGGTTGCCGTCGGTCGCCGTCGCGGGGTCGTCCTTGAGCGCCTCGGCGATCTCGGCATAGCCGACGACGCAGGGGGCGAGCGCGGTGTGCAGGTCGAGGAGGTCGCCGGCCGCGCCGCGCTCCAGGACGTAGCGGGTATAGGCGGTGGTGGCCGCGGCCTCGCGCGTTGCGGCGAGCGCCGCCTCGTCCAGCCCCCAACCGCGGCAATACGCGACGTGGAGCGACATTTCGCTGTCGACGATCGCCGCGACCGACCGCGCCGCGTCGCGGATGTCGGCGATCGTTTCGGACTTGTAGGCGGCGAGCGCATAGGCGCGGGCGAAGTGGATCAGGAACAGATAGTCCTGCGCCAGATAATGGCGGAAGCACGCCTCGGGCAGCGTCCCCGCGGCGAGCTGCCGGACGAAGGCGTGTCGGGTATAGGCGCGCCAGTCGTCGCCGCAGCTGCGGCGCAGCCGGTCGAACAGGCTGCCGTCGGGCGCCAGCGGCCGGTTCGCCGTCATCCGCCGGCGGCCCCGCCGATCACAGCCGGGCGGCGGGGCGCGCCGAGACCGCCTCGCGCCAGCGTCCGAGATTCCCGCAGGATTCGGGGATCTCCAGCTTGCAGAAGCGGGCGAAATCGACCGCGCAGAGCGTCGTCACGTCGGCGACGCTGAACCGGCCGCCGGCGACGAATTCGTTGTCGGCGAGCTGGCGGTCGAACTTCTCGAAGAACCAGGCCAGGCGCGCCCGGCCGCGTTCGGCCAGAGCCGGGATCTGCTCGATCGGACCCGGCGCCCCCGGGACGCCGCGCCCGGAAAACGACCGGGCGGTGTTGCGCAACACTTCCGACGCCGCCACCAAGCCCTCCTGTTCGGCGCTCCGCTCCCACATGTCGACGAGGGCGCGTTCGCGCGCATCCGTCCCCATCAGCGGCGGGGCGGGATGGAGTTCCTCCAGATAGCGGCAGATCGCCATCGCCTCGACGATGCAGGTCCCGTCGTCGAGCTCCAGAAGCGGCGTGCGGCGATGCGGATGCTTGTCGAGGAATTCGGGATACAGAACGGCCTTGTCGGGCGGCCCGGCCTGCTCGGTCGGGAGGTCGACGCCCTTCTCGGCGAGGAAGATGCGGACGCGCCGGGGGTTGGGCGCGATCGACCAGTCGTAGAATATCATCGCCGGCTCGCCTTTCGTGGATCGGTTCAGCCGCCGGGCGCGAAGTGGACGACCTCGGGCGGCTTCGACAGGAACGCCCGGAAATGGCCCCCGAAGGCCGCGTAGTCCTCGGTCTCGCGGAAGTCGAAATGGTCCTGGACGTCGTCCCACTCGACCTCCAGGACGTAGGCGAGTTCGGGTTCGACGCGCTTGCCCCAGCGGAGCGACCGGCATCCGGCCTGCCGCCGGAGGATGGGGGCCGCGGCCTCGAACCCGCGCACGAAATCGGCCTCGGCCGCGGCGGTCACGAACAGGGTCGCGATCTCGATCACCATCGCCTTCCTCCCTCCCGACGCGGCCCGACTATAGCAGGACGGCCGCGCCCGTATACGCCGCTTCACGCCGCGGCGGCGGATCATCGGGCGCAGGCGATGCGGCGCGGGGCGCAGCGCGGCGCACAGGCCATGGAGGCGAACCACGGGCGGAGTCGGTCGGCGCGCAGGGCGCGGCTCGACGCGCGGGCGCTTACGGTTTCGCCCGGCCCCCGACTCCGTTCCGTCGCGCGCCGGGTCCGTCTCCGCGTCACTCGCGGCGATCGTTCTCCACGTCGCTCACGGCGATCGTTTCGACTTCGAGCGATACGCCCTCTTGGGCGAACGCCAACCGTGCTATCGTTCCTCCGTCGCCGACGGCGATCGCCGCTTCGTCGCCGTTCCCGAAGGCGATCGCATTGAAACGGTTCGACGTTTCACTGTCGAGGCCGGTCCATGCGCCGTCGTCGCGGGTGAAGATCAGAAGGGCGCCGTCCCGACCCGCGGCGACGGCGATCCTGCCGTCGGCGCTCAAGGCCGCGGCGTCGAGGCGCCCGGCTCTGGTTTCGCTGGGACTCCACGTTTCGCCGCCGTCCGCCGAGAGCCGGACGAAGCCATCCCGGCCCCGGCCTACGGCGACGCCGGTCTCGCCGTCTCCGCTGAAGGCGACCGCCTCGAAATCGTCTTTCGCGTCGCCGCTCCCGTCCTCCCAGTTTTCGCCGGCGTCGGAAGAAACGACGATGGCGCCGTCGTCGCCGACGGCGACGACGCGCGCGCCGCCGAACGCGACCGCCTCGAAATCGCTCTTCTTCCCGGCTTTGCCGGAGGGCGGAGCGCGGGCTTCCCGCCAGGTTTCGACGGCGTCGGAGGAGGACCGCAGCAGGGTTCCGTCGTCCCCCGCCGCGACGATCGAAACTACGCCCTCCGCGCTCGGCGAGACCGCGACTCCGTTGACGTCCTTCGCCGTGACGTTGGTCGGCTTCGGCGGGCGCCACGTCTCGCCCCGATCGTCGGAAACCCGGATCAGGCCGTCCTCGCCCACGGCGACGGCGGTCTCGCCGTCCGCACTCAGCGCGACCTCGTTGAAGTCCCTTCTCGTGTTGCTTTCGCGCGCCGCCCAACTCTCACAGCAGCCGCGGGAGGTCAAAATGGCGCCGGCGTCGCCGACGGCGACGGCGACTTGGCCGTCGTCCGCGACCGCGATCGAGTGGAGATCGTCCTCCGTTCCGGCGTCGACGGCTCGCCAAGCCCGGCCGTCCCGTTCCGAGGTCAGAATGACGCCGTCGTCGCCGACGACGATGAACCTTCCGGTGGAGGGATCGAGAGCGACGTCGTTGAAGTCGGGTTTTTGCGGCGCCGCCGGGGACGCCTCCGCCGTGCGGAACGGGTCGACGTCCCGCTTCACGACCACGTCGGCGAACCATGCGACGGCGAACGCCGCCCCGGGCAGGGCGCAGGCGGCGGCGAAGTACGCAAGCGCGGCGCTGCGCGGCCGCTTGGCGCGCGTGCGATACGTCGCCGCGCGCCCGCCGCGGGACTCCGGACCGCCGGGCGTCTCGGCCGTACTCATGCTTGCGCCTCCTCGCCGGGGGTCGGGAACGGCGCGGTCTCGGACTCGCGGAGCCATTCGCGCGTCGCCTCGCCTTGCCCCGAACCGACCCGCGGCCACCATACGCGGGAGGGAGAGGGGTCAAGCGTTTTTTCGGCGCGGCGCGGCGGCAACGGCTCGATCACGCTCCATTCGGCATCCGTCAAATCGCTTGCACAGCGCAACCCCTTGCGCGCATGCTGGCGGCGAGTGGTCTCAGTCCACATCTTGGAGCTCCCTCGTTGCTCCACACGACGAAGGAACCCCAAGACACCGATACCACTCAACTCTTTTGCGGCCAGACCAGCAAGGGAAGGGGGCGACGCCATGGCGAGCGACGCACTGCTCGAACGCATGGCGCGCGCCATCGTCGAGGAGGTGGATCCGGAGCAGATCATCCTGTTCGGTTCGCAGGCGCGGGGCGACGCGACATCGGAGTCCGACTTCGACTTCATCGTCGTGGAAGCCGAACCTTTCGGCTCCGGCCGCTGCCGACGCGCCGAGTCAGTCCGTGCGTCTCTACCGGGCGCTGGCGGAGTTCGGCGTTTGCAAGGACGTTCTGCTCTACAGCCAGGGCGAGGTGGAATACTGGCGCGACTCCCTCAACAACGTCCTCGCGCGGGCGCTGCGGGATGGCAAGGTGCTCTATGAGCGACCGCAAGCAGGCGCTCGCGCTCCTTGACGCCGCCGAGCGGGATCCGTCCGCCTTGCGCGGTATGGGAGATGCCGGTGTCTTCGCCGACGGCGCCTATGCCGGACGGAAACCCGGCGGCGCGTTGCGCCCCGCGCCGCCGTCGGCGGGCGGTCGTGGAGGGAGCGCCGGAAGACGCGGCCCGTCGCGCCTCCGCTTGTCCTGGTCCAGACACATGTGAGACGCGGCCCATCGCGCCGGTCGGTATCCGGTCCTTCTCATGGCCGGAAGCTTGCTTACGGCCATGAATGCCCTCGGAGCCTCCGGGAGCGGCGGGCCGGAGCGTAGCGAAGGAGCCGAAGCGGCTTGACGCGCCGCTCCCGGAGGCCCACCCGGCGTCTCATATGTAGTGAACCCGGACACGCTATGGACGCGCGGCGGGGCGGCTCTGTAGCATGGGCGGGCGGCGGCGCCGCGGGAATCGGGAGCGCAGAGAAGTTGGTCGCAGACCTGAAGGACCATATCCGCGAGGTACCGGACTTCCCCAAGCCGGGGATCCTGTTCTACGACATCTCGACGCTGCTCGAGCACGCGGAGGCGTGGCGGGTCACCGTCGAACGGCTCGCCGAAGCGGTCGGGCGGCACGCGCCGGAGCGCCTCATCGGGATCGAGTCGCGGGGCTTCCTGGTCGCCGCGCCGCTGGCGCATCGTCTGGGCTGCGGATTCTCGATGGTGCGCAAGCGAGGCAAGCTGCCGGGGGCTACGATCTCGCACAGCTACGAGCTCGAATACGGGACCGATACGGTCGAGATCCAGGCGGGCGCGATCGCGCCCGGCCTCAAGGTCGTGGTGCTCGACGACCTGCTGGCGACCGGCGGGACGATGTCGTCGGCGATCGCGCTGCTGCGCAAGGTCGGGGCCGACGTGCGCGGGGCGGCCTGCATCATCGAGCTCGCCTTCCTCGGCGGGCGCGACAGGATCGACGTGCCGCTGACGACGCTGATCGCCTACGACGAGTGACCGCCGATGTTCCTGCGCAACTGCTGGTACGCCGCGGCCTGGGACCACGAGGTCGGACGGACGCCGCTGGCGCGCAGGCTGCTGGACGAGCCGGTGGCGCTCTATCGGCGGCGCGACGGCCGCCCGGTCGCCCTCGCGGACCGCTGCCGCCACCGGGGGCTGCCGCTGTCGCTGGGGACGGTCGAGGGCGACGGGATCCGCTGCGGCTATCACGGCATGACGTTCGACGCGACGGGGGAATGCATCCGCGCGCCGCGGCGGGACGCGCCGCCGCCGGCGGCGCGGGTCCATCGCTACCCGGCGATCGAGAAGCACCGGCTGATATGGGTCTGGATGGGCGATCCGGCGCGCGCCGACGAAACCCGGCTGCCGGACTGGTGGTGGATGGATCACCCCGACTGGAAGGTGGTCAAGGGCGACCCGCCGCTCCACGTCGAATGCGACTACCGGCTGGTCAACGACAACCTGCTGGACCTGTCGCATCTGAGCTTCGTCCATGCCGGCAGCATCGGCACCGGGGCGGTCGCCGACGTCCCGGCCGAAACCGAGCGGGGCGACGGGTTCGTCCGCATGACCCGCTGGATTCTCGATTCCGCGCCGCCGCCCATGTACCGGACCTTCGGCGGGTTCGCCGGCAACGTCGATCGCTGGCAGATCGTGGAAAGCGCCCCGCCCGGCCATACCGACGTCTTCGCCGGATGCGCCGAGGCCGGCGGCGGCGCGCCGGACGGCGACCGCAGCCGGGGGATCGAGTTCCACAACGCCAACAGCGTGACGCCGGAGACCGCGGCCACCACCCACTACTTCTACGCCCACGCCCGGCGCTTCGCCCAGGACAGCGAAACCGTCGACGAGATCTACCGCAAGGGCTTCCGCGACGTGTTCCTGGAGGACGTGGAGATCCTGGCGGCGCAACAGGCGAGCCTCGCCGCGACCGCGGGGCGGCGGATGATCGACATCAACGTCGACGGCCCGGGGCTGGCGCTGCGGCGTATGCTCGCCGACCGCATCGCGGCGGAGAACGACCCCCCGCCCCCGCCGCCGTCGTTCACGCCTTCGGCGGCTCGGCCGCGAAGGCCGAATCCCTGAGGCAGAGGCGGCCTTCGCGGTCCTGCCACAACTCGCCCGACCGGTGGAGCTCGCCCACGGCCCGCGCGACCGCCGGGAACCCCCGTTCGGCGAAGCGTTCGGCGAGTTCGGCGAAATAGAGCGGCGCGTCGGCGATCGCCGCCCGTATGCGCCGCGACAGCGCCGGGACGTCGGCGGCGGCCACCGGGGCCGCCGCGGCCGCCGGCCCCGCCGGCGCCGCGGCCCCGTCGGCGGGGCCGAGATAGTCGGCCAGCTTCACTTCGCCGGCATAGGCGTAGGCGATGCGCTGGAAGCGTTCGCGCGGGACGTCGTCCGGAATCGTCGCGTCGACGCCCATCTTCGCCGTGGTCGGGATCCTGCCGGGCGTGATGCGAAGGCTCGGGTCGAGCGGCTTCGAACGCGCGCCGGAGACGATCACCACGTCGCGGTCCGCCTGGACCCGGGTGGCGACGGCCCATTCCACGTCCATCGGATCGAACGCGTCGACGTCGTCGTCCACCACGGTGACGTGCTTCATGTCGGCGACCGACAGCGCCGCCAGGATGGCGTTCTTGCCGTCGCCCGGCAGCGGCTTGATGGCGACGACCGCATGCCAGTGACAGCAGCCGCCCGGCGTGACGTTGACCGCGGTCGTCTGCACCCCGGCCTCGGCCAGCGCGCGGCGCAGCGCGGCTTCGTAGATCGGCCCCGACGGCCAGATGTTCTCCCACGGCATGTGCAGGGCGTAATAGATCGCCTGCCGGCGCATCGAGACCGCCTTGACGCGCACATGGGGGTTCCAGTGGAGCCCGCCCATCAGGCGGGTGAACTCGCCGAACCGCCCCTCGGGCCGGGTCCAGCCGGTGGGCAGGATCTCCGCTTCGAGAACGATCTCGGCGTCGGCGATGCAGGGCATGTCGATCGTCCGGCACGGCGTCAACCGCAGCGCCTCGCCCCGCATCCCGCCGGCGATCGCGAGTTCGTCGACGCCGACCGCGGCCTTGTAGGTCGCGGCGACCACCTCGCAGGCGTGGGTCCCGACGTTGATCGAGATCGGCAGCGCCTCGCCCCTGCGCCAGGCCTTGTCGGCGAATTTCCGCAGGTTGTTGGGGGTTACGATGTCGATGCCGGTGAGGTCCTTCTCCCGGACCAGGTAGCGATAGACGCCGGCGTTGAGGCCGGTCTCGCCGTCCGGGTCCCGCGACAGGGTGACGCCGGCGGTGATCATCGGCCCGCCGTCGAGCACCGAGAACAACGGGATGGGCAGGCGGAAGAGATCGACCTCGGCGCCTTCGCGATAGACCTCGCGGACCGGTCCCGAATTGACCATGACGGGCTCGACGGGCCGGTCGAGCCCGTCGCGCACCCTGGCCTCGATGTCGCCGAACGGGCAGCCGAACGCGACCGACAGCCGATCCCGGTCGTTGATGACGCCCGAGGCCACCGGCATGTCGTAGCCGGCCACGTCGTTGAACAGGAGGGCCTTGTCGGACTGGTCCACCAGCGTCGCGATATGGCGGATGTCCACCGGGCGATCGATCTCGATCAGCTGGCCCGCGGCGCGGAGCTCCTCCAGCAACCGTCGGAAACTCGCCGGCATGGGTTCGCACTCCTTCCCGGCCGCGCCCCGATCGCCTACCCGGCGAGGATCGCGTCGGCCATCTTCTCGGCGACCATCAGGGTCGGGACGTTGGTGTTGGCGCGCGGCGTGGACGGCATTACCGAGGCGTCGACCACCCGGAGGCCGGCGACCCCGCGCACCCGGCCCGCCGGATCGGTGACCGCGGTCGGATCGTCCGCCCGCCCCATGCGGCAGGTGCAGGAGGCGTGCCACACCCCGTGCACGCTGCGGCGGACGTAGTCCTCGAGCGCCTGGTCGTCCGCCAGCAGCGCCTGGAGGCGGTCGCCGCCGGTGACGACGCGGCGGATGAGGTAGCGGCGGAGCCAGCCGGGCCCGTCCATGAGCTTCGCCAGCGCGCCGGTGCGGAGGTAGTTCCGGGCGTTGACGACGCCCACGTCGCGCACCCGCTCGGAATAGCTCGACGGGAACGGGTCGACCGCGATCGCCTTCATCGACGGGGCGTCGAACAGTTCGGCCAGGAAACGGACCCCCTGCTTGAGCCGTTCGAGGTCGCGCGGGTCGGAGGCCAGGTTGAACTCGACATAGGGTTCGGCGCGCCAATCCGCGCCGTTCAGCGTCACCTGTCCGCGCGAGTAGGACTTGTTGATCCACAGCAGGAACGACCCGAGCCGGACGCCGAGCGGGTGCCAGGCCGATTTGGTCACCGCGTTGCAGAACATGTCGCCCGGAACGCCGCCGGCGATCCCCGACGAATAGCGGAGCGCCACGAACAAATGGCGGCGCATGGCGTCGGGCAGCCGCGCCTGCGGCCGGACATAGGCCGAGACCCCGACCGCCGGGTGCTCGCCGAGATTGCGCCCCACCGCCGGGACATCGGCGACCACGTCGACGCCGTGCTCCCCGAGCTGCGCCGCCGGCCCCACGCCCGAGCGGAGGAGCAGCGCCGGGGAATGGATCGCGCCGGCGCAGACGACGATCTCGCGCCCGCGTATCGTCTCCGCGCCGCCGGCGCGCGCCGCCTCGACCCCGACCGCCTGCGCGCCTTGGAACAGGATGCGCTTGATGCGGGTCTCGGCCAGGATCGTCAGGTTCGGGCGCTGGCGCACCGTGGGCGTGAGATAGCCGATGGCGGCGGACACGCGGCGGTCGTAGAGGTTCGAAATGGCGATCGGGAAGTAGCCGTCCTCGAATTCCGCGTTCTGGTCGGCGCGATAGGCGTAGCCCTTATGCGCGAACGCCTCGCCCGCCGCCTTGGCGTAGCCGGGCCAGGCGTCGGGAAAGATGCGGCGCACCGGGATCGGTCCGTCCCGCCCGTGAAAGGGGCCGTCGAAGTCCACGTCGCGTTCGAGCTTGCGGAAATAGGGCAGCACGCCCCGCCAATCCCAGCCGGCGGCGCCCAGCTCGGCCCATTCGTCGTAGTCGCCCGGCGCGCCCCGGTTGGCCAGCTGGGCGTTGATGCTCGACCCGCCGCCCATCACCCGCGCCTGCTCGTAACGCCGCCGCGGCGGCGTCCGGGGCGCGTTGTGCGACCGGGGTTCGAGATGGACCCGGAGGTCGGTCCATTGGAAGGCCGGATTGAAATAGGCGACCAGCGGATAGGAATCGAGGACGTCCCTGGGCACCCGCTCGGGCGGCGTGTCCATGCCGGCCTCGATCAGCAGCACCTTGTTGGCGCTCCTGGCCGACAGCCGGTTGGCGAGCACGCAGCCGGCCGAGCCGCCGCCGCAGATGACGTAATCGTACTGCATCGCCCTCGCCCCGCCGCGCCCCCGCCGCGCCCCCGCCGCGCCCGAGGCCAAGCGCAATACACCAATCGGCGGCGCGGGGCCAGCCGGGGCGGGCCGGCGGAAGCGATCCGGGTTTGAGTCCGACGCCCCGGCCCGCTATGTATGGCCGTCGCCCGGCCGGAGCGCAGCCCAGCCATAGCAGCCCAACCGCGTTCGGCGCGGGAGAGCGCAGCGGAAAGCGGAGATCGTCACACGCCATGGCCATCTATCGGAACGAGAGAGACGTAACCGGCGAAGGATTCCTCGAAGACACCTATCTGCTCTGGTGCGAGGGGGAAGGACCGCCGATCCACGAGGATTTCTGCGTCGACCTGTTCCAGGTCGAGACCAGGCCATGGCCGCGCTACGGCTGCAACGCGGCGTTCGTCCACCTCAAGGGGCGCGGCGACTTCATGTCCGTGTTCCTGCTCGAACTCCGACCCGGCCAGCACACCGAGCCGCAGCAGCATCTGTTCGAAGAGGTGGTCTACGTGCTGTCGGGGACCGGCAGCACCACGATCGAAACCGCCGACGGGCGCACGCACAGCTTCGAATGGGGCGAGAAGAGCGTCTTCGCGCTGCCGCTCAACTGCAAATACCGGCACTTCAACGGCTCGGGCGTGGAAGCGGCGAAGCTCGCCTCCTCGACCAGCGCGCCGCTGATGATGAACTGCTTCCACAACGACGAGTTCATCTTCGGCAACCCGTTCCGCTTCCCGGAGCGCGAAGGCCGGGAGACCCACTTCTCGGGCGAAGGCGACTTCATCGCCAAGCGGCCGGGCAAGCATATGTGGGAGACCAACTTCGTCCCCGACGTGAGCCGGTTCGAACTGCGCGAATGGCCCGAACGCGGCGAGGGCTCGTCCAACATCATGTTCATCCTGGCCGAAGGCACGATGCACGCCCATTGTTCGGAAATGCCGGTCGGCACCTACAAGAAAGCGCACCGCCACGGCCCCGACTTCCACGTCTACTGGGTGACCGGCGAGGGATTCTCGCTGTGCTGGTGGGAGGGCGACGAGGACTTCATGCGCTACGACTGGCGCCACGGCGTGGTGTTCGCGCCGGCGGACCTGATGTTCCACCAGCATTTCAACACCAGCCCCGCGCCGGCGCGCTATTTCCCGGTCGCCTTCGGTTCGCTCCGCTACCCGCTCACCGAATCCAAGCGGCGGCTGTTCGCCGGCGGCGACGTGAGCGTCAAGGCCGGCGGCGACCAGATCGAGTACGGCGACCAGGACCCCCGCGTCCACCGGATGTTCCTGGAGGCGCTGCGCCGGAACGGGGTCGAGTCGCGCATGGGCCGGCTGATCGACGAGAGCCCCTATCTCGCCGCCGAGTGAGACGCCGCCCCGCGGCCCGCCGCCCCTCTCCTTCCTCCCGCCTCCGGCCTCCCGCCCCCGGCGCCGCCATCGCGAGGGCAGCATGCACGAGCTCGATTACGCGCATTTCCATCCCGCTTCCGAGCGCGAGGCCGAATTCATCAGCGACACGATCTGGAAGGCGGACAACGTCGAGCTGACCACCGTCGGGGTCGACATCGGCTCCTCGACGTCGCATCTGATGTTCGCCCGCGTCCATCTCCAGCGCCTGGCCGAGGCGCTGTCGAGCCGCTTCGTCGTCGTCGACCGCCAGGTTCTGTGGCGTTCGCCGATCCTGCTGACGCCCTACCGCGCCGACTACACCATCGACGCCGAGGCGCTGCGCGCCTTCGTGGGCGAAGGCTATGCGCAGGCCGGGCTGGACGCGGACGACGTCGACAGCGGCGCGGTCATCCTGACCGGCGAGGCGCTCAAGCGCGCCAACGCGCAGGCCCTCGCCGAACTGTTCGCCGAGGAGTCGGGGAAATTCGTCTGCGCGTCGGCCGGACACAACCTCGAAGCGGTCATGGCGGCGCATGGATCGGGCGCCGTCCGGCTGTCGAAGTCCGAGCGCAAGACCTTCCTCAACGTCGACATCGGCGGCGGAACGACCAAGTTCGCGCTCTGCGCCGACGGCGCGGTTCTGCACAACGCCGCGGCGGCGGTCGGCGGCCGGCTCCTCGCCTTCGACGACGCCGGCCGCATCGTCCGCATCGAAGGGCCGGCGCTCCGGATCGCCGAGGCCGCGGGCGTGACGCCGGTCCCCGGCCGGCCGCTGGCGGCCGACGACCGGCGGGCCTTCGTCCGCAAGATGGCGGAGGCGCTGGTGACGCTGATCCGCCGGGACGAACCGGAAGGCTTGGCGCGCGACCTGCTGGTCACCCCGCCGCTCCCTCCTTCGCCCGAACCCGAGGTGATCTCCTTCTCCGGCGGCGTCTCGGAATACGTGTTCGAGCGGGAGACCGACGTCCACGGCGATCTCGGCAAGTCGCTGGCGCATCATCTCCATCACGCTCTGGCCGACCGCCGCATCCCCTACCCGGTCTACGACCCGGGCGCCGGAATCCGCGCCACCGTGGTCGGGGCGTCGCAGTTCTCGGTGCAGGTGAGCGGCAACACCATCCTGGTGTCGGACGAGCGGATACTGCCGGCGCGGAACGTCCCGGTGGTGGACATGCGGCTCGATCTGAGCGGGGCGATCGAGCCGGACCGGGTCGCCGGCGAGATCGCGAACGCGCTGCGGCGCAACGACGTCGACGTCCGCCGAAGCCACGTCGCGGTGGCGTTCCGCTGGCGGGGCCCGCCGCTCCACGACCGGCTTCATCGCCTGGCCGACGGCGTCCGGCGAGGGCTCGCCGAAACGATCTCGCTCGGCAAGCCCGTCATCCTGATGATGGACGGCGACGCCGGCAGGACCATCGGCGCCATCCTCGAGAAGGAGTTGGGAGTGCGGAGCGGAATCGTCTCGGTGGACGGCGTCCGCCTCGCGGATTTCGACTACGTGGACATCGGCGCGCCGATCCGCCCCACCGACGTGGTGCCGCTGGTGATCAAGTCGCTGCTGTTCTCCACGCCCGAGATGGTGGCGACGGCCAGGGAGGCCGCGCATCTGTCCGCCCCGCTCGCCGGGGCGGCGTAGCGTCGGGGCGGGGCCGCGGGGCCGCGCCGCTCCGCGTCTCAACGCCCCGCATACAACGCGCGTTCGCGGGCGGCGGCGATGATCGCTATCCCGACCAGGGTGAACCCGGCGGCGAGCCAGAACACCGATTCGGCCGAACCCGTATCCATCGCCCAGCCATAGACGACCGGCGCGATCCCGCCGCCGACGTTGAAGCCCGTGGTCACGAAGCCGAAGACCAGCCCGACCGCCCCGGCCGGCGCGGCGCGGCGCACCAGCACGTCGCGGGCGGGGTTGACGACGCCCCGCATCATGCCGATCAGCGCGAAGACCGCGCCGACCAGCCAGAACGGGAGCGCCGCGGTCCCGATCGCCGCCATGCCGACCGCGCCGATCGCGAAGGCGACGATCAGGATCAGATCGTGGCGCCGCATCCTGTCGGCGACGAAACCGCCGATCAGCGAACAGATGGCGACGGTCCCGAAATAGAGGGTGAGGACCGCGCCCGCGGCGGGCTCGTCCACGCCGTAGATCTCGACCAGCGCGACGATCGAGAACGCGCTCAGCCCGCCGCCGGCCGACGCCGAGGCGACGTGGAAGAAGAAGAACATCAGCGTCGTCCGGGTCAGCAGCGCCCGCCAGCCCGGGCCGGCGGCCTTGCGGGCGCCGGCCGCATCGGGCGCGGCCTCGGACTGCTCCCGCATGGCGCCGCGCAGCAGCGCCATGACCGCGGCCAGCGCCATGCCGGCGAGGCCGAGAACCTCCAGCGCCGTGCGCCAGTCCCACAGCGCGGCCAGGGCCAACGTCGCCACGGGCGCGGCCATGAAGCCGGCCGATCCGCCGAAGGCGTGCACGCTGTAGGCGCGGCCGAGGCGCCGCCGGTCCACCGATGCGGACAGGATGGCGAAATCGGCCGGATGGAAGACGCTGTTGCCGACCCCCGCGGCCGCCATCAACCCGAGCAGGACCCCGTAGGACGAGGTCGAGCCGACGCCGTAGATCGCCGCGGCGTTGACGAACAGCCCGGCGATCAGGAGCCAGCGTCCGCCGATCCGGTCGACGACGAAGCCCACCGGCGTCTGCAGGACCGCGGTGACGATGCTGTACAGCGCGACCGCGCCGCCGAGCTCGACGAAGCCCACGGCGAGATCCGCCTTCATCATCAGGAACAGCGGCGGCAGCGCCAGCTGGTACAGATGGCTCATGAAGTGGCCGGCGCCGATCAGGCCGACGGCCTGGAACTCGCGGCGCCGACCGACCGACGCCGTCGCCATGCGCGCGTCACCCGATCGGCCGTGGGGAAAGCGGAGATCCGGGCGGTATCAGCTTTGCGGCGGCGGCGCAAGAACGATAGCGTCCGGGCGCCGGCGGGAGAGCCGACGAGCGGGAGACGGTCATGGGACGGCTGGACGGCCGGGTGGCGCTGGTGACCGGCGCGAGCCGCGGCATCGGACGCGCGGCGGCCCTGGCCTTCGCCGGCGAGGGCGCCCACGTCGCCATCGCCGGAGTCCGCGACCGGGACGCGCTGGAGGCGGTCGAGAACGAGATCTCGGCGTCGGGGGCGCAAGCGCTGGCGGCGCTCGCCGACGTGACCCGGCGCGCCGAGATCGACGCGCTGGTGGGCCGGATCCTCGACCGCTGGGGGCGGCTCGACGTCCTGGTCAACAACGCCGGAATCATCCGCCCGGCGTTGCTGGCGGAGATCAGCGAACGGCAATGGGACGAAGTGACGGGCGTCCATCTCAAGGGAACGTTCAACTGCACCCAGGCCGTCCTCGCCGAAATGAAGGCGCGTCGGCGGGGCAAGATCGTCAACGTCGCCGCGCCGGCGGCCCTGCGCGGTTCGTTCGGCGTCGCCGACTACGCCGCGGCCAAGGGCGGGATCGTCGCCTTCACCTACAACGCGGCGAGCGAACTCAAGCCGCACGGCATCCAGGTCAACTGCGTCTCGCCGGTGGCGGAGACCCGCATGACCCGCAGCCTGATCGCCTTTCGCGCCGACCATCCCGACGCGCCCTGGGCGTCGGGCGGACCGGCGGGATTCGTGAAGCCCGAGGCGATGGCGCCCGCCTTCGTCTTCTTCGCCTGCCCCGATTCGGACCACATCACCGGGCAGGTCCTGTCCTTCGACCCGTAGCCGGGATGCCGGCTACGGGTCGCCGCGCCCCTGGTTCCAATTTCGTTCTTGTCTTCCGAGACGTCGTTCGATACGACTCCATGGCCAAGGGAGTCGGGCTCACAAATCGACGGAGGGCGCGGCCCGTGGCGATCGGCGACGTGTTCGCCCGGGAAGCCCGTCGCGCCATGGCTTCGTGCGAAATGGATTCCCGCTTTCGCGGGAATGACGAGGGGGGCTGTTCGCGGAGCCTGCCCCCGGCTCGACCGGGGGAATGACGAATTGTTGGCGTATCCGCCTCGAGCCGATGGCTCTCCTGGGGCCATCGGCCCGGAACTCCCTCGTCATTCCCGCGAAAGCGGGAATCCAGGGACTTTGACGAGATCGATCGAAAAACGGTCGGGCCGGGGGCGCGCCCCGGAACGCGCGTCGTCCTCAGCGCCAACGAGACCCCGTACTTCGTTGGAAGACTCTCATGGATAAGCAGGAATCCGGATGAACGCCGACGTCTTCCACGAAACGCCGCTCGGGCGGATCGTCCGCGGCGACAGCATCGACGCGCTCGCGGACTCGCCGGCCGATTCGGTCGACCTGATCATGACCAGCCCGCCCTTCGGGTTGGTCCGCAAGAAGGACTACGGCAACGTAGACGCCGACGAATACGTCGATTGGTTCAAACCGTTCGCCGCCGCGCTCCATCGCGTCCTCAAGGACAGCGGCAGCCTGGTCATCGACATCGGCGGCGCATGGAACAAGGGCTATCCCACCCGCAACCTCTATCACTTCAAGCTTCTCATCATGCTGTGCGAGGAGTTCGGGTTCCATCTGGCGCAGGACTTCTACTGGTGGAACCCGTCCAAGCTCCCCACGCCCGCCGAGTGGGTCACGGTGCGCCGGGTGCGGGTCAAGGACGCCGTCAACACCGTGTGGTGGCTGTCCAAGACGCCATGGCCGAAAGCGAGCAATCGACGGGTCCTCCAGCCCTACAGCCCGAGCATGCAGGAGCTGCTGACCAAGGGCTACAAGGCCAGGAAGCGCCCGTCCGGCCACGACATCAGCGCCAAATTCGCCACCGACAACGGCGCGGCGATCCCGCCCAACCTGATCGCGATCCCCAACACCGAGAGCAACAGCTTCTATCTGCGCCATTGCGAGCGGCGGGGCCTCAAGCCGCATCCCGCCCGCTTTCCGGCGGAACTGCCCGAATACTTCATTCGCATGCTGACCGAGCCCGGCGATCTCGTGCTCGACCCCTTCGCCGGGAGCTGCGTCACCGGCGAGGTCTGCGAGCGCACCGACCGCCGCTGGACCTGCATCGAGCTGGTGGAGTCCTATTGCGAGGCGGCTCTCGGCCGCTTCGTCCGCGACCCGCGGGAGACCGCCAGGCCCGTCGCCGATCCGGAGAGCCCGTCCAACTACTATCGGCTGCCCCGGCCCGGCATCCTTTGGAACGGGGACCACGGCGAATCCCTGCCGGACGACGGCGGCAGGAAGCGCCGCCCCGCGCCGGACGGCGGGTCGCCGGACCGGTCGACGGCCCCCGCATACGGCGCAGGATCCGACGTCACGCCGCGGCCGCCGGCGTCGGCGCGAACCGAATGACGACGGCGCGTCGGCGGAAATCTCCCCGGCGCGATGCGACGGCAGGCAGGAAGCCGCGGCGATGATATTGTTTCCCGGCCACCGATGGGCCGGTCGATCGCGGGACGATCCATCCACATCGACGCGGGCCCTCGAAGGTTGCGGCGAGCGGCGCCGGGAGCCCGCCGCGCCGATATGGATCGATCCATCGAACGACGCCATCAAGCGGGAAACTCGGGAGACGACGGAATGTTGCGCATGACCTACTCGACATGGCGAAACGCGGCCGCGGCTTTGCTGACCGCCCCGACGCTGGCCGCCGGCATTGCGGGCGCGGCCGGGCAATCCCTGGACGCCTTGCCGGCGGGCGCCGTCTACGGCGGCTACGCCGTCGGCGCCGCCGCCGGCTTCGCCGTCGACAACCACCAGCGCTTCGATCCCTGGAACGGCGCCTACGGCCGCCCCGAATACCGCGCCATGCTGCGGCGGGTCGAAGCCGCGGGGCAGACGCGGACGGTCGTGTTCCATCTCTGGTATCCGGCGGCCCCCGACGCCGCGCGCGGGCGGCTCGCCGGACCTCGCTCTCCCTTTCCCGCGGCCAGCGGGCGGCGCGCCAACTATTTCGACTTCTTCTTCCAGGAAGGCGGCCCGCTGTCGCGGCGGATCGGAGCCGCCGCCCAGGTGGTTCTGCCCCAGTTCGTCCGCCTGCCGGACGGCGGCGCCCTGTCCGCGGCCGACGACGAGACCCGAAACGCGATCCATGCCGACATCGGCCGGCGGATTCTCAACATGCCGCGCGGCGCCTGGCAGGACGCGCGGCCGGCGGAAGGCAGATTCCCGCTGATCCTTCTCGCCCACGGGCTCGCCGGCAACCACGGTATGTGGAGCTCGCTGGGCGAGTTTCTCGCCTCCCACGGATACGTGGTCGCGGCGCCCACGTTCGTCTCGGACGGCGGCTTGCCGCTGGTGTTCCACGATCCCGATTCGCCGTTCGCGAAACAGGCGTCGGCCGAGGAGCTGGAGCGGGCCTACGCGCTGCTGTTGGGCGAGGTCAAGGTCGTGCCCTACTTCTACCGCCTGCTGTTCGGCCGCGAGGGTCGGGGGTTCGCGCCGCCGCCCGGATTCGACCCGCCGGCGGAGAAGATCGTTCCCGGCGGCGTGACGCGCGCCACCACCATGATGCGCAACCTGTTCCGCCAGCGCGTCGCCGACCTGGGGTTGCTGCTGCGCACCGTGCGCCTGCTGGGCGCCGAGGCGGAGGTCTGCCGCGTCGCCCTGGTTGCGAGGGGCGCGACCAGCGCCGCCCGCGACCTGTGCGGCCTGCTGGCGGGGCGCATCGACTCCGAACGGGTGGGAGTCGCCGGACATTCGCTCGGCTCCATGACCGCGCAGCTGGCGGCGAACCATCTGCCGGGCGCGGCGGCGGCGATGGGCCTCAACAACGCTCCGCCCTTCTCCTGGACGCCCGAGGAGATGTTCGGCGCCGGCGAAACGCGGGACGGCGGCGATACGCTGCCGACGGGCAGCCGCAAGCCGCTGCTGATCATGATCGGCGACGAGGACGACTTCGTGCAGAGGATCTTCGCCGGGTTGTTCCGGTCGGCGGTGGCGGCGGCCGGCGGCGACCCGGCGGAGGCCTTTCCGCTGGCGCCCGAGCGCGCCGCCCCGGACCGGACGGAGAACCCGCAGCCGGTGGCGTTGAGCGCATGGCGACGCGCGACCGCCGACCGCGTGCTGGTGATCGTGCGCGACACCGACCACTTCACCGTCGCCGAAGACTTCGCGCGGCTGTTTCCGTGGCCGGCGTTCCGGCGCGGCGAGCTGCCGTTCGGCCCGTCGCCGCAGCGCACGCGCAAGCCGACCGGCGCCGCGGCCTTCGGGCCGCCGAAGGCGGAGCCCGGCGAAGGCTACACCCAGCTGGGCTGGGCCGGGGTCGGCGAAGCGGGCGAGGCGTACTTGCCGCACGTGATCCGCGACTGGTACGCGAAGGCATGGTTCGACTGGCGCCTGAAGGGAGACGGCGAAAGCCGGGAGCGGCTGCGGAACCCGGACCCGTTCGGCGCCATGACCTCGGTGCGGCGGCGGATACGGTAACGCGGAGTGGAAGGATGCGGGCGCTCGCGTGATCGTCTCGCCATGACCTCGGCGCGGCGGCGGATACGGTAACGTGGGTCGGCGGCGGATACGGTAACGCCCATTTCGGCGGGCGCGGGCGCCGCCGCGGTCCGGGCGGTCACATCGCGGCGGCGCGGCGCCGGGTTTCGCCGTTCTTCTTCCGCCGCTCCGCCTTCAGCGCCTCGGCGATCAAAAACGCCAGTTCGAGCGACTGGCCGGCGTTGAGCCGGGGATCGCAGTGGGTGTGGTAGCGGTCGGCCAGACTCGCCTCCGTGACCGCCTGCGCGCCGCCCGTGCACTCGGTGACGTTCTGCCCGGTGAGCTCGACGTGGATGCCGCCGGCATGGGTTCCCTCGGCCCGGTGGACGTCGAAGAACGCCTGAACCTCATGGAGGATGCGGTCGAACGGGCGGGTCTTGTAGCCGTTCCCCGCCTTGACCGTGTTGCCGTGCATGGGGTCGCAGGCCCACAGGACGCCGCGCCCCGCCCGCCGGACCGCGCGGATCAGCGGCGGTAGCCGACGCGCGACCTGATCCGCGCCCATGCGGCAGATGACGGTCAGCCGGCCGGGCCGGTTCTCCGGATCCAGGACGTCGATCAGCCGCAGCAGCTCGTCGGCCTCGAGCGAGGGGCCGGCCTTGACGCCGAGCGGGTTGGCGACGCCGCGCAGGAACTCGACATGGGCGCCGTCCGGCTGCCGCGTCCGGTCGCCGACCCACAGCATATGGGCGGAGGTGTCGCACCAGTCGCCGGTGGTCGAATCGACGCGGGTCATGGCCTGCTCGTAGGTCAGCAGCAGCGCCTCGTGGGAGGTGTAGAAATCGGTCTCGCGGATCTGCGGCGCGGTCTCGGAGGTAAGCCCGCAGGCGGCCATGAAGTCGAGCGTCTCGTCGATCCGGTCGGCGAGGTCGCCATACTGCGTCGCCTGCCCCTTGGCGACGAAATCCAGATTCCAGCGATGGACCTGATGGAGGTCGGCATAGCCGCCCTGGGCGAAGGCGCGCAGCAGGTTCAGCGTCGCCGCCGACTGGTTGTAGCCCTGGACCATGCGCTGCGGGTCGGGAACGCGCGCCTCCGCGTCGAACGACATGCCGTTCACCATGTCGCCCCGGTAGCTCGGCAGGGCCACGCCCGCCTGCTCCTCCGTCTCCGCCGAACGCGGCTTGGCGAACTGGCCGGCCAGCCGCCCGACCTTGACCACCGGGCAGCTCGCCCCGAACATCAACACGACCGACATTTGCAGGAGGACGCGGAACGTATCGCGGATGTTGTCGGGGTGGAACTCGGCGAAGCTCTCGGCGCAGTCGCCGCCTTGCAGCAGGAATCCCTTGCCGGCGGCGACGCCGGCGAGTTGGTCCGTCAGCCTGCGCGCCTCGCCGGCGAACACCAGCGGCGGATACGACCCGAGGCGGTCTTCGACGCTCTCCAACGCCGCCGCATCGGGGTAGACCGGAACCTGCCGGATCGGCTTTCCACGCCAGCTGCCCGGCGACCAGTTCGACGCGGCCATCGGCCGGACCTCCTCCAACGTCTCGACGGAATGCGCCGCTATACGCCCTGCGTCCGCATTTTGCCAGCGAAAGCGGCGACCGCGGCGGGGCGGAGCCGCTCAGGCGGCGGCCTCGGCCTGCGGTTCGGGGACCGGCATGCGCATGGTGACGAACTCCTCCGCGGCCGTCGGATGGATGCCGACGGTGGCGTCGAACTGCGCCTTGGTCGCGTTGCATTTGAGCGCCACGGCCATGCCCTGGACGATCTCGCCGGCGTCGGGGCCGACCATGTGGACGCCCACGACCCGGTCCGTCGCCCGCTCGACGACCAGCTTCATCACGCTGCGTTCGTCGCGGAGCGTCATCCGATGCTTCAGCGGGCGGAACGCCTCGCGATAGACGTCGATCGCCCCATGGCGTTCGCGCGCCTCCGCCTCGGTGAGCCCGACGGCGCCGACGTTGGGGTTGCTGAACACCGCGGTCGGGACGTCGGCGTAATCCATCCGGCGGTCCGCGCCGTCGAACAGGTTCGCCGCCACGACCATCGCCTCGGCGATCGCGACCGGCGTGAGCTGCAGCCGGTCGGTCGCGTCGCCCAGGGCATGGATATGCGGCGCGCTGGTCCGGAGCCGGTCGTCCACCGCGACCGCGCCGTTGGCCCGCATCCGCACGCCCGCCTCCGCCAAGCCGAGACCCTGCGTGTTGGGCGCGCGGCCGGTGGCGTACAGCACCGCATCCGCCTCGATCTCCGTCCCGTCGGCGAGCGTCGCCCGGAGCCCGCCGCCGCGCCGGTCGATACGAGCCAGCTCGGCGTCGAAGCGGAGATCGACGCCCTTCTTCCGCATCTCGTCGGCGAGCGTGCGGCGGACGTCGAGATCGAAGCCGCGCAGGAACAGCGGGCCGCGATAGAGCTGGATCACCCGCGCGCCGTAGCCGTGGAAGATGCCCGCGAACTCGACGGCGATGTAGCCGCCGCCGACGACGACCACCCGTTCCGGCAGATCGGGCAGGTGGAACGCCTCGTTCGAAGTGATCGCGTGCTCCTTGCCGGGTATGTCGGGAACCACCGGCCAGCCGCCGGTCGCCACCAATACGTTCGCCGCGGTGATCCGTTCGCCGCCCGCATCGACCGTATGGGCGTCGATCAGCTGCGCGCGGGCCTCGAAGACGGCGACGCCGGCCGACTCCAGGAGGCCGCGATAGACGTCGTTGAGCCGGGCGATCTCGCGGTCCTTGTTGGCGATCAGCGTAGCCCAGTCGGCCCGTCGTTCGCCGGCCCTCCAGCCGAAGGCGGCGGCGTCGGCGAAGTCCTCCGCATACTGCGCCCCATAGGCGAACAGCTTCTTGGGGATGCAGCCGACGTTGACGCAGGTGCCGCCGAGACGGCGTTCTTCGGCGACCGCGGCGCGCGCGCCGAAGGCGGCGGCCATGCGGCTCGCGCGGACCCCGCCCGACCCGGCGCCGATGGTGAAGAGGTCGTAGTCGTAACCCGCCATACGCGCCCCCGGAGCGGCCCGTCAGTCCGCGATGCCGCCGATCAGCGCGTATTTGATCTCGACGAAGTCGTCGATGCCGTATTTGGAGCCCTCGCGGCCGATGCCCGACTCCTTCATGCCGCCGAACGGCGCCGCCTCGGTCGAGATGATGCCCTCGTTGACGCCGACGATGCCGTATTCGAGCCCCTCCATCACCCGCCAGATGCGGCCGATGTCGCGGGTATAGAAATACGCCGCGAGCCCGAACTCGGTGTCGTTGGCCATGCGCAGCGCGGCGTCCTCGGACTCGAACCGGTAGAGCGGCGCGACCGGGCCGAACGTCTCCTCCCGGGTGACGATCATATCGGTGGTCACGTCGGCGAGGATGGTGGGCTCGTAGAACGTGCCCCCGAGGGCGTGACGACGGCCGCCGGCGACCACCGCGGCGCCCTTCTTCAGGGCGTCGCCGACATGCTCCTCGACCTTCTCCACCGCGGCGGCGTCGATCAGCGGCCCCTGCTGGGTGACGCCCTTGAGGCCGTCGCCGACCGCGAGCGCCTCGACGGCGCGCTTGAGCTTCCCGGCGAAGGCGTCGTAGACGCCGTCCTGCACCAGGATACGGTTGGCGCACACGCAGGTCTGGCCGGTGTTGCGGAACTTCGACGCGATCGCGCCGTCGACCGCCTTGTCGAGATCGGCGTCGTCGAAGACGATGAACGGCGCGTTGCCGCCGAGCTCGAGCGACACCTTCTTCACCGTGCTCGCGCATTGCGCCATCAGCGTCTTGCCGACCTCGGTGGAGCCGGTGAAGGTCAGCTTGCGCACCATCGGGTTCGACGTCATCTCGCCGCCGATGGCCCCTGACGCGCCGGTGAGCACGCTGAAGACGCCGGCCGGGAGACCCGCGCGCTCGCCCAGCTCCGCCAGAGCCAGGGCGGAATACGGGGTCGCGGTCGCCGGTTTGCAGACCATCGTGCAGCCGGCGGCCAGGGCTGGCCCCGCCTTCCGCGTGATCATCGCCGAGGGGAAGTTCCACGGCGTGATCGCGGCGCAGACGCCGATCGGCTCCTTCGTCACCACGATGCGCTTGTCGGCGCCATGGGCCGGGATGGTGTCGCCGTAGACGCGCTTGCCTTCTTCGCCGAACCATTCGATGAACGACGCGGCATAGGCGATCTCGCCCTTGGACTCGGCGAGCGGCTTGCCCTGCTCGGCGGTCATGAGGCGGGCCAGATCCTCCTGGTTGTCGAGCATGAGGTCGGCCCATCTGCGGAGGATCCCCGCGCGCTCCTTGGCCGTCCGCGCCCGCCATGCAGGGAAGGCCCGATGCGCCGCCTCGATCGCCCGGCGCGTCTCGTCCGCTCCCATTCGCGGGATCGTACCGAGCAGGTCGCCGGTCGCCGGGTTGGTCACGTCGATGGTCTCGTTCGAGCCCGCGCCCACCCATTCGCCGTCGATATAGCAACGTTCGCGGAACAACCCGCCGTCGCGCAGCCGCGGCTGCGTGGAGTCGAGTGGCATGGCGACATCCTCCCCGTTCGGGCCCGTTCAGCCGACCGCGACGCCGACTATAGCGCCGCGCCCCCGCGGTGTCAGCCGCGGCGCGTAACCCGCTTGCCGCCGGCGGACAGTCGTAATACCGTCCCGCGTCGGGGTTCGGCCGCGCTTCGGACGCGCATTCCCCGGAACGGAGGCAGCCATGGACATGACCGGCGAACACCGGATCGCCGCCGCGCGCGAGACCGTGTGGCGGGCGCTCAACGATCCGGACGTCCTCAAGCAATGCATCCCCGGCTGCGAAGAGCTGGAGAAGACGTCCGACACCGAGTTCTCCGCCCGGGTGAACGCGCGCGTCGGGCCGGTCTCGGCGCGCTTCACCGGCAAGGTGCAGCTCTCCGACATCGACGCCCCCAACGGCTACACGATCTCGGGCGAAGGCCAGGGCGGCGTGGCGGGCTTCGCCAAGGGCGGGGCTACGGTCAAGCTGTCCGACGACGCAGGCGCCACGGTCCTGGCCTACGAGGCCAACGGGACGGTGGGCGGCAAGCTGGCGCAGATCGGCTCGCGGCTGATCGACTCGACGGCGCGCAAGATGGCGGACGACTTCTTCGGCAAGTTCGCCGATCTGGTCGGCGGGCCGGCCGAGGCGGAGGCGACGACGGAGACGACGGAGGCGGGCGAAGCCGGCGCCGCCGAAGCGCCGGCGGCGCGCGGCGGCCTCAGCCCGGCGGTGTGGATCGGCGGCCTGATCGTCGCCGTGGTCGTCGTCCTCGCGATCCTGCTCGCCTGAGCCGTTCGCGCGGCCGCCTCCGCAGGTCACCAGCGAAGCAGGCTCGCCCCCCAGGTGAACCCGCCGCCCATCGCCTCGAGCAGCAGGAGCTGGCCCGGCTCAATCCGGCCGTCGCCAGCGGCGTCGGCGAGGGCCAGAGGGATCGACGCCGCCGAGGTGTTGGCGTGGCGGTCGATCGTCACCACCACCCGCTCCGGCGGCAGGCCGAGCTTCTGCGACATCCCGTTGACGATCCTGAGATTCGCCTGATGCGGCACCAGCCAATCGACGTCGTCGACGGTGACGCCGCCGGCGCAGAACGCCTCGCCCACCACCTGGGCGAGGTTGACCACCGCATGCCGGAACACCTCCCTGCCCGACATGCGCAGATGGCCGACCGTCCTGGTCGCCGACGGCCCGCCATCGACGTAGAGCAGGTCGTGGTGGCGCCCGTCCGAATGCAGGCGGTTGGCGAGGATTCCCCGATCCCGCGCCGTGCCCTCGCCCTCGCCCGCCCGCAGGACGACCGCGCCCGCCCCGTCGCCGAACAGGACGCAGGTCGAGCGGTCCCGCCAGTCGAGGATGCGCGAGAACGTCTCGGCGCCGATGACGAGGACCGTCCGCGCCTGTCCCAGCCGGATGAAGTTGTCGGCGACGTTGAGGGCGTAGATGAAGCCGGAGCACACCGCCTGGACGTCGAAGGCGGCGCCGTCGGTCATGCCCAGCGCGCATTGGACGCGGGTCGCCGTGGCCGGGAAGGTCTGGTCCGGCGTCGCCGTCGCCAGGACGATCAGGTCGAGGGCCTCCGCGTCGACGCCGCCGTCGCGAAGCGCGGCGCGTCCCGCCGCCAGAGCGAGATCGGACGTGCGTTCGCCGTCGGCGGCGATATGGCGCTGGCGGATGCCGGTGCGCTGGACGATCCATTCGTCCGAGGTGTCGACCATCTCCGCCAGTTCGGCGTTGGTGAGAATCCGTTCCGGAAGGTAACCGCCGCAGCCGGCGACGACGGAGCGCACGGCCATCAGGAGGCGGCCGCCTGCACGGTCATCGGCCGGCCGATCCGATGGGTCGCGAGCTCCTTGATGATCTTGTCGGTATAGCCGTTCGCCGCCATGTCGACCGCAACGCCGATCGCGTTGGCGAAACCGAAGGCGTCGGTGCCGCCGTGGCTCTTGACGACGATCCCGTTCAGCCCGAGGAAGATCGCGCCGTTGTAGCGGCGCGGGTCCACGCGGGCGCGCAGCTTGTTGAGGCCGCGCCGGGCGAGGACGTAGCCCAGCCGCGAGGCGAGCGAACTCTTGAACGCCTTGCGGAGAAAATCGGAGTAGAGGCCCACCGTCCCTTCGATCGTCTTCAGCGTGACGTTGCCGGTGAACCCGTCGGAGACGATCACGTCGACGGTGCCGCGCCCGATGTCGTCGCCCTCGACGAAGCCGTGAAAGCGGATCGGCAGGCTGGTCTCGCGCAGCGCGGCGGCGGCCCCGCGGACGGCCTCGTTGCCCTTGACCACCTCGGCGCCGACGTTCAACAGCCCTACCGACGGCTTCAGCAGGCCCAGCACCAGACGCGCGAACACGGCGCCCATCACGCTGAACTGCATCAGGTTGTCGGCGTCGCATTCGACGTTGGCGCCGAGATCGAGCATCACCGATTCGCTGCGCCGGGTGGGAAAGACCGCGGCGATGGCCGGGCGGTCGATGCCGGGAAGGGTCTTGAGGGCCATCTTCGCCATAGCCATGATCGCGCCCGTATTGCCGGCCGAGACGACGCCGGCGGCGCGCCCGTCGCGGACGGCGTCGATCGCGAGCCGCATGCTCGATCCCCGGCCCTGCCGCAGCGCGTGCGACGGCTTGTCGTCGTCGGTGACCACCTGGTCGGTGTGGTGGATCGAGCTCGACCGGCGCAGCGACGGCAGGCGCTTCATCAGCGGCGCGATCTTCTGCTCGTCGCCGACGAACAGGAGGCGCAGGCCGGGGAAGCGCCGGCGCGCGATGTTCGCCCCCCGGACGACGATGCGCGGCGCATCGTCGCCGCCCATCGCGTCGAGCGCGATCGTGAGGGGTTCGCTCAAGGACCGCCCCCCGGACGCCGCTACTCGGCCGCGGCCTCGACCACCTCTCGGCCGCCATATTGGCCGCAGGCCCCGCATATATGATGCGGCCGCTTGTACTCGCCGCAGTCCGGGCACTCGACATAGGCCGGCGCGGCCAGCCCGTGATGCGACCGGCGCATGTTCCGCCGTGACTTGGAAACCTTCTTCTTGGGTACCGCCATGACAACCCGTCTCCGCCGTCGCGCGCGCGGCGCGCGGCGGGATTGTTAGCCGAGATCGCCGCCGGGAGCAAGTTGGGCGCGACCGCGGTTCCGAATCGCCCGCGCCCGCTCAACCGCGTCGGACGCTCCCGAGGCGGGCCAGGGCGGAGAACGGATGCGCCGCGGCCTCGGGACCCACGTCCTGGTCGCCCGTCCCCCGGTCCACCGGGTCGGCGTCGGGGCGGCGCGGATAGGGGTCGAGCGAGACCGCCAGCTCCTGGGCGACGATCTCGCCCATGTCGATCGAATCGCCGCTCAGGATTTCCACGTCCTCCGCCGGATCGACGACGACCTCGCGCGCGGCCGACGCCCCCTCCGGAATACAGCGAAGATCGATCCCGCCCTCGATCTCGCCGCGCAGCGGATCCAGCGTCGCCACGCAGGTCTGGACGACCGAGGCGCGGTATGCGCCGGCGAGCCGCACGACGCCGCCCTCGCCGCGCCGCAACCGCAGCGAGGCCCGCAACTCCTCGATCGACGACAGGCCGAACCGCGCCGCGAGGGCCGCGCGCTCCGCCTCGTTCGCCGCGATGTCGCGGATCGTCTCCCGCTCGCTCAATTCGCGGAGATCGACGATGCGAGAAAACTCGCTCATTTCCCGCTACCCGCCTCCTGCCGCCCGTCGCGGTCGCGCGCCGGCGTCGGGGCCGGGCGGCGGACCGAAGAACCCCGGCCCCGCTTCGGGCGCGGCCCGTTCCGCCTCGCGCCGGACATAGGCGGCGAGAGCGCCCACGTCTTCCGGTTCGGCGCGCACGGTGCCGTAGACGTTGCGGGCGAGCGCCGCGCGCAGCGCGGCCTCCCCCGCCGACAGCCCGTCCTCATAGGCCGCGACGCGGCCGTAGAACGCCTTCGCCATCGTCCTGACCCGGCGGCCCACGCCGAGGTCGCCCGCGCCCATCTCACGCAGATTGTCGTCCATGTCGGCGAAGATCGCGTCGCAGAACTCCTGCGCCGTCCGCGTCGACCGCCGCTTGAGCCGCCGAAGGACGATGAACGCATGCAGCGCGACGAGCTCGAACCGGCCGTCCAGAGTGTCGGGAACGCCGCACAGAGCATAGAATTCGGGACGCCGCGCGCCGCGCACCGCGGCGTCGTAGAGCGTCTTCCCTTCCCCGCCGGCGCGACGCCGGGAGAAATACCGCGACAGACCCATGCGAACCGGCCTCCGGCGCGGTAATTGACAGCAATCGGGCGCAAGGGCAAGCTCCGGCAGGCGCCAGAGGGCGGACGGCGCGGGAGAGAGAACCGATGAAACCCATCTTGGCAACGGGCCTCCGGTCGGCCGCCCGCGCGCTGTCCTGCGCGCTGCTTGCCGCCGGCCTCGCCGCCTGCGGGTCGACGATCGACAACCGCGGCAACATCCCGCTGGCCGAGGCCGTCGAACGAATCGAAGCCGGTAAGCAGTCCCGCGACGACATCGCCGCGATGCTCGGCTCGCCCTCGGCGACGGCGACCTTCGGCGCGGACGAGGCTTGGTACTATATCGGCGAACGGACGTCGAAACTCGCCTTCCTCGACCCGGAGCTGCTGGAGCGGCAGGTGCTGGCGATCGACTTCGACGACGGCGGCGTCGTCGCACGGGTCCGCCGCTACGACGCCGCCGACGGCAGGCCGGTGGAGCCGGTCGGCCGCGTGACGCCGACGCGCGGTAGGGAGTTGAACGTCATCCAGCAGATCCTCGGCAATATCGGCCGCTTCGGCGCCGGCCCGGAAAGCGAATAGACGCGGCGCCTCTGCGGCCGGCCGGGCGCCACTTCGCGAGGCGGCGATGGACGTCGAGCTGCCGGAAGAGCTGCGGATGATGAAGCGGACGCTCCGGCGTTTCATCGACTCCGAGATCATCCCCTTCGAGCGCGACGCCTGGGAGGGTCCCGAGCTCAAGCCCGAATACCGCGAACGATGGCAGGCCCGCGCCCGCGAGCTCGGCATCTGGATGATCGACGTGCCGGAGGAGTATGGCGGCCTGGGGCTGGGGCTGCTGGCGCGCGTCCTTGTATGGGAGGAGACCGGCCGCACGATCGCCTTCCCGCGCCGGAAGCCGTGGATATTCGGCTACGACGTGAGCCCGATCCTGCTGGATTATCTGCGCGAGGACCAGAAGGAGAAGTATCTCTGGCCGTGCCTGCGCGGCGAGCGCTTCGCAGCGTTCATGCAGACCGAGCCCGACGCGGGCGGCGACCCCGCGAGCATGCGCACCACCGCCCGACGCGACGGCGGCCATTACGTCGTCAACGGCATGAAGCGTTTCGTCACCGGCGCGGAGCAGGCGTCCTTCGCCCAGCTCGTCTGCGTGACCGACCGGGAGAAGGGCGCGCGCGGCGGGATCTCATGCCTCCTCGTCGACATGGATACGCCCGGAGTCCAGCTGCTGCGCAAGCAGAAGACGATGATGGACGACGAACCCTGCGAGGTGGCGTTCACCGACGTCCGCGTGCCGGTCGAGAACCTCGTCGGCGACGAAGGCGACGGGTTCCGCATCGCCCAGCGCTGGATCACCTTCGGGCGCATGCGCCATGGCGCGCTCGGCCTGGGCGCGATGGAGCGCTGCCTCGAACTGGCGGCCGGCTACGCCAAACAGCGTGTGACGTTCGGCCAGCCGCTCGCCGACCGCCAAGCGGTCCAATGGATGCTGGTCGACGTCTATCGCGACATCCAGCTGCTCCGTCCCCTGCTCTACCGGACCGCCGCCGGGTTCGACCGCGGGGACGACATCCGCTGGCCGTCCTATGTCTGCAAGTACACGGGCGACCGGATGGGGTTCGAAGCCGCCGACCGGTGCCTGCAGATCCATGGCGGCGTCGGCCTGACCACCGACCTCCCGATCGAGAAGCTCTGGCGCGACCTGCGGTCGTTCATGATCACCGAGGGGCCGGAGGAGATTCTCAAGATGGCGCTGGCGCGCCACGTGCTGCAGCAATACGGATGACGCCGCGGCGCGGCGTCCTGTCGGCGTCCGGACGGTTCCGCGGCGTCCTCTGCATGCTGCTCGCGACCCTGTGCTTCGCGGCCATGCACGGGACGATCCGGCATCTCGCGCCCGACATACACCCGTTCGAGATGGTGTTTCTCCGCAACCTGTTCGGCTTCGTCGTGCTGGCGCCGTGGTTCTTCCGCTATGGCGCGGCTCCCTTGCGCACGGCCCGGCTCGGGCTGCACGGGCTGCGGGCGCTCCTCCATCTGCTGTCGATGCTGTGCTTCTTCTCCGCGGTGGGCATGGCGACGCTCACCGACGTCACCGCGCTGAGCTTCACCGCGCCGATCTTCGCGCCGGTGCTGGCGGTGCTGCTGATCGGCGAGCGCGTCGGGATGCGGAGCTGGCTGGCGATCCTGCTGGGCTTCGCCGGCGCGCTCATCGTGCTGCGGCCGGGGCTGGAGGCGGTCGGTCCGGGGGAGACGCTGGCGCTTTCGTCCTCGGTCTTCTGGGCCTGCGCGCTGGTCGCGATCAAGGTGCTGGGGCGAACCGAGTCGGCGCTCACGATCACCACCTACATGGTGATCCTGATGACGCCCTTTTCGCTCCTGCCGGCGCTCTTCGTCTGGACCTGGCCGACCTGGCCGCAGCTCGCCTGGCTCGCGGCCATGGGGGCGCTGGGCACGGTCGGGCATCTGGCGCTGAACCAGGCGCTCAAGGACGCCGAGACGCACGTCGTCATGCCGATCGACTTCGCGCGGCTGGTCTGGGTGTCGATCATCGGCGTCGTCGCCTTCGCCGAACCGCCCGACGTCTTCACCTGGCTCGGCGGGGCCGTGATCGGCGCCAGCGCCGGCTACATCGCCGTTCGCGAAGGCCGGCGCCGGGCGGCGGGACGGCGCCGATGAACGGGTCCGCCGGGCCGGCGCGGTGGCGCGGCGTCGTCTTCATGCTGGCCGCGACGGTCTGCTTCTCCTGCATGCACGCCGCGATCCGCCGGGTGTCCGCCGATCTGCATCCGTTCGAGATCGTCTTCTTCCGCAACTTCTTCGGTCTGGTCTTCCTCGCCCCCTATCTGCTGCGGCGCGGGCTCGCGCCGCTGCGGACCCGGCGGATACGGCTCCACGGCGTCCGGGCGCTGTTCAACATCTCCTCGATGCTGTGCTTCTTCTACGCCCTCAGCGCGGCCCCGTTCACCGACGTCACCGCGCTGACCTTCTCCGCGCCGGTGTTCGCCTGCCTGCTCGCCGTCGTCTTCCTCGGCGAAACGATGGGGATGCGCCGCTGGTGCGCGATCCTCATCGGGCTCGCGGGCATGGTCGTGATCCTCCGCCCCGGCCTGGGCGCCGTGACCCTCGGCCCGCTGCTGGCCCTCGCCGCCGCCCTGATCTGGGCCTGCGCCCTGATCGTCATCAAGGTCCTGCTGCGGACGGAATCGAGCCTCACGATCACCGCCTACATGATGATCCTGCTGACCCCGCTGTCGCTCGGCCCGGCGCTCCCGGTCTGGCAGTGGCCGTCGGGGGCGCAGATCGCCTGGCTGTTCGGGCTCGCCGCGGTGGGAACGGTCGGACATCTGTTCATGAACCAGGCGCTCAAGGAGGCCGATACCGGCGTGGTCATGCCGCTGGACTACGTGCGCCTGGTCTGGGCTTCGTTGATCGCCTGGTTCGCCTTCGGCGAGACTCCCGACCTCGCCACCTGGATCGGCGGCGTGATGATCGGCGCGGGCGCGGCCTATGTCGGCTATCGCGAGGGCCGCGGGCCGGGTCCGCGCCGCGATTGACGGCGCGCGGCGGCGCTTGCTATAGAACGGGCGGAGACGCTTCCGGGTCGCCGTCATGGCCTTCCTGCGCAACGCTTGGTACGCGGCCGCATGGGCCGCCGAGATCGGCCGGTCGCCCGTCCGCCGGACGGTGCTGGGCGACAACGTGGTCCTGTTCCGCAAGGAGAACGGGGACCCGGTGGCCCTCGCCGACCGCTGCCCGCACAAGCTGCTGCCGCTCTCCAAGGGGCGGCTCAAGGGCGACCTGCTCCAGTGCGGCTATCACGGTCTGGCCTATGACGAAACCGGCGCTTGCGTCCGCGTCCCCGGACAGGACACGATCCCGGCGAACGCCAGGGTGCGCAGCTACCCGATCGCCGAGAACATGGGGCTGGCCTGGATCTGGATGGGCGATCCCCGCCGCGCCGACCGGGCGGAGATCTACGACCTGCCCGAGTATCACGACCCCGCCTGGGGCGTGGCTCACGGCGACGCCATCCATCAGCGGTCGGATTACCTGCTGCTGTGCGACAATCTGTGCGACCCGTCGCATGTGAGCTACGTCCATCCGACGACGCTGGGCAACCCGGACGGCGAGGGCGCGCCGGTGACCTGGACGCCGCAGGAATGGGGCGTGACCACGACGCGCTGGACGCTCGACAGCGAGCCGGTCGGCCTAGTCAAGGCGTTCGGTCTGTTCGACGGCAAGGTGGACCGGTGGCAGTTCTACCATATGCGCGTGCCGTCGATCGCGATCATCGACTTCGGCACCGCGGCCGCGGGGACCGGCGCGCCGGAAGGCGAGCGCGACGGCTGCTTCCAGCTCTACGCCTGCCATTTCCTCACCCCGGAGACCGAGACGACCTGCTTCGACCGCTGGCTGCACGTCCGCAACTTCGCGCCCGACGACGATTCGGTGGGCGAGAAGATCAGCGCCATGTTCCGGGTCGCCTTCGCCGAGGACAAGGACGTCCTCGAAGCGATCCAGGCCGAGGAGGACGATTACGCCGGCGGGCCGCGGGTCGGGCTCGACATCGACGCGCCGCCGAACCTGTTCCGCCGCATGGTCGACCGGCGCATCCGGGACGAGGCGCGCGCCGTCGCGGCGTAGCGCCGGGCGCTCCCATGCTGCGCGACCGCATCGAGGGCAAGTGGATCGACGCCTTCGCCGCCGTCTTCGCGGCGAGCGAGGTGGGCGCCCGGGACGCGGTAGCGATTCTGTCCGAGACCCAGTCCCGGCGGATCAACGTCGAACTCGCCGAACTCGCGCTGCTGCGGCTCGAGGCGCGGCCGTTCCACGTCGTCCTGCCGACGCCCCGGCAGACCGCCGACGTTCCCGTGCGGTCCACCGGGGCGTCCCACGCGGTCGGCGGCCTGGATCCGGTGATCGCCGCGCTTTCGGCGTCGTCCCTGGTCGTCGACCTGACGGTCGAGGGCATGATGCACGCCGCCGAGACGCCGGCGATCCTGCGCGCCGGCAGCCGCATCCTCCACGTCAGCAACGACCACCCCGAACTGCTCGAACGCATGGCCCCCGACGCCGGGCTCAAGCCCAGGGTGGACCGGGCGGTGGCGAAGCTGCGCGCCGCCAGGGCGATGCGCGTCACGTCGGCGGCCGGCACCGATCTGGCGGTCGATGTCGGCGGCGCGCCGAGCGCCGGGGTCTTCGGCTTCTGCGCCAAGCCCGGCCGGCTCGATCACTGGCCCGGCGGGCTGGTCGTCTGCTTTCCCGGACCGGGCGCCGTCAACGGCGTCCTGGTGATGGACCGCGGCGACATCAACCTGACCTTCAAGCGCTATCTCGAAAGCCCGGTGCGCCTTGCGGTGCGGGACGACTTCGTGACCGGGATCGAGGGCGACGGGCTCGACGCCGAGCTGATGCGGAGCTATTTCGACGCCTGGGGCGACAGGAACGCCTACGCTACCTCGCATGTCGGCTGGGGCATGAACCGCAAGGCCCGTTGGGACGCGATGACGATGTACGACCGCGCCCACCATAACGGCGTCGAGCAACGGGCCTTCGGCGGCAATTTCCTGTATTCGACCGGGGCCAACGAGTTCGCCGGCCGCTTTACCCTGGGCCATTTCGACCTGCCGCTGCGCAATTGCAGCATCGCCCTCGACGGCGAGACGGTCGTCGAACGCGGCGTGCTGCAAGGCGATCTCGCCTGAACCTGGGGAGACCCGATCCGATGAGAGGCGCAAGGCGATTCCGCGAACAGAAATGGATGATCGACGCGGCGATCTCCACCATCGGCCTGGATTTCGACCAGCTCCGGATGGCGACATCGGTGGCCCCCTCGGGCTTCGAGGGGATGGGCGACTGGGCGGCGGTCGCCGTCACGGTCAAGCGGTTCGACGAGATCACGCCGGGCTTCCGCGCCGGGGCCGACCGGCGCGCGCGGCGGGCGCGCGAGGCCGAGGAGCGCGGCGACGCCGTAACCGCGCGCGAGTCCTACCTGGTCGCGGCGATCTATTACGGCGTCGCGCAGTGGCCGATCGACGAGGACAGCGATCTCAACCGCGTCCTCAACGCCGACAAGCTGGCGTGCTACGCCCGCTACGCCGCCCTCGCCCCGCATCCCATCCAGCGGGCGGACATCCCGATGGGCGACCGCAGCATCCCGGGGTGGCTGCACCTGCCGGTCCACGGCGAGCCGCCCTGGCCGGTCGTCGTCATGCTGCCCGGCATGGACACCTTCAAGGAGAAGCTGGTCTGGTCCTACGGCGACAAGGTTCTCGAACGCGGCATGGCCGCCCTGGCCATCGATGGGCCCGGCCAGTCCGAGGCCCTGGTCGCCGGGATCAAGATCACCGCCGACAACTTCGCCGAGGCGGGCGTCGCCTGCCTCGACTGGATCGACGCGCGATCCGATCTCGATTCGGACCGGGTGGGGATTTTCGGGCGCAGCTTCGGCTCGTATTGCGGAACGGTGATGGCGAACGCGGTCGCCGACCGCATCCGGGGAGCCGCGGTCGGGCTGCCCTGCCACGAACCCGGCTTCCACACCATCTTCGAGGAGGCCGCGCCCACCTTCAAGAATCGCTTCCTGTACATGGCGGGATACGAGGAGGACGAAGCCGGCTTCGACGAGTTCGTCAAGGATTTCGACCTCCGCGACCGGGTCTCGAACCTGACCTGCCCCTATTTCGTGCTCGCGGGCGAGCTGGACGAGCTGTCGCCGATCCGACACACCTACGATCTGGTCGCGCGCGTCCCGGGGCCGACCGAACTGATGGTCTATCAGAACGAGCGGCACGCGCCCGGCCGCAGCCCCGCGGCGCAGCTGGGCCCGCATTTCTATTCCACCATGGCCGACTGGCTGGCCGCGCGCATCCGCGACCGCGATCGCCCCGCCGGCGACAGCTTCCGCTACGTCACCAGCACGGGCCGGGTGGAGGAGCGCCCGTTTCCCGGTCAGACGGCCTCGTAGCGGGCGCGCCGGACCGTCTCCATGTCCACGCCCTCGATGCGGATCAGCCGCGTCTCGTCGGCGCGGGCGGGCGAGTGGAGGTCGCCTTCGTTGTAGACCTTCGCCTGACCCGGCTCGAGCGAATAGGAGCGGAGGAACGAGACCTTGCCCGGCCGGTCGCCCGCGGGCGACTCCACCAGCTCCCAATCGGTCATCTCGGTAGTCCCCCGCGCCTGCCCGTAGATCGCCCAGCTCGGACCATGATCGTGCGGCTGGCTGCCGCGCGCGCCCTTGTAGACATGGGCGAGGATGACGAAGCCGAACCTGGGGTCGCGGTACAGGACTTCGCGCTGCGACCCGGCCTGCGGCCCGAGATGCGCTTCGACGAACGAGTCGTCGCGCAGGGCGCGTTCGAGCAGCCGGCGGACTTCCTCCCGCCCGGCGGGTCCGGGGTCGGCGTCGATGGCGGCGTGGCAGTCGCGGGCGAATTCGTCGAGGGTATAGGGCATCGGTCGCGCCTCCGGTTTCGGCCGTCCCATCGTGCCACCGCGCCGGCGCGCGCGAAATGTCCGGGTTCACTACATATGAGACGGCGGGGTTTCCTGTGCTGTCAGTGAGAGAAGGTACTCGGCGGGGGTATGTCCGTCGAGAGCGTTGTGCGGTCGGAAGGTGTTGAACTCGTCGGCGAAGGCGTCGATCCATCGGTTGATGTCGTCGAGGTTGTCGTTGGGCAGGTCCCAGGTTGCGTAGAACTCGTATCGCCAAGCGCCGTTGTTGCGCTCGACGTGTCCGTTGAGTTCGGGCGATTTGGGGGGCAGTTCGAAGAGTTGGATGCCGCGTTTCTGGCATTCGCGCTCGAAGCTGGCCTTGAACTCGGAGCCGCCATCGACCTGGATGGCCTGGATGGGGAAGGGCATGTCGTCCTGGAGCTTGTCGAGGAAGCGTTTGGCGTTGTGTGCGGTTGCGCGCCGGCAGGCTTGTGCGCAGGTCCACTTGGCGACGGGATCGCAGGCGGTGAACTGCTTGAGTGGGGGTCGTCCGTGTCCTGGGGAGAGGGAGAGGGTGTCGAGTTGGACGATCTCGCCTGGGGCTGTGGGTCTGCGCCCCTTGGGGAGGCGTCTGGCGTGCGGCCGGCTGTGCTTGCGGCTGCGTCGCGGGGCCTTGCGTCGGAGGGTGGGGACGGGGGTGACGGCGCCTCGTTGGACGAGGTTCTTGAGGATGCGGCCCACGGTGCTCTGGCTGGCGGTGTATCCCTGGCGGCGCAGCAGGATGGTGAGCTTGGCCTTGCCCCACATCGGGAAGTCGGCGCGCATCTCATGCACCGCCGCCGCCAGTTGCGGCGACCATTCGGGCCGTCGTGAGCGCCGGGGCCGTCGCGAGCGCGGGGCCAGGCGGCCCTGGTCGTGAAGCTTCCGCCAGCGGTAGAGGGTGGCCCGCGACACGCCGACGGCGGCGGCCGCATCGGCGGCGCTGAGGCCATTGTCGCGGGCGCGACGCCAACGCTTCAGGGCGTCACGCCTGTGCGCTTCGTCGCTCCGCTCCTTGCCGCACAGGCGTGACGCCAGGGCGGCTCCCCGTGTAACATGACGGGGCAGGCCGAAAACCTGCATGGGGGTCCTCCTTCCAGCTGTCTGTCCAAACCAACAGCTTCGGAGACCCCCAACCTTCCTTCAACCGCCCCGTCTCACATCTGTCTGGACCAGGACAGAAAGGCCTTCCGGCGGCGCGGCGGACATGCGAGGACGGCACCGCGGCCGGCTGGGCCGCGGCCGACGGGTAAGGCAAGGACGTGACGCTCACCGAACGCGACGTCGATTTCGAGTCCACCCATATGCACGTGTGGGAGGGCGGCGCCGGCTACCCCATCCTGCTGCTGCACGGGTCGGGCGCCGGCGCCTCGATCGTCGGCAACTTCTATCGCGTCCTCGACCGGCTCGCCGAACGCTACCGCGTCCTGGCCGCGGACCTGGTGGGTTTCGGGCTGTCGGGGCGCAAACCCGCCCAACCCTATTTCGACATCGACATGTGGGTCCGCCAAGCCGACCGGCTGATCGCGCGGATGCCGGACGGCCCGGTCGGCGTCATCGGCCATTCGCTGTCGGGGGCGATCGCGCTCAAGCTCGCCGCCGCCCGGCCGCGCATCGCCAAGCTGCTGATCACCGGGACGATGGGCGCGGCCTTCGATACCGGCGACGCGGCGCCGACCGCGGGCTGGACTTGGCCGACGGACCGCGCGAGCCTGCGGAAATTCGTCGAGACGCTGGTATACGACCCCTCGGTCGTCGCCGAGCGCGACCTCGATCACCGCTGGCGGATCCTGTCCCAGCAAGGCTATCGCGACTATTTCGAATCGATGTTCCGCGAATCGCGCCAGTATTACGTCGATGCGGCCGTCGTCGGCGCGGACGAACTCGCGCGCATCGAGGCCGGGGTGACGATGCTTCACGGCCTGCACGACCGATCCTTCCCGCCGCAGTTGACCGCCCTCGCCCTCGCCCGGTCGTTGCCCCGGTCGGACGTGACGGTCCTCGGCCGCTGCGCCCACAGCGTCGCGGTGGATCGGCCGGAGGCGTTCCTGGCCGCGTGCGAGGCCGCGTTCGGCTGACCGCTTCGACGGGCGCGCATGGTATCCTGCGCCGTCTCTCCCGAAGCGGAACGCAGAGGAGCCGGTGAAAGCGTCCATCCTGGTGGTCGAGGACGAAGCGGCGCTGATCTCGCTGCTGCGCTACAACCTGGAGCGGGACGGTTTCGAGGTTTTCGAGGCGAGCGACGGCGAGGAGGCGATGCTGGTCATCGACGAGCGCCCGATCGACCTTCTCCTGCTGGATTGGATGCTGCCCCGCATGTCGGGGATCGAAGTCTGCCGCCAGGTCCGGCGCAAGCCGAAGACGCGCAACCTGCCGATCATCATGCTGACCGCCCGCGGCGAGGAGACCGACCGCGTGCGCGGGCTCAGGACCGGGGCCGACGACTACGTGACCAAGCCGTTCTCGCCCGACGAGCTGCTGGCGCGCATCCACGCCGTCCTGCGCCGCACGCGGCCGGTCCTGGACGAGGAGCGCCTCGTCGCCGGCGACATCGCGATGGACCTCGCCGCGCATCGGGTCTGGCGCGCCGGGCGCAGCGTCCATCTCGGCCCCACCGAATACCGCCTGCTGCGGCATCTGATGGAGCATCCGGGCCGCGTCTTCTCGCGCGACCGGCTGATCGACGCGGTGTGGGGCTACGGCATCCACGTCGATGCGCGGACCGTGGACGTCCACGTCCGCCGGCTGCGCAAGGCGCTCAACGGCCCCGGCGAGGGCGACGTAATCCGCACCGTCCGCGCCGCCGGCTACGCCCTCGAGGCGACGGACGCGCCGGCCTGAACGCCGCCTGGGATTCGTTCCCGGGGGCGGACGCCGTTCAGATCAGCGGCGTGTTCTGCGGCAGGCCGAGCAGGATGCGGCCGTACATCTCCAGGTTGGTCTTCAGCGCCAGTAGCCCGTGCATGTTGATCGCATGGATGTCGCGCTGCGCCCGCTGGATCGGGTTGCGGTCGGCGATGCCGCCGCCGCCGGTGGCGAGGTAGAGGATCTCCACCGCCTCCAGGCACTGGCGGACGGCATAGGCGCAGTCCATGCGCACGCGGGCGCGGATCTCGAGCGGCATGTCCTCGCCGGCCCGGGCGGCGCGCTCGATGTCGTCCGCGCTGCGGCGCAGCAGCAGCTCGGCGGCGTCGATCCGGGTCGCCGCCTCGGCGACTTCGAGATGGGTCGCCGCCAGCTCGATCTGCACGTCGCCCGCGGTATAGGCGACGGTCCGACCCGGCAGGTAGGCCCGGAAATCGTCGAACGCCGCCCTGGCGACGCCGAGGGCCGGCCCCGTCAGGGCGATCGCCAGCACCGGGACGAACGCCGACCGGTGGAGCCAGCCGTCATGGAGATGCGCGCCCGGATACTTCCCCTCGATGCCCGCGACCAGCGACAGGTAGCGATGCGCCGGCACGAACACGTCCTTGGCGACCAGGCTGCAACTGCCGGTGCCGCGCAGCCCGACCACGTTCCAGTCGTCCTTGATCTCGATCTCCGACGTGGGCGCCAGCAGGTCGGCCTCGTCGATGGTCTCGCCCTTCTCGTCCTGCACCGCGGCGCCGAGAAAGAGCCAGTCCGAATGCTCGCAGCCCGAGCCGAACGGCCAGAACCCGTTGAGCACGTAACCGCCGTCGGTCCTGGTCGCGGTCCCGCGCGGGGCGATGACCGCGGAGATCGCGGCGTCCGGGTCGGCGCCGTAGAGCTCCTCCTGCGCCGCTTCTGGCAGCAGCCCGGCGAGCCAGCTATGGGCGTGCATGACGCCCAGGCACCAGCCGGTCGAGCCGCAGCCGCGCGCGATCTCGGCCACCACGTCGAGATGCGTATGGACGTCCATCTGATAGCCGCCGAAGCGCCGGGGTTGCAGCACCTTCAACAGCCCCGCCTTCCGCAGGTCGGCGACGTTCTCCCCGGGCAGCCGGCGAAGCTCCTCCGCGGCGCGGGCGCGCTCGCGCAAGGCCGGCGCCAACGCGCGCGCGCGGCCGACGATCTCGTCCCGCGTGGCCGCCGCCGCGCCGCCCGCTTCCGTGTCCATGCGCGACCTCCCCCGCCGTCCGTATGGCGCGCCGGCCGCCCCGCCCCGCCGACGGCCATGATTCGCGCAATCGGCGCCGCGACGCAAGCTCCGCCGCGCGGCGGATGCGCGGAATCGCCCGGCGCATCGGGCGCGGATGCGTACACGACCCCGGCCGTGCTACGCTCCGGCGAGGTGGAACGATGCAGGAGCGGGGGACATGAAGCGATACGTCATCGAACGGAACCTCCCCGACATCGGCAGCGCCGACCGCGAGGCGCTCAAGGAGGCGGCGAAGACGTCCAACCGGGCGCTCGCGGAGCTGGGCCCCGACATCCAGTGGGTCGAGTCCTTCGTAGCCGCCGACAAGACCTTCTGCGTCTATCTTGCGACGGACGAGGACATCATCCATCGCCATGCCGAGTTGAGCGGATTTCCCGCCGACAAAGTGACCGAGATCCGAAAGACGATCGACCCCACGACGGCCCGGAGCTGAAGTCGGCGGCAGGCGGAGGACGGCGGCCATGAGACCCTTCACCATCGGCGACGTCAGCGTCACCAGCATCGTCGAGCGCGACGGCCCGTGGCGGCGTCCCGCCGAGATGCTGCCGACCGCGGACCGGAACCGCGTCATGGCGCATCTGGAGCGGCTGGAGCCCTTCGTCTACGACCGGGCCTCGGACCTCCTCGTCATCACCTATCAGACCTTCGTCGTGCGCACGCCGCATCACACGATCCTGATCGACACCTGCGTCGGCGAGGACAAGACCGGGCGCGGCCCCAAGCTCGACTACCCGAAGAAGCCGTGGCTCGACGGGTTTCTCGCCCATGGCCTCGCCTTCGAGGACATCGACTTCGTGTTCTGCACCCACCTCCACGTCGATCATTGCGGCTGGAACACGCGCCTCGTCGATGGCCGCTGGGTACCGACCTTCCCCAACGCGAAATACGTCTTCAGCCGCCGCGAATACGAATACTGGGCGGCGGAGACCGAGAAGGAAGCCGACCCGCCCGGCATGATCTGGACCGATTCCTGCCTGCCGGTGGTCGAGGCCGGCCAGGCGCTGCTGGTCGAGGACGACTACGCGCTGGAGGACGGCATCCGGCTGGCGCCGACGCCGGGGCACACGCCGGGGCATGTCTGCGTCGACTTCGAGTCCCGGGGCGACCGCGCGATCTTCACCGGCGACCTGATGCATCACGCGCTCCAGGTCCTGGAGCCGGACTGGAGCAGCTGCTTCTGCTACGACCCGATCCAGTCGGCCCGGTCGCGGCGACGCATCCTGGAGGAGGTCGCGGACACCGACGTGAAGGTCGTCCCCTGCCACTTCCCGGGACCCACCGCCGGGCGCGTCGCCGGCGACGGCGACGGCTGGCGGTTCCGCTTCCTGGAGGACTGAGCGCGTCGCCGATCCGGCGGGCGGATGCCTGTCGACTCCTCCCTCCCCCCAATCGCACGGTGGTGCAGTGACCCCGGTTCGGGGCCCGGAGGATGTTCCCTCCGCCCCCGTCCACAATCGAATCGGAAGGGGCTTATATACGAAGGTGACCGGGCGGGCGACCAAGCCTCCCGCCCGGCCGGCGTTGGTCACTTTCGTATATAAGCCCCAATTATTGGCGTATCCGCCTCAAGCCGACGGCCTCCCTCGAGCCGTCGGCACAAGCCTCCCCCGTCATTCCCCCGCTTTCGCGGGGACAGGCTCCGCGCCTCCGAGAATTTCGCGCGCTTGGTCAACTGAACGGACACTCACGCGGACGTCTGGTGAGATTCGTCGTCGCAGTCCCGGGTTCCGAGAGGCCGATCGGGTGTCCGAAGTCGAGACATCCCTCTAGCTCACATTTCTCAAGCTATGGGGTGCATCGGGGTTCTACGTGTAACAGTCTGGCTGTGAGAGAGTTGAGTGGTGCCAATATCTTGCGGTTTCCTTATTGTGCGAAGCAAGGAGGGAGCCACAAGATGTGGACTGAGACCATTCGCCGCAAGCATGCGCGCAGGAGGATAGTATCTCTGGCGCGTCGTGTCAGCGCAATTGTTTGGTGATGACGTGCAGGAACGGTGGAAGTCGTCTTATAGGTTTACTCAATCAGAGACACGATTATCCTGTTACTGGACGTGGTGCTATTTGACCAAGTTCTCGAATGAATTGGCTTGCGTGAAATATGGCGTAGCCGGATTGCTGCTGTGCTGGCGCGATGCCCGCCAACCACGCCACTCTAATGGGCATCCGTTGAGAGTAGGTTAGAACCAATGTACCCGGCTTCCCAGCTTGTGGTAGCGCTTTGACACGAGTGATACCAACATAGAAAGCTCCTCCAAATGCTGTTTTTGTTCTATTGGTGTCATTTCATCAGCGGGTGGTCGAGGTAAAAGACCCTGAATGCAACCCGCGATTATAGTAACGGGAACGCTTAACCCTTTGCTCTTGTGTAAACTCATGATTCTTACGTCTTCAATTTGGGTCGGAATGTCTGGTTGATTGATAGCAGTCGAAAGTTCATCGATAAAATTGTTACGATTATAGTTCTCCGCACCATCAAGAATTTCCAGAGCTAATTTACGAATATCTTTGACTGTATTTTCTCCATCAGGAAAGAGATTTTCAACCACAGATGCTAGGCTGGGAAGTGTTTCGAGAGCTTGCAGGCTTTGATTGATTTCCGTGAAAGACTTCACAATTCCTCCTGTGTAGGGCAGATGGAGTACGCCATTTTCAAGCTGGCGCATGGTATCCCATGGTAGTGTACCCGTGTTTTCACAATGCTCGCGAACATAGCGATAACCCGCAGCATGCCAATTGTTAGCGCCTACGCCGACCAGCCAACGCAGCGCGACACGATCGTGGCGGTTCGCAAACAGTTTGAGTAAGGCGAATGCGCGACGAGATCTCTCACTTCTAAGCTCAGCTTCGGCGTAATATGATCTTGCCGGAATGTTTCTCTCTACAAGAGCATTGTATAGCGGCGTTCCAATGGTGCGACTTTGAGCGAGAATCAGAATATCTCCTGGCAGGACACCATCAGCTATTATCTGCGAAACCAGTGTCGCAACACCTTTAATCTCCTCGTCCATGGTACAGTATTGTATAATCCGAACATCTCCTCTGCCATTGATAGACATCGGAATGAGGCAACGAGGAGGTATAGGTCGTAGAGTGTTATGACCGATCAAGCTATTCGCCATCTCGACAACTCGCGTGGGGCAACGGCGGCACTCATCTAAATTTACATCATCAGCATTCGCATTGGCATTGATCCATTCGCGGATGCCTTCAGGGTGAGCATGCTTGAAGCTGTAGATCGATTGATCGTCATCTCCGACGATGCACACGTCTGCCACGTCGGACAATAGCTCTATGACTTGCTGTTCGACTCGATTGAGATCCTGGTACTCGTCAACGAGAATATGAGTAAACTCCCTTCTTTCGGTGGCAACAGGATTCGAGCGCAGATACTCATGGAGTTGAGGGATAACTTCTCCGATCAGCATAGCTTCGTGGAAACGGAGCCAAGCAAGCAGATCAGCTTGGAAGGAAGCATCCATCGCACTTGGAGCGTAACCCGGTTTCTGATGCTGAAGGCGTGCCCAAGCGGCTTCATATGCCATTATCAGATTCTTAATGTCTCTTTTGCCACCATATGTGCTCTTAAGATCGCTAATCAGCGGCTCAATTTCGAATTCATTCAACGGTCTCGGTATTCGTCCTGTCGCAACCAACACATGGTTGCGCATCAGTATCCGTAACGCGAGACTATGGAGAGTGATACCTTTGAGATCATTACATCTAAGAGCATCCATCCCGACCAACTCACGGTGCAGATCTTCAGCGGCGACCCTTGTAAAAGTAACAGGGAGTATTTCGTGTGGCGCAATTCCCGATTCTAGCAATCGAGCCACACGCCGTTTCATAGAAAAAGATTTACCCGTTCCGGGGCCCGCAACCACGCGCACGCGAGGATTTCCCGTCGACGCTATTCTATAAGAGGGCTTCGCTGGATTAAGGTCGTCTGACCAAGGCATTTGATCTTCGATCCACTTCTATTCAGATTGCACAGCGAATTCAAGGTGTCAAGGTAGCGACAACGCCTTCCTTGGTCTTCTCGTCGATGCCGACGCGAACGGCAGTGCTCATGACCGGGTCCTCAACGATTGAACGTAATGTAACTTGAGGTACGAATCAAGTCCAGCCACGCCACCGTAAACGGATTCGCCGCTTGAGGCGCCGGCCGGTTCCCGAGGAGCGGGAAACGTGCGGAGTCGGGTAGCGCACTTGCGGGCAACGAAGGCGAGCCCATCATGGATCAGCCAGAACAGCAGCAGCTGTGCCCAAACTCCAAAAGGCTGCTGGTTCCAAGCGGCGAAGGCCGGAGCAGCGGATCGCTGCCGGGGAGCTGCGCGCGTCACTGGCGGCGAGGAGCATTATCGCACCCGCGGCGACAATCGCGGTTTTGTGACTCTCCAACTGGCGGCGCGTTCGTGTTCCTCACTCGCGTGCTCGACGAAGACACGCCGTGTGTCATCGTCGAGATCGAAATGCTCGGCAAGCGCGTCGAAAACCGCACGCCAGTTCGTCACGGTCTTCAACGACGCCTCGACGCGTGTGACGCGAACGCCGCCACCGGCCGCCGAAGTCGCGCCGGCGAGGTCGATAAGCTCAGCCCTAGCGTTCTTCTCCACGGCGGCGGCCGTCCGCGCGTTGTCGCGCGCGGCAACCCAAGCGGCAGCCGCCGCGAGCCACGCGCTGTCGAGCCGATTCATGCGGTCGAACGTGTCATCCTCGAAGTGCTGCCACGCTTCCTTGAGCCGGTCGGCGTCGACGAGCAGGCAGTCCGCTTCGATCTCGAGGATGCGAAGCGTCTCGCCCTCGGCCGCCGTATTGGCGGCGGCGATTGAGCAGGCGAAGTAGCACCGCGCCGTTGGTAAACCGAAGACAATGGCTTGGTGGACCAACTGCCACCAGTAGTGCGCAAGGTCGCCTGCGAGGATCTCACGCGCCGGCGCGTCGTGTGCCATCGCCCGCCAAAGCTTCGACCGTTTTCCGACCGCCGGGCATTTGATCTCGCACCACGATCTGCTTAACGAAACGCCGTCGAACGACGCAGCGAACGGCAGTTGTTCATTCTCAGCCTCACCGCAGATCGGCGTGAAAGCGAAACCGGTCTTGGCCTCGAGCTCCGCGCGTGCCCCGGCTTCGGCCGCGCGTCCATGCTTGCGCATCGCGTGGATGCGCGCCGGCGGCTCCTTGGTGAAGCCGGTTTTAAGCGCGCGTAAGTCGGTCCAGGTGCGCGTCTCCCACCAGTTCGGAGCGCATTCCATGACGATCGGTGCCTCCGACGCCATCAACCGCTCGGCGCGCCAAGCGTGCCACTCGGCAGCGCCTTGCTCGATGTTCGCAATCCTCACTGTTCGTTCTCCTTCTCGTTCGGCGTGACCACCGCGGCGAAGTCGCGCAGTTTGCACTGCGCATTCGCCGGCATGCGGTCGATCAGCGCCTCGTTCGCTGCGACGGTAGCGGCCGTCGTAGCCACCGCGCGTCGGCTTCGCCCTACTGCTCCGACGTTGGGTCGTCGAACGCAGTTTCGCCTGTTTGGGACGCAACCGCCACCTCGCCAAGGACTTCGAAGCCTCCATCGCCAGCGCCGAAGCCTGGTTCCTCATCGCTGCCATCCAACTCTTCAGCCGAAGACTCGCAACCACATGATAGAACACAATTTTTTTCGGCCAGACTCTGACTTCGTTCGGCGCGGCGTTTCCTGGTCTGCGCCATGTCTTCATCGACGGCACCTATGCCGGGCAGAAACTCGACGGCGCGTTGCGCAAGATCGGAAAGCGACGGCCGGAGATCGTCAAACGGCCCGATACTGCGTCCGGCTTCGCCCTGCTGCCTCGACGTTGGGTCGTCGAACGCAGCTTCGCCTGGTTGGGACACAACGGCTGCCTCGCTAAGGATTTTGAAGCCTCCATCATCAGCGTTCAACTCTTCATCCGAATGATACATAATGATTCTTTCCCAACCAAACGCTCACTTTTTTCAGGGCGTCGCCAAGGTTGTCATGTTCCAGAAACCCATCGGGTTTTTGGTAATTCTCCACGCTGTTTCAACAGATTCACCGTAATTTAGGGATGTTCGGTATTCCTTTTTTGGCTGGCTGATCTTCCTCTTTTGCCCCATTATTCCAGTGAGAATTCAGTTTGCGCCAATTCCTCTACTTTCGCCACTCCATCCTTATTCCATTGTCTTTCCTTCAGCAGCTCTTGTATTTTCTCTTCGGTAGGATTTCCGACCGCTTGTCTTGCTGTAGAAAGGAGCTCATGGACATCGTATCGCAGATTATTCATCCACATGCCTTTCAGCGTTACCAAGTTTCTCCTACCTCGCCTCGCTTGTACTCGTCCGTCCTTTAGATGAGCTATCATACAGCACGCTAGTGGTGTTTTTGTTCCATCCGCCTACTCAACCGAAATCCACGGCCCGAACTTCATTCTGATCTCCACTTTTCCGATTTCAAATCCTCCAGTTTGAATGATTCTGAGTAGAATTATCTGGCTTCCTTCCTCAAAATTCTGGTCATCCCCTATCATTATAGGTCGGATCCCTCCTGATTTGTACCTCAGCACATAGATCCATTTGCAGCATTCACAGTGTTTCTCGATCACCGTCGGTGGGAATTCGCTTCCCATCGCTTTGTTGCATTTTATGTTCATCGACTGGATGTTCAACTCCTTTGGCAGCAACATACCGTGCGTGTGTCTAGCCCATTCTCTTCTCGCTTTCCTATCCATATAGTGGTCATAGGGTTCCCGCACTATCGCCTTAGGTACGATGTGATCGATATATCCCTCACTTGGCTTGATAGGTTTCCTGCATCCTGATAAATGAACTCCACATAGATGGTGATCTCGTACCAGGACTCTCTCTAGCTTTTTTGTTTCTGTCCGGCCATCTACTTTCTCAAAATTCACCAATATTGCCCATTCGACAATTCCACTTCTCGGGTATTTTCCGGCTCGCTGCAAGTCCGAATGTCTGCTACGGCTCGTCCGTCGAACCTCTATAGGATTCATAGGCATCCGTCGGCTTGCCGCCAGGAGTCGGAGCCGGGTCAGTGGTCCGAGCGAAGGCCGGGCCGTCTTCTCTCCCCCGCATTTGCCCAGAGTCCGCCATGCCTGACCTCGACACCATCTCCGCTGAACCTATAACGGAGGTTGTATAGAGATGTAGGATGTGATTCAAGCCTCCCAGATATAGGGGGAGCATCATGTCCGACCACCATTTCTGGCTATCCGACACCCAATTTGCCTGCCTCAAGCCGCTGTTACCCAACAAGGTCCGGGGCGTCCCCCCGGGTCGACGATCGGCGCGTCATCTCGGGCATCGTCCATGTCATCCGCAACGGGTTGAGATGGCGCGACGCCCCGACCGAGTACCGCCCGCACAGGACCCTCTACAACCGCGAAGCCGCCGGTCCGTCTGTCGCCGTCCATCCGTGGCGTCCCGCCGACTGGTCGGCAATTAAGCCCTCGCTCGGCACCTGCGCGCAAGACGCCGTGCGGCGCGATGGCGTCCGGGACAGGAGCCAAGCCGCACGCGGCGCACACAGCCGCCGGCCAAGGGGTGTCCGCCTCCGCCCTTCGGAGCCGGCGATTCGCGCACGGGCGGCGACCGAACGCGCCGCGCGGCGGTCGAAGCGCTCGACGGCCGCGCGGCTTGCCGCCCGTGCTCCGCTTCCCGTTCCCCGTCCTTGGATTTGGGTGCGTCTACTGCTTTCCGGCAACGAAAGCGCCGACATAGGCGCCCCGAGTCCCGTTGTTCAACATGCCCTCGCCACCGAACGTGCCTCCGACGAGGCGCGGCTCGCCCGTGGCGACCGGGAGGTTGGAAAACCGTCCGCCCCATGACCCGCTTTGCCGCGTGACCCCCAGCCCCGCCCTCTGCCAAGCGGGATCGAAAACCGTCACGTCACGGCTGCGGAACGTGTCGTCCGAATCGATTTCCGTCGCACCGAGGCGAAGCTGAACGTCGGAGGGAACGGACGCGAAGTCGCGGCTCGCCCCCGATGCGCTGTCCGTGATGACGCCGGAAAGCAGGACGTCCCCCTTGCAACCGATGCAGCCCGAAATGGTGTTGTTGGCAAAGTCGGCCGTCAACGTGGCGGTGGCGTCGATCCCGCCGACCGCCGTGCTTCCCGGCGTGACGCCGGCATATCCGGTTCCGTATCGAGTGACGTAAAGGCCTCCGGCGGTTCCTTCGTAACGCGCGGTTCCCGCGCCGGGCAGGTTCGGCGGCGGCAAGCGGAGCTCCGGACCATCGACGAACGCGCCCATTTCGGCGCCCGTGACGGTCGGGGCCGTGGAAAGCAGGTTCTGGCCGGCGACGTGAAGGTAAGCGCCGACAGCCAGCCAATCGTTCGGGGCGCCGTCCGCCGAAGTGACCACGAAAGCGGCAGCATCGGCGGCGCGTCCGGCAACGTTCAAGGTGCCCCAACCGCGCAAGGTCCGCGCCCCGCCGGGAATACCGGTCAACGTATCGGGTTCGGGGTCTAACGTTACGACGGCGTCGGCCGTGTCGAGCGTGAGCGTGCTCGAGTCCGCGCGCGTGATCGTTACGGTCGAGCCGGCGCCATCGAAGGCCGCGCTGGCCCGGTCCGTGGTGACGCCGTTCGCGTCTCGGTTCGTCGATTGGGTAACGGAGCCGAAGCGCGGAAGGGAATCCGCAACGCGCACCGCGCTCTGCAACGTCTCCTCGGGATCGGCCGCGCGGACCCTGTTGAGGTCGGCCTGGGTGTGGGTAGACGCAGTCCCATCGGTCCCCGTGCTTCCGGTATCGCCCCTCTGGGCGGTCGGCGTCGGCGCGCCGCCCCCGCCCCCGCCGCATGCGGCGACCATGAGGGTGAGTCCGAGCGCGGCCGTGAGGGCCGCAAGGTATCGTCCGGTTCCGTGCATTCTGCTTCTCCATGCGGTTGCCACGGCGCCGGCGGGCGCCGGGCCGTTGGAAACAACACGCAAGTAGCGAGTGTCCTGTCTGTTTGCCCGGACCCAGGGAGCGACCCCGCGTCACGCACAAGGCTGTTGTATTCGACAGGCGACCCGACGAAGCGGGAACCTGCGTGCTGTTTCCGAGAACCAGCGTGATCGCCTTGTACCGGAAAGTCAACCGGCGTGCGAAAGGTCGCACGGGCGCTGGTGAACGCCTCGCCCAAGACGAGGCGACAAGGACTATCTCAAGCAGGCCAAAGGCTATGCTTGCTTCCGGTCACTTTCGTTCCCTACCCCCGCCTGCGGCAAACGACAACCGCTGCACGTCGCGGCGCAGCAGTTTGCCGACCGGGCTCTTGGGCAGCGCGTCGGTGAACTCGACGCTGTGCGGCGCCTTGTAGGGGGCGATGCGCCGGCGCAGCTCGGCCCGGATGTCTTCGGCCAAGGCGGGGCCGGGCTCCGCCCCGCCGCGCGGGACGATCACCGCGCGGATGCGATGCCCGATCTCCGGGTCGGCTTGCGGGACGACGCAGGCCTCGGCGACCGCGGGATGCATGCGGAGCGCGTTCTCGATCTCGTAGGGCGAGATGAAGATGCCGCGGCTCTTGAAGCAGTCGTCGCTCCGCCCGGCGATCCAGTAATAGCCGTCCTCGTCGCGCCAGGCGAGATCGCCGGTGTGATACCAGCCGTCGCGGAGGACCTCGGCGGTCTTGGCCGGGTCCTTGTGATAACCGAGGAAGAAGCCGGGATTGTCCGCCCCGATCAGGAAATGGCCGATCTCGCCGGGCGGCCGTTCGGCGTAGTCGTCATCGGTCACGGCGACGCGCGTTCCGGGTAGCGCAACCCCGATCGAGCCCGGCCTGACCGGCTGCCGGGGCCCCTGCCCCAACACCAGCTGCAGTTCGGAAACGCCGTAATGCTCCCAGATGTCGCAGCCGATGCGGGACTTGAACTCCCGCCAGGTCGCGGCCTCCAGCGCCTCGCCGGTGGCGCTGCACCCGCGCAGCGAGGTGAGATCGAACCGATGCTCGACGCCCGGCATCGCCAGGATCCGCCGGTATACCGTGGGCACCGAGTACAGCAGCGTCACGCCGAACCGCTCCACCGCGGCGAGCACGCGCTCGGGCGACGCCCTGCCTTCGAGGATCGCGCCCGTCGTTCCGTTGCGCAGCGGAAACAACATGTTGTGGCCGAGCGCGCTGATGAAGCTCCATTCCCCGGTCGCCAGCACGACGTCGCCCGGCTGGGGCGGAACGCGGCAGCGGTTGGCCTCGCCCAGGGCGACGACCCAGCGATGGGCGTGGACGATGCCCTTGGGGCGCCCGGTCGTGCCCGAGCTGTAGACCAGGAACGCCGGCTCGTCGGCCCGCGTCGCCGCCGGGCCGACCTCGTCCCGGCCCGACTCCAGGGACTCGAACGCGATCTCGCCCGGCCTAGCGCCGCGCGCCGCCACCAGACCCAGCGCCAGCCGGCCGGCGAGCGCCCGCAGCGGCGCCGCGATCCCGTCCAGCGTGACCGCGGCCCGCGCCTCGCTATGCGCGAGCACGTAAGCCACCTCGTCCTCGCCCAGCAACGAGTTCTGCAACACCGGCAGCGCGCCGATGCGGGTCAGGGCGAGGAAGGCGACGGCGAATTCGGGGCAGTTGGGGAGCCGGATCAGCACCGGCGTCCCGCGCTCGACGCCGCGGTCGCGGAAGCCCGCCGCGGCGCGGGCGACGCGCCAGGCGAGCTCGCCATAGGTCATGCCGCCGCTATCCCATACGAACGCCCGGCGTTCGCCCAGCCCGGCGGCGAGCTGGCGGTCGAGCGCCTCGCGGCAGACGTTCACCTGCGCCGGGATGCGCCGGCCGGATACGGGCGCGGGGCTGTCGGCCGGCGCGTCCATCGACCCGCGCTCAGCTGCCGACGCGCATCGGCGCGACCAGCCCGCGCAGGGCGGCGAGCACGCTGAGCGCGGTGATCTTGCCGGTCCCCGGATTCTCGGGCGACGGCTCGTTCTCGATGGTCATGCGGAAGCGCGCGCTGTCGGCCTCCACCTCGATCGCGTGGGTGTTGCGGTCGAGCCCCGGATCGGCCCAGATTTCGAGCCGGGTCCGGTCGGGGCCGATGCCCGCGAGGCCCAGCGCCGCGGCCACGTTGACGTTGGCCGGGAACCCCTCGGCGCCGTCGCGCGCCGACCCCTCGAACAGCTTGCGCGGCGCGTCGAGCCCGTCCACCGAGAGGCCGTGCCGTTCGAGATAGGGCGCCCCCGCCAACGACCGCGGCGGCTTGCGCGTCACCATGCGGACGCTCCGGATCGTCCCCTCCGCCGCGGCGCGGACCGCATCCAGCCCGAGCAGCGCCCCGGTGGCCAGGACGATGCGCCCGCCCCCGGCGCGGGCGAGCCCGGTCACGCCGGGGTTGGCGAGGATGGCGGCGCCGCTCACGGTGACCAGGACGCGCCCCGCCCCGAGCGCCGGCCGGGCCACGTCGAGGAACGCTTCCTTGGGGGCGCATTCGACCACCGCCTCGCTGGCCTCGGCGAGCTCGGCGAGGCCCACCACCGGGACCGGCGCGCGGAACCCGGCCATGCGGGCCTCGGCGCGGGCGCGGTCGCGGACCGACACCGCGACCAGTTCCAGCCCCTCGATCCCGCGGTCGAGGGCTTCGGCCACCGGCCGGCCGACGGCGCCGAATCCGGCGATGCCTACCTTCAATCCGCGACCTCCCGCCGCGCCGCCCGGTTGGCCCGGGACCCGCGGCAAGGTAAGACTGGCGGCAGCATAGCCTCTCGGGAACATCGGAAACACACCGGCATGGCCATCCTGTTCGCAAGCGCGACCGACGATCCGACGCCTTGGCGCGAGGGCTTCGCGGCGGAACTACCCGGGCTCGATTTCCGCGTCTGGCCTGAACGGGGAAACGCCGCCGACATCGACTGCGCCCTGGTCTGGCAACCGCCGGCGGGCGCGTTGCGCGATCTTCCGAATCTCGAGATCCTGTACGCCCTGGGGGCGGGCGTCGAACACGTCCTCGCCGATCCCGACCTGCCGCGCGGCGTCCCCCTGGTCCGCCTCGTCGATCCCGGCCTGACCGCGGGCATGACCGAGTTCGTCGTGATGCGCGTCCTCCACTATCACCGCCGGATGCCGGAATACGAGGCGGCGCAGCGCGAGAAGTCCTGGCGCCCGCTGCCGCAGAAGCTGCCGCAGGACCGCCGGGTCGGCATCCTCGGCCTCGGGGTGCTGGGCCGGGCGGCCGCGACGGCTCTGCAAGGGCTCGGCCTCGACGTCGCCGGCTGGAGCCGGACGCCGAAATCCATCGACGGCGTGAAGTCCCTGTGCGGCGAGGACGGCTTGTTCGCGCTGCTGGAGCGGAGCGAGATCCTGGTCTGCCTGTTGCCGCTGACGCGCGAGACCGAGGGCGTCCTCGACGCCACCGCGCTGGGCGCCCTGCCCGACGGCGCCTGCGTCATCAACGCCGCCCGCGGCGGCCATGTCGTGGACGCCGACCTTCTGGCCGCCCTCGACTCGGGCCGCGTCGCCGCCGCCACCCTCGACGTCTTCACCCAGGAGCCCCTGCCCCCCGAACACCCCTACTGGACCCATCCCAAGGTGACGGTCGTGCCCCACGCCGCGGCTTACGCCCAGCCCAAGACCGGGGTCAAGACCATCGCCGACAACCTCCGCCGCCACCGCGCCGGCCGGCCCTTGCGCGACGTGGTCGACGTGAAACAGGGCTATTGACGCGCGCCTCGGACGCGCGGATCACCCCAGCTTCTCGGCCAGCCAGTCGAGCATGTAGGGAAGGACGAAGCTCAGACTGTCCCAGTTGCAGTGGACCGCCCCGCCGTCGTCCACCTCCCACAGCTTGAGCTCCTTGTCGGCGCTGGAAATCTCGTCGTACAGCTCGACCGCCCCGCGCGGGTCCATCAGCGCGTCGCCCCTGGCGTGCGAGATCAGCGTCGGGCAGGCGATCCGTCCGGCGACGCCCGCAAGGTTGAACGCGGCGTAGATCTCCCGCGCCTCGGCGTCGCCGTCGACGCCGGCGATCCACTGCATCTGGCCCTGGATCGGCGGGTAGAAGTCGTAGAGGTCGCGCAGCACGTCGAAGCAGCCGCACCACAGCGCCATCGCCTTGAAGCGCGGCTCGAACGCGGCCGCGCGCGGCGCGTAATAGCCGCCCATGCTGATGCCCATGACGCCGATGCGCCCGGGGTCGATCTCGGGGCGGGCGGCGAGGCAGTCCACGGCGGCGCGCACCGGGACCTCGTAATCGGCCCGGGTCGGGATGCCGTGGAGTCGCAGGCTCGAGCCGCGGCCCGGCGTATCGACCAGCATCAGGGCGAGGCCGCGCCGCGCGAGCTCGGGTCCGGTGAGGACGAACAACTCCTCCGCCAGCGAGTCCGCGCCGCCGATCATCAGCACTGCGGGTAAACTGCCGGGCTCCGCCGGCGGCGCGTGGAAATAGCCGGCATAGACGTCTTCGCCGCACGCCGCCTCGATCCGCTCCACGGCCGGGACGTGGCGGCCGGCGGCCTCCAGGAAGCACGCCCGGCTGCGCTCGAACAGAGCGCGCTTGCGCGGGTCGCGCCCCGGCAGGAAGAAATCCGACTGGCGGTAATACGACCCGGCGTGGAAGAAATGCCGCATCGCGCTGGCTTGGCGCCCCGCCCCGGCCGCGGCGCGCCCCCGCGCCTCCGCCGTCTCGCCGAGCCGCCGCCACTCCGCCTGCCAGCTCTCCGGGTCGCCCGGCCGGATGCGGTCCACGGTCCGGGCGACGTCGAAATAGTCGGCCCCGCCATGGGCCGCCTGGGCGATCAGCCGCTGCGTCTGGACCGTCCATTCGGGATGGTCCGGAAAGAAGGTCGTCATCGTCGTCCGCTCCTTACTCCGTCCTGCCTTACGCCGTACTGCGCGCGTCCCGCCGCCGTCACAACGGCCCCTCCGCATAGAGCCGCATCAAGCCGATCTGGCCGGTGTCGGAATGGCCCTGCGCGACCAGCAACCGGTATAGCGAGGCGCACAGCGCGGTGACCGGCATCGGCGTTCCGGTCTCCCGGCCCATGTCGGCGGCGATCTCCATATCCTTGAGCATGATGTAGGCGTCGCCCGCGCCGTCGTAATCGGCTGCCGCCATCCGCCGGGCGTGATTCTGCAACACCGCCGAATCGGCCCAGCCGCCGGCGAGGCAGTCGGGCAGCTTCGCCGCCTCCACGCCGAAATTGGCGGCGAAGCCGAGCGCCTCGGCGATGACCGCGATCTCCGCGCCGATGATCATCTGGTTGCAGGCTTTCGCCGCCTGCCCCGCCCCGGACGGCCCCATATGGGTGACCTGCCGCGCGTAGGCGGCCATCACCGGCCCGGCGCGCGCCAGATCGTCGGCCTCTCCGCCGGCCATGACGATCAGCCTGCCCGCCTCCGCCCCCGCCGCGCCGCCGGAGACCGGCGCATCCACCCAGCCCATGCCCGCCCCGGCGCGGAGCCGCGCGGCCCATTCGCGCGTCTGCGACGGATGGATGGTCGAATGGTCGATCAACAGCTTGTCGGCGTCTGCGCCCTCGACGATCCCGCCCGGCCCGAACACGACCTCGCCCACGGCTGCGGTGTCGAGCACGCAGAGGCAGATCACGTCGCTGGCCTCGGCGACCGCCGCGGGCGAGTCCGCCCCGACGGCGCCTGCGGACAGAACCGGTTCGAGGCGCGACCGTCTGCGCCCCCAGATGACGAGCTCGCGGTCCGCCGCAAGCAGCCTTCGCGCCATCGGCAGCCCCATCGCGCCGAGGCCGATGAAACCGATCCTGGCCATGCGCCGGTCTCCTCCGTTGTCGCCGCGTCCCTCTTCTGCCTGCTTCGCCGGCTCGCGGCAACCGCCCGAAGCCGCCGTCCTGGTTCGGACACATGTGAGGCGCGGCCCATCGCGCCGGTCGATATCCGCTCTCGCCATGACCGGAGGCCCGCTTACGGCCATGGCTGTCCCCGGAGCCTCCGGGAGCGGCGGGACTTTATTTCGGCGTTGTTCTCGATTTGTGCTTGACATCGGGGAGCAGCTGTGTTATGATTCTACCCAAGCTCGAAAGCCGCGACCGGAAGCGTCGCCGCGGGGAACGGGACTCATGAGGACCGGCCTCGACCCGACCGGCCCGGTCCCCCGGCCGGAAAGCGGGAGAGAAGGAGCTGGCCCTAGGATCGCCCACTCGCCGGAACCGGATTCGCCCGTTTTTCGCGCCGAATTCGCCCTGCTTTTCGCCTGCTTTCGCCCTGCTTTTGGCTGGTTTTCGCCCTGCTTTTTCCCTGGTTTTTTGGTGTAACCAATTGATTTACAACGAAATCCAAAAATTTTCGCGAGAATGTCGACCATTCCGATACGTCCGAGCGCGATCACCCTGAGCGGAGCGTAGACGAGAATCGCCGTTTTCTTCTATATGTTGTAGGTTGGAGAGAGAGATGCGGAACATCTGGCAGATCGTCGTCGGGGTCGTCGTCGCCATCGGCGCCGCCGTCGCCCTCTACAACTCGCTGAGCGACGGCGAGCCGGCGGCCGAGACGCGCCCCCCGCCCGCTCCGTCCGCCGCCCACGCCCATGCCGACCATGCCGACGCCGCGGAGACCGGCGCGCCGCAGCCCGAGGCGGTCTTCGGCGCGGTGGAGGTCGGCGACGACGACTACGTCCTGGGAAAGCCGGACGCGCCGGTCACCCTGGTCGAATACGCCTCCCTCACCTGCTCCCACTGCGCGAGCTTTCACAACGACGTGCTGCCCGAACTGAAGAAGCGGTTCATCGAGGCCGGCAAGGTCCGGCTCGTCTATCGCGACTTCCCGCTCGACCGCTGGGCCCTGGCGGCGTCGATGATCGCCCGCTGCGCCGGCCGCGACCGCTATTTCGGCTTCATCGATGCGATGTACCGGGATCAGCAGCGCTGGGCGCAGTCGCCCGATCCGATGGACTCGCTCTCCCGCATCGCCCGGCTCGGCGGGATGCCGGCGGACGACGTGGAGGCCTGTCTGGCGGATGAGGCCCTGCGCGACAAGATCCTGCAGGCGCGGCTCGACGCCCAGTCGGCCTTCCAGGTCGCCGCTACGCCCACGCTGATCGTCAACGGGCGCAAGTTCGGCGGCGGGCTGAGCTTCGCGCAGCTCAGCGCGGTGCTCGAATCGATTCTGGCCCGGCCGTAACCGAACGGAGTCCGGAGCCGTGCGTTTCACCAAGCTGAGGCTTTCCGGGTTCAAGTCCTTCGTCGAACCGATCGAGATTCACATCGAGCCGGGGCTGACCGGGATCGTCGGGCCCAACGGTTGCGGCAAATCGAATCTGGTCGAGGCGCTGCGCTGGGGCATGGGCGAGACGTCGGCCCGACAGCTGCGCGGCGGCGAAATGGACGACGTGATCTTCAACGGCGCCGGCGCCAGGCCGCCGCGCAACCTGGCCGAGGTGATCCTGTCGCTCGACAACGCCGACCGCAGCGCGCCGGCGCCGTTCGACGACATGCCCGAGATCGACGTATCGCGGCGCATCGAGCGCAGCGCGGGATCGACCTATCGCATCAACGGCCGCGAGGCGCGCGCCCGCGACGTACAAACGCTGTTCGCCGACGCCGCGACCGGAGCGCGCTCGACCGCGCTGGTGAGCCAGGGGCGGATCGGCGCGGTCATCGACGCCAAACCGTCGGAACGGCGCCACCTGCTGGAGGAGGCCGCCGGCATTTCCGGCCTGCACGCGCGCCGCCACGAGGCCGAGCTGCGGATGCGCGGCGCCGAGACCAATCTGGAGCGGCTCGACGACGTCGTCGCCGCCCTCGACGAGCAACTCCGCGGGATCAGGAAGCAGGCGCGGCAAGCCAACCGCTACCGCAATCTCAGCCAGCACATCCGCAACGCCGAGGCGATCGTGCTCCATCACCGCTGGCGCGAGGCGACGGACGAGCACGACGCGGCGCGCCGGCAGCTCGCCGACGCCGAAGCGGCGCTCGCCGACGCCGCGCGTCTGGCCGGGGCGGCCTCGACCCGGCAGGCGGAGAGCGCCGCTCTGGCGCCGGAGCGGCGGGCGGTCGAGGCGGAGGCGGCGGCGGCGCTGCGGCGGTTGCTGGCGGCGCGGGAGGCGCTCGACGACGAGGAGCGACGGCTCGCGGAAGCGCGGGCGGCGCTGGCGCGGCGGCTGGCCCAGAACGACGAGGATACCGGGCGCGAACGGTCGTTGCGGAACGACGCCGCCGGGGCGCTGTCCCGCCTCGAAGCCGAAGCCGCCGGGCTTCGCGCGGCGCAGGCCGACGAGGAGCGCGAACTCCTCGAAGCCGCGCGGCGTCTGGATGCCGCCGCGACCGAAGTCGACGCGCTCGACGACGCCCTCGCCGAACTCACCCGGCGGATCGCCGCCGACGAGGCCCGCCGGGACGAAGCGAAGCGGCGCGCGGACGAGCTCGCGGACCGGCGCGACGCGCTCCGCCGACGCCGGGTGGAGACCGACGACGCGCTGCGCGCCCTCGCCGCGCGCGTGGACGACGCCGGCGCGCTGGACCGGGCGCGGACGGAAACGACCGCGGCGCGGCAAGGACTCGATGCAGCGCGGGCGGCGGTCGAGGCCGCCGAGCGGGAGCGCGCGGACGCGCAGGCCGCCGACGCCGAGGCGCGCGACGCGCTCCGGCAGCTGGAGGGGCGGGCGACCAACATGCGGGCCGAGACGGAAGCGTTGTCGCGCCTGCTGGAAGTGGGCGATCCGGAGCGTTGGCCGCCGGTGATCGACGCGCTGACCGTCGAGCCCGGCTGCGAGGCGGCCCTGGGCGCCGCGCTGGGCGACGATCTGATCGCGGCGACGGACGACGCCGCGCCGGTCCACTGGCGGGCGGCGTCCGCGGGCGGCGACGACCCGCCGCTCCCGGCCGGAACGCGGCCGATGTCCGACGTCGTCGCCGCGCCGGACGTCCTGCGCCGCCGGTTGTCCCAGGTCGGCATCGTCCGGAGCGACGCCGAGGGCGGCGTGCTCGCCGGCTCGCTCGCCCCCGGCCAGCGGCTCGTGAGCATGGCCGGCGGACTGTGGCGTTGGGACGGCTTTACGGTCCGGGCCGGGGCGGCGACGGCGGCCGCGGCCCGGCTCGAGAGGCGCAACCGCCTGGCGGAGCTGCGCGCCGCCCTGTCTGCGCTCGACCCGCCGCTCGCCAAGGCGGCCGCGCGCGCGCGCCGGACCGCCCGCGCCTTCGAGGAAGCCTCGGGCCGCGAGAGCCGGGCGCGCGACGCCGCGCGGCAGGCCGACCGAAGCTTCCAGGAAGCGCGCGATGCGGAGGCGACCCTCGTCCAGGACGGCGCCGACGCGCGCTCCCGGTTGCGGGTGGCGGGCGAGGCGACGGACCGCATCGCCGTCGAGCTCGCGGAGATCGAGGCGCGGATCGTCTCGGCCGGAGACGAATGCGAGGCGTTCGCGGAGGTGGAGGAACGCAAAGCGGCGCTGGAGGAGCTGAAACGAAAGCTGGCCGAAGGGCGGCGGCTGCTCGGCGAGCGGCAGCGCGACAACGACCTGCTCGTTCGCGAGAGCGCGGCGCGGCGCGAGCGGCTGGCGGCGATCGACGCCGACATGGCCTCCTGGCGCGCCCGCTCGCAGGAATCGGCGCGGCAGCTCGATCAGCTGGGCGAGCGGAAGCGCGCCATGAAGGACGAATACCGGCGTCTCGAGTCGCGCCCGGCCGAGATCGCGGCGCAGCGCGCGGCGCTGTTCGATCGCATCTCGGCCGCCGAGAACGCCCGCCGCGAAGCGGCCGACGCGCTGGTCGAAGCCGAGGCGAGGCTGGAGAAGGCGGCGGCCGAACTGCGCGCGCAGGAGGCGCAGATGGCCGACCGGCGCGAGCTCCGCGTCCGCCGTCAGGCGGAGGTCGAGCGCATCGAGCGCGACCTTCTGGCGGTCGGCGAACGGACGCGCGAGCGGTTGGGATGCGACCCCGGCGAAGCGCTGCGCCGGGCCGGGCTCGTCGAAGACGCCGCCCTGCCCGACCGCGACAAGACCGAGGCGCGGCTCGAGCGGCTGCTGCGCGAGCGCGAGAACATGGGTCCGGTCAATCTTCGCGCCGAAACCGAAGCGGCCGAGCTGGACGAGCGCATCTCCGCCATGCGGAGCGAACGCGACGATCTCGTCGAAGCCATCGGCCGCTTGCGTCAGGCCATCGCCCGCCTCAACCGCGAAGGAAGGGGGCGCCTGCTGACCGCGTTCCGGGAGGTGGACCGGCATTTCGGCGCGCTGTTCGCCCGGCTGTTCGGCGGCGGGCGGGCGCAGCTGTCGCTCACCGAGGCGGAAGACCCGTTCGAGGCGGGGCTCGAAGTCATGGCCAGTCCGCCGGGCAAGCGATTGCAGGCCATGTCGCTGCTGTCCGGCGGCGAGCAGGCCCTCGCCGCCCTCGCCTTGCTGTTCGCGGTGTTCCTGACCAACCCGGCGCCGATCTGCGTGCTGGACGAGGTCGATGCGCCGCTCGACGACCACAACGTCGACCGTTTCTGCCGGATGCTCGCCGAGATCGGTCGCGACTCGTCCACCCGCTTCCTGCTGGTCACCCATCACCGCATGACGATGGCGCGGATGGACCGGCTCTACGGCGTCACCATGGCCGAACAGGGCGTCTCGCAGCTGGTCTCGGTCGACCTGCGGACGGCCGAAAGCCTGCGCGAGTCGGCCTGACGTGAACGGCAAGCGTCCCCGATGCCGGGAGCCGGTCGTCCCGAACGGGTTGCCGGGCGGAGCACGGTCGTGAGTGCGCTCGCGGCGACGTTCCCCGTCTCGCGCGTTCCCGTCGTCAACGTCGCCGCCGTCCCGCAGCGAAGTCCGCTGCGCTATCCCGGCGGGAAGACATGGCTGATCCCGCATATCCGCGAGTGGCTTCGACGGACAGAGCCCGAGATCCTGATCGAGCCCTTCGCCGGCGGCGCGATCGTCTCCCTGACCGCCGTCATGGAGGACCTGGTCGACAAGGCCTTCATGGTGGAGATCGATCGCGACGTTGCGGCGTTCTGGCGCTCGGCGCTGGAGCACGGGGCGACGTTGCAGGAGCGGATCGCCCGGTTCGAGCCGACCATCGAACGCCTCCGCGAGCTGGAGCAGGTCCCGCCGGCGACGGTAGCGGAGCATGGATTCCGCACGCTGGTGTTCAACCGCACCCGGCGGGGCGGCGTCCTCGCGCCCGGCGCATCCTTCTCCCGCAACGGGGAGAACGGGCGAGGCGTACTCTCGCGCTGGTACCCGGAGACCTTGGCCACGCGGCTGGCCGCGATTCGGGAGTACGCCGGCCGCATCGTGTTCGCGGAAGGCGACGGCCTGAAGGTATTGCCGATATTGCTTCGCGGCTGGGGCCGAAAAGCTGCGTTGTTCCTCGATCCGCCATACACCGCGCGGGGCGGCAAGCGGGCCGGATCGCGACTCTACGCGCATTCGCATATCGACCATGCCGATCTGTTCGCGATGCTCGCGGACCACGACGCGAACTTCCTGATGACCTATGACGCGGCGCCCGAAATCGTCTCACTGGTGCGTCGGCACGACTTCGACGCGGTGCGTCTATCGATGAAGAACGGCCATCACAATCTCCTCTCCGAACTCGTCATCACGTCGGAGCCATTCTTCGCATGACGGCGCGACACCGGATTGCCGAGTGGTTCGGTCAGCCGTTCGCTCGTCTCCCCGTGACCCGTCGGCAGGCGTTAGCCAAAGCCGCACTCGGACAAGACCCTTCCCCGCAATGCCCGTTTCAGCGCGGTCTCCCTCAGTGTAAAAAGAAGGGCGGCGTCTGCTCCATTCAAGTAGATGAGAATACACCAATCATTACCTGCCCGAGCCGGTTCGACGAAGGAAACCTGATTCCTAATTGGCTGGCTCGCATTGTCGGCTTCAAGGATTTCTATCTCGCTCATGAAGTTCCATTCATGCGGTCACCGTCAACGGATCGTCCTGCTGGCCGCATAGATCTTGTCGTAGCGCGTGATCATGACGCGAAATCATGGTTTGGTCTTGAAGTACAAGCTGTCTATTTTTCCGGCGAGGGAATGCGGGCTGATTTCGAAATGTTGCTCGAAAACACCGATACCTTGCCTCCGGAGCCAACGGCGGTGCGTCGCCCGGACTGGCGTTCGTCGAGCGCAAAGCGGTTGATGCCGCAGCTCCAGATCAAGGGGCCGACACTGAGACGGTGGGGAACGAAGCTTGCGGTGGCCGTGGATCTGCCGTTTTTCGAGGCCATTGGTGGCCCCACGGACATATCGTCTCAGGATTTGAATGATGGCGATATTGTTTGGCTCATTCCGCGTATCAACGACGATTACAGACTGGAAGAGGTCCACTGGGAAGTGCTCTCGCTGGAAGCGTCCAGTGACAAGCTGCTGTCGGCGAAGACGGTAAGACGGCAAGAGTTCGAGCATCTCTTGCGCAACAAACTGATTCGGATTGACAAAACACTATGACCACCGATGCACGCTACACACCGCCGCACGAAGTGGAGACGGTCCACCCGTGCGCCAACCGTCAAAGCAGAACTGAAGGAAGACATGCGGGAGGACGCGACCTTTGAGGAAGTGGTCCAGGCACTCGCTAGACCGTTGAAGATTGCGGTGAGTGGGAGCGTCCATGGCTTCGAGGACGCCGGGAGGAATCAAGCGTGAAGCAATTCTATGAATTTTTTGCCGGAGGGGGGATGGTTCACGCGGGTCTCGGCGCGGGATGGTCCTGCCTGTTCGCCAACGACATCGACCCGAAGAAGGGTACCAGCTACTCTCGAAACTGGGATGGCTCGAAGTTACGATTGGCGGATGTGGCCGAACTGACGACGGCGGATCTGCCTGGAGCCGCCGGTCTGGCATGGGCGTCTTTTCCCTGTCAGGATCTTTCTCTCGCGGGCAACGGCGCCGGATTGCAGGGCTATCGATCCAGCACCTTCTGGCCATTCTGGGAGCTAATGAAGGCGTTGGCGGGAGAAGGACGGGCGCCAAAGATGATCGTTCTGGAAAACGTTTGCGGCGCCTTGACTTCGCATGGTGGGAAAGATTTCGCTTCGCTTGGCGCGGCGATCGCTGGAGGAGGATATCGTTTCGGCGCGCTTGTGGTCGACGCGGTTCACTTCGTTCCGCAGTCGAGGCCCCGGATGTTCATCATCGCCGTCGGCGACAATCACTTTATCCCCGATGATTTGGTATCCGAGGAGCCGGACGAGAAGTGGCTTACTGGAGCGCTGATTGAAGCGCATACCCGACTTTCCGGAAAGAGCGAACGAAACTGGTTGTGGTGGCGTCTCTCGTCTCCGCCGATACGTAATACGGTTTTTTCTGATCTGATCGAAGAACGACCGAAAGGTGTAAGATGGCACTCTGCTTCCGAGACCAAACGGTTACTTGGTATGATGAGCCCGACGAATTTGACTAAGGTTGCAGATGCGAAGAAGACGGGCCGTAAAAAAGTCGGAGCGATTTACAAGCGCACGCGCTCGGGCAGCGACGGCGGCAAGACGCAAAGAGCGGAAATCCGCTTCGACGGTATCGCTGGATGCCTTCGCACGCCGGTTGGCGGATCGAGTCGTCAGACGATTATGATCGTGGAGGGGGACGATGTACGTTCGCGATTGCTCTCCCCCCGAGAGGCTGCGCGATTGATGGGGTTGCCAGACGATTACAGTCTGCCGGAGAACTACAACGAGGCCTATCATTTGGCTGGCGACGGCGTCGTGGTCCCGGTGATCCGGCATATCGCAGAAAACATCCTGGATCCGGTTATGGATAATTCTGGAAAATAGGAGATCGGGAGTCGCCTGAATTATGTCGTCTGGGATCAAAGAATCAATGGAGAAATTCGTCTTGGAACACAAATTTACAGGTAAAGGGCCGCTATGTGTTGCGCTCATCGTTACTCGGCACGCGCGCAGCAAGGGATTGCCTCTCGATCCGGAAGAGTTGGTCTCGTCAGGCGGAGGTCAGGTTCGCGGTCTTGGGAGGACCGCCGTTCAATCCGTACTGAAGCAACACGGAATCAAGCGTGTTCTGGCCGCCGAAGGCGGGCGCACAAGCCGAGGCAGTTTGAACAACATGCGAGAATACCTAGCTTTTTTGAATGACTTGCACGGCAGGGGCGAAGCAGACCTCGATATGATCGAAGCGTATTGGATCGAGTGCGTCCACGCATTCTTCACCGCCACGCCGTTCACGATCACACTGGACGTTTCACGGAGCCTTCGTCAAGTCGTTCGGGATATTCTGACTCAGGCGGTTGAGCGGCAAAAACACTCTATCGGGACATATTATGCAGGGGCGATTCTACAGCATTTGGTTGGCGCAAAACTGGACTTCGTGCTCGGAACGGGAAAATTTGAGCATAGCGGCTTTTCGGTGGCGGATGCGCCCGGCAATCGCGCAGGAGATTTTTTCATCGGCGACGTGGCGATCCATACCACCACGGCGCCCGGCGAAGCCGTCATTGAGCGATGTCGGAAAAATTTGAATGATGGCTACAAGCCGATTCTCATCACGATAGGGAAAGGAGTGGCGATCGCAGAAGGATTGGCTGATAATATAAGTCTGTCTGACAGGATAGATATTTTCGAGATTGAACAATTCGTAGCGCTGAATTTGTATGAGTCAGGAGGGTTCGCAGCGGAAAGTCGCCGCTTGGCGATCGACGTATTGGTGCGCCGCTACAATGAAATTGTGGAGGATGTAGAGACTGATCCCAGTCTGAAAATCGAAATTCGAAAATGACGGAACGACCGGAAGATCGCAGCCGCACGATGCGCGCAGTGAAAGGCCGGGATACGGCTCCCGAAATGACTGTGCGGCGGCTGGCTCACAGCATGGGTTATCGGTATCGCCTGCATCGCGGAGACCTTCCCGGAAAACCCGATTTGGTATTCCCCACGCGACGCAAAGTGATTTTCGTCCATGGATGCTTCTGGCACCAGCATGATTGTCCACGGGGAGCGCGGTCCCCAAAGTCGAACCGCGACTATTGGATCCCGAAACTTCAGCGTAACCGGCGACGCGATGCGACGCATCAAACCCGCCTTCACGATTCGGGCTGGGACGTGTTGGTGATTTGGGAATGTGAAATCAAGAACCGTAATCTTCTCGGCGAGCGAATCAAGGCGTTCCTGGGCTGAGGGTATATTTGCCCCGAGTTCGAAAGCGCGCCGCTGACGAACTGCGCACTTCCGGCGCCAAGTTGGTTTCCCGGCCGCGGCGGTGGGGCCGCGCCAGCGGGGGCGTTGCGGCTGCGCGCGCATACGGGATGGGTGACGAAACGGACCTTCCGACCACACCAAGCCCTCGACGGACATACCCCCGCCGAGTACCTTCAATCCCTGACAGCAAAGGAAACCCCAACGTCTCATATGTAGTGAACCCGGACAGGATGTTGACAGGCCGATGGCCGATCCCTATGTTGCGCCCGCCATTCGCTGCGGCGTCCATCCCGCGGCGGGGCGCGCCGGGTGTCCCCGATGACCGAGCGCCGCAAGCCCGAACCTCTCGACCGGCTCGACGAGCGGCTGCGCCGCTTGCGGGCGCAGGAGGGAGGTCGGCGGCGGAGCGCGGCCGGGATCGGCGGCGCCGATCCGCGTGGCGGCCTCGGGCTGGCGTTGCGTATCGGCGTCGAGCTCGTGGCGGCCCTCGTCGTCGGCGGCGGGATCGGCTTCCTGTTGGATCGATGGCTGGGGAGCGGGCCTTGGCTGATGGTGACGTTCTTCCTCTTGGGCGCCGCCGCGGGCATGCTCAACGTCTACCGGGCGATGTCGGGAATGAGCCAAGCGGTGGGATATGCCGAAGAACGGCGCAAGCATGACCGCGACGGCGGCAAGCATGGCTAGGGGGTGACGGGCGAAGTGGCAGACGCGCATCACGGTCCGCTATCGCAGTTCGAGATCAAGCCGCTGGTCCCGCTCGAAGCGGGCGGAGTCGACCTCTCGTTCACCAATTCGTCGCTGTTCATGGTCGCCGCCGTCGTGCTGATCTCGGTCTTTCTGCTGGCCGGGACGCGGCGACGCGCGCTGGTTCCCGGCCGCTGGCAGTGCATGGCGGAACTCGCCTACGAATTCGTCGCCAACCTGATCCGCGACACCGTGGGCAACGACGGCCGCCGTTACTTCCCGCTCGTGTTCACGCTGTTCATGTTCATCCTGTTCGGCAATTCGATCGGGATGATCCCCTACAGCTTCACCTTCACCAGCCACATCGTGGTGACGTTCGCCCTCGCCGCGGTGGTGTTCGTCGGGGTGACGATCCTCGGTTTCGCCCGGCACGGCGTCCGGTTCTTCGGTTTCTTCGTCCCGCCCGGCGTCTCGGTCGCCTTGTGGCCGCTGCTCATCCCGATCGAGATCCTTTCCTATCTCTCGCGGCCGATCAGCCTGTCGGTCCGGCTGTTCGCCAACATGCTGGCGGGCCATACCCTGCTCAAGGTCTTCGCCGGATTCGTGCCCGCGCTCGGAGTCGCCGGCATCCTGCCGCTCGCCTTCGTGGTCGCCCTGAGCGGCCTCGAACTCGTGATCGCGTTCCTCCAAGCCTACGTCTTCGCGATCCTGACCTGCCTCTACATCAACGACGCGCTTCACCTGCACCACTGACCGACCGGAGCGCGCGGCGTCCTCGCGGCTCGAACGGTCCATCGACATCTGGAAAGGAACGGACATGGAGTTGGAAGCAGCGAAAGTCATCGGCGCCGGCCTCGCGGTCATCGGCGTGGTCGGCTCGGGAATCGGAATCGGCGCGATCTTCTCGTCCTTCATTTCCGCGGTCGCGCGCAACCCGGCCGCGCGCGGCGACGTGTTCCCCATGACGATGCTGGGGTTCGCGCTCGTCGAGGCGATCGCGCTCTTCGCCCTGGTCGTGGCGCTGGTCATTCTGTTCGGCTGACCGGCTGGGCCGGCCCATGCCGCAGCTCGAACAGGTCGATACCTTCCTGAGCCAGATCTTCTGGCTCGCGATCACGTTCGGCCTCCTCTATCTGCTCCTCTGGCGGGCGGCGCTGCCCCGGATCGCCGACGTCCTGCAACAACGGCAGGACCGCATCGACGACGACCTGCAACGGGCGGAGACGCTCAAGCGGGAGGCCGAGGCGGTGCTGGAGAGCTACGACGCCGCGCTCGCCGGCGCGCGCGCGGGAGCGCTCGACATCCTGCGCGAGAGCGCCGAGCGGACGGCGCAGGAGGCGGCCGCGCGCCACGAAGAGCTCGCGCGCCGTATCGAGGAGGAGGGTCAGGCCGCGGCGGCGCGCATCGACGCCATGCGCCGGGAGGCGCTCGCCGACCTGCGCCCGGTGGCGGGCGATGCGGCGCGCGCCGCGCTCCGGCGGCTCACCGGCGTCGAGGTCTCCGCCGCCGGGGCGCAGGCCGCGGCCGATGCGGCGTTCGAGGAGGGTCGGTGATGCCCTGGGCCAGCCCCGAATTCTGGGTCGCGGTCGGGTTCGTCATCCTCGCCGCGGCGATTTTCAAGCCGATCGCCCGCGCGGCCGGCTCCATGCTGGATGCGCGGGCCGAACGGATCAAGGCGACGCTCGACGAAGCGGCGCGGCTCCGCGAGGAAGCCCAGCATCTGCTCGCCGAATACCAGCGCAAGCAGCGCGGCGCGGCGCGGGAGGCCGAAGAGATTCTGACCCGGGCGCGGGAGGAGGCCGCCCGGCAGGTCGCCGAGGCGCAGGCGAACCTGGAAACGACGTTGACGCGGCGCGAGACGCTGGCGCGCGAGAAGATCGCCCAGGCCGAGGCGGAGGCCTTGCGCGAGCTGCGCCACGCCGCCGCCGACATCGCGATTGCGGCGACGCGCCGGCTCATCGCCGAACATCTCGCCGACGACCGGGCCGACGCCCTGATCGACGACACGATCGCGGGCCTGCCCGGCAAGCTGAACTGACCGCGCCGAACGCCGCCTACTCCGCGGCCTGGCGCCCCGCCGGCGCGGGCGGGCGCCAGCGGAGCACCGGGCGACGGGCCGCGGCGGTCTCGTCCAGGCGGCGTCTCGGGGCGAGGCGCGGCGAGTCCTTGAAGAAGCCTGCATCGCCCGACCGCGCGCGTTCGGCCAGCAAACGCATGCTGGCGATGAGCCCGTCGAGCGAGGCCAGACTCTCGCTCTCCGTCGGCTCGACCAGCAGCGCGCCATGCGCCACGAGCGGAAAATAGACGGTCATCGGGTGGTAGCCTTCGTCGATCAGCGCCTTGGCGAAGTCGAGAGTCGTCACGTCGGTCCCGTCCAGAAACCCGTCGTCGAACAACGCCTCGTGCATGCAGGGGCCGTCATAGGGGACGCTGAGCGCGTCCCCCAGCCGGGCGAGCAGATAGTTGGCGTTGAGGACCGCATCCGACGACGCCTGCCTGAGACCGTCGGCCCCGTGGCTGGTCATGTAGGCGAGCGCGCGGACGAACATGCCCATCTGGCCGAAGAAAGCGCGTAGGCGGCCTACCGACCGGGCGGCGTCGGGGGACTGGCCGGCGTGTTCGACGACGCGGAATCCCTCGGGACCGCGAACGACCAAGGGCAACGGAGCGAACGGCGCCAACTCGGCCGAAAGCACGACCGGTCCGCTGCCCGGGCCGCCGCCGCCATGCGGCGTCGAGAACGTCTTGTGCAGGTTGAGATGCATGCAGTCGATGCCGAGGTCGGCCGGACGGACGCGGCCGACGATGGCGTTGAAGTTGGCGCCGTCGCAGTAGAAGAACCCGCCCGCCTCGTGGATCAGCCCGGCCTGCTCGAGTATCTCGTCCTCGAACAGGCCGCAGGTGTTGGGGTTGGTGAGCATGAACGCCGCGACATCCCGGTCGATCGCCCGCCGCAGCGCCTCGAGGTCCACCCGCCCCCGGTCGTTGAGCGGGATCGCCCGGACTTCGTAGCCGCAGGCCGCAGCCGTGGCCGGGTTGGTCCCGTGGGCCGATTCGGGCACCAGGACGCGCCGCCGGGCGTCGCCGCGCGCCTCCAGAGCGGCGCGGATGGTCATCAGGCCGCACAGCTCGCCATGCGCGCCCGCGGCCGGCGACATCGCCGCCGCGGGCATACCGGTCAGCGTCGTGAGCCAACGCGCGACCTCATGGATCAGTTCGAGCCCGCCTTGCACCGTGGACGGCGGCTGGAGCGGGTGGATGTCGGCGAACCCGGGCAGCCGGGCCAGCTTCTCGTTGAGCCGCGGGTTGTGCTTCATCGTGCAAGAGCCGAGCGGGTAGGCCCCCGAATCGATTGCGTAGTTCTTCTGGCTCAGCCGGGTGAAGTGGCGGACGACCTGGGGCTCCGACAAGCCGGGCAATCCGATGCCTCCTTCGCGGCGCAACCCGTCGAGGCGTTCCGGCGCCCGCGCCGGCGGCGGCAGGTCGACGCCGCAACGCCCCGGCGCGTCCTGCTCGAAGATCAGCGGCTCCTCCAGCTGGAGGCCGCGATGGCCGCCGCCGGTCCCGTTCCCGGTCATCGCAGCGCCTCCGCCAGCGCAACGCACAACGCATCCATGTCGTCCTCGCTGTTGGTTTCCGTCGCCGCCAGGATCAGCAGCCGCCGGGCGGCGTCGTATTCCGGGTAAAGGCGGGAGGCGGGGACGCCGGCGAGAATTCGTTCGGCCGCCAACCTGTCCACCACCTCCGCCGCCGCGCATGGCAGGCGCACCGTGAACTCGTTGAAGAAGCCGCCGTCCGGCGGCTCGATCCCGCGCACGCCGCCCAGCTTCCCGGCGAGCCGCACCGCGTTGGCGTGGTTGATCTCGGCGAGCCGCGCGAAACCCCGCTCGCCGAGAAGCGCGAGATGGATGGTGAAGGCCAACGCGCATAGCCCGGAGTTGGTGCAGATGTTGCTGGTGGCCTTCTCGCGGCGGATGTGCTGTTCGCGCGCGGCGAGCGTCAGCACCCAGCCGCGGCGGCCGTCCGCGTCGGTGGTCTCGCCGACGAGGCGCCCGGGCATCTGGCGCAGATGGTCCTGGCGGCAGGCGAACAGGCCGACATAGGGGCCGCCGAAATTGAGCGGACTGCCGAGCGAGGCGCCTTCGGCCGCGACCACGTCGGCGCCCATCTCGCCGGGCGGGCGCAAGAGGCCGAGCGCCACGATCTCGGTCACCGCGACGACCAGGAGCGCTCCCGCCTCGCGGCAGCGGGCGGCGAGCCCGGAGAGGTCCCGCAACCTGCCGAAGACGTCGGGATACTGAACCACGACGCAGGCGGCGTCCCGATCGACGACGGGCGACGGATCCTCGGTCCCGTCGAAATCGGGATCGAGCGAGACCACCTCCGTCGGCAGGAAGCGGAAGGCGGTCCGGGTGGTCTCGCGGTAATGCGGGTGCAGCCCGCCGGAGAGGACGACGCGCTCGCGCCGGGTGACGCGCCGCGCCAGCATGGCGGCCTCGGCGCAGGCGGTCGAACCGTCATACATCGAGGCGTTGGCGACCTCCATCCCGGCGAGCAGCGCCGCCTGGGTCTGGAACTCGAACAGATATTGCAGCGTCCCCTGCGAGATCTCCGGCTGATAGGGCGTGTAGGAGGTCAGGAATTCGCCGCGCTGAATCAGATGATCGACCGCGGCCGGCACGTGGTGCCGATAGGCGCCGGCCCCCAGGAAGCTCGGCGCCGAGCCGGCGGTCGTGTTCTTCGCCGCCATCGCGGCGAGCGCCGCCTCGACCTCGATCTCCCCGGCGTGGTCGGGCAAAGCGAAGGGAGCGCTTCGCCGCGCGGCGGCGGGCACCTCGCGGAACAGATCGTCGATCGACGATGCGCCGATCGCCGCCAGCATCGCGCGCCGGTCGTCGTCGGTATGCGGCAGATAGCGCATGGTCACGACCCCTCGATGAACTTCAGATAGGCCGCTTCGTCCATGAGCCGGTCGATCTCCGACGGGTCGCGCATGCGGATCTTCAGGAACCAGCCGTCTTCCGTCGGCGAGCGGTTGACCAGTGCGGGATCGTCGTTGAGCGGCTCGTTGACGGCGACGACCTCGCCGCTCACCGGCGCGTAGACTTCGCTCGCGGCCTTGACCGACTCGACCACCGCCGCCTCGCCGCCCCGTTCGACCGTCTTGCCGATCGCCGGAAGCTCGACGAAGACTACGTCCCCCAGCTGCTCCTGGGCGTGGTCGCTGATGCCGACGATGGCGACGTCGCCCTCGACCCGGACCCATTCGTGCTCGTCGCTGTATCTCAGATCGCTCATGGATCGGTCTCCTCAATGCCTGGCGTAGCGGTGGGGAACGAAGGGCAGCGCGGTGACGCGCGCCGGGCGCGGCGCGCCCCGGACCAGGAGATCGACGCCGGCGCCGGGCGCGGCGCGCCGGGCATCGACGTAGCCCATCGCCACCGGGCCGCCGACGGTCGGGCCGTAGCCGCCGCTGGTGACTTCGCCGACGGGCGCGCCGCCCTCGCCGACGATCGCGGTATGCGCACGCGCCGGAGCGCGGCCGTCGGGCCGGAGACCCACGCGCCGGCGTCCTGCGCCGTCGCGGAGCTGGCGTTGGACGATCGCGGCGCCCGGGAACCCGCCCTGCTCGCGTCGCCGACGGGGAATGGTCCACTGCAACCCGGCCTCGACCGGCGTGGTCGAGGCGTCGATGTCCTGGCCGTAAAGGCAGAGCCCCGCCTCCAGCCGCAGCGAATCCCGCGCGCCGAGGCCGGCGGGCGCGACCCGGTCGTCGGCGAGCAGCAACCGGGCGATGCGCTCCGCGTCGGCGGCGGGAACGGACAGTTCGAAGCCGTCCTCGCCCGTATAGCCCGACCGCATGATCGCAAGCCGGCTCCCGGCGACCGCGAACGGGGCGGCGCTCATGAAGCCCAACTCCGCGGCGCCCGGGGCGGCGCGCGACAACACCGCCGCCGCCTGCGGGCCTTGCAGCGCGAGCAGCGCGCGCCCGGCGAGCTCCTCGACCTCGCACCGGTTTCCGAACGCCGCGTGGAGATGGGCGAGGTCGGCGGCCTTGCGCGCCGCATTGACGACGACGAACAGATAGTCGCCGACATTGGCGACGATCAGGTCGTCGAGAATGCCGCCCCCATCGTCGGTCAACATCGTATAGCGCATCCGGCCGGGCGCGAGGCCCCGAACGTCGCCCGGCACCAGCTCCTCCAGCGCCGCCGCGCGGTCCGGGCCGCGCAGCGTCACCTGCCCCATATGCGAAACGTCGAACAGCGAGGCGCCGGCGCGGGTATGCAGATGCTCGGCGATGATGCCGGGCGGATAGCGGATCGGCATGTCGTAGCCGGCAAAGGGCCCCATCTTCGCCCCCAGCTCGACATGGAGGTCGTGCAGCGGCGTTCGATCGAGGGGAGGCTCGGGGTTGTCGTTCATACGGTCCTCCGACAGCCGGCGGACGGCCCTGGCGTCACGAAGACGAAGACCGGCCTGCCCCCTCTGTCCGTGGACCTGAAAGATTCACCGGGCGCAAATCCCGACGCCGCCCGGCTTTCCCCTTCGGTGAGGCCGCCAGCTCGCCGGCGGCCCGCTTTCCAGAGTCACATCCCCCTGCGGTCCGTTTGCCTGAGAGTTTCCGGGGCGGTTGCTCCTTCGGCGCCGGCGCGCGGCCGATCTCTCCCGCAGGGTTCGTCTGTATGGACGCGACGCCATCTTAGACCGCGCCCGCCGCAGGTCAACCTGCCGGCGCCGGGCGGCTACGGCGTCTCGCTCCGGCGGTTGAACTCGAGCTCGTCGCGGGAGAGTTGCAAACCGAGATAGACGTCGTGGCTCGCCCCGGTCTCGTCGGGGCCGAGCGGGATCTCGATCCTCACCCGGTCGCGGAGCCGGACGCGCTCCCGGTCGCCCTCAAAGGGCGCGGTGACGGCGAAGTTCCGCTTCCCCTCGGGCGCCGGGTGGAAGCGCGGCAGGGCCACGAAATACTCGAAGTCGGCGCGCCCTTCCGCGTTGGCCGCGCCGCGGCGGACGTCGAGCAGAATTTCGAAGGCCAGTTCGACGCGGCCTTCGAAATGCTCGCAATGGCCGCGGAAGCCCACCATCTCGGCCCGGAACAGGAGGTCGGTCGCGTCGCGGCCCGCGCCCGGCTGGAAGCGCGCCAACTGTCCGGCTTCGCTCAGGACGAGAACGTCGGGGCAGGGCAGCCGGCGCGCCTTCTCGCCGGACACGCCGCACCCCGCAAGCGCGAGGGCGGCGGCGAGCACACCCGCCGGCCACCCCGTGCGGACGATGCGGCGCGTCGTGACCATGGCGGCGGCGATAGCGCCTGCCGGCGCCGGCGCGGTTATACGTTTTTGTGCGAGCCGTCGCACATGGGCTGATCGCCGGTGTGCTTGCAACCGCAGAACCAGGCGGTTTCGCTCGCATCCGCCGTATACTGCACCGGTGCGAACGCGGTGCCCTTATGCGAGCCGTCGCAGAACGGCTGGCTTCCGCTGCGCCCGCACCGACACCACCAATAGTCCCTGCCCGCCTCGACTTCGACGCCGTAGGGGGTTTTCTGCGCAACAACGGGTTCGGCCATGCGCTTCGTCCTCGCCGATTATGGTATTAGTCGGGTGCAACGCTCCACTCTAGCCGGCCCCGCCCGGCTCCACAAGCGGCCGATGCAGCGCAGCACGCCATGTCCAAACCCGCCCTTACCATAAAGCTCGCCGGCCCGCGCGGCTTCTGCGCCGGCGTCGACCGCGCCATCCGGATCGTCGAGCTCGCCCTCGAAAAACACGGCGCCCCGGTCTACGTCCGGCACGAGATCGTGCACAACCGTTACGTCGTCGAAGAGCTGGAGACCAAGGGCGCGGTGTTCGTCGAAGAGCTGGACGAGGTCCCCGAGGGCGTCCCGGTGGTGTTCTCGGCCCACGGCGTGCCGGAAGCCGTGATCGCCGAGGCGCGCGGACGCGGGATGCTCTACGTCGATGCGACCTGCCCTCTGGTCACCAAGGTCCACGTCGATGCCCGCCGCCACGCGCATGCCGGGCGCAAGGTGATCCTGATCGGGCATGCCGGCCACCCGGAGGTCGTGGGCACGATGGGCCAACTGCCGGAGGACGGCATCCTGCTGGTGGAGAATACCGCCCAGGCGGCCGCACTCGAGGTCGACGACCCGGCCAATCTCGCTTACGTGACGCAAACCACGCTGTCGGTGGACGATACCGCGGCGATCGTGCGCGTCCTCGAGTCCCGCTTTCCCGACATCGCGGGACCGCGCAAGGAAGACATCTGCTACGCCACGACCAACCGGCAGGCGGCGGTCAAGGCGATCGCGCGGGATTGCGACGCCCTGGTCGTGCTCGGCGCGCCCAACTCGTCCAACTCCACCCGCCTCGCCGAGGTCGCGCGCGCCGCCGGCTGCCAGCGCTCGATCCTGCTCCAGCGGGCGGACGAGCTGGAGTCGTCGTGGCTCGACGGCGTGCGCCGACTCGGCGTGACCGCCGGCGCGTCGGCGCCGGAAATCCTGGTCCAGGAGCTGATCGACGCCTGTCGGCGGACGTTCGACGTGACCGTCGAAGAGGTCGACATTCTCGACGAGGACGTGGCGTTCAGCCTGCCGCGGGCGCTGACCGCCTGAACCGCATATGGCGGTCTACACGGACGTATCGGACGAGGCGCTGACCGGCTTCCTCGCCGAATTCGACATCGGCGAGGCCGTCTCCTGCAAGGGCATCGCCGAGGGCGTCGAGAACTCCAACTATCTCCTCCAGACCGAGCGCGGCAGCTACGTGCTGACGCTGTACGAACGGCGCGTGGCGCGCGAGGACCTGCCCTTCTTTCTCGGCCTGATGGACCATCTCGCCGCCGCGGGGATCGCCTGTCCGACGCCGGTCCGGGGCGCCGACGGCGGCGCGCTTCGCGAACTATGCGGCCGCCCGGCGGCGGTGGTGAGCTTCCTGACGGGGATGTGGCCGCGCCGCCCCACCCCCCGGCATTGCGCCGAGGTGGGCGCAGCGTTGGCGCGCATGCATCTCGCCGGCGCGTCCTTCGAGATGTCGCGGCCCAACGACCTCTCGGTCGCCGGCTGGCGCGCGCTGTTCGAGAGCTGCCGCGCCCGCGCGCACGAAGTCCGGGACGGGTTGGCGGACGAGATCGCGCAGGAGCTCGACGACCTCGAAGCGAGCTGGCCGCGCGGGCTGGAGGCGGGCATCATCCACGCCGACCTGTTCCCCGACAACGTGTTCTTCGTCGGCGACCGGCTGTCGGGCATGATCGACTTCTACTTCGCCTGCAACGACGATTACGCCTACGACCTCGCGATCTGTCTGAACGCATGGTGCTTCGAGGCCGACGGCGGCTTCAACGTCACCAAGGCGCGCCACCTGCTGACCGCCTATCGGCGCGTCCGGCCGATGTCGGCGGCCGAGCTCGACGCCCTGCCCCGTCTGGCGCGCGGCGGAGCGCTGCGCTTCCTGCTCACGCGCCTGCACGACTGGCTGGATCCGCCGGCGGGCCTGCTGGCGAAGCGGAAAGACCCGCTGGAGTATCTGCGGCGCCTGCGCTTCCACCGCGAGGTCGCCAGCGTCTCCGCCTACGGGCTCGACGGATGACGACGCCGGGGCCGGATCTCGCTCTCGTCGAGATCTATACCGACGGCGCGTGCCGCGGCAACCCGGGGCCGGGCGGCTGGGGAGCGCTGCTCCGCTTCGCCGGGGTCGAGAAGGAGATCAGCGGCGGCGAAGCCGACACCACCAACAACCGGATGGAGCTGACCGCGGCGATCGCGGCCCTCGAGACGCTCAAGCGCCCGGTCAAGGCGCGGATCCACACCGACAGCGTCTATCTGCGGGACGGCATCACCAAATGGATCCACGCATGGAAGACGAGGGGCTGGCGCACGGCGGACCGCAAGCCGGTCAAGAACGTCGATCTCTGGCGCAGGCTGGACGCCGCGGCGGCCGGCCACGAGGTCGAATGGCGCTGGATCAAAGGCCACGCCGGCCATCCCGACAACGAGCGCGCCGACGGGCTCGCCCGCGACGGGATGGACCGCGCATCGGCCGACGGACGAGCCGCGAACCGGCCCGCCCCGGCTAGAGCTGATCGAGGATCGTCGCCGCGTCGCTCACCTCGAACCCGCCGCCTTCCTCGAGGTTGAGCCGCTTGACCACGCCGTCCTCGACGATCATCGAATAGCGCCGCGACCGCGTGCCCAGGCCGCGGTCCACGAGATCGAGCTCGGTATCGAGCGCCCTGGTGAACTGCGCGCTGCCGTCGGCCAGCATCAGCACGCCGTCGCCGACGTTCTGATCCTTGCCCCAGGCGTCCATCACGAACACGTCGTTCACCGCCAGGCAGGCGACGGTGTCGACCCCCTTGGCCCTGATGTCGCCCGCGCGCTCGACGAATCCGGGCAGATGCTTGGCCGAACAGGTCGGCGTGAACGCGCCCGGGACGGCGAACATCACCACCTTCTTGCCGCCGAAGATCTCCTCGGTGGAGACCGGCTTCGGCCCGTCGGGCCCCATGGTCGTCAGGGACGACGACGGGATCCTGTCGCCAACAGCTATCGTCATTGCGCTCCCTCGTCGGATTGAAATCGGAACCGGCCGCCGATCGGCGCCGGGCGGAACAGGAGATAGCCCATCTCGCCGTCCTTGTCACGCGGGCCGCCGCCGCGGCGCCGCTATCGGCCGGACAGGCGGGCCCCGCCGGCGGCCCGGTCCAGGGCCGCGAGCACGCTCGACCCGGTGAGTATCTCGGGCAGCGGCAGGCCGGCGGGCGCGCCCGGCCCGTAGACCGCGTTGAACGGAATGCCATAGCGGCCGAAGCTCGCCAGATACGTCGAGATGGCGCGGCTGGGCCGGGTCCAATCGGCGCGCATCGCGGTCACGCCGCCGCCGCGGAGCCGCGCGGCGACGGCGCCCCGATCGAGGACCAGGGCCTTGTTGACCTGGCAAGTCAGGCACCAGTCCGCGGTCACGTCGACGAGCACGACCTCGCCGCGCGCGACGTGGTCGGCGATGGCGCGGCGGTCGAAGGCCCGCCAGAGCCCGTCGGGCCCGGCCGCGGCCGGACCGCCGTTTCCGACCGCGCCCGCCGTTCCCACCGTCAACACCCCGAGCGCTCCGACCACGCCCCAGCTCGCGCGCCGCGCCGAGCCGGCGAGATGGCGCGCCTGCCGAAGGGCCACGACCACGGCGGCCATCATCGACGCGACCGCGCCCGCGACGGCGTAGCCTCCCTGGACCGCCAGCACGCTGACGAGCCACGCCGCCGTCGCCAGCAGCGCGAAGGCGAAAACCCGCCGCAGCGTGACCATCCACGGGCCGGGGCGCGGCAGCCGCGCGGCCAGGGCCGGGAACGCCGCCACCGCCAGATAGGGGAGCGCCAGACCGACGCCGAGAGCGAGGAAGACCGCATAGATCTCGAGCGGCCCGCGCGACAACGCGAACCCCACCGAACTGCCCAGGAAGGGAGCCGAACAAGGGGTCGCCAGCAGGGTCGCGAAGGCGCCAGTCAGGAAATGGCCGGCGAGTCCCGGCGCGCCGCCCCCTGCGAGGGCCGCGCCGGCGACCGCGCCGGGAAGCCGGATCTCGAACAGACCCCAGAGGTTGCAGGCGAACAGCACCAGGATCAGCACGATGGCGGCGAGGAACGCCGGCTGTTGGAACTGGACGCCCCAACCCGCGGCCTTTCCGGCGAGGGTGAGCCCGACCGCCCCGGTCGCCAGGACGACGAAGGAGAACAGGATGCCGGCCGCGCTGGCGAGGAAGCCGCGGCGAACCTCGCGCGCCGGGGCGCCCGCATGCCCCACGACCGAGAGCAGCTTGATCGACAGCACCGGCAGGACGCAGGGCATGAGGTTGAGGATCAGGCCGCCGAGAAGGGCGAGCCCGACGATCGCGATCAGGGTCCCGGACCCGCCCGCCGCCGCCGGCGGCGCCTCGTCGATCGTGGACGACGCAGGCGCGAGCGCGAGCGCGCGTTCGACCGCCCGCTCGCCATCGACCAGGGTCAGGGTGACCCGGCGGCCGACGAGCTCCGCAGATTCGTCCCCGGGCGCGGCCTCGGGCGCGGCGACCGCGACCCGCATCAAGGCCGAGCGCCGGTCGGCGGCGACGCGGACGTCCGGGGCGGCGAAGCCATGGCCTGCCGGGCCTTCGACGTAGAGGTCGGGGGCGGAGAAGGCCCGGTCGGAAGACGCGTCGACCTCGAGCGTCTGCGACGCGCCCCGCCCGGCGACCGCGGCCCGGACGATGCGAAGCCCGGCCTCGCCGCCCTGCGCCGGGACCCGCGCGGCGAAGCGCTCGATCAAGCCCGCCTCGGGCGAGGCGGCGCCCGGCCCGGCCGGCAGATCGAGCGCAAGACGCGCATCGTAGGGAATGCAGATGTCGCTGCAGGTCAGGTAGCGGACATAGGCGCGGAGCTTGACCGCCCGGCCGGGCGCCGGCGCGTCCGCATCGACCGGAAGCACGACCTCGTTCTTGTAGCCCAGCGTCTCCAGCCCGAGGACCGAGAAACGCGCCGGGGCCGGCCAGAGCAGCCGCGCGGCCGATACGTTGTCCGATCCGGACCAGTCGGGCTGCGGCGGGAAGCCGGCGTCGCCGGGCGACCGCCAGTAGATTTTCCACCCCGGCGCCATGCGGAAATGGAGCCCGAACCGGTGAGTCGCCCGGTCGCCCGCGGCGTCGGCCGCGGCCACCAGCCGCACCCCGCCATGCTCGGTCTCGGACCAGGGCGAGGCCGCCGCGGCGACCGGCCCGGACCAGGCGGCGGCCAACAGGAGCGGCCCGCAGGCCGCGAGGACGGTCCGCGCAGCCGCGACTCGCGCGGCGCGCGGGGGATCGATTCTCCCCTTCAAGCCGTCCCTCCCATGGTATAGGCTTCCAGCGTTCCGGGCGCGCCCGATCATAGGCGTCCGGCGCGCCGGACGCCGGTAAATTTCGCGTGTGGAGAATGCGCGCCGGCGCGGGACGGTGGGCCGATCATTCCGGGTGGTTGCGATGTCCGACGGCGCGACAGACGAGGGTTACCTGACGGGGCAGATTCTGATCGCGATGCCGCAGATGCAGGATCCGCGGTTCGCGCGATCCGTGATCTACATGTGCGCCCATACCGCGGAGGGCGCGATGGGCTTGGTGGTCAACAAGCTCATGGACAACGTGTCGTTTCCCGATCTGCTCGATCAGCTCAGCATCGACGCCGACGAGGTGGAGGAGAAGATCGAGATCCATTTCGGCGGACCCGTGGAGACCGGGCGCGGTTTCGTCCTTCATTCGGCGGACTACGTCCAGGAGTCCACGCTGGTCATCGACGAGTCCGTCGCCCTGACCGCCACGATCGACATCCTGAGGGAGATCGCCCGGGGCGCGGGGCCGCGGCGCAGCATCCTGGCGCTCGGATATGCGGGATGGGGTCCGGGCCAGCTCGACGGCGAGATCCAGCAGAACGGCTGGCTCTCGGCGCCCGCCGACGACTCCCTGATCTTCGGCCCCGGGCACGGCGACCGCTGGGAGAAGGCGCTCGCCAAACTCGGCATTTCGGCTCATATGCTGTCGGGCGACGCGGGCCGGGCCTGAAGATCGTCGAGGAGCCCGGCGCGCCCGGCGAGAATCGCGGCGGTCGCGGTCAACGCCGATCCGCGTCGGGAGCGCCGCGCATCTCCCGCGCCAGATATTCCAGGTTGGCGACTTCGATCCGTTCCGCAAGCGGGTAGACGCCATCGCCCGGATAGACGACGACGATCCGATCGAGATCGAGATCCTCGAGCGCCGCGCGCATCGACCGGGTGACCTTCGGAGCCGACGAATACTTGAACTCGAACGCCATCTTGCGCTCGCCGCGCAGGATCAACAGGTCCAGCTCCGCATGGGCGTGCGTCGCCCAGAAATAGCACTCGTCGGCGTCGGCGCGGCAGATCTGGATGACCTGCTCCAACGCGAACCCCTCCCACGATGCGCCGACTCCGGGATGGGCGCGCAAGGAGCCCAGGTCCGGCAAGTTCAGCAGCGCATGAAGAATGCCGGCGTCCCGGAGATAGACCTTCGGCGCCTTGACCTGACGCTTGCGGAGATTCGCATGCCAGGGCCGAAGCGCACGGATCATGAAAGCGCCGTCGAGTATGTCGAGGTAACGCTTGACGGTCGGCGAAGAGACGTCCAGCGACCGCCCCAGACCGGCGGCGTTGAAGAACCCGCCATGCCAATGCGCCAGCATCATCCAGAATCGACGCATGGCGGCGGGGGCGAAATCGATGCCCATGCCGCGCGCGTCCCGCTCCAGGAAGGCGGTCATGTACGCCTTCCGCCAAATCAGGCTGTCGCCGTCGGAGGGCGCGAGATACGCCGGGGGAAAGCCGCCGCGCAGCCACAGGCGCGGCGAGGCGCCGGCCTCGAAAGCGGTGAACGGGGGCAGTTCCAGATACGCGATCCTGCCCGCGAGGGTCTCGGAGGATTGGCGGATCAACGCGCGGGACGCGCTGCCGAGGATCAGGTAGCGCTGGCGCCGGGGGGTCCGATCGACCAGCACCCGCAGCAACGGAAACAGTTCCGGGCTGCGCTGGATCTCGTCGATGACGATCAGACCTTCCAGCGACTCCAGGGCGAGCTTCGGATCCGCCAGCCGGTTGAGATGCTCGGGGTCTTCAAGATCGAAATAATGCACCCGGCGATCGGAAAGCGCGCCGATATAGTCGCGCGCCAACGTCGTCTTGCCGCATTGGCGCGGGCCGAGTATCCCGACCATGGGATGACTCCGGAACAACGTCTCGATGCGCCCCAGGAAAACGAGTCTGTCCATTTCGTCTTACCTTGAAAATCGAAATTCAGATTTTCGATTTTCAAGGTAAGACGAAAGCCTGTCAATTCCGGCGGGCCGGAAGGCGTGGCCCGCGGCGTTCGGGGCCGCGGCGGGCGCCGCGCATTGACCTCGAGGCGCATGGCGCGGCATGATCGGCGGGTCGATGGAGGAGGGAACGATGTTCGACGTCGATTTTCCCGTTGCGCCCGAAAGGATGGCGTTGATCAACGTGGACATGCAGAACTGCTTCGTCCATGGCCACGTCTTCTCGGCCCCCGACGGGCTCGAATTGCAGGATCGCATCAACGGGCTCGCCGCCGTCTGCCGCAAGGCGGGGGTCGCCGTGGTCCATTGCAGCCACGTCGTGCGCCCCGACGGCTCCAACGTCGGGGTGATGGGCGAGATGCTGCCGCCGGTCAAGGACGGCATCATCAACCGGGGCGCGCATTCGGCCGCCCTGCATGACGGGCTCGTCGTGCAGGACGGCGACATCCTGCTGGAGAAGCCGCGCTTCGGCGCCTTCCACGGCACCGACCTGGAGCTGACCCTGCGCGCGCGCGGCATCGATACCGTGATCGTCTCCGGCATCGCCACCAACGTGTGCTGCGAGACGACGGCGCGCGAGGCCAACGTGCGCGACTTCCGCGTCTTCTTCCTGCGCGACGGCACGTCGACCTTCCCGATCGGCGATCTCAGCCGGGACGACATCGTGAAGGCGACCTGCGCGACGCTGGGGGCGTGCTTCGCCCAGGTGATCACCGTGGACGAGATGGCCGCGCGAATCGAAGCCGCCGCCGGCCGCGCCGAGGCCGCCGAATAGCGGACCCGGCGCGGCCGTAGCCCGGATCACAGCTTCGCCGGGTCGAGCTTGCCGTAGATCTGCTCCCGCAGCAGCGTCCGGAAGGTCGCGGCGTCGCGAGTCTTGCCGGCCAGAAGGTCCCGCCACTTGGCGACGTTGGCGCGATAGGCGGCGATGATCTTCTCCGGCTCCGCGACGCGCCGCTTCTTGGCGCCGGCGATGATCGTGGCCATCTCGGACTCGCGGTGGCGCGCCATCAGGTCGGCGAACTCCTCGCCGCCCTTGGTGAACACGGCCCCGCGCTTGCGCAGCATGTCCTCGCCGATCTTCTCGTCGCGGGCGTAGCCGTCGATCGAGGTCATCGCGCTCGAATTGGGCATGGCGTCGAGAATGGCCTTCTTCTGCGCCGGCGCAAGCCCGTCCCACGCCGCCCGGTTCATCACGAAATGCGCCGCGGCGGCGAAGTTGCCCATCGGGAAGTCGAGCACGTAGTCGATGTGCTCGGCGATCGAATAGGCCTTGATCCAGCCGAGCGGGCCGATGGCGCAGTCGATCTGGCCGCGCTGGAGCGCCTCGATCATGTCGGAGCCGCTCATCGAGACCGGCGTCCCGCCCATCGCCTTGGCCCATCGCCCGTTGGCGCCCGAGGTGCGCATCCGCTTGCCCTTGACCTCGGCGAGGCTGGTCACCTTGGTGTTGCACAGGAGCTTGTAGGTGGTGAGCGCGTAGAAGCCGAGCGGGACCGTCTTCTGCTTCCTGAAGTCGGCCAGACATTCCGGGCAGTCGTTGAAGATCGTGTCGGCCGAGGCGGCGGCGGCGGCCAGCGGATCCTCGGCGAACATCGCCATGTCGACCATGGTGTAGACGTGCGGCAGCTTGGACTGGACGAAGCTGGGGATGATGATCCCGGCGTCCGCCATGCCGCCGCCGACGCTGGTCAGCGACGCGCGCAGCCCGAACAGCTGGCCGCCGGTGAGCAGCTTCCATTTGAGCGCGCCGCCGGTCGCCTTCTCGATGGCGGCGAGGGTGGGCGCGAGACCGAGCTTGTTGACGTTGTGCTGCGGCGGCAGCGCGCTGCCGAACACGAGCTCCTTGGCGCCGACGGCGCCGGCGGCGCACGAGAGCGCGAGGCCGCCGGCGACGAGCGCGGCGGCGAGTGACTTGCGACGAGTGGTCATTCGATCCTCCCTTTGTCGATCGGTTGACGTTTCTCTCGCCCGCCGGATGGCGGGCGTCTCACCTCATCATGCCGGGCAGCAGGAGCGCAATGCCGGGAAAGGCCACGATCAGCGCGATGACCACGGCGTCGCACACCAGGAACCAGGCCACGCCCTTGAAGATCCGCTCCAGCTCGATGCTGTCCCCGACCACCCCCTTGATGACGTAGACGTTCATCCCGACCGGCGGCGTGATCAACCCGATCTCGAGATATTTGATCACCAGGATGCCGAACCAGATCAGATCAAGATCGAGGGCGATGAACATCGGCAGGAACAGCGGCAGCGTGAGCAGCATCACGCCCAGCGGGTCGAGGAACATGCCGAGCAGGACGTAGACCAGCGACGCGGAGATCACCAGCAGCAGCGGATCCGCGGCCCAGCCGCCGACCACCGTAGCGAGATGGGCGGGGACGCCGGTCAGGGCCAGGAAGCGGGTGAGCAGCACCGCGCCGACGGCGACGAAGAAGATGCGCGCGGTGCTGCGCAGCGCTTCGAGCACGCTCAGCTTGAGCCGCTCCATCGTCATCCGTCCTTGCAGGGACACGATCAGGATGGCGAAGGCGGCGCCGGCGGCGCCCGCCTCGGTGGCCGTGAACACCCCCGCGTAGAGCCCGCCGATGATGCCGGCGACCAGCGCCGCCAGGGGCCAGATCTCCTTCAGGGCGACGAAGCGTTCGCGCCACGAGGCCTCGAAGGCGATGTCGGGGGCGAGCCGCGGGTCGAGCCGGCAGCGGACGACGATCATGCCGCTGTAGACGAGCGCGGTGAGGATGCCGGGCAGGATGCCGGCGATGAACAGCTTGCTCACCGACACTTCGGCGAAGATGCCGTAGAGCACCATCAGGATGCTGGGCGGGATCAGGGTGCCGAGGGTCCCGGCGCTGGCGACGACCCCGGCGGCCAGCCCCTTGTCGTATTTGATGGCGAGCATCTCCGGGATGGTGATGCGCCCCATCGCCGCGGCGGTCGCGATGGAGGCGCCGGAGGCCGCGGCGAAGCCTGCGCAGGCGAAGGTGGCGGCGACCGCGAGCCCGCCCGGCAGCTTGCCGAGCCATAGCCTAGCGGCCTCGAACAGGGCCGAGCTGATGCCCGAATAATAGGCGACGGCGCCCATCAGCAGGAACATCGGGATCGCCGAAAGCGACCAGTGGGCGGCGAACTCGAACGGCGTCGTGCGCAGGGCCGAGAACGCCACGTCGACGCTGCGGATGCTGGCGATGCCGACGAAGGCGACCAGCCCGAGCGCCGCCCCGATGGGCACGCGGAGCGAGATCAGGACGATCACGGCGCCGATGCCGAGGAAGCCGATCTGGAGGGAGGTCAACGGAGCGACCCCGGCGGGCGGACGGACGCGCCGAAGCGATCGACCGCGAAGCGGACGAAGATCGCCGCCATCAGGGCGCAGCCGACCGGCAGGAGCCAGCGGCTCGGCCAGATCGTGATCAGGTCGTCGGCGGTCTCCCACATCTCCCCGCCTTCGGTCTGGATGAGGGCCTCGACCGCGGTCTGCCAGCCCATCAGCCCGATATAGACGAAGGTGAGCAGCGCCGCCGCGCCGTCGAGGCCGGCGAGCAGGCGGGGCGGCAGCCGGCGGGTGAACAGTTCGATGAAGATGTGCCCCTCGCCGCGGCTGACATAGGCGAGCGGCAGAAAGACGACGGCGACCATGTAATAGCCGGCGACGATCTCGAGCGTCCCGTCGATCGGCGCGCTGAAGGTCAACCGCCCGAAGACGTCGGCCGCGACATGAACCATCATCACCAGGACGAGTATCCCGGCGCAGGCCGCGAGCGCATCCGAGGGGAGCCGCAGCCAGCCCGGAACGCGCGGCGCAGACGGATCGTCCATTCCTCGCCCCCTGCCCGCCGCCGCCGGCCGACGGCGTTCGGACGGAGACACTATCCCCGTTGCGCAAACGCGCCGTCAAGGGCGGAAAGCCGGGGCGCTCGCCCGGCGAGCGGCGGGCCGGGCGCGCGAACGGCGGAAAAAACGCTCTCTCCATCGGCGGATTCCAGTGAAAATTTTCGAGTCTCGTTGTATTTCAACGGGTTACGACGAAAATACAGGAAAAAAACAAGGCGAAAACGAGCCAAAAGCAGGGCGAAAGCAGGCGAAAAGCAAGGCGGAAAACGCGGCGGGAAACGGGCGAAGCCGGTTCCGGCGGGTGGGCGCTCCCGGGGTCGCCGTTCGACGTTGGAAGGAATATAGCGCAGACGGTCCCATTTGTCAAGCACAAAATAAGAACATCGGCGCCGCTTCGATCGGCTCGAGGCGGGCGCGACGGCGGGGAGCGGCGCGCCGCGGCGAGGCTCGGGCGAAGCCCGTCTTCGCCGGGGCCGGGCGTCATGTATTATCCGCGCCCGAAGGAGTCGACCATTGAGCGTCGAAGCGCCCCTGGCCGAAGGGCAGGTCCTGACCGGCCCGCTGTTCAGCGAACCGATGCGGGTGGAGACCGTGCGCGCGGGCGGCGCGGACAGCTGGGTCGTGGGGTTGGTGGGCGCGCGCTCCGAGGGGTTCCGCCGCGTCACGCTGACTTCGGACGATCTGGCCGGACTGGCCATCGCCGGGACCGCCCTTTCCTATGACGGCGACGGCCGGCTTCTGCGCCTCGGCCTCCAGGCCTGGGCGCTCGGGATCGCCTGGGAGTTCGATCCCTGCTTCGGGCTTTCGATCTCGCGCGTGGACCCGCTGCCGCACCAGCTCGAGGCGGTCTACGAACACCTGCTCAAACTGCCCAGCGTGCGCTTCCTGCTCGCCGACGACGCGGGGGCGGGCAAGACGATCATGGCCGGGCTTCTGATCCGGGAGCTCAAGCTGCGCGGCCTCGTCGAGCGCGTGCTCGTCGTCTGCCCGGCGAACCTCGCCTTCCAATGGCAACGCGAGCTCAAGGAGAAGTTCGACGAGAAGTTTCCGGTGCTCAGGGGCGGCGACGTTCGCGACCAGTTCGGGGTCAACCAGTGGCTGGAGCAGAAACAGGTCGTCGCCTCGCTCGACCTCGCCAAGCGCGACGACGTCCTGCCGGGGCTACGCCAGGCGCGCTGGGACCTGGTGATCGTGGACGAGGCGCACCGGCTGTCGGCGCGCGACGAAACCCACAAGAGCCAGCGTTACCGGCTCGGCGAGATCCTGCGCGACGGCGCCGACCACGTGTTGCTGCTGACGGCCACCCCGCATAAGGGCGACCCGCAGAACTTCACGCTGTTCCTGCAGCTCCTCGACCGCGACGCCTATGCCGACGTGAAGTCCATCCGCGAGGCCATGGACCGGCGGCGGGCGCCCTTCTACCTGCGCCGCACCAAGGAGGCGATGGTCTACTTCCCGGAGCGCCGGGCGGACGGGAGCTGGGCCGCGGAGCCGGTCTTCACCCGGCGCATCCCGCGCACCGTCGACTTCGCCATCGACGGCGCGGAGTTCGCGCTTTACGACGCGGTCACGCGCTTCGTGAGACGCCAGAGCGCCCGCGCCGCCGCGCTCGGGGACGATTCCAGGGCGCGGGCGGTCGGCTTTCTGATGTCGCTCTATCAGCGCCGCCTCGCCTCCAGCGCCCGCGCCATGCGCCGATCGCTCGAAAACCGCGCGAAACGGCTGGAAGACGGCCTGGGGCGCGCCCGGGAGCTGGCGCGCAAGGCGCCGCCCGACCTTCCCGACCCGGAAGAACTCGAGGAGTTCGAGGACGCCGAGCGCGAACGCCTGGAGAAGATCCTGGAAGCGGTCACCCTGGCCGGCGACGCCGAGCAGGTTCGCGAAGAGGTCGGCGAGTTGCGGCGACTCGCCGGAGAAGCGAAGGCGGTCGAGGAGTCGGGCGGCGAGGCCAAGCTCGGCCGGCTCGAGGCCATCCTGCGCGACGAGGGGTTCTTCGACCGCCCCGACCAACGCTTGCTGCTCTTCACCGAGTTCAAGGACACGCTCGACTACCTGATGGAGCGGCTGAGGGCCTGGGGCTTCCGCGTCGGCTGCATCCACGGCGGCATGAAGCCGGGCGGGCGCGACGAACCGGGCACCCGGCTCCACGCCGAGCAGCAGTTCCGCGAAGGCGCGATTCAGCTGCTGGTCGCCACCGAGGCCGCCGGCGAGGGCATCAACCTCCAGTGCTGCCATATCCTGTTCAACTACGACATCCCCTGGAACCCCAACCGGCTCGAACAGCGCATGGGCCGCATCCACCGCTACGGCCAGCGCCGCGACTGCCTGATCTTCAACTTCGTCGCGGCCAACACCGTCGAGGGGCGCGTGCTCCAGCGCCTGCTCGACAAGCTCCAGGAGATCCGCGACGCGCTGGACGACGACGCGGTGTTCAACGTGGTCGGCGAGGTTCTGCCGGCCGCCCATGCGGAGCGCGTGCTGCGCGACTACTACGCCGGCAGGCTGGGCGACGCCGATCTCGAAGACCGGATGCTGAAGGACGTGGACGAGGGCCGCTTCCGGGCCATCTGCCGGACGGCCCTGGAAGGCCTCGCCACCCGCAAGCTCAACCTGGAGATGCTGATCGAGCGCCGGGCGCGGGCGCAGGAGCGGCGCCTGGCGCCCGAGATCATCGCCCGGTTCATCGGCGAATGCGCCGGGAGCGCGGGCCTCGCGCTGAAACCGCTGGGCGGCCTGCCCCACACGTTCGAGCCGGGGCGAACGCCGGTCTCCTTGCGCAACTACGAACGCGAGCCGGATTGGAGGCTCCCCGAACTCGCGGCGCGTTACCCCCGCCTGTCGACCGACCGCGACACGGCGGAGAAGCACAATCTCGAATGGGTCACCCCCGGCCATCCGTTGTTCGAGGCGCTGCGCCGGCGCGGCCTCGAGCTCGGCCGCGAGGCGTTCGCCAGAGGCGCCTGCTTCCATTCGCTGGAGCACGAGGCGCCGGCGCGGCTCGACGTCTACCGGGCGCGGATCGTGGACGGGCTCGGACGCACCCTCCGCGAACGGCTGTTCACGGTGGAGTCGACCGGGGACGGCCCGCCGCGCTTGCGCGAACCGGACGTTTTCGGCGATCTCAGCCCCGCCGCGCCGCCGGAGCGCCTGCCTTCCGCCGCCGCCTTGCCGGAAGCGTTCCCCTGGCTCAACGAACACGCCCTGGTCCCGTTCCTGGACGAAGCGCGGGCGGAGCGGCTGGCGGAGGTCGACCGCATCGCCGCGCATGTCGAGCTCTCGCTGACGGAGGTGCTGCAACGCATCGACGTGGAGATCGGCCGGGCGCAGGAGGACAGGGAGAACGGCGTCGCCGGGGCCGAAGGGCGTCTGGCCCAGGCGGAAACGCGCCACGACGAGGCGTTGGCGCGGCGCGAGCGACGCCGCGTGGAGGGCGCGCAACAGCGGGCGGTCACGCTGCAAGGGGTCGAACGGCTCGCCAGCGCCCTGATTCTGCCCCATCCGGAGCGCGCCTCGCCGGAGGTCCGGCGGCTGCGCCCGAACCCCGACACCGAGGCGACGGCCATGCGCGTCGCGATGGCGCACGAGGCGGCGCATGGCCGGAGGGTCTATGACGTCCACGAGAAGAATCTCGGCTACGACCTGACCAGCCTGGACCTGGAATCGGGCGAGTTGCGCCTGATCGAGGTCAAGGGGCTCGCCGCGGCGACCGGCAGCATCCTGCTCACGCCGAACGAACGCCGCGTCGCCGAGGACCGCCGCGACTGCTATTGGCTCTACGTCGTGACCGGTTGCGCGGACGACCCGACGCTCCAGGAGCCGGTCAAGGACCCCGCCCGCTTCCCATGGCGCGAGGTGAGCAAGGTGCAGCATTACTGGCTCGAAGTGGACGCGATGACGAAGCCGATGGCGCTGCGCCAGAACATCCCCGGATACGACGCCGGCGATGCCCCGGAGAAACGCGATGGCGAATGAATTGAGGTTCCGGCGTCTGCGACTCAAGAACTGGAAGAACTTCCGGGACGTGGACGTCGAGGTTCAGGACCGCATGTTCCTGGTCGGCGCGAACGCCGCCGGGAAATCCAACCTCCTCGACGTTTTTCGCTTCCTCAGGGATCTGGCGTCCCCCGGCGGCGGCTTCGGGGAAGCCGTCGGCCGGCGCGGCGGAATGAGCGCCGTCCGTTGTCTGGCGGCGCGGCGTCATCCCGACGTCGAGATCGACGTGGAGTTGCAGGAAGACGGCGCCGACCGCCGCTGGCGTTACGAAATCGCCCTCCGGCAGGACAATCGGCGGCAGCCGCTGCTGCGCCGGGAGCGCGTGTCGCGAGACGGCAAGGCGATCGTCGACCGGCCCGACAGGGAAGACCGCAAGGACCCGGCGCGCCTGACCCAGACCCATGTCGAACAGGTCAACATGAACCGCCGGTTTCGCGATCTGGCCGCGTTCTTCGCCTCGGTTCGCTATCTGCACGTCGTGCCGCAGCTCGTGCGCGAACCCGACCGGTCGGTCGGCCGCGCCAACGATCCCTATGGCGGCGACTTCCTGGAGCAGGTCGCCAAGACGCCGGAGCGCACGCGCAACGCCCGCCTGAAGAGGGTCGAGAAGGCGCTGCGCGTCGCGGTTCCACAGCTCGAGGAGATCGCGCTCGCGCGCGACGACCGCGGAGTTCCGCACCTGCGCGGGCGGTATCGACACTGGCGCCCGCACGGCGCCTGGCAGACCGAGGGGCAGTTCTCCGACGGCACGCTGCGCCTGACGGGGCTTCTCTGGGCGATCATGGAGAAGGGTGGGCCTTTGCTGCTCGAAGAGCCGGAGCTTTCGCTCCACCCGGAGATCGTGCGCGTACTCCCGCAGATGCTGGCGCGGGCGCAACGCCGAACGGCGAGGCAGCTTTTCCTGAGCACGCATTCGCCGGAGCTGCTGTGCGACGAGGGGATCGGACTCGACGAAACGCTTCTTCTCTTCCCGGAAACCGAGGGAGCCAAGGTCGTTCCGGCGGCCTCGTTCGACGACGTTCATACGCTTCTGGAAGGCGGCCTCAATCTCGGCGACGCAGTGATCCCCAAGACGCAGCCTCCGAAAGTCCAGGAGCTGTCGCTGTTCACGAGCGACTGAGAACATGCCGCGCCCGTCCATCGCCGCCGCGGTCGAAGGCGTGACCGACGAAGCGGTTGTCGAACGGCTCATCGACTACGCCGCGAATGCATGGCGCCCCGAAGTCGCCTCCCGGCGCTCGGAGAGCCTGCGGCGCGCGATCGGCTGCCTGCGCCGACTCGTCGGCCGGGGCGCCGACCTCGAGGGCGTCCGGTGAACAGGACCGAATTGTTCGACCTGCTCCGCAACGGCGAGGACTCCACCCTGGAGTTCAAGCGCGACGACGTGCGGAACCACGATCTCGCCAAGGAGCTCGTCGCCTTTCTCAACCTCGAAGGCGGCGCCGTTCTGCTCGGCGTCGAGGACGACGGCGGTATCTCCGGCGCGACCCGCGAACGCTTTGAAGAGTGGGTGGTCGAGCTATGCCGGGCGAAGATCGAGCCGCCGGTGATTCCGCTCCTGTCATGGGCGCGGGACGCAGCGCCGGGGCGGGACGTGCTCGCCATCCGCGTCCCGCTCGGCCCTGACAAGCCCTACGCGCGCGTCCACGACGGCCGCCGGGCGTACTACATTCGTGTGGGTAGCGCGTCGCGAGAGGCGAGCCGCGAGGAGCTCGAACGGCTGTACCAAGCGTCGGGCCGCCTGCGCTACGGCCTCAAGCCCGCGCCCGGCGCCGGCCTCGATGCGCTCGATCTCCGCCGTCTGCGCGATTATCTGACCCGCATCCTCGGCGGCGACGCGCCGGCGGAGGGCGATGGGGCCGGTTGGGAAACGCTGCTCCGCAATCTCCAACTGATGACGGAGTCCGCCGGAGCGCGGGTCGCGACCGTCGACGGGCTGCTGCTGTTCGGAAAGGCGCCGGAGAGGCATTTGCCGCAATCGGGCGTCCGCGCGCTTTGCTATCCGGGCGTCGATCCCGACTACGCGACCCGCGCCGACGAAGACCTGCGCGGCCCCCTGGCGCCGCTGGGGGCCGCCAACGGCTCTCTCGTCGAAATCGGACTCATGGACCGGGCATGGGATTTCGTGCGCCGGAACACGACGCCGACGGCCCGTCTGGAAGGCGCCCGCAGGATCGACGGTTGGGAGTACCCGGAAAGCGTCGTCCGGGAAGCCTTGGCGAACGCGCTCGTCCACCGCGATTACGGCATTGCGGGGACCGACGTCATGCTGGCGATCTACGCCGACCGCCTCGAAATCCAGAGTCCCGGCCGATTGCCCAACACGGTAACGGTCGAGGGGATGAAGGCCGGCGCGCGCTATGCGCGGAATCAGACGCTGGTCAACGTCATGCGCGACTACGGCTACGTCGATGCGCGCGGCATGGGGGTGCGGAACAGGATCGTTCCGGGGATGCGGGCGCATAACGGCACGGAACCCGACCTGATCGAGGAGGAGCATCGCTTCACCGTCCGCCTGTGGAAGGCGACGGGGGGCGCCGCGATTGCCACTGGCTCGACGCCGTGACCGGTTGCGCGGACGACGAAAGCGGGAATCCGGAGACTTTTACGATGAAATCGATTGGAATGGATTCCCGCTTTCGAGTTTGTGAAGAAATCCCGCCATGTCCGCGTGGGCGTCGGTTCAGCCGACCAAGCGCGCGAAATCCCCGGGCGCGCGGAAATGACGGGAGAGGCCTCTGACGACGGCCCGAGGGAGGCCGTCGCGGCTCCCTCCCCCCCCCCCCCCGTCATTCCCGCGAAAGCGGGAATCCATGGCGGGAAAGGACGGGTCTTTGGGCGTATCCCCTCGACCGACGGCTTCCCTCGTCCCCACGGAAACAGGAATCGAGATACGAATATGGATTCCCGCTTTCGCGGGAATGACGAAGGGAGGGCGCCGACGGCTCCAGGAGGGCCGTCGGCTCGAGGCGGATACGCCAAGGGTTTCGTCACACGCTCTTTCGCAGAGCCTGCCCCTTCCCCGTCATTCCCCCGGTCGGGCCGGGGGCAGGCTCCGCGAAAGCGGGAATCCATGGCGGGAAAGGACGGGTCTTTGAGCGTATCCCCTCGACCGACGGCTTCCCTCGTCCCCACGGAAACAGGAATCGGGATACGAATATGGATTCCCGCTTTCGCGGGAATGACGAAGGGGGGGCGTGACGATGGCCCCGGGAAGGCCGTCGGCTCGAGGCGGATACGCCAAGGGTTTCGTCACACGCTCTTTCATGGGGATGACGGCTCGATCCCGCGGCGGTTATCCGGTGGCGGGGCGTGTCGATTGCGACCCGCCTACGATAATGGCATGAATGCGGTCATGGTGGCGCAAATCATACGGAGCGCGCGGGACCGGCTTGCAGTGGGTCCGCGCGCGCAAGGAGGCGGCGGGAAGTCTGCGAGCCTGCGGCGCGAACCGGCGGTGACGGCCGGTTTCGGGGTGGATCGGAGGGGATGATCCCGCGCGGGTGCAAGCGGCTGGCGGAGGTGGATTTTCCGATTGCGGTTGTGTCGCGTCATGCGGCGCGGGAGAAGTCGATCCGGCACGGGCATCCCTCGACGCTGCATCTGTGGTGGGCGCGCAGGCCGTTGGCGTCGAGCCGGGCGGTGCTGCTGGCGCTGTTGTGGCCGGACCCGTGCGACCCGCTCTGCCCGCCGGCGTTCAAGGACGAGGCGCGGGCATTGCTGCCGCCCATTCCGCGCTGCCATCCGGGCGCGGGCGACAAAGACTTGCAGGCCGCGCTGCTGCGCTTCGTCGCCGATTTCGCCAATTGGGACCTCGCCGCCCATCCCGACTATCTGCGCGTGAGCCGGGCCTTGGTGAAGGCGGCGCATGGCGAAGAGGCGCCGTTGGTGGTGGACCCGTTCGCGGGCGGCGGTTCTATCCCGCTGGAGGCGTTGCGCCTGGGTTGCGAGGCGTTTGCGAGCGATCTCAACCCGGTGGCGTGTCTGATCCTGAAGGTGATGCTGGAGGACATCCCGCGTCGGGGGCCGGCGCTCGCCGACGAACTGCGCAAGGCCGGGGCCGCGATCCGGGACGCGGTGGCGCGGGAGCTGATCGATCTCTACCCGCAGGACGCGGACGGGGCTACGCCGATCGCCTATCTGTGGGCGCGCACGGCGCGCTGCGAAGCGCCGCGCTGTGGGGCGGAGATCCCGCTGATGCGGTCTTTCTGGTTGGCGCGGAAGCCGAAGCGGAAGCGTGCGTTGCGGCTGCGGATCGAACGGCCGGAAGGCGGGCCGCCGCGTGTCGCGTTCGAGGTCTTCGAGCCGAAGGCGGAGTCGGAGGTGCGGGCCGGCACGGTGACGCGCGCCAGGGCGATCTGCCCGTGCTGCGAGTCGGTGTTGCCGCCGGAGCGGGTGCGGGCGCAGCTGAGCGCACAGCGCGGCGGGGCGGACGTGGTGTTCGACGAGGCGGGTCGTCGGGTGGGCGGAGCGCGGATGACGGCGGTGGTGACGTTGAAGCCGGGCGCAGCAGGACGGCGCTATCGATTGCCGACGGACGTCGACTATGGAGCGGTGCGGCGTGCGCAAGAGCGGCTTGCGGGGATACTGGAGGAGTGGGAGCGGAGCGGTCGGCGGGGGTTGTGTCCGGTACCGAACGAGCCAACCCCAACAAAGGACACTCATCGGGCTGTAGGCAGTCAGATACCGCTCTATGGAATTAGAACTTTCGGAGATTTATTTACCGTGCGGCAGAAGGTAGCATTAATCAAACTTCTCACTGTATTGAAAGAATCCGCGCTTCCTGACAAAGAACAAGTGCTCTCTTGTGCATTCAGCCGCGTGGCAATGAGTGATATGTCTTGTACACGGTGGAACGCTATAGCGGAGAAGATGCAACATACGTTCGGTCGTCAAGCGATACCAATGGTCTGGGATTTTGCCGAGGTCGTAATAACTGCCGATGCTCCGGGAAACTGGAAGAGCGGTTATCAAATCGTCGGTGATGTTATTGACGCGGCGTGTAACGTACCGAATGCACAAACCCAAATTGCCGACGCCACGGAACACCCACTACCGGACGAAGTCGCCGACGTCTGGTTCACCGATCCGCCTTACTACGACGCCATTCCCTATTCGTATCTTTCAGATTTCTTCCTCGTCTGGCTCAAGCGCGCATTGCCGGATCACCCGCTTCTGTGCGATCCTTTCGATCCCGGCAACCCGCTTTCGCCCAAGGCGCGCGAGGTAGTGCAGGACGGGACAAAGACTTGCGGCGGCCGCGTCAAAGACCCCGCGTGGTTCGAGGAAATGATGGCAGGAGCCTTCGCCGAGGGCCGCCGCGTGTCGCGCGAGGATGGCGTCGGCACCGTCGTCTTCGCCCACAAGACCACCGAAGGATGGGAGGCGCTGCTTGCCGGCTTGATCCGCGGCGGCTGGACGATCACAGGGTCATGGCCAATTTCGACTGAAATGGGATCCCGACTCAACGCACGCGAGACAGCATCATTGGCGACCAGCGTCCACCTGATCTGCCGCCCGCGCCCCGCGGACGCCCCGATCGGCGATTGGGCCGACGTGTTGCGGGAACTGCCCGCGCGCGTCGCCGCCTGGATGGCGCGCTTGCAGAGCGAAGGCGTGCGCGGGGCCGATCTGGTGTTCGCCTGCATCGGCCCGGCCCTGGAGATCTTCAGCCGCTGCCGCGCGGTGGAGACCGCGGAGGGCCATGAAGTCGGCCTCGCCGAATATCTGGAGAAGGTGTGGGAGGTGGTGGGCCGCGCCGCGCTGCGCCAGGTGCTGGGCGCGGCGGAGGCCGGCGACGGCGCGGCCGGGGCGCTGGAGGAGGACGCGCGGCTGACGGCGCTGTTCCTGTGGACGCATCAGAGCACGGAGGCGGCGGGCGCGAATGACGGAAGGGACGCGGACGACGAAGACGAGGAAGCGCCCGCCGCCGGCGGGCTTGCCCTGCCCTTCGACGTGGTGCGCCGCTTCGCCCAGCCCATGGGCATCGACCTGGAGCATTGGACCGGGCGCATCGTCGGCCAATCCAAGGGCGTCGTGCGGCTGCTGCCGGTGGCGGAACGCGCCAAGGAGCTGTTCGGCGACGCCGGAGCGGGCGCCGCTGCGGGCTGGATCGAGGCGGACCCGGCGGGCGGCCTGCAACGGACGCTGTTCCCGGAACTCGACGCCGCGCCGAAGCCTCCCCCGCGCCGGCGCGGCGGGCTTATCGCCGCCGACGGGGACGCCGAGCTTCGCAGCCCCGACGCCACCGCGCTGGATCGCGTGCATGCGGCGATGCTGCTGCAAGCCGGCGGCCACGCCACGGCGCTGCGGGCCTCGATCGAGGCGGAGCAGGAGCGCGGCCCCGCCTTCCTGCGCCTCGCCAACGCGCTTTCCGCCCTCTACCCGCGCGGCGGCGCGGAAAAGCGGCTGCTCGACGCCATGCTGCTGGCTGCGCCGAGGTAAGGGGGACCGTTGCCGTGGCGAAGATCGAAGGGATCTGGATACGGAACTACCGGGTGCTCAAGGATGTCGTGCTCGGCGATTTCTGGGTCGGCCCAGAGGTTGCGCCGCTGACTCCGATGACGGCCGTCATCGGCAGAAACGGAGTCGGCAAGAGCTCCCTGTTCGACGCCTTCGGGTTCCTGGCGGATTGCCTGAAGCTCGGCGTCGAGGAGGCCTGTGACGCGCGCGGGCGGGGCGGGTTCGACCGCATCCGTTCCCAGGGGAGCGAGGAGCCGATCAGTTTCACGATCCGTTACCAGCAAGATCCGCACGCACACATGATCTACATACTTAATATCGATAAGGATGATACGGGTCGACCCTACGTCTTGCATGAATGGCTTGGGCGGCCATACGGCCTTTTGGAGAGAATTTTAGGGAAAACAAGCGAGTTCTCATGGTTTCTGGTACTGCGTGAAGGCAAGGGCGTCGCCTGGAAAGGGGAAGTGGAAGGCTTGCAGACCAGAGTGGGGTTCGGTGGGTTCGATCCAGACCGGATTTTAAAACGAATCTCGAAGGAATCCGACTCTGAAGAAAGCGTAAATGCGGAGTTTGTCGATCTGCGGGACAAACGCCGACTCGGTATCGCGACGCTCGGCGCCTTGAAGCAGCATCCCCGGATCGCGGCTTTCCGCGAGTTCATCGAGGGATGGTATTTGAGCTACTTCACCCCCGACGCCGCCCGCGGTCTGCCGTTGGCCGGTCCGCAGCCGCATCTGAGCGTCCACGGCGACAATCTCGGCAACGTCGTGCAGTTCATGGAACGCGAGCATCGAGACAGGTTCGACGGCATCCTGAGGAAAATCGCCGAGAGGATCCCGGGCATCGACCGGATCGACACGCAGCGCAGCCCGGACGGGCGCTTGCTGCTTCGATTCAACGACAGGGGATTCGAGGACCCTTTCTACGCCCAGCAGATGTCCGACGGGACGTTGAAGGCGTTCGCCTATCTGCTCATGCTGGAGGATCCGACGCCGCCGCCGTTCATCTGCATCGAGGAGCCGGAGAACGGGCTGTATCACAAGCTGCTGCAAACGCTGGCCGCCGAATTTCGTTCCCGTGCAACGGGAAGAAAGGATGCGCCGCAGATTTTCGTCACGACGCATCAGCCCTATTTCGTCGATGCGCTCCGGCCCGACGAGACGTGGATTCTCGAAAAGGGCGAGGACGGGTTTTCCACCATCCGCCGCGCGAGCGACGATCCGGTCGTCAAGGGCATGTATGAGGAAGAACTGCCGCTCGGCGGCCTGTGGTACAGCGATTATCTCGATTGAGAGTCCGTTTGGGGAGCCCGCTTATCCATGAGAGTCGCGCCCGGCGAGAAGGCTTCGTCCGAAATGGATTCCCGCTTTCGCGGGAATGACGGGGCTTGTATCGCGGGAATGACGAGGGGGGGCCTGTGACGTCGGCCCGCGGGAGGCCGTCGCGGCCCCCCCCTTCGTCATTCCCGCGAAAGCGGGAATCCATATTCGTATCCCGTTTCTCGCTTCCGTGGGGACGAAGGGCCTGTGACGTCGGCGCGAGGCGGGACGCCAAGGACCCGTCCTTTCCCGTCCTGGATTCCCGCTTTCGCGGGAATGACGAGGGGGGTGCGACGATGGCCCCAGGGAGGCCATCGGCTCGAGGCGGATACGCCAAGGGTTTCTTCACACGCTCTTTCGCGGGAATGACGGGGGGGCCTGTGACGACGGCCCGCGGGAGGCCGTCGGTCGAGGCGGGTACGGCAAAGGAGCCGTCATTCCCCGCCATGGATTCCCGCTTTCGCGGGAATGACGGAGGGGGGCTACGATGACAGGCGAGGGAAGGCCATCGGCTCGAGGCGGATACGCCCCCCCTTCCGTCATTCCCCCGGTCGGGGCCGGGGGCAGGCTCCGCGCAAGCGGGAATCCAGGGATCTTGACGAGATCGGTTGAGCGGTCGCGCGATGCATTTCGAGATATTGGTCGAGGACGGATCGGGGCGCATCGCGGTCGATGGCGTTCTCGAAAAGATTCTCGGCAAGAACGGAGCGGGCCACAGCTGGAGAGCGCATGGCTACAAGGGTCTGGGGCGCATACCGAAGAATCTGCGCGGCGAGACCGACCCGGCGAAACGGATCCTTCTGGATCGATTGCCGCGAGTGTTGCAGGGATACGGGAAGAGCCTCGGCGATTCGGCGGCGGTCGTCGTGGTCGTGGATCTGGACGACCGGGACTGTATCGCCTTCAAGCGGGAACTGCTGGACGTGCTGGACGCCTGCGACCCGCGGCCGACGACGCTGTTCCGGATCGCCATCGAAGAAATCGAGGCGTGGCTGTTGGGGGACCGCGACGCCGTGAAGGCGGCCTATCCCGGCGCGAAGGATCGGGTGCTGGACGGATACCGGCAGGACGGCATATGCGGCACGTGGGAGATTCTCGCGGACGCCGTTCGCACGGGCGGTTCGGCCCGGATCAGGAAAGACGGCTGGCCGGCCTCAGGCGTGGCGAAACGCGAATGGGCGCGGAAAATCGCGCCGCATATGGACCCGGACCGGAACCGGTCGCCGAGCTTCCGGGCGTTCCGCGACGGCGTGCGGCGTCTGGCGGGCGCGTGCTGAGCGCGCCGTTCGGAGGGAACGACCATGCCGGCGCCCGAACGTCCGCCCCGTCAACGCGCCGGCCGCGCGGCCCGATGCCGCCGGCGGCGATGAGGCGGACGTGATCCGGCGCGTTTCGATCAGGAACTTCAAGCGCTTCCGTGAGGAGACGTTCGAACTCGCGGATACGGTCGTTCTCGCGGGGCCGAACAACGCCGGGAAGTCCACGCTGCTCCAGGCGATCGCGACCTGGAAGCTCGGCCTCGACCGGTGGGCGGCCCAGCGCGCGGGAGGCAGGGCGGTCACGCGGTCGGGCGTCGCCATTTCGCGCGCCGACTTCACCTCGGTACCGCTTCGGGAGATGAACCTGCTGTGGGAAGACCGAAGGGTCACCGGCCCCGGCGGCATGTCGGGAACGCGGCGGTTGATCGAAATCGTCGTGGAAGGGAAGGCGAACGGGGAATCCTGGACCTGCGGCCTCGAACTGCAATACGCCAATCCCGAGCTGGCTTACGCGCGGCCCTTGGGCGCAAGGGAACTCGACCGCGAAGCCATCCGGAACTTTCCCCCGCAGGCGGCGCGGGACCTCGACATCGTCCACGTTCCTCCGCTCTCGGGGATCGAACGCGACGAGCCGCGGCGCGACCGGGGAATGCAGGATCTGCTCGTCGGCCAGGGGCGGCCGGGCGAGATATTACGGAACCTCCTCCTGGAAATCGCCGAAAGCGGAGACAAGGAGAAATGGTCGGCGCTCGCGGGGCGTATCCAGGACCTTTTCCGGATCGAGTTGCGCGAACCCTCCTACGCGCCGGCCCAGCCCTACATCCTGTGCGAATACCGCGAGTCGGGCCGCGGCCGCCCGCTCGATCTCTCCAATGCCGGGAGCGGGACGCTCCAGGTGCTCCTTCTGCTCGCCTTCCTGTACGCCCGGCCCGCCACGGTGATCCTGCTCGACGAGCCCGATGCGCATCAGCACATCGTCTTGCAAAAGCAGGTATACGACCTGCTTCGCAAGGTCGCCCGCGAGCTCGGGGGCCAGATCGTCGTGGCCACGCACTCCGAGGTCGTCCTCGACGCGACGGATCCAGACCGGGTGCTTGGGTTCTTCGGCGAATCGCCCCGCGCGCTCACCGACCGGCGCTCGCGCGACCAGGTGCGCGAGGCGCTCAAACGCGCCACCACCACCGATCTCCTGCTCGTGCGGGAGAGCGGCGCCGTGCTGTACGTCGAGAGCGAAGCGGACGGGAAGATCCTGGCGGAGTGGGCGCGCATCCTCGATCACCCGGCGCGGCGCTTCTTCGAGCGGCCCTTCGTCCACTGGCTCGGCGGAAGGAGCCTGCGCGAGGCCAGGGCGCATTTCTTCGCCATGCAGGCGATCTCGCCGAGCGTGCGCGCCCTCTGCCTCCTCGACGGCGACAACCGCGAGGAGGCGGACGAGGAGACGACCGGAGCGGGGCTGGTCGTGCTGCGCTGGCGCCGCTACGAGATCGAGAACTATCTTCTACAGCCGGAGGCCATCAAGCGATACGTCGATTTTCCGTTGAAGGCGCCGCTCGTCGAAGAAGCGTTCCGACGGCAGGTTCCGCCGGGCGCCGATCTCTTCGGAGATCACGTCTCGCTCGTGCGGGTCAAGGCGAGCGGCGAGTTCCTGCTTCCGCTGCTGGAAGACGTCGGCAAGAGCACGCCGAAGAAGGAGCTGTACATGCTGGCGGCCGCGATGAACGAAGACGAAATCCACCCGGAGATCCACGAGAAGCTCGACCGCATCGCGGAGATCTTCGACACGTCCGGGGCGGAGGCGTGACGATGGCGGACGTCCTTGTCGGCGCCGATGGCCGGGCGTATCGAGAGGCCCGCGGCGATCCATCGGCAATGCGCGATGGACGCGGACGGCGTTCCGGCGCAGCGTTGGAGGAGGGAGAGCGGCGCAGGTCGGGGGATGCCGGCCGCGGAGGCTCGGTCCGGAGACCGTCTTCGACGAGCAGCCGGACCCGACCGGGGAAGACGTCCGGGCGCGCATGGACCGGTCATGACGTCGCCGCCCGGCGGCCGGGGCGGCGCGGAAGAGCGCTTCCTCGACGCCGTGTCGCCGGCGCGCTCGGAGGGAACGGAGATGACCCATCACGAATTGCCGTCGCGCATCACCGCGCGGCCCGACGTCTTCGGCGGCAAGCCGATCGTCCGCGACATGCGGATCCCGGTGGAACTCGTCCTGAGCCCGTTGGCGCAAGGGGTTACGCAGGAAGCCATCCTGGAGGATTATCCCGGGTTGGAGCCGGACGACGTCCGCGCCTGCGCCGCCTATGCGCATGCGGTCATCGCCGGCGACGCGCCGGCGGCGGCGGCCGCGGCGGAATCTTGAGATTCCTCGTCTTCAGACGCTTGCCGTTATCGTAGGGCCATCGTCACCGATCCCGGAAACATCCCATGGACCCCTGGTACAAGGTCGCGACGCCGCGCAAGGAGGTGCGCGAGGGGCGGTCGTTCAGCCCGGACGAGTTCGCCATCGCCCTCGAACAGGTCGTCGCCGGAACCGCGCCGGCGGACTATCGCGACCCGGCGCAGTTCTTCGCCCGCACCTGCTTCACCCGCGCCCTGAAGGAACATGCCGGCATGGCGCTGCGGCGCCTCGCCGGGCGGACGGAGAACACGGCGCCGGTGCTGACGCTGATCACCCAGTTCGGCGGCGGCAAGACGCACACGCTGACGGCGCTCTACCACCTCGCCAAAGCGGGGGCCGACGCGCCCCGCCTGCCCGGGGTCGCAGATCTCCTTTCCGGGGAGGGTCTGGCGGCGGCGCCGGCCGCCCGCGTCGGGGTCTTCGTCGGCAACGCCTGGGACCCGGCCGAAGGGCGGGAGACGCCGTGGATCGACCTCGCCCGCCAGCTCGCGGGCGAGGCGGGAGTCGCCGCGCTCGGCGCGGCCGCCCGCGCGACGCCGCCGGGCACGGAGGCGCTGGGCCGGGTCTTCGCCGCCGCGGAGGCGCCGACGCTGCTGCTGTTCGACGAGGTGTTGAACTTCGTCAACCGCCATCGCGGCATGGCCGAGAGCTTCCACGCCTTCATCCAGAACCTGACCGTCGCCGCCACCGGCGCGACCCGGGCCGCGGCGGTCGTCAGCCTGCCGCGCAGCCAGATCGAGATGACCGATTGGGACCGGCAATGGCAGGACCGGATCACCAAGGTCGTCCGCCGCGTCGCCCGCGACCTGATCGCCAACGACGAGGCCGAGATCGGCGAGGTCGTGCGCCGGCGGCTGTTCGAGGATCTGGGCGACGAACGCGCGCGCCGGAAGGTCGCCAAGAGCTACGCCGACTGGTGCTTCGAGCGCAGCGCCCGCCTGCCGCCCGAATGGCTGGCCGTGGACTCGGCGCGGACGGAGCGCAAGGCGAAGGAGTTCCTGCGCGGACGCTTCGAGGCCTGCTACCCCTTCCACCCGGCGACGCTGTCGGTCTTTCAACGCAAGTGGCGCGCCCTGCCCCAGTTCCAGCAGACGCGCGGCGCGCTGGCGATGCTGGCGCAGTGGGTATCCTGGGCGGCGCGGGAGCAGTTCGAGAAGGCGCGGCGGGAGCCCCTGATCACGCTGGGATCGGCGCCGCTCGACGCGCCGGCCTTCCGCGCCTCGGTCCTGGGCCAGCTGGGCGAGACCCGGCTCGACGCGGCCATCGACGCCGATCTGGCGGGGCCGACCGCCCATGCGCGGGCGCTGGACGCAGACGCCAAGGGCGCGTTCCGCGATCTGCATCGCCGGGTGGGCGCGGCGATCCTGTTCGAATCCTCCGGCGGGCAGGTGGACAAGGTGGCCCATCTGCCCGAGCTGCGCTTCGCCCTCGGCGAACCGGAGGTGGACACCGCCACCATCGACGGCGCCGCGGCGGCGCTGGAGAAGCGCGGCTTCTTCCTCCGCAAGGTCGGCGCCGACGGCTACCGCATCCACCATCAGGCGACGCTGAAGAAGGTGGTGAACGACAGGCGGGCGTCGCTGGACGAGGAGACGGAGATCAGGCCCGCGGCGGCGAGGCTGGCGGAGGGCGCGTTCAAGCGCGGCGCGGCGCTGCCGGTCGTCGCCTTTCCCGAGGACGGCGCCGCGGTTCCCGATTCCCCGCGGCTCACCCTGGTCGTCGTCGACCCGGAGACGGAGTGGACGGACGACGGCCCGACTGCCGCGCGCATCGGCGAATGGACCCGGATGCGAGGCGGTTCCCCGCGGCTCTATCCCGGCGCGCTGGTCTGGTGCGCGCGGAAGCCGGGGCGCGGGCTGCGCGACAAGGTGGCGACGTGGCTCGCCTGGCGGCGGGTGGAGGGCGAGGCGACGGAAGGGGTGCTGGGCGCCGAGTTCGACCGCGCCGAGCGCGCCGAGATCGGGGCCCGCGTGCGCGAGGCCGAGGAAGCGGCGATGGACGAGGTGTGGGCGAGCTATCGCGTCGTCGCGCTCGCCGACGCGGGCGCAGGCGTCGGGAGCGGCGACGGGGCCGCGAACGGCCTCAAGGTCATCGATCTCGGCGCCGGCCACGCCAGCGCGAGCGAGACGCTGTGCGGGCGCATCGTCGCCGCGCTGAAGGCCGAGGCGGTGTTGAACGACTCGGTGGGCGCGGGCTATATCGACCGCCACTGGCCGCCGGCGCTGAAGGAGGCCGGGGCGTGGCCGCTCACGGGCCTGCGCCAGAGCTTCCTCGACGGTTCGCTGACGCGGCTGATCGACCCCGACGCCGTGCTGCGCGGGAAGATCGTGGAGTTCGTGGAGGGCGGCGCGTTCGGCCTCGCCTCGGGCGCCCGGGACGGCGACGGCTACGAGCGGCTGTGGTTCGCGGAGCCCGTCGGCGCCGAAGAGGCGGCGTTCGAGGCCGACGTGTTCCTGCTGACCAAGGCGAAGGCGGAGAGACTCCGCGCGCCGCCGCCGGCGGAAACGCCGCGGACGCCGGAACCCGGCCCGGAGCCCGGGCGGTCGGAAACGGGGCCGGGGCCGCAACCCGGGCCCGGGCCGGCGCCCGGCGCCGGCCCGGCGGAAGGGACGACGACGCTGCGCCTCACGGGCGACGTTCCGCCGGAGACGTGGAACCGGCTGGGGACGAAGGTGCTGCCCAGGCTCCGCTCCGGCGCCGGTCTCCGCGTCGGCATCGAGCTGTCGGTGGACGTCGCCGCGCCGGCCGCCGGGACGATGGAGGCCGAACTCGAACGGATTCTCGACGATCTCGGGCTGAGCGGCCGAGTCCGCGTCAGGCGATCGTAACGCCGCGTCTCACACGTGTCCGAACCAGGACGGAACCGGACGTCGCCGGCCGGGGCGGGCGGCGCGCAAAGCCGTCGTCACGCCGTCGCCGGTTGCGCCGCGGCGTGGCGGGCGGCCAGGTAGCCGAAGGTCATGCCGCGGGTGAGCAGCAGGCCGGCCTGGTAGCCGACGCCGAAATCGGTCGGGGCGGCGGCGGTGCCGCAGGCGTAGAGGCCTTCGATCGGACGTCCGCGGACGTGGACGACGCGGGCCGTCGCGTCGGTGAGCAGCCCGGCCGAGCTGGAGCCGCTGGGATGAAGCCGGACGCCGTAATAGGGCGGCTCGGCGAGCGGGGCGAGGTTGGGATGGATCGGGTGTCCGGCGTCGCCCGAGATCGCCCGGACCCAGAGGAAGTCGCCGCGCCCGAACTCGGTATCCTCGGCGCGCGCGGCGTCGCGGTTGAAGCGATCGAGGGTCTCGGCGAGCGCGCCGCCGTCGATGCCGAGAGCCGCGGCGAGCTCGGCCGGCGTGTCGCCGCGGGCGAGCCAGTCGGGGGGCGGCGCGCCGGGAGGGCGGCCGGCGAAGGCGTAGCGCTCCTGGAACGCGCGGTCGAAGATCATGAAGCAGGGCAGGTTGGGATGGGAGCGGGTCGTCCGGTCGAACGCCTTGATCGACCGCACGCCCTTCTGGAAGCTCGACTCGTCGAAGAAGCGGCGCCCGGCCCGGTTGACCACGACGGTGTGCGGAAAGGTGAGCTCGCTGAAGCCGGCCATGCGGAAGCGCGGCGGCGCGCCCGGCGCCTCGGCCGGGATTTCGTAGCCCAGGAAGAGAAAGAAGTTCTCCGGCACGCGGCAGATCGCGGCGCCGATCTCGGCCGCCATGGTCATGCCGTCGCCGGCGACGCCGGGCGGGAACATCGACCGCCAGCCGGGCAGGCCCTCGAACCTGTCGACCAGAGCGGGCGCGCTCTCGTAGCCGCCGGTCGCGAGCACGACGCCGCGCCGCGCGGCGATCTCGACCCGGACGCCGTCATGCCGCCCGGCGACGCCCGCGACCCGACCGTCGCGAACGACCAGCGTCCGGGCCTCGAACCCGGTGCGCACCGGTACGCGGCGGCGCCGGAGCGCGGCCAGGAACTGACCGACCACCGCCTGGCCGGCGGCGAGCTCGCCGCGTTCGGCGCGCTCGCGCAGCAGCGCCGCATCCCAGCTGCGCATGTTGCCGAGCCCGCCCCAGACGGCGATGTCGGTGCTGGACAGGCCGGGCGGGAAGTAGAAATTCTCCTCAATCCGGTCGAAATCGTCGCCGAGGGCCGCCCGCGTCACCGGGGCTACGCCGAAGGTCCGGCCCTCGGCCTTGGCGCCGGGCGCTTGGGGATGGAAGTGGTCGGGCACGGAAGCGCGCAGGCGGAAGGCGACGCCCATGCGTTCGAAGGCCCGGAGCGCTTCGGCCGACCGGTCGGCGAGCGCGGCCAGGTTCTCGGGGATCGCGGCGCCGCCGGCGACGAATTCGAGATAGGCGCGCACCTCCTCGGGGCTGTCCGAGAAGCCGTGCGCCGCCTGATGGTGGTTGGCGCCGATCCACAGGCCGCCGGTGGACCAGGCGCTGCCGCCGCCGATGCGATCGGACTTCTCGAGAACGCAGACCGTGAGCCCCGCCTCGGCCGCGGCCAGGGCGGCGGCGCAGCCGGCGAGTCCGGAGCCGACGCAGACCAGATCGACGGCGGGAAAGGCGGTCATGGCCCCGTAGCCAAGCGGCGGCGCGGCGCCTAGGCGCCGAACAGCTCCGCGGCGCGCCGCTTCAGATCCTCGGCCGACAACGCCTCGATCCGGGTGGCGAGCGACCAGCGGTGACCGAACGGATCGACGACCAGGCCGGAGCGGTCGCCGTAGAACCGGTCCCGGGCCGCATCGGCCAGCGTCGCGCCGGCCTCGACGGCGCGGGCGAGGGCGGCGTCCACGTCGTCGACGTAGACGTGCAGGACGACGGGCGAGCCGCCGAGGGCCGGCGGGGCCAGCGCGCCCCGCTCCGGGGCCGGGTCGGACAGCATGATCTTGGCGCCGAAGACGGTGAGCTCGGCATGGCCGACCTGGCCGCGGTTCTCGACCCGGAAGTCCTCGGTCGCGCCGAACGCCGCGACGTAGAACGCGATCGCCCCGGCGGCGTCGTCTACGCAGAGATACGGGGTGACGCCGTCGAAGCCCTCGGGGGGAGGCAGCGAAGCGGTCATGACGGCTCCTTCCTGCGCCTCCTGCGCGCCGCGGCGCGGAACGGGCCCGGGGCGGACGCGCCGCCGGGACCCGCCGCAGGCTGCGCCAAACCCGCGGTCGTTGCAACCGGGCCGGTCGGGGTGATGAAATGCCGCGACCGCGGACGGCGCAGGGGAGAACGCGCATGTACGGCCATCGCGCCCGCATCGGCTACACCTCGCCGCCGGCGGCGACGGAGGTCTTTCCCTACGAGTTCTACCGGATCGTCCCGGACGGCGTGACGCTGGCGCTGACGACGCTGGCGATCCGGGAGCTCACCGCGGAGGAGGTGGACCGCAGCCGCGAAATCACCCTGGAGGCGGCGCGGCATCTGGCCGAGGCCGGGGTCGATCTGGTGGTGTTCGGCGGCGTACCGATCAACCTGTCGCGCGGGGCCGAGGCGCTGGCGTCCGAGGTCGCCGACACGGCGCGCGCGATCGGCGTTCCCGTGACCAGCAGCATCGAAGCCCAGCTCGCGGCGCTGAAGGCGCTGGCCGCGAGCAAGGTCGGCGTGGTCCACCCCTTCGGGACCGACCACGACTCGATGTACGACGACGCCCTTCGCGGAAGCGGGATGGAGATGGTCGCGTGCGAGGCCGCCGGCCTGCGGGCGGCGGCGCTGGGCCGCACCCCGTCGACGACGCCGGAACGCCTGGCGCGCGCCCTGGCGGCGGCCAACCCGGCCATCGACACGCTTTACTTCCCCTGCCCGCACTGGGCGATCGTCGAGATCATCGATCCGCTGGAGGCGGAGCTCGGCGTGAACGTGGTCACCGCCTTGCAGGCGATCGTCTGGCGCGCGCTGCGGCGCTGCGGCGTCGACGACCGGATCGACGGCTACGGACGGCTTCTGGCGGCGCGCTGATCGCCGGCGTTCATGAAGCCCGACCGAGCATCCCGGCGATCTCGTCGTATGACGGCAAGCCGCCCGTGGGTCCGAGGGCGGCGAAGGTGGGCGGGCCGTCGAGGAGCCGGCGGGACACGCGGTCGAGGGCCGCGCGGTCTACGGCGTCGATATGAGCCGCGATCTCGGCCATCGGGACGGGGCGCCCGAACAGCAGAACCTGGCGGGCGAGCTGCTCGCAGCGCGCGGCGGTGCTCTCCAGCGACATCACCGCCCCGGCCTTGATCTGGGCGCGGGCGCGGCGGAGCTCGTCATTGGTCACCGAGCCTTCGAGGCCGCGCAGCAGGCCGCATATCAGCGACGCCAGCTCCGCGGCCTCGCGCTCGCCCGCCCCGGCATAGACGCCGAACAGGCCGGCGTCGCGATAGGATTCGCCGAAGGTATGGACGTCGTAAGCCAGGCCGCGCGCCTCGCGCGCCTCCTGGAACAGGCGCGAGGACATGCCGCCGCCCAGGATCGTCGACAGGACCGAGAGGGCGTAATGGTCCGGGTCGGACCAGGACAGCCCCTCGAAGCCGAGCAGCAGATGCGCCTGTTCGAGATCGCGCGGCTCGCGGACGTCGCCGCCGGCGTAGCGCGCCGGCTCGGCCCCGCGCCCGTCCGCCGGGTCGAGATCGCCGAACGCCGCGCCGACGAGGCCGGCGAAGCGGTCGTGATCGAGATTGCCGGCCGCGGCCGCGACCATGCGCGGGGCGGTGTAGGTCTCCCGCATATGGCTCCGCAGCGCCTCGCCCGGCATCGAGGCGACGCGCTCCGCCGCGCCGAGAACCGGCCGGCCGATGGGCTGGTCCGGAAACGCGGTTTCCTGGAAGCGGTCGAAGACCACTTCGTCGGGCGTATCGTCGGCCTGGGCGATCTCCTGCAGGACGACCGCGCGCTCGCGGACGAGCTCGGCCTCGTCGAACAGCGAGTGCTGGAGGATGTCGGCGATGACGTCGACCGCGAGCGCTTCGTCGCCCTTGAGCAACGTGGCGTGATAGGCGGTGAACTCGCGCGAGGTGAAGGCGTTGAGATGGCCGCCGACGGCCTCGATCTCCTCGGCGATCGCGCGCGCCGAGCGGCGGCGGGTCCCCTTGAACGCCATGTGCTCCAGCAGATGCGCGGCGCCGCCGAGCCCGGCGGGCTCGTGCCGGGCGCCGGCGTCGACCCAGACCCCGAGCGAGACCGTCTCCACCTGCGGCATCCGCTGCGTGACCACCCGGAGGCCGTTGGCGAGGCGGACGAGGCGCGCGCTCACGGCGCGCCCGCGGCGGCGCGATCGCGGACGAAGGCCCGGACCGCGTCGAGGTCGTTGGCGAGGACGGTCATCCGCTCGCGGCGATCGAACAGATCGGCGAAGCGGTCGGGAAGCGCCGGGCGCCTGCCGATCGAGGCCTCCACGGCGTCCGGGAACTTGGCCGGATGCGCGGTGGCGAGACAGACCAGCGGGACGGAGGAGGCGCCCCGCCGCGCCCGCCCGACGCCGACGCCGACGGCCGTGTGGGGGTCGAGGATCGTCCCGGTCGCGCGGTAGACCTCGGCGATGACGGCGCGCGTGGCCTCGTCGTCGAGGCGGCCGGCGTCGAACGCTTGGCGCGCCTCGGCGAGCCGGTCGGCGGGCGCGCGCAGGCGGCCCCGGCGCCGGAAGGCCGTCATGGCGCGGGCGACGGCGGCGCCGTCGCGGCCGAGCATGTCGAACAGCAGCCGTTCGAAATTGCTCGCGACCTGGATGTCCATGCTCGGGCTGAGCGAGGGCGCGACGGGTTCGGCGGTCATCTCGCCGGTGGCGAAGAAGCGCGCGAGGACGTCGTTGCGGTTGGTGGCGACGATCAGCCGATCGACCGGCAGGCCGATTCGCCGGGCGACGTAGCCCGCGAACACGTTGCCGAAATTCCCGCTGGGCACGCAGAACGACACCGGGCGGGCGGGCGCGCCGAGGGCCACGCCGGCGGCGACGTAGAACGCGGCCTGGGCCATGATGCGCGCCCAGTTGATCGAGTTGACGGCCGACAGGCGGTGGCGGCGGCGGAACGGTTCGTCGGCGAACATCGCCTTCACCAGGTCCTGGCAGTCGTCGAACGCGCCCTCGATCGCGAGGTTGTGGACGTTGGACGCCTCGACGGTGGTCATCTGGCGGCGCTGCACCTCGGAGATCCTGCCCTTCGGGTGCAGGACGAACAGGTCGATCGAAGGCCGGTCGCGGCAGGCCTCGATCGCGGCCGAGCCGGTATCGCCCGAAGTCGCGACGACGAGGGTCACGCGCGCGCCGCGCCGCGACAGGACGTGATCGAACAGCCGCCCGAGCAGCTGGAGCGCATGGTCCTTGAACGCGAGGGTGGGCCCGTGGAACAGTTCCAGCAGCCATTCGTTCGGGCCCAGCTGGCGAAGCGGCGCGACCGCGCGATGCCCGAAACCGGCATAGCTCTCGTCCACCATCGCGGCGAAGTCGGGCCCGTCGATCGAATCGCCCAGGAAGGGCCGCATGACCGCGGTCGCGACCGCGGCGTAGGGCGCGCCGGCCATCGACCGGAACTCGGCCGCGGCGAAGCGCGGCCAGGCCGCGGGCACGTACAACCCGCCGTCGGGGGCGAGGCCGGCGAGCAGCGCCTCCTCGAACCCCACCTTCGGGGCGCGGCCGCGGGTGCTCACGTAATCCGCGGGGCGGGCGCCGCGATCCCTCGTCGCGCGCCGACTCAAGGCGGCTCCTCGTCCAGATAGCGCGCCCGGAGATGGCGTTCGAAGGCCGCGGCGCCGAGCGGCGCGCCGGTCGCCTCGACCAGCAGCTCGTCGGTCGAACGGCTGGATCCCCTGGCGTGCAGGTTGTCGCGCAGCCAGGCGAGCAGCGGCGCGAAGTCGCCGGCCGCGATCGATTGCGGGATCCCGGGGCGCGCGCGCCGGGCCGCGGCGAACAGCTGCGCCGCGGCGAGCGCGCCCATGGCGTAGGTCGGGAAATAGCCGAAACTTCCGTGATACCAGTGGATGTCCTGCAGGCACCCGTCGGCGTCGCCGGCGGGGACCACGCCCAGCAACTCCCGCATGCCGTCGCGCCAGGCGCCCGGAAGGTCGCCCACGGCGAGCGCGCCGTCGAGCAACGCCCTCTCCAACCGGAAGCGCAGAATCACATGGGCGGGGTAGGTCGCCTCGTCGGCATCGACCCGGATCGGACCCGGCGCTACGCGGGTGAAGGAGAGATGGAGATTGTCCGCCGTCCAGGCCGGGCCCCCGGCGCCGAAGGCGCGGCGGATCAGCGGCGCGGCGAAGACGAAGAATTCGCGGCTGCGGCAGGCCTGCATCTCGATCAGCAGCGACTGGCTCTCGTGCAGCGCCATGCCGCGCGCGCCGCCGACCGGCTGATAGCGCCAGCGCGCGGGCAGCCCCCGCTTGTACAAGGCGTGACCGGTCTCGTGCAGGACCGCCATCATGCTCGAGGCGAAATCCCGTTCGTCGTAGCGGGTCGTGAGGCGCACGTCCTCGGACACGCCGCCGCAGAACGGGTGGAGGCTCGCGTCGAGCCGGCCATGCTCGAAATCGAAGCCGAGCCGGCGCATCAGCTCGAGGCCGAGTGCGCGCTGGGCGTCCGGCGGAAACGGCCCCGGCAAGGGCGGCGGCCGGGGGCCCGCCGCCTGGCGGGCGAGGATGCGTTCGAGAAGGTCGGGCAGGAGGCGCGCGAGCCCGGCGAACAGGGGCTCGATCCGCCGCAGGCGCGCGCCGGGTTCGTACTGGTCCATCAGCGCCTCGTAAGGCGCGCAGCCGAGGGCCGACGCCTTGGCCTCGCCGACCCGGCGCACAAGGTCCAGCAAACCGGCGAGGCTCGGCGCCGCGGCGGCGAAGTCGTTCGCCGGCCGCGCCTCGCGCCAGACCATCTCGCAATCCGAACCGGCCCTGGCCAGCGCTTCCACGAGATCGGGCGGAACCGCGGCGGCATGGAGACGGATGCGCCGCATCTCGCGAAGATTGGCGCGGCGCCAGACGTCGTCTTCCGCCGCGTCGGCGGCGTCGAGCAGTTCCGGCAGGCGCGGATCGGTCAGCAGCTCGTGGCGCAGCAGCTGCAGCCCGGCCAGCTGCTCGGCGCGCGCCGCGGCGCCGCCGCGCGGCATGTTCACCGACCGATCCCAGCGCAGGAGGCCGGCCGCCTCGGCGAGGATCGTCAGGCGCTTGAACCGGGCCTCGAGCGCGCGATAGGCGGACATGGCCGTCAGCCCCCGCCCCGCAGTCTGCGGAGATAGAGCGCATAGACGGCCGCCAAGCCGACGGCGAGCGCGTACCAGGTGAGGGCGTATTGCAGATGGTCGTTGGGGAGCCTGGTCCGGGTTCGGCCGCCGATCGGATAGCCGCCGGGGTTCGGCGCGGGGCCGGCCTCGACGACGAACGGGCCGACCGCGGCGAGACCCGCGCTCTTCGCCATCGCCGCCGGATCGACGTAGTGCCAGACGCCGCGATCGGGCCGATTGTCGGGAACCCATCGGTTGGCGCGGCCGGGACGGCGGAGGATGCCGGCGACCTCGACCTCGCCGGGCATCCGGTCGGGCGGGGACGCCCGGGGATCGGCGCGGCCGGACGGCGCCCAGCCGCGATTGACCAGAACGTAGCCTCCGTCGCCCAGCCGGAGCGGCGTGACCACCTCCACCCCCGCCCGCCCGCGATGGACGCGGGCCAGCAGATGCATCTCGCGGTCGTGGTCGAAGCGGCCCCGCAGCCGGACGCGGCGGAAGGGCGCGAGTTCCGCCCCGGCGAGCCGGTCCAGCGCCAGCGGCGGCGCGGCGAGCGAGGCCGCGCGCGCGGCGATCAGCGCGTCCTTCCAGTGGAGCCGGTGAACCTGCCAGCTGCCGAGGGCGAGGAGCGCGCCGACGCCGGCGGCCGCGGCGACCGTGGGCCACATTGCGGGATGACGGCGCATGCGGGCGGGCTCACCCGCCGGCGTCCAAAGTATCGCGCCGATGGCGGTATTGCAGCGCGATCAACGTCGCCTTGAGCGGGCGGAGCACGGCGATCGCCAGCGCCGGGACGACCGGCGGCCAGATCGCCAGATGAACCCAGACCGGCGGCGCGGCCAGCCGCTCCAACCCGAAGACCAGCGGGATCAGGACGACGCCCAGCAGCAGGATCGCGAACGCCGCCGGACCGTCGGCGCTGTCCTGGCCGCGCAGATCGAGGCCGCAATCGCGGCATCCGGCGGCGACGGTCAGCAGGCCGTCGAACAGAGGCCCCCGCCCGCAGCGCGGGCAGCGGCAGCGCAGGCCGGCGCCGAGCGCCGGCGGCGAAGCGCGGTCCCGGCCGGTCACGCCCTAATGGGCGGCGGGCGCGCCCGCGCCCCACCAGTATATGCAGCAGAACAGGAACAGCCACACGACGTCGACGAAGTGCCAATACCATGCGGCCGCTTCGAACCCGAAATGGTGGTCGGGCGTGAAATGGCCGGCGCGCGCGCGGAAGAAGCACACGATCAGGAAACAGGTCCCGATGATGACGTGGGCGCCGTGGAACCCGGTGGCCATGAAGAAGGTGCTGGGATAGATGCCCTCGCGGAAGCCGAACGGAGCGTGCCCGTACTCGTAGGCCTGGACGCCGGTGAAGCAGAGTCCCAACAGGATGGTGAGGCCGAGCCCCTGGACGCAGCGTTCCCGGTTGCCCTCGCGCAGCTCGTGATGCGCCCAGGTCACGGTCACCCCCGACATCAGCAGGATCAGCGTGTTGAGGAACGGCAGACCCCACGGATCGAAGGTCAGGATCCCGGGCGGCGGCCACACGCCTTCGATGGCCGCCGGCGGAAACAGGCTGGCGTTGAAGTAAGCCCAGAACCAGGCGACGAAGAACATCACCTCGGAGGCGATGAACAACGCCATGCCGTAGCGCATGCCGATCTGCACGATCGGCGTGTGATGCCCTTCGAACGTGGCTTCGCGGACCACGTCGCGCCACCACAGATACATGGTCGCCAGCGTGCCGACGAGGCCGACGATCATGATCCAGGCGGTCATTTCGTGCATGTAGAGGATCGCGCCGCCGAACAGCAGCAGCGAGGACAATGCGCCGACCGCGGGCCACGGGCTGGGATCGACCATGTGATAGGGGTGCTTGCGCCCGTGATGGGCGTAGCCCTGCGCGTCGGCGGCGTCGGCGGTGTCGGCGGGCGGTGTCATGTCAGGCCGTTCCGTTGCTGCTGGTGATCTATTCCGGCTCCGGCGCGAGCGCGGCGGCTTGCGCCCCGTCGCGGCCGGGCGCCCGGAAGAAGGTGTAGGACAGGGTGATCGCGGTCAGATCGTCGAGGTTGCGGTCCCGGGCCAGGTCGGGGTCGATGAAGAAGGAGACCGGCATCTCGACCTGGCGGCCGGGCGCCAGCGTCTGCTCGGTGAAGCAGAAGCATTCGATCTTGTTGAAATAGGCCCCCGCCTTGGCCGGCGTGACGTTGAAGGTCGCGGTTCCGGTCACCGGTTCGCCGGCGAGATTGGCCGCGCGGTAGAAGGCGAGCGTCTCCTCGCCGAGCTTCACCTCGACCGAGCGCCGCGCCGGCCGGAACCGCCAGGGCAAGGCCGGGTTCACGTCGGCGTTGAAGCGCACCGTGATCACGCGGTCGGCGGTCCGCGCGGGTTCGGCCCGGCCGGGCGCGGCGGCGGCGATCCGGGGCGTGCCGCCGAATCCGGTCGCTTGGCAGAACCAGCGATACAGAAGCGGCGAGGCGTAGACGAGCCCGGCCATGCCGACGACGATGGCGGTCGAGGCCGCGACGGCGGCGAGATTGCGGCGGCGTCTGTCGTCGCGTTTCCGGGAGCTCACGGTCATCCGCCCCCGAAGCGCACGATGGCGACAGCGTAGAACAGCACGACGAGGCCGACCAGGGCGAGCAGCAGGGCCACGTTCCTGCCGCGCCGGCGCCGGTGCTGCGCGCTGAGGCGTCCCACGTTCAGGCCGCCCCGAGCCCGAGCAGGCGGTCGGCCATCAGGACCGCGAACAGCGCGAACAGATAGAGGATCGAAAACGCGAACAGGAACGGCGCGGCGCGGCGATCCGGCTCGCGCCACAGGCGGGCGGCGGACAGGAGGAAGCCGGCGCCCAACCCGAGCGCCGCGGCGCCGTAGACCCAGCTCGCCATGCCAAGCCATACCGGAGCCAGCGAGACCGGCGTCAGCAGGGCGGTATAGAACAGGATCTGCCGCTTGGTCTCGCGGACCCCCGCGACGACCGGCAGCATGGGGATGCCCGCGCGCTCGTAGTCGTCCCGGCGATAGAGCGACAGCGCCCAGAAATGCGGCGGCGTCCACAGGAAGACCAGGGCGAACAGGGCGATCGCGCCGACGCCCACCTCGCCGGTCGCCGCGGCCCAGCCGATCATCGGCGGGAAGGCGCCCGCGGCGCCGCCGATGACGATGTTCCGGGGCGTCCGCCGCTTGAGCCAGATCGTGTAGACCAGGACGTAGAAACCGATCGTCAACGCCAGCAGGACCGCGGCGGCCCAGTTGACGGCCAGGGCCATGACGGTCACCGACCCGACGGCGAGGACGACGCCGAAGCCGAGCGCCGTTCCGGGGGCCATCCGCCCGGCCGGGAGCGGACGGTCGCAGGTGCGCGACATCAGGGCGTCGATATCGCGCTCATACCACATGTTGAGGGCGCCCGACGCGCCGGCCCCGACGGCGATGCACAGGACGGCGACCGCGGCGAGGACCGGGTGCGGCGCGGCCGGCGCGACCACGAGACCCGCGAGTCCGGTGAACACGACCAGCGACATCACGCGCGGTTTCAGCAGGGCCACGAAGTCGCCCACGCGCGCGTCGCAGGCGACGGCCGCTGCGGAGCCTGACGCGGACATGCCTGCTCGACCTTGGTTCGGGCCGTCCGGACCGCCGCCGCCGCCGGCCTAGCGGACCTGCGGCAGCTCGTCGTAGCTGTGGAACGGCGGCGGCGAGCTCACCTTCCACTCGAGCGAGGTAGCCCCCTCGCCCCACGGGTTCTCGCCGACCCGCTCGCCGGCGGCGAACGTCCGCCACAGGAGGTAGAGGAACAGCGCCACCCCGATCGCCGAGACATAGGAGCCGATCGAAGCGATCTGGTTCCAGGGCGCGAACGCGTCGGGGTAATCGGGAATCCGCCGCGGCATGCCCGCCAGCCCGAGGAAGTGCATCGGGAAGAAGGTGAGGTTCACGCCGACGAAGGTGATCCAGAAATGCGCCTGGCCCAGCCTCTCCGGATATTGCCGTCCGCACATCTTGGGAAGCCAGTAGTAGAAGCCGCCGAAGATGGTGAAGATCGCTCCCAGCGACAGGACGTAGTGGAAATGCCCGACCACGTAATAGGTATCGTGCAGGGCGTGATCGACGCCGGCATTGGCGAGCACGATCCCGGTGACGCCGCCGACGGTGAACAGGAAGATGAACCCGATCGCCCACAGCATCGGCGTGCGGAACTGGATCGAGCCGCCCCACATGGTCGCGATCCAGCTGAAGATCTTGATGCCGGTCGGGACCGCGATCACCATGGTCGCGGCGGTGAAATAGGCCTTGGTGTCCACGTCCATCCCGACGGTGAACATGTGGTGCGCCCACACGACGAAGCCGACGAAGCCGATCGCGACCATGGCGTAGGCCATGCCGAGATAGCCGAATACGGGCTTCCGAGAGAAGGTCGAGACGATCTGGCTGATCATGCCGAAGCCCGGCAGGATCAGGATGTAGACCTCGGGATGGCCGAAGAACCAGAACAGATGCTGGAACAGCAGCGGATCGCCGCCGCCGGCGGCCTCGAAGAAGGCGGTGCCGAAATTGCGGTCGGTGAGCAGCATCGTGATCGCGCCGGCGAGAACCGGCAGCGACAGCAGCAGCAGGAAGGCGGTCACCAGGATCGACCACACGAACAGCGGCATCTTGTGCAGCGTCATGCCCGGGGCGCGCATGTTGAAGATGGTGGTGATGAAGTTGATGGCACCCAGGATCGACGAGGCGCCGGCCAGATGCAGGCTGAAGATCGCCATGTCGACCGCCGCTCCCGGATGGCCGATGAGCGAGCTCAAGGGCGGGTAGATCGTCCACCCGCCGCCGACCCCGCCGACGAACACCGAACCCAGCAGCAGGATCGCCGACGGAACCAGCAGCCAGAAGCTGATGTTGTTCATGCGCGGAAACGCCATGTCGGGCGCGCCGATCATCAACGGCACGATCCAGTTGCCGAACCCGCCGATCATCGCCGGCATGATGACGAAGAACACCATGATCAGGCCGTGCGCGGTGATCAGCACGTTGAACATATGGTGGTCGCCGCCGAGCAGCTGACTGCCGGGCTCGGCGAGTTCGATGCGGAACAGGATGGATATCATCCCGCCGACGACGCCGAACACGATGGCGAACAGCAGATACATCGTGCCGATGTCTTTGTGGTTGGTCGAATACAGGTAACGCCGCCAACCGGTCGGATGGGCGTCGTGATGGTGCTGGGCGGTCGCCGCGTCGCTCATGACCGTTCCTCGATGGTTACCGCGCCGCCGGCGGGAGTTGCGCGACCCTGGACGCGGGGCGCGACTCGTCGCGGGCGAATTCCTTCCGGGCCTCCTGCGCCCACGCTTCGAACGCGGCTTGCGAGACCACGTCGACCCGAATCGGCATGAAGCCGTGGTTGACGCCGCAGAGCTCCGAGCACTGGCCGTAATAGGTCCCCTCGCGCTCGGCCCGGAACCAGGTCTCGTTGAGCCGTCCGGGAACCCCGTCGAGCTTGACCCCGAAGGCCGGGATCGCCCAGGCGTGCAGCACGTCGGCGGCGGTGACCACGACCCGGACCGTCTTGCCGACGGGGACCACGACCGGGTTGTCCACTTCCAGCAGCCGCTTCTGCCCCGGCTGGAGATCCTCGTCGGCGATCATCACGCTGTCGAAGGAGAAGCCGCCATGGTCGGGGTATTCGTGGGTCCAGTACCACTGATGGCCGACCGCCTTGATCGTCATGTCGGCCTTGGGAACCGTGTCCGCGGCGTAGAGCAGCCGGAAGGACGGCGCCGCGATGACGACCAGGATGATCACCGGGACGACGGTCCACATCACTTCGACGAGGGTGTTGTGGGAGACGCGCGACGGGGTTGGGTTGCGCTTCTCGTTGAACCGCCACATCACGTAGACCAGCAACCCCAGCACGAACAGGGTGATCAGGGTGACGACGATCAGCAGCAGGTCGTGGAAGCGGTCGATCATGCCCATGATCGGAGTCGCCGCGGGCTGGAACCCCATCTGCCACGGCGTGGGCTCCGCCGCATGCGCCGCGGCGGCGAGAACCAAACCTGCAAGGAGTGTCGCGAACGTGAGTCCGGCTGCGCGTACCGACATCTGGCTGCCTGTGCTCCCAAGGGTTCGCGGAGGCGACGCGCGCCGGCGGCCGCCTCCATCCAGCGTATGGAGGCAGGATATACCAGCCCGGCGGGGCGAAACAACCCGTCGCGGCCCGAACGTCGCCCGGCCCGGCGACGGGCGGCGGCCGAACCCGACGCCCCCTGTGCTATGGCCCGGCCGCACATGATGCTATGGTCCCCCCGCACACGCCCCGGCGCATGCGCCGGACCACCATCGGGAGCGGCGCATGTCCAGCCTCGCGCACACCGACGAACTGTTCTTCGACCGCTCCGGCATGGACCGCAGGCGGGTGGAGCGGATCGTCGCCGACGCGCTCGCCGGCGCCGACGACGGCGAGTTGTTCCTCGAATACCGGCAATCGGAGGCGACGGCCTTCGACGACGGACGCCTCAAGAGCGCCGCGTTCGACACCGCGCAGGGCTTCGGACTGCGGGCCGTTTCCGGCGAGGCGACCGGCTACGCCCATGCGTCGGAGCTGAGCGAAGCCGCGATCGCGCGAGCGAGCGAGACGGTGAAGGCGGTGCGCGCCGGACATGCAGGCGCGGTCCAGGCCGCGCCGCGCGGGACCAACCGGTCGCTCTACGACGACGCCAATCCGCTGGGCGAGGTCGATTTCGCCGCCAAGGTGAAACTGCTCGAGGACATGGACGCCTATGCGCGCGGCCTCGACTCGCGCGTCCGGCAGGTCTCGGTCTCGCTCATGGGCGAATGGCAGGCGGTGCAGATCCTCCGCGCCGACGGCTCGCGCGACGCCGACATCCGCCCGCTCGTCCGGCTCAACGTCAGCATCGCCGCAGCCGACGGCGACCGCATGGAGACCGGCAGCCACGGGACCGGGGGCCGCACCGGCTTCGCCGCCCATATCGAGCCGGAGCGATGGAAGGCGCAGATCGAGGAAGCGCTTCGCCAGGCCGTCGTCAACCTCGAATCGGTTCCCGCCCCGGCCGGCGAAATGCCGGTGGTCCTGGGGCCGGGCTGGCCGGGGATCCTGCTGCACGAGGCGATCGGGCACGGTCTCGAAGGCGATTTCAACCGCAAGAAGACGTCGGCCTTCTCGGGGTTGATGGGCGAGCGCATCGCCGCGCCCGGGGTCACGGTGATCGACGACGGGACGATCGCCGGCCGCCGCGGCTCGCTGACCATCGACGACGAAGGGACGCCCAGCGAGCAGACCGTGCTGATCGAGGACGGCGTGCTCGTCGGCTACATGCAGGATCGGCTCAACGCGCGCCTGACGGGCGCGGCCCCGACCGGCAACGGACGCCGGCAGAGCTTCGCCCACGCCCCGATGCCCCGCATGACCAACACCTACATGCCGGCCGGCTCCCGCGCGCCGGAAGAGATCGTCGCCAATGTCCGCAAGGGGCTGTACGCGGTCAATTTCGGCGGCGGGCAGGTGGACATCACCTCCGGCAAGTTCGTATTCACCGCCTCCGAAGCCTATCTGATCGAGAACGGCAGGCAGGGCGCGCCGGTCAAGGGGGCGACGCTGATCGGCAACGGGCCGGACGTGCTGACCCGGGTCAGCATGATCGGCGACGACATGGCGCTCGACCCCGGCGTCGGCACCTGCGGCAAGGACGGCCAAGGCGTCCCGGTCGGCGTGGGCCAGCCGACGCTGCTGGTCGACCGGCTCACGGTCGGCGGCACGGCGGCGTGAGCGGCTCCGCCCGCCCCGCCCCGCGCCCGCCTCAGTAGGCGAACTCGTCGAACACGCGGTCGACGTCCTGCCGCCACGGGCCGTAGAACCGCGCCAGCTTGCGCTCGGCCGCGCTGGCGCCGCTTCGGGCGATCTCGTCGAGTTCGGCGAGGAAACCGGTCTCGTTGTTGCCGGCGCGGTCGAGCCGGTTGCGCGCGCGCAACCCGTCGCGGGCGAGTTCGAGCGCATCCAGCGCGACGTCGCCGACGGTGCGGCGTCGTAATTCGGTGCGCAGCGCGGTTTTCGGGACTTCGCGGCGGAGCATCGCATGCTCGTCGGCGGACCAGTCCTCGACCAGCCGCCAAGCTCCCTCCAGCGCATCCGCATCGTAGAGCAGCCCGACCCAGAAGGCGGGCAAGGCGCACAGGCGCCGCCAGGGCCCGCCGTCGGCGCCGCGCATTTCGAGATAGCGCTTGAGCCGCACCTCGGGAAAGATGGTGGTCAGATGGTCGGAGAAATCCGACAGCGTGGGCTTCTCGCCCGGAAGCGCCGGCAGCCGACCGTCGAGGAAGTCGCGGAACGACTGGCCGCTGGCGTCGATATAGCGTCCGTCGCGATAGACGAAATACATCGGGACGCCGAGCGCATAGTCGACATAGCGCTCGAACCCCATGCCGTGCTCGAACACGAAGGGCAGGATGCCCGAACGGTCGGGGTCGGTGTCCTCCCACACATGGCTGCGATAGGACAGATAGCCCGTCGGCCGGCCCTCGACGAAGGGCGAGTCGGCGAACAGCGCGGTCGCGACCGGTTGCAGCGCCAGTCCGACGCGGAACTTCTTGACCATGTCCGCTTCGCTGTCGAAGTCGAGATTGACCTGCACGGTGCAGGTCCGGAGCATCATGTCGAGGCCGAGCGAGCCCTTCTTGGGCATGTATTCGCGCATGATGCCGTAGCGCCCTTTGGGCATCCACGGGAAGTCCTCCCGCTTCCATTTGGGGTGGAAGCCCAGCCCGATCAGCCCGACGCCGAGTTCGCCCGCGACCTCCTTGACCTGCGCCAGATGCTCGTGGACCTCGTCGCAGGTGCCGTGGATGGTTTCGAGCGGCGCGCCGGAGAGTTCGAGCTGCCCCGCCGGCTCGAGCGAGATCGCGCAGGCGCCGTCGGTCAGGGCGATGACGTTGCCGTTCTCCGTCACCGGTCGCCAGCCGAAGCGCGTCATGCGATCGAGCAACGCGGCGATGCCCCTTGGCCCGTCATAGGGCGCCGGCCGCAGGGTCTCGAGGCGGAAGACGAATTTCTCGTGCTCGGTGCCGATGCGCCATTCGGAAGCTGGCTTACAACCCGCCTCCATGTATTCGACGAGCTGCCGGCGGTTCTCGACCGGCGCGCCGGGGGACGAGGGAGATGCGGCCATGGGCTAGCGCAGACGCTCCGACCGGTCCGGCGAGCGGCGCCAGTCGCCGCGCAACGCCTGCCAGCAGGCCAGGGCCGCAACCGCCGCCGTGTCGGCGCGCAGGGTGCGCGGGCCGAGCCCGGCCCGGGCAACAGAGGGCACTTCGGCCAAGGCGTCAAGCTCGGCCGGCGAGAAACCGCCCTCCGGCCCGACGAGCACGGCCCAGGGCCGCCCGCCCGCGCCGGCCGCGCCGGCCAGCGCGCGACCGATGCCGGGCGCATCGCCTGCGCCGTCGCACAGGAGGATGCGTCGACCGCCGGGCCAAGCCGCCAGCATCCGATCGAACCCGACCGGCGCGCGGACTTCCGGGATCTCGATGCGCCCGCACTGCTCGGCGGCCTCGACCGCGTTCTCGCGCAACCGCCTCACGTTGACCCGCGATACGCTGGTGCGCGCGGTCATCACCGGCCAGATCGCAGAGACGCCGAGCTCGGTCGCCTTGGCCGCCATGTAGTCGATGCGCGCGCGCTTCACCGGCGCAAAGACGAGCCACAGGTCGGCCGCCGGCGCCTGCGGGCGGATGCGTTCGCGCAGCCGCAGCGCGCACGCGCCGCGCTCGACGCCTTCGATGTCGGCGCGCCACTCGCCGTCCCGTCCGTTGAACAGCGCCAGCCCGTCGCCCGGACGCAGCCGCAGGACATGGCTCACGTAATGCGCCTGCGGGCGCGCGAGGCGCACGGCCGCTCCAGCGGCGAGATCGTCGGCGACGTAAAGCCGCGCCTTCGTCTCCCGGTCCATCGCTCCTCGATCCGTCGTCGCCGCGACAGCATAGCGCATTCGAGCCGCGGCCAACCGTCCGGCGCGGGCGCGGACCGAAGGGCGTACCGCGATCCGGCGTTTCGCTATACTGCCGGGTCGTCGAACCATGCCGGACGCCAGAGAAGCCCAGGCCAGCGACATCCCCAAGGGCGGTTGGGTCGACCGTCTGGCGCCGCCAGCGGCGCGCCCGTTCCTCCGCCTCGCCCGGCTCGACCGCCCGATCGGCTGCTGGCTGTTGCTGTTCCCCTGCTGGTGGGCGGTAGCGCTGGCATCGCCCGACCTGCTTACGGCGTCCTCTCTGCGGCTCCTGGCGCTGTTCGGAATCGGCGCGCTGGCGATGCGGGGCGCGGGCTGCGCGTTCAACGACATCTGCGACCGGCATTTCGACGCCCAGGTCGCGCGGACCCGCGACCGGCCGTTGCCGAGCGGCCAGATCACGGTCCGCCAAGCGGCGGCGTTCATGCTGCTGCTGTTGCTCGTGGGCCTCGCCGTCCTCCTCGCCTTCAACCGGTTCGCGGTCGCGGTGGGCGTCGCATCGCTGGCGCTCGTGTTCACCTATCCGCTGATGAAGCGGGTCACGTTCTGGCCGCAGCTCTTCCTGGGTCTCGCCTTCAACTGGGGCGCCCTGCTGGGCTGGGCCGCGGTGCGCGGCGACCTGGCCCCGGCGGCGGCGTTGCTCTACGCCGGAGGGATTCTGTGGACGCTCGGCTACGACACGATCTACGCCCATCAGGACCGGACCGACGACGCGACCGCGGGAGTCAAGTCGTCCGCGCGGGCGCTCGGATCCGGCAGCAAGCCCTGGCTCTATGCGTTCTATGCCGGGGCGGCCGCGCTGCTGGCCCTGGCGGGGCGCGAAGCGGAGCTCGGCTGGCCGTTCTTCGCCCTGCTCGCGGTCGCCGGCCTGCAGCTCGGACACCAGGTCGCCCGCGTCGACCTGGGCGACCCCAAGGACTGCCTGCGCAGGTTCAAATCCAACCGGCTGTTCGGCTGGCTCGTCCTCGGCGCAATCGCCGCCGGTCAACTCGCAAGTCATCCGCCGTGAATCGCGTCCCGCGGCGCGCGCCGCCGGGCGAGGATCAATCGCGTGGGAATCCGGGGTGGAGCAGACGCGAGAAGACGGCCATTTCGGCGGCCACGCTGGCGGCGGCCTTGGCCTCCATCGCGCGGTAGCGCCGGAGCACGTCGCGGCCGCGCGCCGTGATGCGGGCGCCGCCTCCGCCCCGGCCACCGGCCGCGGCCTCGACCAGCGGTTCGCGGAAGGCCTTGTTCATCGCCTCCACCAGCAGCCAGGCGCGGCGATAGGACAGGCCCATCTCGCGCGCCGCCGCCGAGATCGAACCGGCGCGCGCGATCGCCTCCAGCAGGTCGGCCTTTCCCGGACCGATCGCGATCGACGAGCCGAGCAGCACCCGAAGCCGCGGCCGCACCGGCTGGAGTCTGGGCATACGGCCATCAAACCGGCCCGGACGGCGCGGCGTCAAGAGTCGGCAAGCACGTCTTCGGCCAGGGCCGCGTCTTCGGGGCGGTTGACATTGAAGAACGGGTCGACCGGGTCGGCTGCGAACGTCGCCTTGGCGAGCCGGTAGCGCGCGGTCCAGGCATCGACCTTGCGCAGCCCTTCCTCGACCAGCGCGCGGCGCAGCGCCCCGGCGAGGCGGACCGGCCACAACCCGAAGACCGGGTGGTCGCGCCCGCCCGAAGCGGCGCACGCCATATCCGCCCCCGCGCCGCGCCGCGCCGCGATCATACGATCGACCAGGTCCTCGGGCAGGAACGGCGCGTCGCAGGCGAAGCTCGCCACGTGGCGGCACCGGGGGGCGTTCGCCGCCGCCCATTCGAGGCCGGTGAGCACGCCGGCGAGCGGGCCGGCGAAGCTCCCGACCGCATCCGGGACCACGGTCAGCCCGCAGGCGGCGAAGCGCGCCGGGTCGCCGTTGGCGTTGAGCAGCAGGGGGCCGACCTGCGGCCGGATGCGCTCGACGACGCGGTCCAGCAGCGTGCGCCCGGCGAGCACGCGGAGGCATTTGTCGCCGCCGCCCATGCGGCGCGACTGGCCGCCGGCAAGCAGCAGGCCCGCGACCGCGGCGTCATCCGGCATGGTCGGACCCGGATCCGGCCGGGCGGCTCCGCGTCACGCTTCGGACTCGGCGAGGCTCGCCTTCCGCCGGACGCTGCGCGGCTCGTCGCTCACGCCCGACGGATCGGCATCGAACAGGATACGGCGTTCGCCCGCCAAAGCGAGGAAGCGCCGGCCCCTGGCGCGACCGATCAGCGTAAGATCCGCTTGGCGCGCCAGATCGACCCCCCAGGCAGTGAAGCCCGAACGCGAGATCAGCACGGGGATCCCCATCTGGACGGTCTTCAGCACCATCTCGCTGGTCAACCGCCCGGTGGTGTAGAACAGTTTGTCCTCCGCGGTCAGGCCGTTGAGCATCATGTAGCCCGCGATCTTGTCGACGGCGTTGTGGCGCCCCACATCCTCCATGTAGATCAGCGGCCGGTCGCGTTCGCACAGGACGCAGCCATGGATCGCGCCCGCCTCGAGATACAGGCTCGGCGTGGTGTTGATCTTCTTCGACAGCGCGTAGATCCAGGAGGTGCGGACGACCGCGTCCGGATTCAGCGAGACCTCCTCGAACTTCTCCATCACGTCGCCGAACACGGTGCCCAGCGCGCAACCCGAAGTCCGCGTCCGCTTCTTGAGCTTGTCCTCGAAGTCGGTCTCGTTCGCGGTCCGGACAACGGCGGTCTCAATCTCCTCGTCATACTCCACCCCGACGATGCGGTCGTCGGGGCTCAGCATGTTCTGGTTGACGAGATACCCGACGGCGAGGCAATCGACGTAATCGCCGACGGTCATCAGCGTGACGATCTCCTGGCGGTTGAGGAACAGCGTCAGCGGCCGCTCGACGGTCACCGACGCTTCGGCCGCGGCCCCGTTGTGGTCGATGCCGGTCACGCGGCTGGTCAGCCTCGGGTCCGCGGGATCGGGCCGCACCAGATAGTCGCCGCCGGTCGTCCTGCCCATGCGGGCACTATGGCGCGGTTCGCGGACCCGGACAACGCCCCGTCTTCGCGACGGATATCGGACGCCGTTCGCCGGACGCCGATCGATCGGGGGTCCGGCTTCGCAACGCCGTTATTTCTTCGCGACCCGCTCGCCGATCGCGCTCACCGCGGCGTGGGCGGCCAGGGCGGCGCCCTCCTGCCATCCGGGGAGGGCGGTCGCCTGATCGTCGGCGAAGTAGATCGGGCCGTCGGGCCGTTGCAACGCCGGCGGCGACTTGTAGCGGCTTGGCGAGCAGTTCCGCGACGTAGCCGCGCGTATCGGTGACGACCCGGCGCGCTTCCACCGGCTTGCCGCCGAAACGATCCCGGTTGTGGAACAGGGCCGCGCGGTTGTCGTTGGTGAATACCTCGAGCTCGACTCCGAACTCCTTGCAATAGCCCAGGATCGTCCGGTGATGGTAGGGGATGCGGGCCGGACCGAGATTGGCGTAGAGATGCTCCCGGTCGTCGAATTCCACCCGTTGCCGGCTGTCGAACTCTGCGATCACGTCGCCGCCGCGCGCCGTCAGGTTGCGCCCGCCGGCCCGGCCGGTAGCCTCCAGAATCGTGCAGTGATAGCCCGCCTTCGACAGTTCGTGCGCCGCCGTCATGCCGGAGACGCCGGCCCCCAGGACGACGACGCTCTTGCCTTGGCCCGAGCCCCGGGGCAGATCGAGCGGGGCCGCTTCGGCCGCCCCGGACAGGCCCAACGCCTGCATGGTCCGGTAGACCGCCTCCACCCCCGCGGCCGCGCCGACGGAGTGGAGAAAATCTCGCTTGGTCATGCGCATCGCCATCGATTCCCCGTAAAGGCCCGGCCGGGTCGGCGCCGCCGCGTCTATGTCGCCGGTTTCGGTCCGCCTTCCGTCCCGAAGCCGCGCTTGGCCTCGCCGACGATACGGACGCCTTGCGGGCCGATCTCCGAGATCGCGTAGGCGCGCTCGTTCAGCCCGTCGGCGCGGAACCGGAACAGCCCCGACATGCCGGCGAAACCGGCCGGATGCGTGAGCGCCCCAACGCCGAGACCGGCGGCTCCCGCCCTGCGCGCCAGGGTCGCGGCGACCGCCGCGGCGTCGTAGGCGAGCACGGCGAGCGCGCCCGGCCGATATCCGTACAGCGTCTCGAAGCGTTGCCGGAAACCGGCCTGCCTCGCGGCCCCGGCGCTGGGATACCACGCGCCCCGCAGGGAGGGTTCGCGCGCCATGCCGAGCTCCTGCCAGGTCGAGAGACCCAGCACCCGGACCCGCCCGGCCGGCACGCCGTAATAGGGCAGTCTGGCGAGGATCGATTGGATCGCATCGCCTGCGCTCGGGACCAGCACGGCCTCGAAATCGATTCCGCCCGGCCGCCCGTAGTTCGCCAGCTCGCGAACCGCGGCGTCGATGCTCTTGCCGTCCGCCCGATAGGTCGCGACCCGCGCGACCGCCGCCCGGTTCGCCCTCGCCGCGGCGCGCAGAGCCCCGATGATCCGCGCCCCGAAGCGGTTGTCGGGAACGAGCGCGGCAAAGCGGCGGATCCCTTTCGAGGCGGCGAAGGAAACGACGCGATCGATCTGGTCCCCCGGCAGATGGCCGATCAGAAACGCGCCCGGCCCGGCGGCCGCGCGATCGTTCGAGAAGGCGATGACGCCGACCGCCGCCTCGCGGGCGACCGGGCTCGCCGCCCGGACCGACTCCAGGAACAGCGGCCCCAGGATGAGGCGCGCGCCGTCTTCGACTGCCCGGGCCGCGGCGCGCCGCGCGCCGTCGGGCCGGCCCATCGTGTCGTAGAAGCGCAGCACGAACCGTTCGTCGGCGATGTCGAACAGCGCCATCTGAGCGGCGCGCCGCAGACCCTCGCCGAGGGCGACGTGTTCGCCCGACAGCGGCGCCAGCAACGCGACCGTAACCCCGCCCGGCGCGGCCTTCGCATCGCCGGAGGGCGGCGCGGGAAGGCCGGCGGTCCGCGCCCCGGCATCGGCCGCGCGGGCCGTCCCTTGCGGAGCGCCGCCGGACGGCCCGGCGACGGCGGCGGGCGTCGATTCGTCGGGAGCGCGGGCGGGACGCTCGGCGACCGGCGCGGCCTGACAGGCGGCCAGCCCCGCGAGCAGGCAGAGGCGGCCCGCCGCCGCGCGCCCCCGCCGCGCGCGTCCGCCCGCGCGAGGCGCGGCCTCACGAGGCGACGAGGGAATCTCCCGCTCCATCCGACGAGATCGTCACCTGGAGACGCCGATGGTCACCCGCCTGTTGTCCGGCATGAGGACGCCATCCTTGGCGCTGCGACGCCGGTCACGGCCCGTTTCAACGCGCTCATCCTTCGCTTCCCCCGGCGGCCCCCGCATGAAGTCTCCATGCGGTCGCCATGGTGGCACGGGAGATCGGGCGTAGTCAATTTTCCGGAGCGGCGGCGGCCTCAATCCGGGCACCGCGTCTTCCAGTCTTCGGCGAGCGCGTTGCGGTCCATCTTCCCGCGTCCGGTCTTGGGCAGTTCGTCGCGCAGGATCACCTGCTTCGGCCGCTTCGGTTGCGGAAGCCTGTCGGCGCAATGGGCCAGCACGGCCTCCTGCGTCAGCTCCGCGCCGGGCTTCGGCGCGACGTAGATCACGACCTCCTCGCCGTAGACGCCGTCGGGCACGCCCACCGTCGCCGCGTCCGCGACGCCGGGCATCTGCAACGCGACGTTGTCGATCTCGACCGGCGCGATGTTGACGCCGCCGCGGATGATCAGCTCCTTGCGCCTGCCGGTGACGTACAGATAGCCGTCGGCATCGAGATATCCGACGTCGCCGGTCTGGATCCGCCCCTTGGCGTTGACGCGAATCGAGCCGTCGTCGGCCAGATAGCGGTACTCCGTATCGGGGTCGCCGCCGATCTCGATGGCGCCGATCTCGCCCCGCGGCAAGGGGTTGCCGTCCGGGTCGACGATCGCCGCCCGGTGGTAGGCGTGCGGCCGTCCGACCGAGCCGAGGCGGCGGGTGCGCTCGCTGCTGCCGGCGATCCAGCCGGTCTCGCTGGTCCCGTAACCCTGGGCGACGGGTATGCCGTAGAGTCGCTCGAACGCCTTCCAATGCTCGACCGGCAGCGGGGCGGAGCTCGAGGTGACGAAACGGAGTCGGGGCAGGTCGGCGCCCCGGACCTGCGCCGGCCGGTTCACCAGCATGTTGATGACGGTCGGATTGCCGACCGCCACGCTGACCTCGTAATCGCGAATCCAGTCGTAGAAGCGGCTGGCCGAGAACTTGCGCGCCAGCACCAGCGTAGCCCCGCGGCAGAGCGGCCCGAGCGCGCCCAGGACCTGCGCCGACATCCAGTTGAACGAGCGATAGTCGAGTATCCGGTCGGATTCGGCGATGCCGAAGGCGTCCGCGGTCGGCCCGGTGTTGGCGGCGAGTTCGGCGAACCGGCAGACGACCCCCTTCGGCTTCGCGTCGGTCCCCGAAGTGTAGAAGATCGAGGCCACGTCGTCGGGCGCGTTGACCGGCGCGAGAGGCTCCGTATCCGGCATGTCGGCGACGGCGGCGAAGAAACCGCCGCCGGCGCCGCCGCCGGGGCGCCAACTTCCCAGACACAGCCACTCGCCCGGCGCCGCGCCCGCCAGGCGCTCGATCCCGAGCCCGGCCTCGTACAGGACGATCCGCGCATCGAGGGCGCGAAGGATCTCCTCGAAATAGGCGGCGTTCATCTCGACATGGACCGTGCAGGCCGCGGCCCCGTGGGCCATCACGCCGAGATAGGCGGCGAGATGCTCGATCGAATTGTTGGAGAGCAGAGCCACGCGGTCGTTGGGGCCGATCCCGCGCCGACGGAGGAACTCCCCGATCCGGCGGCACAGGCCGCGCATCTCGCCAAACGTAATCGCCTTGTCCTGATCGACGCTGTGAACGAAGATCTTGTGCGGAAGGCGCTCGCCGTTGCCTTCGAGCCAGTTCGCGAATGCGTTGCCCGATCCCGTCGGCGCGGCCGTATCCCCCATCGGCGTCACGGAAGCTCTCGATCCCCGGCGTCGGGCCAGGATAACGTCGGCGCGGGCTGCGCTCAACGGTCTGTCTGTCCTGGTTCAGGACATATGAGAGTCCGTTTGGGAAATCGGGTCCTGCCGGAGCGCGACCGCTTCGATCGATCTCGTCAAGATCCCTGGATTTCCGCTTTCGGGCGTGTGAAGAAACCCTTGGCGTATCCGCCTCGAGCCGACGGCTTCCCTCGGACCGTCGTCACAGCCCCTCCGTCATTCCCCCGGTCGAGCCGGGGACGACTTTCATGGATAAAATGCGATTCTCAAACGGACTTTGGGACGGTGGGGTTTCCTTCGCCGTCTTGATGAGGTCTGAAGGTGTGAACTCGTCGGCGAAGGCGTCGATCCAGCCGCCGCCGCCGAGGGAGCCGTTGGGGCGGCATCGGCGCAGGACCGGGACGGCGCCCCGCCGCTCCTGGCTTCGGTCGGCGCGTCGTTCCGGGTCCGCGGCGTGTCTTCGCCGATGGCGCGTTGCGCAAGATCGGAAGGCGACGGCTGGAGATCGTCAGGCGGCTCGATGCTGCGTCCGGCTTCGCCCTGCCCCGCCGCGACGTTGGGCGGTCGAACGCAGCTCCGCCCGTCGAATTTTGACCTTGCGGCGTCGTCCGTGATATGGTAGGAAAACAGTCTTCACGGGGCCTCTTCACGGGGCCTCTTCACGGGGCCTCTTCACGGGGCCTCTTCACGGGGCCTCTTCACGGGGCCTCTTCACGGGGCCTCTTCACGGGGCCTCTTCACGGGGCCTCTTCACGGGGCCTCTTCACGGGGCCTCTTCACGGGGCCTCTTCACGGGGCCTCTTCACGGGGCCTCTTCACGGGGCCTCTTCACGGGGCCTCTTCACGGGGCCTCTTCACGGGGCCTCTTCACGGGGCCTCTTCACGGGGCCTCTTCACGGGGCCTCTTCACGGGGCCTCTTCACGGGGGTTCCGATGACCGTTTCCAGGAGCATTTCAGTTCTCTTCTGCGCCGCGCTGCTGGCGCTGGGGGCCTGCAAGTCGAACCAGTCGAGAATCGATGCGCTGACGGCCGAACTCGGGGAAGCGCGGGCCGCGCTGACCGACCTCCGTGAATCGCTGGCGGCGGCTCAGAACGCGCTGGGGGCGACCACCAATCCCGAACAGCGCGCGGCGGCCCGCGCGGCGGTGGTCCGCGCCCGGGAAGACCTGGCGCAGGTGCGGGAGAACCTGGAGATGCCGCCAGACAGCGCCGAAGCGGCGCTGGAGGCGGTCGACGACGCCTTGGGGGCGGTCGCCGAGGCCCTGGCGGCGTTCGGGTCGGGGGGGACCGTTTCCTTCGACAGCATGCACACGACGCTGGACCGGGCGCAGACGGCGCTCGACGAAGCCCAGACCAGGATAACCGAGGCGCTGGAGGCCAACCCCACCGGCGCGATCGAAACCTTGCTGTCGCAGGCCCAGGGCTGGCTGACCACCGCCCAGGTCTCCCTGGTGCCGCTGCTGCGCCAGGAACTGGCCGAGGCGCGAGCGCGACCGCCGGCACCGCCGGAGCCGCCGCCGCTGACGGCGGAGGAGAGGGCGTTGCGTTCGGCGCAGACCGGTTTGACGGAGGCGCAGGCCGCGACCGGGCAGGCCAGGACGGCGCTGGCGGCGGCCCAGGCGGTCCTGAAAAAGGTGGAGGCGGATTTCCAGGCGACCGCCGCAACCTGGGACGACGACACCACGGACGAGCAGAAAACGGCGGCCCGCGAGGCCGCCCAGATGCAGAGACAGGCGGCGCAGACGGCGCTGGCGGCCGCGCAGACGGCCTTCGTGAATGCGCGCGAGGCGGAGAGGACGGCCGCGGCGATGCTCGCAACGGCCGCCGACGCGGCCCTGGTCGAGGCGGCCACGGACGACCAGCGGACGGAGGCCAACGCGGGCGTGGCGGCGGCGGCGGCGGCCGAGACCGCAACGCGCGCCTGGGCCGCCACCCGCATCGCCGCCGACCCCGGGTTGGCGGCGCCTCCCCTCATCCTGACTAATGTTCCTCCCGGATCGACGGGGGGCGCACCCTTCACCGCGCGGGTCACGCTCACGCCCAGGGAGGCGGCGTTCGCCGACTGCACCGTGAACATGCCCTGCCCGAACCCGAACGCGCTGGACATCGCGACGGAGGCGGTCGCCTGGACCGCCGGCAAGACGGTGCTCTCGCCCGGCGCGACGGGCGAGAGCGATCACTTCCCGCTGCGGGCGGTCTCCATGCGCGGCGACATAAGGCCCAGCCCCGAAGGCGCCACCGACGACGAGGGCGGTGCCACGCCGAAGATCCCGGTCGTCCAGGGCGCGACGACCGACACCGACGGCAACGCCATCACCCCGTCGGGCAGCTACCAACGCCATTACCTGAATCCGGTGACCAGCTCGATCCGCTTCACGCCCGACGGCATGGTCTTCAGGATCGGCGGGGAAGGCACCGTCATGAGCCTCTTCAAGCACGACCTCGACAGGTCGTCGAGCCGGGGCCGGGACGGGATCAACTCGCCGGGCGCCTGGGGGACGCAGGACTCCGGGAACAACGTGATGTCGGACGATTGCAGCGGGCCCTATCCGGCATATTGCTACGACTTCAACCGCAGCGACGCGGAGATCTCCTGGGGCGCGCCCTACGCCGACCCCGACGGCGAGCCCAACTACTACTGGGCCTCGCGCTACGGGTTGAGCGGAAACCAGCCCCAGCCCGACCCCGAAGACAGCGACGGCCGCCGGCTCGCCGCCCATGGCGCGCTGGGCGATCTCCGGGTCTGGCTGTCGAACCATGGCGGCCTCGACGCGGGCGCGATGGCGGACGATGCGGGCGACGACGCCGACCGCTACCTGGCCTATGCGGCCTACGGCCTGTTCGTGTTCACCGACTATATCGACGAGTATCCCCGGCCGGGCCTCATGCAGGGCTTCCACTTCGGCTACGACGCCTTCCGCGACGCGGACGACGCGAGGACGACCGACCGCGCGGAGTCGATCGAGGCCACGTTCCGGGGCAGGACCATGGGGATGATCCTGCATCCCAGGAGCAATTCGGTGGGCAGCGAAAGCGCGCCGCACGTCCTCCACTTCACCCGCCTGCGGGGCGACGTGACCCTCAACGCCTGCATCGGCGCCGGCGCCTGCACGGGCGAAGGCATTCCTACCGGCGCCAACAAGATCATGGGCAACATCGCCAACCTGCAAGCGCTCGAAAACGGCATCTGGCAGAAGAACCAATTCCTCAGAAACGGGGGGGACGGCCATTCCCATGAAGGGTTCGCGATCCTGTTGGCGGAGGGCGACATCGCAGCCGACGGCAGCTACAAGGGCCATGCGGATCCGTGGGATACGTCGTGGAACAAGGGCGAGTACAGCGGCGCCCTCTACGGCCCCGCGGACAAGCTCGAAACCGCCGGCTGGTGGCGCATCGAGACGGACTCCACCCACCAGAACCGGCGTGTGGCCGCGTTCGGCAGCTTCGGCGCCTGCCAAGCGGAGCATTGCCGCGTGACGGCGCCGTCGAACTGAAGCCGCCCGCCCGGGCGGAGCGGGCCCGTCGCGCGTTTCCCTCGGGGCGCGCGGCGGGCCTTTTCGCGCGGCGACCTGGCGCCGCCCATGGCGCCGCCCCGGCGCCGCGGCAGCCGGTCCCATAGAGAAGTCCGGGAAGCCGCCGTCAGCGCATGGGCGCCGATTCGGGCCACACAGGGGCCGTGGCCGGATCCGCTCCGCTTCTCCCCTGCCTCGAAGAAGAAATATACGCCGCGCCGGGCCGCTCCATGCGTCCGTCGCCGATCTCGCGCACGGCCGGGCGATTCACGCTCGATTCCGCGCCGCCGATCTCTATATATTGTCGGCGGCGGCCCGGGCGGCAGGACGCGCCCGCCTCGCCTGCTTCCCAACGGAGGATCGAATGGCCGAACCGGCGCGACGGACGGACGCCCACCCATCCGGCGAACGCATCGACTTGCAGACCCACCCCGATCGATACCGGCATTGGCGGCTGACCGTCGACGGGAAGGTGGCGCGGCTGGCCCTCGACGTGGACGAGAACGCGCCGCTCGTCCCCGGCTACGCCCTGAAGCTCAACTCCTACGATCTCGGCGTCGATATCGAGCTCTACGACGCCATACAGCGGCTCCGTTTCGAACATCCCGAGGTCGGCTGCGTCGTGCTGTCGTCGGACAAGCCGCGGGTGTTCTGCGCCGGGGCCAACATCCCGATGCTCGGCCGGTCGAGCCACGCCCACAAGGTCAATTTCTGCAAGTTCACCAACGAGACCCGGCTCGGCATCGAGGATGCGACGAACAATTCGGATCAACGCTACATCTGCGCGATCAACGGCGCCGCGGCGGGCGGCGGCTACGAGCTGGCCCTCGCCTGCGACCACATCATGCTGATCGACGACGGCTCGTCCACCGTATCGTTGCCCGAACTGCCGCTGCTCGCGGTGCTGCCGGGGACCGGCGGGCTCACCCGGCTGGTCGACAAGCGCAGGGTGCGCCACGACCACGCCGATTTCTTCTGCACGACCTCCGAAGGCGTGCGCGGCAAGCGCGCCGTGGACTGGCTGCTGGTGGACGAGCTGGTGCCGGGGTCGCGCTTCGACGAGATCGTGGACGCGCGCGCGCGCGAGTTCGCCGACGCCTCGAAACGGCCGAAGGACGCGGCCGGGATCGAGCTGATCCCGCTCGCCCGGACCGTCGAAGCGGATCGGGTGGCCTACGACCACGTCTCGGTCGAGATCGACCGCGCCCTGGGGGCGGCCTACGTCACGATCCGGGGCCCGGACGCGGAGCCGCCGCAAGACGCAGCCGGGATCCACGCCGCGGGCGCCGCATTCTGGCCGCTCGCCCTCGCGCGCGAGCTCGACGACGCGATCATGCATCTCCGGCTCAACGAGCAGACCATCGGCAGCTGGGTAATGCGGTCGTCGGGCGCGGCCGACCTGGTGGAGGCCGCCGACCGGGCGCTTCTCGACAATCGGGGCGACTGGCTGGCGCGCGAGATCACGCTCTATCTGAAGCGCAGCCTCAAGCGTCTCGATCTCAGCGCGCGCAGCCTGATCGCGCTGGTCGAGCCCGGCAGCTGCTTCGCCGGCGCCCTGCTCGAAATCGTGCTCGCCGCCGACCGCGCGTTCATGCTCGACGGCGTGTTCGAGGGCGGCAACGCGCCGCCGGCGTCGGTCCGGCTCGGCGGGATGAATTTCGGACCGCTGCCGATGTCGAACGGGCTGACGCGGCTCCAGAGCCGCTTCCTGGCCGATCCGACGGGCGTGGAGCGGGCCGGGGAGGAGATCGGCGAACCGCTCGAAGCGGCGGCGGCCGAGGCGCTCGGCCTGGTGACGTTCACGCCCGACGACATCGACTGGGAAGACGAGGTGCGGCTGGCGATCGAAGAGCGCGCGAGCTTCTCGCCCGATGCGCTCACCGGGATGGAGGCGAGCCTGCGGTTCGCCGGGCCGGAGACGCTGGAGACCAAGATTTTCGGCCGGCTCAGCGCGTGGCAGAACTGGATCTTCCAGCGGCCCAACGCGGTCGGCGCGGAGGGCGCGCTGCAGCTCTACGGCAGCGGCAGGAAAACCCAATTCGACAAGGGAAGGGTCTGACCCGTGCAGATCGATTACAACGAGCGCATCCCCAACAACGTGGGGCTGTCCGGCAACCGCCGCCTGCAACGCGCCCTGGAGCAGTGGTTGCCCGGCTTCCTCGGCTGGTGGAGCGAGCTGGGACCCGACGGGGCGTCGGGCTACGATGTCTATCTTCGCACCGCGATCGGCGTCGATCCCGACGGCTGGGCGCATTACGATTTCGTCAAGATGCCCGAATACCGCTGGGGCATCTTCCTCGCCGAACCCCAGCCCGATCGCAGAATCGCCTTCGGCGAGCATATCGGCCAACCGGTCTGGCGGGAGGTGCCGGGCGAATACCGCTCCACCCTGCGCCGGCTGATCGTCACCCAGGGCGACACCGAGCCCGCCTCGGTCGAGCAACAGCGGCAGCTGGGCGAGACCTGCCCGTCGCTCTACGACCTGCGGAACATCTATCAGGTCAACGTCGAGGAAGGTCGGCATCTGTGGGCGATGGTCTATCTGCTGCACGCCTATTTCGGCCGCGACGGGCGCGAGGAAGCCGAGGCGCTGCTGGAGCGACATTCGGGCGACCCCGACAAGCCGCGCATCCTGGGCGCGTTCAACGAGAAGACGCCCGATTGGCTGAGCTTCTTCATGTTCACCTATTTCACCGACCGAGACGGCAAGTATCAGCTCGCGTCGCTCGCCGAGTCGGCTTTCGATCCGCTGGCGCGGAGCTGCCAGTTCATGCTGACGGAGGAAGGCCATCACATGTTCGTCGGCGAGACCGGCGTCGGGCGGATCGTCCAGCGCACCGCCGAGGTGATGAAGGAACGCAAGACCGACGATCCCGAAAAGGTCCGCGCCGCCGGCGTCGTCGACCTGCCGACCATCCAGAAATTCATCAACTTCCACTTCAGCGTCTCGCTGGACCTGTTCGGCCAGGAGATCTCCACCAACGCCGCGAACTACTTCACCCAGGGCCTCAAGGGCCGGTTCCAGGAGGCGCAGATCGACGACGACCACCGGCTGCTCGACGCGACCTGGCCGGTGCACGAGGTCCGGGGCGACCGGATCGTCGTCGAGGAGCACACCGCGTTGAACGCCGTCAACGAGCGGCTGCGCCAGGAATACATCGACGACTGCCAGCGCGGCCTGGAGCGGTGGAACCGGACGATCAAGCGGAACGGCGTCGACATGCAGCTGGCGCTGCCCCATCGCGGCTTCCAGCGCGCGATCGGCAACTTCTCCGAGATCAGGGTATCGCCCGACGGCAAGGTGATTACCGACGCGGACTGGACCCGACGCCGCGGCGACTGGCTGCCGAGCGACGACGATCGCGCCTTCGTCAAGAGCCTGATGAAGCGCGTCGTCGAACCGGGCAAGATCGCCGGCTGGATCGCCCCGCCCGCGCGCGGCGTCAACCGCGAACCGCTCGATTTCGAATACATCCGCTTCGACTGAAGCCGTTTCGCCGCGAATCGCCGCGTCACCCGGGCCGGACCATGCCGTTCCGCTTCGTCCATACGGCCGACATCCATCTCGACTCGCCGCTGCGTTCGCTGGCGCTGCGCGATCCCGATCTCGCCGAGTTGATCGGCGACGCAACCCGACGCGCCTTCGAAGGGATCATCGATCTGTGCCTCGACGAGCGGGCGGACGCGCTGATGATCGCCGGCGACCTCTATGACGGCAATCAGACGTCGATGAAGACGGCGCTGTTCCTCGCCCAGCAGCTGCAACGGCTTGACGAGGCCGGAATCCGCACGTTCGTCGTGCGCGGCAACCACGACGCGCAATCGCGGATCACCAGGGAGCTCGCATTGCCCGACGGGGTGAAGGTGTTCGGCGGACGGGGCGAGGCGGTCGAGCTGGACCGGCCGGCGAGCGAGATTCCCGTCGCGGTGCACGGGATCAGCTTCGCCAGACCCCAGGCGCCGGAGAGCCTGGCGCCGAAGTTCAAGCCTCCGATCCGCGGCGCGTTCAACATCGGCCTGCTGCACACGAGCCTCGGCGGGTCGGCGGCGCATGACGATTACGCGCCTTGCAGCGTGTCCGAACTGGCGGCGGCCGGTTTCGACTATTGGTGCCTGGGCCACGTCCACAAGCGGGAGGCGCATTGCGAGGCCCCGCACATCGTCATGCCCGGGATGCCGCAGGGGCGCGACATCGGCGAGGATGGCCCGAAATCGGCGACGATGGTCCGCGTCGGCGACGATGGCGCGGTCGATTGCCGGGCGCATCCGACCTGCATCGCGCAGTTCGAGCGCATCGCGGTCGATCTCACCGGCGTCGAGGAATGGCGCGACATGGTAGGGCGCATCGGCGCCGGCCTCGAACGGGAACGGGAGCGCGTCGACGCCGACCATCTGGTCGTCCGTCTGGAACTGCGCGGCGCGACGGGGTTGGCATGGCGCCTGCGACGCGACCGGGACTTGGTGAAAGCCGAGGCCGACGGACGGGCGAGCGCGATCGGCAAAACCTGGATCGAGGAGGTCGACGTCACGGCGACGGCGGACGGAGAAGCCGCGGAACCCGTCGGGCCGGTGGACGAACTGGCGACGGAGATGCGAAACGTCTCCGCATCGGAGGGGTTCCGGCGACACGCCCTCGACATGGTGGACGGCCTCGTGAGAGCCCTGCCGTCCGAAGCGCGCCGCGCCTTCGGCGACAACGAGGCGGAACGCGGCGCGATTATCGAGGCGCTGATCGCCGAAGGACGCGAAGCGACGATCGCGCATTTACGCGGGGGCGCGGCGAAGGAAGCAGCGGACTGATGCGCCTGCGCCGCCTCGACCTGTCGTGCTACGGCATCTTCACCGATCACGAAATCGACTTCGGCGCGCCCGCCCCCGGCGCGCCCGACCTGCACGTGATCTACGGGCCGAACGAGGCGGGAAAATCGACGGCGTTGTCCGGGTTTCTCGACCTGCTGTTCGCGTTCGAACACCGCAGCCGCTACGGCTTCGCGCACGGCTACAACGCCATGCGCGTCGAGGCGGATCTGGAGATCGGCAGAGAGACCCGCCGTTTCGCGCGCATCAGGAGGAGGCGGGGAAGCCTGCTCGACGGAAGCGGACAGCCTATCTCCGAAGGCGTGCTCGCCAACGCGCTCGGCGGGATGAACCGCGACGCCTACAAGGAGATGTTCTCGCTCGACGACGACACTCTGGAGGCCGGCGGCGAGGCGATCCTTCGCAGCGAAGGCGATCTCGGCCAACTCCTTTTCGCAGCGGGGGCCGGCATCACCGAGTTGCATGGAATCCTCGGACGGTTGCGCGGCGTCGCCGACGGGTTTCACAAGGGCCAGGCGCGGAACACCGGACTCCACAAGCTCAAGGCGCGACTCGGCGAGCTCGAAACGGAGAAAAAACGGCTCGACACCGCCGCGAGCGCCTATGCGCGCCTCACCGAGGAACGCGACCGGGAGAAAGAAGCCTATGACGAGGCGGCGGCGGCGCGGGCCAGGCTGGAGACCGGGCGCGACGACGCCGAACGCCGTCTTCAGGGCCTGCCCCGGCTTGCCGAAATCCGCCGCTTGCGCGCCGAGCTCGGCCCTCTCGAGCCGCTGCCGGAGCCGCCGCAAGTCTGGTTCACGCAGATCGGGGACCTCATCGAGCGGGAACCCAGGCTGACGACTGGGATCGAGAGCCTCCGCGAACGGAAGCGGCAATCGATGGAGAAGCGCGAGGCCCTGGCCGTGGACGAGGCGATCCTCGCCGTCGAGGACCGCGTCGCAGGGCTCGATCTGCCGCGCGGCCGGTACGTGACGGCGGAAGAAGACCTGCCCCGGCGGCGTTCCGAACTCGCCGAACACAAGGGAAGGATCACGGCCGTTCTCAAGCGTCTGGACCAGGCGCCCGGCGCCAACCCCGACGCCCTCGTCATACCGGCCGCGGCCGCAGGGGAATTGCGGGAACTGATCGAACGGCGGTCCGGTATCGAAGAGCGGCGCCGGACCGCGCAGGACGAGCTGAAGACGGCGGAAACCGACGTCGAACGGGCGGGCCGCGCCCTCGAAGAGGTCGGCGACGGAAGCGACCCGACGGCGTTCGACCGGTTGAACGACGCGTTGAAAGCGGCGCAATCGGACGACTGCCGCGCGCGCCTCGACCTGCACGAGAAGGAGCTGGAACGCCTGCGGATCGAACGCGACGCGGAATTGGCGCAGTTGCGGCCCTGGAGCGGCAGCGCGGAAGAACTGGCGCGCGTCGAGACGCCCGAGACGGACGAGTTGGAGCGCTGGCGGCAAGACCTCGACAAGGCCGCCGGAAACATCGAACGGATCGAACAGGAGAGAAACCGCCTCACAGCCGAACGGAACAGATATTCCGACCTCATCGACGCGAAGAAGGCCGAAACCGGCGTCGTCGACGACCTGGAGGCGGAGCGATTGCGAGCCGAGCGCGATACCGCGTGGAGCCTGCTCCGCGCAAGGCTGGACGCCGAATCCGCCGACGCTTTCGAGGAACGGTTGCGCGAAGACGATGCGGCGACGGACAACCGCATCGCGCACGCGGAAGCGCTCGCCGCCGTGAGACAGGCCGACGAGGCGTTGCGAAACACGGAAGCGGAGATCGAACGGAACGCCGCGGACCTCGCCTCGGCGCGCGACCGGGAACGGCGGGCTCTGGACGAGATGGCCGCCGCCGTGCAGACCATGATCGACGCCGGCGCGGCGGACCTGCCTCCCGACATCGCCTTGCCCAAGCTCTCGGGCTGGATCGACCGTCGCGCCGCGGTCCTGGAGATCCAACACGAGATCCGCCGCGAAACCATCGGCTTCGAGCGCGCGCGCGACGACGTGAACCGGCATCGCGAACGGCTGGCGGAAGCCTTGACGGCCGCCGGCGTCGCGCACGATCCGGCGGCGGAGCTCGAACGGCTGATCGGGATCGCGGAGTCCGCCGCGGCGGAGGACAGGGACCGTCGGGCGGCGTCGAAGGCGGCGCAGGACCGGTTCCAGGGGAAGCGCGTGGAGCTGGAGCATCGTCGGCGCGACGCGAAAACGGCGGAACGGGACGACGCCGCATGGCGGGCCGACTGGACCACCGCGCTGGCGCGATGCTGGCTCGGACGGCTCGATCCGGAACCGTCGAGCGCGGCCGTGCGGCGCATCCTCGACGAGGCGGCGTCACTGGACTCGGCGCTCCAGGCGCAGGCCGAAATCGCCGGACGCATCGAGGCGATGGAACGCGACCAAGACGCCTATGCGGATGAGGTGCGCGACCTTGCCGAACGGTCGGGCGCCGCGTTCGACCCCGAACGGGTCGTTGCCGCAGGCGACGCGTTGAAGGAGCGTCTCGGCGCGGCGCTCTCCGACCGGAAGCGGCGGAACGAGCTGTCGAAGGAGATCAAGGACCTCGCCGAAAAGACCGCGGCGGCCGAGAAAGACCGCGCGGAGCTGCATACGGTCGCCGACGAGATGTTCCGGGCGTTCGGCGTGAACACGCTGCGGGAGGTGGACGAGCGGCTGCGAAAGACGGCGCGGCGGAACGAGCTCCGCAAGGAACTGGCGGACCGCGAAGCCGAGTTGGCCGCGTCGATGAAGACGGACTCGCCCGAGGAGGCGGAAGCCGTCCTCCGCGAGACGGACCGGGAGAACCTCGAACGAGACGTCGCGGAGATCAAGTTGCGGCTCGATGACGCGTCGCAGCGGATGAACGAACGCTATCGCGCGCTCGGAAAGGCGGAAGACGCGCTCCGCGCGGTGGGCGACGACGACGCGGCGGCCCGGCTCGAAACGGAACGCCGCACGGTCCTGCTCGAGATCGAGAAAGGCGCGCGCGATTACGTGCGGACCGGGCTCGGCGTCGCGGCGGCGGAGCGGGCGCTCGCCGCCTATCGCGACAAGCACCGCAGTTCGATGATGGAACGCGCCTCCGCCGCGTTCCGCACCATCAGCCGCGGCGCATATTCAAGGCTGACGTCCCAACCCGCCGACAAGGGCGAGGTTCTTATCGGGATCGCCGCGGGCGGCGGCGCGAAGCTCGCGTCGGAAATGTCGAAGGGCGCGCGCTTTCAGCTCTATCTTGCGCTCCGCGTCGCCGGCTACCGCGAGTTCGCGAACCGGCATGGGCCGGTGCCGTTCATCGCCGACGACATTCTCGAGACCTTCGACGACGACCGCGCCGAGGAGACGTTCCGCGTGTTCGCCGACATGGCGGGGTTCGGACAGGTCATCTATCTGAGTCACCATCGGCATCTGTGCGGGATCGCCAGGGAAGTCTGCCCGTCGGTCGCGATCCACGACCTTCCCGGACCCGCGGCGGCTCCGGGCCGGCCGTAGACGACGGCCCCCTACCCCCGCTCGCGCGCCGGTTCGCCCGCGGCTTCTTCGGCGAGCAGCCGCGCCACGACGTTGCGCGCCTGGATCGAGCCGGCATCGGCGTTGATGTCGACGATCGGGGCCTCGGGGTCGGCGTCGATGATCGCCTGCTGGCCTTCGAGCATCGCCTGATCCTCGAGAAAGGTCTTGTGGACGCCCTTCTGGAGGAAGTCGCTGAGCGCCGCGTCGTCGAGCCGGTAGTTGCGCGGGAAGGACCAGAAATAGTGGGTCGAACTCTCGGTTTCGGGCGTCAGCTCGTCGACCACGACATGCGACACGCCGCCGCTGCGGTCGCCCTCGGGCGCGCCGGAGCCGGCGCGCGCCACGCCCACGTCGAGCCAGACATGCGAGGGCGGCTCGAAGCGGATGATCTGCCAGCGGTCCACCCGGTCGCCCGGCCGGTCGAGGCCGCTCGCCTTGGCGTAGAAGGGCGGCGGGTCGATGTCCGTCATCCAGCGGATCGCGTTCACGCTCGGCAGCGCCGCGCGGGCGGCGCCGGCCAGCATCGACGCCGCCACCTCGGCGGTCGTGTCGCGGGTCACCTTGGCGAGCGGCGTGTTGGCGACGTGATCGTTGCCGATGGTCCGGCTGTGCAGGAAGGTCTCATGGGTGAGGTCCATGAGGTTGTCGATCAACAGCTGGTAGTGGGCGCCGAACCGCAGATAGCCGCCGACCGTCGTCCAGCCCGGATCGTCGTGCCAGTAGAGGTTGGGGATCGCGGCGGGATCCGCATGGGCCGGATCGCCCATCCATATCCAGATCCAGTTCCAGCGCTCGACCAGCGGATAGGATCTGAGCCGGGCGCCGGGCGGCAGGCTCGTCTGGCCCGGAATCGCGATGCAGGCGCCGGTCGGGTCGTAGGTCATCCCGTGATAGCCGCATTGGAGGTTGTCGCCGACCACGCGCCCCAGCGAGAGCGGCGCGCGGCGATGGCGGCAACGGTCCTCGAACGCGACGGGCGTTCCGTCCCCGGTCCGATACATCACGACGGGCTGGCTCAATATCCTGCGCGCGAGCGGCTCGCGACCGAGTTCGTGGTCCCAGGCCGCGACGTACCAGTAGTTGCGAAGGAAGCCGTCGCTCGACATGTCCGCACCCCTCTTCTCCCGCGCCGCGATTATGCCGTCCCGGGCCGGCGCCGCGCAACGCGGCCCGTGTCGCCTCCGCGCGGCTCTGCTAGAGTCGGCCGCGATCCATCGCAGGGAGGCCGAACATGCGATCACGCCACCTCTCGCGCGCCGCGCGCCTGGGCGCTCTCGCCCTGGCCGCCGGCGCCGTAGCGATTCCGCCGGCGCAGGCCGACTCGTTCACGCTGCGCATCGGCGCCGGACAGCCGATGAAGCCGCTCGAACCGATTTTCATGGCGCACAGCTACCTGGTTCCGAAGATCAAGGAGCGTGTGGCGAAGGAGACCGACCACAAGATCCGGTTCATCGAAGCCTATGGGGGGACCGTCGCCGGACCGTTCGACGTCCTGGAGGCGGTCGAGAAGGGTCTGTTCGACATCGGCCTCTGGTGCGCCTGCTTCGAGCCGACCAAGGCGGTCCATTTCGCGTTCCACTATTTCGTGCCGTTCGTCACCGACGACCCGATGACGCAGCACGAAATCACGCGGAAGACCTATCGCGAGTTTCCGCAATGGACGGCGGCGCTGAAGAAATACAATCAGAAATGGCTCGGCGCCGGAACCTTCTCCTCCTACGGGCTCGGCACCAAGTTCAAATGGAGCAAGATGAGCGACCTCAAGGGGCACAAGATCGGCGGCGCCGGCCCCAACCTGCCGTGGCTGAAGCTGTCGGGAGCGACCGCGGTGCAGACCAGCCTCAACGAGGCCTATAACTCGCTCCAGGCGGGCGTCTATGAAGGGCTGGTGATCTTCCCGACGGCTTGGCTCGGATTCAAGCTGAACGAGCCGGCGAAGGTGTTCACGGTAGTCGGCTGGGGCTCGACGACGCTTTACCAGTTGTCGATGAATCTCGACAGCTACGGCAAGCTGCCCGAGAGCATCCGGCGCATCATCGACCAGGAGTCGGAGGCGTGGATGGTCAAGACCGCCGAGGAATCGACCAAACGCTTCGATGCGTCGCTGAAGAAGCTGCGGGAGACCGGCAGCACGGTGCAGGCGCTGCCGTTCGGCGAACGCGCCAAGATGGCCGCGGCCCTGGGCGACTGGCCCAACCGGAACGCCAAGAAGTTCGACGGCCAGGGCTTGCCCGGAAGCGCGCTGTTCAAGCGCTATATGGACATCGCCGAGGAAGCCGGGCTGAAGCTGCCGTTCCGATACGCCATCGAGTAGCCCGCATCCGCCGCCGAAGCGGGTTCGGGCCGGCCGGGGAGCGCGCGCCCTGGCCGCCTCCCGCCCCGCGGCGTTCCTCGATCGCGACGGCGTGCTCAACGTCGATTCGGGCTACGTCCATCGGCCCGACCAGATCGTCTGGACCGACGGCGCCGCCCGGGCGGTCGCGCTGCTCAACCGCCGAGGCTATCTGGCGATCGTGGTCACCAACCAATCGGGCGTCGGGCGCGGCTATTTCGGCGCCGCCGAGGTGGACCGGCTGCACGGCTGGATCAACCGGGAACTCGCCGCCAAGGGCGCCCGCATCGACGGGTTCTATTACTGCCCCTATCATCCGACGGCCGGGAAAGGGGTCTATGCGCGCGACAGCGCTTGGCGGAAACCGGCGCCCGGCATGTTGCTACAGGCCATGTCGGACTGGCCGATCGACCGCAGGAAGAGCTTCCTGATCGGCGACTCGCCGCAGGACATGGAGGCCGCCCGCCGGGCCGGCGTGCGCGGGTTGCTGTTCCCGGGCGGCGACCTGCTCGGCTTCGTCGAACGGGCGCTGGGCGATGCCCCGATGGACAACGGCGACGGTCGCATAGGACAATCGACCGGACGCAACCCGGCATGAGGAGGGCGCGATGAACCGAGAGGCGGGATCCCCCATCGTCCATATGGTCGGCAGCATACCGCTGCCCGACGCCGAGACCGTGTTCCGCACGTTGTGCGGCGCGCTGGGCGACTGCATCCTGCGCGTCCCCGACGGCGAGACCGGGCGGCGCGCGCGGTGGATCAGCTTCATCGCCGACCAGTTGAAGGAGCATCCGGACCTCGAAGTCGATCCCGACCTGCCGCCCTTCGCGTTCCGGCAATGGGACGGCAAGCTGGTCTACGAGATCGAGCGGCTGCGGTTGCGGCCGGGGGCGGACCCGGCCTCGGTCACGTTCGATACCGGCTACGCCGACGACGCGATCCGCAATTACGAAGTCTTCGAGCGGTTGCGGGTCGAAGGCGTCGTCCCCGAGGGGGTCAAATATCAGATCTGCATGGCGACCCCGCTCGCCATCACGTACAACTTCATCTCGGCCAACAGCTACGGCGCGTTCCTGCCGGCCTATACCCGGCATCTCGCCGGCGAGTTCGGACGCATCGCCGCGACGCTGCCGCATGACCGGATCTCCTATCAATGGGACGTCTGCCAGGAAGTCCTGATGTGGGAAGGCTATTTCGACCAGCCCACCGGCTATCGCGACCAGATACTTTCGTCGCTCGGCCAGGTCGGAGACCTCGTCCCGCCGTCGATCGATCTCGGCTTCCATCTCTGCTACGGCAGCCCACGCGACGAACACATGGTGCTGCCGAAGGATCTGGGGGTCGTCGTCGAGATCGCCAACGGCATCGTCGGCGCGGTGTCGCGCCCGATCGCCTACATCCACATGCCGGTGCTCAAGAACCGCAGCGACGACGCATATTTCCGCCCACTGGCCGATCTGGCCCTGCCCGACGGCGCCGACCTCTATCTCGGCCTGGTCCATGACGGCGACCCGGAGGGCAACGCGCGCAAGCTGGCCGCGGCGCGCAACTACGCGGCGGTGGCCGCGGTCGCCGCCGAATGCGGCCTGGGACGGGGCGATCCCGACGCGCTGACGAGCACGCTGGCGGCGCACCGGGCGCTCGCCGGCGGCGGCTGACGGCTGACGGCCGTCGCGGCGGGTCAGGCCGCGGGGCGGGCGAGCCGGCGGAGCCGCGCGCGCAGAACCAGCCAGCCGAGCCAGCCGGCCACGCGGCCGGCCCCGGCGACCGGTTTGACGCCGATCGCGTCGAGCACCATGCCGGCGCCGCGCTCGACGATGCCGGGCGTGTAACAGGACATCGCCCTGCGGCCGTAGGAGGCTGCGTTGGCCCGGCGGTCGTAAGGGGCGTCGCCCCCGTTGGTCGCGTAATAGGCGTAGGCGAGCTCGTCGTCCTCCGATTCGACGATGCGGCCCAGCGCGATCCGCAGCCGCTCCCAGAAGCCCAGCCTCTCCTCCGCGAGGTAGCGGGTCATGTGTCGGCGGAACAGGCAGTAATGCGCGTACTCGTCGTCGGCGATGCGGCGGCAGATCGCCTCGAGCACGGGCTCGTCAGTGGCCTCGGCGAGGGCCGAGTAGTAGGAGCTGGTGCCGGTCTCGACCATGCAGCGCGCGATCAGCTCCCCGGTCCGGGTTCCGCGCACGGACTCGCGCGCATCCAGCGGCAGGCGGAACCCGTCCACGAACCGCCGGAAGCACGCCTCGAAGTCGAACGCCGGATCGGCGAGCTTCGCCCAGCGGGCCAGGGCCAGACCGTGCTGGACCTCTTCCCTGGCCCAGCCGTCGACCGCTTGGCGAAAGCGCGGGTCGTCGTGGAAGACGTTGTTCAGATAGACCCGATAGTCTTCGGCGTTGTACTCCACCAGGCTCGCGGCCTTGACGATCGGCACGACGTCGGGATCGACGCGCGCGCGATCGAACTCGTCCCAGGGAATGTCTTCGAGCGTCCAGCCAGCCACTGCGCAGCCCCAGCGTTGCCCGTCCGGAGCGCTATTCTATGAAACCGACCGTCCCGCGCAATCGCCGGGTCGGCGCGTTGGGGCGGGCTCAGCGCGGCGCCGCATCGACCGCCCGGCGAAGCGCCTGGGCTATGGCGAGGCGCGCTTCCGCCGCCGCCCGCTCCTCGTCGGCGCGCGCGGCCTCGACCGCTTCGCCGGCGGCCGCGACCCGCGCTTCGGCCTGGGCCGCGTCGATCGAATCGAGAGGCTCCGCTTCCTCGGCCAGCACCGCGCAGCGCTCGGGCGTCACCTCGGCGAACCCGCCGGCGACGAAGATGCGCCGGTCGACCCGGCCGTCCTCGTAGGTCGCGATGACGCCGGCGCGGATCGTCGAGATCATCGGCGCATGGCCGGGGAGCACGCCGAAATCGCCCTCGCCGCCCGGCACGACGACCATGCCCACCGGTTGCGAGAGCAGCAGCCGTTCGGGCGAGACCAGCTCGAACTCGATCCTGTCGGCCATGCTCAGGCGGCCTCGGCGGCCATTCGCTTGGCCTTCTCGACCGCGCTTTCGATGGTCGAGACCATGTAGAAGGCCGCTTCGGGCAGATCGTCGTACTCGCCCTCGACGAGGCCCTTGAACCCCTTGATCGTATCCTCGAGGTCGACGAAGACGCCCGGGTGCCCGGTGAACACCTCGGCGACGTGGAAGGGTTGCGACAGGAAGCGCTGGATCTTGCGCGCGCGCGCGACGATCAGCTTGTCCTCCTCGGACAGCTCCTCCATCCCGAGGATGGCGATGATGTCCTGCAACGACTTGTAGGTCTGGAGGACGCGCTGGACCTCGCGCGCGATCCGGTAGTGCTCCTCGCCGACGACGCGCGGCTCCAGGATCCGCGACGTCGAATCCAGCGGATCGACCGCCGGATAGATCCCGAGCTCGGCGATCTGGCGGGACAGCACCGTCGTCGCATCCAGATGCGAGAAGGAGGTCGCCGGGGCCGGGTCGGTCAGGTCGTCGGCCGGCACGTAGATCGCCTGCACCGAGGTGATCGACCCCTTCCTGGTCGTGGTGATGCGCTCCTGCAACGCGCCCATATCGGTCGCCAGCGTCGGCTGATACCCCACCGCGGAGGGGATGCGCCCGAGCAGGGCCGACACTTCCGATCCCGCCTGGGTGAAGCGGAAGATGTTGTCGATGAACAGCAGCACGTCCTGGCCTTCGTCGTCGCGGAAATACTCCGCCAGCGTGAGGCCAGTCAGGCCGACGCGCGCGCGCGCGCCCGGCGGCTCGTTCATCTGGCCGTAAACCAGGGCCGCCTTCGAGTCGCCCTCGAAGTCGATCACCCCCGATTCCAGCATCTCGTGGTAGAGGTCGTTGCCTTCGCGCGTGCGCTCGCCCACGCCGGCGAACACCGAGTAGCCGCCATGCGCCTTGGCGATGTTGTTGATCAACTCCATGATGATGACGGTCTTGCCCACGCCGGCGCCGCCGAACAGGCCGATCTTTCCGCCCTTGGCGTAGGGGGCCAGCAGGTCCACCACCTTGATCCCGGTGATCAGGATCTCGGTATCGGTCGATTGATCGGTGAAGACCGGCGCATCGCGATGGATGGGCAGGCTCTTGTTCGAGGCGACCGGGCCGCGCTCGTCGATCGGGTCGCCGACGACGTTGAGCATCCGGCCCAGCGTGTCGGGGCCGACCGGCACCGTGATCGGGCCGCCGGTATCGGTCACGTCGAGACCCCGGACCAAGCCGTCGGTGGTGTCCATCGCCACGCTGCGGACGGTGTTCTGGCCGAGATGCTGCGCCACTTCGAGCACCAGGCGGCCGCCCGCGTTGTCGCAATGCAGCGCGTTGAGGATCGCCGGCAAATGGCCGTCGAAGCGGACGTCCACCACGGCGCCCAGCACCTGGGTGATCTTCCCCGTCGGGTTCGCCCCGGTCGGATTCATCGGTGTCGCCATTGTCTCCCCCGTCGAAGCAAGCCGCTTGATGGTCGCGACGGCGTTCGCGCATCTATAAATTTTCGCCGCTAGAGCGCCTCCGCGCCGGATACGATCTCGATCAGCTCCTTGGTGATCTGCGCTTGGCGCGTGCGGTTGTAGTTCAGCGTCAGCCGGTCGATCATGTCGCCGGCGTTGCGGGTCGCGTTGTCCATGGCCGCCATGCGGGCGCCCTGCTCGCTGGCGGCGTTCTCGAGCAAAGCGCGGTAGATCTGCACCGACAGGTTGAGGGGCAGAAGCCGGGCCAGGATCTCCTCCTCCTCGGGCTCGTATTCGTAGACCGCCGGGGCACCCTGCGCGGCGGGGCCCGAATCGGAGTCGTCGTCGGCCGGCGGCGAGAACGGGATCAGCTGCCGCCCGGTCGGCACCTGGCGCATCACCGACTGGAAGCGGTTGTAGAACACCGTGCAGACGTCGAACGCGCCGTCGTCGAACATCCCGAGGACGCGCCGGGCTACCGTCCGGGCGTCGTCGAAACCGAGGCGCGGCTTGCCGAGGTCGTCGATGGCGTCGACGATCAGGCTACCGAAGTCGCGCGCCAGCTGGGCGCGGCCCTTGCGGCCGACGCACAGAATCGCGACCTCCTTGCCGTCCTGCCGGAGCGCCCGGACGGCGTTGCGCGCGGCGCGGACGATCGACGAGTTGAATCCGCCGCACAGCCCACGATCCGACGTCGCGACGACGACGAGATGGACCGCGTCGCGGCCGGTCCCCGCAAGCAACGGCGGGGCGCCCTCGGCGCCCGCGAACGACGACGCCAGCGATCCCAACATGCGCTCCATGCGTTCGGCGTAGGGCCGGGCCGCCTCGGCCTGTTCCTGGGCGCGGCGCAGCTTGGCCGCGGCGACCATCTTCATCGCCGAAGTGATCTTCTGCGTCGACTTGACGCTGTTGATCCGGTTGCGGAGGTCCTTGAGGCCGGGCATGAAAGGCCGCCGCGCTCAAGCCGCGGCGAAGGTCCCGGCATAGGCGTCGAGGGCGTCCTTCAGCTTGCCCTCGGTTTCGCCGGACAGTTCGCGCTCGTCGCGGATCGCCCGCAGCAGGTCGCCCCGGTTGGCGCGCAGCTCGCCGAGAAAGCCCTGCTCGAACCGGGTCACGGCCTCGACCGGCAAGCCGTCGAGATAGCCGTTGACCCCGGCGAAGATGGCGACCACCTGCTCCTCCACCGGGAGGGGCGAGAATTGCGGCTGCTTGAGAAGCTCGGTCAGCCGCGCGCCGCGGTTGAGCAGCCGCTGGGTCGCGGCGTCGAGGTCGGAGGCGAACTGCGCGAAGGCGGCCATTTCGCGATATTGGGCGAGTTCGAGCTTGACGCTGCCGGCGACCTGCTTCATCGCCTTGATCTGCGCCGCGGAGCCGACGCGGCTGACCGAAATCCCGACATTCACCGCCGGCCGGACGCCGGCGTAGAACAGGTCGGTCTCAAGGAAGATCTGGCCGTCGGTGATCGAGATCACGTTGGTGGGAATATAGGCGGAGACGTCGTTGGCCTGGGTCTCGACGATCGGCAGGGCCGTGAGCGAGCCCGCGCCATGATCGTCGTTCAGCTTCGCGGCGCGCTCCAGCAGGCGCGAGTGCAGGTAGAACACGTCGCCGGGATAGGCCTCGCGGCCCGGCGGGCGCCGCAGCAGCAGCGACATCTGCCGGTAGGCGACGGCCTGCTTCGACAAGTCGTCGTAGATGATGACCGCGTGCATGCCGTTGTCGCGGAAATACTCGCCCATCGCGCAGCCGGCATAGGGGGCGAGGAACTGCAAGGGCGCGGGCTCCGAGGCCGAGGCGGCGACCACGACGGCGTATTCCATGGCGCCGTTTTCCTCGAGCGCCTTGACGACCTGGGCCACGGTCGAGCGCTTCTGCCCGATGGCGACGTAGATGCAGTAGAGGCTGGACGTCTCGTCGCCCGCCCGGTTGACCTCGCGTTGGTTGATGATGGTGTCGATCGCGACCGCGGTCTTGCCGGTCTGGCGGTCGCCGATGATGAGTTCGCGCTGCCCGCGGCCGATCGGGATCAGGCTGTCGATCGCCTTGATCCCGGTCTGGACCGGTTCGTGGACCGAGCGCCGGGGGATCACCCCGGGCGCCTTGACCTCGACGCGGCGGCGTTCGGCGGCCTCGATCGGCCCCTTGCCGTCGATCGGGTTGCCGAGCGCATCGACCACGCGCCCGAGCAACCCCTTGCCCACCGGGACGTCGACGATCGCGCCGGTGCGCTTGACGGTATCGCCCTCCTTGATGGTGCGGTCGTCGCCGAAGATCACGACGCCCACGTTGTCCGCCTCGAGGTTGAGCGCCATGCCGCGAATGCCGCCGGGAAACTCGACCATTTCGCCGGCCTGGACGTTGTCCAGCCCGTAGACGCGAGCGATGCCGTCGCCGACGGACAGCACCTGCCCGACTTCGGCGATCTCGACGTCGGCGCCGAAATTCGCGATCTGCTCTTTGAGGATGGCGGAGATTTCCGCGGCGCGGAGGTCCATCACGCTGCCCCTTTCAACACCAACCGTAACTTCTCCAGCTTGCTCCCGAGCGAGGAGTCGATCATGCGCGAGCCGATCCGGACCACCAACCCGCCGAGCAGACCGGCATCGACCGAGGTCCGGATCGCGACCCGCCCGCCGGCCGCGCGGCGGAGCGCCTGTTCGAGCGTCGCGCGCTGGGCCGCGCTCAACGGCACCGCCGAAACCACGTCGGCGGCGGTCTCGCCGCGCCGGGCGGCGAGCAACGCCCGATAGGCGGCGATCATCTCGGCGAGCGCAGCGAGCCGGCGGTTACGGGCGACCAGCCCGACGAAACGACAGGTCAGATCCGACAGCTCGGCGCGGCGCATCACCGCGTCCACCGCCCGCGCCTGATCCTCGCGCGCGATCACCGGGCTTGCCAGCAGCCGCGCAAACGCCGCCGACTCCGAGACCATCGCCAGCAAGCGCGCCAGATCGTCCGCCACCCGGTCGACGGCGTTTCCCTCTTCGGCCAATTCGAACAGCGCGCCGGCGTATCGGCCCGCAAGCCCGGACACGCCAACCGGTTCAGAAGACACTTCGATCGACTCTCGAACGTTGGGCGGAAGTTCCGTCGCGTCTTCGGCGCTGCGGACGTCTCCGCGGGGCGCAGGGCGTCCCTGTCCGAAGGACGACGATACCTAACACGCGCGCCCCGCGCGGCGCAAGCCGCATCCGGCGGCAAGAAACGGGGCGGCGGCCCGGCGGCATGGCGGGAAGAAAACGCGACTTCAATACCGAAAATTTCATCATTTTCATATAAATCAATAGTTTACGCCGAAAAAACAGGAAAAAAGCAGGGCGAAAACGGGCCGGAAGCAGGGCGAAAGCAGACGAAAAGCAGGGCGGATTCGCGGCCCGAAACGGACCCGCGAGGGCGTCTGCGCGGCGCGGCGCGACATGCGGGATCGAACGGGCCGGCGTTCTGCGGCGTCATGCGTCTCTCCTCTCCCCGGCGCAACAGGGCCGGTCGCGCCGACGGTCGGGCCGGCGCCAAGAAAAGGCCCCGCGGACAGCCTGCCCCCGGGGCTCCATCGGCAGTCTTCGAATATGGAAGGACCGTAACAGAAATTCCGTCGAATATCAAGCGAAAAATGCCGCCGCGGCGAAAAAATCGGGACAGCGAAGCGTCGCCGCCCGGCGACGCCTTCGGGGGCGACATCGGGGACCTCTTCGGGGGCGCGGCGCGCACGCTCCGCGGGTCTACAGAAAGCCGTAAGGGTCCACGTCGACCTGGACGCGGACGCCGCGGGGCAGGCGGACGCCGGCGAGCCAGCGACGGAGGATCGGCTGGACGGCCGTGTCCCTGCGCGCCTTCAGCAGTAGCCGACGGCGATGGCGGCCGCGCAGCAAAGCGAGCGGAGCCGGGGCCGGACCGAGCACGTCGACGCCTTCGGCGCGCGGGGCGGCGCGGCCCAACGCCCCGCCCGCCGCCTCGACCGCCGCGAGGTCGCGCCCCGACAGGACGACCGCGGCCAGCCGGCCGAACGGCGGCATGGCGTGGCGTTCGCGCGCCGCCGACTCGGCGCGGACGAAGCCGTCGCGATCACCCTCGATCAACGCGCGGATGACCGGGTGTTCGGGCGCGTAGGTCTGCAACCAGACCGATCCGGGGAAGCTCGCCCGGCCGGCGCGCCCGGCGACCTGTTGCAGCATCTGATAGGTGCGTTCGGCCGCGCGCAGATCGCCCCCGGCGAGGCCCAGATCGGCATCGACGACGCCGACCAGGGTCAGATACGGGAAGTGATGGCCCTTGGCGACGATCTGGGTGCCAATCAGGACGTCGATTTCGCGCGATTGCATCCGGGCGACGAACGCCGCGGCCGCCGACGGGCCGTGAATCGTATCGCTCGCCATGACCGCGATCCGGGCCGCGGGGAACAGACCCGCGGCCTCCTCGGCCAAACGCTCGACGCCGGGGCCGCAGGCGGCGAAGGAGTCTTCGGCGCCGCAGTCGGGGCAGACCCGGAGCGGCGCGGTCGCGCGGCCGCAGTGGTGACATTCCAGCCGGCCCGCGAGCCGGTGCTCGACCAGCCAGGCGCTGCATTGCGGGCAGGCCAGGCGGTGACCGCAGGCGCGGCACAAGGTGAGCGGCGCGTAACCCCGGCGGTTCAGGAACAGCAACGCCTGATGGCGCGCCGCCAGGGTGCGTTCGAGCTCGCTCCGCAACGCCGGCGACAGCCACGCTTGGCGATCGAGACTCTGCCGCCGCATGTCGATCGCGGCGACGCGGGGAAGCGCCGCCCCGCCGTGACGTTCCGGCAGGCGCAACCGCTCGTAGCGGCCGGCCCGGCAGTTGACCACGGTCTCCAGCGACGGGGTCGCCGAGGCGAGCACCACGGGAAAGCGGCCCGTCCGCCCGCGGACGACGGCCATGTCGCGCGCGTTGTAGACGACTCCGTCCTCCTGTTTGAAGCTCTGGTCGTGCTCTTCGTCGACGACGATCAGGCCGAGCTCGCGGAACGGGAGGAACAAGGCGGAGCGCGCGCCGACCAGGACGCGGACGGCGCCGCTCGCCACCGCCCGCCAGGTGTCGCGGCGCCGGGCCGCCGGAAGTTCCGAGTGCCAAGCCGCCGGCCTGGCGCCGAAGCGGCCTTCGAAACGCTCCAGCCATTGCGAGGTAAGCGCGATCTCGGGCAGCAGCACCAGCGCCTGGCGGCCCGCGGCGAGCGCCGCGGCGACGGCCTCGAAATAGACTTCGGTCTTGCCCGACCCGGTTACGCCGTCGAGCAGGGCGACGCTGAAGGCGGACGTCTCGCCGTCGCCCACCCGACGGCGAAGGGCGGCGGCGGCGGCGGCCTGCGCGGGCGACAGCGCATGGCCCGCCCGACGCCAGTCCAGGGTCTCGAACCGGGGTTCGGGCGCGACGGCGACGGGCCGCAGGAGGCCGGCGTCGGCGAGGCCCCGGACGACGCTCGCCCCCACCCCGGCGGCGATCCGGATCTCCGGCAGGCGGCGCGGGCGACCGTCGGCGAGAACGTCCAGCACGCGGCTCCGCGCAGGCGTCCGCCTGATTCGCCCGCGCGCCGAGTCGCCGCCGTCCGCGAGCATATAGGCCGTATCCGCCTTGCCGGGCTCCAGGGCGGCGGGGACGCTCATGGCCATGCGCAGCACCGAACCCTGCGGCGACAGGGTGTAGTTCGCCGTCCAGGCGATCAGCTGCCGGAGATCCTCGGGCAGCGGCGGCGCATCCAGCACCGCCAGGACGTCGCGGAGCTTTCCGGCATCGACGCCGCCGCCGCCCGCGCCCCAGGCCACGCCGACGACGCGGCGGGCCCCCAACGGCACCCGGACGAAATCGCCGGGCCTCGGGGCCAGGCCCTCGGGCACGCGGTAATCGTAGGGCCCCAGCGGCAAAGGCAGCTGCACCGCCAGGAGGCCGGTTGCGCCGTCGGGCCGCGCGCTGGCGTCGGAGTTCGGCATAGGCTAGGTTTATCTTGTCCCGGGCCGGGCGCAAGCGCTCCGCCGCGGTCCGCCGCCACCGGCGAGGCAACGCATGAAATTCTTCGTCGACACCGCCGACGCGAGCGAAATCCGCGACCTCGCCGAATCGGGGCTGGTGGACGGCGTGACCACGAATCCATCGCTCGTAGCCCGCACCGGCCGCAAGCTCCTCGAGGTCGTCCGCGAAATCTGCGACCTGGTGGACGGGCCGGTGAGCGCGGAAGTCACCGCGACCGACCACGAGACCATGGTCCGGGAAGGCCGCAAGCTGGCGCAGCTCGCGACCAACGTCGCCGTCAAGGTGCCGCTGACGCCGGACGGCCTCAAGACCTGCCGGGTGCTGGCGGGCGACGGCGCGCGGGTCAACGTCACCCTGTGCTTTTCCGCCGGCCAGGCGATCCTCGCCGCCAAGGCCGGCGCGGCCTATGTGTCGCCCTTCATCGGCCGACTCGACGACATCGGCCGGGACGGCATGAGGCTGATCGCCGACATCGTGGAGATCTACCGCCGCTACGACGATTTCGCCACCGAAGTGCTGGTCGCCTCGGTGCGGAGTCCCAACCAGATCGTCGAGGCGGCGAAGCTGGGGGCGCATGTCGCGACGCTGCCGCCCCAGGTGCTGCGACAGTTGTTCGACCACCCGCTGACCGACCGGGGGCTGGACGCCTTTCTCGCCGACTGGGGCCGGACCGGCCAGTCGATCCTCGACTCCTGACGCGGGACGAGCATGGCCGACCGCATCGCTCCCGTCGTCTTCGACGCCGACGACGAGCTGCGGCGCGCGATCGGCGACTGGCAGGGTTGGCTCGCCGACGAGCGGCGGGTATCGGCCAACACGTTCGACGCCTATTCGCGCGACCTGGCGGCGTTCCTCGGCTTCCTGCGCGACCATTTCGGCGAGCTCGCAGGCTTGGCTACGCTGGCCGGGCTGAGCGCGGCCGACTTCCGCAGCTATCTGGCCCGGCGCGCGCTCTCCGGGGCGGCGCGGACTTCGGCGGCGCGCGGGTTCTCGGCGCTGCGCAGCTTCTTCCGCTTCCTGGACCGCACCGGCCGGGCGCAGAACGCCGCGATCGCTTCGGTGCGCACCCCCAGGCTGCCGCAACCGGTGCCCAAGCCGGTGGCGGCGGACGAAGCGGCGGAACTGCTGCGGGCGGCGGAGACGCCCGATGGCGAGGGCGCGCCCTGGATCGGCAAGCGGGACGCGGCCCTGTTCACGCTGCTCTACGGCTGCGGGCTGCGCATCGCCGAAGCGCTCGGCCTCGATCGCCGGGACGCGCCCTCGGGCGAGACCATGGTCGTGACCGGCAAGGGCGGCAAGCAGCGCATCGCGCCGGTCCTCCCGGTCGTGGCCGCGGCGATCCGCGACTATCTGGACGCCTGCCCCCATATACGCGAAGACGGCCCGCTATTCGTGGGCGCGCGCGGCGGACGCCTCAACCCCGGCGTGGCGCAACGCCGGATGCGCAATCTGCGCGCCTCCCTCGGCCTCCCCCCGGAAGCCACGCCGCACGCGCTGCGCCACAGCTTCGCTACCCATCTGCTGGCCGCGGGCGGCGATCTGCGGACGATCCAGGAACTGCTGGGCCATGCGTCGCTGTCGACGACGCAGCGCTATACCAAGGTCGAGGTCGAGCGACTGACCGCGGTCTACCGCGCCGCCCATCCGCGCGCGCGGTCTAGCGGCGGGCCAGAACGCAGAACGTAAACGCGCTGCCGGCCGCGGCGACGAGGAAAGCGACGCCCCAGCCCAGGCCCCCCGCCCCCGCCGCGTCGAGAGCGAAGCCGACGGCGATCGGAGCCATGGCGCCGCCGGCGAAGCCGAGAAAGGCATGAACGGCGAGGGTCGAGCCGCGCCGGCCGGGCGCCGCGGCGGCTACGGTCCCGGCCGTCAGGGCGGACGAATCGGCGGTCAGCAAGGCGCCGTAGAGCAGACTCAAGGCGACCGCGAGCAGATAGGACAGGGAGGCGGCGAACCCGGTCAGGCCGCCGACCGCGACCGACAGCGCCGCGGCGAGGAGGATCCAACGGCGGCGACCGATGCGCATCGCGAGTTCGTTGCCCAGGATGCTTGCCGGCAAGCCCAGGAGCGTGGCGATCGCGGCGATGGCGGCGGCGTCCGGCAGCAGGGAGGAGCCGCCGCGCGCGTCTTCGGCGAAGACGAGATACGCCACCAGCCAGGAGCGGTAGGCGAACAGTTCCCAGGTGTGGCCGGCATAGCCCAGGATGCAGGCCATCGCCCGGCGGTTGCGCAGCACCGGGCGGAAATCCAGCAGGCGGCCGTCCTCGCGGGATGCGCGCGGCGCGGCCGGGGGCAGCAGGAAGAGGACGAGCGCGAAGGACGCCGCCGATCCCAGCGCGGGCGCGGCGAACGCCCACCGCCACCCGGCAAGCGCCTCGACCTCGCCGGCGAGCGGGTAGGAGAGCGCCGCGCCGATGCTGAAGCTTGCGATATAGAAGGCGACGTAGCGAGGCTGGCGCGGACCCTCGGTCCGGTCGGACAAGATTTTCAGGCCCGGCATGTAGAGGCCCGCGAGCCCGACGCCCTGGAGGAAGCGGAACAGCATCGCGCTCCAGAAGCCGTCGGCCAGGGCGGCGTATCCGACCGATGCCGCGCCGCCCGCGGCCAGCGACCACAGCAGCACCCGGCGCGCATCCACGCGATCGGTGAGGCCCACCAGAACCGGCACCGCGGCGACGTAACCGGCGAAGTAGCTGCCGCTGATCCAGCCGGCTTCCGCGTTGGTGAGCGTCCAGACGGACTGGAAGCCGCCGATGAGGGCGGGAAAGGTCGCGAAGTTGAGGAGCCCCAGCACCTCGACCGCGCACATCAGCAGAGCGGCGCCGGACCCGGTCATGGCGCGGCCGGGCGACGGTCAGACGTCGAGCATGAGCCGCTCCGGCGCCTCGATGCACTCCTTGACGCGGACCAGGAAGGACACCGCCTCCCGGCCATCGACGATGCGATGGTCGTAACTCAGCGCCAGATACATCATCGGGCGGGCCTCGACCGCATCGCCGACGACGACGGGGCGCTTCTGGATCTTGTGCATCCCGAGAATCCCGGACTGCGGCGGGTTCAGGATCGGGGTCGAGAGCAGCGAGCCGTAGACGCCGCCGTTGGTGATCGTAAACGTGCCGCCGGTCAGCGCATCCAGCGACAGCGCGCCGTCCCGCGCCTTGCGCGCCAACCCGGCGACCGCCTTCTCGATCTCCGGGAGAGACATTCCGTCGGCATCGCGCAGCACCGGGACCACCAGCCCCTGCGGGGCGCCGACCGCCACGCCGATGTCGTAGCGGCTGTGATAGACGACGTGCTCGCCGTCGATCTCGGCGTTCACGACCGGAACCTGCTCGAGCGCGGCGACGGACGCCTTGACGAAGAACCCCATCAAGCCGAGCCGGACGCCGTGCTTCTCCTCGTAGGAGGCGCGGTAGCGCTCGCGGAGCGCGTTGACCGCGCTCATGTCCGCCTCGTTGAAGGTGGTGAGCATGGCGGCGTTGTTCTGCGCCTCCTTCAGTCGTTCGGCGATGCGTTGGCGGAGTCGGGTCATGCGCACGCGCCGCTCGCGCGCAGGCGCGGGCGCGCCCGATGTCGGGGATCCGCTCGGCGGCGGAAGCGGCCGGGGCGGCGCGGACGGCTCCGGTCGCTCCGGTCCGGCCGGCGGCGCGGATTCGGCGGCGGACGGGACCGCCAGGGCCGCGCCTTCCTCGATGCGGCCGAGCAGAGCGCCGACCGCGACCGGATCGCCCGGCCCGGCGCAGATCTCGCCGAGGGCGCCGGCGGCGGTCGCGTTGACCTCCAGCGTTACCTTGTCGGTCTCGAGTTCGACCAGCGGCTCGTCGAGCGCGACCGGATCGCCGGCCGACTTGAACCATCGGGCGACGGTCGCCTCGGTCACCGATTCGCCGAGAGCGGGGACGAGAATATCGGTCGTCATCTTGTCTCCGAGCTTGCCGGGGCTTGCGGGCGTCAGGCCGGCGCGAGCGCGTCCTCGACGAGCTTCGCCTGCTGGCGGACGTGACGGGCGTGGAGTCCGGTCGCGGGCGAAGCCGCCTCGTCGCGCCCGACATAACGCGGACGCCGGGAGGGACCGCCGAGTTTCGCCAGCACCTCCTCGATCCGGCGGTCGGCGAAGCTCCAGGCGCCCATGTTGCGGGGCTCCTCCTGGCACCAGACGACCTCCGCGCGGGGATAGCGGGCGAGCTCCTTGGCCAGCGAAACGGCCGGGAACGGGTAGAGCTGCTCCAGCCGGAGCAAGGCCACGTCGTCGGCGCCGCGCCGGTTGCGCTCCCCGGCTAGGTCGTAATAGACCTTGCCGCTGCACAGGACGACGCGGCGGATCTCGCCGTCGGGAGCCAGCGTCCGGCTTTCCGGCAGGACGCGGCGAAACGACGAGCCGCCGGCCATGTCGCTCAGCGACGAGACGCATTGCCGATGCCGCAACAGGGATTTGGGCGTCATGACGACGAGCGGCTTGCGAAATTTGCGGTGGATCTGCCGGCGCAGGGCATGGAAGTAGTTGGCCGGGGTGGTGATGTTGGCGACCTGGATGTTGTCTTCCGCGCATAGCTGGAGATACCGCTCGAGCCGGGCCGAGGAATGTTCCGGCCCCTGCCCTTCGTAGCCGTGCGGCAGCAGCATGACCAAACCCGACATGCGCAGCCACTTGCTCTCGCCCGAGGAGACGAACTGATCGACGATCAGCTGGGCGCCGTTGGCAAAGTCGCCGAACTGCGCCTCCCAGATCACCAGCATGTTGGGGTCGGCGAGCGACATGCCGTACTCGAAGCCGAGGACGGACGCCTCCGCCAGCGGGCTGTCGCGAGCGACGAAGCGCGCCTCGCCGCCGGGCAGCTGCGCGAGCGGGACATGGCGCGCCTCGGTCTCCTGATCGGTGAAGGCGAGATGGCGCTGCGAGAAGGTGCCGCGCACCGAATCCTGCCCGCTGATGCGGACCATGACCCCCTCGCACAACAGGGCGCCGAAGGCCAGCGATTCGGCGGTCGCCCAGTCGATCCCCTCGCCGCTGTCCAGCATCTCGCGGCGCTGGCGCAACACCCGATCGAGCTTGGGGTTGATCCTGAACCCGTCCGGCGCGCGGGTGAGCGCCTCGCCCACCTCGCGCAGCGTCTTCAGCGTCACCGCGGTCTTGCCCCGGCGCTCCTCCGCCGCCGGGGCCGCGGTCATCCCGGACCAGCTGCCTTCGAGCCAGTCCGCCTTGTTCGGCCTGTAGCCGTCGGCCGCCTCGAAGCCCCGCTCCAGCCGGTCGCGGAAGCGGGCGGAAATCTCCTCCGCGCCCGCCGGAGTCGTTATCCCCTCGTCGACGAGTCGCCGCGCATACAGCTCGCGCACCGTCGGATGCCCGGCGATCGCCCGGTACATCCGCGGCTGGGTGAAGGACGGCTCGTCGCCCTCGTTGTGGCCGAACCGGCGGTAGCACCAGATGTCGATCACCACGTCCTTGCGGAAGGTCTGGCGGAACTCGGTCGCGATGCGGGCCACATGGACCACCGCTTCGACGTCGTCGCCGTTGACGTGGAAGATCGGCGCCTCGGCCGCCTTGGCGAGGTCGGTCGGATAGCGCGAGGCGCGGGTGGCCCCGGGGCTGGTGGTGAAGCCGATCTGGTTGTTGACGACCACATGGATCGTCCCGCCGGTGCGGTAGCCCTCGATGTCCGACAGCCCGAACGTCTCGGCGACGATGCCCTGCCCGGAGAACGCGGCGTCGCCATGCATCAGCAGCCCCATCACCCGTCGCCGCCCGGCATCGCCGCGCTGGCGCTGCTTGGCGCGCACCTTGCCGACGACCACCGGATCGACGGCTTCGAGATGCGACGGGTTGGCGGACAACGACAGATGGACCCGGACGTCGTCGAACTCGCGGTCGGCGGAGGTCCCGAGATGGTATTTCACGTCGCCCGAGCCCTGCACCTCGCCGACCCCGTAATGGGCGCCGCGAAACTCCGAGAAGATCGCCGCGTAGGGCTTGTTGAGGACGTGCGCCAGGACGTTCAACCGCCCCCGATGGGCCATGCCGAGCACGACCTCCTCGATGCCCAGCTGGCTGCCGCGCTTGAGTATCTGCTCCAGGGCCGGGATCAGAGCCTCGCCGCCGTCGAGTCCGAATCGCTTGGTCCCCGGATATTTGACGTGCAGGAACTGCTCGAAGCCCTCGGCCTCGGTCAGCCGTTCGAGAATCGTCAGTTTGCCGCGATCGGTGAACTCGGTGCGGTTGTGGATGGCCTCGATCCGATCCTGGATCCAGCCCTTCTCCTCGGGCGAGGAGATGTGCATGTATTCGACGCCGACGGCGCCGCAATAGGTCTCGCGCAGCGCATCGACGATCGTCCGCAGCGTCGCCTTCTCGAAGCCCAGCAGGTCGTGGACGTAGACCTCGCGGTCGTAATCCCGGGCCCCGAAGCCGTAGGACTCCGGGTCGAGCTCGCTGTGCGGGGCCGGCGCCTCCAGATCCAGCGGATCGAGCACGGCGTGGAGATGTCCGCGCACGCGGTACGACCGGATCAGCGCCAGGGCGCGCCGCGAATCGAGCGTCGCCGACCGGACGTCGACCGTCCGGTCTCCGGCTCCGGCGCCGATGGCCTCCCCGCCGTCCGGCGGGGCATCGGCGTCGAGCCCGGCGAAGAACGCCGCCCATTGCGGATCGACCGCGGACGGATCCGCGGCGTAGCGCGCATACATGTCCTCGACGAAAGCGCCGTTCTCGCCCGCGAAAGAGGGGATGCGCGCCGGCCGGCCGGTCATGCCGCCGTCAGCCCTTCAGCGCGTCGGCCATCGTCTCCCCGATCCGGGCCGGAGAATCGGCGACGGCGACGCCCGCGCTCGCCAAGGCGTCGATTTTTTCCGCGGCCCCGCCGCGGCCGCCGGATATGATCGCGCCCGCATGTCCCATCCGGCGGCCGGGCGGGGCCGTCACGCCGGCGATGAAGCCGACGACGGGTTTCTTCGTCTTGCTGGACTTCAGGAACGCGGCGGCGTCCTCCTCGGCGGAGCCGCCGATCTCGCCGATCATGACGATGCCCTCGGTCTCCGGATCGGCGAGGAACATCTCCAGGCAGTCGACGAAATCGGTGCCGTTGACCGGATCGCCGCCGATGCCGATGCAGGTCGATTGGCCGAGACCGGCGGCGGTGGTCTGCGCCACCGCCTCGTAGGTGAGCGTGCCCGAGCGCGAGACGATGCCGATCCGCCCGCGCCGGTGAATATGGCCCGGCATGATGCCGATCTTGCACTCGTCGGGGGTGATCACGCCGGGGCAGTTGGGGCCGATCAGGCGCGTCCGCGACTGCGTCAGGGCGCGCTTCACCTTGACCATATCGACCACGGGTATGCCCTCGGTGATGCAGACCGCGAGCGGCAGTCCGGCATCGATCGCCTCGAGGATCGCGTCGGCGGCGAAGGGCGGCGGGACGTAGATCGCCGTGGCGTTCGCCCCGGTCGCCGCGACCGCATCGGCCACGGTGTCGAACACGGGCAGGTCGAGATGCGCCGCGCCGCCCTTGCCCGGGGTCACGCCGCCCACCATCCGGGTGCCGTAGGCGATCGCCTGTTCGGAGTGGAAGGTCCCCTGCGAGCCGGTGAACCCCTGGCAGACGACCCGGGTGGAGGCATCGACGAGGACGGCCATCAGCCGGTCTCCCGGGCCGCGGCGACGACCTTGCCGGCGGCGTCGGCGAGGCCGTCGCCGGGGACGATCGAAAGCCCGGACTCGGTAAGCAGCCGCTTGCCCAGATCGACGTTGGTGCCTTCGAGCCGGACGACGAGGGGGACGCTCAGGCTCACCTCCCGCGCCGCGGCGACGATGCCTTCGGCGATCACGTCGCAGCGCATGATGCCGCCGAAGATGTTGACCAGGACGGCCTCGACATGGGGATCGGAGAGGATGAGTTTGAACGCCGTCGTCACCCGCTCGCGCGTGGCCCCGCCGCCCACGTCGAGGAAGTTGGCGGGGTCGCCGCCATAGAGCTTGATGATGTCCATGGTCGCCATCGCGAGGCCCGCCCCGTTGACCATGCAGCCGATATTGCCGCCGAGCTTGACGTAGTTGAGGTCGTGGCGGGCGGCCTCGCGCTCGGCCGGGTCCTCCTCGTCCTCGTCGCGCAGGGCGGCGATGTCGTCATGGCGGAACAAGGCGTTGTCGTCGAAGGCGATCTTGGCGTCGAGGGCGAGGAGGCTGCCCCCCGCGGTCACCGCCAGGGGGTTGATCTCGACCAGAGAGGCGTCGAGCTCGACGAAGGCCCGATAGACGCCGGCGGCCAGCGCGGTCGCCGCCTCCACCTGCTCGCCCGCCAACCCCAGGGCGAACGCAAGGCGGCGGGCATGGTGGGGCTGGAACTGGGCCGCCGGATCGATCGCCGCGGTATGGATCCTGTCCGGCGTCTCGGCCGCCACCTGCTCGATCTCCATCCCGCCCTCGGTCGAGCCCATGATCGTCACCCGGCCGGTGACGCGGTCGACCAGCATGCCGAGATAGAGTTCGCGGGCGATGTCGAAGCCTTCCTCGACATAGACCCGCCGGACCTCGCGGCCCTCGGGGCCGGTCTGGTGGGTGACCAGCCGCGCGCCGATCAGCCCGGCCGCCTCCTCGCCCAGCTGGTCGAGCGACCGGACGAGCCTGATGCCGCCGGCCTTGCCGCGGCCGCCGGCGTGGATCTGCGCCTTGACGACCCACGGCCCGGGACCGAGGCCGCCGGCGACCTCGACCGCCTCGTCGGCGGTATAGGCGACGCCGCCGCGCGGAACCGCGACGCCGTAGCCGGCGAGCAGTTCCTTGGCCTGGTACTCGTGGACGTTCATGCCGATCCCGCGCGGCGGCGCGGCGCGCGCCCGGCGTCCTTGCCGAGCCGCTTGACCGCATCGACCAGCCCTCGCACCGCGTCCACCGAGGCCTCGAACGCCTTGCGCTCGGCCGCGTTGAGGTCGATCTCGACGATGCGTTCGACTCCGCGCGCGCCGATCACGACGGGAACCCCGACATAGAGCCCCTTGACGCCGTACTCCCCGTCGAGCCGGGCGCAGCAGGGGAGCACGCGCCGCTTGTCCTTGAGGTAGGACTCGGCCATCTGGACCGCCGCCGACGCCGGCGCGTAGAACGCCGAGCCCGCCTTCAGCAAAGCGACGATCTCGCCGCCGCCGTCGCGGGTGCGGCGGACGATCTCGTTGACGCGCTTGCGCGTGATCCAGCCCATCTTGATCAGATCGGGGAGCGGTATCCCGGCCACCGTGGAGTAGCGCGCCAACGGCACCATGGTATCGCCGTGGCCGCCGAGCACGAACCCGGTCACGTCCTCCACCGAGACCCCGAGCTCGGCGGCGAGGAAGTAGCGGAACCGGGCCGAATCCAGGATCCCCGCCATGCCAACGACGCGGTGGGGCGGCAGGCCGCACGCCTCGCGCAGCGCCCACACCATGGCGTCCAGCGGGTTGGTGATGCAGATGACGAACGCGCCCGGGCAGTATTTCCGTATCCCCTCGCCCACCTGCTTCATCACCGCGGCGTTGACGCCCAGCAGATCGTCCCGGCTCATGCCCGGCTTGCGCGGAACCCCGGCGGTGACGATCACCACGTCGGCGCCCTTGATCGCGCGGTAGGAGCCGGCGCCCGAAAAGACCGCATCGAACCCCTCGACCGGCGACGCCTCGACGATGTCGAGCGCCTTGCCGGCGGGAATGCCGTCGGCGATGTCGTAGAGGACGACGTCGCCTAGCTCCTTGAGCCCGACGAGATGGGCCAGCGTTCCGCCGATATTGCCGGCCCCGACGAGGGCGATCTTGCTTCGAGGCATGATGTCTATCCAGCTGTCCGTCCGAACCGGGGCGGCGCGGCGCGGCCCGCTAGCGCCGCGCGACCATCATCTTCTTGATCTCCGCGATCGACCTGGCGGGGTTGAGGCCCTTGGGACAGGCCTTGGCGCAGTTCATGATCGTATGGCAGCGATAGAGCCGGAACGGGTCCTCCAGCTCGTCGAGCCGCTCGCCGGCGCGGTCGTCCCGCGAATCGGCGAGCCAGCGATGCGCCTGCAACAGCACGGCCGGCCCGAGATAGCGGTCGCCGCTCCACCAGTAGCTCGGGCAGGCCGTCGTGCAGCAGAAGCACAGGATGCACTCCCACAACCCGTCGAGCCGGGCGCGCTCGGTCGGCGACTGCGGGCGTTCGGAGCCGGGCGGCGGCCGGGCGTCGGACTTGAGCCACGGCTCGATCGCGGCGTATTGCGCGTAGACGGTCGCGCAGTCGGACACCAGGTCCTTGACCACCGGCAGATGCGGCAGCGGATAGACGCGCACGTCGCCCGGCGCGTCGTCGATATATCGGGTGCAGGCGAGGGTATTGGTCCCGTCGATGTTCATGGCGCAGCTGCCGCACACCCCCTCGCGGCAGGAGCGGCGGAAGGTCAACGTCGAATCGATCCCGTTCTTGATCTCGATCAGGGCGTCGAGGACCATCGGGCCGCAGGCGTCGAGATCGACCTCGAAGCTGTCGATGCGCGGGTTCTCGCCGTCGTCGGCGTTCCAGCGATAGACATGGAAGCGCTTGGTGCGCGCCGCGCCTTCGGGGGCCTCGTGGGTCTTGCCCCGGCCGATGCGGGCGTTGGCGGGAAGCGTGAATTTGGCCATGCGCTGGGTCCTCGGCCGGTCCTCAATACACCCGTTCCTTGGGCGGGATCGCCTGGACTTCGTTGGTCATGGTGCGGTTGCGGACCGGGCGGTATTCGATCCGGGTCTCGCCGGCGTCGTCGAGCCAGACCGCGGAATGCTTCATCCAGTTTTCGTCGTCGCGCGCGGGGAAATCCTCCCGGGCGTGCCCGCCGCGGCTCTCCTCGCGGTCGAGGGCGGCGTCCAGGCTGACCACCGCCTGGGCGAGCAGATTGTCGAATTCCAGCGTCTCCATCAGGTCGGAGTTCCACACCATCGACCGGTCGGCTACGCGGAGGTCGTCCCGGCGCCGCCATAGCTCCGCCAGCTTGCGCTTGCCCTCGGCGAGGAGTTCGCCGGTGCGGAAGACGGCGCAGTGGTTCTGCATGACCTGCTGCATCTCGAGCCGCAGCGCCGCGGTGGGCGAGCCGCCGGCGGCATGGCGGCGCCGGTCGAACCGGGCGACCGCCTCCTCTCCGGCTCCGGCGGGGAGCGGCTCGCCCGCCCCGGGCTCGATCAGTTCGACACAGCGGTCGGCCGCGGCGCGCCCGAACACCACCAGGTCGAGCAACGAGTTCGACCCCAACCGGTTCGCCCCGTGGACCGAGACGCAGGCCGCCTCGCCGATCGACATCAGCCCCGGCGCGACGGCGTCGGGGTCGCCGTCGCGGGGACGGATCGCCTCGCCCCGATGATTGGTCGGCATCCCGCCCATGTTGTAGTGGACGGTCGGCAGCACCGGGATCGGCTCCTTGGTCACGTCGACGCCGGCGAAGATACGGGCGGTCTCGGCGATGCCGGGCAGCCGTTCGGCGATCAGCCCGGCATCCAGATGCTCCAGATGCAGATGCGCGTGGTCCTTGCGCTCGCCGAGGCCGCGGCCTTCGCGGATCTCGATGGTGATCGAGCGGCTCACCACGTCGCGGGACGCCAGGTCTTTGACGTGGGGGGCGTAGCGCTCCATGAAACGCTCGCCTTCGGCGTTGGTCAGGTAGCCGCCCTCGCCGCGCACGCCTTCGCTGATGAGGCAGCCGGCGCCGTAGATGCCGGTCGGGTGGAACTGGATGAACTCCATGTCCTGCAACGGCAGGCCGGCGCGCAGCGCCATCGCGTTGCCGTCGCCGGTCTGGGTGTGCGCCCCGGTGCAGGAGAAATAGGCGCGGCCGTAGCCGCCGGTCGCGACCACCGTCATCCGCGCCGAGAAGCGATGCAGCGTCCCGTCGTCGAGGCTCCACGCCAGGACGCCCCGGCACCTGCCGTCGTTGTCCATGATGAGGTCGATGGCGAAATACTCGATGAAGAACTCGGCCTCGTGCTTGAGCGACTGCTGGTAGAGGGTGTGCAGAATGGCGTGTCCGGTGCGGTCGGCGGCGGCGGCGGTTCGCTGCGCCGGCGGACCCTCGCCGTATTCGGTGGTCATGCCGCCGAACGGGCGCTGATAGATCTTGCCCTCGGCCGTGCGCGAGAACGGCACGCCGTAATGCTCGAGCTCCAGGACCGCGGGGATCGCCTGCCGGCACATGTACTCGATGGCGTCCTGGTCGCCGAGCCAGTCGCCGCCCTTCACGGTGTCGTAGAAGTGCCAGCGCCAGTCGTCCTCGCCCATATTGCCGAGCGCCGCCGAGATGCCGCCCTGGGCGGCGACGGTATGGCTCCGGGTCGGGAACACCTTGGTGACGCAGGCCGTGCGCAGCCCCTTGACCGCCATGCCGAAGGCGGCCCGGAGCCCGGCCCCGCCCGCGCCCACGATCACCACGTCGTAGTCGTGATCGATGACCTCGTAGGCGCCGGTCATGTCCGGATCAGCCCTGGAAGGCGATCTTGAGGACCGCGAACGCGGCCGCTACCGACAACGCCGCGGCGACGAACTTGACGAGCAGGATGGCGGCGATCCTGGGTCCCTCGGCCTGGACGTAATCCTCGATCACCACCTGGAGGCCGAGCTGGGCGTGATGGAAGGCGGCGACGATCACCAGCAGCATCGGGATCGCCGCCAGCGGGTCGGCGAGCCATGCGGTCACCGCCCGGTGGTCGCCGCCGGCGCCCGCGGCCAGGGAGGCGACCAGCCAAAGCGACAGCGGCACCAGCGCCACCGCGGTGGCCCGCTGCGCCCACCAATGGGGGGTCCCGCCCCGCGCCGAGCCGAGGCCGCGCACGCGGCTCAGGGCCGGGCGCCGGTCGGTCAAAGCGCGCCCTCCGCCGACAGCCCCCACAGCCAGGCGCCCAGGGTGAGGGCGGCCGAGACCGCGACCGCCGCGCGGCCGGAGGCGTAGACCGTCCGCAGTTCGAACCCCATCCCGGCGTCCCAGAACAGATGCCGGATGCCGTTGCACAGATGGTAGAACAGGGCGAAGGACCAGCCGGCGAGCAGCGCCAGCCCGATCCAGGAGCCGTTGAACGCCTGCACCGCGGCGAAGGCTTCGGGTCCGGACGCGGCGGCGAGCAGCCAGACGACCAGCATCACCGCGCCGGCCGCCAGCGCGATCCCGGCCAACCGGTGGAGGATCGACAGAACCGACGTGAGCTGCGGACGGTAGATCTGGATGTGCGGCGACAGAGGACGGTTCGGGCGGTTCATGGAGTCCGGGCGGTTCATGGAGTCCGGGGCGGGCTGGACCGCGCCACCGGCGGCGGCCGGCATGTAGACCGGCCGCCCCGCCGAGTCAATCGCGCCGCGGGATCGCGCGAGCCAGGCGGCGGGAGCGCGCCGCTCACGACGCCTGCTCCAGATTGACCCGCGCCGGGGCGCCCTCCCAGAACACCACCCGGCGTTGCAGGTAACGCACGAACGCCGTTCCGGCGACGCCCATCGCCCCCAGGATGATCACGCCGGCGAACATGTAGTGGGTGGTGAGGCTCACCGCCGCGGAGTCGATCATGTGGCCGATGCCGCGTTCGGAGGCGACGAACTCCGCGACCACCGCGCCGATCAAGGCGAGGACGACGCCGATCTGCAGCCCGGCGAAAATCTCGCTCGCGGCCGAGGGCAGCTTGGCGTTGAGGAAGACGTAGCGGCGCGACGCCGAGAACGCGCGGCACAGGTCGATCAGCTCGGGATCGGTCTGGCGGATGCCGACCACGGTGTTGACGAACAGCGGAAAGAAGCAGATCAGCCCGACCAGGATGATCTTGGATTCGATCTCGAAGCCGAACCACACCAGGATGATCGGGGCCAGGGCGACCTTGGGCATGGATTGCAGCGCGACGACGCAGGGATAGACGAACTTGTCGAAGGTCCGCGACTCGGCGACCGCGACCCCGACGACGAAGGCGAGGCCGCAGCCGAGCACGTAGCCCAGCACCGTGGCTTCGAGCGTCGCCCAGAAATGCTCGACGAACCGGCCCTCGGTGAAGCCCGCCACCATCGAGTCGACGACGCTGCCGGGCGTCGGCAGGATGTAGTCCTCGATCGCGAACAGCGGGATGGCGGCCGCCCACAGGGCGATGACCGCGGCGACGGTGATCAGCGGATAGATCGCGGCGGCGAGCTTCTCGGGCATGGTCTTCGTCCTCGCAGGTTACAGCGAGACTTGCAGGTTGGATCGCAGGCGGGTGCACAGCTCGCCGAAGGCGGCGGTCCCCATGGTCTCGACGCCGCGCGGGCGGGGGATGTCGACGGGGACCTCCTCGACGATGCGGCCGGGCCGGGCCGACATCACCGCGACCCGGTCCGACAGAAACACCGCCTCGGGGATGCTGTGGGTGATGAACAGCACCGACTTGCCGGTGCCGCGCCAGATGCCCTGCAGCTCGATCATCATGTGCTCGCGCGTCAACGCATCCAGGGCGGCGAACGGCTCGTCCATCAGCAGCACCGCCGGATCGTGGATCAGGCTCCGGGCGAGGCCCACTCGCTGCTGCATGCCGCCGGACAGTTCGCCGGGATAGTCGTCGCCGAAGTCGGCGAGCCCGACCAGCCGCAGCAGCTCCGCAGCGCGCCGCCGCGCCGCCGCCTTGTCGAGCCGGAGCGTCTCCGCCGGGACCAGGACGTTCTGGAGCACCGTCTTCCACGGCAGCAGCGTCGGGCGCTGGAACACCACGCCCACGTCCCGCCTGGGCCCCAGGATCGCGCTTCCGCTCAGCGAGACCGCGCCGGCGCTCGGCGGCAGCAGCCCGGCCGCGACCTTGAGCAGGCTCGACTTGCCGCAGCCCGACGGCCCGATGATCGACAGGAACTCGCCGCGCGCGATCGCGAGCTCCAGGCCGTCCAGCGCGGTGATCGCGCCGCGCCGCGTCTGGTAGACCAGCGACAGCGCCTCCGCCTGCAGCAGAGGCGCCGTCTCGCCGGGAGGAGCCGCGGCCGCCGGGCGGGCGGGCGGCGCCACTACTTGGCCGCGCGCGCCCGGGCGCGAACGTCCGCCTCGTCGAACTCGTTGATGTCGGCGATGAGGTCGTTCGTGTACATCTTGTCGATCTCGATGTCGCGCGTGCCGATCCAGCCGCTCTCGTAATACGCATCGACGTAATACTCGAACGACTTGCGCGGCCAGAAGCCCATCTTGCCGGCGGCGCCCTGGCGCGGGATCTCCATCAGCGCCAGCCGGTTCTCCACCATCTTGACCGACGCCGGCAGGGTCTTCGCCTCGTCGCCCTTGGGCTTCATGTTGGGATATTTGCGCCAGAAGGACTTGACGCAGGCGGCGGGGTTCTCCTGGCAGGCGATCGACGACTTGGCCATGCCGCGGGCGAAGCGGACCAGCGTCTCGCGCTTGGCGCCGAACAGGTCGCGATGAGCCATGAAGCCGTTGGTGAACAGCTTGTGGAAGCGCTCCTCGATCGGCAGCCGGCGGATCTTGGTGCCGCTCAGCTCCAGCAGGTCCTGCCAGGTGTTGTTGTAGTCGAGCGCATCGACCCGGCCGCGACGCAGCGCCAGGAAGCCCGAGCCCAGGATGCCGACCGCGGCCAGCTTGACGTTCTTGCCGACCTCCAGCCCCACGGCCTTGAGTCGCGCCTTGAGCATCGGGATCGTCCCCCAGCTCAGCGCGCCGACGCCGATGGTCTTGCCCTCGAGGTCGGCGACGGTCTCGATGCCGCTCTCGGCGAGCACCGACAGCTGCAGCACCCAGGTCGGCATGATGTTGTAGTAATAGACCACCGGCAGCCGGGTGCGCCCCGGCTGGTAGGAGGCGAACACCGCGCCGGGCAGCGCCCAGCCGACGTCGAGCTTCTTGGTCGCGACCTGGGGCACCATCTTGCCCGACCCCTTGAACACGGTGATCGCGACCTCGATGCCGTCCTCCTTGAAGAAGCCGAGGTCTTCGCCGAGAACGTAATAGCCGAGGTCGGTCAACGTCACCGGGATCGGCATGCCGATCTTGACCTGCTCGGCCGTCGCCGGGCCCGCCCATACCGCCGTCGCCAGCGCGCCGGCGAAGGCCGCGCAAGCCAGGGGTTTCGCGATCGTCCGTCCGGATCCGCGCATCGATGCCTCCATTGCTCCGCTCGAGAGAATTGCCGGATTGCGGCGCCATGTTACCCGGTCGGCCGGGCGAGTCCAGCCGCGTTCCGGCGGCCGCGCAGGGCGGTTGATTTCGGAGCGGCGCTGGATTACACAGCATCCATGGGCGCCGGGGGTGTAGCTCAGTCGGCTAGAGCGCTGGCCTGTCACGCCAGAGGCCGCGGGTTCGAGTCCCGTCACTCCCGCCAGCTTTTCGGCGCCGCGGCGTCCGGGGGCGGATCGCGCGGCGAGAACCGACGAACCGGGGGACACCGAAAATGACCGAAGCCGCCATCCTGCCTTTCGTCCGCAACGCCTGGTACATGGCCGCCTGGGCCGATGAGCTCGACGACGGGCTGCTGGGGCGGACGATCATGCATCAGCCGATCGTCCTCTACCGCGACGCCCGGGGCAGGGTCGGCGCGCTCGAGGATCGCTGTTGCCATCGGGGCGCGCCGCTGACCCACGGGACGGTGGTCGAGGCGGGGCTGCAATGCGGCTATCACGGCCTGACCTACGACACGTCGGGCGACTGCGTCGTCGTGCCCGGCCAGAAGAACATCCCCCGCGAGGCGCGCATCCGCAGCTATCCCGTCGTGGAGAAGAACCGGAACGTCTGGATCTGGATGGGCGATCCGGCTCTGGCCGACGAGAGCCGGATCGTCGACTACCCCTATCACGACGACGCCGAGAACTGGCCCTATTGCAAGGACCTGTTCCACATGAAGGCCAACTATCTGTTCATGATCGACAACCTGATGGACCTCACCCATCTGGGCTACGTCCATACCCGCACCATCGGCGGCCAGCCGACCGCCCACGTCGCGGCCGACATGGAGACCAGGCGGACCGCGAACGGCGCCTATTTCATCCGCTGGTTGATGGATCACGAGCCGCCGCCGACCTACAGGAAGGGCGGCGGGTTCACCGGCAAGGTCGACCGCTGGCAGGAGTTCGAATACATCGCCCCCGGCGTCGTCCTGCAATGGTCGGGCGCGCTGGCGGTGGGCCAGGGGGCGCGGGAGAACCGCCGCCAGGACGGCTTCCATCTCCGCCTGCTGCACTGCGCGACGCCCGAGACCGACAACACGTTCCACTATTTCTGGTCGGCGGCGAACGGCTATCGGCAGCACGATCCGGCGGCGACCGAGGAGCTGTACGCCGAGATCCACCCCACCTTCATCGAGGACAAGACCATCATGGAGGCGCAGCAGGAGCGGATCGACCTCGACCCGGCCCGCCCGCTGGTCGAGATCCGCGCCGACGGCGCGCTGGCCCTGGCGCGCCTGTCGCTGGGCGAGATGATCGAGAACGAGCAGCTGCGGATGAGCCAGGCCGCCGAGTAGACTCCGTAGCCTTTCGCGCGCCCGGGGCCGCGGCGGGCCGCTACGACGACAGGTCGATCTCGCGGCCCAGCCCGGCGGCGCGGGCGCGGCGGTAGATCTCCCAGGCCAGGGCCATGTCGGTGCTGGCGACGCCGGTGGGGATCGCCATGATCCGCTCGGCGGAGTTTCGGCGGCCGGCGGTCCGGCCCAGCGTCACGTCGGCCAGGGACGCCCGGTCGTCGGGCAAGGCGAGCGGCGGCCGGCGGCGGCGGGCGAGGCCTTCGAGCCGCTCATGGCCGTCGGTGACCAGCCGGTCCGACAGCGCGAAGGCCTCGTCGTCCCAGGCCGCCAGCACGTCCAGCGGCACCGCCAGCGCGCCCTCCTCCCACCACGCGCCCGCAAGCGGGCGGACCGTCCCTTGCGGGATCGACGAGACGATTACGTCCATGCCGCGCACCGCCTGTTCGAGGCGCTCGACCGGGCGCAGGTCCCAGCGGTCGCCGCCGCCGGCGCGCTCGCGGCAGAAGCGCGCCCGGGAGGCGGCGGTGCGGGAGGCGACGCGGACGCGGCGCAGGCTCGGAAACGCCTCGGCGAACACGCGGAGGGTCCAATGCCCCAGCCCGCCGCAGCCGACCAGACCGAGACTCTCGGGCTCGGGCCGGGCGCAGTATCTGGCGGCGACCGCCCCGCAGGCCGCGGTGCGGACGAAGGTGATCCACATGCCGTCCATGATCGCGACCGGGAGGCCGTGGGCCGGGTCGTTGAGCACGATCACGCCCGACGAATCGGGCAGCCCCCCGGCGGCGTTGCCGGGGAAGTAGGAGATCCACTTCACCCCGAGCGCGCGGGCGCCCGAGACCCATGCGGGCATCGCCTCGAGGAAGCTGTGCGGACGGTCGGGATGGACGCCGATCTTGACCGGGACTTCGGCCTCGCCGCGCCCGTCCATGCGATAGGCGTCCTCGACGATGCGGACGATCTCGGCCAGCGGGGGCGCGGCCGCCTCGACCTCGCCGCGGGTGAGAACCAGCTGGCCGGGCGGCGCCACGGCGGCCGCCTCAGTCCACCACGACCAGTTCCCAGCCCGGATCGGTGGACAGGATCTCGCAGCCATGCTCGCGGATCGCCACCTGCTCCTCCGGGTTGACCAAGCCGTCGACGCTTTCGATCTTGGGCTCGGGCGTCAGCGTCATGCCGGGCTGGAGCACGGTCGGATCGAAGCGATTGATCGACGGCGGCTCGGTCTCGAGGCCGATGCCGTGCCCGATCCGCTTCGCCGGATGGTCGGCGTAGCTGCGGAACCCGGTCGCGGCCAGGAGCGATTCGGAATAGTCGAACAGTTCCGCCATCGCGGCGCCCGGCTTCATGCGCTCCATCAGCTCGAACAGGACGCCCCACATCCGGTCGTGCTCGCGGCGTTGCCGGTCGCTCGGCTTGCCGAACACGGCGCGGCGCGTGAAGTCCATGCGATAGCCCTTCCAGCTGCAGCCGCCGTCGAGATAGAGCACGTCGCCCTTCCGGAACGCGCCGCCCTCGCCCCGCGCTCCCAGGGCGAGCGGCGGCTCCGCCCCCGGATCCGCGCCTTCGTCCAGATAGAGGGCGAGGATCCGCTTCTGGATGTCGGTCTGCGTGACGCCGGGACGAAGCTCCTCCAGGCATTTCCTCCAGGCCGCGCCGCCGATGGCGCAGGCCTTCCGCTGCGCCTCGATCTCCCATTCGGATTTGATCGTCCGGCAGCCCCAGACGACCGGACCCGACTCGACGAAGCGGGCGCGCGGGAGCTCCTCGCGCAGGCGCAGGAAGTCGTTGACCGGGATCGCGAGCAGCGTGTCCCGGCCGAGCTCGATGCCGATCGTCGCGGCCGCCAGCCCGCGCTCCTCGATGACCGCCCGGATCCCCCAATCGACGCGCCGGTCGCCGGTGAACGGGACCTCGGGATAGATGCGCCGGTCCTCGACCCAGGACGGGTAGGGACGGCGGTACAGCCGGGCGAACATGCCGGGCCCCGACCAGGTGACGATCGCCGGATCGCCTTCCAGCGGCAGGACGAAGACGTTGGGCCGCTGCTTCATCCAGGCGGGGGCGCTCTGGCCGCTGAAGTAATAGAAGGTCGTCGGATCGGTCACGACGAGGCCGTCCATCCCGCGCTCGCGCATGAGCGCGCGCGCCCGGGCGACCCGACTTCGATACTCCTTGACCGGCGCCGTCATCCTCGCCTCCCCCGCCCATTGTCGGGCCGGCGCCCGCCCGCCGCAAGCGCGTGTCCGGGTTCGGACGGATGTGAGACGGGGCGCAAGCCGGCGCGCCGACCACGACTATGGAGGCGACGTTCGGCTCCGCCTCAGTCGCGCCAGACGTCGTCCCAGCTGCCCTGGGTTGCGGCCTTGGAGTATTCGGTGGCGCGGTTTTCGAAGAAGTTGGTGTGCTCGACGCCGTTGAGCATCTGGTCCATCCAGGGCAACGGGTTGCGTTCGATGCGGTAGATGGGTTGCAGGCCGAGCTGCGAGAGTCGGCGGTCGGCGACGTAGCGGATATAGTCCTTGACCTCGGACGGCCCCAGACCCTCGACGCCGCCGAGCTCGAAGGCGAGGTCGATGAACGCATCCTCGTGCTCGACCACGGTATCGCAGGCGACGTAGAGTTCGCGCTGGAAACCGTTGGTCCAGATCTCGGGATTCTCGGCGACGAAGGTCCGGAACAGGCGGACGATCGAATCGGTGTGCAACGATTCGTCGCGGACCGACCAGGACACGATCTGCCCCATGCCCTTCATCTTGTTGACGCGAGGAAAATTCAACAGGATGGCGAAGCTCGCGAACAACTGCAGGCCTTCGGTAAAGCCGCCGAACACGGCGAGCGTCTTGGCGATGTCCGGCTTGGTCCCGGTTCCGAACCCCTGCATGTAGTCGTACTTGTCCTTCATCTGCTTGCAGCGCAGGAACGCCTGATACTCGGTCTCGGGCATACCGATGGTGTCGAGCAGATGCGAGTAGGCGGCGATGTGGACGGTCTCCATGTTGGAGAAGGCAGCCAGCATCATCTGCACTTCGGTCGGCTGGAACACCCGCGCATAATGCTTCATGTAGCAGTTGTTCACCTCGATGTCGGACTGGGTGAAGAAGCGGAAGATCTGCGTCAGCGTGTGACGCTCCTCCGGGGCGAGCTTGTGGTGCCAGTCCTTGACGTCGTCGGCGAGGGGAACCTCCTCGGGCAGCCAGTGGATACGCTGCTGGATCAGCCACGCCTCATAGGCCCAGGGATACCGGAACGGCTTGTAGACCGGGTTGGGTTCGAGAAGGGTCATGCGCCGGCATCCCGTCACTGGCAGCCCAGACATTCTTCGCAGTCGTCCGGACGCTGCGCCGCCGTCCGCAAGGCGAGCGCGGCGTTCGCTGGGTTCTTGCGCTGGATCGTGAAAGGCCGGAAGAAGGCGCTGCGGACCATCTCTAGCGACGCGCCCAGCACATCGTATTCCCGCTCCATTTCCGACTTGCGCAGCTGGTAGTCCTTGCCCGGAAGCGTGATCGTCCGAAGCTCCGACATATTCCGACACCGCTTCTGCTTGTCACTGTCGGTCACGACCTCTCTCCCTTCCACCTGCTTTTTCAGCACGGAATTCCTGAATGTTCGAATAGGATGACCGGCGTTCCCGCTCAGTGCGCTTATATCCTCGCCAGTATTCGAGGAATTCTACCTCTGAGTTGAAAACACCATTCCCAGCGCTGAAATCATATATCGTCCCGCCTATACTTCCGATATTGGCTGTGTTACCACTTCCAGCCCTATCTCCCGCAATCCGCCATTTTTCCTGCATGAAGACTTCTACATCGTCGAAAGGAATAGGGATTTGTTTCAATGTGTCGAACGAATAGATACGGCCGCCCGCGTCCCGCTTACCTTCGGCTCTCCTGTAAACGAACCCGATAATCCAGTGTTCTCCATATTGACTGTATGGGAAGACGATATTTTTTCCTTCTGTTTCAGGGTGTATATAACTGGTATAACTTCCTAAAGTATAACTGAATCGAGATTGTCCTTCTTTTCGATATGTCGTCTTCACATCAAGGGCAATCTTCTTACTGTCCCCCTCGTTACGCATCAAGGTGAAGTCTGGGTAGTGATTCTGTTTTGTCGGTTCAACTAACCGTAGACCCACACTCTTGGCATAGGTTACGACCGCTTGGCGTGTAACGATCTCGAATAGAGTGCTGATAACTTTCGTATCAGAGCCCAACGGATAAACGCGGGCTCTGCGGTCCACAACTCCGCATAAGGAGTAGCCGTTTTGCACTTCTGCAAGAGCGTCCAGAATGAAGTCCCTCATCCGACGATCAATGCCTCCACCATTCCATTCCGCAAGTTTTCTGTCGCTCCCAAGTGGTAGAAGTGAGAGAATGTCCTAATTTCGTATTCCGAGAATGCTTTGTGCAAGCGCTCATTCTTCCGATATCTGTTTTCCGACCACATTGAATACAGGAAAGGACATGACAAACCCTTTAGCCTATTTTCTAGCCGAGCAGCATCGTCATCGCTCCATGTGTTAAAGTAGTCTGTGAATCTTCCGGCGTAGGGAGGATCGCAATACACAAAATCTCCTTCGCTGGATTCTCCTATAATGTCGGACCAATCGGCACACACAAACTCCCATGACTTACCCGCCATGCTGTCGGCAGCCCGCTGAACCTGATTGCAAATCTTCGTGATATAGGCTGGACGAAAGCGTTCTGGCTTCCGGCAAAACGGAGTGTTGAAATGACCCTTCTTGTTGAAGCGCATCAAGCCATTGAAGCAAGACCGGTTCAGGAATAGGAAATCGTGCGGGTCGTGCCTCTCGTTGAAGCGCGCCCGCACTCGATAATAATGCTCTTGTCCGTCGCGTAGAAGGTGCGCGCTTTCCTGCTCCAAGAACGCGCGCACCGTGGTGCTGGTGACGCTTCCCTGCTGTATCGCCGCATAGAAGAGGATCAGATGAGGGTTAGCATCGCCCAGCAAGGCCCGCTCAGGCTTGATGTTGAAAGGAACGACTGCCGAACCGACAAAAGGTTCTATCCAACGGCCAGAACCTTCCCAATCGACGCTACTCCGGATGAACGCAATGGCCTTCGTCTTTATGCCCTGTATCTTGAGCGGCGGGACTTGAACGACACTCATCCGTCCGTAAGCCTCTCGATTCCCCTATGACCGGCCGCTGTAATGCGGATCGATCCCTATGATCGATACTTCCGACTCGTCGACAATAGGTTCGGTCTTAAGAAGCGCCGATCCTTTGCGGTGGGCCTTACCCGATGCTTCCTTGGCCATGATCAATCCTCTTATGTGACTAAAAGAGTAGGATTGCCGCTGGGCCATGTCAAGCAGAAAATGTGACTATCCGATACATCCCCCCTGTAGACCGGGTTGGGCTCGAGAAGGGTCATGCGCCGGCGTCCCGTCACTGGCAGCCCAGGCATTCTTCGTAGTCGTCCGGGCGCTGCGCCGCCGCCTGCAAGGCGAGCGCGGCGTTCGCGGCCAGCGGCGGCGCGCCGGCGTCGCGGGCGCCGGTCGGCATCGCGACCTCGTGCGCAGCGACGTCGCGGGCGATCACGTCGGCGCGCTGCAAGGACTTCGACCGGCAGTAGTAGAGCGTCTTGACCCCCTTCTTCCAGGCGCTGAAATGGATGTCGTGCAGCGTCTTCTTGTGGACGTCGGCGGGCAGGAAGACGTTGAGCGACTGCGACTGGCAGATATGCGGGGCGCGATCGGCGGCGAGATCGATCAGCCAGCGCTGGTCGATCTCGAACGCCGTCTTGAACACCGATTTCTCGTCGTCGTCGAGATCGTCGAGATGCTGCACCGAGCCTTCGTTGACGGTGATGGACGACCAGGTTTCGTCGTCGTCCATGCCCTTCCGGGCGAGAAGCTCCTTGAGATACTTGTTGCGCACGTTGAACGAGCCAGACAAAGTCTTGTGGATGAAGGAGTTGGCGGCGTTGGGCTCGATGCCCGGCGAACAGCCGCCGCAGATGATCGAGATCGACGCCGTGGGCGCGATCGCCATCTTGTTGGAGAACCGCTCGATCGCCCCGTAATCGGCCGCGTCCGGGCAGGCGCCCCGCTGTTCGGCGAGCGCCCGCGACGCGCGATCGGCCCCGGCGCGGATATGGGCGAAGATCTGCTCGTTCCACACCTTGGCCATCACCGATTCGAAGGGGACGCCCTGGCCTTGCAGGAAGGAATGGAATCCCATCGCGCCGAGCCCGACGGAGCGTTCGCGCCCCGCGGCGTAGCTCGCCCGCGCCATCGACGGCGGGGCGCGGTCGATGAAATCCTGCAGGACATTGTCGAGGAACCGCATCGCGTCCTCGATGAGACGGGGATGGTCGCGCCACTCGAGGAAGGTCTCGAGGTTGAGCGACGACAGGCAGCATACGGCCGTGCGCTCGTTGCCGTCCTTGTCGGGGCCGGTCGGCAGGGTGATCTCGCTGCACAGGTTCGACATCTTGATGTGATGGCCGGCGAGCTTGTGATGCTCGGGGATCGCGCGGTTCACATGGTCCACGAAGATGAAATACGGCTCTCCGGTCTCGATTCGGGTGGTCAGCAGGCGGATCCAGAGCGCCCGCGCCGACAGCCTGCGGACGACGCGGTTGTCCTTGGGGCTGACCAGCGGCCATTCCCCGTCGTCCTCGACGGCGCGCATGAACTCGTCCGGGATCACCACGCCGTGATGCAGGTTGAGCGCCTTGCGGTTGGGGTCGCCGCCGGTGGGCCGGCGAAGCTCGATGAACTCCTCGATCTCGGGATGGTCCACGCGCACGTAGACCGCCGCCGAGCCGCGCCGGAGGCTGCCCTGGGAGATCGCCAGGGTGAGCGAATCCATGACGCGAATGAAGGGCACGATGCCCGAGGTCTTGCCGTTCGCCCCCACCCGCTCGCCGATCGAGCGCAGATTGCCCCAGTAGCTGCCGATGCCGCCGCCGCGCGCGGCGAGCCATACGTTTTCGTTCCAGAGATCGACGATGCCCTCGAGGCTGTCGCTGGCCTCGTTCAGGAAGCAGGAGATCGGCAGGCCGCGGTCAGTGCCGCCGTTCGACAGCACCGGCGTCGCCGGCATGAACCACAGCTTGCTGATATAGTCGTAGACGCGCTGCGCGTGCGCCGAATCGTCGGCGAAATGGCAGGCGACCCGCGCGAACAGATCCTGATAGCCTTCGCCCGGCAGCAGATAGCGGTCGTCCAGCACCGCCTTGCCGAAATCGGTCAAGTTGGCGTCGCGGTTGCGATCGATCTCGATGCTGATACCGTTGCGGAACGTGAACGGCTCCTGCCCTTGTCGCGATAGGTCCAACAACGCTCGTCTCCTGTAGTCGCCTTCGAGCTTGCACCGGATGCCCGGGGCGCGTCAACAAGAATTGGTGGTCCGATCCGCTCGACCTACCAGATGCTGTGGTCGGCGGGCGAGAAAAGCGGCGGAAACCCAAGGATGTTCCCAGATGTTCTCCCGATGATTTTTTTTCGCGGCGACCGGGCGCGCCGGTCATGACGCGGGCGGCGGCGAGCCCGATCGACGGAACCGGCGCGTGGCTCCGGCTGGCGGTGTCGGTGCTGCTCGCCACCATCGGCAGCATCGGGATGTGGGCGGTGGTCGTCGTTCTGCCGGCGGCGCAGGACGAGTTCGGCGTCGACCGGGGCAGCGCGTCGCTGCCCTTCACCCTGACGATGGCGGGGTTCGCGGTCGGCAACGTCGTCGTCGGCCGCTACGTCGACCGATTCGGCATCACCCTGCCGGTGATCGCCGCCGCGGGGCTGCTGGGGGTCGGGTTCGTCTCGGCGGCGGCGACGGCCGCGATCTGGCAGTTCGCCCTAGCCCACGGCTTGCTGATCGGCGTCGGCACCTCGGCCTGCTTCGGGCCGCTGATCGCCGACGTCTCGCACTGGTTTCGCCGCCGCCGCGGCATCGCGGTCGCCGCGGCGGCGAGCGGCAACTACATTTCGGGCGCGCTGTGGCCGACGATCCTGCAGAGCGTCATCGACGCCGAGGGATGGCGTTACGCCTATGCCGGCATCGGCCTGTTCTGCGTGGCGACGATGATTCCCCTGGCGACGATGCTGCGGCGCCGGCCGCCGCCCGAGCCCCGCGACGCCGACCGGCGCCCCGCGGCCGGGCCGCGCGCCCCGCGGCCGGGGGAGATCCCGCCCCGGCTGCTGCAAGCCATGCTGGTCATGGCGGGCATCGCCTGCTGCGTCGCCATGTCGATGCCGCAGGTGCATATGGTCGCGTATTGCGCGGATCTCGGCTACGGGGCCGCGCGCGGGGCCGAGATGCTGTCGCTGATGCTGGCCGGCGGCATCGTGAGCCGCCTCGCGTCGGGCTTCCTCGCCGACTATATCGGCGGCGTCAGGACGCTGCTGCTGGGCTCGGTCCTGCAATGCCTGGCGCTGCTGTTCTATCTGCCGTTCGACGGGCTGATGTCGCTCTATGCGGTGTCGCTCCTGTTCGGACTATCGCAGGGCGGCATCGTGCCGAGCTACGCCATCATCGTCCGCGAATACCTACCGGCGCGTGAGGCCGGGCGGCGGGTCGGCATCGTCATCATGGCGACGGTCGTCGGCATGGCGGTCGGCGGCTGGCTCTCGGGCTGGATCTACGACGTGACGGGATCGTACCGGGCGGCCTTCGTCAACGGCATCGCCTGGAATCTGATCAACATCTCGATCATGGCGGGACTGCTGTGGCGCACGCGCGGCCCCACGCTCCGGATCGGAGCCTATCGGGCGTCGAGCTCGGGATAGCGCCGGAAGACGCCGGCTTCGTTGAACGGGATGCGCCGATCCGACGACAGATAGGCGCGGATGCGGGGCCGGTCCGCCACGCGATCGTGAAGCGCGACCACGCGCGGCGCGGCGCGCTCGAGGCGCGCCATCGCCCGCGGAAAGGCGTAGCGGAGACCCGCCACCGCCTGAAACAGGGAGAGATCGGCGTAGGTGAGCCGCGCGCCCGCCAGATACGCATCGCCCGACCGGTTGCGCGCCAGGACGCGCTCGAAATAGCCGAGATATTTGGGCGCCCGCACGGCCAGGAAGTCCTGCGCGCGGCGCAAGGATTCCTGGCGTTGGTCGTCGTAGTAGAGGCCGCTCGCGATCGGATGGTGGGTATCGTGCGCCTCGTCGACCAGATCGGCGAGGGTGAGCTGGAGCCCGTGGGTCCAGGAGCGGCCCGCCTCGCCGGCGGGGGCCAGCCGATGCCGGTCGCCCAGGAACAGCAGGATGTTGGCGGTCTGGCCGATCAACCGCCGGCCCGTCTTCAGGAAGGGGGGCGCGAAGGGCGGGCGTTCGACGGCCTCGCCGTTCAGGAGCTCCAGCAGCGCAGGGACGCCGGCGCCCTCCTCTTCCGGGCCGCGCGCGACGTCGACGTAGTCGGCGCCCGCCTGTTCGAGCGCGAGCCGCACGAACTCGCCGCGGCCCTGGATCGTGGGCCAGTAGTAGAGCTCGTATCGGGACGGCATGACCGAACGCCCTCGGAATCCGGTGGGATGACCGCAGGCCGCCGGGAAATTGGCGTCCCCTAGGGGACTCGAACCCCTGTTTTCGGCGTGAGAGGCCGATGTCCTGGGCCACTAGACGAAGGGGACGCTGGACCCGCGCAGCCCGCGGCGAGCATAGGGGCCGCGCGCCGCGCGATCAAGCGTTTTCCGGCGCGGGCGACGGCGGCGTCAGTCCGGCGCCTCGAACACGTCAACCCTGCCCGACAGGCGGCCGGTCGCGAGGTCGATCGCCAGGATCCGCGTCCCGCCGCCGGCGAGAAGCAGCCGCAGCAGGATGCGCCCGTCGCCGGTCGCGGTCTCGACGATCCGGGCGCCCGGCGGGATGGCGACGCGCGCGGCGATGGGCGCCTCGACCGCCTTGACCGCAGGTTCCGGCGGGTCGGCGATGCGACCCGCGACGGTGACCACGACCACCGCGAGGCCGGCGACGATCAGCACGCCCATGCCGACGACCAGCGCCTTGAGGCCGCGCATGGATTGTGTTTTCTCTCCGGCCATGGCTCCGGGGGATCGGACCCGTCGGCTGGTCGTGGAGGACGACGGCGCACGCCGCCTCGATCTGGCCTTGGCGCGCGCCCTCCCCTCGGTGTCGCGCGCGCGCCTCAAGTCGCTGATCCAGGCGGGCTGCGTCCGCATCGCGGACGGCGCAACGGTAACCGACCCCGCCCGGCGGGTCAAACCGGGCCAGGAATTCGCCGTTGTCCTGCCCGATCCGAGCCCGCCGGCGCCGCGGCCGCAGCCGATCGCGCTCGACGTCCGGCACGAGGACGACGACCTCCTGGTGCTCGACAAGCCGGCGGGTCTGGTGGTGCATCCGGCGCCCGGCAATCCCGACGGGACGTTGGTCAACGCGCTGATCGCGCATTGCGGCGACAGCCTGTCGGGGATCGGCGGCGTGCGGCGGCCGGGGATCGTCCATCGGCTCGACAAGGACACGAGCGGTCTGATGGTGGTGGCGAAGAACGACGCCGCCCATGCCGGGCTGAGCGCCCAGCTGGCGGCGCGGCGCATCGAACGGGCCTATCGCGCGCTGGTGTGGGGCCGGCCGCGGCCGGCGGCGGGCGAGATCGAGGGCCGGATCGGCCGCAGCCCACGCAACCGGAAGAAGATGGCGGTGGTGGAGCGAGGCGGCAAGCCGGCGCTCACGCGCTACCGCGTCGAGCGCGCGCTGGGCGACGCGGCCAGCTTGCTGACCTGCCGGTTGGCGACCGGGCGCACGCATCAGATCCGGGTCCATCTCGCCGGGCGCGGCCACCCGGTGCTGGGCGACCGGAGCTATGGCGGCGGATTGACGGCGGCGCGGCGGCGGCGCATCGGCGGAGCGGCGGCGGCGCTTGCGGTCGGGCTGGGCCGGCAGGCGCTGCACGCCGCCCGGCTCGGCTTCCGGCATCCGGGCAGCGGCGAGACGCTGCGGTTCGAATCGGCGTTGCCCGAGGAGCTCGCGAGGCTGGCGGAGACGCTGGCGAAGTCCGCGGCGGAGGCACCGGAACGATCCCTGGAAATTTTCTGAATTTTGTTCGATTCTCCGCTTGCGATGAGCGAAGCAGACACCCCGGCGAAGGCCAACCTGCCCGCGGTCCCGCAGCTCGACCCGGAAAGCAACCTCGCGCGCTACCTGCGCGACATCCGCCGCTTCCCGATTCTGGCGGCGGACGAAGAGTTCATGCTGGCCAAGCGCTGGCGCGAGGACGGCGATGCGGAAGCCGCGCACAAGCTGGTCACCAGCCATCTCAGGCTGGTGGCCAAGATCGCCATGGGCTATCGCGGCTACGGGCTGCCGGTGGGCGAGCTGATCTCGGAAGGCAATGTCGGGATGATGCAGGCGGTCAAGCGATTCGACCCCGACCGCGGGTTCCGGCTGGCCACCTATGCGATGTGGTGGATCAAGGCCTCGATCCAGGAATACATCCTGCACTCCTGGTCGCTGGTGAAGATCGGCACCACCGCGGCGCAGAAGAAGCTGTTCTTCAACCTGCGCCGCATCAAGGGCCAGATCAAGGCGATCGAGGAGGGCGACCTCGACCCGGAGAACGTCCGCCGCATCGCCGCGGAGCTGAGCGTATCCGAGGACGAGGTGGTGCAGATGAACCGGCGGCTCGCCGCCCCCGACAACTCGCTCAACGCGCCGATCCGCGACGACGGCGAGGGCGAATGGCAGGACTGGCTGGTCGACGAGGCCGACAGCCAGGAGGTCCGCCTCGCCGAGCGCGAAGAGCTGGAAAAACGACGCCGGCTGCTGACCGACGCGCTGTCGAAACTCAACGACCGCGAGCGCCGCATCCTGATCGAGAGGCGGATGGCCGAGGAGCCGGCGACGCTCGAAACGCTGAGCCGGCAGCTGGGCGTCTCGCGCGAACGGGTCCGCCAGATCGAGGCCGGCGCGTTCGCGAAGCTGCAAAAGGCGATCAAGGCCGCGGCGATCGGGGAACGCGCGGGCGAGTCGCCGGGCTGACGCGAGCCGGCGGCGACCGGCGTTCGAGGACAAGGGCGGCGGATGACGGGACGACCCAAATTCTGGGGGTGGGGCAACGAAGGCGACGGGCTCTCGCCGGCGGAGGGAGACGCTCTCGTCGCAGGGATGGCCGCGCGGCTCGGCCTCGGCGAGGTCGAGCGCCTGCCGCCTCCCGCGGTCGGCGACATCGCGCTGCGCGCGCCGCGGCTGCGCGCCCCCGACAGCCTGGCGGAGGTCTGCTCGACCGAGTCCGGCGACCGGATCATCCACACTTACGGAAAATCCTTCCCCGATTCGGTCCGCGCCTTCGACCGGGACTTCGCGGCCGCGCCCGACATCGTGGCCCGGCCCCGGAGCGAAGCGCAGGTCGCGGCGCTGCTCGACTGGGCGGCGGGAACGGGCTGCGCCGTCATCCCGTTCGGCGGCGGAACCAGCGTCGTCGGCGGGATCGAACCCGTCTTGGGCGAAGGCTTCGCCGGCGCGCTGAGCCTCGACCTCAAGCGGCTGGACCGGGCGGTGGAGATCGACCGGACGAGCCGGGCGGCGCGGCTCCAGGCCGGGCTGACCGGTCCGGCGCTTGAGAGCGCTCTCAAGCCGCACGGCCTCACGCTCCGCCACTTTCCGCAGAGTTTCGAGTTTTCGACTCTGGGCGGCTGGATCGCGACCCGTTCGGGCGGGCATTTCGCGACTCGCTACACCCATATCGACGACTTCGTGGAAAGCGTCCGCATGGTGACCCCGCAGGGCGTCGTCGAGAGCCGGCGGCTGCCGGGGTCGGGCGCCGGGCCCAGCCCCGACCGGCTGGCCATCGGTTCGGAGGGCGCGCTCGGCGTCATCACCGAGGCCTGGATGCGGCTCCAGGATCGGCCGCGCTTCCGCGCCGGCGCCGCGGTGTTCTTCGACGACTTCCGAACCGGCGCGGAGACGGTGCGGGCGATCGGCCAGAGCGGCCTCGACCCGGCCAATCTGCGGCTGCTCGACCCGGCGGAGGCGGAGATCGCCGGGGCCGGCGACGGCGCGGGCGCGCTGATGGCGCTGGGGTTCGAATCGGCGGACCATCCGGTCGAAGCGGCGATGGACCGGGCGCTGGAGATCGTCCGCGACGGGGGCGGCCGGGTTGCGACCGGCGGCGGCGAAGCGGAGGGGAGTCGCGGCGGTCCCGTCGGCGTCTGGCGGGACGCCTTCCTCCGCATGCCCTATTTCCGCGAAGTGCTGACGCCGGCGGCGATCATCAACGACACCTTCGAGACCGCCATCACCTGGGAGCGTTTCGCGGCCTTCCACGACGGGATCCTGGCGGCGACGCGCGAGGCGATCCGCGAGGCGACCGGCGGCGACGGGATCGTCACCTGCCGCTTCACCCATGTCTATCCGGACGGACCCGCCCCCTATTTCACCTTCCACGCGCGCGGCCGCCATGGCGGGCTGATCGAGCAGTGGCGACACATCAAGACCAAGGCCTCGGACGCGGTGATCGCGGGCGGGGGCACCATCACCCACCACCACGCGGTGGGGCGCGATCACATGCCGTGGTACGAACGCCAGGTCCCGGCGCTGTTCGCCGCCGCACTGCGGGCGGCCAAGGCCACGCTCGATCCCGCCGGCATCCTCAACCCGGGGGTGCTGACGCCAAGCCGGGCGGACGGGGCGGGCGGCTGAACAGCGCCCCCGGCCCCGCGACCGGTCGGGCGGCGCCGACGGCGCGGAGTGCGGACCACAGGATGGCCTGGTTGGAGGAGACGACCGGGAGGCCGGCATCGCGCTCCAGCGCGTCGAGGGCGGCGAAGGTGGGGAGATCCGTCGCCAGCAGGACGATCGCCTCGGCGTCGGAACGGTCGAGCCCTTCGACCAGCGCGCGCAGCCGGGCGGAAGACACGCGGGGAACGTCGGCCATGGCTTCGATGTCGAGCGTCGCATCGTCCGTCAGCCGGTAGCCGCGGGCCTCGAAGAACGGCCGGCACAGCGCGTGGATCGCCGCCGGATACGGGGTCCCGAGCGCGAAGCGGGTCACGCCCAGGGCGTCGAGCGCGTCGCGAAGCGCCGTCCAGGCCGACAGGCAGGCGGCGCCGGTCCGATCGGCGATCGCGCGGGTCCTGGCCTCGCTCCACCCGTCTTCCATCAGGAAGGTCGTCACCATGTCGGCATAGACGATCGCATCGACGACGGTCGCCGCCAGCTCCTCGACCGCGCGGTCGACGGCGCCTTCCATCCGGCGCACCGCCTCCGGCGTCAGACGGCCGCGGGCGAGGATGCGCGTCGCGTACAGCGCGACCCCATCGGGCAGGCGCGACCATAATTCGGGCTCCAGCACCGAATTGTTGGCCGGCACGACGATCCCGATCCGGCCGCGCGGCCCGAACATCGAACCCCTCCCCTCGCTCCGGCGAATCAGGGCGCGCGCGGCAGGAAGCGGCCGCCGGGTTCGCCTCCCGCAGGCGCCCCGTTCTCGGCGACGACGCGCCCGCGCAGGATCGTGAGCACCGGCCAGCCCCGGAGCCGCACGCCCTCGAACACCGACCGGCCGGCGCGAGAGCGCAGCATGTCCCGTCGAACCTCGCGTTCGAGGGTGGGATCGACCAGCGTCAGATCGCCGTCGAGGCCGGCCCGTAAATCCCCCTTGCGGTCGGCGATGCCGAAGATCCGCGCCGGACGGGCGGCGAGGAGATCGGCGACCCGGGTCCAGGGGATCGCGCCCCGGCAGGCCAGGTCGGCGGTCGCGGCGGCGATGGTGTCGAGCCCGGCGGTCCCGCCGGGGACGCCCCATGCGTCGTCGCCGGCCTTCTCGTCGGGGGCGTGAGGCGCGTGATCCGACCCTACGAAGTCGACGACGCCGTCGGCCAGGGCGCGGAGCGCGGCGTCGCGATCGGCCGCCGGGCGCAGCGGCGGGATCATTTGCGCCGCCGGACCCAGACGGTCGAGGACCGTATCGTCGAGATGCAGATGATGGGGCGTCGCCTCGACGCCGATCGCGCGCGCGCCGCGGCGCCGGGCCTGGCGCAGCAGTCGGAAGGCGGGCGCGCCCGACACCTGGCGGAAGACGACGCGGGCGCCGGTCCGACGGGCGAGGTCGAGCGCCGCGGCGATCCCCTCCGCCTCGCCGGCGGACGAACGGGCCTCGGCGAAGGCGCGCCAGTCGCGGCGGCCGGCGGCCCGGAAGCGCCGCGCCGCCTCGTCGATCCGCGCCTGGACTCCGGTATAGAGGCCGATGACCGCGCCGAGTCGCGCGACCTCATGGAGCACGTCGCGGAGGATCGCGGGATCGTCGAGCCGGTCGTCCTCCGCCGCATCCGACAGAAACCCTTCGAAGGAGGTGACGCCCGCATCCCATAGCGCCGCGAGATCGTCCCGATTGCGCCGCGTCGCCGCCGCCTGCAAGGTGAAATCCACGGCGGATCGGGCGACGCCCGCGGCGCGCGCGGCCTCGAACCCCGCCAGCCCGTCGATCGGCGGGCGGGTGTTGGGCATGCACATCACCGTGGTCACGCCGCCGCAAGCGGCGGCAGCGGCGCCGGAAGCGAAATCCTCCTTATGGGTGAAGCCGGGGTCGCGCATATGCACATGGGCGTCGACGAAGCCCGGCAACAGCAGACGCTCCCTCGCGTCGATCACCAGGTCGGCGGCCGCGCGCCGGCCCGCGTCGAGGATCGCCTCGATCCGTCCGTCGCCCCCGACCAGCACCCCGCCGCGGCGCTCGGCGGCGGCGGTGACGAGGCGGGCGTTATGGATGCACAACGACGCCATGTTCCCGGCGGCATTATTCGACACCGCCCCGCCGCGAGGCAAACCCGCGGGGACGGCGGGCCGGAACGACGCCTCCGGGCGGCCCGGCCGCGGCCAGCGCGGGAAATGGGGGTTCGTCACACGCGCCAATGGTCCTCTTCGGCGCGAGACCCGGCGCAGGCCGTGGCCAGGGCGAGAGATGCGGGCTACGCTGCTCCGGTCGCTTCGGGGCGGACGCCATGCAGCTGCGGATATTGAGCGAGCAAGACGTTCGCGCCACGATCGACATGGCCGCCGCCATCGACGTCCAGGCCGAGGCCTTCGCGCTGCTCGCCGAGGGCCGTTCGGTGGAGGGGCTGCGGAGCTTCGTCGCATCGGACGACCCGCCCGGGATCGCGATCTTCAACCCGTCGGTGCTGACCCGAGGCGGGGGGTACGGCGTCAAGGTGGTGTCGGACTTCTACGGCAACGCCGCGCGCGGCCTGCCGCGCATGACGGCCCTGGCGGCGCTGTTCGACGGCGAGACCGGCCTGCCGGGCACGGTGATGGAGGCGGGCTATCTCACCGACCTGCGAACCGGGGCCGGAACCGCTCTCGCCGCCCGCTACCTCGCCCGCCCCGACTGCCGGACGCTGGGGCTGATCGGAGCCGGTCGGGTCGCCCGCAACCAGGCGGCGGCGCTGGTCGAAGCCTGCGGCATCGAGAGGATCCGTCTGTTCACCCGCACGCGGGCGCGCGCCGACGATTTCGTCGAACGGGCGCGGCGGGCGGGGATGCGCGCCGACGTCGAGCCGGTCGGGACGCCGGAGGCCGCGGTCGGCGACGCCGATATCGTGGTCGCGGCGACGACCTCGCAGGAGCCGGTCTTCCCCGGCGCGGCGCTGGCGCCCGGCAGCTTCGTCGTCGCCGCCGGCGCCAACCAGGCGGAGGCCCGCGAGCTGGACAGCGAGACCGTCCGCCGCGCCGCCAGGCTGGTGGTGGACAGCCGGGCGGACAGCCTCGCCCATGCGGGCGATCTGCTGATTCCGATCCGCGAGGGCGTCGTCGCCGGGGACCGGATCGACGAGATCGCCGATCTCGTCGCCGGCCGCCGGCCGGGGCGAAGGTCGGCGGACGAGATCACCTGTTACAAGTCGATCGGCGTCCCGATCCAGGATCTGGCGACCGCCCGATATATCGAGCGCCGGGCGGTCGAGCGCGGCATCGGCGCGTTGGTCGATATCGGCGGCGATGGGGATTGACGGGTGGATCGACGGGATTGAAACGCCGCGACCCCTGCGCTATATGCTCCCCGCCGCATGTCGGAGTGTAGCTCAGCCTGGTAGAGCACTGTCTTCGGGAGGCAGGGGCCGGTGGTTCGAATCCACTCACTCCGACCAACCGTTCCGGGGTCTCGTGTTTCCGGGCGACGTCAGTCGAGCGGGCGGAAGCCGCCGTCGCGGCGATAGCGGGCGACCAGATCGATGTAGTCCTGCGCGCCGCGCTCCACCCATTGGGCGGCGTTGCCTTCGAGCCGCTTGCGGTTGACGGCCGGGGTCCCGGCGGCCAGGGTCCGGGCCGGCACTTCGAAGCCCTCGCGCACGACGCTCCCGGCGGCGACCACGGATTCGGGGCCGACGCGCGCGCCGTCGAGGACCACCGCGCCCATCCCGACGATACTGCCGCGCTCGATGCGGCAATCGTGGAGAACGGCGCCGTGCCCGACCGTGACGCGGTCCGCGAGCACGGTCCCCGTCCCGGTTTCGGAATGGATGACGACGTTGTCCTGGACGTTGGAGTCGGCGCCGACGCGGATGGGACCGATGTCGCCCCGCAGGACCGCGCCGAACCAGATGCTGACGCCATGGGCGATCTCGACGTCGCCCAGCAGCACCGCCGTGGGCGCGACGAATGCGGAGGCGGCGACGCGGGGCGCGCGCCCCTCGAACGCGAGCAGCATGGCGAACGGACCCGCCGGGTCGACCCCGGGGCGACCCGGGGTCAATCCCGCAGCTCGGCGAGGGCGATGATCCGATATTCCTCGATATTGCCCATCGCGTTGCCGCGGACGACCTCCTTGAGCTCGTCGTGGTCGCCCACGTCGACCAGGGTCGCATACCCCTTCATGCCGGCGATCGGATAGACCGTAGCCCGATTGCTCCGGCTGAGATCGACGAAATGGTTGACGCATTGGGCCACGGGGGCCGCCTTGGTGCGGTGCGCCGGCGGGTGGTTGAGGATCAGGAACTTCGCCATTCGGTGTCTCCCGTCGCGGGGCGGATCAGATGATGCCGGCGGCCTTCATCGCTTCGGTCTCGCCTTCGATGGTGCCGAGCGGCAGCACCTGGTATTCGCCCCAGCTGCCGAGCGGGTTGCGGAACAGGATCCGCATCAGCTCGTCATGGTCGTCCACGTCCAGGAACACGACGAAACCGGCGCCGTTGTCCTCGACGATCTCATAGACCTCGGCCTTGCCCTCGTCCCGGAGCGCCCGCCATTGCGCGCGCGCGCCGGCGACGTTCGCCTTTTCGGGGATCGGCTTCGTGGGCCGCGCGAGGATCAGGAACTTCGCCATGCCGCTCTCCCGTTGCGTCCGGTCCGCTGCGTCCGGCCCGCTACGTCCGGACGACGCCGATGAGGTCGATCTCGACCATCGCGTCCTTCACCAGCAGGCCCGTCGTCCCCACCGTCGTCCGCGCCGGCGGCGTCCGGAAATACTCCTTCCACACCTCGTCGAACGCGCTGAACTGACCCAGATCCTCCAGGAACACCTGCGCCTTCACCACGTGGTCGAGCGAGCTTCCCGCCGCCTCGAACGTCTTCGCCAGGTTCCGCAGCACGTAATGCGTGCGCAGCTTGATGTCCGATCCGTAATACGGAAACGCCGGGTCGATCCGCGCCTCCGCCGGAACCCCGGTGCGAAAATCGCTCGGCAACTGGCCCGCAGCGAACACCAGATCGCCCACCCGATACGCCTCCGTGTAGTTGGCCAGCGGCTGCGGCGCATCCGACTTGACCGCCGTGCAGGCCGTGCGTCCGGGGACGTAGCCGATGAGGTCGATCTCGACCATCGCGTCCTTCACCAGCAGGCCCGTCGTCCCCACCGTCGTCCGCGCCGGCGGCGTCCGGAAATACTCCTTCCACACCTCGTCGAACGCGCTGAACTGACCCAGATCCTCCAGGAACACCTGCGCCTTCACCACGTGGTCGAGCGAGCTTCCCGCCGCCTCGAACGTCTTCGCCAGGTTCCGCAGCACGTAATGCGTGCGCAGCTTGATGTCCGATCCGTAATACGGAAACGCCGGGTCGATCCGCGCCTCCGCCGGAACCCCGGTGCGAAAATCGCTCGGCAACTGGCCCGCAGCGAACACCAGATCGCCCACCCGATACGCCTCCGTGTAGTTGGCCAGCGGCTGCGGCGCATCCGACTTGACCGCCGTGCAGGCCGTGCGTCCGGGGACGTAGCCGATGAGGTCGATCTCGACCATCGCGTCCTTCACCAGCAGGCCCGTCGTCCCCACCGTCGTCCGCGCCGGCGGCGTCCGGAAATACTCCTTCCACACCTCGTCGAACGCGCTGAACTGACCCAGATCCTCCAGGAACACCTGCGCCTTCACCACGTGGTCGAGCGAGCTTCCCGCCGCCTCGAACGTCTTCGCCAGGTTCCGCAGCACGTAATGCGTGCGCAGCTTGATGTCCGATCCGTAATACGGAAACGCCGGGTCGATCCGCGCCTCCGCCGGAACCCCGGTGCGAAAATCGCTCGGCAACTGGCCCGCAGCGAACACCAGATCGCCCACCCGATACGCCTCCGTGTAGTTGGCCAGCGGCTGCGGCGCATCCGACTCGACGGCTTGGATCTCCATTGCGGCCTCCCCCGGCCCGGCGTTTGCGGCGCATGGAGTCTACGGTCTCCCAGCGCGGCGGACAACATCTTGCCATCTTCCCGGCGGGCTGCTAGGATCGGATGCGATGGACGCATGGGTTCGCCGCCCGGCGTGGGCGGCGACGGCGTGAATCGGGGAGAGATGCGATGATGAGAATATCGGCCGGAGCGGCCGCGGCGCTGACGATTCTCGGCGCGGCGGGAGGAGCGGAGGCGGCGTGCGGCAAGGTGACGATCGCCGAGATGAACTGGGCCTCGGCGGCGATCGCGGCGCATGTCGAGCACGTCGTTCTGTCGAAAGGCTATGGCTGCGCGTCCGAGCTGGTGCCGGGCGACACGGTGCCAACCGTCACGTCGATGTCGGAAAAAGGCGAACCCGATATCGCCCCCGAGATCTGGATCAACTCGGCGAAAGAGGTGATCGAAGGAGCGGTGGCGGAGGGCCGGCTGAAGATCGCCGGCGAAATCCTGGCGGACGGCGGCGAGGAAGGCTGGTGGGTGCCCCGCTACGTGGTCGAGAAGCACCCGAAGCTGACCACGCTGCAGGCGGTGCTGAAGCGGCCCGACCTGTTCCCCGACAAGGAGGAGCCGGGCATGGGGCGCTTCTACACCTGCCCGTCGGGCTGGGCCTGCCAGATCATCAACCAGAACCTGTATACCGCCTACGGGGTGAAGAAAGCCGGGTTCACGCTGTTCAACCCGGGGTCCGGCGAAGGGCTGGCGGCAGCGATCGCGCGCGCCTTCGCGCGCCAGGAGCCGATCTTCACGTATTATTGGGCGCCGACCGCGATCCTCGGCCGTTATCCCATGGTCAAACTCGGCGGGATGACGCACGATTCCGATTCCTGGACCTGCGTCACCAACAAGGACTGCGCCGATCCGAAGCCCAACATGTATCCGAAATCGGTCGTCTATACGGTGGTCACCTCGCGCTTCGCCGAGCAGGCGCCGGAAGCGTTCGGATTCGTCCAGCGCGTCTCGTGGTCGAACGAGACGCTCAACGAGCTGCTGGCCTGGAAGGACAAGAACCAGGCGACGGCGCGGGAGGCGGCGATGCGTTTCCTCAAGAACGACGAGGCGGCCTGGAGCGCCTGGGCGCCGGCGGAGATCCGGGCGAAGGTGAAGGCGGGCCTCTGACGGCCCGGGCGGCCGAGGGGCGCGGGGAGGAGCATGAATCGTGGCCGACTGGATCCGGAGCTTTCCGACCCTGGACGAGGGGGCGCTCCGCGCCGTCAAGAAATCCATTGACGCGGGGTACCGGGCGTTCTCGCGGCAATACGGCGACGCCATCGAGAGTCTGTTCGACCCGCTGCTCTGGGTCCTGATCCGGTTCGAGCGGCTGCTCCTCGACGCGCCCTGGTGGCTGGTGATCGGGGCGATCGCGGCGTTGTGCTTCGCCGCGACCCGGAGCCTGCGCCTCCCGGCCGCCGCCGCCGCCGTCTTCGTCGGCATCGGCGTCCTCGGCATGTGGGAGGACACGATGCGCACGCTCGCCATCATCCTGGTCTCGACGCTGCTCGCGGTCGCGGTCGGCATTCCCGTCGGGATCGCCATGTCGCGGTCGGACCGGGTGCAGGCGGCGGTGACGCCGGTGCTCGACGTCATGCAGACGATGCCGATCTTCGTCTATCTGATCCCGGTGGTGATGCTGTTCGGCCTCGGCAAGATACCCGGGCTGATCGCGGTGGTCATCTACGCGGTGCCGCCGGTCATCCGGCTCACCAATCTCGGCATCCGGCTGGTCGACCGGGAAGTGCTGGAGGCCGCCGACGCGTTCGGGGCGAGTTCCTGGCGGCGGCTTGCGGGCGTGCAGCTGCCGCTGGCCCTGCCCAACATCATGGCCGGGGTCAACCAGACCATCATGATGGCGCTGTCGATGGTGGTCATCGCCTCGATGATCGGCGTCAAGGGGCTGGGCCAGCCCGTTCTCCAGGCGGTCACCAACCAGTATTTCGCGCTCGGCCTGTTCAACGGCGCGGCCGTCGTGGCGCTCGCCATCGTCTTCGACCGGATCACGCAGAGCTACGCCCGGCGCATACAGCGCGACAGGTCGGCGTGATGGGCGCGCAGGCGGCGGAGATCGAGATCCGGGCGCTGTGCAAGGTCTTCGGCGACGACCCGGAAGCGGCGATGGCGCTGGTGCGCGACGGGGTCGGGAAGCAGGAGCTGCTGGAGTCGCACGGCCACGTGCTGGGGCTGCGCGACATCAGCCTGCACGTCCCGCCGCAGAGCATCCAGGTCATCATGGGGCTCAGCGGGTCCGGCAAATCGACGCTCGTCCGCCACATCAACCGGCTGATCGAGCCGACCGAGGGCGAAGTCCGGATCGACGGAGAGGACGTGCTGGCCCTCGACGACAAGGCGCTCCAGCATCTCCGCCGGCACCGGATCAGCATGGTCTTCCAGCGGTTCGCGTTGTTCCCGCACCGGACCGTGCGGGAGAACGTCGGTTACGGCCTGGAGATGCAGGGCGTCCCGGGCGCGGAACGCGCCGAGCGGGCCGGGCAGTGGATCGAACGGGTGGGGCTCCAGGGCTACGAGGACTCCTACCCGCACCACCTGTCGGGCGGGATGCAGCAGCGGGTGGGCCTCGCCCGCGCGCTCTGCACCGACGCCGAGATCCTGCTGATGGACGAGGCGTTCAGCGCGCTCGACCCGCTCATCCGCGCGGACATGCAGGCGCTTCTCCTGGAGTTGCAGCTCGAACTGAAGAAGACCATCGTGTTCGTCACCCACGATCTCGACGAAGCCATCGAGATCGGCGACCGGATCGCGATCCTGCATGACGGCAAGATCGCCCAGAACGGCGATTCCCAGGAGATCGTCCTGCGGCCGGCCGACGATTACATTGCCGAATTCACCCAGAACATCAATCGCGGCCGGGTGATCCGCGTCGGCTCGATCATGGAGCCGGCGCGGGAAGGCCTGTCGGGGCCGCCCGACATTCCCGCCGCCATGGCCCTGAAGGACGCCATCCCGCTGGTGACGACGGCGCCGCACGAAGAAGCTCCGGTGGTGGACGAGGCCGGCGAGATCGTCGGAGCGATTTCGGTCATCCGGCTGGTCGCCGCCCTGGCCGGAAGCCGATCCATCGACGCGGCGTCGTGACCGCGGTCGGATCGACCGCGCTTGCGCCGGAGGCCGCAACCGCGTAGCCTTACCCTATGTCCGCACTCGCATTCGATACGCATGCCGCCGTCAAGGCGCTCACCGGGGCCGGCTTCGACGACGCCCAGGCCGAGGCCATCACGGACACGGTGCGCGGCGCCGTCACCGAATCCGTCGCCACCAAAGCCGACGTCGCCCGCCTGGAAGCCAAGATCGAAACCGAGGTCGCCCGACTGGAAAGCAAGATCGAAACCGAAATCGCCGGCGTCAAAGCCGACGTCGTCGGCGTCAAGGCCGACTTCGCCCGCCTGGAAGCCAAGATCGAAACCGAAATCGCCGGCGTCAAAGCCGAAATCGCCGGCATCAAAGCCGATTTCGCCCGCCTGGAAGCCAAGATCGAAGCCGAAATCGCCGACGTCAAAGCCGAAATCGCCGACGTCAAAGCCGACGTCGCCGGCGTCAAGGCCGACTTCGCCCGCCTGGAAGCCAAGATCGAAACCGAGGTCGCCCGCCTGGAAGCCAAGATCGCGGAAACGGCCAACCGCAATCTGCTCGCCACGGCCGCGCTCATCAGCGTCGCCGTCGCCTTGCTCAAACTGCTTCCGTAGATCGCGGCGCCTCCCCGGCGGGCGCGCCATAAGACGTCCGCAACCTGCGGGATGGCGGAGGGAGGGGGATTCGAACCCCCGAACGATCGTTAAACCGTTAACGGTTTAGCAAACCGCCGCCTTCAGCCACTCGGCCACCCCTCCTTCGCATCGTCCGGCGCCCGGCGGACCGGGCCTCAGGGGATCAGCTCCATTCCCCGCCGGACCGCGGGCCGAGCCTCGATCGCCCGGTACCAGCGTTCGACGTTGGGGAATTCGCCGAGTTCGATCCCCTGCCACTCATGGCGCGCGGTCCAGGGGAAGACCGCGATGTCGGCGATCGAGTACGCCCCGTGCAGATACGCGCCGTCGGCGAGCCGCTTGTCGAGCACGCCCCAGAGCCGGCGGGTCTCGGCGGTGTAGCGCTCGATGCCGTAGGGTATCTGCTCCTTGGCGGCGCGGCGGAAATGGTGCGCCTGGCCGAACATCGGCCCGACGCCGCCCATCTGGAACATCAGCCACTGGATGACCTGATAGCGGTCGGCCGCGCGGTCGACCGGCGGGATCAGCTCGCCGTGCTTGTCGGCGAGATACATCAGCATCGCGCCCGATTCGAACAGCGCGTAAGGCGCGCCGTCGGGGCCGTCGCGATCGACCATCGCCGGGATTTTCTGGTTCGGATTGACGGCGGTGAACGCGGGCGTGAACTGGTCCCCCTTGCCGATGTCGATCGGGTGCAGCTCGTAATCGGCGCCGAGCTCTTCGACCATGATGTTGAGCTTGCGGCCGTTCGAGGTCTTCCAGCTGTACAGGTCGATCATCGTTCGCCTCCCGCGATGGCGTGAACGGGCCGACAGGCTATTCCGCCGCCTGGCCCTGGGTGGTCTGGGTCTTGCCGTAGAGCGTCTCCCAGGCCTTGTCGCTGTGGCCGGGCCCGACGCGGCGGCGCTCCTGTAGCGTCTCCAGCGCCTTTTCGACCTGCGGACGGGCCCAGATGCGGTCGCGCCAGCGCTTCACCCCGGGGTAGTCGTCGATGGCGACGCCCTGATTCTCCGGGAAGCGGAGCCAGGGGAAGATCGCCATGTCGGCGATGGTGTAGGCGCCGGCCGCGACCCATTCGCGCCCCTCGAGCCGGCGTTCGAGGACTCCGTAGAGCCGGTTGGCCTCGTTGACGTAGCGGTCGATGCCGTATTGGAGCCGCTCGCGCGGGAAGCGCTGCGGCGCGTAGTTGTGGAAGTGATGCGCCTGGCCGAGCAACGGGCCGATCCCTCCCATCTGGAACATCAACCATTGGAGCACGTCGTAATAGGCGGCGGGCTCCTTGGGCAGGAAACGTCCGGTCTTGTCGCCGAGATAGAGCAGGATCGCCCCCGATTCGAACACCGCGATCTCCCGGCCGCCGGGCCCGTCGCGATCGACCATCGCGGGCATCTTGTTGTTCGGGCTGATCGCCAGGAAGTCGGGCTTGAACTGGTCTCCCTCCTGGATGTCGATGGGGTGGACGTCATAGGCGAGCCCGGTCTCCTCGAGCATGATGTGGACCTTGTGCCCGTTGGGCGTGGGCCATGTGTAGAGATCGATCATCCCGTCCTCCTCCCGCCGGTCCCGCCGCGTTCCGCCGAGCCCCGTCGCGCCGGCGGAAGTTAGGCCCGCCGCCCCGGAATTGCAACCGCGGCCCGGCTCACCCGTCCAGCTTCGCGCGCAGCGCCTCGTTCACCGCCGCGGGGTTGGCCCGGCCCCCGGTCGCCTGCATGACCCGGCCGACGAACCAGCCCAGGACCTTGCGGTTGCCGGACCGGTACTGCTCGACCTGCCGGGGGTTGCCGGCGATCGCCTCGTCGACGGACGCTTCGATCGCGGCCCCGTCGGTCAGCTGGCGCAGACCGAGCTCCTCGACGACGGCGGCGGCGGGACGGCCGGTCTCGAACATGACCTCGAACGCCTGCTTGGCGGCGCGGCCCGAGATCGTCCCGTCGGCGATCAGGTCGAGGAGGCCGCCCAGCCGGGCGGCGGTGACGGGCGAGTCGCCGATGTCCTTGCCGGCGCGGTTGAGGGCGCCGAACAGTTCGCCCGTTATCCAGTTGGCGACGCGCTTCGCATCCCGGCCCTTCGCCGCCTCCTCGAAGAACCCGGCGGTCTCGCGTTCGGCGACCAGCACGCCCGCATCGTAGGCGGACAGGCCGTAGGCGGCGACGAGGCGCGCCTTCCTGGCGTCCGGGAGTTCGGGCAGGCCGGCGCGGATGCGGTCGACGAGGTCCTGGTCGAGCTCGAGCGGCGGCAGGTCCGGGTCCGGGAAATAGCGGTAGTCATGCGCCTCCTCCTTCGAGCGCATCGACCGCGTGGCTCCGGCCGCGGCGTCGAACAGCCGCGTCTCCTGCTCGATCCGGCCGCCGCGTTCGAGGACGCCGATCTGGCGCTTCGCCTCGTGCTCGATCGCCTGGCGGAGGTGGCGCATCGAGTTGAGGTTCTTGATCTCGCAGCGGACGCCGTAGGGCGCGCCGGGCCGGCGCACGGACACGTTCACGTCGGCGCGCAGCGAACCCTCCTCCATGTTGCCGTCGCAGGTTCCGAGATAGCGGAGGATCGAGCGCAGCTTGGCGAGGGCGGAGGCGGCCTCCTCGGCCGAACGCAGATCGGGCTCGGTGACGATCTCCATGAGCGCGACGCCGGACCGGTTGAGATCGACCGCGGTCGCGTCCGGATGCCGGTCGTGGATGCTCTTGCCCGCGTCTTGCTCGAGATGGAGCCGCCGGATCCCGACGCTGCGGACCCCGTAAGGGAGGTCGATCTCGATCCGCCCCCGGCCCACGATCGGCCGGCTGTATTGCGATATCTGATAGCCCTGGGGCAGATCGGGGTAGAAGTAGTTCTTGCGGTCGAAGATGGAGATCAGGTTGATCTCGGCGCCGAGTCCGAGGCCGGTGCGAACGGCCTGCTCGACGCATTCGCGGTTGATCACCGGCAGCATCCCGGGCATCGCCGCATCGACCAGCGACACCCGCGTGTTGGGGTCGCCGCCGAACCCGGCCGCGGCGCCCGAGAACAGCTTCGACCGGGCGGCGATCTGGGCGTGCGCTTCGAGACCGACGACGGTCTCCCACGCCGCCGGCGCGTCAGGACTCGGCGCGGGCGGCATCGAAGGCCGGGCGCGCGGTGAAGCCCGCCGCCCGCTCCAGAACCTCGGCTACGCGGAGCATCGTCTCCTCGTCGAACGGCCGGCCGACGACCTGGAGTCCAAGCGGCAGGCCGGCCGCGGATAGGCCGGCCGGCACCGATACGCCGGGAAGGCCCGCGAGGCTCGCCGGCACCGTCAGCACGTCGTTGACGTACATCGCGACCGGATCGCCGGCCTTGTCGCCGATGGCGAAGGCGTCGAACGGCGTGGTCGGAGTCAACAGGGCGTCGCAGCGTTCGAAGGCGCGCTCGAAGTCATCGGCGATCAGCGCGCGCACCTTCTGCGCCTTGACGTAATAGGCGTCGAAATAGCCGGCGGAGAGGACGTAGGCGCCGATCAGGATGCGGCGGCGGACTTCGGCGCCGAAGCCGGCGCTGCGGGTGGCGGCGTACATGTCGGCGACGTCGTCGCACGGGACGCGGAGTCCGTAGCGGACGCCGTCGTAGCGCGCGAGGTTGGACGACGCCTCGGCCGGGGCCACGATGTAATAGGCCGGCAGGGCGAAGCGGGTGTGCGGAAGGCCGACCTCCACCGGCTCGGCGCCGGCGTCGCGGAGCCAGGCGACGCCGCGGTCCCACAACGCCGCGATCTCGTCCGCCATGCCGTCGACCGCGTATTCCCGCGGGACGCCGATCCGGAGCCCCGCGACGCCGCGGCCGAGCGCCGCCGCGAAATCGGGAACCGGCAGATCGGCCGAGGTCGAATCCCCGGGGTCGAACCCGGCCATCGCGCGCAACACGATGGCGGCGTCGCGGACGGTGCGGGCGAGCGGGCCGGCCTGGTCGAGCGAGGACGCGAAGGCGACGATCCCCCAGCGCGAGCAGCGGCCGTAGGTCGGCTTGACGCCGACGACGCCGCAGAAGGCGGCGGGCTGGCGGATCGACCCGCCGGTGTCGGTGCCGATCGCGGCGGGGCACAGCCGGGCGGCGACGGCCGCCGCCGAGCCGCCGGAGGAGCCGCCCGGCACCAGCGGCCGGTCGTCGCCGGCGCGGCGCCACGGGTTCTCGACCGGGCCGTAATGGCTGGTCTCGTTGGACGAACCCATCGCGAACTCGTCGAGGTTGGTCTTGCCGAGCAGGATCGCGCCGGCGGCGCGCAGCTTGGCGGTCACCGTGCTCTCATAGGGCGGCGCGAAGCCGTCGAGGATGCGGGACGCCGCGGTGGTCGGCACGCCCTCGGTGCAGAACAGGTCCTTGACGGCGATGGGAATCCCGTCGAGCGGGCCGGTCTCGCCGCCGCGGCGCCGGCGGTCGTCGGACGCCCCGGCGTCGGCGAGGGCGCGCTCCGGCGTCTCGGTGATGAAGGCGTTGAGCGGCCGCGCGCGCGCCAGCGCCGCCAGATGCGCCTCGGCGAGCTCGCGCGCCGAGATCTCCCCGGCGGCCAACAAGGCGCGCATCCCGTCGATGGTCAGCCCGACCGGCCCCGGCCCGGCGCTCACTCGACCGCTCACTCGACCACCTTGGGGACCAGGAAGAAGCCGTCCCGCGCGGCGGGCGCGTTGGCGAGGATGCGGTCGCGGATGCCGCCATCGGTCACGACGTCGTCGCGCCGGCGGAGTCGCGGCGCCGCGGCGGCGTTCATCGGCTGCACGCCCTCGGTATCCGCCTCGTCGAGCCGCTCGACCCAGCCGATGATGTCGGAGAGTTCCCCGGCCAGCCGTTCGAGCTCCTCCTCGGGCACGCGGATGCGCGCCAATGCGGCGATCTTCGACACCGCGGCCTTGTCGACCGGCATGGGTTCGGCCTCCGGGGAGCGTGGCGCGCAGCGCGGGCCCCGGGCGCGGGACTCGCGACCGGAAGCCGATGGTAGCGGCGGCGCGGACGGCGCTCAAGGAAAAGACGGCGAGCGGGCCGCCCCCCGGGTCGCCGTTCTCGGCGGCGGGGCTTCCGGCCGCGGCTTTCGAGCTCCTGCTTATCCATAAAATTCATCCACAGCGAGAAAATTCATCCACAGCGAGGAGGTTTCGTCCGAAATGGATTCCCGCTTTCGCGGGAATGACGAAGGGGGGGGCTGCGATGGCGGCCCAAAGTAAGGTCGTCGACAACGGATTCCCGCTTTCGAGCGTGTGAAGAAATCCCGAGACGTCCGCGTGGGCGTCGGTTCAGCCGACCAAGCGCGCGAAATCCCCGGGCGCGCGGAGCCTGCCCCCGCGAAAGCGAGGGAATGACGAGGGGGGTTGGAAGACTCTCGCGGACACGGATCACCCTGCGGATCGCGAGCGGGCCGCCAGCGTCCTGTCCAGCTCTCTGCGAAACCTCGGTTCGTCCGGCAACAGTTCGATCGCCCGGCGATAGGCTCCTTCGACCTCTCCGACCGGCGCGTGCAGCCAGTTGAGCGCGCGCGCCAGTTCGCGCCATGCCCATGCGTGGCGGGCCGGCGAGGCGTCGAGCTGGATGACGCGCTCCAGCAGCGCTCGAGCCTCCGAGAGAAACCGCCGGTTCGAATCGCGCCGGCGTTGCCGGTGGGCTTCGTTCGCCAGCCAGAGCTTGGTCTGCGCGAACTCGAGCAGCGCCCGAGGATCGGCGTACACCGCATCGCCGGCGCGCTCGAAATACCGGTGCGCGAGACGCGAGTCCCTGACGCGCCGGGCCAGGACGGCGGCGTCGACGGCGTCGCGGCCGAGCAGTACGGGACGAACCCGCCCGAGCAGCTGCCGCGCCCTGCTCTCGTCGCCCGCCTCCGCGAGGACCTCGATCATCGTATTCGCGACGTAGGCGACCGCGTTCTCCGGCCCCTGCGCCTCGAAGGTCTTCAGGACTTCCTCGGCGCGCTCGAACTCGCCGCTTCCGGCATACGCGCGCACCATCTCGGATGCGAGGACCGCCGAAGCCCGGTTGGAGGTCCACGCGGCCTCGATGCGGCGGAGAGCTTCCCGGGGGTCTCCCAGCGCCCGCAGATGGGCCGCGTCCCGCAATGCCGACAGCGCTTCGTACTCCGGATGGGCGGGCAACGTGGCCTGGAAGTAGGTCCGCTGCTCGTCGAAATCGAACCGGGGCGCCGGAGAGCCGTTGGTCTCCATCGCCTGAAACACCTTCCGCAATCCGGTGAGGCGTCCCTCCGCAAGCCCCAGCTCCTTCAGGAACTCCCCGATACGGCGATTGCGGGCGGGCGCAGGCCGAACTTCCGCCCCGGGGCGCAGGTGCCGGGCCTCGATCCCCGCAACCGGTCCCGGATAGCTGACGACCTCGATCCGGCCCGGATGGAGATAGACCTTGGTGGGCTCCGGCTGATCGACGTCGTAGCTCCGATGATACACCGCGTTGACGAGGGTCTCGCGCAGCACCGGCAGCGGATAGCTGACCCAGCCGCGGATCTGGCTCCGATGCCGCTGCTTTTGCAGGTGGTGCGCCGAAAAATTTTCGAGGTAATTCAGGCAGTCGCGCAGCTGATCCACGAGAGCGCCGCCGAAGATTCGCTCCTCCTGCACGTCCCCGGCCCGATCCGCGGCGAACTGCACGACTTCGATCTTCGCCCCTCGAAACCACGCCCCGGGGTCTTTCGAGAAGAACAGGAGGCCCGCGTTCCGGGGAACCTCGTGATCGTTGACCTTCATCGTGATCCGCATGCGCCGATAGACGCTCCGCTCGTCCGGCTCGTCGAGGAGCCCGCTGCGCACGTCGCGCAGGTGCTCGCGGACTTTCGCCTCGCGCAGATCCTCGACCCGGGCGTCCGGCGCCCGGCGGTCGTCCCAGGGCACGCGGGCGGTCTGCTCGACGAGCCCGCGAAGCAGGCCGCCGCGCCGTTCGGCGTCGACGGTCTCGGAACCGAGACGAACCCAGTATCGCGCCGGCCCATCCCCGATCGCGGGCGCGCGATGGGGCCGCATCTCGCTCGCCGGAGCCCACACCACCAGGATATGCCGGTCTCCCACGGTCTCGGGCGACAGAATGGGCGGATAGGGAGGGTCGAGCCGGTTGCAGCGACCCCGGATCCACTTCTGCGCCGCCTCGACCTGCCCGGCGGACAGACCGGAAGGGGGCAGAGCCGCCCGTCCGGCCTGCTCCTCGACGCCGATGACGACGTAGCCCCCGTTCAGGTTGTGATAGTCATTGGCGAATGCGCAGATCGTCCGGAGCGTCTGGGGGCCGGTCGTGCGTTCGTCCCATGACGCTTTGAACTCCACCCGCTCCGACTCGACGCTGCGGCAGTGGAGGAGGTCGTCGAGGTTGATGGGGAGGACCGCGCTCATGGACGGGTTCGGACCATGGCCGCCGCGCCAGGGGGCGGAGAGGCGCCGCATCGGCGGGATTCCGGCGGAAATTTTTCAGTTTCTTTGTACATCAATGGGTTACGCCGAAAAACCAGGGAAAAAGCAGGACGAAAACCGGCCAGAAGCAGGGCCGGAGCAAGCGAAAAACAGGGGAGGAAACGCGGCGGGAAACGGGCGAATCCGGTTCCGACGCCTCGGGTCGCCGTTCCCCGCGGCGAGGCTTGCGGTCGCGGCTTCCGAGCTTTGGGGGTATCGTAACACAGTCGCTCCCCCATGTCAAGAACAAATTTGAAACACGGGGGCGAAAAGCGGCGAAATCCGCGCCGCGGCGAGGCCGATCCGCCGAAAGAGGGGCCGGTTCATGCTCGCCGCAATCCCCGCAGACGGACCGCAGGCAGCCGTTTGAGCCGTTGATCCCGCGGATCGACCTCTATCCCGGCGGACTCCAACGCCGTGACCCCCAGCAACGGTTCCGCGCCCTCGTCGCCGAACACGATGACGCCCCCCGAAAGCTCACCCATGATCTCCAATTCGCCCACCGTGACGTCCATCTCCACTTCCCGGCCATCGGCGGTCGCGTACCTCGCCGGCCCGTGGGCTTCAGCCCGATCGCCTCCAGGCTGCGTCGCGGCGCCAGAGAGTCGATCGCGCCGGCGTCCACCAGGAACGCCCCGGTCCACGTCCGCGTCCGCTGCGCGGGATTACGCACCGTGACGTCAACATAGGTCACGCCCATTCGCCTGGCTCCCAACGGATTCGGAAACGACGCCATGGCCTGCCGTCGGCGCTGCGTCGGCGCCGGACGCAGGCTCGCTCGCCTTCATGCGCGTAGTCCGCCTGTCGGCGCGCTTTCCGCAAGTCGACGAACGCATCGCCGGAAGGGGGCAGGGCCGCCCGTCCGGCCCGCCCCTCGACGCCGATGACGACATAGCTCCCGTTCAGGTAAAGCAAGGAGGAAACGCGGCGGGAAACGGGCGAATCCGGTTCCGGCGGGCGGGCGATCGTGGGATCGATTCTCTCTCTCCCGCTTTGCGGCCGGATCCGACGCCGGCGCGCCGAGTCGCCGTTCCGCGCGGCGGGGCTTGCGGTCCGCGGCCTTCGAGCTTGGGGGCATCGTAACACAGTCGCTCCCCCATGTCAAGAACAAATTTGGAACGCGGGGGTTGCGGGATCGCGTCTGTCCGGGTAACCTGGACGGACTGCGTGGAAGGCAGGCGGCGCATCGTCAATCATGACTGGGCGGATGGCTACGCGCCAGCAACGGGGCAATGCCGCTCGGCGCGCGAGTTCGCCGCGCGCGCCTTCGGAGATTTGCGCGACCACGGCGCCGGGAGTCGTACAGATTCGCCGGAGCGGCCGGCGGATCGCGCAAGGAGGCGGCCCGTGACGCAGACACGACCGGAACGACCGATCATCGAGCGGGTCGTTCACAAGCTGCGAACGCTTTCTCCCGAGAGGGTCGGCGAAGTGGAGGACTTCATCGACTTTCTACGCCGGCGCGATAGCGACCGAAACCTGACCCGGACGGCCATGGCCGCGTCGGAGTCGGCGTTGGAGGCCATATGGAGCAATCCCGACGATGCCGAATACGACCGGCTTTGAACCCGGCAACGTCGTGCTTCGGCGGGATTGCCAACGGCGCCGGAAATGGATACATACCGTCGGCGGCGGCGAAACGGCTCCCGGCGGCCGGTGCTCCGAAATCCGGCGGGAGGCAGCGGGAGGGAGCGTCATGGCGCCCAGGCGGCGGGGAAGCGACCCGAAACGCAGAATCGCGCCCGCAGACGGGATGAAACCGGGAGTTCTCGATCGGCTCGCGGAAACGGCGCGCTATGTCGGCAGCGCTCACCACAAGCGATGGCCCGCCGATTACGGATTCCATCCACCGGTGAGTCCGCGTAGAAACAAGTCGGTATGCGACGCCGTCAGGAAGGCGGAGGCGGAGTCTCTCTTCCGCGAAGGCGTAAGGCGTCGCATGGTCAGTGGCTTTCTCGATGACGGGTTGCCGAAATACATCTGGGCGGTCTCCGGCGACGGCCGCGTCTATGAAGCAGTATTGGGGCGTGGCGGCGAGTATCACGGCTACAGACTGGGCGGCGACGATCCGGTCCGGCGCGAGGTGATCGAGGAATGGCGCGTGAGACGTCCGACGGGCTGACCATCGCCCTCTCCGCCGTCGTCGCCGAGGACTCTTCGCCGGAACCGGCGGAGGAGCGGGCGACGTTCGGCCTGTTGACGATGACGGCGAACGGCCGACCTCTCACCATGGTCGAAGACGCCGACCGCGGCGAGGTTCGCCGCGGGCCCCATCTCGCCGGCTATCCGCTCGCCGAGTGGTTGCTGTGGAGCCGGTGGCGGCTACGCTGGGAGTTCGGGCGGCCTTCCGAAGAGAAGGCCGCCCGCGGCTGGGACTTCGCCCATCGCATGACGGCCATCGGCGGCGGCTATGCTTGGCCCAACGTCACGATTTTTTCCGACGGGTTGCTGTCGTTCCTCACCTCCGAACCGTCGCCGGAGCCGGATGCGGCGCTGTTCCCCTATCTCGGCGCGGCGCGCCGGGAGACGGTCCCGGCCGCGGACCTGGAGGCCGCCATCGACGGCTTCGCGACGGACGTCCTGGCCTGTCTCGACGGGCGGGAGCTGCGGGAAACGAACCTTCATCGCCTGTGGAGCGACCTGACGACGGAGCGGCAGGATCCGGAGCAGGCGCGTTTCCGACGGCTGGAAGCGCAGCTCGGCTGCGATCCGGACGAGGTCGACGAAAGCGCGATCCGCCGTCGTCTCGACGATGCGGCGGAACTCGGGGAGGAAGCGTTGGGCGAGGTCGCCGCCGACGCGGCGACGCGCGGCGACGCCCCGAACCGCATGACGTCGGCGGCGGAGATCGCGGAGACCGCGAAGCGGCGCGGTTTCGACGCCGACCCGAAGGACGCGGTGACGCTGGACGGCGAAACGGCGGCGCCGCGGCGGGGAGAGGCCGCGGCCTGGCGCGTCGGCGACGGGATCGCGCGGACGATCCGCCACCGGGAGAGGATGGACGGCCAGCCGCTCGCCGACGCGCGGCTCGCGGCGATGGCGGGAACGACGGACGATGCGATCTCGCGGGCATACCGGCGCTCGGACGGTCTGTGCTTCGCCCTCGACCGGCCGGATGGCGCGCGTGTGGTGCTGAGATCGAAGCGGAAGACAGGCCGGCGCTTCGAATTGGCGCGCCTGATCGGCGACCGCCTGATCGGCGTCCATGGCGGCGGGCCCGCCGAGACGTTGCTCCCCGCGACGCGGACCTACAGCTACCGCCAGAAGGCGCAGCGGGCGTTCGCGGCGGAGCTGTTGAGCCCCTTCGCCGCGGTGGCGGACATGCTCGGCGACGATTACGCCTCCGAGGACCGGCAGATGGAGGTTGCCCGGCATTTCGGCGTCTCGCCGATGACGATCCGCACCCAGCTGGTGGACCACGGCCGCCTCGACCGCGAGGCCGCGCCCGACGTCGCCGAGCGCGGCTCCGCTTCGACCGGGCTCCCTTCACGGGACAAAGGCGGCGACCTGCGATGACGCGCTCGGACTGCCGCCGCATCCACTCGTCCGATCCGGGAAAGCGGCGGCGAAACCCGGCATCCCATCTTCCCATGCGCCTCGAGGTCTTCACGGCGACCACCCAGGGCGAGAACGCCCGCTCCGGGGACATGGACCGGTGAGACTCCCGATCCGATGGTCGCGGTAACGGTCGGCGTCGCCTGCTACAACGTCGAGGCGTGGGTAGAAGAGTGCATTGCGTCGCTCTTCGCCCAGACGTTCGACGATTTCGAGATCGTCGCCGTGGACGACGGATCGACCGACCGGACGGGCGCGCTGCTCGACGCGCTGGCCGTCCGGGACGGACGCCTGCGCGTCGCGCACCAGAAGAACATGGGCCTCGGCCCGGTCAAGAATCGGATCGTGCGGACGGCAAGGGGAAGGTTCATTACATTCGTCGATGCAGACGACTGGCTCGCTCCGCAATGCCTGGAAGAGGCGCACCGCCGCGCCGTCGCGGATGACCTGGACATCGTGGCCTTTGGCTGGGACCGGGTCGAGGACGGGACAGGACGGGTTCTCGATAAACGCCACGATCACCGATGCCTCGACACAGACGATCGGGACGGAATGCGTCAAGCCGCCTTCTCGGGTACCCTCAACTTGGCGTCTTGGGGCTTGCTGGTGCGCAGGCAGTTGTTTCTCGACAATACCCTTTCCTATCCCGACTGCCTGCACGAAGACACCTACGTCACGCCGTTCCTGTATTTCTATGGGCGCCGATACGGCTATGTGAAGCAAAGCCTGTATTACTGGCGTGCGCGCGCGGGTTCGATAACCGCGAGCTTCTCGGAATCTCATATCGACGGGCTTGCCGACGCCTCCGATGTATGGAAAGAACGCTTGTCGAGGGAGGGAGCATACGACGAGTTTCGGGGAGCAATCATCACAGGTATGATTTCCCGTCTTTCGGAGGTGAAGCGACGAATCAAGAAGATAGAAGACGACGATGCAGGGTTATTGCAATATCTTCAGAACAAGATTTTGTCGATTCCAGAACTCGGAGATTATAGAAATCATCTTTCGTCCGAAGAATTGAGGTCCAATGCAGATTTGATCGCAATCATCGATCATACCCTAGCGATTCTGGCCGGCCCATACCGACGCGACGAACACGCCCATATCGATGAGACAGCGGTCATCGCGCGGCTTTTCGCCGGATTGCCCGAAGGCTCCATCATGATCGACGTCGGCGCGCATCACGGAGGTCTATGTTCTCCGTTCGTCGCACAAGGATGGAGAGTCGTGGCATTCGAGCCTAATCCGGAAAATCAGGAGCAGTTGGAAAAAAAACATGGATCCAATCCTCTGGTGACCATCGATCGGAGAGCGGTCAGCAACGAGCCCACCGATAGCGCCGCCTTCTATACTTCCAAGGAAACCACCGGCATCAGCAGTTTGTTGGCCTTCACGAGCGGACACAGCCAGACTGCCACTGTTTCGGTGACGACCTTAAGCGACGCCCTGGAAGAGTACGGCCTACGGAAGATCGATTTTCTCAAGATCGATGTCGAAGGCCACGACTTCATGGTCCTCCAGGGCCTACCGTGGGACAAGGTGAAGCCTCGGTCGATCGTCTGCGAGTTCGAAGATCGCAAGACGAAGCTGCTGGGCTACGATTTCCACGATCAGGCCAAATTTTTGTTGGACAAAGGATATACGGTCTTCGTAAGCGAGTGGCATCCCATTCTGCGCTACGGTATTCGGCACGACTGGCGGCATCTGTCCCATTACCCTTGTCAGTTGGAAAATTCCAACGCATGGGGAAATCTGATCGCCATCCGGGATTCTTCCGATCTCCCCATGTTGAGGAAGGTAGTTATCGAGACGGGTAACATTCAACGGAATAACGATTGTCGTGTCTCGCCGCCGTCGAAAGTCGGTAACGAGATCAAAGCCGGAATATCGGTCGAGGTCGAACGGTCCAAAAAGAAAGGAAAGAAAAAAATGAAGGTTGGTTTCGGTATTTTCGGTTTTGCCGAACGTATCGTTCGAATCTGTCTTCATCGGTCGGCGCGTTCGTTCCTGACGAGGAATTTGACAAGCCCCACGGCGGCGACGCTTTTCGCCGGATTGGCCTTGCTCGGCATCGGCATTTTCGAGGGCGCATGGACATGGCTGGCGGCACCCGGACTGGCTTTGATCGGTCTCGTGATCATGAAGGAGGGCGTTCTCTGGCGCTGGCGGCGAGAACGGGACTTGGCGCAAGGCAACGTTCAGGCCCGACGGTTACTCCGGGAAGCGCTGGCGGCAGAACGGACGCGATCCGAGGCGGCGCTTTCGGAGGCGCAGGCCAAGTCAAAGACGGCGCTCGCGGAAGCGCTGGCGGCAGAACGGACGCGATCCGAGGCGGCGCTTTCGGAGGCGCAGGCCAAGTCAAAGACGGCGCTCGCGGAAGCGCTGGCGGCAGAACGGACGCGATCCGAGGCGGCGCTTTCGGAGGCGCAGGCCAAGTCAAAGACGGCGCTCGCGGAAGCGCTGGCGGCAGAACGGACGCGATCCGAGGCGGCGCTGGCGACCGAGCGGAGCCGCAGATCGCTGGTCGATGCCCATCTCGCCGACCGGAACCTGCCGATGCGGCGGGTCCTGCTGCTGTTTACGATCCCCCGTTCGGGCAGCACATGGCTGTTCGATCTGCTGCGCACCCATCCGGCGGTGCGAGTCGAACCGACTGCGCGGGTGTGGAGGCGGCTCGGCATGAACGGCTGGCGGTATCCTGGCGCGTTCCATCACGCGGATGGCGCGCCCGTTCCTCTTGAAGTAACGCCGGGCCTGGGAGCTGCGATACCGGATTTCCCGCGCGCCGATTCTCTCGACCTCGACGAGGCCGACCGGTGGGCCGTGGAGAAGGCGCATCCCGAGTTTATCGGCTTCTCCGCGGAGCGGCTCGCGGCGCGGATCCGGGGCATACGCGAGCGCGGCGCGGAGGTCGAGGTCGTTTATTGCGCGCGCAACCCGCTGGATTCCATGTGGTCGATGGCCGAATTCAAAGCCCGCAACCCCGCATGGCGCCCGGAGTCGCCAGTCGAACGGGCGCCGGAATACATCGCGAGATCCCTGGAGGCGCTGGCGGATGCGCGCGCCCTGATCGGAGGAGCCGTCATCGATTACGAAGACCTTCCCGACGGCCCGGCGTTGAGCAAACTAGGCCAACGGCTTGCGCCCGGCTGGGGCGAGACGGAGGCCGCCGCATGGCTCTCCCACGCCGCTTCCGCCACCGAACGATCGAAGCGCCGGCAAAGGGAAGGCGCCGGATTCCTCGGCGAGCGCAACCGCAACCGGGACGCCGCGGGCCCCGGCGGCGCGTGGCTGGCCTGCGCCGCCGACCTCGACGCCGCCAACGCGGCGTACCGGCGCCTCATGGCGGAAGAATCGATCCCTCGATATTCCGCCAAGCGCAAACGCGCAAACGCCCGGTCTCCGAGGGCGTGACGGCAGAAATCTCAACCTATGGCAAGTGGCGCGATTTGGCCCAGCGTATCGAGTTCGACCGGGCCAAGCGCTCCCTCGCCGCTTCGCGTTTCCGCTCAGCAGCATCCACGCAGAACCACTTCTTCAGCCTCTCCCGGATCGCTCCCGAGCACCGTCCAGCGTTTCGGCCAGCGGCATTCTGTGGAACAATTCCAACGCGCCCCCGACGGTCGCATTCACGATCTCCCGGCCGTCGGCGGCGAACATTTCCCGGGCGAGCGCATAGTTGGCGAGCACTCGATCCAGCTTCGGATCCCTCCATGTCTTCCCCTTGCCGAAATAATCCGGGTGGAAGTGGTTGACGTCATCGCTTTGCGAGAGGATATCGTTGCCCGTGCGAACGGCGTCGGACGGAATCGTGTAGGAAAAATCCATGCCGATGAGCACGGCGCGTGAAAAACCCATCCAGTAGGCAAGCTGAAGATTGATGATCGTGACGCTCTGTCCACAGTAGAGACGTTGCACGGCATCGGTCGAGAATCGCGGCCAGCAGCGGTTTCCGGTGTTGCCGCCGTAGAATCCCCAGTTTGCACGGAAGAAACCCATCCGCGTTCGATCGATCTCGTCATCGTCGAAGGCGTCGCGGTACAATGCCGGGAAAAGCTTGTAGCGGCATTCGAACGCCTTGATGGCGGCGGTGTTCTCGGCGAACACCTTCGCGTCTTCCACGACGTAGTACGTCAGGGGCTCCGGCAGCCTGTCGGACGCATAGAAGATGCCGTTCACGCCGATCGTCGCCACGCCGGCGAGGAGACCGAGATCGGTATCGTTCAGCGACGGGCCGTTGCCGACGATCACGACCGTCTCGCCCCGATGTTTATCGCGCAGCGATTCGAGCAACTCGATCGAAGCGGCGTCCAGCGAACCCTCCTCCCGAACGGCGTTCAGGGCGTGCGCCGCGCGGCCGCCGAACCGAAACGCATCCCGCCGGTCGATCCCTTCCGGCGGGCCGGGGCGCGGCGCGGCCGGCTCCAGAGAACCGCCGGCGCCTTTCTCCGGCGCCGGCGTTTCGGCGTTCCAGCGAAAATCAAAGGACATCGATTCGGTGTCGTTGCAGGGCAGGCGCGCTTCGACGACGCCCCCGGACCACTCGACGACGACGCCCCCGGCGCGGCCGACCGCCGCCGCCAGCTCGGCCGTCGTCGGGCCAAACGGCCGGCATACCAGCAGCCTGGCGGGGCGCACCCGTCCGAACCACAGATGGTTGTAGGGAACCAGGGGGACGTCGGCGCGCCGCCACGCCCGCGTCGCGCCCTGATCGCCGTGCGCGTAGTCGGCGTCGAGGGCGACCGCGTCCCATCCGCAACCGCGAAGTCTGCGCACGAACCCGACCAGATCGCAGACCGCGGCGGCCGTTTCCGCGACGACGACGACGTCGGGCTCGGCCAGCAGCGGCCGGCAGTCGACCGTCGCCGCTCCTTCCTCGTCCTTCCACGGGGCGCATACCGCGGCGGTTCTGAGTTCTTCGGCGACGACCTTTGCGATCCGGGCGACTTGCTCCGCCGGGATGGCGGGCAGACGATCTCGGCCGCCTATCCCGAATCCTCTCAAGAGTCCGGCCTCGACCCGACTCTCCAGGCCAATCGTCATCGGCCGCGGCACGCCCGATACCCGTCCGAGCATATCTCTGTAGTCGGCGGCGCTCCGGTCTCCCGACGCGGCCAGCTTCACGCCGGAATACGCGGCCACGCGCCGGAGCCACCCCGCCGAGAATCGCAATCGAGCCAAAGGCGCCGCCGCATGGGGATCGACCGCGAGGCGTTCGTCCACCCGCGCGGTCTTCTCGCTCGCCGACAGAAGCCGAAACGATGCATCCAGACGCCCCTCGGGGCCGGTGGCCGTCATGCTTCGCCGTCCGTGCCGATACAGGCCGACCGGCCCGTCGGCATACTCGAAGACGTATCCATGACGCAGTAGCCGGTGCCAGAGATCCCAATCCTCCGCACCGCGCTGAATCCGCTCGTCGAACCCACCCATCCGACGCAACAACTCCGCGCGAAGCAGCGGCGCATGCACGGCGAACGGACACTCACCGTCACAGGCGCCGACGTGAATCGCCGGTTTCAGGCGAAGGTCGCCATCGAACGCCGCGGCGTCGGAAACGTTCTCCCACGCATCGTAAACATCTCCCCACGCGCCCGCCACCGTTCGATCCGGCCAAAAATGCTGCATAACCGCGACCCGGCGCTGGAGAGAGGACGGCGTGAGCACGTCGTCGGCATCCAGAAACGTCACGAGCGGCTCTTCGGCGTGAATCAACCCGGTATTGCGAGCCGCCGCCGAACCGGCGTTGCGTCCGTGCCGCAGCGCTACGAAACGACCGTCGCAAGCCGCGAAGGATTCCGTGATCTCGGACGTCTCGTCGGTGGAAGCGTCATCGACGACATAGCACCGCCATGCGTCGAAGGTCTGCCGTTGCACCGACTCCAGGCAATCGGCGAGATAGGCGGCGCCGTCGAATACCGGCACCACGACCGCAACGGCGACGGAGTCGAGCGACGGCGCTTCCGCCTCGGGAAGCCGGGGCGCGGCATCCGACTCCGCCGCAAACTGCTCATGAAGCCAGGCGATCGCCTGAAGTCGGGTGATCGCCGACGTCGCCGCCGGGAACTTCCCGCGACCCTTGGCGACGCCGACTCGCCTTCCAGCCTCCGAATCTCCGACCTTCCTTTGGAATTCCCGGCGAATTCCGACCTTCCCCTGAAATTTCCCGGCCTTCCCCTGGGATTTAGCGAATTCGTCGGCCATTTCGCGCGCCGCGAAACGCGCCAACCGGCCGATCCATCTCTTCAGCCAGGATTGCGCGGTCTCTGCGCCAGCCATTTCGCGCGCGATGAAACGCGCCGACCGGCCGATCCGATCCTTCAACCACTTCTTCATGAACGCGAACTCCTATCTTCCGGCATGACGATCCGGGTTGAGTGGAGGACGAAGCCTGTGGGTTTCATTCCCATATCCTCGAAATGCAGTTGCCCGCAAGCCGGCACCCGGAAAACGATACGAGCTCCAGCTTCTCCAGCGACAACCGAGCGGAATCGCCCGACGTTCCTCTGAACGTATATTCAAGCCGCAGCCGAACGACGTTTCCAGGATTGAAATTCGATTCATCGACGACGTTCTCCTGCGACAGCAGGCTGTGCTGCCGGCGTCCCGGCTGGAAGCCTCGTTTCATCAGGAAAAGCGCATGGCCGGGACCCGATTCCGAATCCGACTCCAGCGTCACCGCCAAGCTGCGAACGGCGACCTTCGGAAGTTCGTGGGTTACGTCAACGACGAGATCGGACGCCGGAAAGCGTTCGTCCAGCAGCGCCGCGCCGTCAAGGCGGGACGTCAACTCAACCGACGACGCCGCCTCGGACGGGATCTCGATCCGCAAGGCGCCCCCCGCGGATTTCGCCGCAACCGGGATACCTCCACGGGCGGCGATTCGAAATCCGCTTCCGGGAACGGTCCATGATCGACGAACTCGAGCCGTCGCCAGATCGCGACGCAACCAGATCATATAGCGCTCCAGGCGGTGGGTCGGTTTCCCCAGGACGGCGACGAGCTCATATCTCCCGTCGTCGAAATGGGGGCTCCACCTGATCTTGTTTCCGTAAAGCTCCGGACGATAGGTATGGTACCAGTAGCCCCCCCCTTTCTTACGGTTGCGCGCGATGTCCGGCGTCACCAAGCCTACCAGGTCCACGAGACGCACACCGCCATGAAAACCGATATAGCCGATGTTCGGTATCGCGACGCGGGAATCCGGCGGCGTGTTCCTATTCAGCCATTCCCCGGTTCGTTTGTTGACGTCGTGACGCCTGTCGGCGGTGGCTGATATCGTCCGAGCCGTGCGTGAGAATCGGTCGAGCAAATCGACGAGCGGAGAGACGAGAATCCCGGCAATGGCCACATGGCAAGCCGGGGCCAGCCAGGAGCGATAGCCTCCGACCGCACGAGCAAGGAGGTCGATCCCGGCGGCGGCGGCGGCGAAGAAGCCGAAATGAAGCGGCAGGTAGTACCAGGGCGATTTCGGCAACCCCACGACGCTATAGAGTAGCACGAGAGCCGTAGCGGTGAGAAGCGGCCCCAGCAGCGCGGATCGGCGATAGGCGGCGACGGCGAAACCCGCGAGAACGAATGGTAGCCAGCCAATTTCACGTGAGATCAAGGGCCAGATCATTTCGTGAAACAGGCCCCAATTGCCGGCCGTCAACAATTTGACTTCGCCGGAGACCGGGACGGGAGTCCCCTTGAGGACGGTGAAAACGAGCCAGACGGGGGCGGCGACCGCAAGCGACCACATGCCCGCCTTGGTCCAATCGCGCAGACAACGCCGAATCTCGATCCGGCCGTTTGATTTGCGTCGCAGTAGATCTACGAGCGCTATTGCCGGCCCCGCAAAAACTGCTTCCGGTCGGACGAGGTGACAAACGCCGGTCAAGCCGCCGACCAGGGCATGTCGACCCCGGAACCCCATTCTGAAAGTCAGCGATAGCGCCAACAAATAGAGCGCGTTCTCCATTCCCGACGACATGTATTGGAACGTGTTGTGGTTGGCGCACAGACCGACGGCGGCAAGCACAGCCGCAAACCGCGCGATTCCCGCCCCGATGAGCATGTGGCAGAACGCGATCACCGCAAGCACGATGACCGTCGATTCGTAGACCTTCACAAGCACCAGACCGGTATCCGGTTCCGTCGCAATATGGAACGCAATAGACGACAGAAAGGTATGGAGAAAGGACGTCGTAGCAAAGTCGTTCGCGCCGCAATTGAAGCTCCAGCCGCAGCCGGTCGCCACGTTCCTGGCATACTGCATGGTGATCATGGCGTCGTCTACGAACCAGCGCGCATCGAAAGCGTAAACGACCAGCCCCGTCGCAATGACTGCAACGGCCGAAAGCGCCCACCGGTCCGCGGATTTCGTTCCGTATGTATCGGGACGCGGCGTCGCGGCAGGATTGCCGGGTGGGTCGCCCGAGGACTGATTCATGCGACAGAATTCAAGGCAAGGATTTCCGGCGGCAACGCAAAGGAAGAAGGAAAAATTGAACGCAACACCGGCTACGATGTGACGTGCTTTCGGTTTGTCGCAGGACTGTCATTGTCCAGAAATTTCACGGTGCGTCTTGATTATGGAATCCACCAAACGATCGCAGCCAGACGTCAACCTCGCCAATACCCTCAGTTGATCTCGACAGGATACGCTCGGCGATGAGTTCGGATAGTTAATTCGATGAGAAACCTCTCCCCACAACTCCTCCATGAGGGGCCGCACTTGAAGCTCACAGGTAATTCTCCTACGCTGGTTGGCCATGATGTCATAGTGTACCGTCGTGTACATGGAGCTTCTTTGCTCCGTCTCGACGCCCATCCGCCGAAACAAGTCTTCGTACTCCAAGTCCCAACAATACGCCTTGGGACTCCCCAATAGCTGGCATTTCTGTTCGTTCAGAATACTTAACACAGATGGATGTATATTCGTCAACTGATCCGTATGCAAATGAATGATTCGAAGGCCGGCAAAATCCGTGATCCTGTCCACGAGATCCTGATCTCTTGCACTCGTGAGAATTCTTTCCAATTTCGATCGTAAACTCCTTTCATCTTTGATTCTATATTTTATGAAATGGATAAATTCCCTAAGATCCGGACTATTCTCAAAGTAAGTCATAAGAGATTGGGCAAACGACTCGAACAAGTGCCGATTGGCAATAAAATACTTAGCCGCTTCATCGACGCGGCGACGATCGTCTTTAGACAACATCTGAATTTCTCCGGTCATCAGCCGCGCGCATAACGTGTTCAGCGATTTGAAAAAACGATTTCTTCGCCGTCTTCTTCAGATAATCATAACTGACCGGAGCTGAGCAATCCCAGACGGATACGCCTTCGCGTTGCGCTGTTTGGACAACCGACCCGAGGTCTCGAACTTCACCGACCAACGGATTTACTCGAGGCCCCGGCGCGAGCTCCTTGTCGATTCCACGCAACACAGAGGAAATGTCCTTGTAAACACGATCTCTGATTTTCCTGTGGTACGATCTGGCTTCGCGCGTCATGTCTTGGCCATAAACCCGGAATCGCTGAGGTATATAACCGAGAAACTCTGGTTTCCCTTTTAGCCCCATCACACCATCGGGCGCGATGCCGTGAATGGTATCTGCGTCGATAATCCATTTCTTGACCGTTTGGCCAAGCGTAGATAGCGCCCTGATGGAAAATAAGTCACAGGACACCGGCACCACGAAAAAATCGGAATCCAGCAAGAGCACACGGTTGAGCGGACCGATATTAGGTCCTGCATCATAAAATACGAAATCGAAATCACGCTGGCTACCCAAACTGGAAATCAGGTAACTGATCGACGAAGTAGCTCGCAAAGCGCCCATTCGCCTTTTGAATCCATCAGCCCAGGCATCTCCCAGAAATTCTTCAAACTCGGAAAGCCTTATATCACCTGGCAGCAGCGCAACATCTCCGATCTCCGTCAGATCTACCAGACGAACGGAACCCGTGTTGTCGATTACAGGTTCGATGGCGCTCCAGATGGTTTGTCCGTTTCCGTCGCCGGATCGGTTCAGGAGATCATCGACAACGTCGTCCGACAGGAGATACGAGGTAAGGTTGCACTGGGGATCGCTATCAACCAGTAGGACGGATTTCCCCAAAGACGACAAGGCGAACGCAACGTTTACCGCAAGCGTGGTCTTTCCGACACCGCCCTTGTGGTTGTAGATCGTGATACGGACAGGACTACTCACTCGGATCGACCTGTTCCTGGCCGCGACCATTTTCTGCGCGGCTCACGCCGATCTTCTTACGAGATCGTCTGGGTTTCTTCTGCGGTCCAACCTCTTTTGCAGCGCCAAGATCCGGCAATGCCTCGACGTATTTCTCCCCTTGGGCGGACAATTGCTTCATGCCTTTTCCCGCCGCCGTAAAGTATCCGGTTTTGACACCATTGCTGATGGTGTTGGAAGCGGTGGACAGCTTGATTTGGGCAGCTTCCGTGTTCAGCTTGCTTATGTCCGTCGTCTTGAAGTGGCGAGTGTCTCTGTAATGGGCCAAGTAATATGCAAGGCAAGCAACACGTTCGACATCGGTGTTCGGTCGTTTTTGAAGCATGAATTCCTTGGGAGTCAACTCCTCCGAACTCGTGAATTTCGGTTCACGAGAGAGGCTTGCAGGAACTCGACCATCCATATTTTCGGCAACTTTAAGATACGAATCCTCAAAGCCAAAAAAGGTCCCGACGGTTCGATACACCCTCAGTCGACTATTCGGGTCGAACGGGAGGAGATCCTGGATCACCTTGTCAACGACGGCGTAGATGCCCTGGTCGCTGATCCGATCTTGCTCCGCCATGGCCATTCCTCCAGACGACGAGGTGTATTGAAACACACATGGAGAGCGCATGCAAGTCCAACCCATGGGCGGGACGGCGCCCGCTCGCTTCGCAAGGCGACGCGGCCCGCGCCGCGTTCTCGCCGCGCCGGCCGCGCGGATCCGAGCGGCGAGGCGGTCCCCTCGATTTGCCCGGAGGCCCACCCAGTGTCGTAGTGAACCCGGACAGCGGGTTGCGTCCGCTCCCGCGCGACGTTAGGATCGGCCGCGTGATGGGAGACTTCCTGGCCTCCGGTGCGCCCCGCCGCGCCCGACGGCCTGCTCCACCCCGGCTTCGGATGGCGAGATCGCCGAAGCGCGCCCATGTTCCCTGCGCCGGCGGGGCGGTTCGTGCGCGCCGGGAGGAGGCGGCCGGTCGCGGCCACTTCCCGCCAACGACGGGGACGGGGAACGCCGGGATGCCGAACAGACCGCGACTGCCGCTCGACGACTTTCGACGCCGCTATTCCCTTCGGCGCCCCGAGAAGAAGTCGCCTCCGCAGGACTGGAATCGACAACTCGTCCCGGCGGACGGTCTTCGCGTTCTCGATCGCGCCCCCGCCCAAGCGGTGTCATTGGGGACTCCGCCCCCTTCGCGCACCGAGCCGGGCGCCAATTGCTATCTCTGGGTCATCGACATGAACGGTATCCCATATATTCGCGAGGCGCCCATCTCGTCCATCGCCGGAAAAAAACCGAAACATACGAACATCACCGGCGGCGGGCCGGCGTATCTCGGCGGCGAGCTCTGGTTTGAATCGGACAGCCGCCTTTGGGTTTCCGGAGGATCCGGCCGGTATTCTCCGATCGACGGCGTCCAACTGGATTGCGCCGTTCAGGTTTTCAGGGATTTCCGTTACGATGTGACGTCTTTGGGTTGGGACGAGGGTATCGGTAAGGCGAAGCGATATCGAGAGCAGGCTGCATGACCGAGTTGATCCACATTTTCGGGCCCCGAGCGGAGGGAGTCCGAGAGGCGGAAGAAGCCGCGAGACGGTCCGATCAGCACTTCGTGCGCAGCGCCGGGCAACTTGCTTCATACGAGTCGGATCGGCGCCCAACCGGACACGTTCTCACCGCGTGGGAAGCGTTCGATGCTTTCGGCCTCGAGGTGCTGGAAGAGGCCGTCGAATACGGCGCGGCGATCCTGAAGCATTCCAGGCGCTCCGCCGGACAGGCGCTGAAGCGCCGCAGGGAGCGCCTTTCGCTCTCCTGCGCAAGCGTCGCGCGGGCGGCGTCGATTCCCGAGCGGGACGTTGCGGCCGCCGAGTCTTCGGAGCCTGAAGCCGCGATGGGGGTATTGAACCGCATCGCTCTGGTTCTGGGTCTGGATGAGCGCCTGCTCGCGTTTTCCGCCCACGATCCGGGTGACGAACTGGCGGTCCGCCTGCGGACTCTCCAAAACGAGGAATGCGGCCGCACGAAACCCATCTCGCCCGGAACGGCGCTGTCGTTCGCGGAGGCCGCGTCGATCATCAGGATTCAGCACAGGTTGCAGGGCTGGCTGCGGACCGAGACGGAAGAAGGTTCCCGGTTCGAACCGAACGGGTTTTACGGGCCTCCGGCTATGCCCGCCTGGAAGGTCGGTTACCAACTGGCGGAGAGCGCCAGGGACGTTCTGGGACTGAATCGAGCGCCGATCCCCTCGATGCGGGAACTGGTGGAGGAGCGGCTGGGCATACCAGTCGTCCAGGCTCCTCTTCCGAGTAATCCCGAAATCGCCGGGGCGACAGTGGCGACGACCGACGGCGACGGCGGCGAGATGCGCGGTATCGTCCTCAACACCGAAGGGGCGAACAGGAACGTCTGGGTCCGTCGCGCCACGCTCGCCCACGAGCTCGGGCATCTGTTGTACGATCCGGACGAGAGGATCGAGAACCTTCGGATCGATTCATACGCGGAGGGTGAGACGGATCCTCAAAGTCGAAACGGCATGGATTTCGTAGAGCAACGAGCCAATGCGTTCGCCATCGCGTTTCTTGCCCCCAACGACGCCGTTCGCGAGACCGCGCCGCTTCCCCTTTCGGCGACGGCCGTCGCCGATACGATACGAAAATTCGGGATCGGCAGGATCGCGGCGCGATACCATATCTATAACTGCCATCATCGCACGCTTGAGATTCCGGACGCGGAAGCGGAAACGGAAGCGCCATCGGATGATTGGAAGGCCCGAGAGAATTTCACGGTCGATTACTTTCCATTTTCCGGCGCCAAAGATCAGCGTCGAGGGCGGTTCGCGTACTTGGTGGGTAAATGCCGCAAAAAGGGATTGATATCCGAACATACCGCCGCCATGTATCTCCAGTGCACGGTGGAGGAACTGGCTGCGAAACTCGATTTCCTGATCGAGCTGTATGAACGAACGGGTTCAGAGTTCGTTTGAGAATCTCATTTATCCATGAGAGCCGTTCCCGGCGAAAAGGCTTCGTCCGAAATGGATTCCTGCTTTCGAGGATGTGAAGGAATCCTGGCGTTCTTTCGGGATGGGACTTTTTGTCGGTCCGGCGTGGCAGTCGTGCGGCGGCGGCGACGCTGGAGGTTCGGAGCGCGAACTCGATGAAGCCGGCGGCGCCCCTGCCTCGGGCGGTGGAACGGCTGAACATGCGCCTATCGACGAATCGGCCGGCCATTCAACGATTCGGCGGCGGCGCACTCGGGCGCTACGGCGCATCCGACGGTCCGCGGGCCGAGGACCCGCCGTTCGATGGGCCGCGTCTCACATGTGTCTGGACCAGGACAGCGGGAATCCGCTTATCACGGCGCGGGCGTGGCGGGCCGTCTTTCGCACTCGACGGGCCGGACGGCCGCTTCCATCGCCGCGGTCTCCGCTTCCTCCAGTTCGGGAAAACCGCGGTGCCTGGCCGCGGAGAGCCGTCCGCCGTTCTGCATGCAGAGGCGCACGAACGAAGAGGCGCGGCGGTCCGGCACGTCCACGATCCCGCGAACCAACCCGCACGTGTTCCAGGAGTATTATCCCGTCAGAGCCGCACTTGGCCGAGGGAGCAAGATTCGGTCCCGCAGTTCGACTTCGTAAACCTTCCGAATCTGCTCTGTCTCAATGCCAAGATCATACGCCGCCGCGCGGCTCTTTCTTTGCAGGGATTCATCCCTGTCGAATTGCTCCGCCACATACGCCACGCACATCTCGAAGACCTCGAATTCCTGCTTCCCCGAAGCCTCGGCCGTCAGGCGCGACGCATGGTCGGCCGCCCACTCCTTGGCTGAGACTGCGGCGGAAATCTTCTCACCGAAATCGGTGAGCCGCACCGGGCTGCCCGCTCGAACGACAGGCGGAGGCGCTTGCCGTTCAAGTATCTTCTTGATGTCCTTACGCACTTCGGCAAGGCCTTCGCCAAACGACTTACGCACTTCGGCAAGGCCTTCGCCAAGCGAATCGAGCTTGGAGTTGACTTTCCCGGCCCATAGGGCGATTTTGACGCCTGCTCCGATCAGCGCAATACCAGCGACAATCGAAGCCGGCACCCACCACGAGGGGTTGGCGCTCCACTCAGTCATCTCGCCGATTCCGCGCGCCGACCCGCATGTGTTCCGGGAGTATCATCCCGTTAGCTCCAAGCTCCACATGGCGAAGCCGCTTGCCGGCCATCCCGTGGGCGATGGCGGTCATCCGGTCGATGGCGGCGCGTTCGCAAAACCCTCGCCGCGCCGCGAACCCGTTGACGAAGCTCTCCGCGCCGTTCATGCGGGCCATACCGCGGACATGCCCGCCGCCCGAGTGACCGCCTCGCGCCGCATGCCCGTCATCCCCTCCGTGGGTGGCGGCTTCGTCCGCGTAGGCCGCGGCCCCCACCGCCGTGCGCTCCCCGACGAACCCTTGCAGGGTAGCACGATCTGGTCGACATGACAACTCCATCGCATTCGGGCGGCTCGGCTCGGGAGCCCCGCGTCGGCGCCGGCAATCGAGGACCTCACTCCCGCATGGCTTCCTGGACGGCCGCTTCCATCGCCGCGATCTCCGCTTCCTCCAGTTCGGGAAAACCGCGGCGCTTGGCCGCGGAGAGTCGTCCGCCGTTCTGCATGCAGAGGCGCACGAACGAAGAGGCGCGGCGATCCGGCATGTCCACGATCTCGCGCACCGCCTCGAACGCCCGGTCGAAGACCGCGATGAAGTCGAGCTCCTCCCGGAGATCCCGGCGGACGGCGTCGGCCACGCGGTCGTACAGGTATTCGGCGAACGCGGTCGCGTCGAAATAGCGATAGAGATCGGACGTATCGTTCTCGACGACGATCTCCCGGTCGGCCGTCCAGCGCCAGCGGACGAACTCGAAAAGCGGCCGCGAGAAGGTTTCGAGTATCTCGTCGTAACCGCGCCGGTCGCGCAGAATGGCCGCCGACACCGGAAAGATCGCGCCGGGCGGGCCGTAGCCGCGCCGGGCGAGCAGATGATGGATCATGAAGCGGTGGATACGGCCGTTTCCGTCCTCGAACGGGTGGATGAAGACGAAGGCGAAGGCGGAGACCGCCGCCGCCACGACGGGGTCGACGCCGCCTTCGACGACGCGCCGCGTCAAGGCCATCCAGGCGTCCATGAGGCCCGGCACGTCCTCGGGCCGCGGGCAGACGAAATGCGCCTCCTCGCGGTATCCGCCGACGGTCGCGCCCACGAAGTTCTGGAAACGCCGCCAGTCGGACGCCGCGTAGCGGCGATCGACGATATCGCCTTGCAGGCGAACCAGCGCGGTCTTGTCGGTCGGGTCGAAGTCCGGCGCAGCCCTCAGCGCGGCGACGAACCGCCCGGCGCGCGAGGCGTCCGGGGTTTCGCCCTCGATGGCGAACGAGGAGCGCGTCTCCTTCGTGTAGAGATAGTCTACGGCCCGGGCGAGGACGACGGGATCGCAGCTCTCGATGAGCGCGCGCGCCTCCTCGTCCACGCGCAGGCGCATCGCCTCCGTGAGCCGCGGCGTGCGCCGGACCGTCGGACACAGGCCGGGGCCGCCGAGCAGATTGTCGGCGACGCGGTGGCGCCGCGAGTTGCGGCGCCCGGCGACGAGGTGCCTCTTCGGATCCAGGGCCTCGACGTAGTTGCCGGCGCCCGCGTCCTCGAGGTCCAGCGTCCGGCCGGTGACCATCTCATGGAAGAACCAGGCCCGCCTGCTGAAGACGCCCGCGGGCTCCGCCCGGACCCAGGCCTCGACGTCGGCGGCGTCGATCGTCTTGAGGGCGGCGGCCAGCACCCCGAGATCGACGGGCTCGTGGCGCAACGCGAATCGCAGATGCGACACGACCGATCCATCCGCGGCGTATTGCCGGGGGTAGAGCTCCACGATCCGGGAGCCGCGGGTTTCGGTCCGCCGCGCGCCGGCGACGACGTAGCTTTCCACCGCGGGCGGCGGGACCGGCAAGCCCAGCTCGCGTCTGAGCCAAGCATGGCCGATCGGACGCCGTTCCCTTTCGTCGGCCGTGGGATCGGGCATACGGAATCGATTATTCTTGTGTAAATGGGCTTAAAATATGCTATATCCATTCAAATGAGATTACCAGCGCAATTCTCTTTCAGACGGGGACCGAGTCAGAGTCCGTTTGAGAAATCGGATCCTGCTGGGGACGACTCTCATGAATAAGCGCGATTCTCAAACGGACCGTCAGATGAAAACCGAGGTCAGCTGGGGGCCGAGCATACAGAATCGATTATTTCTGTGTAAACGGACTTAAAATACGCTATGTTCATTCAAATGAGATTACCAGCACAATCCATCCGACGGCCCCTCGGGCGCGGGGGCCTGCGCGGCGCGGCGATTCCGCCGGGGCGCCCGGAGGTCCGGAGGTGAGCGGTTGCGCGGCGCTCGTCCTGGCGGCCGGCCGGGGCGACCGGCTGGGCGGCGAGACGGCGAAGCAGTATCTGCCGTTGGGCGGCCGCGCGGTGCTGCGGCATTCCGTCGACGCCTTCGCCGCCGACGCGGGGATCGGCCTCGTGCGCGTCGTGATCCGCGCGGAAGACCGGGCGTCGTGCGACCGGGCGCTGGAGGGGCTCGACCGCCGGCGCGTGCTCGCGCCCGCGGTCGGCGGGGCGTCGCGCCAGGATTCGGCGCGGATCGGGCTCGAAAGCCTCGCGCAAGAGGCGCCGGACCGGGTGCTCATCCACGACGCCGCCCGACCGTTCGTGACGCCCGGCCTGATCGGGCGTCTGCTGGCGGCGCTCGACCGGCGCGCGGCGGCGATTCCGGCGGTGGCGGTGCGCGACACGCTCAAGCGGTCGGACGGCGGCGGGGGGCTGGCGACGGAGACTCTCGACCGGGCCGGGCTGTGGCGGGCGCAGACCCCGCAGGCCTTCCGCTTCGCCGACATCCTGCGCGCCCACCGGGAGGCGGCCGGGCGGGCGCTCACCGACGATGCGGCGGTGGCCGAGCAAGCGGGGATCGAAGTGGCGCTGGTCGCGGGCGGCGAAGACAACTTCAAGATCACCACGGCCGAGGACATGGAGCGCGCGCGGCGGGCGGTCGGCGCGACGCCGGGCGAGATACGGGTCGGGACGGGGTTCGACGCGCACCGGTTCGCGGCCGGCGACCGGGTCACGCTGTGCGGCGTCGAGATCCCCTGCGACCGGGGGCTGGAGGGTCATTCCGACGCCGACGCCGGGCTGCATGCGGTGACCGACGCCGTGCTGGGCGCGATGGCGGCGGGCGACATCGGCATGCATTTCCCGCCCTCCGACCCGCGCTGGCGCGGCGCGTCTTCGGCGCGCTTCCTCCAGGACGCCGCGGCCCGTCTCGCGCGGAGGGCGGGCGAAATCGTCCACGTCGATCTGACGCTGATCTGCGAACGCCCCAGGATCGGGCCGCATCGGGACGCCATGGCGGAGCGCCTGGCCGGCATCCTCGGGATCGCGCGCGGACGGGTCGGCGTCAAGGCGACGACGACCGACGGCCTCGGTTTCGCCGGCCGCGGCGAAGGGGTCGCGGCGCAGGCGGTCGCGACCATCCGACTGCCCGGCTGAGCGGAAGCGTCATGGCGTCCCGCCTGCCCGACGGCCTGCGGCCCGGCTCCCCGCCCTGCCTGCTGGCGACGTGGTTCGGGATCGGCCTGGCGCCGGTCGCGCCGGGGAGCTGGGCGTCGCTCTCCGCCCTGCCGATCGCCTGGATGGTCCATCAATGGCTGGGCCCGTTATGGCTGCTCGGCGCGGCCGCCCTGCTGTTCTTCGCCGGATGGTGGGCGTCGGCGACGTTGCTGGAGAAATTCGAGCAGGACGATCCCGACGAGATCGTCGTCGACGAGGCGGCGGGGCAGATGCTGACGCTCGCCGCGGCGCCGCTCGACCCGTGGTACTTCGCCGCCGGGTTCGCGTTGTTCCGGCTGGCCGACATCGTCAAGCCCTGGCCGGTGTCGTGGGCGGACCGGCGAAAGGGCGCGTTCGGCGTAATGTTCGACGACGCGCTGGCCGGGCTCTACGCGCTCGCCGTCCTGCTGGCCGCCCGGTCGGCGTTCGGATAGGCCGCGATGACGCCGTCGACCGAGCTTGCGCAGCGGGCCGAGCGGACCCTGGACGCCTGCCGGCGCGCGGGCCTCACCCTGAGCACGGTCGAATCCTGCACCGGCGGGCTGGCCGCGGCGGCGCTGACCGGCGTCGCCGGATCGTCGGACGTGATGGAGCGCGGCTTCGTCACCTACAGCAACGAAGCCAAGACCGAACTCGTCGGCGTCGCCGGCGCGTTGATCGAGGCCGCCGGCGCGGTGAGCGAACAGGTCGCGCGCGCCATGGCCGAGGGCGGCCTGCGCCGCTCCCGCGCCGACATCGCGGTGGCGATCACCGGCGTCGCGGGACCGGCGGGCGGAAGCCCGGGAAAGCCGGTGGGGCTGGTCCACATCGCCGCGGCGCGAAGGGCCGGCCCGACGCTGCACGAACGCCACGTCTTCGCGGGCGACCGGCAGGCGGTGCGGGAGGCCTCGGCGCTGCGGGCGCTCGATCTGGCGGCCCGGCTGGCGGGCGGATGAGCGGACGGCGCCGGGTCGTCGGCGTCGACTTCTCGGGCGCGCGCGACGCCGGAAAGAAGATCTGGATCGCGGCCGGAGTTCTGCGCAACGGCGGCGTCGAGATCGAAGAATGCTTCCAGGCGCGCAGCCTGCCGAACGCAAGCCAAGCGCGGGAGGCGGCGCTCCCCGCCCTCGTCGAATACATCGCCGGCGAGACCGACGCGGCGTTGGGACTCGATTTTCCGTTCGGCCTGCCGGCCGGCCTCGTCCGCGAAGCGACCTGGGAGGAGTTCGTCGTCGGGTTCGACCGCCGGTTCGCCGCGGCCGGGGCGTTTCGCGAGGCCTGCCGCGCCATCGACGGCGGCGCCGAACGCAAACGGCGCACGGACGAGGAGGCGCGCGCGCCCTTCTGCGCCTACAACCTCCGGCTCCACAAGCAGACCTTCGAGGGAATCAAACGCGTCCTCCTTCCCCTGGTGCGGGATGGGCGGGCGACGGCGGCCCCCTTTCAACCGCCGAGGCCCGGCCTGCCCATGGTCGTCGAAATCTGCCCCGCATCCCTGCTCAAGTTCGAAGGCCTGTATCGCCGGCCCTATACGCCCTACAAGGGCCGCGCCGCCGGGCGGAGATCGAGCCGGCTCGCGATCCTCGAGGAATTGACCCGGCGCGGCCTGCTGCGCGAACCGACGGCGGATCTCCGGAGCTCGTTCGCCGAAGATCCCGGCGGCGACGCGCTCGATGCGGCGATCGCCGCCATCGGCGCGGCGCGGGCGGTCCGCGACCCCACCTCCGCCAGGCCGCGCGACGGGCGGGAGGCGATCGAAGGCAGGGTGTTCTACCGACCGGGGCCGCGGCGACGCGCCGGTCAGAGCGTCTCGGAGAAGAAGTCGCGCATCATCCGGTAGGACTGGTTGCAGAGCTTCTCGTCGTAGCGCTGCAGCTCGTTGTCCGCGCCCTTGTCGCAGAAGGAATGGCTGGCGTGGCCGTACATCATGACCTGCCAGTCGACGCCCGCTTCGGTGAGCTCGGCTTCCAGCGCGTCGATCTGCGCGCGCGGCGTCACCGGGTCGGCGGCGCCGTGGAACAGCAGCACGCGCCCCCGGAAGTCGGGCTTCGCCGCGGCGTCGACCGGGTTGGGCAGGGTGACGTGGAAGACCGCCACGCCGGCGAAGCCGGCCCCGGCCCGCGCCTGCTCGAGCGCGAACCCGCCGCCGATGCAATAGCCGATGGCGCCCTTCCCGCCGGGACCGATGACGCCCAGCGCATCGGCCGCGGCCGTCAGCGCCTCATCGGCCGCGGCGCCGCAGGCGAGCAGGAAGTCGAGATCGTTGCGGGTCTCGCGGGAGATGCGCATCAACTCGTCGAAGGTCTTGTCCCTGTCGCCGTAACCGGCGCCGAACATGTCGGCGATCATGACGACGTAATCCGCGCCGGCGACCTCATGCGCCATGTCGATCGAATGGCGGCAGACGCCGAGCCAGTCGGGCTGCATGAGAACGGCGGGGCGCTTCGCCGCGACGCCGTCGTCGTAGACGAGCATCCCCTCGAACCGCCGGCCGCGGCAGGCGTAGGAAACGGGTTTTTCCGCCATCCGGAGCCTCCTTCCTCCTTCGGTCAGGCCGCGGCGACCGGCGCGCCGGCGCCGGAGCCGCCATAGAGCGCCCGCGCCCTGCCTTCGAACGCCGCGACCATGCGCCGGACGGCCTCGAGGAAGAGCGGCCCCATCAGCCGCCGCAGGAGCCGCGAACGAAACTCGAAATCGATATGGAACCCGATCCGGCAGCCGTCCGCCTGCGGGGTGAAGACCCAGTGATTGTCGAGGCGGCGGAACGGCCCGCGCAGATACGCGACGTCGATGCGATGGGGCCGCGACAGCGTGACCCGCGACGAGAAGCGTTCGCGCACCATGCCGAACCCCACCATCAGATCGGCGCGGAGGACGTCGCCCTCGCGACCGGTCACCCGGGCGCCCCGGCACCAGGGAAGGAATTCGGGGTAGCGCTCGATGTCGGCGACGAGTTCGAACAGCTGCGCCTGGGTGTAGGGCAGATAGCGGTCTTCGGCGTGGCTCGGCATCGCCGGCTATCCGCGACCGGCGGCGGCGCGGGCGGCGCGGGCGGCGCGCGCCCGGCGCAACCGGTCGAAATCGGCGTCCGCATGGTAGGAGGAGCGCGCGAGCGGCGCCGCGGAGACGAGCAGAAAGCCCTTGCCGCGGGCCATTTCGGCATAGGCCGCGAACTCGTCGGGGGGGGCGAAGCGATGGACGGCGCGGTGTTTCGGCGTCGGCTGGAGATACTGGCCGATGGTCAGGAAGTCGACCTCGGCCGCGCGGAGGTCGTCCATCACCTGGTGGACTTCCTGTTTCGACTCGCCGAGCCCGACCATCAGCCCCGACTTGGTGAAGATCGCCGGGTCCCGCCGCTTGACCCGGTCCAGGAGCCGCAGCGAGTGGAAGTAGCGCGCGCCCGGCCGGACTTCGGGATACAGGCGCGGGACGGTCTCGAGGTTGTGGTTGTAGACGTCGGGGCGGGCCTCGACCACCCGTTCGAGCGCCCCCTCCTTGCGCAGGAAATCGGGGGTCAGCACCTCGATCGTGGTCTCGCGCGACCGCGCGCGGACGCGCTGGATCGCGGCGGCGAAATGGCCCGCGCCCCCGTCCTCCAGATCGTCCCGATCGACCGAGGTGATCACGACGTGGCGGAGGCCGAGGCGGACCACCGCCCGGGCCACGCGGTCGGGCTCCAGCGGATCAAGCCGGTCGGGCGCGCCGGTGGCGACGTTGCAGAACGCGCAGGCGCGCGTGCAGACGCTCCCCAGAATCATCATCGTCGCGTGCTTGCGCGACCAGCACTCGCCGATGTTGGGACAGGCGGCTTCCTCGCACACGGTCGCCAAGCCGAGCTCGCGCATGAGCGCGCGGGTCTCGAACCAGGCGGGCGAAGACGGCGCCCGGACCCGGATCCAGGGCGGCTTGCGCGCCACGGGATTGTCGGGCTTCCCGGCCTTCTCCGGATGCCGCGCGCCGGCGGGCCGCGGCGGGGCGGCGGTCGCTTCCGTCATCGTCCCGGCGCCGGGCGGTCGATCGTCCATGGCCTAGAAGTGGATGGCGCGGCCATAGGCGTCAAGGACCGACTCATGCATTGCCTCCGACAAGGTGGGATGCGGAAACACGCTTTCGATCAGCTCCGCCTCGGTCGTCTCCAGGGTTCTCGCGACGGCGAAGCCCTGGATCAGCTCCGTGACCTCGGCCCCGATCATGTGCGCGCCCAACAACTCGCCCGTTCCGGCGTCGAACACGGTCTTGACCAGCCCTTCGGCGTCGCCGGACGCCAGAGCCTTGCCGCTGCCGGCGAAGGGAAACCGGCCGACCTTCACCTCATGCCCCCGGTCGCGCGCGGCGCGCTCGGTCAGGCCGACGCTCGCGACCTGCGGCCGGCAATAGGTGCAGCCGGGAATCCGGCTCGCGTCCAGCGGGCGCGGATCGAGGCCGGCGATGCGCTCGACGCAGACGACGCCTTCGCGGCTGGCCTTGTGCGCGAGCCAGGGCGGCCCCGCCGCGTCGCCGATCGCATGGACGCCGGGCTCCCCGGTCTCCTGCCAGCGATCGACGGCGATATGCCCGTTCTCCACCCGGACGCGCGTGGCTTCGAGGCCGAGATCCTCGACGTTGCCGACGATTCCGACGGCGAGGATCGCGCGTTCGACGGCGATCCCGAGCGCCCGTCCGCCGACTTCGATCTCGGCCCGGACGCCGCCGTCGGCGGGCTTCAGCGCCTCGACCGACGCGCTCGTGTGGATGGTCATGCCCTGCTTCTCGAACGCCTTCCGCGCGACGGCGGAGATCTCCTCGTCCTCCGCCGGCAGGATGCGGTCGAGGGCTTCGACGACGGTGACCTCGGCGCCGAGGTCGCGGTAGAAGCTCGCGAACTCGATGCCGATCGCGCCGGAGCCCACGACCAGCAGCGATCGCGGCATCGCGTCGGGGACCATCGCCTGCCGGTAGGTCCAGACCAGCTTCCCGTCGGGCTCCAGGCCCGGCAACGACCGCGCCCGCGCGCCGGTCGCCAGCACGACGCGCGGCGCGGCGATCCCGGCGACGGAGCCGTCGGCGGCGGCGACGGCGACCTCGCCCGGCCCGGCGAGCGATCCGCGCCCGTCGAAGACGACGACGCCGTTCTTGCGCAGAAGATGGCGCACGCCGCCGCCCAGCCGTTCGGCGACGCCGCGGGACCGCTCGACGATCCGCGACAGGTCGAACCGCACGTCGGCGGCGGCGAAGCCGAAGGCGTCGAGACCGGCGAGCAGATGGTTGATCTCGGAGGCCCGCAGCAGCGCCTTGGTCGGGATGCAGCCCCAGTTGAGGCAGACGCCGCCGAGATGCTCGCGTTCGACGAGGGCGGTCCGCATCCCGAGCTGGGCGGCGCGGATCGCGGCGACGTAGCCGCCGGGCCCGCCGCCGACGACGGCCAGATCGAACGCATCCCCGGCCACGGCCAGCCCTCTCCCGCCCGCTACAACAGCATCGCCGACGGGTATTCGAGGTAGCGCCTGATCTCGGCCAGAAGCCGGGCACCGATCACCCCGTCGGCCACCCGGTGATCGACCGACAGGGTGCAGGTCATGACCGTCGCCGGGACGATCTCGCCGTCCTTGACCACGGGCCGCTTCTGGCCGGCTCCGACGGCGAGGATGCAGGCCTGCGGCGGGTCGATCACCGCGGCGAACCGATCGACCCCGTACATGCCGAGATTGGAGATCGAGAAGCTGCCGCCCCGGTACTCCTCCGGCGTCAGCCGGCCGGCGCGCGCGCGATCGGCGAGCGCCTTCATCTCCCGCGAAATCTCGAGGATGCCCTTGCGGTCGGCGCGGCGGAGGACGGGCGTGATCAGACCGCCGTCTACGGCGACCGCGACGGCGACGTCGACGACGTCGTAGCGGCGCATCGCATCGGCGGACTCGAAGGCGACGTTGGCCTCCGGCACCTTGCGCAGGGCCAGGGCGCAGGCGCGGATCACGACGTCGTTCACCGATATCCTGTCCGGTTCGGCGCGCTTGTTGAGCCCCTCGCGGATGCGCAGGAGTTCGTCGATCTCGCAATCCGCGCTCAGGTAGAAATGCGGCACCGTCGCCTTGGATTCGGCCATGCGCCGGGCGATGACCTTGCGCATGGCGCCGAGCTTCACCAGTTCGAAGCCGCCGGATTCGTCCGCCGCCGGCGCGACCGGCGCGGGGTCGGGCCCGGGCGCGTCCGGCGCGGGCGCGCCCAGCGCCGCTTCGACGTCGGCCTTGACGATACGGCCCTCCGGCCCCGAACCCCGGACGGCGGCGAGATCGAGCCCGGCCTGGGCGGCCATGCGGCGGGCGAGCGGAGAGGCGAAGACGCGCCCGGCGGCCGGCGACGGATCGACCCCGGCCCGGGCGGCGACCCGGCGCGCCGGCGGCGTCTTGGGCTCGGCGGTCGCCGGCGGCGCCGGCGCCGCGGCGGAGTCCCCGGCCGGCCCGGCGGCGGCCGGCTCCTCCGGCGGCGACGCCGGGTCCTCGCCCGCGCCGGCAAGCGTCGCGATCACCTCGTTGACCGGGACGCCCTCGGAGCCCTCCGGCACCAGGATGCGCGCGACGACGCCGTCGTCGACCGCCTCGAGATCCATGGTCGCCTTGTCGGTCTCGATCTCGGCGATGACGTCGCCGGCGGAGACCCGGTCCCCTTCCTTGACGAGCCATCTGGCGAGGCCGCCTTCCGTCATGGTCGGCGACAAAGCCGGCATGCGTATCTTCACGGGCATCGGGTCCTTCCTCGGGGACGAGGCGCCGGGAGCGGGTTCAGCGCCGGTGGAGCGCGGCCCGGGCCGCGGCGGCGATGTCGTCGACTTGCGGCAGAGCGAGGCGCTCCAGATTGGCCGCGTAGGGGAGCGGCGCATCGGCCGCCGCCACCCGGACGGGCGGCGCGTCGAGCCAGTCGAAGGCGCGCTCCATGACGACGGCGGCGATCTCGGCGCCGATGCCGGCGAACGGCCAGCCCTCCTCCACCGCGACGACGCGGTTGGTCTTGCGGACCGACTCGACGATGGCGTCGGCGTCGAGCGGCCGGATCGTGCGGAGATCGACGATCTCGGCTTCGACGCCTTCGCCGGCGAGTCCGTCGGCGGCCTCCAGGGCCTTGGCGACCATGATCGACGACGCGACGACGGTCACGTCGCGGCCGGGCCGCGCGATCCGGGCGCGTCCGATCGGGACGGTGAACGCTTCGTCGGTCGGCACGTCGAAGCTGCGGCCGTAGAGGATCTCGTTTTCGAGGAAGATCACCGGGTTGGGATCGCGGATCGCCGATTTGAGGAGGCCCTTGGCGTCGGCGGCGGCGTAGGGCGCGACCACCTTGAGCCCGGGGACGTGGGCGAACCAGCTGGCGAAGTCCTGCGAGTGCTGCGCCGCGACCCGCGACGCGGCGCCGTTGGGCCCGCGGAAGACGATCGAGCAGGTCATCTGCCCGCCCGACATGTAGCGGGTCTTGGCCGCGGAGTTGATCAGCTGATCCATCGCCTGCATGGCGAAGTTGAAGGTCATGAACTCGACCACCGGCTTGAGGCCGGCGAAGGCGGCGCCGACGCCGAGGCCGGTGAAGCCGTGCTCCGATATCGGCGTGTCCACGACCCGCGCGGGGCCGAACTCCTCCAGGAGGCCCTGGCTCACCTTGTACGCGCCCTGATATTCGCCGACCTCCTCGCCCATCAGAAAGACGGCCGGATCGCGGCGCATCTCCTCGGCGATGGCGTCGCGGAGCGCCTCGCGGACGGTGATCGCGACCGTCTCGCCGGCGGGAGCGGGCTCCTCGTCGGGCCGCCGCGCGGCGGGGGGCGCCGGCGCCGCCGGCGCGGCGGCCGGGGCCGGGGCCGCGGCGGCCGGGGCCGGCGCCTCGTCCTCCGCCAGCAGCAGCGCGATCACCTCGTTGACGCGGACGCCCTCCGCCCCCTCGGGAACCAGGATGCGCCCCACCCTGCCCTCCTCGACCGCTTCGACCTCCATCGTCGCCTTGTCGGTCTCGATCTCGGCTATGACGTCGCCGCTCGCGACCCGGTCGCCTTCCCTGACGCGCCATTTCGCGAGGTTGCCCTCGGTCATGGTCGGCGACAGGGCCGGCATGAGGACGTTGATGGGCATGATCGCGTCAGGCGGCGATGACGTCGGTGTGGAGTTCGGACGGGTCCGGCTCGGGGCTGTTCCGGGCGAAATCGGCGGCCTCGGCGACGACCGCGCGGACGTCGCGGTCGATCCGCTTGAGCGTATCCTCGTCCACGCCCGCGCCCGCGGACAGGCGCTGGCGGACGTTGTCGATCGGGTCGTGGTCGGACCGCATCGCGCTGACCTCTTCCCTGGTCCGGTACTTCGCCGGATCGGACATCGAATGCCCGCGATAGCGGTAGGTCATGGCCTCGACGATATAGGGACCCTTGCCGGCCCGCGCCCAGCCGACGGCTTCGGACCCGGCCTGCTCGACCGCGACCACGTCCATGCCGTTCACCTGCGCGCCCGGGATGCCGAAGGGCGCGCCCAGCTGGTGGAGTTCGCTGGCCGCGGACGCCCGATCGACGGAAGTTCCCATGCCGTACTTGTTGTTCTCGATCACGTAGACCACCGGCAGACGCCAGAGAGCCGCCATGTTGAACGCCTCGTGCACCTGGCCCTGATTGATCGCGCCGTCGCCCAGATAGGTAAGCGTCACGGCGTCGGCGCCGTGGTAGCGTTGGGCGAAGGCGATGCCGGTCCCGATCGGCACCTGCGCGCCGACGATGCCGTGGCCGCCGAAGAAGTTCTTCTCGCGGCTGAACATGTGCATCGAGCCGCCCTTGCCCTTGGAGTAGCCGCCGCGGCGCCCGGCGAGCTCGGCCATGACGCCCTTCGGGTCCATGCCGCAGGCCAGCATGTGCCCATGGTCGCGATAGCTGGTGATGACGGCGTCGCCCTCGCCCGTCGCCGCCTGCATGCCGACGACCACGGCCTCCTGGCCGATATAGAGATGGCAGAAGCCGCCGATCAGCCCCATGCCGTAGAGCTGGCCCGCCCGCTCCTCGAAGCGGCGGATCAGCAGCATGTCGCGGTAATGGCGCAGGAGCCGCTCGCGACCGGCCCGGTCGGGGGCCGCCCCGCCGTCGGCGCGGGACGGCGCCTCGCCGCCCGCCTCGGCGACCGGTTTCGCAGCTTTCCGCCTTCTGCCAGCAGCCATGCAACCGCCCCGGATACGCGCGCAGGGTACAGATCGAACGGGAGGAGGCGCAATAGACGCCTGCGCAAGTTTATGTCGTTTTGGCCCGCCGCGTTGAAACGAAACCGCCGGCGCGGCGCTATTCGTCGTCGTCGTCGCCGCGGTCGGAGACGGGGAGAAGGATCACCAGGTCGTCCGGATGGGCGAGGCCGGCTTCGATCCGGGCGCGTTCGTCGAGCATGTCGGGGTCCAGGCTTTCCGAGCGGAGCAGCCGGACGCGGCCCTCCAGCCGGGCGCGGACCGCCTCGGCGCGAAGCAGCGTCGCCTCGGCGCCCGCGACCCGCTGATGCAGCTGACGCCAGGCGAGGACGCCGTAATCGCCGACGAAGGCGTGGATCAGGAAATAGCCGAACACCAGGGAGGCGGCGGCGGGGCCGAGCATGCGGCGGGCGCGGCGCCGGGTTTCGCGGATCGGCCACATGGCGGGATCGAATCACAAGGCGATTCGCCGCGTCAACCGAAATCGCCCGGCCCGATCGCCTCCCCGCCGCGATAGCGCGCCGCGTCGCCCAGCTCTTCCTCGATGCGCAGCAGCCGGTTGTATTTCGCCACCCGGTCCGAGCGCGACAGCGAGCCGGTCTTGATCTGTCCGCAGCCGGTCGCGACCGCGAGGTCGGCGATGGTCGTGTCCTCGGTCTCGCCCGAGCGGTGGGACATCACGGCGCCGTACCCCGCCCGGCGCGCCGCCTCGACGACGGCCAGCGTCTCGGTGAGCGTCCCGATCTGATTCACCTTGACGAGGACCGCGTTGGCGATCCCGCCGGCGACGCCGCGTTCGAGTCTGGCCGGGTTGGTGACGAACAGGTCGTCGCCCACCAGCTGCGCCCTGGCTCCCAACGCCCGGGTCAGCATCGCCCAGCCGTCCCAGTCGTCCTCCGCCATGCCGTCTTCGATGGAGACGATCGGGTAGCGATCGACCAGCTCCCGGTAGTAGTCGACCATGGCGCGACCGTCGAGATCGGCGCCTTCGAGGCGGTAGCGTCCGCGGTCGTGGAACTCGGTCGAGGCGGCGTCGAGGGCGAGCGCCACGTCGCGGCCGGGCCGGTAGCCGGCGGCCTCGACGGCGGCGACGACGAAATCGAGCGCCTCGGCCGCCCCGGCCAGGCCGGGGGCCATGCCGCCCTCGTCGCCGACATTGGTGCCGTGGCCGGCCGCGGCCAGCCGGCGGCGGAGGGCATGGAATATCTCGGCGCCGCAGCGGACCGCCTCGCCCATGGTCCGGGCGCCGACCGGGACGATCATGAACTCCTGGAAGTCGATCGAATTGTCGGCATGGGCGCCGCCGTTGAGGATGTTCATCATCGGCGTCGGCAGCAGCCGGGCGGCGTCGCCGCCGAGATGGCGATACAGCGGCAGCCCGGCATCGGCCGCCGCGGCCTTGGCGGCGGCGAGACTCACGCCGAGTATCGCGTTGGCCCCGAGCCGCCCCTTGTCGCCGGTCCCGTCGAGGGCGATCATCGCTTGGTCGAGCGCGGCCTGATCCTGCGCGTCCATGCCCGACAGCGCGTCCGCCAGCTCGCCGTTCACCGACCCGACCGCGCGCAGCACCCCCTTGCCGCCATAGCGGGCGGCGTCGCCGTCGCGCAGCTCGACCGCTTCATGCGTCCCGGTCGATGCGCCCGAGGGCGCCGCCGCCCGCCCCATGGCTCCGCTGGCCAGGGAGACGTCGACCTCGACGGTCGGGTTGCCGCGCGAATCCAGTATCTCGCGCCCGCGAACGCCGGCGATGGCGGTCATGGCGGCGGACCCCCGCCCGGCGCCGCGGGTCTGCGGCCCTTGATCGTCCGGTCGATCGCGACCAGATCGGCGAGGATGGATTCCAGCTCGCGCAACGGGACCATGTTGGGTCCGTCGCTCGGCGCGCGATCCGGATCCTGGTGCGTCTCGAGGAAGACCGCGGCGACGCCCACCGCCACCGCGGCGCGCGCGAGAACGGGAACGAAGGCGCGCTCGCCGCCGCTCCGGGTCCCCAGCCCGCCCGGCTGCTGGACGGAATGCGTCGCATCGAACACCACCGGGCAGCCGGTCTCGGCGAGAATGGGCAAGGCGCGCATGTCGCTCACCAGCGTGTTGTAGCCGAAGGACGCCCCGCGCTCGCACAGCATGACGTCGCGGGCGCCGCCGGCCTCGGCCTTGGCGACGACGTTCTTCATGTCCCACGGGGCCAGGAACTGCCCCTTCTTGACGTGCAGCGGCCGGCCGGTCGCGGCCGCGGCTTGGATCAGGTCGGTCTGGCGGCACAGGAAGGCCGGAATCTGGAGGATGTCGACCGCCTCGGCGACGATCCGGCATTGGCCCGGCTCGTGCACGTCGGTGAGCACGGGACAACCGAACGATTCGCCGATCTCGGCGAGGATGGGAAGGCTCTCCGCCATCCCGACGCCGCGCGGGCTGGCGGCCGCGCTGCGGTTCGCCTTGTCGAAGGAGGTCTTGTAGATCAGGCCGACGCCGACGCGGGCGGCCATCTCGACCAGGGCCTGGGACGTTTCCAGCGCATGGCGCCGGCTCTCGAGCGCGCAGGGGCCGGCGATCAGGGCGAGCGGCAGATCGTTGCCGACCGACACGCTCCGGGCCCGGACGCGCCTGGTTTCGCGCGGGACGGCGCGGGATCGGGATTCGGAGGTCATCGCGCGCTCACAGCAGACGGGACCGGTCGACGGCGGCCTTGACGAAGGACTCGAACAGCGGGTGCGGCTGGAACGGCTTGGACTTGAGCTCGGGATGGAACTGCACGCCGAGATACCAGGGATGCGACGGCAGCTCGACGATCTCCGGCAGCACGCCGTCGGGCGACATGCCGGAGAAGGACAGCCCGGCCTCCTCCAGCCGGCCGCGATAGTTGACGTTGACCTCGTAGCGGTGGCGATGACGCTCGGCGACCCGGTCGGCGCCGTAGATCCGGCGCGCCATCGAGGACGGCGCGAGACGGCATTCGTAGGCGCCGAGCCGCATCGTGCCGCCCAGCGCGCCGCCGGCGTCCCGGCGCTCGACCGATCCGTCCTTGACCCATTCCGTCAGCAGGCCGACGACCGGGTGCGGCGTGGCCCCGAACTCGGTGCTGCCGGCGCCCCGGATGCCGGCGAGGTTGCGCGCCGCCTCGATGACGGCCATCTGCATGCCGAAGCAGATGCCGAAATAGGGGACGCCGTGCTCGCGCGCGTAATGCGCCGCCGCGATCTTGCCCTCGGCGCCGCGCTCGCCGAAGCCGCCGGGAACGAGGATCCCGCCGACGCCCGCGAGATCGCGGGCGAGTTCGGCCGATTCGACGACCTCCGAATCGATCCATTCCATCTTGACCCGGACGTGGTTGGCGATCCCGCCATGGTCCAGCGCCTCGGCCAGCGACTTGTAGGAATCGAGCAGGTGGGTGTATTTGCCGACGATGGCGACGATCACCTCGCTGTCGGGGTTGCGCACCCGGGCGACGATCTCGCGCCAGCGCGACAGGTCGGGGCCGGCGTCGGAAGCGATGCCGAAGTGACGGCAGACCTGCACGTCGAACCCGCGCCCGTGATAGTCGATCGGCACCTCGTAGATCGTGTCCACGTCGGGCGCGGCGATGACCGAATCGACCGGGACGTTGCAGAACAGCGCGATCTTGCGGCGCTCGTCGAGCGGCAGATCGGTCTTGCAGCGGCACAGGATCACGTCGGGCTGAATGCCGACGCTTTGCAGCACCTTGACCGAATGCTGCGTCGGCTTGGTCTTGAGCTCGCCCGTCGATTCCAGATACGGGACCAGCGTGAGATGCGCGAAGAGCGCCCGCCCCCGCCCGAGCTCGTTCGCCTTCTGGCGGATCGCTTCGAGAAACGGGAGGCTTTCGATGTCCCCCACCGTGCCGCCGATCTCGCACAGCACGAAATCGGCGTCCCCCGGGTCGGAGGCGATGAAGCGTTTGATCTCGTCGGTGACGTGCGGGATGACCTGGATCGTGGCGCCGAGATAATCCCCCCGCCGCTCCTTCTCGATGACCGTCTGATAGATGCGCCCGGCCGTCACGCTGTCGGCCCGCTGGGCCGGCACGCCGGTGAAGCGCTCGTAATGGCCGAGATCGAGATCGGTCTCGGCGCCGTCGTCGGTGACGTAGACCTCGCCGTGCTGGGTCGGGCTCATCGTTCCCGGATCGACGTTGAGATAGGGGTCGAGCTTGCGCAGCCGCACCTTGAAGCCGCGCGCCTGCAACAGCGCGCCGAGCGCCGCCGAGGCCAGCCCCTTGCCGAGGGAGGAAACCACGCCGCCGGTGATGAACACGAACCGGGTCATGGACGCGGAGTCCGGCGGCTACTGCCCGAGCGGCGCGCGCGGCAGCGGCGGCGGCTGGACCGGCACCTCGTGGACGGGCGCGTCGACGATCGAGCCGCGCGGTTCGCCGCCGCCCGCCAGGATCGCGAGAAGAACGCTGGTCCCCATGAAGCAGGCGGCGAGAACGGCGGTGATGCGGGTCATCAGATTCGCCGAGCCGCGGGTGGTCATGAGGCCGCCCAGGCTGCCGCCGCCGATCCCCAACCCGCCGCCTTCGCTGCGCTGGACCAGGACCGCGCCGATCAGCGCGATCGCGATGAACAGGTGGATGACCAGAACGACGGCGATCATGCGATCCTTCCCTCACGGCGTCCGCGCGGGCCGCGCGATCCCGGAGCCATGACATAGCGCCCCCGCGGCGCGTTGGCCAGCCCGGATCGGCGCGCCCGCGCCGCGAAACGGCGCCGGTTCATTCCGCCGGCCTGCGATCGTCCGGGAGCGCAACCCCAGGCCGGCGGCGGCGAACCCGCCCGGTCCTCAGCCCCCGGGGCAGGATCGGCATATGGCCCAGAAGCGATCCGCGTCGAGGCTCGCGCCGCCCACCAGCGCGCCGTTCACCTCGTCCACGGCCAGGATCTCCGCCGCGTTCCGGTCGTTGACCGAACCGCCGTAGAGAAGCCGGACGCCGGCCGCGCCGCGCTCGTCGAGGGCCGTCCGCATGGCCGCGTGGACGGCGGCGACGTCCGCGGGCGCCGGGGTGCGCCCGGTTCCGATCGCCCAGACCGGCTCGTAGGCGACGACGGCGTCGTCCCCGGCGGCGTCGGCCGGCAGGGACCCCGCCAGCTGCCGGACGACGACCTCCAGCGTCCGGCCGGCGTCCCGCTCCGCCCCGGTCTCGCCGACGCAGACGATCGGGACGAGGCCGTGCGCCCGGGCGGCCTCCGCCTTGCGCCGGACCAGCGCGTCGTCCTCGCCGTGATCCGCCCGGCGTTCGGAATGCCCGACGATCACGAAGCGGCAGCCCGCATCGGCCAGCATCGGCGCGCCGACGTCGCCGGTATGGGCGCCCGACGGGGCCGGGTGGCAGTCCTGCGCCCCCAGCGCGACGTCGCCGCCCCGCAACGACTCGCCGACGGCCGACAGCAGCGGCGCCGGCGGGCAGACGACGACGCCGCAGCCGGGCGGGGACGCCGCCGCCCGCGCCGCGAGATCGTCCGCGAGCGCGACGGCGGCGGCCCGCAGGCCGTTCATCTTCCAGTTGCCGACGATCAGCGGCCGGAGCGGAGGCGGCATCGGAGGCGGTCTCCCGACGAGCCCGGCGGGCGTTGGCGCGGATCGCCGCCCGGCGCCGCGTTCGCGCGGCCGCCAAGGACGAACGGGGTGACGACGGTCGAGGATTCTCCTTCACGTTGCGGAAGAATACAATCTTCGGTTGCGAAAAATCCGCCCGCCCGACCGGCGCCGGGCCGGCGCGAGACCGGCGCGCGCCGCCATGCGGGCGGGGGGCGGAATCGCGGCGCGCCGTGCGCGGCGACCTTCCCACCGACGGAAAAATTTGCAGTTTCGTTGTATTTCAACGGGTTACTCCGAAAAACCAAGGGAAAAGCAGGGCCGAAACCGGCCGAAACCAGGGCGAAAGCAGGCGAAAAGCAGAGGGGTTTCGCGGTCCGAAACCGCTTGGCGGCGCACCGAATCGTCCGGCCCGATCCTCGCCGCCCGGCTGCGACCACCCCGGCCGGGACGCCGATCCGCCCGCCGAAGGAGCGGCGGCGGCATTCAGCGGATTTCGACCCTTGCAATCCCCGATTGCAGGGAGCCGGCCCGCCAGGCTTGCAACGATGCTCCGCCGATTGCGGGTAACACACACACAAAACTCCCTCAGGTCAAGCGAAAAATCGCCCGCGCGACGATTTTCTTCCGGCGCCGCCCGTGTGTCCTGGTCCAGACACATGTGAGACGGCGCCCATCGCGCCAGTCGATATCCGGTCGTTCCATGGCCGGAAGCCTGCTTACGGCCATGGATGCCTTCGGAGCCTCCGGGAGCGGCGCGTCGCCCGAAGGGCCGGAGCGGCGACGGCCTCCCTGGACCATCATCGCAGCCCCCTCCGTCATTCCCGCGAAAGAGCGTGTGAAGAAATCCCGGCATGTCCGCGTGGGCGTCGGTTCGTCCGACCAAGCGCGCGAAACCCCCGAGCGCGCGGAGCCTGTCCCCGCGAAAGCGGGGGAATGACGAGGGAGGCCCGTGACGACGGCCCGAGGGAGGCCGTCGCGGCCCCCCCCCCCCCTCGTCATTCCCCCGAAAGCGGGAATCCATATTCGTATCCCGTTTCCTGCCTCCGTGGAGACGAGGGGGGCCGTGACACTGGCCCCAGGAAGACCATCGGCTCGAGGCGGATACGGACGAATCGTCGGCGCATCCGCCGCGAGCCGATGGCCTTCCTCGGACCGTCGCCACAGGCCGGTATTTCAGAGCGACGCAATACAATCTCCGATTGCAGGACGTTCGCCTCGGGATCCGCGCCATGCCGGCCGGCGGCCGGGCGGGGCCGTGGGCGCGCCCCAGGCCGCGGCGTCGACGAAAAATCGCAGTATCGTTGTATTCCAATGGGTTACGACGAAAAAGCAGGGAAAAAGCAGGGCGAAAACCGGCCGAAACCGGGGCCAAACCAGGCGAAAACCAAGGGCGATTCGCGCTCCGAAACCACTTGCCGGCGGGCCGCGGCATCCAGGCCGTCTCGCCTTGCCCGGGTCCGGGCCGGTGGAGCGGGGCGGCATATGCGACGTCGCATACACGATCTATGGTTGCAGGGAAGCAGCTCATGGGAAACTCCCTTCCGGGCGACGAAGAACCCTGCGGGGCGGGCCGCAGGGCTCGGTCGCGTTCGTATTGTCGATTGTGGAGGAACTCTAACACAGACGATCCGAAATGTCAAGCGAGAAATTCGCTCTGCGTATCCAGGAATGGATTCCCGCTTTCGAGTGTGTGAAGAAACCCTTGGCGTATCCGCCTCGAGCCGATGGCCTCCCTGGGGCCATCGTCGCACCCCCCTCGTCATTCCCGCGAAAGCGGGAATCCAGGGCAGGAAAGGACGGGTCCTTGGGCGTACCTCGAGCCGACGCCACAGGCCCTTCGTCCCCACGGAAGCAGGAATCGAAATACGAATATGGATTCCCGCTTTCGCGGGAATGACGGAAGGGGGGGCGTATCCACCTCGAGCCGATGGCCTTTCTGGGGTGTCGGCGCAAGCCCTCTCGTTATTCCCCCGCTTTCGCGGGGGCAGGCTTCACGCGCCCAGGGATTTCGCGCGCTTGGTCGGCTGAACCGACGCCCACGCGGACATGTCGGGATTTCTTCACACGCTCTTTCGCGGGAATGACGGGGGGAGGGGGACCGGATAGCGAAGGAGCCGCGGAGCGGCTTGACGCGCCGCTCCCGGAGGCCCACCCGGTGTCTCATATGTAGTGAACCAGGACACCGTGTTGCCGGGTCGCCGGGGCGATCCTATGATGCGCTTCGCCGCAGTTTCGCCGCAGTGCGGAGACCCGCGCGATGATGCAAGCCCTCAAGAACCGGTTCGCGACCTGGGTGCTGCGGGTTTTCGCCGTGCTGCTGATCATCAGCTTCGGCGCCTGGGGCATCGGCGACATGATCGGCGGCCAGGGCGCGCCGACCGAAGTCGCGGAGGTCGGCGATACGCTCATCGGCGCCAACGAGTTCGGCCGCGCCTTCCAGCTGGAGATGGACCGGCTGCGGGCGACCTTCGGACCCGAGTTCGGCCCCGATCAGGCGCGCGAGATGGGGTTCGTAAACGCGATGCTGGGGCGCCTCGTCGGGAACCGGCTGATCGCGCTGGCGGCGGCGCGGCTGGGCCTGGAGGTCGGCGACGATCAGATCCGGCAGCGAATCCTGGCGCAGCCGGGATTCCGCAATTCAACGGGGCAGTTCGACCAGAGAGTCTTCCGCGCCGCCCTGGCGCAGAACGGGCTGACCGAGGCGCGCTACACCGAGCTGTTGCGGGGCGAGATCGCCCGTTCCCATCTGATCGGGGCGATCGACGCCGGCGGCGCGGCGCCCGATCGGCTGACGCGCGCCCTTTATCGCTACCGGAACGAGAAGCGCGCCGCCGACGTGGTGGAGGTCTTGCGGTCGTCGCAGGCGAACCCGGGGAAGCCGGACGATGCGCAGCTCAGCTCGTTCCATACCGAGCACGCCGCGCGCTTCACCTCGCCGGAACGGCGAAACGTCACCGCGGTCCATCTCGACCCGGCCGATCTGGCGGCGGAGATCGAGATCTCCGAGGACGACGTCCGCGCCGAGTTCGAGAACCGGCTGTCTTCCCTCATCGAACCCGAACGGCGCCGGCTGCGCCAGATCCTGATCCAGGACGAAGCCGCGGCGCAGCGCGTCGCGGACAGCCTCCGGCAGGGGCGCGCCTTCGCCGACGCGGCGAAGACGGTCGCCGGCGAAGGGTCGGCCGTCACCGAGCTGGGCATGGTGAAATTCGACGACCTGCCGCCCGAAATCGCCGAGATCGCCTTCGCCCTCGACGCGAAGCGATCGAGCGCGCCGATCCGCACGCCGCTCGGCTGGCACGTCGTCACCGTGGACGAGATCGAACCGGGGACGACGCCGAAATTCGAGGAGCTGCGCGAATCGCTGGGCCGCGATCTGGCGCGGGAACTGGCGGTGGACCGGCTGATCGGGGAGGCCAACCGGCTCGAAGACGCTCTGGCGGGCGGCGCCGCGCTGGGCGCGGCCGCATCGCAGCTGGGCGTCGAGCCGGTTTCGATCCGGTCCCTGGACGCGGCCGGCGCGACGCAAGGGAGCGCCGAACCCGAGGGCCTGGCCGGCGACGAACGATTCGTGCGGACCGCGTTCGAGACCGCGGAGGGCGAGATCAGCGACCTCGTCGACACCCCGGACGGCGGCTATTTCGTCCTTCGGGTCGACCGGGTGATCCCGCCGGCGCTCCGGCCTCTCGATTCGATTCGCGCCGAGGCGACGGCGGCCTGGAAACGAAACCGGCGCGACGTCGCGGCGAAGCGACAGGCGGAGGAGATTTTCGAGCGGGTGAAGGGCGGCTCGTCCCTCGCCTCCATCGCAAAGGAGAAGGGACTCGCGCTGAAGACCAGTAAGCCGTTCACGCGATTCGAGCAGCCCGACGGATCGCCGGTCGATCCCGCCCTCGCCGCCGAGCTGTTCCGCACGCCCAAGGGGGGCGCGGCGATGAGCGCCACGGAGGACGGCTATGCGGTGGCGCAGACCACCCGAACGCTTATCGCCGAACCCGGCGCCGACGACGACGGGCTGCAAGAGCTGCGGTCGGAGCTGAAGGCCGCGGTCGCCGCCGACATGTTGCAGCAATTCTCGTCGGCGCTGCGGCGGGACTATCCGGTCGAGATCAACGCCGCCGCCCTCGATCGATTCTTCAACCAGACCGGGCGCTAGCCCGCATGTCTCCCCGCGCGACGACGGCATGACCGGGTTCAGCCACATCGACGCGGACGGCAAGGCGGTCATGGTCGACGTGTCGGAGAAGCCTCCGACCGCGCGCGAGGCCTCCGCCCGGGGCGCGGTGTTCCTGGCCGACGCGACGATCCGCAGGATCATGGAGGGCGGGGTCGAGAAGGGCGACGTCCTGTCGGTGGCGCGGCTTGCGGGGATCATGGGCGCCAAGCGGACCGCGGAGCTGGTTCCCCTCTGCCATCCGCTGATCCTGGATGCGGTCGACGTGGAGCTTCGCTGCGACCCCGAACGCCGCGCGGTCGACATCGAGGCGACCTGCCGCGTCACCGGCCGGACCGGCGTCGAGATGGAGGCGTTGACCGCCGTCGCCGTCGCGGCGCTGACGGTCTACGACATGTGCAAGGCGGCGGACCGCGGCATGCGGATCGGGGACATACGGCTGACCCGCAAGTCGGGGGGACGGTCGGGCGTCTACGAGGCCGGGTAATGATCCCGGTGGAAGAGGCGATCCGGCGAATCGCCCGGTCGCTCCGGGCGCTGCCCGCCGAGCAGGTGGCCCTTACGGACGCGCTCGGCCGCGTGCTCGCCGAAGACGTGGCGGCGCGGCGGCGACAGCCTCCGGCCGCGGTCTCGGCGATGGACGGGTACGCCGTCCGCGCCGAGGACGTAGCGACGCTGCCGGCGACGCTCAGGGTGATCGGCTACGCGCCGGCCGGGGGGGCGTTCGAGGGCGGCGTCGGGCCCGGCGAGGCGGTGCGGATCTTCACCGGCGCGCCGGTGCCGCGGGGCGCCGACGCGATCGTCATCCAGGAGAACGCCCGCCAGGAGAACGACGGAACGGCGACCGTGGTCGACGGCTCGGCGCCGGCCGGGCGCTACGTCCGCCCGGCCGGGCTCGATTTCGACGCCGGCCAGCGTCTGCTGGCCGCAGGGCGGGCGCTGACCGCCCGCGACATCGGCCTCGCGGCGAGCATGAACGTCCCCTGGCTGAAGGTCCGGCGCAAGCCGCGCATCGCGATTCTGGCGACGGGCGACGAGGTGGCGATGCCGGGCGACCCCCTGGGCCCGCATCAGATCGTGAGCAGCAACGGGCTCTCGCTCGCGTCCTTCGTCCGCGCCGGCGGGGGGATTCCGGTCGATCTCGGCATCTCGCCGGATTCGGAAGCGGCGCTGAAGACGATGGCGGGCGGCGCCGGCGGCGCCGACATGCTGGTCACTACGGGGGGGGCGTCCGTCGGCGATCACGATCTGGTCCGCCAAGTGCTCGGCGAGGCGGGGCTCGAGCTCGACTTCTGGCGCATCGCGATGCGGCCCGGCAAGCCGTTGATCTTCGGCCGGCTGGCGGGGACGCCGGTCCTCGGGCTGCCGGGAAACCCGGTGTCGTCGATGGTGTGCGCCGTCATCTATCTCGGCCCCGCGATCAAGGTCATGCTCGGGCTGGAGGACGCGGAGCCGCCGACCGGGACGGCGGTGCTGGGGGCCGATCTCGGGGAGAACGACGAGCGGCAGGACTATCTCCGGGCGCGACTCCGCCGCAACCCGGACGGCGCGCCGGTCGCGACTCCGTTCGAGAAGCAGGACAGTTCGATGTTCGCCGACCTCGCCCGCGCCGACTGCCTGGTGGTCCGCCCGCCCTACGCGCCGCCGGCGGCGGCCGGCTCCCCGGTGACGATCGTTCCGCTGACGGGCGGCATCGTCAGCCGCTGAAACGGGCGCGCGCCGGCGCCGTTTTTCGGTGCTTGACGCGCGGCGGGAACCTAACTAGAACATGTATGTCGGTTTTGGTTTCGTTCGACATATAGCGGCAGGTTGGAGGCAAACGACATGCTGACGCGCAAGCAATACGAGCTGTTGACGTATATCGACGCGCATATCCTCGAGCAGGGGGTATCGCCTTCCTTCGACGAGATGAAGGACGCGCTCGGGCTCAAGTCGAAATCCGGTATCCACCGGCTGATCACGGCGTTGGAGGAGCGCGGGTTCATCCGCCGCCTGCCCTACCGGGCGCGGGCGCTGGAAGTGCTGCGGCGGCCGGAGAACGCGAAGCGGGACGCGGAGGGCGGCGCGCGCTTCGCCCCGAACGTGATCGAGGGCGACTTCTCCGTCGCGATCGGCGGCGCGCGAGCCATGCGCGACGCCGAATCGGTCGAGCTTCCGCTCTATGGCCGGATCGCCGCGGGGATGCCGATCGAGGCGCTGCGGGACAACACGCAGACGTTCGACGTTCCCGCCAGTCTGGTCGATGGCGGCGAGCATTACGCGCTGGAGGTGGCGGGCGATTCGATGATCGACGCCGGGATTCTCGACGGCGACGTGGCGATCATTCGCCGGATGGATACGGCGGACAACGGCGACATCGTGGTGGCCCTGGCGCCGGAGAACGAGGTGACGCTCAAGCGGCTGCGGAGAAAGGGCGCCTCGATCGCGCTGGAACCCGCGAATCCGGCCCACGAAACCCGCATCTTCGGTCCCGATCAGGTCAAGGTGCAAGGCAGGCTGGTCGGACTCTATCGACGGTATTGACCGGCCGTCGGCGCGGCCCGGCGCGGCGTCCACGGCCGGACGCCCCGGGCCTCTCCGACGCTCCTCACGCGGATCCGGTCCCGATCGATCCATATCGCGTGCGCGCCATGGCGCCACAGGTCGAAACGGTCGATCACCCGGACCGGACCGGGGCAGCGCCGCCGCGGCACCGGCACGACGCCGATCAAGAGGCGGGCGATGCGGCAATCCTCGTCGAGGGCGGCGGTCGAGCGCGCGATCGCCACCGTCGACCCATGGACCCGCAGAATGCAGCCCAGACCGTCGCATGCGAATCGCCCGCCGCCGGAACCGCCCTCGCCCGGCCAGGGCGCGGCGGCGCGCTGACCGAAATGGCGGAGCCAAGCCTTGCCTTCGTATCGGGCGCGGCGCGTCGAGGAGAGGGCGAGGCGGCCGTCTTCGCCGCGTATCGCGATCAACGATCCGCGCTCGTTCACCAGGACGTCGGGCGTCCGCGCGGAGACCAGCATGGCGAGCCCGCCGACGATCGCCGCGGCCCCGGCGAGGCGCCAGCCGGTACGCCACAGGCACAACCATAGTCCGCCGAGGACGACGAGCGCGAACCCCGCGGGCGACAACGCCGGCAGCACCGCGACCGCCCCGGGCCAGCCGGCGACGACGCGGGCGACGGCGACGACCGCATCGATGCCCCACCCCATCGGCGCCAACGCCAGGGGTTCGAGCCCGAACGGCATCAGGGCGAAGGCGCATACCGCCCAGGGCATGATCCACAGACCGGTCACCGGCACGGCGACGAGATTGGCGGCGAGCCCGTACAGAGCGAGCCGGTTGAAGTGATGGATCGCGAACGGGGCGGTCGCGAGTCCGGCGATGAGGGTCGTCGCGGCGACGCCGACGAAATAGGCCCCCACCCGCCGTATCCGGCCGCCGTCGGCGCGCCACAAGGCGAGCCTCGGCGCGATGATCTCGTGGGCCGCGACCAGGGCGATCACCGCGGCGAACGACATCTGAAAACTCGGCCCGACCAGGCTTTCGGGGGCGAGGAGGAGGACCAGCATGGCCGCGCAGGCGACCGGGCGCATCGAGATCGCGGCGCGGTCGAGGAAGACGGCGGCGAGCACCACGGCCAGCATGAGGAACGCCCGCTGGGTCGGGATCGTAGCCCCGGAGAGCAGCAGATACGCGAACGCGCCGGCGAGCGCGCCCGCCGCCGCCCATTTCTTGATCGGATGGCGGAGAGCCAACGGCTCGGCGGCGGCGAGCGCGAATCGCAGCCCGAAGAACAGGATGCCCGCGATCAGCCCGATATGCAGGCCGGAGATCGCCAGGAGATGGGCGAGGCCGGCATCGCGCATCGCCGCGAGCACGTCGGCGGGGATCGACTTGCGCTGGCCGGTCATGAGCGCCGCGGCCACCGCGCTCGTGGGCGGATCGAGGGCGGCGTGGATGCGCGCGGTCACGCGCGCGCGGAGACCGGCCAGGGCGATGCGCCAGGAGAAGCCGTCCGCCCGGCCGCGATCCAGGATGCGGAGCGGGGCCACGGTGAAGCCGACCGCGCCCAGGCGCTCGAAAAAGGCGCGGCGCGCGAAGTCGTAGCCGCCGGGAATCGCGGGGCCCGGCGGCGGCGAGAGGACCGCGCGCACGGACACCGGATCGCCCGGCCGCAGCGCCGCGGGTATCGCATAGGCCTTGAGCCTTACCCGCTCCGGAGTCCGTTCGCCGGGCAGGCCCGGCGACGCGATCGAATCGAGGAAGACGCGATGACCGGACGGGAGCGGCTCGACGCTCGCCACCCGGCCGGTCAGCCCGATCGGCCCGATGCGCTTCTCGAGGACCGGCGCGGCGATGCGAGCGCTCTGGAACTGCGCCGTCGCCAAGCCGGCGGAAGCGACACCGAGCAGAAGCGCCGGCAGGGCCAGGCCCGGCCGGCGGCGCCAGAACCATGCGAGCAGCGCCGCCGCCGCGGCGCCGGACGGGCCGAGCCAGCCCGGCGGCTCGCTCGCCAGGGCGAAATAGAAGGCGACGCCGGCGCCGAACCAGACCGGGAGCCATAGCGGCCAGCGATCCCGTTCCGCCGCGGGCATCCGGCCCACCCGCGCGGCCGCTTCCGCGACCGCCCCGGCGATGGGGGTTCGCACGAACAACGCAGCCCGACCTCCGGAGATCCGACGAATGAAGGTAGCCGAAAGGCGGCGGGATTTGCACGGGCGCAGGCCACATCGTGATTCAGACGCATGCGAGACGCGGCCCATCGCGCCGGTCGGTATCCGGTCTCGCCATGGCCGGAAGCCTGCTCGCGGCCATGACCGCCGTCGCCTATGCCGGGCAGAAACCCGGCGGCGCGTTGCGCGAGATCGGAAGGCGGCGGCTGGAGACCATCAAGCGGCCCGATGCTGCGGCCGGCTTCGCCCTGCCGCCGCGACGTTGGGTCGTCGAACGCAGCTTCGCCCGGTTGAGACGCAACCGCCGCCTCGCCAAGGACTTCGAGGCTTCCATCGCCCGCGCCAGCTTGTAAGCAAGAACCGACTTGACCGCGTAGTTCTTCGCATCCTCGTGGAGGCCATCTTCCCGGAGCAAGGATTCGAGCGTCGATCCGACGCGCGGGTTCTTTTCAGACATGGCGGTCGTACTCCTTCATCCGACGCTGGGCGAGCATGAGTTCTTTCCGGGGCGTCGCCTGGGTTTTCTTGATGAAACCGTGGAGAAGCGCCATGTCCTGTCTCGAAACGGCGAAGAACATCCTGGCGCGCCGGCGGCCGCGGCGTTGCCGCGCGTGCGCGCGTAGCGGACCAGCGCTTCGATCGACGCACGCCACCAGCCCCAGCGAGTCGAAGAGCTCCTCCGCGCCGCCGACCAGATCGTGGAGATCGAACAAATGGGGCTTACATACCCGACTGGCCAACACGCAACATACTGCGGCTCGGGGAACTCAGAGTCCGTTTGAGGAATGGATTCCCGCTTTCGAGCGCGTGAAGAAATCCCGAGGCCTCCGCATGAAGAGCGTCCGCCAGCCGATTCATCCCCTCCGACCCGTCACCCATCCATCCGGTTCAAACCGTTACCTTTCCATCCGGCCTGTACCTCCCCCCCCCTTTGCAGGGGGAAGGAATGTGAACGGACACTGCGGCGTCCCCGTCTCGGGACGAGGATTGCGGAGAAACAGGATGTCTCTTGGGGTTCGGGGGCGGCGAGCCCCCTTGTCGAAGTCGGCCTTGGCGGCGGCGTCAGGCGTCGAAGCCGGTTGCGGTCATGGCGCGGCCTGCGGAAGCAGCTTGAGCAAGGCGAAGGTCAAGCCGGCATTGGCGAGCACGATCCCGACGGCGATGCCGACGAAGCGGACCGTCAACCGCGTTTCGAGATCGGCGAGGTCGACCTTGGCGGCGGCGAGTCCCTTGTCGAGGTCGGCCCTGAGCGCGGCGAGTCCCTTGTCGAGGTCGGCCTTGGTGGCGACGCCTTCCGTCACGGCGTCGCGGACGGCTTCGGCGTGCGCTTCGGCCTGGGCTTCATACGCCGGCCTCCTTGAGGCGGCGCGCATAGGCCAGCGTGTCGAAGCCGGCGGCGGGAGCGATCACGGTCATGGGACGAAGCTACGCCATTGCAGGGCCGTCCGCAAGCGCGCGTCCTCCTTCGCTACGCCCGACCGAACACACGCGGAATCACGACCCAACCGCAAACGCCAGGATTCCTTCACACCCGCGAAAACGGACCCTGCGGCATCCCCGTCTCTGGATGAGGATTACGGAGAAGCAGGATATCTCTTGGGGTTCGGGAGCGGCGAGCCCTGCCCGGAAGGCGTCGCGGAGCGACGGGTCGACGATGGCGCGGGCGATACTCCCGGCGCCGGCGCCTGGGAGTGGACGGCGAGCGTCGCGACTGCTCATCGGCCGAACGTTCTCCACGGTCCGGCCGCCATCGCGCGCGACATTCGCGAAGCTTGCGTGTAAAACAGGGTTGTTTGCAAAGTCGGACCATACGACGGTCCGGGATGGCGTCGCGCGGCGGCGTGAACGGTTCGAGTCGGGCTGGTCTCGAGGGAGGTTCCGAGATGGCTGGAAACACCGACAGCAGGCATCCCCCCTCCTCCGCAGCACATGGAGGTTCTGAAATGAAGGCCCGCCTTCTGGAAGCGGCGGGCGGGAAGCCTGGCCACGCCTGCTTCTCCGGCGCGCTGGGCGCCGCGCTGCTCGCGGCGGCGGCGCTGCTGCTGGCCCCGGACGCGGCGTGGGGGCAGGGCTGCGGGAGAACGGCATTTGCCGTACCGACCACCAGCACGATCACCTGCAACAACGCGGCGCACAGCACCGTCCACTTCGTTGCGCAAGGCAGCGCCAGCGTCACGATCAACGTCCCGGGCGGGTCGGCGACCACGATCTCGGGGAACACCACCTACCCGAGCCTCAGCATAATCGCCGAGGACATCAACGCTTCCGGCAACTACGCAATCAACGTCGGCACCAATGCCGGCGCCGCGGGCGCCGTCAGCCTGACGGGGACCGGGCGCGGCGCCAGTATCGATAATTTGGGGAGCCCCGGCACGGTCGCCATTGACGTCGGGAGCCAGGTGACGATCGGATCCTCGACCAGCTCGATAGGCGAGCACGGCATCCGGATCCGAGCGGGTCCCAGCGACGGCGCGGTCACGAACGCCGGGACCATCTACGCCAACTACGAGGGCATCGAAGCCGCGCGTCAAGGCGCCGGGACCCTGACGATCACGCACACCGGCGCCATCACCTCGACGTCCTCGACGAACTCCCCCGGCATGCTTCTGGTGACGCAAGGCGCGGGCCCCATGGTCGTCACCACCAGCGGCGACGTCACGGCGACGACCTCGACCCAGCGGGGCATCCATATGCGCGCCGAGGGCAACGGCGCCGTCACCCTCACGGCGACCGGCGGCGCGATCATGTCGGCGGCGCAAGGCGTCTTCATCGAGAGCAGAGGCACGGGCACCGTCACGGTCCAGGGCACGGCCGCAAGCGCCGCGGCCGGGAGCGGCCCCACCATCACGTCGTCGGGGAGTCACGGCATCCACGTCCACAAGACGAGCATGGCCACGGCGGGCGACGTCTCCATCACCACCACCGGCGGTTCGATCACGCCCGGGACGGGGAACTTCAACGGCATCTACGTCCAGGACCACGCCGGCTATACCGGCAGCGTCGCCATCGACAACGCCGCCGACATCACGGCGAGCCAGCGGGCCATCTTCGTTTCCAGGCTGGGTTCCGGCGCCGTCTCCGTCACCAACAGCGGCGGCACGGTGCTGAGCTCGGCCTCGTCCGCCATCCTCGCCCAGAACGCGGCGAGCGACGCCAGCACCGTGAGCGTCTCCATCATGGGCGGCACGGTGCAAACCACCGGCACGAACACGACGGCCATCCAGGCCGTCAACGCCGGCACAGGCGATGTCAGCGTCACCATCGCCGCCGGCGCCACGGCCATATCCAGGCGCCACGCCGGCCTCTTCGCCACCCTCGGCGAGGACGAGAACAACAACGCCGGGCAGATCGAGATCGCCCAGGGCGGGACGATTTCGGCCCGGACGGGCGTTCTGGCCGAGGTGACGCGCGAAAGCGCGTCGGGCGAGACGCGCGCGGCGTCGGACCAGCCACTGATCGACGTCATCTGGACGGGGACCTTCGCGCTCGGGACCACGGCCCAGACCGCCCCGGACGACGTCGGCCGCTTCCCGGCGATCGCTCTCGATGCGACGGGCGTGGAGCAACACCGGGGCGTGGAGGCCGGGGATCTCCCACACCGCTACGGGCAGGCGGCGGGGATCGAGGCGCGGGTCATGGATCTGGACGCCCTGCTCGCGAAGGTGGCGGAGGGCGACGACCCGAGCGCGCTGATGGTCGTGCAGGCGCAACGGGCGCTGCTGGACTCCCGGAACCCCGGAGAAGTCGACCCCACGGACAGTGATCGCGCGGCGCTGATCGTGAGTCAGTTCCGGGAGATGCTCGAGGACGAGAATTTCGTAAGGCGGCTGCCGGCCGACGACGACGTGGACGCCGATGACGACGGGGAATACAGCGACGCGGAGATCAAGACATACCTGACGGAGGACGACGGCGATCGCCGAACCTTCCTGCGGGACCTGCTCCGGCGCGGGCTTTCGGCGGACGAGAAGGCGATTCTCGAGGCGCTGACGACGGGCGTCGACCTGGAGGCGCTGAACGAGGCGCTGGGGGACCTGCCCACCACCGGCGCCGGCATCCATTATTACGGCGATGCCTGGAAAGGCGAGGTGCGGGCGCTGCTGGAGAACTTCAACGTCGGCGACATCCGCATCGCCGTGAACGGAGGCTCCATCGACTCGCGGGGCGACGGAATCCGCGCCTACTACGTGACGCCCCACGACGACAACGGCGGCATTTCCGTCAAGGTTGCCGAAGGCGCGAGCGTGACCGGCGGCATGGCTGGCGTCTACGTCGCCAACGCGGGGCCGGGCCTGATGTTGGAAAGGAAGTACACGCCCGGCTTCGCCGAAGGCGATGATCCCGACGAGCTCGTGGCGGTGACGCACGGAGAGGGTGCGGATGCGGTTCCCCTGCTCAACCAGCTCGTCACCGTTGCGGGCACGGTGACCGGGGGGACGGACGCGGCGGTGCACCTCTCGGGCGGCGGCGCGGTCATCGTCATGGAGGGGGGCAAGGTGTACGCCGGCTCCTCGGGCGTCGCGATCAAGGTGAACGACCCGGGTCCGGCGCACCTGTTCATCGACGGCGAGGTGAGGGGCGGCGCGGGCGGCGATGCGGCGGTGGATCTGCCCGCTGGCGGCAGCGTCATCGTCGGCCTGAACGGGAAGGTGGAGGCCAACGGCGCCGCCCGCACCATCCAGGGCGGCGCTACAGACGCGACCATGGTGACGGTGACCTTGGTCACCGATGGCATCATCATGTACCGAGAGGATGCCGAAGAGGCGCACGCGCGGATGGTGGGCGTCTATGACCCTCTGAGCGTCGAAAATGTCCATTTCCGCGAGCACCGGGACGGCGTACCCACCGGTTACTCCCTGGAGCCGCCGCTACCGGTCGACGACGAGGGCAGGCTGGACGCCAGCAGGCTTCCCCGGCGGCCGCCGCCGCCGTGTCCCGATGACCAGCCCCGCGTCGACGGTGAGTGCCCGCCGTCTCCGGGGATGGGTCCGGATCGGGGAATGGGCGGTCCGGACGATCCGGATGATCCCGAAAGGGGCCCAGGGACGGGTCCGGACGATCCGGGGACGGGTCCGGGAGCTCCGCCGCCGCCGGCGTTCTCCTGCGCGGGGGCGATGGACGGACGCTGCCGCCTGTACGAGGCGCTGCCTTCGGTGCTGCTGGCGATGAACCGCCTGCCGACCTGGGCGGAGCGGATGTCGGCGGCGCGCGACGCGCATGGCGGCTGGGCGCAGGCGGCGGCGGCGCGGGGCGAATGGCGGGCGAAACGGGCGACGACGGCGACGCCGCTCGCCTACGACCACCGCCGGAGCGTGGGGCGGGCGGGCGTCGATCTCCTCGTCGGCGAGAAAGGCCGGCTGGGGGCGTCGGTACACGGGCTCCAGGGCAAGGCGGAGATGACGAGCGTGGGCGAGATCGAGCTGGACGGCGTGGGGGCGGGCCTCTCCGCCGCCTGGCTGGCCGGAGGGTTCTACGCGGAGGCGCAGGCGCAGATGACGTCCTACGACGTCGATCTCAAGTCGTACAGGCATGGCGGGCTGCTGAAGAAGGGGGCTTCGGGGGCGGGGTATGCGCTGGGCGTGGAGATCGGCGAGCGGCTGCCCGTGGGCGGGGCGTCGGTGACGCCGCGCGCGGGCGTGGCGTGGTCGCGGGTCGAGTTGTCGGCGTTCACGGACCTGGAGAGGGCCGGCGGCCCGCGGGTCCGGGTTCCGATGAAGGATGCGAGCGACGTGACGGGCCGGTTGGGGGCGACGTTGGAGGCGGCGGCGGGTTCTTCGGGCCGCCTGTTCGGCTCGCTGGACGTGGAGCGGGGGTTTTCGGACGAGACGAAGGTGAGGGTGGGCCGCGAGACGCTGCGGACGGAGGCGCGGGCGACGTCGCTGCGGCTGGAGGCGGGAGGGACGTTCGCGTTGGGCGAGAACGTCCTGGCGCGGGTCGCGGCGGGCTGGCGGACGAGCGGCGGCGGCACCAGCGAGTACGGCGGGAGCCTGGGGTTGCAGGTGCAGTTCTAGCCCGTCCGCCCTGGATTCCCGCTTTCGAGCGTGTGAAGAAATCCCGAGATATCCGCGTGGGCGTCGGTTCAGCCGACCAAGCGCGCGGAGCCTGTCCCCGCGAAAGCGGGGGAATGACGAGGGAGGCCCGTGACGACGGCCCGAGGGAGGCCGTCGCGGCCCTCCCCCTCGTCATTCCCGCGAAAGCGGGAATCCATGGCGGGGAATGACGGGTCTTTGGGCGTATCCGCCTCGACCGACGGCTTCCCTCGGGCCGTCGTCACAGGCCCCTCGTCCCCACGGAAGCAGGCATCGGGATACGAGTATGGATTCCCGCTTTCGCGGGAATGACGAGGGGGGGGGGCGTATCCGCCTCGAGCCGATGGCCTCCCTCGCCCGTCATCGCAGCCCACTCCGTCATTCCCGCCGAAGGGCCTGTGACGACGGATCGAGGCGGACGCCAAGGACCCGTCCTTTCCTGCCCTGGATTCCCGCTTTCGCGGGAATGACGGATGGTTGGCGTATCCGCCTCGAGCCGATGGCCTCCCTCGCCCGCCATCGCAGCCCACCCCGTCATTCCCGCGAAAGAGTGTGTGAAGAAATCCCAAGACATCCGCGTAATTCGGAATTTTCGCCGTGTCGATAGAAACATAAATGGTCTATATGAGGAACATATATGGGTCAAATGTGGTGAATCGACTGGATAGACCACAGGTCTTGGGGTTTCTTCACACACTCGAAAGCGGGAATCCATATTCGCATCCCGATTCCTGCTTTCGTGGGGACGAAGGGCCTGTGACGGCGGCTCGGGGCGGACGCCAAGGACCCGTCCTTGCCCGCCCTGGATTCCCGCTTTCGCGGGAATGACGGATGGTTGGCGCGGACTCTTGCTCCGCGGTATGAGAATTGCGGGCCAGACGGCGCCCGTTTCCGTCCACCTTTCGAGCGACACGCCATGTCGGTGACCACGCGCTTCGCCCCTTCGCCCACCGGGTTTCTGCATATCGGCGGCGCGCGGACTGCGCTGTTCAACTGGCTCTTCGCGCGGCGCCACCGCGGCAGGTTCCTGCTGCGCATGGAAGACACGGACCGGCGGCGTTCGACGCAGGAGGCGATCGACGCGATCCTCGACGGGCTCGGCTGGCTCGGCCTCGATTGGGACGACGAGCCGGTCTACCAGTCCGGCCGCGCCGAACGCCACGCCGAGGTCGCCCGCCGGCTGCTGGACCAAGGCGGGGCCTATCGCTGCTATTGCACGCCGGCGGAGCTCGACGAGATGCGGGCCGCCGCCCGCGCCGAGGGCCGGGCGATGCTCTATGACGGCCGCTGGCGCGACCGGGACCCCGCCGAGGCGCCGGCGGACGTGGATCCGACGATCCGATTCAAGGCGCCGCGCGACGGCGAGACCGTCGTCGAAGACGCCGTCCAGGGGCCGGTGCGGGTCGCCAACCGGCAGCTGGACGACATGGTGCTGTTGCGCGCCGACGGCACGCCCACCTACATGCTGTCGGTGGTCGTGGACGACCACGACATGGGGGTCACGCACGTCATCCGCGGCGACGACCACCTGACGAACGCCTTCCGCCAGACCCAGTTGCTGCGGAGCATCGGCTGGGAGCCGCCGATCCACGCCCACATCCCGCTGATCCATGGGGCGGACGGGGCGAAACTATCCAAGCGCCATGGCGCGCTCGCGGTGGGGGAATATCGCGAAATGGGCTTCCTGCCCGAGGCGCTGCGCAACTGTCTGCTCCGGCTCGGCTGGAGCCACGGCGACGACGAGATCATCGGCCGCGAACAAGCCGTCGAATGGTTCGACCTCGGAGGCGTCGGACGCGGCGCGGCGCGGTTCGACCTCGACCGTCTGACCAGCCTGAATGCGCATTACCTCCGCCGGATGGACGACCTGCGGCTGATCGAACTGGCCCGGCCCCATTTCGAGAAGCTCCTCGGGGAGGCGCCGGACGCGCAAGGCCGGGCGCGGCTCCTGGCCGGCATGGCCGAACTGAAGCAGCGCGCCAAGACGGTCGTCGAGCTGGCGGAAACGGCCCTGTTCTACCTTCGCCGCCGCCCGCTGGACATCGACGAGCGGGCGAGGCGGCTGCTCGACGAGCCCGCCTTGGCGCAGCTGTCCGGGCTGCGCCGGACGCTTGCCGGAGTCGCGGACTGGACGGCGCCGGAGATCGAGGCCGCGGTCCGGGCGTCGGCGGAGGACGCGGGCGTCAAGCTCGGCCGGATCGCCCAGCCGATGCGCGCGGCGCTGACCGGATCCGCGGCGTCGCCCGGCATCTTCGAGGTCGCCCGGATATTGGGGCGGGAGGAGACGCTCGGCCGGCTGGACGACGCGCTGACGCGGCCCGGCCCGGGTTAGCCCGAAAATTGCGCCGCGGGGTCGATGCCGCTATCCTGCCCGGCGGCGGCGGTCCGCCCTCGGCGGCGCGCAGGCGATTGCAGGGAGAAGCCAGGATGAGCCAGGACATGTCGGCCCCGGTCGCCAGCCCGCCTCAGGAGGGCATGACCCTCGTCGATCATGCGACGGGCAAGGAGATCGCGCTGCCGACCCTGCGCGGGACCGTGGGGCCCCGGGTCATCGACATCCGCAAGCTGTACGCGGAGAGCGACTGCTTCACCTACGATCCGGGCTATACGTCGACCGGGAGCTGCGAATCGAAGATCACCTATATCGACGGCGAAGCCGGCATCCTGCTGCATCGGGGCTATCCGATCGAGCAGCTGGCGACCCAGAGCGACTTTCCCGAAGTGTGCTATCTGCTGCTGTACGGCGAACTGCCCAATGCCGAGCAGAAGGCGCGCTTCGTGCACGACATCACCCACCACACGATGGTGCACGAGCAGCTGCACAAGTTCTATGACGGCTTCCGTCGGGACGCTCACCCGATGGCGATCATGTGCGGGGCGGTCGGCGCGCTTTCGGCGTTCTATCACGACAGCACCGACATCGCCGACGCCCATCAGCGCATGGTGGCGTCCTATCGGCTGATCGCGAAGATGCCGACGATCGCGGCCTGGGCGTTCAAATACTCGCTGGGCCAGCCCTTCATGTATCCGCGCAACGACCTGAACTACGCCGAGGACTTCCTGCACACGATGTTCGCGACCCCGTGCGAGACCTACCACGTCAACCCGGTGGTCGCGCGGGCGATGGACCGTATCCTGATCCTCCACGCGGATCACGAGCAGAACGCCTCGACGTCGACGGTCCGCCTCGCCGGATCGAGCGGCGCCAACCCGTTCGCCTGCATCGCCGCCGGAATCGCCAGCCTGTGGGGCCCCGCCCATGGCGGGGCCAACGAGGCGGTGCTCAACATGCTCAAGGAGATCGGCGGCCGGGATCGGATTCCGGAATACATCGGGCGGGCGAAGGACCCGGACGATGCGTTCCGCCTGATGGGTTTCGGGCATCGCGTCTACAAGAATTACGACCCGCGGGCGACGCTGATGCGCGAGACCTGCCACGAAGTGCTGGACGAGCTGGGCGTCAAGGAGGAGCCGCTGCTCAACCTGGCGATGGAGCTCGAACGGATCGCGCTCGAGGACGAGTACTTCGTCCGGCGCAAACTCTACCCGAACGTGGACTTCTATTCGGGGATCATCTTCCGGGCGATCGGCATCCCCGAAAGCATGTTCACGGTGATCTTCGCCGTGGCGCGCACGGTCGGCTGGGTCGCCCAGTGGAACGAGATGATCGAGGACCCCAACCAGAGGATCGGACGGCCGCGGCAGCTCTATACCGGCCCGAGCCGGCGGGAGTTCGCGCCGTTGTCCGAACGCCGCTGAGGCAGGCGCGCCGGATCAACTCGACACGGTACCCGCCCGGATCCCCGACGAACGCCGCCGAGGCAGGCGCGCCGGATCAACTCGACACGATACCCGCCCCGATCCCCGACGAACGCCGCCGAGTCAGGCGCGCTGGATCAACTCGATACGATACCCGTCCGGGTCCTCGACGAACGCCATGACCGTCGAACTGCCGCCGAACTTCATCGGCCCCGGCGGCCTGGGGATGCGCACGCCGTCTTGCGCCAACCGTTCGCAGGTCCGGCCCACGTCGGGCACGGCGACCGCGAGATGTCCGAAGGCGGAGCCGAGGTCGTAGGCCTGCTCCTGATCCCAGTTGTGGGTGAGCTCGATCACCGTATTGCCGGCCTCGTCGCCATAGCCGAGAAACGCCAGGGTGAACCTGCCGTCGGGGAAGTCGCGCCGGCGCAACAGCTTCATGCCCAGATGGCGGGTATAGAAGTCGATCGACTTCTCGAGGTCGAGCACGCGAATCATCGTATGCAGAAAGCGGAAGTTCCCGGTGTCGTTCGTGGTCATGCGTCGGCTCCTGTCGGTCGGGCGGCGCGCCGCGCTCCGGCGGCGATCGCATCGAGCACGACCTCCGCCGCCCGGTCGCTGGGGGAAGGGCCGCCGGGGCGAAGCATGTCGAGGGCCTCGCGACCGGCCGCGAGCTGTTCGGCCCGCGCCTGCCGGTTCTCCAGAAGAACCGCGAGCCTGTCGGCAAGATGCGCCGGTTCGCAGCTGCGTTGCAACAGTTCCGGGACGACCGCCCTGTCGAGCAGCAGGTTGACGAGCGTCACGAAACGGACGAGGGCGAGCCGCTTGACGACGGCGTAGCTCAGCGGGCCGAGACGATGGCCGACGACCATCGGCGCGCCGGCGAGGGCGAGTTCCAGCGTCACCGTCCCGGAGGCGGCGAGCGCGGCGTCGCACGCCGCCATCGCCTGGTATCTCTCGGCGTCGTCGGCGACGACGAGACAGGGGATCGGCCAGTCCGCGCAGGCGGCGGACAGCCGCCCGCCCAGACCGGGCGCGGCCGGGACGACCGCTTCGAGCCGCGGGAACGTCCCGGCGAGAATTCGCGCCGCGCCCGCGAACGGCTTCAACATCCGGTCCAGCTCGCTCCGCCGGCTGCCGGGCAGCACGCATAGCAGCGGCGTATCGGGAGCGATCCCGCGCCGGGCGCGGAACGCCCCGCCGTCCGCCCGGTCGGCGCCGCATTCGAGAACGGGATGGCCGACGAAGGTGCAGGGCAAACCGGCCCTCCGGAACAACGGCGGCTCGAACGGCAACAGCGCCATCAGGTGATCGAACGTCTTCGCATAGGCGCGCACGCGGCCGGGACGCCACGCCCAGACCGTGGGCGCGACGTAGTGGATCAACGGGGCGTCGACGCCGCGCAGCCGCCGCAAGACGGCGAGGCAGAAATCCTGCGCGTCGATCGAGACGACCGCGTCCGGGCGGCATGACTCGATCGCGGCTCTGGTCTGGCGGACGCGGCGAATCAGGGTGGGCGCGCGGCGCCACGGATCGGCGAGGCCGAACACCGTCAGGTCCGAGAGGGGAAACAGGCTCGCGAGTCCCTGGGCGGCCATCGCCGCGCCGCCGACGCCGACGAAGCGCGCGCCGCCATCGCTCCGCGAACGGAGGGCCGTCATCAGCCGGGCGCCGATCGCATCGCCCGACGGCTCGCCGGCGATCAGGAAGACGAGGGGGCCGGTCCGCATTTCTCATCGGCCGTCGCCTGCGGGCCGACGCCGATCAGAAAAATCCCGGCTTCGTCGGCCGCGCGCACCGTCGCCTCGCGCTCGACGACCAGCGCGCGACCGGCCTCGATCGCGATGCCGCGCAAGCCGGCGGCCGCGGCCGCGGCGACCGTCGCCGGGCCGATCACCGGCAGGTCGATCCGGCGCTCCTGCCCCGGCTTGCTCACCTTGACCAGGACCCCGCCGGGACCGTCGAACCGGATGCCGCCGCAGCGCTCGATCAAGGCGTCGGTGCCCTCGGCGGCCTCGACGCCGAGCACGACGCCCTGCTGCACGATGGCGGACTGGCCGATATCGAGCCCGCCGATCGCGCGCGCGACCTCGACGCCGCGCGCGACGTCGGACTGCGCCTGCCGGTCGGGGACGACGGCGCCCAGAAGCGACTCTCCGGCGATCAGATCCTCGATCACCGTTTCCGGCCCGACGACGGAGAAGCCTTCCTTTTCGATCTCGCGCGCCAACGCCGAGGCGAGCGAATCCTCGCCGAAATACGCCCGGCCGATCCGGGCCAGGAATTTCGCCGTCCACCCGTCGGGGCGCAGCTCGTGCAGCGCCGGCCGCCGCACCTTGCCGGCGAAGACGACCTCCGCCACCCCCGCCTCCCGCAGCAGCGCGATGCCGCGCCCGGCCCGGTCGATGCGAATCCGCGCATCCGGCGGCGACGGCAGCATGCGCTCGTCGGCCTGGCCGGAGAGGGCGAGCACGAAGACCGCGCGCCCGTCCGCCCGACACGCCGCGACCAGCCGCCCCGGCAGCGGCCCGCCGCCGGCGACGATTCCGAGCTTAGCCCGCATGCCCCGCTTTGGGTTGACAGATCGCCCGCGACGAATCGGCGCGGATGAAGCCGACGATGTCCATCACCGCGGCGTCGTCCTTGTACATCTCGGCCACGTCGCGCAGCCGTTCGGCCATCGTCCCCTCCTCGGCGAACAGAAGGCGGTAGGCCTTGCGCAGCGCGTCCACCTCGGCCCGCGAGAAGCCGCGCCGCCGCATGCCGACCACGTTGAGGCCGGCGAGTTTCGCCCGATTCCCGGTGACGGCGCCGTAGGGGATGACGTCCTGCTCGACCCCGGTCATGCCGCCCACCATGGCGTGGCGGCCGATGCGGCAGAACTGATGGACGGCCGACAAGCCGCCGAGAACGGCGAAATCGTCGACCGCGACATGGCCGCCGAGGGTCGCGTTGTTGGCCATGACGACGCGGTTCCCGACCTTGCAGTCATGCGCGACGTGGGCGCCGACCATGAACAGGCAGTCGTCGCCGACCCGGGTCACGCCGCCGCCGCCCTCGGTGCCGGGATTCATGGTCACGTGCTCGCGGACGACGTTGTTGGCCCCGATCACGAGGTCGGTCGGCTCGCCCCGGTATTTGAGGTCCTGCGGCGGATGGCCGATCGAGGCGAAGGGGTGGATCCGCGTGCCGCCGCCCACCGTCGTCCGGCCGGCGATCGCCACGTGCGAAATCAGCTCGACGCCGTCGCCCAGGGACACGCCGGGGCCGACGACGCAGTACGGCCCGACCGTCACGCCCGTTCCCAGCTCGGCTCCGCTATCGACGATCGCGGCGGCGTGGATCCCGGCCATTCAGTGGTCGAGGATCATGGCCGCGTAGGTCGCTTCGGCCACGACCGTATCTCCTACCACCGCCTTGCCGTGGAACTTCCAGACATTGCCGCGGCGGTGGAGCTTTTCGACGCGGACGTGGAGGGTATCGCCGGGCACGACCGGCTTGCGGAAGCGCGCGTTGTCGATCGACATGAAATAGACCAGCCGGCCCTCGCATTCCGGTCCCAGGCTGTGGACCACGAGGGCCGCCGCGGTCTGCGCCATCGACTCGATGACGAGCACCCCGGGCATGACCTTGTGGTGCGGGAAATGGCCTTGGAAATACGGCTCGTTGACGCTGACGTTCTTGATGCCGGTAGCCCGCACGCCGCGGACGATATCGACCATCCGATCGACCATGAGGAACGGGTAACGGTGCGGAAGCAACTCCATGACCCGCTGAATGTCGATCGCCTCGAGTACGTCCGGTGTTTCCAAACTGTCCATGTTCACAGGTCCTGCTTTCTCACGAGCCGTCGCAGCGTCGCGACCTCCCGCAACCATTGCCGCAGCGGCGCGGCGGGAGTCCCTCCCACGGATGCGCCCGCCGGGACGTCCCGCATGACGCCGGCCTGCGCGCCGATCCGCGACCGTTCGCCGAGGGCGAGGTGGCCGGCGACGCCCGCCTGCCCGGCGACGACCACATGGTCGCCCAGGATCGAACTGCCCGATACGCCGGCTTGGGCGACGACGATGCAACCCCGCCCCAGCCGCACATTATGCGCGATCTGCACCAGATTATCAATTCGGCTGCCCTGCCCGATCACCGTGTCCGGACCCGCGCCGCGATCGACGGTCGCGTTGGCGCCGATTTCCACGTCGTCTTCGACGATCACGCGCCCCAATTGCGGGATACCGACCGGAGCGGCGTCGTCGGGGGCGAAGCCGAACCCCTCCTCGCCGATCCGCGCGCCGGCGAGGATGCGGACCCGGGCGCCGACGATGCAGAACGCCAGCGAGGCGCCGGCGCCGATCCACGACTCGTCGCCGATGACCACGCCGGGGCCGATGACGGCGTTGCCGCCGATATAGCAGCCCCGGCCGATCTCGGCGCCGGCCCCGATCACCGCGCCATGCTCGATCTGCGCGCCGGCGCCGACCGTTGCAGTGGGGTCGACTACGGCGCTCGACGCGACGCCGCCTTGGGCGGCCGGGCGCGGATAGAAGGTCCGCGCCGCGAGTCCCCAGGCGCGGTAGGGATCGTCGACGAGCAGCAGATCCATGCCGTCGGGCGCCATGTCGGCGCGGTCCGGGCGCAGCAGGCACGCTCCGGCCCGGCTCCGCCGGAACGCCTCCACATAGCGCGGATTGGCCAAAAAGCTCACGTCGTCGGGCCCGGCGCTCTCCAGCGGGGCTACGTCGCGCACCGGGCGCGCCGGGTTCGACGCCGGATGGAGTTCGGCGTCGCAGGCCTCGGCCAGCCGCGCGAGCGGAACGGGACCGGCCGGCCGGTGAAAGCGCGGATCCGGCATCGCTACTCCTCGGGCGGCTCGGGCCGCCGGACCTCGATGGACGGCAGCTTCTCGTCCAGCCGCTCCAGCGTCTCGACCGTAATGTCCAGCGTCCGGGCGGAGAGGACCACCGAAGTCCGCGGCAGGACGAGATCGATCTTCCGTTCCCCGGCAAGGTCGGTGACCACCTGCAACATCGACCGGCGGAGCTTCGCCCGCGCCGTGTTCAGGGCCTGCTCCAGCCGCCGCCGCTGCGACTGCACGTCGGCCTGGGCGCGCTTGGCCCGCTCCTCCAGCTCGCGCCGCCGCTTGGCGTAGGCCTCGGGCGTCAGCATGCTCCGCTTCTTCTTGAGTTCCTCGTCCGCCTCGCGCAGCAGCCCTTCCCGCCGTTTGACCTCGGCCTGGAACTCCTTGCGGAGCCGGTCCACCTGGGGGCGCACGCTCTGCGCGGCGCGCGATTGCTCGAGGATGCGATCGATGTCGAGGACGGCGATCGTGGTCGGCGGCGACGTCGGCTGCGCCACGCCGGCGGGCGGGCTCGCGACGGAAGCGACCGCGAGGCAGATCACCGCAAGCCGACGCCGCAACATCGCCGCCCCGTCCCTTTCTAGAAGCGCGTGCCCAGGCTGAACCGGAACACCTGCGTCTTGTCGAACGACTCCTTCAGCACGGCCCGGCCGAAATCGAGCGCGATCGGACCCAGCGCCGTCTGCCAGCCGATCCCGACGCCCACGGACGCGCGGACCGAGCCCACGTCCGAGGGCTTGCCGATGCTGCCGTCCACGCCGCCGACGCTCCCCAGATCGGCGAACGCCCGGCCGCGTATGCCGAGCTCGTCGGGAAGCCCGAGCGGAAACGTCAATTCGAACGATCCGCGATAATACCACTTGCCGCCGAGCGCGTCGTCGGTATCGAAGTCGCGCGGCCCGACGCCCGCGGGCTCGAACCCGCGCAGCGAGGCGCCGCCGAGAAAGAACCGGTCGATGATGCGCACGTCCTGGCCGATGCCGACGATATACCCCGTTCCCGCGCGGGCGCTGGCGATCAGGTCTTCGGTCAGACCGTAATAGACCGCGCCCCGCAATTCGTTCTTGAAGTACCGGACGTCGCCGCCGACCCCGGCGACCTCGTCGGACAGTTCGACGAAGAATCCTTCCGTCGGCAAAAAGCGGTTGTCGCGCTCGTCATAGATCAAGGTATGGCCGATCGAGGAGGTGATCGACGCGCCCTGCTGCTGCTTGATGGCGCGCGAGGCGTTGGCGGGGACGCCGGTGATCTCGTCTTCGCTGATCCGGTAACGCCATCTCTGCGTCAACCTCTCGGTGATGGGATAGCCGGCGCGCAGCGCCCCGCCCGTCGACGTCCGATCGAACGAACTCTCGCGCTGAAGATCGCGGGTGATGCGGAAGACGTCGAAGCCCGCCGACAGCGACTTATCGAGGAAATACGGCTCGGTGAAGCTGAGGTCGATCTCCTGGGCGCGCTCGCCGATCACCAGCCGGGAGCGAAGATCCTGCCCCTTGCCGAGGAGGTTGCGCTCCCGAATCTGGATGTCGCCCACGGCGCCGCTGGTCGTCGAATAGCCGGCGCCGAGGGACAATTCGCCGGTGGCGCGCTCGGCGACCGTCACGTCGACGATCGTCTTGTCGGGCGTCGATCCCGGGACGTTCTCGATCTCGACCTTTTCGAAAAAGCCGAGATTGCCGATCCGCTGCCGCGACCGGCGAAGTTTCGCGGTATTGAACGCATCGCCCTCGACGACGAGGAACTCCCGCCTGATCACGTCGTCCTCGGTGCGGAGGTTGCCCTCGATCTCGATCCGCTCGACGAATACGCGCGGCCCCTCGCCGATGTCGAAGGTGATGCCGATGAGCCGCCCGTCGCGGTCGCGGTCGATGCGCGGGCGGACGTCGACGAAGGCGTAGCCCGCGCTCCCGGCGGCATCCGTCAGATTGCCGATGGTCTCCTCGACGGCGTCGGCGTCGTACCATTCGTCCGCGGCGACCGTCAGCTCCGCCCGCAGCTGTTCCAGGTCGAGTTCGCGCAGCCGGGTCGAGACGTCGATGGGCCCGAACCTGTAGCGCTCGCCCTCCTCGATCATGAAGGTGACGAAGAAGCCTTGCCGATCCTCGCTGAGTTCCGCGGTCACCGAGACGACGCGGAAATCCGCATAGCCGTTGGAAAGATAGTAGCGGCGAAGCAATTCGCGATCGAAGGTCAGGCGATCCGGGTCGTAGGTGTCGTCGGTCGAGAAGAGACGGTAGAAGGCGGCCTCCTTGGTCCGGATCACGCCGCGGAGAGTCCGGTCGCTGAACTCGTCGTTGCCGATGAACGATATCTTGCGGATGTTGGTGAGGCTGCCTTCCGTGATCTCGAAGACGAGATCGATGCGGTTCCTTTCGAGCTGGATGGCCTTGGGCTCGACGCGCACCGCGAATCGGCCGCTCCGCCGGTAGATGTCGATGATCCGCTGGGTGTCGGCCTGGGCCAGCGCGCGCGTGAACACCTTGCGCGGCTGCAGCTGAACCTCGCCCTGCAGGATCTCGTCGGAGATCCGGTTGTTCCCCTCGAACGCCAGGCGGTTGATGCTGGGGTTCTCGACCACGCGGACGACCACGTCCGAGCCGTCGCGGCGGAGCGTCACGTCGGCGAACAGACCGGTCGCGAACAGCTTCTTGAGGGATTCGGACAGTTCGGCGTCGCCCACCACGTCGCCGCGGCGGAAGGTCAGGTAGGACCGGACCGTCTCGACCTCGATGCGCTGCGCGCCTTCGACCCGGATCGCCGACACCGCGGCGTCTCCCGCCGGGGCCTGCGCCGACGCCGGGCCGGGCGCAAACACGGCTGCGGCGACGAGGAGGAGGACCGCTATTCCGAACCGGCTGCGCAAATCACCCCTTCCGCCGCGAAAGCGTCACGAAACCAGGGCCGCGAGCAGACCGAAGACCCGCAGCTGGACCAAGTCGTTCCAAGTGACGAAGACCATCAAGGCGAGGACAATAGCAATTCCGATGCGGAACCAAAAGTCCTGCGCGCGCGCGGTCATGGGGCGGCCGCGAAGCGCCTCGATGGCGTAGAACAGCAGATGGCCCCCGTCCAGCATGGGAATCGGGAACAGGTTGATGAGACCCAGGTTGATCGACAGCAGCACCGCGAAAATCAGGACGCTTTCGATCCCGGCCCGCCACATGTCGCCGGATATCCGGGCGATGCGGATCGGGCCGCCGAGCTCGTCGGCGGGGCGGGCGCCGACGAGTATCTGTCCCAGCGTATCGAAGACGTTGGCGGTGATCGCCGCGGTCTCGCCGACCGCGCGCCACACCGCCGACGCGGGATCGTGACGGACGTAGGAGAGATCCCCGCCGCTCCGCCCGATGCCGAGTCGGCCGATCAGGTGAACGGCGCCGAAGCGGTCCTTCAACTCGACCGTATCCAGCGTCGCGGCCAACCGGACCGGCCGGCCGTCCCGCTCGACGACGATCGAAATCCGCTTGCCGGGCGCCAGCCGGACGATGCGGACGATCTGTTCGAACCGCTCGATCTCGACTCCGTCCAGCCGCTTGACCACGTCGCCCGGCCGCAGCCCGGCCCGTTCGGCCGCGCTCCCCGGCGCGACCTCGCCGATGTCGGTGGGGGTGAAGGGCTGGCCGACGAACGCGAACAGGCCGGCCAGCACCGCCGCGGCGAACAGGAAGTTGGCGAACGGGCCGGCGAAGACGATCGCCGCGCGCCGGCCCAGCGGCTTGTCGTAAAAGGACGCCTCCGACGGCGGCGCGGCGGGCTCGTCGTCCGACGGACGCTCGCCGAACATCTTCACATAGCCGCCCACCGGCACGAGGCCGAAGCGCCATCGGGTGCCGGCCCGATCGTCCCGGCCGTAGAGTTCCGGCCCGAAGCCGATCGAGAAGACCTCGACCCGGACGCCGCACCAGCGCGCGACGAGGTAGTGCCCCATCTCGTGAACGAACACCAGGGCGGTGAGCACGATCAGGAACGGAACGACGTAGTTCCAGATGCCCAGGAGGACGTCCATGCGGCCGGCTTACGCCGCGGCGCTCATGCCGGCGACCGGGCGGCGGCCAGCACGTCGCCGGCGACCCGGCGCGCCGCCTCGTCGATGGCGAGGACGTCGTCGAGCGTCTCGAGATCCCGGTCGCCGAGCCGCTGTAGAGTCTCCTCGACGATGCGGGCGATGTCGAGGAAGCCGATGCGCCGGTCGAGGAAGGCATGGACCGCGGCTTCGTTGGCGGCGTTCAATATCGTCGGCGCCGCCCCGCCCGAGTTCAGAGCCTGCCGGGCGAGCCCGATCGCCGGAAACCGGTCGGGGTCGGGCGGCTCGAAGGTCAGGCGGCCGATGGCGGCGAGGTCGAGGCGCGCACTCGGGGCCGGCATGCGCCGGGGCCAGCCCAGGGCGTAGGAGATCGGCGTCCGCATGTCGGGGGTTCCCAGCTGGGCCAGCACCGACCCATCGACATAGGCGACCATGCTGTGGACGATCGATTGCGGATGGACGAGGCAATCGAGCCGATCCCCGGGCAGGGCGAACAGGTGGCGCGCCTCGATCAGCTCCAGCCCCTTGTTCATCATGGTCGCCGAATCGACGGAGATTTTCGCGCCCATCTCCCAGTTCGGATGCGCGACCGCCTGGGCCGGCGTGACCGTCGCCATCTCGGCGCGGGACAGCGTGCGGAAGGGTCCGCCGGACGCGGTGAGCACGATGCGCTCGATCGTCTCGCGCTGGTCGAAGTCGAAGACCTGGAAGACGGCGTTGTGCTCCGAGTCCACGGGCAGCATCGTGGCGCCGTGCCGGGCGACCTCCCGGGTCATGAGGTCGCCGGCGCAGACGAGGCATTCCTTGTTGGCCAGGGCGACGACGGCCCCGCGCCGCACGGCCGCGAGCGTCGGCTCCAGCCCGGCGGCGCCGACGATGCCGGCCATGACCCAATCCGCCGGGCGGGCGGCCGCCTCGACCAGCGCATCGGCCCCGGCCGCGGCTTCGACGCCGGTTCCGGCGAGGGCGTCCTTCAGCGCGGCGTATTTGCGCTCGTCGGCAACGACGGCCATCCGGGCGCGGAGGCGGCGCGCCTGGCCGGCAAGCATTTCGACGTTGCCGTTGGCGGTCAGCGCCTCGACGGCGTAGGCGCCGGGCCGCCGCTCGATCAGGTCGATGGTGTTGCAGCCGATCGACCCGGTGGAGCCCAGGATCGAGACGCGCCGCGGGCCGGCTGCGGAGTCCTCGGGCGTCACTGCCAGGAGACGATCCCCCCATTGGTCGCGATCTCGAACGCGGCAAGGGCCGGCGCCGCCGTCAGCATGCCGTCGACCCGGTCGAGCACGCCGCCATGCCCCGGTATCAGGTTGCTGGCGTCCTTCGCGCCGAACCGGCGCTTCACCAATGATACGCCAAGATCGCCGCCCTGAGCCACCACCGAGACGGCGGCCGCCAACGGCGCCAGCAGCCAGGACCCCGAGCCGGTCCACGACACCCAGACGAGACTCCACAGGGAAGCGCCTGCGACCGCGCCGCCGAGACCGGCCCAGGTCTTGCCGGGGCTGATCCTGGGCGCCAGACGCGCGCCGCCGACCGCCCTGCCCACCAGAAAGGCCGCCACGTCCGTCGTCCACAGGACGCCCAGGAGCCAGAACGCCACCGCGGGCCCGTCGAGCGGATCCGCCCGGAGCCACATGAACGCGGCGCAGGGGAAGCCCAGGACCAGCGGCCCGGCGGCGATCCAGAGCGGATGCGGCCGGGCGGCGAGACGGCAGGCCGCATACGCGGCCGCGGCGGCGAGGAGCGGGATCGCCATGGCCAGATCGAAGCGCCCGGCGAGACAGGCCGCGCCGAGAACCAGCATCGCCGACATCACGATCCAGCCGCTGGCGCCGAAGCTGCGTCCGCACAGGCGGTCCCACTCCCACGCCATCAGCGCCGCGGCGAGGGTCGTCAGGAGTTCGAACCAGGGACTGCCGAAATGGACCGCCGCCAGAGCGACCGGCGCCAGCGTCAGCGCCGAGACGAGGCGCCGTTTGATCTCGCCGCCGCCGCCGTCACCGGCCGGTCGCGCCAAAGCGCCGGTCGCGGCGGTGGAATTCGCGCACCGCATCTTCCAGATCGGCCTTGGAGAAATCGGGCCAGAGCGTGTCGAGGAACACGAATTCGGCATAGGCCGATTGCCACAGAAGGAAATTGCTGATCCGCCGTTCGCCGCTGGTGCGGATGAGCAGGTCCGGATCCGGGATCGGCGCCGTCGCCAGATAGCGGTCCACCGCCCCGACGTCGATGTCGTCGGGGCGAAGCCTGCCCTGGGCCACGTCCGCGGCCAGCCGGCGCGCGGCGCAGGCGATCTCCTGGCGGCCGCCATAGCTGAGGGCCAAGGTGAGGTGGAGGCGGGTGTTGGCGCGCGTTCGCCGCTCGGCCGCCCGCAGCAGGTCGACGATGTCGTCGGCGAAGCGCTCGCGCTCGCCGATGAAGCATATCCGCACCCCCTTGTCGTCGAGCTCGTCGACTTCGCGCCGGAGGTAGAGGCGCAACAGACCCATGAGGTCCACGATGTCGCGCTCCGGCCGCTTCCAGTTCTCGAGCGAGAAGCCGTACAGGGTGAGGTAGGAGATGCCGAGTTCGACGGCCGCCTCGATCGTCGTCCGCAGGGCTTCGGCGCCCTGGCGGTAGCCGGCGACGCGCGGGAGGCGGCGCGCCTTCGCCCATCGTCCGTTGCCGTCCATGATGACCGCCACATGGGCCGGCGCCGGCGGCGGGGCGGCGTCGGAGTGAGAGAGGATCGCTGTCAAACCTGCATGATCTCCTTGTCCTTGACGGCGAGCGCGGCGTCGATCGCCTTGGTGTTCTCGTCGGTCAGGCGTTGCACCTCCGCCGACCACGCATGCTGCTCGTCCCGCGAGATTTCCCCTTCCCGCTCCATCCGCTTGAGCTGCTCCATGCCGTCGCGGCGCACGTTGCGGACGGCGACGCGGGCCTGCTCGGCGTATTTGTTGGCGATCTTCGACAGTTCCCGACGCCGCTCCTCGGTCAGTTCGGGGATCGGAACGCGGATCAGCGTCCCCTCGGGCTGCGGGTTGAGGCCCAGCCCCGAATCGCGAATCGCCTTGTCGACCGCGCCGGCCAGGCCGGCGTCCCAGACCTGCACCGTCAGCAGGCGGGGATCGGGGACGCTCACGGCGCCGAGCTGGTTGATCGGCATCTTCGTCCCGTAGGCATCGACCGCGACCGGATCGAGCAGAGCGGCCGAGGCCCGCCCCGCCCGCAGACCGGCGAATTCCTTCCGCAGCACCTCGACGGCGCCCTGCATGCGCCGTTCGAGATCGTCGACATCCGGGTCCGCCACGGTTCACTCCTTCCCGGCGATGATGGGCGCGCGCGCGGATCGAGGGCGCTCGTCCTGGTCCGCCACGGTTCGTTCTTTCCCGGTGATGATGGTGAATCGCCCGGTTCCGGCGATGACGTCGCCGAACGCGCCGGGATTGTGTAACGAAAACACGAGAATCGGAATGCCGTTTTCCCGCGCCAGGGATATCGCCGAGGCGTCCATGACCTTGAGGTCGTTGGAGAGGACGTCCATGTAGGTGAGCCGGTCGTAGCGCGTGGCGGACGGGACTTTCTTCGGGTCGGCCGAATACACGCCATCGACCTGGGTTCCCTTGAACAACGCATCGCACCCGACCTCGGTCGCCCGCAGCGCCGCCGCGGTATCGGTGGTGAAGAAGGGGTTGCCGGTGCCGGCGGCGAAGATGACGACGCGCCCCTTCTCCATATGCCGGATCGCGCGGCGGCGGACATAGGGTTCGCACACCGCATCCATGCGTATCGCCGATTGGACGCGGGTGACGACGCCGGCGCCCTCGAGCGCGCCCTGGAGGGCGAGGGCGTTCATGATCGTCGCCAACATGCCGATATAGTCGGCGGCGCCGCGCTCCAGCCCTTCGGCGGCCGCGGACACGCCGCGGAAGACGTTGCCGCCGCCGATGACGATCGCCACCTGCACGTCGAGCCGGGTCACCGCGGCGATCTCGCGGGCGAGATTCTCGAGCGCCGCCGGATCCAGCCCGTAGCGGCGTTCGCCCATCAGGGCCTCGCCCGACAGCTTGAGCAAGACCCGCCGGTAGACGCCGCGCCCCGCCTTGCGATCGGCCGCCATGGGCGGTGTCGGCGCCATGTGCGTATCCGCGCCGCGCTATCGTTCGAGCGTCGCCGCGACCTCGGCGGCGAAGTCCTCCCGCCGGCGCTCGACGCCCTCGCCGAGGGCGTAGCGCAGGAAGCCGGCGATCGAGATCGGCGCGCCCGCCTCGCGCTCCGCGGCCTCGACCGCCTGGCGGACCTTGATCTCGCCGTCGATGACGAAGGGCTGATCGAGGAGCGCCACCTCCTCGTAGAACTTGCGGAGCCGCCCTTCGACCATCTTGTCCACGATGGCGTCCGGCTTGCCGGCGGCGCGAGCCTGGGCGGCGAGGATCTCGCGCTCGCGTTCGAGAGCGGCGGGATCGACCGCGTCGGCGGAAACCCAGCGCGGGCTGGCGGCCGCTACGTGCATCGCGATCCGGCGGCCGAACGCCGCGAGCCGTTCCGCGTCGCCTTCGGACTCCAGGCCGACGACGACGCCGATCCGCCCGCATCCGGGGACGACCGCGCCATGAACGTAATGCGCCACCGCCCCGGCGCCGACTTCGAGCGCCGCAGCGCGCCGGATGGTCATGTTCTCGCCGATCTTCGCCGCCAGTTCCGTGAGACCCTCGGCCACCGTTCCGCCTTGCGGCAGGGCGGCGGCGTTCAACGCCTCGACGTCGCCCCGGGCGTCGAGGGCGAGCTGCGAGACGCGCCCCACGAACTCCTGGAACAGATCGTTGCGGGCGACGAAGTCGGTTTCCGAATTGACCTCGACCACGGCCCCGGCGCGATCCGACACGGCCACCGCGACGAGGCCCTCGGCGGCGATCCGGCCGGCCTTCTTGGCGGCCGCGGCGAGCCCCTTCTTGCGCAGCCAATCAACCGAGTCCTCGACGACGCCGCCGGTTTCGGTCAGCGCCTTCTTGCAGTCCATCATGCCCGCGCCGGTCTTGTCGCGGAGTTCCTTCACCAAAGCCGCCGTGATCCGGGCCATGAAATACCTCGCCTGACTGCGATGCGGCCGGCTATCCGGCCGGCTCGTCGGCGGCTTCGCCGCCCGGCTCGCCGGTCCCGTCGGACGAAGGCTCCGCTTCGGCCGCCGGCGCCTCTCCGGCTTCCGCGGCTCCGCCCTCCGCCGGCGCCTCTCCGGCGCCCGCGGTTTCGCCGTCCGCCGGCGCTTCTCCGGCCCCGGCGGCTTCGCCGGCGGCGTCGGGCGCGTCCGACGCCTCCGGGGCGGCGTCCATCGGGCCGTCCTCGGCCTCGCCGATGTCCCTGCCCGCGGCGATCGCCTCCTGTTGCAGACCGTCGAGCACGGCGCGGGCCGCCAGATCGCAATATAGCGAGATCGACCGGATCGCGTCGTCGTTGCCCGGTATCGGATAGGTGATGCCGGTCGGATCCGAATTGCTGTCGATGACGCCGACCACCGGGAGGTCGAGCTTGATCGCCTCCTTGACCGCGATCGATTCCTTGTTGGTGTCGACGACGAACAGGATGTGCGGCAGCCCGCCCATCTCCTTGATCCCGCCCAATGCGCGCTGAAGCTTGTCGCGCTCGCGCGTGAGACCCAGGAGCTCCTTCTTGGTCAGGCCCGTTTCCTCGCCGTTCACGACGTCGTCGAGCTCGCGCAACCGGCGGACCGACGCCGTGATCGTCTTCCAGTTGGTGAGCGTGCCGCCGAGCCAGCGATGATTGACGTAATACTGGCCGCATCGGATCGCGGCGCTCGCGATCAGGTCGCTCGCCTGGCGCTTGGTGCCGACGAACAGGACCCGCCCGCCATTGGCCGTGGTCTCCCGGATCGCCGCCAGAGCGGCGTGCAGCATCGGCACCGTCTGCTGGAGGTCGATGATGTGGACGCGGTTGCGGATACCGAACAGATAGGGACCCATCTTCGGGTTCCAGCGCCGGGTGTGGTGGCCGAAATGGACGCCGGCTTCGAGAAGCTGGCGCATCGAGAACTCGGGCATCGCCATCGGGTAGGAGTCCTTTTCCGGTTGGACCTCCGCGGGGATTGGCCCGGCCCGGGGGCCGGACACCGGATGGTCGCCTCCGTCGTCTCGCCCGGAAGCCCCGAACCCCGCGTGCGTAGTGCAGGTTACATACCCCGCCGAACCCGCTTTCGCAAGCGCGCCGGCCGAGGAGGGAGGAATCAGACCTCGCGGATTCCGGACACGCCGGGAACCGCGGTCACGGCCGCCATCAGCTCGGGCGACAATTCGTATTTCCCGGGCAGCGCGACCTCGGCTTCGCGAGCGCCGTCGAGGCCGATGACGAGGCTGATCCGCGCCCGGCCTTCGGGCCGCCCGGCGAGCGCGCGCTTCAGGCTCTCGAGGCCGCCGGTCCCGTCGACGACGACCCGCAGAGCCTGCGCCGCCCGGCCCAGCGCCTCGTCGAGCGGTTCGAAGCGCTGCGCGGTCAGACGAAGGCCGCCGCGCTCCGCATCGTCGCGGACCTCGACCGCGACCAGCACCCGCGCGTTGGGCTCCAACAGCGGCCGCGCGCGCGCCAGCAGCTCGCTGAACACGACGACCTCGAAGGCGCCGGTCGGGTCGCTCAACCGGACGTAGGCGAACCGGTTGCCCTTGGCCGAGACGCGCTCCTGCACGCCCAGGATCACGCCGGCGAGCTTCGGACTGGCGCCCTGCGCCGCGCTCGACAGGCTGGCGAAGGCGCTCACCCCCAACGCGGCGAGCTTGCCGGCGCAATCGTCGAGCGGATGGGCCGAAACGTAGAGCCCCACCGCATCGTGTTCGTGGGCGAGGCGGTCCATCGTCGGCCAGTCCTCCACCGCCGGGCGCTCGGCATCGGTCGGGGAGAGGATCGCCGCGTCTTCGCCGAACAGATTCTGCTGGTTGCTGTCGCGGTCCGCCAGCGCCATGGCGCCGACGCGAAGCAGATTTTCGACGCTCTCGCAGAGCTGGCGCCGATTGGGGTTGACGCCGTCGAACGCCCCGGCGCGGACGAGATTCTCGAGCTGGCGTTTGTTGGCGATCCGGTTGCCGACCCGGCGCGCGAAGTCGAACTCGTCGGCGAACGGACCGCCGGCGTCGCGCTCCGCGACGACCTCGGCCATGGCCCGCCGCCCGACATGCCGGATCGCGCCCAGCGCATAGCGGACGGCGCCGTGCGCCGCGCCGTTACGCGCGGCCTCGACCGAGAAGCCGGCCTCGGACCGGTTGACGTCGGGCGGCAACAGCGGGATGTCGAGCCGCTTCAAGTCCTCGCGGAAGGCGTTGAGCTTGTCGGCATTGCCCATGTCCAGGCTCATCAGGGCGGCCAGGAACTCGACCGGATGGTTCGCCTTGAGCCATGCCGTCTGATAGGCGACCAGCGCGTAGGCGGCGGCATGCGACTTGTTGAAGCCGTACCCCGCGAACTTGTCGACCTGTTCGAAGATGCGGTCGGCCTTGGCCGGCTCCACGCCGCGCGCGACCGCGCCGTCGACGAACGCCGCGCGCTGGGCCTGCATCTCGGCCTTGATTTTCTTCCCCATCGCCCGGCGCAGGATGTCGGCTCTGGCGAGGCTGAACCCGGACAGGGTCCGGGCGATCTCCATCACCTGTTCCTGGTAGATGATGACGCCGAAGGTCTCCTTGAGGATGCGCTCGAGCCGGGGGTGGAGGTAGTCGGGCTTCTCGCGCCCGTGCTTGCAGGCGACGTAGCGGGGGATGTTGTCCATCGGACCCGGCCGATAGAGGGCTACGAGGGCGATCAGATCCTCGAAGCAGTCGGGACGCATCTGCCGCAGCACGTCGCGCATCCCGGCGCTTTCCATCTGGAACACGCCGGTCGCATCGCCGCCGCCGAGCATCCCGTAGGTCGCGGGGTCGTCGAGCGGCAACGCCGACAGGTCCACCGCGACGCCCCGCCGGGCGAGCAGTTCGACCGCGCGCTCCAGGACGGTCAGGGTCTTGAGCCCGAGCAAGTCGAACTTCACCAGGCCGGCGAGCTCCGTGTACTTCATCGAGAACTGCGTCGCCGCCATGTCCGAACCCGCATCGCGATAGAGCGGCAGCAGCGAGGCGAGCGGCCGGTCGCCGATGACGACCCCGGCGGCATGGGTCGATGCGTGCCGATACAGCCCCTCGAGCTTCATCGCGACGTCGATCAGTTGGCGGACGGTCTCGTCGCCGTCCCGAAGCTCCTGGAGCTGCGGCTCCTTCTCGAGAGCCTCGGCCAGGGTCGGCGGGTTGGCGGGGTTGAACGGAACCAGCTTGGAGATGCGGTCGACCCGGCCGTAGGGCATACCGAGCACCCGGCCCACGTCGCGGAGGGCGGCGCGCGCCTGGAGCTTGCCGAAGGTGATGATCTGCGCCACGCGGTCGCCGCCGTATTTCTTCTGGACGTGGCGAATGACCTCGTCGCGCCGGTCCTGGCAGAAATCGATGTCGAAGTCGGGCATCGACACCCGCTCCGGGTTGAGAAACCTTTCGAACAGGAGTCCGAAGCGAAGCGGATCGAGATCGGTGATCGTCAAGGCCCAGGCGACCACGGACCCGGCGCCCGAACCGCGGCCCGGCCCGACCGGTATGCGCTGCCGCCGCGCCCACTGGACGAACTCGGCGACGATCAGGAAGTAGCCGGCGAACCCCATCCCGATCACGACGTCGAGCTCGAAGGCGAGCCGTTCGCGATAGGGCGCCGCCGCGGCGTCGCGCGCGGCCGGCTCCATCCCGGCCGCATAGACATGGGCTTCCAGCCGCGCCTCGAGCCCGCGTTCCGCCTCCGCCCGCAGCATGTCGGCCTCGGTGACGCCGGGCGGAGTCGCGAACGGCGGCAGAATCGGATCGCGCGTCTCCGGCATGAAGGCGCAGCGCTGCGCCACGACGACCGTATTGGCCACCGCCTCGGGCAGATCGGCGAACAGCGCGCGCATCTCCGCCGCCGACCGGAAGCGGTGATCCGGAGTCAGCCGGCGGCGCTCGGTCGCGGAGACGTGGGCGTTCTCGGCGACGCACAGCAACACGTCATGCGCCTCGTACATGCCGGCGTCGGCGAAATAGACGTCGTTGGTGGCGACCAGCGGGAGATCCTGAGTATAGGCGAGATCGACGAGGTCGTCCTCGATGCGCCGCTCGATCTCGAGTCCGTGCCGCGTCAGCTCGACGTACAGCCGGTCCGGAAACGCCTGCGCCAGCCGCTCGAGCATTCCCTTCGCCAGCTGGATCTGCCCCTCGGCGAGCAGCCGGCCCACCGCGCCGTCGAAGCCGCCGGTCAATGCGATCAGACCCTCGGCATGCGCTTCGACGTCTTCGAGCGACAGGCGCGGGCCGTCCGGCGAGTCGAGATAGGCCTTCGACGCCAGCTGCAGGAGATTGGCGTAGCCCGCCTCGTTCTGGACCAGAACGACGAGCGCGTCGCGCGCATCGCGCGCCGGCCCGCCCCGGGCGCCGCCATTGCCGTCGAACGACTCGTCGTCGTTCGACCGGGCGATGGCCAGCTGGCAGCCGACGATCGGCTGTACGCCGCGCCCGGCGGCGGCCAGGGAGAATTCGAGCGCGCCGAACAGATTGCCCGAATCGGTTACCGCCACCGCGGGCATGTTCTCGCGGCGGCACAGACCGACGAGCTCGTCGATCTTGATGGCGCCCTCGGACAGCGAGTAGGCGGTATGCACCCGCAGATGAATGAAATCCGCTTGCGCCATGTTCGTTCGGTTTGCTGGACTGCCGGCCAGTGATGCCACAGCCGACCCGGAGGATCAGCGCGAACATAGCCCGAACGCCCCGAATCGACCGGCGCCGGGACGCTCGGAGTCCGTTTGAGAAATCGGGTCCCGCCGGAGCGCGACCGCTTCGATGGATCTCGTCAAGGTCCTTGGATTCCCGCTTTCGCGGGTGTGAGGAAACCCTTGGCGTATCCGCCTCGAGCCGATGGCCTTCCCTCGGACCGTCGTCACAGCCCCCTCGTCTCCACGGAGGCGGGAAACGGGATGCGAATATGGATTCCCGCTTTCGCGGGAATGACGAATTGTCGGCGTATCCGCCTCGAGCCGATGGATAAGCGCGATTCTCGAACGGACGCTCAGTGCGAGGCGTCGGCGATCCGCCCGTCGCGAAGCGCCAATATGCGATTCATCCGCTGCGCGAGATCGAGATTGTGGGTCGCGATCAAGGCCGCCAAACCGGCCTCGCGGACGATCCCGACGAGCAACTCGAACACTCCTTGCGCCGTATCCCGGTCGAGGTTGCCGGTAGGCTCGTCGGCCAGCAGGACCTTGGGGGAATTCGCCAGCGCCCGCGCGATGGCGACGCGCTGCTGCTCGCCGCCGGACAGCTTGGCCGGCCGGTGGAGGGCGCGCGCGGCGAGCCCCACCATCTCGAGCAGTTCGCCGGCCCGGCGGCGCGCGCGCGGCCGCTTCGCGCCGGCGATCATCTGCGGCAGGACGAGGTTGTCGAGGGCGGAGAAATCGGGGAGCAAATGGTGGAACTGGTAGACGAAGCCCAGATGGCGACGTCGCAGCGCGGTCCGCGCATCGTCGTCGTCGCCCGCGCCGGCGCGCCGCCCGAAGCGCGCGCCCGCGAGCCGGACCTCGCCGTCGGTCGGCCGCTCCAGCAGCCCGGCGATGTGGAGCAGCGTCGATTTTCCGGCGCCCGACGGCCCGACCAGCGCCACCATCTCACCGGGCCGAAGGTCGAGCGAGACGCCGCGCAGGACTTCGAGCCGGGCGCCGCCCTGCGCGAAGGCCCGGCGAACGTCGATCAGCTCGAGCGGCGACTCACTCATAGCGCAGCGCTTCGACCGGATCGACGCGGGACGCGCGCCAGGCCGGATGAATCGTCGCGATCAACGACAGGGCGAGCGACATCGCGATCACGCTTATCACGTCGCCGGTCTCGACCTTCGACGGCAGCTGCGACAGGAAATAGATCTCGGCGGCGAACAGGTCGCCCCCGGTCAGCCCCTCCAGCCATCGGCGCAGGGTCTCGATGTTGTCGGAGACGACGAGCCCGAGCGCGAAGCCGATCGACGTCCCGACGACGCCGACCGATGCCCCGGCGAGGAAGAATATCCGCATGACCATGCCGCGGGTCGCGCCCATCGTGCGCAGGATGGCGATGTCCCGACCCTTGTCCTTCACCAGCATGATCAGGCCGGAGACGATGTTGAACGCGGCGACCAGGATGATCAGCGTCAGGATCAGGAACATGACGTTGCGTTCGACTTCGAGCGCGTTGAAATAGCTCGAATTGGCGTCCCGCCAGTCGACGACGCGCGCGGGCGTCCCGGCGGCCGATATCACGCCGTCCCGCAAGGCGGCGACCCGGTCGGGTTCGGCCACCGTCAATTCGAGGCCGGTCACCCCGCGGCCGGTGCGGAAATAGCGCTGCGCCGCGGCCAGGGGCATGAAGACGAAGCTCGAATCGTATTCGAACATGCCGACCTCGAACACCGCCGCGACCCGATAGGTCTTGATGCGCGGCAGCGATCCGAAGGCGGTGGGTTCGCTCTGCGGCGAGACCAGACGCACGGCGTCGCCGACGCCGACGCCGAAGCGGCGGGCGAAGCGGGCGCCGACGAGGATGCGATCGAACCCCCGGAACTCCGCGAGGCCGCCCTGGCGCAGATTGCCGGCGACGATCTCGCGCGCGGCGAGGTCGGCCCGCCGGACGCCGCGCACCACCGCCCCGTAGGCGACCCCGTTGGCGGTCGCCATGACCTGGCCTTCGACGAAGGGGGCGACGGATAGGACGCCGTCGAGGCCGCGCAGACGGTCGGCGGCGGCGTCGAACGCCCGCAGCGGGCCGGGCTGGGCCGCGTACACGGCCAGATGTCCGTTCAACCCGACGATCCGGTCGATGAGTTCGGCGCGAAAACCGTTCATGACCGACATGACGACGATCAGCGTCGCCACGCCCAGGGCGATGCCGGCGAGGGAGAAACCGGCGATGACCGAGATCACCCCTTCCTCCCGCCGCGCCTTCAGGTAGCGCAGGGCCACCATCCGCTCGAACGGGGAGAAGATCACGCGCCGGGCGGCCGCCTATCCGGCGATGCGGGCGAGCGCGGACTCGACCGTCAGCTCCTGGCGCTCCCCGGTCGCCCGGCGCTTGACCTCGACCGTTCCGGCGCCCGCGCCGCGCGGCCCGACGATGAGCTGCCAAGGCGCGCCGATCAGGTCCATGTCGGCGAACTTGGCGCCCGCCCGCTCCTCGCGATCGTCATACAGCGCGTCGCCGCGCGAACGGTCGAGCCGACGATAGACGTCTTCGCATATCCGGTCACAGGCGGCGTCGCCGCTCTTGAGATTGACGACCGCGACGCCGAAGGGGGCCACGCTCTCGGGCCAGACGATGCCGTGCTCGTCGTGCGACGCTTCGATGATCGCCCCCACCAGACGGGAGACGCCGATGCCGTAGGAGCCCATCTGGGGGTAGATGCGCTCCTCATCGGGGCCGACGACGAACGCATCCATCGCCTTGGAGTATTTGGCGCCGAAATGGAAGATATGCCCGACCTCGATGCCGCGCGCGCGGACCAGCCGATCGCCGAGGGTCCGGGCCGCGGCGGGATCGTGCTTTTCGTCGGTCGCCGCGTACAGCCCGGTCCAGCGTTCGACCTCCGGGGCCAGGTCGGCGTCGTAATCCACGTCCGCGGCCAGGACGTCGCGCTCGGTCAACTCGCGATGGCAAAAGACCTCGCTCTCGCCGGTGCCGGCGAGAATGATGAACTCGTGGCTCAGATCGCCGCCGATGGCGCCCGTCTCCGCCCGCATCGGGATCGCCTTGAGACCCAGACGGGCGAAGGTGCGGAGATAGGCGATGAACATCTTGTCGTAAGCGCGGCGCGCCCCGGCATGGTCGAGGTCGAACGAATAGCTGTCCTTCATCAGGAACTCGCGCCCGCGCATCACGCCGAAGCGGGGGCGCACTTCGTCGCGGAACTTCCACTGAATGTGATAGACCAGCTTGGGAAGCTCGCGGTAGCTCTTGACGTAATGGCGGAAGATGTCGGTGACCAGCTCCTCGTTCGTCGGGCCGTAGAGCAGCGCCCGGCCGTGCCGGTCGGTGATGCGCAGCATCTCCTTGCCGTAGTCGTCGTAGCGTCCGCTCTCGCGCCACAGATCGGCGGACTGGATGGTGGGCATGAGCATTTCCTGGCAGCCCGCCCTGTCCTGCTCGTCGCGCACGATCCGCTCGACGTTCCTGAGCGCGCGGAGACCCATCGGCAGCCAGGAATAGATCCCGGCGCTCGCCTGGCGGATCATGCCGGCGCGCAGCATCAGCCGGTGCGAGACGATCTGCGCCTCGGCCGGCTCGTCCTTCATGGTCGGCATGAAGTAGCGCGATAGCCGCATACGCCACCCGTTGCGGTCGCGGTCATGGCGGGCCAGCCGGACCCGCCATGACGCAAGACCCGTCCTATTTGGGCAGCTTGCCCTGCACGCCCTCGACGTACCAGTTCATCGACAGCAGCTCCTTGTCGCCCAGGGTCTTGCCCGCGGGAAGCACGACTTTGCCCGCCTGGTCCTTGATCGGCCCCTGGAAGGGATGCCGCTTGCCCGCCCGGATGTCGGCCTCGGCCTGCTCGGCCATGGCGATCACGTCCTTGGGCAGGGCCGCGTTGTACGTCGCCATGGCCAGCATGCCGGTGTCGAGACCGCCCCAGGTGTCGGTCGACTTCCAGCTTCCGTCCATCGCCGCCCTGGCGCGGTCGACGTAATACTGATCCCACACGTCGATGATCGAGGTCAGATGCGCCTTGGGCCCGAACTTGCTCTGGTCGGAGGCTTGGCCCACCGCCCAGACGCCGCGCTTCTGGGCGATCTGCAACGGCGCCGGCGAGTCGGTGTGCTGCGAGATCACGTCCGCCCCCTGGTCGATCAGCGCCTTGGCGGCGTCGCTCTCCTTGCCCGGGTCGTACCAGGTGTTGACCCACACGACCTTGACCTCGGCCTTGGGGTTGACCGAGCGGAGGGCGATGGTGAACGCATTGATGCCCCGGACCACCTCGGGAATGGGGAAGGAGCCGATATAGCCGATGACGCCGCTCTTGGTCACCTTGCCGGCGATCAGCCCGGCGATCGTGCGTCCCTCGTAGAAGCGCGCCATGTAGGTGCTGACGTTGGCGGCGCGCTTGTAGCCGGTGGCGTGTTCGAACATCACCTTGGGGAAGCTCTTGGCGACCTTGATCGTGGCGTTCATGTAGCCGAACGACGTGGTGAAGATCAGCTTGTGGCCGCTGGTGGCGAGCTGCCGGATCACGCGCTCGGCGTCGGCCCCTTCGCTGACGCTCTCGACGTAGGACGTCTCGACCTTGTCGCCCAACGCCTTTTCGATCGCCAGCCGTCCGACGTCGTGACGATAGGTCCAGCCGTGATCGCCGATCGGGCCGACATAGACGAACCCGACCTTCAGCTTCTCCGCGGCGACGGCGCCGGCCGCCCCGGCGAGAGCGACGGCGACGGCGACGGCGACGGCGGTCCCGCACAGCGCGCTCCCGATCCGCTTGAATGGCATGGGATACCTCCTGGTTATGAAGGACCCGAGTATACAGGTCTTGCCCGGCGGCGTCCCTACCCGTCTCAGTGTCCGTTTGAGAAGCCGGATCCTGCCGGGGCGCGACCGCTTCGATCGGTCTCGTCAAGGTCCCTGGATTCCCGCTTTCGAGCGTGTGAAGAAATCCCGAGACGTCCGCGTGGGTGTCCGTTCAGCTGCCGATGGCCTGAGGGAGGCCATCGGCTCGAGGCGGATACGCCTCCCCCTCCGTCATTCCCGCGAAAGCGGGAATCCATATTCGTATCCCGATTCCTGCTTCCGTGGGGACGAAGGGCCTGTGACGACGGCTCGAGGCGGACACCAAGGACCCGTCCTTGCCCGCCCTGGATTCCCGCTTTCGCGGGAATGACGGAGGGACTGTTTCGTATCCCGCTTCCTGCTTCCGTGGGGACGAAGGGCCTGTGACGACGGCTCGAGGCGGACGCCAAGGACCCGTCCTTGCCCGCCCTGGATTCCCGCTTTCGCGGGAATGACGAGGGGGCGCGCCGACACCCCAGGAAGGCCATCGGCTCGAGGCGGATACGCCGACGACTCGTCATTCCCCCGGTCGAGCCGGGGGCAGGCGCGGACTCTCACGTCGCCGGGTGGAACAGCTTGCCGATGTCGGCGGGCGCGTTGAGTCGGATCCGCGCGGCGTCGCTCGAGATCAGGACTAGGACCAGGATCGTCGCCAGATAGGGAAGCATCGAGAGTATCTGCGACGGCGCATCGAAGCCCGCCCCCTGGGCGTGCAGCTGCAGCATCGTCACGCCGCCGAACAGATAGGCGCCCAGCAGCACGCGGCCGGGACGCCAAGTCGCGAACACCACCAGGGCCAGCGCGATCCAGCCGCGCCCGGCGGTCATGTTCTCGATCCACATCGGCGTATAGGCGAGCGACAGATAGGCCCCGCCGAGCCCGGCCATGCCGCCGCCGAAGATCGCCGCGAGGTAGCGGATGGCGACGACCGGATAGCCGATCGCGTGGGCCGCGTCGTGGGATTCGCCGACCGCCCGCAGAATCAGACCGGCGCGGGTGCGATAGAGGAACCAGCTCACGACCAGGACCATCGCGATCGAGAGATAGACCAGGACGTCGTGGGCGAACAGCACGGGACCGATCAGCGGCAGGTCGCTGACGCCGCCGATCGCGAGCTTCGGCAGCGCCGGGAGGGGGGTCCCGACATAGGCTTGGCCGAACAGCGCGCTCAGCCCGACGCCGAAGATGGTCAGCGCCAGCCCGGTGGCGACCTGGTTGGCGAGCAGCGACAGGGTTAGCGCGCCGAAGACGACCGCCATCGCCATGCCCGCCGCCGCGCCGCAGAGGATCGCCAGATAGGGGCTGCCGGTGGCGACCGCGGCGACGAAGGCGCAGACCGCCCCCATCAGCATCATCCCCTCGACGCCCAGGTTGAGGACCCCCGACTTCTCGGTGACGAGCTCGCCGAGGGCCGCGAACAGCAGCGGCGTCGACGCGGCGATCATCGACACCAGGATGGCCGACGCCGCATCCATCCTAAGTCTCCCGCGCCGTCCACGCCTTGCGGCGGAAACGCACCCGGAAACGGATCAGGACGTCGGTCCCGAGCAGGAAGAACAACAGCATCCCCTGGAACACGCCGGTCACCGACAGCGGCAGCCGCAGCTCGATCTGCGCCAGCTCGCCGCCGATATAGGAGAGCGCCACCAGCAGCGAGGCGAGCAGGACGCCCAGCGGATGCAGCCGCCCGAGAAACGCGACGATGATCGCGGTAAACCCGTAGCCCGGCGAAATCGTCGGCAGCAGCTGGCCGATGGGCCCGGCGACCTCCATGACGCCGGCCAGCCCGGCGAGCGCGCCGCTCGCCAGGAAAGCGATCCATATCAGCCTGTTGTGGTTGAAGCCGGCATAGTTCGCCGCCATCGGCGCCTGTCCGACGACCTTGATCTGGAAGCCGACGAAGGAGCGGCCGAGCAGGACCCAGCCGCCCATGACGACGGCGAGGGCGATCGGCGCTCCGACGTTGAGGCGCGTCTCCCCCAGCAGGATCGGCAACAGGGCGGCGTCGCCGAACATGCGCGACTCGGGAAAATTGTACCCCTCGGGCGAGCGCCAGGGACCGTGGACCAGATAGCTGAGCAGCAGCACGGCGACGTAGGTGAGCATCAGGCTGGTGAGGATCTCGTTGGCGTGGAAGCGGGTGCGCAGCCACGCCGGGACGGCGCCCCAGACCAGCCCGCCCAGGAGTCCGGCGACCAGGACCAAAGGCAGGATCAACGGGCTCGCGCCGCCATGGAGCCAGAGCGCCACGCCGCCGCCGCACACGGCGCCCAGAATCAGCTGGCCTTCGGCGCCGATGTTCCAGACGTTGGCGCGGAACCCCATGGCGAGGCCGGTCGCGATCAGGGCGAGCGGCGTCGCCTTCACCGCGAGTTCGGAGAGGCCGTAGACGGACGAAACCGGCTCGACGAAATAGGTGCGAAGGGCGTGTAACGGATCGAGACCGAGAAGGGCGAACAGGACGACGCCGGCGGCCAGGGTGAGGAGGACGGCGAAGACCGGCGTCAGCCAGACCATCGCCCTCGACACCTCGCCCCGGGATTCCAACCTAAACGGCATGGCGCGCCTTCGGCTCCCCCGACTCGTCGAACATGCCGCCCATCAACAACCCGGCCTGTTCGACCGTGGTCTCCCGCGCCGGCCGCGGGGCCGACAGGCGGCCCCGGTAGATCACCGACAACCGGTCGCTGATCGAGAACAGCTCGTCCAGATCCTGGGAGACGACCAGCACCGCCGCGCCCTCCTTCGCCATGCGGATCAAGGCGCGCCGGATCTCCGCCGCGGCGCCCGCATCGAGCCCCCAGGTGGGGTGGGCGGCGATCAACAGCACCGGGTTCTGAAGCATTTCCCGGCCGACGATGAAGCGTTGCAGGTTGCCGCCCGACAGGCTCTTGGCCTCGGCGCGCGACCCGGCGGCGGCGACCTTGAAAGAATCGATGATCCGCCGCGCGAACCGATGCAAACGCTGGCCGCGCATCAGGCCGCGCGACAGAAGCCGGGTGCGGTTGTAGCCGGTGAGGAAGCCGTTCTCGGCAAGCGTCATCTCCGGCACCGCCCCCTGGCCAAGCCGCTCCTCGGGCACGTAGGACATGCCGAGTTCGCGCCGCTGCCGCGGCCCCATATGTCCGACCGGGACGTTGTCGATGCGGATGGCCCCGCCCCCCGGCGTGAGCCGCTCGCCGCTCAAGGCCGACAGCAGTTCCGGCTGACCGTTCCCGGCGACGCCGGCGATGCCGAAGACCTCGCCGGCGCGAACGGCGAAGGCGACGTCGCGAAGGTCGGTGCCGAACGGATGATCGGATTCGAGGGTGAGGCCGGCGACGGTCAGCCGTTCGGGGCCTGCCGCCGCCGCGGCGCCGTGCTCCGGGACGGCCAGCTCGGCGCCGATCATCATCCGCGCCAAGCTGCGCGCCGTCTCCGCCGCAGGATCGCAGGTCGCGACGACGCGGCCCGCGCGCAACACCGTCGCCTTGGCGCAGAGCGACCGGATCTCTTCGAGCTTATGGCTTATGTACAGGATCGTGCAGCCCTCGGACGCCAGTTGACGAAGCGTCTCGAACAGCTTTTCGGCTTCCTGCGGCGTGAGGACCGAGGTGGGCTCGTCCATGATCAGCAGAGCGGGGTTCTGCAACAGGCAGCGCACGATCTCCACCCGCTGCCGTTCGCCGACGGACAGCGTATGCACGTGGCGGCCGGGATCGAGCGTCAGGCCGTAATGCGCCGCGACCGTCTCGATGCGCCCGGCGAGTTCGCGCATCGGCAGCCTTTCGTCGATCCCGAGAGCGATGTTCTCGGCGACGGTCAGCGAGTCGAACAGCGAGAAATGCTGGAACACCATACCGATGCCGAGGCGCCGGGCCTGGGCGGGCGAACCGATGGAGACCGGCGCGCCCCGCCACAGAATCTCGCCCCGGTCGGCCCGCAATACGCCATAGACGATCTTGACCAGCGTGCTCTTGCCGGCGCCGTTCTCGCCCAGCAGCGCGTGGATCTCGCCCGGCAGGAGCGCCAGGCTCACCCGATCGTTCGCCAGCGCGCCGGGGAAGCTCTTGACGATGCCGCGAAGCTCGAGCCGGGCGGCGCCCGGCGCCCCCTCCCCGGCTTCGGCGGCCGTCACAGACCGACCGCCTGCGCTCACGCGCTCATCCAAGGCGGTCTCGACCGGGCGGCCGCCCGACCGGCCGGACAGGAAGGGGCGTGGGCGCCCGGAAGATAGCCGGTGCTGAGCAGAAACTCCGCGGTGATCTCGGGGCCGGTGAAGACGAACGTATCCTTGAACAGCGCGATCCATTCGTCCTTCGAACGCGGATGATGCGCGTCGAGCCAGCCGGCGAACGACCCGCGGCTTTCGCGGAGGGCGAGGACGCGGCGCGCGTTCTCGATCGCCGCATCGACCTTCCTGCGATTGCGGACGATGCCGGCGTCGGCCAGAAGCCGGGCCCGCTCGGCGTCGCCGTAGGCCGCGACCCGGTCGATGCGGAACCCGTCGAAGGCGCGGCGGAAGGCCGGGCGCTTCTTGAGGATGATGAGCCAGGACAACCCAGCCTGATTCATCTCCAGAACCAGCCGCTCGAACAGGACGGAGTCGTCGCGCACCGGGAATCCGTATTCGCGGTCGTGGTACGGACCGTGGACGGGGTGGCCGGGGGCGGTGTCGCAGTAGCTCACGGCGCCCCGGCGCTCAACCGCGGAAGGAGATCAAATCGGCGGCGATGACCCAATAGGCGATCCCCCACAGGACCGTCGCGACGGCCGTGGTCACGCCGCCCTTGATCCAGAGCCGGGCATCGACCGGCGCGGACGGGGCGTGACCGGGCTCCGCTTCCCGGCCCAGATCGTCGGGCGACCGGACGCCGAACGGCAGGGTCACGAAAAACACGAGCCACCACAAGATGACGTAGACGACGATTCCCGAGAACCAGCCCATCGGCCCAAATCCGGCGGCTCGCCGCACGCGACGCAGGCGCGGAGGCTAGTCCGCATTTCCGATCCTGGCAACGGCCTGCGTCGCGGCGTCCCCGCGACAGGCGCTTTATCAGAGAGCAAATGCGATCTTCAATTGTAGAAAATCCGCTGCGAAACCAACCCTGGGCCGGCGCGCCTCGCCATGTTGGCCGGGAGCCGGGCGGCGGCGTCCGCCGCAGCCGCGTTCGGGTTGGCGACCGGGGAGCGGTCGAGCTACGGCCCGCTCGCGGGCTTGCTCAACGCCGTCGGCGCGACGCTGAAGCCGAAGGCGTTCTGCGTCCAGGAGCTCGCCGACCGGGGAGCGGGCCATCCCGCCTTCGGTCTCTACGCGGCGAAGGCAGGTCCAGCGGGGCCAGCCGCGCGAGGGGCAGACGCCGGGACGCATCCCCGACCGCGGCCGGGAGGAAGGCGCATCGGAACCGGGACGCGGGACGTCGGGACCCGAGAAGGTTCATGAGCGACGCGAGATCGAGATGGAGATGTAGACGTAGGCAAAGCCACGGACCGGCCTGGACGCGCGTTAGAGAGGAGGCGGCCCCGCGGCGCGCCCCGCACCAGACGTTCGTAAGCATGATTGACAAATGTAGTCACACATGACAACATACGATATGGGTAAGGACACACGGCCAGTCGGTTGGGTTCGGGCGGCGCGTAAGGTCTATGAAGGTTTTCCGAAGGCCGTCCGGGATCGCGTCAACACGGCCTTGACCATCGCCGCGGAGGGCGGCAAGGCGGACATCGCCAAACCGCTCAGGGGCTTGGGGTCAGGCGTGATGGAGATCGCGGTGCGTCACCGAACGGACGCTTGGCGGGTCGTCTACGTTACCGAGATCGCCGGAGGGCTATGGGCGCCACAAGCTTTCCGGAAGAAATCCAAGACGGGCGTCCAGACCCCGAAAACGGAGATCGACCTCGTCCGGGCGCGTCTCGGGCGATTGAGGGAGGAGCTGCTGCGATGAAGGATGAGAACATCGAACAGGTCGAGGGAAGCGGCAACGTCTTTCGCGACTTCGGCGATCCCGAGGCCGATCTGAAGCAGGCCAAAGCCATCCTTGCGGCCCGGGTCATCGCCGTGCTGGACGAGCGCGGCCTCAGCGTGCGGAAAGCGGCGAGCGTGACCGGTTTCGCGGCTGCGGATTTTTCGCGCGTCCGCAACGCGGACCTCGGACGATTCACCCTGGACCGGCTGATGAGGATGATCGGCGCCTTGGACGACCGCATAAGGGTGACGGTCCATGTCGGCCAGCGCGAAGCAAGCCAAGCGGTGATGGCGAAATAGGGGGGAGCGGCGACCGTGGACTTGGAGGTGCGTACTGGAATCGCGCCAAAGGCGGGCGTCCAGAAAACATATGCCCGGTTCGGCAACTGAACCGGCGGCCGACCAATATCGACGACCGGCGCGAACGCGGTGAATCCCTTCCCTGGCGATCTCATTGAAAGCCAAGATCGCGCCACTGGATTTCGACATGGCGGCCGATGCCTTCAGGCAGACGGATCGCATATGATCATGCAAGCGCCGTCGCGGACGGCGCTTGCATGATGGTCCGCACTCGGCGACAACGGGGCGATGGCGGGAACGAACGCGAAACTTGCGGCGGCGGTCGAGGCGTACTTCGCCGAGTTGCGGCGGATGCGGGCTTCGGGTGGGGCGACCGGGGAGCGGTCGAGCTACGGGCCGCTCGCGGGGTTGCTCAACGCCGTGGGGGCTACGCTCAAGCCGAAGGTGTTCTGCGTCCAGGAGCTCGCCGACCAGGGCGCGGGCCATCCCGACTTCGGCTTGTATGCGGCGAGGCAGGTGCAGAAGGGCCGGCCGCGCGAGGAGCAGACGCCGGAGCGCGGTATCGTCGAAGTGAAGGCGCCCGGCGACGATGCGTGGCTGACGGCGGCGAGTGATCAAGTGAGCCGCTATTGGGGCCGCTACCGGCTGGCATTGGCGACGAACACCCGCGATTTCGTGCTCGTGGGCGAGGACGCGGCGGGCCGCCCGGCGCGGCTGGAGAGCTTGCGGCTGGCGGAGAGCGCCGAGGATTTCGCGGCCCGGCTGGAGACGCCGCGCACGTTCGCCCGCGCGGTGGGCGCGGGTCTTGGCGAGTATCTGGCCCGCGCGCTGTCGCACCGGGCGGCGCTAGCGGAGCCGAAGGACCTGGCGTGGCTGCTCGCCTCCTATGCCCGCGACGGGCTGGCCCGCGTCGAGGCGGCGGGCGACGCGCCGGCGTTGGCGGCGGTGCGTTCGGCGCTTGAAGAAGCGTTGGGCGTCCGCTTCGAGGGGGAGCGGGGGGCGCGGTTCTTCCGTTCGACGTTGGTGCAGACGCTGTTCTACGGCGTGTTCTCCGCCTGGGTGCTGTGGGCGCGGCAGTCACCGCCGCCGACGGGGTCGTTCAACTGGCATGAAGCCGTCTGGCACCTGCGCGCGCCGGTGCTGGCGGCGCTGTTCCAGCAGCTATCCCAACCCGGTCGGCTGCAACCGTTGGGCCTCGTGGAAGTGCTGGACTGGACGTCCGCCGCGCTGGACCGGGTGGACCGGGCGGCGTTCTTCTCCCGCTTCGACGAGGGCGCGGCGGTTCCCTACTTCTACGAACCGTTCCTGGAGGCGTTCGACCCCGACCTCCGCAAGCAACTCGGGGTCTGGTACACGCCGGTGGAGGTGGTCCGCTACATGGTGGCGCGGGTGGACCGGGCCCTGAAGGACGATCTGGGCATCGCGGACGGTCTGGCGGCGGAGAACGTCTACATTCTCGATCCTTGCTGCGGCACCGGGGCCTATCTGGCGGAAGTCTTGCGCCGCATCGCGGCCAACCTGGAAAGCCAAGGTCTGGGCGCGCTGGCGGGGGCGCGGGTGAAGCAGGCGGCGCTGTCGCGTGTGTTCGGGTTCGAGATCATGCCGGCGCCGTTCGTGGTGGCGCATCTGCAAGTGGGTCTGGCGCTGCGGGAGCTGGACGCGCCGTTGGCGGACGACGGGACGGAGCGGGCCGGGGTGTTCCTGACCAACGCGCTCACCGGCTGGGAGCCGCGGGTGACGAAGCCGTTGCCGTTCCCGGAACTGGAGGAGGAGCGCGACCGGGCGGAGCGTGTGAAGCGCGAGGCGCCGATCCTGGTGATCCTGGGCAACCCGCCGTACAACGGCTTCGCGGGCGTCGCCGTAGAGGAAGAACAGGAAGTTCTAGAAGCGTATCGGACATCGAAGCAGGTTAAGCTACCGGATATCAGAGCTTTACACGACCTCTACGTCCGTTTCTTTCGCATGGCCGAACGACGCATCACCGAGAAGACGGGGAAAGGAATCATTTGCTTTATATCCAACTATTCATGGCTCGATGGGCGATCTTTCGCCGGCATGAGGGAACGCTATCTGGAGGCATTCGACGCCATCCGCATCGACTGCCTGAACGGGGACAAGTACAAGACGGGGAAGGTTGCGCCGGACGGCTCTCCGGACCCGAGCGTGTTTTCGACGGAAGGCGACCCGGTGGGCATTCAGGTTGGGACGGCGGTGGCGACACTGGTGCGTAAGGCCGATCATACGCCGGCGGTGGCGGTGGGCTTCCGGCATCTGTGGGGGCGGGGCAAGCGCGCGGACCTGCTGGCGACGGCGGAGGCGGCACCAGGGGCGCTTTACGAGGATGTTGCGCCGGTGCTGCCCCTTGGGTTGCCGTTCGTGCGCACGGCGGTGAGTGCGGATTGGTTCGACTGGCCAGCATTGCCGGAATTGTTTCCTCAATCATTTCCCGGTGTTATCACAAACCGCGATTCGTTTCTTGTCGATACCGATCTCGACCGGCTGAAAGCGCGAATCACCGACTACTTCGATCCGGCCTTGAGCCACGAGGAGATCGCACGTCGATATCCGGTTGCAATGAGGAACACGACCTCGGTTCCGATGAACGCACGCGCTGTGCGGGAAGCACGACTAACACGCGATAACCCCAACAATAATAGTTTCGTCCGTTACGCCCATCGTCCGTTTGATGTGCGATGGCTTTACTACGAAGCGGATTCAGGTCTACTCGCTAGGCCAAGTCCCGACTACCGGCCTCATGTTTTCGATGGGAATTTGTGGCTTTCTGCCGCTCCTCATCTTAGAAAGCACGCGACGGAACCACAGGCTTGCATCACGTCACGGGTAGCTTCTCTTCACCTGATCGAACGCGGTGCCAATCTCTTTCCTGTGTGGCTTCGCGACGACGGCCTCGGCGGCAACGGCGACGGCGCGCGTCGGGCCAATCTGACGGAGGCCGCGCATGGCTACCTGAAGCGTCTGGGTCTCGGCGTCGAGGACCTGTTCCATCACGTCCTCGCCACCCTCCACGACCCCGCCTACCGAACCGCCAACGCCGGGGCGCTCGCCATGGAGTGGCCGCGCATCCCCCTTCCCGGCTGGCCCGACGGCGCCGACCCCGACGCGACGGCCGCGCTCGCCGCATCGGCCGCGCGCGGCCGCGAGCTTGCGGCACTGCTCGATCCCGAAACCCCGGTTCCCGGCGTCACGCAAGGCCCGCTGCGCCCGGAAGCCGCCGCCATCGCCGTCCCCGCCACCACGAGCGGCCGCAACATGACGGGCGACGATTTCGCCCTTACCGCCGGTTGGGGCCACCTCGGCGCCGCCGGCGCCGTCATGCCCGGCCAGGGCCGCGCCGTCGAACGCCCCTACACCCCGGAGGAACGAGAAGCCCTCGCCGCCGCCCTCCCCGCCTTGGGCGAAACCACCTTCGACGTCTATCTCAACGACCGCGCCTTCTGGCGCAACGTCCCCGCCGCGGTCTGGCGCTACGGGCTCGGCGGCTACCAGGTCCTCAAGAAATGGCTCTCCTACCGCGAGCGCACTATCCTCGACCGTCCGCTCTCGCCCGAAGAGGTCCAGCACTTCGCCTACACCGCAAGGCGGATCGCGGCGATACTGGCCATCGTTCCTCCTTCGCGGGAGGCGTGATTCCGACGCGACCGCTTTTCGCTGTCGCCGCGCGCCTGGGCCGCTATCCCGCATTTCTCATACTGGAGGAGGATCGATGAATGCTCGACGAGCGAGTGCGGGGGAGCCTCTTCGTCGAAGGAAGGCGAGCGACGGCGACGTCGCCCGGCTTGCGCGGGGGTTGTATAGCGGCCCGATGCGCCGGTCGGCGCCAATCACAGCCTTGCGGAGGCGGCCAAGCGCCAGCCGAAAGAGGTGATCTGCCTCGTCTCGGCGCTTGCCTTCCATGGCCTCACCGACCAACTGCCTCGCGCGGTGTGGATGGCGGTCGGCGCGAAGGATTGGGCGCCCAGGGCGGGCGCGCCGCCGATGCGTATCGTCAGGTTCACCGAGGCGTTCCTCGCGGACGGAGTCGTCGCCGAGCGCATCGAGGGCGTCACGGCGAGCGTCTTCGGCGTGGCGAAGACGGTCGCGGACTGTTTCCGCCACCGCCGAACGATCGGCCGATCCGTCGCCCTCGAAGGGTTGCGAGAGGCGCTCCGGCAACGCAAGGCGACCCCTGCCGAAATCGCCCGCTACGCCGGCGTGGCCGGGTATCGACGGTGGTCCGGCCCTATCTCGAAGCCCTGGCCGCCGATGGCTGAAGGGATCGAGGACGTCGGAGCTTCGGTTCGCGACCGTCTCCTGCGCATCGCTCGGCAAAGGGAACAGACCTTCGACCTCGTACTTACACGCCATGCGATCGAACGGCTGCTCTACAGGTTATGGACCGCATCCGGGAAGACGACGAGTACGGGGGCTTTCGCATCCGGACGACGGCCGGGATCGGGGACGCCCGTATCGCCGTCGCGACCGACATCGGTTTCGGGGATGCAACCGAGCCCTGCATCGAGATGCTCGACCATCCCGTCCTGCTCGACGTGCCGCCGCCGCGTCTGCGCGGGTATGCGCCGGAAACCGTCGTCGCCGAGAAATTCCAGGCAATCGTTGCATTGGGCCGAGTGAACAGCCGCATGAGAGACGATTACGACCTGTGGATGCGCAATCGGTCTTTCGATTTCGAGAGGTCCCGGCTCGCGAAAGCGATCTCGGGGGCCTCCGCGCCGCCGCGTCCGCTTGACTCCGGCCGTTGCGAACCGCCGACTCCATCGTTTCGACTCGCGATATGCGAATCCTCCGAACCCGACTCCATCGAATCGCCTGACCCCCTGTAGAAGCCTCTCGGCCGTCAACCGCCCAACCCCTTGGAATCCCGCTATATCCCGGTATATCCCGAAATGGTCCCGTTTCGGCCCCGGAATCCAAAGATTCCGCTTGGCTGCACCCCTGGAATCTCACCTAGTCTCACCTGGTCTCAACTAGTCTCATTTCGGCCCCGGAGAGCCGGGACCCCGGACTACACCCGGACGAGATGGACTTCCGTCACCGGCCGCTTGCCCACGGCGTCGCGCAGAGAGCGCCGCACCGCCGCGCGCGTCGCCTGGGCGACCCGATCGTCGCTCCGGAGCGAGGCGGGAGGCAGGCCTTCGATCGCATCGACGATCGCATCGACGGCTTCGGCGCGAACGTCGTCGTCCTCCGCCCCGTCGAGCAGGCCCTGCACGGTGAGGCGCGGGTCCGCGGCCAAGCGTCCCTTGCGGTCGAGGACGACGGTGGCGACGGCGGCCCCGCCGAAACCGATTCGCCGGCGCCGCCGCATCACGCCGCCGTCGACCGGCAGCAGCCGGGCGCCGTCGACCGCCAGCCTGCCCGACGTCACGCGATCGACGATCCGGGGCGCGCCGGGCCCGAATCGGACCATCGCTCCGTTCTCCGCCACCACGGCGTTCGGCACGCCGCAGGCGCGCGCGAATTCGGCATGTTCGAGGAGATGGCGCGCCTCGCCATGGATCGGGATCAGGGTCTTCGGACGCAGCCGGCGATACATGTCGGCCAGTTCGTCCCGCGCCGGATGCCCGGAGACATGGACGAAACGATCCCGCTCGGTGACGACCTCGACGCCGAGGCGCGCGAGCTGGTTCTGGACGCGCCCGATGGCGAGCTCGTTGCCGGGAATGACGCGGGACGAGAAGATCACCGTATCGCCCGGCTCCAGGCCCACGTCGGGATGATCGCCGGCGGCGATCCGCGCCAGGGCGGACCTCGGCTCGCCCTGGCTGCCGGTGACGACGAGCAAGGCGCGCTCCGGCGGCAGATAGCCCGCATCGCGCGCGCCCAACAGCGGCGGCAGGTCGCGCAGATAGCCGCATTCCCGCGCCGCATCGACGATCCGCAACAGCGAACGGCCCACCAGACAGACGTCCCGGCCGTTCGCCGCCCCCGCCCGGACGATCGATTCGACCCGGGCGACGTTGCTGGCGAAGCAGGCGACGGCCACGCGGCGGTCGCAGCGCCCGACGATCTCGGCCAGGCCGGCGCGAAGCGGACCCTCGGATCCCGCCCGGCCGGGCACGAACACGTTGGTCGAATCGCAGGTCATCGCCAGCACGCCTTCGTCGCCGAGACGCTCCAGCGCGGCCTCGTCCGTCGGCGCGCCGATCAGCGGCTCGGGGTCCAGCTTCCAGTCGCTGACGTGAGCGACCACGCCCGCGGGGGTGCGGATCGCCAGGACCTGTCCCTCCGGGATGGAGTGGGCGGCGTGGACGTATTGCACCGCGAACGGCCCGACCTCGACGCGGCCGCCCGCCGGCAGCTCGCGCAACGGCGCCTCGTCGAGCAGGCCGGCGTCGGCGAGTTTGCGCCGCAGCACCGCACAGGCGAACGGCGTCGCATAGATCGGACAGCGGAGCCGCGGCCACAGATAGGGAACCGCGCCGAGATGGTCCTCATGGGCGTGGGTGAGCACCAGCCCCTCGATCTCCGCCCGCCGCGCGGCGGCGAAGGAGACGTCGGGAACCAGGACATCGACGCCCGGGATCGTTCCGTCGCCGAAGCCGATCCCCAGATCGACCATCAGCCACCGACCGCCATAGCCGTAGAGGCTCGCGTTCATGCCGATCTCGCCGGCGCCGCCGAGCGGCACGAACACGAGATCTTCGCCGTCGAGGCGCCGGGGAGCGGATCCGTTCATGCGTTGCGCCGGTGGACTTCCGCCAAACCCCGAAGAGTCAGATCGGGATCGAGATGACCGATGACGTCGCTTCCTTCCGCGAACAGGGGCGCCAAGCCGCCGGTGGCGACGACCTTCATGGCGCCGCCGTATTCCCGCCGTATGCGCTGGACGAGGCCCTCGACCGTCGCCATGTGCCCCCAATAGACGCCCGACAGCATCGCGGGGACGGTCCGCTTGCCGATGACGGAAGGCGGGCGGCGGACGGCGACGCGCGGGAGCTGGGCGGCGGCGGCATGGAGCGCTTCGAGCGAGAGGTTTATGCCGGGCGCGATGACGCCGCCGACGTAGTTCCCCGCGCCGTCGATCACGTCGAACGTCGTCGCGGTGCCGAAATCGACGATGACGAGCGGGCCGCCATAGCTCCGGTGCGCGGCGACGGCGTTGACCAGACGATCGGCCCCGACCTCCTCGGGCGCGTCGACGAGCGCCTGGACGCCGAGCTCGACGCCGGGCTCGCCGACGATCAGCGGATCGCAGTCGAAATAGGTCCGGCACAGGCTGCGCAGGCTGTACAGCGCTTCCGGAACCACCGTCGCGATGACGGCGTCGGTCACGTCATCGCGGCGAAGGCCGCCCAGCGCCATCAACTGGGTCAGCCAGACTCCGTACTCGTCCGCGGTGCGTCGGGAATCGTTGGAGCTCCGCCATTCGCCGCGCTTGTCCGACCCGTCGAACACGGCGAAGACGATGTTGGTGTTGCCCGAATCCACCGCGAGCAGCATCAGCCGGCCCCCAACAGGACGTCGCCGGCGGCGACGACCCGGCGCCCGCCGTCCGGCCGCTCCAGGATCAACCCGCCGTCTTCGTCGAGGCCGCGGAAGAGACCGCTCGCGACGGTCCCGGGCAGCCGGGCTTCGACCGGCCGGTCGAGGCCCGCGGCGTGCGCCAGCCATGCGGCCCGAACCGGGGCGAACCCCTCGCGCCGCCAGCGTTCGCACCAAGCGTCGAAACAGCGGCATATCGGCCCGATCAGATCGGACGCCGGCGGCGGCGCGGGCAACCGGGCGGCGGCGAAGCCCGGTCCCGACGGGGCCCGGGCGACGTTGACGCCGATCCCGACGGCGACGGCCCGATCAAAGACCTCGATCAGGATGCCGCCGAGCTTGGCGCCGCCGAGCAGCAGGTCGTTGGGCCATTTGAAGGCCACCGGCGCCAGCGGGCGGAGCGCGTCGCCGACCCCGAGGGCGGCGACGAAGGCGAGCTGCCCGAGAGCCGGGACCGGCGGCGGGCGGAGGACGATGGTGGCGTAGAGATTGCCGGGCGGAGAAGCCCAACGGCGTCCGCGGCGCCCCCGCCCCCGCCATTGCCGCCGGGCGCGGATCACCATGCCGTGCGGCGCGCCGGCGGCGATCCGGCGGCGCGCCTCTTCGTTGGTGCTGTCGACCGCGTCGAGCGAGACCAGCGTATATCCGGGCGGCAGAAGCAACGCGCTAGCCCGCAAACAGGGCGCCGGCCGCGGCGGCGGCGGTATCGACGAGGGGGGCCGGGACGGCGAAGAAAAACAGCACGAACAGGACGGTCGCCGCGAGGATCGCGCCCATCTCGCCGCCGATCGGGCGGTCGAAGGGATCGGCCGGTTCGTCGAAATACATGAGTTTAACGATGCGGAGATAGTAGAACGCCGCCACTACGCTCGACAGGACGCCGATGACCGCCAGCAGATAGAGGCCGGCGTCGACCGCGGCGAGAAACACGTAGAGCTTGCCGAAGAAACCGGCGAGCGGCGGGATGCCGGCCATCGAGAACATGAACACCGCGAGAGCCAGGGCCATCATCGGATTGGTCCGGGAAAGCCCGGACAGGTCGTCGATTCCTTCCACCATCCGCCCGTGTCGCCGCATGCCGAGCACGCAGCAGAAGGCGCCGACGGTCATCGCCAGATAGATCGCCATGTAGACGGCGACGCCCTGGACTCCGGCCTCGGAGCCCGCCGCCAGCCCGACCAGGGCGTAGCCGACATGGCCGATGGAGCCGTAGGCCAGCAGCCGCTTGACGTTGCTCTGGCGGATCGCCGCGAACGCGCCCAGCACCATCGACAGAATCGAGATGAACACGACGATCTGCCGCCATTGGGCGACGAGATCGCCGAACGGGCCGATCATGACGCGGACGAACAGGGCGACCGCGGCGATCTTGGGCGCCGCGGCGAAGAACGCAGTCACCGGGGTCGGCGCGCCTTCATAGACGTCGGGGGTCCACATATGGAAGGGAACGGCGGATATCTTGAACGCGAGACCGGCGACGAGGAACACCATCCCGGTCACCAGCCCGATCCCGACCGGCGTATCCGGATCCCGCAACAGCGCGGCGAGGGAATCGAAACCGGTGGCGCCGGAGAAGCCGTAGACCAGCGAGCAGCCGTAGAGCAGCATTCCGGACGACAGGGCGCCGAGCACGAAATACTTCAGGCCGGCTTCCGAAGACCGCGTGGAATCGCGGCGGAACGCCGCGATGACGTAGAGGGCGAGGCTTTGCAGTTCGAGGCCGACATAGAGGGACAGGAAGTCGTTCGCCGAGATCATCATCAGCATGCCGAGGGCGGCGAACAGGATCAGGACCGGATATTCGGCGCGGGCGATCTTTTCGCGTTCGTTGTAGCCGTGCGACATGACGACCGCGAACGCCGAACCGACGAGGACGAGGCTCTTCATGAAACGGCCGAAGTCGTCGACCACGAACTGGGCGCCGAAGACCAGCGTCCGGCCGGGCGGGGCGAGGCCGATTGCGGCGCAGGCGGCGGCCAGGATCAGGACGGACAGCCAGGAGAAGACGCTCCCGGAGCCGCCCTTGCGGAAGACGCCGTACAGCAGCAACGCCATCGCGCCGCCGGCGAGGACCGCCTCGGGCAGGATCGATTCGAGCGCGGGCAAGGGAGACGACGGCATGCTCACCGCCCCGCAACCGAGACCGCCTCGAACGCTTCCATCGCCAGCCGGTGATCGGCGATGAGACCGGCCACCGACCGGTCCATCGCCTCGAGGAACGGCGCCGGATACAGCCCCATCCACAGCGTGACCAGGACGAGCGGGACGAATACGGCGATCTCGCGCGGGCCGAGGTCGCGCATGGTCTTGAGATCGTCCCGGGTCAACCGGCCGAAGATCACCCGTCGATACAGGAACAGCATGTAGGCGGCGCCGAGGACGACGCCGGTCGCGGCCAGCGTAGCCACCCAGGTGTTGACCTGGAACGCGCCGACCAGCACCAGGAACTCGCCGACGAACCCGCTCGTCCCCGGCAGGCCGACCGAGCCGAGCAGGAACACCATGAACAGGACGGCGTAGCGGGGCATCCGATGGACCAGGCCGCCGTAACGGGCGATCTCGCGCGTATGCAGCCGGTCGTAGGCGACGCCGACGCACAGGAACAGGGCCGCCGACAGGACGCCATGGCTCAACATCTGGATCAACGCGCCCTGGACGCCCTGGGTGGTCACGGTGAATATGCCGATGGTGACGAAGCCCATATGGGCCACCGAGGAATAGGCGATGAGCTTCTTCCAGTCTTCCTGCGCCAGGGCGACGAGCGAGGCGTAGACGATGGCGACGACGCTCAGGACGAACACCAGCGGGGTGTAGAAATCCGATGCGTAGGGCAGCATCGGCAGGGAAAATCGGAGGAAGCCGTAGGCGCCGAACTTCAACAGCACGCCGGCGAGGATCACCGAACCGGCGGTCGGGGCCTCGGTATGCGCATCGGGCAGCCAAGTATGGACCGGCCACATCGGAATCTTGACGGCGAAGCTGGCGAAGAAAGCCAACCACAGCCACAGCTGCAGGCCGCGGCCGAAGTCGTGATCGAGGAGGGCGGGGACGTCGGTCGTCCCGGCGTCGAAATAGATCACCAGGACCGCGACCAGCATCAGCACCGAACCGGTCAGCGTATAGAGAAAGAACTTGAAGGCGGCGTAGACCCGGTCGCCGCCGCCCCATACCCCGATGATCAGGAACATCGGGATCAGGACGCCTTCGAAGAAGACGTAGAACAGCACGAGATCGAGGGCCGAGAACATGCCCACCATCAGCGTCTCGAGCAGCAGGAAGGCGATCATGTATTCCTTGACCCGCGTCCGGATCGAATCCCAGCTGCACAGCACGCAGAGCGGCGTGAGGAAGGTCGCCAGCAGGACGAACAGCATCGAGATCCCGTCGACGCCCATGTGATAGTCGATGCCCAGCGACGGGATCCAGGCGACGCGCTCGACGTATTGGAACTCGGCGGTCGAGTCGTCGAAATCCGTCCATAGCAGGATCGAGAGGGCGAAGGCGATCAGCGACGTCCACAGGGCGGAGGCGCGCGCGTTGCGCGCCACCGTCCGCTCGTCGCCCCGCACCAGCAGAATGAAGACCGCGCCGACCGCGGGCAGGAAGGTCACGACGCTGAGGATGGGCCAGTCGGTCACGAGCGGGCGCTCACGATTGCTGGTAGAGATACCAGGTGAGCAATCCGGCGACGCCGATCAGCATCGCGAACGCATAGTGGTAGACGTAGCCGGTCTGCAACGCGCCGACGCGCCGCGCCAGGTCGCGCACGGCCGCGGCGAACCCGTCGGGGCCGACTCCGTCGATCAGGGAGCCGTCGCCGTCGAGCCACAGGCCGCGGCCCGCGCGGCGCGCCGGACGGACGAACAGCCGGTCGTACAGCTCGTCGAAATACCACTTGTTGTAGACGAACAGATGGAGCGGCCGCAGGGCGCGCGCCAGCGCGCCCGGCCAGGACGGCCGCAGAACGTACAGGACGCAGGCCGATGCGACGCCGAGGACGGCGACCGCGACCGGCAGCGCCTTGACCCATGGCGGCGCATGATGGGCGTCGCGGAGCGCGGTGTGGACGTCGAGCACGAAGATCGAATCGCCCCAGAACGCCTCCCGCCCGTCGCCGACGAACCGGTCGTAGCCCAGCCAGCCCGCGGCGACGGCGCCGACGGCGAGGAACAGGAGCGGAATCGTCATCGTCGCGGGCGATTCGCGAACGCGGGCGAGCGTCCGCTCGTCCGCCCGCGACGGGCCGTGGAAGGTCAGCAGCAGCAGACGCCAGGAATAGAGCGCGGTGAGCGCCGCCGCGGCGACGCCAAGCCAGAAGGCGTAGACCCCCGCGCCCGTCCCGGCGGCGAACGCCGACTCGAGGATGACGTCCTTGGAGTAGAAGCCGGCGAAGATCGGAATGCCGGCGAGGGCCAGGCTGCCGATCCACATGACCGCGTAGGTGACGGGGATCAGCCTCCACAGCCCGCCCATCCGGCGCATGTCCTGTTCGGACGACATGGCGTGGATGACCGATCCGGCGCCGAGGAACAGGAGCGCCTTGAAGAAGGCGTGGGTCATGAGATGGAAGATGCCGGCGGAATAGGCCGAGACGCCGCAGGCGAAGAACATGTAGCCGAGCTGGCTACAGGTCGAATAGGCGATCACCCGCTTGATGTCGAACTGGCACAGGCCGATGGTGGCCGCGAACAGCGCCGTCGAGGCGCCGACGACGACGACGAGGGCGAGAGCGACCGGCGCGTATTCGAACATCGGCGACAGCCGGGCGACCATGAAGACGCCGGCGGTCACCATCGTCGCCGCGTGAATCAGCGCCGATACCGGCGTCGGGCCCTCCATCGCGTCGGGCAGCCAGGTGTGCAGCCCGAGCTGCGCGGACTTCCCCATCGCGCCGACGAACAGCAGGACGCATACGACCGTAACGGCGTGCAGCTCCATGCCGAGAAAGACGATCGTCCGATCCGCATGCTGGGGCGTCGCGGCGAATACGGCGTCGAAGGTCACCGCGTCGTAGAGCAGAAAGACGCCGGCGACGCCGAGCGCGAAGCCGAAATCGCCGACGCGGTTGACGATGAACGCCTTGATCGCCGCCGCATTGGCGGCCGGGCGGTCGTACCAGAACCCGATCAGGAAATAGGAGCACAGCCCGACCCCCTCCCAGCCGAAGAACAGCTGCACGAAGTTGTCGGACGTGACCAGCATCAGCATGAAGAAGGTGAACAGGCTGAGATAGGCGAAGAAACGGGGAACCGACGGGTCGTGATGCATGTATCCGATCGAGTAGACGTGGATCGCCGCGGACACGACGCTGACCACCGCGACCATGACCGCGGCGAGCTGGTCGAAGCGCAGCGTCCAGGCGACGTCGAAAGCGCCCGAGGTCATCCAGGTGAACAGCTCGACCGTGCGCGGACTCCCGCCGAGGGCCACCTCGACGAAGATGACCACCGAGAGGATCGCCGACAGCAGCATCGCCCCGCAGCTTGCGATCTGCGCCCCGCGATCCTTCAGCCAGTGGCCGAACAGGCCGGCGAGCGCGGCCCCGATCAGGGGCAGAAAGACGGCCAGCGCGTACATGCGCCCCGACTAGCCCTTCATCAGGTTGACGTCTTCCACCGCGATCGAGCCGCGGTTGCGGAAGTAGACGACGATGATGGCGAGCCCGATCGCCGCTTCCGCGGCCGCGATCGCGAGCACCATCAGGGCGAATACCTGGCCCGCGAGATCCTGCAGGTGGACCGAGAACGCGACCAGGTTGACGTTGACCGCGAGCAGGATGAGTTCGACCGACATCAGGATGACGATCACGTTCTTGCGGTTGAGGAAGATGCCGAAGATGCCGAGCGTGAACAGGATCGCCGCGACGACGAGATAATGGCCGAGTCCGATCTCGAGCACGCCTACACCCCGCCGCCGGGCTGCACGTCCTTGACCTCGATGGCGGGGGGGCGCGCGACCTGGCGGCCGACCCGCTGCCGGCGCACGCCCTCGCGGGCGCGCAGCGTGAGCACGATCGCGCCGACCATGGCGACCAGCAGGACCATCCCCGCGGCCTGGAAGACGTAGACGTAATCGGTATAGAGGACGCTTCCGAGCGCGTGGGTGTTGCCGACCTGCTCGACCGCCGGGGCCGGGGCGGCCCGGTTCGCCGCGCTGCCGGGCGCCGCCGCCCAGCTGGCCACGACCATCCCCAGCTCGACCAGCAGCACCACGCCGATCAGCCCGCCGATGGGAAGGTATTGGAGGAAGCCCTGCCGCAGTTCGGCGAAGTCGATGTCGAGCATCATGACCACGAACAGAAACAGGACCGCCACCGCCCCGACATAGACGATGACCAGGATCATGGCGATGAACTCGGCCCCCATCAGCACGAACAGGCCGGCGGCGTTGAAGAAGGCCAGGATCAGGAAGAAGACCGAATGGACCGGGTTTCGGACGGAGATCACCAGCACGCCCGACGCCACGGCGACGGCGGCGAAGAGATAGAACGCGATGGCCTGGACGATCATCGGAGAAGCCGGGGGAGAAGCCGGGCGCGGGCGCGGCGTTCGAGCGGCGATCCGGCCATCGCGTCGGACTACCTGTAGGGCGCGTCGGCGTCGAGCCGCGCCGCAAGATGGGATTCCCACCGGTCGCCGTTGGCGAGCAGCTTGGCCTTGTTGTACATCAACTCCTCGCGCGTCTCGGCGGCGAACTCGAAATTCGGCCCTTCGACGATCGCATCGACCGGGCAGGCCTCCTCGCAGAAGCCGCAATAGATGCATTTGGTCATGTCGATGTCGTAGCGCGTCGTCCGCCGGCTGCCGTCGTCGCGCGGCTCCGCCTCGATGGTGATCGCCTGGGCCGGGCACACCGCTTCGCACAGCTTGCAGGCGATGCAGCGCTCTTCCCCGTTGGGGTAGCGCCGCAGCGCGTGCTCGCCGCGAAAGCGCGGGCTCAGCGGTCCTTTCTCGTGAGGATAGTCGAGCGTCACCTTGGGCTTGAAGAAATAGCGGAGCGTCAGCGACAGCCCGTAGATCAGCTCGGTCAGGAAGAGCATTCGCGCCGGGCGCGGGACGAACGCCATCGGTCAGTCCTCCCCGCCGCGGCCGCTCATCGCGGCGCCAGCCCCGTTGCGACCAGGAAGCCGCCGGTGATCGCGACCCACAACAACGAGACCGGCAGGAACACCTTCCAGCCCAGCCGCATGAGCTGGTCGTAGCGGTAGCGCGGAAAGGTCGCCCGCACCCACAGGAAGACGAACAGGCACAGCGCGATCTTGGCCGCAAACCATATCGGCCCCGGGATCCAGTTGAGCGGCGCCACGTCCGCCGGCGGCAGCCAGCCGCCGAGGAACAGGATGGTCGTCATGGCGCTCATCAGGATCATGTTGGCGTATTCGCCGAGGAAGAACAGCGCGAACGTCATCGAAGCGTATTCGACGTTGTAGCCGGCGACGAGTTCGGCCTCCGCCTCCGGCAGGTCGAACGGCGCGCGGTTGGTCTCGGCCAGGGCCGAAATGAAGAAAATCACGAACATCGGCAGCAAAGGGACGCAGAACCACATCCCGGCTTCCTTCTGCGCCAGCACGATGGCGCTGAGGTTGAGCGAGCCGACGCAGAGCAGGACGGTGATGATGACGAAGCCGATCGCGACCTCGTAGGAGACCATCTGCGCCGCCGACCGGAGGGCGCCGAGGAAGGCGTATTTCGAGTTGCTGGCCCAGCCGGCCATGATGACGCCGTAGACGCCGAGCGACGAGATCGCGAACAGATAGAGGATGCCGACGTCGATGTCGGCGATCACCAGCCCGACGTCGAACGGGATGACGGCCCAGGCGACGAGGCTGAGAAGAAACGTCACCACCGGGGCGGCGACGAACACGACCCGGTTGGCTCCGCTGGGGATGACGGTCTCCTTGAACAGGAGCTTCACCCCGTCGGCGACCGGCTGGAGCAGGCCGAACGGCCCGACCACGTTGGGACCCTTGCGCAGCTGCATCGCCGCGATGACCTTGCGTTCGGCCAGCGTCAGATACGCCACCGCCGCCAGCAGCGGTACGACGACCGCGACGATCCCGGCGACGATGACGATCGCCGGCCAGGCGTAGCCGTCCCAGAACCCGACCATCCGCGCCCGTTACCCGCCGCCGCCCGAACCGAACGTCCGGGCGCACTCGGCCATGGTCTCCGAGGCGCGGCCGATCGGATCGGTCATGTAGAAATTGTCGATGGGCAACCGGAACGGGGCCGGATCCATCGACCCCGCGGCGCCGAACTCGCCCCATGCGGCGGCGTCCACGACTCCGACCCGGCCGAAGACCGGGTTGATCGCGACCAGCCTCTCGCGCAGCTCGCCCAGCGTGTCGTAAGGCAGCCGGCGCCCGAGAGCCTCCGACAGGGCGCGCAGGATCTTCCAGTCCTCGCGCGCGTCGCCGGGCGGAAAGGCGGCGCGATTCGCCCGTTGGACCCGGCCTTCGGTGTTGACGTAGGTGGCGTCCTTCTCGGTATAGGCGGCGCCGGGCAGGACGACGTCGGCGCGGTGGGCGCCGGCGTCGCCATGATGGCCCTGATAGACGACGAACGCCTCGCCCAGCCCGGCGACGTCGATCTCGTCGGCGCCGAGGAGGTAGACGAGATCAATCTCGCCGCGCGCCGCGCCGTCGAGGACGCCGGCGACGTCGCGGCCGCCCTCCGCCGGGACCAAGCCGAGATCGAGCCCGCCGACCCGCGCCGCGGCGCGATGGAGGACGTTGAAGCCGTTCCAGCCCGGCGAAATCATACCTGCGCGCTCGGCGACCGCCCGCGCCGCGGCCAGAACCCGGCGGCCGTCCGGCCGCGTCAGCGCCCCCTGCCCCAGGACGATCATCGGCCGGTCGGCGGCGGCGAGCCGGTCGGCGAACGGATGGGTTCCGTCCATCACCGCTTGCAGGGCCTCGGGCCCGGCGCCGAGCGTCTCGACCGGATAGGTGAGATCGACGGGCGGACCGATCCGGCCCAGCGCGAATCCGCCGCCGAGGGCGCGCTTGCGCAGCCGGGCGTTGACGAGCGGCGCCTCCCAACGCGGATTCGCGCCGACCAGCAGACAGGCGTCCGCGGCCTCGATTCCGGCGATCGTGGTGTTGAACAGGTAGGAGGCGCGCGCCGCCGCATCGAGCCGCGCGCCGTCCTGCCGGCAGTCGACGTGGGGGGAGCCGGCGACCGCCATCAGGTCCTTGAGCGCGGCCATCGCTTCGCAGTCGATCAGGTCGCCCGCGACCGCCGCGATCCGGTCGCCGGAAGCGCCGCGCAGGCGCCCGGCGACGGCGTCGAGCGCCTCCCGCCAGGTCGCCGGCCGCAACCGGCCGTCGCGGCGCAGATAGGGGCGGTCGAGGCGCTGGCGCCGCAACCCGTCGCAGGCGAAGCGGGTCTTGTCGGAGATCCACTCTTCGTTGACGTCCTCGTTCAGCCGCGGCAGGATGCGGAGCACCTCCCCGCCCCGCGTATCGATGCGGATGTTGCTGCCGACCGCATCCATCGCATCGACCGATTCGGTCTTGGTCAGCTCCCATGGGCGCGCCTCGAAGGCGTAGGGCTTGGAGGTCAGCGCGCCGACCGGGCACAGGTCGATGACGTTGCCCGACAGTTCCGAGCCGAGCGCCTTCTCGACATAGGCGCCGACTTCCATCCACTCGCCGCGGCCGGTGGCGCCCAGCTCCTCGACGCCGGCGATCTCGGTGGCGAAGCGGATGCAGCGCGTGCAATGGATGCATCGGGTCATGTGGGTTTCGACCAACGGCCCGAGATTCTTGTCCGACACGGCGCGCTTGTGCTCCTGGAAGCGCGAACGGTCGAAACCGTACGCCATCGCCTGGTCCTGCAAATCGCACTCGCCCCCCTGGTCGCAGATCGGGCAGTCGAGCGGATGGTTGATGAGCAGGAATTCCATCACCCCCCGGCGCGCCTTGCGGACCGTCGGGGTATCGGTGCGGATGACCATGCCGTCGCCGACCGGCATGGCGCAGGACGCGATCGGCTTGGGCGCGCGCTCCATCTCGACCAGGCACATACGGCAATTGCCGGCGATGGACAGGCGTTCGTGGTAGCAGAATCTCGGGATTTCGCGGCCCGCGAGCTCGCAGGCCTGGAGGACGCTGAGGCCGTCCGGCGCCTCGATCTCGACGTCGTCGATGGTCAGCGTCGCCACGGCCGGTCCTTAGGCCGCCCGCGCGCCGTCGCGGGTCATGCGCGCGAGGATGCGGTGCTCCATGTCGTCCCTGAAATGTCTGACCAGACCCTGGATCGGCCATGCCGACGCATCGCCATGGGCGCAGATCGTGTGGCCTTCGATCTGGTAGCCGACTTCGAGCAGCATGTCGATGTCGGCGATCTCGGCGCGGCCCTCGACCATGCGCTCCATGACCCGCGCCATCCAGCCGGTCCCCTCGCGGCAGGGCGCGCACTGGCCGCAGCTCTCGTGCATGTAGAAGCGCGACAGCCGGGCGACGGCGGCGACCACGTCGGTCGAACGGTCCATGACGATGACGGCCGCGGTGCCGAGGCCGGACCGGACGTCGCGCAGCGCATCGAAATCCATCAGCACCGTATCGCAGACCGATTTCGGAATCAGCGGCACGGACGAGCCGCCCGGGATCACCGCCTTGAGGTTGTCCCAACCGCCGCGCACGCCGCCGGCGTGGCGTTCGATCAGCTCGCGGAGCGGGACGCCCATGGCCTCTTCGACGTTGCACGGGGTTTCGACGTGCCCCGAGATGCAGAAGACCTTGGTGCCGGTGTTGTTCGGCCGTCCGAACCCGGCGAACCAGGACGCGCCCCGCTTGAGGATTTCGGGCGTCGCCGCGATGGTCTCGACGTTGTTGACCGTCGTCGGACAGCCATAGAGGCCGGTATTGGCCGGAAAGGGCGGCTTGATGCGGGGGAGGCCCTTCTTGCCCTCGAGGCTCTCCAGCAGGCCGGTCTCCTCGCCGCAGATATAGGCCCCCGCCCCGCGATGAAGGACGACGTCGAACGGCCAGCCCGCGCCGCACGCATCGGGGCCGATGAGCCCCGCATCGCGCGCCTCGTCGATCGCCGCCTGAAGCCTCTCGGCCTCGCGGTAGAACTCGCCGCGGACGTAGATGAACGCCGTGTGCGCGCCCATCGCGAAGCCGGCCAGCAACGATCCCTCCAACAGCTTGTGGGGATCGTGGCGGATGATGTCGCGGTCCTTGCAGGTGCCGGGCTCGCTCTCGTCCGCATTGACCACCAGATAGTGGGGTCGGCCGTCCGATTCTTTGGGCATGAACGACCATTTGAGCCCGGTCGGAAAACCGGCCCCGCCGCGGCCGCGCAGCCCCGACGCCTTGATCTCCTCGACGATCCAGTCGCGCCCCTTCTCGATCAGCGCCCGGGCGCCCTCCCAGTCGCCGCGCTTGCGGGCGGCGGCGAGCCGCCAGTCCTGAAGCCCGTACAGGTTGGCGAAGATGCGGTCCGAATCCTTCAGCATGGCGCCCCCGTCACCGCTCGCCGACGGCCCCGGTCAACGCCGTCGGCCCGGAGGCCGGCACCGACGCCCGCCGGCCGGTCTGCGAACCCGGCTGCGCCGGCCGGCCGTCGCGTATCCGCCGGAGGAGGGACGCGGCGAGGTCCGGGTCCAGGTCCTCGTAATAGTCGTCGTCGATCCAGACGACCGGGGCGTTGACGCAGGCGCCCAGGCATTCGGACTCGCGCAGGGTGAACCTGCCGTCCGCCGTCGTCTCGCCGACGGCGACGCCGAGCTCGGCCTCGCACGCCCGGAGGACCTCGCCGGCGCCGCGCAGCAGGCAGGGCGTCGTCGTGCAGACGCGCGCCATATGCTCGCCGACCGGTTCGAGGTTGAACATCTCGTAGAAGGTCGCGATCTCGTAGAGCCGGATCGGCGCCATGCCGAGCGCCGCGCCGACATGCTCGATCGCCGCCCGCGGCAGCCAGCCGCCGGACTGGCGCTGCGCCAGGTCGAGCAGGGCCAGCACCGCGCTCGCCTGCTTGCCCGCCGGGTAGCGCGCGACGATGCGTTCGGCCCGGGCCCGGTTGTCGGGCGAGAAGGCGAAGGTCTCCGGCGGCGCCGCGGCGGTCATCGGTCGATCTCCCCGAACACGATGTCCATCGAGCCGACGATGGCGACCAGATCGGCCAGCATATGCCCCTTGCTCATGAACTCGGTCGCTTGCAGGAAGGCGAAGCCGGGAGCGCGGATCTTGCACCGGTAGGGCCGGTTCGTGCCGTCGGAGACGAGATAGACGCCGAATTCGCCCTTCGGCGCCTCGACCGCGCAATAGGTTTCGCCGGCCGGCACGCGGTAGCCTTCGGTGTAGAGCTTGAAGTGGTGGATCAGCGCTTCCATCGACTGTTTCATCTCGGCGCGGGGCGGCGGGGACAGCTTGAAGTCCTGCGTCTTGACCGGCCCGTCGGGCAGCTCGTCGAGGCACTGCCCGACGATGCGGAGACTCTGGCGCATCTCCTCGATGCGGACCAGATAGCGGTCGAAGCAGTCGCCGTTGCGGCCCACGGGGACGTCGAACTTCATCCGGTCGTAGACGTCGTAGGGCTGCGCCTTGCGCAGGTCCCAGGGGAGGCCGGACGCACGGAGCATCGGCCCGCTCAACCCCCAGTCGAGCGCGTCGTCGGCCGAGATCACGCCGATGTCCACGGTCCGCTGCCGGAAGATGCGGTTCTCCGTCAACAGGCCTTCCACGTCGTCGAGGAAGCGGCCGAAGCCGTCGCGGAAGCGGGCGACGTCCTCGACCAGCCCCGCCGGCAGGTCGCGATGGACCCCGCCGGGGCGGAAATACGCCGCATGCAGCCGGGCGCCCGAGACGCGCTCATAGAACTCCATCAGCTTCTCGCGCTCCTCGAAGCCCCACAGGAACGGGGTCATGGCGCCGACGTCGAGGGCGAACGCGCAGACGTTGAGGATGTGGTTGAGTAGGCGGGTCAGCTCGCTGAACAGGACGCGGATGTACTGCCCGCGCGGCGGCGGCTCGATGCCGAGGAGCTTTTCCGTCGCCAGGGCGAAGGCGTGCTCCTGGCACATGGGCGCCACGTAGTCGAGCCGGTCGAAATAGGGCACCGCCTGGAGATAGGTCTTGTGCTCGATCAGCTTCTCGGTGCCGCGGTGCAACAGGCCGATATGCGGATCGGCGCGCTCGATCACCTCGCCGTCCATCTCCACCACGAGCCGCAACACCCCGTGCGCCGCCGGATGCTGCGGTCCGAAATTCATAGTCAGGTTCTTGATCTCGGTGTCGGGCACTACCCGCCGTCCTTGCCGTCGCCGCCGGCCTTCTCGTCGCCGGGCAACAGGGATTGCGCGCCCTCCCAGGGGCTGAGGAAGTCGAACTCGCGGAAGTCCTGGACCAGTTCGACGGGTTCGTAGACGACCCGTTTCTTCTCGTCGTCGTAGCGCGGCTCGACGAATCCGGTCAACGGGAAATCCTTGCGCAGCGGATGCCCGTCGAACCCGTAATCGGTGACGATGCGCCGGAGGTCCGGATTGCCCGCGAACAGGATGCCGTACAGGTCCCAGGCCTCGCGCTCGTACCACGCGGCGGCGCTGTAGACGCCGGTCACCGAGGGCACCAGGGTGTTCTCGTCCGCTTGCGCCTTGACCCGGACGCGCTGGTTGTGACGCAGGCTGAGCAGGTTGTAGACGACGTCGAACCGCCGCTCGCGCTCGGGATAGTCGACGCCGCACAGATCGACCAGCACCTTGAACAGGCAGTTCGAATCGTCGCGCAGGAAGGTCATCACCTCGACCAGCGCGTCGGCGCGCGCGCACAACGCCAGCTCGTCGCGCGTCGCGTCCGCGGACAGCACCCGCCCGCGGAGCGCCCCGCCGATATAGGCGCCGAGTTCGCGCAATGCCTCGTTCATGCCTGAGCCGTCGTCCGGATGGCGCTGCGGGCGGAGCCGGCCTAACGCGCGATGGCGCCGGCGCGGCGGATCTTCTTCTGCAGCTGAAGCACGCCGTAGACCAGAGCCTCCGCGGTGGGCGGGCAGCCGGGCACGTAGACGTCGACCGGGACGATGCGGTCGCAGCCCCGCACCACCGAGTAGGAGTAGTGATAATAGCCGCCGCCGTTGGCGCAGCTCCCCATCGAGATGACCCAGCGCGGTTCGGCCATCTGGTCGTAGACCTTGCGCAGCGCCGGGGCCATCTTGTTGCACAGCGTCCCGGCGACGATCATCACGTCGGATTGGCGCGGACTGGGCCGGAACAGCACGCCGAACCTGTCGAGATCGTAGCGGCTCGCCGCCGAATGCATCATCTCGACGGCGCAGCAGGCGAGGCCGAAGGTCATCGGCCACAGGGAGCCGCTCTGCGCCCAGCTCACCAGCTTGTCGAGCCGGGCGACGACGAACCCTTTGTCGGCGATCTCGCCGGCGGCCCGCCCGGCCGCGGCGTCCGCATCGGCGCCTCGCAACGGCGTCACTCCCATTCCAGCGCCCCCTTCTTCCACTCGTAGACGAAGCCGACGGTGAGGACGCCGAGGAACACCATCATCGACCAGAAGCCGAACATGCCGATCTGTCCCAGCGAGACCGCCCAGGGGAACAGGAACGCGATCTCGAGGTCGAAGACGATGAACAGGATCGCGACCAGGTAGAAGCGGACGTCGAACGGCCGGCGCGCATCGTCGAACGGGTCGAACCCGCATTCGTAGGCGGAGACCTTCTCGGCGTCGGGCCGCTGCCGCGCGACGACGTAGGAGGCCGCGATCGCGGCCACGCCCATCCCCGCGGCGATCCCGATGAACAGCAGGATCGGCAGATATTCGAGGAGCATCCGTTCCATCGCTCGACCTTCGGCATCGGCGCCGGGCGCCCGCGGCCAGCCGGGACCCGGCGGACTTATACGGGCAACGCCCGGTGGTGACAAAGGGTTTGCGCGCAGCGGCGGTCCGGCGCCGGCCCGGGCGCGGGATCAAACGCCCGCCGCGGCGGGCCGCGCCCGCAGATACTCCTGGGCCCGCTCGGCGTAGTCGTCCGCGGTCGTCCGCATGCCGTCGATCTCCGCCGGCGTCAGCCTGCGGGCGAAGCGCGCGGGCCTGCCGGCCCAGAGTTCGCCGCGCGGGACGCGCTTGCCCTGGGTCAGCATGGCGCCCGCCGCCAGCATCGCCCCGCCCTCGATGCGCGCCTCGTCGAGCACCATAGCGCCCATGCCGACGAAGGCGCCGTCGTCGAGCGTGCATGCGTGCAGCAGCGTCATATGGCCCACCGTGCAGCCGGCTCCGACGTGGACGCCCTGCTTGCGACCGTGCACGTGGATCACGACGCCGTCCTGGACGTTGCTTCCGGCGCCGATCCGAATCGCCTGCTCGTCGCCCCGCAGGACGCAGTTGAACCACACGCTCGCCCGGTCGGCGATCTCGACGTCGCCGACGACCACCGCGCCCTCGGCGACGAAGGCCGAGGGCGCGACGCGAGGGCGCCGGCGGCGATAGGGCGGCAGGCGGGCGGCCATCAAGGGTATAGCGGCTCCTGCTCCAGCCCCGCGGTCTCCGGCAGGCCGAACACGAGGTTGAAGTTCTGCACCGCCTGGCCGGAGGCGCCCTTGACGAGGTTGTCGAGCACCGAGACGAGGATCGCGCGGCCGGGCAGCCGGTCGGCGAAGACGCCGATCAGGCAGTGGTTCGACCCCCGGACGTGTCGGGTCGCGGGCGAAACGCCCTCGGGGACTACGCGCAGAAAGGGTTCGTCGGCGTAGCGCGCGGCCAGAATCCCGCGCAGGGCGGAAGGCGTGGCGCCGTCGGCGAGCCGGACGTAGATCGTCGACAGTATCCCGCGGTTCATCGGCATCAGGTGAGGCGTGAAGCTGACCGTCACCGCGCGCCCGGCCGCAGCGGCGAGCTGCTGCTCGATCTCCGGCGTATGCCGGTGGGCGCCGACGCCGTAGGCATGGACGCCCTCGGCGACCTCGGCGAACAGGTTGGCCTCCTTCGCGGTCCGGCCCGCGCCGGTGACCCCGGACTTCGAATCGACGATGACGCCGGCCCCGGCGTCTATGGCGCGGTCTTCGAGCAGCGGGGCGAGCGGCAGAATCGCCGAGGTCGGGTAGCAGCCGGGGCAGGCGACCAGACGGGCTTCGCGGATCGCGTCGCGCGCGAGTTCGGGCAGCCCGTAGACCGCCTCGGCCTGGAGTTGCGGGGCGCGATGCGCATGGCCGTACCATGCGGCGTAGGTCTCGCCGTCGCGCAGGCGGAAGTCCGCCGAGAGGTCGATCACCTTCGGGCGGCGGGGAAGCGCGGCGACGGCCTCCTGCGTAGCCCCGTGCGGCAGGCAGCAGAAGACGGCGTCGACCGCCGACCAATCGGTCTCCTCGATGCGCGTGAGGCCGGGCAGGCCGCGGCCGGCGAATTGCGGCAGCACCGCCTCGAGCGGCCGGCCGGCATGTCGATCCGCGGTGAGCGCATGGATCTCCGCCGCCGGATGACGGAGCAGCAGGCGGATCAACTCCGCCCCGGTATAGCCGCTCGCGCCCAGGATCGCGGCGCGGACGCCGTCGGGAGTCGCGGTCATCGTCGCCGGCGGGTCGGCGCGCCGTTCCGCGTCAGCGTTTCGAGAACTGGAAGCTGCGCCGCGCCTTCCGCTTGCCGTACTTCTTGCGTTCGACGACGCGCGCGTCCCGGGTCAGGAAGCCGCCTTTCTTCAGGATCGGCCGGAGGGCCGGCTCGCGCTTCGTCAACGCCTGGGAAATGCCGTGGCAGACGGCGCCGGCCTGGCCGGACAACCCGCCGCCGGTCACCGTGCACCACACGTCGTAGAGGCCGGCGCGGTCGACCGCGCCGAACGGCCGGTCGAGCTGCATTTGCAGGACGGGCCGGGCGAAATAGGCGGGGCCGTCCCGCCCGTTGACCGTCACCCGGCCGCTGCCCGGCTTGATCCAGACGCGGGCCACCGCGTTCTTGCGGCGGCCGGTCGCGTAGGCCCGGCCGCGGTCGTCGATCCTGGGTTCGTTCGACGCCGGTTCTTCGGCCGGAAGCGGTTGTCCGCCGGTGAGCCGTTCGGGCATCACGTCGGCGAGGGTGGCGCTCCCCTCCTCGGCCATGCTCACGCACTCCTTCTGTTCTTGGGGTTCGCCGCCGCCAGATCCAGGGGAAGCGGTTTCTGCGCGGCGTGCGGATGTTCGGCCCCGGCGTAGATCCTGAGCTTGCGGAGCTGCGCGCGCCCGAGCTTTCCCTTGGGCATCATGCGCTCCACGGCCTTTCCGATCACGCGCTCGGGATGCGCCCCGGCCATGACCTGCGCCGCGGTGCGGCTCCTGACGCCGCCCGGATAGCCGGTATGCCGGTAATAGGTCTTCTGCGCGAGCTTGCGTCCGGTCAGCCGCACCTTGTCGGCGTTGACGACGACGATGTGATCGCCGCAATCGATGTGCGGCGTATAGATCGGCTTGTGCTTGCCCCGCAGCATCGTCGCGACGACCGCGGCGAGCCGGCCCAGAACGACGCCTTCGGCATCGACGAGCCGCCAGCCGGGCTGCGCCTCGCTGGGCTTGGCGGAATAGGTTCTGATCGACACGGTCTCTGTTCCCGCCGGACGACGCGCCGGCCTGCGGCGGCGGAGTATGCCACGGAATCGCGGCGGGTCAATAGCGTGTCCGGGTTCAATACATATGAGACGCCGGGTGAGCCTCCGGGGCCGGCGCGTCTCACATGTGTCCGAACCGGGACGGGTTCGCGGGCGTCCCCTTCGCGGGCTTCGATTACCGGGGCGAAGGATGCGGGGCCGGTCGACGGGCGAGGAGCTTGGCCAAGGCGTCGATACGACCGGCGGGAGCCGTCCGGTCGTTCACGGCCATCGTATATGCGCAAGCGCCGCTATCGAGGCCGAGCCGCTCGAAGGCGTCGATCACGAGTCGCTTCGAGCCGATCGTTCCCACGTCCGCCCGAAACGCCTCGGCCCGATCCGCGCCGTAGCGCAGTTCGAGCCCGGCATGAGCCACGCAAGCCGCCGCGCACAGCGCCACCGCGCCGTCTTCCGAGCGGCGCCCCGGGCTATCGGGCAAGGCCATCTGACTTCGCGCGACTTCGAGCGCCCGGCCGGCCCAATCGTCGCTCACTCGAAGAATCGCCGTCACGCCTTCGTCGTCTCCTGCCAAAGGCGTTTTCCGGTTCTCTTCTTCTGCCATTTCTCCAGATCCTTCAGAAGACGTTTGAGATTCGTAAACGGCGGTTCGGTCCCAACCGCCGCTTGATAGGACAAATCGGACCATTTCTCAGCATTCAACACAAGATAGTACTGTATTACCTTCCGCGTTCCTATGACTCCCAAATGGTATCCGGCAATACCCGATATATCTCCGAGTTTGAGGACTCCACGCCCGTATTGATGTGCGATCAGATCGAAGAAATGCATTACTTTATCCAATTTCTGTTCTTCCAAAGATCCCTGAAAGAACATCGGGTGGTATCGTCTCTTGCCGTCCGGACGATTGCCGGAAGAACTACTGCTGGAAGGATTGAGCGCCTTCCAGACCGCATCGCGTGCCTCGAGAGTGACGTTTTCTACTTTTTCCTGGCAATCTTTCCTGTGTTTCTCAGTGGCTGCATGAGTTTTTTCCCATTCGGCGTCCGAATAGTTGTAAATCAGATCATGATACGTCTCATACATTTCTTTATTCGCCAGAAACTCGCTCATATGTGTACGGATAAATGCAGCCGCATGCACCCGCCGATTACGCGCCAGCTCGACGATGGTCACCACGAACAGCGGCAGCGCCGAGATCCAGAACACGTTTTGGGGCAAGGGCTCGTCAAATACTACCGGAACCAAATAAGCCGCCGGAGCCACGGTCAAGAGCGTGGCGATTCCCCAAACGTAACTCGGCAAATTAGTTATTTTTCGTAGAAACGACCGCACTTCCAACCTCCATTGCCGTCCTGGCGCTTGACGAGGGCATATCGAGACTCGCTGGCGATCCCTTGATGAGTGTTCGGCGCAGCTTCGGTCTTCTCCATGTCGGCCGGCGTAGCGCTGCTGACCCCACCCGCTGCGCTTGCGGGCGGCGTCAGCCCCGTTCGGTTGCGGCCGCAGGCGGCGCGGTCCGGCGTATCAGTTCCTGGAGCGCGGTCATGGTCTCGGAATGGCGCTTGTCGTCGGCCTCGCGCATTTCGCGAAACGCGGTCATGGTTTCGGAATGGCGCTTGTCCTCGGCTTCGCGCTGTTGCTGCATAGCCTCGCGTTGCTGCTGCATGGCTTCGTGCTGTTGCTGCATGGCTTCGCGCTGCTGCTGCATGGCTTCGGCATGGCGCCTGTCCTCGGCTTCGCGCTGCTGCTGCATGGCTTCGCGCTGCTGCTCGGCCCGGTCGTCGTTGGATCGCAGCATGGCGCGGATGCCGCGCCAGATGCCGACCGCGGCGACGGAAGCGGCGAGGGCGCTGATCACCGATGCGGCGGCCGAAACGATGGCGACGATCAGACTCATTTCCGCGTTTGGATCCATCCTGCGCAACCCCGGCGTCGTGGAGGTCGGGTCCCGTCCGGCGGCCTCGTCGGCAGGTCCCCGGCGCGAACGCGCGCATCATCGGTCGGCCGGCGGGCGGCTGTCAAGCCGCCGGCCGTCTTCCGAGCGGCGCGCCGGACCGTCGGCAAGGCCACCCGGCCGGCCCGGTCGTCGCTCACCCGGAGGATTGCCGTCACGCTCCTCCCTCAGCCTCGCGCTCCCCGCTGGTGACGCTTGACGTCGATTTTGCCTCCGCGCCGCCGTATGCGCGGCAAGGTATCCATCGAGACGCCGAAGGCCTTCTCGATTCCGAGCGCCATGGTGATAACCCGCCAAGTCCGGGTTCGCGACTACGCCATGCTCGATCCCGAAGGCGATCCGTCGGTTGCCGGAGGCGCCGATGCTCCAGGTTCCGGCCCGCCAGCCCGACCATCAGGCGAGAATTCCCGGATGACCTGCGGGAACCAATCCACGAACACGGCTGCGGACCGGTAGAGTCCGTAGATCTCCTCCGACGTCTTGTTCATTTGGAAACCGGCGAAGTCCTCGTGAACAAGCTCGTTTCTTTCTCTGCCGATATCGAGAAACGCGCGTATCGATTCGTTCAATAGGTCGTTCCGGTCCACCTTTTTTTCGGCGTGCTGGCGGAACGCATTGCCGAACAGGCGAAAAAATTTGTTCGCGTTTCGCTTATCCCAATCGAACCATGTATGGTATTGGCGTTCGACCGCTTTGGTCTCGATCAGCGACACGAGCGGATGGTCGACGGTCGTAACCTCCCTGGCGAATTCCTTCACGGCCTCCGTCAGGCGTTTCTCGAAGTGGCTTGCCGCCGCAAGCAGCAATGCTTTCGGAAAATTCTCCTCCACGATGGGAAGCAGATGCGCACCGTCGTTGTCCTGCAGAAAACCGCGCAACGCATCGAACTCGTCATGCAGCCGTTCGACGACGTTTCCGCTCATTGAAGCCAGTCCTGCCCGAATTCCGGAGTCCGGAATGCGATCCGCAATCCGGCGCCCAGATTCTAGGTCCGTGTCACCGCTTTCCGGAAACCAGAATTTCGGACGCAATCCGCAACCTGGTCCTTACGTTTTCCGTCCGTGTCGTAGCCTTCTGGGCGGCGGCGGTGAACTCCTGGTCGGTTCTCAATCGCTCGATCCGCTCCGCGTCCAGCGCGTCCTCGACGACGCCTTTTTTCCGATAGGCGTTTCCACATGCCGCCGTGAACACGGCCTCGAAAAGAGCGATGTTGAAACGGTTGTTGGCCTTGTTGATGAAGGCGCCCTTGGGCAAATCCGACGTCGCCTTCAGGAAAGAATCG